>NC_018664.1:0-2400000 GCF_000299355.1 Gottschalkia acidurici 9a | reverse complement strand
CAGAAAGAAAAAGGTCTTATGTTGGGATATGATGGACACTGCAGAGATATATCTATAGAAGACGCCAGAAAAAGAATAGAAAATGGTGAAGAATACGTTATAAGACTAAAGTTTCCTGAGAATAGAGATATAGTGTTTAAAGATATAATAAGAGGAACAATAAGTATAAACACTAAAGATATAGATGATCAAGTTCTTTTAAAATCAGACGGGTTTCCAACATATCACTTAGCTGTAATAGTAGACGACTATTTAATGAAAATAACACATGTTATAAGAGGAGAAGAATGGTTACCATCAGCGCCTAAACATGCATATTTATATGAGGTATTTGGTTGGGAAGCGCCAGAATTTGTTCATTTACCAACTGTTTTAAATAAAGAGAAGAAAAAGCTAAGTAAAAGACATGGCGATGTTTCTGTAGAAGATTTTAAGGAGAAGGGATATTTACCAGAAGCTTTAGTTAACTATTTAGCTCTTGTAGGGTGGAGTCCAGAAAGTAATAAGGAATTCTTTAGTATGGAAGAGCTTATAGAAGAGTTTTCTTTAGAGAGGGTATCAAAAACAGGTGGAGTATTTGACAAGGACAAGTTAGACTGGGTAAACGAGCACTATTTAAGAGAAGCAGATATAGATTTAGTTACGAAGATAGCTATACCACATTTGATAAAAGCTGGATACATTACAGAAGATGATATTGAAAATAAATATGATTGGGTAAAAACTTTAGTATCAGTGGTAAAAGAAAGATTATCTTATATAAGTGAAATACCAGAAAAGGTCAAATATATATTTAATAATGAAATAATTCCTGAAGACGAGGAAACATTAGAGTTGCTAAAAGGCGAAGGTGTACCTACACTTTTAGAGGCATTTAAGGAAGAATTAACTGAAATAGATGAAGTAGATCTAGAATTTTCACAAGGAATTATGAAGAAAATTCAAAAGAAAACAGGAATTAAAGGTAAAAATTTGTTTATGCCTGTCAGAGTAGCACTTACGGGACAACAACATGGTCCAGACATAGATAAAATAATTTTAGTTTTAGGTAAACAAAATATACTGAAAAGAATATCATATATAGAAAGTAACTATTAAGTAAAAGCATATTATTGAATAATTATAAAAAATTTAGTAATATATAATATACAAAGTGATTATATATATAAAGGTTACGATAAAGTAAAGTAAGTCTACTAAACTTACAGAGAGGGACTCCTACAAGCTGAGAAGAGTCTTAAGACGATTAGTATTCTGAAGTGCACTTTTGAACTTCTACCTGAAAATTAGAGTAGGGTAAGACGGTGGTACCGTTACAACTTTAAGGTGGAGCTTTTTGCTTAACTAGAGTGGAACCGCGGAATAATCGTCTCTTGAATGTAAGAGGCGGTTTTTTATATTAAAAATTAAATTAATGGAGGTAATAACTATATGTTTAAATATCTTAGATATGAGATTAAAGCTATTAAAGAGAGAGACCCTGCTGTTAAAACTAGTATAGAGGCACTCATATGTTACCCAGGGCTACACGCAATATTAGTTCACAGAATATCTCATTGGCTTTATAATAAAAGATTTTTCTTCATATCAAGAGTACTTTCTAACATGGCTAGATTCTTTACAGGAGTAGAAATTCATCCAGGAGCTAAAATAGGTAAAGGGGTATTTATAGATCATGGGATGGGAGTCGTAATAGGAGAAACAGCTGAGGTTGGAGATATGGCAACAATATACCAAGGAGTTACTTTAGGAGGAACGGGAAAAGATACTGGAAAAAGACATCCTACTATAGGGAAAAATGTAGTGGTAAGTAGTGGAGCTAAAGTTTTAGGACCATTTAAAGTTGGAGATAATTCCAAAATAGGAGCAGGTGCTGTTGTATTAAAAGAAGTTCCTCCAAACTGTACAGTTGTTGGAGTTCCGGGAAGAATAGTAGTTAAAGATAATAAAAAAGTTAGTCCGTGTGATAGAGAAATAGATTTAGACCAAATAGGATTACCAGATCCAGTAGCACAGGAATTAGAGTGTTTAAGAACAAGAATTAGAAGATTGGAAGAGGAACTATACGAAATAGAAAATACAAAGGAGAGATAATAGTGAAACTTTATAATACCTTAACTAGAAAAAAAGAAGAGTTTCAATCTATAGATTCAGAAAAAGTTACTATGTACGTTTGTGGTCCAACAGTGTATAACTATATTCATGTTGGAAATGCAAGACCACAAGTAGTTTTCGATGTATTAAGAAAATATTTTGAATACAAAGGTTTAAAAGTAGATTATTTAGTTAACTTTACAGATATTGATGATAAACTTATTAAAAAAGCTAATGAAGAAGATAGAACAGTGAAGGAGATAGCTGAAAGATATATTAAAGAATTTAAAACAGATGCAGAAGGACTTCTTATAGATGAAAGCAAGACTTTTCACCCAAAAGCCACAGAACATGTTGAAGATATGATTGAATTTATAAAAGACCTTATTGAAAAAGGGTATGCTTATGAGTCAAGTGGGGATGTATATTTTGACACAACTAAAATCGAAGGTTATGGAAAGTTATCTAAGAAAAATATAGAGGATTTAATATCTGGATCTAGAGTAGAGATAAGTGAAATAAAAAAGAACCCTATGGATTTTGCACTCTGGAAAAATGTAAAGCCTAATGAACCTTCATGGGAAAGTCCTTGGGGTAAAGGAAGACCAGGTTGGCATATAGAATGTTCGGCTATGGCTAAAAAATATCTGGGAGATACTATAGATATACATGCAGGTGGTGAGGACTTACAATTTCCGCATCACGAAAATGAAATAGCTCAAAGTGAGAGTTTGACAGGAAAACCATTTGCTAATTACTGGCTGCATAACGCAATGATTAATATAGAAAATAAAAAAATGTCGAAGTCAGAGGGTAACTTTTTTACAGTTAGAGAGATCGGAGAGGAATATGATTTAGAAGTTTTAAGATTTTTTCTCCTATCAGCTCACTATAGAAAGCCATTAAACTTTAGTAAAGAAAACATGGAGCAATCTAAAAATGGGCTTGAGAGGCTTTATATAGGTAAAAAAAATATAGAACATTTAATTGAGATCAGTCAATCTAAAGAACTGACTTCAAAAGATGATGAAATAAAGATTGAAATAGATAAACTAGAGCAAAAGTTTAGAGATAGTATGGAAGATGATATAAATACTGCAGATGCAATATCAGTCTTATTTGAAGTAATAAGGTATGCTAATGCAAACTTAAATAAGGATACACCGAGAGGAGTTCTGGAATATACTCTTAATAAATTAGAGACACTAAGTGATGTTCTTGGATTACTTTCTAGAAAAGAAGAATTATTAGAAGAAGAAATATTAGAACTTATAGAAAAAGAAATCAAGCGCGTAAAGATAAGAATTATAAATTAGCAGACGAAATTAGAGATAGTTTAATACAAAAAGATATAGTTTTAGAAGACACACCAGATGGAGTTAAGTGGAGGAGAGCGTAGTAAGTATGAGTGATGAATATACAAAAGGGATAGAGATGTTAGTAGAACAATTAAATATAAAGGATGTAAGACAATTATCTCCCTTACAATTAGCATATATTGGTGATGCAGTTTATGAGCTTTTAGTACGAACATATATATTGAGTAAGAAAAATATATCTGTTCATCATCTTCATAAAGAAGCTATAAAGTATGTAAAGGCAAAAGCTCAAAGGGATATATTATTTTCTATAGAAGAAAATTTAACAGAGGAAGAGTGGAACGTTGTAAAAAGAGGTAGAAATGCTAAATCAGGGACTGTGCCTAAGAATGCAGACTTACAAGATTATAAGTATTCTACAGGATTTGAAGCCTTAATTGGCTTCCTCTATCTCTTGAAAAGATATGATAGACTAGACGAAATATTTAACATGATAATCAAACAGCATTAACTAAAGGAGGATACGGCAAGTGAAATCTTCATTAAAGGTAAAACTAATAAGCTATACACATGAACCGGAAAAACTAATAGCATCGGCAGCTAAGATGTGTTATTCATCTGTAGGAATAGATGAAATTGAAAAAGCATTAGATAAAGATAGTGTAAAAAAGTTTATAGATATGCTTATGTCTATAGGTCACGAATCCCCAATAGAACATGTTTCATTTACATTTGGAGTACAGGGAATTAGTAGGACACTTACCCACCAACTAGTAAGACATAGGATAGGAAGTTCATACTCTCAACAGTCTCAAAGATATGTAAAATTAGAACAATTTCAATATATAATCCCCCCTTCTATTGAATCAAATAAAGAGGCAAGAGAAATTTTTATAAAAGCTATGGAACAAGATCAAAAAGATTATGACGAAATTTCGAATATACTGTATAAAAAACATTTTAAGGAGTTACAAGAACAAGGATTAGACATAAAAGTTGCTAAATCTAAAGCAGAGAAAATGAGCATAGAAGATGCAAGATATATCTTTCCAAATGCATGTGAAACTAAGATTGTATTTACAATGAATGCACGTGCACTTTTTAACTTTTTCAAGCACAGATGTTGCAATAGAGCACAATGGGAGATACGAAATCTTTCGATAGAAATGTATAAATTAGTAAAAGAAGTAGCACCATCTCTATTTAAATATTCCGGACCAAATTGTCTTTATGATACTTGCCCAGAAGGTAAAATGAGTTGTGGAAAAATGCAAGAAGTTCGTGAAAAGTTTAGAAACATGTAGACCGTATGGGTCTATACTAAATACACTTGAGGTGATAAGATGGAATATGAAAACAATATTGAAGGAAGAAATCCTGTTCAAGAAGCATTAAAGTCTGGAAGAAATATAGAAAAGATACTTATAGCAAAAGGTGCTAGTGAGGGATCTATAAATAAGATAATTGGAATGGCTAAAGATAGAAAAATTATAATTCAATATGTTGAGAGAGCAAAACTAGATAACATGTCGGATACAAAATCTCATCAGGGAGTTATAGCAATAGCTTCAGCATACTCCTATAAAACTGTTGATGATATACTTTCACTAGCCGAAGGAAGAAACGAGGATCCATTTATTTTAATATTAGATGAAATAGAAGATCCTCATAATCTTGGAGCTATAATGCGTACTGCTGAAAGTGCTGGAGTTCATGGAATAATAATACCCAAAAGAAGATCTGTGGGACTCACGGCTATAGTTTCAAAGACTTCCGCAGGTGCGATAGAATATATACCAGTTGCAAAGGTTTCAAATATAAGTTCTACAATAGAAGAGCTTAAAAGAAAAAACATATGGATATATGGTGCACATATGGAAGGCAACTACTACTACGAACAAGATTTAAAAGGTCCTATAGCTCTAGTCATAGGTAGTGAAGGAAAAGGAATAAGTAGACTTGTTAAGGAAAAATGTGATTTTTTAATTAAAATTCCTATGAGAGGAAAAGTATCTTCACTGAATGCATCTGTTGCAGCTTCTATAATAACATATGAGGCTTTAAGGCAAAGAGGAGTATAAGTAGATGATATGAAAGCTACAAGAAAAGACTACTTATTTGTTGATGGGTACAATATAATAAACTGCTGGAATAACTTAAGAGAAATAAGTAAAGTAAGTTTAGAAGAAGCCAGAAATGAACTTATAGATGTAATGGCAGAGTATAAAGGATATACTGGAACAGAAGTAGTAGTGGTTTTTGATGCACACCTTGTAAAAGGAAGTTGTCATAAGAAAGAGACTATAAAAGGGATAGAAGTAGTGTATACAAAAGAGAATGAAACAGCAGATCACTATATTGAGAAGAAGTTAGATATAATGGGAAAAACAAAAAGTGTTAAAGTAGCAACTTCAGACTGGATAGAACAATAGGTAGTCATGGGCAGGGGTGGAACTAGAATATCCGCAAGGGAATTAAAGTTAGAGATTGAAAGTTTGAAAAATATGATAAGTAGAAAAAGTAAAAAGAATAATGAAATTAATGATTTAATTATTGGAAGATTGGATAAAAGCATATTGGAAAAATTAAGAGGATGGGGTGAAAGTAAGTAAATAACCTTGACTCGGAGAAGTTCATTAATATATAATGATAATAATTGGATATCATGGGGGATATAAAATAAAATATTAGAGGGGGATATTTTGTGGGATTAAGCGCATATAAAGAAACTAAAGTGGCTGTTGTATATAATGAAATGGAAGATGAGGATATAGTAGAGTATGCAAAAAGTGGGGATTCATTGGCATTAGAATATTTAATGACAAAGTATAGAAACTTTGTAAGAGCCAAGTCAAGATCTTATTTTTTAATAGGGGCAGATCGAGAAGATATAGTACAAGAAGGTATGATAGGATTATATAAATCTATTCGAGATTATAATCAGGACAAGCTTACATCTTTTAGAGCTTTCGCGGAGCTTTGCATAACTAGACAGATAATAACGGCTATAAAGACAGCTACAAGACAGAAACATATTCCATTAAACTCATATATATCTTTAAATAAGCCTATATATGATGAGGAATCAGACAGAACTCTCTTAGATATAATAACTGGAGTTAAAGTAACTGATCCAGAAGAGTTGATCATAAGTAAGGAAGAACTAAAAAATATAGAGAGTAAAATTGGTGAAATACTGAGTGATTTAGAGTGGGAAGTTTTAATTTTATATTTACAGGGGAAAACGTATCAAGAAATAGCAGGTGAGCTAGAAAGACATGTTAAGTCTATAGACAACGCTCTTCAGAGAGTAAAGAGAAAATTAGAAAGATACTTGGAATTCAAAGATTTTTAGTATATGAATATACATAGATAATGAAGACAGATCTTTTACAGTTGACAAGAAAGTAGACAAGTAGTAAGATAATTGAAATGGGGAAATGCCCATGTGGCTCAGTAGGTAGAGCACTTGCATGGTAAGCAAGAGATCATCGGTTCGATTCCGATCATGGGCTCCAATATATAGATATAAGTATACCGAGTTAAGTTTTCTTAACTCCTTTTTATATATAATAAAATACTTTTGACCCTCAAGGAGGAATTGAAAAATGGGAAAAGCAAAATTTGAAAGAAGTAAGCCACACGTAAATATAGGAACAATAGGACACGTTGACCACGGTAAAACAACGTTAACAGCAGCAATAACAACAGTACTACACGCAAGATTAGGTACAGGAGAAGGAATAGCATACGACAACATAGATAAAGCACCAGAGGAAAGAGAAAGAGGAATAACAATATCAACATCACACGTAGAGTATGAAACAGAAAACAGACACTACGCACACGTTGACTGTCCAGGGCATGCTGACTACGTTAAGAACATGATAACAGGAGCAGCACAAATGGACGGAGCTATATTAGTTTGTTCAGCAGCAGATGGTCCAATGCCACAAACAAGAGAGCATATACTATTATCAAGACAAGTAGGGGTACCAACAATAGTAGTATTCCTAAACAAAGCAGATATGGTAAATGACGAAGAATTAATCGAGTTAGTAGAAATGGAAGTAAGAGAACTACTAAGCGAATATGAATTCGATGGAGATAATACACCAATAGTAGTAGGATCAGCATTAAAAGCATTAGAAGATCCATCAAGCGAGTGGGGAGACAAAATCTTAGAATTAATGGCAGCAGTAGATGAAACAATTCCAACACCAGAAAGAGATACAGACAAAGCATTCCTAATGCCAGTAGAAGACATCTTCTCAATCACAGGAAGAGGAACAGTAGCAACAGGAAAAGTAGAAAGAGGAGTACTAAAAGTACAAGACAACGTAGAAATCGTAGGAATAGCAGAAGAATCAAGAACAGTAGTTTGTACAGGAATAGAAATGTTTAGAAAATTACTAGACGATGCACAAGCAGGAGATAACATCGGAGCACTATTAAGAGGTGTTCAAAGAGAAGATATCCAAAGAGGTCAAGTATTAGCTAAACCAGGAAGTATAACACCACATACACACTTTGAAGCAGAAGTATATGTACTAAACAAAGAAGAGGGAGGAAGACATACACCATTCTTCGATGGATATAGACCACAATTCTACTTCAGAACAACAGACGTAACAGGATCAATAAAATTAGAAGAAGGCGTAGAAATGGTAATGCCAGGAGATAACGCTAAATTTACAATAGAGTTAATATCACCAATAGCAATGGAAGAAGGATTAAGATTTGCTGTACGTGAAGGTGGAAGAACAGTAGGATCAGGAGTTATTTCTAAAATATTAAAATAATTTTCTACTCTATAGATTAAAAAAGACTAGGTTAGAAAGCCTAGTCTTTTTATAGATTTTTAGCATATATATATCTAATTATATATATATAACTTATTATTGACATCTAAAATAATTTATGATAATTTATATAAAGTAGTGTAAACATAGTTAATACTAAAAGAAAACTGACAAATATTGGCGGTCTCAATATTAACAATAGAAAAGTTTTTAATTTGTAGGAGGTGTGTACGATGAGAAGTAAAGTGACTCTAGCATGTACAGAATGTAAACAAAGAAATTACAATACAATGAAAAATAAAAAGAACAACCCAGATAGAATAGAAATGAAGAAATACTGTAAATTCTGTCATACTCATACAGCTCATAAAGAGACGAAATAGTAGACTGAATTTAAAAAAATGTAAGGGATGTGAAGTAGTATGTCGTCTCAAACTGGTACAGATAATTCATCTAAAAAAGTTAAAGGCCTTATAACAGGAATGAAAGCTGAATTAAAAAAGGTAATCTGGCCAACTAGAAAGGAATTAGTTAACTACACTATAGTGGTTCTAGTTATGTGTACTATAATATCTCTAGTGGTTTGGCTTATAGATACAGGTTTGCATAGATTGTTATCACTAATAATAAGATAATATTCAAATTCAGGCAAAAAAATACCTAAAAAGGTACTTGAAAGGAGCTTGGTCAGGAATGACCATTAACGAAAAAAAGTGGTATGTAGTTCATACTTACTCAGGACATGAGAATAAAGTTAAAGCTAATATCGAAAAGTTAGTTGAAAACAGAGGAATGCAAGACGTTATTTTCGATGTAAAAGTTCCAACAGAGGAATATAACGAAAGTAAAAATGGAAAAACAAAAGTAAAAGAAAGAAAAATGTTTCCGGGATATGTCCTTGTGAACATGATGATGACAGATGAATCATGGTACTTAGTAAGAAATACTAGAGGGGTAACTGGATTCGTTGGGCCAGGATCAAAACCTGTACCTTTAAGTGAAGATGAAGTTAAGGCTTTAGGAGTCCAAGAAAAATTACCAGAAATAGACTTAAATATAGATGAGGTAGTTAAAATAAAATCAGGACTTTTTGCAGACTTTACTGGTACAGTTCAACATATAGATAATGAAAAAAGAAAATTAAAAGTATTTGTATCTATGTTTAGCAGAGAAACTTTAGTAGAATTAGATTTCGAACAAGTAGAAAGATTTTATTAAAATGCTTTTAAAGCTAATTGGCTTTAAGATATATGGTGAGTTAAAATTGTAAGTATATAAATGAACTAAACAATTAATAAAATATATTGACCACCAAATAAAAAACGTAATGAAATAAGGAGGTGCAACACAAATGGCAAAAAAAGTAATAGCCCTAGTTAAACTACAAATTCCAGCTGGAAAAGCTACTCCAGCACCACCAGTAGGTACAGCATTAGGACCTCACGGTGTAAATATTGTGCAGTTCACAAAAGAATTCAATGCTAAAACTGCAGATCAAGCTGGTATGATAATTCCAGTAGTGCTTACTGTTTACCAAGATAGATCATTCTCATTTATTACAAAAACTCCACCTGTAGCAATCTTACTTAAAAAAGCTGTAGGAATTGAAACAGGATCAGGAGTACCAAATAAAACTAAAGTTGCAAAAATCTCAAAGGATAAAGTTAAAGAGATTGCAGAGTTAAAAATGCCAGACTTAAATGCAGCAAGCGTTGAATCTGCTATGAGCATGGTTGCTGGAACAGCTAGAAGTATGGGAATTACTGTAGAAGAATAACAGTAATTTTGCGAAAAAAGTGGGAGGTATAAACTAACCGCTAATACCACTAAGGAGGTTAAGGAATATGGCTAAAAGAGGTAAAAGATATCAAGAAAGCATTAAGCTAGTTGATAAAGATAATTTATACGATGTTGTTGAGGCTATAGAGTTAGTTCAACAAACAGCAAAAGCTAAATTTGATGAAACTATAGAATTATCAGTAAAACTTGGTGTAGATCCAAGACACGCTGATGAACAAGTTAGAGGTGCAATAGTACTACCTCATGGTACAGGTAAAGTGAGCAAAGTTCTTGTTTTTGCAAAAGGTGATAAAGCTAAAGAAGCTGAAAGTGCTGGAGCGGACTTTGTAGGAGCAGAAGAACTTGTAACTAAAATACAAAATGAAAACTGGTTTGAATTTGATGTAGTTGTTGCAACACCAGATATGATGGGAGTTGTAGGTAGACTAGGTAGAGTATTAGGACCAAAAGGATTAATGCCAAATCCTAAGTCAGGAACAGTTACATTTGATGTTGAGAAAGCTATAAATGATATAAAAGCAGGTAAGGTTGAATATAGAGTTGATAAAACAAGTATAATCCACGTTCCATTTGGAAAAAAATCATTTGGAACAGAAAAACTTAAAGAAAATCTTGACACGCTAATGGACGCTATAATAAAAGCTAAGCCAGCGGCTGCAAAAGGTAAATATTTAAGAAATGTTGTGATTTCAAGCACTATGGGTCCTGGAATTAAGATAAATTCTCAAAAATTAATGGACTAAAAGGTGTTGACATATATATATAATACTGATAGAATATCATATGTTATAAAAAAAGAATATATCCGTAGAAAGTAGGGAACAAAATAGTTTTAAAAATCCTACCGAGGGTGACATCATAAAAGATTGTTAGAGCCTTTGTATATCTATGGATATATGAAGGCTTTTATATATTATATAAGTAGGAAAGAAGGAGGTGCCCCATGACAAAAGCTATAGAGATCAAAAAAAGTGTAGTTTCAGAAATAGCTGAAAAGTTAGAAAAATCTACATCTTGTGTAGTTGTTGACTATAGAGGACTTACTGTTGAAGAAGTAACTGAATTAAGAAGTAAATTCAGAGAAGCAGGAGTAGAGTACAAAGTTTATAAAAACACACTAGTAAGAAGAGCAGCTAGTCAAGTTGGCAATATGGAAATGTTCGACGAAGTAAACTTAGTAGGAACAAATGCCATAGCAATAAGCTATGAAGATGCAGTAGCCCCTGCTAAAATAATAAGTGACTTTGCTAAAAATCACCCAAAGTTAGAATTTAAAATGGGATATGTTGAAGGAGCTTACTATGATGCACAAATGCTAGATGAGCTATCTAAAGTACCATCAAGAGAAGAGCTTATTGCTAAACTTCTTGGAAGCTTTAAAGCACCAGTATCTAACTTTGTTTACTTACTTGATGCAATTGCTAAAAAGAAGGAAGAGCAAAGCGCATAAACAATTAATATACTTTTAAATTAAATTTATGAAAAAAATTCGGAGGTGTCATAAAATGACTATAGAGCAAATATTAGAAGCTATAGAAGGAATGAAAGTTCTAGAATTAAATGAATTAGTAAAAGCAGCAGAAGAAAAATTTGGAGTATCTGCATCAGCACCAGTTGTAGTAGCAGGTGGAGCAGCAGCAGCAGGTGGAGCAGCAGCAGAAGAGCAATCAGAATTTGAAGTAGTTTTAGCAGACGCTGGAGCACAAAAAATTAAAGTTATAAAAGTTGTAAGAGAAATAACAGGATTAGGATTAAAAGAAGCTAAAGAAATAGTTGACGGAGCTCCAAAAGCAATAAAAGAAGGAGTTTCAAAAGAAGAAGCTGAAGAAATGAAAGCTAAATTAACTGAAGTTGGAGCTACTATAGAATTAAAGTAGTTTAAATTGAATATATAAGAAAAGGCCTCATTTAAGATGAAGCCTTTTTTTATCTTATATATCAGCCATCACACAAGTATCATGTCTAAAGCAAAAACTCTCATTATCTTACTCTAAAACTTATAGAGAAATTCATGAATAAAACTAAAGACTCAAATTCATTATGGAACAGTATTTTGAATTTTCAAGAGATTTAATTACTTGACAACTTTATTTGAATGTGATAATATTATAAGATGTAAAATAGGCTAAATTTGCCATGAAGATTTTGAATAAGAAAGAGTTAATAAGGGAATACTATTATAATAGATATAATAACAAAGAGATGCCATCCTAGTAATAAAAGTAAGATGGCTTAATTTGATTATTAGTTTTGATGAGGGGTGAATTTACAATGGTGCATCCTGTTTCAGTAGGAAAACGGGTTCGTATGAGTTATTCAAAAATTAACGAAGTACTAGAACTACCAGATTTAATTGAGGTACAAAAAAGATCCTATAATTGGTTTATAGAAGAAGGATTAAAAGAAGTGTTTGAAGATATTTCTCCAATTAAAGACTATACAGGAAACTTAATTTTAGAATTTGTAGATTATTCAATTGGTGATGAAGCTAAGTATGGTGAAGAAGAGTCAAAGGAAAGAGATGCCACATATGCTGCACCGCTTAAAGTTAAAATTAGGTTAATAAATAAGGAAACAGGAGAAGTTAAAGAACAAGAGGTATTTATGGGTGACTTCCCTCTAATGACGGACAAAGGTACATTTATAATTAATGGTGCCGAGAGAGTTATAGTAAGTCAATTAGTGAGATCCCCTAGCGTATACTACTCAAGAGAAATAGACAAGACTGGAAAAAGACTATATTCTGCTACTGTAATTCCAAACAGAGGAGCTTGGTTAGAATATGAAACAGACTCTAACGATATAGTATATGTAAGGGTAGATAGAACTAGAAAAATACCTATAACTGTATTACTTAAATCAATAGGATATAGTTCAGATTCTGAAATAATAGAACTTCTAGGAGAAAGTGAACATCTACTAAAGACATTGGAAAAAGACAGTACGAAAACTAGTGATGAAGCAATTATTGAAATTTATAAAAAACTTAGACCAGGAGAACCACCTACATTGGATAGTGCTAGATCACTATTTGATACTTTGTTTTTTGACCCTAAAAGATATGATATGGCCAAGGTCGGAAGATATAAATTTAATAAGAAGCTTGCTTTACACAACAGAATTGTTGACAAAAAATCGACAGATGCAATAGTAGATCCTAATACAGGTGAAATTCTAGTAGAAAAGGACGAAAAGATATCTAGAGATAAAGCTATAGCTATAGAAAATGCAGGAATAAACTCGGTGAAAGTATTAACTGAAGATGGTAAAACAATTAATGTTGTTGGAAATCATTTTGTTGATGCTAAATCATTTAGCTTACCTTTTTCACTAGATGAATTAGGGTTAAAAGAAAAAGTATATTACCCTGTAATGAAAAAACTAATAGACGAAAATGAAAATCCTGAAGATCTAAAAGATGCAATTAAAGAAAATATCAGGGAGATTTCTCCGAAACACATAACGATACCAGATATTATTGCATCAATCAGTTATGAGTTTAACTTGTTCCATGGAGTTGGAAATGTAGATGACATAGATCATTTAGGTAATAGAAGATTACGTTCGGTTGGAGAACTTCTACAAAATCAATTTAGAATTGGATTATCTAGAATGGAAAGAGTAGTTAGAGAAAGAATGACTATTCAGGATGTAGATGTAGTAACGCCTCAAGCATTAATTAATATAAGACCGGTTTCAGCCGCTATAAAAGAATTCTTTGGAAGTAGCCAGTTGTCTCAATTTATGGATCAAACTAATCCATTGGCAGAGTTAACTAACAAGAGAAGAATGTCTGCATTAGGACCAGGTGGACTTAGCAGAGACAGAGCAGGATTTGAGGTTAGAGACGTTCATCACTCTCACTATGGAAGAATGTGTCCTATAGAGACGCCAGAAGGTCCAAATATCGGACTTATAACATCTTTAACTACTTATGCTAGAATTAATGACTATGGATTCATTGAAGTTCCTTTTAGAAAAGTAGACAAAGAGAAAAAAGTTGTTACTGATATAATAGAGTATTTAACGGCAGATTTAGAAGACGAATTTATAGTAGCTCAATCAAATGAACCACTAACGGAAGATGGCGAATTTGTAAATAAAAGAATGATAGCTAGAGCTAAATATGGTGCGGTAGATGTTGTTCCTTCTGATGAAATTGACTATATGGACGTTTCGCCTAAACAAATAGTTTCAGTAGGTACAGCTATGATACCATTCTTAGAGAATGATGATGCCAATAGAGCACTTATGGGATCAAACATGCAACGTCAAGCAGTTCCATTATTGAAGACAGAAACTCCTATAGTTGGTACTGGTATAGAATATAGAGCTGCTAAAGACTCTGGTTCTGTAGTAGTGAGCAAAAGTGATGGAGTGGTTACTAGAGTAACATCGGACGAGATATTAATAAAAAGAGATGACAATGCTCAAATAGATAGATATAGAATGCTTAAGTTTAAGCGTTCAAATCAAGGAACTTGTATAAATCAAAGACCGATAGTTCAAAAAGGTGAAAAAGTAAAAGGCGGTCAGATCATAGCTGATGGACCATCTACAGATCAAGGAGAAATAGCTCTTGGTAAAAATCTACTAATAGCATTTATGACTTGGGAAGGTTACAATTATGAGGATGCTATATTATTAAATGAAAGACTAGTAAAAGAAGATGTACTTACTTCTGTTCATATAGAAGAGTATGAATCTGAATCTAGAGATACAAAGTTAGGACCAGAAGAAATTACTAGAGATATACCTAATGTTGGAGAAGAATCTCTAAAAGATTTAGATGAAAGAGGTATTATAAGAATAGGAGCTGAAGTTGAAGCTAATGATTTACTAGTTGGTAAAGTGACACCTAAAGGTGAAACTGAATTAACAGCAGAAGAAAGACTTCTTAGAGCTATCTTTGGTGAAAAAGCAAGAGAAGTTAGAGATACATCACTTAGAGTACCACATGGAGAGAGTGGTATAATAGTAGATGTAAAAGTATTTACAAGAGAAAATGGAGATGAACTTCAGCCAGGAGTTAATCAACTAGTAAGAGTATACATCGCTACTAAGCGTAAAATAAACGTTGGAGATAAGATGTGTGGTAGACATGGAAATAAAGGGGTAATATCTAGAATATTACCAGAAGAGGATATGCCATTCATGCCAGACGGTACACCACTTGATGTAGTACTGAATCCACTAGGGGTTCCTTCACGTATGAATATAGGGCAAGTTCTAGAAGTGCATTTAGGTTTAGCAGCAAAAAAAGCAGGTTGGTTAATAGCTACTCCTGTATTTGATGGTGCTAACGAGGATGACATAAAAGATGCCCTAAGAAATGTAGGGTTACCTGAAAGTGGTAAGATACTTCTAAGAGATGGAAGAAGTGGAGAATCTTTTGATAACAACGTTACTGTTGGATATATGTATATGCTAAAGCTTCATCACCTTGTTGCAGATAAGATACATGCTAGATCAACAGGACCATATTCTTTAGTTACACAACAACCACTAGGTGGTAAAGCACAGTTTGGTGGACAAAGATTTGGTGAGATGGAGGTTTGGGCACTAGAGACATATGGTGCTTCACATACACTACAAGAAATACTGACAGTTAAGTCTGATGATATAGTAGGCCGTGTGAAGACTTATGAAGCTATAGTAAAAGGAGAAAATATACCTGAACCAGGAATACCAGAATCATTTAAAGTATTAATAAAAGAGTTACAAAGTTTATGCTTAGATATAAAGGTATTAACTGAAGAAGATGATGAAATAGAAATAAGAGAATCTTATGATGATGATATAAGCGAATTAAGCATGGGATTTGACTTAGAAGATATCCCTACAAGTCACGGAGAGCCAGATATTGAAGATGAGGAAGAAGATGACGATGAAATAGATGAAGATGACTTGGATAATATAGATGAAGTAGAAGTAGATTTTGTAAATACAGATGAAGATATGGACTTTGAAGAAGACCTTTTTAACGAAGATTTTGATGACTAATTTCAAAATACTTATATGGAAGGGAGAGATAACCCCTTGTTTGAACTTGAAAATTTTGATTCAATAAAAATTGCTTTAGCATCCCCAGAGAAGATAAGACAATGGTCTAAAGGGGAAGTTAAAAAACCAGAAACTATTAACTATAGGACGCTAAAACCAGAAAAAGAAGGATTATTCTGTGAAAAAATATTTGGACCTACTAAAGACTGGGAGTGTCACTGTGGTAAGTATAAAAGAGTAAGATATAAAGGTGTAGTATGTGACAGATGTGGAGTAGAAGTAATAAAGGCCAAAGTAAGAAGAGAAAGAATGGGACATATAGAATTAGCAGCTCCAGTTTCTCATATTTGGTACTTTAAAGGAATACCAAGTAGAATGGGACTTATATTAGATATGTCTCCAAGATCGCTAGAGAAAGTATTGTACTTTGCATCTTATATAGTAATAGATCCGGGTGAAACTTCTCTTTCAGAGAAACAGCTTTTAAATGAAGGCGAATATAGAGAGGCTAAAGAGAACTATGATAAAGCTGGCCAGAAGTTTAGAGCTGCTATGGGAGCAGAAGCTGTAAAAGAACTTTTAGCTAAAATAGACTTAGAAAAAGAAGCCAAAGAATTAAGAAGTCAGCTTAAAGACAGTACAGGACAGAAGAAAATAAGAATAATAAGAAGATTAGAAGTTGTAGAGGCATTCAGACAATCTGGAAATAGACCAGAATGGATGATCTTAGATGTAGTACCAGTTATACCACCTGACTTAAGACCTATGGTCCAATTAGATGGTGGTAGATTCGCAACTTCAGACTTGAATGACCTATATAGAAGAGTTATAAATAGAAATAATAGACTTAAAAGACTTCTAGACTTAGGAGCTCCAGATATAATTGTAAGAAATGAAAAGAGAATGTTACAAGAAGCTGTGGATGCTCTTATAGACAATGGTAGAAGAGGAAGACCTGTAACTGGTCCGGGAAATAGACCTTTAAAATCTCTTTCAGATATGCTTAAAGGTAAGCAAGGTAGATTCAGACAAAACTTACTTGGAAAAAGGGTAGATTATTCAGGGCGTTCGGTTATAGTAGTTGGTCCAGAACTAAAATTCTATCAATGTGGTCTTCCTAAAAAAATGGCACTAGAGCTATTTAAACCATTTGTAATGAAAAAATTAGTAAATGAAAATTATGCTCATAATATTAAGAGTGCAAAAAGAATGGTTGAGAAAGTTAAGCCAGTAGTATGGGATGTTTTAGAGTCTGTAATAAAAGAGCATCCAGTATTACTAAACCGTGCACCGACATTACACAGACTGGGAATACAAGCATTTGAACCTATACTAGTAGAAGGAAAAGCTATAAAGCTACATCCACTAGTATGTACAGCTTATAACGCTGACTTTGATGGTGACCAAATGGCAGTACACGTTCCACTATCAACAGAGGCACAGGCTGAGGCAAGATTCTTAATGCTTTCAACTAATAATATTTTAGCTCCTAAAGATGGTAAGCCTATAACTACTCCAACTCAAGATATGGTACTAGGAAGTTACTATTTGACAGTTGAGAATGATGAGGAAATAGGAACTGGTATGGTATTTAAAGACTTTGAGGAAATGTATATGGCATACCAAAATAAAGCCGTTGGACTTCATGCTCGAGTTAAGGTAAGAGTAAAGCTTTCACAAGATGATAGAGGAAAGCTTGTAGAAAGTACTGTTGGTAGATTTATATTTAATGAACACATACCGCAAAATTTAGGATTCGTTGATAGAAGTAAAGATAAATACTCACTAGAGATAGATACCCTAGTTGATAAGAAAATGCTAGGAAAGATAGTAGATAAGTGCTACAGAAAACATGGAAACACTGTAACTTCAATAGTTTTAGACCATATCAAATCTACAGGATTCAAATATTCTACAATAGGAGCTATTACAGTTAGTATAGAAGATATTATAGTTCCAGAAGAAAAGTTTGTTCTTATAGGAGAAGCAGAAGAACTAGTAGATAAGTATGAAAAGTCTTATAGAAGAGGGCTTATATCAGATGAAGAAAGATATGAGAGAGTTATAGAGGTATGGAGTAAAACTACTGAAAAAGTTACTGAAGCTCTTATGAGTGGATTAGATGAAATGAATAATATATTCATAATGGCACAATCAGGAGCGAGAGGTAGTAAAAATCAGATAAGACAGCTTGCGGGTATGAGGGGTCTTATGGCAAATGCTTCAGGTAGAACAGTAGAGCAGCCTATAAGATCTAACTTTAGAGAAGGACTTACAGTTCTTGAATTCTTTACTTCAACTCACGGTTCTCGTAAAGGTCTTGCAGATACGGCACTAAGAACTGCCGATTCAGGATATTTAACTAGAAGATTAGTTGATGTCAGTCAAGATGTTATAATAAGAGAAGAAGATTGTGGTACAGAAGAATATCTATTAGCAAGAGCATTTAAAGACGGAAAAGAAGTTATAGAAGAACTATGGGATAGAATCGAAGGTAGATATAGCTTTGAAGATGTGTTTGATCCTAATACGGGAGAAAAAATAGTAGGAGCTCTAGAATTAATTACAGAAGATATAGCTGATAAAATAATAGCTACTGGAATAGAAGAAGTTAAGATAAGAACTGCACTAGCATGTAGAACTAGACATGGTGTTTGTTCAAAATGTTATGGTAGAAACTTAGCAACAGGAACATCTGTTAATATAGGAGAAGCAGTAGGTATAATAGCTGCACAATCAATAGGGGAGCCTGGTACACAACTTACTATGCGTACTTTCCATACAGGAGGAGTAGCAGGAGCAGATATTACACAGGGTCTTCCAAGGGTAGAAGAGTTATTTGAAGCTAGAAAACCAAAAGGTCTTGCGATTATAACAGAAATACCAGGAAAGGTTACAATACTTGAATCAAAAAGAAAAAGAGAAGTAACCGTAACATCTGGAGATGGAGAATCAAGAAGTTACAGCATACCATATGGTTCAAGGATTAAAGTTAGAGAAGGAAATGTACTGGAGGCTGGAGATGAAATTACAGAAGGTTCAGTAAATCCACATGATATTTTGAAGATAAAGGGTGAAGCTGGAGTTCAGTCATATCTTGTAAAAGAAGTTCAAAGAGTTTATAGACTTCAAGGTGTTGATATAAACGATAAACATATAGAAGTTATAGTTAGACAAATGTTGAACAAGGTTAAAATAGAAGATTCAGGAGATACAGATTTATTACCAGGAGGACTTATAAATACATTTGAATATGAAAAAGAAAATGAACGTGTAGAGTCTGAGGGTGGAAAACCGGCTGTTGGTACAACGGTATTATTAGGTATTACCAAAGCATCTTTAGCTACTGAGTCATTCTTATCAGCAGCTTCATTCCAAGAAACAACAAGAGTATTAACTGAAGCAGCTATAAAAGGAAAAGAAGATAACTTAATAGGACTGAAAGAAAATGTTCTTATAGGTAAGTTAATTCCTGCAGGAACAGGGATGAAAAGATATAAAAGTATAGCTATAAATACAGAAGAAAAAGATGAAATTGAAGAAGAGATAAATGTTGACACTATAACTAACTGATGATAAAATATACTAGTGTGTAAAACTGTATGATATACTCTTTTGTTATCAAGAAGATTACGTGAATTTTCACGTAATCTTCCAGATATTTAAAAAAGGAGGAAACTATAGTGTTACAAAGTCTAAAAGAAGCCAATAAGGTAGTAGGCACTAAGCAGGTTAAAAGAGCAATAATGCATGATGAAGCTAAGCAACTGCTTATAGCTAAAGATGCAGAACCTAGAATTGTACATGAATTAGTAGCATTATGCGATGAAAGATTGATAGAAGTTGTATATATGGATACTATGAAAGAACTAGGTAAGGCCTGTGGAATTGAAGTTAGTGCAGCTTCTGCTGCTATATTGAAATAGACAATTTTGGAAGGAGGTGCTTTAATGCCAACAATAAGCCAATTAGTAAGAAAAGGTAGAAAAAAAGTAACTTATCAATCTAAATCAGCTCATTTAGGTTTTAACTACAACTCACTTAAAAAGAAATATACAAAGATGAATTCACCACAAAAAAGAGGGGTTTGTACTTCGGTTAAAACTGTAACACCTAAAAAACCTAACTCAGCGTTAAGAAAGATTGCCAGAGTTAGACTTACAAATGGAATAGAAGTTTCAGCTTATATCCCAGGAATAGGACACAACTTACAAGAGCATAGTGTTGTTCTTATAAGAGGTGGAAGAATCAAAGACTTACCAGGGGTTAGATACCATATTGTAAGGGGAGCACTAGATGCTTCAGGTGTTGATAAAAGAATGCAAAGTAGATCAAAATACGGAGCAAAAAGAGTTAAAAAAGAAAAGTAATTTTAGACTAAAGGTGCGGAAAAGATTGACGGCTGAATATGCTGTTTAATATATAGAGTTGCGCACTGCGACATATGGTCGAGTACCTATGAATTAATTTAATATGATTAAGGAGGGAAGCGTTGTGCCAAGAAAAGGTCATGTTCCTAAAAGGGATGTTATGCCGGATCCGATTTATAAAGATAAGGTTATAACTAAGTTAATAAACAGAACAATGCTAGATGGAAAAAGAGGTAAAGCACAAAAAATAGTATATGGTGCATTTGATTATGTAAAAGATCAAAGTGGAGAAGATCCATTAGAAGTATTTATCAGAGCGATGAATAACATAATGCCAGTACTAGAAGTAAAAGCTAGACGTGTTGGAGGAGCAACATACCAAGTTCCTATAGAAGTTAGACCAGATAGAAGAGAAACAATAGGATTAAGATGGTTAGTTGGATTCTCTAGAAAAAGAGGAGAAAAAACTATGGTTGAAAGACTAGGTAAAGAAATCCTTGATGCGTCTAACAATACAGGTGCTAGTGTTAGAAAAAGAGAAGATGTTCATAAAATGGCTGAGGCTAACAGAGCTTTTGCACATTACAGATGGTAATAAATATATAAAGAAAGTATTCCCAAGAATACTCGAAGTATATTGGCCGTATGAAATATAGGGAGGAGGAATACTGTGTCAAGACAATTTTCATTAGAAAATACTAGGAATATCGGAATAATGGCTCACATAGATGCTGGAAAAACAACTACTAGTGAGAGAATATTATTCTACACAGGAAGAACTCACAAAATAGGTGAGACACATGAAGGTGCAGCTACAATGGACTGGATGGAGCAAGAGCAGGAAAGAGGTATAACTATAACTTCTGCTGCTACAACTGCTCAATGGAAAAATCATAGAATTAACCTTATAGACACACCAGGACACGTGGATTTCACAGTTGAAGTTGAAAGATCACTTCGTGTTCTAGATGGTGCTGTTGCAGTTTTCTGTGCTAAAGGTGGAGTTGAGCCTCAATCAGAGACAGTTTGGCGTCAAGCTGATAAATATGGTGTACCACGTTTAGCGTTTGTAAACAAAATGGATATACTAGGTGCAGATTACTTTAGAGCTATTGATATGATGAAAGAAAGACTTAAAGCTAATGCAGTGCCTATAGAGTTACCAATAGGTAAAGAAGATGATTTCATAGGTGTAGTTGACCTTGTTGAAATGAATGCTATGGTTTACAAGGATCAATTAGGTAAGGAATTTGACATAGTTGAAATTCCTGAAGATATGAAGGATTTAGCTGCTGAACATAGAGAAGTACTATTAGATGCTATAGCAGATCAAAATGAAGAACTTATGATGAAATATCTAGAAGGTGAAGAGATTAGCGTAGAGGAAATTAAAAAGGCTATAAGAGAAGCTACGCTTGCTGTTTCTATAACACCAGTTCTTTGTGGATCAGCTTATAGAAATAAAGGTGTACAATCATTATTAGATGCTGTTATAGACTACCTACCAGCTCCTACAGATGTAAAGGGTATAGTGGGAACAAAGCCAGGAAGCGAAGAAGAAGAAGTGAGAAACTCATCTGATGAAGAACCGTTTGCTGCTTTAGCATTTAAAATAATGACTGACCCATATGTTGGGAAATTAGCTTTCTTTAGAGTTTATTCAGGAATTCTAGAGTCTGGATCATATGTGCTAAACTCAACAAAAGGTAAAAAAGAAAGAATTGGTCGTATACTACAAATGCATGCGAACAAAAGAGAAGAACTAGACAGAGTATATGCAGGAGATATAGCTGCTGCGGTAGGTCTTAAAGACACTACTACAGGAGACACACTATGTGATGAAAAAAGTCCTGTTATATTAGAGTCTATGGAATTCCCAGAGCCAGTTATTCATATAGCTATAGAACCTAAAACTAAAGCTGATCAAGATAAGATGGGGCTTGCTTTAGCTAAATTAGCTGAGGAAGATCCAACATTTAAAACTTATACTGATCAAGAAACAGGACAAACAATAATAGCAGGTATGGGAGAACTACACTTAGAGGTTATCGTAGATAGACTATTAAGAGAGTTCAAAGTAGAAGCTAATGTAGGTCAACCACAAGTTGCTTACAAAGAAACTATTACTAAAGAAGTTGAAGTTGACTCTAAATATGCTAGACAATCTGGTGGACGTGGACAATATGGACACGTTAAGATCAGAATGGCACCAAGAGAGCCTGGAGAAGGATATTTATTTGAAAACGCTATTACTGGTGGGGCTATTCCAAGAGAATATATCGCACCTGTTGACAATGGTATTCAAGAAGCATCTCAAAATGGTATACTAGCTGGATATCCAGTGTTAGACTTCAAAGTTACACTATTTGATGGATCATACCATGACGTTGACTCGTCAGAAATGGCGTTTAAAATAGCTGGTTCTATGGCATTTAAAGATGCTATGAAAAAAGCAGCACCAGTAATACTTGAACCATACATGAAAGTTGAAGTAACAGTTCCAGAAGAATACATGGGGGATGTTATTGGAGACTTAAACTCAAGAAGAGGTAGAATTGAAGGTATGGAATCAAGATCGGGAGCTCAAATCATAAGAGGATTTGTTCCGCTTGCAGAAATGTTCGGATATGCTACAGACCTTCGTTCAAATACTCAAGGTCGTGGAAATTATATAATGCTATTTGATCACTATGAAGCGCTTCCTAATAGTTTAGCTGAAAAAATAATGAATAAATAATTCTTAAAATAGTAAGGAGGAATTGAAAAATGGGAAAAGCAAAATTTGAAAGAAGTAAGCCACACGTAAATATAGGAACAATAGGACACGTTGACCACGGTAAAACAACGTTAACAGCAGCAATAACAACAGTACTACACGCAAGATTAGGTACAGGAGAAGGAATAGCATACGACAACATAGATAAAGCACCAGAGGAAAGAGAAAGAGGAATAACAATATCAACATCACACGTAGAGTATGAAACAGAAAACAGACACTACGCACACGTTGACTGTCCAGGGCATGCTGACTACGTTAAGAACATGATAACAGGAGCAGCACAAATGGACGGAGCTATATTAGTTTGTTCAGCAGCAGATGGTCCAATGCCACAAACAAGAGAGCATATACTATTATCAAGACAAGTAGGGGTACCAACAATAGTAGTATTCCTAAACAAAGCAGATATGGTAAATGACGAAGAATTAATCGAGTTAGTAGAAATGGAAGTAAGAGAACTACTAAGCGAATATGAATTCGATGGAGATAATACACCAATAGTAGTAGGATCAGCATTAAAAGCATTAGAAGATCCATCAAGCGAGTGGGGAGACAAAATCTTAGAATTAATGGCAGCAGTAGATGAAACAATTCCAACACCAGAAAGAGATACAGACAAAGCATTCCTAATGCCAGTAGAAGACATCTTCTCAATCACAGGAAGAGGAACAGTAGCAACAGGAAAAGTAGAAAGAGGAGTACTAAAAGTACAAGACAACGTAGAAATCGTAGGAATAGCAGAAGAATCAAGAACAGTAGTTTGTACAGGAATAGAAATGTTTAGAAAATTACTAGACGATGCACAAGCAGGAGATAACATCGGAGCACTATTAAGAGGTGTTCAAAGAGAAGATATCCAAAGAGGTCAAGTATTAGCTAAACCAGGAAGTATAACACCACATACACACTTTGAAGCAGAAGTATATGTACTAAACAAAGAAGAGGGAGGAAGACATACACCATTCTTCGATGGATATAGACCACAATTCTACTTCAGAACAACAGACGTAACAGGATCAATAAAATTAGAAGAAGGCGTAGAAATGGTAATGCCAGGAGATAACGCTAAATTTACAATAGAGTTAATATCACCAATAGCAATGGAAGAAGGATTAAGATTTGCTGTACGTGAAGGTGGAAGAACAGTAGGATCAGGAGTTATTTCTAAAATATTAAAATAATTTTCTGTAAAAACAATATAAAAAGAAGGGGTTTTTCCCCTTCTTTATTAATGTCGAGAAAAATATAGTAAAAAACTCAAAAAAGTTTTAAAAAAGGCTTGAGTTTTGTCTAGTATTGATATAAAATACTATGGTATGCAGTTGACATGCGATGAGACAAAAGGTTGCTTAATTTACTTAAGGGAATTTTTGTTGAGAATGTCCGGCTTAGAATCGGGCGACAAGTTGTCTTCTCAATCAAATTACAACACACCCGGTTGAGTGTATCGGCAATCATTGTCGTATGTAAAGAAAAACATGCGATAGAGGGAGGGAACTTTAAAATGTCAAACAAACAAAAAATAAGAATAAGATTAAAAGCTTATGATCATGAAATATTAGATTCATCAGCACAAAGAATTGTTGAAACTGCAAAAAGAACAGGAGCTAGTGTATCTGGACCAATACCACTACCTACTGAAAAACAAGTAATAACTATCTTAAGAGCGGTTCATAAATATAAAGATTCAAGAGAGCAATTCGAACAAAGAACTCATAAGAGATTAATCGACATTCTAAGTCCTACACCAAAAACTGTAGATTCATTAATGAGACTTAATCTACCAGCTGGTGTGGATATCGAAATTAAATTATAATTTATTCAGTTAACATAAGTAGAGCATATAAAAAACACTCTGCTTAGTATGATTACAATAGTGTAATCCGCTGTAAGACATTAGGAGGTGTTTGTTATGAAAAGTATATTAGGTAAAAAAATAGGTATGACTCAAATATTCACTGAAGAAGGTAATGTTATACCGGTTACAGTGATAGAGGCAGGACCAGTAGTAGTTACTCAAAAGAAAACAAACGACATAGATGGCTATAGTGCTATTCAAGTTGGTTATGGAGAAGTTAAAGAGAAAAAAATCAATAAACCTTTAAAAGGTCATTTTGATAAATCGAATATAGCTTATAAAAAAGTTTTACAAGAAGTTAGAGTATCTGATACAGATGCTTATGAAGTAGGACAGGAAATAAAAGCTGATGTATTTGCTGCAGGAGATAAAGTTGATATAGCAGGAATATCAAAAGGTAAAGGATTCCAAGGTTCTATTAAGAGACATAATCAAAGTAGAGGACCTATGAGTCATGGTTCTAAATACCACAGAGGAGTAGGAGCATTATCGGCAGCTACTTACCCTGGAAGAGTATTTAAAGGAAGAAAATTACCAGGACATATGGGAAATGCGAAAGTAACAGTACAAAACTTAGAAGTAGTAAGAGTAGATGCAGATAAAAACTACATCTTAGTTAAGGGTGCAGTTCCAGGACCTAAAGGTGGACTACTAACAATAAAACAAAGTATCAAATCTAAGTAATTAAGTTTTCATGAAAGGAGGAAACAAAATGCCAAAGGTAGCTTTATATAATGTTACAGGTGAGCAAGTAGGAGATATAGAGTTAAATGATTCTATATTTGGAGTTGAAGTTAACCAACACGTACTATACGAAGTAGTTAAAAATCAATTAGCAAATAAAAGACAAGGAACTCAATCTGTTAAAACTAGAGCAGAAGTAAGAGGTGGAGGAAGAAAACCTTGGAGACAAAAAGGAACTGGTAGAGCTCGTCAAGGAAGTACAAGAGCACCACAATGGGTAGGTGGTGGAGTTGTATTTGCTCCAAAGCCAAGAGATTACAGTTACAAAGTACCTAAAAAAGTAAGAAGATTAGCTATGAAATCTGCTTTAAGTTCAAAAGTTGCTAATAATGAAATAATAGTTTTAGATGAGTTAGTTTTAAACGCTCCAAAAACTAAAGAAATGACAAGTATATTAAAGAATATTAATTCAGCGAAAAAAGTATTAATAGTTACAGCTGATAAAGACGAAAATGTTGTAAAATCAGCTAATAACATTCCAGGAGTTGAAACTACTCTTGTTAGCACTTTAAATGTTTATGATATATTAAAGCATGACTCATTTATAATAACTAAAGACGCTGTTAAAAAAGTGGAGGAGGTGTATGCATAATGCGTAGCCCACACGACATTATCATCAAACCAGTAGTTACTGAGAAAAGTATGAATGATATGGCGGAAGGTAAATATACTTTCGTGGTTGATAAAAAATCAAACAAAACTGAAATTAAATCAGCTGTTGAAAAAGTATTTGGTGTTAAGGTTGAAAAAGTTAACACTATGAATATGGAAGGTAAAGTTAAAAGACAGGGAGTTCATGTTGGTAAAAGAGCTGACTGGAAAAAAGCAATAGTAACTTTAACTGCAGACAGCAAAGGCATAGAATTCTTTGAAGGAATGTAATGTTTAGACACTAAGTAAGAGGAGGGAACATAATGGGTATTAAAAAGTTTAAACCAACTTCGCCAGGTATTAGACAAATGACAGTTTCAACTTTTGAAGAAATAACTAAAACAGAACCTGAAAAGTCATTACTTACTAGTCTGAGTAAAAAAGCTGGTAGAAATGCTCATGGTAGAATAACTGTACGCCACAGAGGTGGTGGGGCTAAAAGAAAGTATAGAATAATAGACTTCAAAAGAAATAAAGATGGTATACCTGGAAAAGTTGCTTCTATAGAGTATGATCCAAATAGAACAGCTAACATAGCTTTAATAAACTATGCAGATGGTGAAAAAAGATATATTCTTGCTCCAAACGGATTAAAAGTGGGAGATATGATAGAATCAGGTGTAGATGCGGATATAAAAGTAGGAAATGCATTACCACTTAAAAACATACCAGTAGGTACAGTTGTTCATAATATTGAATTAAAAGCTGGAAAAGGTGGTCAATTAGTAAGATCAGCAGGAAACTCAGCACAATTAATGGCTAGAGAAGGAAATTATGCACAAATTAAACTTCCTTCAGGAGAGTTTAGATTAGTGAGAGTTGAATGTAGAGCTACTATTGGTCAAGTAGGAAATAAAGATCACGAGTTAATAACAATTGGTAAAGCGGGAAGAACTAGACATCTAGGATTCAGACCAACTGTTAGAGGTAGTGTTATGAACCCTAACGATCACCCTCACGGTGGTGGTGAAGGTAGAACACCAATAGGAATGCCAAGTCCACTTACTCCATGGGGTAAACCAGCGCTTGGATATAAGACTCGTAAGAAAAACAAAAAATCGAATAAGTACATCGTTAGAAGAAGAAAAAATAATTTTCTAATTGCTTAAATTAAAAAAGATGTGCTGAAAGGAGGAACTTAGATGGGTAGATCTCTAAAAAAAGGACCATTTTGTGATGATCATTTAATGAAAAAGGTAGAAGCATTAAATGAGAAAAATGATAAACAAGTTATTAAAACATGGTCACGTCGTTCAACTATTTTTCCACAGATGATAGGACACACTATAGCTGTTCATGATGGAAGAAAGCATGTACCAGTTTATGTAACAGAAGATATGGTTGGTCACAAGCTAGGAGAGTTTGCTCCTACTAGAACATTTAAAGGACACGCTGGTCAAACGGAAAGATCAACTTCATTAAGATAGATAAAGGAGGGAACCGAGAGTGGAAGCTAGAGCTATCGCCAAATATGTGCGTATTGCACCAAGAAAGGTGAACTTAGTAGCAGCTGAAATAAGAGGTAAAAACATAGATGAAGCACTTGCTATACTAAAGTTTACACCAAAAAGAGGGGCTAAAGAATTAGAAAAAGTTCTAAAATCAGCAGTTGCCAATGCGGAAAATAATTTAGATTTAGATAGAGAAAACTTATATGTACTACAAGCATATGCTAACCAAGGTCCAACACTTAAGAGATGGAGACCAAGATCACAAGGTAGAGCATACTCAATATTAAAAAGAACGAGCCATGTAGGCATAGTAGTTGCAGAAAGAGAATAGGAAAAGAAGGAGGGATAAGTATGGGTCAGAAAGTAAATCCACACGGACTTAGAGTTGGTGTTATAAAAGACTGGGATTCGAAATGGTATGCTAATAAAAAAGAATTTGGAGATCTTTTAGTAGAAGATAATAAAATTCGTAAATATCTTAAAAAGAAGTTATTTATATCTGGAATATCAAGAATTGAGATTGAAAGAGCAGCTAACAGAATAAAAGTTACTATAAATACTGCTAAACCGGGAATGGTAATAGGAAAAGGCGGTCAAGGAGTAGAAGAAGTTAGAAAAGAGCTAGAAAAGCTAAGTAACAAGAAAGTTACTGTTAATGTTGAAGAAATAAAAGTTCCAGAAAAAGATGCTCAATTAGTAGCTGAAAATATAGCTAGCCAATTAGAAAGAAGAATTTCTTTCAGAAGAGCTATGAAACAAGCGATTCAAAGAAGTATGAGATCTGGAGTAAAAGGTATAAAAACTGCTGTTTCAGGAAGATTAGGTGGAGCTGATATGGCTAGAACAGAAGGCTATAGCGAAGGAACTATACCACTACAAACATTAAGAGCAGATATAGATTACGGATTTGCTGAGGCAGATACAACTTTCGGAAAAATCGGAGTTAAAGTATGGTTATATAAAGGTGAAGTTCTTCCTACTTCAAAGGTAGTATCAAAAGAGGAAGATAGAACAGATAAAGAATAGTTACAATGCGTAGGAAGGGAGGAATTAGACATGTTAATGCCTAAAAGAGTAAAACGTCGTAGAGTTCACAGAGGCAGAATGACAGGTAAAGCTACTCGTGGAAATACGATAACTTACGGAGATTATGGAATACAGGCACTAGAGCCTGCTTGGATAACATCTAATCAAATAGAAGCTGCCAGAAGAGCAATGACAAGATACGTTAAAAGAGGGGGAAAAATCTGGATAAAGGTATTCCCAGATAAACCAGTAACACAAAAACCAGCTGAAACACGTATGGGTTCAGGTAAAGGTTCACCAGAATATTGGGTGGCAGTAGTTAAACCAGGAAGAATAATGTTTGAAATGACTGGTGTATCAGAGGAAATAGCTAGAGAAGCTATGAGACTGGCTATGCACAAGTTACCAATTAAATGCAAGTTTGTCACTCGACAAGATGCAAGTGAAGAGGGTGGTGAAGCTAATGAAAGCTAATGAATTACGTCAATTGACGCCTCAAGAATTAGGGAATAAATTAGCAGAATTAAAAGGAGAACTATTTAACTTAAGATTTCAATTAGCTACAGGTCAATTAGATAACCCTATGAGAATAAAATCAGTTAGAAAAGATATTGCCCGTGTAAAAACTCTTATAAGAGAAAGAGAAATAAAAGAAGTTAATGCATAGTAGCGTAGTTGAATGAAAGGAGGGCTAGTTAAATGGAAAGAGGAAATAGAAAAGTTAGAGTTGGACGTGTTGTAAGTGATAAAATGGAAAAGACTGTAGTTGTTGCAGTAGAGACTCTTGTATCACACCCACTATACGGAAAACAAGTAAAGAGAACTACTAAATTTAAGGCTCATGATGAGAATAATGAGTGTGGAATAGGTGACACAGTAAAAATAATGGAGACTAGACCGTTAAGTAAAGAGAAAAGATGGAGATTAGTACAAATATTAGAGAAAGCAAAATAATCCTTACGGTTGTGAAAGGAGGGTATCATAATGATTCAAACGGAAACACGTGTAAGAGTAGGAGATAACTCTGGAGCGAAGGAGTTATTAGTAATTAAAGTTTTAGGTGGATCTAGAAGAAAATATGCTAATGTAGGGGATATAGTAGTTGCCTCAGTTAAAAGTGCAACACCAGGTGGTGTTGTTAAAAAGGGAGACGTAGTTAAAGCTGTTGTAGTTAGAACAAAAAAAGGTGTAGGAAGACAAGATGGAAGCTACATTAAGTTCGATGAAAATGCTGCAGTTATTATAAAGGACGATAAGTCTCCAGTGGGAACTCGTATCTTTGGACCAGTTACTAGGGAGTTAAGAGAAGGAAACTTCATGAAAATAATATCATTAGCACCTGAAGTACTATAAGAGGAGGTGTAACTCAATGCATGTTAAAAAAGGTGATACAGTAGTTGTTATATCAGGAAAAGACAAAGGTAAAGTAGGTAAAGTTTTAACAGCTATGCCTAAAAAAGATAGAGTAGTTGTTGAAGGTGTTAATATTGTTGTAAAACATAAGAAGCCTAGCCAACAAATGCAACAAGGTGGAAGAATTGAAAAAGAAGGTGCTATTCACGCTTCAAATGTAATGCTATATTGCAATAAAGAGAAAAAAGGCGTAAGAATAGGACATAAAATAGAGAACGGTAAAAAAACAAGAGTATGCGCTAAATGTGGTGAAATTTTAGACTAAGATTTTTAGGTGAAGGGAGGTCAATAAATATGACTACACGTCTTAAAGTAAAATATTCCAATGAAGTAATACCAGCATTAATGGAAAAATTCAAATATAAAAGTGTTATGGAAGTTCCTAAAATAGAAAAAATTATATTAAACATGGGTCTTGGGGAAGCTAGAGAGAACCCAAAAATACTAGAATCAGCTGTTGAAGAATTAGGAATTATAACAGGACAAAAACCTATAGTAACAAAAGCAAGAAAATCGGTAGCGAACTTTAAACTTCGTGAGGGTATGCCAGTAGGAGCAAAAGTAACTTTAAGAGGAGAAAAGATGTACGAATTCTTCGATAAGTTAATGAATATCTCTTTACCAAGAGTTAGAGACTTTAGAGGAGTTTCATCTACTTCGTTCGACGGAAGAGGAAACTATGCTTTAGGAGTAAAAGAGCAATTAATTTTCCCTGAAATTGATTATGATAAAGTGGATTCTATAAAAGGTCTAGATATTATAGTTGTAACAACAGCTAATACAGATGAAGAAGCCAAAGAATTTTTAGCTCTAATGGGAATGCCTTTTAAAAAGTAAAAAAGGGAAAAAGGAGGGAAAATGAATGGCTAGAAAAGCTATGATTATTAAACAACAAAAAACGCAAAAATATTCTACGAGAGAATATAACAGATGTAAAGTTTGCGGTAGACCTCACGCTTATTTAAGAAAATATGGAATTTGTCGTATTTGCTTCAGAGAATTAGCATATAAAGGACAAATTCCAGGGGTTAGAAAAGCAAGTTGGTAATAGGTTGTTAAAATGGAAGGAGGTAGACTGTAATGGTTATGACAGATCCAATAGCAGATATGCTTACAAGAGTTAGAAATGGTAGTAATGCTAAACACGAGACTGTAGATATTCCAGCTTCTAATATGAAAAAGTCTGTAGCAAACATTTTATTAGAAGAAGGTTTTATAAAAGGGTTAGATGTAATCGAAGACGGTAAGCAAGGTATTATAAGAGTACAACTTAAATACGGAGAAGATAAAAACAAGATAATCACTGGTATAAAAAGAATATCTAAACCAGGATTAAGAGTATACGTTAAAAGTGATGAGATTCCGAGAGTTCTAGGAGGTCTAGGAATAGCAATCCTTTCAACATCAAAAGGAATCATGACTGATAAAGAAGCGAGAAAATCAAAACTAGGCGGAGAAGTAATCTGCTACGTGTGGTAATAACTAAGTGACACTTAAGAATAGGAGGTGCAGCTATGTCAAGGATAGGATTAAAGCCAATAACTGTTCCAGCTGGAGTAGAAGTTAGCGTTGATGCTAGCAACAAGGTAGTGGTAAAAGGACCAAAAGGAACATTAGAACAACAAATAAGCAAAGATTTAACGATAAATAGAGAAGACGATACAATAACTGTAGCTCGTCCAACAGATAGAAAAGAACATAGAGCGTTACACGGACTATCAAGAACACTAATCGCTAATATGATTGAAGGTGTAACAAACGGATATACAAAGGCTTTAGATATAGTTGGAGTTGGGTATCGTGCTCAAAAACAAGGAAACAAATTAGTATTAAACTTAGGATTTTCACATCCAATAGAAATGGAAGATCCACAAGGAATAAGTGTAGAGGTTCCAACTAACACAAAGATTATCGTAAGTGGAATCAACAAAGAGCAAGTTGGAAACTATGCTGCAATAATCAGAGAATTAAGAAAACCTGAACCATATAAAGGAAAAGGTGTTAGATACGAAAATGAAGTAGTAAGACGTAAAGAAGGTAAGACAGGTAAGTAGGATAGGAAAGGAGTGATAACAGGTGCTTAAAAAGGTGAACAGCAATAAAAAGAGACAAAAAAGACAATTAAGAATTAGAAAGACTGTAAGTGGAGCTCCTGAGAGACCAAGACTAAATGTTTATAGAAGTCTTAACCACATATATGCACAAGTTATTGATGATGTTGCTGGAAAAACATTAGTTTCAGCTTCTACATTAGAAAAAGATTTAAACCTATCATCAACTGGAAACAAGGAAGCTGCTAAAGAAGTTGGTAAATTAGTAGCTAAAAAAGCTTTAGAAAAAGGAATTGAAACAGTTGTATTTGATAGAGCAGGATATTTATATCACGGAAGAGTTAAAGAACTTGCAGAAGGTGCAAGAGAAGCTGGATTAAAATTCTAGACGAAGGAGGGGAAATAATGAACCGCGAACTTATAGATGTTAACTCATTAGATTTAAAAGAAAGAGTTGTAAGCATAAATCGTGTAACTAAAGTTGTTAAAGGTGGTAGGAACTTTAGATTTAGTGCTTTGGTAGTAGTTGGTGATGAAAATGGTCACGTTGGTGTAGGAATGGCTAAAGCATTAGAAGTTCCTGAAGCTATAAGAAAAGCAATACAAGATGCTAAAAAGCATATAATCAAAGTTGCAACTATCGGAACTACTATACCGCATGAGACTATAGGAGACTTTGGAGCAGGAAAAGTATTACTTAAGCCAGCTTCAGAAGGTACTGGAGTTATAGCTGGAGGACCAGTTCGTGCTGTTATAGAGTTAGCTGGTATAAGAGATTTAAGAGGAAAATCATTAGGAACTAGTAATCCTAGAAACATGGTTAATGCAACTATGCAAGCTCTAAGACAATTAAAAAGAGCAGAAGAAGTTGCTAAGCTAAGAGGAAAATCTGTAGAGGAATTACTAGGTTAAGGGGGGAAATACCTTGGCTAAAATACAAATAAAATTAACGAGAAGTAAAATTGGAAGATCAAAAAAACAAATAGCTACAATAGAAGCTCTTGGACTAAGAAAGATTGGTCAGACAGTTGAAAAAGAAGATACTCCTCAAATAAGAGGTATGATAGATAAAGTTAGTCATATGGTTCAAGTTATCGAATAAGATATATTTTACGAAGAGGAGGTGTAAGATACATGAAATTACACGAAATGAGCCCAAACGTAGGTGGTGGAAGTAAGTCTACAAAAAGATTAGGTAGAGGTACTGGATCAGGACAAGGAAAAACTGCTGGTAAAGGACATAAAGGTCAAAACGCACGTTCAGGTGGAGGAGTAAGACCTGGATTTGAAGGTGGACAAATGCCTTTATATAGAAGACTACCTAAAAGAGGATTTACAAACATATTTGCTAAAAAATACGCTATAGTTAATATAGGAGATATAAACGAAAAATTTGAAGCTAATACAGAAGTAACTCCAGAATTACTAGTTGAGAGTGGATTAATCAACAAACTATTTGATGGAGTAAAAGTGTTAGGAAACGGTGAATTAAACAAACAACTTACTATTAAAGCTAGTAAATTCAGTAAATCAGCTACTGAAAAGATTGAGGCAAACGGAGGAAAGGTAGAGGTGATTTAAATTGCTATCAACTCTTAAAAATGCTTGGAAGGTCCCAGAACTAAGAAAGAAAATGATATTCACATTAATGATGTTATTTATCTATAGAGTGGGATCTAGCATTCCTGTTCCTGGGATTAATGGAAGTGTAATAGCTCAGATGTTTGATAGTCAAGCAGGAGGGCTATTAGATTTCATTAACTTAATGGCAGGAGGAGCATTCAAGAACTTTACTATCTTCGCGCTAAATATCTACCCATACATTACAGCATCGATAATATTACAACTACTTACAATAGCTATTCCTAGTCTAGAAGAATTGAGTAGAGAAGGCGAAGAAGGCAGAAAGAAAATATCGCAGTACACCAAATATCTTACTATTGTACTTGCAGCAATACAAGCAGCTGGTATAAGTATAGGTTTCTTTAGACAAGCGCTAATAAAAGATGATTTTTTATCTATCGCGGTTGTAATTATCGTATTAACTGCTGGTACAGCATTTCTTATGTGGTTGGGAGAGCAAATTACTGAAAAAGGAGTAGGTAATGGTATCTCATTACTAATATTTGTTGGTATTGTATCTAGAGCACCAGAAGGTTTGATAAAAATGTTTAGTGCAGTAAAAGCAGGTCAAGCAAATATAATTGCAGTAATAGCATTTTTAATAATAGCTTTAGCAATTATAGTAGGTGTTATAATGATCCAAGAAGGACAAAGAAAGATTCCAGTTCAATACGCAAAAAGAGTAGTAGGAAGAAAAGTGTATGGAGGACAAAGTACACATATACCTATGAAAGTATTAATGGCAGGAGTTATTCCAGTAATCTTTTCAACATCATTATTACAATTTCCACAAATAATAGCACTATTCTTTAAAGGTGGATTTGCTGATTTTGTTAACAAATATCTATCACTTAATGGAACTGTAGGAGTATGGATATACTCAATATTAAACGTATTACTAATAATATTCTTTACGTATTTTTATACAGCTATACAATTTAACCCGATCGAATATTCGAACAACTTAAAACAAAATGGTGGATTTATACCTGGGATAAGACCAGGCAAACCAACATCAGATTATTTAAGTAAGGTTGTTTCAAGAATAACACTTGCTGGTGCAATAGCATTAGCGATAATAGCAACACTTCCAGTTATAATAGAAGCTATAGTTAAACTAAATATTCATTTTGGTGGAACTGGTATACTTATAGTTGTAGGTGTAGTTATAGAAACCGTAAAACAATTAGAAGCACAAATGCTTATGAGACATTATAAAGGTTTCTTAAATAAATAAAAACTCCTTAGGAGATGATGTGATTGAAACTTGTTTTATTAGGACCACCTGGTGCTGGTAAAGGAACTCAAGCAGCAGGTATAGTTAAGAAGTACAATGTACCTCACATATCAACGGGTGATATTTTCAGAAAGAACATAGGTGAAGGTACAGAGCTGGGTAAAAAAGCTAAAGAATATATGGATAAGGGACTTTTAGTTCCAGATGAATTAGTAGTAGCTATAGTTAAAGATAGACTATCAGAAGATGACTGTAAACAAGGATTTTTACTAGATGGATTTCCAAGAACAGTGTGTCAAGCAGATGCCTTAGACATTGAGTTAAAAGGCCTTGAATATAGTTTAGATAGAGTGTTAAACATAGATGTTGATAAAGAAGAGCTAATAGAAAGAGCAGTAGGACGAAGAATTTGTAAGGATTGTGGAGCAACATATCATATAAAATTCAATCCGACAAAGCAAGAAGGTAAATGTGACGTTTGTGGTGGAGATCTTTATCAAAGAGATGATGATACTACAGAAACAGTTACAAAAAGAATCGAAGTTTATTTAGAACAAACTCAGCCTCTAATTGATTACTATACTAAAAAAGGAATACTATCAAATGTTGATGGAAAGCAAGATATTGATAAAGTATTTTCTGATATAGTGAACATATTAGGGAGCGAAAGTTAAAATGATAATATTAAAAAGCAAAAGAGAAATTGAAAAAATGAGAGAGGCTGGCAGGGTAGTAGCACAAGCCCATGCCTTTCTTAAAGATATGATAAAGCCTGGGGTTACAACTGCTGAACTTGATGAGAAAGTTGAGAACTTCATAAGAAGTCAAGGAGCTATACCGGCTTTTAAAGGATATAATGGTTTTCCCGGAAGTATATGTGCATCTATAAATGAAGAAGTTGTACATGGAATTCCTGGATTAAAAAAGTTAAAAGATGGCGATATTATTAGTATAGATATAGGATCAATATTAGATGGTTACTATGGAGATGGAGCTAAAACTTATCCTGTAGGTAATGTGTCAGAGGAAGATTTAAATCTCATAAAAGTAACGAGAGAATCTTTTTATGAAGGCCTAAAATATGCAAAAGTCGGATATAGACTTTCAGACATATCTCATGCTATTCAAACATACGTAGAAGACAATGGCTTTTCAGTAGTAAGAGACTTTGTAGGTCATGGTATAGGTCAAAATATGCATGAAGAGCCACAAATACCCAATTTTGGATTGCCAGGAAAAGGATCAAGATTAAAAGAAGGAATGGTTTTAGCTATAGAGCCTATGGTCAATATAGGAACGTATCGTGTAGTAGTACTAGAAGATGATTGGACTGTAGTTACAACTGATAAGAAAAAATCTGCACACTATGAACATACTATAGCAATTACAGATGATGAGCCGCTTATATTGACTACATTATAATCCAATAAATGAGGTGAAAACCTATGGAAACTACTACTGATATTAACTTAGGTCAGATAGTAAAATCAAAAGCTGGTAGAGATAAAGATAAAATATTTACAGTAATTGATATAGTAGATGAAGACTATATATTAATAGTAGACGGTAAATATAGAAAATTAGATAATCCAAAGAAGAAAAAAATTAAGCACCTAATGGTATATAAAAACGTTTTAGGTGATTTAAAAGAAAAGATAGCTAGAAATGAAATAAATAATTCTTATATCAGGAAGGAGTTAGCTCCTTTCAATAAATAGATATAAATGACTGAATAGGAGGTTCGAACATCTAATGTCTAAAGAGGATGTTATTGAGGTAGAAGGTACTGTGGTTGAAGCCCTACCGAATACCACGTTTAAAGTTGAACTTGAGAATGGTCATGAAATACTAGCACATATATCTGGTAAATTAAGAATGAATTTTATTAGAATATTGCCAGGAGATAAAGTTACAATAGAATTATCCCCTTACGACTTAACAAGAGGCAGGATAACTTGGCGTAACAAGTAGTTAGGAAATTAAGGAGGGATTACCGTGAAAGTAAGACCATCAGTAAAGAAAATATGTGAAAAGTGTCAAATAATCAGAAGAAAAGGTAAAGTAATGGTTATATGCGAAAATCCTAGACACAAACAAAAACAAGGTTAATTTTTAAAAATAACTCTAGTTGTTTTTAAGAAAATCTAGTATAATATTATTCTGTATGATAGAAAACGCGGCTGTTTAATATAAATAAGTTATAAATATAGCTTTAAGTACATTACGTAGGAGGTGTAAACTTTAATGGCTAGAATCGCTGGTGTAGATATACCAAGAGAAAAAAGAGTAGAGATAGGATTAACATATATATATGGAATCGGTAAAGCTAGATCTAATGAAATACTAGCAAAAACTGGGGTTAATCCTGATACAAGAGTAAGAGATTTAACTGAAGCAGAAGTAAATGAAATTAGGGGAGCTATAGACTCTTATATGGTTGAAGGTGACTTAAGAAGAGACATTGCTTTAAACATAAAAAGATTAAGAGAAATAGGATGTTTCAGAGGAATGAGACATAGAAGAGGACTTCCTGTAAGAGGACAAAATACTAAGAACAATGCTAGAACTAGAAAAGGTCCTAAAAAAGCAGTAAGTAAAGGTAAAAAGAAATAATAGATAAAGGAGGGAATGTGAGTGGCTAAAAAAGGTGTAAAAACACGTGTTAGAAGAAGAGAACGTAAAAATATAGAAAGAGGTCAAGCTCATATAAGCTCAACTTTCAATAACACAATGGTAACACTATCAGATACTAATGGTAATGTTCTTTCATGGGCAAGTGCAGGCCAACTTGGGTTTAGAGGTTCAAGAAAATCGACTCCATTTGCTGCACAAATGGCTGCAGAAGAAGCTGCAAAGAAAGCAATGGAACACGGACTAAAAAGTGTAGAGGTTTATGTTAAAGGACCAGGATCAGGTAGAGAAGCTGCTATAAGATCACTACAAGCAACAGGATTAGAAGTAAGCTTAATAAAAGATACAACTCCAATACCACACAATGGCTGTAGACCACCTAAGCGTAGAAGAGTTTAATAATTTATATATAGGAGGTGCATTAAGAGATGGCAAGATATACGGGACCAGTATGTAGACTTTGTCGTAGAGAAGGACAAAAGCTATATTTAAAAGGTGACAAATGTTTTACTGATAAATGCTCAGTAACTAGAAGAGCGTATGCTCCAGGACAACATGGACAAGGAAGAAAAAAATTATCAAACTATGGTGTTCAATTAAGAGAGAAACAAAAAGTTCGTAGATATTATGGTGTTTTAGAAGGTCAAATGAGAAAATACTTTGAAGTAGCTGACAAAATGCAAGGTATCACAGGTGAGAACTTATTAAAAGTATTAGAACTAAGATTTGATAATGTTATATATAGATTAGGATTAGCAGAATCAAGAGCACAAGCTAGACAACTAGTAACTCATGGACATTTCACAGTGAATGGTAAAAAATTAGATATCCCTTCATACTTAGTGAATGTTGGTGATGTAATAGAAGTTAAAGAAGGTAGCAGAAAGTCTCCTAAAATAAAAGAACTTCAAGAAAATCATCAAGGAAATATACTACCATGGTTACAATTTGATGTAGAGAAGCTATCTGGTAAGGTTATTAGTCAGCCAACTAGAGAAGATATAGACTTACCAATAGAAGAGCATCTAATAGTAGAGTTATACTCTAAAAACTAATTAAAACAACTAGATTAGTTGTATATTAGAATCAGTTGCCCTCAAGATAGAAAACAAATATTATAGGGAGGGTTAATATAAATGATAGAAATTGAAAAGCCAAAAATAGAAATTGTAGAGATTAATGAAGACAATACCTATGGAAAATTTATTGTCGAGCCTTTAGAGAGAGGTTACGGAACTACACTAGGTAACTCACTGAGAAGAATTTTACTATCTTCACTACCAGGAGTAGCTGTTTCTTCAATAAAGATTCAAGGTGTTTTACATGAATTCTCAACAGTACCTGGTGTTTTAGAAGATGTTTCAGAAATAATTCTTAATATAAAAGAATTAGCTGCAGTTATGCACACTGATGAACCTGTTATTCTTAAAATAGATGCAGAGGGACCAGGCGTTATAAAAGCAGGAGACATTGATACGGGTTCGGAAGTGGAGATATTAAATAAAGATCTTCACATAGCGACTCTTGAAGATGATGCGAAACTATATATGGAACTTGAAATGGTAAAAGGAAGAGGCTATGTGCCAGCTGAGAGAAATAAAAAAGAGAATCAAATCATAGGTGTTCTTCCTGTCGACTCAATATTTACTCCTGTAAAGAAAGTAAACTTTACTGTAGAAGATACTAGAGTTGGTCAAGTAACAGATTACGATAAACTTATATTAGAAATTTGGACTAATGGGACTATAAAGCCAGATGAAGCTACTTCTTTAGGATCTAAAATATTAAGTGAACACTTAAACTTATTCATAACTTTAACTGACCATGTAAGTGAAGTAGAGATAATGGTAGAAAAAGAAGAGGATAAGAAAGAGAAAGTTCTTGAAATGACTATAGAAGAGTTAGATTTATCTGTTAGATCTTACAACTGTCTAAAAAGAGCAGGAATCAACACTGTTGATGAATTAGCTCAGAAGTCAGAAGAAGATATGATGAAGGTTAGAAACCTTGGTAAGAAATCCCTTGAAGAGGTTCAAAACAAACTTGCTGAACTAGACTTAGGCTTAAGAAATAATGAAGAGTAATACTTGCTTAAAGGAGGGATAAGGATGGCTAAGCTAAGAAAACTTGGACGCCCTACTGATCATAGAAAAGCTATGCTAAGAAACTTAGTAACAAGCTTGTTGAGAGAAGGAAAAATAACTACAACTGATACTAGAGCTAAAGAAGCAAAAAGAATGGCAGAAAAAATGATAACTTTAGCTAAAAGAGGAGATTTACACGCAAGACGTCAAGTGCTGTCATATCTATATGATGAAACAGTAGTTAAAAACTTATTTGACGAGATAGCTCCTAAATATGCAGATAGAAACGGTGGATATACTAGAGCGTTAAAACTAGGACCACGTAGAGGAGATGCTGCAGAACTAGTTATACTAGAGTTAGTATAATATATGTAAGGGGATTAAGTTGACAAACTTAGTCCCTTTTTAGTAAGTAAAAATAAGATTTAGGAGAAAGGAGTAAGTTGCTTAAACTTGAATTATTAAATACATAGTATTTAGTAAGTTTTAAGTAACGGAACTACAATGATAAGTATAGATAAAGTAACTTACGAATACCCTAGTAATGACAATAATTCATTTATAGCTGTAAATAATGTAACTTTAACAGTAAAAAAAGGTGAATTTCTAGTTATACTGGGTCATAATGGCTCAGGAAAGTCTACACTTGCTAAATTAATGAATTCATTACTATTGCCTACAAGTGGAAGTGTATATGTAAATGGAATGAATACTTCTGACATGGATAAGATATGGGACATAAGACAAACTGCTGGAATGGTGTTTCAAAACCCTGATAATCAGTTAGTTGCTACCATTGTTGAAGAGGATGTTGCATTTGGACCCGAAAATCAAGGGATAGAATCTAAGAAAATAGAAAGAAGAGTAGAAGATGCTCTAAATATTGTTGAAATGATAGAATATAAAAAGCACGCACCGCACCTATTATCTGGAGGACAGAAACAAAGAATAGCTATAGCAGGAGTATTGGCTATGAATCCTGAGTGCATAATTCTAGATGAACCTACAGCCATGCTAGATCCATCAGGTAGAAAAGAAGTGATGAGAACCATAAAAAGATTAAATAAAGAGGAAAATAAAACTATAGTTCATATAACTCACTATATGGACGAAGCAGTAGAAGCTGATAGGATAATAGTAATGGAACAAGGCCAAATAGTACTTGAAGGTATACCAAAGAAAGTATTTAGCGAAGTAGAAAAGATAAAAGAATTAGGACTAGACTTACCACAAGTAACAGAACTCGCTTATAAACTAAAAAAAGAAGGTATAGATTTACCTAGTGATATATTAACTGTAGATGAACTGGTGGGATTGATATGACTATAAAAATAAAAGGATTAAATCATATTTATAATAAAAACACCCCTTTTGAGAGTAAGGCATTAGATGATATTAATCTAGAAATAGAAAAGGGTGAATTTATCGGATTAATTGGACATACGGGATCAGGAAAGTCAACATTAATTCAACACTTAAATGGTCTATTAAAGCCTAGTTCAGGAACTATAGAAATTAATGATGTAGATATTACAGCTAAGAATACAAGTTTGAAAGATATAAGACAAAAAGTAGGTCTTGTATTTCAATACCCAGAGCATCAACTATTTGAAGAAACAATATATAAGGACATTTCTTTTGGACCTAAGAATTTAGGACTTTCTGAGGAAGAAATAGATAAAAGAGTCAAAGAGGCTATGTTGCTAGTAGGATTAGATTTTGAAAAAATGAAGGATAGATCTCCTTTTGAATTGAGTGGTGGTCAAAAAAGGAGAGTTGCTATAGCAGGAGTATTGGCTATGAAACCAGAGGTATTAATATTAGATGAACCTACAGCTGGATTAGATCCTAGAGGTAGAGATGATATATTAAATCAAGTTCAAGAGTTATATGAAAAAAATCAGATGACAATAATACTAGTATCTCATAGCATGGAGGATATAGCTAGGTTAGTTAATAAAATAATAGTCATGCATAAAGGAAAAATCAAGCTATATGATCGTCCAAAAGAAGTATTTAAAAATGTAGAAGAACTCGAAAGCTTTGGACTTGGAGTTCCACAAATAACTTACTTTATGAGAGAATTAAAGAAAAAGGGTAAAGATATAAATGAAAATATATTTACTGTAGATGAAGCAAAAGAAGAAATACTAAAGTATTTAAGGAGAAAAAAAGATGCTTAAAAATATAACTATAGGACAGTATTTTCCTGGGGATACAGTAATACATAATCTAGATCCTAGAGTTAAAATAATATCTGTATTTTTATTCATTATGTCGCTATTCCTTATCAAGACATTTTATCCATATATACTTGTAATAGTGTTTATAGGAGTTACCATAACTATTTCAAAAGTACCTATAAGTTATATATTAAAGGGATTAAAACCACTAATGTTTCTAATAGCAATTACATTTGCAATAAATGCATTAATGACAAAAGGTGAGATAATATTTGAGATAGGGCCATTAGATATAACAAAAGAAGGACTTATACAAGCTACATTCATGGCTTTAAGACTGATATTCTTAGTTATAGGAACAAGTTTACTTACGCTAACTACTTCACCAATATCTTTAACAGATGGAATAGAGAGCTTATTAAGTCCATTTAAAAAAATAGGTGTACCTGCGCATGAACTTGCAATGATGATGACAATAGCTTTAAGATTTATTCCTACACTATTAGAGGAAACGGATAAAATAATGAAAGCCCAGATGGCAAGAGGAGCAGACTTTGAAAGTGGAAACATCATAAATAGGGCTAAAAGTTTAGTTCCATTGCTAGTTCCACTATTTATAAGTGCATTTAGACGAGCGGATGAACTTGCAATGGCAATGGAAGCTAGATGCTATAGGGGTGGAGAGAATAGGACTAGAATGAGAAAGTTAGAACTTAGAAATAGAGACTATATAGCTACTACTATTACTGTAATGTTTTCTATATCTATAATAATATTAAGATTTATTAAATTATAGATATTCTATAATTTATAGGAGATAGAGATATGTTGAAAAGAAACATAAAGCTTACAATAGAATATGATGGAACTAATTTTTGTGGATGGCAAAAGCAACCTAATGGTCAAAGCATTCAGCAAGCCTTAGAAGATGCAATATACTCTATAACAAAGGAAAATGTAAATATAGTAGGATCAGGAAGAACAGATAGTAAAGTTCATGCTTTTGGACAGGTTGCAAATTTTTATACTAGCTCAAAAATACCACAAGAGAAATTTACTAATGCTATAAACAGTAAGCTACCATCAGATATATCAGTGAAAGATTCTATAGAAGTTCCATGTGACTTTCATTCAAGATATGGTGCTTTGGGTAAGGAATATAAGTATATAATATATAATGATAGAACAAGAAGTCCTATTCTTAGGAATTATTCATATCATGTACCTTATGAATTAAACATAGGACATATGAAAAATGCTATAGAAAGCTTTAGAGGGACTTATGATTTTAGAGGATTCATGTCTACAGGAAGTTCTGTAAAGAGTACAATTAGAACTATAAATAAGGCTGAGCTAAATAAAAAAGATGAAATAATAGAAATAACTTTACAAGGTAATGGATTTCTATATAACATGGTTAGAATAATAACGGGAACCTTAGTGGAGATAGGTATGGGAAAGATATGTCACGAGAAAGTATTTGAAATAATAATGTCTCAAGATAGAAAGTGTGCAGGACATACTGCACCACCACAAGGTCTTTACTTAAATCAAGTATTTTACTAAATATTCAAAAATATATTGACACACTTGGCACGTTGTATTAAAATATATAAGTATGTTAGAGTAAAAAATCCACTGCCCCGGATTTTAATATAAACATATATTTAGCAGCTAATATAAATAAATTTTGTTGTTGTTAAATAAGGAGGGAAAAAGATGAAAAGCTTCATTGCAAAACCACAAGAAATTGAAAGAAAATGGTTATTAATTGATGCTGAAGGAAAAACATTAGGTAGACTTTCTAGTGAAGTAGCATCGATTTTAAGAGGAAAAAATAAACCTATTTATACTCCACATGTAGATACAGGAGATCATGTAATAATAATAAATGCAGAAAAAATAGTTTTAACAGGAAAGAAATTAGATCAAAAAAACTATACTTATCATACAGGTCATCCAGGTGGACTTAGAGAGATACCTTATAGCGTTATGATGGATAAAAATCCTGAAAAAGTAATAACACTAGCTGTAAAAGGTATGCTTCCAAAAAACAGTTTAGGAAGACAAATGATTAAAAAATTAAGAGTATACAGAGGAACAGAGCATAATCACGAAGCTCAAAAACCTGAAGTTTACGAAATATAGTATTCAGGAAGGGAGGATTATAAATGTCTAAAGTTCAATACTACGGAACAGGAAGAAGAAAAAAATCTATAGCTAGAGTAAGATTATACCCTGGCTCAGGTAATATAACTGTAAATAAGAGAGATCTAAACGAATACTTTGACTATGAAACATTAAGAGTTATAGTTCAAGAACCATTAACACTTACAGAAAATCTAGACAAGTATGACGTTGTAGCAACTGTAAAAGGTGGTGGCTTTACAGGTCAAGCTGGAGCACTAAGACACGGTATATCAAGAGCATTACTTAAAGTAGACGGAGAATTAAGACCGGTAATCAAAAAAGCTGGATTCTTAACTAGAGATCCAAGAATGAAAGAAAGAAAGAAATATGGTCTTAAAGGGGCTAGAAGAGCACCTCAATTCTCAAAAAGATAGAAACAAAAAAACACTGGTATTTTATCAGTGTTTTTTATTTCTATCAATAATTAAAAATTAGAGTTTTTAGATATTAAATGGTATCAATATATTTAACATTAAGGTATAGTAGACAAAATAATATAAATAGATCGAAATAAATAGATGAGCTTTACTTAATAATAAAAAAGAGTTACAAAAAACATAGTTTTTTGTAACTCTTTTAAGTTTATAAATAACTCTATATTCTTAAGGAAGAACAAGTACAGGTTTTTTAGAGTGACTTACAACTTTACTAGTTACAGAACCGATTAAGTATTTCTGTAATCCAGTAAGCCCTCTTTTAGCCATTATGATTAAATCAATATCTTCTTCATCAGCTTTTCTCATTATTTCTTCAGAAGGATTTCCTAAAACAATAGTCTTTTCTACATCGATTCCTTCAAAGTGTGAAACAGCTTCATCTAGAATACGTGCTCTTTGTGATTTTAGATCACTTAATACACTGTGATCTAAAAGATAATCTACATCTACAACATGTAAGAGATATACCTTACTATTAAATCTAGCTGCCATATCTTTAGCCTCATCTATAGCTTTTTTATTAGGTTCTGATCCATCAACTGGAACTAATATTTTCTTAATATTCATTATAAATTCCTCCTATTCTTTAAAACACTTTATTAATATAAATATACCCACTATTAATGTTTAATAACTATTATTTTAAATAAATAATTTTAAAACATTAAATTGAAGAGATTAAAGGAACAGTACATAATAAAAATATAATAATAAAAATAATTAACAAGGAATATATCTCTAATAGGGGGGATTTTATTGAAAATAATAGTTATTAAAAGAAGATGGATTTTTTTCATAGCGTTAATTTTAATTATCACATTATTTGTGATAAGATTAGAGGATAAATCGGTTCCAACATTCTACTTACCAGTTACCAACAAAGTAGTAGCAATAGATGCTGGGCATGGGGGAATGGATCCTGGGGCTATGGGAAGTTCGAAAAATACAGAAGCTGAAGTAAATTTAGAAATAGCATTGAAATTAAGAAAGTTGATAGAACAGAATGGTGGAATTGTAATATTAACTAGAGAGGATGAAAAGGGACTATATACTGAAAAGACTCCTACAATAAGAGCGAAAAAAAATGAAGATTTAAGAAATAGAAAGATGCTTGTAAATGATAGTGAACCAGATATATTTATATCTATACATTTAAATAGCTTCCCACAAGAGAAGTACTATGGTGCACAAACCTTTTATAAAAAAGGATGTGAGGAAAGTGAAAAATTAGCTAAAATAATACAAGATGAGCTAAGAAACTCACTAGACAAAGAAAATAAAAGAGAACCACAACCTAGAGATACATTGTATTTAATAAGAGAGGTTGAAAAGCCATCGGTTTTAGTGGAAGCTGGATTTTTATCTAATAGTAAAGAAGAACAGCTTCTAAATGATTCTAAGTATCAAGAGCAGATCGCATGGGGAATATACATAGGAATAATAAAATACTTTAATGAAAAATAAAAATAATATGGAGGTAAGTTTTGAAAAATAAACATAAGATAACTAGGGAAATACCTAAAAAATCACTAGTAAAATATCTATTAGGACTTTTTATAGCAGTTTTGTTCTTTATAGTTTTTATGAATTTTAGTACTAAAGTAAGAGGGATTTCAGAGGGTATATATTTTGATAAGCTAATATTATCAAGAATACATAATCATATAAATCAAGATATAAAAAATATTATGATATTTATAAGTTTTTTAGGATCAGCTAAGTTCTATTTACCACTATGTAGTTTTTTGACAATTTATCTTTTAAGAAAGAAACACTATATAGAATCAATAGGTCTAATTAATGGAGTATTGGGAAGTGCTATAGTAAATTTTGTATTAAAAAGATACTATGTAAGAGTTAGACCAGAAATGTATTTTCAAGTTCAAGAAACAGGATATAGTTTTCCCAGTGGTCACTCTATGGTTGCTATAAGTTTTTACTTTATATGTACTTATCTTTTAGTAAGAAATAGGCCTTGGGATATAAAAAAGATTATAATATGGATGAGTACTATAGTATTCGTAACTCTAATAGGATTTAGTAGGATATATCTAGGAGTTCACTGGCCTACAGATGTTATAGGTGGATTAAGTTTAGGATTTGTTTGGCTATATTTTAATATAGTATTAGTAGAATTACTTCATAAAAAATATAAGAAGCCTATTAGATGATATGTACTAGTATATCATCTAATAGGCTTCTTTATATTTCTCTGTAGACTAAATGACTCTAACTCCACCTCTAAATCTTCTTTTCCAATGACGCTCTAACTTGCTCACGCGAACTCCTCTTTTAGGAGTCATATGAACAAAAAATTATCGTTTAGCTTTATACCAGTATGAGTAATAACATCATGGTTTATAACAAAATAAATTAGATCTAGAGGCTTGAGTTCTTCTAAAGAGACCTCTTTATACCCTAGATTTTTAATACCTCTCACATATCTGTCAGGATCCTCTAAGTACCATTCTTTATCTACATATTGACCATCATCGCTAGGTAATTCTACACCAAACTCCTTATAGAAAAGAATTAAGAACCCTAAACAGTCTATACCTTCTTCTATTGATCGACCATTGTGAACAAACCTAGCTCCCTTTAACTTGTTTATAATTTGATTTATTTTTTTATTCAAAATATCTCCCCCTGTCATATCTTTCTCTATATACTATGAAAAGAAACACTATAAGTGAAAAGAATATATTCACAGAAATTTAAAAATAGACATATAGTATAAATAGGTATATGAAATGAAATGCAAAAATATACCTAAAGTTATCGACTTATGAAAAGAGGTGAAAAATATGAGTCGTGCTACTTGTTCTTGTTGTGGAAATGGATCACGAAGTGAACTATTATTCTTTTTCTTACTATTGGTAATTTTGTGGTAGTTTTGTTTACACCTTATGGATATAAATACTAACTATGTACAAATAATAAATAGGGTCCATATAGGCCCCTATTTTAACTTTATAAAATGATATGTTATAATGCATCTTATATAAATGTCTATATATGTGGAAAAATTTATAATTTATGATATAATTAGATATTGAAAGTTTTAATTAACTACATAAGGGTATAATAAGAATAACAACAAATGGGAGGTAATTCATATGTTATCACAAAAATTATTAGATGCATTAAATGACCAATTCAATTATGAACTTTTATCTGCACACTATTATATAGCTATGGCAGCTTATTGTGCAGACCAAGATTTAGACGGATTTGCAAATTTCTTTATGGTACAAGCTGAAGAAGAGAGATTCCATGCTATGAAATTTTATAATTATATAAATGAAGTAGATGGAAGAGCTAACTTAGAAGGTATAAGTACACCGAAAAATGACTTCGAATCAATAACTGATGTATTCCAAAATGCCTTAAGCCATGAGAATTCAGTAACTAAAAGAATTTATAATTTAATGGATATAGCACAAGATGAAAGAGAGCACGCCACTATAAGTTTTTTAAGATGGTTTGTAGATGAGCAAATAGAAGAAGAAGCAAGTATGAAGACTATAATAAAAAAACTAGAGAGACTAGGAAATGATAATCACGGATTATTTGTTTTAGATCAGGAACTAGGACAAAGAGTATTTACACCACCGACAAACTAGTATTAATCAAAGAGACCTCAGATAAAATCGGGGTCTCTTTGATTAAGTACTTAAAATCAATTTGAGTAAAATGTAAACCAGGGGGATAAAAGATTGAAAAATTTATATATTAATAAAATAAATAATATAAAAAATAAAATATTGATTCCAACAATTGCTTTGCTATTAGTTTCTATAACGCTATTAGGATTCATAGGATATCATACTCAAAAACAATCTACATATAAAGTTCTAGAGGAAATGCTTACAGCGCAAGTAAATAGTTTTGAACAAAGTATTGAAGAAAATATAAAAACGTCTAAAAAAGCTAAGGAATCAATAAATAATACATTAGTGAATATAGCTAAAAGTATAGAAAGACAAACTAGATTTATACCAGAAGAAGATATGAACAGAAGTCTATCTGAGATATGCAGAGAGCTTAGTATAGATAGAATAAATATAGCTGACGAAACAGGGGTAACTAAATGGAGTAGTGATGAGGATGGCTTAGCATATGATTTTAACTCAGATGAGGAAGCAAGAAAATATCTGTCAGCTATAACCGATAAAACTTTTACTACAATAGATGAAAATATAACTACAGCTGAAGGAAAGGAAATGCACTTTATAGGGGTAGCTAGGCAGGATCGACCAGGATTTATACAAATAGGAATTGAAACATCTTTATTAGATGGAATAAATACTGATGTAGATATATCAAGCATTGCTAGATTAACATCATTTGGAAACGGTGGATATATGATAGTATTAAACTCAGATGGAGTGATACTAAGTCACCAAGATCATAATTTAATAGGTAAAAACATAAAGGAATTTGATTGGGGAGAGAAATTGCTTAAACAATCAAGTGGAAAGTTTGAATTCGAATATCTTAGAAAGAATAACTACATATCATTTAAAAAGTACAATAGTAATACCATAATAGGTGCTACTATACCTTCAGAAGAATATATAAAAGGTATAAATGTATTTATTAGAAATGTATTTATAACAGCAATAGTTACATTGATACTAACGTCTATATTTGTAAATATATTAAACAATAGAGTAATAGTTAAAAGATTAAATAAAGGATTAAAGTACATAAATGAAATAGAAAAAGGAAACTTAAATGCAAATTTTGATGTTGTAGGAAACGATGAGATATCACTTCTCATGAAGGGACTTCATAACATGAATATTAGCTTAAGATCCATATTATCAGAAATTTCAGAATTCGTTGAGAAAGTAGGAAACATGTCTAATACACTATCGGACTCATCAGAGCAGACTACTGTAGCAGGTCAAGAGATTGCAGCATCTGTAGCAGAGATAGCTAGTGGAGCAAATGAACAAGTAAGAGAAGTGCAAGAGGGGATATTGAAGTTAGAGAGGTTATCAGATGCTATGAATGAGATAACACAAGATTCTAGTACAATTGAAGAAAAAGCTATAGAAATACAAAGTCAGAATAGAAGAAATGTTCAAGCTATGTCAGTTTTAAGAGAAAAGTTTATTGATAACGAAAAATCTACTCAGAATGTGACACTTAAGACAAATAGCCTATCAGAAAAATCAGCTCAAATAGAAAATATAATAGAAGTTATAAATGGAATAGCAGAACAAACAAATTTATTAGCTTTAAATGCATCAATAGAAGCAGCTAGGGCTGGGGAAGCTGGGCGAGGATTTTCTGTAGTAGCTGATGAAATAAGGAAGTTAGCAGAGGAATCAATGAGTGCATCTAATAAAATAGAAGTGATAATTAACAGTATAGGGGAAGATATCAGAGAAACAAAGTTGTCTATGCAAGATGTATCTAAAATAGTAGTAGAGGCAAATCATGAATTACACAATACAGTAAATGAATTTGATTTACTAAGGGAATCTAATAATGCTATAGTTAAGCTTATAGGAAATTTACATGAAGTAATTAACAAGTCAAATAAAGACAAAGATGAGGTTATGAAGGCTATGGATGATGTTGCATCTGTATCACAACAAACAGCAGCTTCAACAGAGGAGATATCAGCTTCAACAGAAGAGCAAGCATCTACATTTGAGGGAATTAGTTATATTGCCCAAGAATTAAATCAATTGTCAGAAGGACTAGTAAAAATAGTTGAAAGATTTAATATATAAATATAAAAGCTATCCTAAATATTAGGATAGCTTTTATTTAATGTAGGTAAAATTATTTAGAAGAACCGCTCATGTTTCTTTGAGCCATTTCAACTAAAGACTTAGTCATGTATCCACCAACATAACCATTTTGTCTAGATGTTAAAGTTCCTTTATCTATAGATGAGTAGTTGCTTAGACCTAATTCACTTGCAATTTCTGTCTTCATTTGATTTAAAGCTTGACGAGCTTCAGGAACTACTATTTTATTACTGCTATTTCTATTGTTATTTGACATTTAAATTCATCTCCTCTTAAAATTGAATAATTAATTTGTTTCAATAGTATTATATGTAGAATATAAAGATATAAACTAAGTAAAAATATGAACGTGAACCATAACATGGTATACATAAATTAAAGTAAATTATTAATCTAAGTTTAAAAAAGATAATAAAAGTATTAGCAAATAAATATAAATACATTAGTAAGAGAAATTGACTCATAATAAAGAGGTGTTTAAATGTTGTCGCCAAGTTTAGAAGACTACTTAGAAGAACTATACAGACTAAAAGTAAATAATAAGGAAATAAGAGTTAAAGATATAGCATATTGCTTAGATGTATCTATGCCTTCAGTTGTAAATGGTCTAAGAAGATTAGGTAGATTAGACTATATCATATATGAACCATATGAAAAAATAGAGATCACAGAAAAGGGAAAAAAGAAAGGTAAGTTTTTAGTAATGAGAAACAAGATATTAAAAGATTTTATAGATGTGATAGAATCAGACTGTGATTCAGAAAAGGAAGCAGAAGCAATGGAACATTATCTTAGTATATCTACTATAAAATGTATAGAAAAAATGGTAGCATTTTTAAAAAATAATACTCATATATTAGATAAAATGATAAACTATGAAATAGAAAGTCAACTTAATGATTAACCAAAAACTAATATCATAATAAAAATAAGCAATTATAGAAATCTATAATTGCTTATTTTAACTATGATATTCCAAATAGCTTACCTAGCATACTAACTAGAAATGTTACAACGATGGCAGATAAGGTGGTTATTAAAAGTGTAAATATAGTCCATTTAGTACTATTAGTTTCTTTCTTTATAGTTAAAAGTGTTGTAGCACAAGGAAAATGAAGTAAACTAAATAACATGAAGTTTATTCCTGTTATTATAGTCCATCCATTATTTAAAAGTAAATTTTTAAGAGAATCCAGTGTGTCAAACTCTAACATAGAACCTTTAGACATATAACTCATTATCAAGATAGGTAAGACTATCTCATTGGCAGGAATACCTAAAATAAAAGCCATAAGTATAAAACCATCTAATCCTAGTAATTTTCCAAAAGGATCTAAAATATTTGCAATATAGTTTAACAAGCTTATATCTCCAATAGAAGTATTTGCAATTAACCAAGTTATAGCTCCTGCTGGTGCAGCAACTATAACAGCTCTCCATAGGACAAACAGGGTTCTATCAAGCAAAGATCTTACTAAAATGCGACCTAACTGCGGTTTTCTATATGGCGGTAGTTCTAATGTGAAAGAAGATGGCACACCTTTTAAAACAGTTTTAGATAATAGTTTAGATACTAAAAGAGTAATATATACACCAATAAGAACTAAGAGAACAACAGATAGTGACGCAAGTACAGTAGAATACTTATTAGAAAATGTTCCAATAAATATCATAGACATAGCTATAAGTATTGGAAATCTTCCATTACAAGGAACAAAATTATTAGTAATTATAGCTATAAGTCTTTCACGAGGAGAATCTATTATACGAGATGCAATAACTCCCGCAGCATTACATCCAAATCCCATGCTCATTGTTAGTGCTTGCTTTCCATGAGTTCCTGATTTTCTGAACATATTATCAAGATTAAAGGCTATTCTAGGAAGATAACCAAAGTCTTCTAGTAAGGTGAATATGGGAAAAAATATAGCCATAGGAGGAAGCATTACTGAGACAACCCATCCTAATCCTCTAAACATACCTAATACTAAAATACCATGTAACCATTCAGGGGAATTAAAATAATTAAATAATAAAGTTATTTTATCTTCAAGTTTAAAAAACATGTTTGACAAAAGCTCAGAAGGATAGTTAGATCCGACTATTGTAACCCAAAATACACCTGCTAATAACAAAATCATTATGGGGAAACCTGTTAATCTAGAAGTTAGTATGTTATCTAACTTTTCATCCCACTTGATTTTTCTGTTGTCTTTTACTGTAGTTACACTACTTGCTATACGTTCTGCGTTTTGATATATTGTGGTAACAATATCATCCCCAAGGCTTTTAGATTCTTGCTCCTCTACTAAACACATAAGTTTATCTATATTATTTTTAAAAACACTACTCATCTATATCACCACTCATTCTAGAAGTTAGGATCGAATCAATATTATTCAGAATCTCTTTATCACCATCTAATAATCTAAGAGAAATCCAGCGTTTATTTAATTTGTCATATAAGCTATCTGACAAACGTTTCTGTACTTTAGAAACATAGTTTTCAATATGTTCAGAATATTTAATTTTATATGGAGATGGTACTATTTCTTTCTGAACAACTTTGTATATTACCTCTAGTAAGTCGTCTATACCTTTTCCATCTCTTGCTATAATAGGTATTACAGGAACTCCTAAAAGTTGCTCTAGTTTCTTTATATCTATAGAAATTCCCTTTCGCTTTGCCTCATCCATTAAGTTTAGGCATACAATTACATTATCAGTTATCTCCATAACTTGTAGAGCTAAATTCAAGTTTCTTTCAAGACAAGTGGAATCAGTTATAACTACAGTTAAGTCAGGATGACCAAAGCATATAAAGTCTCTAGCTACTTCTTCTTCAGCAGAATTCGCTAATATAGAATAAGTTCCTGGTAAATCAATTAGTAAGAAGTCTTTATCTTTATATTTAAAACTTCCTTTTGCATTAGTGACAGTTTTACCTGGCCAGTTACCCGTATGCTGTCTAAGTCCAGTTAAACTATTAAATAAGGTACTTTTTCCTGTATTCGGATTTCCTGCAAGAGCTATTATTATTTCATCTTTAGACTTTTTTTCAATACTAAACTTTTCTTTAAGTAGGCTAAATCCAGATGATTGACTAGTTAGACCCATTTCAAAACACCTCTCTCATATTTATAAAATATTAACTTTAATACTTTGAGCCTCTTCATTTCTCAAAGCAATTAAAGAACCTCTTATTCTATAAGCTATAGGATTACCAGAAGGACTAGATCTCTCAATTGTAACTATAGATCCTGGTATAAGTCCTAAGTCCAAAATTCTTCGTCTATGCTCACCTGTGGTCAGGATAGAATCTATTTTAACTACACTACCTATAGGTAGTGTATTAAGAGATTGTGCTTTACTATCCTTCATAAAAAAACCTCCTTTATAATTTTTTATAATATATACAAAAAGTTAGGCTAAACTAAGTTTTAAATATATATATTTTAAAAACAATAGTACAATTAGTCATATACTATGTTGTTTTAACAAAATAGTTACATACAAAAAGCTTCCTTCTAGAATAATTTATTGTTTAAACAATAACTATTACTAGAAAGAAGCTTTTTATTTATAGTATTCTATTTAATGATATTTCTTGCTATCTAATGCTTCTTGAACTATACAGAGTGCCTCTCCAAAACGTTGGAAGTGAACAACCTCTCTTTCTCTTAAAAATCTTAAAGTATCCTTAACGCCAGGATCATCACTTACTCTTATTAAATACTCGTAAGTTGCTCTAGCTTTTTGCTCAGCAGCCATATCTTCATGTAAAGAAGCTATAGGATCGTCTTTAGACTGTATAAATGATGCAGTCCAAGGATGTCCACCGGCATTTGCGGGATATAATGCTTTACCATGGCTTACATAATAAGCTTCGAAAGGTGTTCCCTTTATTTTACTGATAGGAGCATCCTTTATCAGCTTCCAAACTATAGTACCTATCATTTCCCAGTGAGCTAATTCTTAGGTACATAGATGTTATCGTATAACTATTTAGGTATTTTAGGATGGACAACTAACTTGAAGTCATCTGGCTTAGCATGCCATCTTCCACCCACTTCTTTATTATATTCAACTTCAGTTAAAACTTCCTTAAGTAATTCATTTTTCTGATCTGGTGTTTCAAGTGTGTTATATGTCTTTAATATTCTTTCAATCTTAGGAATTATGGTTCTGTCACTTTCTTCTTTTAATCTATTTTGATTTAATTCTTTCTCTAAATTACTTTTATTATCTTTCAGTTTGGATATTTTCTCAGATATGATCTTAGAACGTTCAAGAAATTTCTCTGTTGAGTATATGCCTTGCTCAAGTAGGTCATGAAGTTTATCAGACTGTGTGTTAAGTGTTTCTAGCTCTTCATTTATAGTTTGAATTGATTTTTTAACTACATCTAACTCTAAGCTTAAATTATTGTTATCTGTATTAGAGTTTATTTTTAGTTTATATTTATCTAGCCACTTTTCTAAAGACTCTAATAACTTTTGTTCAACTAAATGTAGTTGAGAACTAACATTAGAGCATTGAGGAACAGGACACATTAAAGTAGCAGGCTGCCTTTCTCCATACGGTCGTCTATTCATATTTCTACCGCACTTACCACACTTGACTATTCCAGCTAGAGAATTTTTAATAGTATATTTTGTAGGAACGGGAACTGATGAATTTTCAGACAGTATTTCTTGTGCCTTATTAAAAGTTTCTTCATCTATTATTGCTTCATGTAAACCGTCTACAATTACTACATCATTAGAACGAGGTCTTTCTTTTATAATTTCACCATCTTTAACTTTCTTAACCTGAGGTCTATGTTTCCATCTTATTTTGCCAATATAGACAGGGTTATTTAAGATTCCTCTTAGAGTAGAAGTTGACCAATATCCACCTTTTGCTGTTGGTATTTTTAATTCTTCTAATCTTCTTACAATTAAAGATACTCCTATATTTTCTTCTGTGTATAATTTGTATATAAGTTTTACTATATCCGACTGTTCAGGATGCGGCTCTAGTGTATAGCCTTTTTCTTTTTCTAGTTTTTTTCTGACATATCCGTATGGGGGAGTATTACCAACGTATTTACCTTCCTTTACACTTTCTAGTCTTCCACGCTGCAAACGTCTATTTATGGTCTTATATTCTCTTCTAGACATAAAAAGGCCAAACTCAAAATATTCTTCATCAAATTCATTATTTGGATCATAAGTTTTGACAGGAGTTATTATTTTAGTATTAGAATATTTAAAAGCCTGTGATACTGTCCCTTGATCTATAGTATCCCCACGGGCTAGACGTTCAACTTCTACAACTAACACACCACTCCATAACTTTTCTTCTACTTCACTTAATAACTGCTGCATGATAGGTCTAGAAGATATAGTTTCACCACTTACAACTTCCTTATATATTTTAGTTATATTTAATTTTAGTTTTCTAGCTAGATCTAATAATATCTTCTCATGCCTAGCAAGAGTTTCACCTTCTCCTCGCTGTTCAGCTTCCTCATCAGATCTAGATTTACGGAGATATATACAATATTGCATATCAAAGCTCCTTTCAAGATATAAATTGTTTATTTACCTTATTACATCATACTTTTATTATTATTTATCTATTGTAAATAATATGTTATACTGGGGATAAGATATTATTTAAGAAGAAATATATGTCAACCTGTAGTAGTGTAAAAAATACTGAGGTTAGACAAACTTAGATGTAATCACACTTGAAATTGATTTTATATAAAATATAATTAATTAATACATAATATTTCGACAAAAAGTGAATAGGTAGACAGAAAACATATTTATAGTAAAGAAAAATCGATATACACAGAATAACGGGTATTAATAGAACTAGAGTAGAATGTAAATTAAAGCCACAGACCTTCAGCTCTAAGCTGAACAACTGTATTAATAGAACTAGAGTAGAATGTAAATATCCATTCTTTTCTTAGCATTAGAACCCCAGTCTCTGTATTAATAGAACTAGAGTAGAATGTAAATCCTTACAAGAATCAAGTGTTCGTAAAATTTCTTTTCTTGTATTAATAGAACTAGAGTAGAATGTAAATCCTTATTTATAATTATATAACATAGACGTCTAGACGTGTATTAATAGAACTAGAGTAGAATGTAAATTATAATTAAAAATATCAAAACTTGTACAAACTGTAATTGTATTAATAGAACTAGAGTAGAATGTAAATCAATGTAGACGTGAGAAATGGATTTAGATTCGATATTGTATTAATAGAACTAGAGTAGAATGTAAATTAGCATTTAAGGTAAAAGAAAAAGTAGTATCAATAGTATTAATAGAACTAGAGTAGAATGTAAATTTTTCTCCTTGATAAGTGGATTTCCAGTCGCAAGAGTATTAATAGAACTAGAGTAGAATGTAAATGTGTCAATAATGATCTAAGAAGTGTACTCTTGTATTAATAGAACTAGAGTAGAATGTAAATTTTGTAGCGTAATCGTTATTTTTTTAGTTACATACTGTGTATTAATAGAACTATATTAGAAATTTAATAATCATTTGTTTTACTTGTAGAGTTATAGTAGATTATAAGCTTTCTATTTTCACTTGTGGTATAATTTTTATATCAAAGTATTAATGGAACTAGAATAGAATGTAAATGTTGATGATACTGGAATAAAGTTTTTAACACATAAGTATTAATAGAACTAAAATAGAGTGTAAAGACTGTAAGTAGTCCTGTATTTACTATAATACTTTGTGTATTAATAGAACTACATTAGAATGTAAAGTTTTTAAAAACTTATTAATTTATAGTCATTGTACCAGCATTAATAGAACTACAATAGAATGTAAATTCGGCTGTGAAAGGTGTTCTTATCTCCATTTCTTTGTATTAATAGAACTATATTAGAATATAATATACTTTCTTATCAATACCTAATTTTACGAAATTATTAAAAAACAAAAGAGTCAACATATTGTATATACAATATGTTGACTCTTTTTAAATAAGATCACGAGTTAGTAAAACTTATTTGTCTTATTTTTTACTGAAATTTTTAAACAACATAATGAACATCGTTACTCCAATCGCATTTTGCAAGAGAGAATCTCCTTCAAAACAGTTCCACAACTTCTGCGATAAAAAATTTAATCCTAAGAAAATAAGAAAAAACTTTAAGTGATCTAGAATCCACTTTAAGTACTTATTCATATGAATATTGATCTTTTATAATAACTATTAAAATTATAAACTTTCTTTAGATTTTAATAGTTCAACTACTTTTCTAAATATTATTATTTAAGTATATCTAGAGCCCAAAATACTGCATTTAGATAATTTAAATTCTTAAATGAAATAATAATAGTAATTAATGATAAAATATTTAAGGTAGCTCCTATTCCAGATATTATCTTTTGTTCAGATTTTATTATGTCTATTATTCCCAAAATAGTCCCAAGCAAATTTATCACTAAAGTGATAAAGATAGTAACGAAAGAAAATAAGATGAACAATATATTTTCAGACACCCAGTCACCAGATAAGAAGGCTGCTATTACATTAGTAAAAAACAAATAACAATTGATATTGACATAATTATTGAACGATTGCTCAGTTTAGATCTATCAGTGAAGTGCCTAATTTTATCCATTACCGCAAATCTCCCTTCAATTATGTTTAAAATGTTTCTCAATAATTTCTACATGTACTAAATACTCATCATAACTCTTATCTTAGACTAAGAAATGTTTACAATGAATATCCAAATTGAAGTATGTATATTAAATTTCAAACCTTTTAAATACTGCTAAAAGTCAAAAATATTAAATATATTTTTATTTAAGTTAAATTTTCATTTTTCCTTCTTCCTCTTTGTTCAGCTTCTAACTCAAGCCTATAAGCTTCAAGCTCTTTATTAATATCGCTTTCTTCATCCTTAATAACAGCTATTTCTGAATGATTATCAAACACGGCCTTTAAAGATGTTATGATATCTTTACGAATATCACTATTAAGATTTATATAAGCTTTAACAATATCTAACTCCAAATCAGATAGATTATTTTGTTTAGCATAGTCATCAAGTGAAAAGGTATCAGCTTGAATGAACATTTCTCCTTTACCATATCTAAGCCAATCTTCATTTATACTAAATTCAGTACATATAAGCTTTACTGTTCTATCAGTTATATCTCTTAAGCCTTTTTCTAAAGCTGAAATACTTGCTTTGCTCATTTCGATTCTTGAGCCAAAATCATGTTGGTTAAGTTTCAAATCCTTTCTTAACATTAACAATCTTTCTTTCAATGCAATTACCTCCTTATGGAAATATATTAGCATAACAATTCCCGTTTGTAAATAAAAAGGTTAATATATTCTACAAGAGGGAATGCAATATCTATATACAAGAAAAAGCAGCAACCAACAGGGGAAGTTTATAGTGAGAGGAGTGTGAAAAGACATGGATATTTTAATAAAAAATGAAGAAAAACCAGTACTAGATGAAATAGTAAGGATTATAAAACAATCAAGTATTCAGAAACAACAACTAATTCTTACACATCTAGAAGGCTTTAATCAAGGTTATGTATATAGGAAAATGGAGGAAATAAAGCAAAGAGACAGAGAAAAAGAGTCAGCTTAAGATATAGTTACTTTTTATTAAGAGGGCTATTTAAGAAATACTTCTGTCAACAAGATGAAAGAGTGATATGACAAATAATGAAAACTGAATAGGGGGTATTGAATGAAGAATATAGATTTGATAACTATGATGTCAAGTATCATATGTTCTATTGCAGTAGTAAAAATATATATAATTTCTGAAATAAATAAGTTTATTAAAAAAGAAGAAAAGATTTATAAAGAATTTTTAAAAGAAGTAGAAGAAATGAATAAAAAGATTGAATCAACTATCAATACAAATCTACAACTGGTAGAGGAGGTGAGGGATATATCAAAAGAGAAACTAGATTGGCTCAAAAGTATAGATGCTATTGATATAAGTAATTATAATTACATGATAATGAGCAATGAACACGTATATTCTAAAGAATATTTGGAATATAAATCATTAGAAGAAATCAAAACAGAATATGAATCACTTTATTCAAATATAAGCCCTAATAATATCTTTAAATATTTAGCTAATGAGAGAAATGGGTAGTCCTACAACTGATTCAAAACTAAGTATTAATAACGATAGGATGGACAAACAGAGCAATGAAAATAAGAAAGAGGAGTTAAATAATATAATGAACTCTATAAAGCCTCAAAATATTTTGCAGTATAGTACAACCAGAGCTTTTCATAAGTATTATAAAGGGGGAATGAAGTATGAAGAAATACGATGCAACTTACAAGCTAGGAAATACTACAGTACACATAGTAGCACCGCCACCATTAACAGAGGATGATTGGAATAAAATTAAAAAAGGACTCAATAGGCTGGGACTTGAAATCTGGAGGGAAGATTCAGGGGAAGATGAAGAAGGGGAGGAGGTATAAAATTGCAAATTATCAATATAGACAAAAAGACGTGTAGTAGCTATAAAGTATATCGCAGTGAAAAAAGTTTTAATTATCAAAAATGGTGTGACTTAATAAAAAGGAAAAAGCCCTTCGGAGCTGGTACTCCAAAGAGCTTAAATTAAAAAAATATTCAATACGTACATTATAGCATAAAGGAGAAAAAGTTGTCATGCTAAAAATAAACGATGATATCAAAAAAGTTTAAAAAGAAATAGCAATTAGATAAAAGAGTGGCAAGAAAAAAAGAAATTACTTTTGAATGATTTAGATTATGTAGATGAACAAATATTAGGCTTAAGAATGTGTAACAGAGATATGCTAGGTAAAGTATATTGTCAACTAGTGTCTATGGAAATTATAGAAGACATTATAAATACTCATAAACCTTTAGGCTTATTTTGGACAAAAGATACCAAGGCTAATTTATATATAGCAGTAAATAATAATATAGGGAAAGCTTATAAAAAAGAGTTCAAATCACTAGAAGAATGTATAAATTGGTTAATGAAGAAGGAAGTATAGTGATGTATAGAGAGACAGTAGAATCACTAAGAAAAGTAGAATTAGCCATAGATACTTTAAATGATTAGAAGGTGATGAAGCAATTACAGATGATGAAATTTTAAAAATAATAGAACCTTCAACTGAACGCTTACATGAACTTAGAATGAGATTAAAATTAGATATTAATAACTATCAAGAGGACAAGTATTCACTAAAAGAAGATAAAACAGATATTTTTAGTAAGATGGCAAAAAGATATTAAAAATGAAAAAGATTATAAAAGAATGGAAATACAGACTTAAAAATATAGATGAAAACTTAGAGATACACATAAGAGCAACTGAGAATAAAGAATATACAAAAGATATGAGGGACTATGCAAGAAGTAGAGTAATTAGCCTAACCGAATATAAAAATCTTATAGAAAGTACAATAGAAGCACTTGAGAAAGTGAAACAGGAGGTGTAGAAAGTGAATATAAGAACATTGAGAGCTGATGAAATAGAGTGTAGAGTACAAACAGTAAAGCAAAATGGATGTTCTTTGCTTCTATTTAAAGATGCAAGATGTGATATGAAAATATTAGATGAAACCTTTGGGATAATGGGATGCAAAGAAAGCATGAGCTTAAAAATAATAACTTGTTTTGTACTATATCAGTCTGAGATAAGGAGAAACAAATGTGGATAAGTAAACAAGATGTTGGAGTTGAAAGCTATGCAGAAAAAGAAAAAGGGCAAGCATCAGATAGCTTTAAAAGAGCATGTTTTAACTTAGGTATAGGAAGAGAGCTTTATACAGCTCCTTTTATATGGATTAGTCTAAATAGTAATGAGATAACTGAAAACAGAGGAAAGTATAATGTTAAAACAAAGTTTAGAGTTAAAGAAATAAGTTATAACGAAAACAAAGAAATAGATAGACTTGTGATAGTTGATAACCAAGGAACAGTAAGATATGAGACAGGAAAGCATATAAAAGCAGATAATACGAGCAGTAAAAGCAACACTGAAAAAGATAAAGAAACAGAATATAAGTGCTTAGAATGTGGAGTAGATATTACACAGGCAGTAAATGCATATAGCAATAATAAATTTGGACGAGCATTGTGTAGAGATTGTCAAAATAAGCAAAGGTAGATGAGATTATGAGAAGATACACCTATGAAGAATATCTATGAATATGTTATTGGAATGATGAAAAACCAATGACTGAGAAAGAGTATGTAGAGTTTTTAGAAACTAATTATGAGTAAATAAATATAGGGGCCTCTCTAAGGAGAGGCTCTTTTAGCAAATGAAAAAGGTGATTTATATGGCAGATTACTTAAAAGGTGAAATAGGGGATATCAGAAAAAAAGGGTTTGGAATGATACCAAAAGTAGTGATGTTAGATGAAAGAGTTAGCATAGAAGCTAAAGCTATATATGCCTATATGGCAGGCTATGCAGGAGCAGGAGATACAGCCTTTCCCGGAGTTGAGAAAATGATAAAAGATTTGGGAATAGACGCAAATAGATTTTACAAGCATAGAAAAATATTAGTTAGCCTTGGTTATATAACTATCACAAGGACTAGAAAAGAGGTCAAAAGAGATAATAATGTTTACACGCTAAATCAAATGGTCATTGAAAATCAACCTCTTCAAAATGCAGATATAGAAAATGAAGATGTTGAAATTCAACGTATTGAAAATGAATATGCTAATAATAACAGTTTTTTAAAAGCAACAGTATTAAAAAACAACAACTACAAAAAGAGAAAAAGAAAAGCAGTTGTTATAGTAGTGGTCTAGAAAAAAGAAACAATCTAAAATAGATCTAGATACAGATAAAGAGTTTGGAGAACTAGTAAAGCTATATCAAGAGTGTATAGGGCAACCTAATGGATTAACTGTTAACTGGATAAGTCAAATGCTAGAGAAATATGGTTTTGAATGGTGTAAGAATACAATGTTAATAGCAGAAGAACAGGGCAAGAGAAGTAAAAGCTATGTAAAAGGTATTTTAGAAAACTGGAAAAATAAAGTTGGAATGCAGTTAGAGAAAAAAGATAATCTCATCTAAACACCTAATAATCAATTACCAAAAATTAAAACTAAATTTCACAACTTTGAACAACGGACAAGTAAGTATAGTTCAGAGCAGCTAGAAAACAAGACTTTAAACATAAGGAGAAATAATGATAAAGAAATACCAAGGCTAGTTGATAGGTGAGGAGGATAACCTTGAAGTCTATAGAGAAAGACATAGTAATTGTAACGGAGGAAGTAGAAAGACTGTGAGGAGAAAATCCAAACTGGACTTTAAAGAAAGCAATTGAAGTAGTTAAGGAGATAATGGGGGCTGAGCAATTTGATTAATTATAAAAAATATGAAGTATGTAAATAAGTGTAAGCTCTTTGAAGAAGAGGTTATAAGGTCTAATGAGAGCTATGAATATAAAAAAATAGCTTTAATACAGAAAATAAACACACCTTGGAAAGTTATAAGAAATGGGAAGAAGATAGTCTCAGCCTTTCCAGAAGGCAAAAGTACTTTAGATTTTAGAGGTACTGTAAAAGGTGGAGTATCAATATCATTTGATTGTAAAGAAAGTGAAGATGATAGAGGATTGCCACTAAGTTACATACAACCTCATCAGATAGAATATATAAGAAAAGCTCTAGATATGGATGAAGCAAGCTTTATCTTATTCTATATAAAAGCTTATAATAAAAGGTTTTTCATAGGTGGGCAAATTGTTATAAGTTATTGGGATAGATGGCAATAGAACAAAGGAAAGAGAGGATTTAACTTTATACCAATAGGGGAAATGGTAGAAGTTAAAAGTAGGGAAGGTATAATGCTAGATTATTTAAGGGGGGGTTAGATGAATATGCAGAAACAAATATTAGTGGTTAATAAAGAAACAGAAGAAAAACTTGAAGAAATAACGTTTAACTGTGGGTATAACATAGCCTTTACGAACCTAACTGACGACGGAAGCATAAGACATGTAAGAAGTTTGGATAATGGAAAGTTTGGAGAAAAGCACTGGATTATAAGCTATATTTATAAACCTATAGCTGAAAAGCTAGTTAAGAAATATCAAGAGCTGAGACATATAAGACCTACACGAATACTTTTCATAGAAGAAATGGACTGGATACCACCAGACTCTATAAAACCTAAAAAGCATTGGGTAGCTAAAGCTTCAAAAGCTAATAAGCATCTAAGTTCAATGATCGGATATGACTATGTAATGGAAACTAGAAGTTACTTTATAGAAAGAATATCTAGATCACAAATAATAGAACTCTTATGTCATGAGCTAAGGCAAATAGATGAGTATGGAGATATAGCTTCACATGATGTAGAAGATTAGGATAACTTAGTAGCTACATTAGGGAAAGATTGGGCTACAATTAGATAAAATAGACAGAAAAGAAAAAGCTTTTATATATGGTTGAAGGTAAAGGCTGATAAAAAGGAAATTGATAAGATTAAAAGGTAGATTAGCCCTTCCTTATATGGTATGATTTACTAAAAAGGAGGAATTAAAATGAAAAAAGTCATATTATTTCTAAGTTTATCTTTAGTCATGACTCTTATGGGATGTAATTCTAATAAAGATACTGGAAATTTAAATAGCTCTGTCATTCAAAAAAGTGAAGATGAAAAAATGCATGTTGAACAAGAGGAAAAGGAGATTGAAGAACCTAAAGTTACAGTTATTGAAAAAGGACAGACGATTACAGTAGACGATTTTTGTGAATTTGTAATCAATGATATTAAATTTGGAAAGACAATAAATCCACCAAATCCAGCATCTTTTTATACTTATTACGAAGCAAAAGAGCCAAACACAACCTATCTAGATACTGTTATTAACATAAAAAGCTTACTAACATCTGGAAGGAGTGCAGATGAGTTCATGTCTGTAGAAGTTATTTATAATGATAAATATAAATATTCTACATTTAGCACTATAGAAGAAGATAATGGAGGAAGCTTTACTTATACGAATATAACATCTATTGAACCACTTAAAAATGGGACACTACACTTTTTAGCAGAAGTTCCTGACGAGGTAGAGCAAAGTAATGGCAAGTTAGCTTTAAAAATAAACGTAAATAATCAAGAGTATCAATGTAACATTAGATAGTTTTAGTAAAAGGGACACTATTCGTCAGTGTTTTTTGATGTTTCCTCAAGTAATATTGTAACTTTTAAGATGTCTTTCTTTATGTATGAAATTAAAAGCTAATGTATTGTTTACAATATATTAAGCTTGTTCAAAAGACAAAAGTTAAGAATTAAAACTTTATCAGGTAAAGCCAAGGTTAAGGCTAAATACTAGCTTCCCGATAATCTAGTATAATCCTAAAGGGAGATATTTTGGATACTAGTAGAATTCAATGAAAATTAGGATAAAGTAATAATATTTATATAATGCTTGAAAACTTTGTATATATCTAGTAATATATATAGGAATATAATTAAAGGAGGTGTCATTTATGGAAAGTAAAGCTTTAGATAGTCTTGAATTTAAGCCAAGTTGGATAGGTGTTGTACCTGATATAATTTTACTTTTTTTTCTTGTAGGAATAGTTACTTTACCGGTTAAGGTTCTAAAGATTATTAATACTAAAATAGTAGTAGACAACGGAATGATATATGGTGAAACAGGTATACTAAAAAAAGATACACAAAACAGTCCACTAAAACACATTCAAAGTGTAAGAGTTGAGAAGTCTTTATTTGGGAGAATATTTGGATATGGAGATATAATTATTACAACAAGTGGAGATGGATATAAGTACAGTACTATGGCAGAGCCTGAGAAAATAAGAGATGCAATCAATAGCCGTATTTAAACAGAATGAGAAAAAAGCACGTACATAAGGAAAGGCTTTTTTATACTTCAAACAAAGAAACTTAAAGGATATTGATTATTTTATTAAGGAAAATCTTTACTTGCTCAATAAAAAAGAAAATTAACACAAAAAGACACTTTTAAAAGTGTCTTTTTTATGCCCTGAAAGGAGGTGACAAATTGCTCTTGTAGTAAAAGAATTATAGTTAAAGAAAAGGAAATGAATAATATGAAAAAGTAGATTAAATACTCCTTTTATGGTATCATCTACTAGAAAGGGAGGTTTTTAAATGAAAAAAGTATCAATTTTACTCTGCATGTTTTTCACAATGTTCATATTTGCTTCTTGCAGTGGAAATACAGAGACACCTGAACAGGCAACAACTAACGCATTAAATGCAGTAAAAAGCCTAAATAAGCAGGAAGCTGAAAAATATTTTACATATAGTGATTTAATTAAAGAGAACAGTTCAAAAGAAGACTTATTAGAAAATGAAGAGACTTTAAAGCTTATGCTTAAGAATTTGAACTTTAAGATTTTATCTTCTGATGTAAAAAATGATAGTGCCGTTGTAAAAGCAGAGATTACCAGCATAGACATGAAACCTATTTTAGGAGAGTATATAAGTCAAGCATTTTCAACTGCTATGAGTAATGCTTTTGTTCAAGATGAAAACAATAGTGAGGATGATGAAATGGAGCAAATTTTCATCGATCTACTAAAAAATGAAGATAATAAGCTATTAACATCTGTTGTAGATGTTAAGCTAACAAAGGTAGAAGGTGTTTGGAAGTTAGATATGGATGAGAGCTTGAAAGATGCAATATTCGGAGGATTGATTAGTTCTACTGAAGGTTTTGGTGGAGGGAATAAACTAAATGAAATAAATAATTATATTGTTGGAGATTTATGGAATGAAGGATTCTGTGATATTGACTCTTACTTAAAAATTGGTAAAAATAGCGTTGGAAAGACAATGGATATTGATCTTACATTAACTCAGTTAGATGAATCAATGAGCAAAAAACCTGAATATGACACATATATAAATGGATTAGAGGATGAAAAATACTCTAATTTAAAAATGATATGGGGAAAATTATCATCTGAAATTGATAGATTATACGGATTAATAAAAGCTAAGAAACCAACTGCAAATGCTAGTGATTATGAATTTGACACAGGATTATTTAGTCAATATTTAAATGCTTTTTCAGATGAAATATCAAAACTAGATGAATAAATTTTCAAAAAGCACTCGCTCTAAAGTGAGTGCTTTTATTATGTAAAAAAACGAGGTGATTAAATGACAGGTGTATCAATCTCACTAAAGATGTTCGATATGATAACCCGCCCTTTACAACAAGTTACTTAAGCCATGCATTTAACAGTGAATATTATGGATGATTTAAGTAATTCAACTAATAGAGATATAAAGCTTACTAGAAATTTAGAAGGTGCAAGAGTAGCAATAAGAAACGTAGATATAGGTCTAAAACAGATGTCAACAGAAACAGAAAGAACTAGAAACGCACAAGAAAGAATGAATAATATTCTAGGAAGTGGAAGTAAAGATACTGATTCTCTTACGAGGAATATAAAAAGTCTTGTAGGTAATTATACAGGATTACAAACAGCTTTAATAACTTTGTTTCTATACAAGAAATCTAAAGTTAATTATAGTAGGGTTTTATTATGTAATAAAATCATAGTTTGGTTATATATATTTGTAGTGATTTGGAATTAAAAGCTTTAAAGGACATTTTAAATACTTTGGTCGAATGAAGGAAGCTTAGCATATGATGGTAGCTAAGATGTAAGCTTAGTTTTAAGTAGAGTTTATAAGACCGAGCAGGTATCTAAGTTGTTTAATTTAAAAGATAATGTAAGCGAAATACTGAAAGAGTTAGGGTTATAGCATAATACAATTCATACCCGTGTAAAGGAAAAGTTGCTAAATATCGAAAAACGAGTAATATTGTATGAAATTTAATGGGGAAATATGGAGCAATTAGTGTATAGTGGACATGGCAACATTATAATTAATTATGGAGGTAGGTCATGAAAAAATTATTATTATCTATTATTACATTAGTTCTAGGATTAGCTTTAGTAGCATGTGGACGAGATAGTACACCAGAAAAAGTAGATAACCCTGATGTGGAAAATCAATCACAATCTGAAGAAAGTCCAAAAACAGAAGTGTTTAACATCGGAGATACTATAAAGATGGGAGATTTACAATTCACTGTGCATGAAACGAGAACTTCAAAAGGAGGAGACTTTATAAAAGCTCCTGAAGGAATTAAATATGTATATATTAATACTACAGTAGAAAACACAGGAAGTGAAGAAGAAGCAATAAGTTCTGTAATGATGTTCAAATTAGTTGATTTAGAGGGTACTAGTCATAATATAGCTATTGTGGAAGATGCTAAAGGTCAAGTTGACGGTTCGTTAGGAGCAGGAAGAAAAGTAAAAGGTGAGCTAGTATATAAAGTACCAGAAGATCAAAATGAATTTGAACTAGAGATAAATCCATCTTTAACAGGCAAAGGTATTGGAGTAGTAAAAATTACACTACAATAATCTGCTAATAAAAGCGTTAATGATACTTAAAAGTTATTAAAATTAAGTTAAATATAAAAACTAAGACAAAATAAGGGACTAGCAATAGTCCCTTTTCTTATGTCTATTTTTATAAGAAGTGAGGTGTGAAATGGAAAAAGAAATTATAAAACTAGCTCTAAGTCAAGGATTGTGGGCTAGTTTATTTGTGGTTATGCTTTTCTATGTACTTAATACAAATGGGAAAAGAGAAGGTAAGTATCAGAATATAATAGATAATCTAACTAAGAAATTTAATATTGTAGAAGAAGTACAGAAAGATGTTAAAGAAATAAAGAATAAGATATTCAAATAGGAGATGATGGTGTGCAGCTTTTAGATTCCGTAAATCAAAGTTCTATAATTTTAATTTCTACACTATATATAATAGGAGTATTTTTGAAGAATACAATGTTAATAAAGGATAAGTATATACCTATAGCTTTAATAGCTATAGGTATTTTTAGTTCTATAGGGCTATCAGGATTAAATGTTAATTCTGCATTACAAGGAATACTCGTTACCGGTGTAGCAGTCCTTGGTAATCCGGCCATAAAACAACTTAAAAAAGATGAGTAGGTGATCATTATGATTTATAAAATTCAACACGTTAGAAAAAGAAAACATATTAGATCAGGAACTAAAATTATACCCACGTCTATAACTATTCATAGTACAGCTAATCCAAAAAGTAAAGCACAAAATGAAAGAGATAAATTAGATAGAGAAGATAATTTAAGAGAAGCTAGCTTTCACATTGTAGTAGATGAGAAAGAAGCTATAGAGTGTATTCCACTTGATGAAAGAACTATTCATGCAGGGACAGGAAATAGTAGTTCTATAAGTATTGAAATGTGTGAAAGTGGAAGCAGACAAAAGGTTATAGATAATACAGTTACATTAGTAGCTAAACTGCTAAGAGAAAGAAATTGGGGAGTAGATAGACTTAAAAGACATTATGATTGGACTAAGAAAAATTGTCCTAGTATATTAAGTTATAATAACTGGCAAGGATGGATTGAATTCTTAGCTTTAGTAAAAATAGAATTAGAAGGAGGAAGCAAAGATATGACTAGGGAAGAGATTATAAATATAGTAAGAGAGATTATAACTCCAAGTTTAAAAGGAGAAGGTCAGAACTCAGACCATTGGGCGTATAAAGACTTAGAAGAATTGAATCAATTTTTATATCAAAATAAAGTGGAAGGAATAAGCAGTAGTAACCTAAATGACAGGGCTACAAGGGGCGAAATGATAGCTATAGTTAATAGAATTAGAAAGGGTATATTAAATTTAATTAAATGACATTAAAAGTGAAGGAATTTATAGCATTGAAGTAAGTTCATCTAGTGTAAGAGCAAATACGGATAGTATTGTAAATGGATATTAAGACTAAGAGGCATAGTTCTACGGTAGTTCAAGTGAGCGGACTATATAAAGTACAAGTCGGAGAATTTAATGTAAAAAATAATGTAGATAGATTGACTAATAAACTAAAGACTAAGGGATATCAAGCTATAATAGTATACTCTTAAAAAATAAATATGCTTAGGGTGTAGATTATAAAGTAAACTATGGTTTATATCATCTTATATAACTGCTCACTATATAATATTCATAGGCAAAATTTTTATAGTAAGCAGTTGTATAAATTAATTAATATATTATATATATTAATTGTTTACAAAAAACATATATTTTGATATAATGTAAAAGGATTATATGTTTTTTTATGGAGTGATATTATATGTTTAAAGATCCTAGAGTTATTATCCCTGCCATATCCTTAATTTTAGCAATAGCAATTATAGTATCTCCTATATTTAAAAGAGTGCTTAATATTTATAGTTTAACTGCATATTACTACTTGATACTAAGTGTTACTCTATATATCACCATAGATGTTTACATTAATTATAAAGAGATTCATAATTTAGCTATTTTCTTGTCAATAGTAGGAGTCTATTATGTGATTTTTTTACTTAAATCTCAGAAATATATAGATTTAATCAATGACAAACTTAACAAGCAACTTATTTTAAAAAAACCTCATATATCATTAGAATGGATGAAGGAGGCAACTAAGCTAGTACTGACATCTACGCATAATATACTTATATTAACTATAACTATATTCGCAATTTATGCTTATTCAAATTTTTTGATAAGATTTATATCGAATATATTTTTTTATGGAAAAAATGATATTAAAATAGATCTAAAATTTATAGGACTAATTACTGTTTACAGTATGGCGCTTATGTTAAAACCATATAGCTCGCATTTACATAATAAAAGGGCTTCAGAAATACAAAAACAGTCTAATGGAATTAAAATATTCTTGTATAAGTTAGCTAAATATTTAAAATATCAGGATGATGATGGGAAAATAGATTCTCTAAAAAAGATATATATAAATAATTGTTTAATGGACATAGATATTAACCAAAAATTAGCTAGCTTCTTCATTGATATAGAAGGTGAAGAAGAGAAAAGTTATATTGATTGTGTTAAAGATTTTCTATTATATATAGTACTAGAGTTAAAAGATGAAAATTTATTTAATAAATACGTTAGTTTATTTCAAAAGCATCATATTGTAGATGACAGCTTAATAGAGGATATAAATAATAAAATATTATTAAACAAAGATAAGTTAAAACCAGAACAATATCCTATAGGAGTTTCTGTAATGAATAATATACTAAGAGTCAAGAACTTTTTTATAAAATAATTTATGAGATATTTGTTCAGAATATCTTCTATGAAGTTACTTTTAGTTATTTCGAGGAGTGGTTTAGAAATTTTGTGATTTGTAGTTGAATTAAGAGCTTAGATATTGGTGGTGATAGAATGGTGGACAAATTATTGTATGAATATAAGCAAATTTTCAGTTTTAATAAGCGTTATTTTAGATATTTTCATAAATGGAAAGTGTTATTAACGTTTTTTATCATATTAGCATTATGGTCATTAATGTATGTATTAATAAAATTTTATAATATAACTATACATGAATTTATTAAACCTTTACCATTACTATTAGTCATGCATACTCTATATAGAGAAACAAACAGAGTTGTTAAGGACGTACATAAAATGAGCTCTGCTAAAGATTATAATGAAAAATGTAAAAGCTTATTCCAAGATAGAGTAAAGATGAATAAAATTGATGTAAATAATAAAGAACAAATGGATATGTTACTTAAGATAATAGATAGCGAAATAAAAGAATTAAAACCTAACTTTATTCTTAATAGAGGTATCATTGCTGGTTTATTTGCCCCATTATGGATCTGTTATATTGAAAGTATTTATAATACTGAGGTTCAAAATGTACAAGATGCAACTTATCTATTTCTAACTTTTTCAGTCTTATTAATAGAATTATTGATCATTGGTTATCAATTAAAGCAATTCATATATGATGATATTATCTCTGATTATGGGAAGCTAAAGAGAATGAGTAACTTATTGAAAGAGGCTTATCTTATTAGTTTAAATTCTAATCTTGCTAAAATAGAATAATAAAAGTTGCTAGGAGATATGTGGGATGAATGAAACTTCACTATACCATAATTAATTATATAGTTTACTATAAATATTTATGACTAAGATTATGATGTGTATGATACAATATACAAAAATAATGCTGGAGGATAGCAGTATATGATAAAGCATATAAAAAGGTTTACAAATGAAAATAAATATGGAAAACTTAATGGGGAAATTTATGATAAGCAAAAGTACAGAGAGTTCAAAGATATAAGCTCTGCAAAGACATGGGGGCAAGAATATTATACAGATTGGTCTGAAAAATATAAGAAAACAATGAGAACTTCTAACTCAATTCTAAACATGGGTTTATCTGGCAACCCTATTGAATGTTACTGTGGAAATACATATAGAGAAATCAATCCCTATTTGAGGTTTGGTAAAGATGATAAATTTAGTCATTACCGTGAATTATCACATATTTTAACGCTAGTGTTAGGAAGTGCTCCAAGAATACCAGAAAACATTGTTGTCTATAGATTAGTGGGTGATACGTTTATTAAGAAACTTATTGAGAATAATAATAAAAATTCTTGTATTGCTACACAAGAAAAGGCATTTCTTAGCACCAGTCTTCTTTCTGATATTGTAAATTCTGGCGAAGCATATACTAATCACAAGAATATGTTAAAAATATATGTTGAGAAAGGTTCGGTAGGAATATATGTGAATACTGTAACTTTCAGAAATGAACAAGAAATTTTACTTTATCCAAATGGCTATTTATCAATGATAGAATATCCATATTTCGATAAGCGATTAAATAAAATGATATACGAATGTCAACTTATATATCTAAATGTATTATAACAGTAAATTGTTACGAGTTTACTATTTTTTATTTTACATTAGATATTTATTAGTTTTATGTCAAAGAATTTGTTAGTAAAGTCATTAAAGATAACGTCTATGTACCTATTCTTCTGTACCTATATCGTTCAAGATACCTTTAGCTTCATCAGTAGGCATACTCCATCTTTGACTTAAATATCTAATAGCAGCTGATAATTCTCCATCAGCACCACCGAATTGCTCTAAAATCATTTGTGCAAGAGCTGGATTACAAGTATCAACTCTTACTGGATATTGCAGTTTTTTCTCATAAACCCACATAAACTAACCTCCTTATCAAAATTTTTCATCCCATGGCCAAGGACTATTTATATATTGCCAAGGGAACTTACTCATACCCTTATTTGTTAAAGGCCCAAAATTACATTCATATACTTTTATTAGCTCTTTAGACTTTTTTGCTAAAGTATTATGAAGTCTTAGAGCATGCTCATCATCAGGATGAGTAGCTAGATATAAGCTAGTTTCAAGTAAAGAAAAATCTATCTCCATTATTTGCATCAACAAAGCTTTTCTTTCACGATTCATAAACATTACCTCCTAACTAACATTTTTTACCGTCTTGTCTAATATAATAAGGTAAGTGTAACTCAGGAAACAGAGTTCCTCTTTTAAGAGCGTCTTCTGGACAATAGACCTTATCCATAGTCTGAAAAGGAACATAAGCATGAGCCAATTTATACCTAGAGTTAGGTTTTAAACAATCGGGTGAAATATATCTTGGTTTCTTTTTACAATCATCTTTATACACTTAAATCCCCCCTTAAAAAAACTGGTACAATAATATATTACTCATTAAAGCCTCAATGGTTACTAAAAAGGGTATAAAACAAGGTTTAATTTAATATAATTATGTTTAAACTATAATTAATTAGGTATATAAATAATACATAAAAATAAAAATGAGAGATTAGGAAAATCAAGGAGGAAGCAAATATGAATGAATTAACAGCAGAAAACTTAAGATCAGCTTTTGGAGGCGAAAGTCAGGCACATATGAGATATAAATCTTGGGGAGAGAAAGCTAAGCAAGATGGATTTCCAAAAGTTCAGATATTATTTGAAGCTATATCATATGCAGAGGAAATACATGCAAAGTCACATTTTAGAGTACTTAAAGATGTAAAAGGAGAATTTGAAGTTACATCAGGAGGAGCATTTGGACTGGGAACTACTTCAGAGAATTTAGAATTAGCAGCAGCAGGGGAAAGATTTGAAGTAATGGAAATGTATCCAGGATTTATAAAGGAAGCTAAAGAAAATGGAGAGAAAGGTGCAGTAAGAAGTATGGAACTTGCACTAGAGGCTGAGAAAACTCATGAGGCACTTTATTTAAAAGCTAAAGAATATACTGATAGTGGTAAAGATATAGATTTTGAGAATATTCACGTATGTGAAGTTTGTGGATATACTTCACATGGTGAAATGGTAGACAAATGTCCTATTTGTAATGTAGGAAATGATAAATTTAGAGTATTTAAATAAATGTAAAAATGATTGATGGATATTAATTCATCAATCATTTTTTTTGCTTAAATACTACTAATTATATAAGATTGGGGGAAAATAGAGAGGAATAAAATTTGAAAGGATGAATATCTTGATATCTAAATTATTATTAATAGCTATCGCTCCAGCTATATCAATAGCAATAGTAGTATATATAAGTGATAAATATGAAAAAGAACCTATACATTTGTTGATAAAAACATTTATACTTGGTGCACTTTCAGTTATACCAACTCTTATAGTTGAGAGGGCACTTACAATATTTAATATATTTCCTGGACTCATAGGAGTCTTCTATACATCTTTTATAGTTGCAGGATTTACAGAGGAATTCTTTAAAAGATCTGTAATCGTAAACTTTATATACAAAAATAAAAACTACAATGAAAGATTAGACGGTATAGTGTATAGTATTTTTTCAGCACTAGGATTTGCTACTATAGAAAATATAATGTACGTTGTCTTTAGGTTTAACTATAATGCTTACGTTGGACTTTATAGAGGTATACTATCTGTTCCAGCACACTGTATATTTGCAGTATCTATGGGATATTACTTATCTCTAGCAAAGTATTCTAAGGATGAAGTAAAGAAGAGGTCATATTTAAGAAAGTCTCTATATATACCTGTAATATTGCATGGAATATTTGATTTTATATTAATGAGTAATGTACCTTTATATAGCATACTATTTATACCATATGCTATATATTTATGGAGAAGTAATCAAAAGAGAATAGATAGATATATATTAGAATCTAAAAACAATAATGAAGATAAATAGGTAGACTCTTATGTAATATAAATAATGAAGTGTTATGTAAAGAACATATGTCTAAAATGAAAAAGGCACAAAAAATTCTGAGGCACGCTTTGTATATACAACAATGATCGGGGTGAGAAATTTGCAGATTATAAAAGAGCTCTTTTTTAATATAAGAATTATGGATGTTATAGATATAGTTATAGTAGCCATAGTTTTTTACAAACTATTTATGCTTATAAGAGAGACTAGAGCAGAGCAATTACTAAAAGGTATATTTTTATTACTTGTAGCCGCAAAAATAAGTGACATTTTAGAACTTTATACACTTTACTGGATTTTAGAAAGAGCCATGACAGTTGGAGTTATAGCTATACTAATAGTATTCCAGCCAGAATTGAGAAGAGCTCTAGAGTATATAGGAAGAACTAAACTTTTTTCAAAGTCAATAATAGAACTAGAAGATGAGCATATACAGAGTGTAATAGAGGAGATAGTGGAAGCCACAGCATCGCTTTCAAGACAAAAAATAGGTGCACTTATGATAATGGAGAAAGAAACTGGATTAAACGAGGTAGCAGAGACTGGAACAAATATAAGTGGTAAAGTATCCAGTGAACTTTTAATAAACATATTTATACCAAATACACCTTTACATGATGGTGCAGTTTTGATAAAAAATGATAATATAAAAGCAGCAGCATGTTTCTTACCTCTAACAGAAAATCCTAATCTTAGTAAAGAACTTGGTACTAGACATAGAGCCGCACTTGGTATAACAGAAAGGTCAGATTCAGTTGCAATAATAGTTTCAGAAGAAACAGGTACTATATCTATTGCAGAAAAAGGAAAAATAAAACGATATATAGAGCCAGAGACACTAAAAAAAGTACTTATAGATGTTTATAAACCAGATGTACAAAAAGTGAACATATTTTCAAAATGGAGGAATAAAAATGAGCAAAATCAAGGATAGCAATACAACTATAAAATTACTGGCTCTTTTTATTTCTATAGTACTATGGTCTTACGTTAGAGGAGAGGTAAATCCTAAAATCATAAGGGAATTTAAGGATGTAAAAGTAGATACAATAAATGAAAGTCTAATAAAAGATGCAGGACTTGTATTATTAGAACCTGAAGATATGACTGTATCCATAAAAGTATCAGGTAGAAGAAATGACATAAACTCTTTAACAGCAGAAGATATTACAGCAGAAGTAGATTTATCAGATATATCAAAAGGTACACATAGAGTACCTATAGAAGTAAGGGTTCCATTTAGAGTAGATTTAGAAGATATAAGCAAAAGATATATTTCATACGAGGTAGATACTTTAGGAACCAAAGAAAAAGAAGTAACTGTGAGAACCATAGGGAACTCTACAGGAGGCTATAGTATAGGGGAGGGAAGCATATCACCCGATACAGTAAAACTAAGTGGACCAGCTTCTTTATTAAATAGAGTATCTAAAGTAATAATAAATGTAGATATAAATAAGATGGTTTCAAATGGAAAAATGACACTACCCGTTGTAGCACTAGATTCTAAGGGGAAGGAAATAAAAGGGTTAGAGATAAATCCAAGTACTGTAGAAGCATCTTTACCTATATTAAAGACAAAAAAAGTACCTATAAAACCCAAATTTAAAGGTGCTATCAAGCCAGAATATAAGATAAGTAAAGTTGAGACAAATCCATCTACAGTAACTATAAAGGGACTAGATAAAGATATAAAAAATATAACTTCTATAGATACTAATGAGATAGATTTAAGTACGATTTCAAGTGATCAGGAAATCAATACAAAGTTAGCATTACCTAAAGGTGTATTACTAGAAAATAATAAGAATCAAGTTGCAGTAAAGATACAAGTGGAAAAGACTATGAGTAGGCAGGTAGAGATACCTATTGAAGAAGTCAGCATAGTTAATCTTAAAGATGGCTTAAAAGCAAATATACAAGATCAAATAGGAACAATAGTAGTTACACTAAAAGGCAATGAGAAAGTTTTAAATAAACTAACACCACAAGATATAAAATTAAAGCTAGATTTAAATGATTTAGATGAAGGTGTTTATAATTTTAAACTTAATATTTCAACTTTGGAAAACGTAGAAGTTCAAAGTATAAGTCCGAGCACATTATCAGTAAACTTACAGAAACTTGAATAATATAATGTAGTATAATATAGAAGAAAAGAGTGTGAGGATGTTGGGTAAGTACAGGATATGTGAGAAAATTGATAATATCTTATTAGAAATAATAAAAAAGCTTCCTTTTATTATAATAGGAAACTTAATGTGCTCTATAGCAATTAATGGTTTTTTTATACCTAATAAGATATTGAGTGGTGGTGTGACAGGTATATCTATACTAGTTCAATATAAGTTTGAAGTACCAATATCTATAACTATAATAGTAATAAATTTACCACTACTAATACTAGCAGCTAAAAAACTAGACAAAAAAATGATAGCATATACACTAATGTCCATACTAGCAACATCCATTTTATTAGATATAACTAAAGATATATACAAATATATAAATATAGACGATATACTACTGGCAGCGGTTTTTGGTGCAGTTTTCAATGGTTTAGGAATGGGTCTGTTATATAGAAATAGAATACTGCAAAGTGGTGTAGATGTAATAGGCGCTATGCTAAAAAAATACTATAATATAAGTATAGGATCTACACTTATGGGTCTAAATACTGTGATAGTTGCAATATCATCAACCATGTTTGGAATTAAATTTGCTATGTATACAATAATATCAATGTATATAGGATACCAAATAGTTGATAGAGTACAGGTAGGATTTAATACTAAACAAAATGTATTTATAGTATCAGATAGATGGGAAGAACTAGCACATGTTATAATGGCTAAAGTGCATAGAGGAGTAACATTCTTACAGGGAGAAGGTGCTTACACTAATCATAATAGAAAGATGATATACTGTATAGTTACCTCAACTGAAATAGCAAAAATAAAAGCAATAGTTGAAGAAATAGATCCGAATGCTTTTATGACTATACATTCTGTTCAAGAAGTTAAAGGTTCAGGATTTAAGCAGCTAGGATTATAAAATTAAATATATGAAAAAAGAAAGAATTATGTTAATATATAGATTTTAAAGGAGGAATAAAATTTGGGAAGATTATTTGGAACAGATGGAGTAAGAGGAATAGCAAATAAAGAATTAACATGTGAACTAGCATATAAAATAGGTAAAGCAGGAGCATATGTATTAACTAAAGGCAAAAAAGATGCCAAAATCCTTGTAGGAAGAGATACCCGAATATCAGGAGATATGCTGGAAGCTTCATTAGTAGCTGGAATATGTTCAGTAGGAGTAGATGTCATATCGTTAGGTATAGTACCAACGCCAACAGTATCATATTTAGCTAGAAAATATGAAGCTGATGCAGGAGTAGTTATATCAGCATCACATAACCCTGTTGAATATAATGGTATAAAGTTTTTTAGTGGGGAAGGATATAAACTCCCAGATGAAGTTGAAGATGAAATAGAAAAACATATAAGTAACGAATTATCAGATATTCCTCTGCCTACGGGTGATGAAATAGGTGTAAGACATATAAAGCAAGATGGTATAGAAGACTATATAGACTTTGTAAAAAGCATAGCAAGTACGGACTTTAAAGGAATTAAAGTTGCTATGGATTGTGCTGAAGGAGCTTCATATTATTCTGCACCAGAATTATTTAGAAGACTGGGAGCTGAAGTACATGTGATACACAATAATCCAAATGGAAAAAATATAAATAAAGAATGTGGATCTACTCACTTAGAGCAAATTAAAAAGTTTACAGTAGAAAACAAGTGTGATATAGGACTAGCCTTCGATGGAGATGCAGATAGATGTCTTGCTGTAGATGAAAATGGTGAAGAAATAAATGGAGATTTCTTAATGACCATTATTGCTAAGAATTTAAAAGATAAAGGAAAACTAAAAAATGATACTTTAGTTACTACTGTAATGAGTAATATGGGATTAGACATAGCGTGTAAAAGAGAAAAAATAAATACGATAAAAACTCAAGTAGGAGATAGATATGTACTAGAATGTATGTTAGATGGTGGCTATAAGCTTGGAGGGGAGCAATCAGGACATATAATACTACTCGACTATAATACTACTGGAGATGGATTAATAACAGCAGTAGAGATAGTTGAGACATTAAAGGAAAGTAATAAAAAGTTATCTGAACTTAAAAGTATAATGAAGAATTTACCCCAAATATTAGTGAATGCTAAAGTTACAAATGATAAGAAAGATATACACTTAAAAGATGAAGAAATAGTATCTGAAATAAAGAAATTAGAAGATACTTTACAAGGTAAAGGAAGAGTACTTATAAGAGCTTCAGGAACAGAACCATTGGTTAGAGTAATGTTAGAGGGAGAATGCATAGAAGAAATAACTAATATGGCAGAAAGTTTGGCTAAGTTAATAGAAAAAAAAGCAGAATAATATAAAATAATAAAGGATAATCTATGCTAAAATTAAGATAACAATTTGAATTTAAGTGTAGATTATTTTTTTATTAACATATATAGTTTTAATAAAGAAGACACATTTGAGGAAGGAGTTTACTATGATTTTTAAAAAGCAAAAGAACTGTAGTGAAATGAACAAAGTATCTAACTATGTAATATCTAAACTTAAAGGGGAAAATCTTGACAGACCTGTACTAAACTATGAGAAACATGAAAAAATACTTAAATTGTTTGAAAATCTTTTGGAGAGTAATAAAATTAATAATGAGCTGATTTTAAGTCTCATAAAAAATGCATCATCTTTAGGTGATTTTGATACAAATATGTCTTTTATATCAGGAAAAATGGACGATGTATCTATAAAACTATCAGACTTTAGTACTTCGAATATGGCAGTAGTAGAAGAAACTACTGCTAGTATGAATCAAGTAAGTGACTCAATAAGCAATAGTACAAGCATACTAGAAGATTTATCTAGTAGAGCAAATAACTTAATAAACTTAAATAAAGAAAACAATAAACAATTAAAAGAGATGGAAGAGATAAAAAATATAGTAACTGAAAATTCTAAAATAATGGATGAGAAAATAAATACCCTAGAAGATATGTCTAGAAAAGTAGATAATATGGTTGAAGCTGTAGGGTCTATTGCAGAACAAACAAATTTATTGGCACTTAATGCTAGTATAGAAGCTGCTAGAGCAGGAGAACACGGGAGGGGATTCGCAGTTGTTGCAGAAGAAATAAGAAAACTAGCGGAGGATACAAAAAATAGACTTACAGATATGCAACAGTTTACGGACAATATAAGATTAGCAACTCAAGAAAGCTTAGAAAGTGTAAGTAAAACAGCAGCATCTATGATAGATATGAACGAAAAAATGGAACAATTTAATGAAACCTTCGAAAGCAGCATAGAAGATTTGGAAGGTACGGTAAATGGTGTTATGGATTTATCTAGCATGATGGAAGAAGTAAATGCATCTTCAACAGAGGTAAATGAAGCTATGAATTCGGTAGCGTCAGATTCAGAAAAGATAAACTTTATGACAAGGGAGATATTAGGACATTCTCACCAAACTATGCAATATTCTAAAAAAATTGGTGATATAGATAAAGCTATATCTGATATAGTAAGAAAATTAATAGAGGTGTTGAATAATGGAACATCGCCAGTTTCTAATAAAGACTTATTAAATATAATAAATAATGCTACTAAAGGTCATATGATCTGGATTGAAAAGTTAAAAGGTATAGTTGAAACTGGGGAAATAAAGCCTATACAACAAGATGGAAACAAGTGTGAATTTGGCCATTACTATAAAGCTATAAATGTTAGTAATCCACAAATATCAGATGCTTGGAAGTCTATAGATAGCATACACAAAGACTTACATAAAAAAGCAATCTATGTAGAAGAGGCCTTAAGAGAAAATGATACTAAAAAGGCTAAGCAAATATACATAGAAGCGGAAGATTTATCGAAAAAGATTATGGCCATATTTGAAGAAATAATAAAAAAAGTTAATGATATGGACAAAAGAGGGGAAAGTGTTTTTTAAGGTATTACTTGAAGCTATTAGAAGATAGCTTCAAGTAATACCTTAATTATTATGCATATAGTTTTAATAATATGAGCTAGATAAGCCTATACTAAGGATATAACAGTTTTCAAAAAATGTTTACATCTAGAAAAAAATGTAATATAATTATTTTTGAAAAAATCTAATACAATAAAAAGGAGGATAAGAGTTAAAGCGCCAGGACTTTTTAAAAGTTGACGAGGACAGGGTTTATCGAATAATCGGCGGATGCCCTGCGTTTGACCAACGATATAAACCTTACAAAAACTAAAAGCAATTTTAGTGACAAAAGGGTTAGGTCATGGATTTTTTCAAACTTCTAAAAATTGAAGGGAGAAAATAAATTATGTGTGGAATTGTAGGATATATAGGAAATAAGGAAGCCTCAGGAATATTAATAGAAGGACTTTCTAAGCTAGAATATAGAGGATATGACTCAGCAGGAGTTGCAATAATAAATGAAAGTGGAATAACAATAAGTAAAACTAAGGGAAGATTATCGAATCTAGAGAAAAAATTAAGAGAAAATCCGATACAAGGAAAATCAGGAATAGGTCACACTAGATGGGCAACTCATGGGGAGCCATCTGACACTAACTCACATCCTCATTTTAACAAAGATCAAAGCATAAGTGTAGTTCATAATGGAATAATAGAGAACTATATGTATTTAAAAGAATGGTTAATATCAATTGGATATGAGTTTAAATCAGAGACAGATACAGAAGTAATAGCACATCTTGTAGACTATTATTATAAGGGAAATATAGTAGAAGCAGTTTCAAAAGCTGTAGAAAAGTTAGAAGGTTCATATGCATTAGGAGTTATAACTAGTAATGAACCAGAAAAACTAGTAGCGATAAGAAAAGACAGTCCACTTATAGTAGGGTTAGGTAAAGGAGAAAACTTCATAGCATCAGATATACCAGCTATATTAAATCACACAAGAGATATATTTTTGTTAGAAGATAAAGAATTAGTTATATTAACTAAGGAAAATGTAGAAATAATGACACTTGAAGGAATGAAAGTGGAAAAAGAGCTGTTTCATGTAACATGGAATGCAGAGTCAGCAGAAAAAGGCGGATATGAGCATTTTATGATAAAAGAAATACACGAACAGCCAAAAGCTATCAAAGATACTTTAACTTCAAGAATAATGTCAAATTCGGATGAAATAAAGCTAGATGATATTTCAATTACAAAGGAAGATATCCAAAATATCGATAAAATATTTATAGTAGCTTGCGGTACAGCTTATCATGCTGGAATGGTAGGAAAATATGTTATAGAAAAGTTAGCTAGGATACCTGTAGAAGTAGATATAGCATCAGAGTTTAGATATAGAGATCCAATAATTAATGAAAAAGCTTTAATGATAGTAATAAGTCAATCAGGAGAAACAGCAGACACATTAGCTGCTTTAATAGAGGCTAAAAAACAAGGAGCTAGAGTAATAGCGGTAACCAATGTAGTAGGAAGCTCGGCAGCTAGGGAAGCAGATGATATACTTTATACTTGGGCAGGTCCAGAAATAGCTGTAGCCTCTACAAAAGCATATACAACTCAGCTTGTTGCTATGTATGTGATAGCCTTATATCTTGCTAAACTAAATGAAAATATATCTATAAAAGAGTATAGAGAAATAAGAGATGAATTGTTGAAGTTGCCAGAAAAAGTAGAGAAGTTATTAGAAGAAAAAGAAGAATTACAAAAATTCGCAAATAATAATCACATGCATAGAGATATGTTCTATTTAGGTCGTGGATTAGATAATGCAGTAGCGCTAGAAGGAGCATTAAAGTTAAAAGAGATATCATATATTCATGCAGAATCATATGCAGCTGGAGAATTAAAACATGGACCAATAGCACTTATAGATAAAGATATACCGGTTATAGCACTTGCAACACAGGATGAACTATTTGAGAAGATGGTTAGTAACATAAAAGAAGTAGTTACTAGGGGGGCAAGAGTTATAGCAATTGCATTTGAAGGAAATGAAGATATAGAAAAGGTAGCAGAACAAGTAGTATATATACCAAAAACTATGTCATTACTTTCACCAATACTATCAGTAGTACCATTACAGCTACTGTCATATTATGTATCGGTGACCAGAGGATGCGATGTGGATAAACCAAGAAACTTAGCAAAATCAGTTACAGTTGAATAGGAAATCTTATTTCCTGGGAAATGATGTCGAGTTAAAATGAATTTTTTAATAAATTCACAGAAAGAGAAAATCTAGGTTAAATATTTAGATTTTCTCTTTTTCTATTTTTTAAAGTAAATTAAAAAGAAGGTTAAAAATATTAAGCTTTATCTAATAGTTTCCCTATTAAAAAATATTAAATTATTACTATTTTATTTTATGTTTTATCTGTAATGATTTCTCATATTGTGATAGAATATATCTTATAACTTATTACAAATAACAAGGGGGAATTTTAGAATGGACGTTGAGCCGAGGAGTATTATAGCCGAGTTACTGCTCATATTAATACTTGTCTTAATTAATGCTTTTTTTGCAGCTTCAGAAATGGCAATGGTATCAATAAACAAAAATAAAATCAATAAACTTGCAGATGAGGGTGACAAGAAAGCTCAATTACTTATTAAGTTGATGTCAGAACCAAGTAGATTTTTATCAACTGTTCAAGTAGGAATAACACTTGCAGGTTTTTTAGCAAGTGCTTCGGCCGCTACAAGTGTTTCTGAAAGATTATCAGGAGTATTAAGCAATTTAAATATTCCAGGAAGTAAAAATATTTCTGTTGTGATAGTAACAATAATTCTATCTTATATTACATTAGTTTTTGGTGAGCTATTTCCAAAGCGAATTGCTCTTCAAAAATCTGAACAAATTGCTATGTTTAGTGTTAAGCCAATTTTATTTGTTTCTAAGCTTACGCTACCATTTGTTAAGCTTCTTACATTTTCAACAAACCTATTATTAAAAGTTACGGGTATAGATCTTAACAATTTAGAAGAAAAGGTATCAGAAGAAGAAATACGCTCTATGATAGAAGTCGGTGAAGAGAATGGAGTAATTAATGAAATAGAAAAAGATATGATAGATGGAATATTTGAATTTGATGATACACTAGCAAAAGAAATAATGACGCCTAGGACGAATGTTTTTGCATTAGAAATTAACACGCCTATAAGAGAAATGATTAGTAAAATTATTTCTGAACAATATTCTAGAGTTCCTATATATGAGGAAGATACTGATAATATTATAGGTGTTTTATATATGAAAGATTTATTTGAATATTTAGCTAAACAAAAAATTGATGAATTAAAAATTAGAAATATATTACGTTCAGCATACTTTGTTCCTGAAACTAAGAATATCGATGCCTTGTTTAAAGAACTTCAAAATACCAAAAATCATATGGCTATTTTAATTGATGAATACGGTGGCTTTTCAGGTATTGTAACTATAGAAGATTTAGTTGAAGAAGTTATGGGTAATATCCTAGATGAGCATGATGCGGATGATGAAATTATAACAAAAGTTGATAATAATACTTACGTTATAAGCGGATTAACTTCAATTAATGAAGTTAATAATGCTTTACATCTTTCATTACCATCAAGTGACTTTGATACTATAGGAGGATTTATGATAGATCTTCTTGGAGCAATACCAAGTGAAAATGAAGAGCATATTGTCGAATATGAGAATTTAACATTTAAAATTGAAAAAGTTAGTGAAAAAAGAATAGAAGAGTTGAAACTATATATTAATTAGTACAGATTAATATATTCATATATGAACAGGAGAAAATCAGGAGATATATCTTAGATTTTCTCCTTATTTATATACAAAAAACTATGAGGAATAAAAGGAAATTAAAGTGTTAACATGAATATTATTGGCATAGTTAGAAGGTATTTGTTGAGGATATATAGAATATTAGATAACGATTGTAAGTCAAAGAGGATATGATACTAAACTATTGTCAAAATCGAAGGGATGTAATTATGAATGATATACAAAAACATAAGGGAGTTATACTTAGAACTAGATATAGATGGAATTATAAAAAATATAACTTCAAACTGTATGGAGATTCTAGGATATGAAAGGCAGTTAATAATAGGAAAATCCATTAATGAATTTGCTGTAGAAGAAATAGATTTAAATACTTTTAAAGATAAGGGTAACTCAGAGGAACTATATGTTTTACTAAGAAAAAGTGATGGACAAACGATACATATGGATACTAAGTATGAGTGCATTTATAATAAAGAAGAAAGTCAGCAGGTAAATATATCATTAATAGATGTTACAAAGTATGTATTAGAAGAAGAGAAACTGAAAATTTTGTTACAAATTTGTGAGAAATCTAATGATATGATATATTCTATTGATTTAAAGCCAGAGCTTAGATACAATTATTTGAATCCTGCTATGGAAAAAAACTTAGGATATACTACACAGGAACATATCGATGATCCATTACTCGTATTCGAAATGACTTATCCCGACTATTATGATATTCAAAGCAAAAAGAAATCAGGAGAAATAGACTTTAATAAACCTGTAGTTATGAAATATAGAAATAAATTAACAGGAAAATATATTTGGTTTGAGGACTATGTAAATCCAATTTATAATGAAGCTGGAGAGCTAGTTCGACTTTATGGAATAAATAGAAATATACAAGAAAGAAAAGAATTAGAGGAAAATTAATATATATGAGTTATCATGACACATTAACAGGACTTTTTAACAGAGCATATTTTGAGAAAGAAGTAAAAAGATTAAATAATGTCATAAATACTAAAATAGGAATTTTAGTTTGTGACTTAGATAATTTGAAAGAAATAAATGATGAATTAGGACATAAACGAGGAGATCAATTAATTAAAGAATCTGGTAAAATTATTGAGAAGAGTTTTAAAAGGTGTTCAGTATTTAGAATTGGTGGAGATGAATTTTCAGTTATTTTAGATAATCTAGGATGTAGGGAAGTTGAAGCAAAGATAAGTAATCTAAAAAGTCAAATTAATAGATATAATAAAAGTGAGCCTAAGATCCCAATAAAAATATCTATTGGCTTCTCTTATTCTGAACACTCTTTAGGACAAGTTAGTAAAGTATTTAAAGAAGCTGATAGAAATATGTATAAAGATAAACTAAATAATAAAATAGTATAAAAGAGTAACATAAACTTAGCAGGGTATAATTACAACTAGTATATACTTAAAAAAGGATGGTGTCTTATATGTCAAAAGATTTTTATAAAGCTGTAAAAGATAGAAGATCAATACGTGAGCTTATCAAAGAATCAACCGTTTCTGATGAAAGAATACTAGAGATAATAGAGAATGCAATACTTCATACGCCTTCAGCATTTAATTCCCAAACTGCAAGAGTCGTTGTTCTATTTAGAGATCATCATGATAAATTATGGGATATAGTAAAAGAATCATTAAGAAAAATAGTTCCAGAAGAAAAGTTTTCTCCTACAGAAAAAAAGATAAATTCTTTTAAAAATGGATACGGTACAATTTTATTTTTTGAAGATATTAGCATAGTAAAATCACTTCAGGAACAGTTTCCTACTTATAAGCATAACTTTCCAGACTGGTCTCAACAAGGGTCAGGAATGAATCAATTTGTCATATGGACATCCTTGGCAGTTGAAGGACTAGGAGCATCATTACAACATTATAATGAACTTATAAAAGATGAAGTAAAAAAAGAATGGAACATTCCAGAAAGTTGGGAGTTAATATCTCAAATGCCTTTTGGAAGGTTTACTGAACAAGCAGGAGAAAAAGAATTTATGCCGATAGAAGAAAGACTCAAGGTATTTAAATAGTTTAATAATATAAAATGCATACATTATGTGATAAAATAGACACATAGGTATGCATTTATTTTATTAAAGGAGAGATATAAATGTATTTTAACGAAAAAGGAAAAACAAATACAAGGGAAACTATAAACTTGGCTTTACAAAGAGCTAAGCAGGAAAGAATAAGAAATATTGTAATTGCATCTTGTACAGGATATACATGTGATTTTATAGATGATATTAAAGATCTTAATATTGTTTGTGTAACTCACTCATATGGTTTTATAGGAAGAGGTAAAATTGAAATGTCTGATGAAAAGAGAGCAGATCTGATTCGCAAGGGCTTTAAAGTTTTAACTACTACACATGTTTTAAGTGGAGCAGAAAGAGGAATAAGTTCAAGATACTCAGGACTATATCCAATAGAGATAATGGCTAATTCATTAAGAATGCTAGGAGAAGGCTTAAAAGTGAGTGTAGAAGTTTCTATAATGGCCTTAGACAGCGGATTAATCCCTTTTGGTGAAAAGATAATAGCTATAGGAGGAAGTGCTAGAGGGGCTGATACAGCAGTTATAATAACACCATCTCATGCTGCAAGTATTTTAGATACTAAAATTCACGAAATAATATGTAAGCCTAAAAACTTCTAAAAAATTATCAGAGTATTATAACTAGTGTCTAGAACCTACAGATGTACCCCATACTATTAAAAAAGTTATAGTATAAAAGCAAAGCTACTATTCATATTTACTTAAATATACTTGTATGAGCATAGTGAAAGAAATTTATAAATTATTTTTGAAAGTTAAACAAACTTAAAGAATAAGTCTAAAATTGTTTGCTATGCTCAACAAGGTAATGAATCTTCTAATTATATAGTAATTGTTTAGAATAACTTTTACTAAAACCTCCATAAAACCTACCATAATAATTGATTCAAAGATGTTAAGAATAACACACTTTTCTCTAATAATTCCATAAGGTCTTAATATAAGCAGAAGAACCAATATAAAAGCATAGTATTACACTTGAAGCACATCTATCTCTATGATACCATAAAAAAAACCTCCACTTTTTATTAGTAGATTGGCCTTATCTACTTACTCAAGTTGTGTGCAACTTCATTTTATTAGAAAAATATAATATATAAAAAACTTTACAATTCAATATGTAATTTCTTGATATAAAAGATATAAGATATTCTAATAGTTCCTCATTCAATAAAAAATGTCCCTGATTTTAACAAAATAGTACATTAGTATAAAAGCTTCAATTGTTAAGAATTGATAATGATTAATGATAAGTTAACGATAAATTATATATTAAATAATTATATATACGAAGAATATATGTAGTGAAATGAATTTTATGATAAAATGTATACATGAAAAGTTTGTGAAAAATTATTCTAAAGATACTATATGAGGATGAATATAATTATGAAAAAAGTAGATCTGAATAGTGATATAGGTGAAAGCTTCGGCATATATAAAATAGGATTGGACGAGGAGATAGTTAAGTATATAACTTCAGCTAACATAGCATGTGGATGGCATGCAGGAGATCCAATAACTATGGAGAAGACTATTGAAATATCTAAAAAATCAGGAGTAAAAATAGGAGCTCATCCAGGATTTATGGATTTGATGGGATTTGGAAGACGAGATATGTCAATTACAAAGCATGAACTAAAGGCCTATATAAAGTATCAGCTAGGCGCTCTAATGGCGTTATCAAGAAATAGTGGAGAAAAAGTACAACACTTAAAGCCTCATGGTTCCATGTATAATATGGCATCAAAAGATAAAGATTTATCTCAGGCTATAGCCGAAGCAGTATATGAAGTAGATAAAGCGATAGTACTTGTAGGACTAGCCAATAGTGAACTAATAGAAGCAGGAAAAAAGATTGGACTTAAAGTTGCTAATGAGGTGTTTGCAGACAGAGCATATAATAGAGATGGAACGTTAGTATATAGAAGTGTAGAAGGATCAATCATAGAGAACTTAGAATTAGCCATAGAAAGAACTATTGAAATGGTGAAAAAAGGACGAGTTAAATCAATAACTGGAGAATATATAGATATAGAAGCAGATACTATATGCGTACATGGAGATAATCCTAAAGCTGTCGAGTTTGCAAAAAATATTAGAAAAAACCTAGAGTATGAAGGTATAGAAGTAGTTAATATGTCAGAATTTATATGACTTTACTATTCAATATACAATACTTATTTTGACTATAATCTAGGAGAGGATTAAATGAGGAAATCAGATATAGCACTTGAATTATTTAATGAAGGGTATAATTGTGCACAAGCTGTTTTATCAGCCTTTGATGAAGAAATAGGACTAGATAGAAAAACTGCTATAAAGATTTCTTGTGAATATGGTGCAGGGATGGCTAAAGGTGGAACTTGTGGTGCTGTGATGGGAGCACTAATGGTGTTAGAATTTAAACTTAAACAAAATAATTCAGGTAATAGTAATTTAGAAGAGTTAGTATTTAATGCTCAAGGCAACTTAAAAATAAATTTAAATATATTAATAATACAACTATCTGTAAAGAGTTAATAAGTCATGATTTAAGCACAGAACAGGGGTTTCAGTATGCATTAAATAATAATATATTTGTAAATATATGTCCTAAATTTGTTAAAGATTCAGTAGAAATTTTAGAAGTAATATTGAAAAATGAAAAAATCTAATATTTAAAGAAAGGACACTAAGCATGACTACTAAATATCTATATTCAGGTGATAGGGGTCTAACAATAGAGTTCGGAGATATGATATTGGAAGAGATAAATAAAAAAGTAATGAATATGAAGAATTTAATTGAAAGTAGTAATATAAATGGAATCGAGGAAGTGGTACCAACATATAGATCTATACTAGTTTACTATAATCCATTTAAAATAAAATATGATATACTAGTTTCGCAATTAAGAAATATAGAGAATAATTCTAGTAAACAAGAATTAAAAGATAGTTTAGTCATAGAGATACCAACTGTGTATGGTGATATCTATGGTTCGGATATAGAAAAAGTGGCTAAATTTAATAAATTAACTATTCAAGAAGTCATAAAAATTCATACTTCTAGAGAATATCTTATATATATGCTAGGGTTTACACCAGGATTTCCTTATCTAGGGGGGATGGATGAGAGGTTAACAACGCCTAGAATAGAAACACCTAGAATAAAGATTAATGCAGGGTCAGTAGGAATTGCAGGAAAACAAACAGGTATATATCCTATAGAGAGCCCAGGAGGATGGAACCTGATAGGAAGAACACCTGTAAAGCTTTATAATCCTTATAGGGTAGATCCTATCTTACTAAAGCCAGGAAACTATATTAGATTTGTAGAAATTAGTAAAGAAGAATATAGCTATATAGAACACAAAGTAAACAATGACATATATACATGTAACACGTACTTAAAAAGGAGTGAATAAGCTTGGCTAGTATAAAGATTATAAAGCCCGGACTATTGACTACTGTTCAGGATAGAGGAAGACTAGGATATCAACAGTTCGGTGTTCCCTTATGTGGAGCTATGGATAGTTTTTCCCATAGAGTTTCAAATATTTTAGTAGGAAATGAAGTATTTGATGCTGTTTTAGAGACTACCCTTCTAGGGCCTAAAATAGAAATATTAGATGATAGTGTAATAGCTATTACTGGTGGAGACTTATCTCCAACTATAAATAAAAGTTCTGTTCCAATGTGGAAAAGTATATATGTAAGTAAGGGTGATGTACTGGCTTTTGGAGCAGTAAAAAGTGGATGTAGAAGCTATATTTCATTTGCTGGTGGAATAGATGTACCTTTAGTCATGGGGAGTAAATCAACTTATTTAAAAGGAAATATAGGTGGATATAAAGGAAGAAAATTAGAAAGTGGAGATATATTAAAAATATTAAATCCTAAAGAAAAATTAAAAAACTTAAAAAATCGTATGATAATTGAAAGATACAAACCCTACTATACTGATAGTATAGAATTAAGAGTCATACTAGGTCCACAAAAGGATAGATTTACGAATGAGGGTATGGAGACATTTTTATCAAATGAGTACACAGTCACAAGTGAAAATGATAGAATGGGTTATAGATTAGATGGTAAAAAAGTTCAGACTATAGATGGATCTGATATAATATCGGATGGTATAGCATTTGGAGCCATACAAATTACTAGTAGCGGTTTTCCTATAATAATGATGACAGATAGACAGACTGTTGGAGGATATGCTAAAATAGCCTGTGTAATTAGTTCAGATTTACCAAAGATAGCTCAGGCTAAGTCTAGAGATAAAGTAAGGTTTAAAGAGGTAAGTATAGAAGAAGCTCAAGATATTATAGTTAAAGAAATATTTATTAATCTTATATTGTTCATGTTTAACTACATTGACTTAATAACTATAATATACTAAAATATTAATAGTAAAAAAAAGGTAGAATGACTAGAAGGAGAAAACAAAATGAAAATAAAAAATATGCTTTTAATATCATTAGTAGGAATTAGTTTAACATTTACAGGATGTCAAAAGAGTAATAACGATGATGTCGGACAAATTATAAAAAATGTGGATATAAAAGAAGTTGAAAAGTTATCAGATGATGCTAAAGTTTTACAAGCTAGTAGGGATAAACTAAAAGTTGAATATCCTCAAGTAAAGGATGATGAGTCTGAAGCTTCGGCTAAAACAAACTTAGCTTTAAGTAAAGCTGTAGAGCCATATGTATATAGTAATTCATATAAAGAGGCTGATGTTAAGCCTGCAATAAAGAGACAGGATGATCAAATACTAAGTGTTCTTTATGAAGGAAAAGGAAAATTGAAAGATGGCGGAAAAGTTAATATAAAAGAAAGTGTAAATATAGACGCAAAGAGCGGAGAAAAGATAACTTTTGATACTATTATAAAGCAAGATAAGGAAACATTAAAACAGCTTAATGATATATTAAATAAAAAAGCAAAAGAAAAAGGAATTAAAGAGTTTGATGTCAATAAATCAAATATATACTTTGAGAATGACAGTATAGTATTTTTTCACACACCATCAAATGATAAAGAATCTGTAGAGGTAAAAGTATCAGAGAAAGAAATAAAACCTTTCTTTAGATAGTTTTACTAACAATTAAAATAAATCATGGACAGAAATCAGATGAAAATCTGAGGATATCCATGATTTATTTTTAATTACATTATATAAAATAAAATTAATTACTTAAGAAAGGGGGTAACAGTTTTGTTTTCAGAAAATGTTTTATTTGCATTTGGATTAACTTTATTTGCAGGATTATCCACAGGAATAGGAAGTCTATTAGGTTTTTTCACTAAAAAAACTAATACTAAGTTTTTATCTATATCACTAGGCTTTTCAGCGGGAGTAATGATCTATGTATCACTAGTTGAAATACTGCAGCAAGCACAAATGACATTAGTAAATGAGCTAGGAAAAAGTATTGGAGGATGGGTTACTATAATATCATTCTTTGGGGGAATGTTTATAATAGCATTAATAGATAAAGTAATACCAGAGGAAGAAAATCCTCACTCCTTACAGACGGTAGAAGATTTAGAAGAAGCTGAAGAAGAGATGGAAACTAAAAGCACAAATAGTGGACTAATGAGAATGGGAATAATGTCAGCACTTGCAATAGGAATACATAACTTTCCTGAAGGACTTGCTACTTTTGCAGCAGCATTAAAAGATCCCACAATAGCCGTGCCCATAGCTATAGCTATAGCAATACATAATATACCAGAAGGTATAGCAGTGTCTGTTCCAATATACTATGCAACAGGAGATAGAAAGAAAGCATTTACCTATTCATTTTTATCAGGGTTGTCAGAACCTTTAGGAGCAATCATAGGATATCTACTATTATATAGATTTCTAAATGATACGATATTTGGTATAATCTTCGCGTTAGTAGCTGGAATTATGGTCTTTATATCTTTAGATGAGTTACTACCTGCATCAGAGAAGTATGGGGAACATCACTTATCTATATACGGACTTATAGGAGGAATGGCTGTAATGGCTATAAGTTTAGTATTACTAGGATAAAAAAATCGTTAAAATTTCCAAAAAACTATTTAGGAAATTTTAACGATTATGTCTACTTTAATATAGCTATTTGCTCAAAGTTACTAACTAACTGATCTAAGAACTTATTAAGCTCATTTCCCTCTATAGGCATACCATGACTAGTTATTGCTAATGATGGAGATAAATCTTTAAGTTTACTTACTGATTCTTGTGCGGACTTCCAATCTATGGTTAGATACGCTGGAGGTCCACTTATCTTCTTATCTTGTGACAATACAGAAGATAGAGACTCTTGTTGAACTGTAGAGAATGCGTCACCAACTATAAGGGTTCTATCCCTATCTCTGAATAATGATATATGCCCTGGTGAGTGACCTGGTGTGTGTATCCAACGCCAATCGTTCATATCTGGAATACTTCCATCATCCGGAAGTGGATGAATGTGGTGACTTATATCTATAGCACTGTGTGGGAATGATGATGACATCAAAGACACTATTCCACCACCTGCATCTGGGTTGCCCTGAGGATAATCTTTTTCTCCTATTAAATACGGAAGTTCTAATTTATGTGCATACACAGGGACATTCCAATAATTGGTTAACTGGATTATTGAACCAATATGATCAAAATGTCCATGAGTAAGAATTATAGCTTTTGGGACAGTACCTTTTCCAAAGTGTTTTTCTGCAACCTCAATTATAAAGCCCGCAGCATTTTCCATACCTGTATCTATTAAGAACCATCCTTTAGGAGTATCTATTATACAAGCATTTACTATTTTAAGCCGAATTAGAATTATATCGTCAGTAATTTTTTGTGACCTCATTGAGATATTTGAAATTTTATGAAGTAACTCAGTTATCACTATAAAACCTCCCTATTAATAATAATTAAACTTATTATGTCCAGGAAGAGTAATTTTATAAATTATAGTATGGGTGACAGCAGCCTAGAAATAGATTCTTTTATTTTAACTATGTTTGAGCGAGCATTATATTTTTCTAATGTAATTTCATCACAAACCTTAAGATCTTCTTTGAAAAAATTTGTTAGACTTGAAGCAACAGACTTATCATATACGAAAGCATTTACTTCAAAGTTAAGTTTAAAGCTTCTTATATCTATATTAGCAGTTCCTACTGAGGCAACTTCTTCATCAATAATTACTGTCTTAGCATGTAGAAAGCCATCTTCATAGGCATATGCTTTAACTCCAGATCTTAGTAAGTCACCTATATAAGAGTAACTTGCCCAGTGGACAAAAGGATGATCAGGTTTAGCTGGAATCATTATATTTACATCTACACCAGATAAAGAAGCGATTTTTAGACCTTCTAAAAAGCTTTCATCTGGAACAAAGTAAGGAGTTTGGATATAAATATTTTTTTTAGCAGAGTTAATCATCTTAAGATATCCATTTTTAATATACATTTCTTCAGAGTCTGGACCACTAGAAACTATCTGAATACCAGTATCGCCTTTTACATCTAAATTAGGATAATATCTTTTTCTGTACTCTATTTTTTCCTGAGAAGCATGACTCCAATCTAGTAAAAACCTCATTTGAATAGAACGAACAGAATCACCAACTATTTTAAGGTGGTTATCTCTCCAGTATCCAAACTTTTTGTCGAGACCAAGATATTCATTTCCAATATTAAATCCTCCTATATATCCACACTTACCGTCAATGATTGCTAACTTTCTGTGATTCCTATAGTTTATTCTTAGACTAAGATAAGGTATTTTTGATGGAAAGAAGGATACAGAGCTTCCACCAGCTTCTTTAAGTTCTTTAAGCAATTTCTTTGATATACTTCTACTTCCTAAACTGTCATATAGAAGTCTAACCTTAACACCTTGTCTAGCCTTTTTTATTAATGCATTTAATACTATGTTACTTAAATCATCATTTTTTATTATATAATATAATATATGAATATGGTCTTCAGCATTTTCAATATCAGTGATTAATTGATTAAACTTATCTTTTCCATCAGTAAAAATTGTCACATCATTATTTCGGGAAAAAACAGATTGGCTACCTATTAAATGCATCTTAATAGTATCCTGATGATTTAAATCATAGTTACAATTGGTATAATCAGATTCACAATTTTGAAGATCTTCGAGCTGACTAATAACAATTTTATGGACAATTTTATCGTCTTTAGTTTTTGTATCAAATATTTTTTGTCTTCTTAGGTTTTGACCTAAAAGAAGATAAAGAACAAAACCAAGAACAGGAATTAAAGTTAATACCATTAACCAAGCCCAAGTAGCAGCGGGGTCTTTTCTCTCAAGAAATATTAAAATTAACGCAGAAGCTATATTTAAGATTACAAGTATTAAAAGTAGAAAAGAAAGTATACTCATATAAATTCTCCTTTGAAGTATTAAAGTAATTATACTTAATTATGATTATAGTTAATAATTATAGTGTACACAAGCATAAAAATAAACTTATAATAAATACAAACCATACTGATTAAACTATTTAAAAGATATTGATATAACTTATTATGTGATATATAATATGAAAAAATATATGAAAGTGTAAAAAAATAATAAAATGATATTATGTAAGGTGCATAGAAATAAGATTTTATGGGTATAAAGACAAATGCATATTTGGCTAGACATGGTATAAACTATACTGAAAATTTTTATGGAGGGCATAAGGTGAAGATTCTAGATAAAAAAATTGTTAAGTTTATTCAAGATAATAATTTAAAGAAAGAGTTGTTAATAGGAAGATTTGGATTAGAAAAAGAGAATTTGAGGGTCGGATATGATGGAAAATTAGCATTGACACCACACCCTAAACAATTTGGACAAAAAATAAAAAATTTATATATAAAAACTGATTTTTCTGAAAGTCAAGTAGAAATGATTACACCAGCCTTTAGAACACTAGAGGAGTCTTATAATTTTTTGGAGAATCTTCAAAATATAGTTAGCTTGGAATTAGACGGAGAGCTACTTTGGCCTCAAAGTAGTCCTTCTGTATTAGTAGATGAAAAGGATATACCTATAGCGGATTTTGGACCATTAGACACAGGTGAGAAAGAGTATAGGGAAACCCTATCAAAAAAATATGGCAAGAAGAATCAACTTATATCAGGAATACACTACAACTTTTCATTTAGTGATAAACTCTTAAAAAAATTATATGATGAGTTTGGAAAGAATACTAGCTTTAAGGACTTTAAGAATAAAGTATATCTTAAAGTAACTAAAGGCTTGTTGCAATATAGATGGTTAGCTATGTATCTTACGGGAGCAAGTCCAATAGTACATAATACTCATGATGAGAGATGTATTAATACTATGGAAAGTAACGATGGAGAAAATTATTTTTTAAAGGATAATGTGTCTTTTAGAAATGGAATATACGGATATAAGAATAAAAAAGATTATATTATTCCATATGATAATGTTGAAAACTATGTTAAAACCATAAAAGGACTAGTGGAAGATGGCGAAATAAGTGATCCAAGAGAGTTTTATAGCACTGTAAGACTTAGAGCTAAAGACAATAAGGATTTATTAAATTCTCTCTTATCTGATGGAATAAGTTATTTAGAAATAAGATATATAGATTTAAATCCATTTAATAAAAATGGAATAGACTTAGAAACGCTTTATTTAATTCATTTATTTATTCTGTATAGTCTTATAAAAGAAGATGAAGAGTTTGGAGAAGAAAGTCAAAAAGTTGCATATAAGAATCATGAAATAGCAGTAGGATTAGGACTTAAGAAAAATTTAGAGATTTATGAACGTTTAGATAAAAAAGTTCCTCTATATAAGTTAGGTGAGGATATATTAAATGAAGTAAGAAAATTAATTGATATCATAGGTCAAAAAGAAGAATTCTTGAATCAGATTATAGATAATTCCATTAAGAAAGTTAAAAATCCAGAAGAAACAATAGCATACAAAGTATTGAAAGAGTCGGAAAATAAAAAATATGTAAGTTTTCACTTAAATAAGGCTAAAGAGTACTTGGAAGAAAGTAAAAAAGATGAATTTAGACTAAAAGGATATGAAGATCTAGAATTGTCTACTCAGATACTACTAAAAGATGCTATAAAGAAAGGAATTAATTATGAGATTCTAGATAGACTAGATAACTTTATATTATTAGATAATGGTGAGAAGAAAGAATATATAAAACAAGCTACCAAAACAAGTCTAGATACTTATAGTACTGTTATGGTTATGGAGAACAAAGTTGTTACTAAAAAAGTACTAGATAAAGAAGGAATCAGAGTTCCTGCTGGTAAAGACTACACAGATGCTTTCAAGGCCAAAGAAGATTTTGAACTTTTTCAAGGAAAAAAAATAGTTATAAAACCTAAGTCAACCAACTTCGGTATAGGAATAACTATATTTAAAGATAAGTTTACTAAAGAAAGCTATGAGAGAGCAGTGGACATAGCATTTGAAAATGATAGTTCTGTTTTAGTAGAGGAGTTTATAGAAGGAAAAGAGTATAGATTTATAGTAATAGGTGAAAATGTGGAAGGTGTACTTAATAGAGTACCAGCTAATGTTATGGGTGATGGAAAAAGAACTATAACAGAATTAGTAAAAGAAAAAAATAAGGACTTTCTTAGAGGGAAAGGATATACAACTCCACTAGAAAAAATAAATCTTGGAGAAGCTGAAGAAATGTTTCTAGAGTCTCAGGGTAAAAACTTTGACTACGTTCCCTTAAAAGATGAAGTAATTTATATAAGAGAGAACTCAAATATAAGTACAGGTGGAGATAGCATAGATTTTACAGATGATATTCTAGATGAGTATAAAGAAATAGCAATAAAGTCTGCTAAAGCGGTAGGTGCACTAATATGTGGGGTAGATATGATGATTGAGAATATAAAAGAGAAGCCTACTGAAGACAATTATGGAATAATAGAGCTCAACTTTAATCCAGCTATTCATATACACTGTTATCCATACAAAGGTAAGAATAGAAAGCTAGGAGATAAAATATTGGATTTATTAAACATGTAAATAAATGTATATCATAATATAAAGTTGAATAATTATATTAAGATTAAAAGATAAAATATATAAAAAGCTTATTTAAATAAGTTTTTTATATATTTATTTTAAGAAATAAAAGGTTGACTTTTATTAGATTAAAGTATATATTAATATTAACAATACAATACCAAGTAAATAGATATGAATTATATAATAACAAAAATTAAAATATATAAATTTATAGGGGGAGATAACATGTCAAAAATAGCAAAAAATCTTACTGATTTAATAGGAAATACACCACTTCTAGAATTATCAAACTATAATAGCAAGAAGGGAATAGAAGCAGCTCTGATAGCAAAGTTAGAGTACTTTAATCCTGCTAGTAGTGTAAAAGATAGAATAGGATATGCAATGGTAAAAGATGCTGAAGATAAAGGATTATTAAAAGAAGGATCAGTTATCATAGAACCAACTAGTGGGAATACAGGAATTGCTTTAGCATTCGTAGCAGCTGCTAAAGGATATAAATTAATATTAACTATGCCAGATACAATGAGTATTGAGCGTAGAAATTTACTTCAAGCACTAGGTGCAGAACTTGTGCTTACACCAGGAAGTGAAGGTATGAAAGGTGCAATAGCTAAAGCAGAAGAACTATCTATTGAAACACCTAATTCAATAATACTTCAACAATTTAAAAATCCAGCTAATCCTGAGATACACAGAAAAACAACGGCGGAAGAAATATGGAGAGACACAGATGGAAACGTTGATATATTTATAGCAGGAGTAGGAACTGGAGGAACAGTTACAGGGGTTGGAGAAACTTTAAAAGCTAAAAATCCTGACATAAAAGTTATAGCTGTAGAGCCGGCAGATTCACCAGTACTTTCAGGTGGAGAACCAGGATCACATAAGATTCAAGGTTTAGGAGCAGGTTTTGTTCCAGATATATATAATGCTTCTGTAATAGATGAAGTATATCAAGTTAAAAATGAAGAAGCTTTCGAAGCTTCTAGAGAGATTGCAAAACACGAAGGATTACTAGTAGGTATATCTTCAGGAGCGGCAATTCATGCAGCTACTCAAATTGCAAAAAGACCAGAAAACAAAGGAAAAAATATCGTAGTTATACTTCCTGATACTGGAGAAAGATATTTATCAACTGTACTTTTTAAAGAAGATTAATATGAGATTTTTTAAATAAGGGGGAATGCAGATGTCTGCATTGGGAAAATATTTAAACACCATTAGGAATGGATATCTCACTATAATCAAGCAAGATAATCATATAGTACAGTTTAATATGAGTGAAAAATACTTACTTGGAGATTATCTTTGTTAAAGACTCATATTCTTTGGAGGGTATAGAATTGGCAAATAATAAAAAATTTTAGAAAAAGAATCTTCTGAAGAAAGCTTAAGTAAACTTGGAAAGATAATAAATACAGTTAAATATGGCTCAGTGACGGCCATAATACAAGAGGGAAAAATAGTACAAATAGAAAGAAATGAAAAAGTAAGAGTAAAGTAAGCTGACTGTAAAAACAGAGGCTTCAATATCACTAGTTAAATTATGTGATATTGAAGTCTCTTTTTTGTACAAAAATTTATTAATAAGGGGGAAATAGAAATGGCTATGAAAAAGGTAAAAAGAACTATGGCTGTATTAGTCGCTACAAGCGCTATTTTTACATTGGCTGGATGCAGCGATAGTAATAAAGTAGATGTATCTACGAATAAAGACGTATCAACAACTAGTAAAGAAACTAAAGTTGAAAAAGTAAAGAAGTTGGAAAATAGAAAAATAGTAGTAGGTCAGAATGGCGGTATATGTCAATCACCACTAATAATGGCTTATGAAAAAGGATATTTCAAAGAAGAAGGATTAGATGTAGAGTTACTGAAAGGAGATTATCCTGTATTAAGAGATGGACTTGCAACTGGGAGAGTAGACGTTAGTGATGGGCTAGTTGTTCAATGGTTGAAACCTATACAAAGTGGATTGGATATAAACTTTACACTGGGGATTCATACAGGATGTACATCAGCAGTTGTACCTAAAGGTTCTGATATAAAGGGATTTGAAGAACTAAAAGGTAAAACTATTGGAGTTACAGGAGGCATAGGTGGAGGTGGTATGAACTTTGGATATAGAAGTATATTAAGAGATGGTCTTGATATAAAAGACTATAAATGGAAAGACTATCCGGCTCAGCAACTTATCACAGCTCTTGAAAAAGGCGAAATACAAGCAGCTATAGTTGGAGATCAAGTAGGACTACAATGGTATAAAGATGGAAAGGTAGATCGTATAAGATCAAGTACTCATGACCAGGATTATAAAGAAGAATACTGCTGCTTACTTTCAATTAGAGGACCTATAGTAAGGGAAGAGCCTGAAGTTGCAGAGGCTATAACTAGAGCCGTTCTAAAAGGTGCCAAGTGGGTAAATGAGAACAAAGAGGAAACAGCAAAGATAATGGTTGATAAGAAATATGTTAATGGGGATTATCAATACAATCTTGAACTAATAAATTCTTATAATTATATACCAAGTATTCAGGGCGGAAAAGATGCAGTTAAAATTTCAATAGATGAACTTAAACAATTGGACTTATTTGATAAAAACATAGATATAGACAAAGAAACAGAAAAGATTTTTAGAAAACTTGAAAACGTGGAGTAGTAAAATTAAAAAATTCAAGTTTTAAATATAGGTTATACTTTCTACAGCTTCATTACTGGAAGATTTAATATAGATGTAGAAAGTATAATGAAGTACAAAAATATAAGAAGGCGGGTGGAGAAGTGAAAGCAGTCACATACTTAAAAGAGGAAACAACTACAGGTGAAATTAAAGAAAGAAAAACACATAAAATAAAAGCTATATTACCTTTAATAGGAATTTTGATAAATAATATCGTATATTATTTTTTGCCTAGTTATCGTAGTGATCTTAATACTACAAATGTATATCCAATATTACTTTGGATTATAGGACTTATATATATAGGAATCTTGTTTATATCAAGAAACAACAAAAAATCAAAGGAAAATGTAATAGATAAAGCACCAATTTTACTTGCTGTAACCCTGTTACTCATTGGACTTGACATACTAACACTTAAGACAGGATTTCTTCCTCTTCCTTATTTTCCATGGCCAGATAGAATTTTAAATGCAATTATAAACGATAGGGAAGTCCTAGCAGTTAGTGTACTTCATTCTTTAAGACTTTTAGCAGTAGGGTATATTTCAGGGGCAATAGTAGGTCTTATAACAGGAGTACTTATGGGATGGTATAAATGGGCGTACTATTGGATTAATCCATTTATGAAAGCAATAGGACCTATACCAGCAGTTACATGGATTCCTCTTATAATGCTACTTTTTCCAACAGGTATATATGGAAGTGCATTCTTAATATTTCTTGCAGTATGGTTTCCAGTTACTCTTATGACTTCATCAGGAATTTCAAACGTAAGAAATGCCTATTTCGAAGTAGCAAAGACATTAGGAGGAAATGAGAAGTTTCTAATTTTAAAAGTTGCGATACCAGCAGCTCTTCCTAATATATTTTTAGGACTTTTTCAGGGAATGACAGTTTCTTGTGTCACGCTAATGGTAGCAGAGATGCTAGGAGTAGAAGCAGGACTTGGATGGTACATTTCTTGGGCTACAGGATGGGCTGAGTATGACAAAGTATATGCAAGTATATTAATTATACTAATAACTTTTTCTAGTATTATTACTCTTCTATTTAAAATTAGAAGTAGAGCTCTATCGTGGCAGAAAGGGGTTATAAAATGGTAGGAGAAATACAAATAAAAGATATATCTAAAGTCTATGAAAGTTTAGACGGAGAGGGAGAAGTAAATGCTTTAAAAGGAATAAATCTTCATATAAAACCAGGAGAGTTTGTATCTTTAGTCGGAGCAAGTGGATGTGGAAAATCCACTTTACTTAGACTAGTTACAGGATTAGATACACCAACATTAGGCTCACTAACCATAGATGGAGAAGAAATAAAAGGACCAAGTCATTTAAGAGGACTCGTATTTCAAGATCCGACATTGTATCCTTGGCTCACTGTAAGAGACAATATAGCTTTAGGACTAAAAGCTAGAAAAATATACAACAAAGATAGTGAAAAAGAAGTAGATAAGATAATAGATTTAATAGGACTAGATGGATTTCAAAACACATATCCTCACCACTTATCCGGAGGAATGGCACAGCGTGTATCATTAGCTAGAGCACTCATAAATAAGCCTAAGGTATTGCTTTTAGATGAACCATTAGGAGCTCTAGATGCATTCACTAGAATGGATATGCAAGATGAGATATTAAGAATACTAGATGAACATAAAACTACTATGATACTTGTCACGCATGATGTAGATGAGGCAATATACTTAAGTGACAGGATAGTCATAATGACTCCAAGACCAGGAAAAATACAAGAGATCATAGATGTTAAAATAGGACGTCCTAGAAATAGAAATCATCCTGATTTTATTAGAATACGCTCTAAGATACTTGAATTACTTCATTTCGCAAAAGAAAATCATCTAAGTTACTATATATAATTCAAAGATATTCATAAGACATAATATAGGGGGGATTTACATGAGTGATTTTATAGATAGGCCAAGATATTCATGTGCTTTAGGAGGGGCATTAGGAACTATTAGAGCACTACCTAAAGTTGTTCCTATAATGCATGCAGCTGCAGGATGTGGAGGTAATCTTTCAAGTGCCATAAACTTTGGGGCAGGATATGTTGGGAGTGGATACTGCTCAGGTCAAGCTTTACCAAGCACAAATGTGATTGAGAGAGATATAGTTTTTGGTGGAGAAAATAGACTAAGAGAACAGATAGAAAACACACTTAAAATAGTCGATGGTGACTTATATGTAGTTCTTACAGCTTGTATGGTAGATATGATAGGAGATGATAGTAGGAGTGTGACTAAAGAGTTCTCTGACCATCGTGTACCTGTTTTATTTGCAGAAACAGGAGGGTTTAAAGGTAATTCTTACAAAGGCTATGATTTAGTACTAGAGACGCTCTTTAGAGATTTTGTTGAAAAGACAGATGAAAAAGAAGAAAAAACTATAAATTTATTAGGTATAGTGCCTATTCAAGATGTTTTTTGGCAAGGGAACTTAAGAATACTGAAAGAACTGTTTGAAAAGTTGGGGTATAAACTAAATACTTTTTTTGGAGAGGGAGAAACGATTGAAGATTTGAAAAAATCATCAAGATCAAAGTTAAATATAGTTGTATCTGATATCTTTGGAATAGATGCAGCTAAAGTATTTGAGGAGGTACATGGAGTACCATTTGTAACAACTCAATTTCCAATAGGAGAAAAAAGTACTAATAAATTTTTAAGAGAAATTGGAAAAGTATTAGAAGTTCCAGAGTGTTTAGTTGAAAACATAATAAGAGAAGAAAAGAAAAATTATTATAACTATATTGAAAGAATAGTAGATATTTATAACGATATAGATCTTCAAAGATATTCAGTAGTTGTAGGTGATTCAAATTATACTCAAGCTCTAGCTAGATTTTTAGCTGACGATTTAGGATGGTTACCAGAACTAGTAGTTATAACAGATGAGTTAGAAGAGAAGGATAAAGAGTTAGTGTTAAAAAGATTTGAACAATATGAATCGGGATTTAAACCTAATGTGATTTTTGATACAAATACGTCTAGTATAGAAAAGCACTTAAATGATATATGGCCTAATAATAAGGAAAGTATATACTATGATTCATTTAGCCCAGCCTTTGTTATAGGAAGCTCTTTTGAAAAAGATCTAGCTAAAAGAATAGATGCTCCACATTTAAGTGTAACATATCCTATTTCGAATAGAGTAGTACTAGATAAAGGATATGCTGGATATAGAGGAGCATTAAGTCTTGTGGAAGATTTGTTTGGAATTCTTGTAGAAAAGAGATAAGGGGGTAGAAGTAAATGGATTATATAAAATCAAAAACTCCACCTGTTCGTGAGGATAGGTTGGGAGCGTGTAATAGTTTTGGAGGATGCTGTTCTAGTCTTTTGGAAAAGTCAAAGAAAGGGTGCCTCAATAACAGCAAAAGAACATTTTATCAAACTCAAGGATGTCAATTAAATTTAAGTCTTGCTACTTTGAACACCATAAGAGACTCAGTAGTCATAGTTCACTCACCAATAGGGTGCGGGAGTGGAAATACATCTGTTGCAGGAATAACTACGAACTATCAAAAACTTAGAGATAGTAATTCTAGAGGATTAATATGGGTCAATACAAACTTAAATGAGACAGATGTAATAAGTGGGGGAGAAAAAAAACTAAAGGATGCAGTTTTATACGTTGAAAAAGAATTTTCTCCAGAAAGTATAATCGTAGTAAACAGTTGTGTTCCAGCTTTAATTGGGGATGATATTGATGGAATATTAACAGAAGTACAAAATGAAGTTACAGCTAAAATTGTGCCAGTTCACTGTGAAGGATTTAAAACTAAAATAATGGCTAGTGCATATGATGCTGTTTTCCATGGGATATTAAGAAATCTAGTTTATGAAAAGGAAAAACCTAAAGATGAAAAGGCTATAAGAGAAAAAAACATAAAAGAAAATCGTACAATAAATTTACTTAATGTGTCTTCTATGAGCAAGCTAGATGAAACTGAATTAATAAGACTTTTAGAAAAATTGGGACTTGAGGTAAGGGTATTACCTTGCTATTCTCATCCAGATGATTTTCAAGATATGTTAGATGCAGCATTAAATGTGAGCATATGTGCTACTCACGATGACTACTTTGTAGAGCATTTAAAGTCCAAGTATGATATTCCATTTATATTAAAAACTATACCTATTGGAATTAAAAATACCAATAGATGGATTAGAGATATAGCTGAATTCTTCGGGCTAGAAAAAGAGGCTGAAGGTGTTATAGAGTCAGAAAATAAAGCTCTTAAAGAAGCTTTAGAACCTTTTAGAAAATCTTTAAGTGGAAGAACAGCTCTTTTAGCAGGGGGAGAAATACGGGTATTAGCGACGGCAGAATTATTAGAATTTTTAGATATAAAGATTATTGGTATGAGAGGTTATCACTATGATCATTTTGCAAATGAACTTATAGAAGGATTAGAAGGTGATAAAAATAAAATAATATTTAATGCAGCTACAGGTCAGCCTTTTGAGCAATCAAATATTATTGAAAGATTGAAGCCTGATATATATATAGGACATACTGGTGGAAATGTATGGGCGGCTAAACACGGAGTACCTATACTTCCTATATTCGGTCAGACCTATAATTATATGGGATATTCAGGATCTTTTGAAATTATAAGAAGATTAAATAGAGTACTCAAAAATACTATATTTAATAAGAATATAACTGAAAATATTAAACCACCTTACTTTGAAGAATGGTACAAAGAAAATCCATTCCTATATATAGAAGAGCCAGAAGAGATATTATCTGAAGCTTTGTCAGGAGCTTTTTAAAGAAATATAGATGGAACTTTAAAGATAAAGTGGATGATATATATAACTAAAATTGAAGATATTTATGGAAACTAGACGGTTCATCGGATATTTCTGTAAACTTTGTAGTATAGAAAGGAATCATAGATGTAGAGGCACAAAGTTAAACTAGGCATAAGAAAAGAATAAAAGTTAACTATAAAAAAGATTGACAAAATATATCTTAAGTTATATTATATGTTTACAACATAAAACATATAATAATGATAAGAATACTTGGTATTAAAAATTAGTTGACCAGAAAACTGGAGGCTAAGTAACCAATCTCAAAATTTACTTTAAATAAGCTTTGAGATTGGTTACTTAGCCTTTTTTATTTTAGGAGGTGCAAAATGACTTATAAGTTTGATCATTTGGTAAAAAAACATCCTTGCTTTAGTGGAGAAGCACATGTTAAATATGGAAGAATACATCTTCCTGTAAGTCCATCTTGTAATATTCAGTGTAAATTTTGCAAAAGAAGTTTTAACAAATGTGAAAATAGACCAGGGGTTAGTAGATCTATAATAACACCTGAAGAATCTGTAAATATAGTGGATAAAGCACTAGACTTATGTCCAGATATTACTGTAGTAGGAATAGCAGGACCAGGAGATACACTTGCTACAGACCATGCATTAGATACATTTCAACTGATAAATAGAAAGCATCCTAATCTAATTAAATGCTTAAGTACTAATGGATTAAAACTCAGTGAAAAGGCAGAGCGAATAGTAGAATCAGGTGTAAAAACAATAACTGTCACTATAAATGCAGTTAATCCAGAAATATTAAAGCATATATGCTCAAGTATCCTTTATGAAGGTAAAAAAGTTATAGGAAAAGATGGTGCTGAGATATTAATATCAAATCAGCTAGAAGGAATAAAGAAAATAAGTGACTTAGGAACTATTGTAAAGATAAATACAGTCCTAATACCAGGAATAAATGATATTCACGTAGAGGAAATAGCAAAGACTACTAAAAAATTAGGAGCTTCAATAATAAATGTTATACCTCTTATACCTCAAAATGAAATGATAAACTATCCTGCACCAAATTGTGATCAACTGGGATTAGCAAGAATAAAAGCTGAGCAACATTTACCAGCATTTAAGCATTGTAAACAGTGCAGGGCTGATGCATGTGGGATTCCTGGAAAAAGTAGGGATTTATCAAAGCTACTATATGATAGACCGTTACAATTAGAAACTTTTTCTCACGGTTAAAAGGAGTGAAATGAGATGTCAATAAGAGTAGCAGTTGCAAGTAAAGATGGTAAAGTTGTAAACCAACATTTCGGTAAAGCAAATAAATTTTATATATACAATATTCATAAAGATAAAACACTAGAATACATAGGTGTTAGAGAAATACAGCCACTATGCGAGTTAAGAGGTCACGATCAAAATAGACTTTTAGAATCAATAAAGTTAATTTCAGATTGTGAAATAGTGCTCGTAAGCGCAATAGGATTAGGTGCAGAGAATGAACTAGTTAATAATAGGATAAAAGCTTATAGAGTATATGACTTTATTCATGACTCTTTAAATAAGATAGCGGATCAATATTATCAGTAAGATAAGTAGAAAATTTTAAATATAGCCAAACAAAAAATATATTAATGAGGTGAAGTAATTGAGTAAAAAACTAAAACAAATAGCAATCTACGGAAAAGGAGGAATAGGTAAATCAACAACAACTTCAAATATAAGTGCAGCTTTAAGCACTATGGGATATAAAGTAATGCAATTTGGATGTGATCCTAAGGCTGATTCAACTAATACATTAAGAGATGGGACTTATATTCCAACAGTCTTAGATACTCTTAGGGAAAAAAGTAAAGTTGATGTGCACGAGGTAATTTTTGAAGGATTCAATGGAATCTACTGTGTAGAGGCGGGAGGCCCAGCACCTGGGGTTGGCTGTGCTGGTAGGGGTATTATTACTGCCGTTGAACTATTTAAACAACAAAAAATATTTGAAGAACTTGATTTAGACTATGTTATATACGATGTACTGGGAGATGTTGTATGTGGTGGATTTGCAGTTCCAATTCGTGAAGGCATTGCAGATCATGTGTTTACTGTTTCATCTGCTGACTTCATGGCGGTATACGCTGCAAACAATCTTTTTAAAGGGATTCAAAAATATTCAAATTCAGGGGGAGCTTTACTTGGCGGTGTTATAGCAAATTCAATAAATCAGCCATACTCTAAAGAAATTATAGATGACTTTGTTTTAAAAACAAATACACAAATAATGCAGTATGTGCCAAGGTCAGTTACAGTCACACAAAGTGAACTACAAGGCAAAACTACTATAGAAGCAGCTCCAGATTCAGAGCAAGCAAAAGTATATAGAGAACTTGCAGAAAGAGTCGCAGGACACACAGATTCAAAAGTACCATCTCCTTTAAGTGTAGAGGAGCTAAAAGAATGGGCGTCAAAATGGGGAGACCATTTACTTGCCTTAGAAACAGGAACAGTTAAAGGTGAAGCTTCAGCTATATAGGGGTCTACGGTACGTGTGTCTAACTAGGGGGTGTATTTGTGTCAGAAATTAATATAAAAGTTCCACAAGTAAGAATTCGAGAAGCACGTCTTGGATCTATTACGGGCTTTAAAGGAACAGCAGATGAACTAGTCAAATGTTCCCACTCAGGTAAGTTAAAAGATTGTGCAAGGAAGTTTAGTCAGTGCATGGGATGTAGCTCTGGAAATGCATTTTGTCAGCTTTCAATGATAAAAGATGCTGTTGTAATAAATCATGGTCCTATAGGCTGTGCAGGTGACTTTTTTAACTTTAATTTTGTATATAGAGTAGGTCAAATGGAAAGAAACCTTCAGCCTTCAATAGGAAGATATTTTAATACTAATATTGAAGAAAGTGATACAGTGTTTGGAGCGATTAGAAAGTTAGAAGATACAGTTAGGGCTGCATATGAAAGGGTTAAGCCAAATGCAATATTCATTACAACCTCTTGTGCATCAGGAATAATAGGAGACGATGTTGAAGGTGTAGCAAATGATTTGACGGAAGAACTAGGAATACCAGTAGTTTCATGCTTCTGTGAAGGGTTTAAGTCAAAGTTATGGACGACAGGATTTGATTCTGCATATCATTCTATAGTTAGGAAGATAGTGAAACAACCTAGGAATAAAACTAACAAAGTAAATATTGTTAACTTCTGGGGAAGTCATATATTTGATGAACTTTTGGAGAGGTTGGGATATAAGGCGGAATATATTGTACCATTTTCTACAGTTGCTGACTTAGAATATATTTCAGAAGCAGCGGCTACAATTCAAATATGTCCTACTTTAGGAACATATTTAGGAGCAGCTCTTGAACAAATATATGGAGTTCCAGAAATTAAATCACCACCTGCTTATGGAATAAAGGGAACAGATTCATGGCTTAGAGAATTGGGAAAAGTGCTTGATAGAGAACACGAAGTAGAAGAAATAATAAAAGAAGAGCATGAGAGAATTACACCTAAAATTAATGAATTTAGACAGAAGTTAGCAGGAAAGACAGCATATATAACTGCTGGAGCTGCTCATGGTCACGCCATCATTGCATTATTAAGAGAACTAGGGCTTGAAGTACAAGGCGCAGCTATATTTCATCATGATCCAGTTTATGATAACGGAGATAATACTTCGGATGCACTATCTCATACTGTTAATACCTACGGAGATGTTAAGAACTATAACGTATGTAATAAGCAAGCTTATGAACTTGTAAATATACTCAATAGAGTAAGGCCAGACATAATGATTGCAAGACATGGTGGTATGACTGTTTGGGGAGCAAAGCTTGGAGTACCAACACTATTAATAGGTGATGAACAGTTTGGCTTTGGATATCAAGGAGTATTAAATTATGCAGAGAGAATAATTGAGACTCTTGATAATAAAGAATTTGTAACTAATCTAGCAAAACATAGTTCTATGCCTTATACGAAGTGGTGGTTGGAACAAGATCCGTTTACATTCCTTGGAGGTGATGCACATGTCGAAGTTTATTGAGCAACCTAGATATTCATGTGCTTTAGGAGCGCAACAAACTGTTGTAGCTATAAAAAGAGCTGTTCCTATTGTTCATGCAGGGCCAGGATGTAGTGGAAAAATAAGTGCACTTATAGGTCAGGGTGAAGGCTATGCTGGTGGAAATACAATACCATGTACAAATACTAGCGAAAGTGAAGTTGTTTTTGGGGGAGAAGGAAAACTTAGAAACGTAATAGATGGAGCTTTTAAAGTAATAGATGGTGATCTTTATGTAGTACTTACAGGCTGTACATCTGATATCGTAGGAGATGATATTGGAAGTGTTACATCTGATTACCAAAAGCAAGATAGACCTATAGTATATGTCGAAACAGGGGGATTTAAAAGTAATAATTATGTTAGTCATAGTGTTGTTGTAAATGCAATAATTGATCAATATGTTGATAAATATAAAGTAAATGAAGAGGTTGAAAAAGGATTAGTAAATGTTTTTGCATCTATACCATATCAAGACCAATATTGGAATGGAAATCTTGAAGAAATAAAAAGAATACTTGAAGGTATAGGTTTAAAGGTTAATATACTTTTTGGCCTTGAGTCAGAAGGAATAAATGAATGGAAGACTATACCGAATGCTGAATTTAATATAGTAGTCAGCACATGGGCAGGACTAGAGATTGCAGAACATCTTAAGGAGAAGTATAATACTCCATATTTTCACTTCTCATATCTTCCTATAGGAGGTAAGACAACATCAGAATTTCTAAGGCAAGTTGCAGAATTCGGAAATATTGATAAAGAAAAAGTAGAAGGTTTTATTAAAAAAGAAGAGGAGAAGTTTTACGCACATATAGAAAGAACAGCAGACTTTATGCTTGAATTTAGATACGGTCTTCCTCGAAGATTCTATACTATTTTAGATGCAAATTATGCAATTGGTTTCTCTAAATTTCTTTTAAATGAACTAGGAATTATACCAGCAAAACAATATATTATTGATGATACTCCTGAAAAGTATAGAGAAAGTATAAGGGAATTATTTAATAAAATATCAGAACATAGATCAGCTGATGTTCAATTCTCAGTTGATGGAGGGATTATACAAGAAGAAATAAGTAAAGATAAGCAAAAGAATAGAGCATTAATATTAGGTAGTGGATGGGAAAGAGATCTTGCACAAAATATTAAAGGTGATCTTCTTATTATAAGTGCACCTGTTGCATACAGGCTTATTCTAAATTGTGGATATGCTGGATATAATGGAGGACTCAGAGTTATTGAGGATATATACGATATAGCACTAAATACTTATAGATAGAAAGTAGATTGTATTTATTTGGATGAAGATTTTGTATATCTATAAATATAATTAATATCAGTATTAGGTCTGAAAATTAAGTATAAATAAGGGGTGTTGGTCAATGTCAGAATTAAGTCTTGGATTTGACACAATTAAAGTCAGAGGAGGATATGATCCTAAAGAACATAACTATGCTTCATCTGTTCCTATTTATCAAACAGCATCATATGAACTGGGAGATATTGAGAGATTTGAAAGACTAAGAGCATTTGAAGAGCCTGGACATTTATATTCAAGAATTGGCAATCCAACTGTACAGGTGTTAGAGCAAAGGATAGCTGCCTTGGATGGTGGCACTGCAGCTATTGGGGTTGGATCAGGCATGGCAGCGGTTACACTCACTTTATTTAATGTTGCTGAAGGTGGAGGAAGGATAATAACTACTCAGCAATTATACGGGGGAACTCTAGACGCTTTTAACAAGTTATATCCTAAGTTTGGAGTTAAGATTGATAAAGTGAATAATCCAAATGATACTGAAGAGTTTAGGAAGTTAATAAAGGATGATACAAAAGCTATATTTATAGAAAGTATAAGTAATCCAAGTACAATTGTTGCTGATATTGAAGCTATAGCAAAAGTCGCACATGAAAATAATATCCCATTAATTGTAGATAATACTGTTGCTACACCTTATCTGCTAAATCCAATAAAGTATGGTGCTGATATAGTTATATACTCAGCTACAAAATCAATAAGTGGTCACGGGAATGCGATAGCTGGATTGATTGTTGAAGGTGGAAATTTTAACTGGGCAAATGGAAAATTCCCACAATTTACAGAACGTCATCATCTACTAAGAGATAGTAATGATAAAGAAAGAAGTTTTGTAGAATCATTACCAGACTTTCCGTTTACAGCTAAGATTAGACTGAATTATCTTGCTTACTTTGGAGCCGTGTTAAGTCCTTTTGATGCATATCTTCTTCTATTAGGACTAGAAACATTATCAGAAAGAGTTAAAAAGCAAGTCTCAAATACTGAAAAAATAATAAAATATTTAGAGCGAAATGAAGCAGTTTTATGGGTTAAACACCCTTTTGCTAGCTCTAGTCCATATAAGGAACTATCTGATAAATATTTACCAAAAGGGGCAGGCTCAATTTTATCATTTGGAATAAAAGGTTCAGAAGAGCAACTAAATAAATTTATAAAGTCTTTAAAATTATTTAGCTATCAAGCTAATATAGGTGATGCTAAATCTTTAATAATTAATCCTCCAAAAGTTACTCATGGAGAACTGAATTTAAAAGAGTTAAGGAGTGCAGAAATATCACCTGAAACTATAAGACTTTCAATTGGGATAGAAGATGTGGAGGATTTAATTAATGACTTAGATCAAGCATTTAAAATATATTGATATTTGGTTGACCAGAAAACTGGAGGCTAAGTAATAACTGAAAAGCTCGTCTTATGATAGCTATTAAAGTTACTACTTAGCTATTTTACTTTTGGCAAGATAAAAATGATACATAGTTTGACTAGTATTGGAGTGGTGAAAGTGATAGAGATTAGAAATTTAAGTAAAAGTTTTATAACTCCATATGACAAGATAGAAGTTTTAAAAGATATAAACCTTACAATAGGCAAAGGCGATATATTTGGAGTAATTGGATTTAGTGGTGCTGGAAAATCGACTTTAGTTAGATGCATAAATAGATTAGAAGAGCCTGATAGTGGAGGTATTATTATTGGAGGGAAAGATATAACATTAATGAATAAAGAGGAACTAAAAGAAACTAGAAAAAAGATAGGAATGATATTTCAACACTTTAATCTCTTTGACTCTAGAACAGTTTTTGAAAATATAGCCTTTCCCTTAGAGATTTCAGGATGTAATAAAAAGTTTATAAAAAATAGAGTTGATGAGATACTTGATCTTGTAGAGCTTGGAGACAAGAGAGACTCATATCCCATGCAATTAAGTGGAGGACAAAAACAAAGAGTAGGCATAGCAAGAGCACTTGCAAATAAGCCAGATGTGCTTTTAAGTGACGAGGCAACGTCTTCTCTAGATCCTCAAACAACGTCATCAATACTTGAACTTTTAAAAAACATTAATAAAAGTTTAAATCTAACTATAGTTCTTATAACACATGAACTAGATGTTTTAAGATATGCGGCAAACAATATGGCTGTTCTTGAACAGGGAAGAATAGTTGAAAAAGGAACAACAGATTCTATATTTCTAAATCCTAAAAGTGATACAGCTAAAAGGTTTATAAATATAATAAATAGTTTTCAAGGAAGACTGGCATACTCAGCAGGTGATGGAATATGAATACTGAAATATATGAAGTACTAACTAAAGGATTGGTTGATACTTTATATATGTTAGTAATAACAAGTATTATAGCAATCATAATAGGATTACCACTAGGAACAGCTCTTGTGGTTACTGAAAAAAATAATATATATCCATTACCTAAACTAAATAGCATATTATCTGGAATAATAAATTTTATAAGGTCACTACCTCAAGTAATACTTATCATTATATTATTACCAGTTGCGAGGCTTATAATAGGAACAACTATAGGAGCTAATGCTGCTATAGTGTCGCTATCTATAGGATCAGCCCCTTTTATAGCTAGAATAATAGAAACTAGCTTGAAAGAAGTAGAATATGGAAAGATAGAAGCAGCGCTAGCAATGGGAGCAAGCCCTAGACAAATTATATTGAAAGTTCTTATACCTGAAGCATTATCATCACTCTTTAGAGGAGTTACTATTGGAATAATAGGGATTATTGGTCTTACAGCTATAGCTGGAAGTATAGGTGCTGGAGGACTAGGAAGTGTTGCTATAAGGTTCGGATATCATAGATATAGAACAGACATATTAGCAGGAACTGTTATACTTCTAGTAATACTAGTGTATCTGGTTCAATTTATAGGAGACTTTCTAGCTAAAAGAATAGATAAAAAAAGATATAAAATTAAATGAAAATTTAGCAGGAGGGATAAAAAAATGAATAAAAAGTCAAAGTTGTTATCTATACTTATGACATGTACATTAATAATAGGAGGACTTTTTGGATGTTCGAAAAGTACAACAACAGAGTCAGATAATGTAGGTTCAAATGCAAACTCAGATTCAAAAAAAGAAATAACTATTAAAGTAGCTGCCGATTTAGTTCCTCATGCAGAAATACTAGAGTTTGTTAAACCAAAGCTAAAAGAGGATGGAATAAATCTTGAAATAGTTACATTTGACGATTCAAATCAGCTAAACCCGGCGCTTGATGAAAAGCAAATAGATGCCAATTATTTTCAACACGTTCCATATCTAGAATCTGTATCGAAAGAAAAAGGATATAAATTTGTTGTTGCAGGGAATATACATGTTGAACCAATAGGACTTTACTCTAATAAGATAAAAAATATAGACGAGATTAAAGAGGGATCTAAAATAGCCATTACTAATGATCCATCTAATGAATATAGAGCATTAGTATTACTGGAGTCAAAAGGGCTAATAAAATTAAGAAAAGATATAGAAGACTATAATGCTACTCCAAAAGATATAGTAGAAAATCCTAAGAAATTAGAGTTTGTTGAAGTAGACTCAGGTCAATTAGTCAGAGTACTACCGGATGTAGATGGTGCAATAATAAATACAAATAGAATTTTAGAAGCAAAAATAGATCCCGAGACAGCCTTATTTAGAGAAGACGGAAACTCACCATATGGCAATGTTGTAGTAGTAAGAGAAGGCGATGAGAATAGAGAGGAAATAAAAACTTTGATAAAGCACTTAACAACTCAAGATGTTAAGGAATTTATTCAAGAAAAATATAGAGTTGCAGTGGTAGCATCATTTTAGTTACAAGACTATTTTAAAATATATAGAGTAAATAGAAAGACTACTTGAAAAATTTATTACAAGTAGTCTTTCTATTTGTGTTATATCTGGTATAATACAAATTAATGCTATTATAAAGTGGAATTAAGTTGAAAATATTTCAAGAAAGGCATGAAATATATGAGTCAATTAAAAAAGAGTCTTAACAAGGTAGGACAACCTAGAGGTTCAATAATATATACTGGATTTAATACTTCTGAAGAAATGAGTATCGAATTAATAAAATATAATCAAGAACAGTCAAAACAAATAAAAATAAGTTCAATAGATGACTTGAGTCTATATAATAACAATGATCTTAAATGGATAAGTATATGTGGTTTGAACAATGTTGAAACTATTAAAAGAATAGGAGAAAAATTAAATATTAGTTCACGAGTATTAGAGGATGTGTTGAATGTAGGTGGGAGACCCAAAGTAGAATTTTATGATGACTATTTGATTTTAATATTAAAAGTGTTTTTTTACGATAAGAGTGAAATGAAGGTTAAACAAGAACAAGTGTCATTTATTTTATTTGATAATATATTAGTGAGCTTTCAGGAATTTGATAATAATGTGTTTGACGCTGTCAAGTATATGGTAGAAGAAAATAAAGGTTTAATAAGAAAAAAAGGAGTAGATTATTTATTATATTGCTTAGTAGATACAGTAGTAGATGAATATTTTACATTGCTAGGAAGCATAGAAGAAAAGATAGAAAATATAGAAGATAGCATAGTAAATAGCTCTAAGAAAGAACAGTTACAGGAAATATATAAGATAAGAAAAGATATGCTTATATTAAAAACATCCATATGGCCCCTAGAAAACATAATATATAGTATGATCAAAGAAGAATCTAGTATAAAAGATGGTACAAAAGACTATTTTAAATATATAAGTGATCATCTAATTCAAATAATGGAGTTCATAGGGATTTATAGAGAAATGATTCTAGGAATGTTTGATATATACTTGTCTAATACTAGTAATAGAATGAATCAAATAATGACTACATTGACCGTATTTTCGACTATATTTATTCCACTAACATTTCTAACAGGCATTTATGGAATGAACTTTAGATATATGCCAGAGCTAAACTTTAAATGGTCGTATCCAATATTTTGGCTTATATGTTTAGCAAATATATTGTTTCTATACAAATATTTTAAAAATAGAAATTGGATCTAAAAAGATATATAATTGTAATATAAGTTCAATAATTAATGTGCTATTATTGAACTTATGGATAATATACTACTTTTACGTAATGGAGGATATATAATGAGGAAAAAGAAAATAATGGGATTACTTTTAGCTATCATTATTTCTAGTAGTTCTATGACAGCTTGTGCAGATGAATATGGGGATACTTATATAAAAAATGGATCCATAGTTGAAAGTGAAAATTTCACATCTGATGATGATTTCACAAAGATAAAGCCTTTAGACGAGAATTATAACATGATATATGACTATGGAAAAGGATTTGCAATGAAATACCCTAATAACATGAATGTAGACACAAAACTTTCAGAAGTGAAGACTACTATGTCTAACAAAGATATGACTATAGAAGTTTTCTATGATAGTTTTTATAATACTCCAGCAACATCACAAGCATATATAAACTACAGCAATGGATTTATGAAAAACACAAAAGATCATAAAAAAGAATATGAATCTCATCTAAAAATTAGAGGTAGGAAAGTTCATGTTTTAAAATGGAGTAGAGATAAACTAGATAGAGTAGAAAATGACAAGAACTACTATGTATGTGTTGAGATTGAAAAAAATGATAAAGAAGTATATACAATATTTATGAAATCATCAACTCCGTTTCCAAACTATGAGAGCTATATGGATATTATAAATAGTTTTAATTTAATTGAGAAGAAGGCAACTCCAAAAATTAATACTACTTTTAAGCAAAATAATAGAAAGTTTAACAAAGAAACTGAAGACTTTTACAATAAATATTTCTTACAAAGCGATAAACTAAAATGGGGAATATTTGAATATACAACAAAGTCTAATATGGACTTTTTAAATCAACTTGAAAATAGAATAGATTATGAGTTAGACTTTTTAGTTAGATATCAAAGTCTCTCAAATACTGCAGATGTTCCACTCGAAGAACTCAAAATGGCGTACTCTGAGAATAAATTCGTAGAGTTGACACTGCAAACTATATATAACGATGATAGAGATAATTCATCTGTACAATATGATATATTAAAAGGAAAATATGATGATTATTTAAATAAGTATGCAAGAGATATAAAGTCTTTTGGTCATCCTGTACTATTTAGATTTAATAATGAGATGAATGGAGACTGGTGTTTATATTCAAGTTATCATTTCTCTAAAGATACAGAAATTTTTAAGGAAACATGGAAGTATGTATATAGCATATTTGAGAAGAATGGAGTGGATAATGCACTTTGGGTATGGAATCCTCATGACGGATCTTTTCCAAACTTCAATTGGAATCATTATCTAAACTACTATCCAGGAGATGAGTATGTGGATATAGTAGGACTTACAGGATATAACGCTGGAACTTATTATCCAGGTGAAACATGGAGAGGATTTAAAGAAATCTATGATCCTCTATATGATGAATATGTTGGACTATTCGAACAACCACTTATGATAACAGAATTTGGTTCAAACTCTGTAGGTGGCGATAAGATAGCATGGATAAATGAAATGTTTGATACTATGAAAAAATATGATAGAATAAAAGTCGCTATATGGTGGAATGGAATAGACTGGGATCCAGATAAAAACCCGGCAAGAATATATAGACTAGATCAATCAGAAGCTATGTTAGATACTTTTAAAAACAGACTAAAGGAATATAAATAAAAATATGACTTAATGAGTCAATAGATATGCATAAGAAAAACCTCTATAAGATATTACATCTTACAGAGGTTTTTCTTATATAGATACAATACACACTAAATAAATAAACTAAGACATCAACTTAAGTTGATAGTACATAGTTAACAGTATAGGATCATGGATTCGAAGCACAACAATTAGTTTAAATTAGTAAAACTTAATTGAGTGATCCTGTTAATGAACTTAAACTCTCTCAATTATTGATGGATATAAGTATCACTATAGGATCAATTGAAGTTGAATGATATTTACTTGATAAAAATACAGTAGCAAAACTTTCAGTTAGAAACTCTGAAAGAAGATGAATATCATAATTAAAAATTGGTGATAAATTATTTTAATAAGAAGGATATATTACTATCAATGACAAATAAATATAATTTACCATATATAATTCTATTATTACAAATCCATTATATATTCAAAAAATAAGGTCAAAAGTAATTTTCTAATGATATAATAAACATGTTGATGAAAATTAATAAATTACTTAGGGGGAATGAGAGTGAAGAAACTAAAGAAGATAATGGCAGGCGCCATAATAGTACAAACTATAGGTATGTGTAGTATATCATTTGCTGGTAACTATAAAGTGGAACCAGGAGATTCTTTTTGGAAGATAAGTCAGAAACTTAATATAGAGTTAGATCAATTAATGCAAGCTAATAATGCAGGAGAAAGTACTATAATATATCCAGGTCAGAGCATACAACTTCCGGACAATAATTCAAATTTTAAAAGTGATACAAGCAGTCAGGAAGTAAAAGGAGAATCTACTGAAGGTAATGTTTATAGCTATATAGTAAAAAAAGGTGATAGTCTTTTAGGAATAAGTAATAGTGAAGGAATTTCTTTAAATAATTTATTAGCACTAAATAATTTAAATGAAAACTCTATGGTAAATCCAGGGTACGAATTAAAAATAGATAAGACATATAATAGTAGTGACGACAAATATGGTGAAGCTTTAGATTGGTTTAAAGAAGCGCAATACATAGTTCCAAGAGGTGCTGAATTTAAAGTAACAGATTTTTATACTGGAAGAAGTTTTATGCTTTATAGATCAGTTGGTACTAATCATGCTGATGTAGAGGCATTAACAGCTCAGGATACAGCTATAATAAAAGAGATATGGGGCGGAAACTTTTCATGGGAGAGAAGACCTGTAATAGTAGAGATTAACGGAAGAAGAATAGCAGCAAGTCTTGCACCAATGCCTCATGCAGGTGATGATAATGTACCTGGTGGACAAGAGACAAGCTGGAGAAGCGGAGATTATGGACAAGGAGTAAACTTAGACTATATTAAAGGAAATGACATGCACGGTGTAATAGATTTACACTTTTTAAATAGTCTTGGGCACGGAAATCCTGTACTAAATCCAGATCATCAAAGATGTGTAAAAATAGCAGCAGGAATAAATTAAGGAGATGAATGAGCTTTGATATATATGTGCGATGAAGCTATAGACAAGCTTATAAAGGAAGATACACCATATATAGACTTAACAACTCTAGTGTTAGATATAAACAATGAAAAAGGAAAAATAACCTTTATATCAAGAGAGGATGGAGTATTAGCTTGCTCTGAAGAAGTAGTAAGAATATTTGATAAGCTGAATATTACCACAAAACAATTTTTACCTACAGGCTCAATTATTCAAAAAGGAGAGCCACTAATAGTTGGTGAAGGTAACGTAGGGAATCTTCACATGGCATGGAAAGTATGTTTAAATATTTTAGAATATTGCTGTGGGATGGCTACAAGAACTAAGCGACTTGTAGATAAAGCTCAGAAAGAAAATGAAAAAATATCAATAGTTACTACAAGAAAGATATTTCCAGGAACTAAAGAGCTTGCAATAAAGTCAATACTAGCAGGAGGGGCATACCCACATAGATTAGGGTTATCTGAAACAATACTTATATTTGAACAGCATTTAAACTTTTATGGTGGTATAGACAATGTAGTAAAGAATATGATTGATATAAAAAGAAAAGCTTGTGAGAAGAAGGTCATAGTAGAAGTAGAGACTTTAGAAGATGCCATAAAGCTAGCTAGAGTAGGTGTAGATGGACTGCAGTTTGACAAGCTTAGTCCAACTGAACTTAAAGAATGTGTAAAAGAAGTGAGAAGTATAAATGAAAGTATAACTTTAGTAGGAGCAGGTGGAATAAATGAAAGCAATGTAGCAGAATATGCTAGTACAGGAATAGATGCAGTAGCTACAACTTGTTTATACTTTGGCAAACCATTAGATATGACAGCTAAAATAGATAGAGTGTAAAGTAACCAAAATTATAAAGAACGAATATAATACAGATAGAAAGTTGCCTTTAGGGGGAGTTTATATGCAGCTACTATCTGTATTTTTATTTTCACTTTCTGCAAATATAGACGGTCTAACTGTAGGATTAGCATATGGAATAAAGGACATAGAAATAAGTTATAAAAGTAATATTCTAATAGCTATAATAACTAGTATAGGAACTTTTGTTTCAATGACTATAGGATTATTTGCAAGAAAATTTATACCTATTGAAATATTAAGTATTATAGGATGTATAATTCTTATTTTAATAGGATTATCAATTATAATAAGTTCACTAAAGAATAAAGAAGAAAGAACTAAAGATATCAAAAATGAAGATATTACTTATACAGAAATACTAAAGAAACCTCAAAAAGCTGATAAAGATAACTCTGGATATATAGATACAAGAGAAGCCTTTACATTAGGTCTTGCATTATCACTTAATAATTTTGGATTAGGTGTGGGAGCTAGCGCAACAGGAATAAATATATATTTAACTACAATATTTACATTTATATTAAGTATATTGTGCATAATAATAGGTGTTAAGATTGGTAGAAAATATCTATCTAAATCTCTTAGGAAATATGCAGATCTAATTTCTGGAATCGTTATTATATTTTTAGGACTATATGAACTATTTATATAAGCTTCTTATATGTTTGAAAATATAGCAAACTTATGTAATAATAAAAGTACAGTAACATCAAAAATATTGTTAGCAAAACTAGTGTCTAATAGACACTAGTTTTTTGATAAATTTTAAATAATTTATTTGGGTGGTGATTATATGGATATAGATAGGAGTAGTGATTATGGATAATTGATTGTCATATGGGAGGTATAGAAATGGAAGAAATACTAGAGCTAATAAATGAGAACAAATTAACAAAAGCTAGGGAAAAATTGATGGAACAAAATCCAGCAGATATAGCATTTTTTTTAGAGGAGTTAGATTCTGAAAAGCTCTTGATTGCATTTAGAATTTTACCTAAGGATCTTGCTGTAGATATATTCTCGCATATATCTAGAGATCAACAAAGACATATAGGAGAGTCTATAACAGATAAAGAACTTTCTAATATAATAGACGAGCTATACTTAGATGATACAGTAGACTTTTTAGAGGAACTTCCAGCGAATATAGTAAAAAAGATATTGCAAAATACTGAAAAGCAGAGAAGAGATCTTATAAATCAATTTCTAAATTATCCTGAAAATTCAGCAGGAAGCATTATGACTATTGAATATGTGGACTTAAAGAAAGAAATGACTATAAAAAAAGCATTAGACCACATTAGAAAAACGGGAATAGATAAAGAGACTATAGATACTTGTTATGTCATAAGCGGACAGAGAAAATTAGAAGGTGTTATATCTATAAGAAAGCTTATACTAAGTAATGAGGAAGATAAAGTTGAAGATGTTATGTACACAAACTTAATATATGGATATACGACAGATGATCAAGAAGAAATAGCAGATATGTTTAAAAAATATGACTTTACAACTATGCCGGTTGTGGATAAGGAAAATAGATTAGTAGGAATCATAACTATTGATGATATTGTTGACATTATAGAACAGGAGAACACAGAAGATTTTCACAAGATGGCGGCTATGCAACCATCCGATGAGAACTACTTAAGATCAAGTGCATTAACACTTGCCAAACATAGAATTCCATGGTTACTTATACTTATGATATCTGCAACTTTCACAGGGCGAATATTGAGAAAATTTGAAGTTACACTTCAGTCCATGATAATATTAAACTCCTTTATCCCAATGCTTATGGATACAGGTGGAAATTCAGGATCTCAATCATCTACACTAATAATAAGAAGTCTTGCATTAGGTGAAGTAAGTATTAAGGACATAACTAAGGTTATGATAAAAGAGTTTAAGGTAAGTATAATAGTCGGAATAATACTAGCAGCTACTAATTTTTTAAGAATATATTATATAGAAAGTATAGATTTATATGTAGCGTTGACTGTCAGCATGACATTAATTTTTGTAGTAGTAATTTCAAAAATCGTTGGTGGTGCTCTTCCCATGTTAGCAAAAGCACTCAAACTTGATCCTGCAATAATGGCAGGGCCATTAATAACTACTATAGTAGACGCTTGTGCTCTTATAGCATATTTTAAGATAGCACAACTAATGCTAGGAATATGAAAACAAAAAGGGATGTTAATGTATACATCCCTTTTTGTTTTTGATAAACTATAATAGGCAAACATAAGACTTAAAAAGTAGTTGAAAAGTGTTTAAAATGGTATAATAACTACTACATTAACTAAAATGATAGGAGGAGAAAAGTATGAGTATACTTGTATTCGGACATAAAAATCCCGATACAGATTCAGTTTCATCTGCAATAGCTTTTTCATATTTAAATAACAAGCTAGGACAAAATACTGAGGCTACTGTATTAGGAAATATAAGTAAAGAAACAAAGTATGTATTAGATTACTTTAAAATAGAAGAACCTAGATTAATAAATAATGTTAAAATTCAGTTAGAAGACTTAGAACTTGAAAAAGTAGAAGGTGTGAAAGAAGATACTTCTATACTATCTGCATTCAAATTAATGGAAGATGGTCAAATAAAAGTTCTACCTATACTAGATTCAAAGCAGCATTTAAAAGGTGTAGTGACTATGAAGGATATAGCTATGGCACTTATAAAAAGTGATGGCTATAAATTAAGCACTACTTTAAATAGCATAGCAAATGATTTAAAAGGAAATATATTAGTAAAAGCTCAAGAAAACATAGAGGGAAATATAAAAATAGCTTCCCTTTACCATGAAACACTTCAAGGCATATTAACTAGTGATGATATTATTATTACTGGAGATAGATATGATGTATTTGAAGAAGCTATAAAACTAAAAGTAAAACTTATTATAGTTACAGGAGGAGTAGAAGTTCCTGAAGAGTACTTAAAGAGCGCAAAAGAAAATGGTGTAAGTGTAATATCAGTAGGAATAGATACATTTACTTCAGCAAAACTTATTAATCAATGTAATAACATATCTTCTATTATGAACACAAACATAATTAAATTTTCAACACATGAGTATTTAGAAGATGTGAAAGAAAAAATAGAACAAACTAATATTAGAAGCTTCCCAGTAATTGATTGTGATAATGTATTCTTAGGATTTGTAAGTAGAAGTCATATCATAAGTCCTCAAAGAAAGAAAGTTATGCTAGTAGATCATAATGAATACGAACAAAGTGCAGAAGGGTTAAAAGAAGCCGAAATAATAGAAGTTGTAGATCATCATAAAATAGGTAATATATCTACATCTATGCCTATAAGCTTCAGAAATATGCCTGTAGGAAGCACATGTACTATAATATACACTATGTTTAAACAAGCAAACATAGAAATACCACATGGAATAGCGGGAGTACTTATATCTGGGATAATATCAGATACACTACTATTTAAATCTCCAACTACTACAGATATAGATAAAGACGCAGTTGAGAATTTAAATAAAATACTAAAATTAGATTTAGAAAAGTACGCTATGGATATGTTTAAGTCTGGAACTTCTTTAGAAGGATATTCTATAGAAGAGATATTCTATAGGGACTTTAAACAGTTTGAAATAGAAGGACAAAAAATAGGAGTAGGCCAAGTATTTACACTAGATATAGATGATGTATTTAATCGTAAAGATAAGTTTTTAGAATTTATAGATAAAACACATGAAGAAAGTGGATACTATATTACTCTTTTAGTTATTACAGATATATTAAAAGAAGGATCATATATACTATATAAATCTTCTAAGACTAACTTAATACAAAAAGCTTTTAATGCGGATGAAGAGCAAGGAGTTTTTATACCAGGACTAGTTTCAAGAAAGAAACAAGTAGTACCAAATATAACTGAAGCTTTGAATCATTAATTATGAGATTTTTCTGTTCATGGAGTGGTGGCAAGGACTCTTGCTTAGCTTTATATGAGTCAATTGTCAAAGGAAATACACCAGATACTCTTTTTACTGTTTTTGTAGGAAATGGAGAACGTTCAAGAGCACATGGGCTTAAGCAAAATATAATAGAAGCTCAGGCTAAATCTTTAAATATACCCTTAGAAATAGGTACGGCTGATTGGGGAGAATATGAAAGTGTTCTCATAGAATTTTTAAAGAAAATGAAACGAAACGGAGTAGAAGGTGGTGTATTTGGGGACATAGATCTCCAAGGACATAAGGATTGGATTGATAAAGTTTGTGAAATTGCAGATATAACTCCTATGTTACCACTTTGGCAAAGAGATAGAGTAGAGTTAGTCAATGAATTTATAGATCTTGGATTTGAGACAATGATAGTATCAACGAAATCTTCAGTTATGGGCAAAGAATATCTAGGACAAATATTAGATAAAAAACTAGTGAACAAATTGCAAGAAAGAGGGATAGATCCTTCTGGAGAAGGCGGAGAATTTCATACACTAGTTATTGATGGACCTATATTTAAGGAAAGAATAGAACTTAACATAGGAGAAATATCAGAAAAAGAAAAATATTATTATCTAGATGTATCTTTAAAATAACTAATATAAGAATATAAATAAAAAGTACTCTCTTTAATCTTAAAGAGAGTACTTTTTATTTATATCTCAAACTTTTCAACTTCTGAAAGTAATTTTTCCATACTGTTTTTAGTTGATACAGTTCCACTTAAAATATCTTCTACTTCAGTAGCAACATTAGATATTGCTTCACTTATACTAGAAATATTAAGAGCTTCTTCATTTGAAGCTTCAGTTATTTCATTCATAGATAAAGAAACATTTCCTATAGATTCTTTCAAAATGTTGACTGTATCTTCAAAATCTTTCGTAATATAAGTTATGTAAGAAAGATCCTTACTATAATTTTCACTAGTATTAACTAGCATATCATAATCACTAATAACTTTTTCCTCTATAAAATTAAGTATCTTATAAGAGCTTTGAGTGAATCCGTTCACTATTGATACTACAATTTCTACTACATCTTTAATTTCATTGGCAGCAATTTTAGAATCTTCAGAAAGCTTTCTTATTTCGTCTGCAACTACTGCAAATCCACGCCCAATTTCTCCAGCTCTTGCAGACTCTATAGCAGCATTTAGTGCTAATAGTTCTGTTTGTTCTGTGATTTCTAATATAGTATCTGAAAGAACTTTTATTTTTTCAATACCATTAGAATCTTCAATAGCTTTGCTTATTTCTATATTTACAGAAGAATAAACTTCCACAGCACTTTTCCTAGATGCTTCGGCATCATGCTTTAACTCTATAGCCCTTGAATCTATATCATTTATAGAATTATTGGCTTCAATTATTTTGTTATGAATTTGTTCTATGTTGTTTTGAACATCGCCAGTCGTTACATTTATTTCTTCTGAAGAGGCAGCAGTTTGTTCTACTGTAGCTGATAATTCCTGAACATTTGCAGTTATTTCCTCAGTTTCATTATTTAAAATTTCTACATTTTGCTCTACATCTTGTATAAGATTAGATACATTTTTTGATTCATTATAAACTGATCTTAATATATCTCTTACACTGTTACTCATAACACAAAGAGAATTTAGCATAACGCTAACTTCATTATTACTATTAACTATTTTAATATCATGACTAAAATCACCTTCTGACATTTTACCTAAAATTCTTACAACATAATTAATTGGAGACACTATGCTTTTTATAATTAAACGTGAGACTATAAATGTAAGAATAGTAGTACTTATAAATATAATAGCCATAAATATAAGTGCGAAATGCTTGCTTTTTTCACTTTGTCTGTACATTTCCTTTGAAAGATTTACATTATGGTCGGAAAGACTTCTAACATCATCCTGAAATCTTTCAAGCTTTTCGGTATTAGACTTATAGAATTCATGAGCACCATGTATATCTCCAGCTTGAGCCATTTCTATAGTTTTATTACTTGTATCTTCAAAAAATACTAATCCTTCTATGATGTTTTGTAGCATATTTTTTTCTTCAGGAGTATCACTGAGTTTTTCTAATTCTTTTATTAAGCCATTAATATTATTTTTTCTAGTATCAATTTCATTAAACACCTGGTCACTTTGTCCACCACTAAGTAAAAAGTCAAAGACATCTGCCTTATATGCTCTAGTTTGATTTCTTAAGTCTATAAGCTTTTCTACACTGTTCAATTGATCAAGATACATTTTTTCTAAACCTTTGTATGAGTCCTGTACGTAATGATAACCAAAAAATACTATAACGGTATAAGCTAGTAAAAAAGCTGACGAAAGTAATACTAACTTTGTCCTTATCTTTAAGTTTAAAAATGTAGTCAAATATATTCCCTCCTATACAAACTATATTAACCAAATGTTTATCGACAAAACAATACAATATATTAATAAATCTATTCAAATAAATTAAATTGACTAGACAAATGCAAGAATATATGATTAATCTTATAATAGTGGAAAATTACTTTATATTTACTTAAATACATATTTTTGAAGGTAGGAGATATAGCAATGTTTAAAAATAAAATATTAATAATAGAAGATGAAGAGTCTATTTGCGACATACTTTCATATTCGCTAAGAAAAGAAGGTTATTTTGTAAAATGTGTTTTTAATGGAAGAGATGGACTAAAACTTATAGAAAATTTTAGTCCTAATCTAGTAATATTAGACCTTATGTTACCAGATATGAGCGGTTTCGATATATGTAGAAAAATAACTGTTAACTATAAAATACCTATATTTATGCTTACAGCAAGAAATGATATAGTAGATAAAGTTTTAGGTCTAGAGTTAGGGGCTGATGATTATATAACCAAGCCGTTTGATATAAGAGAAGTCATAGCTAGGATTAAAGTTATATTAAGAAGAATAGAGAGTTTAAAAGATTATAATGATAGTGAAACTATGTATATAAGCTCATATATTAAAATTGATAGAATGAGTAGAACTATTTATAAAGATGGAGAGGAGGTAAAGCTAAAGCCTAAAGAATATGACCTACTATCGTTTTTTTGCGAGAATAAGGGAAGGGTATTTGAAAGAGAAGAATTACTAGACAGTATATGGGATATAGATTTTGAAGGAGATATAAGAACTGTAGATGTACATATTCAAAGACTTAGAAAAAAATTAGATAAAGAGAATTCAACATCCATTATAGAGACAGTATATGGAGTAGGGTATAAAATGAACTAGTATATATACTGCAAAATAAAAATTTAAAATATAAAGTTGCGATTTATATTGCTAGAGATAAACATAAGTTATTATATAATAAATAATTATTGTTTATATAAAAATGGGAGAGAAGAAATGAAAATATCAATAAAATATAAATTCTTACTGGGTTTCTTTGTAATTTTTTCTATATCACTAATATGTTTTAATACCTTTATGAAAAATGTTATAAGTAAGAATAATGAAAATACATTGGAAGAAGATATGTCAGAAATCTATAAAAGTTCAATAAAGTATCTAAATCAATATTTAATAATAAATGAGATAAATATAGATAAAAGTAATTTAAATAATGAAAGCTATAATATATCAAGAGAACTGGTGGAAAATTACAACGCTGATGTCTATATACATAACTTAAAAGGAGAATTAATTAGTAAGAGTATATCAGCAAGTTATGAATCTGAAAAAATTAGCCGTAATTTACTTGATAAAGTAGGTAAAGTTGAAAAAGAAGATTTGAATTGGATACTTAAAAATAGAAGTACGTTAAGAATAAATAACATAAACAATAAACTTATAGGAAGTTTATCATATCCGCTATACTCAGGCGAAGAAAAGGTTGGAATAATTACATTAATTAAAGACTATACAAATTTGGTTACTTCAAGCCAAGAAATATTAGATATATTTACTTATTCCACCATTATTATATTTATAGTTATATTCATATTTTCATATATACTATCTTTAAATATTACAAGACCTATTATAAAACTTACAAAGGGACTTAAGGAGGTAGGTAAAGGTAACTACAATACAGATATAAATATAACTAACAAGGATGAGGTAGGGCAACTTTCTAAAAGTTTTAACAATATGAAAAATCAAATAAAAGATCAAATAAGAACTATAGAGGAAGAAAAAGATAAAGTTTTAAAATTACAAGAAACAAGAACAGAATTTTTCAACAATGTTACACACGAGTTAAAAACGCCTCTTACCACCATATCTGGTTATGCTCAGATAATGAATGAGGAAGGTTTTGAAGATATGAACTTTGTAAAAAGAGCATCAAAGAAAATAGAAGAAGAAAGTGAACGACTTCATAATATGGTAATTGATTTGATTGAAATATCTAAAAAGGATACTTTGAATGAGAAGTTAAAATTTGAAAAAGTACAGTTGGAAAATTTGGTAACTTCAATATGTGAGGATATGAGCTTTAAAGCTAATAAATACAACATGAAATTAATATATGGCTTAGAGGATAGCTATGTATTTGGAAATAAAAATAAATTAAAAGAAGTTTTCATAAATATCATAGATAATGCCGTAAAATATGGAACAACTAGCTCAGAAATAAAAGTAAAATCTTTTGAAAACGAAAAGCACTGTACTATTATCATTGAGAATAGTAGTGAGAACATACCTAAATCTAAAGTAGAAAAAATGTTTGACCCATTTTTTAGAATAACGAGTAATCATATTAACGAAAAAGGAAGCAGTGGTTTAGGACTTTTTATTTGTAAAAATATAATAGAAGAACATAATGGAATAATAAATTTAGAAAACAAAGAGAACAAAACTAAGGTTACTATAAAGATTCCTTTATGGCAACAATTTAGCAATAATTGATATAAATTTAGAAATAGTTCAACATTACAATGTACTTAAACATAATAATATGAGAAAAAATACAACAAATTAAGTCGATTTCCTGGGAAATATGCAAGGTGCTAATTTTATTACAAAGTAAAGAAAAACAATGAGAATTTCGAAACAATTAAAGGTTTCTATTAAATAAATTTGAAAATGAAGGTTAAAAATTAAATATAACTTTTGGAGAAAAAACATTGCACTTAAGCTAAACTAATGCATGTTTTTTTCTTTGAAAAACAAAACTCTTACATAAGAGCTAAGATTAAAAATTATCTATTTAGCAATATCTTGGCAATAATTGATGTGAAGATAGATATAATTGAGTGGTAAGGTTTTACTAAAGAATAGGAGGTAAGATATAAGTATGAGACTTAAAAAAACTATCATAAGGATAGGAATACCGATGGTGTGCATAGTTAGCATAACTACAGGATGTAACAGCGTAAGTGCTATAGATAAAAATATAGAGAAGAGTAAACTAATAGTTATGGAAGACAAGCCATTAGATGTCCTAATAGAACAAGATGAAGAGCTACAGCAAAAGCTTATAGAAAAGCTTAGAATAATTTTTGATATTGGAGAAGAATATAAATATACTAAATTTAAGGTATTTGAAGGTTATGATGTAGTCTTTAAAAAGAATGAAAAAGACTCAAAAGCTATTAGTGTGTTTTTAAACAAAGATATGATTATAACTAGATATGATAATACGTATATTGATCCGTATAGAAATCAAGATGTTTATGAGTTAAAAGCAAATATAAGTAAAAATGAACAAGAAAAATATATTAAAAATTTTGAGCAGTATATGGAAAAGATTAGTCCTGGAATATTAGACGAGGTTGAACTAGATAAAATAAATTTAGGAAATCAAAGCTATGTACGTCTAGATTATGTAAGAAAAGAAAATGGTGTACAATTTTTTAACGATACACTGTACGCTTCTTTAAATAGTAATACTGGAGAAATTACAAGTATTCAATTTAATTCGGCTACTAACAGCCTACTAGAAACAGCGGGGGTGGTAAATGATAATATGGTAATACCAGATAAAGAAAATATAATATCAAAGGATGAAGCAAAAAAGATATTTAAAGATAAAGTAGGTTTAGAATTGCTATATAAACTAGACTATAAAACTAAGGTGCCATATTTATTTTATTCTATAAAAAATCCATCTAGTTTAATCGATGCTAAAACCAAAAAAACTCTAGACTATTATTCTGAGGACGAAAGGATAAGTTTACGTATGGGTAAAAGTTATTATTACTATGAAGAACCTTTAACTCAAAAAGAAAAAGACAGTATGATAAGTGAAAAAGAGGCGGAAGAGATAGCTAGAGAGTATTTGGATATTGGTGAAAATTATAAAATAGAAAATAAAGATATGGATGTATACATACTGCGTAATAAATATGATACTGATGATTGGCTATGGGAGTTAAGATTTTGGGACAGAAATGGAGATACAGATGATGCATTAGACATTGTTGTAGTAAATGTTAACGCTAGAACTAAAGAAGTTAGATCTTTCAATAAAAGAAAGTATGAAGGCAAAAGAGAGGAAAAATATAATAAAAAAGATACATTAAAACTAGCTAAAGACTTTACAAAAAAGGCTCATCCAGAAAAGTTTGAAAAGACATCTTATATAGGAGATGAAGAGTTAAGTAATGGAATACATAGATTTAAAATTAGTAGAATAGAAAATGGCATACACTTTATAGAGAATGGATTTATTGTAGATGTAGACCCTCAAACAGGAGATATAGTAGGCTTTTTTTATGACTGGGATAATATAGATGAATTTTCAGATAAGCAGGATATCATAACAAAAGAAGAGGCATATGAAACTCTATTAAACAATTATGATTTTGATTTAAGATATACGATACTAGAAGATGATAAAGGTAAAAGAAATATAATTAAACTAGTATATGGGGTAGATTTTTATAAAGAAATTAGTCTAGATGCTAGAACAGGTGAGGTACTAGGTGAAAATGATGAGAAAATAATAAAAGTAAAATAATAATATAAGGAAATAAGAATGAATAGAAAAGATAAAACAATTGTAAGATAACTTTCTTGCTACATTAATTAATACAATTAGCTATTTTATTCTATCATTTATGCATTTAAATATTTAGATTATAAAATGGTCTAGAAAGGATTGGTATGGATAATGAAATTTAGAAAAAAGGTTGTTAAAACATTAGTACCAATGATCTGTATAATTAGTATAACAACAGGCTGTAACAGTGCAAGTGCGATAGATAAAAGTATAGAAAAGAGTAAATTAATAGTTATGAAGGACAAGCCATTAGATATGTTAATAGAGCAAGATGAAGAGTTACAACAACAGCTCATAGAGGAGATAAGATCAATATTTGGTATTGGTGAGGAGTATAGTAGCGCTAAATTCTACGTAAGTGAAGGGTCGAAAGAAAACTATTACTCTGTCACATTTAAGAAAAGTGAAAAAGACGATGCTTCTTTGGATATAAGTATTAATAAAGACAGGACAATAAGTAAGTACTATAATTCATATGTTATGAATCATATTGATAACGTAGAAGCAAACAAAGATGAAATAAAAAGTGAAGACGCAATTAAAAATTTTGAGAAATATATAGAAAGAGTTAGTCCTGGAATATTAAAAAAAATTGAAATTGATGAAATTAAAGAAATAAATCAAGACCATATAGATATAAGTTATATAAGAAAAGAAGATAATATACCTTTTTATGAAAACGGTATGTATGTTACATTAAACAGTTATACTGGAGATATTGGAATGATACAGATTGGTCCAACAATGAAAGACTTAATAGGTATGGTAAAATCATCAGATAAGGATATGGTTTTACCAAATAAGTCAAACATACTATCAGAAGATGAAGCAAAAAAAATATTCAAAGATAATGTAGATTTACAACTTTTATACGAACTAGACTATAAGACCCAAAATCCCTATTTATCTTACTCTATAAAAGATCCATCTAAATTGATAGACGCTAAAACTAAAGAAACCTTAGATTATTACACTAAAAATAAAAATAGAAATTTTTCCACAGGTAAAGCATATTTTTATAAAGAACCTTCAACTCAAAAAGAAAAATATAGTATGATAAGTGAAAAAGAGGCAGAAAAAATAGCTAGAGATTTTGTAAATATTGATAAAAATTATAGAATATATGGTGCGTATTTGTTGTACCAAGAACATAATGCTAGTAATCATGTGTTGGAATTACGGTTTAGAAACGTAGAAAATAAAAATGATTATGTATTAGATCATATTGATGTAAGAATTGATTTAAAAACTAAAGAGGTTAAATCCTTTAACAAAAGAAAGTATGAAACAAAAAGAGAAGAAAAGTATCAAAAAAAAGATATGTTAAAAATAGCTTCAGACTTTATAAAAAAAGTTCATCCAAATAAGTTTGAAAAGATATCTTATATAGAGGAGTTTGACAGAGTATTAGACAATGGTATTCATGAATTTGCCTTTGGTAGAAAAGAAAATGACGTATACTTTGCAGAAAATGGATTTAACATACGTGTAGATCCTGAGACGGGAGATATAGAGACATTCGTTTACGATTGGGATGATATAGGACAATTCCCAGATAAGCAGAATGTTATAACAAAAGAAGAAGCATATGAAGCTTTATTAAACAATTATGATTTCGATCTAAGATACATATTACGAGAAAATGATAAAGATAAGCAAGATGTAGTTAAATTAGTATATTGTATAGATTTTGATAAAAAAATTAGTATAAATGCAATAACAAATGAAATAATAAATGAAAAATAAATAGATAAACTCTGAGAACTTAAAACTTAATATATATACATTGAGAAGTCATGTACTAATTAATCCTAGGTGCATGACTTTTCGTTGTAAATAAACTTATGAAATAAGAAGAGTTATTAATGAAAGAGCAGATACTACTTGAACTAGTGCTATAAGTATGGCATAAACAGAAATTTTAAATCCTTGCTTTATGAGAGACTTTAAGTTAACTCTCATACCTATACCAGCTAGAGCTATTATTTCAAAACTATTGCTTATAGATTTAAATGCTCTAGATATTTCGCTAGGAATAATACCTACTGTAAATAGAAAACACATTATAAAAAAGCCAACAACATACCAAGGAACTTTTATATTTGACAATTTAGATTTATTTTTTATATTTTTTTTGTCCAGGCCATCATTATTCAACATGCTAAAAGATAAAACAACAAAAACTAAAAATATTATTCTAACTATCTTAAAGATAGTAGATAAATCCTTTACATCTAAACTGACCATGCTCCCACTAGCAACAACTTGTCCAACTGACTGAAGAACTCCACCTATAAGAGCAGATGTTTTAACTGTATCATATGAAAAAGTAAATTTAGCTATTAAAGGAAGTAACAGCATTAAAACAGTACCAGTTACGTTTACTATAGTTATGCTTATGCTTTTATCCTCATCACTAGCTCCTATGGCTGGAGCAGTTGCCCCTATAGCTGACGATCCACATACAGCGTTACCACTTGCCATTAAAAAACGAAACTTTTTAGAAAAGCCTAACTTTTTACCTATAAAAATAGCTCCGAGTATAGTTATAGTCATTTGGATAACTATAAAAGTTACTCCAGTATTACCTATTTGCATAATAGTTTTCGCACTTAAAGTTCCTCCAAGTAGGACTATAGAATAAGACAAAAGATTAGATTCAGCAAATGTGCTTCCTTTTTCAAATAACTTATTATTTAATAAAGTATTTTTTAATAAAATACCAAGAAAAATAGCAATAGATGCACCACCAATGCTTGGAATATATGACCCTAGAAATTGTCCTAAGTAAGCTATTAAGATACAAACTATAAGACCAGGGAGTATTTTAATGTATTTCATATAAGACACCTGCCTTTATTATTTATGACAATAAGATTTAAGAAAATATAGATAGAAATAAAAGTTTAGCTATTTAAGGAATACAAGAGATACTAAAGTTATTTGCATAATAAAGTATAATAATTATATAATCATAAGTAAAATATATATATTTAATAATAATCATTTAGAATACTAATGATTAGTGTAAGAAGGAGTAGATATCTAATGATAGAAGAGTTAAAAACATTTATATGTGTCGTTGAATGCAATAACTTCACAAAAGCAGGGGAGAAAATCGGTCTTTCACAACCAAGCGTGAGTCTTCATATAAAAAATCTTGAGCAATACTTTGAAACAACTCTTATACAAAGGTCTGTTAAGCAAAAAAAGATATTCATAACAAAACAAGGAAAACTATTGTATGAGAAAGCTAAAAAGATTATAAATATTCTAGAAGAAACTAAAGAGGAATTAAGTGGATATGAAAGCAAAATGAAAGGGGTACTGCATATAGGTTGTAGTTTTACATTAGGAGAGTATTTTATTCCATCGTTTTTAGGTGTATTTAGGGAAAAATATAAAGATATAGAGTTGTACATTACTATAGAAAATACATCTCATATATGTGAGAAAGTAGAAAATTATGAATTGGATTTAGGATTAATAGAAGGAACAGTTAATAAAAATAAATTTACATATGAAAGTATATATGAAGATAATATAGTCTTAGCAGTAGGTAAAAATAATCCTATTTTAAAAAATAAAATTTCAAAGGAATATATTGAGAATCAAGTATGGATAGGAAGAGAAAAAGGTTCTGGAAGTAGAGAACAGCTAGATCTTTTTTTATTGAAAAATAAAATAAGTCCGAAAAGCATAATAGTGCTTGGAAGTAACTATGCTATAAAAGAAACAGTAAAAAATAATTTAGGAATTACCTTTATATCATCACTAGTAGTAGAAGAAGAATTGAAATATGACAATATACGTTTAATACCTATGGATGACAAGTATACAAGAGATTTTTCATATATTTATCCTAAAGGTAGTAAAACGTCTACGATCGCCAGAGTGTTTATAGATATGCTCAAGGAATATTCAAAAAACTACTTTTAGATATATTGTTATTATGATAAAATAACATCGTAACATTTGGATATTTAAATATACAAAAATAAAAAGGTTATAAAATGATAAAAAGGGTATAAGATAAGTAAGAAAATAAACTCAAAATTAAGGAGTGATGAAAATGAAGTTTAATATTACAGATGAAGCAAAAGAAAAACTTCATGAAGAACTGTCAGGACAAAATGTAAGGTTTTATGTATCAAGAAAATCTTGAATGGGGGTTGCCTTTGATTGGGTTCAGGATGAGCCTACAGAGAATGATGAAATGTTCGATGTAGAAGGAGTTAACGTGTTTATAGATAAAAAGACAGTAAATAAAACTCCCTATATAAATATTGACTATGGCAATTTTCCATGGGGAGATGACTTCATTATAAATTATTCTAAATAAGAATAAATACCATATAGTTTTCTTAAAAAGAGTTATAAACTCTTAAGAGTTTATAACTCTCTTATTTATTTAAACTCTGATATTAGTTTTCCACTTGACAAACTAGTGTAGTTGAAATATCATAAAACTATATTAAAATTAATGGTTATATAAGGAGCAGCTTATGAGTGTTTATTAAATCTTTTTAATCAAAATAAAATATTGCATTATATTTAGGGGAAAAATTAGAGACCCCTTATTTAAGTGCAGTCTTTTATAAGAGAAGATTTAATAACTTTATAGTCCTTATATTTAAAGCTAAAATACTAAAAACTAACTATACACTACAATTGTATGGTTTTAAGGACTAACTGTGGGATTTTCTGCCACAGTTTTTTTGTTTTTACAATTAAATATCAGATAACCATTTATTTTAATTCATATCTTACAAATTAAATTAAGTTCATAGATGGTTATTAAATCTTCTCCTTTTATTATAAGGAGGTATTCAAATGAATTTAAATACGATGGATAAATTAGGATATTTTGAACTTAAAGATAGAGTAAAAAACTATTGTACAAGTAATTTAGGAAAAAAATTAATAGATAAACTAAATCCTTCAACAGATATAAAAGTTGTAGAAAGAATGTTGAGGGACACTAGTGAAGCGAAAAGTATTATTTTAAGACAAGGAAATCCTCCACTAGCTGGATTATTTGACATAGAGGATAGCATTGAAAAAATAGATATGGGAACTATATTGAATCCAAGTGAATTAATAACTATATCAGACTTTTTAAGGGCTTGTAGAAGTATAAAAAGATTTATGTTAGATCAAGAGTATATAGCACTGAATCTAAGTAACTATGCAAGATCAATATATGAAATAGAGGAACTAGAGGATGAAATAAATACAGCTATAAAGAATAATAGGATTAGTTCTAGTACAAGTAAAGAACTTAGTAGGATAAGAAGATATATAGAAAATACAGAAATTAAAATAAAAGAAGAGTTAAATAGGTTTTTATCCTCATCTAAGAACAAAGATTCTATAAGAGAATTTTTAATAACAGAAAGAGGAGATACCTACACTATACCTATAAAGTCAGAATATAAGAATAAAGTAGAAGGTAGAATAGTAGCAACATCTTCAACAGGAGTTACCGTATTTGTTGAACCAAAGAGTGTTCAAAAGTTCAATTCAGAGCTTTTAAAGCTAAAGGAAGATGAAAAAAATGAAGAATATCAAATACTAAGCTTTCTCACTGGATTTGTGCTCTCATATATAAAAGAAATTAAGATAAATCTAGAGTTAATGATGGAATATGATATGATATTTGCCAAAGCTAAATACTCTATAGATATAGATGGTATTGAGCCTAAATTAAATAAAAATGGATATATAAATCTACAGAAAGTGTATAATCCATTAATAGAAAAATACGTACCACTTGACTTTCAGATAGGGAAAGAATTCAGATGTGTTACTATAACAGGACCTAATGCAGGAGGAAAAACTATAGTTTTAAAAACTATAGGACTATTATCACTAGCTGTTCAAAGTGGTATCCACATTAAGGGAAATAAGGATTGTGAATTCTCAGTATTTGAAAATATATTTATAGATATAGGAGATAATCAGAGCATAGAAAATTCACTAAGTACCTTTTCAGCTCATATAAGAAATATAAGCAATATAGTAAATAAAAGTAATGAAAGGACATTAGTACTTTTAGATGAACTAGGAAGCGGTACAGATCCTAAAGAAGGTTCAACTATTGCAATTAGTATACTACAAGAGCTTTATCAAATGGGATCTATAGTTATAAGTACTAGTCACTACGATAGAATAAAAGAATTTAGTGAAAAACATCCACATTTCAAAAATGCAAGTGTTGAGTTTGATAAAGAAACCCTAACCCCTTTATATAAGCTTGTTATGGGGGAAAGTGGTGAAAGTAATGCTTTATGGATATGTGAAAAAATGAATTTGAAACAATCTGTATTAAATAGAGCAAGAAAAATACTGTCAGGTGATGAAATAATCTTAAACGAACCGCTATATAATAATTGTATAAGAGAAGAAAAAGAGAAAGTCGAAAATAAATTTAAAGAATTTAAAAAAGGTGATACAGTAGACATCATAAATGGAAAGAAAAATATACTAGTATATGACGGTGCAGATGAGATTAATAATATAACACTATATGTGAATAAGGAACTTGTAAAAATAAATTATAGAAAAGTTACTTTAAGAAATAAAGCAGAGGATCTATATCCAGAAGGATATAGTATAGATGATTTATTTTTAGACTATACGGAAAGAAAGTTAGAAAAAGATATTAAAAGAGGTAGCAAAAAAGCTATAAAGAAAATTCACAAAGAAATAAAGAATAGAAAGCATAAAAGATAAGATAATTGAACTCTCTAAAATAATTCTTCTAAATTATTGAAAAAGATAAATACATTAGGTTGAAGCAATATATTAGAAATTGGAAAAAGTTATTTATGTAAAGCCTACAAAATACCTAAAGGTTGGAATTGTTTTAAAGGGAGCAGAAATTATAATGGCTTCTGGTGTAATGGAAGTTGATACCGATGATTTACCCCAAATACTATAAAAGAGATTGCAAATATAATTATAACTTATGGTTCATCTATGATTCTAGGAGTTATGTTTATGCTTGTGTATAAAAGTAATCTAGTAATGTTAGGAATTAATTCACCTGGAATGTATCATAAAAATACTATTTTACACCTTATGCTTCAAAGGATAATAACAGAGGAAGAGTTAACAAAAAGGACTTAGCATGATTATCTCATAGAGGGCTTTGCCAAGGGTTGCGCCATTTGCTACTATTTAATATGTTCATTCGGAAAATAAGTTATAGAAAAATAGGAATAAAGTTTTGAAGTTAAAATCAACATCTATACTAGTACAGATGTTGATTTTATTTCTTGATATCTAAATTAAGCTATAATAATATGAATGTGTAATAAAAAAGAGAATTAATATGACCAATGAAAGCAAATTTGTAAGAGTAGCAGTAATTCAAGTTGCACTAGTAATTTATTTTGAAAGGTGGCAAAGGTAAATGCAAGATTATATTAAAAATAAGATATACCACGTTGAGATACTTCCTCCAAAACAAGATTCTAAAAAGTTAGAGGCTGATATTGAGCTTTTCGCTGAAAAATATAATAGAGTTATGAAAAGTGGTTATTGCGCTTGTATTGCAGATAATGCAATGGGACATCTTGCTTTTCAGGGCACCGAAATTATAGAAGAATTAGAGCTCAATGTAAATTCTGAGCAGGTAATGATTCACCTTAATACGTTTCATACTAAGGAGGACTTACACAACATTCTTGATACATGTAAATCTAAAGGAATTAAAGATATTCTAGTTTTAAGTGGTGATGGATCAGATCAGCTGCCAAAACTTCAACCTTCAGATATAAGAGTTAACGGAGTAGTAGAGTCAGTTACTTCTGTAGAATTATTAAAATATATAAAAGACGAATATCCTGATACTTTCGTTTTAGGTGCGGCTTTTAATCCCTATCAAGTAAAAGAGAATGAATTTAGTAAATTACAGAGAAAAATAAATGCAGGTGCATCATTTATAGTAACTCAGCCAATTATTGAAAAGAACGCTGTAGTTGATGAACTTTTAGAAAAATATCCAGATGTACCTATTATTATTGAAGCATGGATGAGTAAAAATCTTCAGCTTCTTTCAGAGGCAGTTGAATATGAAATTCCACAGGATATACAATTTGATCCTGTTGAAACACTAAAGATACTTCATAGAATTTACCCTGAAAACGTTGTTCGTTTATCACTTCTAGGATTTAAGACACAATATCATATAATAGAGGATATATGAGTCTAATTTTCAAATTGAAGTATGTTGATATTTCCTGACAAAGAGATGTTGTATCAAAAAGATTCTTTTTACTCACAAAAAATTTTATGCTATTTCAGATCCTATATGTTTTGCAAAGGCTTTAAAAGGTGAATTATTAATAGGGATTAAAATGAGTCTTGACGTCAAAATATTTATAAATAAATGTTTTGAGAAAGGACTTTTAGTGATAAGTGATAGTCATGAGGTTACAAGAATTTCGTAATTTCTTAACTTTTCATTTGAAGCAATAGATAATTTAATTAATATTTCTGAAGCAGTTGCTAAGGAATTAGCTTGTTAAGTTCGGATATATAAGATCCTAGTTGAATCTAATGTCAGATTCAACTAGGATTTTATATTACATAGAATTAAGTTAAGTATTTTTTTATAGTATTAAGTACTATAGGAATACCTTTTTTTATCTTATCTTCACTTGTTTTGCTAATGCTTACTCTAAAATAGTTGTGATTTTTATATTCCTTTAAAAAACATAAGCTGGTATCAAATAATTCGATATTTTTAGCTCTTAATGAATTTACTATTTTATTGTATTCAAGATTATTTTCAGCATACAGACAACCAAAATAGCCAGACTGAGGTACAGTCCATTTGATTTTTGGAGTAATGAATGTAGACAAGGTATCCTTTAAACAAATCATTCTATCAGCATATAGTTTAGTTACCTCTTTTTTGTGTACATCAAACATTCCATTTTTTAAATACATTTCAAGTGCACCTTGAGAAAGTATTGGGCTGTTCATGTCTGTCCACATTTTATAATCAAGGAAAGTACTTACAAGTAAGTTTGGTACTACAAGTGCAGCAACTCTTAATCCAGGCATAAGGATTTTTGAGTAGCTTTTTAAATAAATAACCTTCGAAGATGTGTCATAGGAAAACATAGGATCATTTTTTCGATTCAGATCTAGGTCTACAGCTATATCGTCCTCTACAATATATACGTTATATTTTTCTGCCATTTTTACAATAGCTTCTTTTTCCTGTCGGCTATAGGAGTTCCCAGTAGGATTATGAAACCTTGGAATAGTATAGAAAAACTTAATGTTTCCGTATTTAAACATCTTTTCTAACTCATCAAGATTTATACCATTAAGTCCTCTCTCTATTCCGAGAACTGAAATATCATTCAATTCTAAAGTTTTTATCATACCATAGTAAGTGGGCTGCTCAACGAGAACATTAGTCTTGCCATTTGGAAAAGGCATCATTGATAATATGGTCAAAGCCTGTTGAGTACCAGATGTAACAATTATATTTTCTGGTTTTGTGAATATTTGATATTGTTGCAGATGTTTTGTTAGTGCATTTATCAATGAACTTAATCCACGTGGATCAGAATAAGTAAAAAGAGTTTCTTTATATAATTTTATAGATTTATTCAAACAATGTTGAAAGTTCTTATAAGGGAACGTCTCAACTTCTGGAACTCCTGATGAAAAATCAATTATAAAGTCCTCAGAATGCTTATTATCATGAGAGTCTTTCAGAACATAGTATCCACTTTTTGGTAATGAATAAATAATATGCTCTTTTTCAAGTTTGTCATAAGCTTTTAACACTGTGCCAATACTGCAATTAAATTGCTGTGAAATTGATCTAATAGAAGGTAATCTTCTCTTATGTATAAGATCTCCATTGTAAATTCCGTTCTTAATATATTCAATGATTTTTTCGTATTTTAACAATTTTGACGACTCCTTTTTACTTTGTGCTAGTACAGAACATTATTATGTTTTATTATAACAAAACTATACTACATATCGAAGTACATTCATAATGATTTTTGTGTAATATGCTAGTACAGATGTTGTTTTTGTTTCTTGATATATAAATACTATGAATAGAGATTGAAATTTTCTTGAAAAGTAAAGAGTTGTTATTATGGTCGGTATAAATAAATCTGTAAGAGTAACAGTAATTCAAGCAGCACCTATAATTATGAATCCTGCCACTATTCTTGAGAAGATCTTAATTTTGATAAATAAAGCAAAGGAAATGAGCATTAATATAGTTGTTTTTCCTGAATCTTTTATACCTTCTTACCTTAGAGGTCTTTCCTTTGGATCTGTAGTTGGAAGCAGAATAATGGAGGGATTCAAGAATTGGCAGTGTTATTACGAGAATTCTGTAACAGTTCCTAATAATGTAACAGATATTCTAGGGAAATATGTTTAAGATGCAGGGGTCTATCTATCCATATAAGTTACAGAAAAAGATAGTGATGGATTAAATACAACTCTTTATTGTACAAATTTATTCTTTGAATCAAGTGGAGGATTTTGAGAGAACATAGGAAGTTAAAGTCTATTGGTACAGAAAGTTGTATTTGGGAAGAAGAAGAAGAATATAGAAGCACACTAACTGTTATAGACACTCCTTATGACAAAACAGGATATCTAATATGCTGGGAAATTATATGCCATTTACATGTGATTTAGAAGGAAGATGGTTTGTAATTTAATGCAATCAATATGTTGAAAAAAGTACATATACAACAGATATTAATTACTATCACGAATTAGAATCCCAGTCTGAAATTATGTGTCCTAGCGGTGGCTGTATAGTTGACCCTGTTTTTAATAAAGAAGAAATGTTAATTGCTGACTTGAATTTAGATCAAGTTGTTCAGAGCAGAATAGATTTTGATGTAGCTCAAGACCAGATGTACTTGAACTTATTGTACACAAATAATAAATTCATTTACTTAAAAATAAAGCTTATTGTTAGCAATCAAAACTATAAATGATTTTAGTAAATATAAGTTTCATGTAATGTGGATAACACTATGCCATTTAATAGAAAAATTACTTAACAAAAAACAATGGATTAAGTGCAATAGACTTCCATGGGATAAGTAGGAATGAATTTATAGTAGTTAAACTTATACTCAGAAAGAATTAATTATTCAACAGCCTATATAAATATAAAATTATTATGAAAAATAAGAAAATCAATGAAAAAATAAACAATAATTAGGTAATTATGAATTATAATTCTAAAAAGTAAGATAATAATAATAGATAATTTATAGAGTAGCCTATAAATCTTAATATGTACATAGCTACTAAATAAGTTTAACTATAAGTAATAGACATGGAGGAATATAAAATATGACAGTAAGAACAAAAATGATGGATGGAAATGAAGCAGCTGCATATGTATCATATGCATTTACTGAAGTTGCAGGTATTTATCCAATAACCCCTTCTACTCCAATGGCGGAGTTAGTTGACCAATGGTCAGCAGGAGGAAAGAAAAATATATTTGACCAAAATGTTAGAGTAGCTGAATTACAATCAGAAGCAGGAGCTGCAGGAGTAGTTCACGGTTCATTGCAAGGGGGAGCATTGACTACGACATATACTGCATCCCAAGGGTTACTGCTAATGATACCAAACATGTATAAAATGGCAGGAGAGCTATTACCAGCAGTATTTCATGTAAGTGCTAGAGCGATTGCAGCACATGCATTGTCTATACTTGGAGATCACCAAGATGTCATGGCAACTAGACAAACAGGGTTTGCTATGCTTGCATCTAATAGTCCACAAGAGTCTATGGACTTAGCAGCTATTTCGCACTTGTCAGCTATAAGATCGAGAGTACCTTTCTTACATTTTTTTGACGGTTTCAGAACGTCTCATGAAATACAGAGAGTAGAGACCATAGACTATGATGACTTAAAATCTATAGTAGATTATAACGCTATAAAAGAATTTAGGAATAGATCACTTAATCCTGAAAGACCTGTAGCTAGAGGAACAGCTCAAAACCAAGACATATACTTTCAAGGAAGGGAGTCAGCAAATCCTTTTTATGATAAAGTGCCAGATATAGTACAGGATTATATGAATGATATAAAAAAGATTACAGGAAGAGAGTATAATTTGTTTGACTACTATGGACATGACGAGGCTGAAAGAATAATTATAGCTATGGGGTCGGTATGTACAACTATAGAAGAAACTATAGACTACTTACTAGATAAAGGTGAAAAAGTTGGACTGATAAAAGTGCGACTGTATAGGCCTTTCTCAGAAAGACATTTTTTTAGGATATATCCTAGAGCAGTGAAAAAAATAGCTGTATTAGATAGAACAAAAGAACCGGGATCAATAGGAGAACCATTATACGAAGATGTAAGATCTGTGTTTTATGATAGTGGATATAATCCTATAGTAGTTGGTGGAAGATATGGACTAGGTCAGAAAGATACTACACCATCACAGATAATAGCAGTATTTGAAAATCTAAAAAGAGAAGTTCCTAAAAATAGGTTTACTATAGGAATAGAAGATGACGTTACAAATACATCATTACCAGTAGACAGATTTATTGATACATCACCGCAAGAAAATATAAGCTGTAGACTATGGGGATTAGGATCCGATGGAACTGTTGGAGCTAGTAAAGTTACTATTAAAATAATAGGAGATAAAACAGATCTTCATGCTCAAGGTTATTTTTCATATGATAGTAAAAAGTCAGGCGGTAGTACAGTATCTCACTTAAGATTTGGAAAAGATCCTATAAAATCATCCTATTTAGTTTATAGTACTGATTATATATCATGTAATAACAAATCATTTATTAATCACTATGACAACATATTGGATGGACTTAAGGAAAATGGTACCTTTGTATTGAATTGTCCATGGAATATAGAAGAGCTTGAAGAACATCTACCAAATAGAGTAAAAAGATATTTAGCAAAGAATAATATAAAGTTCTATATTATAAATGCAAATGAAATAGCTAATAAAATTGGTCTTGGAAATAGAATAAACATGATTATGCAAACAGTATTCTTTAAGCTTACAAATGTAATACCTTTTGAAGATGCCATAAAATACTTGAAAGAGTATATCAAGGATCTTTATGGTAGAAAAGGTGATGAAGTAGTTAATATGAACTACAGTGCAGTAGATAAAGCAACTGAAGAACTTATTGAAGTAGAAATTCCTAAACACTGGATAGATTCTAAAGAACAAGCTAATAGTGCAGACATGGATTTACCAGAGTTTATAAGAAAAATACAAATTCCTATGGCTAAGCAGGAGGGAGATAAATTACCAGTAAGTGCGTTCAAAGGAAGAGAAGATGGTACATTTCCGCTACAAACTACTGCTTATGAAAAAAGAGGAATAGCTACATCTGTTCCTAGATGGATACCTGAAAACTGTATTCAATGTAATCAATGCTCATTTATATGTCCACATGCTGTCATAAGGCCATTTCTACTAAATGATGAAGAAATGAAAAATGCACCTGAGACATTTATATTTAAAAAAGCAGCAGGAAAAGGTGAGTTTGAGAATTTAGGATATAAAATACAAATAAGTCCGCTAGATTGTACAGGATGTAGTAACTGTGCAGACGTATGTCCAGCACCAGAAAAGGCATTAGTAATGGTAGATGCAGAGGAAGAGGTACCGAAGGAAATAGAAAACTGGAACTATGCAAGAAGAGGAATTAGTATAAAAGATGAATTAATGAGCAAAGAAACACTCAAAGGAAGTCAGTTTTCACAGCCACTACTAGAGTTCTCAGGGGCATGTCCTGGATGTGGAGAAACAGCATATCTCAAATTAGTAACTCAGCTATATGGTGATAGTATGATGATAGCAAATGCGACTGGTTGTTCATCTATTTGGAGTGCTAGTGCTCCATCTATAGCATATTGCAAAAACAATGAAGAAAAAGGACCTTCATGGGCTAATTCCTTATTTGAGGATAATGCAGAATATGGTTATGGCATGTACCTTGGGGTTAATCAAATTAGAAATAAGATAAAAGATCTTATGGAAGATGCTATAAAAACAGATATTGATGATGAATGTAAAACTATATTTAACAAATGGATAGAAACTATGCATAGCACACAAGAATCCAAAGTTGTAAGTAAAGAAGTTCTTAAAGTAATATCAAAAGAAGAATATAAAGATAGTAAATTAATTCAAGAAATAATATCTAAAAAGGATTTCCTAGCTAAAAAATCTCAATGGTTAGTAGGAGGAGATGGATGGGCATATGACATTGGATTTGGAGGTCTTGATCAGGTATTAGCTTCTGGAGAAGACATAAACGCATTAGTATTTGACACAGAAGTTTATTCTAATACGGGAGGTCAGTCATCTAAGTCTACACCTACATCTGCAGTAGCTAAGTTTGCAGCATCAGGTAAACGTATCAGAAAAAAAGATTTAGGACTAATGGCTATGACATACGGATATGTTTATGTAGCTCAAGTAGCTATGGGTGCTAATATGAATCAATTTATGAAAGCTGTTACTGAAGCAGAAAAATATAAAGGACCTTCACTAATAATTTGCTATGCGCCATGTATCAATCACGGCATAAGAAATGGAATGCAAAGATCAATATCTCAAGAAAAAAGAGCAGTAGAGTCAGGATATTGGCACCTATATAGATATAATCCAGCTTTAAAAGACGAAGGTAAAAATCCATTTATATTAGATTCAAAGGAACCAAAACTACCATTTAGAGACTTTATTCTTAGTGAATTACGTTTCTCTCAACTTACTAAAATTTCTCCTGATCTTGCAGAAGAGTTATATGCAAAAGCAGAAGAAGATTCTAAAAATAAATATAATATTTATAAAATGCTTTCAGAAGCTAAACTTTAATTTGAAGAAAGAAAAACCATGAGGAATAGGATTGAAATATCCTAGCCTCATGGTTTTTTAAAACTTTATTTTTGATTTTCTTCTACCCATTCCTTAGCAAGTTCAACATTGTCAACACTAGGAATGGTTACTTTAGACTCGGGTAAAACATCTACAATTTCAGCCCAAGCTGCAGTTTGATGGTTTTCTATAGTTGTATTTTTCTTTTTGCGATAGATTTGTTTATCCATATAATATCACCTCTAAGGTGTATTATTTGAAATTATAGCTAAAATTATTATAAGAGTATAACATTAAATAAAAAAGTTTTTAATGCTATACTCCTATATAGTATTAAATATTTAGAATTCTTTTAGCTTAAAACTAGTATCCTTAATTTCGAAATTATTTTTAATACCAGGAGTTACATATACGTTTTTGTCTTTTGTAACAAAAATAGCATCTACATTATTTAATGAATTTATCAAACTATATCCATCTTTAAGACCTAAAGAAAATATAGAAGTAGACAGAGCATCTCCATCTATAGATTTATCTGAAACAATGCTAACACTCATAAGTTCATTTTCAACAGGATATCCAGTAAAAGGATCTAATATATGATGATATCGTTTTCCATCTTTTTCAAAAAAACGCTCATAAACACCAGAAGTAACTATAGACTTATTACTAGCTTTTAAAATTCCTAAGACATCTCCCCTAGTTTCACTAAATGGATTTTGGACACTAACAGTCCAAGGAATAGATTCATCTTTGCTTCCTAGCACATATATATTTCCACCTAAATCAACAATAGCTCTTTTAACTCCTTTGGACTCCAGATATCTAGCTACTTCATCAGCAGCATAACCCTTAGCAATGCTACCTAAATCCACTATCATACCTTCATCCTCAAGTTTGACATTATTACCAGATACAGATAATCTTTCATAACCAACCTTAGGAAGAAGATTATTAATTTCATCTTCTGTAGGAAGTTTAGCATTTTCAGTTCCTATTCCCCAAAGTTGAACCAATGGGCCTATCGTAATATCAAAGTGACCATTTGATAATTTAGAATACTCTAAACTTCTATTTATAACATAAGCTGTTTCATCAGATACACTCACGGAAGACTTTCCAGAACTTTTATTTACACTGTTAAGTTCACTTCCATCAATATTTAAACTCATTTTATTTTCAATATCTCTAATAACATCAAAAGCACCACTAAAAACATCGTCAGAAACTTTATCATATATAGTTAAGTTAATTATAGTTCCCATAATAAAGTTAGTTTTAGTTTGTTTATTAGAACTAAAGATTTGTGGAAATAAACGATAACCTAAGAATAATAAAAGTACAAGCAAAATAATTGATATTCGTTTTTTACCTTTCATAAGATACCTCCAAGCATGGATTTATATAGAATAAAACAATTATAACATAAAAGATAGTAAAATTTTTGCTCTTTTATAAAGAAAGGTAGGACGTTCTATAAATTATTATTATTATTACTAATTAAGTAAATTGCACTTATTGTTAGAATACTATTTATATGATTAAGTAGACTTTAATGAAAGATATATTGACAATAAACATACTACTGTATATAATGAGATATATACAGTAGGCAAGGAGGTATTGACTATTGAAGATACTCATTTCTAATAAATCTGATTTACCTATTTATGAACAAATTAAAGTACAAATTAAAGAGCAAATAATGTCTGGTAAAATTGCTGAAAATGAATTTTTACCTTCCATACGCCAACTTGCAAAGGATTTGGGAATAAGTGTTATTACGACTACAAGAGCTTATTCTGATCTAGAGGAAGAAGGATTCGTTTCTACTATGAGAGGGAAGGGAACTTTTGTGCTTCCTAAGGACAACGAAATGGTAAGAGAACAGTACTTGAGGCGTATAGAGGATTCATTTACCGTCGCTATAGAAAATGCGAGAATAGCAAATATATCAAATGAAGAATTAATAATGATTTTAGAGAATTTAATGAGGGAGTGATGAGTATGTATGCACTTGAAATAAAAAAATTGAACAAAAAATTTAGTAACTTTAGTCTACAGAACATTAACTTAAAATTACCTAAAGGATATATTTTGGGATATATAGGTCAAAATGGAGCGGGTAAAACTACTACTATAAAACTTATAATGGAACAATTAAAAAGAGATAGTGGAGAAATAACTGTATTCGAAAAAAAGTATTCAGATGATAATATATCATTTAAAGAAATAATAGGATTTATCGCAGATGAATGTTATTTTCCGGAGTCTTTTAAAGCGAAAGATATAATTAATACTTTTAAGGGATTTTATAAAACATTCGATGAAGTGAAATTTAAGGAATACATGGAAAAATGGAAATTACCATATGATAAAAAAGTTAAAGACTTTTCAAAAGGTATGAAAATGAGACTAATGTTTGCAAGTGTACTGTCTAGAGAAACAAAATTACTTATATTGGATGAACCAACAAGTGGACTTGATCCTGTAATTAGAGATGAAATATTAGAACTTCTTCAAGAATATATATCAGATGGCGAAAACAGTGTACTATTTTCTACACACATAATGAGTGATTTAGAAAAAATAGCGGACTATCTTTACTTTATAGATGATGGAAAAATTATATTTAATGATACAAAAGATAATATTTTAGAGAATTACTTATTAATTAAAGGAGGAGTAGAAGACTTAACATTAGATATAAAAGAAAAGTTAGTTGGATATAAAAAATCTAGTGTTGGATTTGAGGGACTTATTTATTCTAAAGATAAAAAATATATAGAAAATGATATGTTGTACGAAAAACCTTCTATTGATGATATTGTAGTATTTCATATAAATGGTGTAAAGGAGGAAATATAGTGAATTCTATAAATTATTTTAAGCTTGATGTTAGACTTATGAACAAATCGCTAAGATATTATGTAATGCTTCCATTCGTAGCTGTTATGATGTTTTTGAGTAATTCACCTACAGTTGGAATAGGGTATATGTTTTTCCTTTTAGTAATTATGGTAACATATCCGTTTAGCATTACAAGTAATGAAAAGTGTGAAAAGATGTATTATATGTTTCCTTCTAAAATCTCAAGTATGGTATTAGGAAGATATCTATACTTAATTAGTTTGATGATTATTGTGTGGATAATAAATGGAAGTGTTATAGCGTATTACTATAATATAGGCAAGATAGATACTTTAGAAGTAGGAGCTATGTGTTTAACAGGGACATTAGCAACAATAATTTGTTTTCTTCAATATCCTATGTATTATAAATTTGGAGTTGAAAAAGGTAGAATGCTATCTATGTTATTATATATGATGCCTGCGTTCCTTGTATTCTTCCTACCTTCGCTACTAAGTAGCAGCAGTTTTATAATCGAAAAATTAAATAATATATTAGACTTTGCTATGAGTAGTAAAATCACTATAATAATATTGAGTTTATTAATCATTAGCATAGTAGGAATTATATCATACTTAATATCTTTCTTCATATGTAAGAATAAAGAGATATAGAAAACCATAAAAGTATATATAAAAAAAAGATATTCACTTTTAAAAACTGTGAATATCTTTTTTTTATAATCTTTTAATTTTAGTGATATAATAAATCAAGCAAACAATATAAACAAAATTATGGATGGTGTAAAGATGACTGTTGGATATGAAACAGAAAGATTAGAGTTGAAAGTACTAGACGAGTCATATGGAGAACTAGTATTAGATTATTATGAGAGAAATAGAGAGTTTTTGAGAGAATGGGAACCCGAGCGAAAAGAGATATTTTATTCGTTAAATCTTCAAAAAAATCAATTATCTAGAGATTTAAAAGATATCAAAGACTACAAACTTTTAAGATTATGGATATTTAAAAAAAATGATTATAATAGAGTTATAGGAAATATAGCTTTCAGTAATATTATAAGAGGTGTTTTCTTATCTTGTAATTTAGGATATAAGTTAGATAAGGATGAAACAAATAATGGATATATAACAGAGGCTATAAATAAGGGAATTGAAATAATATTTAATGAATATGGCTTACATAGAATAGAAGCAAATATAATGCCAAGAAATAAGCGATCTATAAGAGTAGTAGAAAAATTAGGATTCCAAAATGAAGGACTAGCACATAAATATTTAAAGATAAATGGTAAGTGGGAAGATCACATTCATATGATTTTACTAAATGATAAAATAATATAATATTGTTAACATGGATATAATTGAATTAATAGACATATTAAAATTGATTTTTAGTAAGAAGTTTGATAAAATACATTAAAAATGATACATTTGCATTGAAGAGAAATAGTAGGTTGAAAGTTATTTATAGAGAGCTATTGATAGGTGGAAAATAGTAATAACTACATCTGAACTCGTCTCTGAGCTTACTAGGATGAAAGTATAGTAGTCTTAGTCGGATTGACCCGTTATAGTCTTTTGAGTGGATAGTAAAAATTGCTGTCAAATAGAGTGGTACCGCGAACAAACCCTTCGTCTCTATAAGAGTAGAAGGGTTTTATTTTTTGCAAATGTCGATATAAACTGTTAGAAACTTTAAACACTAATATATTTAAGGAGGAAAACTTCAGGTGAAAGAATATAATCCAAAACAGATTGAAAAAAAATGGCAGGATATATGGGATGAAAAAGGAACATTTCATGCTTTAGAAGATAAAACAAAGCCTAAATTTTACGCATTAATAGAATTTCCTTATCCTTCAGGACAAGGACTTCATGTGGGTCATCCAAGACCATATACAGCGCTTGACATAGTTTCGAGAAAAAGAAGAATGCAAGGATATAATGTACTATATCCAATGGGATGGGACGCGTTTGGGCTTCCTACAGAAAACTATGCTATAAAAAATAAAATACATCCTAAGATAGTAACAGAGCAAAATGTATCTAGATTTAAGTCACAATTAAAATCATTAGGATTATCTTTTGACTGGTCTAGAGAAATAAATACAACACATCCTGAATACTATAAATGGACACAATGGATATTTTTAAAATTATTTGAAAAGGGCTTAGCATATAAAAAAGAAGCATCTATTAACTGGTGTCCAGATTGTAAAGTAGGCTTAGCAAATGAGGAAGTTGTAAATGGAGCTTGTGAACGTTGTAGTACAGAGGTAACGAGAAAAGTTAAAACTCAATGGATGCTTAAAATAACAGAGTATGCAGAGAGACTTATAAAAGACTTAGACTTAGTAGATTATATAGATAGAGTTAAGATACAACAAAAAAACTGGATAGGAAAGTCAGAAGGTATGGAAGTTGACTTTGAAGTATCAGGAGGAGAAAAGCTGAAAATTTACACTACTAGACCAGATACATTATATGGTGTAACTTACATGGTTATATCTCCAGAGCATCCAGTTATAGAAACGCTAAAAGATAAAATAAATAACATGGACAAAATTGAGGAATATCAAGAGTTTGCAAGTAAAAAATCAGATTTTGAAAGAACAGAATTAGCAAAAGATAAAACAGGAGTAGAAATAGAGGGTATAAAAGCTATAAATCCTGCGACTGGAAAAGAAATACCTATATGGATTTCAGATTATGTACTTATGAGTTACGGTACAGGTGCAATAATGGCGGTTCCAGGGCACGATAGTAGAGACTGGGAGTTTGCTAAAAAGTTTGGACTTCCTATAGTTGAAGTTATATCGGGTGGAAATGTAGAGGAAGCTCCATTTACAGAAACAGAAAATGGTACTCTTATAAATTCAGATATAATAGATGGGTTATCAGTAAATGAAGCAAAAGAGAAAATAGCTAATTACTTAGAAGAAAAAGGAATAGGACAAAGAAAAACCAACTATAAGTTAAGAGACTGGGTGTTCTCAAGACAAAGATATTGGGGTGAACCTATTCCTATGGTACACTGTGACAAATGTGGTATAGTACCACTTCCAGAAAGTGAGCTTCCATTAACACTTCCAGAAGTAGAAAGCTATGAGCCAACAGATAACGGAGAGTCACCATTAGCAAAAATTTCTGATTGGATAAACACTACTTGTCCAAAATGTGGAGGAAGTGCAAAAAGAGAAACGGATACAATGCCACAATGGGCTGGATCATCATGGTATTTCTTAAGATATACAGATCCACATAATGATAAAGAATTAGCTAGTAAAGAAAACTTAGATTATTGGGTACCTGTTGACTGGTATAACGGAGGAATGGAGCATACTACCCTTCATTTGCTATATTCTAGATTCTGGCATAAGTTCTTATTCGATTACGGTATAGTGCCTACTCCAGAACCGTATCAAAAGAGAACTTCTCATGGTATGATATTAGGAAATAATAATGAAAAGATGTCTAAATCAAGAGGAAATGTAATTAATCCAGATGAAGTTGTAGATGAACACGGTGCAGATACATTAAGAACTTATGAAATGTTTATTGGAGACTTTGAGAAGAGTGTATCTTGGTCAGATAATGGAGTAAAAGGATGTAGAAGATTCTTAGAGAGAGTATGGAAGTTACAAGATATACTAGTCGAAGGTGAAGAATACTCTAAAGAATTAGAAACTAGTATGCATAAGACTATAAAGAAAGTTACACAAGATTTTGAAGCAATGAAATTCAATACAGCTATAGCAAGCTTAATGTCATTATTAAATGAATTTAATAATATAGGTAAAGTTAATAAAGCTGAATTTAAAACATTCATAACTCTTTTAAATCCTTCAGCACCTCATATTACTGAAGAACTATGGGAAATAGTGGGATATAGTGGAATGTTAAATGAAACAGAGTGGCCAAAATGGGATGATTCAAAAACTGTTGATGATACTATCGAAATGGCTGTTCAGATAAATGGAAAAGTAAGAGGGAAGATATTAGTTCCTAAGGATGCTACTGCAGAATTAGCAAAATCTAAAGTATTAGAAGATGAAAAGCTATCAGAACTATTAAAAGATAAGAATATCGTAAAAGAAATTTATGTAGCAGGAAGAATATATAATATAGTTGTAAAATAGATAAAAACTGATATCCCGGTAATAAGGGATATCAGTTTTTTCTTTAGATTAAAATTATTCTTCTGAATCATCAACCTGAAATTGACCAGTTCTTCCCATTGTATAAGCTAACTTTATAATAGATTTTTCTCTTTTAGTCATTTTCTTATTATACATTTTCTCAAACTGCTTTACCAAGCTATCAAAATCAAGTTTTGTCTTTTGAGACTTAATTCTTAGTGGTCTAACATTTTTGCTACTATTTTCACTCATATTATAAACGCTAGGACTAATGTCTTTACTATATATTTTTTTGAATATTTCAGCTGTATAAAATGCATCATTGAAGGCATCATGAAATTCATTTTTTATAGGAATATCGAATGCCTTTGCAGCATTTTCTAGACCTATACAATTTCCCTTAGGAGTATTAAGATGCTTAGATGCATGCTTCTGAACATCAATATATAGGCTAGGAATTAATGATATATCTAAACCATGAAAGTTGATATTTCTAATTAGTTCCCTTATGTCACCTGCACCCCAAGGGCATAAAACACTATCTGTTCCTATAAAGTCAACAAACTCTTTATAGATGTCTTTGAAAGACTTTGCATACTCCAACATATCTATAGTTATACCAGTCATCTCTGATATAAAGTGATGAATATTAGTATATATTTCAGGTTTAACTAGTCTATCTAGAGTAGAAATTAGCTCTAAGTTATCATCAAGTTTTACTGCACCTATTTGAATTATCTCAAAGGGACAACTTGGGTTTACTAAGTCCCTTTTATTATGCTTGCTCTTTCTTCTATATTTATAGCCTTGATTAAATTCTAAATCGAATATAATATAGTTCAAATTATTCACTCCTAAATATAATCACAAATTCTTTATCAGTTGTTTTTTCTTCTCATAGTACAGTATGTTATTAAAGCAACAAATAATAATAAAAGACCTGCTATACATACTCCAGCCCATCCAAACTTATTCCAGCTAAACGTTCCTAAAAAGGAACCGATAGATCCACCTGAAAAATATAGAAACATAAAAATAGTGTTAAATCTATTTTTAGCTTCTGAATTCAAACTATGTATCATAGCTTGATTTGATACTTGTCCAGAAGAAATTCCTAAATCTAGTAAAATTACACCTAAAATTAATCCGAAAATATTTTCTCCAAAGAGAAGTAGAACAAAATAAGATAGAATAACAACAAATATAGAAAGTCCTACTGTAAATCTAGGAGACTTTTTATCACTTAATTTACCTGTTAACGGAGTAAAAAGCACGCCTGTAATTCCTACCAAGCTAAACAACCCAGCTTCTTTTGCACCAAGATTATAAGAAGGAGATTCCAAATGAAAAATCAAAGTAGTCCAGAATACACTAAAGGATGCAAACATCATAGCTCCTATTATGGAAGACGATCTTACAATAGAATTATTTTTAAATATACTAAAAAGAGATCCCATTATATTAATATATTTATCACTAGAAGTAGGTAAACTTGAAGGTAATAATTTTTTCAGAGTAAAAGATAAAAGCAACATAAGAAGTGCGGCTGAAAAAAATATAATCCTAAATCCAAAGCGAGATCCAACAAATCCACTTATGGTTCTAGCCAAAAGAATACCTACTAAAGCTCCGCTTAAAACCTTACCAATTACAGCACCACTTTCATTAGGATTAGCTAAACTAGCAGCAAAAGGAACGATAAGTTGTGTTATAATTGATGAAAAACCAACTAAAAAGCTTGAGACTAGTAACCAATAAAAATTCATAGAAATACCAAATAAAACTAAAGAAATGGTTGAAATAAATAACATATTAATAATTAAAGACTTACGTTCTTTAATATCTCCCAATGGAACAATAAATAACATTCCTAGTCCATAACCTATTTGTGTGAAAGTAGAAACCAATCCTATACTTTTAGTTGAAACATTAAAATATCTTGCTAGGTCACCAAGTATAGGTTGATTATAGTAAATGTTTGCTACGGATACACCGCAAGTTATTACCATTAAAAGAATTAAACTGTTACTGAGTTTTAAACTTTCTTCATTGTCCAAAGATATTCCTCCCTGATTAAAAGAATATATAACTTTATTATAACTTATATAGTGAATACATTACACAAAATTAATTAAAATTCTAAAAAAGTAGATTTATAAATATTATGTCAGAAAATTAAGAGTGGATTCGTATTAGATTATGAGAAGCTTCTTAAGAGATAATTTTTAAAATATAGATAAAGAGTATGTAAGAGAGGAGGAAAATAAAGAAACATGAAAATAGATAATAATAACTTTATAAAAGAAATGAAAAAGAAAAATGCGAAAGCACTAGAATTTATAGTTGATGAATATAGTAATTTAATATTTAAGATTACGGGAAATGTTTTAAATTCAAACTTTCATTCTCAAAATGTAGAAGAATGTGTGAATGACATATTTTGGTCTGCGTGGAATAATATTGAGAGTTTTGATGAAGAAAAAGGAGAATTTAAACATTGGATTAGTGCGATAGCTAAATATAAAGCTATAGATTATAAAAGAAAACTGTTTAAGTCCAGCGTAGTTGAATCTATAGATGATTATGATTACGCGTTATCTAGTGAAGATAATATAGAAAGTTTGATAATAGATAAAGAAAATAGCGAAGAACTTATAGAAGCTATAGAGAAAATGAAAGATGAAGATAAAGAGATCTTTATAAGAAGATACTTTTTATATGAGGGGATTGAAAATATAGCTAAATCTTTTGGTGTAAATAGAAATTTAGTAGATAAAAGACTTTCAAGAGGTCGAGAATTTTTGAAACAAAAGCTTATACTTTTGAAGGGAGAGATATCTTGATGAATAAAAAAGGGTTTAATTTAGAAGAAAAAGATATATATAAGCTATTTAATGGCATAAAAATAGATGAAAGTGAGTTTGAAGACATGAACGAGAAAGTAAATTGTATACAAAAAGAAAGAATTAAGAAAAATCTAAATAAAAAAATGAAAGAAAAGAAGGGTTCTAAATCTTTTAAATATGGTGTAACAGCAGCTGCTATAGGAGTAGTTTGTGTAATAGGGGTGGGAGTGACTAATCCAAGTTTAGCTAAAAATGTACCAGTTTTAAATTCGATAATACAGACGCTGAATGATAAGTATGGAACTAACGGAGAATATGATAAGTACTCTCATATACTAGGTGAAAGTGTTACAGACAAGGGGGTAACAATTACTATAAATGAAGTGTTAAGTGATGAATCTAAGCTTTTAATAAGTTATACTATAAAGAGTGATAAAAAGATAAAAGATAAAGAAAATATGGGTATGTTCATTCATAATGATATAAAAATAAATGGTAAGCGTATGGATGCTACTATTGGCTCTAGCATAGGAAAATATATAGATGAATATACCTATGTTTGCAGTGATGAAATAGATATAGAAAAACTTAATCTACCAGAGGAGTTCAATGTTGATTTTAAGATTACAGATATAATTGGAACAGATATAGAGATACAAGGGAAATGGAACTTTGCATTTAATGTGTCAAAAGAAGAGATATCTAAAAATACTAATATATTTAAACCAAAGAAAACAATAGATTTTCCTAATAGTATTGTAAATATAGATAAAGTAACGCTTTCTCCTATAGGAACTTATATTTCATTAAGTGGTAATTATAAAGAAGGAAAGAGAATAGAAGACATTAGTGGCATATTTGAATATGATAATTGGATAGCTTTTGATGACAGAGGAGTAGAACTTGTTCCAAATGGCATTGGAGGCGGTGAAGCTAATAAATCAAAATTTAATAGTAAAATGAACTATGGTAAACTAGATTATATTCCTGAATACTTAACAATTATTCCATGTAAAGTTACTCCATCAGGAGGTGGTGGAGTAAGTATAGATAAGGATGGTAAAGAAACACCAGTTGCTATAAAAACAAAGAAACCTAAAGAAGTAAGTAAAGTCATAGATGGAACTTATCCAATAGAGTTATCACAAGGAAAAATGGGTAAGCTTATAATTAAGGATATAAAAACAGAAAACGGCACTACTATAGTTAAATATACTGCAGAAGGTAAGGCACCGTATACACAAGGATCTAGTCTTTATATAAAAGACCAAAAAGGAAATCATGTTAATGTAAAAAATTATGACATAAGAAAAGACAAAGCAAATCCTAATGAATTTACAATGGAATTTGAAGCCTTAGATCCAAATAATAAGTACACTATATACACAACCGACTTCAATAATTTTGAACTGGGAGAAGAGTTTAAATTTAATATTGAGCTTAAATAAAAAGTCAATAAGTAGTAAGACTATAAAAAGTAATTTATAAAAATAGACTGTAATTTTCATTACAGTCTATTTTTATAATCTTACCCTATAATATCATTTTTGTATTCTAGAATATCAACTGGTTGGCACTCCAAAGCTTTGCATATTGCTTCTAAAGTTGAAAATCTAATAGCTTTTGCTTTTCCATTCTTTAATATAGAAAGATTAGACATCGTTATTCCTACTTTCTCCGAAAGTTCTGTAACACTCATTTTTCTTTTAGCTAGCATTACATCAATATTGACTATAATTGCCATGTTATTCACCTCATATTGTTAAATCATTATCTGATTTTATATCTATGGCATCTTTTAAAAGCTTTTGAAGAACAGCAGCAAAGACTGCGATAGCCGTTGAAGCAAAAACAAGGATCAATCCGAGTACTATAACACCCGGTGCATCGTCCATTTCTGCTATGAGATAAAAGAGTGGCATGCCTATTATATACAAGACACTGATTATGACTGCACAGTATTTTATATTCTTTAAAGCTCTTACAGATAATTCTGAGAAAGCTTTGTTTTTATCAATATAGGTTAAAAGTTTAAAGGTTTGATACAGAGCAAAGTAAAAAGGTATTGCCGTTGCGTACAAATCGATTAAAACGAGATATCTCATATAAGCGATATCTGGATACAATTCTGCTGCAAAATTAGCTATCTCAGGTACCAATAATATGCACAAAGCAAGAACTGGAATTCCAATGAGAACAACAGCTAGCTTTAAAAAGAGTGTTGAACCTTGTTTCATAAAAAGCACCTCACTTATTTAATGTTAATTTGATTTTAGCACAACATTTATTGTATATCAATAATAATATATTAAAATATATTATATTTTTATCGATATACTTTGTATCCTTTAATAAAAAAAGAGTACTTCTGATTTGAACAGAAATACTCTGCTAATTTTAGACTTTATTAAAAAGCTAATTTATATATTAATTAATTCACAATATTCTATCTATGAGTTAATATTGATTTATTAACTGTATTAATAATTTACATAATTATCAAGATGAAGTCTTGTTCAAGATAAACTCCTTCACCTAAAATAATACTTCATAAGTGCAGAGACAATAGCTTATTCTATAGTTACTCTAATAAAAGCTGTACTTCATATTTCCATTGAAACATTCCTGTGAACTTTACATTTAATATTATATAGTCAGGTTCGATTCCATGCTTTTCTCTTGCTATTGACATCATTTCTTGAATTACTTCTTCCTTTTCGTTTTCCGAACATATATAGCATAAATAATTACCTGCCTGTAAATATTGAAGATGCTTGCTACTCTCAAATTTCGTACATATCGAAAACATTTTAGTAAAGTGCATATTTGACTTTAGTGAGAGGAGAAAATTTGCCGAATTATCAAATAAAAACTTCTCACGTGTGCTTTGGTCAAGTTTAGCATAAAGTACATCGTGAAGCTTACGAAAGTTCTCAATACTGGCCTCATGCAAATGATCTGCTAAGACTATGACTCGTCTATTGAAGTACTTTATATAAAAATCACTAGTAGGTAAGACAAGATTATGTTGTAGTTGATTACGCAAATTTAATATTTGTTTTTTGTCTGTCTTAGACGATTAATTTCTTTATCTATTTTTTGCTCTGTTTCTTTTAAAAAAGATATGGTGTAGGCAAAATCTTCTTGAAAAATATTTTTAATTTCTGTTAAAGACATATTATTTTTACGACAGAAGCTAATTACCTCCAAGTATATTAGCTCTTCATCTGTGTAGTAGCGATAGCCAGATTGTTCATTGATCTTTGCAGGTTTTAGCAATCCAATGCGATCATAATGTCGTAAGGTTTCAATTGTTAAACCAGATAAGCGAGCAGCTTCACCTATTGAAAAAATTTTTTCATTTTATTTCTCTCCTATTGACTCTTGTGCTACACAAGATTTTATACTTGAATTATAACAAAGAGTATAACAACTCACAATAGAAAAGGAGAGAACTTTATGAAAACAAATGAACTAGATCTGCTACATGATAGAATACCCTATCTATTTCGAAACTTTGCAATTCCAGGTTTGTTATCATCACTATCTATGTGCCTATATGGAATTATTGATGGAATTATCTTAGGACGATATGTAGGCTCTAATGCGATGGCAGCCGTAAGTATGGCTTCGCCTATTTTTAATATCATTTCGTGCATAACAATCTTAATTGCCATTGGTGGAAATACACTTGTGGGAATTAGTTTGGGAGAAAAGAGTGTAAAAAAGGCAAATCACTATTTTAATAACGCTGTTACAGCATTATTCGTAGTTTCTTTTGCAACATGGTTAATTATCATATTATGTCCAACTATGCTAGCAAAAAGTATTGGAGCAAATGCTGTATTACTTCCTCTTGTAAAAAGCTATATACAAACATTTGGCTTTTTTGTTATCCCGATTATCTTTAATATTATTCTTGGTATATCGTTGCAGTCTATAGGTAAGCCACAACTCTATATGCTAGGGAATATGCTCACTATGGTAATTAACATTGTACTAGATTTACTATTTATTTGTATATTTAACTGGGGAATTTGGGGAGCTGCTTTAGCATCAGGAATAAGTGCAACTATTGTTTTTGGAATATATTTATCTCAATTTATTCGTAAAACAGCATTTTGAAAATTGGGAAATGTAAGCTTGACTTTAAAGCACTTAAACAAATGGCATATAACGGCTCTTCAGAAGCGATTACACAACTTTGTGGAGGCTTGTCTACTATGCTATTTAATTGGATTTTAATTAAGAAATTTGGGGAAGTTGGTATATCTGCATTTGCAACTGTTCAATATATTTCTCTTGTTATTAACGCTATTATTATAGGAATATCACGCGGTGTAGCTGCTATTATTAGTGTAAACTTTGGCGGTAGATTATTTAATCGAGTGAAGCACACTCTTACTCTTGCAATAAAAACGGTAACAATAGTAGGCTTTATCTGTACCATTGTATTATTGATTTTCAAGAACCCATTGATTTCAATCTTTATTCAGGATAATCAAGAGGTGTTTTTAAATGCTCAGGAGATTATTGTATATTATAGTTTTAACTTTATTTTTGTTGGGGCTAATGTAGTTATCAACACGTTCTATACTGCTATTAACGACCCAAAGAGATCAGCAGTATTAGCGATAAGTCGATACTTACTCTTAATAGGGTGTTTCATCGTTCTACCTTTCATTTTAGAAACCGTTGGTCTATGGCTATCTTTTGCTATTGCAGAAATAATTTGCTTAATCATTAGTTGTGCAAGTTTAAAAAGAACACAGTATACTTGCTTAAACAGTTAAAATTCAAAGTCTATATGTTATGACTATATAAATTAATAATATAAATGTATATTTGATGTAAATATAAACCTTATAGAGTCAATATATGTAGTATAATTTAAATAATAGTATTTTGACATCATAAGTAGAGGTGAGGAAATGTTTGAAACTATACTCATTTTAAAAGGAATTATTATCGGTATGATTGTGTGCATTCCTGTAGGGCCTTTAGGACTTTTATCTGTACAAAGAAGTATGTCTAAAGGGCAATTAATAGGTTTATTATCTGGAATGGGTGCTTCGGTATCAGATTCAATCTATTGTACTTTAGCAATCTTTGGAGCTAGTTTTATTAATGATATTCTCGAAAAGTATACTTATCTTATAAATGAAGTGATGGGAATTTTATTTTTTATTGTAGGTTTAAGCATTATTTTAAGTACTAAAAAGAAAAATAGAACTATAAAAGACAGAGAAGGTATCGAAAATAAAAAAGAACAACTTATATACACTTTCACATCTACTTTTATGATGGGATTATCAAATCCAATGACATTTTTCGTATTTGTAACAGCATTCACAAAACTAGGGATAGATCTACAGCCAGAAAATATTATACAGAATATATTATTTATACTGTCTATATTACTAGGTTCTTGTATATTATGGATAATTATTACAACCATAATAAAGTCAACTAAGAAAGTACTTAACGTAAAAGTTTTCATATATATGGATAGAATTATAGGTCTTATGATTTGTTTGTTTGGTATATTTAGTATCTTAAAAGAGGTAATAAAATTTTGATGAAATAAATAATTTTAAATTAATTTTAAATTTATTAAAATTAAAAAACAGATATCATTTAATAAAAAATGATATCTGTTTTTTGTTTAAGTTAAATTTTGTCTTATTACTTTACCAAATAATCGATTTTAGGTAATTAATATAAAAGATAGAATGATTCAGGATATCTATAAATCTTGTAACTTTAATAAATAAAATATCAATTTTAAATAGTCGACTCTGTTTTTTATTTACCAAAGAGATTATGTTGTTAGTCAGGATTATCCTGACTTATACCTGATAATTTAAAATTATTTAAATTATCATATAAAAGCTATAGATAATAAATTAAGTAAGTTAGAGAATAAGATAACTAGTCGGAAACAAATCAGTTAATAACTATAGCAAAATAGTAAGATTAAAGTTAAATAAAAGGGATTGACAGATATACCAAATGAAGGTATACTTGTCTCTATAATGCACGGTACCTTGTAATACAAAGTACTAAGTATTATATAAATAATACGAGACTATGAAGAGGATTTCAATGTGAAATAGAAAGGTTCTGACAAGGAAGAAGTTTTAATAAAATCAGGTAATACTGAGTAGATAGGTAGAAAATATAAGTATAGATCTTAATATCTAAAGTATAGAAAAAACTTATTTTACAAACATATTAAGAAGTTTAATTTATAGTATCGAATTAGAGTTCTTCAAATTTTATGTAAGTATGTGTTATCGGTAGAGTAAGGGATGAATTTTCTTTTGCTCTCATCTATTCATTACTCTTATTTATCAAAGAGGTAAGGTTATATTTCAAATTTTTTATTTCTTAGGTTTGAGAAGAGTAATGTCAATATAAATTTAAAGACTAAAACTTTATAAAAGGTGGTGATAGTATGAAAATAATCATTAAGTTTCTTTTATTAAACATCAAAGAGAAAAAATTTCGGACGTTTTTAATTTTACTATCTATTACATTATCTACAGCCCTTCTATTTGCATCTATAGGAATGTCTGAGAATATTACAGAAATGTATCTTGAGCAAATGCAAAAAAAGATTGGTTCTGCTGAAATAATAATTTATCCGAATAAAGACTCTCCTTCTCCAAAACTCAGATCTAATAAGGCATATAAGTATATAGAAGATTTAGACTATATTATTGAAAACTCTAATGAAATGGTAACCTTTGAACACTCTAAAGAAGAAAAGATAGTATTTGATCTTCAGGGATTTAATATTGAAGACTTACAAAATATGAATCCTATAACTATAGAAGAAGAATATAACTTACAACCGTTTAATGGAAAAAAGATAATAATAGATAGCAAAACAGCAGAAAAATATGACTTGAAGCTTGGTAGCACCTTAAATGTAAAGGCTGATAATCATAAATACAACTTTACCGTTTCAGCTATAGCTTCTACTAGTGGAATATTAACACCTGGGAGCCAAAGTAACACAGCCATAGTGCCTATAGAAACAATAAATGATCTCTTTGGTGAAAAAGGTAAAGCTTCAAGAATATATATTAAGACTAAAGATAGTGGCAATATTGATAACTTGCTAGAGAAACTCTCAGAGGAATATAGACGATATGAAGTAAAGCAAACTATTACACAAGAAGATATTACACAGCATACTGACATGATATCTAAGCCGTTTATGTTAATGCTAGCATTAGTCATATTTATAAGTATATTCGTTATATATACTTCATTCAAAGTTATTTCTATGGAACGTATGCCTCTGATAGGGACATTTAGAAGTATTGGAGCAACAAAGCGGATAACGGACTTTTTATTACTTATGGAAAGTGCTGTTTATGGAGTATTAGGAGGAGTATTAGGATGTGGATTAGGCTATTTAATACTATATGGAATGATTAATGTCTTAGCTACAGACCCCTATCAGTCAGAGAAAATGGAAGTAAATATGGTAATTACTTTAGGTCAGTTTATAATATCTTTTTTTGGAGCTATCATTTTATCTTTTATAAGTTCAATACTACCAATAGTAAAAGTTTCTAAAGTTTCTGTAAGAGATATAGTATTAAATACATATGAAGACAAAAAAGAGAGAAAAGGTATAAAGACAGTGCTAGGTTTGGTGTTATTTATAATTTCAATGATTACACCTTTATTCATTCCTATGAAAGTGGCACTAATTGTAGATTCAATATGTTTAATTTTGATTTCTCTATCATTAATATTACTGATTCCTTTTATTACAGATAAATTCATATTACTTTTTGAATTGATTTACTCTTATACTTTTGGAAATATAGGGATTATAGCTGTAAAAAATTTAAGAGATAACAAAGGTGTTATGAATAATATTGCATTACTTACTATCGGAATTGCAAGCTTGTTAATGATAAATACTTTAAGTTACAGTGTAGGAATTGAAGTATTAGATGTATATAGTGATGGAAAATTTGATATTATGCTTTATCATCCAGAAGGTAATAAGAATGTGGAGCAAAGACTTAGAAGTATTGAGGGTGTTATTTCTACATATGGAGTATATGAGGCTAATAATATAAAGGTTTTAGAACAAGGAGAAGAGATATCTTCAGCTATTGGAATAGATCAAAATAAGTATTTTGATTATTGGGACTTCAATATTGGAAAAGACCAAAAAAGCGTTTTGAAAAATTTTGATTCAGATAGAAATATTATATTAAGTAGTTTTCTTAAAAATAAATTAGGAGTAAAAGAGGATGATTATATTAATCTAGAAATGGAAAGGGGAAGTCGCAATTATCGCATTGTTGGGTTTGTAGATACACTTATGTATAACGGAAACATAGCATTATTACCAGAACGATACTTAAAATTAGATATGAAGGTACAGAATTATTCAGATATATATTTAAAATCCAGCCACAATCCCGAAGAAGTAATGAAAAAAATAAAAGAAAAATTTAACCGAGAAAATATATGGGGAATGACATTAAATCAACTTCAGATAGATAATATGCAACAGAATAATCAACTTTTCATTTTGCTAAAAGGATTTTCAATAATGTCTATGATTATAGGAATTTTTGGTGTACTAAATAACTTTGTCGTGAGCTTTTTAAGTAGAAAAAGATCTATGGCTGTAATGAGATCTGTGGGAATGAGTAAAACCCAAATTACTAAAATGTTATATATTGAAGCTTTAACAGGAGGAATAATAGGAGGAATAACAGGTGCCTTAGGAGGACTAAGTTTTGTTTTTATATCACCATATATTCTCATGGGCATGAACTTACCTATAAAGATGCACTACTCTCCTTCAATGTTTGTTGTTGCTACTATTAGTTCTATTATTATTACTGTAATTGCTTCTGTTAGTCCGTCTTTTAAATCAACAAGATTAAATATTATAGAGTCTATTAAATACGAGTAGAGGTGATGCAATGAAGCCAGTTATAGAAGTATTAAATGTTTTTAAAAGCTTTAAATTAGGAAACATAGATGTAGAGATATTAAAAAATATTAATTTAACTATTAATAAAGGAGAATTTGTGTCTATTATGGGACCTTCTGGATCGGGTAAAAGTACTCTACTGTATTTATTAGGAGGGTTAGATAAACCTACATCAGGAAGTATTAAAATTAAGGGAAAAGAATTAGAGTATATGGGTGACAAACAACAGAGTATTATGAGAAGAAGGGATGTAGGGTTTGTATTTCAATTTTATAATCTTATTCCAAACCTCACTGTGGAGGAAAATACTATGCTGCCTATTTTACTAGATGGAAAGAAAATAAAAGATTATAGACAAAAACTAGATGAGATATTAGACATAGTAGGATTATCTGATAGAAAGAGACATACTCCAAGAGAACTATCAGGAGGACAGCAACAAAGGGTAGCTATAGCTAGAGCACTAATAAATGATCCTGAGATTATTTTAGCAGATGAGCCTATTGGAAACTTAGATAGTAAAACTGGAACGGAAGTAATGGAATTATTGAAAAAAATAAATCTTGAAAAGGGTAAAAATATAGTTCAAGTTACTCATTCAAGTGAATCAGCAAACTATGGCAACAGAACAATATATGTAAGAGATGGGAGGGTGTCGGAGGAATGAAAAAGTTAATAAAAAAAGTACAGGTATTTGGAGTTATAAGTTTAATTATTATGACAGTAGGATGTTCCGATAAAAACGAGGATACTAGTAAAAATAAAGTTAAGGGTATACAAGCAGAAGAGGCTGTAAAAGACAAAAATGTGGTAGAAGCTTTTGGAACCATTAAAGCAAATGATATGAAAAATATAGTAGTTGACTTTTCCACAGCTATTGAGAAGATTCATGTAAAAGAAGGTCAGCAAGTGAAACAAGGAGATGTTCTGGTAACACTGGATATGAGTGGATATAGAGCAGAACTAAAAGGTAAAGAGCATAGGTTAAATATTGTACAATCAGAAAAAAATAAAATTCAAAATACCCCTGTAGAAAATGACGGAAATGAAATTGCAATAAAAAAAGCTGAAAGTGTAGTAGCATTTTCAGAGAAATTATATATACAAGAACAAAATGACTTCACTACAAAAGAAGATCTGTTCAAATCAGGAGCTATTCCTAAGTCACAACTAGATGAAGCTAAAAAGGTTGTTGATTTAAGACATAAAGAATTAGAAGGTTCAAAGTATGACTTAGAATCAATTAAAACTAATAAAAAGAAGAAAACAGATAATAAAGATGATCTTAAAATTAAAGATAGTGAAATTGCTAGCGAACAGCATAATATATCTACACTAAAGGATAAGTTAAAAAGAACTTATATAAGTAATAATAATATAGTTTGTGACGTACCGAATGGAATAATATATGAAATAGGTTACCAGGCTGGAGATTTCACAGATATATCTAAAAAACTTCTGAGCATTATAAATGCAGATAGTATGGTTGTAGAGGCAGAAGTAGCAGAAGAATTTATAAAAGATATAAAGTTAGGTTCAGAAGTGAAAATTATTCCTTTAGCGAATAAGGAGAAGATTTACAAAGGCAAAGTAACTCAAATTTCTCATCGAGCTATTCAAAAAAATGGAGATACAGTCATACCAGTAGAAATTTCTATTGAAAATAACGATGGCTTTTTAATGCCAAATTTTAATGTGGACGTGGCAATTCAAACTAAAAAATTAAACTGAGATATATATAGTGTATAAAAGTATAAGACCTTTATTGAAAAAGCAATATAAGGTCTTATACTTATTAAAGTGATTTTTTCATAAAACTTAGATCGTTAAATAAATCTTCAAGATAAGTATCTTCACAAAAATTAGAAAGTATTTCAATATTCATACTGCCTTTAAAGTTACTTTTAGTTAGAATCTCTATTTCATTAGAATAGTCTATATCACTCTTACCAAGAGAAATATGAGAAGTATCAGATTTTAAATTATGACCATGAATATGACAATAAATAACTTCCTTCAAGAAATTATCATCAAAATCAGTTTCATTTGGATAAAAATTCAGCTTATCATGACACATATCCCAACAAATTTTCAAATTATCAGAATTAAATCTATTTAATATATAAAAAATATCATCTCTATTATCACATACATTTCGTACATCTTTTTTCCTTAAAGTTTCTAGAGCTAGAGTAAAGTTAAGATTCCTAGAAGATATTATATTTAACATCCAATCTAAAAACTTTAATGTATTATCCATACCCACTGATTTTTCGTTTTCGTTATAATTTGAGCCATGAACAACTATAATAGGATTATTTTTAATATCACTCTGCAAATCTTCTAATAGATGTAGAAAAGAATCGTATTTTTTCTTAGCTTCTCTTTCATATGTAGAGAAATTTTCTAGTTCATACTCTTCACTTGCAAAATAAGGAATATGATAATTTATATCCATATTGAAGTTGGAAGAAGTACTCACTATACCTTTATAAATATTTAAAGGTAAAATAGCAATATCAGGGCTAACCTCAAGACTTGATGCACCATAATCTTTTGATTTTTCAATAAGACTTTCATATGATACTTTGTTTAAAATTTTCTCATCAAATGTAAAACTTAGCTTCATATAATAACCTCCTAATTTAATAGTCACTTTTTATATAGACTTAAGTTATCACAAATAACAAATCTAATAAAGACAATTTAAACCTTATTTTAATTAACAAATAATATTTAAAAACATAACAAACTAATATATACTTTACGTTGAAATAAAAAATATATTATTTACAAAAATAAACTTGAAAATTGAAGTTTAAAAATAATATTTGCTTTGACTATATGAAATATAATCAGTATACTAAAAATAGATTCAGGGATAATAAAAGTATAATTTATTCTTTGCCGATTTTATTTTAAAATGATCGCGCTAGAAGGAGCTGTTTTAATTGATTTTAATGATTGATAATTATGATTCTTTTACATTTAATTTAGTTCAGTATTTACAAGGGTTAAACGAAGAAGTTCTAGTTAAAAGAAACGATAGTTTAACGTTAAATGAGATAAGAGAATTAAGTCCAGATATGATAGTCTTATCTCCAGGTCCATGCACTCCAAATGAGGCAGGGATATGTATAGATGCTGTTAAAGAGTTTAAAGGTGAAATTCCAATACTGGGAATTTGTTTAGGACATCAAACCATAGGACAAGTTTTTGGAGGAAAAGTTATAAAAGCAAATGAGCCTATTCATGGTAAAGTGTATCCTATTAAACATACAAATAAAGGAATGTTTAAAGACTTAAATAATCCTTTAAAGGTAACAAGATATCACTCACTAATAGTTGAGAAAGAATCTCTTCCAGATTGCTTGGAGATAACTGCTGAGACTGATGCTGGAGAAATAATGGGATTTAAGCATAAAGAATATATGATAGAAGCAGTTCAATTCCATCCAGAGGCAATACTTACAGAGCAAGGAATGGAGCTTTTAAATAACTTCTTACAAGAAGCAAAGAAGTTTAGAAAGTAGGGGAATATATATGTTAATAAAAGAAATAAATACTAAACTGAATAGCTTTGAAATCTTTACGATATTTAAAGATGAATATAGACCTTTTTTTCTAGATAGTGGAATGGATAGAGAAAAACTAGGTCAATTTTCTTTTATAGGATTTAATCCATTGCTAGTATTTAAAAGCAAGGATAATGATATAGAAATAACGGAGAATGATGAGATTACAAGATTTAAGGGTAATCCGCTTGATAAACTAGATGAAATTTATAAAAAATATAAGATGGACTATGAATCAGAATTACCATTTGTGGGTGGTCTGGTAGGATATCTTTCATATGACTTATGTCATCACATAGAGAAATTACCAAGAACATCTGTAGATGATGTGAATATACCAGATATACACTTTGGAATATATGATGGAGTTATAGTAATAGATCATAGAGAGAATAAAGATAAAGTCTATGTAGCGTCATTGGGCATAAAAGAAAAAGAAGATGTAGTAGTAGAATCAATAATAAATAGAATAAAGGAAAATGAAGAAAAAGGCATAGAAATAAATTTACCAAGTGTATCTACTAAAAAGGAGTTTAAATCAAACTTTACTAAAGATGAATATATAAAATCTATTCAGAAAACAAGAGACTATATAAAATCTGGAGATATATATATAATAAACTTAACTCAAAGATTTGAGTGTGACTTAGAAGAAACTCCTTATGAGCTATACGGAAAATTAAGAAGTATAAATCCAGCTCCATTTTCAAGTTACATGGATTTTGGAGAAGGATATATAGTGAGTAGCTCACCGGAAAGATTTTTAAAGCTTAAAGATAATATATTGGAAACAAGACCTATAAAGGGAACTAGACCAAGAGGTGCTACACCAGAAGAAGACTTGAAAAATAAAGAAGAGCTTATAAATAGTGAAAAAGATAAAGCAGAACTTCTTATGATTGTAGACCTTGAAAGAAATGATTTAGGAAAAATCTCAGAAGTAGGATCTGTAAAGGTAACGGAGCTTTTTGTAATAGAAGAATATCCAACTGTCTTTCACTTAGTATCTACTGTAACAAGTAAGATGAGAGAAGAACTAACTCCTATAGATTGTATAAAAGCAACATTCCCAGGAGGATCTATAACAGGAGCTCCTAAAATTAGAGCTATGGAAGTAATAGATGAGCTTGAACCAACACAAAGAAATATATATACAGGATCGATAGGATATATAGGACTTAATGGAGATATGGACATTAATATAGTAATAAGAACGGTAGTATGTAAAGATAATAAGGCTTACTTCCAAGTAGGTGGGGGTATAGTTTGGGACTCAGATCCAGAATTTGAGTATCAAGAGACACTAGATAAAGCAAAAGCACTAATGGAAGCGCTAAATAAATAGGTGAAAAAATGTATATTTTAAACGGTAGTGTATATAAAACAGAGGAAAATACAGTATCTCCATTAAGCGAAAGCTTTATGTTTGGATATGGATTATTTGAAACTTTAAAAGTATTAAATGGAAAAATTCTATTCCTAGAAGAGCATATAGATAGACTTATAAGTGGATGTAAAACTTTGAAGTTAACTTTAAAGGACTCAAAGAAGAATATAGAACTAGATTGCTATAAACTGCTAGAGCTAAATCAAGTTAAAAATGGAGTTTTAAAGATACTATATAGCAAAAATAGAGATAAAGAGTATTTGCTTTTAACAACTAGACATAATCCATATACTGAGGAAAATTATAAAAATGGATTTAAGATGATGTTTAGTGATATAAAGCGAAATCAACATTCAATACTTGCTTTTATTAAGTCAAATAACTATATGGAAAATTTATTAGCAAAACAAGTAGGTGCGGAGAATGGATATGATGAAGTTATATTTTTAAATACTGATGGTTTTATAGCAGAAGGTGCTGCATCTAATATATTCTGGATTAAAAGTGGAAATGTATTTACACCTTCTACAGAATGTGGATTACTTCCTGGCATAGTAAGAGATAAAGTTATATTAATTTCACAGAAATTAGACTTAAAAATTAATATAGGTAAGTTTAGTAAAGGAGATATTTTAGATGCAGATGAAGTTTTTATAACTAATTCAGTTATGGAAATTATGCCTATTTCAAATATAGGAAAAAAGGTTTATAATATAAGAGAAAATAATATAACTAAGAATATCATAAAGTCTTATATAAAATTAATAGGTGAAATAAATGAAAAATAACTTATTTAATAAAAAAATAAGTGAAATTGTAGAAAAAGAAAAACCATATGGTATAATACTGGTAGGCTCATTAGCTAGAATGAGCGAGTTAGAAATTGATAAAGCTAGAGATATAGATATATTTGTAATTGTAGATAAAGCTGAGTTTCAAAGAGAAGTAATAAATGTAGAAGGATTAGAGTTTGATATATCATATATGCCGTTAAACCTTTTACAATTATCTATGACAAAAAGAATATCCTCTGTTATATGTGTGTTAGCTAAAAGTAAAGTTTTATATAAGTCTAATGATACTCTAAAAGAGTATTTAGACAAAATAAAGACAATATATGAAGAGGGATCTTTTACACTAGATGATTATAATATTAACTATACAAGGTTTAAATTAACTCAAAGTTATCTTACTGTTAAAAGTAGAAGGGAAGATAGAGTAAACTTTGAGTTTTTAAGTGGTATTTTTATTAAAGAATTATTAAACTCATACTTCAAGCTAAACAAAATATGGATACCTCCAGATAAAAGAATGTTGAAATCTATTGAAGATAGAAAATTAATAGATATGATAGAAAAATACTACTCTGGTAATGATAAAGATACTCATGCTGAAGACAAGTTAGATAAACTAGAAAGTATATTAAATCATGTTATAGAACCATTTGGAGGTACACTACTACTTTGGGAAAAAGGTGAATATCCTTTTGACTTTATATAAAAAATAAAAACAGGTAATTGGAAGGAGATAAATCAATGGATAAGCCAAGAATAGAAGCAGCTGTAAGAGAAATACTTATAGCAATAGGAGAAAACCCAGAAAGAGAGGGTCTTTTAGATACACCAAAAAGAATCGCTAAAATGTATGAGGAAATTTTCTCAGGTTTAAAAGAAGATCCTAAAGAGCATCTTAAAGTTAATTTTGGAGAAGAAGGACACGAAGAATTAGTGTTAGTTAAAGATATTCCATTTTATTCAGTTTGTGAACATCACTTCGTACCTTTTTTTGGGAAAGCTCATGTAGGATATATACCTAAAGACGGTAAATTAACAGGTTTAAGTAAATTAGCTAGAGTAGTTGATACAGTAGCAAAGAGACCACAACTACAAGAAAGAATAACATCTACAATAGCGGATGCTGTACAAGAAGCGTTAGATCCATATGGAGTTATAGTAGTAGTTGAAGCGGAACATATGTGTATGACTATGAGAGGTGTAAAAAAACCAGGGTCAAAAACAGTTACATCTGCAGTTAGAGGACTATTTAACAAAGATGCAAAAGCTAGAGCAGAAGCAATGTCACTAATAAAATTCTAGGAGGACAAAATGAAAAATCTTAGAAAAGTAGATATAGATTGTGGAAAATACACTCTAAATCTAGGAACTAAAACGTATATAATGGGAATCTTAAATGTTACACCAGATTCATTTTCTGACGGTGGAAAATATAATGAAGTAGATATGGCTATAGAACGTGCTAAGGAAATGGTAGAACAAGGAGCAGATATAATAGACATTGGTGGAGAATCTACCAGACCAGGACACACAGTAATATCTGTTGAAGAAGAATTAAGTAGACTAGTACCAGTAATAGAGAAATTATCTAAAGAAGTAGAAGCACCTATTTCTGTAGACACATATAAATCTGAAGTAGCTGACGGAGCTCTTAAAGCAGGGGCACATATGATAAATGATATATGGGGCCTTCAAAAAGATCCAAATATGGCTAACGTGATTGCAAAGCACAATGCACCAGTAGTTATAATGCACAATCAGGATGGAACTGAATATAAAGCAGATATAATGGAAGAAATGTGTAGATTTCTAAGAAAGTCAATAAGCATAGCTTTAGAAGCAGGTGTAAAACCTGAAAACATAATATTAGATCCAGGTATAGGGTTCGGAAAAACTTCTGGACAAAATATAGAGGTTATGGATAGATTAGATGAGTTAAATTATTTAGGATATCCAGTACTTCTAGGAACTTCAAGAAAGTCAATGATAGGTAAGATATTAGACTTAGAGCCAGAGCAGAGGGTAGAGGGTACTATTGCTACATCTGTTATGGGAACTATAAAAGGTGTAGATATAGTAAGAGTTCATGATGTCGTAGAAAACTATAGAGCTTTAAAAGTTACAGATGCTATAGTGAGAGGGAATATGCCATGGATAGAGTAATAATGGAGAATCTAGGTTTTTACGGTTATCATGGGGTTATGTCAGAAGAAACAACACTAGGACAAAAGTTCTTTGTTGATATAGAAATATATTCTGATTTAAGTAAAGCAGGAAAAACAGATAATGTAGAAGATACTATACATTATGGAGAAGTATATGAACTAGTAAAAGATATAGTAGAAAATAAAAGGTTTAAACTTATAGAAGCGTTAGCAGAAAATATAGCGGCTTCAGTTCTAAATAACTTTAGTAAAGTTGAAGAAATAAATGTAAGAATAAAGAAACCAGAAGCACCAGTACCAGGCATATATGATTACTTTGGTGTAGAAATAAGGAGAAGTAGGAATGAGTAAGCAGGCTTATCTTGGGATCGGTGGAAATATAGGAGATACTAGAGGCAATATAGAAAGATCTATAGAGTTGCTAAAAGAGAACAGTGAAATACAAGTAACTCAAATATCTTCTTTTTATGAAACTGAGCCTGTAGGATATACTGATCAAGATTGGTTTTTAAATATTGTTGTAGAGATAAAAACTAGTTTAGAACCATTTGATTTACTAAAATACTGTCAATATATAGAGAATGAGTTAAAGAGAGAACGAGTTATAAGATGGGGACCTAGAACTATAGATGTAGATGTACTTTTATACGAAGGTTTTATATCTGATGATGAGGTTCTTACTGTACCTCATCCTAGAATGACTGAAAGAGCATTCGCGATGATTCCTCTATATGAGATTAATAAAAATTTAGTAATAAATGATAAAAATATAAAAGATATAGTGGAAGAACTAAAAGGCGAAGAAATAAAAAAATATAACATATAAAAAAGGTAGGATTCTAGAATCCTACCTTTTTTATATGTTAACTTAAAATTAATATGGGTATTATATCCAAGCAAAGAAAAAATATATTGATATATCAGAAATGATCCAATACACAAGTTAATAACAAAAATACATATGAACAAATGAAACAGATATCAACAGGGGTGAGAAATGAAAAGAACATATACAGTGGTATTTATTTCAATTTTAATTGGTATAATCACAATTTTAAGTGTTAGTTATATTAACATTGTATCGAATGATAAAGTGAAATCTAAAAATGGAATATTAGTGATTGAAAATGTTGATCTGAAAAAGAAAGGTTCAGCTAAACTAACAGGAGAGTGGGAGTTTTATCCTAATAAATTAATAACACCTAAAAGTAAAGAAAATGTGTTTGAACAATACCATGATATAAAAAAGATAATAAAAGTACCAGGTACATGGGATAAACATATATCTGATGATAATAGTCCTATAGGTTTTGGAACTTATAGACTTACGATACAAGTGCCAAGGGATGATCTATATGGAGTTAAAATAAATACTATACGTCATGCTAGTAAAACTTTTATAAATGGTAATGAGGTTGGATCTAGTGGGGTTCCGTCTGAAGATATAACGAATCATAAAACTAACAGTGATTTTTACATGGGGTTTGGAATGAGTGAAAATAAGTTAGTAGAATTAGTTATACATGTATCGAACTATTACTATCCTACGGGAGGAATTATCCAAGCCACTGACTTTGGACTTTTTAACCAAGTAATACATGAAAGAGAGACAAAAATATTGTTAGAGAGTCTTATAGCATCAGGATATATCATATTAGGATTTTATTTTCTAGGATCTTTTTTTCAGTGGAGAAAGCTAGTCTACTTACTATACTTTAGTTTGTTCTGTATAGCTCAATCTATATATGTGTCAACTCTTAATGAAAGATTAATAAATATAGTTTTTCTAGATGTTAATTTTCAAACTCTAACAAGAATACAAATGGTATTGATACATTTTGTTATACTTTTTTTTCTAATGTTTATACATGCTTTTTTAAATAACTATACAAATAGAAGGATAGTTAAAATTCTAAAGTATTCATTATTAATAGAAGGATTTTTATTAGGTTTTAAGCCTACAGATAGCTTTATAGAAAAAAATATTTCAATATATACTACACAGATTATAATAGTTATTATTTTAGCAGCTAGTTATGGATATATACTATACACATTATTTAAAGTTTTACGGAATAAGACTGTAGAGTCAGGCTATATTTTAATTATAGCTACAACATTTATTTACTATGGATTGTTACTTGGCGTAAACTTTTTGTTTGAAATTGAAATAGGAAATATACCAATACTCTTACTTTTAGTAATGACTTTTGGACTAGGATTACTAATATCACATAGATTGCAGGATTCATATAATCAAATAGATAAACTATCCCAAAAACTAAAAATTAATGATGAGTTAAAGGATCAATTTTTGGCTAAGACATCTCATGAATTAAGAACACCACTCCATATAATAAATAGTTTATCGCAACTATTATTAGAAGGTAGAGAAGGATTACTAAATTTAAAACAACAAAAAAGTGTTATGGTAATAAATAATAAAGGAAAAGCATTAACAAATATAGTGGAGGACTTATTAGATGCATCAAAACTAAGACATGGAGTGACAGAAATCTCTCCATCTATGGTTGATATAAGGATTATAAATGAAATTATTTATGAAATAAGATATTTAATACCAGAGGAAAAAAATATTGATATTAAGAGTGAGATTTCTGAAGAAATACTTTTAATTTACGTGGATGTAAATCGATTTAGACAAATTATGTCTAACTTAATTCATAATGCCATAAAGTTCACAAAATATGGAGAAATAAGAGTTTTAGTCAAACTTTATGATAAAAAAGTATATATATCTATAATAGATACAGGAGTAGGAATTGAAGAAAATGAATTACAATATATATTTACATCGTTCTATCAAGGAAAAAATTATAGAAAAAATATACCACAAGGTCTTGGCCTTGGATTAGGTATAGTAAAGAAGTTAGTAGAACTACATGGCGGAGATATATGGGTTAACTCTGAAAGAGGCAAAGGCACAGAGTTTACCTTTACACTTCCTGTAGTAAGTGATACTAGCATAGATACTAATGAAGGGAAAGATATAGAATCCCAAATTAACGATAGAAAATATACTGAAGAAAAACATGATAGTATGAGTATGACTTTGCCCAAAAAGATACATGGTACAGTAGAAAAAACAATATTAGTAGTTGATGATGAACATTCAAATTTAAAGATTCTGATGGATACAGTTAATTGTTTAAAATATACTGTAATCGCAGCCGATAGTGGAGAAAGCGCTTTACAAGTATTGAAAAATGAAAAAATTGACATGGTAATTTTAGATCTAATGATGCCAGATATGTCAGGCTATGATGTATGTAAAGTTATTAGAAGACATTATCATATGGTAGAATTACCAATTTTAATACTTACAGCATCAGGTAGATTACGAGATATGATAGACTCTTTTAATATTGGGGCGAACGACTTTATACAGAAACCGATTTGCCTGGAGGAACTAAAAGCTCATATAGAATCATTAATGTGCATGAAATTATTAGCACAAAATGCTATAAAACATGAGTTAAATTATCTACAAGCTCAAATAAAGCCACACTTCTTATATAATACACTAAATACGATAATTGGATTGAGTTATAGAGATGAGGAAAAAACACGTGAGGCACTACATAACCTAGCCACATACTTCAGAGCAAAATTAGATTTCTATAATCATAATGATTTTATTTCCTTAGAAAAAGAGATTGAGCTGCTTAAAGCTTATTTATCCATAGAGCAAATGAGATACGGTGAAAAATTAAAAGTAGAGTATGATATCGATGAGAGTATAGATATATTACTGCCATCTTTAACAATACAGCCTATAGTTGAAAATGCAGTACGTCATGGTATAGCTAAGAAAAGCTCGAATGGAACTATAAATATATCTATTCAAAGACAACAGAATAAAGAAATAAAGATTATCGTTAGAGATGATGGTGTTGGAATATGTGAAGAACAACAGAAAAAAATACTTTCAAATAAAAATGGCAGTATTGGTTTTTCAAATGTATTTAAGAAACTTAAGCTTATAAAAAAATCAAAATTTTTACTAGATAGTAAGGAGGGCTATGGCACTACAATAACTATAATTTTATCAGAGGTGAGAAGTGATTGAAGGTATTGTTAGTTGATGATGAGGAATTGGGACTAGAAGTATTGGAAATTTTGATAAGTCAAATAGATGGTATGGAGGTAGTTGGAAAATTTACAGATCCAAATAGGGCGTTAAAAGAGTTATCCAGTATGAAGGTTGATGCTTTATTTTTAGATATAGAAATGGGAGAATTAAGTGGAATTGGGCTTGTAAATGAAATTAAAAAAAACAATTATGATATGGATATTGTTTTTGTAACTGCATATCCTCAATATGCAATAAAGGCTTTTGAAGTAAATGCAATTGACTACTTATTAAAACCAGTTAAAATTGAGAGGTTGAGAAAGAGTATTTTAAGACTGAAAGAGCATAGACAGAAAAGAAATACTAATAGTTTAAATGAAAAAGAAAGTAGCCAATTAGTCATATCCACTATGGGAAAACTTCAGGTATTAGATTATAAGTGTATTCCAATTAAATGGAGAACTCAGAAAGTTAGAGAGTTATTTGCTTTTTTAGTTCAGCATAAAAAACAGCCTATTCATAAAATGAAAATAGTGGAAGAATTATGGTATGATGTTCCTATAGATAAGGCAACTACTTTATTACACACAACTATATATCAGCTTAGAAAGACTATTAGAGAAAAGATAAGTGTAAATCTAAATCCAATTGTTCTAGAAAATAATCACTATAGATTGAATATTGATGTTCAAATTGACTTAATAGAATTAGAAAATATACTAGAAGATTCAAAAGTAAATAAAGAAAATGTTAAGAAAATACTAGAGTTATATAGAGGAGATTATTTAGAAGAAGAAGATTATTCTTGGTGCTTGTATAAGCAACAAGAACTAAGAAGAAAAACCTTACAATATTTAGAAAAGTATTTAGTTGAACTAACTTCTAAAAATAAATCTTTGTTAGTGGAAAATTGTTTAATAAAAATGCTAGAGTTATCTCCATACGATGAAGAATATGCCTATTTATTGATTAAGTATTATGGAGAAATAAATAATAAAATAAAAATGATTGAAATGTACGAAATATTCAGAAGAAGATTGAATAAAGAACTAGGAATAGATGTACAAGAAAAAATATTAAAAGCTTATAGCAGATATATTAATATATAGACTAAAAAAATACCGAGAATTTTTTAATAACTCTAATACCAAGTTTAATTTCATATTAAAATTGAGAATACATTTTTGACATAGAGAAACATATGAACTCTAATAAAGAAAGTAGTGAGAAGACATAGGACATAATCTTTAGCTAATGAAAGCATAAACAAACATAATCAAATGTAATATTATGTAATCGTGGAAAAGTTGTTATTACATAAGCCAACATTATAAATCAAAAGAATTTGCAGAACTGTTAAATGTATCGGTAATAACCTTGCAAAGAAATCAAGGAGGATTATGAAGTTGAAAAGAGCATACAAGATAGAAATTAAACCTACTGGTGAACAAAAAATAAAAGTACATCAGACTATAGGTATATGTAGATTTATATATAATTTTTATATTGCTCATAATAAAGAAGTTTATGAAAAAGAAAAAAGATTTGTTAGTGGAATGGATTTTTCTAAATGGTTAAATAACGAGTATATACCTAATAATCAAGATAAAAAATGGATAAAAGAAGTTTCTTCAAAAGCAGTAAAACAATCTATTATGAATGCAGATAAGGCTTTTAAGGATTTTTTTAAAGGAAAAACGAGTTTTCCTAAATTTAAAAAGAAGAAAAATCAAAATATAAAAGCATACTTTCCTAAAAATAATAAGACTGACTGGAGTATCGAAAGACATAGAGTTAAAATACCTACTCTTGGTTGGGTAAGACTTAAAGAATATGGATATATATCTACAAACTCAATAGTAAAAAGTGGTACAGTTAGTCAAAAGGCTGATAGATATTATGTATCTATATTAGTTGAAGAAGATATACAAATATCACAAAAACCTACAAATGAGGGAATAGGTATAGATGTTGGTTTAAAAGAATTTGCTATATGTAGCGATGGAAAAAAGTTTAAAAATATAAATAAAACATCAAGAATCAAGAAAATAGAAAAGAAATTAAAAAGAGAGCAAAGAAAACTATCAAGAAAATATGAGAGTTTGAAATTAAGAAATAAAAATATAAAGGAAGGGAGAGCTACTCGTCAAAATATCCAAAAGCAAGTAGTCAAAGTACAAAAACTTCATCAAAAATTAACAAACATAAGAACAGACTATATAAATAAAACTATATCAAAAATAGTTAAGCAAAAACCAAGCTATATAACTATTGAAGATTTAAATGTTAGTGGAATGATGAAGAATAAGCATTTATCAAAGTCCATTTCAAATCAAAAATTCTTTGAATTCAGAACAAAGCTAAGCTCTAAGTGTAAACAAAATAATATAGAACTTAGAATAGTTGATAGATTCTATCCATCATCAAAGACATGTAGTAAGTGTGGAGAAATTAAGAAAGATTTGAAACTTAAAGATAGAGTTTATAGATGTGAATGTGGAATTAATATTGATAGAGATTTAAATGCAAGTATAAATCTTAAAAATGCTAAAAAATATAGGATAGCTTAAATTGAAAAGCACTTATATATGTACGGAGGGCTAACTTCGGAATTAAAGCTTGTGGAGAACCATACCAAATCGTAGTAGCTTAGGCAAGGAGAGGTTCTATGAAACAAGAATAATCTCAATATGAATACATTTGACCATATTTTGAGTAGCAGGAAGTAATGGTTATTGAGAAAAAAATTATATTAATAAAAAATAAGTTATTTCCTAGAAATAAAAATGATCTTAAAATTAAATATATTATTTCTGTCATTATTTCACTAATGATTACTTTACTAATTATAGGTAATATTTTAAAGCTTAACTTTTTAAAGTCGGAGACGAACTATATAGCTGAGAATGGAATTTTAAATATTCAGAACTGGGATCCAGCTAAAGAAGAAAATATTAAACTAGATGGTGAGTGGAGATTTTATCCGCATACATTACTCGATCCAAGCCAAAAAGAAACAAAAGATAATCTATTGGAAAAATATATAGAGGTTCCTAGCTCTTGGGAATCAAATGGATATATAAATGAATCTGGAACCTATCGCCTCGTAATAAAAGTTCCAGAGGACAGAGTATATGGTATCAAAACTAAAACAATAAGATCAGCAAGCCGTATATACTTTAATGGAGAAGAAGTTATGAGTATGGGAAATCCATCTCTAGATAGAGAAAACTTTAATCCAGAGAGTAAATATAAAATAGCAATGGGAAGTAGCTCAAATAAAGAAATTGAATTAGTTATTCAAGTATCTAGTTATGAGTATAGAGTTGGAGGTATATTAAAATCAATTGAATTTGGAACTTCTGAGACTATTATGAATACAAACAATAAAGATAGGGCGATGGATGCACTTATTATTTCAGTCTGTCTAGTATTAGGAATATACTTTCTTTTAACGTACATTCAGAGACAAAAGGAGAAGCATTTTGGATATTTTAGTGGAATGTGCTTTTTTATGGGTATATATTTATCTACTATGAATGAACAGCTATTAGATTTAGTATATACCTATGACTGGATAGCTAGAATTCGTATTCAGATTCTATTGATGATTATGATAATGATTTGCGTTTTGAAATTTATACACCATTTCTTTTATGAATATGTGAATAAAAGAACTATGGGTATAATTGTTAAAATCATGCTTATGATGATTATACTAACTTTTAATAATCCTAAAAATCCATTAAGCATTACTATGGGGTATGTACAAGCTATAGTTCTTACTAGTTTAGCTATAAGTTATGGATACATATTTTGGATCTTATTAAAAGCAATATATAATAAAGTGGATTCTTTGGAGTACATTATTGTAATTACAAATGCTATGTTTCTTTATTGGATAACAATATCTATTAAAATATTTTTTGAAATAGATTTGGGACATACATCTATGATTTTAATCTTTATAATAATGATAAGTATTGCTTTATTAATGAATCGACGTCTTCAATTAGATTATGAACAAGTAAATAATCTTTCTGAAAAACTTATTATGTATGATAGATTAAAAGATGAATTTCTAGCCAAAGCTTCACACGAACTACGTACGCCCCTATATATTATACTAAATTTAACAAAGTTCTTATTAGAGGGAAGGAAGGGATCTCTTAACTCAAAACAGCAAGAAGACTTATACTTTATACATCAAGAAGGTCAGAGACTATCTCGTCTAGTGGAGGATTTATTAGATGCCTCTCAGGTAAAAAAAGGTGAAATAAAATTAAGATTGAGTCCAATAAATCCATATACAATTGTAGAAGATATTTTAAAAGAAATGAAAATTTTAATTCCAAAGGATAAACAAATTATATTAAAAAATCGTATTCCCAAAGAGTTTCCAGCACTAAAGTTGGATTCTGATAAGTTTAGACAGATTATCTATAACTTAGTTCACAATGCAATAAAGTATACTGAATCTGGAGAAGTAAGTATAACAGCATCGTTAGAGTATGAACAGGCTATAATTAAAGTATCTGATACAGGAATAGGAATTGAAGAAAAATACTTAAAAGATGTTTTTAATACTTTTTATCAGAAAAATAAGAATGATAAATCTAATCAAGGGCTAGGACTGGGGTTGTCTATAGTAAAACAATTGGTAGAGGGACACGGTGGTAATATATCAGTAGAATCAGTTTATAAGAAAGGATCTACCTTTAAGATTACTCTACCTATATATGAGGGTGAAATTGAAGAAAAAGATAAACTAATGTCCTATCAATATAATACTTATGAACCAGAAACATTATTAGATTTAAATATGAAAAAAGAAAGTGAGAATAATATAGAAAGACAAACAGTGCTTATTGTAGATGATGAGCCATTAAATCAGAAAGTTTTAGAATATGTTATAGATCAGATGGGACTTAATACGCTTATAGCTTATAATGGAGCTGAGACATTAGACATTATCGAAAAAAACAAGGTTGACTTGATTATTTTGGACTTTATGCTACCAGACATGTCCGGTGATGAAGTTTGTAAAAAGATTCGCCAAAAATACACCATGGCAGAGCTTCCTATAATGATATTAACTGCCTCAGGTAAAACAATTGACTTAATGAATGCTTTTGACTATGGAGCCAATGACTTTCAGAAAAAAACATCAAATACTGAAGAGCTAAAGACAAGGATTAACTCCTTATTGCTAATGAAAAAATCTGTAGAAGATGGATTAAAAAAAGAGTTTCAGTACTTTTATTCCCAAATATCACCTCACTTTTTATATAATACACTGAATACTATTATTGGACTTAGCTATAAGGATACTAATAAAGCTAGAAAAGCACTAAATAACTTATCAACCTATTTTAGAGGGAAACTAGATGTTCATCAGAGCGAATGTCTTATATCACTAGAGTCAGAGCTAGAATTGGTAACTGCATATTTAGAAATTGAGCAAATAAGATATGGAGAAAGGTTAAAGGTTGAGTATGATATAGAAGGAGAATTAAGAGCTATGATTCCACCACTTACACTACAACCTTTAGTAGAGAATTCGGTTAATCATGGTATAAAAAATAAAAGTGATGCTGGAAAAATCAAAATTAGTATATATAGAGAAAGATCAGGCTTTATAAGTATTACTATTGAAGACAATGGTATAGGAATTGACTTTGAAAAACAACGAGAATTATTGAGTGGAAAAAGTCAAAGAATTGGGTTTAGTAATGTGATGAATAAAATAAAAATATTAAAAGGAGCTGAGTTAACACTAGAGAGTAAGCCTTATGAGTATACAAGAGTGAAGATTATTATACCAGAAACCAAAAATCATGAGAGATAGTTTTGTTATATTGAGAAAAGTATTAGATATTAACTGTTCAGAAATTGTTCAGAGCTATTTTGATAAAATTTATATTGAAAACTGGGTATATCAATATAATTTTAAAATCAGTGTGACTTTAGTTCATATTTAATTAATAGGAGGATGATAAACTATGAGATTAACAATTAAGACGAGGATATATAGTACCCTCGCTATGATAATTATTTCTATGATATTAGTTAATATATATTCTAACTATTCGCTAGAAAAAGTTCAACAAGGGTCAGACAAAATCACTAATGTATGGCTCAAAGGTATAGACTTAGCTTATAAAGCAGATGGTATTTTAGCTGACTATAGAGCTAGAGAGTATATGCATATAATATCACAAGATGAGGAACATTCAAAAGAAATAGAAGAAGAGCTAAAAGACTTAAAGAGTGATTTTGAAGTAATGTTGAACCAATATTCTGAAGCTATAAACTATGAGAAACAAAAAAATATAGTAAATCAAATAAACAAAGAGTGGATAGACTACATAAAAATTAGTGATGAACTAATAGAGTTAAGTATACTTAATAAAGATGAAGAAGCTATGGCTCTAGCTATGGGAAATTCAAATGAACATTTTAGAACAGTTAATGGCTTGATGCTACAACTTATAGAAATGAATAATCAAGAAGCAGATAAAGAAAATAATGAAAATAAGGCTAACTACAATAGTACAAGGATAAAACTTGCAATAATATCTACTATAATAGTAGTCTTAGGCATTATAGCTTCTGTTTACGTTGGAAGACATCTTTCAAAACGTATGGGACAACTTAGAGAAGTAATAGAAGATATCTCTAAGCTAGAACTATTAGAAAATAATAAAACAGGACATAAGAAAAATGAAAATACCTTTGAAGATGAAGTATACGAAATAGAAGAAATGATAAATACTATGAGATCTAATCTTAGACAAATAGTAAGTGATATAAAAGAGAGCTCTGAAAGAGTAACTTATAATTCAGATAATGTTTCAACTATAATGACAGAAACATCCTCTTCTATTGAGGGTGTAGCAAAAGCTACTGATGAACTAGCACAAGGTGCAACTAGTCTAGCTGCAAATATTCAGGATGGAGCTAATAAGCTTGAACTGTTATCAAAGCAAATAGATGAGTCTGTAGATAACTCTAATAATATAAAGCAATATATAGAAGAAACTACTAAAGCAAATAGAGAAGGTATGGAATACGCTAAGAAATTAGAAGATTCTGTACAAGCCAATATTGATATATCTGATAAAGTGGTAAATCAAGTAGGTTTGCTGAACAATGAATCAGAATCTATTGGAAAAGTAATAGAAGTAATCAATTCAATTACAGAACAAATTAATTTATTATCGCTTAATGCTGCGATAGAAGCCGCAAGAGCAGGCGAACATGGAAAAGGTTTCGCTGTAGTTGCAGATGAGATTAGAAATCTAGCTGGTGACGTAGCTACATCAACTAATGAGATTGAAGAAATTATAGTAAATATAAAAAAGGAAGTAGATAATACAAAATCACAAGTTGAAGAATCTATATCAACCATAGAACAAACTAATATGGTATCAAGAGATACTAAAATGGCATTTGAACATATTAATAAACAAGTTTCAGGAATGATTGATCAGCTAGATATATTAACAAACAATATACAATCTATAGAGAAGAATAAAGATGAATTTGTAGCTACAATGGATGAAATAAGCTCTATAGCTCAAGAGTCAGCAGCATCAACAGAAGAGATATCAGCGTCTGTAGAAGAGCAGTCATCTAGTGTAGAGCAAGTTTCTAACTCCTCAAATGAATTAAAAGAAATAGTTTATGATCTTGAAGATTTAGTTAATAAGTTTACTATCTAATGATAAAGAACTTAATATTATTAATATAAGTAAAGCTCTATTAGAATTAAATATATATAAATATATAAGTAAATTCCTTTGATTTTAAATTCTCTAAATCAAAGGAATTTTTTATTGAAATAGAAATACTTATAACTGTTCAGAAATTGTTCAGACACTTCTAGTAAGATTTACATAGTAACTTTTAGAGAGGTGATAAAAGTGAAAAGGACAACAAATTTTTCTTTAGAAGATAAGGAATATAATCATAAAACTTCAGATGAAAAAAAGTTAAAAGCTAACAAAAAAGTTACTATAGCGATAATATACGATAATTTAGAAGTATTAAGATTATTGAAAAACATATTATGTGAATATAAAATAATACTATACTCAAACGTAGATGAATTATTAGTAGACTTGGAAATGGAACTAATAGACCTAGTAGTGATAAAATGCAAATTCTATGAAAATGAATGTCCAAGTATTAAAGAACATATATTAAAACAAAATTTAGAGTTACCTATTATATATATATCAGAAAATGAAGTTAATTGGAATTGCTTAAGAGAAGGTGTAGATGATGTCTTGAAAAAGCCTTTTGATAGTAGAGAACTTATATATCGTGTAAAAGGAATAATTGAAAGAAAAAAGATTGAATTTACAGATGAATTAACTGGAGCATATAATAGAAATTTTCTTAAGAAGAGATTCGAAGAAGAAAAAAAGATTCATAAGAAAAGTAGAAAAGTATTATCAGTTGTATTCTTAGATTTAGATAATTTTAAAAAAATTAATGATAATTACGGTCACAGTTTTGGAGATAAAATATTGAAAGATTTTGTAGAAACTATAAATATCAGCCTCGGAAACTATGGAGAAGTTTTCAGATACGGAGGAGATGAATTTATACTACTTCTACCTGACACAACAGATAAAAAAGCATTAAAAATAGTAGAAGATATAAGAGCATCTATTAAAAATAAAGACTATCTTATTGATGAAGAAAGATATAACTTGAAAATTTCTTTTTGTGCAGGGATAGCAACAATGGATAGTTATGATTTATCAATAACTGAGCTATTAAAAAAAGCAGACGATGAACTTTATATCCTAAAGGGTGCAGCAAAGAGAATATGAGTATTCATTTATCTAAATGTCATAAAATAGAGGAAAATTAATATCTTTGAGATTATATATCTATAGTTGAATACAGCATATCATTTAGTTTTTTATATTATACAAATTTTAATTTTATTAAGAGTAAAGTCTACCATAAAAATCAAAAGAACGGATGTGGAAATTATATGAACAATATGTATGAGGAAATAATAATCGGAGAGAAGAAAATTGCAGTTGTAGGTCTTGGTTATGTTGGAATGCCACTAGCTGTGTCATTTAGTAAGAAAGTAAAAACTATAGGATTTGATATTAATAAAGATAAAGTTAAGAAGTATCTAAATGGTAAAGATCCAACCAATGAAGTTGGAGATGATGAAATAAAATCATGTAAAGTTGATTTCACTTGGGATGAAAATAAATTAAAAGAAGTGAATTTCATTGTAATAGCAGTTCCTACACCAATTAATCATGATAAAACTCCAGACTTAACACCTTTAATAGAGGCTTCTAAATTAGTTGGTCGCAATCTAACTAAAGGATCAATAGTAGTGTATGAATCGACTGTTTTCCCAGGTGTCACAGAGGATATTTGTATACCTACTATTGAAGCTGAGTCGGGTTTAGAGTGTGGTAGAGACTTTAAAGTTGGATATTCACCTGAGCGAATTAATCCAGGGGATAAAGTAAATAGATTAGAGAATATTGTTAAAATAGTATCTGGAATAGATGATGAGTCTATGGAAACTATTGCACAAGTATATGAAATGATTATTGAAGCAGGAGTACACAGGGCTAAAAGTATTAAGGTCGCAGAAGCAGCCAAATTAGTTGAAAATACTCAAAGAGATATAAATATTGCATTTATGAATGAATTAGCCATTGTTTTCGAGAAAATGGATATCAATACTAGCGAAGTAATTGATGCGATGAATACAAAGTGGAATGCGCTGGGATTCACGCCAGGACTTGTTGGAGGTCATTGTATTGGGGTTGATCCTTATTATTTTATTTATCAGGCGGAGAAACTAGGTTATCATTCACAAATTATCCTATCTGGTAGAAAAATTAATGACGATATGGGCAATTTTATTGCTGATATTTCTATTAAAAATATGATTAAGGCTAAAATTGCTGTAAATGAAGCAAATATTTATATTTTGGGTATTACATTTAAGGAGAACTGTTCTGATATTAGAAATTCTAAGGTATTAGATATTATAAATAGATTTAAAGAATATGATGTGGATGTTAAGGTCGTAGACCCAGTAGCTGATGCTGAAGAAATTAAACAGTTCTATAATATAGATTTAGTAAATTTAGATAAGGTAAAAGATGCGGATTGTATAATATTTGCAGTTAGCCATGATGAATTTAAGGAACTATCTATAAAAGAAATTAAGAATATGTATCGAAATGATTTAAATGCGAAGAAAACATTAATTGATGTAAAGAGCATATTCAAAAAGCAAGATATGAACGAAGATTTCATATATTGGTCTTTATAAGAAAATAGTAAAGGGGAGGCTATATGTCTAATAAAAAAATAGGAAAAACATTTATATTTACTATAGTATTCATAATAGCGTTAAGCATCATTGGATTTCTTATATATTCTTTAAGTGATAAAAAAAATATACCAACAAGTAAAGATACTAAATATGATGATAGTAAAACAATTAATTTAGCTATAAATAATCTTAAAAAAGATGGGTCAAAAGCTGAAATTATTACTAAGGTGAAGACATCAGATAAGGTATTTGCACTAACTTTTAAAGGACTGTCAGATACCAATACTAATACAAAAATTCTTGACTTAGTATCTAAACACAATGCTAAGGCTACATTTTTTGTACCAGGTATTAGAGCAGCGGAAGACTCAGCATTCATCAAGAAGGTTAACTCTAAAGGGTTAAATATTGGCAGTAATACTTTGAATGGATCAAAACATATGGAGAAATATTCTAGTGAGGAACTAGTAAAAGATTTTATTAAAACTAATAGTATTATTAAAAATCTAACTAAAAAAGAACCTACATCATTACTTTGTAATAGCACAAAATATACCGATAAGTTACTAAGGGCAGCATATGAGGCTGGAAATAAAAAGATAGTTGATAGTACACATGTTTTGAATTATCAAAGTTTTAAAAGTTATGATCAGGTACTAAATTATGTAAAAAAAATAAAAAAGGGGTCAATTATAACAATAAAAGTTGATGGAGTTTTAGATGAAATGGAATATGAGACACCCACAAAAGAAGAAAAGCCTGCTATAGACAAGAAGCCTGACATAGAAGTTGATAAAGAGATAGAGACACTTACGGAAAGTGAAAGACTATTAAATACTGTAAAGTGGTTATTGCAAGCAATTGAAGAGGTTAATTATAAAACTGTATTTGTAGAAGACTTAAAATCTTACATAGATAAGGGTTCTGACTTTAAGCTTACTAAATTAGAAGTAAAAACTATGGATTATTATCTAGATTACATTCTAAAGCAGAGGCTAAGCTTAGAAAAAAATTACTTTGAAAAAAGTAAGGGAAATACAAATACTAATACTAACAATAGTAAAGGAATCAGCACTAATACTAAGAAGGAGACGGATAACAATACTTATACAAAAGAAGAGCTAGACGCTCTAAGACAAAAAAATAATAATAAAAAAGCAAAAGAATCTCATACAATACACACAACTGAAAGGGCTTTAGGGTTTTCTTTTTATGGTATCAGCTATAAAGAGGTTTTAGATCATGTAATAAGTACCCTTGATAATTTAAATGCTAAAGGGACATTTTTTGTTACAGAAAGAGATATTTTGAATAATAAAGATGAACTTATAAAAATTTCAGAAAAAGGACATGAAATTGGTATAAGTTTAATGGAATCTAGTTCAAAAGATTATTATTCCACTTTAAAGACAATTTTAACAATGCAAAGAGATATCAAAGATATAACTGGTCAGAATGCAGTCTTAGTTAGATATCCATATGAAGTAAAAATATCAGACGATGTACTAGAAGCTATATCTAGTGCAGGATGCACAGTTATATGGTCTGATCTTGCAGTAGCAAGCTCAAAACTTAGCAAAGATGCAAGTATCGATGAGGTTATTAACAATATATTTCATGCCGGAAATCTTTTTACTCACAGAGGGTACGTAATCTACTATCGTATGGATTACTATTCTAATCCAAAGCTTATTGGGGATATAGTGAAAAACATTACAGAGAACAGAATTAATAATGTAGCTTATCCAAATGATCCTAAGGGTTCTGCATATTCTGTAAAAACATTAACTGATCTTATGAAAAGTGATAAGGTATATAATTATCCATTAGAACCGAATGATATAATACCTTCAGTTAGAAATGCAATTTATCCAGGTCATCTAGAGAATTTATCAGATAAAGATAAGTTTAATTTTATTAAAGATAGATATATTGGTAATCCTGATATTAGTAATCATAGAACATTACCAGGATTTACTGATGACGAACTTGCTTTAATAGATACAACTGGAGTAGCTACAGATGATAAGGTGTTGTTCTTAACATTTGATGACTGGTCTTCTGATAAACCAATTAACCAGTTATTATATGTTTTAGATAAACATAATGTAGATGCTACATTCTTTATTAGAACGAACTATATGCAAAATAATCCAAATATTTTAAGAGCTATTGCAGAATCAGGTCATGATGTTGGAAGTCATACAGATAACCATCTTCCATTTGCATTATCACGTGAGCAGCGGGATGAAAATGATACAAGTGGGCTATATTTTTCTCTTACAGATGATGATGTACAAAAAAGAAAAGAAGATTTATTAATCTCATATAACAAGTTACAAGCTGTTGTAGGAGATGTAACCATAAATGGGAAGCCTGCACTAACAAAAATTTTAAGACCACCAACTTTAGCTATGAGTAGAATTGGTATGGAATCAATCTTTGATATGGGATTTAGTCATATTGTAAGTGGTGACTTTAGCACACATGATTATGAAGACAGTGATCCGAATGTACTCGCAGATAAAATTATAAATGGAATGTTAAAGAGCAGTGGAGATGTTCAAAAGATACAAAATGGAAGTATTCTAGTTATGCATATGTCAGATGGTAACAAATATATATCAAATGAACCTAACATAACAGCTAAAGCACTTGATATAGCCATCCCTATATTAAAAGCTCAAGGATATAGATTTTCAAAATTAAGTGATTATGTTTCAGAATGATAAGGGGGATATGAAGTGTTTTTCTATAAAAGAAATAGCCGTAGAAATAATGATGAAAAGTACAAAGATATTCTCTTGAAAACAAAAGATGATAGAAGACTGTTATCACATGTCCCTGATAATACAAAGAGACGAAGTAATATAGATAGACGTGGAAAGGATATTGGCGACTTTGAAAAGAATATTAGTAGCTTTATTAAAAATAAACAAAGCGGAACTAGATATAAAGTAAACTATGATATTGATGTAATATGCAATATGAAGGGCAAAGAAACTAAATTTTCTTGTAGTAGTATAGATATATCTATGACAGGTATTTTAATACAATTAAGAAAAAGAGAGCATCTTAATAGCATAAAGGATGCAGAAACTGTTTTCTTAAAGTTTAAGATAAAGCCAGGAACAATGCCTGAAGGTTCTGAAATGAAAGTAAATATATCTGCAAATATAGCTAGAATAGAAGAGCTATTAGATGAAGAAATTTTATGTGGTATGGTATTTGATGAAGAGCTTTCTACCTATATCTCTAGAAAAAGAGGAAAATATATGATTATGACTTCTAGTTCACTACTCTTTTTCATTACAGTATTTATTATTCTTATGAGAGCTGAAAGTATTGTTTACTTTAAGTTTAATAAATGGCTTTACTTATATAGTATTATTGCAGCTGTATTCTTATTAAGCAGATACTTTGTAGGCATATTCTATAGGCAAGTACCTATAGATCCTGATTTCACTCCAGGGGTTACAATATTAATTCCTTGTTTTAATGAGGAAGAATGGATACAAAGGACGATACTTAGTTGTATTAATCAGGATTATCCTATAGATAAGCTAGAAGTTATAGTTATAGATGACTTTTCGACAGATAAGTCTGTTGAAAAAATTAAGGAAGTTATGAATATATTATATAATGAGGCCGAACAATTTGATGTTAAAAACAGACTTAAATATATTCTAATGGAGAAAAATGGTGGTAAAAGAGAGGCTCTATCGTTGGGAGCTTTAAAGGCTAAGCATGACCTTGTTGTTTTCGTAGATTCAGATAGTTTCTTAGATCCTTATGCAATAAGAAATTTGGTTCAGCCTTTTAAGGATCCTAAGATGGGAGGAGTATCTGGAAGAACTGATGTAGCTAATACCTATACAAATATCCTTACAAAAATGCAATCAGTTCGTTATTATATTGCCTTTAGAATAATCAAAGCAGCTGAAAGCTACTTTGATGCTGTTACTTGCTTATCTGGACCACTTGCATGCTACAAGAAGTCAATCATTCTTGAGAATCGTGAAGCATGGCTTAATCAAAAGTTTTTAGGCCATAGGGCTACATTTGGTGATGATAGAGCAATGACTAATTTTGTGCTAAAAAAACATAGAACAGCGTATCAGGACTCTGCTATTTGTTCAACAATAGTTCCTAATAAACAGTCTGTATTTTTAAAGCAACAAATGAGGTGGAAAAGATCATGGTTAAGAGAATCTTTAATAGCATCTAAGTACATGTGGAAGAAGGAACCTTTTGCTGCACTTACTTTTTATATGGGGGTACTTGTTCCTATTGCTGCACCGATCATTGTCATTTATAATCTAGTTTATGTACCAATAATGTATAGAATATTTCCAAAAACATTTATTATAGGTCTTTTACTTATGTCAATGCTCATGAGTATGACTCAGCTTTTCTTAAGAAAAAGTACTACTTGGATATTTGGTATGGTATTTTGTTTTTACTATGAAGCAGTTCTTTTATGGCAAATGCCTATTGCTTGGGTAACATTTTGGAAATCTACATGGGGTACTAGAATGACTCCTAGTGATGTAAAGGCTCAGGAGAAGATTGATAAAAGAAGAAAAAGACATCTGAAAAAATCAACAGGAGAGGGGGATATTTAATGAAATATTTGTCTACTCCAAAAGATAGAAGAAAGTTCATAAGAAGCATTATTCAAGCTATAGTTTTACTTACCGTATTTTGGATTTTAATTAATACTATTATGAATTTTAAAGAATATGTTCATTTTGATAAAAATAATGTAAATATTACTGAGAAAGATAAAGGATTTATAGCTCTTTCCTATATTGCAGTTGATAGAGAGGGCACTAGTACCATGATTAGTAAACAGCGTCTAGATGAGCACTTCGCAGCACTAGATATGAATGGATATACTACAATAAAACAAAAAGATATAGAAGATTATTATAAAAGAAATAAGCATCTTCCTGAAAAATCTATGTTCCTAATGTTTGAAGATGGACGTATGGATACAGCTATATTTGCAGGAGATATGTTAGAAAAATATAATTTTATTGGAACTATGCTAAGCTATGGAGATAGATTTGGGCAAAAAGACATTAAATTTCTTATGCCAAAGGATTTGAAGAAACTAGAAAAAAGTACTTTTTGGGAGCTTGGAACTAATGGATATCGATTATCCTTCATAAATGTGTATGACAGATATAATAATTTTTTAGGAGAACTTACCTATTTAGAATATGCAACGTTAAGTAAATACTTTGGAAGAAACTATAATCACTATTTAATGGACTTTATAAGAGATGAGGATAAAATACCTAAAGAAACTTATGAAGAGATGAAAAAACGTATAAGTGGGGATTATCTTTTAATGGATGAAGTATATAAAAAAGAACTGAGTAAACTTCCGGGTGCATATGTTCTTATGCACTCGAATACTGGAGCTTTTGGATCTAATGAAAAGGTAAGTAAAGTAAATGAAGAATGGATAAATAAACTCTTTATCATGAATTTTAATAGAGAAGGATATTCCAAGAATAATAAAGAATCAAGTATATATGACTTAACTAGAATGCAACCTCAAGCCTACTGGTATCCTAACCATCTTTTAATGAGAATAGCAGATGATACTGGAGATAAGATAAAATTTGTATATGGTGACTTAGAAAAGAAAAAAGATTGGGATATTGTAAAAGGCGTTCCTGAGTATAGAGAATCAACGATTGCATTAACCTCTACACCTAAAGGTAAGGGATTAATTAGATTAAAGCAAAGTAAAAAATATAAGGATTATAAATTAGCAACAACTATGACAGGTAATAAGCTAGGATCACAATCTATTTACCTTAGAGCAGATGAAAATCTAGATAAATATGTAGCAGTAAGAATCAAAAATAACTTTTTATATGTTGATGAAAATGGTAAGACAATTTACAAGCTAAATTTAGACCGTCATGATGGGGTTACTCCAATATCTGTTGAAGAAGATGAATTTGTAGTGTTAAATGAAGAGTTAAAGACTTATAAAAAGAATACAAAGTCATATAAAAATCCAACGAAAATGGAACCTCAAAAAGAGATAGATGATAAGAAAGTTAGAACTGTTGCTCAAGGAGCAGATGAATATATACCTCCTATTGACATTCATGAAAAAGGAGAAAGAAATCTTGAAATATACTTGGAAGGTAATGAAATTTCAATAAATATAGATAATAAAGAGGCAGTAAGTAAACTTCCTTTGTCAGAAAATTCTGCAGGTTATGTCTATCTAGAATCATCTTGGGGTGAAGATGGATATAGCCAAAGAAACACTGCAGATGATGTATATGATGGTGTATTCGAGGATTTAATTGTTACAGAAATATCTAAGGGTGAGAATGTAATATATAGAAATAAATTAGAGGGATTTGAGAAGATTAAACATAAGGCATCGCTTAGATGGAATAAAGTACTGAACTGGTTTATCAGAACATTGTAGTTATTTAAGTATATAGTTATTATTACTTTTATGAAATGGAGAAAAGCATGATAAAGAGAATATTAATACTTACTTTTATTGTATCTTTTACGCTTATAGGATGTGCTAGTAAAGAAGGTGAGAACTATACAAAAAAAGAGACTACGATAGAGGGCGGTGCTCTTAGTGAAGACAATAAAAAATCAGATAAGAATAAAAAGGAAAGAAAAATTTCTGTATGGACAACTTACTGGGACACTGTTGATTTGGAAAATGAGTTTGATAAAATAAGTGGAAATATTAAAGATATATCTTATTTTGCAGTTTATTTTGATGAGAATGAAAAACTATTTATTCCAGATGAAATAGAAGCGACTAATGAAATGATAAAGAAAAGATATCCTAAATACAATTATGGAAGTTACTTAACTTTTGTTAATGATTTACTTAGGAAAGATGAAGCTTCTTCTTTAAAAGATAAAGACTTATTATATCGCTTATTTTCAACAGAGGAATCAATGAATAATCATGTAAAGGAAATACTTTCTATGACTATAAAAGGTGGTTATAGTGGTGTTGAAATTGATTATGAGGCTATAGGTAAGGACGTTATACTTTGGAACTCATTCTTAAAATTTGTAGAAAAGCTGTACACAGAAGCTATTAAAAAAGACATTGATGTAAGAATAGTTTTAGAACCAAATTTTCCTGAAGAATCAATAACATTCCCGAAGGGTCCAGAATATGTAATTATGTGCTATAATCTACATGGATATGGAACAACACCAGGACCGAAAGCTAATAAGGAGTTTATCTTAAAGATGATTGAAAAAATGAAGAAGCTACCAGGAAATATTAACTTTGCTATGTCTACTGGTGGATTTAAATTTTATGGAGATAAGGTTGAGCAGTTGTCTGAAAAAGAAGCAGTAGAGTTAGCTAAAATGTATGATGCAACTATTATTAGAGATGAAGATAGTAAGGCTAGGTACTTCACTTATGTAGATGATGAGTCTGTATCTTATGAAGTATGGTACGCTGATCATGAGACTTTAGACTTTTGGTTCAGTATAGTTGAGGAGTCTGGGGATTATGGACTAAGTCTCTGGAGAATGGGTGGAAACTTGAGCATATTACAATAGATTGGTATAACAATAAAGGAGATAGAATAGTTATTATATTAGAAGTATCCTAATATGATTTGAACTATAGGGCTCTTACTGCATATTTGATGAAGAATTAACTTCTAAATTCTAAAAAACAGAAAGATGTTTATAGTCTAGTTTATAAATAGTAGTACATAAAAAAGGATAAGATATAATAATCTTATCCTTTTTTATGTTATAATATGATGAAATACATAATAATTCGACAAAATAAAACATATTGGAAATAGAATGAAAATAAAATGAAAAGGAGGAGGGAGACATGAATAAGATAAAAAACGTAGTAAGTTTGACTGTTATAATATGTATACTTTCACTTAATAGCATAAATGCTTTTGCAGTAGAAAATTATATAAATTTTATAAAACTAGAAGAAGAGACGGACTTATCTCATAGTGTAGTAAAAACGGTATTACAAGATAGTAAGGGCTATATGTGGTTTGGAACTAATAATGGATTAACTAAATATGACGGCTATAATACTAAAACTTACAGGCAGATGCCTTTTGAAAGAAATACTATTTTAGATAATTATATTGTAGATATAAAAGAAGATAAGCAAGGGATAATATGGATTGGAACAAATAAGGGTTTAACTAAATTTAATTCTAAAGAAAATAAATTCAAACATTATAAGCATAATAGGAATGATAAAAATAGTCTTAGTAGCAATAAGGTAACTTCGATCTTAGAAGATAAAGAGGGAAATCTGTGGATTGGAACTGATGGTGGTGGACTTAATAAATATAGTAAACAAGACGATAACTTTAAACGTTATAAAGGAAAACTAAGTAGTGACTATATAACGAAAATGTATCAAGATAAAGAAGGAAGTTTGTGGGTAGGTACAGAACATGGATTAAATAAGATTAACATAAAAACTGATGAAGTGGAAATTTACGAATATAGTGAAGATGATTCAAATACTTTGAGTGGTAATAACATAACAGCTATATGTGAAGATAGATATGGAGATTTATGGGTAGGTACATTAAAGAATGGATTAAATAGAATAGATGTTAAGAAAGATACTATTACAAGGTACCTAAAAGATGAAAGTAATTCATATAGTATAGGATCGAATTTTATTACGTCTATAATTGAAGATAGAAATGGTACTATATGGATAGGCAGTAAGCAAGGTGGACTTGCAAGATATGATAGAGAAAATAATTTATTTATAAAGCGTTTATCAGATCCTAGAAATCCATACACTAGTGCTAATGAGGATAATATAGTTACTTTGTATCAAGATAAGATGGGGCTTATATGGGTAGGGCTAGAAAGTGGTGGAATTAATAAACTTAATCCCCAAGCAAACTTTTCTAACTATAAGAGTATAGGAGCTTTTAAAAATAGTATAAATGATAGTAATATACTATCTCTATATAAAGATAAGGATGGAAAGGTATGGCTTGGAACTAGAAATGGTGGAGTTAATAAACTGGATTTTGACAAAAGAACTGTAGAGTACTATAGCCATAAATTAAACGATGAAAATAGTATAACATCAAATACTGTAAATCATATTATGGAAGATAGAAGAGGTACAATGTGGATAGGAACAGAAAATGGGTTAAATAGTCTCAACAAGCAAACTGGAGAGATTAAGAAATATTTCCATGAAGCTGACAATTTTAACTCTATTGCAGACAACAATATAAGTTACATCTACGAAGACTCTCAAAACTCTCTCTGGATAGGAACTCAAGATGGATTAGATATATATAATCAAGAAAAGAATGAATTTATACACTATAATGTGAAAAATAGTGACCTGAGTGGTAACCATATTACTACAATATATGAAGACAATGATAAGAATATATGGATAGGGACATTTCATGATGGATTAAATAAATATGATAGAAATAAAAAGATATTTAGGTCATATAAAAATAATTCTGAAGATAGAAGTACAATAAGTAACGACCATATAACTGGTATAGTAGACGATAGAAAAGGTAATCTGTGGATAGGAACTTCTAATGGATTAAATAAATTTAATAAAAAAAGAGAAGTATTCGAAGTATTTACAGAAAGTGATCATATAAAGAGTAACTTCATATCAGGTGTACTACTAGATGATTTCGACAAGCTATGGATAAGTAGTAATGATGGAATATCTAAGTTTGATATAGAAAAAGGAAAAGTTATAAAAAGCTATAGTACTATAGATGGTTTACAAGGAAATTACTTCAATTCAGGAGCTGTTTATAAAGATAGTTATGGTCAGCTATTATTTGGTGGAACCAATGGTTTTAATACTATTTATCCTGAAAAAGAAGTCTCCAACTTCACTAAACCACAGATAATTATGAATAAATTGACAGTAAATGATGAAGAGATAGATATAGAAAATACTAAGGAAATAGTATTGCCATATGATCAAAATCGCTTTTACTTTGAATATACTATGACAGACTATAAGAAGCCATCAAAGAATCGATATTCTTTTAAGTTAGAAGGGTATGAAGATGACTGGAACCATGTCAAAGATAGAAATTATGGTACGTATAATAACATAGAACCCGGTGAGTATACATTAAAAATTAAAGGGATAAATAGTGAGAGTATATGGAATGAAAAAGATGTAGAGTTAAAGATAAAAATAAAGCCACCTTTTTGGAAAACAAAGTTATCATACTTTATATATTTAATACTTGCAATATTAATAGCATATTTGATATTAAATTACGTTAAGGTTTTGGAAAAAATAATAAATGAAAGAACTCAAGAGCTAAATACAATAAATAAATATTTATTAGGGGAGATAAAGCAACGTAAAGAAACAGAAGAAATACTTAAAGAGACTATAGATGAAAATAAAAGATTATTTGATGAAAAGATGGAAGTAGAAAACTTTAGGAATGATTTCTTTATAAACTTATCTCACGAGTTAAGAACACCTCTTAATATGATTTTAAGTACAGTACAGGTAAGTGAAGCATGTCTTAAGAATAAAGATTTGAATAAAACAGTAGATAGGCTAATAGGGCATTTCAAATTAGTGAAGAAAAACTGTTACAGACTATTAAAAACAGCAAATGATATAATAGATGTTGCAAAAATAGAATCTAGACAGTATGATTTAAATATGAAAAAGGTAAATATTATATATTTAGTAGAGGAAATGGTATTATCTAGTGTAGACTATGCTAAACAAAAAAACTTACAAATATTATTTGATACAGAAACAGAAGAAGAAATTATAGAATGTGATCCTGTCGAAATAGAAAGAGCTATTTTGAATGTACTTTCTAATGCTATAAAATATACTGAACAGTATGGACATATATGGGTGAACATATATATAGAAGGAAAGCATGTAAAAATAGTTGTGAAAGATAATGGAATAGGAATACCTAAAGATAAACAAAGTACAATATTTGAGAAATTCAAAAGAGTAAATAAAAGTGATGGATTAGGTAGTGGTGTAGGATTAAGTTTAACTAAATTACTTGTAGATATGCATAATGGAAGTATAGATTTCACGAGTGAAGAGTCAAGGGGTAGTGAATTTATAATAAGACTTCCTATATATGAAGTTAAAGAAGGGGAAAGTTTAGAGATAACTAAATTGGATGAAGTAAATGCGGAAAGTATAGATTTAGAAATAGAGATGTCAGAAATAAATTAGGGGGATTAAAATGGTAAAAGAAAAAAATAGCTATACCGAGGTAAGGAAAGTACTTGCGTATATACTAGTACTGAACTTACTTGTTGCTATAGCTAAAATAGCATATGGTACAATAACTGAAACAGCAAGTATGGTTGCTGATGGGTATCACTCTTTTTCTGATGGAACATCAAATATAGTTGGATTGGTTGGTATATGGATAGCATCCAAGCCAGCTGATGATAGTCATCCTTATGGGCATCAGAAAGTTGAGACACTTTCTACAATAGTTATCTCATTATTGTTATTCTTCGTTTCATTTGAAATAATAACTAATGCATATGCTAGGTTTAAAAATCCTGTTATTCCTAATATAAATATAGGGAACTTCATCGTTATGATAATAACATTAGGGATAAATATATTTGTAGTTAGATATGAAACTATGAGAGGTAAGCAGCTAAAGAGTAGTATACTTATTTCAGATGCAAAGCATACTCAGAGTGATATATATGTATCAATTTCTGTAATAGTGAGTTTGATAGCTATAAAATTAGGTGTTGTTATAGTAGATAGTATAGTATCTATATTTATAGGAGTTTTAATAGTAAAGGCCGGTTTAGAGATATTACTGGAAGCTACTAATGTACTGATTGACGGGAAGATGTTAAATCCAGAGAAGATAGATAAACTGGTAAGTGAATATCCTGGAGTTATATACTGTCATAAGATTAGAACTAGAGGAAAAGAAAATCATATAATGGTTGATTTACACGTAGGTGTTGATCCAGGTTATACTATAAGTCATGCACATGAAATAGCACATGATATAGAGGATATGTTGAAAGAAGCCATAGATGGTGTGGAAGAAGTTATAGTGCATGTAGAGCCAGCAAAACTGAAAGAACAATAAGTAAAATTTTATAAAATATTAAAAAGTTGAGCAAATCTAAAAAACAATTGCTCAACTTTTTGATATTTAGTAATGAAACTTATCTAGATTAAGAGATTAAAAAATTCTTGGTAATAAGAAAACAAAGATTCTATCTTTCACCCCAAAGGCATCTTCATATCCCAAGCACTCAAGAGTTACTAATATATCCTGTTGTACTTTAACAAAATCATTAAATAACATACTTATATCCTGAAAAGAAATATAAGATAATTCATGGTCTAATCTTTTAATAACTTTTCCTACAAAAATTTTATTGTTATAAACATCTACTACATCTAAGTTTTCTCTAAGTTCATTATTATAGGTTTTTTCTAAAATTTTAGCGTTTATTTTACTTAATAAAAATCCTACTCCTAAATAAATATTTCTGTTTAAATCAGTATTTGTACTTGGAAGAATAGTAGGTAAATATGGTACTATAAGCTTTTTTGATATCTCTTTGTGGAGGATTTAAGCCCTTACTCATCATTTTTTTTAAGTAATCATTTATTCTATTTTGACTATTTAATTTTAAATCTCTTAAAATCTTTTCCCTCTGTAAAACAATTTTCTAAATTACGTACTTTACCTATATATCCGTCATCGCTTTTAAATACGTCTATATAATAGCCATTTACAACTATAGTATGTTTCATAAATAACATTTCCTTTCATGTTAACAATTAAGAAAGTATTAATACTATAGTATTGTACTTATATTAAACATAATATGTACTAAAAATCAAAAAACAAAGTTTTGTTTAAATGTTTTTAAAAGGTATATAAAATAAAGAAAGATATTGAATAGGAGGAAAAACATGAATATTCTAATAAAAGGCACTAATCTAATTACTATGAATGAAAATAAAGATATAAAAGAAAATATAGATATAGCAATAGAAGGAAATAGAATAAAGTATATAGGAGAAATAAAAGAAGATTTTAAAGTAGATAAAGTAATAGATGGAACGAATAAAATAACTATGCCGGGTTTAGTAAATACACATACACATATTCCCATGTCCCTATTTAGAAACTATGCAGATGATTTACCGTTTTGGGAATGGTTACATGAAAAAATATTGCCACTAGAAAAGGGACTGAGTGGAGACCATGTATATTGGGGATCTATGCTAAGTATAGCTGAAATGTTGAGTTCAGGTATTACTACGTTTGTAGATATGTATTTCTTCATGGACGATATATCAAAAGCAGTAGAGGAAACTGGAATAAGAGGGTGTTTAGCTCTTAGTCTTTCAGGTAATGAAATAACAGGAGAAAGTCAATTAATTGAAACTAAAAAGTTTATAGAAAAGTGGAACGGAAAAGCTAACGGTAGAATAAAAACAAGAATAGCTCCTCATGCTCCTTACTCATGCACACCTGAATTTCTAAATCAAATCATATCACTGGCTAAGGAATACAATCAAGGAATTAATATTCATGTTTCTGAAAGTAAAAAAGAAATGGAGGATAGTTATAAGTTATATGGTAAATCGCCAATAGAGCATATAAACGACTTAGGTTTATTTGATGTGCCTACAATAGCAGTACACTGTGTACAATTATCAGATAGAGACATAAATATATTAAAAGAAAAGGAAGTAACAGTAGCGAATAATCCTGGAAGTAATCTAAAACTTGCAAATGGATTCGCAAGAGTAGATGCCTTATTAAAAGCAGGAGTAAATGTAACTCTAGGTACAGATGGATCTGCAAGTAATAATAACTTAAATATGTTCGAAGAAATGAATTTGGCAGCACTCATAAACAAAGGAGTAACTGAAGATCCACTGTCAGTACCAGCATATACGGCTTTGGAAATGGCAACTATTAATGGAGCAAAAGCAATAGGATTAGAAGATGAGATAGGGTCAATAGAAATTGGAAAAAAGGCAGACATAATAATGATAGATATAAATAAGCCACACTTTTATCCAAGATATAATTTAATATCTTCTTTAGTGTATTCAGCTCAGGCATCTGACGTAGATACAGTAATAATAGATGGAGAAATTTTGATGGAGGAAAAGAAGCTTAAAACCATAGATGTAGAAAGTGTAATGAAAAAATGCCGAAAAGATGGCAAAGGACTTACTTAAAATAAAATAGTTTAAACAAGAATAAACAAGAATATTTTTAATATCTACAATAAATTTAAGTGAATACAAAGAATATTAATAAAAGATAAATATTTAAAATATTTCTTATTTCACTTAAATTTATTTCTAAATAACTCTTTATGTTTTTACATATTATTTATTGACTTTGAGATTCTTTTATATTAAACTATGATGAAATACCAAGTAATTAAACGGGAATTATTGGATTTGAAAAAGGGGGTATTATATATGGCAAAAGATTATAAATTTGATACACTGTCAATACATGGTGGAAGAGAAGAAGATGGCGCAAATTATCCATTGAACCCACCTATATATCAATCATCTACGTTTGTATTTGGAAGTACAGATGATGTAAATAGAATGATGAGTGGAGAAATGGATGGTTATCTTTATTCTAGAGGAGAGAACCCAACTGTAAGACTGTTTGAAGAAAGGATAGCAGCACTAGAAGAAGGTGTAGGCGCAGTTGCATTTGCATCGGGGATGGCAGCAGTAAGTTCAGTTATGCTTTCACTTTTAAGACCAGAAGACAATATCATTGTTCATAATAATTTATATGGGTCAAGTTATATATTAACTACAAGTGTACTACCAGACTATAATATAAACTTTAAAATAGTTGATTTAACAAATATAGATAACTTAAAAGAATCAATAGATGAAAATACTAAAGTAATATATTTTGAAACACCATCAAATCCTAATCTTACTATAATAGATATAAAGGCTGTTGTAGATTTAGCTAAAGAAAAAGGCATAAAAGTAGTAGTAGATAATACATTTGCTACACCATATTTTCAAAAACCACTAACACAGGGTGTGGATGTAGTAGTTCATAGTGCTACAAAGTATATAGGCGGTCATGGAGATGTAATTGCTGGAGTAGCTATAGCTAATGATAAAGAATATTTAAATCAGTTAAATTCAAAATATTTATGTAAATTTGGTGGAGTTATGAGTGCTTTTAATGCATGGCTTTTATTAAGAGGACTCAAAACATTAGGACTTAGAATGAGACAGCATGAGGAAAATGCAATAAAAGTTGCGGACTTTTTAGAAAGTCATCCTAAGATAAAAGAGGTAATGTATCCAGGGCTCAAAAGTTTCAAAGGTCACGAATTGGCTAAAAAACAAATGAGTGGATTTGGAGCTATGATTAGTTTCGAAGTTAAGGGCGATTTAGAAGAAGCAAAGGACGTTGTAAATAGTGTTAAACTGTCTAAATTAGCAGTGAGTCTAGGAGATTGTGAAACTCTAATAGAACTTCCTGCAGCTATGACACATAGTGGATATCCAAAAGAAGAATTAAGTAAATTTGGACTTACAGAAAGTATGATTAGATTGTCAGTAGGATTAGAGAACGCAGAAGACATAATTAAGGATTTAGATAATGCATTATCATATATATATAAGAAAGAAACTCTCAGTTAGATGAGAGTTTTTCTGTTTCCTTATCAAGAATTTCAGCATTTTTAATATTAATAGTGTAAATATATCCAGCAAAAATAGCAGTGAGAGGGGCTACGAACACTAGGCCAATACTACCTACCAATGTCCTCATTATCTCGGATGAAACAATTTTTAAATTCAACATAGTAGATAAGCTAGAATTCTTAGACATAAAAAGCATTAGTAAAGTTAAGTAACCACCAGAATAAGCAAGTAAAAGAGTAGTAGACATTGTCCCTATAACATCTTTACCAACATTAAAGCCAGAATGTATGAGTTCTTTTCTAGATAAATTCGGCTTTTTATCGAGTACTTCATCCATAGACGAAGATATATCCATAGCTATATCCATTGCAGCGCCAGAAGCACCTATAATAATTGCAGAATAGAAGATGTCTTTCATATTTAGGTGTATATATCCACTAAATAAGAGTGTTTCTGCAAAAGGTTCAGTTAATCCTGTAAGATTTATCTTACTACCAAAGAACAGCGTTAGGCCTAAGCTTAAAAATAGTCCACATATTGTTCCTAAAAATGCACTTATACCCTTTCTTGTTACACCAGCTATTGAAAAAATTATTACTCCGGTAAGAATCACTATAGTTAAAGAAGAAAATATTAAAGGGTTTTTGCCTAATAATAAGTTAGGAATTAAAAAAGTCCATAATATATATAGTGTAGCTATAAAAGAAAATAAAGATTTTAATCCAATAATTTTAGCGAATCCTATAATACATAAAGCAAAAACGATAAACAAAGCTAATATCCAATTTTGTCTGTAGTGTTCTAGAGTTTTAACGTTTACTATATTTTCACCATCTTCTAAAATGCTAACTAGAATAGTATCATTTTTCTTATAGAAACTATCAAAGTCCATACTTCCTAAAAGGTTATTAGAGGCTTTTACTTCCTGTTCTTTAAACTTACCATTTAAGATACGAATATTAAGTTCTTGAAAGCCTAGTCTTGAGAAGCTTCCGTCTACTACTTCAGAATTATCTACATTTAATACAATTGCTTTTGACTCTAAAGACAGTTCACTAGAACTATCTTTATTAAAACTCATAAGACCTATCATCATAGTTATTAAGAATATGAAAATAAATATTTGACTAATATTCTTTTTCATTAAGCACACCCCCAAATGATAACTCAACTTGTAAATTAAAATGAAAATAAGTAGCTAGATACATAAATTCTAGCTACTTGTATAGAATTTATTTTCCAAGCAAGCTAAACATGATTTTAGCAATTTCAGTATTATCTTTGAATCCTCCAAAGTGGCTAGAACCTACTCCAATAACAGATAAAGGAATTTGAGTACCACTGTGAGCGTAAGTAGTCCATCCAATTTGAGCCCTATTTGATATTACATGAGTAGTAGATATAGCTACAGGAGAGTAAGAGCCACCCCAAACAGCTTTAGGGTTTTTGTCTACAATATTCATAGCATTTTCTATTTTAGATTTTTCTTCTGGAGTTATATCGGAAAGAGCATAGTTTTTAGCTATGTAGTTAAAATACTTGGCACGATCTCCGTCATAAGTATTCATTAAAGTATCACCTACAGAGAATTTTACATCTCTTAATTTATCTAGTTGCATAAAATAATTAGTATCAAATCCTAGCCCCATACCACCTGTTTCATGATCCCCAGAAACAACTATAAGGGTTTCTTTAGGATGTTTTTTCATAAACTCATAAGCTTTACTAATAGCTTCATCAAGAGCTATAGTATCGTGAATAGATCCAACTGCATCATTAGCATGACAGGCATGATCTATTCTTCCGCCTTCAATCACCATGAAAAAGCCGTTTTCATATTTTGATAATACATCTATACCTTTTTGAGTTATATTCCCTAACGTAGGAACACTATCCTTAAAGCTGCTATTAAGTCTGTCAATTTCATAAGGAAGATGATCATTAGTAAAGGCAGCAAAAACTTGCTCCTTTCCTTTTGGAGAATAACTGCTAAAATCTTTAGCTCCTTTTTTTCCAAGAAACGTCTTATAACCTTTACTTTCAAACTCTTTAAATAAATTTCTATCATCTTTTCTATTAGATGAAATGGACTTACCAGAGGCATCTTCCTCAGTGGCATAGTCTTTAGGAATAAAATGTCTTATCCCTCCACCAGCAAAGAAGTCTACATTACTTGAAACATAGTCATTGGCAATTTCGCTTTCATTACTTCTACTAGGATTATGGGAAGCAAATACAGCAGGAGTAGCATGTGTTAAACGAGTAGTAGTTACAATTCCTGTTCCCATGCCTTTTTCTTCTGCGACTTCTACCAAAGTTTTCAAATTAGTTCCATCAGGAAGCTGTGATATAATACCATTATTAGTTTTATGACCAGTTGCTAAAGCAGTACCAGCGGCAGCAGAGTCTGTTACTAAAGTATTACCTGAGTGAGTTGTATTAATGCCTGACACAGGAAAAGTGTTCATTAGCAACTTTTTACCTTCATATTGCTGCAAGAAGTAATCTGCAGACTGTCTTTGAGCTGCACCTAAACCGTCACCTATAAAGTAGAAAATATATTTAGGTCGTTCTTTTATAGGAGCTGATGCTGATTGTTGCAGCACTGCATCTATAGAACCTAATGCAGATTGCTTTAAGATTGCATCTTTAGCATAAATACTAGATACAATTATAAGTATTAGAAAAGTGATAGCAAAAAATTGATTTAAAGATTTTTTCTTAAACATAATAAACCTCCTTATATAATGTAAATTACAACCTCATTATAGTCATACTAAAGTTATATATTTGTTATAAGACTGCAAAGAAACTTTAAGGACAAGTTAAACAAATTTACTTATAAGTATTCACAAAAAAAGTAAACTCTGATAGTATGGTATATGTTAAACATATGAGATATAATTAAAATTAATTATTCAGAATTTTTAAAATATATTGTATAATTAAAACACTAATCTTAAGACAAGGAGGATTTAGATATGTCCTTAAGCTCAAAGAACAGAAATGAACAAGTAAAAATAATAAAGGAACTAGTAAAAGAACATAATGTAAAATCAATAGTGTTGCAATTGGTGGATATATTAGGTATTGCAAAAAGTATAACATTGCCAGTAAGTCAGCTAGATAAGATTATAGATAATGAAGTAATGTTTGATGGTTCATCGATAGATGGATTTGCACGTATAGAAGAGTCAGACATGTACTTATATCCAGATTTAGCTACATTTGTAATACTTCCATGGAAGACTCATAATGGTGGTGCTATAGGTAGATTTATCTGTAATGTATATACACCAGATGACAAACCTTTTATAGGGTGTCCAAGAAATGTACTAAAGAGAGCGCTAGAAGAAGCTAAAAAAATGGGATATACATTTTATGTAGGACCAGAACCAGAATTTTATATATTCAACAAAGATGAAAAAGGAAATCCTATATTAGAAAGTAACGACAAAGCAGGATATTTTGATATGGCTCCACTAGATAGAGACGAAGAAGTAAGAGAAGCTATAATAGTAGCTCTTGAAGCATTAGGTTTTGAAGTAGAAGCGTCTCATCATGAGTGTGGTCCAGGTCAACATGAAATAGATTTTAAATATGCTGATGCATTAACAACAGCAGATAATATAATGATATTTAAATATGTTGTAAAGAGAATAACAGACGAATTAGGTTTATTTGCAAGCTTTATGCCAAAGCCAGTTGAAGGTATAGCTGGTTCAGGAATGCATTTAAATATGTCACTATTCAAAGATGGAAAAAACATATTCTTTGATCCAGAAGCTAAAAATCAGTTAAGTGATGAAGCGGTATATTTTGTAGGAGGACTATTAAAACATATAAATGGTCTTACAGCTATTACAAATCCTATAATAAACTCTTATAAGAGATTAGTTCCAGGATTTGAAGCACCAGTGTATATAGCATGGTCACACAAAAATAGAAGTCCACTAGTTAGAATTCCAGCGAAAAGAGGACTTTCTACTAGGGTAGAGCTTAGAAATCCAGATCCAGCATGTAATCCTTATCTAGCATTAGCAACAGTTTTAATAGCTGGACTAGACGGAATAAAAAATAAAATAGAACCACCAAAATCGGTAAATCAAAATATCTATGATATGGAATCAGAAGAAAGAAGTGAAAAACATATAGAATCGTTACCTATGAGTCTTTATGATGCGATAATGGAGTTAGAAAAAAATGAAACTGTAAAAGAAGCATTGGGTAGTCACGTAACAGAAAAATTTATATCGGCTAAATTAAGAGAATGGAACTTATATAGAAAATCAGTTCATGAATGGGAGATAGAAGAGTATCTTAGAGCATATTAAATTATAGAAAGGTGTGTCTTTATAAAGACATACCTTTTATAGTTTATTTATACATACAAATTGAAATATACTAATAAGACTATTTAAATTTACCGATTAATTATATATAATTATAATTAGGAGGAACATATAATGTTTAAATTCAATAAAGATAAAAATGATCTAGAAATAGACATTGAGTATGATTCAATAACGAGAAGTGTGATTCCACTGTTGATAGAAGATAGAAATTGGATAAGTTTATTTAATAAGATAGAAGAAAAAGATATAATAGATTTAAAAGAAAAACTTTCATCACTAGTAAAAGAAAATAGAAGTTCAAAAAAAGAACTGACTACTAGGAAAAGTGAAAAGAAAAAGCTTATAGCTAAAATACTTACCTTGTCAGATGAAATTAACAATAATGATCTTGTAGAAGGAGTAGACTTATTAGGAGAGTACGAAGAAAAACTGCATGAGGCTAATGAGAATATAGATGAACTTACATTTAAAACTGAAACTATTCCAAGTCAAATTAGAGCAACTAACCTAGAGCTTCTAAGGGTGACCATAAAATATGCATATAAAGACATAATATACACAGAAAAAAAGCTTAGTGAATTAGATAAAGAACTAACTGAATTAAGAGAGAGACTGAGAATAGCTATAAAAGAAAAATATGATAATGAAGAGAAAAGAAATACTACATATGCCTTTCTTCACAATGTACTAGGTGGGAAGGAAGTTGATAAATTAGATAAGAACATATTAGATTAGGAATGCTTATGCATTCTTTTTTTACATAAAGTACACAAGACAAGGCTGAAAAACACGGGAGAATGATGAAATTATGATAAAGGGTATCGGAATAGATATTATAGAAATAGACAGGATAAAAAGCATAGTTTCAAAGAACAAAAGATTTTTACAAAAGATATTTACAGAGTCAGAAATAGAATATATAAAGTCTAGAAATTATAACTCAAATACTATTTCAGGATTATTTTCTTCTAAAGAGGCTATAAGCAAAGTACTTGGTACAGGTATAAGTGGATTTAACTGGACTGATATAGAAATAATTCATGACCAGTTAGGAAAGCCTAGAGTAAAGCTAAAAGGAAATGCCAAGATAATATCAGATAATAAAAATATAGATCAAATATTATTATCAATAAGTCATAGCAATAAAGACGCTATATCTGTAGCTATTGGAGAACAAAATATGGATAAATCTATAAGTAATATTAAGAATGTTAATTGGACTAGAGGCATATTAATTAAGAGAGAAGAAGATAGCCACAAAGGAACTTATGGAAGAGTAGGAGTAATAGCTGGTAGCGAGGGTATGGCTGGCGCACCATATTTGACATCAAAATCAGCTTTAAGGACAGGTAGTGGACTAGTATATTCTATAGTACCTAAATCTATATTTACTATATCACAAATAAAAAATACAGAGGTCATAGTAAAATCTTTTGAATGCTTAAGTGATATAATGGCTCATAGTAAAGATATAGATGTTGTAGCACTAGGACCAGGAATAGGAGTAAATCAAAATACAATAGAAATGGTTAAGCATATATTGGAGAACTTGAAAAAGCCAATTGTACTAGATGCAGATGGTATAAACTGTATATCTCAATGTAGAGATGTATTGTTAAGTCGTAATGAAACTACAATAATAACACCACATCCAGGCGAAATGAGTAGACTAATTAATGTTGATATAAGTGAGATACAAAAAAATAGAGAAAAATATAGTATGGAAGTGGCTAAAAGATACGGTGTAATAGTGGTTTTAAAAGGAAGTGGGACTGTAGTTTGTGACGGAAAAGATATATATATAAATACTACAGGAAATCCTGGTATGTCTACATCAGGAAGTGGAGATGTTTTAACAGGGGTTATAGCTAGTTTGCTAGGGCAAGGAATAGGTGCTCTTGATGCTGCTAAACTAGGAGCATATTTGCATGGATTAGCAGGAGACATAGCAAAAGAGGAAAAAGGGGAGTATGGGATTATAGCCTCTGACATAATTGATTATATACCTACGGCTATTAAAAAAATAACTTAATAACTTTAGGAGGTAATAATGAAACGTATATTGTTGGTAATTCTTTCTGTTATGATTGCGCTATACTTGAGTGGATGTAGAGAAAAAACTAAAGAAGAAGAGTTCAATGATATACAAAAAACTTTAAACAGTGTAATGACTTATACATGTGAAGCAGATATAACTGTAAAAGGTAACAAAAGTTCTAAGAGCTTTAAAGCTAAGCATATGTTTAAAAATCCTAATAAATATATTGCAGAAATAATAGAACCTAAAGAAAATGAAGGAAATAAAACCGTATATAATGGGAAACAAGCATATCTTCATAATAAACAAATAAATCAACATACTATACTAAAAGACTTTGAAATATCTGGAGAAGAAATGCTTTTTATAGGATACTTTCTTAAAAACTTAAATACAACAGAAGAAGTAACAATAGGAATTGACAAGATTGATGAAAAAGACTATTTAACTATAGAGGTTGATATACCAGGTAACAATAAACATAGAAAGTATGAAAGACTATGGGTAGATAAAAAGACTCATATTCCGTATAAGCTAGTAATTTTTGATGACAAAAATAATGAAGTTGTAAAAGTTATATATAAAGATGTAGAATATAATGTAGATATACAAGATGAAAAATTCACTATAAAGTAAAGAAGGTAATGATTATGAATACTTTAGAAGAGATTAGACCAGCATGGGCAGAAATTGATTTAGATAATTTATCTTATAATTTGAGTCAAATAAAAAAACTAGTTAGTGATTCAACTGAAATTATGGCAGTGGTTAAAGCAAATGCATATGGACATGGAGCTATAGAAATTAGTAAAGTTTTTTTAGAAGAGGGGGTAAATAAGTTAGCTGTTGCTACTCTCTCGGAAGCAATTGAACTTAGAAATGCTGGTATAGATGCAGAAATACTAATACTAGGTTATACTCCCAAAAGTCAACTTCGATCTATAATAAAATACAATATTACACAAACTATATATAACTATGAAGCTGCATATGAATTATCTGAAATTGCGAAAGAAATGAATAAAATTTGCAATATTCATATTAAAATAGATACAGGAATGAGTAGATTAGGGTATAGAACAGAAGATGAAGATATAAAAAATATTATAAAGATAAGTAAACTATCGAACATATTTATTGAAGGTATATTTTCCCACTTTTCTACTGCTGATGAAAGTGATAAGCTATTTGTTGAGCAACAATATAGAGAATTTATGTTAATGATTAATAATCTAGAAAAAAACAATATATATATACCAATAAAGCATATATCCAATAGTGCTAGTATAATAGATTTACCAGAATACAACTTAAATTTAGTAAGACCAGGTATTATACTTTATGGACTTTATCCATCTAATGAAGTTAAGAAAGACAACATTAAGTTAAAGCCAGTAATGACATTGAAAGCCAAGATATCTAATGTGAAAATAATTCCAAAGGAAACAGGAGTAAGCTATGGGAGGACATATATTACAGATAAAGAAACAACTATAGCGACTATTCCAATAGGCTATGCAGATGGATTTACAAGAATGCTTATAGATAAAGGAAGTATGTTAATTAATGGGAAGAAAGCTAAAGTGGTAGGTAGAGTTTGTATGGATCAGTGTATGCTAGATGTTACAGGTATAGAAGATGTATATATAGGTCAAGAGGTTATCATATTTGGAAATGATGAAAAAGCAAATAGTGTAGATGAAATAGCAGATGAATTAAAAACTATAAATTATGAAATTCTATGTATGGTTAGCAGAAGAATTCCAAGAGTATATAAAAAGCATAATGAAATAGTAAAGATTGTAGACTATTTAGTGCATTCTTAGGGCTATAATATCATATATATTGAAACTCTTATTTTAAATGATATAATGGTTGGTATATACTCAAAAAATAGGAATATAATATTAGTAATATGAAATAAATCTGGAGGTGAACTAATGGCCGAAACAAAAAAAATAATAATAAGTTTGCCCAACAGCTTGCTAGAAGAGGTAGACGATTTAGTGTCTATAGAAGAGGAAAATAGAAGTGAATTTATACGAGAGGCCATGAAATTATATTTAAGAGAACGAAAGAAAATCCAGGTAAAGGAGAGTATGAAAAAGGGATATTTAGAAATGAGTCAAATAAATGTTTCTTTATCTGAAATGGGTCTAGCAGAAGATATAAGAGAGCTATGTATTTATGAGACAACTTTGACGGGGTGTGAGAAACTGTGATAGTAAAAAGAGGAGATGTTTTTTATGCAGACCTAAGTCCTGTTATTGGCTCAGAGCAGGGTGGTGTAAGACCTGTACTAGTTGTACAAAATGATATAGGTAATAAGTATAGCCCGACCATAATAATATCAGCAATTACATCTCAGATAAATAAAGCTAAGTTGCCAACGCATGTAGAAATAACTGCACCAGAATATGGATTGCCTAAAGACTCAGTCGTATTACTTGAACAAATACGCACTATAGATAAGAAGCGATTGAGAGAAAAAATAGGACATTTTGATGATGGAATGATGGGAAAAGTAGATTGCTGTTTAAAAATAAGCATAGGATTGACAGATGTCTAAGATGGTTTATCGGAATAACCATCTTTTTTGTGTTTAAAAATATAAGGTTTTTCATATGATTTTATGATAATATAATACTATATGTCTATATATAAGAAGAATATAGCACTTAAATAAATTTGCTAAAGCTTAAGGAGGATGAAAGATGTTAAAAAAAGAGTAAAGTATACGTTGCTATTGCTTCAGTTGTTTTAATTACTACGTCACTGATAAGTACAACCAAGGCAAGTTTTTTGGACCTGGATCAGAAGAAGATCCTGTAGTATCAAAAAGTTATGTAGATAAAAAATATGAAGAATTAAAATCGTATATAGATACAGAATTAAAAGGCACTAGTGGGCCTTCAGACAATAAAGGCAGTGGTGATTTTGTAATTGTAGAGTTACAAAAAGGTCAAAAGATTATTGGTGGATCGAGTGCAGAGATTATAGTAAGATCCGGAATTGCAAAAGCTATAGTAAGTGATTTAGGAGGATTATCAGACTTAACACTAGGAAGAGATTTAACACAAGGCGAAAGAGTTGTAAGTAATCACTTAATACTTGTACCTAGAAATGATGGTAGAGGAATATATGCAGAAGCAAATGGAACATTTGTTATGGTAAGAGGAGACTATAGTATAGAGTAAATGTAAAAAGATACATAATAGCTTAAAGGATGTGAACTTATGAAAAAAAATAGAATATTAATTATATTTATATTAATAGGAATATTAGCCTCTTCTGTCTTATCTTTTAATAGGATGAGTGTTGAAGCTAAAAACAAAAATATAGATATAACTTTAGACTTAAAAGAGATTGAAAAGCTTTCAGAACAATCTAATCAAGATGTAAGTTGGTGGCTTAAAAACTTCAAAAAGTGGGGAGTAAATTCTGTTGCCCTTAATGAAGAATCTTTTGAACAAATGGTAGATGAGAACAAACCTATAGAAATAAAAGTTGTTGGAGATATAATAAAAGATATACACTGGAAAGATAAATATCCTAAAGAGTTAGTTAGTTATTTAGAAGAAAAAGATATGGATAGATACGACTTAGTTGCTACAACTAACTCAGAGTCACTTTACAAATTTATAGAGAAAGGTCTAGAAGAAAGATATAATCCTAAGAAGTACAAGATAATAGAATCCGGAGATGAGTATATCTTTGTATTAGATGGAACATCAAAAGAAGCTTTATATGAAAAAGGTTTAGTGTTAATAGATAGTAAAGGTAAACCATATGTAGAGCAAAAAGAGTTAGCAGGATCTAAATTAATGAAACTAGGACTTGGATATGACCCTGAAAAAGTAAAGATGATAAAAGACTCAGGTTTAGATGTAATAATAAGACCATTTAATTATAACCCAGGCTGGACTGGAAAAAAACATGTAGAGGCAAGTTTAAATGAATATAAAAAATTAAATGTAGAGCCTAAATACATGTTATTCACTGGAGAAGAAGTTTTAGGATATCCTAATAATATTGATATAGTCAAAAAATTTGTAAAAGATAATAATACGAAGATTGGATTAATCGAATCAGGAGTACAAAGAGGACATGTAAAGCAAAAAGGAATAGAAGATTTTACAAGAGAACTAAGTTATAACGCAGTGAGAACATTCAGTGTAGAACCATATATACAAGAACGATATAAGTATTATAACTATGAAGGTGCAGAGGAGATAGAAAATACATTATATAGAGCTGTAACGGAAAGAAATATAAGACTTATATATTTTAGACCATTTAAACATGATAGCACTACTTATGTAACAGATTATAAAGAATATGAAAAAACATTTAATGATTTTAAAAATAGAATAGCAGAACATGGAATGACACTAGGTGAAAGTAGTGTAATGGAACCTAATGTTACAAACTCTATACTAAAAATGCTTATAGCCTTAGGTGTTCTTGGTGGAGGAATATTATTAGTACAATATATTTTAAATATAAATGATAAATTCAAAACAATAAAAATAGTACTAGGAATACCATTTATAATAGCAATGTACTTGTTAATGCCTAGCTTTAGTGAAAAAATATTTGCTCTTTTAGCGGCAATAGTATTTCCATCATTGAGTATGGTTTACTTTTGTAGTAGACTAAAAACAGATTATCTAGATGAAAGTAAAAAAGGAACTTTGAAAAATAGCATAATATCAGGAATAAGAGATTTAATAGTTATGGTTTTAATATCTTCTATAGGGGCACTATTCGTAGCATCTACTCTTTCGAGCATAGAATATTTATTAGAAATGGGTATCTTTAGAGGTGTTAAACCTGCTCAATTAATGCCTATAGTAATCTACTTGATATTATTCTTAGGTTATTTTGGTTATAAAAAAGATAAGGATAAAAACAATAATAAAGTTACTATATCAGATTTAAAAGAACTGCTAATGGACAATATAAAGATACTATACGTGATATTAGGTGTGGGATTACTGGGTGTAGGTTATGTATATTTAGCTAGAACTGGTCATGAGACTAATATACAACCAAGTAATATAGAAATGATAGGAAGAAACTTTTTAGAGTTTAAGTTAATAGCTAGACCTAGAACCAAAGAGTTTCTTATGGCCTTTCCTGCAGTTATTATAGCTTGTGATATGGCGTTTAACAAAAGAAAACTAGGAGTATTTATAACTGGTCTTATGATAGTTCTTGGGCAAACTTCTATAGTAAATACATTTAGTCATTTAAGAACTCCTATGTATTTATCTATAATTAGAACTGGCTATGGATTATTGTTTGGAGTAGCTGTAGGTATTATTTACTTAATAATACTAAAAGCAATAGTTAAGACATTAGACACTCTGAGAGGAGAATTTTTTAATGAATAAAATAGTCATTTCAGGATATTATGGATTTAATAATATTGGAGATGAATCTATACTAACAGCGATTATTTCTAATTTAAAAGACAATATTGATGATATAGATATAACAGTGCTATCAAAAAATCCAGAATTGACTTATAATAAGCATAATGTAAATGCTATAGATAGAAAAAACATTTTTCAAATAATAAAGGAAATAAGAAAATGTGATATCTTAATAAGTGGAGGGGGAAGCCTACTACAAGATGTCACAAGTGCCAGAAATGTGATATACTATCTATCCATAATGATAATAGGAATATTATTTAGAAAAAAAGTTATGATTTACAGTCAAGGAATAGGACCTATAAATCGACCTATAAATAGATACTTAACAAAGATCGTTTTAAATAAAGTAGATGTTATAACTTTAAGAGATCATAAATCTGAAAAAATTCTTAGAGAAATAAACATTAAAAATAAGAATATAAATGTAACAGCAGATCCTGTAATAGGTTTAAAGAAAAGAGATACGAAACTAGGAAGAGAAATGCTAGTTAAATCGGGTATGAAAGACACAAACAAACCTATAATAGGATTTGCTATAAGAGGAAGAGATAGAGATCAAAATTTAATTGATGTTATGTCTAGTGTTTCAGATAAAATCATAGATGAAATGGGAGTAAATGTTGTATTTATTCCCTTTCATTATGGTGAAGATATGAAAGTATTGAGTGAGATAGAGCAAAATATGAAAAATAAAGCTATATTTCTTAAAGGCAAATATGATATAAATGAAATGCTAAGCATTATAGGAAATTTAGATTTATTGATTGGAATAAGATTACATTCACTCATATTTGGAGCTGTAATGAATATACCTATGATAGCAGTATCTTATGACCCTAAAATAAATAATTTTATGGAGTACTTAGATGAAGATGTATTTTGTAATGTTAGTGAGCTAGATGAAGATTCTCTTGTGTCAGAGATAAGAGATAAAATAAGTCATGAGGAAGAATATAAGCGTAAACTTTATGATAAGGTCGAATATTTAAAAGAAAGATTACATCAAAATGAAGAAATAATCTCTAAACTTCTAAAAAAAAGCAAGAAGTGAATTGTGAGGAGCTAAGAAAATGCGAGAAACTATAAGAATATTCGGAGTAAAAATAGACAAACTAACTTTAAATGAAGTAGTAAAAAAGGTTAAAGAACTTTTAGATGGTGATGAAACTAAAACTAGAACTATATATACTCCTAATACAGAAATAATAATGGAAGCTAGAAAAGATAGTAAGCTAAAAGATATACTAAATGATGGAGATCTAGTTATACCCGATGGAATAGGACTTATACATGCTTCTAGAATAAAAAAGAAACCACTGCCTGAGAGAGTCACAGGTTTTGACTTATCATTAAAATTAATAGAGTTATCAAATAAATTTGGATATAGCATATACTTTCTAGGAGGAAAAGAAGGTGTAGCATTAGAAGCAAAGAAAAAAGTAGAAGAGAAATATCCTAATATTAATATAGTTGGAATACAAAGTGGGTATTTTAAAGGAACTCACACTGGAAATGCTAATCATCCAGAGGAACAACAAATAATAGAGAATATAAACAATTCAAAGGCAGACATATTATTTGTAGGTTTTGGAGCGCCTAAACAAGAAAATTGGATATATGAAAATAAAGATAAGTTAAATTGTAAGATTATAATTGGAAATGGTGGAACAATAGATGTATTAGCAGAGAAAGTAAAGCGTGCTCCGGAAATATATCAGAAATTGGGAATAGAGTGGCTATATAGATTAATGAAGGATCCTAAAAGATTAAAAAGACAAATGTCACTCCCAATATTCGTACTTATAGTGCTTTTTTCCAGGGAAAAAGTAGTAGAATAATGGAGGAATGGTTTTGGAAAATAAAGTTTGGTATAAAAGTGTACTAGAATATATAGGAATAACATTAGGAACTGTAATTATAGCAGCTTCTATTAACCTCTTTATACAGCCTCATAACTTTGCACCAGGAGGAGTTACTGGTATAGGTATTATAGTAAAAGAAATGACAAATGGACTTATACCACTCTGGGTTACTAACTTGTGTATAGACTTACCACTATTTATAACAGGATTGATATTAGTAGGAAGAGTATTTGGTGCTAAGACTCTTTATGGTATATTATCTTTAGCATTTTTTATATGGTTACTTCCTATAGAGGACGTTACTAATGACTTACTACTTGCAGCTATTTTTGGTGGAGTACTTACAGGTACAGGTGTAGGTATAGTTTTTAAGTTTGGGGGAACAACAGGAGGAACTGATCTAGCAGGATTTATGCTAAACAAGTATTTTCCAGGAGTTAGTATATCTAGCTTTATGATGGCTATAGATAGTTTAGTAGTTATCGCATCTGGGATAGTTACTAGAGATTTAAAAATACCTTTGTATTCTATTATTTCATTATATATATCAACAAAAGTAATAGACTTATTATTAAATGGATTTAGTTATGCCAAAGCATTCTTTATTATATCGGAGTTTCCAGAGGAAATTGGTCAGCTCATACTAAAAGAACTAGATAGAGGAGTGACTGTACTAAAAGGAAGAGGATTCTATACAGGTAAAGATAAAGATATACTTTTATGTATAGTTAACAGATCACAAATAACTAGATTAAAAGAAACAGTACATTCTGTAGATAATAAAGCATTTGTAATGGTTACAGATGCAAATGAAGTTTTAGGAGAAGGATTTAAAGAATTGAAAAAAAGTTAGGAGGAATAAATTGTGGGAAATAATTGCGAATTTAAGAAAATAGCAACTACAATTAGAAAAGACATTATAAAAATGTTAAATGAATCAAAATCAGGACATCCAGGAGGATCACTATCTGCTGCTGAGATTTTAACAGCTCTATATTTTAAAGAGATGAATATAGATCCTAAAAATCCAAAGTGGGAAGATAGAGATAGATTTGTACTATCAAAAGGACATGCTTCACCAGTATTGTATTCTGTACTAGCCGAGAGAGGATATTTTCCAAAAGAAGAACTTATGAAGTTCAGAAAAGTAGGATCTATGCTTCAAGGACATCCAGATATGAAAGGAACTCCTGGAGTAGATATGTCTACAGGTTCACTTGGACAAGGGCTTTCTGCAGCTAGTGGAATGGCTCTAGCTGGAAAGATAGATAATAAAGAGTATAGAGTGTATGCATTAGTGGGAGATGGAGAAGTTCAAGAAGGAATCATCTGGGAAGCAGCTATGCTTGCAGCTCACTATAAGCTAGATAACCTAACTGTATTCTTAGATCATAATGGATTACAAATAGATGGGGAAAACACAGTAGTAATGAATGTAGAACCACTAGATAAAAAGTTTGAAGCATTTGGATGGAACGTTTTAAAAGTAGATGGTCATTGTTTTGATGAAATATTCAATGCATTAGAGGAAAGTAAAAAAACTAAAGAAAAGCCAACTATAATAATAGCTAAAACTATAAAAGGTAAGTGCGTATCTTTTATGGAAAATAAAGCAGAATGGCATGGAAATGCTCCAAATGATGAACAATGTAAAATTGCATTAGAAGAACTTGGAGGTGAAAACTAATGAGTATGGCAACTAGAGACGCATATGGAGAAGCGCTAAAGGAATTAGGAAAAACAAACAAGGATGTTGTAGTTCTAGATGCAGACCTTTCTGGATCTACAAAGACATCAGTATTTGCAAAAGAATATCCAGAAAGATTTATAAATGTAGGAATAGCAGAGCAGAACTTAATAGGAACTGCAGCTGGACTTGCTACGGCAGGTAAAATACCTTTTGCTAGCTCTTTTGCTATGTTTGCTACAGGAAGAGCTTTCGAAATAATTAGAAACTCTGTAGCATACCCTAAGTTAAATGTAAAAGTAGCAGCTACTCACGCAGGATTAACTGTAGGAGAAGACGGAGCATCACATCAAGCATTAGAAGATATAAGCGTAATGAGAACTATACCTAACATGGTTGTTATATGTCCGGCAGATGGAGTAGAAGCTAAAAATGCAGTATTAGCAGCAGCAGAATATGAGGGACCAGTATATATAAGATTAGGAAGAAGTAAAGTTCCTACTGTATTTAATGAAGAGAATTATAAATTTGAGCTAGGAAAAGGAATAGAATTAAGTGATGGTAATGATGTGACTATTATAGCTACTGGAGTAATGGTTTCAAAAGCACTAGAAGCAAAGGAAGAATTACTAAAGCAAGGTGTAAATGCTAGAGTTATAAATATTCATACAATTAAGCCTATAGATAGTGAAATAATAATAAAGGCAGCTAAAGAAACAGGAGCTATAGTTACTGCTGAAGAACATAATATTATAGGCGGATTAGGAAGTGCAGTTGCAGAAGTATTAGTAGAAAATAGTCCGGCTCCACTAGAAAGAGTAGGAGTTAAAGATACTTTTGGAGAATCAGGAAGTGGAGATTCATTACTTGAAAAATACGGATTAACTAAGGAAAACATAGTAGAATCTGCTAAGAAAGCTATAAGTAGAAAATAATATATAGGTACATGAAATAAAAAGTCTATTAGAAATTATATTTTAACTATAAATTCTAATGGACTTTTTTTATTTCAAGAACCTTTAAAGTCTATGTACATAAAATATAGTATAAAATATTAAGGAAAATAAATGAATTTCAAAACTTTTATTTTAAAGCATAAACTCCTCTATAATAGAGTAGTAATATATAAGGTGAGAATTGGGTTCTGAGAGGAGGTATTTAGTGAAAAAATTAGGCATAATATCTATAGTAATCTTAATGATTTTAGGAATAATTTTAATACCCAAAATAATAAAAAATGAAGGTGATCGACAAGTGAAGTTTAAAAGCATTGAAGTTAGCGAAGCACCAGAAAAAATACAAGAACTTATTCCAAGATACTTATCCGAAGAAAGAGCTCTAGCATGTAAGATAGATAATAGTATATATATAATATTAACAAGAGGCGAAAAAAGTACAGCAGGATATTCAGCAGGCTTAGAAAGAATAGAGCAAGTGAAAAATGACAAAAATTACAACTTAGTAGTTCATGCTAAATACACAGATCCAAAGCCTGATGAGATGGTAGCACAAGTCATTACCTATCCTGTTGTAGTGGTAAAGACTGAATTAGAAGGACTGCCAGATAAGATAAAATTAGAAGTTGATTATGAAGAGTAAATCACCAGTAATATTACTGGTGATTTTATTTTTTTTGAAAATAGCAGTCAATTTTTTTAGCGTTTGGAATATAGTAACAATAACAAAAGAAACAATCTCAGGAGGTGATTATTTGGGAGAAAAATTAAAAGTGCCATTGTACAAACTAAAAAGGAGATCTGACTTATCAAAGTACAAAATAGAAACCACCAAAGATGTAGCGATTTCTAGTAATATAATAGGTCAGAATCGTGGAGTTAACTCGTTGGAATTTGGACTTTCTGTTAATAAGAAAGGATATAATATATATGTTTCAGGCATCACAGGAACAGGAAGAACCAGTCACTCATATTCATTAGCACTAAGGCATTCAAAGAATAAAGAAACTCCAGATGACTGGTGTTATGTATATAATTTCATAAATCCTGAAACTCCTAAATCAATTAGATTAAAGGCTGGAGATGGTAAACGCTTTAAATATGAAGTAGAAAATTCAATAGAAAAAATAAAAGAATCCATCGAAGAATCTCTTTCATCTAAGGATTATGAGGATAATAGGGAATTAATATATAAATATTTTAAAAAGAAAACAGAAGAGGTTATAATTGAGTTAAATGAAAAAGCTAAAGAATATAACTTTACTTTTAAAAAAACAGAAGGTGGGCTAGTAAGTATTCCTCTAATCGATGGTAAACAGCTAGAAGATGAGGAAATAGAAAAACTACCAAAAAGAGAACTGTATTTAATACGAGAGAATTCTAATAGACTAGAAGCTAAAACTATAGAAATAGTAAAGAAAATTATAGAAATAGAACAATTATTGGAAGATAAATTAATAGAATTAGAGGAGCGAACAGTTTCAACTTTAATAGAGACTCACTTTAACCCTATATTAGATACATTCGGATATAATAAAAAAATAAAGAAATATTTAACTGAGATGAAAGAAGATATAATCTTAAATATAAACGAATTTATAGCAGATGATGAAAATAGTGAAGAAGTGAAAAAGATTTTAATTAGAAATAAAATAACAGATGACTTTTTTAAAAGATATCAAGTGAATCTTTTTATAGATAATAGTGAAAATAAAGGAGCACCTGTAATAAAGGAGATAAATCCAACATATTACAATTTGCTTGGTAAAATAGAATATTTTAATGAAATGGGATTTTTAAAAACAGATCATACAAGAATAAAACCAGGAGCTATACACTTAGCAAATGGAGGATATTTACTATTAAGCGCTAAAGATATACTATCCAATCTTTTGACTTGGGAAGGACTTAAGAAGTGTCTTATGACGAAACTAGGAAAGATAGAAAACATATCTAAAGATAGTGTAGTAGCAGAAAGCATAAAGCCAGAGGCAATACCATTAGATATTAAGATAATATTAATAGGTGATTACTATACCTACCAATTATTATATAATTATGATGAAGATTTTAAAAAGCTCTTTAGAATAAAAGCAGATTTTGACATAGAAATGGAAAGAAATGATGGAAATATAGAAAAGCTGCTTTCATTTGTAGCCAGCCATTGTAAAAGAGAAAACTTAAAACCATTTGATAGAGGAGCAATAGAAGAAATAATAGAATATAGCTCAAGGATAGTAGAACATCAAGACAAACTGACCACTCAATTTAATGAAATATTAGAGGTAATGTATGAGGGAGATGCTTGGGCGAGATATATGGGTTCAGATATAGTAAAAAGGGAAGATATAAGAAAAGCAATAGATGAAAAGATATATAGAAATAATAGATATGAAGAAAAAATACAACAAATGATTAAAGATGACAGTCTAATAATAGACACAGCTAGTCAGAAAATAGGAGAAATAAACGGTTTAGCAGTAATAGATATGGGAGAATACTCATTTGGAAAACCAAATAAAATAACAGCATCAACTTTTGCAGGTAGAGATGGTATAATAAACATCGAAAGAGAAGTCAATAAAAGTGGAAGTAATCATGATAAAGGAGTACTAATATTAAGTGGATTCATGGGAGAAGAGTTTGCTAAGAAAAAACCACTATCACTTTCAGCAAGCATAACGTTTGAACAATGCTATAGTGTAGTAGACGGAGATAGTGCATCGAGTACAGAGCTTTACGCACTTTTATCTAGCTTATCTGACTTACCTATAAATCAGGGGATATCTACAACTGGATCTATAAATCAAAAAGGCATAGTTCAGACTATAGGCGGAGTTAATGAGAAAATTGAAGGGTTTTTTAAGATATGTAAAGCAAAAGGTTTAACAGGAAATCAAGGGGTAATAATTCCTTACCAAAATGTAGAGAATCTTATGTTAAGAGATGAGGTATTGGAAGCTGTCAATGAAGGAAACTTCAACATATATGCTATAAAAAACGTAAAAGAAGGAATAGAAATATTAACTGGAGTTCCATATGGAACTAGAGATGATGATGGAAATTTCGAAGTAGGTACAGTGGGATACTTTGTTCAAAGAAAGTTAGAGGAATATAGTAAAAATACTTCTGAATATAGTTAAAATTAAGGGTGCAGACATTATAATATGCACCCTTAACAAATACTATCTTTCACAGTTAATTATTTCGTTTTCAGTTATAACTATATCTACAGGAACATCATGAGAATCAGGATAAGCATGATCTACCATTTGAAGATCGAAAGAAAGAGCTATTTTAGAAACATCTGGTCTTACTCTTTCAAGGAATCTATCATAGTATCCTGCTCCATATCCTATTCTAAAGCCTTTCTTATCAAAAGCAACCCCAGGTATTAAAACTAAATCAACTAATTTTGGATCTGTTTCTCTTATGAATTCTTTTTTAGGCTCTAGAATACCATATGCTCCAGACTCAAGTTCATTATCATAGTCTATTAGCTCTGATAAGATTAATTGTCTAGTCTCCACTACACTAATAGGAATAACTATCTTTTTACCATCTTTAACAGCTCTTTTAATAAGATTTTCAGTTTTAACTTCATTTCTAAAGTCAATATATGCCATTATAGTATTTGCATTTTTATAAGCATCTGTAGATACTAGGTAGTCAGTAACTTTATCACTTTTTAGAGAAACTTCATCTAAAGGCATAGATTTTCTTTTTTCTAAAGTTTCTTTTCTTACGCTATTTTTATCCATAAAAATCCCTCCATGAAATTATGTAAGTATTAAAATTTTATTGATACTAAAAATTACAACGTATTCATTATATCATTAAAAACTACTTTTATATTAATTTGTATTAAAAGTTTTTTAAATTAGAGACTTTTATTAATTTTCATAAAGAATTTAAATAAAATTGATATAATATATTGGGGTGAAAAATATGAAAAATATTTTAATCATTGAAGATGAGGAAAGTGTATCAGAAGTTTTAAAAGCCTATCTTGAAAAAGAGAAGTATAAAGTACATTGTGCTAAAAGAGGATTAGATGGAATAAAACTTTTTAAATCAATAGATTTTAAATTAGTAATACTTGACTTGATGTTACCAGATATTAGTGGGGAGGATATATGCAAAAAAATACGTGAGAGTTCAGGTGTACATATATTTATGTTAACTGCAAAAGGAACATTAGATGAAAGAATAGAGGGTTTAAATATGGGAGCAGATGAATACTTGGTTAAGCCATTCAGTCCAAGGGAATTAACGGCAAGAGTGAATGCTCTTTTTAGAAGATTAGACATGAATGCAAGATCAGATTCAATTTCTCATGATGGAAGACTGACTATTGATTATAATGAGAGAACAGTAAAGATAAATAATAAAGAGATACCATTTACACCTAGTGAATTTGATATACTATATGAACTTAAAAGAAATAAAGGTAGAGTTTTAACAAGAGAGCAATTAATAGAGCAAGTCTTCGGAATGGACTTTGATGGATATGATAGAACGATTGATGTACATATAAAAAACATACGTAAAAAGATAGAAGAAGATACTAAAAATCCTAAATATATTATTACTGTTATGAAAGTAGGATACAAATTTGGTGGTGAGGATTAATTGCAAACAATTAGAAAGAAACTTAGTATTATATTTTTCACATGTTCAATTATAGCAATACTCTTAATTATATTGTTCGTAAATATAACAATAAATAATAAGTTTAATAGGTATATGATTGAGAATCAGAATAAAAGATATGAAAGAATAGTTTCTTATTTTGAGGAAGTGTATAAAAGAGAAGGGAAATGGACTAATGATTCTGGAGTAGAGCTAGCACATGAAGCTTATATGGGTAATTATTGTTTAACACTCATGGATATAGATAAAAACTTTATATGGGGAATGGATCCTAAAGATATAAAAAATAATAAGCACCTAAATACTATGGTAGTGAAAGATAAGGGTATTTACAATGTAAAAACATTTGAGATTAAATCAGATGGAAAGATAGTGGGATATGTGGATGTTGGACAGTACTCGCCTATACTGTTATCAGAAGAGGATATAAATTTTAAAGTCTCTATAAATAAAAGTATTATTATAAGTGGATTTCTAGCTTTAATAATAATTACTATAGTAAGCCTTTATTTTTCAAGACAACTATCGATTCCCATGAGTGATGTTATTAATATGTCTGTAAATTTATCCAAAGGCGAATTTTATACACAGTCTAATGTAAAGAGTAATATTAAAGAATTAGAAGACTTAAGGAATAGTATTAATATACTAGCTGAGAAACTAAGATGTCAGGATATGCTAAGAAGACAGTTAGTTTCTGATATTTCACATGAGATAAGAACACCTCTAAATATACTCCAAAATAATCTCGAAGCTATGATAGATGGAATATTTCCTGTAACATCAGAAAGATTAAACTATCTCAATGAAGAGGTAGTTAGATTTGGTAAACTATTAAATAATTTAAATGAACTAAAAGAGTTTGAATCTGAAAGTATTAATCTTCATTTTGAAAAAATATCATTATCTGAACTAATGATGGATATATATAATGAATTCTATATGATAGCAAAAAGTGGAGATGTAGAACTAGACTATAAGATAGAGAACCAAATGAATAATTATATTATAACTGGAGATAGAGATAAATTGAAACAAGTCTTTATAAACCTTCTATCTAATGCTTTAAAGTTTACTGAAAAAAATGGGAAAGTAATGATAGATTTATATGAAAGTGATAAAAACATTATTGTAAAAGTTAAAGACAATGGCATTGGAATTAAGAAAGAAGATAGTCCTTTTATATTTGAAAGACTTTATAGAGGCGATAAAAGTAGAAATCAAATAGAGGGCAGTGGTATAGGATTAACTGTTGTAAAAAGCATATTACAACTTCACTATGCAAGAATAGAAATGGAAAGCGGAGAAGGAGAAGGAACAGTTTTTAAAGTTTACTTTAAAAAGGAGTAAACTTTAAAAACTGCTGTGATAATAAATATTAAATTATTAAAAGTATATTATTGAAAATGTCATATTAATACCTATCATAATAAGGATTTATTAATTAGAGGTTATTAATTTTAATAAAAGGCTCCGCTTTAAATCAATGTTAATATATGAGCATACTAAAAGTGGACAGATTAACTTGTCCACTTTTTTAAACACCATATAATATTTGCAATTAGTAAACCAAATATTAGACCAAAACCTGTACCACTTATTGCAAAGAAAGTGTTATTTCTCATAATTATCGAAAAAACAACACCTACAAATAAACCAATTATCATTCCAATGACAAGATATTTAGAAAGGTCATTATCTTTATTATTGTTCAAGTAAATACCTCCTATTATATAAATCATCAACAAATAATTAGAATACAATTATTCATTAGTTTATATTCTTATTATACATAGTATGTGGATTATAACTCCATTGAAAATATAAATTAAATATATAGACTGCTTTGGTTCCTTTATATGAATAGGCAAAAAATACTTCACATTTGCAATAAGGATATACTTTATCTTTAGAGAACCTTATTTCTTTAACTTCCATAACTGCTTATACCTACATCACAACCTAACTTTCAGAAAGTAATCAAATATCAACACTAAATTAAAGCAAAGCTTAATAAAAGATAAATTAACACAGCAGTTTAAATTATCTCCTTTATAGCACCCATAAGAAAAGGATGTATTTGATCAAAGAAAGTCTCAATTGGAACTTTTTTATTTTCGTTAATCCATAAACACGAAGCACTGCAAATAGAAGAAGCAAGCATAGTTGCAATCATTATATTTTGTTCTCTGTCCTTAGACTTTAAAAAGGTTACGATTATATTAACGACTATACGTTTAACTCTTTCTTCTGTTAAGGCAATTACAGTATTATAATTATGTTTAAAAGTTTCTTTTGATTCATCAGCAAAGTCACAAAATGAATAAACTAAAAGTCTAAGGGTATCTGAATCCAGATCTTCTTTATCTACAACTTGCTCAAATTTTTTATGGAACATCATTTGATCTACTATTTTTTCAAGTAGAATATACTTATCTGAGAAATGACTATAAAAGGTGGAACGGTTAATATTGGCTAAATTTGTTATATCTTTTATGGATATGCTATGAAAATCTTTCTCTTTTACTAGAGAAATAAAAGCATCTATAATAAGTTTTTTTGTTCTAAGAATACGGGGATCTTCTTTTAAGACAGCCACTTAGTTATCACTCCTTTTTATACAAATGTTATGATATGTTGTTTAAACAACACTATATACTTTTTAACCATTGTAAATAATAAAATAATTATATATATTTATTATAAACAACATGTGTTGTTTATTCAACTAATAGTTTACACTATTTAAATGAAGAAAAGTATTTAATTTTACTAAGGAGATGGTTGTATGAAGTGTGTAGCGACATATAAAGATGGACTAACAGTCCAATCTATATCAAGAGATCACAATCTAATTATGGATGTGTCAAAAGAAGATAGAGGTATGACACCTGGAGAAATGTTAATAAATGCATTAGCAGGATGTAAGCTGTTATCTTTTGTTTCTCTATCTAGATTTAGAAATATAAATTTTGAAAACTTATCTATAGAAATTAGTGCAGAAGCTGAAGATAAAGGATTTGTAGGAGAAACTAAAATTCCAGCAAAGTCTGTCAAAAGTATTCATATAATTTATAAAATAAAAACTACAAATACAAAAGAAGAAATAAGAGAATATTTAAAATTAGTTGATGAGCTTTGTGCAGTAGGAAATGCTTTGAGAGAAGATATTGAAAAAACAGAAGAAATAGTTATATTAGATTAAATCTCTAATAAAAACTATCTTATAGTTAATAGAGCATGATTAGAAGTAAAGAGAAGAAATGTTATATATGATTCTTCTCTTTATGACTTTTCATTTACATATTTGTTTCACAAAACGATTAGAAGTTCTCATAGATGATAACTCCTTTCTATTGAAATCTTTATATTTAACTTTTCCACAAATAATTAAATTTAGTTAATACAGTGAGTTAAACTAATTAATAATTCTACATACTATCTACATAACATTTATGTATAATATATATGAAGAAGTATAGATATTTCAAAATAAGTTTCAAAAGGGGAATATACTATGAAAAAAATAAAACAATTTTTAAAAAATTTCTTAAAAAAAATTGAAGAGCAAAATAACCAGTCTTTTGGTACTGGTAGACTTGATTGTTGCGATTTAAATAAGTCACCTAACGTTAACAAGAAGACAGTTAATAAAAATAAATAACTAAAGAATAATAAAAGAGAAGTCTTTATGATTTTTATCATATTCTTCTCTTTTATTATATTTAATATCTATTTCTTAATATATTTATCCCTCATTTCTTCTAAATCAACTGTACTTAAATCATCAACAACTTCAATTATGCCTAGAATACCGTTAGGGTTTAATACAGCATAAACACCAGCCTTGTCAGGAGTAAGTTCTATCTCGCTTACTTTATTTTCAGAATTAAAGGAATTAACCTCTTCCCCAGTGACTGTATCTACAATTAAGTACTCTCCTCCAATATTATCAAAATCATCTAAATTGAAAAAAAGTTTTGTCTTTAACTTATAGTCAGTAACTATTAATAGTGGCTGAAATTCATATCCAATACCCTTAAATTCAGCACTATAATATTTCCCAAGAGTGGAAGCTTTACTAATAAATTTTTCAGTTGGAACCTGAGATGTATCATCACCATAAATACTAGGTTCATTAGAAGGTTCAGAATCAGAGCTTTCGTCAACAGGACTTGCACAACAGCTTGGGCTTTTACTCGCAGGAGGTAGTGACGGATCTGGTTTTGATATATCAATAGCATCAAGATCATCTACAACTTTTATTACTCCTCTTAACATACCCATCCAACAGCTGAAATTTATATCTTTATCACCTGGATTGAACTCTATAATATTTTCTCCACTCTTTATTTTTTGTTCTTTATTTAAGGATTGTATCACAATAGCATTATTACACGAAGTAAGTTCCTTACCATCTATTATCCACTTAACGGGAATTCCTTTCTGAACATAAAAAGCATTAGGAGAAAAACCATTATTATCAGCAGTCATATTTATAATTTGAACACCATTTTCTATAGTAGCCTTAGCTACGTCTGAACTAGAAGAATTATTAGGATTTCCAAATAGAAGGTTACCAGATTTACTTCTAATTGATGACAAAGGATTGATATCTATACCTGCTAGAACAAATCCTCTATTGCCCATAATTAAGCCAAGAATGATTATAAGAACACCACTAAATTTAAGAATTTTTTTAGTATTTCCTTTACTTAAAAGACCTGAAAGTGCACCAAATGTTAACATGAGAGGCACGGTTCCCATGGAAAAAATGAACATCGATAAAGCACCTTTTGCTGCACTGCCTGTACCTAAAACGAAAAGCTGCATAGTTTGAAGTGGACCACAAGGCATGAGACCATTAAAAAAACCAACAATAAATGGAGATGTAGAATTAGTTTTAGTTCTGCATAAAAAATTTGGTAGTTTGATATGAAATCTTCTGAACATACTAAACCCTGACATGTTTAATCCCATAATAATCATGAATATACCAGCAAATATTTGTATAGCAGCTTTTGTTACAATTGAAAAAGAAAAAACTGAACCAAGAGCACCTATTATTCCACCAATAATAGTATAAGATATAACTCTTCCTAGATTATATAAAAGAGATGGCTTAATAGCTTCAAATTTGTTTGTACTTTCTGTTGACAAACTTTGAGAAATCATAATACCACCGCACATTCCTATACAGTGAATTGAAGTGAGGACTCCGATCGCGAAAATCACCACAAAGGAGGCATTACTAAGTTTCTCTTCCATGTCAAACCCACTAGTATTTAATCCAAGGAGTGCTATAGCAGCTACTATTACAAGAATTCCAACAAATTTGTAACTACCCGAATTTTGTGTAGTATATCCAGCATTCTCGATATAAGTTTTAATTTGCTCTAACCTACATAGTCCATCAACATATTCAACTTCAACAAATTGATAACTATAACTAGCTTTTACACTTAAGACTCCATCTAGCTTTTTTATAACTTTTTCAATCCTATTTTCGCAAGATGGACATGTCATTCCATAAACCTTAATCTTTTCTACCTTAATATCCATAAAATTCCCCCTATATATTTAGAAATAAAAGTTGACTTGTTGAATAACTAAATCTAGGTAAAATAAAGCAGGAAAGTATTAATATTTTATGTATTATAAACTTCTTGAAAGTTTTATAGTAAATTAAAATAAGCTTTTATCTCAATATTGGTAAAAATAGTTATTCAACAATTTAATAAAATTATATAAAAAATATATGTTAATTGTATGAAGATACTATAGTCTAATTAAAGTCATATTAATTAATTCTATTCTCTATAGAATGAGTAAATAACTATAAAAGATGATATAAATTATTAGATTTTAAGAGTTAACAATTACATAAAACTTAAGTAAAAATTTAAAAAATAGGAAGATATCTTTAGTTAAATTATTATCTCAGTTAAACCTTAGGAGTGTTTTAAATATCATATTAATGATTTAGTAATTTGAATTAAGATAGATATATTCATAATTCCTCCACAAACTCAGAGTATCATATAAATAGATAATGAAATAAATTGGGAAAAGGAGAGATTGTAAATGAAAAAAAGACTTTTAGCAATAATGACTATAGCTATATTAACTATAGGATCGGTAACTGCTGTATATGCAAATAAAAATAATACAAATGAAAATAATAACTTTTATAAAAATTGCAATTTTGAAAATAGCTCTAAAGTTACAGGGAGTAGGGACTTTAATGAAATGAATAAATTTATGAACAATATGACTGATGAGCAATATGAAAATATGATAGAAGGTATGAGAAATAGAGGATACAAAGATAGGGCTAATATGATGAACTCTATAAGCAGAGAAGAAATGATTAAAATGCATAATTCTATGATGGGAAGATAATTCAAAAAACCAGAACTAATGTATTTTACATTAGTTCTGGTTTTTTAATTAAGACAATATATCTGGAATTTCAACTGTAAAAGTGGTACCATGGTTTATCTTACTTTCCACATATATTTTTCCACCATGAGCTTCAACAAAAGCTTTTGTAATAGTAAGCCCTATACCAGAACCACCAGTGTTTTTATTACGAGACAAATCACTTCTATAAAAACGTTCAAATATAAAGGGTAAGTCATCTTCAGAAATTCCTATGCCATTATCAACAACTTTAATTACAATATTTTGTTTTTCTTTTTTTAGTATAACTTCTACTTTTCCATTTGGCTTTAGATAATTATAAGAATTAATAATTAGGTTATACATAATTTGCTTAAACTTATCTCGATCTACTATTGATTCTAAACTAGGCTCTATAAAGCTAATTAATTTATAATTCTTTTTAACATATAGAGGTTTAAAAGTATCAATAATATTTTCTAATTCACTAGAAATATTGATTTTACTCTTATTTAAATTTAGGTTAGCCTGCTCTAGCTTTGCTAGATTACGAATATTATCTACCATTTTTGTTAGCCTTTCTATTTCTTCATAAAAGGCTTCAAACCTTTCAGGAGTAGGACTCCATACGCCATCAATAAAAGCTTCGATATGCGTTTTTAGTGTGGTTAATGGAGTTCTTAACTCATGAGCCATATCAGAAGTTAGCTTTTTTCTAAGCATTTCTTGCTTATTTAAAGTTTCAGCTAGATAATTAATAGAATTAGATAGCTCATATATTTCTTTGGTATTTGTGTTGAATATAGCTCTAACTTCAAGATTTCCAGATCTCACTTTATTTGCTGTTTCAGTTATCTTAACGAGTGGTTTTGAAATCTGTCTTGAAATAACTATACTGATTATGAGACCGAAGATTAAAGCTATGATACCAGATAATATAAAAGAATTATTTAAGGTACTCATGAAAGTAACTGAAGCAGAAGATAAGTAAGAAGTTCCAAAATAACCGATGATTATAGAACCTACTTTCTTATTGGCTATGAGTAGTGGATACTTATCTTCTGTATAGTTACCAACTTCCATCTTAGATGATCCGTGCATCATAGGATTCATCATATCTCCCATCATTTTTTTATGACGCAAGTGAGCACTACCTGAAGAGTAGATAATGTTGTTGCTCGAGTCTATAACTTGAATATATAAATCTTGTAACTGTGCATATCTTTGTACCTCTTCTTTGCTCATATCAGAAAATCCACTTTGACTATCGTATAAATCATTAATGATTTTTACTGCATTCTTTATTTTGGTGTTATGTTCATCTATTAAGTAATCTTTGAATTTTCTATCTACTATATAATTTGATATAAAGCTTGTTAAGATGATAGAACCTAAAACTGCTAGAAGAAATCCTAAGGATAATTTTTTCATTAAAGATATTTTCATTACTTGACCTCATTAGGGCTTGAAATAAATTTATATCCAATTCCATAAACCGTTAGTATATACTTTGGATCTTTTGGATTATCTTCTATCTTGTGACGGATATTTTTAATATATGTGTCTACTGTTCTATCAAAAGCTTCATAATCAACTCCAAAAGCTTTATCTATCAATTGCTCTCTTGAAAGTACCTGATTAGGATTTGTAAGTAGAACTGTTAGAACTTTAAACTCATTTGTCGTTAAACTTATAAATTCTCCATGTTTTTTTGCTACCATACTTTTCACATCAAATTCTAGATTTCCATGATCAAATGTTAAAATATCAGCCATAGGCAAAGTGTTTTTATATGTTCTTCGTATTAAAGCTCGTATTCTTACTATAAGTTCTCTTACACTAAAAGGTTTAGTTAAGTAGTCATCAGCGCCGATAGATATTCCCTCTATTCGTTCATCTTCATCAACTTTAGCAGTGAGCATAATGATCGGAACACTGGAAGAAGAGCGTATGTTACGACATACTTCTTCACCAGATAGCTCTGGAAGCATTAGGTCAAGAATTATGATATGAATAGTTTCTTTATTAAATATATTAAGTGCGGTTTTACCGTCCATTGCAGTAAGTACTTCAAAATTTTCTTTTTCAAGATATGCTTTAACTACATCTAATATCTTTGGTTCATCATCTACCACTAAAACTTTAAATTTATTACCCAAATATATCACCTCATAATATTATAATTACAAAATTATCAAAATTTATTAAATATTAAAAAAACTAGGGCATATAAATCCCTAGTCTTTTTGAGAAAGAATTGATTTTCTCTTTAAATATTCTTCTTCGCTTATTTCTCCACTAGCAAACTTTTCATCAAGTATTTTCATTGTATGATTAGAGTTATCAGTATATTTTTTAAACAGTTTAAAAGAAAGAAAAACTAAACCTACAAACGCTAACAGCCTAATTCCCATAGCAAAAAACATCCATGAGCCACCTAAGCCTGAAGGGCCAAAACCGCTACAAAACATAAAAGACTCCTCCTTTATTATTTCTTTACAATATAATTATACAAAGTATTTATGAACGAATTATGAAGAAAGGAAAAAAATATAATAAATATAAAAAAAGAAGCTAAAGAGCAACACTTTGTTTAGAATATTAACCAATAATAAACAGATAAAATCAATATAGGACTATGATTTTCAAAGTTATCTTATGAATATATATTTGATTCAGTATAGAAGGAAACATATTTGCTTTAAGATTTTATAAATTGCAAAAATATACTAAAAAAGTAATATGTCATGTAGTTGAGTTTTTGTTAATGATATAATATGCTCGATTATTCTCATAATTATAGAAAAACAAGAGGATTCTATAGCAAAAGGAAGAATATAAACTGTAACTGGTTATATAGTGTGAATTTAAAGTTACAAAACTGTAACAAAAAAGTATTATAATAATGTATAATGATATTTAGAGATTAAACTTGAGATAGGTGATGTTGAATAGGAGATGAAATAGTGATAGAATATATAAACGTCAATAAAGAGTATAAAAATGGTGTTCATGCACTATCAAATATAAATGTAAGAGTAAAAAAAGGTGAATTTGTTTTCGTAGTAGGGTCAAGTGGAGCTGGAAAGTCTACACTTATTAAACTACTGATGAAAGAAGAAGAACCTACAAAGGGTAAAATAAAATTAAATAATATTGATATAACTAAAGTAAAAGGTAGAAATATACCATACATACGAAGAAATTTAGGAGTTATATTTCAGGATTTTAGATTGCTACCAAATAAAACAGTATTTGAAAATGTAGCATTTGCAAAAGAAATTATAGGAGCGTCTCCAAGAGAAATAAGAAGACAAGTTCCAGCTGTACTGAGCATGGTTGGGCTAGAAGGGAAGGAGAAAAGTTATCCTAACCAATTATCAGGAGGAGAACAACAAAGAGTTTCAATAGCTAGGGCTATAGTGAATAATCCCTCTATACTTATTGCTGATGAACCTACAGGAAATTTGGATCCAGATACAGCATGGGAGATTATGAAATTAATAAAAGACATAAATATAAAAGGAACTACCGTGATAATGGCCACTCATGCTAAAGAGATAGTAAACTTTATGAAAAGAAGGGTTATAGCGTTAGATGGAGGAAAGATTGTAAGAGACGAAGAGAAGGGTGTGTACGGTTATGATTCTTAGACTGTTTAAGACTATGACTAAGCAAAGTATTCAGAGCATTTGTCGTAGTAAAAACATGAGCATTGCATCTGTTGGATCAGTTAGCGCCACCTTGGTAATACTTGGAATGATACTTATATTGATATTAAATATAAATAATATGGCTAATACAACGAAAGAACAGTTTGATCAAATTCAGATATATCTTTCGGATGATTTAAATCAAAAGCAGATACAAAGTTTAGGACAAGCAATAGAAAAAATAGATGGAATATCAGAAGTACAATTAGAAACTAAAGATAAAGCACTTGAAAATATGAAAGAAAGACTTGAGGAGAAAGGCGATATGCTTGATGGGTTAGACAAAAACCCATTTCAAAATTCATATATCGTATATTTAGACGAGCTAGAGAAAGCAGATAGTGCAGTTAAAGAAATAAAGAACTTAAATGGAATTGACGATGTAATATACTATAAAGATATAATGGATAAGCTTATTAGCGTTGCTAGTTCTGTTAGAATAGGTGGTATTATCCTTATAGTAATACTACTTCTGATATCAGTATTTATAATATCTAATACTATAAAAATTACAGTTGCGGCTCGACAAAGAGAAATAAGTATAATGAAATATGTTGGAGCAACAAATGGATTTATAAGGGGTCCATTTATAATAGAAGGTGTACTATTAGGATTTGTAGGATCTGTATTATCCATATTTATGGTTATATACGGATATAAATATATATTCTCGGCTGTAAATAATAACCTATATGATATATTTACAATATATATGATATCTCCAAAACTATTGACTATAGATATAATAATCATATTTATATCAATGGGAGTGGGTATAGGAATGCTTGGAAGTATATTATCACTTAGAAAGTTCTTAAAGGTATAAAATAAATGAGGATAAAATAGCAAAGGAGAAAACTATATGAAGAAAAGAATAGTATGCTCGCTGCTAGCTTTTTCAGTATTTGCTGGTAGTGCAATATCGTATGCAAATAATGAACAACAAAAACTTAACGATACAAATAAGCAAAAAAAAGCTATACAGACGGAGATAGATAAAAATAAAAAGCAAATGAATACTGTTGCTCAGGAAATAGAGCAATTAAGTGGACAGATAACTAAGACTAATACTGAGCTCTCTAAAGTAGAAGCAGAGCTTAATAATCTGAATAATGATATAGCAATTACTAAGACAGAATTAAAAAAGTCAGAAGAAAATTTAGCTAAAAAGAATGAAGCATTTGGAACTAGATTAAGGGTTATGTATAAAAATGGAAACATAGGATACATAGAAGTTCTATTAGGATCTGAAGATATAAGAGATTTTTTCACAAGGCTAGACATGGTTAAAACCATAGTGAAAAATGATACTGAATTATTAGAATATATGAAGGCTGAAAGAGATAATATAGAGGAAAAAAAGAAAAAGTTAGAAGTTCAGCAAATAAACGTGGCATCAGTAAAAAGAGAAGTAGAAGCTAAGAAAAGTGAATTAACTGTTGCTACAAGAGCTAAAGAAGGTCTGATGAGTAAATTAGAATCAGACACTGCTAGAATGGAACAAGAATATGATGAACTAACAAATCAGGCAAATAATTTAACTAATATAATAGCACAGAAGCAAAGAGAAGCTGCAGCAGCACGAGGAAGTAGTGGTGGTGGAAGTGTAGCAAGTGGAGATGTAACAGTTTCTGCGAGTGGTATGGTTTGGCCAGTACCAGGATATAGTACAATAAGTTCACCTTTTGGAACTAGAGTCCATCCTATATTTGGAACTCAAAAAATGCATACGGGTATAGATATACCTGCTCCAACAGGAACACCTATAGTAGCTGCTTCAGATGGAGTAGTACAACATTCAGGAAGTTTAGGTGGATATGGAAACGCAGTAATAATCGACCATGATGGAGTAATAGCAACTTTATATGCTCATAACTCCACGTTACTAGTAAGTGTAGGGCAAAAAGTAACTAAAGGACAAGTAATAGCAAAGGCAGGAAGTACAGGATATTCAACAGGACCACATCTTCACTTCGAAGTGAGAAAAAATGGTGCTTATGTAAATCCAGTACCTTGGGTTAGATAAAAATAAGGGTATATACCCTTATTTTTTTGTCAACAATTATAATGTTAGAATATGTTTTTTATGATATTAACAAGAAGAATATTGACTGGTATTTTAATTGGTATAATGATAATATGAAATTAATATAATAGACTACAGACTACTACTGAGGTGAAAAAATGATATCTAAAAGAAAAGTCGCACTAGGAGCGGCCACACTAGTATTGGTAACCAGTGTATCAACATTTATGATTAGTAATGCTATTCAAATACCTATAAAAGATAAATTAATAGTTAGTAGAAAAGAATATGAGGCTTTAGTGGATGTATATGAGAAGCAGTCAAAGGCAGTTGCACTAGAAGAATTCATAGAAGAAAATTATATAGAAAAGATAGATGAAAAAAAGTTAGAAGATGGTCAACTGAAAGGAATGTTTGAAGCTATAAAAGATCCTTATTCAGTATATATGAATAAAGAAGAGTTCAAAAGTTTCATGGAGCATACAGAAGGAACTTTTGGAGGTATAGGTATAGTAGTTAAACTAGGTGAAGATAATCTTTTAACAATAGAAAAGACAATAGAGGGAGGCCCTTCTGAAAAAGCAGGACTTAAAAGAGGAGATAAGATTGTAAAGGTAAATGAAAAAGAATATAAGCCTAGCGACTATAGCAATCCTATGATTATGAGAGAAGAAATTGTAAAAGCAATGAGAGGGGAACCTGGAACTACAGTAAAAGTCACAATTCTTAGATTGGATGAAAATAAAAAAGAACAATATATAGAGAAAGAAATAAAAAGAGAAAAAATAAGAATGAATACCGTAGAGTCACAAGTACTAGAAGATAATATAGGTTATATAAATATAAGTTCATTCGATGAAATAACTGCAGATGATTTTAAAAAAGAAATAAAAAAATTAAAGAAACAAGGAATAGAAGGATTAGTGATAGACCTTAGATACAATCCTGGAGGCATTTTAGAAATATGTGCTGAAATAGCGGATGAGCTGATGGGAGAAGGAACTATAGTATATACAGAAACTAGAGATAAGGAAAGAAAATATATAAAATCAGATAGCAAAAAATTAGGGTTGCCTTTAGCAATAGTAGTAAACGAGGAAAGTGCCAGTGCATCTGAAATATTAGCAGCAGCAATACAGGATACTAAAGAAGGAACTATAGTAGGAACTAAAACTTTTGGAAAGGGTATAGTTCAGACTGTAAAACCATTATCAGATGGAACGGGAATTAAACTTACAGTATCCCAATACTTCACACCAAATGGAAGAAGTATTCATAAAAAAGGTGTAGAGCCAGATATAGTAGTTAAGCTACCAGAAGATATAGAGCAAATAGGACCTGAAAATTTAAAAGAAGATACACAGCTTAAAAAAGCTCTAGAAGTAGTAAAAAGTAAAATTAAATAAATAATAAATAAAATCGCTATCTCTAAAAATTTGATAGCGATTTTAAATTCTATGAATATAGCTAGTTAATCGAGGTGATGAGGTGGAACAGTTTATACAGTTAATTAATATCCTGGTATTAAATATATTAGGCTGTATAAAATCCGAAATATCTTTAGTCGTAGTTATAATTTTATTTATTCAATATAAAAATATAGGAAAGCTGGAAAAAAAGATTATAGGTATAAATAAACAAACTACATATAGCAGGGTATTTACATCAATTGTATGGGGGATCCTGGGTGGAATAATAGGAAGCTTATTAATCTTATGGCTAGGAATTACTATAGAAAAAAGTGACTTTAGTTATGTACTGATAGTGTCAATAATACTTATGCTTATACACCCAAGGTTTATATGCTTATCTTACTCAGGAGGGTTAATTTCTTTAGTAAGTATATTTACAGGGTATACAAAGATTAATGTTCCTAACTTAATGGCTGTTATAGCTATACTGCACTTAGTAGAAAGTCTTCTTATATTAATAGATGGTTCTAAGTCTAAGATACCTATGTTCATAGAACGAAATGGAACTGTAGTTGGAGGCTTTACTATGACTAAGTATTGGGCAGTTCCATTTACTATACTTGTAGCGACTAGTATGGACACGTCTGTAAATACTTTGCATATGCCTACATGGTGGCCTCTACTAAGCATAGATATAATGGGAAACAATATTACATACTTTATGACAGGAATAATAGCTGTTTTAGGATATGGAGATAGTGCTGTAACCCAATATCCAGAAGAAAAAGCAAAAGAGTCAGCTAAGGCTCTAGTGATATTTAGTATCAGCTTACTTATATTATCTATTGTGGCAAATAAGATACATGGTTTTGAAGTAATAGTTGCATTATATGCACCTATAGCTCACGAGCTTATAATACATATTAGTAAAAAGAAAGATCAAAAGGGTGAACCCGTATTCACTCCAGTAGATAATGGAATAAGGGTATTAGACGTTATGCCTAAGAGTATAGGAGAAAAGTTAAATATAAAACCTGGAAATATACTAAAATCTATAAATGGAAAAAATGTATACGATAGAAAAGATATAATTTATGTTTTATTATCAGAGCCGAGAAGTATTATAGTAGAGTATTATGATAATAAAGGAAACCTTATAATAAAGCAGCATAAAGGAAAGAAAAAAGATGCGTCTAGCCTAGGTTTATTAGTAGTAAACAAGTATTCTAACTTGGTATTTCACCTAGAAGAAGACAGGGGAATAATTCAAAAATATTTAAAAATTTACAAGCTAACGAAAAAGTTATTAAAGAATAACCTATTCGCTAGCTTGTAAAGCATCATTATTTAATAAGTGTATTATATTATTTTTTGAGGTATTAATAGGTGATTCGATATTTATATATACTTTGTTGCTAGAGTTATCGTAAAAGAAAAAGTCATCAATATTTTTTAGTATAACATTACTTGAATTGTCAGTTATATTATATGATACCAATGAATATCTTGAGTCACCCTTAAGTTTAGTTTTAAGAAAAATAGAATCATCCTTAGTAAAGAAGCTAAAGACGTCACCATCAAATAATTGTGATGTCTTTTTAGTATTCAAATTATACATCCATAGCTTGTTAGAATCTTCCTTTTTTTCGTATTTCTTATACACAATATTATCCTTGAAAAACATTCCATTTAGACCCTTATCTATTTTAGTTAAGTTACTTCCATCACTAGTCAAATATAAGTTAGAATCCTGAACGTCTTTATCAAAAGTACTAAGTAAAAATTTATCGTTATAAATATCAATACTAGATATAGTTTTATCTACTGAAAATAAAAAGTTACTTTCATTAGTGTCTCCATTATAGAGTATAACAGAAGAGGAATCAGTCTTAGTGTTATCGGTAATATAAAGATTTGTACCGTTCCAGCTCATGGCAAATGCATGTCTATACTTTGAGTCAGAAGCTTTTTTCACTGAACTGTCATCAAGATTAATAATAAATACATCAGACTTATCTTTATTGTTTTCTATAAAAGCAATTTGTTTAAAGTCAGGACTTATCTTTGCACTTGAGATAGAATTTTTTGTATTATATAGTTGATTTTTAGTATTATTTAAAATATCATATATCCATATAGATTCCTTGCTTACATTATCAACTGAATTCTTTTGCGAATAAACTATGAATTTATCACTCTTGAAGTCTAATATAGTACCTTTATCTATGACTGTAGATACAACTTTAGATTCAGAATCAATAATAGCTCCAGAGTCTACATCAACTTTACCACTAAAATTAATTAAGGGAGAAAGAGGATCATCTTTCTTCAATGCATTAAAAATCGAAATATGCCAATAAAGTTTTTCATTCTCTCTTACAAGGTTACTATCAGAAACATATTTAGAAACAATTCCAAACTGAGCTTTAATATTGTTAGTAGCCTCTTTCATATCATAATTCAGAATTAAAGGTTCATAATTAGTATTAACTATGTTAAATTTCAAATCATCTAAAACTATGTTATCAATATTATCCACTTGTACTAGAAATTGAGGAACATATATGTCGAGTTGTTTATCTTCGGTAACTTTGCTAGTATATATATTTATTTCATTGTTGGACCTAGTAATTTTATCTATTTTAACGTTATTACATTCTACAATTCCTAAATTAACTAAAAATGAAAGAACCTTTCCTTTACTATTAGTTACCTCTACATTAGGTGATGTGGACTGATAACCCTTAGAGAGAATACTTTTCTTTATAGCAAAGTTTACTGGAACCTCCTTTAACGACTCTGAGTTAGTATCAAAGTTGTTAACAGTGTTTTTTAGTTTATTTGGAGCACAGGATGTCAGAGTTAATGCTATAGACAATATTGCTATAGTTTTTTTCACTAAAATCTCTCCCAACTTTTATAATATAATTAGCTTGTATAGTATTAATCTAAAACATATAATTAATAATAATATGTACGAACTAATGTTATTATAACCAAAAAATCAATAAAGTAATTATATCATATTTTACTTTAAACTCAACATTAGAAAGAATAGGTGATATTAATGAACAAATTTAAAATAAAATCAGAATATAGCCCAACAGGAGATCAACCTCAGGCTATAGAAAAACTGAGCAATGGAATATTCGAAGGAACCAAACATCAAACCCTACTAGGGGTTACAGGATCGGGTAAAACCTTTACGATGGCAAACATAATAGAAAAAGTGCAAAAACCTACGATAGTAATAGCTCATAACAAAACGTTAGCTGCACAATTAACTAGTGAGTTCAAAGAATTCTTTCCAGATAATGCAGTTGAGTATTTCGTAAGTTACTATGACTACTATCAACCAGAAGCATATGTACCTCATACGGATACTTATATAGAAAAAGATGCGTCTATAAATGATGAAATTGATAAATTAAGACACTCTGCAACTGCATCACTATTTGAACGTAAAGATGTGATAATAGTAGCTAGTGTTTCGTGCATATATGGACTGGGAGACCCAATAGACTATGAGAACCTAGTGCTGTCAATAAGACCTGGCATGGAAAAAGATAGGGATGAGGTTGTAAGAAAGTTAATAGATATTCAGTATGAAAGAAATGATATAAACTTTACAAGGGGAACATTTAGAGTTAAAGGAGATATAATAGAGATATTTCCGGCATCATCTGATGAAAACACTATAAGAGTAGAGTTCTTTGGGGATGAGATAGATAGAATAACAGAGGTAAATTATCTTACTGGGGAGATAATAGGTGTTAGAAATCACGTATCGATATTTCCAGCATCTCACTTCGTTACATCTCAAGATAAAATTGAAGTAGCTATAAAAGGTATAGAAGAAGAACTGGAAGAAAGACTTAAAGAATTAGAAAGTCAGGATAAGCTAGTAGAGGCACAAAGATTAAAACAAAGAACAATGTATGATATAGAAATGCTTAGGGAAATGGGATTCTGTCAAGGTATAGAAAACTACTCTAGACATATAAGCTCTAGACCACCTGGAAGTAAGCCTTACACACTAATAGATTACTTTCCAGAAGACTATCTTATGATAATAGATGAGTCACATGTAACCTTGCCACAAATAAGAGGAATGTATGCAGGAGATAGATCAAGAAAAAATACCCTTGTGGATTATGGATTCAGACTACCATCCGCACTAGACAATAGACCACTGAAATTTGATGAATTTGAAAATCATATAAATCAAATACTATATGTAAGTGCTACCCCAGGGCCTTATGAAATAGAACATACACAAAGAACAGTAGAACAGATTATAAGACCTACGGGGCTGTTAGATCCAATAATAGATGTAAGGGGAACTAAAAATCAAATAGATGATTTGATAAAAGAAATTAACTTGAGAGTAGAAAAAGATGAAAGAGTATTAATAACTACACTAACTAAAAAGATGTCTGAAGATTTAGCTAATTATTTCAAAGAAATCGGAATAAAGGGAAAATATCTTCACTCAGATATTAAAACAATAGAACGTATGGAAATAATAAGAGACTTAAGGTTAGGAAAGTTTGATGTGTTAATAGGAATAAACCTTTTAAGAGAAGGACTAGATATACCAGAAGTTTCTTTAGTAGCTATACTAGATGCAGATAAAGAAGGATTTTTAAGGTCAGAGACTTCAATGGTACAGACCATAGGAAGAGCAGCAAGAAATTCAAACGGGAAAGTAATAATGTATGCAGATAAGATTACAAATTCAATGGACAGAGCAATAAATGAAACTAATAGAAGAAGAATAATACAAATGGAGTATAACGAAGAACATGGAATAGTTCCTAAAACTATTCAAAAAGGAGTAAGAGATGTTATAGAAGCAACTAAGGTAGCAGAAGAAGTTGAGAAATATGGAGTAGATACTAAAACTAAACTATCAGAAGAAGAAATCAAAACTACTATAGCTAACTTAGAAATTGAAATGATGGAAGCTGCAGAAAGTTTACAATTTGAGAGAGCCGCCGAACTTAGAGATAAAATAGAGGAACTTAGAGGTAAGTTAGATTAAGATAAAAAATTATTTTAAATAGAGATTGAATTATTTTATAAATAAGTATAAAATAAAGACATGACATACGAACTAATGTTCTTGATATAATTGATAAAGTGAGGCGACATTAATGCTTAAAGATAAAATTATAGTAAAAGGAGCTAAGGAACATAATCTTAAAAATGTAGATTTAGAGATTCCAAGAGATAAGTTCATAGTATTTACGGGATTAAGTGGATCAGGAAAATCATCACTAGCATTTGATACTATATATGCAGAAGGACAGAGACGATATGTGGAGAGTCTCTCTGCATATGCTAGACAATTCTTAGGACTTATGGAGAAACCAGATGTAGAATATATAGAGGGCTTATCCCCAGCGATATCTATAGACCAAAAAACTACAAGTAAAAATCCAAGATCAACAGTGGGAACAGTAACAGAAATATATGACTATCTAAGACTACTATTTGCTAGGGTAGGAACTCCACACTGCTATAAATGCGGAAAGGAAATAACTTCCCAAACTATAGATCAAATGGTAGATCAAATACTGGAATTAGAAGAAGGTAGTAGAATACAACTGTTATCTCCAATAATTAGAGGAAGAAAAGGTGAGCATGTAAAAGTTCTTGAGAATGTAAAAAAAGAAGGATTTGTAAGAGTTAGAATAGATGGAGAGACTAGAGACTTAGGAGAAGAAATAAAGTTAGAAAAGAATAAAAAGCACAATATAGAGGTAGTAGTAGATAGAATAATAGTAAAAGAGGGAATAGAAAAAAGACTTACAGATTCTCTTGAAACAGTATTAAAACTATCTGATGGAATTGCAATAATAGAAGTTATAGATAAAGAAGAGTTGCTTTTTAGCCAAAAATTTGCATGCTCAGACTGTGGAATAGGCATAGATGAAATATCACCAAGAATGTTTTCATTCAATAGCCCATTTGGAATGTGCTCTAGTTGTAATGGTCTAGGAAGCCACATGAAAGTGGATCCAGAACTAGTTATACCGAATGAAAATTTATCTATAAATGAAGGGACTATAGCTCCGTTTGCGAGTACTTCAGAGGAAACTTATTATTTTCAGATGTTTAAAGCAATAGCAGACTATTATAAATTTGACTTAGATACTCCTATAAAAGAAGCACCAAAGGAACTTATAGATGAAATTTTATACGGAACTGGATATAGAAAAGTGAAGTTTGAGTTTGATAGTAGATTTAGTGGCTGGAGAACATTTGAGGGTACATTTGAAGGAGTAATTTCAAATTTAGAAAGAAGATATGGAGAGACATCATCTGAACAGATGAGAGACAAAATAGAAGGTTTTATGAGCGTTAAGTCTTGTCCGACTTGTAGTGGGAATAGATTAAGACCTGAGAGTTTAGCGGTGAAGATAAGTGGAATAAATATAACTGAATTTACTGAATACTCAGTAAGAAAGGCGTTAGAATTTATAGAAAATTTAAAACTAACAGAAAAACAAGAAATTATAGCTAAACAGATACTAAAAGAAATAAGAGAAAGATTAACTTTTTTAATAGATGTTGGACTAGATTATCTTACACTATCAAGAAACGCAGGGACTCTTTCGGGAGGAGAAGCTCAAAGAATTAGACTTGCTACTCAAATAGGAGCTAGTTTAGTAGGGGTACTTTATGTACTAGATGAACCAAGTATAGGACTTCATCAAAGAGATAATGACAGATTATTAAAAACTCTTAGAAATCTTACAAGCTTGGGAAATACACTAATAGTGGTAGAACATGATGAAGATACAATGTATGCAGCGGATCATATAGTAGATATAGGACCAGGAGCAGGGGTTCATGGCGGATATATAGTTGCACAGGGAAATCTAGATGATATAAAAAATAACGAGAATTCTATAACAGGACAATATTTAAGTGGTAGAAAGAAAATTGAGACTCCAGAAGAAAGAAGAAAGCCAAAAGAAAATTGGTTAGAAGTAATAGGAGCAAGTGAAAACAACCTAAAAAATATAGATGTGAAAATACCTTTAGGAGTATTTACATCCATAACAGGGGTATCAGGATCTGGAAAGAGTACACTTATAAATGAAATACTCCATAAGGGAATAGCTCAAGTGCTTCATAAAAGCAAGAATAGACCAGGTAAACATAAAGAGATAAAAGGTATAGAAAATATAGATAAAATAATAGATATAGATCAGTCACCGATAGGAAGAACTCCAAGATCAAATCCAGCTACTTATACTGGAATGTTTGATCTTATAAGAGATGTATTTGCAATGACACCTGAAGCAAAAGCTAGAGGATATAAAAAAGGTAGATTTAGTTTTAATGTAAAAGGTGGAAGATGTGAATCTTGTAGTGGTGACGGAATTATAAAAATAGAAATGCACTTCCTACCTGACGTATATGTACCATGTGAAGTGTGTAAAGGTAGTAGATATAATAGAGAGACACTACAAGTAAGATACAAAGGAAAAACTATATCAGATGTGTTAGATATGACTGTAGAAGAAGCTCTAGAATTTTTTGATAGTATTCCTAATATAAAAAGAAAACTTCAAACTATGTATGAAGTAGGACTAGGATATATAAAGCTAGGTCAACCATCTACACAATTATCAGGTGGAGAGGCACAAAGAATAAAGTTAGCTACTGAACTAAGTAAAAGAAGTACAGGTAAAACTATATATATATTAGATGAACCTACGACTGGACTTCATATAGCAGATATTCATAGACTTATAAAAGTATTAAATAGATTAGTAGATGCAGGAAATGCCGTAGTGGTTATAGAACACAATCTTGACGTTATAAAGACATCAGATTATATAATAGACCTAGGTCCAGAAGGTGGAGATAAGGGTGGAACTATAGTTGCAATAGGTACACCAGAAGAAATATGTAAAGTAGAAGAATCTCACACTGGAAGATTCTTAAGTAAAGTTTTGAAGTAAGTAAAATAGTTAGGGTAGAATTTTATAGAGTAGATGTATGTCTTCTAAATGACTACATCTTCTTTTTTATTTTTTGTCATGAAAAAATGATTTAAAGTTTTGAGAGAAAAGTAAACATGAGTGCGTAGTAATATATATGAGGATGTGAATAAATTGGAATATTCAGAAACAGAACTTGTAGAAGGAATAAAAAATAAAGACTTACTTGCCTATGATTATTTAATAAATAAATATACCAAAACGATTTACTGTTTAGCATATAATATTTTACATCAATCATTTAAAAAAGAAGATATAGAAGAGTGTGTATCAGATGTCTTGTTAGATACCTGGCTCAAAATTGACGAATTCAAAGACGAAAAAGGAAATTTTAGAACATGGATATTAATTCTAACAAAGTATAAGGCTCTTACATATAAACGAAAAAATAAATTAGAGAATGTAGTCTATATTGACAAATTGGAAGTAAAAGATGAGTATGAGCTAGAGAAACAAGTAGTCTTAAGACAAGATCAAGAAAAGGTTATAGATACTATCAATTCATTTAACAAAATAGATAGAGAAATATTTTTTAGAAGATATTTTTTCAACGAAAAAATAAGTGATTTGGCTAAGTGCTTTAAGTTATCTAGGTCAGCTATAGATAATAGGCTTTTTAGGGGGAGAAAAACTATACTGGAGGTATTAGATGATGAAGGAAGAAAAATTAATTGAATTATTAAATAGTTTTGATGATGATTTAATTGACCAAGAAATTGATAAATTATTAGAGGGGACTGAAGTAGATATGAAATCAATAAAAGAAAAGGCTTATAAAAAACTAAATGGTAATAAAAAAATTAAAAAAGAAAAACTACCATATATAGCTGCTGCATGTATAGGTATTCTAAGTATATCTACTGTATATGCAAGTGAAATTTCTGAAGCCTTAAAATCGTTTTTAAATAAGACACCAATATACTCAACTATTGTCGATGGTGATGGTTATTATCTTAAAGAAAGTTATAAATTAGACGATAAAATTAAATTGGAAAGTGTAATGGTCTCAGATAGAGTGTTAGAGATGGAGTTAAGTGGCTTAAATGAAAGTGAGCTAGATATGGAAGCTATAAGTGTTATATCTAAAGATGATACTAATACAGTATATCATCCTGTAGGATACTCTATAGAAAAAGGAAAGCACTTCTTTAGTTTTGCTAATAAGACAGAGAAAAACTATAATATAAAGCCTTTTAAGGACTTTAAGCTTATAATTGGAGAAAAGTCTTATGACATTTCCTTAGAAAAAGCTAACAAATTAAATTTAAGCGGTAAAATTTATACTGATAACTCTGGAAAAAATGGTATGAAAGGTGTAAACATAGGGGCTAAGTTAGTGGATAAAAATCGAAAAACAAATCTTCAAATTGTTACCTCACTTGAAGATAAGGATTTAAAATTATCTCGCTTTGGTAGACCAAATGAATCAAAACTAATATCCGAATATGAAAATTTAGGTTCAAAAGGCATAAATAGTAGTGCTAAAAATGCTGAAACAGATAAAATATATGTATTTGATGAAAATAATAATAAATATGAGCTTAAAGTTCCAGAAGATTCAAAAGGTACACCTGTGACCATATTTGAAACAGATGCTCCAAAGGATAAAAATCTAACATTAAAAATTCCTTCAGTTATTGCATACTATGAAAAAGAATTTGACTCTTTTAATATTAATATTCCTAAAGAAGGTGAGATAGCCTTAAACAAAGAAATTGATTTTAAGATGCAAAAAGTTGTGGCTAAAAGTATTAAAAGAACATCTCCAACATCTGCTGAAATAGAATTTGATTTAAATACTATGGAGAATAAGAATATAAATATAAGAACATTTGACTTCTATAGTGGAGATATTAAAAAAATGTATAGTGAATTTGAAGGGAACAAAGCCATAATGAAAATAGAGTTTGATAAAGATATTGATAAAGCTAAAATTAAATTATCATGGCCTGAATTTGAGATGAATGGAAATTGGGAGATTGAAATGAAATAGTAGCAACAAATTGCTCAAGCAAAAAAGTCTAAAACTTATCTATTGTTTTTAATAAGAAGACCCTTTATAAAAAATTAACTTTTTATAAAGGGTCTCCTTATTGCTTTAAATTAAGGGAAATTAATATCGTGACTTTATAGGATATGTTAATTGTTTTGGGAAAATTTGATATAATGAAAGTCTAGATAAGAATTATAAAGAAGTTTAAGGTCACTGTAATATTTATACTTTTAAAAGTAGAACAGAGAAATTCGCTAATATTAATGAATAAAGAACTAATAGGTTTTTAAGTGGATTCATAAGAATTTGATTCTACATATTTCTATAAGTAGGAGAGTTTAAACAATATTTTGAAGGGAGAAATATATAATGAAAGATATAGATAACATTCATCCAGGAGTTGCAATCATTATTTTTGATAAAAATAAAAAAGTTTTGCTACAAAAACGTGCTGATGTAGAGCTTTGGGGAATACCTTCAGGACACGTAGAAATAGGAGAAAGTGTAATGGAAGCTGCTATTAGAGAGGTAAAAGAGGAGACTGGACTAAGTATTTGCATTACTAGATTAATTGGTATTTATTCAGACCCTAAGTCTCAAGTTTTTGAGTATCCTAACGGAACTACAACGCACTTCATAACCACATACTTTGAGGGGGAAGTGATTGAAGGAGAAATAAATTGCTCTTCTGATGAAACTCTTGAACTATGCTACTTTGGGATAGAGGCGTTGCCAGAAAATATTTTGCCAATGCATCCTCAATGGTTGAAGGACGCTTTATGCCAACAAGATAGAGCTTTTATTCGTTAAACAATATAAGTTATATCAAAACAGGTTGTATATATAGATTTTAAAGCATGAAAAAACAGCTATCGAAAATTTAAAAAATTTATAATGTAAAAGTCTAACTTTTAACTAAGATAATATATAGGCTTCGTAAATAGAGTTATTTAATATGCACTATGACACTAAAGGAGAAAAAGATGAACTGGCAAAATGTGTTTGAAAAAGAATATTTCAAGAATCAGGGAGCATCAAAAGAAGAAATAGAAAAATTTAAAAAGACATGGAATAGTGAACTAACAAAGATAGAGATAATAGATATAAATTCTAGACAGAAAAATCCATTTCATAAAAGTGATAAGAATTATGAACTTTATAAGCCATTTAATCTTTTACAATGGAAGATACCAAAGAATACTTTGCCAGATAGTTATATTGAATTCTTGAAATATTCAAATGGAGGAGAATTTCAAAATGGTGATAGATACTTTCAAATTTTTAGCACCAGTGATTTTAGACAAATGAATATAGAATACGAATTTCCTGAATACATGGAAGGATCTATATCGTTTGCTATGGATGGCAGTGGAAATCATCTAGTATTTAATATGAGAAAAAAGAGGAATAATGGTGAATATCCTATACTATCTATACATTCAGGAAGTTTAGGTTATGATGATTGTAAGCTTATAGGTAGTTCATTTATTGAAGTATGTACGGGAAAAACATCAATTTATTAGGAGAGTTCGTGATAAAAATAAAATTCCATTTGTACATATAGAGAAAAATAATAGTGGATCTATGAAGCTAGTAACTAGCTCAGGATAAAAAAGATAAAGTAGTCAATTGGTTTGAAATAGGCTAATTGTTGATAGTGACTTTAGTAAGAAATTGTTGTCTATATACGAAGATAGGGTTCTGTATATCTGAAAGGAGATAAAACTTTGAATCTATATTTTAATGAAATTGCTGGTTCAGATAGCTGGGAGATAATAAAACCAATTAATAAAGGTTGGTCAAATGATAAAAAATACTATATAAAAACTAGAGATGGAAAAGAGCTATTACTTAGAGTAACAGATGTAAATCAATATGAAAATAAGAAAACAGAATTTGAAAATTTAAAGCTACTCACTAACATGGATATAGTAATGTCACGCCCTATTAGCTTTGGGATTTGCAATGAAAGTCAGTCAGTTTACTCTTTACTTACTTGGATTAATGGAGAAGATGCTGAAGTTATGCTTACTAAACTTGATGATAAAGAGCAGTATATTTTAGGTACTAAGGCCGGACAATTCCTAAAGCAAATACATAAGATCTCTGCTCCTAAAAATATACCTGATTGGACACAAAGATTTAATCGTAAAATAGATATGAAAATAGCTGATTATATATCTTGTGGTATTCAGCTTGATGGTGCTGATAAAATAATTGATTATATTGAACAAAATCGTTCTCTTTTGACAAATCGACCACAGTCCTTTCAACATGGAGACTATCATGTTGGAAATATGATTATTACACCAGAAAAGGAGCTAGGTATAATTGATTTTAACAGGATGGATTATGGAGATCCATGGGAAGAATTTAATAGGATTACATGGTGCGTAGATGTAAGTCCTATATTCGCATCAGGATATATCAATGGATACTTCGATAATAATGTACCTGAATTGTTCTTTAGGCTAATGGCACTGTATATTGCTAATAATCAGATTTCGTCGATACCTTGGGCTATTCCTTTTGGAGAGAAAGAAATTAATACAATGATAGAACAGGCACAAAATGTTCTAAAATGGTATGACTATTTTGAAACGTACATACCCAGCTGGTATATGAGCAGTTATAAATAACAATTGTATATTTAAAATGTAAAAAATAGATTGAATGATGTCGAGAATAATAAAAATTAAGAATAACTTGATAGCATAATTTTTACTTGTATTTGATTCTATTTAAAAATCAATAAAAATGAGTAAATTAAAAAATAGCTAATATATTGTAAACTCGTTGTAGTAATTAAATTAGTAAGTAGGAGTGTTAATAAAAAATGGTTAGATATATAGATTTAAGTCATAATATTGTCAATAATATGCCTGTTCATCCATATGACGATCCAATTAAGCTTTATCAAGATAAGTTTCTAGAGACCGATGAATATAATAACTTTAAACTAGAAATAGGTATGCACGCTGGAACTCATATTGATACACCTATGCATTTGACTAATAGCGATACATTTATAAATGAGATCACTTTAGATAGATTTATAGGTAAAGGATGTATATTAGATGTTAGAAATGAAAATTTAATTGGATATAAAGAAGAATATTCAGACATTGTATGTGAGAATGATATTGTACTAATTTATACAAATCATAGCGAGAAATATGGAACAGATGACTACTTTATAAATCATCCTATTATAGACGAAAAATTAATTGATTTTTTCATAGCGAAAAAGATAAAAATGATAGGAATAGACTTGCCATCGCCTGATAAACATCCATTTGAAATACACAAAATGCTTTTTAAGCATGACATAATGATAATAGAAAATATGAATAACTTATCAGAATTATTAAATGTAAAAAGCTTTGAAATAATAGCATTTCCTTTAAAAATAAAAGCAGAAGCATCAATGGTAAGAGTTGTAGGAAAAATTATAACTTAAATAGTGATGTCAAATATATAATACTTTTCAGAAAATAAAGATAAGTATTTGAATATTTGTAATGATACAAATATTGATAACATTGAATGTTATATTTAATTAGACTATTAAAAAGTTATGAATATGGTAGGATAAGAAAGCTAAATAAATTCAATTTTAATTTTGAAATGAAGGTTTCTTATGAAAAATAAAAATAAGATTAAACTAACCAAAGAAAAAAGGAAGTATATGATTTCTGCAATAAAGAACTATTTTTCTACTGAAAGAGATGAGGAACTAGGTGAACTAGGCTCAAGTCTGATTTTAGATTTTATTATAGAAGAATTAGCAACAGAATTTTATGATCAAGGAGTCTATGACTCTTATAACTATATGAATGATAGATGTGAAGATTTACTGTCGATTCAAAAAGGAAATAGATAATAAGCTGTAATAAATAAAATTCATTTGTCTACTGTAAGACTAGGATAAAATCATATATTCAGATATCATGAATGAAAGGATGAGGATATGTTAGTTAAGAGAAATAGTTTAACTTATCTTACACTGGCAATTACTATTATGATATTAGGATTAAGTGTAAGGCATTTTTCAACATACCTACCAAAATGGATTAATTTATATCTTGGAGATATTTTATGGGCAACTATGATTTTTTTCTTACTTGGACTCATAATTAAAAATAAAGAGACTAAATATGTAGCAGCAATTGCTGTTTTGTTTACTTTCAGTATAGAAATAAGTCAGTTATATCACTCACAATGGATTGATACTCTTAGACAGACAAGGATAGGGGGATTAGTTTTAGGCTATGGATTCTTATGGAGTGACTTATTTTCATATACAATTGGTATTGGAATAGGTGCACTTGTTGAAAAGTTTATCATCTTAGATTCTCATATTTATAAGAAGTTTTAGAAGGGAAGATATAACATATGGAAAGTCTAATGAATTACATATGCAAGCATATATGGGAAAATAAAAATTATATTATAGGTATAGATGGTGGAACTGGAGCAGGTAAAACAACTTTAACTGATGAACTAAGTCATAGATTAAAAGCAATAGGACTAAGCACTCTAACTTTACATATAGATGATTTTATTCATAAAAGAAATATACGTTATGACAGTTCAAAAGATGAATGGCTTTGCTTTTATAGCTTGCAGTGGAGATATGATTATCTAATAAATGAGATATTAAGTAATGTAAAAAACAAGCAAAGCATAAACAAATATATAGAAATGTATGATAAAAAGATAGATGAATACAAAGAGATTAAACTAGTAGTAGAGTCACCATATATTATTCTTTTAGAAGGTGTATTTTTACAAAGAAAAGAACTGAGAAAGTTTCTTGACTATACAATTTTTATAGATGTACCTAGAAATGTGAGAGATTAAAAAGGGTATTAAGTAGGGATACATACATAGGAAATAAGGATGAAATATATATAAAATATAAAAGAAGATACTTTCCAGCAGAAGATTACTATAATAAAAAATATAATCCTATAAAAATAGCTGATTTTGTTTTCAAAATCTATTAAGAAATTATAGTATGAATAAAGTAATATAGATTAAGTTACTAAATATATAAACTATAATATTGAAAAATGGACATAAATTAATAAACACTTGAACTTTATTAAAGAGAGGCATAAACTATTAAAAATTATAACGAAACAATAAATTACTGGCAAACAGTATTTGGACAAGCTTCAAAATACAATCCCACAAAAATTATAGAAGTAGAAAAGATTGAAAAGGGAATCAGATGGATTGCTGACAACAGCGAATCTATAATACATTTAATTGGAGGAAAACAAGGATGTTAGACAATATAGGGTTTGATTTATGGGCAAATGAATATGATAAAAGTGTAAATCTTAGTGAAGAAAACAATGAATATCCATTTGCAGGCTATAGAGACGTGTTAAATTATGTTTACAATAAAATTATGAGTGAAAGAGAAAGTGACTTAAATATTCTAGATATCGGATTTGGAACAGGCATTTTAACTGAGCAACTATATAATAAAGGACATAAAATTACAGGAATAGATTTTTCTAATAAGATGATAGAAATTGCAAGAGGAAAGATGCCTCAATCTACATTAGTAAAATGGAACTTTTCTAAAGGTTTACCAGAGGAAATTAAAGACTATAAATTTGATTACATAATTAGTACATATGCAATACATCACTTAACAGATATAGAGAAAGAAGACTTTATAAAATCACTTGCTTGTAACTTAACTACAAATGGTAGAATTATACTTGGGGATGTTTCTTTCGAAACAAGATTGGATTTAGGAGAATGTAAAAATAAATACAATAAGTATTGGGATAATGAAGAAATTTATTTTGTAGGTGAGGAAATGATCGAAAAGCTAAAAAATGAATACATGTGTGAATATATTAAAAAATCTCACTGCGCTGGAATACTGGTAATTTCTAAATAAAGATAAAAGAGAAACTACTTAATAGATATGATTGAAACTGTTCAAACATATATTTAAATATGAAATAGCTAATAGAATGCAAAACAAGATCAAATAGAGTAACACTAATATAAAATATAAGTATTACAATTTGTATAAAAATTGGAAGGTGAATAAATGAAAGTGATACACAATAATATTAAAGGCACTTTGAATATCAGAAAAGCGATAAAATCAGATGCTTCATCATTAATTGAATATCTTAATATCATTGGTGGGGATTCAGATTTCTTAACGTTTGGACTTGATGAATTTGAAAAAAGTATTGAAGAGGAAGAAAAGTTTATTGAAAGCACTTTTGAAAGTAAAAATGATTTGTTTATTATAGCAGAAATAAATAGCAAAATAGTTGGGAATTTAAACTTTTCCGGAGGGTTAAGAAAAAGAACTGCTCACACAGGGGAATTTGGTATAAGTGTCCTTAAGGAATATTGGGGTAAAGGTATAGGTGAAGAGTTAATAGGATATTTAATCAATTGGAGCAATACTACAAAAATAATAAGAAAAATTAATTTAAGAGTTAGAACTGACAATATAAGAGCAATTAATCTATATAAAAAGCTTGGTTTTTTAGAAGAAGGAGTAGTAAAAAGAGAGTTTTTTATTAATGGAAAGTTTTATGATTGTTTATTAATGGGGCTACTTATTAACTAATTATAGGTAAAAAATATATAAATAAATTTTAGTAACTATGGAGGCATCATATTAAATGTGGAATATTTTTATTGCTTTAATAATGATATTTATAACTATCTATCTTTCAGTAAAATTAGCAATTAGACCACTATTAAACAAATCAGATGTAGCTACTGTAAATGATCAAGAGTCGGAATTAATTAAACTTAGAGATATGGAAATAATAAGTAATATAGAGCTAGAAGATTTAATTAATTTTTATAAGAAAGAGGATGAAAAAAGAGATAATTATATACAATATAAAAAATATGAAAAGATTTTAGAAGAATTAAGAAATATAAAATATCTTAAAGATGAAGAATATTTTATAAAAATAAATAAACTTAAAAGTTACTTTAACATTGGATGTAAGTGAGAATTTATGTTAAATAATAATAAATATAGGGTATAACGTTATAAGGGGGAGTCTACTAATTAAAACTAGGGGGTATTTTATGAATGAGCAAAAAGCTATAAATAAAGATCATGATAATGATGAGCAAGTAACTCATCATAAATCATCAAAGATTATCTACATATGCAAAGCGATACTTACAGTACTATATTTATCTTACTTAGCAATTAATGATGATATTTATTCAAGAATTCCTTTAGTAATGATACTTATTACATCTTTCATTATCGGTACAATGATTTATTTTATTTTCGGATACATCTACAAGTATGATAAATTTCACATCATACCAGGATATAATAAAAAAGTAGAATACAATACATATACATTAAAAAGTATGCTAGCAAACATAGAGTTAAATATAATGATTACATCTATGTTGTTCAGTGTCATTCACATTATGACAACTAACATAAATGCTTCAAATATTATTAGAAGTCCACTTGTGTTAAGTTATGCCTTTAGTATACTTTCTGGGAACATATTTTATAATTATAAATATAGAGATAAATTATTTAAAAAAGAAAAAGATAAAATACGAGCTAAGAACACTGGATTCATAGTTACAGTTTCTTTGATTTCGATATCACTTTTAGTAATGGATAACACTTTATCATTGATTTACCTTGAACTAGAAAATAATAGAATTCCAATAATGCAAATTTTACTAATGCTGTTACCTTGCGTTACAATAGGTACCGGATGGATTTTATAGAAGTTAAAATTATAAGAATAGTAGATTTATAGCTAACGAATATATGATCAAATAGAAAATGTAGTAAAAGCTCTCTATAGTAAGTGCTTACTATAAGGAACTTTTATCTATATAGAAACGATCTAAAATAAGTGTAGGGATATAGTAATGCAAAACAAACAAAAGATAATGCAAGTAATTCTATATTTTAAAACATATTAAATACTAATGTTTTAAAGTATAGAATCGTATCTTATGGGTAAAGTAATGGGACAACTCCTTTAAACTATAGTAAGACATAAAATATACAATGGGTAGATTATAGAGTAATTTCTATAGTCTACTCGGTTTTTTATTTAAATGCTTTTAACAAAGTACTTTCTTGTTGGTAAGATAAATATTAAACTTATAAATCCTGAAATAATACCTTGAATAAAGTATTCTTTTCCACTTATAAAAAATATGATATATATTACTAAAAAGAATATATTCATAGATGTTACTATCCAATATCCCCAAAGCTTAAGTTTTAAGTATCCATAAGATGCCACTAAAAGAATGGCAATCATTATAATTCGAATCATAGGATTTGAAATAATAGGCAATGGAGTAAGTTCGATTCCAAATCCTTGAATGAATTTAGGAAATAGTGATACGATATAAAACAAAGCGTAAAAAAAAGTTAAGTCCCCAATAAGTGTTACTATTAAAGGCCTCTTTCCATTCATATAAATCACTCCAAATAGTTAAAATATGTAGCAGTTATTTACATTATATAAAAGTCTGATGCATATTTTCAAATATAATTTTAATATATTAAATTTTGGAATTTAAATGACCTTTACTTAAAACTACTAACTTGATATGAAAGTTCTCCCCAGAAACTATACCTTCTATTGAGATTATAACATTAACTTTTAATAAATTTATATAATGTCCTAGATTATAAACTGCACCATATACTTGTGTTACCGTATCATGATTTAACTTAGAGATAAATAAGTTTCATAAATCACACTAAACCTTACAGTCCCGAACATATGCAGATTTCACCTTGACATTAAAGAACGTTAAATTACAGTGCAATATTAATTTCAACAAGATCAAATTGATGAAACTCAAAAAAGACTGCATATAGCAAAAGTAAAAAAGCTTAACACTAAATAACTTATTGATGCTATAATAATGTTATATAAAGAAAAGATAACTTAAAGGGGGTCTACATATTATGTTAATGAATAATTTCTTAAGAGACAGAAAGTCAGTTAGAGAATTTAGAGATAAAAAAGTTGACAGCAAAACATTGGACAAAGTTCAAGAAAGTATCAACTTAGTCTTAGAAGAAGCTAAAGGTGAGAATATAGGCCTTAGTTTATATATGAATGGAGTAAATATATATGAGGAATTAAAAGATATAGGTGGATATTCAGGAACAATGATAAAAAGTCCACACTATATAGGGTTAGAATTAAAAGATAGCCAAGATAGAACACAAATTTATGGAGCATATTATACTGAGAAGCTTATAACTAGTATAAACAAGCTAGGATTAGAAGCTTGCTGGGTAACTTTAAGTCACGTAGATAAAGAGAAAAGAAATTCTGTATTTGGAAATTTGGGTGAAAAAACAGATTATATCTTATCTATAGGATACCCACCACGTAGAAACCCTTTTGCAATAGAAAAGCCAGCTAGTGCAAGACATGGAGTAGAAGAAATCGTATTCAAAGATCAAATAGAAAATCCAGTGAGTATGGATGAATTAGAAACTAGAGCGATAGATGACTTGTTTTATTATATAAGATTTGCTCCATCAAGCCGTAATAGTCAACCTTGGAGATTTTTATTAGAAAAAGATAAGGTTACTTTACTTTTAGCTTATGATGAAGATAAAGATCTAACATTAGTAGATGCAGGGGTAATAATGTACTACTTTGAAGAGATGATTAAGTCTCTAGGTATAAGTAGAACATGGAAGCTTATAGACGGTAACTTTGAAGGGAAAGAATCTAAATATAAATATATTGCAGAATTTGAAATATAATTTAAAATATATGTTAAAAAAACTCTTCATAAGAGGTCAATTCTTATGAAGAGTTTTTTTATTAAAAATCAAGTTTTAACGAGGTAAATAAGATTAAATATATGATATAATAAATTGAATCAACTTTGTATACGAGCACACGTAAATACATATCATCCTTGAAAGGAGAGATAAGAAGTTGTCAAATGATTCTAAAATTAAAATAATAACTCCAGTCAATATCATAGGATTTATTCTTGTAATGATGGCTGGATGGATAGATACAGCAGGATTAAAGCTTTTTCTTAACGAAAGAGTTTCTTTTATGACAGGACGCGCTGCTGAACTAGGAGAGTGGCTTGCTAAAGGAGAAATTGGACAATTTGGATTTGTAGTGTTGATAGTAATAATGTTCATTACTGGATCTGCTATTTCAGCAATAATTACAAGACGTTTAGGTCTTATGGGAGGATTGACTTTTGCTGGGATACTATTACTTATAGCTGCTCTTTGCATATATAAAGGTAATATGGACTTTGCCGGAATAGCTATACCTATGGCTATGGGTGGACAGAATGCAGCTACAAGTTTAACATCTATTAATCGTACTACACATTTAACTGGTCCGGCTACCGATATAGGCTTAAATATAGCTTATGGAAACTGGGATGGTGTTATCTTTTGGTCTCTTCACTGGGTTGCATTTCCGATCGGATCATTTATAGGTTATAATTTCATCCAAAAAGCTAAACTAGATAGCTCTATACATGTATCATTAACATTAGTAATTCCAGCAATAATTATCATTTTAACTGGTCTTATTCAGAAAATAATAGTTGATATTCCGTTAATAATACAGCAAAAGCCATTGAAAAAAGAAAAAGATAAATAGATGTAAGTTAAATAAATAAACTGTTTCAGAATCGAATATTTTGAAACAGTTTATTTATTTGATATAATGAAATAGTAAATATAATTAAGCTTATTGGAAAAGTATAAGATTTCTATAGGATGATTAGAAAATTAATAAAGAATGAAGAAAAATAAAAAAGAAAACTAAACAATGTTATTATAAAGTTTATTCTATCTTAATTTAAAAGGATGATAATATGTTTAATATAAATGACGAATTAAAAAAATTACCAGATAAACCTGGTGTTTATATAATGAAGAATAGTGAAAATGCTATCATTTATGTAGGTAAAGCTATTTCATTAAAAAAAAGAGTGAGACAATACTTTCAATCATCGAAAAATCATCCACCTAAAGTAAACGCTATGGTTAAAAATATAATTAAGTTTGAATATATTATAACTGATAATGAAGTAGAAGCACTTATATTGGAATCAAACCTTATAAAGAAACATAAGCCTAAATATAATATTTTATTAAGAGATGACAAATCTTATCCATATATAAAAGTTACTGTAAATGAAAAGTATCCTAGAGTAATAAAGACTAGAAATATAGTCAAAGATGGTAGTAAGTATTTTGGACCATATGTAAGCTCAGGTGCTGTAAATGACACATTAGAAATTATAGATAGTTTATATAAATTAAGGACTTGCAAGATGAATTTAAATGATGGACCTAAGCTAGAAAGACCATGTTTAAATAACTTTATAGGAAAGTGTTTAGGACCATGTTATCAATACGTAGATCATGAAGAATATAAAAGTATGATAGATGAAGTTATCATGTTTTTAAATGGAAAAGAACAAAAATTAGTTGAAATAATTGAGAAAAAGATGAAAAATGCTTCAAAAGGATTAGATTTTGAAAGTGCAGCTAAATATAGAGACCAATTAGTTTCTTTAAATCATATATTAGAAAAGCAAAAGATAGTATCTACAACTAACATATCAGATCAAGACATAATAGGAATGGCTAGGGGAATAGATGAAGTATGCATTCAAGTATTTTTTATAAGAACAGGAAAAGTTATGGGAAGAGAACACTTCATAATTAAAGATACTGATGATATAGATAGAGGAGAAATAATACAATCATTTGTTAAGCAGTTTTATATAGGAACTTCTTATGTACCCAAAGAAATATTAGTAGGAGATAACTTTGAAGATATAGAGGTGGTTGGTAGTTGGTTAAGTAGTAAGAGAGGATCTAAAGTGAATATAAAAATTCCTAAAAGAGGCGAGAAAAATGAGTTAATGGAATTAGTAAGAAAAAATGCTATAGAGATACTTAATCAACGTAGAGATAGAGTAAAGAAAAAGACAGAAGACACTCAGAAACCGTTAGTAGAAATAGCTGAAGCATTAAAATTAGAAAGAGTTCCTAATAGAATAGAGGCTTTTGATATATCCAATACTCAAGGAGTACAATCTGTAGCTTCTATGGTCGTATTTGAAAATGGAGAAGCTAAAACAAGAGAGTATAGAAAGTTTAAAATCAAGTGGGTTGAAGGGCCAGATGATTATAGTAGTATGGAAGAGGTTATTTACAGAAGATTTAGCAGGGGATTAGAAGAAAAAAAATTAATTTCGGAAAACAAAGTAAGCATAGAGAATTTTTCGATATTTCCAGAATTAATAATGATAGATGGAGGAAAGGGACAGGTAAATGTAGCTAAAAGAGTGTTAAAGAAGTTAGGAATAGATATACCCGTATGTGGTCTAATAAAAGATGACTTTCATAGAACTAGAGGGATAATATACGAGGATGAGGAAATAACACTTCCTTTAAGTAGCAGTGGATTTAAATTAATAACTAAAATACAGGACGAAGCTCATAGATTTGCTATAACTTATCATAGAAATCTAAGAACAAAAGATTTAGTAAAATCAGTGCTAGACAGTATACCTGGAGTTGGAGAAAAGAGAAAGAAAAATTTATTAAAAGAATTTAAGACTATAGAGAATATAAAAAAAGCAACTATAGAAGAAATATCTTCTGTAGATGGAATGAATAAAAAAGTAGCGGAAGAGATATATAATTTCTTCAGAAAAAATTAGGAAAGGAAGGGAACTATGAAAACGATCTCAATACATGAGTTAATACAAAACATGAAATTAGAGACTGTATATATGCCAGATACTATAAAGGGCATAAATATAAGTGGAAGTGAAGCGAGTAGACCGGGACTACAGTTGACAGGCTTTTTCAAAGTTTTCCCCCATGATAAGATACAAGTTTTAGGACATCAAGAAATAGAGTATATGATGTCCTTAGACTATGATTTAAGGGTGAAAAGGCTTAGAAAGATATTTGAATATCCAATACCTGCTATGATAATAACTGGTGACCATAAAGTACTTCCAGAAATAATAGAATTTGCTAAGGAATTTGAGAGGCCACTTTTTAAAACCGAGCTACCAGCTACTAAGTTTATAAGTAAGCTCTTAGCTTATCTTGATGATTTACTAGCACCTAGAACTACTATACATGGAGTTTTAGTTGAAGTTTTTGGTATGGGAACTCTAATAATAGGAAAAAGTGGTGTAGGAAAAAGTGAAACAGCTTTAGAATTATTAAAAAGAGGACATCGTCTAGTAGCAGATGATGCGGTAGAAATAACTAGAGTAGATGAAATGTTAAAGGGAACTTCTCCAGAATTAATAAGACATTTCATGGAAATAAGAGGTATAGGGATACTAGACATAAAAAGGTTATACGGGTTTGGTGCCGTAAAAAAGTGGGAAGCAGTAGATTTAGCTGTAGAGCTTGAACACTGGGATGAACAAAAAGAATATGATAGGGTAGGTCTTGATGAAAATTATATAGAGATATTAGGACTAAAAATACCTAAAGTAACAGTACCAGTAAAACCAGGAAGAAACTTAGCTATGATAGTAGAGGTAGCTGCAAGAAACAATAGACAGAAGCAGTTTGGATATAATGCTGCAGAGGAATTGGATAAAAAATTAAAAGAAGAATTGGGAAAAAAGAGAAAAGAACTAGAAGAACAAAGAAGTTAGTAAGAAAAACGGATTTATAAATAATAAAATCAAGATATACTAAGGAAAACGTTTGTATACAAAACTAATTCTAATTTTAAAAGGTAATATAAGAAACTATATTTATTGACAATATAGAAGATATTTTATATACTTAATATATGTTTGAGCTACAGAAAAAATATTGTATACAGTATATATATGTGAGAATCATTTTTTACATTTATATTATATATACTTTAGTATGTACTTTTAATGGGAGGTATTTATATGGCAAAAGTTATGAAATCTATGGATGGAAATACAGCTGCTGCATATAATTCTTATGCATTTACAGAAGTAGCAGGGATTTACCCAATAACACCATCTTCGACTATGGCAGAGCTAGTAGATGAATGGTCAGTTCAAGGTAAGAAAAATATATTCGGACAGACAGTTAAAGTAGTAGAAATGCAATCAGAGGCAGGAGCAGCTGGAACAGTTCATGGATCATTAGCAGCAGGTGCTTTAACAACTACTTACACAGCATCTCAAGGTTTATTACTAATGATACCAAATATGTACAAAATGGCTGGAGAATTATTACCAGGAGTAATTCACGTAAGTGCTCGTTCTCTTGCAAGTCATGCATTAAATATATTTGGAGATCACCAAGACGTTATGGCTTGTAGACAAACAGGTTTTGCAATGCTTGCGTCAGGTAGTGTTCAAGAAGTTATGGATTTAGGAGGAATAGCACACTTAGCGGCTATAAAATCTAGAGTACCATTCTTACACTTCTTTGATGGATTTAGAACATCACATGAAATTCAAAAAATTGAAACTATAGATTATGAAGATCTTGCAAAATTAGTAGATTATGATGCTATAAATGAATTTAGAAAAAGATCATTAAACCCAGAGCACCCAGTAACAAAAGGTACAGCTCAAAACCCTGATATATTCTTCCAAGCTAGAGAAGCAAGTAACTCTTATTACAATGCAGTTCCAGACATTGTAAACGATTACATGAAAGAAATAAACAAAATAACAGGAAGAGACTATAAACCATTTAACTACTATGGTGCAGAAGATGCGGAAAATATAATAGTTGCTATGGGTTCAGCAACAGATACTATAGAAGAAACAATAGATTACCTACTAGCTAAAGGTGAAAAAGTAGGTCTTATAAAAGTGCGTTTATATAGACCATTCTCAGCTAAATATTTCTTTGATGTATTACCATCAACAGTTAAGAAAATAGCTGTATTAGACAGAACTAAAGAGCCAGGAGCTATAGCGGAGCCATTACACTTAGATATTAGCTCATTATTTGTTGGAAAAGCAGATGCTCCACTTATCGTAGGTGGAAGATTTGGATTAGGATCAAAAGATACTACTCCATCACAAATAAAAGCAGTATATGACAACTTAAAATTAGATGAGCCTAGAACTGGATTTACAGTAGGTATAGTGGATGATGTAACTAATCTTTCACTAGATGTTAACGAACACATAGTTACAGAACCAGCAGGAACTGTAAGATGTAAATTCTGGGGACTTGGATCAGATGGTACTGTTGGAGCTAACAAAAGTGCTATCAAAATCATCGGAGACAACACAGATATGTATGCACAAGCATATTTTGCATATGACTCTAAAAAATCAGGTGGAATTACAGTATCTCACTTAAGATTTGGTAAAGAAAAAATCAGATCAACATATTTAATAGAAGAATCAGACTTTGTGTCATGTTCTAACCAATCTTATGTAAATCAATATGATTTATTAAAAGGACTTAAAAAAGGTGGATCATTCCTATTAAACTGCATTTGGTCGAAAGAAGAAGTTGAAGCACATTTACCAAATAGTATGAAAAAATACATGGCTGACAATGATATAAACTTCTATACAGTTAATGCTACGGGAATAGCTAGAGAAATAGGTTTAGGAAACAGAATCAACATGGTAATGCAATCAGCATTCTTCAAACTAGCTGACGTTATACCAGTTGACGAAGCAGTTAAATATCTAAAAGATGCTATTGTTAAATCTTACGGTAAAAAAGGTGAAAAAGTAGTTAACATGAACTATGAAGCCGTAGATAAAGGAATAGAAGCTTTAGTTAAAATAGATGTACCAGCTAGCTGGTCAGACTTAAAAGATGATGCTGAATGTTCTGAAAAAGAAATTCCAGAATTCATCAAAAACGTAGTAATCCCAATGAATGCTCAAAAAGGTGATGATTTACCAGTAAGTACATTTGCTAATATTGCAGATGGAGTATTCCCTAACGGAACTACAGCTTATGAAAAACGTGGTATAGCAGTAACAGTACCAGAGTGGATATCAGAAAACTGTATCCAATGTAACCAATGTTCATTTGTATGTCCTCATGCTACAATAAGACCATTCTTATTAAATGAAGAGGAAAAAGCAAATGCACCAGAAGGACTTGAAACATTAAAAGCTAGTGGTAAAGGATTAGAAGGACTAGAGTATAGAATGCAAGTAAGTCCACTTGACTGTGTAGGTTGTGGAAACTGTGCTGACATATGTCCAGCTAAAGAAAAAGCATTAGTTATGAAACCAGTTGAAGAACAAATAGAATTAGAAGCAGGAAACTGGGACTATGTAACTGAAAAAGTATCTTATAAGTCTAACTTAATGGGATTAAATACAGTGAAAGGTAGTCAATTCTCTCAACCATTACTAGAGTTCTCAGGAGCTTGTGCAGGTTGTGGTGAAACTCCTTACGTTAAAACTATAACTCAATTATTTGGAGATAGAATGATAGTTGCAAATGCTACAGGATGTTCATCTATCTGGGGAGGATCAGCTCCATCAACTCCATACTGTAAAAATGCAGAAGGTAAAGGACCAGCTTGGGCTAACTCATTATTCGAGGACAATGCTGAGTTTGGACTTGGTATGCATGTAGCAGTTAAACAAATGAGAGAAAGAATAGAAATATTAGCTAACGAAATAATTGAATTAAATGTTTCAGATGAAATAAAAGAAGCATTTAAATCATGGTTAGATAGTAAAGAAGATGGAGAAGCATCAAAAGCTGCTTCAGCTAAAGTTGTAGCTATACTAGGTAGCGAAGTATCAGATGAAAGAGCAAAAGCTATCTTAAAAGAAGTAAAAGAAAAAGAAGATTTCTTAGTTAAAAAATCTGTTTGGATATTCGGTGGAGACGGATGGGCTTATGACATCGGTTACGGCGGATTAGACCACGTACTGGCTTCAGGAGAAAACGTGAACGTATTAGTAATGGATACAGAAGTTTACTCAAATACTGGAGGTCAAGCTTCGAAATCTACTCCAACTGCTGCAGTTGCGAAATTTGCTGCTTCAGGTAAGAAAACTAAGAAAAAAGATCTTGGATTAATAACTCAAACATACGGATATGTATATGTTGCTCAAGTAGGTATGGGAGCAGATAAGAATCAATTTATGAAAGCTTTAATAGAAGCTGAAAAATATGATGGACCATCACTAATCATAGCTTATGCTCCATGTATAAACCATGGTATAAGAGAAGGTATGGGAAGAACTCAAGCCAACACTAAGCAAGCTGTTGATTGTGGATACTGGCACTTATATAGATTTAACCCAGAGTTAAAAGAAGCGGGCAAAAACCCATTCATATTAGACTCTAAAGAGCCAAAAGATTCATTCCAAGACTTTATAAGAGGTCAAGTAAGATATACTTCATTAGCTAAAGCAAACCCAGAGATGGCAGAAGAGTTATTTGCTGAAACTGAAAAACAAGCTAAAGAAAAATATGAACTATACAAAAGCTTAGCAGATAAATAATAATAAAATTAACCATAGAAACCCCAAGTACGAAAAAGTTACTTGGGGTTTTTTATGGTTAATTTTAATAATTTTAGGATATAAAATTATGGGTATATATTTAAAGAGGAATGATAAAACTAGAATGGAGGAATTACATGTGAAAATCTCAAGGTTTTTAAAAATTATGGGAGCAGTATTTATGGCATTATTAATAGGTATTACAGCAAGTTTATTTTTATTGAACAATGCGTTTAAAGAATCGAGAGAATCAACACAGCGAGAGATAAAAGCTAAAGAACTTGGCAGTGAACTAAAATTTTCCTCAAGCTATTTAACAGAACAAGTACAAAATTATGTACAATTTGGTGAGAAAAAATATTATGATACTTATTGGAAGGAAGTTAATGAAACTAAAAGAAGAGATAAGATTTTAGAAAATTTAAGAGAAATCAATATACCAAATGAACTAGTAGATATGGTAACGAAGGCAAAGACAAACTCAGATGCTTTAGTAAAGTTAGAAGAAGAAGCTATGATAATAGCAGAAGAAGGAGATTTTGATAAGGCAAGAGGTATTATATTTAGTTCAAACTATGAGTCAGAGGTCGCAAAAATAAATGATCCTATAAATGAGTTTCTAGACAAAATGAATACATTTGTTGCTGAGGAAACTGAAAAATCTACAAAAAGATTAAATAACATAATAATTATTATAACTATACTAGTAGTTATAATATGCGTATTTATAATTTACATATTTGCAACTTTAATTAAGAAGATAAATAAATTAGTGGAAGTTTCTAAAAGATTAAAAGAACTTTCGAATAATGAAGGAGACTTAACTGCAAGGTTATCTGTAGATAGTAATGATGAAATAGGAGAAATATCTTTGTCATTTAACAATATGCTAGAAAGTCTACAGCAATTAATAAAAGATGTTAACTATACTAGTAATGAAGTGAATATCAAGAGTGAAGAATTTCGAAACATGACAGGTATAGCTAGTGAAGGAAATGAACAAATAGCGGCTACTATGGAAGAATTAGCAGCTGGATCTGAGGAACAAGCAAATTTATCAAGTCACGTATCTCACTCTACCTCAGAATTAAATAGATTTATAGAGCTACTAAAATTAGATGGGAATAATTTAAGGGATTCGTCAGAAGACATACAAAGTATAACTGAAGATGGCTCTTTACAAATGAAAAAAACTATAGAACAAGTAATAATTGTAAATGATTTAATAAAAAATGCAACAGACAATATTATAAGCTTAGAAACAAAATCAAAAGAGATCTCAAAATTAATACAAGTTATAAATGATATAGCAGAACAAACAAATCTTCTATCACTTAACGCAGCTATAGAAGCAGCTAGGGCTGGTGAATCTGGAAAAGGATTTGCAGTTGTAGCAGAGGAAATAAGAAATTTATCTGATCAAGTAGGAGAATCTGTAGACGATATTACAAGAATAGTAGATAATATTCAAATTGAAACAAGAAATATGACAGAGGTATTGGGAAAAGGTTATCATGAAGTAGAAGAGGGAACAAATCAGATAAAAATTACAGGACAAACCTTTGAAAATATAAATGAAAAAATAAGTGACATGGCAAACAAAATACAGGAAATATATGATGGACTAGAAACTATGTCTAGTAATAGTTCAGAAATTAATAGCTCTATAGAGAATGTAGCAGCGATAATACAAGAAAGTACGGCTGCCACAGAGGAAGTGTCAGCTACTGTACAGGAACAAAGTAACTCAATGGAAAATATATCTCAAGGAGCATATATGTTATTTGAATTATCAAGTAAATTAAGTAATATAGTTGCAAAGTTTAAAATAGAATAACATTAATAAAAAAATCGGATTGTAATTTCAATCCGATTTTTTGTGTTCTATTTAAGATTTATGCACTCAGCATGATATTAAAACTGTTTCTTTATATTTTAGAATTATTACAATTCAAAATAAAGTAATTAATAAGTTTAGTAGATGTAAAGGTAAGTTATGAAAAATAGGTATAGATTAAATATAATCTAAATAACTATAAATATATCATAAAAATGTAAATGGAGGACTGTAAATTGAAAATTTCAAAGTTTCTAAAAATTATGGGATCAGTATTTTTAATCCTAATATTAAGTATTACTATAAGCATACTTTCACTTAATAGCGCGTTTGAAGAATCTAGAATAGCTATGAATCGTCAAATAGAGGCTAAAGAATTAGGATTTATGCTAAAAGATTCTTCGGACTATGTAGAAAATCAAATACAAGGTTATGTACAGTTTGGTGAGAAAAAATACTATGATAACTATTGGAAAGAATTTAATGAAACTAAAACAACAGAAGTAGTCATAAAAAGACTGAAAGAATTAAAGATTCCAGATGAATTAATAAAAATAGTACTAGATTCAACATCAGTTTATGAAGGGCTGGTTGCTTTAGAAGAAGAAGCTATGGCAGCAGTGGAAGCCGGAGATTTTGAAAAAGCTAGAAGACTTATATTTAGCTCTGAATATGACGCAGAGATGGAAAAAATAAATACACCTATATTTGAATTTATAGATAAAATGGATAAATCAGTTGCTCAAGATGTAGAAGATTCCAGAGGAAAATTAAAAGGTTTAATAATAACCATAACTATATTAATGGTTATAGCTTGTGGACTTATAGTGTATACATTTATTGTACTGATTAAAAGAGTAAGTAAACTTAGAGAAGTTTCTAATAGACTAAAAGAGTTATCCAATAGTGAGGGAGACTTAACAACTAGACTAAATGTACATAGCAATGATGAAATAGGAGAAATAGTAACTTCACTAAATAGTACTTTAGACAATCTACATAATATGATAACAGATATAAATCATACTAGTCACAAAGTAAATGTTAGTTGCGAAGAGTTCAGGAAGATGACTGATATAGCCAAAGAAGGAAATGAGCAAATAGCAGCTACTATGCAACAAATGGCATCTGGCTCTGAGGAACAAGCTAGCTCAGCAAGCCATGTAGCACATTCCAGCAGTGAACTAAACAATTATATAGATTCATTAAAATTAGATGGTAGTGAACTAAGAGATTCTTCGGAAGAAATACTAAATATAACTGAAGATGGTTCTGTTCAGATGGAAAAGACTACAGAACAAATCGTAATTGTAAATGATATAATAAAAGATGCAACTGATAAGATAGAAACTCTAGGAATAAAATCACAAGAGATATCAAAGTTGATTCAAGTTATAAATGACATAGCGGAGCAAACAAATCTCCTATCCCTTAATGCAGCTATAGAAGCAGCTAGGGCTGGTGAATCTGGAAGAGGATTTGCAGTTGTAGCAGAAGAAATAAGAAACTTATCGGATCAAGTAGGGGAGTCTGTAAGTGATATTACAAGAATAGTACAAGATATTCAAAAGGAAACTGAAAATATGACTAGTGTATTATTAAAAGGATATGATGAAGTAGAAGAAGGAACAAATCAGATAAAGACAACGGGTCAGACTTTTGAAAGTATAAATGAAAAGGTAGTTGAAATGGTAGATAAAATACAGAGAATATATGATGGACTAGATGAAATGTCAAAAAATAGTTCTTCAATAAATGATGCTATAGATAATGTGGCCGCAATAATAGAGGAAAGTACGGCAGGAACACAAGAAGTAGCGGCTACGGTGCAAGAGCAAAGTGATACTATGGAGAATATATCTGATGGAGCGAATACACTGTTTGAATTATCAAATAACTTAGATGATATAGTTAGAAAATTCAAAATAAAGTAAATATCAAACTAATAAGAAATGGAGCTTACCTTAAGGTAAACTCCATTTCTTATTAGTTATTAAAAGGTTAAATACATTTCTAAACTAGAGAATAAAAAGTTATCATAATATTAATTAAAAAATATGTGGAAAAAACATATTAGTTATTGAACTAGAATAAATATATAGCTAGGAGGAGATTTTATGAAGAAGATTAAAAAGGCATTAGCTATACTACTAGTTGTATTTATAGTTCTAGGTCCTATATCTGTGATTGTATTTAATATAGACATATCTGATGATGAAAATAATAGCAATATAGAAAAAGAAGAAGAGAGCTGGAGAGGCGTAATAAGAATGTGGGACTTTCCAAGGTTGGATACAACAACAGGTAGTAGATATGGCTGGATAGAAAACAAAATAAAACGATTTGAAGCAAAAAATCCAGGCGTATTTATAGAGCTTACTCCTATAGATTGGAATAAGGGGCCTATAAAGCTTGAAGTAGGATTAGAGACAGGGAATTTACCAGATATAGCCCCTGTAGGAACAGATTTTTTATATATGAATGATAAAACATTAGAGCCACTAGATAGCTATTTTGAAGATAGTGAAATAAAAGAGTTCAAAGATTTAGCAATAAAAGCCGTGAAAAATGATGGAAAAACGTGGGGAGTTCCATTTATGATGACTACATATGGAGTGTATATAAATCTAGACTTATTTAAAGAGAAAGATATAGAGCCACCAAAAGACGGAAACTGGACTTATGATGAATTTGTAGAGATAGCTAAGAAGCTTACATTTGACTCAGATAATGATGGAAAGATAGATCAATATGGCTTTCATTCATTTATAAAGCCTAATTACTATAATTTATGGGGAATGATATTAAGTGATGACGGAAAAATAGTGAATGAAAAGGATAAAAGTTATACGTTTTATGATAAGCAAGCAATTAGTGGGGTTGAAAAAATAGTAGATTTAAAAAATAAGCATAAAGTCACTCCAGAAGATTTTGGAACTTCCAATGAAAATAAGGCTTGGGATATGTTTAGCAAGGAAAAGAAGGTAGCCATTTACCCAGCAGGATCTTGGGGAGTTAAAGTATTAGAGAATCTAGACAAGAATGGAGAAGGATTTGATTTTACAGTAGTTAATTATCCTACAGGAGATAGTGGAAAACCTACATCACTTAATAATAGTATAAGTGCATATGGAGTATTTAAGCAAAAGGATAAACAAAAGTTAGATACAATAGTAAAGTTTCTAAAATTTCTTGTAGAAGATGAAACACAAAAAGAATTAGAAAAATTAGGTGTATTTAGTGTTAAAAATAATATTGATGAAATGTATGCTGATAATGAGCATATGAAAAGAATAGAGGAAAGTTTAAAGCATACACAAACCATACCTAAACACCCAAAGTGGAAGGAGATGGATAGAATACTACAAAATCAAATTAGATTAGCAGTTATAAAAGAGAAAACATCAAAAGAAGCACTTGAAGAAGCTAAAAGTCAGATAGAACAAATTTTAAGTAACTAATATTGTTTATTAATATGAAAAAAGATATACTTAATGATATATAAGACAATTGATTCATATAGATAATAAGGAGTGGTAACTTGAATAAAGAATTAATATTAAACTTATTTACGCAAATAATAAAACAAGGAAATATACTAATAGATGAACCAATGAAGAAACATACATCATTTAAAATAGGTGGACCAGTAGACTTTTTAATAACTCCTGGAAATATGGATGAAGTATATAAGTCAGTAAAATTATGTCGTGATAATAATATAGATTATATGATAATAGGAAATGGAAGTAATCTTTTAGTAAAAGATGGTGGAATAAGAGGTGTAGTTATAAAAATAGCAGATAAACTTAATAATATAGTTATAGATGAAGATAGAATGATAGTAGAAGCAGGTGCACTTCTATCAACAATATCTAAGACTGCACTAAAAAACTCATTAGCTGGACTTGAATTTGCAAGTGGAATACCAGGCACTATAGGTGGAGCAATGACCATGAATGCAGGGGCATATGGCGGTGAGATGAAAGATATAACAGAGAAAGTAAAATGCATAGATAGACATGGTGATATAATAGAGCTTAATAATGAAGAAATGAACTTTGGATATAGAAAAAGTCGAGTTGAAGAGGAAAATTTAATAGTACTTGAAGTAGAAATTAAATTAAGAAAATCAAATTATGAGGATGTAAAAATGCATATGGATGAGCTTAATAAAAAAAGAACTACTAAGCAACCATTAAATTTACCAAGTGGTGGAAGTACATTTAAAAGACCAACAGGATATTTTGCAGCAAAATTAATAGAAGACTGTGGACTAAAGGGAGTTACACATGGAGGAGCACAGGTTTCAGATAAGCATGCAGGATTTATAGTAAATATAGATAAAGCTACAAGTAAAGATGTTTTAAACTTGATAGAAACGGTAAAAAAAGTAGTAAGGGATAAATTTAAAGTTGATCTTGAAACAGAAGTAAAAATAGTAGGTGAAGATTAATAACAAAGAGGTGTAACTAGTGAAAATATTTGGGGACTACCATACTCATACAGTATATAGTCATGGAAAAGGAACTATAAGGGATAACGTGGAAAGTGCCATAAAAAAAGGGCTAAAAGAGATTGCTATATGTGACCATGGACCTGATCATATGTTTTTTGGAGTTAAAAAAGAAAACTTCAAAAAGATGAGGCAAGAAATAGATGAACTTAATGATGAGTATAAAAATATAAAAATACTATTAGGGGTAGAAGCAAATGTAATAAGCTTTGAAGGTGAGATAGATGTGGATGATGAGATCTTAAGACTAATAGATATACTTTTAGTTGGATTTCACTTTGGATCAAGGCCTAAAACTTTAAAAGATGCATATAATATGTATATATTTAACAAAGTTTTATCGAAATCAAGAATTATTAGAAAGAAATCTAGATATTTAAATACGAAAGCATTAATAAATGCGATAAATAATTATAATATAGACTTAATAACACATCCAGGGGCAAAGGTGAATATAGATACTATTGAGTTAGCAAGAGCTGCAGTAAAAAGAGGAACAGCTCTTGAGATAAACTCTAGCCATGGATATTTGACAGTTGATGGTATAAAAGCGGCTATGAACGAAAATGTAAACTTTATGATAAATAGTGACGCTCATACGAAAGAGCGAGTAGGAGATGTGCAAAGTGGTATAAATAGGGCAATAGAAGCTGGATTAAATAAGAATCAAATAATAAACATAGAAAAATAAACTATTCATGAAAGGAGTAATTTACAATATGCAAATAGTTATAATAACAGGACTTTCAGGGGCAGGTAAAAGTCAAGCATTAAAGGCTATGGAGGACAATGGCTTTTACTGCATGGACAACCTACCACCTGCTTTACTTCCAGACTTTGTAAAACTATGCTCCAAATCTCAGGATAGTATAGATAAAATAGCACTAGTGTTGGATATTAGGGGTGGCGATTTTTTCAATGATTTGTTTAAAAATCTAGATATATTGGAAGAGCAAGGATTTAATTATAAAATACTATATTTAGACTCTTCTGATAATACTTTAATAAAAAGATTCAAAGAGTTAAGAAGACCTCATCCACTAAATCCAAGAGGTAGAATAATAGATGGAATAGATAAAGAAAGAGATATATTAAGAGAGGTCAAGCGAAAGTCAGACTATATAATAGATACATCAGGGTTAACGATTGGAATACTTAAAGAAGAAATCTTTAAGATATTTTTAGAGGGAAAAGAATCGGGAAATCTAACTCTTTCTATTATGTCATTTGGGTTTAAGCAAGGAGTTCCAATAGATGCTGACTTATTGTTTGATGTGAGGTTTTTACCAAATCCATACTATATACCAGAATTAAAAGAATATACAGGAAATGATATTCAAGTAAGAGAATATGTAATGAAGTGGCAACAGGCACAGACTTTTCTAAATAAATTAGTAGATATGATAGAGTTTTTAATACCTTTTTATATTAAAGAAGGAAAAACACAATTAATTATAGGAATAGGATGTACTGGTGGAAAACATAGATCGGTAACTATAGCAAATGAGCTTTATGAATACTTGAAAGAAAAAACCATAGAGTAACTATAAATCATAGAGATATTGATATACACTAAAGGGGAAAATCATGAATATTAAAAATTGGATTAAACCAGGATTGGGAATAAAAAGATGGATATTTTTAGGTATACTTGGAATGATATCATTCTCTACAGGAATTTTTAGTATGGGTATTGATATTTCGAGCGATATACTAGACAAGGCACATATATCTATAGCCCTCATTATATTAGGTATAATATTGATATTTATAGGTATCAACAATTCTTTTGCTTCGATACTAAAAGTGGTAAACCAATATAAAAATTGTGGAAATATGAATAGAGAAAAAGTAAATAAATTGATACACAGAGACAAAATACTAAACAAAGGACCTAAAATAGTAGTAATAGGAGGAGGGACAGGACTTTCTGTACTACTAAGAGGGCTTAAAGAATATACATCTAATATAACTGCTATAGTCACGGTTGCTGACGATGGAGGAGGATCAGGTGTACTAAGGGAAGACCTAGGGATGTTGCCACCAGGTGATATAAGAAGCTGTTTACTTTCATTAGCTAATACAGAACCTGCTATGGAAAAAATACTACAATATAGATTTAAAGATGGTAACTTAAAAGGTCAAAGTTTTGGAAATTTATTCATAGCTGCTATGAATGAGATACATGGAAACTTTGAAGTAGCAATAAAGGAAATGAGTAATGTATTAGCTGTAACTGGTAGAGTAATTCCTATGACTCTTCAAGATGTAAAGCTATATGCAAAATTAAAAAATGGAGATATAGTTCAGGGAGAGTCGAATATACCGGAAAAAAGCAAAGAATTAGGAAGCAAAATAGAAAGCGTATTTTTGAAACCCAAAAAAGTACATTCACCAGAAGATGCAATAAAAGCAATAAGAGATGCAGATTGTATAGTACTAGGTCCAGGAAGCCTTTATACGAGCATAATTCCTAATTTACTAGTAAAAGATATTGTAAAAGAAATAGATAAGTCTAATTCTATTAAGATATATATATCTAATGTCATGACACAGCCAGGCGAGACAGATGATTATAGTGTTATAGATCATATAGATACTATACACAAGCATACTAAAAAGGACATAATAAACTATGCGATTGTTAATAATGGAAATATATCAGACACTACTTTAGAAAAATATTTTAAAGACGGAGCTAAACCAGTTATAATAACAGAAGAAGAGAAGGAAGAACTACTATCGAAAGGCATATGTGTTGTAGAGGATAATCTTATAGATATAAAAAAGAACTATATAAGACATAATGCCGAAAGACTTAGTGAAATAATAATTGGTATAACTAGTCGGATATAGCATCTAAAAAAATAAAAAGCTAAAGTAATTTTAATTACTCAGCTTTTTATTCGTTTCTATATTTATCCATAACACCGGAAAATAAATTTGACATAGATGGTGGAGTATAAGTAATGGCATTTGCACCAGCTTCTATAGTTCTTAAAATAGAGTCATCATTAGGTCCACCAGTAGCTATGATAGGGACGTCAGGGTACTTCTCTCGTATACTTTTTACAATATCGGGAGTTCTTGATGCACCAGAAACATTAAGTATATTAGCACCATATTTAAGTCTAGACTCTATATCTGATTTTTCAGAAGTTACAGTTACAACTATCGGTATATCTATAGTGTTAGCAAGCTCATCTATAACTTCATTAGATATAGGAGCATTAACAACTACACCTATTGCACCTTGAAACTCAGCATGTAAAGCGAGGTTTATAGTTCTTTTACCAGTAGTAAGACCGCCACCTACGCCACAAAAAACGGGGATATCTGCTGCTGTCATTAGTGCTTGGGTTATTATAAGCTGAGGTGTGAAAGGATAAACAGCTATAACTGCATCGGCATTTATATTTCTTATAATAGCTACATCTGTAGAAAAAACTAATGATTTTATTAGCTTTCCATTGACTCTTATTCCAGACACATTGTCAATTACAGACGGAACATATATCATATTTTTTCTAAGATAGCTTGAAACGCTAGGGATATTATTTTTAATCATGACATCCTCCTTTTTATTAATAATATAGATTAAATAAAATTTATCATTAAATTATAACACTAAGCGACATGTATTCCAACTAAAAAAATAAGATGTTAGAATTTCTGGAAACCTGTTGTATAGTATAACTATAGCTTATATTAATTATTCTATCAACTATGACAAATCTGAAAATATTTAAAAACATAAAATATATGACTTAAAATGTTAATAGTTGAAAAAAATTAAGCAATATGATAATTTAAATAGAGTGGTACTATAGAGGAAAACGTATATTAGTGCATGATTTAGAGGTATGTCAAAAGTCGGGGTAATAAATTAATGCATGATATAAGGTCCGCTCTTAATTGAAAAAATTGAATGAAGTTTAGTATCACAAAAGACAAGGTTGATCAAAAAAATAAAATAGTTTATAGTTATAGAAGTTTAGAAAAAATCCGGGGTAAAATCTAAAATAGAAAAATATTAGTGAAAATATAATATAAAGTTATAAATGTAAAATATGATTAATAAAGTGCTTTAGTAGTCTTAATCACTGTATAAAAATAAGGTAATTAACAGATGTGAAAAAAATATAAAAGTAGATTTATTTATATTTAGAAGGGGTAGATATATATATGTTATCGTTCTCATCCACAACAAAAAATGAACTTTCTAGGATAAATATAGAGGGAAACTGCTGTATACTAGCTGAATTAGCAGCACTTATAAGAATGAACGGTAGCATTCAGATAAATGGTGTAGGAAGAGTAAACTTAAAATTTTCTACAGAAAATGCTGCTATAGCTAGAAGAATATTTACCTTAATTAAAAGTTTATATAATATTCAAACTGAAGTTATGGTTAGAAAAAACAAGCAATTAAAAAAGAATAATAATTATTTAGTTTTCATAGATTATTCAAATAATGCAGAAAAGATATTGCTAGATACAGGAGTTTTGAAACAAGACAAGTATAGCTATTATAGTATAAACTATAGCATACCTCAGCATCTGATCAAAGAGAGATGCTGTAAAAGAGCGTATATAAGGGGTGCCTTTTTAGGTGGAGGATCAATCAGTAATCCTGAGAAAACGTATCACTTAGAGTTTGTAACTAATAGTAAAGAACATAGTGAAGATTTATGCAATTTAATAAATACATTTGGACTGAATGCAAAAATAGTTATTAGAAAAGACAACTATGTAGTTTACTTAAAAGAAGGAGAACAAATTGTAGACTTATTAAATATAATAGAAGCTCATACGTCACTTCTTAAACTGGAAGATATTAGGATTTTGAAAGAAGTAAGAAATAACGTAAATAGGATAGTAAATTGTGAGACAGCCAATTTAGCAAAAACTATAAATGCATCTATAAGACAGATAAATAATATCAAATATATAGATAGTGTAATAGGAATAAATAATTTGCCTGAAAATTTAATAGATGTAGCGAGGTTAAGAGTTGAGAATAGAGATGCTAGCTTAAAAGAATTAGGAGAAATGCTTAATCCACCGGTAGGGAAGTCAGGGGTCAACCATAGATTAAGAAAATTAGATGAGATAGCTGAAGATTTAAAGAAAAAGGGGGAGAAAAAAATTGATACATAAATCAATTGAAATAAAAAACAACGAGGGACTTCATGCTAGAGTTGCAGCACTATTCGTTCAAACATGTAGTAAATATAAAAGTGATATCTATATAGAAAAAAATGGCATGCAAATTAATGCAAAAAGTATAATGGGTATAATGGCATTAGGAGCTTCTAAAGGCGAAACAATAAATATAATTGTAGACGGATACGATGAAGAAGAAGCTATGAAAGCAATAGAGGAGCTTCTAAAAGATCTAGGGTAAATTTTTTAGAAAGACCTAAAAATTCTATGATTTCTGATATAATTAAAGATAGTGAGATTCACTATCTTTTTTAATTGAAAAGGATGATAAAATATGAAAAATAAATTTACACACCTTCATGTCCATACATCCCATAGTCTTTTAGATGGTTCAGTTAGAATAAATGAATTAATGGATAGAGTAAAAGATTTAGGCATGGAGAGTATAGCTATAACAGACCATGGAAATATGTTTGGAGTAATAGAATTTTACAAACAGGCAACTAAAAAGGGAATAAAGCCTATACTGGGATGTGAAGTATATGTTACTAAAGGAAACTATATGGAGAAGGACAAGTCTAAAGAAAGAGAACAATACCATTTAGTTTTACTTGCAGAAAATGACGAAGGGTATTTAAATTTAATTAAAATAGTATCAGAAGGATATATTAATGGGTTTTACTATAAACCTAGAGTAGACCATAATGTATTAAAAAAATATAGTAGTGGAATAATTGCGTTAAGCGCATGTTTAGGTGGAGAGGTTCAAAAACACTTAATATATAATGAATATGATGAAGCTAAAAAGATAGCAAATATATATAATGAAATATTTGGACAAGATAATTTTTATCTAGAAGTTCAAGACCACGGAATGAGAGAACAAAAGTTAGTGAATCAACAGCTTATACGATTAAGCAGAGAAACGAACATACCATTAGTAGCAACAAATGACATTCATTATATAAGAAAAGAAGATGCAAAAGTACATGATGCACTTCTATGCATACAGACGGGCAAAACTATAGATGAAGAAAATAGAATGAAATTTCCATCTGACGAGTTCTATTTAAAATCTTACGAAGAAATGAGATCAATGTTTCCTAGCTTAGAAGAAGCGTTAGAAAATACAGTAAAGATATCAGAAAGATGTAATGTAGAGTTAGATTTTAATACAATACACTTACCAGAATATGATATTCCAGATGGGACTACCAATTCAGAGTACTTTAGAAAACTATGTTATGAAGGACTAAAGAATAGATATGAGATCATAACAGAAGAAATAAAAGAAAGATTAGAATTTGAAATAGAAACTATAGAAAAAATGGGGTATGTAGATTACTTTCTAATTGTTTGGGATTTTATAAAATATGCAAAAGATAATGGAATAATGGTAGGTCCAGGTAGAGGTTCAGCAGCGGGAAGCTTGGTGTCTTATACTCTTGGAATAATAGATATAGATCCATTAAAGTATGGACTACTGTTTGAAAGGTTTCTAAACCCAGAAAGAATAAGCATGCCAGATATTGATATAGATTTTTGCTATGAGAGAAGAGAAGAAGTAATAGATTATGTAGTTGAAAAATACGGAGAAGATAGGGTAGCGCAAATAGTTACATTTGGTACAATGGCAGCAAGAGGTGCAATAAGAGATGTAGGAAGAGCTATAAATGTATCTTATGGAGAGGTAGATGCTATAGCTAAACAAATTCCTGTAGAAATAGGAATGACTATAGAGAAAGCTTTAGTTATGAATAAAACATTGAAAGAAATGTATGATAAAAATGAAACTGTAAAAGAAGTTATAGATTTAGCACGTGCAGTAGAAGGACTACCTAGACATACATCGACTCATGCAGCAGGAGTTGTTATATCTAAGCTACCAATAACAGAATATGTTCCACTTTCTAAAAATAATGATTCTATTACTACTCAATTTACTATGACTGAACTAGAAGAACTAGGATTATTAAAAATGGACTTCTTAGGTCTGAGAACTTTAACTGTAATAAGAGATGCACTAAAACTTATAAAAGATAACTATAGTAAAGATATAGATTTTTCGCAGTCAAATCATGACGATCCAAAAGTATATGAAATGTTTAGTAGAGGAGAGACTCTAGGAATATTTCAATTTGAGAGTTCTGGAATGAGACAAGTTTTAAAAGAATTGAAACCAACAGGATTTGAAGACATAGTAGCAGCGAACTCACTTTATAGACCAGGACCTATGAGTCAAATACCAAGATTTATAGAAAATAAGGAAAATGCATCAAAGATAGTATATGCTCACCCTAAACTAGAACCAATATTAAACGTTACTTATGGATGTATGGTATATCAAGAACAGGTAATGCAGATAGTTAGAGATATTGGTGGATTCTCGATGGGTAGATCCGACCTAGTTAGAAGAGCTATGGGTAAAAAGAAAATGGATGTAATGGAGGAAGAAAGAAAAAATTTCATATATGGTAAAACTAATGAAAATGGTGAGGTAGAAATTGCTGGTGCTATAAAAAATGGAGTAGATGAACATATAGCGAATAAGATATATGACGAGATGATAGACTTCGCAAAATATGCTTTCAACAAATCACATTCAGCTGCATATGCGGTAGTAGCATATCAAACAGCATGGTTAAAACTATATTATCCTGTAGAGTTTATGGCAGCACTTATAACTAGCATTATGGGGAACTCTACATCGGTATCTCTGTATATCGAAGAATGTAAAAGATTAAATATAGAAATACTTCCTCCAGATATAAATGAAAGTTTTGCTAAGTTTACTGTATCAAATGGAAAAATAAGATTTGGACTATCAGCCATAAAAAATGTAGGAGCATCTGGTATAGAAGCAATAACTAAATGTAGGGAAACTGATGGCAAATATAAGAACTTCACAGACTTTTGTAAAAGAGTAGATTCAAGTGCTTTAAATAAAAGAATGTTAGAAAGTTTAATAAAGTCAGGTGCATTTGACTCTTTTGGTGTAAAAAGAGCACAACTTTTATCTGTATATGAAAGAATAATAGATGGAATAAATAAAGATAAAAAAAGAAATGTAGAAGGACAATTTTCTTTATTTGATACTGTGGAAGATGATAAAAATGAATTTGATATAGAAAACTATCCAGATATAGAAGAGTTTGAAGAGAGAATTTTACTTGCTATGGAAAAAGAAATGATGGGAATATATATAAGTGGACATCCTTTGTCATCATATAAAGAAGACTTAAAAGATGTATCTAATACTAATACTATAGAGATAAATGAAGTAAATGAAAATCAAGGAGTAAAGCCTATAAGTTCTAAAATAAAAGATGGAAGTTTTGTAACTATAGGAGGAATAATATCTAAAAAGCAAAATACAATAACTAAGAACAATAATATGATGTGCTTTGCTACTTTAGAAGATTTATATGGATCTATAGAAGTTATAGTATTTCCACAGGTTTATGAGAAATATGGTAAGTATGCGATAGAAGATGAAGTTGTAGTGGTAACAGGTAAATTAGTAATGAATGAAGAAGATAATCCTAAGATAATATGTGATAAAATAGAGCCAATAAATGATGCAAAAGACAGAAAGAAAAGACTATATATAAAAATACCAAAAGAAAACAATTAAGCATAATGGGAGAAGTGAAACTTATACTGTACAAATATAAAGGATTAACACCAGTATATGTTTATGTAGAAAAAGTAAGAAGACTGTTGTGGCAGAAAGAGATTATTGGGTAGATATAAAAAAGATGACTTATATGGTGAGTTAGAAAATATACTTGGAGAAAACTGTGTAGTAGTAAAATAAGAAGAGGGAGGATAAAGATGAAAACTATAGGGGTACTTACCAGTGGTGGAGATGCACCAGGAATGAACGCAGCTATAAGAGCTGTGGTAAGAACAGGAATATATAACGGGATTAAAGTTATGGGAGTAAAAGAAGGATATAATGGCCTTATAAAGGGCAATATATCAGAGATGAACCTTTCATCCGTGGGAGATACCATACACAGGGGAGGTACGATTTTAAGATCAGCTAGAAGTGATGAATTTAGAACAGATTTAGGCAAGAATAGAGCTTTAACTGTAATGGAGATATTTGGGATAGAAGGACTTGTAGTTATAGGTGGAGATGGAACTCTTAGGGGAGCTAATGATTTAAATAAGCTAGGGGTTCCGGTTATAGGAATACCAGGAACTATAGATAACGACCTAGCCTATACAGACCTTACTATAGGCTTTGATACTGTTGTAAATACAGTAGTAGATTTGATAAGTAATGTTAGGGATACATCTGCTTCACATGGAAGAGCTAATATAATAGAAGTAATGGGAAGAGAATGTGGAGATATTGCATTGTGTTCGGGGCTTGCAGGTGGAGCAGAAAGTATAATAGTGCCAGAAGAAAAACTAGATATAGATGAAGTGTGTAAGAAATTAATTCAAGGAAGAAACAGAGGTAAACTTCATAGTATAATAGTTTTAGCAGAAGGTGCAGGGAATGCATATGAATTAAAAAATAGTATTGAAGAAAAGACAGGTATAGAAACTAGAGTAACTATACTAGGACACATTCAAAGGGGAGGAAATCCAACAGCGACAGATAGAATAATAGCTAGTAAAATGGGGGCAAAATCTGTAGAGCTTTTAATGAAAGGAATTTCAGGTAAAGTTGTTGGAGTAAGAGACAATAAGATCATAGATATGGATATAGATGAAGCTCTTTCAATGAAAAAAGAATTTGACAGTGAGACTTATAAACTATCTAAAATGATTTCAATATAAGGAGTGGTTTTATTGAGAAAGACAAAAATAGTTTGTACCGTGGGTCCATCTACAAAAAGTGAAGAAATGTTAGAAAAAATAATGCTTAAAGGAATGAATGTAACTAGACTAAATTTCTCACATCAGACACGTAAAGAACATAAAAAAATGATTGATAGTATAAAAAAAGTAAGAGAAAAGCTTAACTTACCCGTGTCTATAATGCTAGATACTAAAGGACCTGAAATAAGAACAGGGGACTTTGAAAACGGAGAGATAGAAATTAAAGAAGGCAGTGAATTCATTTTAACTACAAGAGATATACTAGGGAACAATGAAATAACCAATATAACATATAAAAACTTACCTAATGATATAGCAATAGGAAATAAGATTTTAATAGATGATGGACTTATAGAACTAGAAGTAATAGAAAAAAGCGACACTGATATAAAGTGTATGGTTAAAAATGGAGGTATAATAAAGAATCATAAAGGTGTAAATGTTCCGGATGTACAAGTAAATTTACCAGCCATTACGGAGAAAGATATAGAAGATATAAAGTTCGGAATAGATAATGAGTTAGACTTTATAGCAGCATCATTTATAAGAAAAGCTACAGATGTAATAGAAATAAGAAAAATACTAGAGGAAAACAATGGAGAACATATTCAAATAATCTCTAAAATAGAAAATCGTGAAGGTGTAGAAAATATAGATGATATAATAAAGGTTTCAGATGGGATAATGGTGGCTAGGGGAGATTTAGGTGTAGAGATACCTCCAGAAGAAGTTCCACTAGTTCAGAAGATGATAATAAAAAGATGTAATGAAGCAGGAAAGCCAGTTATAACAGCAACACAGATGTTAGACTCTATGATGAGAAATCCAAGACCAACAAGAGCAGAAGTAACGGACGTAGCAAATGCAATACTGGATGGTACAGATGCTATAATGCTATCAGGAGAAACTGCCGCTGGAAAATATCCAGAGGAATCAATACAAACTATGAATAATATTGCCATTAAGACGGAGAGCTCACTGAATTACGAAGAGTTGTTAAGAAACAAAACTATAGGAAGAGATATAACTATAACTAATGCAATAAGTCATGCTACATGCTCTACTGCACAAGACTTAGGGGCTGCTGCAATAGTTACACCAACTTCTTCAGGATATACAGCAGTAGCAGTTTCTAAATATAGACCACATGCACCAATAATAGCAACAACACCAGACGAAAGTGTAATGAGAAAATTATCATTAGTATGGGGAGTTTATCCTTTAAAATCTAAGCATGTTGAGACTACTGATGATATAATAGACTCATCAGTTGAAGCTACTTTAGAAAAAGGGTATTTTAAACAAGGGGATCTAATAGTAATAACAGCAGGAATACCAGTAGGAGAAATAGGAAGTACTAACTTAATAAAGGTTCACATAGTTAGTAAAACATTATTAAGAGGAATAGGCATAGGGGAAAAATCTATAAGTGGAAAAGTTTGTATAGCATCAGATAGAAAGAAACTACAGGAGTCGTTTGAAGAAGGAGATATAATCGTAGATATAGCTACAGACAAAGATATAATAGAATACTTAAAAAAAGCATCTGCAATAATAACAGAAAGTGGAGGACTCACTTCACACGCTGCAATAGTCGGTTTAAACTTAGGAATACCAGTTATAGTAGGCGTTGAAGATGCTACTACTAAGCTTAAAAATGATGAAGTAATAACAGTAGATAGCGTCGGAGGATTAATATACAAAGGAGAAGCGAAGGTGTTTTAAATTGATAAATGAAACAATAGTTAGAGTTAGATATGCAGAAACAGATCAAATGGGGGTCGTTTATCATTCCAACTATATTGTATGGTTTGAGATTGGAAGAACAGAGTTTTTCAGGAATATAGGATTAGAATATACTGAACTAGAATATAACAACATACTAGTTCCAGTAGTAGATGTTAGATGTACTTACAAATCATCTGCAAAATATGATGATGAAATAATAATAAAAACTAAAGTAACTAAGCTTACACCAGCGAGAATACAATTTGATTATGAGATAGTAAGAAAATTCGATAAAGAAGTTTTAGCTAATGGGTATACAGTTCATGCATTTGCATCAAAAGATTTAAAAATTATTAACATGAAAAAAAATTATAAGGAAGTTTTTGATATAATATATGATATTATAGAAAAATAATATATATTATATTACAATAAATAGGTATAGAAAAAATTTCTAAGGTATAAAATGTATAGTAGGACAACAACAATAAAGGCAAACTGATTCTAATCTTTGGCATACCAATTGGCTGGGTATGCTATTTTTTTGCTAAAAAAGTAAAGAGGAAGTGAAATTATGAAAATTAACAAAAGATATTCAAATATAGTTTCTGGATTTATGATTTCTGTATCGTTGTCATTATCCATATCTTTTTTTATAACAGTTATAAAAAGTGCGCCTCTTCCTATCGGACAATTTACAATTATTTGGCTTAAATCTTCATTATTAGGATTTTGCATAGGATTTCCTTTAGCTCAATTATATGTGCCAGTTATACTAAAAATAGTGGATAATATGACTGATGATAAAGAACGTGAAAATGGATAGTAATTATATGAATATTAAAAATTTATAGGCTGGACAGTAAAAATAATATTACTTATAATTGAAAGGAAGAAAAGAGAGAGAGGTCAGTATATGAGTGAAATAATAAAAAGAGGAACTATATTAGATGGAGAAATCATAGATATAACACATGAAGGAAAAGGTGTAGCTAAAATAAATGGATTAACTGTATTTATAGACGGTGGAACTATAGGAGATATAGTAAAGATAAAAATAAGTGAAATGAAAAAAAGATTTGCTTTAGGAAAAGTATTAGAAATAGTAAAACCATCAGTCTATAGGGTCGATTCATTATGCAAAGTATCAGAAAATTGTGGTGGATGTCAACTCAGAGATTTAAAGTATGAAAAACAATTAGAATTAAAGACAAATAAAGTAATTAATGATATAGAGAAAATAGGAAAACTAAAAAACGTAATAGTTCATAACATTATAGGAATGGAAGACCCATTAAGATATAGAAACAAGGTTCAAGTTCCAGTAGATGAAAATCATATAGGATTTTATAAAAAGGAAAGTCATAATATAGTAGATACAGATGAGTGTATAATACAACATGAACTGAGTGAGAAAGCTATAAATATAGTAAGAGAGTTTATGAAGAAATTCAATGTATCTGGATATAATAGGAAGACCGCAGAAGGAAATATAAGACATGTAATAACTAAAGTATCTTTTAAAACTAAGGATACTATGATTATAATAGTAACTAATACTAAAAGATTACCTTATTATGAAGAACTTATAGATATGTTAAAAAAAGAAATTCCAAGTGTAAAAAGTATAGTTCAGAACATAAATAAAAATAAGACCAACTTAGTACTCGGAGATAAAAATAAAGTGTTATATGGTGATGAAAAAATAATAGACTATATAGGAGCGTTAAAGTTTAATATTTCTCCACAATCATTCTTTCAAATAAATTCTATTCAAACTGAAATACTATATAAGAAGGCGCTAGAATATGCAGATTTAAAAGGAAAAGAAACTGTGTATGATATATATTGTGGTATAGGTACAATATCATTGTTTCTTGCCCAAAAAGCTAAAAAAGTCTATGGTATAGAAGTAATAAGTGAAGCTATAGAAGATGCTAAAGAAAATGCAGAACTAAACGGTATAGAAAATGTAGAATTTTATGAAGGAACAGCAGAAACAGTACTACCTGAACTCTATAAAGAGGGAATAAAAGCAGATGTAATAGTACTAGATCCACCAAGAAAAGGATGTGAAAAAGAAGTACTAGACACTATAGTGTCAATGAAACCAGAAAGAGTAGTTTATGTCTCTTGTAATCCTTCTACACTTGCTAGAGACCTTAACTATTTAAGTAATAAAGGATTTTTAGTTAAAGAAGTTCAACCAGTAGATGTTTTTGCTGGGAGTATGCATGTTGAATGTGTAGTTTTGTTGGTGAATAGTGGACAAGTGGGAAAATAAGACGATTTAATCATAAGATGTTGAAGTTTTGTTCGTTTTTATAGATGACATCCTAAGAACGCAAATTTTATAGAGGAAAAGTTCCCTTTCATCGCAATATATCAAGAAATGAGAGAATCTTCAAGATGATATTAAATATTCTAAAGGAGATGTGATATGAGTCATATCAAACATATTATAAATAAATATTATGATATAGAGGTCAATACCATTGCTTCTCAAAAGGGAGGATGGTCGGCACTGGCGTACCGTATTGAAGATTGTACACACACCTATTTTTTAAAGAAGTATGAGAAATCCAGAGCTTCAACGCAAAAGTATACAGCTTTGATAGATCAATATATTCCAATTACGCAGTGGCTCATACAGTACTCTGATTTAAAAGGAAAGCTGCCAGTTCCTCTGTTAACAAGGGATGGAACATATAAGTGTGAAGATAAGAACGCTATCTATCTTCTCTATGAGTTTATAGATGGTGAAACAGTAGGGGAAAAAACTTTAACACCAAAGCAGGTAGAACAGCTTGGAGGATTAGTCGCATCCCTTCACAAGTACGGAAAGGAGATTCCTATTCATACAGAGGATATTGTTGAAAGTTTCGAAGTTCCTTTTATTAGAGAGCTTAATAAAATACTCTTAGAAAAAGCTGGTCTCCTTCCAGCCACAGTCAAACTACTGTTACAGCCTTATATTTCTTCCATCAATATTTTGATAGATACTTTATTAAAGTTGCAAAAAAATTTAAAAAACAGTAATATTAAACGGGTACTCTGCCATACAGACCTTCATAACTGGAATCTAATGGAGTCCAAGGGACAATTGATACTTATTGATTGGGAAGGATTAAAGCTGGCTCCTCCAGAGGCGGATATTATGTTTTTCACGGATAAAACCTATTACTCTCAATTTATGGATGCCTATCGAAAAACTCATAAAGATTTCACTCTAAATCAAGAAGCCTTGAGATTTTATCAAATTCGTCGGAATTTAGAGGATATATGGGAATGGCTGGAGCAACTTTTGTTTGACAGACAGGATGAAGATGCCAAGAATGATAGTATTGAGGGACTTCAGATGGCATTGAAAGATACAGAATTTTTTAATTCTAAGTTTGTATTGTAATTATGGATGGTTTCCAATGGAGGTAACATAATGAATAAAGAGAAATATAATATTCAGACTTTGACACCAAGGGGGTATTAGGCTCAATTGGCATTTTTGTATTCCCAAGGAACGTTGAATGTGTTGCGTTTATAGAGAGAATGAATCTTTTTTTATATTAAAAACTAAAAGGATAAAGGAGAAAGAAATATGAGTTTACTTGAACTGTTTATTATAGCAGTTGGGTTATCAATGGATGCATTTGCAGTAGCCATTTGTAAAGGATTGTCTATAAAAAAGATTAATGTTAAAAAGGCTGGAATAGTTGGGCTGTATTTTGGAGCATTTCAAGCAGGAATGCCTTTAATAGGATATTTTCTTGGAGTGAGGTTTCAAAACAAAATTACATCTATTGACCACTGGATAGCATTTATATTGCTTTTATTTATTGGTTTAAAAATGATTCGTGAATCAAGAGGTTGCGAATGTGGAATTGAAGATGACTCTAAGAGTATAGGTGACTCTCTTAGTTTTAAAAGCATGTCCGTGTTAGCAGTTGCAACAAGTATTGATGCCCTAGCGGTAGGAGTTACCTTAGCATTTCTTAATGTAAACATTACTACGGCAGTTTTGCTTATAGGAATTGTTACTTTTGTATTATCAATGTTTGGTGTTAGGATAGGAAATACATTTGGAAATAAATTTAAGACGAAGGCGGAACTTATAGGTGGACTAATTCTAATATTTATGGGTACTAAAATTTTATTTGAGCATCTAGGAATAGTAGGATCTTAGACAGAAGAAAATATTATTTTGAAATCTGTAGTAAGAAATAAATCAAAACTAATATTAAAAAATAAGAAACGAAAAAATACTAGAATAGCAAAATATAATGAATAATTCTTAATTTTCATAATTTAAGTAAAAGATATAAAGTAAGTCTATAATTAATAAAAAAAAGGATGAACTAACCTTAGATAAAATAACTAACAGGGAGAATTTAAGTTACCCTGTTTTTTCTTTATAAGATCAGATAGATTTAAACTATCTGATCTATTTTGATTCTTTATAACTTAATACAAGTAAATAATTAACATAATAGATCAAATAAGTAAGTCAATAATAGTAAATATATTGACTGAATGAATTGCTTAAATTGCTATGATAATATAAAATAATATCTTAGGAAAAAACAATACAGATTTAGAGAAAGTTATAAAATTAATACAGTAAATAAATCTAAGAATTTTAAGGATATAAAATACAATAAAAAGAAGGTGTATATATGACTGCTAAAATATTAGTAGTTGAAGATGAAAAAGAAATAGCTAACTTAATTGAATTATACTTAAAAAATGAGAACTTTATAGTATTTAAGTGCTATACAGGAGCAGAGGCGATAAAAGTTATAGAAAATGAACAGTTAGATATGGCTATTTTAGACATCATGCTTCCAGATATAGATGGATTTTCAATATGCCAAAAAATAAGAGCTTCTTACAACTTTCCAATTATAATGTTAACTGCAAAAGATGAAGAGTTAGACAAGATTACAGGATTGACACTAGGTGCAGATGATTATATTACAAAGCCATTTAGACCACTAGAATTAGTAGCAAGGGTAAAGGCACAGTTAAGAAGATTTACAAAGTATAATCAATTAAATAAATCTCAAAAAGAAAATATAATTTCTATAGGAGGATTAATAGTAGATAAAGATACTCATGAATGCTTCTTAAATGAAAAATCATTATCCTTAACTCCGACAGAGTTTTCAATTCTATGGGTATTATGTGAAAATAAAGGACAAGTTGTAAGCTCTGATGAATTGTTTAGGAAAGTTTGGGGAGAGAAATACTTTACTAACAATAATAACACTATTATGGTTCATATTAGGCATCTAAGAGAAAAAATGAATGATTCTGCTGAGAATCCTAAATATATCAAAACTGTATGGGGAGTTGGTTATAAAATTGAAGGCTAAAAGAACAAGAAAAAATGACTACTTAGCATTTAAACGGAAAATATCCTTTAAAGTATTAATGCTTATCTTAGCAAGTGTTGGATTTTTAATATTATTAAGTATAGGATTAAGAGGTCATTTTGGAAATTGGATTGTAAATTTTTTAAAGGATACATTTTATTTATCTGACTCAGATGCAGTGATTATTCATCAATATGTATTTCGTAATAATATAAATGAAATTATGTTGGGGTCATGCGTTGTTTTTTTCTTAATTATATTTAGATTTGCTATCTCTTGGGTGACAAAATACTTTGATGAGATAGACAGGGGAATGGATATTTTAGTGAGTGGTTCAGACGGAGATATTGAATTATCACCAGAGATGAGCTCTATGGAAACTAAGTTAAATATGTGTAAGCATATTTTAGAAAAGAGAGAAAGAGATGCTAAACAGGCAGAGCAAAGAAAGAATGATTTAGTTGTTTATTTAGCACATGATATAAAAACTCCTCTTACTTCAGTTATTGGATATTTGGATTTAATGTCAGAGATACCCGATATGCCTATTGAACAAAGAGCAAAGTACATGGAAATTACTTTAGAAAAGGCAAGTAGACTTGAAAAACTTATTAATGAATTTTTTGAAATTACTAGATATAATCTTCAAGCCATTGTATTAGAGAAAAAAGATTTTAATTTATCTTATATGCTGTTTCAAATGGCTGATGAATTTTATCCAATGCTTTCTGAAAAAAAGCAAGAAGTTATAGTAAATGCAGAAGATAATATTATGCTTTGTGGTGATCCAGATAAACTAGCAAGAGTATTTAATAATGTATTTAAAAATGCAATTGCATATGGTTATGAAAATAGTGAAGTTACAATAGATGTGAAGAAACAATCGCAGAATGCCATTATAACTTTTAAAAATTATGGAAAAAGTATTCCACAGCAAAAATTGAACAGCATATTTGAAAAGTTTTATAGGATAGATGAATCTAGAGGAACAGAAACTGGTAATGCTGGTTTAGGCCTTGCTATTGCTAAAGAAATTATAACTCTACATGAAGGTGAAATTTATGCGGAGAGCAATGACGACTATACTACATTCTATATAAAAATACCGGGAGTAATCAATAACTAATGAACACCATTCTACTATGATATGAAAAATCATAGAGAATGGTGTTTTTTATTGGGTTAAAAAGTCATGAAAACATTAATCGGTTCTTAAGAGAATCTTAAGTAGTCTATAAGTGATTGTTTATACATAAAATATTTACTTTTATTAGAATTGTATTGTAAGACAATATTGTAATTTGCACTTAGGAGGAATATTAAAATGAGATCACGTAGACAAAGACACAATGAGAAAAAGAGCAAGATAAAGCTTACTCTTCTAATGATATGTATATTTTTTACAATATGTATAGCGGCTTTATTTATGTTAAATCACTCAACAAATAAAAATAACCTTGAAACAGAAATAACTGAAGAAAAACAAAAAGTAAGGTCTTACGATAAAATTAATCAGGATGTAGCTTATGATATACATAGTTCAAACGCCATTCTTATTTCTTTAGATGATAATGAAATATTATTGGATAAATCAGGTGATGAAAGAGTTTATCCTGCATCTCTTACAAAAATTATGACAGCTATAGTAGCAATTGAAAATCTACCTAATCTAAATCAAAAGATTCATCTAGAGAAAGATATGTTTGATGAACTATACACACAAGGTGCTTCTATGGCAGGTTTCTTACCAAATGAAAGTGTAGAAGCAATTGATTTAATTTACGGAGTATTACTGCCTTCTGGCGCAGAAAGTTGTATTGGATTAGCTAACGAAATTTCAGACTCAGAAAAAGATTATGTTAGGTTAATGAATGAAAAGGCTCAAGAGCTAGGAATGAAGAATACTCACTTTACAAATTCTACAGGACTACATAATGAAAGACATTATAGTACTGTAAGTGATATTGCAATCCTGCTGGAATATGCATTACAAGATGATACATTTAGAGAAATATATACATCAAAAAGCCATACAGCACAGGGGACTAATCTTCAACCTGATGGAGTTACTTTACAAAGTACAATGTTCAAACATATGGATACAGATGAGCTGAATAATGGAACCATTGAAGGTGGAAAAACCGGTTATACACAAGAGGCTAAGTTATGCCTTGCTAGTTTAGCAAATATAGATGGCAAGGAATATATTCTGGTTACTGCTAATGCAGACGGAAGTCCTCAAACGGAGCAGTTCAATATTCTAGATGCATTTACTGTGTATAACCAAATTTCTGATAGTAGTGACTATTGAAAATATTAAGCGTCTCATAAGCAATTCTTAAGAATTCAATAAGGATATATATACAAATATTCTCCTTAATTCCTATAAACTCTATTTGTTGTCATGAAACTATTTATGAAAGGAGAAATAAAAATGTATAGAAAAAATTATATTTTTATTGGAGGACCATAAATTATAAGTTTTTTGAAATCAAAATTAGAATAAACCAAGTTGTTTATATAGCTTTATAAGCTTTATTTATAAAATAGTAAATTAGCAATTATTATAGCTAAAGCATGAAAATATAAAAATAAAGGAGAGTTAATATGAAAAGAAAAATCTTAATAACCTTAATAGCGGGAGTACTTTCTATATCAATGGTAGCGTGTGATAAATCTAAGGAAGAAAATTCAAAGCAAACCAAAAGTGAAACTAAAAAAGCAGAAACCGTACAAGATGAAACATTAAGAAGATTTGAAGATATAGGAGTTGAGTTTAGTGTACCTAGCAAGTGGAAGAGTAAAGCACAAAATATAGATGCATATGCAACCCAAGCAGAAGAAAATATAGAAGGACAAATGATAGTTAGTTTCATACCTGATGAGACTATGGAGAAAGCACGAAAATTAAGTGAAGAAGCAGACAAAATTCCAGAAACAGATAAAGAAAAAATCAAAAAAGCTGCAGATGAAATTATGGATTTAACTAAGGAATTTAAAGAGTTATGGACTGTAGCAGTTATAGATAAGGGTAAAGAAGAGGGTAAACTTCAGAAAGAGTTATTTGCAAAATATAAAAATAAAGACTTAATGGGAAAAGAAGATAATCTTGAATTTTACTTACTATATAATGATACTCTTGATACTAATGGCTTATCAGAAAAGTCTAAGAAAGAATATGAAGAAATACATGGAGAAATTAAAGAATTTAAAAGCTTGATTAAGACATTTAAGCCAGTAACAGAACAGGAAAAATTAAGTGAAAATAAGAAACTTGAATTTAATGCTAAAACTCTAGATGGTAAGAAAATAGACAGTAGTATTTTAAAAGATAGTAAACTTACGATGGTAAATATATGGGCTACATATTGTGGACCATGTATAAAAGAAATGCCTGATCTTCAAAAGCTTTATGAGGAAGTTAAGGATGAGAATATTAATATCCTTGGTATCGTTTCAGATACACCGGATCCAGATAATGAAGAACTAGCTAAACAAATTGTATCAAAAAAAGGTGTAAAGTTTGCCAATATTATTCCAGATGAAAAGCTTATGAATGGTATATTACAAGACGTTTCAGGAGTTCCAACTACGTTCTTTGTTGATAGTGAAGGTAATATCATTGGAGAGTTTGTAGTAGGTGCTAAGAATAAAGACGGATATATGAAAGAAATTCAAGATAGATTAAAAAGTATAAAGTAGTAAAATATATACCTTACCTTATAGTAGGTGAGGTATATAACTGTTATTTAATAAACGAGATATTAAGGAAGTGGAATTTATGAATGTAGATAAATTCAACAGAAAAGTAAGATATGGAATGTTAATTATGAGCATTATATTTATTTTTACTGGAATATACAGAGATGAAGTAAGAATTGTATTAAAAAAGGCAATAAACATATGTTTGGAGTGTATAGGAATTGGATAAGAGAATAATAACACAAATTATTGCGACTATAACTACTAATGCAAATATAAACGGATTTCTAAACGGTACTATCTATAAAGGAAATACAAAAAAACTATGTGTTCCAGGTCTAAACTGTTACTCTTGTCCAGGAGCCATGGGATCTTGTCCAATAGGTTCTTTACAGGCTGTTATGGGAACAATAAGGTATAATTTTTCACTATATGTAATTGGATTTATGTCTTTATTCGGTGTAATATTTGGGAGATTTATATGTGGATGGTTATGTCCATTTGGCTTTATTCAGGACTTACTATATAAGATACCTTCTAAAAAGATAAATGTGAGTAAAAAGGTAAACAATGTGCTTAAATACTTTAAATATATCATACTAGCACTGTTTGTTATAATCTTTCCTATGTTTTTAGTAAATGAATTTGGAACAAGTCCTCCATATTTTTGTCAATATATATGCCCTGCAGGAACGCTAGAAGGTGGAATACCACTAATTTCACAAAATGAATCTTTAAGAGGGGCCTTAGGATATTTATTTGTTTGGAAGATGTTTTTATTAATTTTAACGATTGTATCATCGATACTTATATATAGACCATTTTGTAGATTTGTATGTCCATTAGGAGCATTCTACTCACTATTTAATAAAATAAGTTTTTATAAGTATGAAGTAGACAAAACCAAGTGTACAAGCTGTAGCGCATGTACACACAAGTGCAAGATGAATATAGAAGTTTATAAAAATCCTAATAGTCCTGAATGCATTAGATGTGGAGAATGTATAAAAACATGTCCTACGAAATCTATAAAAAAAGGATTTAAATTTTAAAGATTCATATAAAAACTTAAAATCATAAGCATTATATAAAATCTTGATATTAATTAATGAATAAGGAATACCATCTTACTATAGTACAAAAAAGCATAGTAAAATGGTATTTCTTTATTTTTGTGATAAGTTGAAACTATGAGAATTAAGCAGCCCTTAAGATAATCTTAAGAAGTCTATAAGCTGTTGTTTATACAAAAAGTATTGCTTTATACTAGAATAATATTATAAGACAATACTTAATCTTATATCCAAGGAGGAATATTAAAATGATAGCTTATAGATCAAAGAACGAAACCAAAAAGAGAAAAATAAGAGGTGATCTTTTAATAATATGTATATGTATTACAGTATTACTTTTATTAAATAGTGTAATGGCTAATGACTTATATAATAATCTATATAGTTCAAATGCCATTCTTATATCTTTAGATGATAATGAAGTATTAATAGATAAATCAAGTAATAAAAGAATTTATCCAGCATCTCTTACAAAGATTATGACGGCAATATTAGCGATTGAAAATCTACCTAATTTAAATGAAAAGATTTATTTGTCAGAAGATATGTTTCAAGAATTGTACTCTCAAGGTGCTTCTATGGCAGGTTTCTTACCGAATGAAAGTGTACAAGCAATTGATTTAATTTACGGAGTACTATTACCTTCTGGTGCAGAAAGCTGTATTGGATTAGCTAATGCAATTTCAGGATCAGAAAAAAACTATGTGAGGTTAATGAATGAAAAGGCTAAAGAACTAGGAATGAAGAATACTCATTTTACAAACTCTACAGGATTACATGATATTAATCATTATAGTAGTGTAAGTGATATAGCAATACTACTAAAATATGCATTACAGAATGATACATTTAGAGAAGTATATACATCAAAAAGTCACACGACACAAGCTACTAATCTTCAACCTAATGGGATTACTCTTCAAAGTACAATGTTTAAACATATGGATACAGAAGAGATAAATAACGGAATTATTGAAGGTGGAAAAACTGGTTATACAGAACAAGCTAAACTATGTCTTGCTAGCTTAGCAAAAATAGATGATAAGGAGTATATTTTAGTAACAGCTAATGCAGATGGAAACCCCTATACAAAGCAATTCAATATTTTTGATGCATTCACTGCCTATAACCAAGTTTCTCAAAATAATGTCTCTTTAAAATATCAAAAATAGGCTTTGTTAGGTAATTGTGTTATTAATTATATAAGCAATAGTTATGAAATAGATATCAACTATACTTCATAGAAAGCATGCCTATTTTATTGCAAGAGATGGATAGAAAATCCATGGGTAAAGATTTGAATAAGGATGAACTTAGATATTTAATTTCAGTAGCACAAGGTACTAATTATATAGATTAAGTTATTAAATGAAGGAGTAAGAAACATGAATAAAAAAAGACACAATTTATTAGTAACATTATTACTAATTTATACAATTGTTATAATCTATTTTATGTTCTTTGGATTTGGTAGACTGCAGGCAAGTAGCACTATTCTAGGATATCGTTTTTCGATAATTCCTACAAGAATACCATTATGGTATCCGAAGGAATTGTCACTTTTGTGGTTTTTTAGTTTAGGTAATCTATTAGCTTTTGTGCCTTTTGGAATACTAATACCTATGATATTTGATACTAAATATTATAAATTTATATTTGTTTTTTTGATTTTCATATTATCATTAGAAATTCTTCAAATGATAACATATCTTGGTAGTTTTGATACGGAAGATATAATTATAAACTCAATAGGAGCTACTATAGGCTTTTTATCATACAAAATAAGTAATAAGTTTAAACTAGTATCACAAAAAACAATCAGTACTTTATTTTTAATTTTGATTTTATCTTTTACAATGATTAATTTTGCAGAGATTTTTAATAAATTTATATCCTATACTTAAATGGTCAACGAGAATTTTATAGTTCATAACTTTAATATATTGCGTACTCATCACATAATTGTCTAATGTAGCCTAAAATTAAAATACTAAAGATTTATATATGCTAATAGTGAAACCGTAGATGTATATACAATACATTGACATGCATCCATAAGAGGAATAGGATATTAATATATGGGTAAAAATAATGACAAAACAAAATATTCTGGAGGTGCTTATGTGTTACTAAAAGATAAGGTTGCTGTTATCACTGGTGCGGCATCAGGATTTGGAAAAGAAGCATCATTACTATTCTCTAAGCAAGGTGCAAAAATAGTAGCAGTGGATTACGATGTGGCTGGCGAAAAAGTAGTAGAAGAAATCAAGAAAAATGGTTGTGAAGCAATATTTGTAAAAGCAGATGTATCATCAGATGAAGATGTTAAAAACTTTATTGATAAAGCAATACAACAATTTGGAAAGATAGATATACTTTTCAATAATGCTGGGGTATATGTCCCTGGAAAAGCTGATGAACTTTCTGAAAGTGATTGGGATAGAGTAATAAATATAAATTTGAAAAGCGTGTATTTAGTAAGTAAATATGCAGTTCCACATATGAAAACAAATAATGAAGGAGTAATAATAAATACTGCTTCAGCTGCTGGAATTATTGGCTTCCCAGATGCTATATCTTATGCTGCATCTAAAGGTGGAGTTGTTTCTTTAACTAAAGCTATGGCGGTGGATTATGCTCAACATAACATTAGAGTAAACTGTATTTGTCCAGGTACTGGTGAAACTGGAATGACCAAAGATGTACTTGAGAATAAAGAACTAAGAGAAATGTTTTTAGCACCCATACCATTAAAAAGGTTTGGTCAAGTAGAAGATATAGCAAATGCAGCGCTTTTCTTAGCATCTGATTTATCTTCATATTTAACAGGAGTTGTTCTTCCTGTAGATGGTGGATGGACTGTAGCATAATTTAAAAGTTTAAATACTTATAAAGACTATATAAAAACTAAAAGCTAATATATTTTTCATGTTCCCTTAGACAGATAGTTTAAGGGTCATTTTTATTATAAATTGTAGGAATACAAGCACAATATAGTTAACGAGAGGAAGATTATATGGAAAAAATAGTTGAAAGATTTACTAGATATATAGCTATAGATACAAAATCTGATGAAAGTAGTGAAAGTTGTCCAAGTACACCTGGGCAATTAGAACTTGGAAAGCTATTAGTAGAAGAGTTGAAAGAATTAGGACTTAAGGATGTAAAACAGGATGAGAATGGTTATATATATGCTACACTTAAGTCCAATATAGATAAAAAGGTACCGACAATAGGTTTCATTGCTCACTTAGATACTAGTCCTAGCTTAGATGGTAAATGTATAAATCCTAATATACTTCTATACGAGGATGGAGATATAAAACTAAATGATCAATATACTATGACAGTAAAAGAGTTTCCTTTCCTAGAAGAGCTTAAAGGAAAAGAAATCATTACAACAGATGGTACAACTTTACTAGGTGCAGATGATAAGGCGGGAGTAGCTGCAATTATGGATGCCGTTGAATATTTAATTAAACATCCAGAAGTTAAACATGGAGATATTAAAATAGGTTTTACGCCAGACGAAGAAATAGGTAGAGGAGCAGACTTATTTGATGTAAAGGGTTTTAATGCAGACTTTGCTTATACTATAGATGGAGGGCCTGTTGGTGAGTTGGAGTATGAAAACTTTAATGCTGCAAGTGTAAAGATAGAAATTCAAGGTAAAAATGTTCATCCAGGAACAGCAAAAGATATTATGGTTAATTCACTTAGAGTGGCTATGGAGATTGAAAATATGTTACCAGTAAATCAGAAACCAGAATATACCGAAATGTATGAAGGTTTCTATTTATTAGATTCAATGTCTGGAAGTGTAGACTATACTGTTTCTAACTATATTATTAGAGATCATTCAATAGATAAATTTGAGGAGAAGAAAGAATATTTAAAAAAAATAGTAGAACTTTTAAATCACAAGTATGACAATATAATTAATATGGAAATAAAAGATAGTTACTACAATATGAAAGAAAAGATTGAACCGCATATGGAGATTGTTGAATTAGCTAAAAGTTCTATGATAGAGCTTGGAATAGAACCTATTATTAAGCCTATAAGAGGTGGAACAGATGGTGCAAGACTTTCATATATGGGTTTACCATGCCCTAATATTTTCACAGGTGGATACAACTTTCATGGAAGGTTTGAATTGATACCTACAGAATCTATGAAATTGGCATCAAACTTAATTATAAAAATTATTGAGAATAATGCTAAATAGGTAAGGTTTTTAGACTATTAAATTTAAAAATAATAAATAAGAAGAGGTCAGGAAAGAAAGAAGAGAAGAAAAACAACTTTCAATCCTGACCTTATTGAGTTATGCCCATTGTAAAGATATCGTTATAGAACATAATCATTGCTCCTGCTGTAGTTTTTTGAGCTAAAGGCAGTGCACATTTGGTAACCTGATAATAACGTTGTTCATCATCTAAAATGAGATTAAACTTTGTATAAATTTTAATAGCAATTCGAGCGTTATATCTAATATAGTCCTCTATGGAGTCTAATAAATATAATTGTTTGACAACCTGAAAGTCTTTAATATATTTATAAGTTTGTTTAACAAAAGTTTCGTATTGACGATGACTGTCTAGTAGTCTGATATTAGCATGCTGTGGTATAGTCATATCCTGAATAATATGCAAAGCTGCGCCTAAATAAAATAGAGATTTGTTGAATTCTCCAACTTTCCATAGGTTAATGGCATTAGAGTAGTAATCTATACCTAAGTTCATAGCATTACTTCTGCCATACAAGCCTTTATTTTTATAGGGATTATAAAAATGATTTGAGCTTTTAAAATCTTGATCTGCCCACACAGCTCCTTCGTTAATATTTAAAATATAACTATTAAAAAAGTTATGCTCTTCCATATAACCATTATTCATAAGCACTTTTAATGATTTAACGTTAATAAACTTATGAACCTCACATTTAGTTTCAATAATTGACTTCTTTAAAGGATTTGCAATACCAAACATTGTCCTTAAAAAATAATCATAGGCTGTTTGCAAAATGTCTATTTTAATTACCTCCTATCTTTCCGTATATAAAATTATTGTTTGTAATTTTAGAAAAAATAGACACTATAATTACTTAATTTTGATTGTAAGCATCACTTTTATAGTGTATTTTAACGTTCTATACGTGTACATTTACTAGAATTTAGTTATAATTTGATTAACTGTGAAGGTTATTAATCATAAATTCTCCTAAAAGATATAATTTATACAGAAGTAGTTTAGGAAGTTCCATATTTATGATAGAATAAATACTAGGATAACTTAAAATACAAACATATATAGCTCATATCATTTAAAAATCATTATAAATAACAGTAGGTAATAAAACTATTTTTACATGTGTTTATAAAACAAGAGGAGGTTTTTTTATGAAACTAGGACTTATAGTAAATCCAATTGCAGGAATGGGAGGAAGAGTAGGACTTAAAGGGACAGATGGTCCTGAGGTTTTAGAGAAAGCACTTAGTTTAGGTGCAGTACCTGAATCACCAGAAAAAGCAAAAAAAGCTTTAAAAGTCTTACTTCCACTCAAAGATAATTTACAAATCATTACTTATCCTGGAAAAATGGGTGAAGAAGAAGCTATAGAAGTGGGATTTGAACCTACAGTACTTGGAGATGGTAAAGGAGACACTAGTCCTTTAGATACAGAGCAAGCTGCAAAACAAATGGTTGAAGCTGGAGTAGATATAATACTTTTTGCAGGTGGAGATGGTACTGCACGTAATATCTGTAGCGCTATAGGAACAGAAATACCAGTTATAGGTATACCAGCAGGAGTAAAAATTCATTCAGCAGTGTATGCAAATCATCCTAGAGCAGCAGGTGAAGTAGTTTTAAAATATCTTCAAAATGAAAATATGAACACAAAAGAATCAGAAGTAATGGATATAGATGAAGAAGCATTTAGAAAAGGAACAGTGACTACAAGGCTATATGGTTATATGAAGATTCCTGTAGAAGAAGGATTAATTCAAGTAACTAAATCTGGTGGGGGAAGTTCAGAAGCAGAATCATTAGAAGGGATCTCTGAGAGAATAGTAGATGATATGGAGGATGATGTATTCTACATAATTGGATCAGGTACATCTATTAGACCTATCATGGATAAGTTAGAGTTACCTAATACTCTTTTAGGAATAGATATTGTAAAAAATAAAGAATTAGTGGCATCGGATGTAAATGAAAAACAAATTCTAGATATAATAGGAGACAATAAAGCTAAGATAATAGTTACTGTTATTGGTGGTCAAGGATACATTTTTGGAAGAGGAAACCAACAGTTAAGTGCAGAAGTTATAAAAAGAGTAGGAAAAGCAAATATACGAATAATAGCAACTAAAAGCAAACTTATGTCACTAGAAGATAGACCTCTTTTAGTAGACACAGGAAACGATGAAGTAAACAGTATGTTTACTGGCTACACAAGGGTTTTAAGTAATTATGACACTGAAAATATAATGGAGATAAAAGGTTTATAATAAAGTACAAAACTTATTTAAATAATTAAATCTAGACTCCCCTATACTTATAGTTAGGGGAGTTTAATATTAATACAATGTTTATGCTATGATATTTTTTATAATATAGTGACTTTAATGAATGAAAGGTGAGATACCAATGACTCAAGACATTATGCTATATCAATATATTTGGTTCTTTACAATCTATGCTTTTATTGGATGGTGCACTGAGGTTATTTATGCCACTGTAAATACCGGTAAGTTTGTTAACAGAGGCTTTCTGAATGGACCAGTATGTCCTATATATGGATTTGGAACAGTTATATTAGTTTATTTTCTAACACCAGTTAAGGATAATCTTATTATACTTTTTTTAGGTTCAGTTATCCTAACTTCACTACTTGAATATATAACCGGTTTTATACTAGAAAAACTATTTCATCATAAATGGTGGGATTACTCTGGGGAACCTTTTAATATTCAAGGGTATATTTGCTTGAAGTTCTCACTTTTATGGGGACTTGGATGTATATTAATTATGAAAGTTATTCATCCAATTATAAATAGGTTTGTTATGGATATACCTAAATTCTTCGGATATCCACTTGTTTTATTTATACTATTAATTTTTATTGTAGATGCTTATGTTACAGTAGTATCAATATATGGCCTAAATAGAAAGCTTGATCAGCTTGAGGATATTACAATTAAAATAAAAGAACTTTCAGATGAGCTTGGTGAAAATATATCTGGACGAACTCATACTATATTAGAAAAAAATGAGAAGTTAAAAATAAGATTTAATGAATTAAGATTAAAACAAAAAGAGGTCTTAAAAGAAAGACAATTAATACACAAAAGACTTATTAAAGCATTTCCAAATATGAAATCGAATCGATTCTATGAAGCTCTTGAAAAATTGAAAAAACATAGTAAATAATATAAAAAACTTTATAAAAAAATTGTAGCAAAATTATAAAATTTAGAGCAAGTTTATAACAAAGTTGGGTATAGAATAAATATGTAATAAAGTTTATTGAATAAAGAATTTGAAAGTGTTTAATAATTCACGTACAAAGAATGTATATTTCTTAAAAGGTACAAAAGCAATACTACTGTTTTAAAAAACTATATCCAAAGAGGAGAGATAAAATGCCAAATTTAATGTTTTGTTATCAATGTGAGCAAACAATGGGAGGAAAAGGATGCACAAAGAGTGGTGTATGTGGAAAAGTACCGGAAATTGCTAACTTACAAGACCTCTTAATATACCAACTAAAAGGTATAGCTTGTTATGCAAAACCTTTAATTGACAATGGAGAAGTTATTGACAAAGAAATTGTAGCGTTTGTAGAAAATGGATTATTTACAACATTGACAAATGTAAACTTTGATGCAGAAGTTCATGTACAATTATTAAAAGAATCGCAAAAAATAAAAGAAAGCTTGAGAAATAAGGCGCCACAAGGACAATATCCTGATGCAGCTACATATAACCTTAGTGACACTAAAGAAGATATGCTAAGAGACTCTGAAAGAGCTGGCATCATGTATGATCAATCTCTTAATGAAGATATACGTTCTTTGAGATCAACAATACTATATGGATTAAAAGGAGTAAGTGCTTATGGACATCAAGCAAGATTTATAAACTACAATAGTGATCAAGTAGATCAATTTTATTTCATAGGGCTAGAATCTACTACAAATGACAAGTTAACTCTTGAAGATATGATACGAATGACTATGAGAGTAGGCGAAATGAGCGTAGAAGTAATGAGAGTATTAGATGAGGCTAACACCACAAAATATCAAAATCCATCTCCTCATAAAGTAAATGTGCATACTAAAAAAGGACCATTTATAATAATATCAGGGCATGATTTAAGAGATTTAGAAATGCTACTAGAGCAAACAGATGGAAAGGGAATTAATATATATACTCATGGAGAAATGTTATCATCACATGGATATCCAGAACTAAAAAGATATAAGCATTTAGTAGGTAACTATGGGTCTGCTTGGCAAAACCAACAGAAAGAATTTGACAATATACCAGGATGTATATTGATGACTACTAATTGTTTAATGAGACCTAGAGAAACATACAAAGACAGAATATACAGCACTAATGTTGTGGGCTGGGATGGTATTAAGCATATTAAAACAAATGAAGATGGAACTAAAGACTTTAGTGAAATCATAAATAAATCACTAGAATTAGGTGGATTTAAAGAGGATGAAGAGGAAAAAGAAATATTAGTAGGATTTGGACATAATGCAACATTGTCTCATGCGGAGGATATAGTAAATGCAGTAAAAGGAGGTCAATTGAGACACTTTTTCTTAATCGGTGGATGTGACGGAGCTAAGCCAGGAAGAAATTATTATACTGAGTTTGCAGAAAAAGTTCCTGAGGATTGTGTAATACTTACATTAGCTTGTGGAAAGTATAGATTTAATAAATTAGATTTTGGAACAGTATCGGGATTACCAAGATTGTTAGATGTAGGACAATGTAATGATGCATATTCGGCAGTTAGAATTGCAACAGCGCTTGGAGATGCATTTGAAACAGATGTAAACTCTTTACCACTTACAATAGTATTATCTTGGTATGAGCAAAAGGCGGTAGCCGATCTATTAGCATTGTTATCACTAGGAATAAAAGGTATGTACTTAGGGCCAAGTCTACCAGCATTTTTATCTCCTAATGTATTACAATATTTAGTAGATACGTTTAATATAAAACAGATAAGTATAGCAGATGAGGATTTAAAAGATGCACTTAAGCAAGCAAACTAAAGATATAATTATTTAAAATACAAAACATCTGTTATTCTGAAAATTCATATACTTTCAGAATAACAGATGTTTTATTTTGAAGAAAAGAAAACGTTGTCATAATGCTATAAAGGTGATAAAATTGAATTTATTAACAAACCATATATAATGTTTTTTATCATAAATACTGGGTATAAGAATTAGAAAAAATAAAAGAGGAGTGAGGATATTAGAGGATAACAATATGAAATTATAAAGTAAAATTAAAAAAAGGGGAAAATATAATGAATAAGGCAAATAACAAATGGATGAGATCTGCTATACCTGCACTTTTAATTCACTGTAGTATAGGTACTGTTTATTGCTGGTCGTTAATAAAAGGTGATATTGCTAAGCATATTGGCAGTACTCAATCAGAGATAGAATGGGCTTTTAGTTTAGCGATTTTTTGTCTTGGAATATCAGCTGCATTTTTTGGTAAGATTATAGAGAGAGATGTCAAAAAATCATCTATAATTTCAACTATATGCTTTACACTAGGACTTGCTTTAACTGGAGTCTCGATATACTTTAAATCTCTATTAGGTATATATATAAGTTATGGTGTGATAATGGGTATAGGTCTTGGTATAGGATATTTATCACCAGTAAAGACACTTATGCTTTGGTTTGATAAGCAAAAAGGTCTAGCAACGGGTCTTGCTATTACAGGATTTGGTTTAGCAAAGGTTATAGCTAGTCCGGTTATGGTTTTCTTATTAGAAAAGGTTGGTCTCGTTTCAATGTTTTATATTTTAGCGGCAGTTTATTTTGTTATGATGATTACAGGAAGTATACTAATCAAAAAGCCGGAAGGATGGGTTGAAGAGCAAGGGAAGACCGACTTTAAAGTTATCTCTATGTTTAAAGATAGAACATTTATAGGTATTTGGCTTATGATATATATTAACATTACATGTGGTCTTGCTCTAATCTCACAAGAAAAAGATATTATGAAATTTGCAGGACTATCTTTATCAGCAGTAGGTATGGTGTCTTCGTTAACAGCGGTGTTTAATGCAGGCGGTAGACTTGCTTACTCAGCAGCATCAGATAAGTTGAAAGATAGAAATACTATATATAAAATAATACTTCTACTTTCTATAGCTACTGTTGGATTAACAATTATAACAAATAGTATTCAAAGTGGAATTGCCTCTATAGTTATTATTTTACTGTGTGCTATAAACTCCACATATGGTGGAGGATTTAGTAACTTACCAACGATATTATCAGATTGCTTCGGTATGAAAAATATTAGTAAGATTCATGGATTAGCACTTTCAGCATGGGCCATAGCAGGTTTAAGCGGTAATCAACTAAGTGCATTTATTTTTTCTAGAACAGGATCATATAATGATATATTATTAGCAATATTAGCACTATATACATTAGCATTAATTATTAATTTCACAATGGTACGTCAAAATAAAGAAGTAAAAGCTTTATAGTAAATAAAAACTCTTTTCTGACAAAGATTATAAAATCTATGCTAGAAAGGAGTTTTTTATTTTCCATAATGTTGATATTTTTCTTATTATAATATTTAAACTTGATAGTCAAATATTGTTTTTAAATATCTATTATAGAAAAAATTTATCGAAAAGCAAAGAATTATATAGAATTACTATTTGAAGTAGGTATTTCTTTGGTATATCATGGAACTGGTATTTGAAAAATAAATATTAGAGAAAGGGGGAGATGCTTATATGAATAAAAGTTCATCTAAAGTACTTAACGGAATTCTAGTATTAGTAGGGTTTATAGTTATAAGTGCAATACTTATATGGTCACCAGTTTGTGAGAAAATGATAGAGTTAGCTAATGGAAATATGACTCATATGAGATGCTTCTATACAGGACAAGCATCCATATTATTATCTATAGTTCTTATAGTAGCTGGAATAGAGTCACTGTTTATGAATACAAGAAAACCTTGGACGTTTATAGCAATAGGAATTTTGTTTTTAGTAGTTACATCTGATTCAGTATTAGGAATAGGACTATGCATTAAAGAGACTATGCCATGTCATAGTACTGCTGTTTGGATACGTGGTGGTGGAATATTAACTATAATATGTGGGCTATTATCTTTAGTTAAAGGTGATACAAGACAATAGCTAATAGGATAATAAAAAATAAAGTAAATACGATTCTATAATGAGCTAGTCAGACTATTTAATATTACCTATTGAAAATTATATGAAACTACATATAAATGATACAGAGATCAAAATTATTACCTTACTATACTTTAAATTATATCTAGACATAAAAAGCTAAAGAAAAAGGAGATGATAATGTGAAAGCAATGAGTTTAACAAAAGAGGAGCTACTTGAGATGGAAAGTCTGCCTAAAACCAAATTAGATGTTATGAAGGATTATCTAATATGTTTTTTACCAGTTACTATAGGCATTTTATGTTTATTAGAGTACTATTTCATTCCTAACTATGGAATGAATACTATTACTAATGTATATGGAGGCTTTATAGGTATTCTTATAACAGTATTTTTTATAATGTTTTTAATCTCTTTAAAGAACAAATTGGTTTTTGAAAAGTTAAGATATAAGGCACCTTTTTACTCCGCGGTTTTTATGTTATTAACTGGCTATGATGTATTAACATTAAAAACAGGAACTTTGATGCTACCATATTTTCCTTGGACAGATCGTATTTTAAATGCAATGATTTCTGACTGGAGATATTTATTAGATTGTGTCAAAAATTCTTTGATTCTTTTATTTACAGGATATTTCTCTGGAGCAATAATAGGACTAATTACAGGAATATCTTGTGGATATAGTAAGAAAGTTAACTATTGGATATCACCATTTATGAGACTTTTAGGGCCTATTCCATCAATTACTTGGCTACCAATTGTAATAGTAATTATGACATCTTTATTTAACGGAGCAGTAGTTATCATTGCATTGGGAGTGTGGTACTCTGTATCTATGGCAACAATCACAGGCATAAGTAATGTTGATGCTTCTTACTTTGAAGTTGCAAAAACGTTAGGGGCAGGTTCTAAAGAGCTTGTATTTGGAATTGCAATTCCACATGCAATGCCTAATATATTTCAAGGTTTAACTCAGGGAATGAGTTCTGCTTGTACAGCTTTATTAATTGCAGAGATGGTGGGAGTAGAATCAGGGCTTGGGTGGTATATCAATTGGCAGAAATCTTGGGCGGAATTTGGAAAAATGTATGGAGCTGTTATACTAATCTGTTTAACATTCATTACAGTTAACTTTATACTATCAAGAATTAAAAAATATGTACTTAGGTGGCAGGAAGGAGTTATTCAGTAATGAAAGAAAGCACTTTAATTCTAGATAATATCTCTAAGAGTTTCGCAAGAACAGATACTAATACAATTACCCATGCTTTAGATAATATAAACTTTACAGTACGAGAGGGAGAATTTGTTAGTATAGTTGGACCAAGTGGATGTGGAAAATCAACCATACTAAGACTAATTGCAGGACTAATTGTACCTACGGCCGGAGAAATAAGACTTAATAATGAGAAAATTGAAGGAACTAATCCAGATAGGGGGATGGTATTTCAAAAACCTACGCTATTTCCATGGCTTACAGTAGAAGAAAATGTAGCATATAGTTTGAAAGTTCAAAATAAGCTTGAATCTGGGAAAGAAGAGGTGGATCGTCTTATTTCAAAAGTCGGATTAAGTGAGTTTAAAAATTCATATCCCCATCAATTATCAGGAGGTATGGCGCAACGAGTATCTCTTATACGCTCCATGATAAATAAGCCAAGAGTTTTCTTACTAGATGAACCTTTAGGGGCTTTAGATGCATTTACAAGAATGGATATGCAAGATGAATTGCTAGGTATGTGGAGAGAAAATAAACATATTATGATAATGGTTACTCATGATGTGGATGAAGCTATATATATGAGTACTAGAGTAATAGTAATGGCTCCACGTCCAGGAAGAATTCGAAAGTCTATTGATATTGACTTAGATTATCCTAGAAATAGATTAAGTAATGATTTTGTTGATTATCGCAAGGAAATAATGGAGATGCTGGATTTTGGTAAGATAGAAAAATAAAAATTAGGGGGAAAAAAGAAATGAAAAAAAGAGTAGGATTATTATTAGCAGCAGTACTATGTGTAAGTACATTATTAACAGCTTGTGGTAAAGCTAATCAAGAAAAAGCTAGCAAAGAGGCTAGTGTTGAGAAAACAGCAGGATTATCTGAGGAAGAAGCATGGAAATTAGAACCTGCATATGGACAAACAATCAAAATTGGATATGACGGAGGACTTTGTACAGCTTCACCAGGTGTTGCATCAGTCAAAGGATTTTACGAAAAAAATGGTTTGAAAACTGAACTTGTTAATGTGCAGTCAGGTATTGATGCTATAGGTACAAATAAAATTCAAGTATATACAAGTCATATTGCAGAATTAGTGGTTCCTATAGTAAATGGTGTAAATGCGGTATTTACGACAGGAGCACAGACTGGGTGTAAATCGTTATATGTTCTTAATGATTCAAATATCAATTCTACTAAAGATTTAATCAATAAAACGGTAGCTGTTCCTAATGGAATTGGTAAATCGGATCATAATATTGCACTAAGATTTTTTAATCATGACAAGATAGATCCAAGAAAAGTTAATTTTAAACCAGTAGAAACTAGTGCTACTATTTTAGCAATGCAAAATAAAGAAGTACAAGGTGCTGTTCTTTCAGATCAATTTGCAGAAAAACTTGTTCAAGATGGAACATTAAAAGTTATTCGTTCATTAACATGGGATGAAGATTTTAAAGTAGAACCGTGCTGTGTTCATGTACTAAACAAAGATTTTGTTGAGAAAAATCCTATTACTGCTAAGAAGATAACTCTTGCTACTAAACAAGCATCATATTGGATTGAAGAAAATAAGGCTGAAGCTACCCAAATCTTATTTGATAATAATTGGGCATCAGGAGACTTTGAGCAAAGTGTTAGAATGCTGGAATCATATGATTTTAAGATTTCAGATGAATTAACAGAAAAAGCTTTGACAAGTATTATTGATGACTATAAGAGCTTTGGATTAATAGATTCAAAATTAGATACAAAGAAAACCTTATCTAATATTTGGAGTCCTTTGATTAAAGATATTAAAATTGAAGAACAAAAGTAAGATTAAATATATAAGACTTAGTGTTTAGCAAAACTATTGTATTATCAATTAAAAATAGAGGAGATATCTCCTCTATTTTTAATTGATAAAGAACTTAAAATACTGATAAAAATAAAGGAGATTTTATGAGTAAGAAGATTAATATAAATTTTTTAGCAAAAGAGAATATTAGACAAAAAAGAGCACGTTCCATAGGATTAATTCTATTAGTAAGCATGCTATCATTTACTCTGTTTATGAGTACCTTTATGGTATTGAGTTTAAAGGGAGGAATGGACTCTCTAAAAAATAGATTAGGAGCAGATATTCTGATAGTGCCTGAGGGCTATGAAGGAGAAGTAGAAGGAGCAATTTTAAATGGAAAACCAAGCAACTTTTATATTCAAAATGATTTAGTTGAAAAGGTCAGAAATATTAATGGTGTTAAAGAAGCTACTCCTCAAGTTTATATTGCTACATTGAGTTTAAGCTGTTGTAGTATGCCAACTCAGGTAATAGGAGTAGATTTTGAATCTGACTTTGTAATAAAATCGTGGATTGAAAGTAATGCTAATATCAGTTTGAAAGAAGGAGAAATACTTGTTGGAAGTAATAACTATTTTAACACAGGAGATAGTTTGTCGCTTTTTAATCATAAGTATAAAATTGCAGGGAAGCTAGGCAAGACGGGTTCTGGTTTTGATGATACAATTTTTACAACAATAAGTGAAGCGAAGAAGATGGTAGGATATGCTTCTGATATATTAGAAACACCATTAACTACAGATGATAAATTAATATCAAATGTTCTAGTTAAATTAGACAATAATTCAAATCCAAAAGAAGTGTATGTCAATATTCAAAAAGAATTATATGGACAAGGTGTTAAACTAATGCTATCTCAGGAAATAATGTCTGAGGTACAAGGAAAAATAAATAGCTTAAACATTTATATCTATATTCTAGTTGCTATAGTATGGTTATTAGCTTTTATATTATTAACTATAGTATTTTCTATGAATCTAAATGAAAGAAAAAAAGAATACGGAACATTACGAATTATAGGTGCAACTAAGAAAAATCTAAAACAATTATGTATTTTGGAGTCTTTATATATTAGTTTTATTGGTGCAACTAGTGGTGTTGTAACTTCACTAATTGTCTGTTGGATTTTTGACTCAAGTATTAGTAAATCTATAGAAATGCCTTTTGTAGCACCAAGTGTTTCTACATTAGTTACTATAGGGTTATTTACCTTAGTGATATCATCACTCATAGGGCCACTGGCATCATTGAAAACAGTTAATACGATAAATAAACAAGAATTAGCATTAATAACAAAAGATAATAATTAGAGGTGAAAAAATGAATGTGCTTGAAGTCACTGGACTAACAAAGACCTTTATGAGAGGTGATAAACGAAAAGTTGTTTTAAATCAACTAGATTTAAGTATTAAAGAAGGAGACTTTGTAAATATCATTGGAAGATCAGGTAGCGGGAAATCAACGTTTGTAAATTTAATTTCAGGTGTAATGATTCCTGATGAAGGAGAGATATTGATAGAAGGACAATCAATACTAAACTTGTCTGATGATGATATGTCTAAAATACGAAATGAAAAAATAGGATATGTTCCACAGGGAATGGGATCACTTCCTAACTTAACAGTTTATGATAACATTAGACTTCCTTATTATCTTGGATCTAATGATGGAGATATTGATAAAAAAGTAGAAGAGCTAATGTCTATACTAGGCATACTAGATTTAAAGAATCAATTTCCTAAGCAATTATCAGGTGGAGAGTTAAAGAGAATGCTTATAGCTAGAGCGTTGATAAATGATCCTAAACTACTAATCGCTGATGAACCGACAGCGGATTTAGATATTGAAACAACTAAAGAAGTTTTAGAGTTGATAAAAGACATAAATAAAAAAGGAACTACTGTCATTATTATTACACATGAATTAGAGATACTAAGTTATGGGAATAGAGTAATGAAAATGATAGAAGGCAAATTAGAAGATGTTTAGACGGTAAATAATTATTTTATTTACTGTCTTTCATGCTTTATAAGTATAATTAAACATATTACAACTTATTAAGAAAATTAGAGTTCTCCTATTAAGAATTAAATTACAAAATCATGATTAATAGATATTTAGTATCTTAGAAATTAAGACTATAGATAAAACCCAAACTATAGTATATAATGAAAGAATACAATAAATATTTATAAAAATGCATTATTTCATACATTTAATTACAAAAAACTAGTTCATAAACAAAGTTTTTTACACTTACTTTAAAATATATTTATAAAATACAGTTATGAATTTTGCAATATTATAATAATTATATAAAGTAAAGGAGAAATAAAAAAGATGGCAGGAAATAAAGTAATTTGTACTACAAATAATGTTGAGTACATAGCAATTAGAAAGGCAATGTGTGCTGGAGCAAGAACTTTAGATGAAATAACTGAAATGACAGGAATTTGTAATAAGTGCGAAGGGTGTAAGAGTGAAATTGACTATATCCTTTCTTCAGTTTGTGGATGTAAAAATGTAATGCTTAAAGATGTAATTGATGCTGTTAAGAATGGTGCTGATACAGTAGACAAAGTTGGAGAGATTACAGGAGCAGGAACAGATTGTGAAAGATGTAAGGCTCTTGTTCAAAATATAATTGAATTAGGAAGATAAAGTTAAGGTAAAAAATCATACTCTAGAAGCTTTAAAAGGTATGGTTTTTTACAATTATAGGAGAAGGAGGTAATACAGTGAATAATAATAAATATAAGCTAGTCTACATGGCTGCAATATCCTATGCTATAATAACGGGACTCTCATTTCTATTTACGAAAATTGCTTTAGGCTATGGTGATCCTACAGATATATTAGCCCATCGCTTTACTGCATCTTTTATAGCTATTTCAATACCAGTACTAATGAAGTGGACGAAAGTAGATTATAATAAAGAAAGAATTAAAAAGATTATTCCACTCGCAATACTATATCCACTTATGTTTTTCGGTTTTCAAACATTTGGACTTATACATGCATCTTCCTCTGAGGCCGGAATATTAATGGCAGCAGCACCTGTATTTACTTTAATACTAGCTACATATTTCTTAAAAGAAAAAACTAACATATTACAAAAAATATCTATAGTACTATCTGTTTTAGGTGTTATTTATATTATGGTTATGAAAGGTTCAGCTTTTGACGTTAATAATATGACAGGAATTATATTGTTAGTTTTATCAGCATTATGTTTTTCAGGCTATAGTGTTATGGCTAGAAGTTTAACTAAAGATTTCACTACTATAGAACTTAGTTATATGATGACAATAATCAGCTTTATATGCTTTAATGTTGTATCTATAGGAAATCATATAATAAGAGGAGATATAAAAGCATATATTACTCCACTTGGAAGTTTAAACTATATTATAGCTATAGTATATTTAGGGGTATTATCATCCTTAGGAACATCACTTCTTACTAACTATGTTTTATCTAAGATAGAGGCTTCGAAGATGAGTGTTTTTTCAAATTTAGGAACTGTTATTTCAATAGTTGCAGGAGTGGTATTTTTAAAAGAGGAAATATTCTACTATCATATTATAGGATCAATATTCATAATAGGAGGAGTTATTGGTACAAATTTTCTAGGGGATAAGGATTCCAAATAAATTATGTTTATATATAGACATAAGAAAGTGACATAAAAGAATATGCTTTTACAATAAAATATATTCTTTTATGTTATATTAAAATGTAATCAATAAATACATAGGAATATAAGTAAAATGTTGTCAATCGGTTTTTTAACATAGAAAGAAGGAATTAAATAAACTATGAAGAAATAAATTAAATAAGCTCTTGTGTTGATGCTTTGGAGGGTGACAGATGGCTCGTAAATTAGTAAATTTTAAGGGTAATAAAGAAGGAATTAGTATATATGTGAAAGATGGTGACTTTGAGGCCATAAAAAAAGAACTAGACGACAAGGTGAAAAAATCTAGAGGTTTCTTTAGAGGGGCTAAGGTCATTGGTATATATGGAGTAGATGGTAAAGAACTGACTATTGAGGAAGAGGAAGAGCTAAAAAGTATTATAAAAGAAAAATATAATATGATTATAGATCATAAAAAGGAGCAAGTAGAAGCAGTGGATCAAAATAATGTAAGTCAAAATATTATAGAAAGTATTGAGGAAATAACAGATTCACAACCTTTTCCAGGAATAAAAGAGGGGATTACTAAATTTATAAAAACCACAATAAGGTCAGGCCAATTAATAGAGTTTGATGGGAATATCGTCATTCTAGGTGATGTAAACCCAGGAGGAGTAGTAACAGCAAAAGGAAATATTATAGTCTTAGGTTCTTTAAGAGGAGTTGCAAACGCAGGAAGTGATGGAAATGAAGACTCTATTGTTGCAGCTTTCAGTTTGCAACCAACTCAGCTAAGAATAGCTAATACTATAGCACGTAAGCCAGATGGAGAAATGAGACCTCCAAAGTGGCCTGAAATTGCTAAAATTTGTGAGGAATCAGTTGTTATAGAACCTTATTTACTTAAAAAATGATAGATGATAGGAGGTAGAACATATGGGAGAGGTAATAGTAATTACTTCAGGAAAAGGTGGAGTAGGAAAAACGACTACTACAGCAAATATAGGAACTGGACTAGCTATGTTAGGAAAAAGTGTAGCAGTAGTGGATGCTGATATTGGACTTAGAAACCTAGATGTTGTTATGGGACTGGAGAATAGAATAGTTTATGATATTGTTGATGTAGTTGAAAAAAAATGTAGAATAAAGCAAGGTCTGATTAGAGATAAAAAACTTGAAAGCTTATATCTTTTACCCGCAGCACAAACTAAAGATAAGAACGCAATATCTCCAAGTCAAATGAAAGAATTGTGTGATGAACTAAAAGAGATGTTTGATTTTGTTATAATAGACTGTCCCGCTGGTATAGAGCAAGGGTTTCAAAATGCTATAGCTGGAGCAGACAAAGCACTAGTAGTCACTACTCCAGAAATATCCGCAGTAAGAGATGCAGATAGAATAATAGGTCTTTTAGAAGCTAACTCCTTAAATGACCCTAAGCTTATAATCAATAGAATAAGATATGATATGGTTAAAAGAGGAGACATGATGAATATTGATGATATGATTGATATTCTAGCTATAGATTTAATTGGAGTAGTTCCTGATGATGAAGCTATAGTTATATCTACTAATAAGGGAGAACCTGTAGTTATAGAGGAAAAAGCTTTAGCAGGACAAGCTTATAATAATATAGTAAAAAGATTACTTGGTGAAAATGTGCCATTATTAAATTTAGATGTAGATGAAGGTGTATTTAGTAAGATAAGAAAAATGTTTTTTGGAAAGTAGTTCAAAGGGGGGATTAACTTGGATTTTCTAAAAATATTCGGAAGAAGTGAAAAGAAAAGTAAGAATGTAGCAAAAGAAAGACTAAAATTAGTGTTGATTCATGATAGGGCAAATCTTTCTCCTAATTTCTTAGAAATGATAAAAGGGGATATTATTAGGGTTATTTCTGACTACATGGTTATAGATGAAGAAGGACTAGATATAAAATTAACAAGAACAAGAAATGACAATGATAATACACCTATATCAGCCCTAGTGGCGAACATTCCTATATTAAAGATGAAAGAAAACTCTATAGACTAAAAGTATGACCCTGTCGATTATGATAGGGTCATTTTAGTAATAAAGACTCCTACTTTTAAATATCATTGTAATAGTGAGAATGAAGTGGGGGAAAAAAACTTGAATATAAATAAGCGATATAGAAATAATCTTTCAAAGAATATTTACAAAAAGCAGTTGATAAAGCTATTTATAAGTATATTAATAATATTATTAGTACTTCTTATAAACAATATAAACACCGCATATACTAAAAAAAGCATAGTTATGATAAAGAAAACACTAAACTATGAATTGGATATGAATGACAAGAGGATTAAAGATATTAAGAAAGCAGTAACTGCATTTAGTATAAATGTATCAGACGAAAAATATTCAACACCTATACAGGGGACTTTATATAAGAAATATAGTGAAGATGAAAATGGTATTGATATAATAGCTTATGAAGAGTTTGTTAAATCCATTGGAAATGGAGAAGTTATTGAAGTTAATAAAAAAAGTGATGGAATAGAAATAAAGGTTTTACATGGCGATATAAAAGCAATATATTCTAAACTAGAAAAAGTTAATGTCAAAAAAGGAGAGAAAATAATAAAGGGTCACATACTGGGGAGCATGGGGGATGTATCTAGAAAAAATAAACAGCTTCACTTTGAAATGTGGAAAGACAATAAGTCTTTAAATCCTTTAGAATATTTAGAAAGCAATAGTAAAACACCATTATCTTATAAATAAAGTAAAAAATTTAGGCTACTAAAATATAAATAGTAGCTTTTCTTTGATTTAAAAGTAATAAAAATAGAAAAACTATCAAACCATAATAAAAAGTGATAAAATGATATGAGACAAAAAACAAGAAGAGGATGATTTATGAATGATAGATATGAGTACACTAGAAAAGATCCTTCCGAAAGTAGAGAAGCCATCTAGATATATAGGAGATGAACTTGGTAGTATAAAAAAAGAAGTAAAAGAAGGATTAATTAGATTTGGATTTGGATTTCCGGATGTATACGAAGTAGGTATGTCTCACTTAGGTATGCATATATTATATAATCTTTTAAATAGTGAAGAAGATATTTATTGTGAAAGAATATTTGCTCCGTGGATAGATATGGAAGAGGAAATGAGAAAAAACAATATACCTCTTTATGGACTAGAAAGTAAAGATGCTATAAGTGAATTTGACTTTGTAGGGTTTACACTGCAATACGAAATGAGTTATACAAATATAATAAATATGCTAGATCTAGGAGGAATTCCAATACTATCTAAAGATAGAGAAGAAGAAGATCCTATAGTAGTAGCAGGAGGACCTTGTGCATATAATCCAGAACCATTAGTGGATATAATAGACTTTTTCATTATAGGAGAAGGTGAAGAAGTAAATATAGAGTTTATAAGACTATATAAACAATATAAAGAAAATAAAAAAGTAGAGCTGAATTTTTTAGAGGCTGTAAGTGAAATAGATGGAATATATGTTCCTAGTCTTTACGAGGTAGATTACAACGAAGATGGAACTATAAAAGACTTTTATCCTAAAAATGACAAAAGTCCTAAGAAAATTAAAAAAAGAATAGTTAGTAGTTTAGAAGAATCTTATTTCCCAGAAAAACTAGTAGTACCATATATAGAAACCGTACATGATAGAGTAATGTTAGAAATATTTAGAGGATGTACTAGAGGATGTAGATTTTGTCAGGCAGGTATGATTTATAGACCTGTTAGAGAAAGAAGTATAGAGACATTAATGAACTTAGCTAAAAAGCTTATAAAGGCTACAGGATATGAAGAAATATCTTTATCATCTTTAAGTACTAGTGACTATTCTCAGCTAGAAGAATTAGTAACTAAACTTATGATAGAATTTAAAGATCAAAAAATAGGACTATCACTTCCTTCATTAAGAATAGATAATTTCTCCCTAGAAGTAATAGAGGAAATACAAAAAGTAAGAAAAACAGGACTTACATTTGCACCAGAGGCAGGAACTCAAAGACTTAGAGATGTTATTAATAAAGGTATAACTGAAGACAATATAATTAACTCAGTAAAAGATGCTTTTAGTAGAGGATGGTCAGGTGTAAAACTTTACTTTATGATAGGCCTTCCAACAGAAACTTACGAAGATATAGATGGAATAAAGGATTTAGCATATAAGGTTAAAGATGAATTCTTTAAAATACCTAGGGAAGAGAGAAAAGGAAACTTGAGAGTAACAGTTAGTACTTCATGCTTTGTACCAAAACCATTTACTCCTTTCCAATGGCATCCACAAGACACTTTAGAGGAGTTTGATGCAAAAATTAAGCACTTAAGAAGTCAAATTAGAGATGGAAAAATAAATTATAACTATCATGACTCTAAATTAAGTTACTTAGAGGCTATAATAGCTAGAGGAGATAGAAGAATTTCAAAAGCACTAGTAAAAGCTTGGGAAAAAGGATGTAAATTTGACGGTTGGTCTGATTTCTTTGATTTTGATAAATGGATGGAAACTTTTGAGGAACTAGAAATAAATCCTGATTTTTATGCAACTAGAGAAAGAAGTTATGAAGAAATATTACCGTGGGATTTTTTAGATATAGGTGTGTCTAAAGAATATCTTATATCTGAAAATGAAAAATCAAAGGAAGAAGAATTAACTAAAGATTGTAGAAAAGGATGTACAGCATGTGGTATAAATAAAAGTTTTACAGGTGGTGTATGCTAATGATTAATATAAGAGCAAAATTTACAAAACAGAAGAATTCAAAGTATATATCTCACTTAGATTTAATGAGGTTATTTCAAAGGGCATTTAGAAGGGCTGGTATTTTAGTAAAGCATACAGAGGGATTTAATCCTCAACCTAAATTAGCTTTTGCTACAGCCCTATCTCTTGGGGTTTCTAGTGAAGGTGAATATATGGATGTTGAACTAGAAAATTCAATAGAAGTCGATGAATTTATAAATAGAACAAATAGTGTATTACCAGAAGGCGTAAAAATAGTAAAGGCAGCATATAAAGAAGAAAAAGAGTCTATAATGTCTCTAATAAGATGGGGATCATATATAGTTGAGATAGAATTAATTAATGATATAGATAATACTAAGTTAGAGTCTGAAATACAGAGATTTTTAAGCTTAGAAGAAATTCCTGTAATGAAAGAAAGAAAGAGAAAGAAGAAAATAGAGATAAGACAAGAGAATATAAAAGACAAAATAAAAGATATAAAGGTACTTTTACATGAAGATAAAAGAGTAGTTTTAAAAACTACTCTAATGACAGGAAGTAACGGAAATTTAAAACCAGAGTTGCTTTTAGAGGCAATAGATAAATATAGTGAGATAAAGATAAACAGTAGTGAAACTAAAATTCATAGACTTGAGCTTTTTATAGAACAAGATGGCAATGTAATAACTCCAATATAGAAAAATAGGTGAGATTATATGAATCAAATAATAATAGATGTAAGTATGAATGAGAGTAAGGTAGCCATACTTGAAGACGATGAAATGGTAGAACTATATATAGAACATGATGATAGCAAAAAGGTTACTGGAAATATATATAAGGGAAGAGTAGTAAATGTATTGCCGGGAATGCAAGCTGCCTTTATAGATATAGGACTTGAGAAGAATGCTTTTTTGTATGTAAAGGATGCACTTCCTAAAGAGATGTTTTCTAATAAGAAAATAAATCTAAAAGATATAGATATAAAAAGTATTATAAAGTCAGGTCAAGAGTTAATAGTACAAGTTGTAAAAGAACCTTATGGGACTAAAGGTGCTAGGGTAACTACACATATAAGTATACCAGGAAGACATGTTGTTCTTATGGCAGATACAAACTATATAGGCATATCTAGAAAAATTACAGCGGAAAAAGATAGAGATAGACTAAGAAAGTTAGCTGAAAAGTATAAGCCAAAAGACATGGGTGTAATATTAAGGACAGCAAGTGGAAATATTGATGAAGAAGAATTTAAGCATGATATTGATTATTTATTAAAGATTTTCAATAATATTGACAAAGAAAAAAAACTTGGAGTAGCTCCGAGAATAATATATAAGGACTTAGATATTATTCAGAGAACTGTAAGAGATTTGTTTACTAAAAATATAGATAAACTTATTATAAATAATAAACAAAGCTATGATAGTATAATAAAACTAGCAGACATGGTATCACCAGAATTAAAGTCTAGGATAGAATGTTTAGATGACATACATGATATATTTGGATATTTTAAAATAGATGGAATGATTAGTAAAGCCCTAGACAAAAAAGTATGGTTAAAAAGTGGAGGATATATAATAATAGATGAAACAGAAGCCTTGACATCTATTGATGTAAACACTGGTAAATATGTTGGAAGTATTAATTTAGAGGATACAGTACTACAGACTAATATTGAGGCAGCAAAAGAAATAGCTAAGCAGCTAATGTTAAGAAATATAGGTGGAATAATAATAATAGATTTTATAGATATGTCAAATGCTCAATATGAAAAAAGAGTACTAGATGAGCTGGAACAAGCTTTGAAAAAAGATAGAACTAAGTCAACGGTATTTGGAATGACACAACTTGGACTAGTAGAAATGACTAGAAAAAAAACAAGATCAAGATTAACGGAAAAACTACTAAGGAGTTGTCCATATTGCGATGGTACGGGAAAAGTCGAGTCAGAGGATTTCGTTCTATCTAAAATAGAAAAAGAAGTAAAAAGAACAAAATATCATACTACTGCTGAAGCTATTATATTTAAGGTGAATCCATCTATACAGAAATATATAGAAAACGAAGTAAAAGATTATATAGATAGTATAAAAAATGAATACAATATAGAAATACATTTTATTATAGATACAACCATACATTACAATGATGTAAAAGTATTTAGAATAGGAAAAAAGGAATATATAGAAAATACTTTAAAAGAAGAAAAACTTTAATCAATCTAGTTGACAAACTGATGTTGTTCTGATAAAATTTAGTCTTGTAAAGTAGCCGCACAATGGAGGTTTTAAACTGAAAAGTACCTTTACATTGGCGAGACTGGATAGAGGAGGTGCATCGTAGAATGTACGCAGTAATAGAAACAGGTGGAAAACAATACAGAGTTCAAGAAGGAGATACAATCTTCATTGAAAAGGTTGATGCAAACCAAGGAGATAGTATAAACTTTGATAAAGTACTTTTAGTTTCAGGAGAAGGAGACTTAAAAGTAGGTAAGCCTTATGTTGATGGAGTTACAGTTAGCGGAAGTGTATTAGAGCAAGGAAAAGGAAAAAAAATAATAGTGTTCAAATACAAAGCTAAGAAAAACTACAGAAAAAACAAGGACATCGTCAACCATATACAAGAGTTAAAATTGAAAAGATTAATGGTTAATAACTGATTAATTATGACTAATATAAAAATATTCACAGATCAGGATGGAAGCATAGTTCAATATGAAATATCAGGACATGCAGATTTTGATGAATACGGAAAAGATATTCTCTGTGCAGCAATATCTGTACTTAGTCAAACTACTCTTATAGCTTTAAATAAGGTATGTGGTATAAAAGAAAAAGATATAGCTTTTTCTGTAGATGATGAAAGTGGATACTTAAAAGTATCTATACCTAAGAACTTAGAAAAAAACATAAAAGATAAGGCTAATGTCGTACTAGAGACTATGATTGTAGGAATAGAAGACTTAGCTTATCAGTATCCCAAATATATAAGTATAAAGAAAGAGGAGGTGTAAAAAATGATGAGAATTAATTTACAACTTTTCGCATCGAAAAAAGGAGTAGGTAGCTCTAGAAACGGTCGTGATAGCCAGGCAAAAAGACTAGGTGTTAAGAGAGCTGACGGACAATTTGTTCTAGCAGGAAACATATTAGTTAGACAAAGAGGAACAAAAATTCACCCAGGAGTAAACGTTGGAAGAGGTGGAGATGATACTCTATTCGCAACAGTTAGCGGAATAGTTAAGTTTGAAAGAAAAGGTAAAGATAAAAAACAAGTTAGTATATATCCACAAGAAGAATTAGCTTAATTTAAAGACCTACCAATGTTGGTAGGTTTTTTTGCTTATAAAAAAGTTAATAAATTTAAGAAAGTTACTTATATTAAATCTCTTACAAGGATGTGAAAAATACTTGAAGAACTTAGAACTTTTAAATATAAAAGATTTAAAAAACTTATCTAGAAATCAAAGACATGATTATATGAATATTTTTCAAATAATATATGGATATCTTCAGCTAAATAGAAAAGAAGATGCGATAGATCAAATAAAGAAAGTTACGAGTATGACGCAAAATATAAGTAAATTATATAGTATATCTATTTTTAGCATGGTCCTACTGTTGGAAAGAAAAATAATGCAAGCAAATAATCTAGGAATAAACTTAAATATAGAAGTAGAGACTGAATCAAATAGTGAATTTAGAGCAATTGATAATGAAGAAGAACTGTTAGAAAAAACAAGAGAGATAATTGACTGCTTATTATATCAACATAGTGAAGATCAAGAGCTTACTATTAATATGAAAATAATAGAAAATATAGACAGTATAGAAATTACTATTTTAACAAATTCACAGTATTATAATTTAGACGAAGTAAAGTATATAGAAAACTTATATGACGAAGCTAAAGTACATAATAATAAAATTATAATAACTTTGAAATATGAAGGAGTAAAAAATATACAAATTAAAGAAAGTATTTATTCCAAAATATATTCTAATACTATATAGTAGACATAAAATAAATTTATTGACACAATAAAGATAATTGATATAATGAAAATACTAAACTTTAGTAAGGATGATAAATATGTTTATAGATATAGCAAATATTTATGTAAAAGGCGGAAATGGTGGTAATGGAGCCGTAGCCTTTAGAAGGGAAAAATACGAGCCAGCGGGTGGACCAGCAGGTGGAGATGGTGGTAACGGTGGTAGTGTTATAATTGAAGTAGATAGTGGACTTAGAACACTAATGGATTTTAGATATAAAAAGCACTATAAAGCTCAAGTTGGAGAAGATGGAAAGTCTAAAAATCAATACGGTAAAAATGGAGAAAATATGACATTAAAAGTTCCACCAGGAACTATAGTTAGAGATACTGAAACTGGAGTAGTTTTAGCTGACTTAACAGAAGACAAAAAGTCTGTAGTAATAGCAAGAGGCGGTAAAGGTGGAAAAGGAAACTCCAAGTTTACGACATCTACACGTCAAGCACCTAGATTTGCAGAGGGTGGTAGTAAAGGGGAGGAAAGATCAATTACCCTAGAACTAAAGCTTATAGCGGATGTTGGACTTATAGGGTTTCCTAATGTAGGAAAATCTACACTTTTGTCCATCGTAACGGATGCTAAACCTAAAATTGCAAATTATCACTTTACAACATTAACTCCTAATTTAGGAATGGTACAAGTAGATGATGGTAAAAGTTTTGCTATAGCAGATATTCCAGGACTTATAGAAGGTGCACATACTGGTGTTGGACTAGGTCATGAGTTTTTAAGACATATAGAAAGAACTAGAGTATTGGTTCATTTGATAGATGTATCTGGCCAAGAGGGAAGAGATCCTATAGAGGACTTCTATAAGATAAATGAAGAACTAGAGAAATATAGTTCAAAGCTTGCTAAAAAACCTCAAATAGTAGTTGGAAATAAAATGGACATACCAGAGTCTGAAGAAGGATATGAAAAACTAAAAGAAGAAGTTGAAAAACAAGGATATAGCATTTATCCTATATCAGCAGCCACAAGAAAAGGAATAAGAGAGCTTGAATATGCAATATTAAATAAACTAGAAGAAATAGGTGAAGCAGAGCCTATAGAAGAAGTAATTGATGAAAGTAAACTATATGAGTTTAAGAAGAATGATAGTGAAGTTATAGTTAAAAAAGAAAATGAGATTTATATCGTAGAAGGTTATCCTATAGAAAAACTAATAAACTCTACTAACTTTGATGATCATGAGTCAGTTAGACATTTCCAAGAAATCATAAGAAAAAGAGGAATAGTAGAGGAATTAAGAAAATTAGGTATACAAGAAGAAGACATTGTAAATATATGTGGATATGAATTTGAGTTTTTTGAATAAGATTTTTAATGAAGGGGAGTAGTTTTTTTGATAACAAGTAAACAAAGAAGTTATTTAAAGTCATTAGCTCATAATATAGAGCCATTATTTCAATTAGGAAAATACGGAGTTTCAGAAAATTTTCTGAAACAAGTAGATGAAGCTTTAGAAGCTAGAGAATTAATAAAAATTAAAATTTTAAATAATAGTGAACTAGAGGCAAAAGAAGTAGCTAATGAGATATCAGAACAGTTAAGAGCTGAATTTGTTCAAAGCATAGGAAATAGATTTGTTATATATAGAGAATCAAAGGAAAAGAAAAAGATAGAGTTACCAAGAAAGTAGAAAGCTATAGAATAAATTTAGGTAAAAGGATAAAAATATAAATAACAAAAGATAAGGGATTAGAAATCTAGTCTCTTTTTTTATACTTCATAACTAGAGTAATATTAGTAAGATAGGGAGCTGTATAATATGAGCATCAATAAAGTTAAGGAAATAAAAGATCTATATGAAAATAGATTCAAGTGCATAAAGTATGAGTTTGCAGATAGTGGAGATTTTACAGTATATTTAAAAAATTTTGAAGAAGAAAAAACTAATACTGTAGTAATTAAAGATGAAAAAGAAATATCCGATATTAAAAACTTTATAGACAACTATTAAAAATAAGATCAAGAGCTAAAATATCAGACTCTTGATTTTTTTATTTGAGTTCTGCGAAAAATGATATATAATGAAATAACATATAGTTAAAAGAACAGTGTAAACGCTATCAGGAGGAAGTAAAATGGAAAAAAAGAAAAAAAGATATGGTATTATGGGGGGAACTTTTGACCCAATCCATACAGGACATCTAGTAGTAGCAGAGGAAGTAAGACAAGAGTTTAATTTAGATAAGGTTATTTTTATGCCAACGGGAGATCCTCCACATAAAAGCAGTAAAGAAGTTGCATTAGGACAATATAGGTATGAAATGACACTTTTAGCTACAGTAACTAATCCATTTTTTGAAGTATCTAGGCTAGAACTAGATAGAAAAGGTACGACATATACTATAGATACTATGATTACTTTAAAAGAAAAATATAAAGATGATGTTGAATTTTATTTTATAACTGGAGCAGACTCTCTCTTAGAGTTACATACTTGGAAAGACTCTGATAAAATTTTAGAGTTATGCAAAATAGTTGCAGCAACTAGACCTGGATATGATCTAGGAGATATGGAAGAAAGACTAAAAGAGTTAAATGAAGATAATAAGGAAAGTATAAACACTATAACTACACCAGGACTTCAAATATCATCTACAGATATAAGACATAGAGTTAAAAATGGTATGACAATAAAATACCTCCTACCTGAATCAGTTGAAGTATACATAGAAAAGTATAAACTATATAAATAATAGGTGATAATTATGATAGAAAAAATAAAGGAAGACTTGTTAAATTCAATAGGGACAAAAAGATATGAGCACTCATTAAGAGTAATGGATGAGGCCAATAAGCTTGCAGAAATGTATGGTGTAGATCAAGCTAAAGCTAGTATAGCAGGACTTTTACATGACTGCGGTAGACTTAAAGAAAAATCATATTTATTGAAAAAAGCTCAGGATTTTGGTATAATTTTAGAAGATGTTTATGCAAAAAGTGATAATCTTCTACACGCTTACTTAGGAGCTGAAATAGCTAAACAAGAATATAATATAGATGACATAGATATTTTAAATTCTATAAGATATCATACTACAGGTAGAGAAAATATGAGTAAATTAGAAAAGATTATATATATGGCAGATTATATAGAACCGGGTAGAGATTTTGACGGAATAGATAAAATAAGAGAATTATGTTATAAAGATTTAGACAAATCTCTTATAAGATCGATTGACAATACTATAGTTTATATAATAAAAAGGGGATTAATTATTCACGAGGATACTATAAAAGCAAGGAATTTTTTGTTGTTTAGCCTTGAATAATAGAAGAATGGGTGAGATTATATGGTAAAGTTTTTTAAAACTTTTTTTGTTTCTCTTATGATATTTTCAGTAATTGCTGGAGGAGGAATATTCTTTACTATTCAAAATAAAGAATATGATCAAGAAATTTATACTAATATAGTGGAAGAAAATGAAAAGAAAGAAGACAACAAAAAAGAAGATATTACGTTTTTATTAATGGGAGTAGATGCTAAAGACGCTAAAAAATCTGAAGGACAAAGAACAGATACTATGATAATTTGCAGATATGATAGCACAACAGGGAAAGCTTCTATGCTATCTATACCGAGAGATACTAAAGCAAAAATAAAAGGAAAAAGATTTGAAGAGAAAATAAATCACGCACATGCTTACGGTGGACCAGAACTAGCACTGAAAACAGTAAATGAGTTATTAGATACAGATATTAATTACTACGTTATGGTAAATTATAATGTAGTTAGGGATTTTGTTGATACAATGGGAGGCGTAGAAATAGACGTTCCTATGGATATGAGATATAGTGATCCTGTTGCAGATCCTCCTCTTAGTATAAATCTTAAAAAAGGTAAACAAACACTAGATGGTGATAAAGCATTACAATTTTTAAGATTTAGAAAAGGATATGCAGATCAAGATTTGGGAAGGATAAATGCACAACAAGAATTCATAAAAAGTGCAAGTAAAGAACTATTAAATCCAAAAAATATTTTTAAACTACCAAAAGTTGTAGATACTTTTGTAAATAATGTTGATACAAATATTCCAACTAAAGTCATGCTACAATATGCACTAGATGTTAAGAATCTTGATACTGAAAAGATGGAGTCTAATACTCTTCCGGGAGAAGCTAAGATGGTAGATGATTTATGGTACTTCATTGCAGATAAAGAAGAGTCAAGTAAGATTATTAAAGATATGTTTTCAAATCATGAAGTAGTAAATAAAAGTAATGATAATAAGATAAAATAGGAGATGATAAGTTGTTAATGGATGAAAGAATATCTATTATAGTAAAGGCTGGAGACGATAAAAAAGCTTTTGACATAAAAGCATTGGACATTTCTGGATTAAGTACTATATCAGATTACTTTATAATACTGAGTGGAAACTCTCAGAGACAAGCATTATCTATAGCCGATGAAATAGAAGATAAAATGCATGAACATGGACATCAACTGCTAAATAAAGAAGGACATCAAAGTGGAAATTGGATATTATTAGACTATGGAGATATATTAGTTCATGTATTCTATAAAGATGATAGAGAGTTCTATGACTTAGAAAGACTTTGGAAGGATGCAAAATCAATAGATGTTGAAAATATATTAAATTAGATAAAATTTAGGGAGGTACTTCATATGGCAAATAAAGTAATATCAACAGAAAAAGCACCACAAGCAATAGGACCATACTCACAAGGAATGGTTGCAGGTAACATGATTTATACATCAGGACAATTAGGACTAGATCCATCTACGGGAGAAATAGTTAAAACAAGCATTCAAGATGAGGCTAGACAATCATTACAAAATGTAAAAGCTGTACTAGAAGAAGCAGGAGCAAGTTTAAGTGATGTAGTAAAAACCACAGTATTTGTAAAAGATTTGAATCAATTTGCTTTAATAAATGAAGTTTATTCAGAATTCTTCTCTGAAAACAAACCTGCTAGATCTTGTGTAGAAGTAGCAAGACTACCTAAAGACGGAAATATAGAAATAGAAGCTATAGCTATATTATAGTAAGTTATCATCATTAAAGGGCAGACTCAATAACTAGAGTCTGCCCTTTTGTTTTATTTTAAAGAACTTTAGTATCTATTATAGTTATATGATTTTTTCTAAACTTTCTTCTTTTAAGTTTTTTCATTCTTCTAGACACTCTAAGAATTCCTACATACAATCTTAAGAATATAAAAGAACATATTAACCAAAACCACCACTTAGAAAAAAGAAAGTCTAAAGACTTCTGTACTACGCTAACACTGCTATGAATATCAGTTTTAGAAATAACATCCATACTTCCTATAACCTTATTATCAGCCTTAAAAGTAACTTTACCAACAACTTGTCCTTTAGAAATAGGAGGCTTTATATCTTTAATAGGAATAAATTCTTTTTCTATATTAAGATTTTTTCCAATAGGTACAGTAGCATAGAGGTCATCAGCAAAAACACTAGTTATAAAAGGAGAACTTCCACTTTTAATGCTTATATTATCTACAAATTCATTTTTACTAGCTATCTTAGTAGGTTTATAGCTTGTAAAGCCATAGTTAAATAGCTTATGCGTATCTACATAGACATTAGACCCTATAGAATGCAGAACCACACTTATATATTTTTGATTGTCTCTATTCACAGAAGATACTAAGCATTGCTGTGCTACTTGTGTATATCCAGTTTTAACTCCATTTATACCATCATACTTTATAGGAACTGAGACACCATCTACATCAATTTTATTTTGACTATATAAAAGTTTATTTGAAGAATTCATAATTCTAGGATCACTTTTTTTATTAGTAGGCTCTATAGTATAGGTATAATTACTAACAATTTTACGAAAAGTTTCATTTTCCATAGCGTACTTACCAATCATGGCTAAATCATATGCTGTAGTGGTATGATTTTCATTTGGAAGACCGTTGGGATTTAAAAAGTTACTATTTTTAGCGCCTATTTTAGCAGCTTTTTCATTCATAAGCTTTGAAAAATTTTCTACAGAACCAGATATATGCCTCGCTATAGCCACTGCAGCATCATTAGCAGACTCTATCAATAATGCATAAAGAAGATCTTTCATAGAAAGTACTTCACCAGGTTCTAGGGCTATATGACTTCCATCTATACCGTTTATAGTTTCATTGTCTATTATTACTTTCTCAGATAAACTACTGTTTTCTATTGCAATAATAGCTGTCAGAATTTTAGTTGTACTAGCAGGAAACATTTTTTTATAAGGATCTTTACTGTAGAGAATTTCTCCTGTGTCTGCGTTTATAAGTATAGCAGATTCAGCGGAAAGCTCTAGGGAATCATTGACATTAGTTTCATTAACTGCGTATGAGAAAGTATTACAGGCAGTGATTATTAGTACCAGCAAGAGTGGTAAAACTTTTTTCAATATAGCACCTCCAAAAAATTATTAATAATAGTATTATATCAGAAGATATAGTAAATTTTAATCTAAAGTTAATTTTAAATATAATTAAAAAATTTAGAGGAAGGGGATAAAAATGATTAACTTTACAAAAAAACAACAAATAGCTATACTTATAATTGTTGTATTAATATTTATTGTAGGGTATAAAATAATTGATAAGGATCAACAACAAGGAATATTAGTAGAAGATGAAGAGTTATTCTTTGACAATGAAATAGAGAACAATATAGATGATGATTCCAAAGTATCGAATAATAAAGATGAGGGACAAGCTGAAATAGTAATACATATTACAGGAGAGATAAATGAACCTGGAATAGTTACTTTAAAAGAAGACGATAGAATAATAGATGCAATAAAAGAAGCTGGGGGACTCACATCATCGGCAGACGAAAGTAAAATAAATTTAGCAAAAAAATTACTTGATGAAGATAAAGTATATATACCTAAAATAGGGGAAGATATAGAAAGTGACTCTATGTCTGATGATATAAATATAATATCAAATGAAAATAAGTCAGAAGGAAGCAGTAATGTTACTGGTAGTGGAAAAATCAACATAAATATTGCTTCAAAAGAAGAATTAAAGATGTTACCAGGAATAGGCGAAGCTACAGCACAAAAAATTATAGATTATAGAGAAGCAAGTAAATTTAATTCAATAGAAGATATAATGAAAGTTTCTGGAATCGGCGAAAAAAAGTTTCAGGCAATAAAAGAAATGATTATAGCTAGATAGAAGTTGGAGGTGAATATGATGAGTGAGAAATATAAGAGATTAACAGAACTATCTAAGAGCTCTGGTTGAGCAGCAAAAATAGGTCCAGATACCTTGGCACAAGTTTTGTGTCATTTACCAAAAGTACATGAAGATGAGAATTTATTAGTAGGAATAGAAACATCTGATGATGCAGCTGTATATAAAATAAATGAAGATACAGCTTTAATACAAACTGTCGATTTCTTTACACCAGTGGTTGATGATCCTTATACATTTGGACAAATAGCAGCTACTAACTCATTAAGTGATGTTTATGCAATGGGTGGAGAACCTAAACTCGCAATGAACATAATATGCTTTCCAAACTGTTTGCCACCAGAAATAATGGCGGAAATATTAAAAGGTGGATATGACAAAGTAACAGAAGCAGGAGCAATAATAATAGGTGGACACACAGTAGAAGATGATGAACCTAAATATGGACTATGTGCAAGTGGATTTATACATCCTAAGGATGTACTAACTAATAGTAATGCTAAAGTTGGAGATGTTCTTGTACTAACGAAACCTATAGGTATAGGAATAGTAAATACAGTTATAAAAGCACAAATGGCAGATGAAGAAATGTATAATGAGGCTGTAAAAGTAATGACTACTTTAAATAAGTTTGCGAAAGATGCCATGGTAAAGTCTCAAGCTAATAGCTGTACAGATATTACTGGTTTTGGATTACTAGGTCATAGTTTAGAAATGGCAGAAGGAAGCAATGTAACTATAAAATTATTTTCAGATAAAATACCTGTAATAAATGGAGCAGAAGAATTTGCTAAGATGGGATTAGTTCCTGCAGGAGCCTATGCAAACAAAAATTTCATCGGGAATAAGGTTACTTTTAGTGATAATGTGAAAGAAGAAATGAAAGATATGTTATATGACCCTCAGACTTCAGGAGGACTTCTTATATCTATAAAAAAAGATAATTTAAATACACTGTTGAAGAATCTAGAGGGAAATGCTACTGAATATTCAGTTGTAGGAGAGGTATTAGAAAAGCAAGAACACTTTATAATAGTAGAGTAAACTTTTATAGTTTTTAGCTTTTTACTACAAAAGATAAGGATGATTTAATAATGAATGAAAATATATATAGTAGAATTCCGAAAGTAGATCAAATACTTGAAAACGATACAGTACAGAAATTAATTATTGATAGTTCAAGAGAATTAGTATTAGAGGTAATAAGAGAAGAACTTCAGAATATAAGATTAAAAATATCTGAAGAAAAACTTAGCATTCAGTCGTTAGACTTAGAGATTCAGAAATTGATAGACAATATTGTATTTCAAGTAAACGAAAGAAGTAAACTTCATTTAAAAAGAGTTATAAATGGAACTGGAGTAGTAATACACACAAATTTAGGAAGATCACTAATTAGCAAAAGCATAATGAATAATATTTATGAAATAGCAACAAATTATTCTAATCTTGAGTTAGATTTGGAAACTGGAAGTAGAGGAGACCGATACAGTCATATAGAGGAAATTATAAGAAGAGTAACAGGAGCTGAAGCTGCATTAGTTGTAAATAATAATGCAGCAGCTGTAATTCTTGTTTTAAAAGCTATGGGAAAAGATAGTGAAGTAGTAATTTCAAGAGGAGAGCTAGTAGAAATAGGTGGATCATTTAGAATCCCTGAAGTAATGGAGCAAAGTGGAGCTAAGTTAGTATCAGTAGGAGCAACTAATAGAACTCATATTCATGATTATGAAAATGCTATAACTGAAGAAACAGCAGCACTCTTAAAAGTACATACTAGCAACTATAAAATAGTTGGATTCACATCTAGTCCAAGCCTAGATGACCTAGTGGAATTAGGAAGTAAACATGATATACCTGTAATAGAAGACTTAGGTAGTGGAGTACTTTGTGATTTAAGTAAATATGGACTAGAGTATGAGCCAACAGTACAAAATTCTATAAAAGCGGGAGTAGATGTAGTTACTTTCAGTGGTGATAAGCTATTAGGTGGACCTCAAGCTGGAATTATAGTGGGAAAAAAGAAGTATATAGATAAAATGAAGAAACATCCTCTTAACAGAGCCTTAAGAGTAGATAAAATTACTATAGCAGCTTTAGAATCAACTTTAAGACTATATCTAAATGAATCGTCATTAAAAGAAATACCAACTATAAGATTGCTTACTATGCATATCAGTGAAATAGAAAGTAAGGCAAATCTTTTATTAAATAAATTAAAAACAATTTTAGTTGATAAATTACAAATTGAAGTTGTTGATGAATATTCACAGGTGGGCGGTGGATCTATGCCACTAGAAATGATAACTACAAAATGTTTGACCTTGTCTTCAAACATATTAAGTATTTCAAAGTTAGAGCAAGGATTAAGAAAATTTGATATACCAATAATAACAAGACTATATAAGGATAAAATATTTATAGATTTAAGAACTATAAGTGAAGATGAGATAGATATTGTGGTAGAAGGAATCAAATATGCTGTAGATAATCTTTAGAATATGGAGTGGATGGATAATATGAAGAATGTTATCATAGGGACTGCTGGTCATATAGATCACGGAAAAACTACCCTTATAAGAGCGTTAACAGGAAGACAAACAGATAGATTAAAAGAAGAAAAAGAGCGAGGTATATCAATAGAACTTGGATTTACTTATTTTGACCTACCAAGTGGAAAAAGGGCAGGAATTATAGATGTTCCAGGGCATGAAAAATTTATTCGAAACATGTTAGCAGGTGCTACAGGTATAGATGTAGTTATGCTAGTAGTAGCTGCAGATGAAGGGGTAATGCCTCAAACTAAAGAACACTTGCACATATTAAATTTACTAGGAATAAAAAAAGGACTAGTAGTTATTACTAAAGCATCGCTAGTGGATGATGACTGGCTAAAGTTAATAAAAGAAGACATAAAGGAAAATATAAAAGATACCTTTTTAGAAGATAGTGAAATTATTCTTGTTGACTCTATAAAAAAACAAGGAATAGATAAATTAGTTGATACTTTAGACAAGCTAACTGAATCAATAGACGAAAAAAATGAACTAGAAACTGCGAGGTTGCCAGTTGATAGAGTATTTACAATATCGGGATTCGGAACTGTAGTTACAGGGACACTGATAGCAGGAAAATTAACTACAGGAGATGAAATAAGAGCTTTTCCAGGAGATGTTATAGGAAGAATAAGAAATATACAGGTTCATGGAAAGGATAGTGAAAATGCATTTGGAGGGCAGAGAGTAGCTATAAATATATCTGGTATTAAAAAATCAGATATAAAAAGAGGAGACATCATTTCAAAGCCTAACTCTATGGAACCAACTATGATGATAGACGTAAAGTTAAGACTTTTAAAAGACTCTAAAAGAATCATAGAAAACAGAACTAGACTGAGACTTTACATAGGTTCAAGTGAGATATTATGTAGAGTCATTCTATTAGATAAGGAGAAGATTACACCAGGTGAAGAATGCTATGCTCAGCTAAGATTAGAGGAATCTACTGTAGCAAAACCAAAGGATAAATTTATAATAAGATTTTACTCACCAATGACAACTATAGGTGGTGGTGAAGTTATAGACGCAAATCCTCCTAAGAGAAAAAGGTTTAGTGAAGAGACTATAGATGAACTAAAGTTAAAAGAGAAGGGAGATACTAAAGAAGTAGTAGAAAAGATAATTTTAGATAAGAGCAAAAAAGCTCCAAGTATAAAAGATATATCTCTTTTAACAGTTATGTCAGAAGAAAAGGTTAGAGAAGAAGTTGAAAAGCTTTCACAGGAAGGACGAATATATGCTTTTGAGCTGCTAAAAGATATTCATACTATGCATGTAAGTTATTTTAATGAGGTATCTTCAAAAATAGAAAAAGATTTAGGTGAATTTCATAAAAATAACACTTTAAAACCAGGAATGTTAAAAGAAGAAATTAGAAGCAAATACTTTAAAGATATAAAACCAAAACTTGGAGACGTAATAATAAATAAAATGAGTGAGGTTGGTAATGTAAAAATTATAAATGAAAACATTGCCTTAAAAGACTTTGAAGTAAAATTAACAGATGTACAAAAAAGCATAGAAAAAGATATAGAAAAAATATATATAGATGGAAAGCTTGATGTACCAAAAAAAGATGAGATAATAAGTAAACTTAATTATAATAAAAAAGATTTAGATGATGTATATAAGTTAATGTTGGACAGTGGAATACTAATAAAGATGAAAGAAGATACCATACTTCATAAAGATACTATAAATGAATGCAAGGATACTTTAATTGAATATTTAAAAGAAAAAGGTAGTGTAAAAGCTGGAGAATTCAGAGATTTATTAAAGACAAATAGAAAACTATCAATAATTATACTTGAATACTTTGATGAAAATAAAATTACAAAGCGCTTAGATGACAAAAGAGTAATGTTTAAGTAAAATATAAAAGAGTCAGAAAGAGACCAGAAGTTTTATAGAAGATGATAACAAACTAAATGATCTTATAGATGCTGAATTTATGAGTACTAATATACTCTCTAGTCTTTAAATTTTGATAAGAAACTTTTAATTAGTTTTATAAAGATATAAATTAATTCAGAATTAAAAAATATGATTGTTAGCCAGTTGAGTCTAAGGGATTTTTCAACTGGTTTTATTTATTTTTGTACAAATGAACTAGCATTAAGAAGATTAAATGATGACGAAGGTGATTATTGAAGTCGTGAAGATTTACAATATTTTATAAAATTCTAGCAAATAGATATAAGTCATAGGGTTTTATATTAGATTCTATTTAGAATAATCATGGGTGAACCGTACCATAAGTAAATCAGGTTTTTTGAGTGAGAAGTACTGGATCATATCATAATTAAATTTATGGAGAGTGTATATAATTTTACACTCTCTTTTTGTTTAGAAAGAAGTTTGTTATATGTTCTCATAGACAGTTATCCAGGTAGTACAACAGAAGCTAAGTTATCAAAAAATATACAAGATAGCATAATTGCAAGTAAAGTATATACAGCAAATAGAGGAACTAAAACAGCAAACTTTTCAGTATTAAGATTAACAAAAATGCCAGCAGCTTTAGTAGAGTTAGTATTCATTAGCAACACTCAGGATGCTGATATACTAAGAAATAGACAAAATGAATTAGCGTTAGCAGTGACTAAGGGTATTTTAAGCAACTTTTGTATATCGTATAATGGTGGTTCTTCAGGTACACTATACAAAGTTCAAGTAGGTGCATTTAGTGTAAGAGTAAATGCAGATAGTTTAGTAATGAACTAAAAACTAAAGGATATCGAGCTATAGTAGTATTTTCTTAGAATATATGTCTAATGGGATAGATTGCAGATTAAATTCTGTGTTCTATTCCATCTTTTTAGTTTTGAAGGATAATACAGAATGATAAATGGAATGCTGGAGTAGAAAAAGAATTAAGAAATACTAGAAGAATAGCACAGGTTTAAACTTTAAGCTACAGTGAGTTTTAAAATAGTTTTTGATATAAAAAAATATATAGTTAGTTTTTAAAACATTTTAAAACTGAAAATGGAAGGTTTAAATACAAGAGTAGGTTATAGATTGATTTCTATAGTCTACCCTGTTTTTTATATAAACATTTACTCTATAATCTTAAATTGTTATATTTGTATAGATTATGTGCAACCATTGGAAAATATATGGTATAATAAACCCAATTAATACATGTTTCAGTAGTATCATCTTGATATATATGCAACATAAATTAAATAGAAAGTGAGATTATTATCCAGGCAGGAGGTTGAGAAGAGATGAATAAAGCTTTGGATATAATTATTTGTTTATTAATTAATAGCTTCTCATTTATATTATGGGGACTTTCGATGATAATTTCAAGTGATATACCAGTTAAAATATCTACTAATGAAGCTAGAATAATGTCTCTTTTAATAATTATATTTTTTATATGTTATAGTATATATTTAAAAACTACAAAGTATATATCATTAAATATGTCACTGTTATTAATGCCTTTGGCTTTATGGTTTGTATCTATGCAACAAGCATTAACTTATCATTATCATAAATACAGTACAGCAATTGACACTTTAGGATTCTCTATAACTTTTATTATTTTTACGCAACTTGTTTATAGAGAGTTTAAAAATAAAAAAGATGTTAGATTATAGCTAATTCTATGATCTAACATCTTTTTTTATATACAGTTACTTTAAACGTGATAGTATCAATATCTATAATAACTTTATAAAACAGGTCGTTAGGAATGACCTGTTTTATAAGTAAGAATATTCAGTGTAAATCAAACATCTATATATCTCATAAATTTACTCTTCTTTTTTAAAAAAAAGTGCAATTGTAAGATAAATAGTTAGTGTGGCACTAAAAGCATTATATGCAACACCAATTATCCATGGGGCATTTGCAATATCTAATACCATCAGTATAATAATGTTAAATAATGATACTAAAATTAAAATAAAAATTTAAATAAAGTACTTAACTTATAAGCATATTTGCTTTTAAATAAATCTATCTTTCTAAGAAAAACGTATATAAATATAGTAGTTAAAATGTAAAATAGAAAATATGAGAATATACCTTCTTTAAAAAATGGATCGTACATATTAAAGCCTACCTTTCCTATATATGTTAATGTGAATAAAAGCAAGAATTCTCCCATCTTTTAAATGTGGGAGAATTCTTATTTTTATTTATAGAATAATATCGATATATCCATTATTCGGATAACTATCTTTACTATCAAAGAACTTTGCAATCCTATCTCCAGGATTAAGATAATCTAAGATAAAATCAATAGCTAGTGGAATAGATCCTGCAAGAGCAGAAAGTCCCCAAGCCTTTAACTTTGATGCTAAAGTTCTTGTGAAAATTTTTCTAGCTTCTTTTAAACCTACTTTTTTAACTAATGCTGCTACAGTACCTACACCAGCAGCTGCAAGAGCTACGTCAATGGCTACATTGAAAGCCGATGCTGCAATGTCATTTTTAACTTTTACATCTGGAATCCAAGTACCAGCTCTTGCGGTAATTGCACCAGGATTTTCATTAACTAGTTGTTGAAATGAATCCTCTGTTTCTAGTACAAATATTAATTCTTCTCTAAAAGATTTAGAATCGAAGTCTTGTCCATGTTTTTCCTCCATTAATTCAACTTGCTTGTCAATAGATTCATAATAAGCCTTTTTTTCATTTTTACTCATTTGTTGAGGATCAAAAACCTCGCCAGTAATACTCTCAATATCTAGTTCTAAAGTTTCTGTAGATGTAGCAAAAGACGGTACTGACATAGAAATTAGTAAAACAAATACAAGTGTTAAGTTAATAATTCTTTTCATATAAGTAAATCTCCTTTCGAAACAATTTATTTTTATTCAATTTTAGTTTATCATAAGTGTAGTGAATTTTTTGTCTAAATTGGTATCAAGTTCCTGAGAAGTTTACTGTTTGTATAAAATTCCAAGAAGGTGAGCATACAAGCTAAATCTAAGTGCATTTAACTATTAAATATGTCCTTTGTAGGGTTTTTTATTTCCCAATAACTGTATATTGCTGATGATTAATATTATAAATGTTAGGTTTAATATCTTAATGATTATTTATTAAAAATTTAATCTTATCTTTTCTAGTAATTATTCAACTACATTCACTGTGAATTTATATGAAATTGTTCCTTTATCATACCATCTAGTCGTTAATATATACTCATGCTTACCTTTATTTTTCGGAGTGTTAAAAGAATCATCACTAGTAGTCACATTAGCTTCACCTTCATCTAAAATAATTGAAAGATTATACTCATGAGGAGTATCAGCAAACTTAATATTAAACTTTTCATTAGGAGCTACATTCTGAATATCTTCATCAGATATCAATATCTTCTTCTCACCTATCTTAGAATTAAGGCTATAGTAATTAATAAAAGTTTTTATTTCATTCGAATCATTGGACACTTGTATATTAGGCAATGTCTTTACAAAATTCTCATCATATTGAAATTTTTTATAATAAAAAAGAAGTAAAACTATAGGTATTAAAATAAAAATAAAAATGACATACTTCCTTTTCTTCATAAATATTCTCTTTTTATTTTTTATTAAACAATACCCGCCATTGATGTATTTATTTGTAGATACAAAAAGAAATCAGTTAAAAGAATATTAATAAGGTTAGTTGAAAAGTCAGAGTTAGATTATAAAAGTAGACAAGACAAGATAAAGGGATAGTATGTTATTAAAGAGTTTTATAGAAAAGCTCCTATATTGAAAATATTTTTATCTGAAAAAGAACTAGACTATTTAATAGAGAAATGTGTATCAGAGTTAAAGGAAACATTAGAAGTATAGCACAGGCTCAAAAATTAAGTTATAGTGAGTTTTAAAATAGTTTTTAATATAAATATATGGTTAGTTTTTAAGACTTTTCAGCTTAAAAAGAGGTGTTGTAAACCTTTTGAAGAATAACCTTTTACGGGGTACTATAGTTTATTTATGATAAATTAAAAACAGGGGTAAGCTATGTGGTGAAAAGAATATTATATGGTGTGATTATTTGTATTGGGATGATTGCATCAGTTAATTTTATATTAAACTTAGGTATACTTCTGAAGACTTCAGAAATCGCTAAAAAGGAATATGATATACAAGAAAAGCAAAGTGAAAAAGAAATAGATAAATCATTAGATAGATATTTAAATTAAAAGTAAAGGCTAGACTATAGATTAACTCTATAGTCTAGCCTTTTTTCTATGCTCAAATACGTATGTTATTATTTTAGTTTATAAAAACTCTATTTTGTATTCGATTGTAGAGGACATATGATATAATAAACCCATTAAAACTGCATATATGCCATAATTTCTATCATAATGGTGGAAATAGAATAGATTTCCGCCATTCTTCCACCACCTCACACTTTAATTTAAAGCATAAATAAGTTTTGTAAATCACATTAAGGCCTACAATCTCGAATATATACAAAATTGACCTTGACATTAAGTAGCGTTAAAACATTTTAAAATACATCACAGTCTCGAATGTCAACAAACTATGCATTTGGAGACTGTTGTACTTCTTTCCAGCAAAAATGCCGATGCACATATCGAGGAAGGCAATTATATTATACATCACCATTCAACGTTTGCGCATATTTCTAAAAATGCATCTAACGAAGGAGAAATCCATTTATCTCTATGATGTACTACTTGAACTAATAATTTCAGCTCTTTTCCCGACCAGGGAAGAACAGATAGTTGTTTAGAGGCTACTTCTGTATTTACGGAATATAAAGGTATAATCGCTATACCAAAACCTAATATAGCAAATTGTTTAAGGTCGGAAATACTTGCTGTTTCCAGCATAATTTTAAATGGTTCATGCACTTCTTCCATAACAACTTTGAAAATGTTTTTCCAACAACTGCTGTGAGATACTAAAAGCAGTGGATAATTTGAAACATCTTGAGGAAGTATGTTTTCCATGCAATTCAAAGGATGAGTAGGCGATACTAAAAGTCCTAGCTCTGCCTCTTGCTGTACTTTTACTGTTAGTTCAGGGACATGCCAAGGCATGTCTAATAGCACTGCTACATCGATTTCATTTTCTTTAATCCATAGCTCTAGTTCGTCAGTAGATCCGATTTTTATATGAAATTCAACATCTGGGTACCGTTTGCGATATTCTGCTAATAGTTTGGGTAGTTTGACAGAACAGACGGATTCATTAGCACCAATCGTCAAAACCCCGTGCGGAGATTTTATCAAAGATAATGAGCCTTTCGCCTTTTCCCATGAAAAAAGAAGCATTCTTGCATCTTTCAGAAATTGTTCGCCTTCTGGTGTAAGGCGGACTTTCTTACCTAATCTATCAAATAACTTTATTCCCAGTTCTTTCTCCAAAAGTTGAATTTGATATGTAACGGATGATTGAGCATACCCAAGTTGTTCTGCGGCTTTTGTAAAGTTGTGTAATGTGGCTACTGTTACAAATGATGTAATTAATCGTATATCCATAAGATCAACACCTCTTATCTAATTTATTGATTATAATAATAGAAATAATCAATTTCACTGATTGAAAATGATATGGTACTATAATAGCATATATCAAAAGCTAAATACCATGTTTAATTTAGATAGTGATATTTATGAAAATCAAAAATAGGAGGTATTAGCGTGCGAGAAATATTTAATCGTAGGAGTATTAGAAAATTCAAGAGTTTAACAGTAGAGAAAGAAAAAGTAGACAAATTGTTGAGAGCGGCGATGCAGGCTCCCTCTGCATTGAATCAACAGCCGTGGGAATTTATAGTAATTGAAGATAGAGAATCTTTACAAAAACTATCTAAGTCTATGCCAGATGCAAAACCAATTGATAGTTCAGCGCTAACTATAATATTGGTAGCCAATAGTAATTATTTTAGATTCGAGCCAGATTGGAAATCGGATATGAGTGCAGCAGCGCAAAACATTTTATTAGAAGCTGTATATTTGGAGCTTGGAGCAGTGTGGATGAGTGTTTCTTCTGTTGATTCTGCTATAAATTATATCAGGGAAATGTATGGACTTCAATCAAACATTACCCCCTTTGCATTAATTGCGATTGGTTATCCAGATAAACAAGAAAATGTATTTATAGACAGCTTTAAAGCTGAAAGAATCCATTATGATAAATGGTAGTATTATAATAAAAAAGCAACTCTCAAATAAACGAAAATGGAGAAGGAGAAATTAAAGGAAAGTCAAGTTTAGTGGAGGCTAGAAATTTGGGGAAAAGCATTCAATAAAAATGTTGCATCAAGTATGAAAACAAAGAACTTAGAATAATAGATTCCAATTTATATAGTAGGTAAGGTTAACTATTGAATACAAAAGATAAACTTACATACATTATTGCTTAGAAAAGCAAAGCTCTTACTTATACTAAAGTATAGGTAAGAGTTTTTATATTTAGAAGGCAGATATTTATAATGAAAAAGATATATGAAATTAATCAATTACAGGAATTGAGTAAAAAGTATACAAAAGAAATAGCGGTTCTTCTCCACAAAGGAAGAAGGATTATTTATAAAGGGTACTCCTTCTTATTTTATGGTAAGAAATCTTGAGATAAATATATTAAATTTAGATATTGCTATACGATCAAATAAGATTTTTAGAAAAGCCTCACTCAATACTAATGCGGAGAACCATATTATAAATAAAGGAGTAGTTTGAAATTTATATTTTCTTACTTTGAAAAATGAATTATCAACACTTTTATACTAACATTAAGATGAAAAGTTAATGAACAATTACTAGTATCCTTGCTGTTATACTAAAGACAATATTAGTATTCTCTCGTTATTCATTATTATTTAATACTTCTCCAAGTAATTCTATTCCTTCTCTTATTTGATTTTCACTTAACCCTCCAAAACCTATTAGGAAAATAGGAAAATCTAAATTGCTATGGGTAACCCAGTATTTTGAAGTTGGGTATATTCTCACACCTGCCATTTCTGTCTTTTGAATAATCATATCTTCAGACATACCATTTCTTATTTCTAGAAGTATATGTATCCCAGCATTTCCACCAATTAATCTGACTTTATTATTTAAGTAATCTTCTATCGATTTCATTAATGTATTGTACTTTTTGCGGTAGACTTTACGCATCTTTTGAATATGTCGTTCCCAGTAACCATTAGACATAAATAATTGAAGAGTCTTTTGATTTAATCTTGAGGTTGGTTGTTCGTACATAGACATATTCCGTTTATATTTATCTAGTAATTTATTAGGTAGAACCATATAACTTATGCGTAAAGAGGGTGCAAGCGACTTTGAAAATGTACCAAGGTAAATAACACGCTCATCATCATCAAGACATTGTAATGAGGGAATAGGTCTACCGGTATAACGAAACTCACTATCGTAGTCATCTTCAATGATGAATGCTTTACTATTTTTAGCCCATCTTAAGAGATTTTGCCTTCTTGTAATGGGCATAACTATTCCGGATGGAAATTGATGGGAAGGAGTAACATAAACAAATTTTGAGGAACTTTCTCCCAATGTTTTTAAACACATACCATCTTTATCTAGGGGAATAGGATTTATTATAAAGTTGTTTTGCTGAAAGACAAACTTTGCATTACTCCATCCAGGGTCTTCAACGGCTATTGATTTATTATCATGGTCTATTAACTCACACAATAACTGTAAGGAGTTCTGAGTACCTGATGTAACTATTATCTGGCTAGATGTACATAATACACCTCTTGATAATCTAAGATAGTTTGCTATTTCCTCTCTAAAATTCAATTCTCCTTGAGCATCTCCACACTGAAGGAATTCTCCCTGAGATGATTTTAAAACTTGAGAAGTTAGCTTTCGCCATATATTAAAGTCAAAACTCTCGGTATCAATAGTTCCATAATGAAAGTCATATTTGATACGATTAAAAGATGTGGTTGGACAAATATTTATCTTATTAACTTCTAGTGGTGCAAATGGTATCTCTTCAATGTGTTGAACATACATTCCACTTCTTTGTCTACTTTCTATATATCCTTCAACCAATAATTGTTGGTATGCATTATCCACTGTAATTTTGCTGACATTCAGATAATCTGCTAGGTATCGAATAGAAGGTAGTTTAGTACCCTCTTTTATTCTATTAGCTTTTATTTCTTCACGAAGATATTTATAAAGCTGTATGTATAGTGGTTCATTAGAATTTCTCTCTAGATTAAGTATTATCTCGTTCATAACATACCTCCAAACTGTACCTATTAGCTGAGCAATAACTGTATATAACGATATATACAATACTATGATACACTATTTTCAAAAGGGATTCAAAGTAAAGTAGGTTATAGAGTAGATATTAATAATTAAAGGGAGGAATTAATATGGATATAAAATATGTTGTTATTATTCAATGTGATCTTACACATAGGAGATGTAGTGGTATTGCCTGTACTGATGCTTTCTATAAGAGAGAGGGAATGTTTGAGAAATATGAAGAAGATATAAGATATATTTCTTTTACTTGTGGTGGATGTTGTGGAAAAAGTTTAGCAGCAAAACTAGAGCAATTTGCTAAAAAGTCTAAAATGTTTAATGACCTAAATAAAGGTAATGTTTTTATCCACTTGTCATCGTGTATAGTAACTGATAATCATCACTCTGATAGATGTCCTCATGTTGACTATATTAAAAATATTATTCTAAAAAAAGGATATAAAAATATAGTAGAGAAGTCGTATATATATGGAAATACACAAAATAAAAGAGAAAAAGGTATATATAAAAGCTATTAGAAGTTTTAAAGATAAGCTATGTTTTAGAACAGTGTTTAAAATATATATATTTTTAAGGGAAGTCATTTGACTTCCCTTAATTCACCTTTTAAGAAAGATGTGAACGTCCTGTATTCCAACCCTACAAGTTAAAAATTGATATTTTACTTAGCTAATTTATCACGATATATAATCAGAGTAATTGCATTTAAGATAATGGTAACAATAAGAAGAACTGATGCAACAAATACTAAGGCCCCTGTTGTGTCCATAAGAGCAGACCAATCCTCAATCTTAACCAGATGATTGTTATAAAAAATCTGAAAACATAGTGAAATAGCACAAGCACTCATACTAATAGTAGAAAGAGTAAACCAATTTCTATTATCATGAACAATGTTAATAGCAGGAAGTATCCAAGCTACTAGACCAAGTATAAGACTTCCAAGGTTAAGCAAACCAATCATAACATGCTCCTTTCATAAAAATATATACATTACTATGTATATTTCCAATTGTGTAATTAATTATAGGTAATCTATATCTTAATTATAACACTAATTTGAAGATAATGTATATTTTTATACAAATATTGATTCCCTTTCTTTAATATCTGATGTTTTATATAATTATGTGCTATATTACATTGAGCCATAAAAATTTTTACTTTTACTGATTCTTTATCATTTTCAAGCAGTTAAAACCGTTTGAACCAATACATATAATTACTAATATATTTAGTAGCAACACCATTAAAACTATTCATTTCATAATGAAATTAAAGAGATATTTTTTAGCATTTTAAAATATAATAATAGTTATGTAATAAAAGGCATTCTTGCCTTGACATAATATATAAGCTAAATGGTGTAGGGAAATTTGTTCTGTCGCGGAAACTATATCAAGAATAGCAAGTATATTGTCAGAAGTCATGAATTGAAATGTTACTGGCGGTAGAATTAATAATATTTAGTATAAAAAAGGATTTTTTCTCTGAGTTAATATTAATTACTGTTAGGTCATCTATCTTATATTAGTCCGACAATATTCGTAACAAATATTTTACAGGATCATATTGATATAAAATACACTTAATCTCATAGTATATACTATGAGATTAAGTGTATTTTATATTTAAGTAGATGAGAGGTGAATTATATGAATAGATTAGATCCAAGTAAACTATCTGTAGAGTTTAGAAATTGCATTACGTATACTAAACCTGTTTTGGATAGGTATTACACATTAACTCACTCAGATATAACAGGAGAGCTTTTTCTTACCATAGATTATTACTATGCATATGATAAAATAACTTCAATGCGGGATGAAGTATTTGGACAGTGGACTAAAGTAAATGATAGATATTTTCTAAATATATATTTATGTATAGACGGAGAAGGAAATATAGAAACCATTCCCATAAGAGACATGATATTTAGAAGAGAGCTACCTCTAGCACTTGAGGCTATTAGATATGGAGATAAAGAATTTTTTTATAAATATCCACTACTAGATAGTTCTAATATAATAGTTTACTTTATTTCTAATATACCGTACTACAATAAAATTGAACATTGGGGAAAACCTTTAGATTATAAATATAGTGAGTAGAATATTCAAGAAGGCTTAAAATAGACTAGATGAAATCAATGGAAAAGTATTAAAAAGACATATTTAGTACTGATGAAATCTTTATTATATATAGTTTAATACATGTATGTATAAAAGGCATACCACTTACAATCAATAACTGACCACTTACTGTTGTTATATTTACAAAGGAAAAATAGTTAATATAATAAAAGATGTGGAGAGTGAAAATATGAAAATAAGAATTGAAATAGATAGTAAAATTAAAGAAAGTGAAGTTATTATTAGGTGCAACGAACTAAGTGAAGATGTTAAAAATATTCAGACTATACTTAGTGATATGTTATCACACAAGAAACATATCACATTTTACAGAGACGATACTGAGTATTATATTTCACTGGAGAAGATTTTATTTTTCGAAACTGAAAGCAATGGGATTTGTGCACATACCATTGATAATATATATAGTGTAAAATATAAACTTTATGAACTTGAAGAAGTTTTGCCAGGATATTTTATGAGAGTTTCAAAATCAACAATTCTAAATACAAATCATATTTACTCCATAACACGAAAATTATCATCCTCAAGTAAGGTTGAGTTTCAGAATACTCATAAACAGGTATATGTTTCAAGGTATTATTATAAGCCATTAAAAATTAAATTATTAGAAAAGAGGAAATGATATGAAAAAAGAGAGGATTTTCTTTGGAATTTTACTTATACTAGGAGGAATTTTCTTAGTTATAAGTAAGCTTGGATACTTTCCAGATGTAAATGTGTTTAGCTTATTGCTAACAGTTTTTTTAGTAGTAGTTATTGTAAAAAGTATTCTTCGTATTAATTTTGCAGGTATTTTATTTCCTATTGCATTTATTTGTATAATATATGACAAACAATTAGGGATTACAAATATTACACCTTGGACTGTATTAATTGCAGCCCTACTTGGTAGTATTGGTTTCTCTATGATCTTTCATAAACCTAATAAATGGACTAAGATTGAGAATAATACTGAAGATTATAAATTTGAAAAAATTGATATAGAGGACGAAAGTCATGTTATATTTAAAAATTCATTTGGCGCTAGTATAAAATATATAAATACAGATAGTTTTGAACAAGCAGATTTTAATTGTTCTTTTGGAGCCATGAAGGTGTATTTTGATAATGCAATTATGCTTAATGATAATGCTATAGTTAGTATTAATGCTTCTTTTTCAGGAATAGAACTATATATACCAAAAACTTGGAATGTAAATGATAAAACTAATGTATTTTTAGGCGCTATTAGTGAAAAAAACAAGAATGATAAAACAACAACGAGTACTCTAACATTAGTTGGTGATATTAATTTTGCAGGAGTAGAAATAATTTATATCTAGTCAACAATAAAGAAGAAGTAAAACTTTGTTCTTAGAACAGAAATAGAATAAATAGTAAATTAATTAATAATATATAATTATTGTGTTAAAGCTATTGATACTTTTATGTAAAAGTATCAGTAGCTTTAAATAGTTTATTAATAAAAAATTTAGCTGTAAGAGATATGTACAATCGTATCATAAGTAATCCCAAAAGAGACTAAAGTAGAATGAAAAAATATAAATATAGAATATCAACATATTTTGCTTAATAAGAAAATCGAGAGTAGCACTTTCATATATGGCATAGAAAATACTACCAACTCATGATAAAATATTATTTGGTCAAATAAAATCAATAAGTTAGTATATGATGGGGTGGATTTACTGGGTAAAGGTTTTTAAATATGAAGTAAGAGCTGAGATATGAGACTAAACTGGATAAAAAAACCACTTCTATTATGAGAAGTGGTTTTTTTAGCTAAGAGCTCTACTAGATATTTATATGAGGAGGAATAGTATGAAAGTAGCACTATGCGATGATGATAAGATTTTTAGAGATAAAATAAAAAACCATTTAAATACATATATTGAAGAATATCCTGAGATAGAGATGTTTGAATTTTGTTGTGGAGAAGATTTATTAAATTCTTATAATGCAGAACATAAATATGATATTTTACTCTTAGACGTTGAACTTATAAATATAAATGGATTAGACACAGCAGAAGAAATCAGAAAATTAGACAAAAATGTAATAATAATATTTATATCTAGTTATACTCAATATGTTTTTAATGTTTTTTCTTTAAATGCTTTTAACTATCTTGTAAAGCCATTTACACTAGAAGAGTTTAATGAAGTACTTAATAAAGCGATTAAACAACATAGAGTAAATTATTTCAAATATTCAGTTAAAAATAATGAATCAATAATTAATTTAGAAATAAAAGATATTTTATATATTGAAGGTTATAGAAGACATATAAAAGTTTTTACAGAAGACAATATTTATGAATCAGTAGGTAAGTTAAAGGATCAGGAGAAAATTTTAAAATCATATAATTTTGTTACTTGTCATCAGGGGTTTCTTGTTAATATGGCATATATAAAGGAGATAAGTAAGTCAGACATTATATTAACTAATGGAAGTGAAGTTCCAATAAGCGTAAGAAAAAGAGCTGATACTATAAAAGAATTTAACAGATACTTAGAGGGTCATAGTATATAAATATTAGGAGATAAAAATGAAAAAATACATATACTTAGCTTTAAATTATTTTAAAAGTGAAAAAGATAGAGTAATTATTTCTATATTGGGAATTTCTTTAGCAGTGGCAATAGTATTCGGACTTGATGTAATAGGAGAAAGTCAAAGTAGAGGTCAGTTAGAGAATGTGTACAAGATATATGGTTCTTTTCATGGGGCTTATATTAATCTAGATAAAGAAAAAGTAAAAGAAATTAAACTAGATAAAGATATAGATAAATCAGTAGAAATTGCAAACTTGGGACAGGCTATATATGATAATGGAGTTAGTTTAAGCTTAAACTCTGTAGATAAATATTATATAAATATGAATGAATATATCCTTAAAAAAGGACACATACCTAAAAAACATGGAGAATTAATATTAGAATCACAAACCCTGAAGAAAATGGGGCTAAAGGAAGAGTTAAATCAAATAATTAACTTTAAAATTAAAAAGGAATATAAAGACGAAAATAACATAAATCAAATATTTGTAGAAGATAAGGAGTTTAAACTAGTAGGCATAATAGACAAGCCAAGTGACTACTACAAAGAATATCATATATTTAAAGGTTTTACGTTTTTTGAAGAAGGAGAAACCAAAATAATACCGGATAATTTAATAAAATATGAAACTTATGTAAAGCTTAAAACAAATATAAATCATAAAGAAAAATTAGATCAAATAAGAGAAAGATATAACATAGAAAGATCAAATTATAACGGTGATAATCATCTAATAGGAGCATTAGATGATTATTATGCTGCACAGAATGGTGAGAATTACGTCTATATAAAAACTTTAGTTATTATTACAGTTACTTTGTTATTATCTATTATATTTAATAGTCTAATAAATAATATTATACAAGATAAAGAAACTTTAAAACTATCAAATAAAGATGTAGATGTTATAATACTTATTCAAAGTCTAATGATAATGACGCTAGGAATAATTTTAGGAACTATATTAGGAGCTACTTTTGCACATTATGGAGTAGAAATGTTCGGATATGTATCAACAAGTATACTGCTTGATGTTAAAGGAGATATCTATATAAGTTTAAAAACTATAACAAGGTCTATTAAAGTTGGGACGTTAATGACTATAGTATCAAGTGTAGTACAACTATTACTACTAAAAAGTAAAGTACTTAGAAAATTAGATAAAATATTTAATATAAATAGAAAAATAAATTATAAAAATAGTATAAAAAATAAGATAATATCTATTATAACGGTTTTATCTATAAGTATAGGTGGGATGGTTTATATAGAGCATATCTCTAGTATAAATGATAGTATTCTTGATGATATATCACCTAGACTGCTATCAATGGAAGATAATGACTTTATACTGGATTATGACTATTATTTTAATATAGATACTAATTTTACAGGGTATACCGATGAGGATATAAAAAATATATCTAATATAGATGGTGTTAGTGAAGTTGACTCTGTTATAAAAATATATGGTTTTTTAAAGTCAAATATCAGAGATATAGAAGATGAATATATAAAAGATATAGGAGTATCAAATGGAAGTGAAAATATTGAAACACACATTCAGATAAAAGGTTATGATGATGGTAAACTAAAGAAGTTAGAAAAGTATATTGATAGCAAATCTATATTAGATGAAACATTAGATAAATATCCTAGTGTTATAGCATATAACTATTACTATGATGGATTAAATAACTATAAAATCAAAAAAGTTAGAAAAAATTTAAAAGTAGGGGATATAATCACTGTAAAAATGCCTATAGTAAAAGAGGGTAAACTAACTTATACAGATTATAAAGTAAGAGTAGGAGCGTTATTGAAAAAAGAGTGGTCGATAAAAGGAGACAATGGAATAGGAACAATGCCCGAGATTATAATCCCAAAAAGTAAGCTCATAGATATGACTGGAAGAAATGAATATAGAACCGTTAACATCAGAGTGGAAAAGGGAAAGGAAGATTATGTATATAAAAAACTAAATAAAATAATAAAAAACAAACCTTTTTCAACTATAAAAAGCAAAATTGAACATATTCAAAAGTCTAAAAGTTTAAGTAAAGAAAATAAAAAAAGGTATGGAATAATCATAAGTATATTATTATTTATAGCTGGGTTAAATATATTTAATACAATAAGAACTAAATTATTAATAAATACAAATATGAAATTTAATAAAATAAAAAATATTATATTGAAAGAAGCTATTGTGTATGGAATATTAGGAAGTATAGCTTCTGCCATATTAGGTTCTTATAAAATCTATATATTTATTAAAATGGTTATAAAGCAGTATAAAAACGACTTTGGAATGCCAAATATAGTTAAATATAGGCTTCCTATAATAGAAATACTAGAGTTTAGTGCTATTTCTATAACTTTATGTACACTAGCAGCCTTTGGAGCAATACTTTTATTTTATATTATTGAACGTAAAATAAAAGTAGAGGTAGAGAAGCAGAAGATATTATTTATTGAAAATCAACTTAAAATTCAAAAGGAATATTATAAAGAACTGTATAGCTCACAAAATGAAATTAGAAGAATAAAGCATGATATAAACGCAAATTTATTAGCTATACATGGATACTTAGAAAAAAATGATTTAGAAAGTGCTAAAAATTATATATTAGAGTTAACAGGGGAAGTGAAGAGTATAAAAAACTATTTTGATACAGGAATAGCGTCCCTAGACTCTATTTTAAACTCAAAATGTAAAAGAATTAAAGAAATTAACAGTAAATTAGATTATAAGTTAGCTATATCAAAAGAAATCGTCATAGATCATATTGATATTTCTATATTACTATCAAATGCTATTGATAATGCAATTGAGGCGACTGAAAAAATATCAGAGACTAATAGTAATAGAACTATAATAGTTAAATTATCAACAGTACAAGAGTATATTTCTATTGTTATAATAAATCCCGTATATGAGAATATAGATGTAAACTTTTTAGAAACGACAAAGATAGATAAAACTTATCACGGATATGGTTTATCTACTATAAGAAATATAGTAAATAAATATGATGGAGATTTAGATATAAGTTGTGCTAATAAATTTTTTAAATTATCTGTTTTACTTAAAAATAAAAGTATTGACTAACACTTTTGCATATAAAGGCTACACTTTTGCAAATATAGTTGAAGTGTATATAAAAAGATGGTATCTTTTAGGTGAATTAAGGGTTATTAGCTTAACACCTAAAAATATCATCTTTTTTATTTGGAGGAGAGATAAAAATGAAAGATTTAAATAAGGTTTTTATACTAATATTAAATTCTTTAATATTATTTACTTTTACGGCGTGCAGTAATTTTAAAGATACTAGTTCTAAGAGAGGAGAAAACAAAGTTATAAATATAGAAGGATTTGCATCAGATAACTACTTAGAAGCAGTAGCACGTGAATTTGAAAAAAATAATCCAGGTATAAAAATTAATATAAAAGAACATTTGCCAAAAAATCGTAAGGATCTTGATAAAAAAGCATACGATGAGTCCAAAGATAAATTTACACGTAGTATAAACACTGAGCTTATGGCTGGAGGTGGTCCTGATATAATACTTTGTGATTCCTGGAGACTTCCTTATCAAGAGTATATAAACAAGGGATTACTTGTAGATTTAAACAAATTAATAGAAAATGATAGGGAATTTAATAAGGATGAGTACTATATGAATATATTTAAAGGCATAGAATACAGAGAAGGCCTATATACACTTCCAACTGATATTGACTTTGGCTTATTAAGGGGAGCAAAAGATATAAAAGTAGATGACAAGAATTGGACATGGGAAGATTTTTATGACTTAGGTAAGAACAAAAATGAAAATGACTATGTAGTTGAATATTCTAGTACTCGTGTTTTTGCAGCAATATTTGGAGATACTTATGAAGATTTTGTAAATGAAAATAAAAAGAGTGTAAACTTTGATTCAGAAGAGTTTATAAATCTACTTAAATACAGTAAGAAAATATCTGACGATAAAGTTATATTATCACCTTCAGAGAAATCAAAGTATCCAAAGGCTAATATTTATTTTGAAAATGAAATATATTATGAGACATCAGTTGCTTCAAAAGAACTATTAGCTAAATATGATGATAAACGTATTTATAGAGAACCTTCAGGAAATGGGAAAGTAAACTTTCGCCCAGGCCATAGTTATGCGATGAATAATAATTCTAAAAATAAAGATATAGCATGGAAATTTATGAAATTTTTAATTTCTAGTGAGATGCAATCTTCACCAAATAATTACCTTTTGCCGGTAAATAAAATAGCTTTTGAAGAAAAAATTAAAAAAGAACATAATGAGTACATAAAAGATATAGAAAAAGATGAATTAGACAAGGATAAAGCTATTAATACATTTGATGAAATAACGGAAATCAAAAGAGAACGTATGTTAAATGCTAATAAATATGTTCATAGCAATCGTGTAATTAATGATATCGTTTTTAAAGAAATAGAAACGTATTTTTCAGGAAAAAAGTCAGCAGAAGAAGTAGCTAAAAATATACAAAAAAAGGTCTTAATGTACTTAAATGAACAGTATTAAAGACAAGGTAAATTTATTTCTCATACCAAGCTTAATAGGATTTTTAATATTCTACCTATTGCCTTTTATAGCAAGTATATATTATATAGCCTTTAACCCTATAGACAACAAATTTATAGGGTTAAATAGTTTTAAAGAACTGCTGACTAACACTGTATTTTTAAAAGCTATGTTAAATACAGTTATATTTATAGCTATAAGCATTCCTTTAAATATAATATTTTCACTATTGATAGCAATACTTTTAAACAAAATAAGTTTTTTAAAAAACTTGCTTAGAACTATATTTATGTGTCCCTTGGTAGTTCCAGTTGCATCTGTAGCATTCTTTTGGCAAATTATTTTTGATTCAAAGGGGTTGCTAAACTATATATTAAACGTCTTTAATATAGAAGGTATAGATTGGATAAATACAGGATGGTCTAGGATAATCATAGTATTAATTTATATGTGGAGGAACATTGGATATAACGTTATATTATATTTAGCTGGATTAAGTGAAATACCTAAAGTTTACTATGAAGCTGCTAACATAGACGGAGCAAATAGTATTCAGAAGTTTTTTAATATAACTATAGTATATTTAACACCAACGACTTTTTTTATATTTATAATTTCTATTATCAATTCATTTAAAACCTTTAGAGAAATTTACTTAGTATTTGGAGAATATCCTCATGAAAGCATATATATGATTCAGCACTATATGAATAATATGTTTAGTTCGGTTAATTATCAAAGACTATCTACATCAGCATACATAATAACATGTGCTATCGCTATACTAGTATATTTTATATTTAAGGTTGAAAAGAAAATAAGCTCTGATAGTTTTGATTAAGAGGTGATTTAGTGTTAAATATAAAAAAGATTATAGCTTTAATAATAGTAACTCTTCTAGTAGTCATATTTTCTTTTCCTACGATTTTTACTATGTTAAATTCATTTATGTCGGAAAGGGAAATTAATAATAGCTATGATATTGAAAGTGAGAAAATAGAGTTTATAACTATGAAATTAATTCCTGAAGAAGTAACTATAGAACAATACTATTCATTGTTTATAAAAAATAATATGTATTTTAATATGTTTTGGAACTCCATTTTAATAGTTTTACCTATTACTTTAGGACAAGTAGTAGTATCCTTGATGGCATCATATGCATTTCATATAAGTAAATTAAAATGGAAGGAACATCTGTTTTTTGTATATATAGTTGTGATGCTTATGCCTATTCATGTAACATTAGTTCCTAACTATATTATTGCAGATAAACTAAACTTAATTGGAAGTTACTTATCAATAATATTTCCAGGTATATTTAATACATATGGAGTGTTTTTACTAAGGCAATATATGAAAAAAATACCTAAGTCTTATATAGAGGCTGCTAGAATAGATGGAGCAAGTACATTGGGAATCTTTATAAAAATAGTAGCTCCTCTTTGTAAGACAGCTATAGTAGCATTAGCAATACTTACGTTTATAGATAACTGGAATATGGTAGAACAGCCCATTGTATTTTTAAAAGAAGAATATAAACAACCACTATCTACTTATTTATATGCAATAAATCAAAATGAAAAGGGTGTTGCATTTGCAGCTTCTTTTTTTTACATGATACCTATGTTACTTATGTTTTTATATTGCGGAAAATATCTTACTGAAGGTATAAAAGATTCTGGGAATAAGGGCTAACTAGGAGGACAGATATATGGCAGATATTAGAGAAGACACAGATAGAGTCTTTATAAAAAAAGCTATAAAAGGATTTATTATAACAATGATTTTTCTTACGTTTTTTTCGAAAACAATCTATAACTTTATGATACCTACTGTAAGTGTAACTAATCCAACCAGTGGTGAGCTAGAAATAGCTATTAGTGGAGAGGGAAAAATAGAGGCAAAGGAAACTTATGAGTTTTATATGGACAAATCTCTTAAGGTTACTGATGTAAATGTTAAGGTCGGAGATTTAGTTAATAGTGGACAGGTACTTATGAATGTTGACACTAGAGAGTTACAAAGGAATCTAGAAGATGAACTTATAACATTTGAGAAAAAAAAAGTTAGTATTGAGAAGCTTAGTAGTAATATAGATGAAAAATATAATATAGATCTTAGATCCTTAGAAGATAAGATTAGACAAGCTGAAGACGAATTGAGAATAAATAAGGAGCTTTATAAAATTGGAGGAGAATCTGAAGCTAATATTAAAAAATCAGAAATAAACTTGAATAATATAAAGAGAGAGTATCAAAAAGTTTTACTAGATAAAGAAAGAGAAATAGAAGAAAGAAAACTTAATACAAAAGAGTTAGAACTTGAATTAAAGCTACAAGAAAACAAAATTAATAGTCTCAAAGATGACATAGAAAATTTAGGTAAGATGATGGCTAAAATGGACGGAAGAATAGAAGAGATTAATTTTTTAGAAGGTACTTTTACAGATTCATCAAAGCCTTTATATAAAATATCAGATATATCTAAAGGATATCAAGTAAGAATTCCTTTAGATATCAAAAAAGCTTCTTATTTAAATAAAGAAGATGTAGTAGAAGTAGTCATAAGGTCTATAGGAGAAAATATAGAAGGAAAAATTACAGATATTATAGATAATTCAAATACTCAAGAAGAAAAAAGAGACGAAAAAGAAATAATAATATCTTTAAATTCAGAAAAATTAGTAGGAGGAGAGATAGCTGAAGTAAATATAAAAAAGAAATCCTTAAATTATGATTTATTAGTTCCAAATGAAGCTATACGTGAAGACTATAAGGGTAGATTTGTGCTGATAGTTAAAACTACAGAGGGTCCATTTGGAAAGGAGTATTATACTCAAGAAATCAGATTAAACATAGAAGATTCGGACAATTCAAATACAGCTGTAGTTGGTATCATAGACATTGAAGATGAGATTATAGTAAATAGTGATAGACCAATATCAGAGAAGGAAAGGATAAAGGTGGAGTGAAAAAAGCTGGTTTTTCAATGATTTTAATATATATGGGTTTGTTACTGATAATATTAGGTACAGTATTAGGAAATTCATTGGTTTTGAAGCTACAAGAGATTAACGGAAAGTATGGTATGGAAAAAGTTATAGTAAATATTAAGGATTTAAAAACTAATAAAGATGGAGCTCCGTTTACACTTGAAGACATAAAAAATCTAAAAGATATATTTAAAAATAGTGAAATTACATTTTCATCATATAATGAAGTAGATATAGAAGATGTTACAAATGTAAGACTTATAGGGACAAACTATAACTATACTAATTTTAATAATGTAAAGTTTAATAAGGGTTACTTCTTTAATAAAAAAGATGAGGAGCTAAATGAAAAAATTGTAGTAATTGATGAAAAACTAGCATGGAAAGCTTTTGGAAGCATAGATGTTTTAGGAAAAGAAATTTATATACTTGAAGAAAAATTTAAAATAGTAGGCATTAAGTCACATGAAAAAATGTTAGAAATATATATGCCGCTGGAGTCTCTTTTAAAAATAGACGAATGTACAAGAATATCTCACTTGGAAATAAAGACTAGCAATTCATATACAACGAAAAAAAATATTGAGGATATGGAAAATGCCTTGAAATTAATAGGTAAACATCCTGATGATTATAACATATATGACTATAATATTAAAAGTATGCAGAGTATACAAAAGCCAAGAATCATAATGTTTTTACTAGGTACTATCTCTATAATAATTACTATTAAATTCGCTATATATATGATAAGGGATTTATATAGTTTTATTTTGAGAGAATGCAAAGAAGATTATTTAGTGGATGTTTTAAAAAGAAATATACGTAAGGTAGTTAATAAGATGTTATATATAATTATTATTATTTTAAGTGTCTTTATAATATGGAATATAGTAAAGTTCAATATATATATTCCAAAAGAGTATATTTCCGAAGAAATTATAAGTATTAAATTTTTATTTAATTTACTTAGTAATATATTATGGGAAGGTTTTTTAGACACAAGCTATATAATATCGCTGCAGGAAATTAAATTAAATATTATTTTAAAAATCTTATCTTTTGTATTCTATATTTCAATATTTATTGGTATTCCTTTGATATATATAGGATTTTATCAATTAAAATTAAAACCAAATTTATATTATAAGAATTTAAAAAACCTAAATCTATTTTTTTGTATATCTTATGCTTTAGTACTATTGCTAGCTTATATATTAAAACTGCCAATATTTATAGATATTAAAGGCTTAGGAATAATACTTTTATTTGTATATTTGAACTTCGTACATAAACAATATCTATGAATATTGAAAAGTCAATGTAGACTAGTTTTACTTAAAAATGAACTTTATAATTAGTAAATTAGGAGATGAAGAAGTTGGCAAAAATTAATCTTAAAAATATAGAAAAGACTTACCCTAATGGATATAATGCAGTGAGTAACTTTAATTTAGAAATAAAAGATAAAGAATTTATAGTGTTAGTAGGACCTTCTGGATGTGGAAAGTCAACTATTCTTAGAATGATAGCTGGACTTGAGGAAATTTCATCTGGAGAGTTATATATAGATGAAGGTTTAGTAAATGAAGTAGAGCCTAAGGATAGAGATATAGCAATGGTTTTTCAAAATTATGCTCTATATCCTCATAAAACTGCATATGAAAACATAGCATTCGGATTAAAAATGAGAAAAGTGCCTAAAGATAAAATAAAAGCAAAGGTAGAAGATGCAGCTAAAACATTAGGAATAATAGACCTTTTAGATAGAAAACCAAAAGAGTTATCTGGAGGGCAAAAACAAAGAGTTGCTTTAGGTAGAGCCATAGTAAGAGAACCAAAAGTATTTTTAATGGATGAACCACTATCTAATTTAGATGCAAAATTAAGAACTCATATGAGAACAGAAATAAGCAAGCTTCATAAAAAACTTCAGACAACATTTATATATGTAACACACGATCAAACTGAGGCAATGACAATGGGATCAAGAATAGTAGTTCTTAAAGACGGATTAGTTCAACAAATAGCAGATCCTCAAACTATTTACTCATCACCTGCGAATGTATTTGTAGCCACATTTATAGGGTCACCGCAGATAAATCTTATAGAATGTAAGGTAATAAAAAAATATAACGACATTTATATTAAATTTCAAGAAAATGAAATTTTACTACCTGGTGCTAAAGCAAAAATGGTAGAAGAAAAAGGATATATAGACAAAACTATAATAGTAGGAATAAGACCAGAGGCAATTTCAATTAAATGTAATAGAAACGAAAAGTATAATAATATAAAAGGAAAAGTAGAAGTAAAAGAAATGCTAGGATCTGAAGCATATCTATACTTAGATATAAGAGGGCAAGAATTAATAGTAAAAACAGAGGCAAACATAACTGCTAATATAGGGGACTATATAGATATAGTTTTTGATGAAGAAAAAATACATATGTTTGATAAAAAAAGTGAACAAATTATAAGTTATTAAATTAATTCATTGTGATGATTAGGTCTTAACAATATTTTTCATGACAATAAATCCGTTATAATGATTACTATAATCTAAAGTTAAAAGTAATTTACTTTTTATTTTTATTTATGATATAAGTAGACATTTATATAGGGTAAGTGAAATAATATAGGGTTATCTCTATAAAAGATAATAAAAAATTAATAGGGCTACTATTTGAGATGAGTATGTTATAAGTGAAAATGAATAGGTTAAGCGATCTAAGGCTATAATATGGCTAGATGGTTTAAAGAACACTGAATCGATAAAACTACCGTTTAAAAAAAGGCATATAAAAATCATGAAAAACGTTGAATTTTCAATAGAAATAATTTATAATGATATTTGTATCTGTCGATTATTGGAATAGATGAGTGATGACATACTCTCTAGAATTTAAATATTAATAGAAGATTTTTATAAATAGTTTTATATGGTGACGATTGAATAAAAAAATGATTATTATTAGCTAGTTGAGCCACCGTGATTTTCAACTGGCTTTAATTTATTTTTGGATAATAGATATTGTCACACAGATAAAATGAATATACTTTTATTACACATGGTGTTTTTTTATATTTTAGTGAATATAAGTAAATAGAATTTAGTTATATGTATTTTGGTATGAGATACTTAATATAACTATAGATTATCTTTTATATAAGAAAATTAATTTTGGGAGAGAATCAGATACTTAAATGTTAGATAATATATATGACTATCTAAAATTAATTACATTGCTTTATATATAAATTATGATGTTACATTTATGCCTTGTAGGTAAGATTTTTAATAAAATGAGTTATTTAAAAAGATTATTCAATTTAAAAAGTATCTAATAAAATTAAGTTTTATTTTTAAATTGAATTATATAAGTAAGAGATGTTCAGCTTTCAAGAGATTAAATGCAGATAAATTAATATTTTATAAATGAGGTGTTGAAGATTAACATTAATACATTTTCAAGCATTATTGCATCAAAGGCTGTCATGAAGTTTTCAAAAGTGTTCTTTAAAGGAGGAAGTAGCTTTCCAGGGAAAGTGGCTCTTAAACTAGATAAAAGTATACTAAAGACAGTATCTAAAGGGTACAAAGTAATACTTGTTACAGGCACAAACGGAAAAACGACAACTACTAGTATGATTCAAGGTATGATTAAGGATAGTGGAAAGAAAGTAATCTCTAACAGCACAGGTGCTAACATGTACTCAGGAATAGTTGCTTGTTTTGTGGACAACTACTCATTTTCAAAATCTAGGGATGAAAAGTATGCTGTTATAGAAGTAGACGAAGCTAATGTCAAATTTATAACTGAAATAATTACTCCTGAAATCATAACTATAACAAATTTATTCAGAGATCAGTTGGATAGATATGGAGAAGTATACACTACACTTAAGAAAATACTAGAAGGTGTAGAGAAAACTTCTTCTTCTAAATTAGTACTTAACGGTGATGAGTCATTACTAGGAGAACTTGGTCTACCTAATGAGTCCGTATACTTTGGCTTTGATACTTCCATTGAACAGAATACCAAAGTAGATGTTAACGCAGACTCTAAGTTCTGCAAGAAGTGTAAGAGTCCCTATAAATACCACTATCTAACTTATAACCATCTTGGAAAATTCTATTGTGACAATTGTGGATATGAGCGTCCTGACCTTAGGTATTCTATTGATAAAATTGTTGAGCTTACACCAGAGGGATCTACAGTGGAAATCAGTGGTAATCAATACTATATAAATGTACCAGGAACATATAACATATATAACATGCTATGTGCATATTCGGTCGCAAAGGAACTTGGTATAGACAACGAGGTAATATACGATTCCCTTAAGAGTCAAAAAAGTAGTTTTGGAAGACAAGAAACTATTGATATAGATGGCAAAGCAGTCAAGATTATACTGGTTAAAAACCCTGCAGGTTATGACCAAGCAATAGATACTGTAGGCCTTGAGAGCAAAAAAATAAGTTTGATAATGCTTCTTAATGACAATTATGCTGATGGAAGGGATGTTTCTTGGCTTTGGGACGTAAAGTTTGAAAAGCTTTCAAATCTTAATCTTGATAAGATATTTATTTCGGGCATTAGACTCTATGATATGGCTTTAAGACTTAAGATAGCAGGTATGTCTGTAGACAAATTCAATATCATGGAAAATCAAGAAGAACTTCTAAATGGAATAAAAGAAGCAGAAAGTGATACTGTGTACGTTATGGCTACCTATACTGCAATGATAAACTTTAGAAAATTTCTAAATACAAAAGGTTATATAAAGGAGCTATGGTAAAATGGATAATAAGATAATGGAAGTAAACATATGCCACCTATATCCAGATTTATTGAACGCATATGGCGATCTTGGAAATATTTTAACCATCAAATATAGAGCTGAAAAGAGAGGTATCAAGGTTAATATTACCAACATATCTATTGGAGATGACTTTGATCCTGATAAATATGACATCGTATTTTTCGGTGGTGGACAAGACTACGAACAAGAGATAGTATCGGAGGATCTTATCAATACAAAAAAACTTGCACTTAGACAATATATAGAGGAAGAAAAGGTATTGTTAGCAATCTGCGGTGGATATCAACTTCTAGGTAAGTATTACACTACAGCTAAAGGAGAAAAGTTGCCTGGTGCTGAAATTCTTGACTTCTACACGGAGAGTGGAAGTACTAGATTCATAGGAAATACTGTTATATACAATGAAGAGCTGGATGAGACTTATGTTGGTTTTGAAAATCACTCAGGTAGAACTTTTATAGGTAATATGAAACCTATAGGTAAAATTGTTGTTGGTAACGGTAATAATGGTGAAGATGGTACTGAAGGATGTATATACAAAAATACTTATTGCACATATTTTCATGGTTCGTTATTGCCAAAAAATCCTGAGATTGCAGACAGGCTTATAAGGAATGCTCTTGAAAAGAAATATGGTGAGAAAATACATCTTGATGAACTTGATGATGATATTGAGTTAAAAGCTAAAAACTTTATAATAAACAGGGAAAAACGAGCAGCAGTTAAATAATCATTTTATTTAGAGTACCTATACTATGTGCTATAACATACTTTTCGCTATTGAAATTAAATAGAATTAAGATTATTACTAGGAACGTTTATTAAAGATGATAGATAGTAGAATCGAGAAGAGTATTATCAAAATAAAGTATAGGAAAAAATTAAGGGATACTTAAAAGCAAATATAAGTAATATCTAATTGTACTTATTTCCATTTAACTATAGTTGTTTAATACAATTAAATTTATATAATAACCATTATTAGCCAGTTGGGTAAAAAGATTCGACTGGCTTTATTTATTTATATACTTGAACTACGCCAACTTATATGAGTTGGCGTAGTTCAAGTATATAGAGAAAAAATATAGAGTTTAAATAAGTAGGTTAAATAGAAAAGTCGAAGAAAATAAACATAATGCTATTGCAACAGAAGATAATATAATAATTTCAACTAATCATATACTACACTTATATTCTCATATATAAAGTATATGATTAGCTAAAAAAATAGAATGAAAAATATTTAATAGATCTAAAAATGGGTATGAGTATGTTAAATAATCTAAGATTAGCTTTATCTGTTTATGTTTATTATGTAATTATAATATTGTAAGAAATGATATAAGACGATTAAATAAAGAAAATAGCTATACTAAAAAAGTATAAAAAAATTAAAAGCATATGGAGATAATTTATAGTTGTATATGTGTTTATTGATTAAGGTAATAGATACGTGTTAGTTTAATTTATAATTTTTAACCCTTAAAAGGAAATTAAGAGTTCTATTTAGTTTTATGCAACCGTTATTTAATTCAATAAATTATAATTATTGGAAGGTTGAGTCTGAGTAGCTTTTGCGATATCATAGACAATGTATAAAATTTCTTAAAGAGGATAATTAAAAGAAATTGACATACAAAGAATACTACTGTAAAATGGATTTAAATAATATGATGAAAAATAAATATGATTCTTGTATATCCTTAGTAATATGGTCTAAGAGTTTCTAGCGGGTTACCTTAAATAATCCGGCTACAAGAATAACCACAGCTTAAAATTGCTATTTTTGGGTTATTCTTGTAGTCGGATTTTTTTATTTTCACAAATAGAAAATCTAAGAATAACTTAGAGAGAGTAATAGCATAATGTATTTTAATAAAATATGAATATTCATAATAATAATTTATAAGGAGAGGATAATATAAAAATAAGGGGAATTTAATGTCATGATGAAAACGTTATCACGAAATGAAGGCTTATTTAAATAACAAAAACTAATATTAACTGGAGGTATTTAAGATGGAAAATAATAATTCTTTTTTAGATAGGCGCTTTAAGCTTACTGAAAGAAACACTAGTGTTAGAACTGAGATAATTGCTGGTCTTACAACTTTTATAGCAATGTCTTATATCATTTTTCTTGTTCCAGGACAGTTTTTAAGTGTGGCTGGAATGCCGCTTGAAAGTGCAACAGCTGCAGTTATACTTTCATCTGCATTTTCTACACTTCTTGTTGGAATTTACGGGAATCTACCAATAGCTATGGGACCTGGTTTAGGACTTGGAGCAATGTTTACATTTGTATTGACCGGTAGTATGGGTCTAAACTGGCAAACTGCTCTTGGAGCTGTATTTGTTTCAGGAATAGTTTTATTCATACTTGCAATAACGAATATAACAAAGGCGATTATTGATGCAATACCTAAAGTACTTAAATCAGCTATTGGTGTGGGGATAGGTTTATTTATATCTTTTATAGGGTTTAAAAGTGCCGGAATAGTTGTTGGTTCAGAAAGTTCACTTTTAGCACTTGGGGATTTAGCCAACCCATCAACATTATTATCTATAATTGGACTTATAATAATGTGTGTACTTATGGCTAGAAATGTAAAAGGAGCATTTCTTATCGGAATAGCTGCAACTACTATAATTGGAATGATAATGGGAGTAGCTCCTACTCCTAAGGGTATAGGTGATATCATATCATTTGTTCCAGCTCTTCCGATAGATACATTTGGACAGCTAGATATTATGGCAGCTATAGGCTATGGAATAATTTCAATAATATTCACTATAACTATAGTTGATCTTTTTGATAACATAGGAACTTTGATAGCTGTTTCATCAAAAGCAGGATTAGTTGATGAAAACGGAAACCTTCCAGGAATAAACAAAGGACTTATAGCTGGAGGGATTAGTGCTATAGTTGGTGCAATATTTGGAAGTTGTACAGTTACATCATACCTTGAAAGTGCATCAGGAGTTGCAGAAGGTGGTAAAACAGGCTTAACATCTGTTACAACAGGACTTCTATTCTTAGCAGCACTATTCCTTACACCACTTGCGGGATTAGTTCCTGGAGCAGCTACAGCACCTGTACTAATGATACTTGGAGCACTGATGATTGGAGAGGTTTCTAACATAGACTTTAGTGACTTTACAGACGCTCTACCTTCATTCCTTACAATTATAATGATGCCTTTAACAGCTAGTATATCAGAAGGTATGTCATTTGGTTTTATATCATATGTTATAGTAAAAGTTGCTGCAGGAAAAGCAAAAGAAGTAAATCCTATAATGTATATACTTGCAGTTACATTTATAATACATTTACTAATGCTGTAAATATATATTTAATATTTGGAAACCTGATAAAAGAGCTTTTAATAGTTGTCATCAGAAGACTAACTTTGAGTAAATTATTATAGTTCTTTAAAAACTTAAAAGTTAATAGACTAGGAGTGGCAGTTTTGAAAATATTAAAAGGTAATATAATTTATACAGCAACAAAAGAAAAATTTGAGATACATGAGGATAGTTATCTTATTGAATCAGATGGATTAGTAAAAGGAATATTTAAAGAGATTCCAAAAGAATATAAAAATGTAGAAGTTGAAGATTTTGGAGATTCGCTTATAATTCCAGGATTTGTAGATATGCATTTTCATGCTCCTCAATTTCAAAACCTTGGACTTGGTTTAGATGAAGAGCTTATGCCTTGGCTTAATAAATACACATTTCCGGAAGAAGCAAAATATGGTGATGAAGAGTATGCTAAGAGACTTTATACTAATGTTGCTAAAGCGCTTTGGAGAAACGGTACAACTAGGGTAGTTCTTTTCTCAACGATTCATAAAAATGGAACTGATGTTTTAATGGACGTAATAGATAAATCAGGGATTGGGGCTTATATAGGAAAAATAAACATGGATAGGAACTCTCCAGATTTTTATATAGAAGATACAGATGAATCACTTAAGGTTACAGAAGAATGGATTTTAGATACTAAAGACAAATATAAATTAATAAAACCAATAATTACACCGAGTTTCGTTCCTGCTTGTACTGAAAAGCTTATGAAAGGGTTATCGGATCTTTCAAAAAAATATAATGTTAAGATTCAGAGTCACCTTTCTGAAAATGAAGGCGAGATTGAATGGGTTAAAGATCTTCATCCAGAATATAATTCATATGCATCAGTATATGATGGAATGGGTCTTTTAAATGATAATACTGTAATGGCTCATACTGTTCACAGCACAGATGAAGAAATAAAGCTTCTTGCTGAGAGAGGAACTGTTTCAGCTCACTGTCCTAACGGTAACTATAATCTATCATCAGGAATAATGCCCGTGAGAAGATTTCTAGAATCTGGAGTGAAAGTAGCACTTGGAAGCGATGTGGGAGCAGGACATCAAGTAGGAATATATAAAGTTATGAGTCAAGCAATTGAAGCTTCTAAAATGAATAGGGTTTATGTTAACCGTGAAGAAAAGCCATTAACTACATCAGAAGTATTCTATCTAGGTACTAAAGCTGGAGGAGAGTTCTTTGGAAAAGTAGGTTCTTTTGAAAAAGGATATGAATTTGATGCTCTAGTTATAAATGATGATAATTTAGGTGATAAAGACTTTAGATGTGTAGAAGAGAGATTACAAAGATTTATATATATAGGGGACGATAGAAATATTGTAAGACGTTATATAGCAGGAAAAGAAGTTGGTGAACCCAAATAAAATAATATAATTTATCAAAATTAAGAGAGGAGGATCAGATGTGAAAATATCAAATATAATTAAGGCTTATAATATAAATGAAGTAACTCAAGCACTTAGTGAAAATAAAGGAAAAGCAACTTTAATTGCAGGTGGAACAGATATTATGATTAAACTTAGATCTAAAGAGGTTTCACATTCTGTTCTAATAGATGTTTCAGATGTTGCTGAAATGAAAAATATAAATATTTCAGACGATGAGATAACAATTGGAGCTGCAGTTACGTTTACGGAAATTGTAAGTTCAAATGAGATTAAGAAGGCTTTACCCGGACTATGGGAAGCATGTAGTCTTGTAGGAGCTAAGCAGATAAGAAACACTGGTACTATAGGGGGGAATGCTGCTAATGGGTCACCAGCAGCAGATTCTATACCACCATTACTAGCACTTGGGGCGAAAGTTGTAATTGTATCTAAGTCAGAAGAAAAAATAATAGATATTGATGATTTCTTTTTAGGAAAAGGAAAGACAGCATTAGAGGAAGATGCTGTTATAAAAGAATTTATAATTCCTATGTATGGAAAGAAATTTAGAATAATAGGATTCGATAAATTAGGATTGAGAAATGCTCTTGCTATATCTAGAATTAGTTCAGCAGTTTCGCTTGAAGTAGAAGATAGTATTATAAAAGGTGCTAAGGTAGCATCAGGTGCACTCGGAACCATCCCTACTGTTGAAAAGAAAATGGGAGAGTTTTTAGTAGGAAAGCCATTGAAAGAAGATACTATCAAAGAAGCTTCAGACTATTTTTCAGATATAGTTGCTGAAAGGTTAAAAGGTAGAAGTAGTGCAGAATTCAAACAGGAAGCAGTAAAAGGCGTAATAACAAAAGCTCTTGATAAAGCATTTAAGCAGATTGAAATTTAGGAGGTAATAGAAATGTTCGATTTAAAGATAACTGTAAATGGAATTGATTATGAAAAACAAATTAATCCTGATATGAGGCTTCTTGACTTCATACGAAATGACCTTGGATTAACAGGAACTAAGGAAGGTTGCGGAGAAGGTGAGTGCGGAGCTTGTACAGTTATTGTTGATGGAAAGGCTGTCGACTCATGTTTAATGCTTGCAGCACAATGCCATGGTAAAAAAATCGAAACTATTGAAGGTGTTGGGAAAGGTGGAGAACTACATCCAGTTCAACAGTCATTTCTAGATAATGGTGCAGTACAATGTGGTTTCTGTATTCCTGGAATGGTTCTTTCGGCAAAGGCTCTTCTAGATAGTAAACCGGATGCCTCAGAAGATGATATAAAGGAATGTGTATCAGGAAATCTATGTAGATGTACAGGGTATGACAAGATGTTTAAAGCAGTAAAAGACGCTCAAAAAGTATATAGAAAGGAGATGAAAAACAATGGCTGATCTAAAACAAGTTGGTAAAAGTATAATAAGACGTGACGGAGTTGATAAGCTTACAGGTAAAGCTATTTATCCAGAAGATATCATAATGGAAGACATGGCATATGGTGCAACTGTAAGGTCACCTTATGCTCATGCCAAGATAGTTGCCATAGATACGAAAAAAGCAAAATCTGCTGATGGAGTTTTAGAAGTATTTACGGCCGACGATGTGCCAGGAGAGAATGCTCATGGAGTTCTATATAGAGATCATAATGTGTTTTGCAAAGAAAAAGTAAGAAGAATAGGCGATCCTGTAGCATTCGTAGTTGCAGAAACACAGGAGCAAGCAAGAGATGCAGCTAAACTAGTTGAAGTAACCTATGAAGAACTACCGGCAATATTTAGTCCTGAAGAAGGATTGAAGTCTGATGCACCAGTAGTGAATGATTACTCTGATAGATTCTTTTTTTACGATAAAGATATGAATACTGTCTATGAAAAACCAGAGAATATCCCATATCCTAATTTAATATTCAGATATAAAGGAAGAAAAGGCGAGTGCGAGTCTGAATCAATATGGAAAGAATGTGCGGCAATTGCTGAAAGTGAGTTCAACTCTCCGTTCGTAGAGTCTGCTTTTCTTCAGCCTGAAAGTGGTATAGCCTATGTGGATGAGAATGATAAAATTGTAGTTACAGTATCAACACAATACATGCACTTTGATAGAACAGAGATAGCAGAAGCTCTTAATGTAGATGAAAAAAGGGTAAGGGTTGTTAATCCAGCGATTGGTGGTGCATTTGGGGCTAGAGAAGATATCAGTCTACAGATACATCTTGCAATTGCTGCTTTAAGACTTAGAAGACCTGTAAAGGCCACGTACACAAGAGAAGAATCTTTCTATGCTCACTCTAAGAGACATCCTATGAAAATTAAAGCAAAAATGGGTGCCAACAAAGAAGGTAAGCTTATCGCTTTTGAAGCTGAGATTTATTCAGATTCTGGAGCATATGCATCGTGGGCTATAAATATTACAAGAAAAGCTTGCGTACATGTAACTGGACCTTATCAAATCCCGAATGTTAAAGTAGACGGCTATTCAGTTTATACTAATAATCCATTTGGAGGAGCAATGAGAGGATTTGGGGCTACGCAGGTTCCTATAGTTAGTGAAACATTGATAGATATGTTAGCTGAGAAGCTAGATATAGATAAGTTTGAAATAAGAAAGAAAAATATATTTAGAGTTGGTAGTGAGACAGCAAATGGTCAAATAATTACTGAAAGTTGTCCTCTAGATGTATGTATTGATACTGTAGAAAAAGCTATGGGTAAAGAAAATATCGATAATAAATCTAATAAATCATATATAAAGAAAGGTAGAGGAATAGCAGCAGCTTGGTATGGAACTGGATATGGAAATGGATTTCCAGACGTGTCAGTAGCTGATGTCGAGCTTCTTAAAGATGGAAGTGTACTTCTTAGAGTTGGAGCAGCAGAGGTTGGACAGGGTGCAAAAACTGTCATGCCTCAGATAGCAGCAGAGGTTTTAGGAATGGACCCGTCTGAGATAAAAATATCTTCAGAAGATACTGAAGAATGTGAAGATTCAGGAACAGCCGCTGCTACAAGACAAACTTATAATACAGGAAATGCCGTTAAGTTAGCTAGTGAGAAATTCAAAAGTGAGTTAATAAAAGAAGCAGTAAAGCTTATAAACAAACCACTTCCTGAATTAGCTAGACTTAATTCAAATCATAAATTTAAAGTAGAAAATGGTGAGGTCTATCTTGAAATACTTCCAAAGATGAGAGTAACTTTAGCAGAGATAGCAAAAAACTTAGCAGAAGAAGGAAAAAATCTTAGAGTTAGAGAGTCCTTTACTGCTCAAACGGTAATGCTTGATGACAATGCATATGGAGCACCGTATTGGCCATATACATTTAACTCATATGGAGTTGAAGTTGAAGTAGATACACTTACAGGTAGGGTTCAATGTACTGATGCTTGGTGTGCTCAAGACGTTGGAAAAGCTGTAAATCCTATATTAATAGAAGGACAAATAGATGGTGGATTTGCTATGGGACTTGGGTATGTCTTATATGAAGATCTTGGAGTAAGTAATGGAAAAATAAAAAACAACAAATTTAGTAAGTATATAATACCTACAGCGATGGATATGCCGAATATAAATAAATATATAATCGAGTCTCCTGAAACCTCAGCACCATTCGGAGCAAAAGGTATAGGGGAGCCTGTTATACTTCCAGTTGCGCCTTCAATAGTTAATGCTATATATGATGCAGTTGGAATAAGATTAACTTCATTACCCGTAACTCCAGATAAGGTATTAAAAGCATTGAAGGAAAAAGAAGAGAATGAAAGTAAGAAGTAGATTAAGTTACTAATTAAATATTAGATAAAAAATCTTTAAATATCAGCTTTTAGCTTTATAATAAATAGAATTAATATACTGTACAGGAATATTAAGAATATATAAATGAAGGTTATAAACACGTGGTAGATATAGACTTAGAGCAAATCTTCGATACAGTAAACTATATAACTACCATAGTACTCTTAAAAATTAAAGACGATTTTTAATTAGTTTTATATAAACATGATTTAATACTAAAATTATTATTACTGACCAGTTGAATTGAGGATACTTTCAACTGGTCTTATTTGTTTTGGAGGATTAATTCTCTTCATGCTTGGACATACTATAAGAGATGATGGAGAGCAGGTACTCGGAGATATAGAGACGGGTGACTTGTCTCAGTCTACAGTTCAACGGTTAAAAATTATTACATATATCAACTCCACACAAAACTTATGTTTAGCCCCCGAATATAGAGGTATCATATATATTACAATCATAAATAACAAAAAATACTGAAGAAAGGAGTCTTAAAAATGAGTGATAAAAAGTTTAAATTAGGATTAATTCCAAGAATAGTTATAGCAATAGTTCTTGGAATTATAATAGGCAGGTATCTACCACACGGTTTTACTAGGATCTTTATAACTTTTAGCTCCATTTTTGGCAATTTTTTAGGGTTTATTATACCTTTACTCATTATAGGTTTTGTCACGGCAGGTATTGCTGACTTAGGAAGTGGTGCTGGAAAACTGTTAGGAGTAACCGTAGGAGTTGCCTATGTATTTACTTCAATATCTGGATTTTTTGCATTCTTTGTAGGTAAGGCACTACTAGGTAAAATTATAACTTCAAAAGCCACTGATATTATAACTGGTGCAGAGGTATCATTAAAACCATTCTTTACAGTAGAAATTCCACCAATCACTGAAGTTACAACTGCATTGTTCTTGGCATTCTTATTAGGACTTGGAATTTCTGCTACGAAAAGTGAAACTTTAAAGAAGATGTCTTTTGAATTTCAATCCATAATATCTAAAACTATAAATGCAATTATAATACCTCTTTTACCAGTGCATATCTTAGGAATATTTGCAGATATGTCTGCATCTGGTGAAGCATTTACAATACTGTCTGTATTTTGGAAAGTTTTCATATTGGTAATAATATGCCATCTTTTGATACTAGTATTTCAATTTACAGTTGGAACTGCAATTTCAAAAAAGAACTTACTCTATTGCCTAAGAAGTCAAGTTCCTGGGTATCTAACAGCATTAGGAACTCAATCTTCAGCAGCTACTATACCTGTTAACCTTGAATGTTCTGAAAAAATGGGAATCTCCAAGGGAATTAGAGATTTCGTAATTCCTCTTTGTGCTACCACTCATATGTCTGGTAGTGCCATAACACTAACTCTTTGTGCTATGTCTGTTATGATGTTACATGGCTCTGCAATAGAATTTTCAGCATTTTCTGGATTTATAGCTATGTTAGGCATATCCATAGTTGCTGCACCAGGTGTTCCAGGTGGTGCTGTTATGGCCGCATTGGGAGTATTAAAAATATTTTTAGGGTTTGACGAATCTATGATCTCATTAATGATAGCACTATATATAGCTCAAGATAGTTTTGGTACAGCTGCTAATGTTAGTGGTGATCAAGCCGTTGCAATGATAGTAGATACCTTTAAAAGTAAATTAACATAATAATATAGAATAAGAAACAGAAGATTCATGACCCAGTATAACCTTATAATTAAGATTATACTGGGTTAGCTTTTTCCCTAATTGGTATTTCCTCACATAGTCTTTGCCGGAAGTTAACTGTATCTAAAATCTATATTCATATGATTCTTCATAAGCATAGTGTTCCATCAACTTTTCTTCTTAATTAAAGTGGTACTTTGTATATTCCACAAGCCTGTAAATTTCATCCAAGACTTTATTAGAAGAATCTTACTCATAATAGTTATTAAGCATCTCTTTAACATTATTTCCTATCTCAAAAAGCCTTTGTTGATATACAAAAAGGCATATAAAAACTTCGAAAGATGTTAAAATTTCAATAGAAATAATCTATAATGATACTTGTGTCTATAGATTATGGGAATAGATGAGTCCTGGTGTGCTCTCTAGTCTTCAAATCTTGATAAGGGGTTTTTAGTTGGTTTTAGATAGTGACGATTGAATTTGAAAAGTGATGATTATTAGCTAGTTGGGTCGAAGTGACTTTCAGCTGGCTTTATTTGTTTCTGGATAATAGTTGGTATTAAGGCGGCGAGATGACGGCGAAGTTGATTTCTGGGACGGCGTAGAGATCTAACTGTTTAAGTAAAGAATATGTGGATAGATACGTTTAGTTAGACTTTGTTTAAGATAATCTTAGGTAAACTGTATAATAAGTTACGGAGCATGATTTTAGTATAGAATCATAGTTTATTTTAGACTGAAATATTATCTAATAATCATACAAATAAAAGGTTCTTAGTGTGTCAATACTAAGAACCCTTTGTAATTAAAGAATAAATTAATTCTGATAATATAGCTTTTAATTTATATACGGTTACTTTTTAGCTTTAGATAAGGCATTTTCCACAGATTCCATAATTCCCTTTGAAGAATAAGTTGAGCCACTTAGTGTATCAACATCATATGATTGTTTATCTATTATTTGCTTAGGAATATAATCAAAAGCTGGTGTATAAAATATTTCACCTACTTCATTATGACTAACTATTGATATCTCATCTATTACTCCACCATTTATAGTCACTAGAACTTTAAGGTCTGGTCTATATCCATAGCCAGTACCTTCGTATACTCCATCTTTATAATCATTGCTTATATTGATATTATCTATATTTATTTTAGGATTTAAGTCTGATTTAATACTATTGAAAATTCTATCAAACCCAACAAACCCTCCGATTTCAAATATGTGTAATACTGTAATAACAATAAGTAAGACTGTTAACTCTCTATGTCTTTGTACCCATGTCTTTCCGAGTCTTTCCCATGTTTTTTTATCAATAAATGTATGCCATAAAAGTAGCCATATTATCAGATCAATTGTTCCATAATTAAAGCTTATAATTGAATATGAGGAAAGAACGCCATGAATAAATGATGATATTAGAAATAAGTATCCTAAGTTAATGTGATTTTTTCTTAAAAGCTTATTTATTTTTATTAATAAATCTTTATTACAACATTTTTGTATTTTTTTTGTAGAACTTTGATTAGCCATGTTATGCTTAGGAGTATTGCTGATATTACTGATATCCACGCAAATAAAATATTGAAAAATAAAGTCATAAGACCTCCTGATGTTTTTTAGGTAATACTATATTACTACTTTTTATTTGTTTCATATTTTTTTGCACCTATATACACAAGTTTTACAGAAATTTAAAATCAATATAATCTCAGTATAATGAAAAAGGTATATAAACCGTATTCTTTTGAATACTTTCATGGCTTCTTCTTACAAACTAATTTAAAGTCTACTGAATGAGGATTTAGAATACAACTAGATTATGCATTCATACCTATCAACATACCTAATATATAAGGAACTAACCATATAGCCCAAACAACTATACTAAATTTATGGAATATTTGCTTTGCTTTTTCATCATCTTTTCTTAAAATAATTGTTGCCCATATAGCATGGAATGCCATAAGTAATAAGGCTATTAAACCAGTTATTCCATGTAAATTAAAACTAAATCCTCCACTAGATATTTTACTCATTATAGTAGTACCTATAGTATCACATATAAATCCCATCCAAAATATTATCGCATGCCATTTCAGTAGCGTTCCTTTTTTCTTTTCTCCAAATACGCCTATTGTGTAGAATATAAGTGCTAAAGTTATAAAGATCATTGCACTAATTAATAATGTAGACATAAAAATCCTCCTAATATTATTATTTGAACATTGTTCATTGTAAGATAGATAAAAAATATATAATAAAAATAGAACTCTAATCTGAGAAATCCCTTTTGTATAACGATATATATGGTGTTAGTATAAAAGTGTAGGTATATTAATCCTAACTAAGTAAATATTTATTATTTACTTAGTTTTTTAAACTCTTTATACCCTATTAAGACTACCCAAACGTATGCTAATGTTTTAGGTATCATAAGCATTCCAACAAGGAAGTTTTCAGAAGCCCAAATTACAACTGGTGCGTAGAATCCGAAGGATAATAGCACAGCTATACCAAGGTTTTTGTAATCTTTATCTCTATTTTTAGCCCCATAACTATATAAAAGATAAATCATAATAAGTCCCATAATTGTAAATGGAATATTTCTATATATACCCCAACTAATTGGTGGATTGTTTACAAACCATTGGTTTTGAGGGAATAGACAAAGAATAATTCTTAAACCTGCCAATACATACATTACTAGATCTAATGATTTTGAATTTTTTACATTAAATTTAATTTTCCAAATCTTATAAAGAATTAGATAGAAGATTGTCATAGTTATTGATGTAACTAACTTACCAAATCCTAGTGCCGCTGCATTATTTTCTAGACCAGTAGTTAATAGCGCGTATATCCTTGGTATAAGGTGGAATGAATCACCAAATCCCAAAATTACTGCCATAGCACCAAATAGTTTAAAGTATTGATTGCCTTCTGATTTAGTTAACATTTTTATTCCTAAAGTAATTACTGTAGTTAAATAAACTACGTGAAAGATTGGCTCCATAATTGCTTGCATAAATTATCCTCCTTAATTAGTGATTTTTGAATTAAAATACGTTTTTATGATATAAATTTACTATATGCATATTTAATTCATATAAAATCCATCTTAAATTCATCTTAAATAAACTTATATCTAGTTGGGTGTATGATATAATTTAAAAAATAAAAGGAGTGAGATCTATGGATAATACTTTTGAGAAATACAAGATTTTAATAATTGATGATGAAGAAGATATTGTAGATATTTTAGATACTGTATTAAGAAGAGATGGCTTTAGCAATATTTTTATATCTAATAATGGGATAGATGGAATAGAGTTATTTAAGAAAGTTAATCCAGATATAGTGTTGTTAGATATTATGTTACCTGATATAAGTGGATATGATGTTTTCAATGAATTAAGAAAATATAGTCAAGTGCCAATATTATTTATATCAGCAAAAACAGAAGAGATAGATAGATTATTAGGTTTTGCCATAGGGGCAGATGATTATATTACTAAACCTTTTAGTGCTAAAGAGGTAGCTTTTAGATTAAAAGCAAGATTGAAAGCTTTTGACAATGTTATAATTAACAAAAACATAAAGAAAAATAAGGTTATTAAATTTGGAGATATCGAAGTAAATGAGGAAACTGGTGAGGTATATAAAAATGGACAGAGTTTAGAATTCACTGCAAAGGAATTAAAGTTATTAATGTATTTAATTAATAATCCAAATAGAATTATAAGCAAAGAAATGATTTGTAATAAAGTATGGGGTGAGGATTTCTTTGGATATGATAATACAATTACAGTTCATATAAGAAAACTTAGAAAGAAAATTGAAGACAATCCATCAAGGCCTAAGTATATAACTACAGTAATTGGTTTAGGATACAAATTTATAATGACGGGGGAGTAGTGTATGAAAGGAAAACTTATGATTCATTACGCTATATCATTTATATTAGCCTGTTTAGTTATTTTCTTCATAAATATTACTTTTATAGGAATTAATATTTATAGAGAAGGAGCATTATACAACTACCATCCAGAAAAGATGATATCAGACTTTAAGGGTTACATATATTTATCAGAAGATAATGAGATATTAATTACTGATGATGGAATTAAGCTATTAGAATCAAATAATATGGGCGTGCAAATATTAGATGAAAATAATCAAGAAGTTTTTCAATATAATAAACCCAATATAGCTCCATTTCAATATTCCAATGTATCACTAGTAGACATGTATAGCAATAAAGAAGAGACTTTATTTTTAGATGAAAAGATTATAGATGATACTACTTATACCTATTTATTATTTTTAGATTCTAATAAAGTAAAGAGAATAACATATTCTTATGATGTTAAACTAATTGAGAAAGCACATAAATTTATTTTATTAATTATTATCAATATAATTTTAGTATTAATAATAAGCTTTTTATATACTTTAAAGATAACAAGACCTATAAATAGGATTGTTAATAAGATATTAGATTTATCTGATGGCAATTATTCAAGGAGTAAAATAAAAAGAGGAAGCTATTATAAAGTAGAAAAATGCCTAAATCAATTAGCATATAAGTTACATAGTAATGAGATGGAAAGAGAAAAGTTAGAAGAAATGAGAACAGAGTGGATTTCAAATATTTCTCATGATATAAAAACTCCACTTACTTCAATTATTGGGAATGCTGAAATAATGGCAGATACTGAATACGAAATAAATGATGAAATAAGAGGGAAATGTTGTAATACTATAATAAATAAAAGTGAATATATAAAAACTTTAGTTGAGGATTTAAACCTATCTACTAGGTTAAAAAATAATATTTTGGTTTTAAATAAAAAGAAAATAAATATAGTATCCCTAATAAGGCATGTATTAATTGATATTATAAATGATGAAAAGTATAACGATAGCAATATAAGCTTTAATTATTCAGATGAAGAAATATCACTAGAACTAGATGAGTATTTAGTAAAGAGAGTATTTATAAATCTTATAATAAATGCATTTGTTCATAATAGTAGTGATGTAAAGATAAATATAAATATACAAAAAGTTGATGACACTAAAATAGAGATTTCAATAGAGGATAATGGCGAAGGAGTATCAGAAGAAGATTTAAATAATATTTTCAAAAGATATTATAGAGGAACAAACACAAGTAAGAAAACAGAGGGTTCAGGTTTAGGAATGGCTATAGCTCATGATATCCTCAAGGCTCATGGCGCTGATATTAAGGCTACAGGCAAATTAGGAGAAGGATTAAGGATAGATATACAATTTAAAAAATCAACTTATAAAGTCACTTAATATCTTATATTGATTTTGGAAGAACTAAACGGTTCTAGGATCTTAAGTTTTTAACTTATTTGGATAGAAGTTAGAGGGTTCTTTTCTGAGGAGTTTCCAATTAAAGATATTAATAGTTCCGATAATATACAGATAAATCAGTACTTACTGAAGTTATCAAATAACTTTAAACTTCAACTTTACGAATCGGTAGTTATGATAAATAATAAAATTATAACTAAGAAGGAACAAAGTGCACGTAGACTAATATTAGTGATTACTTATACCAATGAAGATTTAGTATGTTGTGAAGAAGGTATTGAAACTACTAATAAAATTGAAACAGGGATATTCACTAGAGCTGTATTATAATAGATACTATAATAAGGAAGAGATTAGACTAAACCATCTAAGGCTATAATATACTGAGGTGGTTTTTAATATGATTTTCAATTAGTTTTAGTTGATACTTTATATTGTGCTGTCATAATGTCGTCACAAACTATATAAGATGACGAAATTAAGAAAGTCGTTATATCCAAAAAGATATAGAAAAAAGTCGGAAAAGTGTTGAAAAATCAATAGAAATAATCTATAATATTACTTGCACCTATAGATTATGGGAATAGATGAGTGCTGGTGTGCTCTCTAGTCTTCAAAACTAGTACGGGGGGTTAGTAGCCTCCTGGGTGGGTTCGATTCCCACGTATTCCCGCCATTAGTAAGCGCAAGCCTGTAAAGATTTACAAGCTTTTTTTATTACTTAAAAATTACTTTACAATATTTACTTAGCAATTTTAGTTGGAATAGAGTTTAGTCAAGTTCAATAACTTTTATTTTAATGCTATAACATAATACGAAATAAAAAAGCTATTTTATGTTAATCATGAAATTGCTTTTTTATTTTTTGTTTAAGGCTTTGCACTAAGAGCTCACAAAAAGGTTATTTTATGTATTATTAAATAAAAATAAAATTACTATCAAGTTTATATAGAAAACTATTACAAATAAATTCATAGTAGAATGAAAGATAACTTCTACACTCGACAAAAAGAATTAGGACTTGATAAAAAGTATTCTGTATTAAAAAATCTATTTATCTGAAAAAAGAGCCGAATGATTTAATAGAATTAGCAGTAGAAGAGTTAAAAAAAAGATTGAATTAATATTTAAAATTGAAGGCTAGACTGTAAAATTATTTTATTGTTTGGCCTATTTTAAACTTCTAAATAGGTATCTTAGAAGTTCCTATGATTTAATACTTCTTATGAAAACTTTCTATATTTAAGTGTAAGCTTACATTCTTAAAGTTTTTGTCTCTTTTATTGATGTAAAAGGTTCAAGTGGAGGGTTTTTGTGTTCGATAAAGAATATATAGTCCTTAAAGATATAGTATAAAAGGCTGTTCTTAAGAATGGCCTTTTATATATATTGTTAAATTACCATTATTTTATTATAATGGTATATATACCATATAGTGAAAAAGGAGTGTTTGTTATAAATGAACAAGTAAGAAAAACAAAAGATATTTATCTGCTCTAGCATGCATATCTCTCATAATTATCTCTATAACTTACCTAGGTTTTTTGTATGAAGAGCATCTAGTCACATCTATATCTCAAGATCAATCATATGAAGTAATTGTAAAGTACAGGGGGTTTAATTTTGTTTCTTCTAGTCCTTATAATTTGAGCGTTTATTATAGAAAAATAAAGAAAAACATAAACATTATTTATTTACTACAAAAATAGATACTAATGGTATAAAACCTAATAAGGATAATTACTCAATCACATGGAATGATAATGTTGCAGAGTTAAAATTAATAGACTATAAAAGGTCATTTAGACTATTTCAAATAACTTTTTCAGATAACATAACTTATGAGAAAGTTGACGAGGATACTTTGTATTGAAACAGAGTAAAAGGAAGAGACAATATATTGTAAAAGAATTTTATAAGAAAGCTCCTACACTGAAAATCTTTTTAACCGAAAAAACTAGATAGTTTAATTGAGAAATGAATATCTGAGTTTAAGGAAAGATTAAAAGTATAGCATAGGCTTAAATTTAAAGCTATAGTGAGTTTCATAATGGTTTTCAAATATATGGTTAGGTTTTAAAAACTCTTAAAACTGAAAAAAGGAAGATTTGAATACAGAGGGTAGGCTATAGATCGATCTCTATAATCTATCCTTTTTTATTTAGTTAAGCAATATCTAGCATTAAGCCTAAATATATCATGAGAAATAAAAGAGAGATGGATTACCCATCTCTTTTTTATAGTTTTACTATATTTTCAGCTTGATTACCACGATCACCTTTTTCAACGTTAAAGCTTACACGGTCACCTTCGTTTAAAGTTTTAAATCCGTCTGTTTGAATTTGTGAAAAGTGAGCGAAAACGTCTTCACCATTTTCTGTTGTAATAAATCCATATCCTTTATCTGCATTAAACCATTTTACTGTACCTGTCATATTTGGTACCTCCATTATTTTTTATTTCTGTAATTTATGGAAATAAAAATTCACATAGAATTACAGATTATACTTAGTCTCAATTTATAATCTCTAATTTTATGTGAATTAAAAATTCTAAACATATTAAACTTAAAAATTAGATATAAAACTAATGTAAACCCAATTATATACTATAAGGACTTTTTATGCAACCTTAAATATGTAATTGTTTCAAACTATATCTTCTGAAGGAGCTTTGTTGCTTAAAAACTTACTACTACAGAAAAAAGAGTGAAGGGTTTTTCATGCATTTAAAAGAAATATAAATATACGATTAATAGTGGTACTATATAATTACAAAAGATGAACAAAGTGAGCTTAGAGAAAAGTATTATAGACCTCCTAAAGAGTAATTTATTACATGGTAGATTATAGTTAATTCTATGGTCTACCATGTTTTTTTTATAAAAACTTGTATAGTTTTTTGATTAGCTTTTTATAAATTCTATAACCAATATTTCCACTCCCTCATATTCATTTGTGAAAATTATTAGTCAACTTTTATTCCAAATGAATCTAATAGACTAATAACCTCTGGAAAAGAAAATTTTGCATCTTTCATCTTATTAGTAGAAATGTCTATTATATATCCCATTGCTCCACGAAAATCTGCTTTACGAATATCACACCTGGAAATTTGTGTAGCTTCTAACCTGCAATCTTGAAAACTACTTTCCATTAAATTACATTCCTCAAACGTAGATTCTTGAATAATATTGCCAGAAAAATCAAATTTTCTAAAGCTCATTTCCATGAATGTGTTATACTTTAAATAAGAGTCTTTGATTTCATCAATAGACTGTGCATATACTCCAGCAGGAAGTAGCTCGCTCCAATATACGCCTATCAAATTACACTTTTTAAATGTAGCACTTTTCACTTCTGAATATTGGGAAGATAGGTTTATAACATTACAGTTGTAAAATTGACAGTTAACAAAAGCACAGCCTACAATTTTACAATCTTCAAATGAACAATCCTCAAAAACACAATCGACAAACTTATAGTGTTCTATCTGCATTTCCTTGATTTTTTTATTTTTGAATACTTGTCCTTCATAATATTTTTCTTGCATAGTGTTCCCTCCGTTATATCTTACAATCATGGTAAGTTTTCAGTTATTTTAGTGAGTATCAAATCTAGATATTGAATTTCCTCATTGTTTAGTCCTTTCAAGATAGCTCTGTTGACTTCATCAATACTGTTTTGTAGCTGTTCAGCGATACTTATCGCCTTATCTGTCAAAACGATTCTTTTCAGTCGACTATCTTCTGGGACGCGCTCTCTCTTTATAAATCCGCCTTTCTCCAGATTATTAACCATACTTGTAACTGAAGAACGTCGGATTTCAAATTCAATTTCAATATCCCTTTGATAAACATTTTGATTTTTACTTTGCGTATATATGAAATTTAGGACAGCTCCTTGTGTTCCTGTCATTCCTGTTTGTGCAAAAGTCATATCAAACATGTGCTTTACTTTTTTGTTGACAACATAAAATTTTCTACTGATACCTAAATTATCATAGTTTATCATACCACACCTCTTTATTGTTAGAACTCTAACAATATTATAGCATAACCACTTGAAAATATGAAAAAATATCTATAAATCATTATATTGATAGCATTAGTTATATTAAACAGTTTAAATACTGATATCTAAAAATGACCTTCTAATTTTAGTCTTAATTGGTTCATTTTTAAGTATTAATATAATTTATTTACATACATAGAGGAAGGAATTAGTTTTTGATTGAAAAAGAGATTCTATTTGCAATAAATAAGCTCTCTTAAATTGAAAAAGATCGTGCCAATTTGCGTGCCATTCGTGCTAATTTTAACAAAAAACATTAGACTGTATCAAAATGTAAAAAAACAGAATAGCTATTTTTAAACAATATCGCAATATATGAGAGCGAACAAAAAGGATATCTGAAATATTCAAAATTGGCACAGGGGTTAGTGCCTCTTGGGGAGGTTTGATTCCAAAGTATTCCCGCCATTGATAAATTAATAAGCTAATATAAAAAGATATTTATACATATAATATATATAAACACCTTTTAATGAGGTGTTTTTATTTTTGATCGTCAGTAATGGTATGATATAATAAAGATGATCAATTATTTTGACTTTCTTTTGAAAGGGGCTTGTTTTTTATGAACAAACTAAAAAATATAATGGTGTGTGTTACACAACAGAAAACTTGTGAAAGACTTATAACGACTGGATATAAGAAGATAGAACAAGAAAAAGACAACTTATTTGTAATACATGTAGTAAACGAGAATGATAGTTTTCTACATAACTCAAATGAAGGAGAGGCACTAGAATACTTATTTGCAGTATCTAAAAAAGCGGGGGCAGATTTAACTGTAATAAGAGCAAAAGATGTGATAGGAGCTATAGGTGATTTTGCTAAAAAGAACGAAATAACGCATGTAATACTAGGGGAGTCTCCAAATAAAGATACAGATAATCATCCAATAGCTAAAAGGTTAAAAAAGATAATTCCAAATTCAGAATATATTATAGTATAAATTAAAAAGTTTAAGGAAAACGTTTTAAAGGAATATTATATAAAAAAGGGATAATACTATAAGTGAATATAACATATAAGGAGCTGTTAAAATGTCACTTACTAGTAAAGAAAAAAGTTTATTACAAGAAAATTTAAATGCTGAGTACTTATGTATAAGAAAATATAAACAATATGCATCAATGGCATCTGATTCAAAATTAAAGCAAGTATTCACTGACCTTGCAAATAAAGAACAAACTCATGCAGATACAATTAAAAGTATATTATCCCAAAACAATGTAAATACTCAAGTTTTACTAGAAAATTATGCTGATCCTCAACAAGATTTTTCAAATATGCAAAATAATCTTGGGCTAACAGATGCACAACTATTAAATGATGCGTTATCTACTGAAAAACATATTTCAGGTGAATATAATACATCTGTATTAGAATCTGCTTGTCCTAAAATAAGAAAGCAACTTCAACATATACAACAAGAAGAGCAGCAGCATGCTGAAACACTGTTTAATGAGATGAAATCTAGAGGTTGGTATAATTTATCTTAGGAGGATAACAATAATGTCTAAAAGAAAGCTTGTTGTTCCTGAAGCTAGAGAAGCTTTAGAACAATTTAAAATAGAATTTGCTAAAGAGTATGGGGTAGATGATCCTAGGTCATTAACTTCAAGTCATACAGGATATATTGTAAGAGAACTAGTTGAACTTGGTCAGAAGCAATTAATGGAAGAAAAAAATGGGAAATAACGATAATGAAGCTGAAGGTTAGTTAGGATATAGCTAATTCTTCAGCTTTTTTTATTACATAAATAAGGTACTACCGCACACTTCGTAATATTGAAAAAAACTATACACTTCTAAAAGCTTATTGACAACAATTATAGACAGCGTTATACTTTTATATGAACAACTGATGGATGCTCTGAATTTGTTAGAAAATAACTTAAAACAAAGAAGGAGGTGAAAATACTGTATGAAAAATAAAATATTGTCGGAAACTATTGATAAACTATACGAAACTTTAGGTGATGAAATAAATAGCTTAACTGTAGAAAGAATAGTTTTTGGATTGTTCTTTACAGGTGTAAAGTTGAGTAACGGCAAAGGTGGACTAAGTTATACTCCTATAAAAGCACTTTCTGATGCTGTATGTTGTCCAAGTTCAGCATATGCCATGCCTACCTCTGGTAAAATGACTGGCAAAAATGTAAGATACTTTTTAGAAAATATGTTCTCAGGAAGTCCACTAAAGAAAACTTTAGGAATAGCAGTTATAAATGCGTTGGCTACTACCTGTTGGAGTATGGGAAAACAAAACAATACATATATAATAGAAAGTAGTCTAGACCCTATAGACAAAATAGAAGTAGAGGAAAATACACACACCGTTATAGTAGGTGCGCTAGTACCATATATAAAAATGCTAATTAAGAATAATAGAGACATGTCTATATTAGAGCTAGATCCTACAACATTAAAAGGAAAAGAGTTAGATCACTATGTGCCATCAGAACGGGCTAATGAAGTAATACCTATTGCAGACTATGTAATTATAACAGGAACAACACTCATAAATGATACATTAGAAGGTTTATTAGAGTTAGCAAAGCCAACTGCTAAGATAATTGTAGTAGGACCTACAGTAAGTATGATGCCAGAAGCTTTTTTAAGAGAGGAGTTACTTATGTAGGAGGGGTTGAAGTTACTGATCCTGATAGGCTATTAGACATAATAGGAGAAGCAGGCTCAGGATATCATTTCTTTGGAAAATATGCTGAAAAAATAGTTATAAGTGATAATAGTGCAAAATAAGTTTTGAAAAATATACTTAAAACATTTACAGGAGGATTAGAGCATATGAATCTTATAAAGAACAAATCAAAAGTACTATTAAGCTTATTCTTAATAGTTACTATGCTAGCTACTATAATTTCAGGGTGTGCACCTGATACAAAAACTTCAAAAGAATCATCAAATGAAGCTAATGAGCCTAAGACAAAGATCATAACAGATTCAGCAGGAAGAAAAGTTGAAATACCTAAAGACATAGAAAAAGTAGTAACAGTAGGACCTGTAGGAGTACTTAACTGCTTTGTATTTGCTATGGGTGAAGGTGATAAAATAGCAAACGGATTACCACCTAAATTTGCTAAAGGCGATAGATGGAAATATCATAAAGTTTTTAATCCTAAAATTGCAGACAATACAGTAGTTGAAGATGGAGAAGGAACTATAATGATAGAGAAACTAATAGAAGTAAATCCAGACTTAGTATTTACTATGGATGAAAAGACAGCTGAAGATATAGAAGATAAAGGTATGAAAGCAATAGTACTAGATTGGAAAGATCCAGAAGACGTAAAAGAGGCAGTAAACTTATTAGGAGAAATATTTAATAAGCCAGAAAGAGCTAAAGAATATAGCAAATATTTTGATGAGACTCTTGAAAAAGTTAACAATATAGTTTCTAAGATACCTCAAGAAAAAAGAGTTACAGCATTAAATACTACACTTGAGAGATTATCACTAGGACACTTAGTCGGAGAATGGTGGATTGAAGCAGCTGGAGGAGTAAGCGTATCTAAAGATGATAGAAAAACTGAGTCATCTGATTACTCTATGGAAGAGTTATTTAACTGGAATCCAGATGTATTGTTAGTTCAAACTGAAAAAGACAAAGAATTTGCTTATAGTGATGAAAGATTTAAGGATTTAAAAGCAGTAAAGGATAAAAAGGTATACGTTACACCTGTTATGGGACATGTATGGGCTAACAGAACTATGGAACAGCCACTTACAGTACTTTGGGCGGCAAAATTATTTTATCCAGAAGAAATGAAAGATATAGATATTAATGAAGAGCTTAAGACATTCTCTAAAAAATTCTTTGGATATGAACTATCTGATGAAGAATGTAAAGATATATTAGGAGATATGAAATAGAGTAAAAATTCAAGATAGACTTAAAAATTTTTAAGTCTATCTTGATAAAAAACATCGTTATATTCGTGCGTGTATCACAGGTTATTTTGAATTCTAAATAAAATGTTAGGAGGGATAAAGTGGCTGTAGGATTAAAGAGTGAAGGTGATTCAAAGAAAAATCCTAAATACAAGTTGAAATTTTTAATACTTATTTTAATACCGATTGTAGCTTTTTTATTATCAATCACATTAGGAAGGTATTCCATAACAATTGGACAGGCATTCAATATATTATTTTTAAAATTAATTGAATTGTTTGCAAACTTGTTTACAAAATTAACAGGTATAGAGATAAATTATCCAAGCTCTTCTAACTATCCAAACGTAATTCATACTGTTATTTTTCAAGTGAGAATACCAAGAATTGTAACTGCTATGATAGTAGGTAGTGCATTATCAATATCGGGAGCAGTTTATCAAGGAATGTTCAAAAATCCCATGGTTTCACCAGATATATTAGGAACATCAGCAGGAGCAGGATTCGGAGCTGCATTAGCAATATTACTTTCATTTAATACGGTTGGAATACAACTTATGGCGTTTACTTTTGGACTTTTAGCGGTTCTATTAACATATACAATAAGTACAAAAGTAAGTAGAGGCGGTAATATAATGTTTGTATTCATACTAGCCGGTATGCTAGTAGGAACTGTATTTCAATCATTTATTTCATTGTCAAAGTATGTAGCTGATCCATATGAAAAATTACCAGCAATAACTTTCTGGTTAATGGGTAGCTTATCAACTATCAGTCAAAGAGATACATTTATGATTTTAATCCCATTTCTATTAGGCATTGTTCCAATATTTTTAGTAAGATGGCATTTAAATACATTATCATTTGGAGAAGAGGAAGCTAAGGCACTAGGTATTGACACTAGAAGATTAAGATTTCTAGTAATAATATGCTCTACACTTCTAACAGCATCAGCAGTATCTGTATCAGGGATGATAGGATGGGTTGGACTAATTGTACCACACTTAGCAAGAATGGTAGTAGGCCCAAACTTTAAAGTACTGTTACCAGCATCTGCACTTATGGGTAGTACATATTTACTTATGGTAGACAATATAGCAAGAAGTGTAGCATCTATAGAAATACCACTTGGTATACTTACTTCTTTAGTAGGAGCACCATTTTTCATATACTTATTACTTAATACAAGGAAGGGATGGAGTTGAAACTAGAAATAAAAAATGCAATTTGCGGATATGCTAAAAAAACAATTTTGAATGATATATCTTTTGAAATGGGAACTGGAGATATACTTTGTATATTAGGACCAAATGGAGTGGGAAAGACTACGTTGTTTAAAACAATATTAGGTTTTTTAAAGTTGCAAGGTGGAAGCATACTATTAGATGGACAAGATATAAAAAAATGGACTAGAAAAGATTTCGCAAAAGCAATAGGATATGTTCCTCAAGCACATACTCCTCCATTTCCGTACAAAGTAAAAGAAGTAGTAGTTATGGGTAGAACTGCTCACTTGGGAATATTTTCATCACCATCTCAGAACGATTATGAAATAGTAGAAGAAATAATAGAGTCATTAGGAATATCATACTTAGAAGATAACGTTTACACAGAAATAAGTGGTGGGGAGAGACAACTAGTGTTAATTGCAAGAGCATTAGCACAAGAACCTAAAATATTAATAATGGATGAGCCCACATCGAACTTAGATTATGGAAACCAAGTAAGAGTTCTGAAACATATAAAAGAACTTTCTAAAAGAGATATAGGAATAATCATGACATCACACTTTCCAGATCATGCATTTATGGCATCTACAAAGGTACTAGCTATAAACAGAGGAAATGAGTTTAGAATAGGCTCACCAGATGAAGTTGTTACATCTGAGTTCTTACAGAAGATATATAAGATAAACGTACAGATAGATACAGTATTAGATAAGAGGAATAACGATAAATTGAAAGTATGTGTACCAATACTTAAAGATTAAAAACTATGATTTTAAAATATAAATACTTATAAATATATAAAAATTAAGGTAAAAGATTTTATAAAAGAATATTTGAAGTTTATTTGCTAGGAGACAGAATAGAATGAATATGAATTTCGAGGAAATATTAAAAAAGTCTGAAACAGAAGTTATAACTAAAGATGAAGCCTTGTTTCTAATAGAAAAAAGTGAAATAGAAGAAAAAGCAATGAAACTTTTTGGCACAGCTGTCAAGGTAAGAGAAAAAGAATTAGGTAATATATATCATTGGACATCAGGAATAGCAAGAGTGGTAAAGTGCCAGCTAAAGCCATTATGTGACTATTGTCCTTACTGGAGAAAAGACGATACACTGGATCCCTTAAGTACTGAAGAAATAATAAAAGGTGTTGAATATATTTCAAAACATGGAATAAAAGAATTCCATTTAAGTGGAGGAACCATATTAGGCAGTGATGGTAAAGACATACTTGAAATAGTACAAGCTATACGTGACTCTGGGTATAACGATATGGAAATAGAAATAAATTGCGGTGCAGCTATGTCATTAGAAACTTTGAAAAAGTTAAAAAAATTAGGTGTTACAAGAGTTGGTGCAGTTTTTGAAACAGTGAATCAAGATTGGTTTAAGAAGGTCAAGCGAGGAGATAATTTTGAACAAAAAAATAAGTTCGCGAAAGAAATAGGAGAAGCAGGACTTGGACTAATAACGGGTCTTATGGCGGGTTTAGATCCAAAAGAAACCCAATATAAGGACTATGTAGACTTTATATTTCATGTTAAACAATATCAACATTTAAAAAGTGTATATATTAGTAAATTTTATCCGTTTAAAACTATTCCTATGAAAGATCATCCACAGTGCTCAACTTGGGAAGCAGCTAGAGTTATGGCAGTAATGCGTCTGGTATTAAGAAATATAGATATTAAAGCAGCAGCGGGATGGAAACCAGATGACTATCCAACTCCACTTATGGCTGGTAGCGGAAATAGGGTATTGGGAATTCATATAAATAGAACCCCACATTATAAAATTATATCTAATATAGCTAGTAAAGGCTGTATTTATGAAAATGATATGGAGTATTCCAATCGAATGGAGAAGACTAGACAACAATACGAAAGTCTAGGATTAGATATAATAAGTGAGTTGAAATAGGTTTTAAAATAGGTAGTGAACTTGAGAATCAATATATTTAATAGTATGCATAAGGTTATATACTTAAAAAAGTATAGCATAAGTAATCTAAAGAAAGCCAATATCTTTATAAATTTATAGAAGAGGAGATTATATGATGAAAAATAGATGTTTTACAAAAGTAAAAAAGTAGTATCACTATCATTAGCTGTAGCATTGATTACAACATCTATATCAGGATGTAGTTCAAATACAGAAACGGATTCAAAAAATGTACCAAAGCAAGAACAACAAGAGAGTAAAACACGAATAATAAAAGATATGGCTGGAAGAGAAGTGGAAGTACCAAAAGAGATTAAAAAAGCACATCCAGCATTTTATATAGCCAACGTAGCAATGTATACGATTAATCCAAATAAAATGGCAGGTAAAACTTTTGATGTAAAGGAATCTGAAAGAAAATATCTGAAAGAAGAATACAGTAATTTACCAACATTAGGAACGTTTATGCATGGGAAGGATGGTAATGAGGAAGAGATACTAAAAGTAAACCCAGATGCCATTATATATATGGGAAATCTAAATGAGAATTTGATAAAAGAAGCTGATGAAAATCAAGAGAAGTTAGGTATACCAATAATACTTGTAGATGGGAGACTTCAAAGTATACCAGAAAGTTATAAATTCTTAGGTGAACTACTAAATGAAAAGGAAAGAGGAGAAGAATTAGCACAGTATTGTAAAAAAGTTTTAGATGAGACAAAAGATATAGCAAGTAAGATACCAGAAGAAAAAAGAGTTAAAGTATATTGTGCTTTAGGCCAAGATGGATTAACAACTGATCCTTCAGGATCTATACACGCAGAGATAATAGATTTAGTGGGTGGAATTAACGCTGCAGATGTTAAATCTAAAGAAAACTATGATAGAACAGAAGTATCACCAGAACAAATATTAGCTTGGAATCCAGAGAAGATAATATTACATAAACAAGAATCTTTAGATAATCAGGGTGAAGAAAGCTTGTATGAAAAACTCTTAAAAGATAGTAGATGGAGTAGTATAAAAGCCATAAAAGAAAATCAAGTTTATGAGATACCTTGCTTACCTTTTAACTGGTACGATATGCCACCGTCAGTAAATAGGATAATGGGTATAAAGTGGCTTGATAACTTACTTTATCCTGAAGAATTTAAATATGATATAAAAGCGGAAACTAAAGAATTTTACGAAAAATTCTATGACTATAAATTAATTGATAAGAACTTAGATGAAATCTTAAAAAACTCTATATCTAAGTAATTTAAACACTATCATCAGATTAAAAAAAGTATACAATTCATACTTGAATGTATAAAGCCAAATAGGAGTAATATAGAAATGAAAACAAACGAAGATTTGAAATTAGCTTATAAACAAATAAAAAGTATATACGAAAAGATGAATAAAGAGCCTGGAGTATTAGAGAAATTTACATTTTGTAATAAATGGAATATAGCTTATACAAGCGATAACTATGTTGGGATTGCATTTAATTTTACAGGAGAGCATGCAGTCTATGGTGATTACGTAGACTATAATGAACTTGAAAAAATACAAAGTTATATAGGTAAAAATCTATTTGAAATTATTGAACATCTACTAGCATATAGTGGAATACAAGCTAGATCTAATTGTCTAGCCATGCTTAATGCTCTATCACAAGCTATTAGTTCACAAGAACAATTAAAAGAAAGAGGAATTCAACTAGTAGATCCAAATGAGTTCAGTTTTGTTGATAAGAACGATATAGTAACTGTTATTGGATATGGTGGAGTCATAAATAAACTTTACGGAAAATGTAAAGAACTGCACGTGATAGATATGAGACCTAAAAGTAGTCTCCAAACATTGATTATTGGAAAAGATGTAGAATATGCACCGAAAGATATTACATTTCATACAGTCAGAGAGGATAAAGAAATTACTCAAAACTCAGACATAGTCATAATGAGTGGTTGTACACTGATAAATGGAACTTTTAGAGAAATAATAGAAAATTCAAAAAAAGCAAAGATTATTGGTATGTTTGGACCAAGTGGACAGATAATACCTGAATACTTATTTGATAATGGAATTAACTATATAATATCTAGCAGAGTCACCCAGCCAGAGAAACTATTTAATCATCTTAGAAATCCTTTTTATGGTGGAGGGATGATCCATGAATATATGGAGTCTTATGCAATTAAGAGTGATGATATTTCATGAAAAATAAATTTGAAAAAAGTATATATAAATTTGATGAAATGGCAACTAATGTTTTTAGTGAAATTTATCCGGTAATAGCTAGACAAGCTATGGAAAGAACTAGTATAAGAGAAGGTATATGTATCGATATAGGATCTGGAGGAGGACACTTAGGTATAGCAATATCAGAAATTACAGACATGAAAGTTTACTTGTACGACAGATCATATGATGCTAAAGAAATAGCTGAAGTGAAAATAAAGGATAAAAAAATAGGAGAAAGAGTAAAAGGTATTGTTGGTGATGTTCACACTATACCAATTGAGGATAATACAATAGATCTGATTGTAAGTAGAGCATCTTATCATTCTTGGGAAAGCAAAGTCAGGGCTATTAAAGAAATATATAGAGTACTAAGATATGGTGGAAAAGCCTATATAGGCGGAGGATATGGAAGTAAACAGCTTGAAGAAAAAATAGAAGATAAAATGATAAAGAGAAATGCTAAAGGGTGGATAAAAGGTAAAAAGAAAAAAGAATCAGAAGCAAGAAAAAAGAAATCGAAGAAGTTATAGAGGAAGCTAAAGTTAACGTATTCAAAATAATAATAGATGAAAGCGGATACTGGATCATTATCTCTAAAAAATAATTAAACTGAAACACTAAAAGGTTGATGGGAGAAGTAAATATGATAGATGACATAATGAAATTATCAGATGAGGAGCTTTTCTCAAAAGCACAAGGGATAGGCTCTGGCAAAGTGAAAATTAAGGCAAGCCCTGCTATTATAACAGGAGAGTGTTTAACAAAGCCACACTGTAACCACTGTAAGTGGGATAATACAAAAGAAAAAAACGAGCAATTTTCGCTAAAAAATTCTGTAGAGGCCGTAATAGAAAGAGGACAGTTCTTAGAAAGTGTTGGAATAAATCGTGTATTCACAGCATCAGGGTGGATGGGATATAAGATACCAGAAGATTATCCAAACTATATTGAGGCATTAAAGACTAACACAGAATTAGAGGTCTTTGGACTATTAGGGGCTATAGATAAAGAAAGTTTGAAAAGACTTAAATCTTCAGGAATGGATGGATACTTATGTGGTATAGAGTCACCCAATGAAGAAGTTTACAGAAAATTCCGACCAGGTGGAGATACACTGCAAGATAGATTAAACACTCTATACTATTCTAAAGAACTGGGTCTGAAAATTTGGAGTGGATTTTTAGTTGGATTTGGAGAAGAAGAAAAAGACGTTATTAAAGGATTAAATATATTAAAAGGTTTAGAACCTGAATCTTTATCAATATTACCCTTTACTCCCTACCCATTTACAAACATGATGGGCGATAACCCAGCAAATCCCTTATATTGGGCAAGGACAGTTGCACAAGCTCATGTCTATATGAAGAAAGCAAATATATTTTCGGATATGCAATCTGGATTTTATGGTGAATATAGCTTATTAACAGGAGCAAATGGAAGTTATGAATTTCCAAGGCAATATAAATAAAATCATTTGTACTTAAGTAAATATTTAAACTTAGAAAAATATATATGAAAGGAACGAAAATGATGAAAAGATTTTTGAGTATGTTTCTAGCGGCAATTATGATTGTTAGTACACTTAGTGGATGTGGTAGTGAAAAAATTGTATCTGATAAAGAAAAGCCAGTTTCTAATGAAGCTAAGACTAAAACAGTTACTAATCTTGATGGCACTAAAATAGAAGTTCCTATTAATGTAGAACGAGTTGCAGCACTATTTGGACCTTCTTATGAAAAACTATATATTCTTAATGCAGAAGATAAGATTGTTGCAGCAGGAGACTTTCATAAAGATGGATGGCCATGGTCGAACGTTATTTATAAAAAGCTAAATGACATAGTTGGAATTGAAAATGCACATTCTGATTTAAACATTGAAGATTTACTGAAATATGATCCGCAAGTAGTATTTTATTTTCCAAATCCAGATGCTGTAGGAGCTATAAATCAATCAGGAATGACTGCTGTTCCAATGGCGTCTACAGGTAAATTTGAAGATACGAAAAATGTATTAAATTTATATGCGGATATTCTAGGTGGAGAGTCAGTAAAAATTGCTCAAAAATATGCAAAATATTTTGATGAAAAAGTTAAAATGGTTACTGATATTACTTCTAAAATTCCTGAAGAAGAAAGACCTAAAGCTTATTTTTCTAATCAAGAAATACTATGGACTGCAGGTAAAAAATCTGACTTGGTAGAGTTAATTGAACTTGCAGGAGGAAACTGCGTACACAAAGATATAGATGGTGGATCTAAAAATGAAATTTCTGTAGAGCAGTTACTAGACTGGAATCCTGATCATATTTTTGTTGACCATGCTGGTTCTTCGGGAAATGCAAGTGCAGAAGATGTTATTAAAGAAATGTTGAATGATGGTAGATACCAGCAAATTAATGCAGTAAAAAATAATAATGTACACATTTCTCCAACAGGAGTATTTTTCTGGGACTCTGGACAACAAAAAATTCTAATGCTAATGTGGATGGCAAAATCTTTACATCCTGATAAATTTGCAGACTTAGATATGTCAAAAGAGTTGAAATATTTTTACAAAGAGTTTTATCGTTATGACTTAAGTGATGAAGAGACAGATAAAATCTTAAAGCACTTAAATCCTTAAACTGATTATTTATTAATATGTTTAATTAATTGATTTAGAAAACTAAATTATCAATACAAAAATAGAAGTGATATAGGTAATTAGGAGGTTAGCATGCAAAGTAAAGAAGAGAAAATGAAATCATATGAATTTGATGAAATAGCTACTAATGTATTTGGAGAAGCATATCCTATAATAGTTAGACAAGCCATAGAAAAGACAGAAATTAGTGAGGGAACTTGTATAGACTTAGGGTGTGGAGGCGGACACTTAGGAATAGCATTAGCTGAAAATACAGATGCAAACATGAAAGTATATCTTTATGATATACAGCAAGATGCTATAGATATATGCAATGCTAGAATAAAAGAAAAAAGACTTGAAAGTAAAGTTGAAGCAGTAAGAGGGAATGTAGAATCTATATCACTAGAAGATAACTCAGTAGACTTAGTTATAAGTAGAGGTTCTCTTTGGTTCTGGGAAGATAAAGTTAAAGCTTTTAAAGAAATATATAGAATACTTAAAAATGGTGGAAAAACATATATAGGTGGAGGATTTGGATGTAAAGAATTAAGAGAACAAATAAATAAAGAAATGTTAGAGAGAAACTCAGAAACTTGGAAAAAAGGAAAAATAAAAAAGAAGGCTGATGATACTAAAAATAATATACTTAAAATCTTAAAAAGTGCAAGTATAGATAGGTTTGAAATAGTAGATGACGATAGTGGATACTGGATTATAATTTCAAAAGAGGAGTGATAATGATGAAAATAGTTACAATTTCAGGACCTCCATCATCAGGTAAAACGGCAGTTGCCATTAAAACTATAGAAAATTTAAAGAGAGAAAAATTAAATATAGGAGTTATAAAGTTCGATAGCTTATCTACTTATGATGATGTGCTTTATGAAAAAACAGGAGCAAAAGTAAAAGTGGGTCTTTCAGGAAATCTCTGTCCAGATCACTTTTATATAAGTAATATAGAGGACTGTGTTCAGTGGGGATTGAAAGAAAACTTAGATATACTTATAAGTGAGAGTGCAGGACTTTGCAATAGATGTTCACCTCACATAAAAGATGTACTTTCAATATGCGTTATAGATAATTTATCGGGAGTAAATACCCCTAAGAAAATAGGACCTATGCTAAAACTAGCAGACATAGTAGTAATAACTAAGGGCGATATAGTTTCTCAAGCAGAAAGAGAGGTATTTGCATTTAGAGTTAAACAAGCTAATCCTAAAGCATCTATAATTTTTATAAATGGAATAACAGGACAGGGTTCTTATGACTTAGCAGTTAAATTAAAAGAAGCATCCGAGTTTGAAAGTCTTCAAGACAAGAGACTTAGATTTTCTATGCCATCTGCCTTATGCTCATACTGCGTAGGAGAAACTAGAATAGGAGACGAATACCAGACAGGAAACATAAGAAAAATGAAAATCTAGCATAGAAGGGATGTGAATTTAATGGAGAGCATAAAACTACTTAAAATTGAAGATATATTTAAAAAATATACTTATGCAGAAGATTTCTTTATATCTTTATCAATAAACAATATAGATAGCAAACTAACCTTAGAAGAATTAACACTAAATATAAAGGATGAAATACTAGAAGATAACGGACTCACTAGAGAACAATTAGTTGAAAATTTCATATCTTTCATAGAAAAAATGGAGGAATTAAAAAAATCATCTAATAATACTATAGAATCTATAACTATAATTGGTGGACAAGACAAATTTGGAAATGATGAAAACGTAGTATTAGAGTTAAAAGTAGGTGACGTAGTATCTATAGTAGGACCTACAGGATCAGGAAAAAGTAGACTACTTGGAGATATTGAATGTCTAGCTCAAAACGATACTCCTACTAATAGACAAGTTCTATTAAATGGAGAAATACCAGATGTAAGTAAGAGATTTTCTATAGAGAATAAATTAGTTGCTCAACTTTCGCAAAACATGAACTTTGTAATGGATCTTTCTGTAGAAGAATTTGTAAAGCTTCATGCAGAGAGTAGAATGATTGAAAATATAGGAGAAATCGTAGAAGAAATAGTCCACTGTGCAAATGAATTAGCAGGAGAAAAATTCAATAAAAGTACTCCTCTTACTCAGTTAAGCGGTGGTCAGTCTAGAGCACTTATGATTGCAGATACTGCACTTCTGAGTCTTTCACCAATAGTACTTATAGATGAAATAGAAAATGCAGGTATAGACAGGAAAAACGCTATAGAACTATTAGTTAAAAAAGAAAAGATAGTACTAATCTCAACACATGACCCAGTGTTAGCTCTTATAGGTGACAAAAGAATAGTTATAAAAAATGGAGGTATACATAAAGTTATAAATTCCTCTAATGAAGAAAAAAGATATATAGATACTTTAGAGAAAATAGATAAAAAGATGATGGACATAAGAAATCATATAAGACTAGGTGGAATAATAGATGATAATATAGTAAATTTTTAAGACCAAAAATATAGAAGGAGGTTTATTTTATGAAGATAAATCCTACAGATAAAATTGGGGATGTCTTAAAAAAACATACTGAAGCTTATGAAGTTTTTTTAGCAAATGGCTTTAAAGCTAGTTCGGTAGATAAACTAATAGACTCACTAGGAAAAGATACTATGCTACAAACAGTTTTAAAAGTAAAGGGCATAAATGTAGATATATTCATAAATATGCTAAATGAGAAATCAGAACATAATAGCATAATAGAAACTACAGGCTATGAACTATATGATCCTAGGTTACCGCTAAACGTTTTAGTACAAACACCATGTCCTACAAGATTACTTTTAAAGGAAAGGTTAACTGAACTATTAAAAGATCATGAAGAAGAAACAGGAGAAAAGATAAACTGTTATGTTGTAGATGGGTGTGGATCTTCATTTAAGCATGAAGATGTATGGATGGAAGAAGATATAGACAAGCTTCCGGATATAATAATGTCAAAAGGATTTGATGTATTTTACAATAAAGAATTTATAGATAAGTTTATTAAAACAGGTAAATTTGAAAATGTACTCAAAAGCACTAATCAAGAATTTTCAAGCATAAATTGCCTAGATGACAGCTATACACTAAATACCGCCATGGTGGACGTTATGCTAGTAGACGAAAAAAGATTAGGAGATATTCCAAAACCTAAATCATGGAAGGATCTGCTAGACCCTATATATAAAGATCAGATAATAGCATCTGGTAGAGAAAATATAATAGCTAAGGGTATGATTCTATATTTATATAAAGAATTTGGAGAAAAAGCTATAGAACAATTTGCACATAATGTGAAGGATATTTATCATAATGCTAAGATGGTGAAAATAGCAGGAACTAATAGTAGTGAAGGTGGTTCTATCTATATAACATCATTAACATTTGCTAAAACTTGTGAAAAAAATGATGTTTCAATAATATGGCCTGAGGATGGAGCTAATATAAGTCCACTTTCTATACTTGTAAAGAAAGATAAAGTTAAAAAACTGGATGTTGTAATAGACTGTTTATTAAATGATTATGGAAAAATGTGCACTAGTATAAATGCAATATCTTTAAACCCTAAGATAAAAAACAATACGCCTGATAACGCCAATTATAAATGGTTAGGATGGGATTATATAAAATATAATGATATTGTTAAGTTTAGAGAAGAACTGCAAGAGAGATTCCATAAGATATGGAACAATAAATAGTTATATATTAAGAATCTCAAATAAAGAAAATAAATTTGAGTTAATTAAAAAAATATAAATAAATTGGAGGGACAAAAAATGTTTAAGAATTTTAAAAGATTGACATCACTGTTATTAATATTAATTTTAGCATTAAGTTTAACAGTAGGATGTAATAAGACAGAAACATCGAGTAAGGGTAATAGCATAGAGCAAAGCCAAGTAGAAGATAAAGAAAGAATCATAACTGATATGTCTGGAAGGGAAGTTAAGATTCCATCCAAGGTAGAAAAAGTGTATTCAACTAGTCCTATAGCTCAGATGGCAGTATATACTATAGATTCTAAAAAGCTTACAGGACTACTATTTGAACTAACAGAAATGGAGAAAAAATATACTGTAGAAGGATATAGTGAGTTACCTATTTTAGGAGGTTGGTTTGGTAAAGATAATAAAGGTAATATAGAAGAGATTTTAAAGGTTGATCCAGATGTAATAATTGCTATGGGTGATGTTGATGATGCCAGCAAGCAATTTGCAGATGATCTTCAAAAACAAATTGGAAAGCCTGTAGTTATAGCAGATGGAGAGTTAGAAAAAACTCCTGAAAGTTATAAATTCCTAGGAGAAGTATTAAACGAAGAAAAACGTGCACAAGAATTAGCAGATTATTGTGAAAAAACCCTTAAAGAATCTAAAGAAATTGCTGATAGTATAAAGGAGGAAGAAAAAGTTACAATATACTATGCTCAAGGACCAGAAGGTTTACAAACAGATCCAGCTAAGTCAACTCACGCAGGAGTATTTGATTTTGTAGGTGCGAAAAATATAGCTGATGTTGAATCAAAAGGTGGATATGGTAGAACAGAAGTATCTATAGAGCAGATATTAAATTGGAATCCAGATAAAATAATAGTTTGTAAAGATAAAAACAATAAAACTGGGAAAGTTTCTAGTAGTTATGAAACAATTACGACTGATAATAAATGGAGTAGCTTAAGAGCAGTAAAAGAAAATCAAGTTTATGAAATACCAGACTCTCCTTACAACATTATAGATAGACCTCCTTCAGTAAGTCGTATTTTAGGAATTAAATGGCTAGGAAATTTATTATATCCAGATAAATTTAAATATGACATAGAACAAGAAACTAAAGAATTTTATGAAAAATTTTATCACTATGAATTAAAAGATGGAGATATAGAAGAAATTCTTCAAAATGCTATAGCTAATTAATTAATATATGGGTTTTATTGTGTCAAGGGGGATGGGTATGATAAATATAGATAAAACAACTAAAATCGGATCAATACTAGAAAAAGAAGAAATGTTTGAAGTGTTTCTATCAAATGGATTTAAAGCTGAATCTAAAGATGAACTTATAAATCTGCTAGGAAAAGATACTATGCTACAAACTGTACTTAAAGTTAGAAACATAAATATAGAGCTATTTATAAATGCATTAAATGAAAAAATATCTGAAGAAGAAGTAGAAGAAAACTTTAATGATATTTACTATGACGAAACTAAAGAATTAAACTTTTTAGGAAGTTCGATATGTCCGCTAAGAAAAACTTTTAACGATAACCTTAAAGAGACTTTAGAGAATTATAGAAAAGAAACGGGAAAAACATTTAACTGCTATGTTCACACAGGACATGGAGATGATAACTCTAAATATGATGATATATGGCAAGAAAAAGATATAGATAAGTTTCCTGATATAGTTCTGTCAAAAGGTTTTGATGATTTTTATAAAAAAGAGTTTATAGATAACTTGGTTAGTAAAGGCTACTTTAAAAGTGTAAATAGTTCTAATATAGATAAGACATTTATAGAAGCTGGATGTTTAGACGAAGACTATACAATGTATGGAGCTTTTCTAGATGCGCTATTGATAGATAAAAAAAGACTAGGAGATTTACCTGTTCCTAAAACCTGGGGAGATCTATTAAACCCTATGTACAGAGATATGATAATCACAATTAAAAAAGGTGAGGAATTATCGACAGCAATACCGCTTTACTTATATAAGGAATATGGGGAAGACTCGATTAAACAGTATGCATTAAATGTAAAAGGAATAATTCATTCGCCTAAAATGGCAAGACTAATAGGGACAAACAGTGAAGAGGCAGGAGCAATATATACTATGCCACTTATATTTGCAAAATCATGTGTAAAAGAAGGACTTGAATTAGTAATACCTGAAGATGGAGCTATGATATATCCATTTGCTATGTTAGTTAAAAAAGGAAAAGAAGAAGAACTTAAGCTATTAATAGACTACGTATTTGATAACTATGGCTTGAACCTTATTCAATCCCATGCATTAAGTTTAAGTCCTAATATAGAAAATCCTACGCTAAAGGAACATAAATTAAAGTGGCTAGGTTGGGATTTCATAAAGTCAAGAGATATGGGAGAATTAGAAGAACATATAAAGAAAGAATTTTATAACGTATGGAATGCTAAATAGTAAAATTCAAACTAAAAGATAGAAATATGTTTTATACATTATTTTCTATCTTTTAATTTACAATATAAAATATTAAGGAGAGGAATATGAATAGAGAAGATATAGTAAAACCAAGCAGAGAAGAATATATACAGCTTTCAACTTCTAATGTGAACTTTGATATAAGAGCGGAGATTGTTACATTAAAAGATAGTGTAGGACGAGTTGCAGCCACAGATATTTACTCTATAAATACTTTGCCTAATCAACCGACTAGTGCAATGGATGGTATAGCAATTAAATTTGAATCACTTTTAAGTGAAAATATAGTAGATACTACTAAATGGGAGCTAGGAAAAGAATATATATTTAGTAACACGGGTGTATCTATTCCGTCAGAATATGACACGGCTATACCAATAGAAGCTGTAGAGTTCGATGAAAATGGAAGACTTCATATTAAAAAAGTACCTTCTTATAAAGGTGATAAGGTTAATCCATGTGGTTACATAATAAATGAAGGAGATTTAGTAATACCTAAAAATTACTTAATAACTGCGTATCAATTAGGAATACTAGCTTCAGCAGGAATTAGAGAATTAGAAGTAATTGCTAAACCTAAGGTTGCAATAATTCCTACAGGAGATGAACTAATATCAGCAGGAATACCAGTTCCTCCGGGGAAAAATATAGAAACTAATAGTTTTGTACTAGAGGCATTAGTGAAAGAATGGGGAGGGGAACCAATAGTTTATCCAATAATACCTGATGACTTTGAACAACTCTGTAATGTACTGCAGCAGTCAGTGGAATCTTCAGATATAGTGATTTTTAATGCAGGCTCGTCAAAAGGTACTCATGATTATACAATTGATGCTTTAGAGAAGGTTGGTAAGGTATTAGCTTATCAGGTAGCTCATGGACCTGGTAGACCTACAAGTTTTGCTGTAGCAGATAATAAACCAATTATTGGACTTGTAGGACCACCTATTGGAACTGAACTAACGGCAGGATGGTACGTAAAACCATTAATTGATAAATATTTGGGACAACCTACAGTAAAGTCGCAAACACTTAGGGTTACGTTATTAAATTCAGTAAGCTCACCTGTACCTTTTGACTTCTACACACAATTAGAAGTTATCAATCAAGATGGAGAATATTTTGGAATTCCTTTACAAGGAGATAAATTTTCAAGAATAAACTTATCAGTAAAATCAAATGCAATTTTACACATTCCCAGTGAAAAATCTTTTGATAAAGGAGAACTCGTAACGGTAGAACTAAAAGTACTAAAAGAATATATAAGAAAAGAAAAAGTTTAAAAATATATTGACAAAAAATAAAAAATCCGTTATAGTAATACTTAGATAACCGATTAATAATAAGATTATAAATAGTTATTTTGGAATTGCGAAACTATAGTCACCCCTAATGACGATGTTTCCAAAATAACTATCTATATATATAACTAAACTATACCTTGTATAAGACTGATATATTTAATTAGAAAAGCACTATTAATATTATTAAAATTAATAATATTAATAGTGCTTTTCTATGTTTAAAGTAGACTATCAAAATATAAGCTTAAATTTATAATTATTTGAAATAATAAACAATCCAAATAATTATCCTAAACATACATTTTAAGATATAATATATCTATAAGTAATCTAAAGAGGTGAAAAGATGAAAGTCAGATATATACTAGGAAGATCAGGGACAGGAAAAACTCATAGAGTATATGAAGAAATCAAATATAGATTAGAAGAGAGCGACACAAATAAACTAATATTATTAGTTCCAGAACAATTTACTCTACAAGGTGAAGCTGATTTAATATCTAAAATGAACCTAGACGGTATTATGAGATTAGAAGTATTAAGCTTCAGTACATTAGGATTTAAAGTCTTAAATGAAGTTGGAGGAATAAAGAAAATACCTATAAATGAATTAGGAAAGATAATGATATTAAGAAAACTATTTGAGGAAAATTCAGGGGATTTAGAAGTTTTTAAGAAAGGTTTTAATCAAGAAGGATTTTTAAAAAGCTTCTGTAGTTTAGTATCGGAATTCAAAAAGAATAGTGTGTCTATAGAGGAACTACAAACAAAAATAAATTCTTTTGAAAAAGACAATATGTTAAAAAGAAAACTAAAAGACATAAGTTTAATATATGAAAAGTTTAATCAATACTTAGAAGGAAGCTATACAGACGAAGATGATAACTTAAATTTAGTTATAGAGAGACTAGAGCAGTCAAACTATTTCAATGATGCGGAAATCTGGGTGGATGGGTTTAGTACATTTTCTACACAAGAGTATCAAATATTAGAAAAGTTATTTTTAAAGACTAGAAAAGTAAATATATCTCTTACTCTTGATGTGGATGAAAAAGCTAAAGACTATGACTTATTTGAACCAACACTAGATACATATAAAAGAATAAGGGAACTAGCTACTAGAAATGGTATAAAAGAAACAAAAACAGTTCTAGAAAGAAACTATAATGATAAAAGTAAAGATATATTACATTTAGAAAGAGAGTTCTTTTCATATCCATATCAGAGATATAGTGAAAAATTAAATCATATAAATATATTTTCAGGAGTAAATCAGTATACAGAAATAGAAAACGTAGCAATAAATATAATATCACTTGTAAGAGAAAAAAATTATAGATGGAGAGATATAGCACTAGTTTGCAATTCTTTAGATATATACACCCCAAATATAAAAAGAGTATTTAATGAATATGAAATACCATATTTTTTAGATGAAAAAAGAAATATAATGGGGAACCCTATTATAAAGTTTTTGATATCTTCATTAGAAATCATATCAAGAAATTTTAGATATGAGGATGTATTTAAATGTGTTAAAACGGGATTAAGCGATTTAGATAAATATGAATATGAAAAACTAGAGAATTATGTTCTAGAGTTCGGTATAAAGGGAAATAGTTGGCTAGAAGATTTTAAATATATTAATGTCAAAGATGAAGAAGATAGAGAAAAAATAAAAGATGAATTAAATGAAATAAGAGTTAAATTTGTAACTCCTTTTATAAGTTTAAAGAATAAATTGAAAACAAAGAACAAAGTAATAGATACAACTAGATATATTTTTGAGTTTTTAACAGAAATGAAATTAGAGAGTAAAATTGAGACGATTATAGAGCTTCAAAAACAAAAAGGAAATTTAGACTATGTGAATGAAAATACTCAAATTTGGAATACAATAATGGAAATATTCGATCAACTCGTAGAAATATTAGGTGATACGAATATAAGCTTAAAAGAATATATAAAAATACTAGAATCAGGACTTAGTAATCATGAAATAGGTATAATTCCACCTACGATGGATCAAGTTTTAATAGGTAATTTAGAGAGATCTAAGAGTCAAGATATAAAAGCACTTTTTGTAGTAGGGGTAAATGATGGCATACTTCCATCCGGATTTAATGACGGAGGTATAATATTAGATGATGAAAAAGTAATAATGCAAGAATCAGGTATAGAGTTATACTCTGACAATGCTACTAGATCAAAACAAGAAAGACTATCGATATATTCAGCTTTTACTAAACCAAGTCAGTACTTATATATAAGTTATGCACTAGGTGATATAGAGGGAAGAGCTTTAAGACCTTCAACATTAATAGATAGGTTTAAAAAGGTGTTCAATATAACTATTGAAAGTGATGTAATCAAATCAGATGAAATATCACTAAAACTAATATCTAGACCTCACTCAACATTTAAATATCTAACGGAAAATCTAAGGGAAGATTTAGAAGAAAATAATATTAGTGAAATATGGTGGGATGTCTATAGTTGGTACAATGATAATAAAGATTGGGATGAAAAGAAAAGACTAATAATAGATGGACTATTTCATGCTAATCAGGAAGAGAATATGAGTCAGAATTATGCTAAAAACTTATACGATATACCTTTCAAATCCAGTATATCTAGATTAGAAACTTTCGCCAATTGTCCTTTCTCTCACTTTGTGAAGTATGGATTAAAGCCAAATGAAAGAAAAGAATATTCAGTTAGAATGCCTGATATAGGGACACTTTTTCATAATTCAATAGAAAACTTTTCTAAACAATTAACTATAGAAAATTTAAACTGGAATGAAATAGATAGACAAAAATCAGATGAACTAGTAGAAAAAGTGTTAGATAGAATGATAGATAACTTTCAAAATGGAGTATTGTTAAGCACTCATAGATATAAATACTTATCAAATAAACTAAAAAGAGTAAGTAAACGAGCAATATGGGTGCTTACAGAACATTTAAAGAGTGGAGAATTTATACCATTAAAACATGAGATTTTCTTTGGAGATGATAAAGAAAATGGTATACCTCCAATAGTGATAGGACTACCTAATGGAGAAGAAATAAAACTAGAAGGAAGAATAGATAGAGTTGATATGTTAGATAGCGAATCTGGAAGCTATGTAAAAGTAATAGATTATAAGTCTGGTAATAAACGATTTAGTCTTTCGGATGTATACTATGGATTGCAAATACAACTAGTTGTATATATGGATGCAGTTTTAAGTAACAAGCATAAATTAGTAAAAAATGATGTATATCCAGCAGGAGCTTTTTACTTTAAAATAGACGATCCTATAATACAGACGGATGAAGATAATGCCAGTGTAATAGAAAAAGAAATACACAAAGAGTTAAAAATGGATGGACTAGTGCTAAAAGATATAAACGTTATCAAAGCATTAGACAATACTATAGATAATGGTGTAACTTCTAGAGTAATACCAGTAACATTAAAAAAGGATGGAGAACCTTCTAAGAATTCTTCAGTGTTTGAAAAAGAAGACTTAGATAATTTAATTACTCATGTGAAAAGCTTAGTAGGAGACATAGCAACAGAAATATTAAAAGGTAAAATTAAAATAGAGCCTTGTAAAAATGGTAATCAGGTATCTTGTGAGTACTGTGAATTTGATTCTATATGTCAGTTCGATACTAACTTTGAAGATAATGAATATAATGTTTTGAAAAAGTTGAAAAATGAAGAAGTATTAAAGAAAGTAAAACAGAAAACAAAACTAAAAAGGTTGTGATACTATGCCAAAATGGACTGAAGCTCAAAGTGAAGCTATAAAAAATAGAGGATGTAATTTACTTGTTTCTGCTGCTGCTGGTTCTGGGAAAACAGCCGTTTTAGTAGAGAGAATAATAAAGCTTATAGTGGAAGATAAAATTGATATAGACAAGCTACTGATAGTTACATTTACAAATGCAGCCGCTGGTGAAATGAGAGAAAGAATATTAAAAGCAATTACAGATGAAATGGAAAAAGAAAATAGTGATGAGAAAAATTTAAGAAAGCAAGTGTCACTAATAAATAAAGCATCTATAACTACTCTGCATTCGTTTTGTATAAATGTAGTAAGAAAAAACTTTCATATAATAGGAATAGATCCTACGTTTAGAATAGGTGATACAACAGAGATAAGAATAATAGCTCAAGAATCTATAGAGGAAGTTTTAGAAAGCAAATATGAACAAGGAGAAAAAGATTTTCTAAGACTAGTAGAAAGTTTTAGTGGAAATAAAAGTGATATAAAAATAGAAGAACTAGTATTAAGTATATATCTATTTATTCAAAGTCAGCCATATCCATATAAATGGCTTAAAGAAAGTGTAGAAATGTTTAATATGGACAGGAACGAATTAAATGAAAGTACATGGATACAAACCATAAAGGAAGATATAAATACTAAGTTAAAAGGTGCTAAAAATATAATTGAAGAAGCGATAGCTATTTCAAAACAAGCAGGAGGACCAGAACCGTATTTAGAAGCACTAAATCAAGATTTAATAGACATTGAAAAGCTAGAGAGTATGATAGAGGATTATGTTCTAGGAAATATACATGTTGATGATATGAAAATAGAGCATACCAAGTTAAAAACTATAACTAAGAAAATGATAAGTGAACTAGAAATAGACGAAGTTTTAAAAGCAGAAGTATATGATTTAAGAAATGAATATAAAGATATAATAAATGAACTATTTAGTAAAAATATATTAAAAAGAGATATGGATAGTTATTTTGAAGATGTAAAAGATTTTTATCCAGTTATGAATAGTATATATGAATTAGTAGTGTCATTTGGCGAACTATATAGTGAGAAGAAGTTGGAAAAAGGATTATTAGATTTTAATGACTTAGAACACTATACTCTTCAAGCATTAGAAAGTGAAGATGTAAGAGAAGAACTTAAAAATTGCTATGAATATATATTTATAGATGAATACCAGGATAGTAATATAGTACAGGAAACTATTATAGATAATATAAAGAGAGAAAATAATTTATTTTTTGTTGGAGATGTAAAGCAAAGTATATACAGGTTCAGATTAGCTGATCCATCTTTATTCATAGGAAAGTATACAACTTACTCTAAAGATGATGAGAGTGTAAATAAAAGGATAGATCTTTCTCAAAACTTTAGAAGTAGAAAGGAAATACTAGATGGAGTCAACTTTATATTTAAAAATATAATGACTAGTGAACTTGGAGAAGTAGATTATACAGAAGATGCTTATTTGTATAATGGAGCAAACTATGAAGAAATAGAAGATTCATCTATAGAAATAAATATAATAGAAAAAAACATGTCCGATAATGAAGAGAGAGAAAATAACGATAGCGATATTGATATAAATCTGGAAGAGATGACAGATGCAGAAATAGAAGCTAAAGTAATAGCTGATAAAATAAAAAATCTTATAGGAAAATCGACTTTTGACATAAAAGAAAACAGATATAGGGAGATAGGGTATAAGGATATAGTTATACTCTTTAGAGCTACTAAAAATTGGTCAGATATATTTAGCGAGGTTTTTACAAGAGAAGGAATACCAGTATATATAGATGACAGTTCAGGATATTTTGATGTATTAGAAATAAAGATATTTTTAAATTTACTAAGTATAATAGATAATAAGAGACAAGATATTCCACTACTAAGTATAATGAGATCACCAATAGGAAAATTTACAACAGAAGAGCTTATAAAAATAAGAATAAATAATAAGAATTCAAGTTATTATGAGGCAATAGAAGGTTATATAAAAGATAATATGGACGAGCTATCAGAAAAACTAAAGAATTTTATATCAAAAATAGACTACTGGTGTGAAGAAGCTAGATATTTAAAACTAGATGAGTTTATGTGGAAGCTAATGATGGATACTGGATACTACTATTATGTAGGAGCTATGCCACGAGGAGCACAAAGACAAGCTAACTTAAGAATATTAGTGGATAGAGCAAATGAATTTGAAAAGGCATCTATAAATGGACTATTTAATTTTATAAGATTTGCAGATAAACTTCAAAGTGCAAGTGGAGAAATGGGGACAGCAAAAGTATTAGGAGAAAATGAAGATGTTGTCAGAATAATGACAATACACAAGAGTAAAGGTCTAGAATTTCCAGTAGTTATATGTGGGGGACTAGGTAAGCAATTTAATTTAAAAGATATGCAACAAGATATATTACTTCATAAAGAATTAGGATTAGGTCCTAAACATGTTGATATATCAAAACGTCGATATAGAGAAACTCTTCCTCAGTTAGCTATAAAGAGTAAAAAGAAAATAGAAAACCTCTCAGAAGAGATGAGGGTATTGTATGTGGCTTTAACTAGAGCTAAAGATAAACTTATATTAGTTGGAAGTATTAGAGATATAGAAAAACAAGCTAAAAAGTGGTCTAAAAAAGGAACAATATATAATTTAATGAGTAGTAGAAATTACTTAGATTGGATATGTACCTGCTTATTTAAACATAAAGACGGAAAGCCAATTAGAGATTTAGTTAATATAGAAATAGATGGATTATTAGATATAAAAGATAGTTCAAAATGGACTGTAAACTTTATAGATAAAACTAATATTTTTAAAGAAAAGGCTGAAGAGAATAAGCTTAAACAAGAGTATAAGGACAAACTTGAAAACTTTAAAAGAGAAGAGTTTACAGAATATAAGAAATTAATAGAGGAAAGATTTTTATGGAATTATCCTTATGAAAATTCCATAAAAATACCCTCAAAGATATCAGTCTCAGATATTAAAAAAGCTAATATGAAAGATATAGACGATGTAGTGTATAAAATACCTTCGCTATTAAAAATACCACAGTTTTTAGAAGGCAAAAAGCCATTTACATCTGCTGAAAAGGGAACAATAGTACATTTTGTAATGCAACATATAGACTTAAAAAGTGATATAAGTTTAGAATCTATAAAGTTACAAATAGAAAAAATGACATTTCATGAACTAATCACAGATGAAGAAGCTAAGGTAGTAGATGTAGAAAAAATATTAAAATTCTTTGATAGCAGCATAGGAAAGAGAATGTTGAATTCGGAAAAATCATTTAGAGAAGTACCTTTTGTATATAGAAAAGATGCTTGCAAAGTTATAGAAGAGTTAAATAATTGTAGCGAAGATGTATATATACAGGGTATAGTAGACTGCTATTTTGAAGAAGATGGAGATATAGTATTACTTGACTATAAAACAGACTATGTAGGAGAAAATCCAGAAAAATTAATTTCTAAATATAAGAGTCAGTTAAAACTATATAAAGAGGCTATAGAAAATATAACTAAAAAAGAGTAAAAGAGAGTTTCATATACTCATTTAATTTAAATACAGAGGTGAAAGTAGATTGAGAATACTTCATACATCGGATTGGCATTTAGGAAAATATTTAGAAGACTATAGTCGATTAGAAGAGCAGGAAAAATTTATAGAAGACTTAGTTAATATAGTAGAAGAAAAGAATATAGACTTGGTTATAGTTGCGGGGGATATTTACGATAATAGTAATCCTCCTGCAAAAGCAGAAAAACTTTTCTATAGAGCAATGAAGAAACTATCGAGTAATGGACAGAGAATAGTTCTAGTAATAGGGGGAAATCATGATAACCCAGATAGACTATCATCTTCAAGACCATTAGCAACAGAGCAGGGAATAATACTTTTAGGTACACCTAAGAGTACAGTAGATATAGGAAGTGTAGGAGAACATGAAGTATTAGATTCAGGAGAAGGATTTATAGAATTAAGCATAAATGGAGAAAAAGCAGTTATATTAACACTACCGTATCCTAGTGAACAAAGATTAAATGAAGTATTTCATAAAGGTAAATATGAGGAAGAAATACAAAAAGAATATTCAGAAAAAATAGGAGAAATATTAGCTGAACTATCTAAAAAGTTTAGAGAGGACACAATAAATATCTGTACTAGTCATATATTTGTACTAGGAGGCGAATCAACAGACTCTGAAAGACCTATACAAATTGGTGGAGGACTTACTGTAAATGGAGGTTATTTGCCTGAAAAAGCTCAGTATATAGCACTAGGACATCTTCATAAGTCTCAAAGAGCAGGAGGAAGAACAAACGCATATTACTCGGGATCTCCTATACAATACAGTAAAAGTGAAGCAAATCATAAAAAATACTTATATATAGTAGACTTAAAGCCAAGACAAGAAGCAATAATAGAGCAAATAGAGTTAAATATATATAAACCCATAGAAATATGGAGATGTAATGGAGTAGAAGAAGCTATAGAAAAATGTAAAGAAAATAAAGATAGAGATGTATGGGTTTATCTAGAAATAAAGACCGATGATATAATTACTCAATCGGAATTAAAAGAAATAAAAAGTATAAAACCAGATATCTTAACTATAACCCCCATTATAAACTTTACAGAATTTGAAGAAGAAGAATTAGAAAGCTTTGAAGATAAGACTATATCAGAGCTATTTAAGAGCTTCTATGTGGAAAGAAACAAAATTGAGCCTAGTGAAGAGTTTATGGTTATGTTCGATGAGATAATAGCACAGGAATAAACTATGTACTTATATCTATTATATGAAATATAAAAAATCTACTTAATAATACAGAAATGTTATAGAGAAAATATAATTAGTGTAAAAGTATATAGCTAGTGTCCATGATATTATATAAAGATATCTGGATACTAGCTATATATATTAATATTTATCTACTACAATACCTAGAGAAGAAGCTTTGATAAAAGACATATTTTTTAACAATTTAAGATTTTCAGAATTACCAGTAACTACAATGCCTTGAACCTTTATATCATCTTTAGTTACTTCATTATCTTTTCCAGCAATAATATCATATATTTGACTTTTATCATGCTGTTTTAGAGCTTCTATAAAGCGCTGTTCTGGATTTTTTAACTTTTCTCCATATTCATTTATAGTTTTAATACCATATGCTTGATCTTCATAACATAAATCAGGAAATTGTTCTACTAACTGACCATCTTCTTGCTTGTTTACGTAACGCTTTTGATTTTCTTTACTTTTATCGTCTACAGCATCAATCCAATACCAAGTTAAATTTATATCACTCGGTATCATATCATTAACTTGATCTATTGTATACTGCTTATCAAAAGATAAGGCTAATTCTATATACTTGCTACTCTCGATATCGTCTAGTAAATTAAGATCGTTGCTATATCTATCTTCATAGTCCACATATGGATAATAAAACGCCATTAGTTTTTGACCAAGGTAGTTATACCGAGGTAAAAAATTCAAATCTTCAGCTGTCATTTCTGTAGAACTGATAAGGCGTCCATCTGCTTGAATATATTTCTTACCTAATAAATCGAACTTAATACCATCAGAGCCAGTATAGACTCTTTTTCCATTTATAAGTTTAAATGTTTTATACTCAGTTTCACGGCTAAAAAAGCCTTTATAAGTATAAAACGTTCCAGGAAACGAATTAGGGTATTGAATTAAAAATGTATTTTCAACATTAGAAATATAGTTATTCCATTTTTTATAAATCACTTTTTCTCCTATAGATATAGAAAGAAAAGATAAAACTACAAATGTAAAAAAGCTAATAAATACAATTTTTAAAGTTGAAAATCTTTTAGCATTTTTTATTGCTTTACTTATTTTATTACTTTTAACCTCATCAAAGATTTCATCTAGCTCTTTCTCATCATCAATATATATATCATTTTTTTTATCAGTCATACTTTAACCCCTCCCATATTTCTCTAAACTTATTTCTTGCTCTGTAAAGATAAGTTTTTACTGTACTTTCGTTTATACCTAAAAGAAGAGATATTTCTTTGTAAGATAAACACATAAAGTATCTGAGAATTAACAGATTTTTATAAGATGGCTTTAATGAATTTAAAGCTTTGTTGATATAATCTTTAAACTCTTCATTTAATACTTCTTCCTCAGTAAAAATATTATCTGATAGTTGCTTTAGAGAAGTATCATCAATATCTATATAGATATCTTTTTTCTTATTTTGATTATATATGTTATAGTAACTATTTATCGAAACTTTAAATAACCAAGATATAATTTTGTCTGCATTTAATGAATCGATATTAGTTATAACTTTATACATAGTATCTTGCACTACATCTTCTGCATCTTCTAGACTAGCACCTATTTTTATTAAATATTTGAATACAATCTTCATTTCATTAGCTAGCAAGTTTTCTAAGCTGTCATCCTTCATAAGCACCACCTTAAATTTTATATAGAACAATATCAATATACATTCTATTGTAATATTGCAATTGAAAGCTTTCATGTATATAACAATCTAGATATAAAAAAGTATACAGTTTTTTAAAAAAATATATAAAAATACTTAATAATATATATAAAGGTTTATAAGACTTATAGAGAAAATATAGTCAATAAGAATAATACTATATATTCTCCTTACTTTCCAATATGTTATAATCTAATAAAAAGAGAGACTTAAGTGTATAAAAACTTATTAAGAAATGACAGAAGGCAGTTTCTTAAAATAAAGAATAACTCTATTAAAGATTAGTAAATAAATACTTAATTATAAACTAAATAGAAAAAAGAAGGTGAAAATATTGAAACCAATAAATCTCAAAATAAGCGGATTAAATAGCTTTCTGCAAGAAGAGGAAATAGACTTTTCAAAGTTAGTAGAAAAAGGACTATTCGGAATATTTGGTCCTACAGGAAGTGGTAAGTCAACTATACTAGATGCCATAACACTTGCTATATATGGACAAGTAGCTAGAAAGAGCACCTCTTACATAAATACAGAAGTAGATAAACTGTATATATCTTTTGAGTTCGAGGCTGGAAATGGAGATTTAAGAAAAAAGTATAAGGTAGAAAGAAGTATAAAGAGAACAAAAAATGGTGGTATAAGTACAGTATTTGCAAAGCTAATAACATATGACAATTTAGGGAATCAGGAAAATATAATAGAAAAAACTACAGATGTGAAAAAAGAAATAGAAGAAAATGTTATAGGGCTAAATTTTGACGACTTTATAAAAACAGTAGTTCTTCCTCAGGGGAAGTTTAGTGAATTTCTAACACTAACAGGTTCAGAGAGAAATAAAATGTTAGAGAGAATACTAGGATTAGAAGAGTATGGAGATAAATTAACTAAAAGGATAAATGAAAAGAGAGACTTAGCAAGAGAAAAATTAAATCTAATGAATGGAGAACTTAGTAGATATGATGGTGTATCTAAGGAGAATATAGAAGTACTTAAGCAAGAGCAAAAACAATTATTATTAGAAGAAGAAGTGTTAGAAAAACAGATAGAAACACTAAATAAAGATTATGAAAAGTATAAAAAGATATGGGAGCTACAACAACAGCTAGCAGTAGATGAAACTAAATATGAAAAACTAGTAGAAAACCAAGAAAATATAAATGAAAAAAATTTACTATTAGAAAAAGGAATAAATGCATCATCAGTAGTTCCATACATATATACACTAGAAGAAGCTAATAGGGCTGCAATAGAGAATAGAGAGTTACTAAAAAAATATAAAGAACAATTGGAAAGACTCACTATTGAAGTAAAAGAAAAAGAGATTGAATATAAAGTGATCTATGAAAAAAAAGAAAAGGATATACCTCTATGTAGAGATAAAAAAAATGAAGTAGAAGAAGCAATAAAATTAGAAGAAGAGAAAGAAAAGTTAGAAAGTGAAAATAGAAATTTAATAGTAGAAAGAAAAGATATAGGTTCAAAGATAGATGAATTATCAATTAAATTAGAAAAAATTATAAAAGATAAAAAAGAAATAGAAGAAAAAATATGTAAAGATGAAAAATATATATCTGAAAAATCAATATCATCAACATACAGAACTAAAGTTACAGAAGGGTACAGACTAGAAGAAAAACATATAGAAAATGAAAAAAATATAAAAGAAAATCAAATACTTAAAGAAAATGTTTTAAATGAAATAGAAAAACTATACAAAGATAAAAAGGTATTAGAAGAAGAGTTAAATGATAAAAATAGTGAATTGAAAAATATAGAGGATATAAGAGAAAGACTTTTAAAATCAAAACCGGATGATGATAAGACTAGATTTAGTTTAAAAGAAAATATTCTAGAAATGAATAATAAAATAAAAGAATATAAAGAAACGGAAATAGAAATAAAGAATATAGAAAATACAAAAATAGAACTCGATAAGAAAATAAATGAGAATAGTGAGACACTAGAAATAAAGAAAAAAGAGCTAAATTCTAAAGAAAAAGCATTAGAAAATATAACAAAGCTTATAGAAGATTTAAAATATAAAAATTTAGCAAGTATTCTTAGTAAAGAGTTAAGAGAAAATGGTGAGTGTCCAGTATGTGGTTCAACATCCCACCCCAGAATAGCAGATAAAGTAAGTAATGATGAGATAGAAGAAAATGAAAAAATAAAATTAGAGCTAGAAAAATCAGTAGCTTCATTAAAAGATGATATAAATAAGTTAGAATTTATGGGATCATCTCTTAGCAAAGATAGTCAAAATAGTGAAAGAGAAATAGAGACATTAAAAGAAAAAATAAGTTCTACAAATTCTCAAGAGTTAGAAAAAGAAAAAAACATGTTAGAAGAAAAGCTTCAAAGATCACAGGATTATTTAGAAAAGTGGAATAGTGAAACTGAAGAAGTAAATAGTAAACTACAAATAATAACGAAAGAAAAACATGATATGGAAAAAAGAAACACAATTCTTACAGCTAATATAGAAAATAGTGTTAAAAAGAAAAATGAATTAGAAGTACATTTAGAAAAGCTACAGACACAATATGAACTTATCTTAAAATCCTATGAAGAAATAAAAGAGGAATTAAAACTAGAAAATATAAAAGAAAAATTAGATGAAATAACCAATACAGATAAAGAGTTAGAAGAAATAACAATAGTGCTGAATACTCGAAAAGAAAAACTAAAGGTATTGGAAAAAGAGAAAAGTCAAATAGAAGAGGCTATAAATAGTTTAAAAGATTCGTTAATCAAGATAGAGCAATCAATAAATTCAAAAGAAGAAATAATAAAAATACACATTGAAAAGATACAAAAGGTATCAGATGGAAAGAATTTAAAAGATTTAAAAGAAAAAATAGAAAAGTATGTGGAGCATATTTTAAAAAAAGAAAGTAAATTAAAATTAGAATTGGAACAACTAAAAAGTAGTTTAAGTAGTAAAGAAAAAGAGATAAGTGGAGCAGAAGAAAAAGACTTATTATTAGAGAAGAATATTAGAGACACGAGTGATAAACTAGAAGTAGCTTTAGAAGAAAATAAGTTTAAAAGTATAGAGGAAGTAAAAGAAAATAGTATAGAAAGGTCCAAATTAGAGGTTTTAAAGTATGAGATAGAAAACTATGAAAAAGAATTAAATCTTTTAAAATCAAATATAGAGAAAATAAATAGACAGCTAGAAGGTAGATCAATAAGTACGGAAGAATGGAATAGCTTAATTAGCGAGAAAGAAGAAAAAATTAACTACAATAACGAACTACAAAAGAAAAAAGGACAAGTTGGAGAAAAGATAAGTGAATTAAGTAAAAATTTAGATAGAGTAAATGAAATTCAAAGTGAGATTAAGAAGCTGCAATCTAAGGACGATATCTTACAAGAGATGTCAAACTTAGTTAGAGGAAAAGATTTTATAAAATATATAAGCAAGAATCATCTAAAAGCAATATCTAGAACAGCAACATCAAAGTTAAAAAAAATAACTAGAGAAAGATATGGACTAGAAATAGATGAAGAAAATAATTTCATAATAGTAGACAACTACAATGGTGGAGTGAAAAGAGAATGTAACTCTTTATCTGGTGGGGAAACTTTCTTAGTGTCACTATCCCTAGCATTAGCCCTTTCAACTGAAATACAATTAAAAGGAAAAGTGTCTCTAGAATTCTTCTTCTTAGATGAAGGTTTTGGAACATTAGATACTACAACTTTAGATGTAGCTATGAGTTCACTTGAAAAGCTTCATACTGAAAAGCTAAGTGTGGGAATAATAAGTCACGTTGAAGAACTAAAAAATAGAGTACCAGTTAAGCTATTGGTGTCACCACCAGTATCAGGGATTTGTGGTAGTAAGGTTAAAATAGAATGGAGCTAGAAATTTAATAAGAATACATTGAGGAGATACTATATGATACAAGGAAAAAATGTTTTAAAAGAAAAATTAATCAAAATAAAAGAAATAATTATTTACTAGAAAATCAGGAAAGCTATTTTCCATTAGCCTTAGAGATGATGGACAATATCGGATCTTTGGATTCTGATCTAAGAGATAAGTTGATATATGGAACTTTATTTCATTGGATTCCAAATGGCAGACTTAATATTGATCAACTTAAATATTTACTAAATATTAGTTTGGATAGTTCACATCTTTTTTATAAAATACATAATAAAGATGACGACTCTATTTTTAAAAGAATATTCTCAGTATTAATAGTAGCTCTTATCTCATATGAACATAGAAAAGAAAAGTTTTTATCAGAAGAAGTATTATATCAAGTTAAAGATAAGCTGATTGAATCTATGCTTACTGAACGAGATGTTAGAGGGTATGTTGAGGTAAAAGGTTGGGTTCACTCGGCAGCACATACTGCTGATGCTTTGGATGAAATAGTTCAATGCGATTGCTTTAATAAGACTGATTTACTAGATGTATTGAATTCTATAAAGTCTAAGGTTTGGATTGGATATTATGTTTATGTAGATGAAGAAGATGAAAGAATGGTTACAGTAATATAGAGTGCTTTAAATAGAAAAATACTTAGTAACTCAGAAATAATGGATTGGTTACAAGGGTTTAAAATTGAGAGACCAAAGGCTAAATATATTAATAAATATCACTTAAAAGTTAATATCAAAGGATTTTTAAGAAGTTTATATTTTAGATTCTTAGAAGAAGAGGAGTTAAATTTTATTATTGAAGAAATAAGAAGCATACTTAGAAAATTATAAGATACAAAAGTGAGTCATACTATTATAAGTGACCTTAAAAAAGACTAATAACAAAACTGTAACGTTTGAACGTATAAATTATACAACTTTAATATCAAGTATATATAATAAGATACGATATAGTTAAATATTGTTAATTATCATAAACATAAAATTAATTATACTATATGAACGTTTAAAAAATAAAGAAGAATTGATTATTACTAAAGTATAAGCTAGTAAAACAAAAATTGTTTTACTAGCTTATTTTTTATAAAATAATAATATTTGGGTTGTTGACCAGGTGGTCTATTTTTGATATGCTAAATATAGACTGCGTGGTCTATATTTGTTTGGAGGGAAAAAAATGAAGCAAAAAGAAAAAAGTGAAATTAGTAAAGAAAGAATATTAAATGCAGCTGTTATAGAATTTGGGACTAAAAATTATGAAAATGCATCTTTAAATAATATTTGTAATGATAATAGTATTTCAAAAGGACTTATATATCATTATTATAAAAATAAAGATGATTTATTTTTAAATTGCGTAAAGTACTGTTTTGATCAATTTGTAGATTATCTTCAAGTTGAAGAGTTTAAAGAAAATAATTTTCAAAGTATTATGAAAAAATGTTTAGATCTAAGATATTGCTTTTTTAAAGAAAATATTCATTTAAGTCATATATTTGTTAACGCAGTCTTACAACCACCTATGCACTTAAAACAAGAAATTAAGGTTTTAAGAAAGAAGTTTGATGATCTCAATATGAATATTTATCAATTTGCATTAAGTAAAATAACATTAAGAGAAGGCATAACAAAAGAAGAAGCAATAGAATATTTTTGGATTTTTCAAGAAATGTTTAATGGATACTTTGAAAGCAAAAAATATGAGAATTACGACTTTAATTCTTTAATTAATGAACATGAAATGGAGCTTGGGAAAATACTAAACATTATGCTTTATGGTATTGCAAAGGAGGATTTAAAATAATGCTACAATTAGTATTAAGATTAATAATAGCAGTTATAATTGCCTTTTTTGTTGGTAAACTATTATCAAAAATAAAATTACCTGCTATTTTAGGATGGTTACTTACAGGAATGATACTTGGTCCTCATGCATTAGGTATTGTAAATGAAACTGTTTTAGATGCCGAGTGGTATAAAGTTATTGTAGATATCTTTGAATGTATAGTAGGAATCTTAGTTGGAACAGAGCTAGTATGGAACAAAATTAAAAAATCTGGAAAGCAAATTATAGTAACTACTTTAACACAATCATTAGGAACATTTTTTGTAGTTAGTTTGGCATTTGGAGTTGTATTTTATTTTACAGGCAATCCAATATATCTTGCTTTTATTTTTGGTGGAATTGCTCTTGCAACAGCACCAGCACCAGCATTATCGATAGTAAGAGAATTTAGGACAGATGGTCCTGTAACCAAGACATTAATTCCCATGGCAGCACTTGATGATATGGTAGCAGTGGTTGTATTCTTCTCAACAATTTCAATTGTATCTGCTAGTGTTTCAGAGCAAGAAGTACCTATATATATGATTTTACTAGCGATATTATTACCAGTTATCATTGGAATTGCTACAGGATTCTTGGCAGGCGTTTTACTTAAAAAAGATAATTCATTACAAAAAACTATGCTACTTTTAATCACAACTATATTAATATCATCAGGTGTAGGATTTATATTCAATAATATAATTTTATCTAAGCCAGTATTAAACTTTATGTTAATAGGAATGGCATTTTCAGCTACATTTGCTAATATGATCTCAGAAGCCAGATTGGCTGAAGTAATGATTACATTCAATCCTATTTTAGGTATATCTCTTCTAGTGGTAATATTAGATCTAGGTACACCACTTGACTATAATTTAATTTTGGATGCAGGACTATTTACTGCAATTTATATTGTTTCAAGAGCTATAGGGAAATATAGTGGAGCATTATTTGGCGCAACTATTACTAATTCACCACAAACTGTAAAGAAATATCTAGGACTCACATTATTACCACACTCAGGAGTATCACTAGTATTTACAGGAATAGCAGTTTCTGCTTTATCGGGCTCTAATCCTGAAAGTGCAAAGATTATACAGGGTACTATTGCAGCAGCAGCGGTAATAAACGAAGTTATTGCAGTAATTGTTGCTAAAAAAGCTTTTGAATGGTCAGGAGAATTTCATAAGAAACGTGATATTGAACTTTGTTAAAGCGATTAAAATAAATATATAAAGAGTAACTGAATGTATTTTAGTTGCTCTTTATATGCTTAGACTATATATAAAAATTTTACTGTATTATATTCATAGTAAACGAAAGGATTAATAACAAGGGTGAAATTCATTAAGTAAACTTTTGGCTAAACAGCTTCTTTAATTTTACAAATTATACATAGCAAGTATATAATCTTAAAAAACTATATATGTAATATAAAATATTACTAAACTATTAAAGAATTAAATATAAGGATAAGTGTAAAATTTTAATGATGAGGATTTCCACTTACCCATATATTTAATTTCTTATGAGATTTAATTTAAATTATTTTCTTACATTGAAACAGTTAGATCCTATAATAGTTTATAGATTAATCTAGCAAACTATATCCTTCAGCTTGTAGCTTTGCTTCATGTGCAATGAGACCATTAACAATAGTATTTATATGGTCGACAAAATCAACTTCCAGCTCTTCAGCTGAAGAAATTAATTTATCACGATTAACAGCTTTAGCAAATGCCTTATCTTTCATTTTTTTCTTTACAGATTTTGCATTTAATCCTTCCAATTTTGTAGGTCTCATTAGTGCAATTGCAATAATGAAACTTGCCATTTCATCCACAGCATATAAACATTGACGTTCCTTTGAATCTCTTGAAATATTGGATTCTGGACAGTGAGAAAGAACACTTTCAATAAATCTTTTGTCAAAACCTGCAGCTTCAAGAATTGCAGGAGCATGATTTGGATGTTCTTCTGGGTACTTTTCAAAATCAATATCATGAAGCAGTCCTAACAATCCCCAATAATTTTTATCTTGTCCAAATTTTTCGGCATAAGCCATCACTGCAGCTTCAACAGCAAGAGAGTGCCTAAATACACGATCTGTTTTAACATGGTTTTTTAATAATACTAATGCTTCTTCACGTTTCATATATATCCTCCTCTTTAAATTAAAGTAACTATGAATTTCTTTACTTAATAAACTTTTTAAAAATTAATATATAAACTTGCCTTCTTAGCTATAGACAGTTGTTTTAGCTAGAAAAAATAAAAAAATATAAAGTAGACAAGTGTTTAGTAAAGTTGATTTTAAATGATTAATTATATCCTATAATAGTTTCATCAAATTTTATTATTTTTTTAGATTTAAAAAGCTATTTATTAAAGAACAATGAAACTGAGCAATAAACGAGCAGTATTGTCATAACTATATTAACGAATTTATAATTTTTTATAAAAAACTTTTGAAATATAGATCCAAATAGCGCCCAGCAGCAGGTTCCTATAAAGCCTAAAAAAGCAAGAATTACAGAAGAATATGCAAGTATAGATACCGATTTGTAATGGGGGATGATAAATGTTGAAACTGTTGTAAGACCATAAATGATGACACCGAGATTGAAAAACTGTAAAAGTAATCCAGATGAAAAAGTACTTGTATTCTTTTGTATTTTGCCATCATTTTGAGGTTTGCTTTTGTAGGTTTGCCATGCAAGCCATAAGATATAAGCTGCACTAACATAAGACATAATTAACTTAATTGATGGCATAAAATCGTAAAGTGCAACAGTGAATATACTACTTAAAGCAAATACAATAAAGACACCAAAAAATATGCCTACATTAAACATTATGCTTTTCTTAAATCCATATCTACTTGCGTTAGACATTGACATAATGGTATTAGGACCAGGTGCAAAGTTTGCAATAAAGACATAGGATAAAAATGCTGTGAAATTGGCCATGTTTATTTACCTACTGATGATCGTATGATATAATGTTCAAAAAGGATGATATATCATACCATGTGATATAATAATACTATTTGTACGGTATACTGTCAATAAAATGGAGGTTAAATTTTGGAAAAACTTAATTTTATTATTGCAGAGAATTTAAAAAAACTTCGTGAAGAAAAGACGCTTAGTCTTAATGATGTCTCAAAATTGACTAATGTAAGTAAAAGTATGCTTGGTCAGATTGAACGATGTGAAGTAAATCCCACTGTATCAACGATATGGAAGATTGCAAATGGACTTAAGATATCATGTACTCAACTTATGAGCATATCTGAAGTTGACTTTGAAATCGTAGATAAATCTCAAGTTCATCCAGTTATTGAGGATAAGGGTAAGATAAGAATATTTCCTATGTTTCCATTTGATAGCACAACGAGATTTGAAACATATTCTATTGAGATCGATGCTAGAGGTTATTTATCTTCAGATCCTCACCAAAAAGGAACACAGGAATTTATAACTGTATTTTCTGGCAACATTACTATTAATATAGATGGTGAAGATTTTGTTATAACAGAAGGAAATTCTATACGATTTAAAGCTGATAACCCTCATACTTATAAAAATTTAGATGATACCACTTGCTTGTTAAGTATGGTTATTTATTATCCAGTATAAAATCTTAAAGCTTGCTTGCAACTAAATTATTAGTATATATTTATATCATATTAGATTATATATAATCTAAATAAAAGTGCTGATAAAAACATATTAAAAAGATTATAAAGTCTTAATTATAACAAAATGTAGAATCATATCATAAATAAAACTCCAATATATATACTTATAGAAGATGGTGATTGAAATATAATTATCTAATTTTAAAATACTTAATATTGTTTCTCAATATTTACTAAGGGTATAAAAATATATAAGAAATGGAGGAGATTTTATGAAGCTTAAAAATAAAGTAGCTATAGTTACTGGATCAGGTTCTGGTATTGGAAAGGGAATTGCTTTAGAGTATGCCAAAGAAGGCGCTAAAGTGGTAGTAAATGTAGCTAGAAGTATTGATTCTGCAAATGAAGTAGTAGAAGAGATTAATAAAATAGGTGGAGAAGCTTTGGCTATTAAAGCTGATGTGTCAAAAAGTCAAGAAGTACAAATGTTAATTTCAGAAACTATTAAACATTTTGGTAAAATTGATATATTAGTTAATAATGCAGGCATAACTCAACCTCCATATCCATTAGCAGATATAGAAGAAGAAGACTGGTATAGAATGATAGATATAAACTTAAATAGTATTTTTCTAATGAGTAAGTATGCTATACCTGAAATACTAAAATCAGGAGAAGGATCAGTTATCAATATAGCTTCTATAGCTTCTTTTGAGGTTGGTTCAGGTGCTGGTTATGTAGCTACGAAACATGCTGTTTTGGGCTTAACTAAGCAAATGGCATTTGACTATGGTAGAAAAGGAATTAATTGTAATGCAATATGTCCTGGAGCTATAGAATCAAAAATGACGTCAGGGATGTTTGACGAAGGAAGCCAAGCTGCTCCACTAATAAAAACGACTCCTGCAGAGCGATTAGGAAAGCCAGAAGAAATAGGAAAATTGGCAGTTTATTTAGCTAGTGAAGACGCCAAGTTTGTTCATGGATCGGCATTTGTTATTGATGGAGGATGGTTAATAAAATAGTTTAGAGTTTAAGGTAGACATATTAAAAAAGCTGTTACTGAAAAGGCGAACTTTCTGTATCCAAAATCTTATTATAAAATTAAAAGTGGGTAAAAAAGAAATTGATTTATTTACTCCGAACCCATATATTGTAAAAATGAGCTAATTATTATTAAATAATAATTAGCTCATTTTAATATAGATGACTATTTTTTCACTATGCAATATAACTTGCAAATTAGCTATGATTTAAAAAACATACTAAAGAATTTTAATTGCTTTAGTAGCAATGTAGGTAGACATAAACTCATCAATTAAAAGTCGTGCACTTGGATGATAGTCTTCATAAAATCCAGATATGAGAAAACCTGCTTGCATTTGTCCCGCAATTTGTTGGGTTAAAGTATGGTCAAAACATAATATAAGTTATGAAAATTATAACTTACTAAGCAACCTAAGTTAATATAATAAAATTAATGAAATAAGACATGATTAAGATAATTTTAAAATTATTTTGTTATGTCTTATTCTTTTATTACATGATTGTAAGAAAACTTTTTAAAATGTAATTTTAATAAATTGTTCAAGATAATACTTAAACTTAGAATTGTAGTATAAGTAAAGAAACAAAGGAGGATTATTATGAACGCATTTATATTAAAGCTTATAATGGTAATTTTTATGGTCTTTGACCACCTAGCAAGCTATATAGGGAACACTCCTATCTGGTTTCCATGGTTAGGAAGGTTAGTAGCACCTATATTTATTTATTTAGTGGTGGAAGGGTTTTTTCATACCAGTAGTAGGAAAAAATATGTTTTAAGACTATACACTTGGACATTAGTAATGTTTATTGGATCTAGAATGCTTTCTATATCGGTTCCAAACGCACAGTATATAACTAATAATATATTCTTATCTCTTGCACATGGGGTTGCTATGTTATCAGCTATAGAATATATGAGAACTTCAAAAGATTATAAAAAGGGTCTACCATTGGCTGTAGTATTTGGAATGTTGGGCTTATTTTCAGAGGCATCAATATTTGGAGTACTGATGTTCTTAATATTTTATTTCTGTAGAGATAAAAAAATGTTACTATCAGTAGTATATATCTTAGTGTTTACACTGTTAATAATACCAGGCTCCCTTAGTGGTAGTGATGGTACAATATACGAGAAACTCTTAATATATGACCCACAAATACTTATGGTTTTCGCCTTACCGTTTATTCTTCTATACAATGGAGAAAGAGGACCCAACAATAAGTTTACTAAATATTTTTTCTATATGTTCTATCCATTACACTTATGGGCGATAGCTTTGATAGAAGCTTTTATGCAGTAGAATCGTCCAAAACTTAAATATAATAAATATAATAGGCTGATATTTTTACTATCAGCCTATTATATTTAAAAGTTATAAACTACAATCTATTGGTTATTTTATTAATATATGAATGAGGGTATAGTATAATTAATCCTATTAATAAGGAGGGTGATTTTATGGATTATAGAATAATGATTGTTGAAGACGATCTAAGTATAGCTGAGCTTTTGTCCTCGCACATTTCGAAATATGGATATAAATCTTTTTTAGTTAAAAACTTTAATAATATATTAGTAGACTTCGATGAGATAGATCCTCATTTAGTACTGTTAGATGTAAACTTACCTAAGTTTGATGGTTATTACTGGTGCAGAAAAATAAGGCAAAATTCTAATTGTCCAATAATATTTGTTTCTGCTAGAGGTGGAGAAATGGAACAGGTTATGGGCATAGAAAGTGGAGGAGATGACTATATTACAAAGCCTTTTTACTACGAAGTTCTAGTTGCTAAAATAAAAAGTCAGTTAAGAAGAGCTTATAGCAGTTATGCTACGAAATCTTCAGAAAGAGTAGTACAGTTAGAAGGGTTAACTCTATATCCTGAAAGACCTGAAATTTCATATAAAGATGTAAGTATACTGATAACTAAGAAGGAAGCAGTTCTTGCAGAAATACTTATATCAAACTATCCAAGGGCAGTATCAAGGCAATTACTACTAGAGAAGCTATGGGATGATGAGTCTTTTGTAGAAGAAAATACTCTTAATGTAAATGTAGCAAGACTTAGAAAAAGATTTGAAGAGTTAGGAGTAGATAATGCAATAGAAACTGTAAGAGGTGTAGGCTATAAAATAGTAATTACTTGGAGGAATTAATATGAAGTTATTTTTAAAAGAACACATTTCTTATATTTTGCTATATTTATTTAACTTCTCTATATTATTTATTTTTTATAGATGGGTAGGAGGGTTTGACACTTTTTCAAATACACTATATTTTATTTTCCTATGTTTTTTATATTGTTTTTATTTTTAGTATACAAATATTTTATAAATAGGGAATTATATAAAAAACTATCATCAGAACCTAAGGATATGGATGAAGTTTTAAGTTATTTGGGTGATTCTCCACTGACAATGAAAGTAAGCAGTTTGTTAAAAAAACAGTATATGCTATATCAAGAGAGTATAGAAATATACAAGGACAAGCAAAAAGAGCATTTAACTTTTATAAATCAATGGGTACATCAAATGAAGACGCCGCTTTCTGTAATAAATTTAATAGTACAGGAAAACGAACAAGAAACTTATATGGATAGTATAAAAAATGAGTTAGAGAAATTAGATATGGGACTAGACATGGCTCTATATATGGCTCGTTTCGATACTTTTACTCATGACTTTCATGTTGATAAAGTAAAGCTAAAACCTTTAATAAAACAAGTTATAAATAATATGAGAAGATATTTTATAGTAAATAATGTATTTCCTGAAGTAGATATAGACGAAGATATAATGGTATTTTCAGATATTAAATGGCTAGTATTTATTGTAGAACAAGTAATTATAAATGCTATAAAGTATTCTTGTATGAAAAGTAATAAAATTTATATAAAAAGTTATAAAGAAAAGAATAAAGTTAAATTATCAATAATTGACAATGGTGTAGGAATTCCAAAGAAAGATATAAAAAGAGTTTTTGACCAATTTTATACTGGTGAAAATGGAAGAAAGTTTGGAGAATCTACTGGAATGGGACTTTATATTGCTGGAGAAGTATGCAAAGAATTATCTCATGATATAGAAATTGAATCGGAAGAAGGAACGGGAACTACTGTTAATATAATATTTGACTAACATTACAGACATGTAATATATGTGAAAGAAAACTCGATAGTAGATATTTTTTATAAGTATTAGAATAAGGCTATAATAATAAAAAAAGGACTGATATATATGAAAGAAATACTTAAAATAAGCAAACTCAATAAGGTATATGAAGGAAAAGTAGCATATAAAGCCTTGAAAAACATTAACCTTTCTATTGAAAAAGGAGAGTTTGTTGGAATAATGGGACCTTCGGGAAGTGGAAAAACTACATTATTAAATATTATATCTACTATTGATTTACCGACATCTGGAGAAGTGATAATTAATGAATTTAATCCTCATAGTTTAAATCAAAAAGAATTAGCTGAATTTAGAAGAAAAGAATTAGGCTTTGTATTTCAGGATTTTAACCTACTAGATACTCTAACAATAGGTGAGAACATAATACTTCCATTGACTTTAGACAAATATCCTGTAAAAGAAATGGATAAAAGACTTAATGAAGTAGCAAAAAAGCTAGGTATCGAAGAAATATTAAATAAGAGAACTTATGAAGTATCTGGAGGTCAAGCTCAAAGAACAGCAGTTGCTAGAGCTATTATAAATACCCCTAGTTTATTACTAGCTGATGAACCAACTGGAAATCTAGACTCTAAGTCAGCTAAAGATGTTATGAAGTTATTCCATGATATAAACTTAAAAGAGAAAGTTACTACTTTAATGGTTACTCATGATCCATATACAGCAAGTTTTTGTCATAGAGTAATATTTATAAAGGATGGAGAACTCTATAATGAAATTCATAGAGGAAATAACACGAAAGTATTTTATCAAGAAATTATGGATACACTTTCTTTGTTAGGAGGAGATAAGAATGACTTTACTTCAATTGGCTTTTAACAATGTTAAAAGAAATATACACGCATATATTGCTTATTCTTTAAGTTGTGTATTTTCAGTTTTTATATTCTTCTCGTTTGCTCTATCCTTATACCATCCATTACTCTTTAACTCATATGAAACAGGCTCTTCAGTATTCACAGCATTACTGCTATCAGAAATCATAATCTTTTCTTTTACTTTTTTCTTCGTACTATATTCACTAAACACGTTTTTAAAGGTTAGAAAAAAAGAGTTTGGAATTTTAACTATACTAGGAATGGATAAAAAAGACTTTAATAAATTAATATTTATAGAGAATATGGTTATAGGGTACTCGTCAATTATTACTGGAATAATAATTGGACTAGCTTCATCTAAACTATTTTTAATGTTTACAAGTAAATTTTTAGGGGTTCAAAACTTAGAGTTTTACTTTCCATTAAAAGCTATAATATTAACTGTTATATCATTTTCTATAATATTTATACTAATTTCATTTATTGTGCCTAAGCTAATTAACGCAGAAAAGACAGTTGAACTTTTAAAAGCAGGAAAAAAAGCCAGTAAAGCTCCTAAGTCATCAATAATCTTAGCTTTAATGTCTATTTTAATGATAGGTGCTGGATACTATATAGGTTTATCTGGTGATAAATATGAACAAAGCTTCGTTCCTTATCTAATGACAGGGCTAGTACTAGTAGGAACTTTGTTGTTGTTTAGTCAATTTAGCGTTTTTGCATTGAACTTGTTAAAAAGAAATAGGAATATTTATTTGAGTAAAACAAATTTATTATGGATTTCTAACTTATCTTATAAAGTAAAGGATAACTCAAGAATGCTGTTTTTAGTATGTATTGCCTCTACAGTAACTTTTATATCTATAGGATTACTTTATTCTATGAAAACAAATCAAATCTCTACAACTAAAGTTCATTTTCCATTTCCTTTTATCTATGTATCTATGGAAGGGAATAAAGATGAGTTAAAGCACACACTACGTATAGAAGAACTTCTTGAATCAGAAGGGTTTCATTATAAAAAATATAATATGGATTATGTAAAAGATACTATGAATGAACAAAAAGACTTCTATATGATAAAACAATCAGATTTTAATAAAGTGGGTATTAATATAGACACTAAAAGTTTAAATTTAAATAAAGGTGAAGTAGCGCTAGTAAACTCTAGTATGAAGAAACAAGATTGGGAAAAAATAAAGCAGCAATATTCAAAAATTCATTTAAATAAAAATAATTTAGAATTTAAAGTAGTAGATATTGTAGATAAAAATATAGTACCACAAGGTGTTTTAGATACTCTTATGGTAATAGATGACCAAACGTTTAGTAAATTAAAAGGAGATAAAGAAAAGTTATATCTTTATGATACAGAAAGATGGACAGATACAGGTGATATAGCTACTACATTAAAAGATGAGTTTCAACATAAATATAAAGATCCATTTATATTTCTTACTGGTGGAGATATGTATGAGGTAGAACAGCAACAATCGAATATATTATTATATATCGCTTTTTTTATTGGACTAATATTCTTTATAGGAGCGGGAAGTTTTTTATACTTTAGATTTTATAGTGATTTAGATGAAGAAAGAGAAAAATATAAAGGTATTTCAAAATTAGGATTGTCTAATGAAGAGTTAAAGAAGATTACAACTATTGAAATAGCTAGTTTGTTTTTTATACCATACATTGTCGCTGCAATTCACTCTTCGGTAGCTATACAGATGTTAAAAACGTCTTCTCAAGATGTTATAGGGTCTAAGTCTACTCTAGTATTGATTGCATTCTTTTTAGTACAAGGAATTTATTTTCTAGGGGTTAGACAAAGATTTACTAAGCATCTTATAGAATATATAAAATAAAACATTTATACTTTAAGCTAATCTAAAAAATATTGCTGATAACAATATTAGTCTAAAAGAGAACACATGCGTTCTCTTTTAGACTAATAATAAAAATGTATTAAGGCCTTATTCTTTAAAACTATAATAATCTTCTTTTAAAAGAGAATACATAGAAGCATCGCAAATTCCTTGATTATTAATGTCAGCATTACGTAATGTTCCCTCAAACTTTAGACCACATTTTAACATCACCTTACCTGAGCTTGGGTTTCTTGGGTCATGCCTAGATTCAATACGTTTAACTTCAACTCTTTCAATTAAAAATTGAATAATTCCTTTAAATGCTTCAGATGCTATACCTTTATTCCACCAATTCCTTCCGATACAATAACCAATATGTACCATACCAATTTCTTCATTCATATGAACAACATTGATAGTACCAATAGGCTCATCACCATTTTCTTTTAATACAATTGCCCATTGGTAAAATTTTTTATCAGCATAACTATCAACCCAGTTTGATAATATACTTTCGGCCGTTTCGACAGACATAATGGTTGGCCATGTTAAGAATTTGGTTACTTCTATATCATTTCCCCAATTGTTAAACAATGCGTGTAAGTCTGATATATCAAATTTACGTAATATCAATCTATCTGTTTCTATTTGTACTGTTCCTAAGTGATTCATCATTGTTCCTCCAACAATATAAATAAGATCTATTTCATTTTTTAGACTTTCTATTTATCTGATTATATATCACAAAATACAAAACTACAAATATTTGTTAATGTTATACGGTAATTACTTTCGTTACGTTAAAATTATTTATTTTAATGTCAGAATAATAAATGTTGTAGAAATTAAAGAGTTACTATTAAATAAAATAACAATTTTATTTTTTTTATGTTGACAAGGAAACAAAAAAACGATATTATTGTTTCTGAGGAAACAATATGGAGGTGTATAAAGTGAGTAATATTGACATTATCATGAAAAGCCTTAAAGAAATATATGAGAAGGAAGAAACTCTAGGAAAGATAGCTTTTAAGAATGAGTATGAAGAGTATGGAGTTTCAGAAATACACTGTATAGATATCATAGGAAAAATAAAAGATCCTAATGTTACTAAAATATCTCAGAGTATGAATATGACAAGAGGTGCTATAAGCAAGATTAGCAAAAAACTCTTAAGTAATAATCTTATTGAGAAATATAAAAATCCTAATAATGATAAGGAAATATACTTTAAGCTAACAAAACCAGGTGAAAAACTATATAAGCGACATGAAATCCAACATAAGAAGTGGGAAGAAAGAAATAATAAATTTTTTAAAAACATAGATAAAGAAGATCAAGAGATTGTAGCTAATTTCTTGATCAAGTTTAATAACTATTTGGATGAAATGATAGAACTAGAAGGGGAGATATAATATGAACTTACACTTAAAGAAATTCAGTATTCCGAAGAAAATATTAGAGTGGGGGGATTCACAACCAGAACATCAAAGACAACATATAGGAACTCATATAGACTGCTATAATCTTTCGAATATAGAGTTACCATCAGAAATTAAAGTTAAAGTAATAGATGTTAGAGGGATAAAGGTTATAGATATTGATGTCTTAGAAAATATTAACCTAGAACAAAACTCATTTGTAATATTCAGAACAGGGTATATGGAACAGTACGGATATGGAAGTGAAAAATACTTTGATTCTAAGACAAGTCCTTATTTAACAAATCAAGTTATAGATAAGTTATTAGATTTTAACACAAAGCTAATAGGAATAGATTTAAGTGGAATACAGCATGGAAAAGATCATTTAGTGATAGATAAATATGTTGAAAGTAGAAATTCTTACGTTGTGGAGAATATATGTAACTTAGATAAAGTTCCTTCTGATCTCAAAGTAAATCTAAAATGGCTTCAATTAAAAGATGCTACAGCAATAAAAGTTGAAATTGAAAGTATATAGAAGATAATAGATTAGTTTTACCTATATAAAAAGGACTATATCAAACTTGAAGTTTGATATAGTCTTTTTTTATTATAAATTATTAGAATTTTGTTTAGGTGTATAAAATACAAGATGTCCTATTAATATGGAAACTACAGTTGGAACAAGCCAAGCAAATCCTAACTTACCAAGAGGTATAAAATTTAGTTTAATCGATGGTATTACTTGAAGTAGACCAAATAATAATGAAGTATAAACACCAACTCTTACTGCTTTTATATTTCTTATATATTTATTGGCTAGTGTAGTAACTATTAATGTTATTGTTACTGGATATAGTACATTTAAAATAGGGTTAGATATTTTAACAATATTGTCAACTCCAAGACATCCTATGATAATACTGATTATTGAAATCACAACTGCATTTACTTTATAAGGAAGCTTTCCATTTGATATTTTTTCGAAAAATGAAGAGCCAGCAGTCAATAATCCAATAGAAGTTGTTAAACAAGCAAGTCCAATCGCTATGCCTATTATAGTGGAACCAAGGTTACCTAGTATAGATCTTGATAGTAATAACAGCAAGCCCGTTTTAGATAAATTAGCAATTTCAAATCCACTTGTTTGAGCTCCTAAGAACGTTAAACCACCATAAATAAAAGTTAGACCAACTATAGCTATAGCACTTGATTTAAGAGTCATAGGAAGTATTTCGTCTTTTGAATAATTCTTTGACTTTAGTGAATTTGTAATAACAGATGCGAATAATAGTCCAGCTAGTGCGTCCATAGTTTGATAACCCTCTATAAAAGAAAATGATAATACAGATGTTACATTAGTGTGAACAATATTTCCTATAGGAAAAACAATCCCTTTTATAATTATAAAAGATAATATAAGTATCAGCATGGGAGTAAGATACTTACCTATAGTATCTATTATAGAAGATTCTTTTAGTACGAATATTAAATTTATTCCAAAATATATTACCATTGAAATAAAAGGAGTAAGACCAGGTAACAATGGGCTTAAAGTCAATTCATAAGTAGTAGCAGCTGTCCTTGGAATTGCAAGCATAGGTCCTATTGCTATAAATAATGTAGATGCAAATATTAAAGCAAACTTTGGACCTATTTTAGATGCCATTGTTTCGAAAGTACCATCACCTTTTGTTGTAGCTATTATAGCAAGAAGTGGTAGTCCAACTCCAGTACATATAAATCCTATAATTCCTAAAATATATTTGTCACCCACCATATTACCTAGAAATGGTGGGAATATTAAATTACCAGCACCAAAAAACATAGCGAATAAAGCAAATCCTATTATAATTATATCTTTTGTACTTTTCCTCAAAATAGTTCCTCCTTTAAATTACCTAAATTATTATATAAAGTTAATTATTATTTTATTAAATAAGAAGTACTTTTAGATATTAGCATAGCTATATAATATTATCAACAATGAATAACAAAATACGACAAACAATATAAGTAAAAGTATTCATTTGAATATTGTAACCAAACCATTGAAAAATGCATATTATAGAACATAGGGAAAAAATTATCAAAACTAAAAAGGGAAGTGGTTATATGGCAAGTATATCAGGACGTGTAGTCTTTGATAGGGACAGAAGTGCTACTATCGATGGTGGAGATTCAGGTCTGGCTAATGTACCTGTTGTATTACAGAATGTAGCGACAAATGTAAGACTTGTGGTTCTTACAGATGCAAATGGAAACTATTCATTTATAAATGTGCCAAATGGGGATTATAGAATTGTAGAATCCTATGGTACGACTGGAGGAGTTCCAACACCAGGGGATTTCAGTACGGCAGTAGTTGGACCTATTCCAGTAGGTGAAGATCCACCAATAAGTTTTGCAACAAATCCTCCAACAGGCTCAACTAACTTAGACTCAATAACTCCAGATACAATTTTGGTAACTGTATCCGGAGCGGATCTAGTAGACCAAAACTTTCTTGATGGTCCAGTTATATATACACCTATAGAAAACATACTGGATCCATGTGTAACGGTTTCAGATGTAAATCTTATAAATGCTGCTAATAATGGAACGTTTGGTTTCTTTCCAGCTGGTACTCCCGCCAATACTGGCGCACCAGTAGAGCCTTATCCAGGCGTAACACCAGACTTCACATATGTACTTCCAGATCCGAGCACGTATACACCTGATGATGGTGAATATACAGTACAAAACATTATGAATAATGCATTTAGTAATAATTTGGGTGCTTGGTGGCGTATTGCAGATCATACTACGGGTAATGAAACAGGAAGAATGATGGTAGTAAATGGTTTTAATCCTGGTGCTGTTTTCTTTACAGATACCGTATCAGTACAGCCAAATACGAATTATCTATTTACTTCTTGGATTTTAAATTTATTTAAAGTTACAGGATATGCAGAACCTCAGCTAGGGGTACGAATACTTGATCAAGATGGTAATATCATATATAGTGCCACACTAGGAGAGCAAATTCCTGTTAATACGAATGCTCCAGAATGGAAGGAAATAGGTACCGTAATTAACTCACAAAATAACACGAGTCTTACTGTTGAATTTTTAAGCCAAGGTCCAGCTGCTATTGGAAATGATTATGCTATAGATGATATATCGTTAAGAGAAGTTCAAGTTCCACAATTTATGCCTGTAAAAACTATTAGTACACCTGTTGCAAATGTAGGAGAAGTGGTAACTTATACAGTAACGTTAGAAAATACCTGTACTAGTCCTCTGACAAATGTGTTTTTTCAAGATTTAGTACCAAATGGATTATCTTTTTTACCGGGAAGTGTAACTATTAATGGGGCATCGAGTATAGTTGCAGACCCTAATATAGGATTTACAATTCCAGATATTCCAGGAGGAACTACTGCTACAATAACTTTTGATGCAGAAGTTCAAAGTGTTCCAGTTCCTAATCCAACACTCAATACAGCAACAATAAACTATTCTTATACACCTGTATCAGGTGGAATAGAAGGTATGTATACTGTAAATTCTAATACTGTTCCACTTAATGTAGTTGCATCGGCAGATGTCGCAGTTGTAAAAACAGCAACTCCAAATCCAGTAAATCCAGGAGAGTTGATAACTTATACAATTAATATATCAAATGCAGGACCATCAGATGCTCAAAATGTTGTTTTAACAGATGTTATTCCATCTAATATTATAGGGGCAGAATTTTCAATAGATGGAGGGGTAACTTGGAATCCATGGACAGGAAGCTATAATGTAGGAACACTAGTAAATGGTGAAGTGAGAACTATTTTAATAAGAGGAACAGTATCTCCATTGACAACGGGAACGATAACTAATACTGCAGAAGTGACATCAACAACGCCAGATCCAGATCCAGGTAATAACACATCAACGATAACTACAGAAGTTAATCAATCAGCAGATATCTCAGTTGAAAAGACAGCAGTAACGAATCCAGTAGCTGCAGGAGAAATGATAGTATACAGAATTAGAGTCTTAAATGCAGGACCATCAGATGCCCAAAATGTTGTTTTAACAGATAGTATTCCATCTATTATTACAGGGACAGAATTCTCAATAGATGGAGGGGTAACTTGGAATGCATGGACAGGAAACTATAACATAGGAACACTTGTAAATGGTGATGAAAGAACTATCTTAATAAGAGGAATAGTATCTGCATCAGCAACAGGAACGATAACTAATACTGCGGAAGTAACATCAACAACACCAGATCCAAATCCTAATAACAACACATCGACAGTAGTTACAGAAATAAGTGGATCGACGTCAGCAGATATCTCAGTTGAAAAGATAGTAGTAACAAGTCCGGTAGTTGCAGGTGGAATTCTAGCATATAGAATTAGAGTCTCAAATGCAGGACCATCAGATGCCCAGAATGTTAATTTAACAGATATTATTCCATCTAGTATTACAGGGGCAGAATTCTCAATAGATGGAGGATTAACCTGGAACATGTGGCTTGGTAGTTATAGCATAGGAACATTAGCAAATGGTGATGAAAGAACTATCTTAATAAGAGGTATAGTATCTGCACCAGCAACAGGAAGCATAACTAATACTGCAGAGGTAACATCAACAACACCGGATCCTGATCCAGATAATAACAGATCGACAGTAACTACAGAAGTAAGTGCATCGGCAGATATTTCTGTTGTAAAGAGAGCAAATCCATGTGTAGTAACATTATGTGGAATAATAGTTTATACAATTGCAATATCAAATGCAGGACCATCAGATGCGCAAGATGTTAATTTAATAGATACTATACCATCTAGTCTTACAGAAGCACAATTTTCAATAGATGGAGGAGTAACCTGGAATTCATGGACGAATTCCTATAATATAGGGAATTTGGCAGCTGGAACTTCAAGAATTATTTTAATCAGGGCAAGAATAAGTCCATTAGCTACAGAGATTATAATCAATACTGCAAGAGTAACTTCAATAACTCCTGATCCAAATCTAAATAATAACATATCAACTATTATTACAGAAGTTAAGCCTAATTGTAGTTGCAAGCCGAAGTGTAACTGTAACTGTAGTTATAAGCCTAAAGTTAACCATAGTTACAAAGTTAATTATCATGAATAGTTGCAAAACTCTTGACAAAAGTATAATTATTTGAGTACATTGTGCAAAAATTAATATGTTGCACCAGTTAACTTTAGAAGAATTTAAAGCAATGGATTTATCAATAATTTAGTAATCGTGAACTACAGCCGTTTATAGAAGTGCGGTTTCCTAATTAATACTACCAACGTAGCAGGTTTATCTAGGCTCTAAAGGTAGCACTAACCTCGAAATACAGTACAAGAACTTTTGTAACTGACATATATGCTTGGTTTTCGCTATGTCAGCTTTAACGAGTGCTTGAATATTTACGATGTAGAACATTTCCTGCACCAACTCCATATATTCAGCTTTTAGTTATTCTTAGGACTATCATAGAATAACTTAGCAAATACATCGAGTATTCGCTAAATTGATGTTATACATCCCTCACTTAAAGAGGATAAGAAAGATCCGTATTATGTGTTAAATTAGTAAATTCAATGTAAAAAGTTAACTAGTACAACAAACCACAAAGTGAAGTTACACTAGGTAATCCTAGTGTAACTTTTGATAGTAAAAATTTAAGATTTTAATTTTGTTAATTAAACCATGTAAAAGTGCTTATTAATAGTACTGGAGAGTTAAATATGCTATAATGATGATAATAATAATCATTACATATTGGAAAGGAGAAGTTCTTATGTGGTTTTTGTACGCTATTCTTTCAGCTGTTTTTGCAGCTCTGACTTCAGTTCTAGCTAAGATAGGTATTGAAAATGTTAACTCAAATCTTGCTACTGCAATTAGAACTATAGTAATATTAATTGTTGCATGGGGTATGGTTTTTATTACTGGTTCACAAACTGGGATAAAAGACATATCTCAAAAAAGTATGATCTTTCTAGTGTTATCCGGACTTGCCACAGGTCTATCATGGCTTTTTTATTTTAAAGCAATACAAATAGGACAGGTATCAAAAGTTGTTCCTATTGACAAGTTCAGTATTGTGCTTACAATAGTATTAGCATTTATTATTTTAAAGGAACCTATAACAACTAAGGCTATTATAGGTGGAACATTGATTACAGCTGGTACTTTTGTAATGATATTATAATGGTACTAAATATATATCAAAGAAATATTTCTTTGAAGATTTATTGACTTAATGTAATAAGTAGAGAAAAAGTTAATATGTAAATATACAATTGGATAAAGAATAAATACATATATACTTATATTTTCTAAAATATATTTAACAATATATAAAAAGATATATGAGAGCCTTAAAAATTCACTTTAAAGAACGATAATTAGACCACTCTTATGAGAATCCTTATAATAGGATTCTTTTTTATTTCAAAGACTTTGTATAAATCTAATATAAAAACTATAAAAAATAAATTAAAATGAACTTTTTACATAGTATTATACTCTTATATATGAAGGAAGGTGTTAAAGTGGATATAGAGGTACTAGTTAAAAAAGCAAAGAAGGGAGATAAAGATGCACTGGTAAAGTTAATTATGGCTCAAAAAGAGGAATACTACAAATTAGCCTTTGTATATATGAAAAACAAAGAAGATTCTTTAGATGCTATGTCGGATATGATTACAATACTATACGAAAATATACAGCAATTAAAAAATCGAGACGCATTTTATAGTTGGAGCAAAACTATTTTGGTAAATTGCTGTAAAAAGATTTTAAGGGATAAAAGTAAATTTGTTAATGAAAATATCATTGAAAAAGAAGTTTGTGAAGTTCACTTAAAGGAGAAAGAAGAACAAATTGTAATAGAAGAGCATTTGTTAAAACTTACTGATAAGCATCAAGAAATTATTAGACTTAGATATTTTTTAGATTTAGACTATAAAGCTATATCAGATATTTTAAAGATACCTCCTGGAACAGTAAAGTCTCGTCTTCATATAGGGCTTAAAAAATTAGAAGAAAGTCTAAGGGGTGATAAATATGAAAGAAATTGAGAAAATGTTGAACAAAAATAAATTAGATATAGATAGAATTGAAGTCCCTGAAGAATTAGAGACAAGATTATATAGTGCTTTAAATAAAATCTCTTTAGCTAAGCCAAAAAGAAGGAGTTGGAAAATCAGAGTCGCAGTCGCTTGTATTATATTTTTACTTATAGGATATAACTTTAATGCTATTGCATATTATGGGAAAAAACTTCTGGGATATGACCAAATTATGAATGGTACTTTAAAGGGACTAAATGAATTGGGAAAAGGTCAGACTATTGGAAAAAGCTATACCTTCAAGAATGGATTAAGTCTAACATTAGATGGAATAATGGTAGACGAAAATCAGCTATTAGTTTTTTATACACTAAGAGATCCAAGTGGGCAAATTGATAAAGATAGTAATATTCATATAACTATTAAAGGAGCTAATAAGGAATATAAAGGTAACAGTGGACAAGGGAAAATAAATGATGAAAAAACAGAAATAAAATGGATATATAGTTTTGAGAGACCATATCTATTTGATAAGACATTAGATTTAAACATACAATTAGCATATGATGACACAACGGAAGTAGGTAATATTAGTTTTACCATAGATAAAGATAAGGCAATGGGCTATACATTAAAGCAGAATATTAATGAAACTTTAAAGTCTAATAATACAAAAATTCATCTAGACTCAATAGTAGCATCGCCTACAAAAACTGTACTATATGGATCTATACAAAATATTATTGAATTAGCTAAGGATCACATATTAGGAGAGAGATTACGTCCAAATCATATAAATATAAATTTAAGAGGTAACGGACAGGAGTTAGAAAGTCAAGGTGTTAGCATTACCACAGACACTAATGGGATTAAATTTTATAGCGAATATGATGCTTTGCCAGAGAAATTAAAATCAGTTCAAGCATATGTGGAAAGCTTTTCTGTAGATAGAGATGTTAATAAAAAGTTTAATATTAAGAAGGGTTCTGAAGCCCAAAAAATTGAAGTCCTAGAGAGGAATATAACAATAGATAATATATATGAATTAGAAGGAAGCACATATGTTAGCATTACTACAACAGAAGATGTTATACTTACCCAGGTGGGACTTATAGTAGATGGAGAAAGAGTAAGTCTTAGAGAAACTATCGGAAGTAATATTAAAAAATCAGAAGATGGAAAAACACTTCATAGTAGAACACTACGTTTTTCGAAAACCGGAGATAATCATCAATTGAGTATAGAAAAGATGACTTACACAGAAATATATGATAAAATCATTGAAATTCCGATAAAGTAATTTTTCTTATTTAGAGTAACTTTTCACAAGGGTTTAGTCAGTATACAAAAATACTATAATTATGGTGGGTGATAGAAAATGATTACGAAACTAGAGATAGATGACTTAGAGAAAGTAATGAAAATTTGGTTGGAGACAAACATTAATGCTCATAAATTTATTAATGAAGAATACTGGAATAAAAACTATGATATAGTTAAAGAAATGTTGCCCCAAGCAGATATTTTAGTCTATAAATCTATGGATAAAATAAAAGGATTTATTGGAATAAGTGATAATCAATACATTGCAGGATTATTTGTTGCAAAAGAATATCAAGGAAAAGGCATTGGACAAATGCTTTTAGAAGAAGCGAAGAGTCATTATAGTACTTTAAGCTTAGATGTATATAGTAAAAACACGAAAGCAATCAATTTTTATAATAAAAATGGATTTACTATTACAAAAGAACAAACTAGCTCAGATACTGGAGAAGTGGAATATAGAATGGTATGGGAAAAAGCTTCTAGCCTAAAATAACATTCATGTATATTCTGTATTAATAAAATAAGCATATATTTACATTCTATATTATATATGTTATAATCAGAGCTGAACATAACAACAAAATTCAAAAATAATATCGGGAGTGTGTTTTATGAGTGAGGTAGTTCTTAACTAATCAGCTAAATAGTTGTTTCTTAAAAAACTTTTAACCTAGTAGTTTAGGTTTATTTATTGACGAGTTTTTTAAGAGTAAGTTAAGAACACGGATAACACATAACCTTGTGATATATGATAAAATACCGTGCTTTTGCATGGTATTTTTATGTCTTAAACTAGATATTCTATATTATTCGCTCTTTTATAGATTGTATTTAAACTTAGGTTTTCTATCTAAGTTGTAATTAATCTATTATTTATAAGATTTGAAATTTCTATAATCATAGATATGTATTTTCTTAAAGAATAGTTTAGGCAGACACTAAAAAATTAGGGGGATGTAGTGACTTTGTGTTACTATGTCCTTTTTGTATTTATATCCATATTTTTAACTTACACAGCTGATTAGTACAAATTCTAATTAGTGAATTAATATTAATATCTATAATTAAAAATATGGGGGAATGTAAAATTGAATAAAAAAAATAAAGCTAAAATAAAAAACAATAAGGAATTATTATGTAATTATGTACAAAAGGTAAGTGAAAATGTCAGAATAGAAGATGGAAGTCAAGTTATAGAGAAAATTTTAATAAATGTTTATTTTAGAGAGGGTATATCTACTAAAGAACTAGCAAAAAACAATCTACTTCCAACTCCTGTGGTCGCAGCTATTAAAAGAGAGTTTATTAAACTTGGATTACTAGTTCAGGACAGAGGGGTAAGACTTACAATAAAAGGTAGATGTTTTATAGAAAATGACTTAGGATTTAAAGGAGTAAATAAAGAACTATATATCAGGCTAATATCAGAGCCATGGAAAGAGCACGAAGAAATCATAGAATTAAAAGAAGAATTAAATGAGATATTTATTAATCGCCCTCAAGCTGATGTCACTATAGATCAATCGAAGTGTACTGTAGACACTTCCATAAAGAGAGCACTATTAGCGCTTAAGAATTCAGTATTAATAGGAAAGAAGATACTATGTGTGGGAGATGATGATTTAGTAAGTATAGCTATAGGATTTTTATTAAAAAAGCTTTTTTCTAATATACAGTACTCTAGAACTATAATTTTGGTAATGGATATTGATCAAAGAGTTCTTTCTTATATTGAGGCATTATCTGAAAAAGAGAATCTTCCTATCAAATGTGAGCATATAGACTTTAGGAAGCCTATATCAAATAAATTTAGAGGAATATTTGATTGTTTCTTTACTGATCCTCCTTATACGCTTCAAGGAATGAACTTATTTATATCAAGGGGAGTTGAAGCTTTAAAGCGAGAGAATGGTATTCCAATTTTCCTTTCATACGCAAATAAGTCACCAGACTTTGAGTTTGATATGCAAAAGTGTTTTTTAAATATGGGACTTACAGTCTCAGAAGTATTTACTACATTTAATAGTTATGAGAGTGCTGGAATAATTGGGAGCACAGGTCAAATGATTATTCTTAAAACTACTAGTAGAACAAAATCATCAATAAATAGTTCTTATGAAGGGATGATTTATACAGGAGAATTTAAAATAACAGTTAGATATTATAAATGTAAAGAATGTAATAAAATAATTGAGGTTGGTAATTCAAAAAAAGTCAAAACAATAGAAGAACTGAAAGAAAAAGGTTGTAGTAATTGCAACGGTAAAATATTTAAAATTATTGAAAAAGTAAAAAATTAAAAAGTTTTCATTGTAGTTTTACTACACATAATCAATCTAAATATTTAACTAAGCTACTAAGTATCAGTGAGATACTTCAGTAGCTTTTTTAATAAAACCTCTAATTCTATCAAATAAAATAAGTTAATAGAAGAAAAATACTGTAAAGGCTTTAGAAAAACTAATTAATTATCAAAATTCTAAATAATTATACAAAATAATAGAAATTTCTTATCAAACATGGTATCATGTAATTTGATGTTAATTTCCAATATTTAAATATAAACTAGAGGGGGTATTTTATGAAAGCTAAAGCTTTAGGAATGATTTTATCAGCTGGAATCTTAACACTAACACTAACAGGATGTGATGGGGAACAAAAACAGGCATCTGTCGAAGTTAACCAGCAAGTCAAACAAGTCTACACAAGACCAGATGTTACAAATCCAGAGGATGCAAAAAAACTGCTGTTAGAAGGTAACAAAAGATTCATTAGTGGAGAGATATTGAACAAGGACTTAAGTAAAGAAAATCTAAAGAAGTTAAGTATGGGACAAAAACCACTAGCAGTAATAGTTGGTTGTAGTGATAGTAGGGTAAATCCTGAAATAATATTCGATCAAGGGCTAGGAGATTTATTTGTTATTAGAGATGCTGGAAACGTCATAGACAAAATAACAATGGGTAGTGTTGAATATGGTGTAGAACAATTAGGTGCGCCACTAATAGTTGTACTAGGTCATGAAAAATGTGGTGCTGTAGAGGCTACTGTCAACAAGGCTCAAGCTTCTGAAAATATACAGGGAATAATTGAAAAAATAAATATTTCTTTAGAAGGCATAGATAACAATGCATCAAAAGATAAGATATATGCAGAAGTAGAAGATAAGAATATAGAAAACACGGTAAATGAGATAAAAAGAGAACCTGTTATAGAAAACTTAATAAAAGAAAATAAAGTTCAAGTTATTGGAGCAAAATATCATATTGAAACTGGAGAAGTAGTATTTGAGTAAATCTAATATAGAACTTAGATAAGAATAACATAATTATAGAGTGAATTAATAATACATAATAGATATACCTTATATCATTTATAACGATATAGTACTTAAATATAGAGAAATAAAAAAGAACTATAATATAACTTATATATTATAGTTCTTTTATTTAACACATATTATCTTAGTTTCCCCAAAACGCAAAATATGCAATAACTAAAATACCTAAAATAATACGATACCAACCAAACGCTTTAAAGTCATTATTTTTAATGTAACTCATTAAGAATTTTATAGCTACAACAGAAACAATGAAAGCTACAACCATACCTGTAACTAAAATAGCTATTTCCATACTAGTGAAGCTAAGTCCGAATTTAAGTAGCTTTACACCGCTAGCACCAAACATTATTGGTATAGATAAAAAGAAAGAATATTCTGCAGCTATGTAACGCGAAGTGCCTAATAAAATTGCACCAAGAATAGTTGCACCTGAACGTGACGTACCTGGAATTAAAGCTAGAACTTGAAACATTCCAATCAAGAAAGCTGTTCTATAGCTTAGATCACTAAAACTTCTAATATTACCGCCACGACCTTTATTACGATTTTCAATGATGATAAACAAAATACCGTAAACAATTAACATTATAGAAACAGTTTTATAGTTATATAAATGCTCATTTAACCAATCATCAAATAAGAAACCAAATACTCCTGCTGGAATAATTCCGACAATAACTTTATACCAAATTGACATAGTATCTTGCTTCTCTTTGCTGGACTTACTAGGGGAAAAAGGATTCAATTTATGAAAATATAATAGAACAACAGCTAATATAGCTCCTAGCTGGATAACCACAAAAAACATTTCCTTAAAAGCAGCTGAAGCATTTAATTGTATAAATTTTTCAACTAAAATCATATGACCAGTACTACTGATAGGAAGCCATTCAGTAATTCCTTCAACAACTCCTAAGAATACTGCTTTCAATAGTTCGATAAAAATCATAATTTACTACCTCCAAAACATTTAATTATTTATCATATAATTTTCAAGCACATAAATAAGTATATCACTATAAATATATTTTTACGATAGTTTTATTTATAATCCTCTTATATACTATATATTCAGTAAATCTTATTTTATCATTATAAATTCACTCATTACTAGTAATTATCAGTGAAATGGGTATAAAATAAAAAAACAGAAGGAGAGATATAATGAAATATTTATTTTTACAATATCCAAAGTGTAGTACTTGTAAGAAGGCTAAAAAGTGGCTTAATGAAAATAATATAAGCTATGATTCAAGACATATAGTAGAAGAAAATCCAACAGTAGAAGAATTATCTAAGTGGATTGAAAAAAGTGGACTACCTATAAAAAGATTTTTCAATACTAGTGGAATTAAATATAGAGAAATGGGACTAAAAGATAAATTATCTGAAATGTCTGAAAAAGAGCAAATACAATTACTTTCAACAGATGGAATGCTAGTAAAAAGACCTATTATAGTAGGTGAAGAGAGAGTGTTGGTAGGGTTCAAAGAGGTAGACTGGGAGGAGCTTAAAAATATTTAGTAAAAGATATTTTAAGTAATCATCAGTTTATTTCAATTATATTAAAATTAAATTACAGTATAATTTCCAGCTTATTAACTATTAATATATATGATAGAATTATGGTAATTAACAAATAAAGGAGGAAATTATATGAATAAGAAAGCGATTTTAGCTACGTCTCTTCTTACCATATGTTTAAGTACTGCGATTTTTTCAAAAGAGAGCCTAGCTAAAGATCAGACTGTAAAAGTTACACTGCCAAGCTTTACAGTTAATTTAAATGACAATAAAGTGGATAATCAATATAGAAATTATCCACTTTTAGTTTATAAAGATATAACATATGTCCCAATGACATGGTATGACTGTAGACTTTTAGGCCTAAAAACTGAATGGACTGAAAAAGATGGACTTAAAATTTCTCAAGAAAAGGTTACATCATCTTATGCTCCATATAAAACAAACAATAGAAACTCAAATAATTACAATGCAAAAATTCCTAATTTTAAAGTTAGCGTAAACGGAAAAATAGTAGACAATTCTAAAGAGGAATATCCAATTTTAAGCTTTAAAGATGTAACATATTTTCCTCTTACATGGAGATTTGCACATGATGAATTTGGATGGGGTTATGAGTGGGATAAATCTAAAGGACTTAATATAAAGTCAAGTAATCCACAGGTAAAAACAGTAAATCTTCCTGAATATGCGGGTCAAAATGGAGTTGCTCTATTTAAAGGCTACTATTATTTTGTAGAGACAGTTGGCAATACAAATAAAATATATAGAGCATCGGAAAATGATTTATCAAATAAAGAATTAGTACATTCATATGAATTTAGCACATTATATGGTTTTAACAATTATTTAGGATTCCAATTGAGAGATAATCAACTCTGGGCATACTATCGTGTTGGAGGAGCAAGTATGGGTTCCGATGTATATTTGAAAATAAGTGAAGATGGTAAAATTATAGAAAAACATTCAGGATACTTAGATTTTAAAGATACATTAAATGGAACATTGGGAATAAATCAATTTGTACCACTAGGACCTAATAATCTTTTACTTATACCAAAAGGTGAAGACTATGACAATGGAAAAAGAATAGGAGATCCTAGTTTCATATATGGTTGGTATACAAAAACAGAAGATGGTGGCATGATTTCTAGCTATGATAATTCTACTACAATAATTAATAATGAAGCGTATGTGTTAACATCATATTATCCAATGGAAAAAGGCGAACTAAATAGGATTTACAAAATAAATTTAGATACAAATGAAATGACAAAGATTACAAACTTTGAAGTTAAGAATTTTAAAATAAGAAACAACAAAATTTATTATGTAAAAGATGAAGATGAATATCTATACTCTTCAAGTTTAGATGGAACAAATGAAAAAAGAATATCCGATAATAAAATATCAGATATTAATGCATGGTACGATGAAATTAATGGTAATGTATATTACACTACTTTTAAAGATTATGATAAATACAATTTATATAAATCAGAAGTATCTAAAGAGGATACACTTGTACTAAAAGAGTCAATACAGAATGTTCAAGTTTCAAATAATAAAATAATATGCAAACTTTCAGATGAAGAAGATTATGGGATTAAAGTACTTGATAGTGACGGAAACCTGAATTTAGCGATCACAGATAAAATCTCAAATACTTTTGTTCATGATGGTAAAATAATAATAGTTTTAGCGGAAGATAAATCTATAAAAGTAATAAAGTAGTTTTTAGTTAATAAAAATTGTACCCATTCATAATAATAAAAAAACATATTGTATCCCAATAGAATGTATAGTATAATGACTATAACATAATAAATAATGAATGGAGGGGTACATATGAGTGGAGCTATGAATACAAGCAAAGCAAATGTGCAAACAAAAACCAAAGACTTGATACTAACATCACTTGCTATAGGTCTTGTATATGTTTCAACTGCTATTATAGGAGTTGAAATACCTACTCTTACTAAAGGTGGACTTATACACTTAGGAACAGGGATGCTATATATATTAGCGATATTACTAGGTGCTAGAAAAGGAGCTATAGCAGGAGCAGTGGGCATGGGAATGTTTGATTTATTTTCACCATATATAATATGGACACCAACCACTGTAATAACTCGAGCTATCATGGGATTTATAGTAGGATATATTGCTTGCAAGGATGGAAAACAGGGGACCAGCTTTGTAAGAAATATAATCGCTATGGTATTAGGTGGAGCTTGGATGATTGTTGGGTACTATGTAGGTGAAGCACTAACATTCAATAATTGGGTTATGCCGATAGAATCTATATCAGGAAATTTAGCACAAATAATAGTTGGTTTACCAGCGGCACTAATGCTGGTAGAAGCAATAAAGAAAACAAAGATAATGGATCAAATTTAAAAATAATTATAGAACTCTACAAAATAAAGGGGTTTTGTATAATAAATATTTTCAGTAAATCAAGAAATGTTCAACCTTCATATTAAGAAAATAACCTCATCACTACTAGCGGATCACTAATAGTAATGAGGTTATTTATATTTTCAAACTATTTTATAGAAACATTCCTAAGAAGAGAGTTCCCATTATAAACCCTTACTGTTGCAATTAAATCTCCTTTAAGTCCGTCTTGCTCTAACTTTTTACCTGTATTTTCTGGAACAAAGTATTTATCAAGATTATACTTCATAGTATATACATCTACATATTCCCCTTTATTTTCAGGGAAATCACTATTAAGTCCGCTTACAGGAGCTTCTTCTTCTGAAGATTCTTCAAAAGTAGTATATTTACTTAAAGTTCCTTTTAAATAAATTCCTGAATCAGGCTTCTTAAGAGAGATATTTTTAATAACGTAATATCCGTCTAAACTTTTTTCTAATAAAGCAAATGCAAGAGTACTATACGTTTGCTCGTTATCTTTAAAATAATCTTTGACTTCATTACTGACTTTATCTAACTCAATATCTTCTATTTTATAAGAGAGAACGACATAGTCACCTCTAAACAAATCTCTTGGATCAACTGGCTTTGTTTCTAGCTTTATATCTACTCCACGTGATATTGTAAGCAAGGGAGAAATAGTCATACTTAATAGTATTAATATAGGTATAGAAAAAACAATTATTCTTTTTAATAATCTTTTATCTTCCATTAGATTTTCTCTCCTTTCTTCCTCTGCCTTTCAAAATAGAAGCCAAATATTATAAGTATTAGTCCTCCTATCATAAATACCAATGACTTTGGAAGAAAGTCATATGATATATCAATGTAAAATCTTAGAATTAAGGAGCAGACTATAGCAATACTAAAAAGACTTCCTCTATTCATTAGAAATAATGCAAAGATAAAGTAGAATATTCCCCAGAATATATTTGCACTAGTGTGAGAGAATACTCCCCATAAGCTCGAAAATGTTAGGATAAAGCCTGAAATCCAATGGACTAAATGACCTTGAAGTTTGGTAATATATCTTAAATCTTTTTTTATAGGTAAAAATACCATTATAATTCCTAAAGAAAACATTATAAGTAATATATACAAGCTACCATTTTTAAAATTGCCTATAAATCTCAATAATACTAGTGTAACTATATTAATACTTAATAAATTTATAAAGAAAGTATATAACTTGCTAAAGTTAGTTTCTTTAAGAGTATAGTAGAATACAGGCAATATAATTATTGCAATAGTAGGTAAGGTTTCTCCTTGACTGAAATAATACATGTTTGAATATATAAGCATTAAGAAACTTGAAAAAGTTAATATTATAATATCCTTTAAATACAATCCAATTGCAACTATACCTAAAGACCACAATAAAAATGCACTATGGAATGATCCTCCAAGATTGAAGGTTTGTCCTACAAGAAATATTCCAGCACCATATGAAATCACTCCAATATAGTACAGAGTTCTTGATGTCTTAGGAAGACTTATTTCAAGCCTATACCCTATAAAGTTTACTCCTATAATTGAAAAAATTATTAATAGAAACTTGTATAATTTAGATAAATAAATCCAATTACTAGCTATAAAACTTAATATACCAGCTCCTAGTAAAATTGCACCAACTATAAGAACAATACGGATAAAATTGTGTTTTTCTTTCAACTCATAATTAGAAAGCATGGATGATTTTTGAGAAGAACTAATTATGCCTTTAGATTGAAAAAAATCTAATTCATTGCTTATAGTTTTGAAAAGGTGTCTACTTACTAGTCTCTTATCCATAAAATTACCTCCTTTTTAAAAATTCCAAATAAATTATATAATCAATAACTAAACTTATCCACATACTATACTAGTGAAATTTTAATAACTCGAATTATATGAATAATAAGTACCCAAGAACAAGTGATAATATCAAGTTTATATGATATAATTTTAAAAATAATTTAAATTAATACAAGGGGTGTTTTTTATGAACGGTATGTACTTATCTAGAAGTTATGAGGTAACAAAATTAAAATTGATACTAGATAATATCTCTATTTATAGAAATTTACTTAATGATGAAGTAATCAAAAAGTTGTCTGAGCTTCTGGAATGTTTAAATAGTGCCAAAATGGATTTAGGGGAATTCGTAAATAAGTATAATGACTTTTTCTTCGAATTAGGTTCTAAACCTATATTGTCATTAAAAGATTATATAATAGATAAAATAATATTTGATGAAAACCCCTTCTCACTTAGAATAGAGAGTAAGGACTTATCTCAATCTAAAGTATTCATAGAAAATGCAGTTAAAAGTGACTTAGATCACCTTATGTTAGCAGGAGAAGTTAATTCTAGAGTTATAAAGTCATATGCTATAGAGCATTTTAATGAAAGTGAATTTGAAACTAAAGTAATAAAAAACCTTCCAGAATGGCAAGTAGGTAGCAACCATAATTATGACAATTGTAGTGAACATTTAAAAAGTATAAGAAATACTTTTGCTAAAAGTGATCAGTGGAGTAATTGCTTTAAAGAACTTAGTGAATTTTATAAGAAATATGGTTGTGGAATGTTTTCTAAGTTTAGAGCATTTACTTGGGAACGCTTATCAAATTCAAGTTCATTAAGAGGAATAGACAATCCAGATCCAATAATATTATCTGATTTAATAGGATATGAGTTGGAGCGTGAAATTATAGTTGAGAACACACTACAGTTCATAAACTCTTTTCCTGCAAACAATATGCTTCTTTATGGTGATAGGGGTACTGGTAAATCATCTACAGTTAAAGCGCTTTTAAACGAGTACTATGATAAAGGATTAAGAATTATAGAAATACCAAAAGAGTATCTTGCGGATTTTCCAGATGTAATAAGACTTTTAAAAGGTAAACCACATAAATTTATTATATTTATAGACGATTTAACTTTCGAAGATGGAGAAGTAGGATATGCATCTCTTAAGGCGGTTTTAGAAGGAAGTTTAGAAAGTAAACCTAAAAATGTGTTAATATATGCCACATCGAATCGTCGCCACTTAGTTAAAGAATATTTTCATGAAAGACAAGGTTTACAGTCTGGAAATAGATATGAAGAAGTACATGCTTCAGACTCTATTCAAGAAAAACTTTCTCTTGCAGATAGATTTGGAATCACAGTAGTATTCTCAGCACCTAGTCAAAATGAATACTTAGAAATTGTAGAGGGAATAGTAGAAAATAGAAGCTTAAAAATAGATAAAGAAGAGTTGCACAGGGAAGCTTTAAAGTGGGAGAAAAGACATAATGGTAGATCTGCAAGAACAGCTAGACAATTTGTAGACTGGCTTGAAGGACAAATTGGAATGAATAAATAATATAAGGTTAACCATTAACATGAATATATGAATGTGTAAATTAGAACAAATTATATGTTAATGTTGGACATTAAGGGTTACTTTAACATCAACATTAACATATACTATTAATATGAATATATTAAAAAAAGGTGATATAAATGCTTGATATATGTATATTAGGCACTGGTGGAGGAATGCCCATGCCAAATAGGTATTTAGCTTCTGCATTAATTAGGTATCAAGGAAGAAAAATACTTATAGACTGTGGTGAAGGAACACAGGTATCTATGAAGATGTTGGGATGGGGATTAAAGACTGTTGATACCATATGTATAACTCATGAACATGGAGATCATACAGTAGGGCTACCAGGCCTATTGGCAACTATAGGTAATAGTGGCAGGACAGATCCAATTACTATAATAGGACCAGAAGGAATAACTGAAATAGTAAATGGACTCAGAGTCGTAGCACCAAACTTACCTTATGAAATAAATATAATAGAAAGTCCTCAGGAACCTATAAAATTACTAGATTCTAAGGGGACTATAGAAGTATCTACGCTAGAACTAGATCATTCAACTCCATGTATAGGATATAATTTTTATATAAAGAGAAGTCCGAAATTTCAAAAAGAAAAGGCTTTTGAAAATGACGTTCCTAAAATACTTTGGAATAAGCTTCAGGATGGAAATGAAGTTGAGTACGAGGGTAAAATTTACACTCCAGATATGGTACTCGGTGAAGAACGGGAAGGAATTAAAATTAGCTATATAACTGACACACGACCTATAGAAAACATTGTGGACTTTATAAAAGATAGTGACTTATTCATATGTGAAGGTAATTATGGTGATGATGCAGATATAGAAAAAGCTATTAAAAATAAGCACATGACTTTTAGTGAAAGTGCTAAGCTTGCTAAAAGTGCTAATGTAAAAGAATTAGTTTTAACTCACTTTAGTCCAGCAATGGGATGTCCAGAAGAGTATATAGATAATGCAATTAAAATATTTAAAAATTCTAAAGTATCTTATGATAGGGATATTTATAATGTGAATTTTAAAGATAGAAAAGTTACACTTATAAGCGACCAACTTGGAATATAATTGTTCAAGTTGGTCGTTTTATTATAAAAAAAGTGTACTATATTAAATAATACACTTGACACACTGTGTACTACTATGTATAATACAGTTAATACATGTAGTAAAAATATTTTAGTAAATTTAACTATGAAGGTAGAAAGGAGGTAGAATATGTTTTCTATAGATACAAGAGGTGATAAGCCCATCTATGAACAGATAATAGATAATATAAAAGAACTTTCTGTAAAAGGCATTTTAAAAACAAATGATAAGTTGCCCTCTATAAGGGAGCTAGCGGGGATACTTACTGTAAATCCTAATACAGTTAGTAAGGCCTATCAAGAACTTGAAAGACAAAAAGTAATAGAAACAATAAGGGGTAGAGGTACTTTTATGTGTGAAATTAAGAGTAGTGAAATAGATGTTGAGAGGTTGAAAAAAACAATGGAAAAGTTAAAAGACATTTGTATTGAGCTAAGCCATATGGGATTTGATAAAAATAAAATTATAGAGGAAATAGAAAATATTTATAAAGAAATTAAAAAGGAGGACTAATATTGTGATTAAGATAAGAAATGTCCATAAAAGTTTTGAAAACTTTAAGGCACTAGATGACATCTCTATAGATATAAAAAAAGGAACGATACATGGACTCATAGGTGAAAATGGAGCAGGTAAAACTACTTTAATCCAATCACTAGTAGGAATATACACAGTAGATGAAGGTGAAATACTTATAGATGGAAAAACTATATATGATAACAATGATGTTAAAAAAGATATAGGATATGTAGCAGATAGAAATCAATTTTTTACAGGCTATAGAATAAAAGAATTAATAGAATTTTTCAGCTATATATACCCTACTTTTTCTAAAGAAAGTTTTGATAATTACAATAAAAAACTTAACCTGGATGTAAATAAAAAAGTAAAGCAATTATCAAAGGGTATGCAGATGAGACTCTCTCTAATGCTAAACTTAGCAATTCATCCGAAAGTGCTAGTACTAGATGAACCAACATCAGGCTTAGATGCTATAGTAAAAAAGATATACTAGATATTTTAATAGAGGAAGTTCACGAAAAGGAGATGACCGTAGTTATTAGTTCGCATCACCTTAGTGAGTTAGAAAAAATATGTGATGATGTAAGTATAATAAATCATGGAAAGGTAACATATCAGTCTTCTGTAGATAGTTTAAAGCAAAATATTAAAAAACTTCAAGTTGTATTTAAGGATAAGTTACCGGAAGATATACATACACTTAGAGGTGTTATAAGTATTGAGAATATTGGAAGTGTTTACTATATAGTAACTAATAAGTTTAGCAAACAGTTTGAGGATAAACTTAAGGAAAGAGGAGCTATAATAATAGAGCCTGTAGGTATAACACTAGAAGAAATATTTATATATACAAGTAAAGCTAGAGCAGAAAGAGGGGCTTAGTTATGAAAATAAATAAAGCATTAGTTAAACATGAATGGAGAACTATGAAGTGGATGCTAATTTACTTTACTTTAGTTTCAATAGGTTATATAGTCATGTTTAATTTAGGAATAAGATATTCTTATATATCGATGTTAAAGTATGGTACATCTGTCGATGGTAATATAATAATAGACATTTTAAGAGGAATAAACGAAGTAATATCTATACCTTTTGGAATAGGTATTGTACTAATGATAGTTATGCAGTTTAAAGACAGCAAAAGCTTAGAAGTAGGAAGATTTTTAAAATCATTACCAATAAGTAGTCGTGAATATTACTTAACAAAGATAATATCAGGAATAATGAGCTATACTTTACCTTTTATAATTTTAGTAATAGGGGTTTTAGCTATAAGAACAAATAACATGGAATGGATAAATGATAGTAAAAACATAAGTATAGTACCAGATATTTTTATAAAATTAGATAGCACAACAAATGTATTTACTCTGTTAATACTCGTTTACTCAATAGTAACTGCAACTTATACGTTTTTATTCATGGTTCAGTATCTAGTAATGAATACAATTGGTGGAATAGTAATAGGAATACTGTCTTGGTTATCACCTATGTTTATATTGTTCTCGGTAGAATATATATATGGAAATTATATTTTTAAGAGTCTAGGAGCAAGTTATAAAATACTAGAATATATACAGCCTTGGATATATCACATAAATGCTAGATATTCTCAAGTAGCCCCACTAATTACAGATTTAGAAAAGTATCAGGGAACGGCATATGTATATGTATTTGAAGGAATACTAATAAAAATTGCTATATGTGCTATCGTTGCATTAGCTAGTGTGCTTTTAGCATATTTTTTAACTAAGAAAAGCAGAATTGAAGATTCAGATACAATGATTACATTTAAAGGGGCTAAAAAAATATTTATAATAGGAGTAACTGTTTGTTCTGCACTTCTTGGAGGAACCCTGTTAAAGATATTCTTTGATAATTTCACTGATGTAAACTTTATAACACAACATATACTTATGATTATTACTGGATCTATAGGATTTATAATAAGTCGTAAGATTTCAAATATAGGCGTAAGATAGGAGGGATTAGATATGAAAAGGTTAGGTCTAATGGTATTAAGCACCATAATTCTAACAGGATGTACATCTACAAATGGGATACTAACTATCAAAGATATTGAAGAAATAGACCATAAACAAGTTGAAGAAATAGTAAATAAACAAAAAAATATTCTTTATACTCCAGAGGAAGTAAATGAAGTAATAACAAAAATTAATAACCTAGGTGCTGAAACTATAGATAAAAATGAATATACACATGAGATAGTGGCTAGAAATTATTCAAGCAAGGAAGAAAAAGAATACTTTAATAAAGTAGTAGATATATTAGATGAAACTATTGCTAAAGGACTTAGAAATTATATAGATAGCCATGCTGAGATTGATATAGGCAAAGAAGGTGTTCAAACGGCTATTATTGGGCGAGTATCAGTATACATTGACAATGATAACATTAATAGAATGTACTATGATGAAAACGAAAATATAGGAAATAATATAAGTATAAAAATATACACAAAAGATATAAAAGATAAAGAATACCTTAATTTAATAAATAGCATAAAAGCAAAAGATTTCTTATTACAAGACATAAAACTAGGAAAGTACCAAAATCTTATAAAAATAAGTAATGTAATCTATTTGCATGATCAAAAGGATGTATTAAAAAAAACACCACCACAAGTAAGTTATGAGATATTTACGAAAGACAAAGAAATAGAAAAAGTAAGAGTATCTATAATAAAAGAAAAGAGCATCGACGTGGAAGGTAAGGATATAACTCCACTTAAAAACATCGGAAGTATTTTAAGGTTTAATACTAAAGACTTTAAAGTACTAGAAGATATAACAAGTAATATAAATCAAAACGTTAAAGGTAATAAAAAAATATCTACAGATGGATTAGAATATAAATATCGTAACATAGAAAAAGTAGATAGATATACTGAATCTAAGCAGCATATGATAGAAGTAACTATAGAGAAGAACAATAAATAGTAAACTCTATTTGTAAAGGAAGTATTAAGTACTATTTAATTATCTATAAGACATATAGCTATAATTTAGATACATTTTTATAAAAAGTAAACTGAATAAGTATCTTTAAGTTTAATAAAAAGTTGATAAGAATAGGAAGAAAGTAATTACTTTCTTCCTATTTTAGAATACTATGTTTACAATATGTCCCACGTGGTATATAATTATACAAAGTACATAAAAAAATGGAGGGGAAGAGAATGAAAAGATTATCAATTATTTCATTAGTATTAGTTTTAGCAATAGCATTTACAGGTTGTACTAGTGAAGAACTAAAGTTATACAATGCATTTGAAAAATCTCAAGATATTACTTCTATGGAAAGTAGTACAGATATTTCATTTACAATAGAAGCAGAAGGCCTTTCACAAGAAGATCAACAAGCTTTTGAAATGGTGAAAAATAGTATAAATAATTCTAAATTCAACGTAAATCAAAAAGTAACTCAAAACAAAGATCAAACAATAGCAAAAGGTCAAATAGACTTAGGATTTGATATAGGTGGCGTGAAGTCAGACATGCAAATATGGGTTGACTCAGATGTTTCTGGAGATAAACCTAAGTTAGTAGAAGTTATAAAAATGCCATCAATGCTAATGTCATCTTTCGGACCAGAAAATGCGGATAAACAATACATAGTGTATGATGTTGAAAAATTACTTAGCCAGGGTGAAACACCAGTAGATTTTAGTAAGATGATGAATCTTAGTAAAGATATGGGACCTAAGCTTAATGAGTTCTTAAAAAATTATGTTAAAAATTTCGATCCAGGATTTAAACTAGTAGAATCTAAAGGAAATAGTACTGTTAATGGTAAAGATCTATCTATGTATCAAGTTAAACTTGATGATGCATCATTTAAAAAACTTGTAAGAAGTTCAGTAAACTATTCTCTAGATAACAAAGAAACTATTGAATTTGTCAAAGAGTATATAAATCTAGTTTCTAGTGCAATGGAAGTTACAGATCCAGAGAACGTATTAGCACAAGAAGAAATTGATAAAGAGTTAAAAACACTACAAGAAAATCTTCCAAAATTCAAAGCAGAATTCAATAAGTTTATGGATAACTTTGATAAAGTAAAAGTAATTGGAGATAAAGGTATAGTTATCGATTACGGTATTAATAAAGATGGATATATAGTTTATGAAGCTGGTTCAATAGACTTAAGTATTAATATAGCTGAAATAGAAAAAGCTTTTGCTTCAGATGAGAACAATGAAGCACCAACAGCAGGTATAGTAAAACTAGGAGTTAACTATAAAACGAATATAAAAAGCATAAATGAAAAACTTAACATAGAAATACCTCAAACAAATGAGCAAAATAGTATAAGCATTGAGAAATTAATGGAACTAGATACAATAGAAGAGTAAGAAATATAGAGAAAAATTAAAATGTGAAAAAGAAAGTTGCTATAAGATCATAGTAGCTTTCTTTTTTATTTATAAAATTAATATTATTTGGCTAGAAATCGTATAAAATTTTAATAAAAAGTGGACAATTAAAACATTGACTGATATAAAATTTAGTGGTAAAATCATAAAATGATTAGACAACTAACTAAATTGTTTTTGCTTTAAGGAGATGATTATTAATGATTAAGCTATTTAGGTTTTTAAAGTCCTACAGAATTCCTATAGCTGTGGTATTTATTTTAGTGTTTTTTCAATCCCTTTCAGAACTATACTTACCTACGCTTATGTCAGACATCGTTAATACAGGTATAGTTAAGGGTGATACACAATATATTCTAAAGATTGGAAGATTCATGCTATTAGTAGCTTTAGGTGGTACTATATGCACAGTAGTAGCTAACCTATTATCTTCAAGAATTGGAGTAGGATTTTCTACGATCTTAAGGAAGGAAATCTTTTCTAAAGTTGAGGGCTTCTCCCTTAATGAGATTGATAAAGTAGGAACTTCATCTCTAATTACAAGAACTACAAACGACATAAATCAAATCCAACAGGTTGTGATAATCACACTTCGTATAATAATAGGAGCACCTATGATGTGTATAGGTGGTATAATTATGGCTGTATCGAAAGATGCCAGACTAACACTTATCTTCCTTGCAGCTATACCATTACTAGGGTTGGTAATAGGTTTGATCATAAGTAGAGGAGCTCCATTTTTTAAAATTATGCAAGTGAAGATTGATAACTTAAACTTAGTTTTGCGAGAAAATCTTATGGGGATTAGAGTTATACGTGCATTTAACCGTATAGATTATGAGAAAAAGAGATTCAACAATGCAAATCATGATCTCACAGATACTGCTATAAGGGTTAACAAAATAATGGCTGGAATGATGCCGTCTATAATGTTAATTATGAATATTACAACTATAGCAATAATATGGTTTGGTAGTATTCGAATAGATAATGGAAGTATGAAAGTTGGAGATATGATGGCATTTCTACAATATGCTATGCAAATTATGTTTTCTTTAGTAATGACAACTATGATGTTTGTTCTTGTTCCTAGAGCTTCAGCTTCAGCAATAAGAATAAATGAAGTTCTTGATATGACTTCAGATATAAAAGATAATCCAGATGCTCAAAATACCGATAGCAAAAGAGGCTATGTGGAATTTAAGAATGTTATATTTAGTTTTCCAGGAGCAGAGAAACCTGCTTTAAGCAATATCTCATTTAGCACAAAACCGGGAGAGGTAACTGCCATTATAGGTGGAACTGGTTCAGGAAAATCAGCTCTTATAAATCTTATAATGCGCTTTTATGATATAGACAGTGGGGAGATATTAGTAAATGGGAAGAATATTAAAAGCCTATCTCAGAAATATCTTAGATCTAGAATAGGACTAGTTCCGCAAAAGGCTGTTTTATTTACGGGAACTATAGAGGATAATATCAGATATGGTAAGGAAGATGCTACTGAAGAAGAAATTAAACATGCTGCTGATGTAGCACAAGCAAGTGACTTTATAGCAAACATGAAAGATGGATTTAAATCCTTAATTTCACAAGGTGGTACTAATGTATCAGGTGGACAAAAACAACGTCTTTCTATAGCACGTTCACTTGTAAGAAAACCAGATATATATATCTTTGATGATAGCTTCTCTGCTTTAGACTTTAAAACAGATGCTAAGTTACGAAAAGCTCTTAAAAAGGAAACTAAGAATTCGACTATGATTGTAGTTGCTCAAAGGGTAAGTACAGTTATGGATGCCGATAGAATTATAGTTTTAGATGATGGAAAGATTAAAGGTATAGGAACTCATAAGGAACTTTTAAGAGATTGTGGTATATATCAAGAAATAGTATACTCACAGCTTTCAAAGGAGGAGGTATAATGAGTCAAGGATCAAAGAATCGTGGACCTAAAGTAGGAATGCCTGTAGAAAAAGCAAAAGACTTTAAAGGAACATCTAAGAGACTTTTTGATTATCTTAAAAATCGTAGATTACAAATTTCAATTGTAATTTTTATGGCAATATTGAGCACAACATTCAATATATTAAGCCCTAAAGTAATGGGTAAAGCCACTACTAAACTTTTTGAGGGCATGGTAACGAAGATGGAGGGTATACCTGGAGCAAAAGTTGACTTTGAATATATATTGAATAAATTAATAATCTTAGGAGCCTTATATGTTATAAGTGCGCTATTTAGTTATATTCAGCAGTACGTAATGGCTGGAGTTGCTCAGAACACAGTACTTGAAATGCGTAAAGATGTTAATGAAAAGCTTTCGAAGCTACCGTTAAAGTTTTTTGATTCTCATACTCATGGGGAAATATTAAGCCGTGTTACAAATGATATAGATAATATAAGTACTACATTACAACAAAGTATTACTCAATTGATAACATCAGTAGTAACAATAGTAGGGGTTATTATTATGATGCTTACAATAAGTCCTGTTATGACACTTATTTCTATTGTGACTTTACCTTTAAGCATATTTGTTATTAAGCCTATAATAGGAAAATCACAAAACTATTTTAAAGAGCAACAGAAAACTCTAGGGGAGTTAAATGGTCATATTGAGGAGATGTACACAGGACATGTGGTAGTAAAAGCATTTGGACATGAACAAAAATCCATTAATGAATTTAATGAAATAAATGAAAGATTATATAGTTCGGGCTGGAAAGCTCAGTTCATATCTGGAATAATAATGCCCGTAATGACTTTTATAAATAATATAGGATATGTATTTATTTGTGTTGTAGGGGGTATATTTGTAACTAAAAAAACTATTGAGATAGGTGATATTCAAGCTTTTATTCAATACTCTAAGCAGTTTACACAGCCAATAAATCAGCTTGCTAATATATCTAATTTATTTCAATCAACTATAGCATCAGCAGAACGTGTATTTGAACTACTTGATGAAGTAGAAGAAATAGAGGAAACATCGGACTTAAAAGTTATTGAAGAACCAAAAGGTAATATAAACTTTGAAAATGTAGACTTTGGATATAAATCAGATGAAATTCTTATAAAAGACATGAATATAAAAGTAGAACAAGGTCAAACAGTAGCTATAGTTGGACCAACTGGTGCAGGAAAAACAACTCTTATAAATCTATTAATGAGATTTTATGAAATAAACAGTGGAAAAATCACTATAGACGGAGTTGATATTAGAGACTTGAAACGAGGAGATTTAAGAAGTATGTTTGGAATGGTGCTTCAGGACACTTGGCTATTTAATGGTACTATAAGAGATAATATAGCTTATGCCTGTGATGGGGCTACTGAAGAAGAAATAATAGAAGCAGCGAAGGCAGCTCATGCGGATCACTTTATAAGAACTCTTCCAGAAGGATATGATACTGTCTTAAATGAAGAAGCATCTAATATATCACAAGGACAAAAACAGCTTTTAACTATTGCCCGTGCAATACTAGCAGACCCTAAAATGCTGATATTGGATGAAGCTACAAGTAGTGTTGACACAAGAACTGAGTATTTTATACAAAAAGCTATGGATGATTTGATGGAAGGAAGAACTAGTTTTGTTATAGCTCATAGATTATCTACAATTCGTAATGCGGATTTAATTCTTGTAATGAAAAAAGGTAGCATAATTGAAAAAGGAAATCATAATGAGCTTATAGATAAAGGTGGATTTTATGCAGATCTTTACAATAGTCAATTCTCAGGTTCTAGTGTTTAAAAAAATAATTTATAAAATTAAAAAGCTATGAAATTTAGGTTAGATCACCTTATTTCATAGCTTTTATCTATTTTGTTATTGTGTCCAGTTGTGCTTTAGTATATAAGATCTAAAATAGTAAATAATACTTGAATAATAGTAGTTTAATATAGGAAACATACTAACAACTTGATATAAATTAAAAGTGACAAAATAGAGAGGAAAGACTATGAAACTAACTACAAAACTAGAAAAAAACAAAGAAATTATAAAAGAAGTTATTCCTATAAAGAAGAGTTTTGATGTTATAGGTAGAGAGTTTTCTATAGGTGATAAAGATGCTTTTCTAGTATTTATAGATGGATTTGCAAAAGATGATATTATGCTTTGGATACTAGAAGATCTACAAGATTTAGAAAATGATTGTGTCAATGTTAATTCATTGACAGAAATTTTAAGGAAGAAAATTGCATATATAGAGGTTGATACTTTTACAGATTTAAGCCAGCTACAGAAGTCAGTTCTTTCGGGAGCTATAGCGCTAGTAATAGATGATGAGCAAGAGGGAATAATAATTGATGCAAGGCAGTATCCTGTAAGAGGACCTGAAGAACCAGATTTAGAGAAAGTTACAAGAGGATCAAGAGATGGACTTGTAGAAACTATAATATTTAATACTGCTTTAATAAGAAGACGAATAAGAGATCCAAAACTTATTTTTGAAATGAAAAGTGTAGGAGAGAGATCTAAAACTGACGTTGTAGTTTCATATATAGACGATTTAGTAGATAAAGATCTTTTAAAAGATATAAATGATAAAATAGACGAAATAAATGTTCCATCTCTTATAATGGCAGAAAAAACACTAGAAGAATTGCTAATAAAGAAAAAGTGGTTTAATCCGTTACCACAAGTTAGGTTTACTGAACGACCAGACGTTGTTGCAGCGCATTTACTAGAGGGACATATAGCGGTTGTAGTAGATACATCTCCAAGTGTTATGCTTTTACCTACAACAATCTTTCATTTCACACAACATGCAGAAGATTATTATCAAAATCCTCTTGTGGGAACACATATAAGGTGGGTTAGGTTTTTAGGGATGATATCAGCTTTGTTGTTACCACCATTATGGTTATTGCTTGTATATAATAGAGAATTACTACCACCATATCTACAATTTATAGGGCCAAAAGAAGCTTCAATTATTCCATTGTTTTTACAGTTTATACTGTTGGAATTTGGATTAGACTTGCTTAGAGCATCATCAATACATACACCTAGTACACTATCTACTTCTTTGGGTATTATAGGTGGATTAGTTTTAAGTGAGATGGCTATAAAAGTTGGTTTTTTTGTTCCAGAAACAATTTTATATATGGCACTAGCAGGTATAGGAACATTTTCTATTCCAAGTGCGGAATTTTCAATGGCAATAAGAATATTTAGGTTATTATTATTGATACTTACCGGATTATTTAAGGTCTATGGTTTTGTTATTGGAATATTAATAATTTCGATTATTATACTCACAACTAAATCTTTTGATAGTGGTAAGGGATATACTTGGCCACTTATACCGTTTGACAAAAAAGCTTTACTTAATATATTATTTAGAAACCCAATACAACAAGTTACGGATAAGAAAAATAATTTAGATTTATTTTTAATAAAAGATTAAGTGCTTTACTTTAAAATTAGAGTAAAGCACTTAATTTATATTCTGTTAAAGAGCTGCATTTAAATTAACCACCATTTGTAAAAAACGGTGTAATAAAGTTATAAAAGTTATCACGAAGATTTTATTATATTAACTGAGGAGTCAGTAAAAAATATAGAGATTTTAGACAGGACAAGAACAAACTATACAGTATCTTCAAGAAGCATTTGTATTAGGTTTATTGCTAAAGAGGTTATAAATGAGGCTAAGGAAAATAGATTTTCAAGGGGGAAATTTACGATAATTGTGGACATGATGTAGCCAGAAATGAAAAGTATAGTAGTAAAGAGATATTAGATAGCGGATATTGAATGGCAAATGTATGATAAATGGCTATTTCATAAAAAACTGTAAAGTAATTTGAAATAATCATACCTAGACCATTTTATTGGATGTATAAAATATTAGATACTCTTATAACTTTTATGAGTATAGGAAGTATTGTCGGTGTTATAGAAGTTAACGAAGTTTTTTCAAAAAAATTTTAAAGTATCATAAAAAAGTACAACCTTTACTATGGCACGAAAAAAACGTATAAAAAGTTGTAAGATTAGCATAAGCAAAAGAGGTATATCCAAGAATCAAGTCTGCGTAATTTATGTAATAGATAGAACGAACTATTATCACTGAACTTTATACATAAAGGAAGAATAAATCATACAGATTTGAAAGACTCTATAACTCTATAAGAGTAAAAAATTTATTGGTACAGTCTCATGCCTCCATATTGATATAAAATTAAAGGCTTTTAGAGTTACATAAGCAATTTATTATAGCTTATGTAAAATATATGTAATCCTATACTTATATGATATATAATTAAATAAAAGGACAATTATGCTTTCTGGCTAACAAAAGATATTGTGTTCAAGGAGGATTGACAATGAACGATAGAGGTAAACTAAAGGCTGGGGACTCGATTGGTATTTTTTCACCATCATCACCTATAACGTATTCATGCCCCAAAAGATTTGAACGTGCGAAACGATATTTGCAAGATAAGGGGTTTAAGATTAAAGAAGGAAATCTTACAGGAAAATATGATTTTTACAGGTCTGGAAGTATTAAAGAAAGAGCAGAAGAATTAAATGAGTTAATTAGAAATCCGGAAGTTAAGTGCATCATGTCTACAATTGGAGGAATGAACTCTAATTCGATTCTTCCATATATAGATTATAAAGGATTTAAAAGAAATCCTAAAATAATAATTGGGTATTCTGATATTACTGCAATTTTACTTGCTATATATGCACAAACTGGAATAAGTACATACTATGGACCTGCATTAGTAGCTTCTTTTGGTGAATTATCACCTTTTGTCGACTATACATATAATTATTTTAAGGAAGTTATTATGGATAATACAAAAATTCCTTATGACTTTGAAATGCCTGAATATTGGACCGATGAGTACATTAATTGGGAAACACAAGATAGAAGCAAGGAAAAAAGAGGGAATAAGTGGATAACAGTTTGTGAAGGTGTTACTAGGGGTAGAGTTATAGGAGGAAATTTAAATACAATTGAAGGAATATGGGGTAGTATATATATGCCCGAAATAAGGGATGGAGATATACTTTTTATAGAAGATTCCCTAAAAAATATTGCAACTATAGAAAGAAGTTTTGCTCTTTTGAAAGTAAATGGTGTCTTTGATAAGATTTCTGGAATAATCCTTGGAAAACATGAGTTATTTGATGATTTAAAGACAGGTCGAAAGCCATACGAAATACTATTAGAAGTTTTAGGAGATAAAAAGTTACCATTCATTGCAGATTTTGATTGCTGTCATACGCATCCAATGGTGACCCTACCTATAGGATGTAAAATTGAACTTAATGCTACTGAAAAGAAAGTATCAATTATAGAAGACTGGTTCGGGTAATGAGTCACTTCATAAATTTTCAAAATGTAAGTTAAGAGAACTTGTAAGAGGTTCTCTTAAAAATAATAGATTATAAGCATTATTCCTTGATAGATCCTTAGTTTGAAAATCGTTATAAATTTATTCAAAATTAGGTTTTTCACAAATCCTATATGAAAATGTCTTTAATTTACTTTATGAACTTGGAATAACAAAATAATATAAAGTTCAAAGTGAGTTTAACTACACAAATATTCTTTTCTATAAATTAATAAAGAGCTACACTTCCTTTAATATATAAATATTTTAATGATAAAAATACTTAATAAGACTGTGAAAAAATATCAATTATAGTGATATAATGGATATATATTAATCTAAATATTAACTAGGGGGTTGAGCTAAATTTGAAAAATAACAAAGAGATATACGAGAAAAAGATAAAATACTATACAGGGTTATCAAGTAAAATATCGAGAGCTATTAATACAATTAGCTTATCGAGGCTTATACTAGGTATATTTATAATAGTAGTCTCTATAATTGCTTATAAGTATAAAACCAAATATATACCTAAGGCTATACTGTTGTTATCTGTAGTTTCGTTTATTTATCTAGTAGTAGTACATAGAAAATATAGAAATATGAATAAATATATAGATATCTTAAAAGATATAAACACATCTGCTCTTAAAAGGTTGAGTGGTGAATGGATAGAGTTTAACGATAAAGGAAATGAATTTATAGATGGAAATCACAGGTATTCTGGCGACCTTGATATTTTTGGACAGGGATCATTATTTCAATGGATAAACTGCTCTAATACTTATATGGGAAGAGAAAGTTTAGCTAAAATTTTAAATCAGTCGTACCCTGAAACATATTTTTGTAAAGAGTCTATTAATAAGCGTCAAGAAGCTATAAAGGAATTAGCTGGTAAACTATGGTGGCGTCAAAAGCTTCAGGCAGAAGTTATGTCAACCATTAAAGAGGATAAAGATAAAATAGAATTATTGAAATGGACTAATAGTAAAAATGACATGTACTCAAAACCTTGGATAATATTTATATTAAGATTACTACCTATAGTAACTATAACTACTATAATTTTAGGAAACTTACTAGATATAATACCTAAGTACATTTCATTATTATTTTTATGTGTTCAATCGATTTTGATTCTTATTAACTCAAAAAATGCTAACATAGAATCTAATCTAGCATATAAATATCAAAAAAGTATTAAGGCATATGAAAAGATTCTTAGTCATTTCGAAAAAGGAAGATTTTCTTCAAGCTATATAAAAGCATTAAAAGTTAAGCTTATAAACAACAATGGACTCAGTGTAGTTAAACAGTTAAAAAGACTAGAGACTATAGTTGATAATCTACTAAATAGAAATAATATCTATTTTCTACCCATAAATGTTGTTCTACTTTGGGATTATCAATGTATGATTAGTTTAGATAAGTGGAAAAGACAGAATGGAATACTTGTTGGGGTATGGATGGATGTTATAGGAGAAATAGAGGCATTATCTAGTCTATCGAATATACAACATGACTATCCAGAATGGGCAACTCCGATTATTACTGAGAAGAGCTCAGTTTTTGAAGGAAAGTCAGTAGGACATCCTCTAATAACTAACAAACAAGTCTGCAATGATATAAGCATTACTGAACCTTCGAGGATTTTACTTATAACAGGATCAAATATGTCTGGAAAGAGTACATTACTCAGAACTATAGGAATAAACTTAATTCTGGCATATTCGGGTGCACCAGTATGTGCTAAATATATGAAAACCTCTGTTATGTATATATACACATGTATGAGAACTAGTGATAATCTTGAACAGGGAATATCCTCATTTTATGGAGAGCTATTAAGGATAAAAAGTATAATAAGTGAGTCTAAGAAAGATAAGCAAATATTTTTCTTATTAGATGAAATATTTAAAGGTACCAACTCTTATGATCGTCATATAGGAGCTAAGATGTTAATAAATCAACTATATAAGAACAATGCTGTGGGACTTGTATCCACTCATGACCTTGAATTAGGAGATTTAGAAAAAGAGAATAATGGAAATATTAAGAACTATCACTTTCAAGAACACTATAAAAATGATAAAATTCACTTTGATTATAAACTAAGAGAAGGTGTCTCTACTACAAGAAATGCATTGTATCTTATTAGGATGGCAGGTATAGAGGAAATATGATAATAAAAGCTATATACCTATGATTATATATTCTTAATGAAAAATAATATAATAAGCAATATAAATGGGATTTAGAAGTTATAAATCCCATTTATATTGAAATTAAGGTGTATAAAAATTCTGAGTATAATATATATGATAAGAACCTCCAAAAGCTACTCCAATACCCAATCTGTCAAAGTCTCCTAATATATTAACTCTATGATCTTTCGAATTCATAAGCTCTTCATGTGCATATATAGGGTCAGGTTGACCGGCTGCTATATTTTCTCCTGCTAAAGAGAAATTTATATAGTCATTTTCCATTCTATCAAAAGGAGAATTACCATTTTTATTATCATGAGAAAAATAGTCTTTATTAGCCATATCGGCACTATGTCTTCTAGCGGTTGCAGCAATTTGACTATTCCACGAAAAAGGCTGTTTGCCGTTTCTGACGCGTATAGCATTTGAAAGATCGAACAACTGAAGCTCTAGGCTTTTTTGCAATTCTTTACTTTCTTTTGGATAAGTCTCATAATCTAAGCTTCCATCGAGTATAAGAATAGAAGTAACGTTTTCTGAATTGTATTTATCAAAAAATATAACTACATTATTCTTGTCTATAATAAATTCACTAGCGTAATCTTTACTACCAGCGAAAAATGGTTTATATAATTTTTCAACTTCATATCTACTAGAACCTATCTCTACCCCACTTTTAGAAACCCAATTACCTGCATTGGAATAAACTCCACGTACAATTCCTTCATCAACCCCCACTTGTATATAGTTATAGTAATTATTATTATATATATACCATTTAAAGCCATATTTACTCTCATCTATTCTATCGGGATTTCCAAGTGTACTTAATAGGATACTTTCACTAGTACCTATAGTAATACCATGAAAAGTAAACTCCTTATCATTAGGCTCGTAGTAACAACTATATGAGACTATCATAACTATAATCAAGAAAAAGACATATGATATTCTTTTGTTTTTAGACACTAAGATCACCTCGTTAAGATATATACCCATTGAATAATATAAATATATAGAAATTCGTTGACAGTTATGATTGGCTAATAAGATAATAAAAATGAAAACATGAATAAGTATTCATACAATAAGGGTGGAGATCGAAGAAATATTAAATGATATTAACTTGCATCAGTATTCTAGATTTATGCTATAAAAGAATAAGCTGTAGATAAAGTCTAAAATAAAAATATGATTATTGTCTATACAGGTATTATAAGTTTACATAATGGAAAGTTAAGAAGTACTTTAGAAATTATATAGTAAAATAACAAGATATATAACTTAAAATAAATAAAAAGAAAACATAAATAAAAAAAGTAAAATAGTTTATATATAAACTATTTACATGTAAACTATTTTGAAGTATACTATCATTTATAGGAAAAAGTTGGGGGGATGAAATGAAAATCAGAGGGTTAATGGATGGATATAATTGGGTTAATGAAATTACTAATAAAACTATAATTGAACTGAAGAAAACAGCAGACATACTAGAGGAAGCACATAACAATTTTTTTTATAAGTATGATATATCTAATACAAAATTTAATGCACTAGCTATTCTATATAACGGACCAAAGGAAGGAATGATTTTATCAGAAATAGGAGACCAAATGTTAGTAACAAGAGGAAACATAACTGGTCTTATAGATAGACTTGAAAAACAAAAGTTTGTAAAAAGAGTTAGAGATGATGAAGATAGAAGAAAAATAGTAGTTATAATCACTGAAGAAGGGAAAGTGTTTATAGAAAAAGTAATAGAAGATTATAAAAAATGGACAGGAGTGATACTACAAAGCATTGAAGTAGATGAGAAAAATGAATTTATCCGCATACTTAAAAAATTCAAAATGAAATTATAAACCATCATGAAATAGGAAAAGGAGAAATATAAAGTGAAAAAGATTAAATTAGCTATTTCAAAAGTATTATTATCTACAATTATAGTATCAAGTACATTTACATCAGTAGCATTTGCGGACGCTGAGTTAAAAGACACCACTGAAGTTGGAGCTGAAGTTAAAAAGGAAGTTCAAAAACAGGCAGAAAAAATAAGTATGGAGCAAGCAGTAAAAACAGGCTTAGAGAATAGTACACAATTAAAACAAGTTCAAAATCAAATAGATATAAGTGAACTTTCTAAAGATAGAACAAAATATCTTAGTAGAAAACTAAAAGATGGTGAAGATCGTGTTGAAAGTGGAAAAACTCAAATTGATAATGCACAAAAAGCAGTTGATGCTGGTATAACACCTCAAGATATAGTACTTGAAAATGGAAGCACTATACCAGCAGGTACAAACATTAAAGATCTTCCCATTCTAGATAATAACCAAAAAGAACAAATACTAGGTGGGATACAAAGTCAGATAAATAAAAGCAGGGAACAACTTATTGGTGGACAGAGTACACTTAGCGAGTCTGTATCTGATGCAACTAAACAAGTAGAAGGAAATTTAGGAGCAAGTAGTATAGACTCTTTAGACATAGACTCTACACGAAGCATAATGAATGCTATGGCGACTACTAGTTTCGAGGTAACTAAAGATTCATATGATATTTATAAGAATCAAATTGCTTTATTAATACAAAAAAACTACTATGATGTTTTAAAAGCACAAAAATTATTAGAAGTAAAGAAAAAGTCTATGGAAAGAGGAGAAAAACAATATCAGTTTGCATCAGATAGCTATGCATCTGGTATGAAAGCAAAAGATGATATGCTATTAGCAAAAGTTTACTATAAAGCAACACAAGCAGACTATGAAAAAGCCCAAGGTGACTTAAACAATGCTATCATAGAACTAAGAAAAAGCATAGGAGTTGCTTTAGACGAAGAGATAATATTAACTGATGTATTACAAGAAAAAGTAGAAAAACAAGATCTATTAGAAGGATTAAAAAGTGCAAATGAAAGTAGGTTAGAAATAAAGAAAGCTCTTGGAGAAGTTAAAATTCATGATTTAAATTATGAATCTGTTAGAAAAATATATCCAGAAAACACTTTTCAATATAGAGAAGCTAAGCTATTAAAAGAAAAAGCAAGACTTAACTTAGATAAGACATATAAAGATGTAGAAGCATCTGTTAGACAGTCTTATGAACTTATGGAGTCTACAGGTAATATGCTTATAACAACTGCCGAGATTGTAAATGATGCAAAAGAAAGTGTAGAGATATCAAACTATAAGTACAGAGAAGGTTTTGGTGTTGACAATAGCCTATTAAAAAAATTAGATTTAGAGTCAGCTGCAGGAACTATCTTAGACGTAATAGCTGCAGAAGAAAACTTATCACAAGTTGAAGAACAAATTGTTCAAATAACATATGGATACAACTTAGCTAAAATGAAATACTTCAATGATATAGGAATAACTATTTATTAAATTATAAAAATGAGGTGCTACTATGAAAAAAAATAAGTTATTATCCTTTGTAATTATATCTATCCTACTTTTAAACTTACTGGTAGGATGTACAAGTAAAAATAAAAAAGAAAAAGTTTCAAGTAAGCCAAAAGTGATAGAAACGCAAGGTATTATTGAAGCCAAAGAAGTTAGTATAAATAGCAAACTCCCTGGTAGAATAATAAAACTTGCAGTAGAAGAAGGAGCAGAAGTAAAAGCTGGAGATGTACTTGTGGAGATTTCTAGTGATGAACTAAAAGCTAAAGAAGAGCAGGCAAAAGCAGTAATAGAAGCTGCGAGAAGTCAAGTCGAGGCTGCTAAAGGGCAAGTTCAAGCTGCAAATGCTACACTACAAAAAGCTGAAAATGGAGCAAGAGATCAAGAAATAGCACAGGCTCAGGCACAATATGATCTAATGGCGAAGACTTACGAAAGAGTAGATGCATTATATGAAAAAGGAGCGGTTTCTGCTCAGAAAAAGGATGAAGTTGCAGCACAGCTAGAGCTGTCAAAGCAACAATTAAGCATGGCACAAGAAGGAGCTAGAAGTGAAGATAAAAGTGGAGCTCAGGCTTTAGTAGTTCAAGCAATGGCAATGGAAGAAGCAGCTAAGGGCAAACTAGAGCAAGCACAAGCAGCTTTACAAGAAGTGCAGGCATATCTTAAAGATAGTAAAATAGTGTCACCAATTAATGGAGTAGTTACTATGTTAAACTCTCAAGAAGGAGAACTTGTATCTACTGGTATGTCTATAGCCACTGTATCAGACTTAAGTAATACTTGGGTTGAAGTTAAGGTTAAAGAAACTGATTTAAGTAAAATAAAATTAAATCAAGAATTAGATGTTAAAATTCCAACGTATTCAAAAGAAAAGTTTAAAGGAAAAGTAGTAAGAATAAATCAAAAACCTGACTTTGCTACTAAAAGATCTACAAATGAAAATGGAGAATTTGATATTTTATCATATGGTGTTAAAATCGAATTGGAAAACAAGGACAAAGTATTAAGACCTGGTATGACAGCTTTTGTGCAGTTTAAATAATAGGTGGTGAACCTTATGATTACAAGCATTTTTTCTACAATAAAGAATGAATTTTGTAAGTTGTTTAGACAAAAAATAATTATTGTAGTGATTTTAATTATACCTATTTTAATAAATTTTCTTTTAGGATATGAATTCTCTAATGAACAGATACAAAACGTACCAATGGTTGTATATGACCAAGATAATTCCTCTTTAAGTAGGATGATAGTACAACAATTTGAAGAAAATGAAACTTTCGATGTTAAATATTTTGTAAATGATATTGAAGAAATGAAGGAACTTTTTAATACAAGCAAGGCAAGAACAGGAATGGTTATACCTAAAGATTTTAGTAAAGATATGCTAAATCTGAAGTCACCAACTATAATGATGATATATGATGGTAGTCATATGTCAATTGCTGGAGCGGCTAAGGCTAAGGCTAGTGAAATTCTGATAACATTAAAAACAGGGACTGTGATTAAGTTATTACAGGGAAAGTTAAATCTTCCAGCAGATGTGGCGCAAAAAATTGCACTGTCAATAAAATTTACAAATAGATTTATGTATAACCCTACAAAAAGTTTTAGAAATTTCTTAAATCCCGGATTTGGTGTGGCTATAGTTCAAACAGGAATAGTTTTAATGGGAGCTGTTGCCATTGTAGAAGAAGAGATAGAAAAGAAAAAAGAAAAAATAGGATACTTGATTGGAAAAATTATTTTTTACAGTCTTATAGGCTGGATATCATTTGTATCAAGCATATTAATACAATCTAAATTTTTTAATCTTCCATTTAGAGGACAAATGTCGGATGCCATGAAACTAAGTGCACTGATGTCTTTATCTGTTGCTACATTCTCTATTATGGTATCCACATGGATAAAAAACAAACTATTAGCTACACAAATTAATGCAGTATTATTTGTTCCTAATACTGTTATAGTAGGATATACGTGGCCAGTTATGTCTATGAAGGAGTCTTATCAGGTTGTAGCAGAGTACTTTCCATTTTATCATTATGTAGATAATATAAGGGATATGTATTTAAAAGGGACATCTCTTTCTAAGATGACACAGGATATTGAGTGGTTCTACATATTTATAGCAGTAACATTTAGTATTAGCTTGATTGGAATCTTAAGATTAAAGGCACCTGATAAATCTATAGTATCAGAAGAAGAGGAGGAGGAAGCTATTGTACTTTCTTAAAAGTATTTTTAATGAATTGAAAAATACATTAAAGAACAGAGATATCATAGTACTCCTTCTGCTAGCACCTATAGCTCTAACTTTATTATTTGGAGGAGTATATTTAAATGATTATGTAGAAGAAGTGCCTATTGCAGTACTAGATGAGGACAATTCTAGTATGAGTAGAATGATAGTACAACAATTTTATGAAAATAATAGGTTTGACTTAAAGTACTATGCAAACACTAGAGAAGAACTAGAGGAACTTGTAGAAGACGGGAAAGCTAAAATGGCGGTATATATACCTAAAGATTTATATAAGGACATCTTAGCAGGCAGATCGTCAGAAGTTATGATAGCTTTAGATGGAACGAATATGATAATAAGTAACAATGCATATTCATCTGCAGCAGAAATAATACAAACCATAGGGGCAGGAGCGCAAATCAAAGCCATATCTGGAAAAGGTATGATGCCTCAAGTTGCACAAAATACTGCGTTAGCTTTTAAATTTACAGATAGGACAGTATATGATCCTAGAATGACATACATGAATTATCTTATTTTGGGCTATATAGCTATATTTCTTCAACAAGTTATAGTTTCAGGTTTGGGAATTTCGGTGTTAAAAGATATGGAAAAATTAAAGAGAGAAAATAACATAGTGCAGACAATAATGGACATTATGGCAAAGATAATAGCATGTGGATTCTATAGCCTTATATCTATATATGCATCAGTTTATATAGTATCGAATCTATTCAATGTAAATATAAGAGGAAGTATGGAATCCATGTTTATACTATCTATAATGTTTATTATTGCGATTAGTGGACCAGCAATTATATTGGCTGTTATGACTGGTGAAAAAATAAAGTTAGCTCAAATATCGTTTATGCTTTCTTTACCGACCTTTGTAAGTTGTGGTTATGTATGGCCTATAGATCAGATGCCAGAAGCACTTGTAAAAGGTGTGAAGGCTATTTGGCCCCTAATTTATTTTGCGAGACCTTTTGATGAAGTTCTATTTAAAGGAGTTCCTTTAGAAGTTATGAAAGGAAACTTAATTTCTATGGCCAAATATGCGGCGTTTTGGCTTCCAGTTTCAATTCTAATGCTTAGACTAAGGAAAAGAACTAAAGAAAAACCTGTTGAGGCTAATTAATAAAACCATGTGGATATACCCACATGGTTTTTATATTTAGCTTATATTATTCACAAAATATGAAAACAATACATAATATGATAACAGTTTATAAAGCAAGACTATTTAAAAGGAGTGGATAAAATGGCAGGTAAAGTAAGAAGAATGTTTCCAGCAAGTAACACCTCAGAAGGATTTTATTCGTATTTTGATAATATATTAGGAAAAGATGCTAATAGAATATTCATATTAAAAGGTGGACCGGGAACTGGAAAGTCTACTATAATGAGAAGATTCGCCGATAGAGCTAAAGCGTTAAATTATGATTTAGAATTTCACCATTGTGCTTCGGATCCTTCATCTGTAGATGTAGTAGTTATACCAGAATTAAAAGTAGCAATACTAGATGGAACAGCTCCACACGTTACGGATCCAAAAGTGCCAGGTGCAGTAGATGAAATTATAAATCTGGGTCAGTACTGGAATGAAGATAGTTTAGTAAAAAATAAAGAAAAAATAAGAGTACTTATAGAATCAAATTCAAAATATTATATTAGAACATATAAATATCTAAAGGCGGCTAGAGCTATATACGAAGACATAGTTTGGAAAAACCAAGAAGCGTTGGATGTAGGAAAAAGAAATATAGAGGTAGAAAATTTAGTAATAGAGATTTTTGAAGGTATAGAACATAGTGAATTTCTGGGACAGGAAAGACACTTGTTTGGAAGTGCTTACACTCCAGATGGATGGGTTGAATATACAGATTCGCTAATAGAAGAGTTAGAAGACGTTTATTATATAAAAGGCGATATAGGAACGGGAAAGTCTTCTCTATTAGAAAGAGTTTATAAGGAAGGAATAAAGAGGGGGTTAGATGTAGAAGTATTTCACTCTCCACTTATTCCAGAAAATATAGAAACAATAATTATAAAAGGACTAAATATAGGATTAACTTTAAGTAAACTAGGCGAGAAAGGTGCTAAAAAAGCTATAGACTTAAATAAATATATAGACGATTCAAAGCTAGAAATTCATAAGAAAGATATAGAAGATGATAAAAAAGTAGTAGAACAGTTAATAAACATAGCGATAACAAACTTAACAAAAACTAAAGAAAATCATGATGAACTGGAAAAGTATTATTCACCGAATATGAACTTTAAAAAGCTTAATGAAGTATCTGATAAAATAATATCAAAAACTTTTAAATAGCTTTTACTAATAAAGACTTCTAAATATTTAGAAGTCTTTATTAAGTTGATTAGCTAAATGATCGAATAAAAGCTGACAAAAGTATAAAAATATTATAATATATATATACTGCAATATATTACTTGAATTCAGTTAAAACTTATATATAAATTACAACGATTTTAAAAAGAAAGGTTGGTTATATATGTGCAATAAGCAAGTCGCATCAAACTTTATTAGAAACATAGTAGTAGAAGATTTAGAAAGTGGAAAACATAGTGAAATAATTACTAGATTTCCACCAGAGCCAAACGGTTATTTGCATATTGGCCATGCTAAATCTATAGTTCTAAATTTTGAATTAGCAGATGAGTTTAAAGGTAAAACAAATTTAAGATTTGATGATACAAACCCTACAAAAGAAGAAGTTGAGTATGTTGAATCGATAAAAGAGGATGTAAAATGGTTAGGATTCGAATGGGATAACTTATATTTTGCATCGGACTATTTTGAAGAAATGTACAATAGGGCTGTAGTTCTTATTAAAAAGGGTAAAGCATTCGTTTGTGATTTAACTGCAGAGGAAATAAGAGAACATAGAGGAACATTAACGGAGCCTGGAAAAGAAAGTCCATATAGAAATAGAACAGTTGAAGAAAACTTAAGTTTATTTGAACGTATGCGCAAAGGTGAATTTAAAGATGGCGAAAAGGTTCTAAGAGCTAAAATCGATATGTCATCTCCTAATATAAATATGAGAGATCCTGTAATATACCGTATAGCTCATGCTACTCACCATAATACAGGAGATAAGTGGTGTATATATCCTATGTATGACTTTGCTCATCCTTTAGAAGATGCTATAGAAGCAATAACTCATTCAATATGTACATTAGAATTTGAAGATCATAGACCACTATATGATTGGTTTGTTAAAGAATGTGAAATGGAAAGTGTACCAAGACAAATAGAGTTTGCAAGACTTAATATAACTAATACAGTTATGAGTAAGAGAAAGCTTAAACAACTAGTAGACGAAGGTGTAGTAGATGGATGGGATGACCCTAGAATGCCTACTATATCAGGTCTTAGAAGAAGAGGATATACACCAGAATCTATAAGAAATTTCTGTAGAGAAATAGGTGTAGCTAAAAATAATAGTTTGGTAGATGAACAAATGCTACAACACTTTGTAAGAGAGGATTTAAAAGTTAAGTCACCAAGAACAATGGCAGTAATAGATCCTTTAAAAGTAGTTATAACTAATTATCCTGAAGGACAAGTTGAGATGTTAGATGCTGAAAACAATGCAGATAACGAAGAATTAGGAAATCGTCAAATCCCTTTCTCTAGAGAAATATATATCGAGAGAGAAGACTTTATGGAGAATCCTATACCAAAATATTTTAGACTTTTCCTAGGGAATGAAGTTAGACTTAGAGGAGCATACTTCATAAAATGTAATAATGTTGTGAAAGATAAAGATGGAAATATAAAAGAAATTCATTGTACTTATGATCCAAAAACTAAAAGTGGAACAGGATTTACAGGAAGAAAAGTAAAGTCTACAATTCACTGGGTAGATGCAAGTCAAGCTGTACCAGCAGAGTTTAGACTGTATGAACCACTTATATTAGACGATGAAGAAGGAGAAGAGGAAGAACACTTTTTAGAAAGAATAAATCCTAATTCACTACAAATTGTCAATGGATTCATAGAGCCAAGTATGAAGGATGCTAAACCACAAGATAAATACCAACTGCTTAGACATGGATATTTTAATGTAGATTCTAGAAATAGTACAAAAGATAAGCTAGTATTTAATAGAATAGTATCTTTAAAGAGTTCATTTAAAATAAAATAAAACATCTAGAACAAAGCGCTATCTAATATTACAGTACACTAAATAATATTGGATAGCGCTTGTTTTATAAGTCTAAATTGATATACTATACATAATAACAAAAGTTGTAATGAAATGTATTTATGAGACTAAAAGGAAACCTATAAGAAAGGAAAATGTACATGCTTGTAGATTCAAAAAAAGCATTTTTAACACTCTCAATCGTATTGAATATTACGGGATGGTATCTACTTTATACAGCTTTTTCTGAAAAAGGATATATAGAAACAAATATTCTTATGTCACAAGAGCTTGCTCTGTCTAGCATGTTTCTTGTGTATTTCACTAAAAATAAATACTTTTATATTATAGCTGGAATACTTAACATACTACTATTTTTGGCTCTTCCGTTAGGGTGGATATTAGGAACGTTGATACTAGGACCTTGATTATTAAAGGGGTTAAAAAATGATTTATTACATATGAATAGTATTATCTACAATAACATGCGCTTTTGTTATATTAAATTTTTATCCTTCGTATGAAGGCGAATTATATCCACTATTTTTAGATATAACAACTATATTTATGTTTATTCCTACATATTTTATTTTTTCTTTAGGGATACTTCCACAACTGGTAAAATTATTAAAATTAATAATCATAATTTACACCATAGCTTTTATACATTCATTACATTTTTTAAACGGGTACCCTATTGAGATAAGATGCTTTATATCTATAATTGGAGTAATGATAGGATTTATATATAAAACTGTGACTAATATAATGAAAAGTAATAGGTGATAAATGATTTTTGAAGTCGTTTTGTTAATAGAAAAATATAAGAGCAAAAAAGAAATATGGAGATAAACGGCACGTAAAAATGAATGAACAACAATTATTAAGAAATATATGCTGTTTATACCGCTTAAGATGTTGTTTATTCTAAACTAAACAGAAGTAATAACAGATACACTAATAAAAAAAGTGCAGTTAATCATCTTATATGCTGCAATATGAAATAGTATGATATTAGAGTTTTAATTTTCAAGCTTAAAATAGAGTGGATAATGATAAGGAGATATATTCTACACTCTATCCTAATAAATATACATTATATTCACACAATACAATAATGAATATATTAATAACAAATATAGAGAGAAACAAATTGAGGCTCGAGCTTTAATAAATATAATAAAAAGTACAAAATTCTTTTATTATAAAAAAGTAAGAATAAATATTCAAAAAATCTATTGACATTGAATAAATAATCTTATATACTCATAATTAAATAAAACAATATAAAAATCTAATGATTGGAAGAGTAAATATAGAATAGTTTAAGCGAGCTAGAGTTGGTGGAAGTCTAGCAACTAAACTATATTGAAAAGAGTCCATGAAGAGAAATGCTAAAAATATTTATACAATTATGTATAAATACTAGTAAGTATTTCCGGCGATTGTCGTTAAAATGAAGGAGTGGAAATGAATAAATATTCAAATATATATTCATTTCAATAAGAGTGGTAGCGCGAAAATAACCTTTCGTCTCTTAAATATAGAGATGAAGGGTTTTTATTATATATAGGAGGGGTAAAAATGATAAAAGTAGGAATCATAGGAGCAACTGGATATGTAGGAACGGAATTAGTTAGACTTCTAAGATCACACAAAGAAGTAGAGATAAAATATATTACATCTCAAAGCTATATAGGGCAAAAGTATGATTCAATATATGAAAACTTTAGAGATGTATTTCAAATAGAATGTAGTGAACAAGATCTAGAAAAAATAGCGGAAGAAGTAGATGTAATGTTTATAGCATTACCACATGGAATAGCCTCAAAAGAAATCACAGCCAGTATACTAGAAAAGTGTAAAGTAATAGATCTAGGAGCAGACTATAGATTAAAAAATCAAGATGTTTATGAAGAATGGTATAATACTAACCACTTATCGCCAGAACTTTTAGAAGAAGCAGTATATGGGCTTTGTGAAATAAATAGAGAAGAAATAAAGAAAGCTAGACTTATAGCAAACCCAGGATGCTATCCAACTAGCAGTACATTAAGCTTAGCTCCACTCTTAAAGGAAGATCTTATAGAAAAAGATAGTATAATAATAGACGCTAAATCAGGGGTAACAGGCGCAGGAAGAAGCTTAAACTTAGGAACGCACTATACAGAATGTAATGAGTCCATAAAGGCTTATGGGGTAGCATCACACAGACATACACCAGAAATAGAAGAACAGTTAAGTTATCTTGGGGAAGAAGAAGTATATATAAACTTTACTCCACACTTAGTACCTATGAATAGGGGAATACTTACAACTTCATATGCTAAATTAAAAGAAAAACTAAGCTATAAAGATGTAAAAAGTATTTATGAAAAATATTATAAAGATGAATATTTTGTTAGATTAACTAAAGAAGGGATACTTCCAGAAACTAAATGGGTTAAAGGGTCTAACTTTTGTGATATAGGATTAAAGGTTGATGAAAGAACAGGAAGAGTAATAGTTATAGGGGCAATAGACAATATGATTAAAGGTGCTGCAGGTCAGGCAGTTCAAAATATGAATATACTATTTAACTTAGATGAAAAAACTGGATTAGATGATGTATCTATATTCCCAGGTTAATAGGATCTTTTAATAATATAGGGTAGGTGAATTAAATGAAAATTATAGATGGCGGAATAACGAGTCCAAAGGGATTTAAATCTACAGGATTTTATGCAGGAATAAGAAAAAAGAAAAATGATATGGCATTAATATATAGTGAAGTTAAAGCAAAAGCCGTAGGTGTATTTACTAAGAACACTGTAAAAGCTGCACCAGTAATATGGGATCAAGAGGTATTGAATAAAAAAGGAAACATTCAGGCTATAGTAGTGAATAGTGGAAATGCCAATGCTTGTACAGGAGAGTCAGGAAAAGAACATGCTAAAATAATGGCTGAAACTACCGCAGAGTGTTTAAATTTAAAAACAGAAGAAGTATTAGTATCTTCTACAGGGGTTATAGGAGTACCACTTCCTATAGACATTATCGAAAAAGGAATAAAAGAAAACTATGATAAGTTGGGAAATGCCAAAAACGATAGTGATTTAGCTGCTGAAGCTATAATGACTACAGATACTTTTCCAAAAAAGATAGCTATTGAACTAGAGATCGATAACAAGATAATAACAATCGCAGGAATAGCAAAAGGTTCAGGTATGATACATCCTAATATGGGAACTATGCTAGGATATATCACAACTGATGTAAATATATCAAGAGAATTATTAGACAAAGCATTAAAAACAAGTACATTAGATTCATACAATATGATCTCGGTAGATGGAGATACAAGTACTAATGATACAGTAATAGTAATGGCTAATGGGATGGCAGAAAACACAGAGATAATGATAGAAAATGAAGACTATAAAAAATTTAAAGAAGCACTACACTTTGTGAATACTAATCTATCAAAGCAAATAGTAAAAGATGGCGAGGGAGCCGGAAAGTTTTTAGCTGTTTCGGTGGATGGAGCAAAAACTAAAGAAGATGCAAGAGTTCTAACAAAGTCAGTTATAAATTCTAGTTTAGTTAAAACGGCTTTCTTTGGAGAAGATGCTAACTGGGGAAGAATAGTTTGTGCTATGGGATATACAGGCATAGAGTTTGACTTAAATAAAACTAGTATAAACTTTACTAGTGATGGAAAAAGAATAGACCTAATGGAAAATGGAGTACCACTAGAGTTCAGTGAAGAACAAGCAAAAGAAGTATTGAAAGCGTCGGAAATAGAAGTAAATATAACTCTAGGAGAAGGTAGCGAAACTGCAACAGCTTGGGGTTGCGACCTAAGTTATGATTATGTAAAGATAAATGCTGATTATAGAACTTGATACAAATTATAGGGGGTAATGTAACTGTTAAAAAAATCTTATAAAAGATTAAAAAAGCCTACTATTTTTTAGTAGACTCTAGTAAAAGTTTAATGGCTCTATCTAATAATTTTGATATAGGAATATCAGTTTTATCAGAATATTCTTTTAGTTCCTCATAAAGTTTTGTATCAATGGCATTAGATATTCTAGTTCTATTTTTTAATCCATATTTATTCATTACTTATCACCCTCTTAAAATTTATTATATCATTTCAAGTCACTACCTGCAATTACCATCAATTACTGATATAATCTTATTAAGGTGGTGATAAGGTTGATAAAGGGATTAAATATAAGACTATATCCAACAAGAGAACAAGAAATCCTTATGTATAAACACATAGGAAGTATGAGATTTGTCTGGAATTGGGCATTAAATAAACAGATAAAACATTATAAAGAAACAAACAAAAAACTATCTATAGTAGACTTGGGAAAAGAATTAACTAAATTAAAGCAATTAAAAGAATACACATGGTTGTATGAAGTGTCAAATGCAACACTTAAAGAATCTATAAGAGATTTGGATAAAGCATACCAAAGATTTTTCAAAGGTAGTGGTTTTCCTAAATTTAAAAGCAAAAAGAAATCCGAACCTAGATTTTATAGCAGGTATGAAAAAATTAAATTTACTAGAGATGTTGTTAATTTAGAAAAGATAGGTAAGGTAAGATATAGAGCAGATTACAATATAGATTTAACTCAAATAGCTAAATTTTCAAATCCTAGAGTGAAGTTTAATGGTAGGTGTTGGGTACTTACTTTAGGAATAGAAATCGAACCCCAAAAAGCTAACTTAAATGATTTTAGCTTGGGGATAGATTTAGACATAAGTCAACTTGCAATAACAAATATAGATGAATTAGGCATTAAAAATATAAATAAAACTCATAGAGTTAAAAAGTTAAATAAGAAGTTAAAAAGATTACAAAGACAATGTTCACGAAAATATGAAATGAATAAGGAGGGAAGTCGTTACCAAAAGACTAGGAACATTGTAAAACTCGAAAAGAAGATTAAAAGACTTCATAATAAGTTAAAAAACATCAGATTAAATCACATATATCAAGCTACTAATAAAATGGTGAAAACCAAACCATCAAGAGTAGTAATGGAGAATTTAAATGTTAGTGGTATGATGAAAAATAGGCATTTATCAAAGGCAATAGCAGAGCAAGGACTTTGTACATTCATAAGCCAAATGAAGTATAAGTGTAAAAAAGATGGAATTAAATTTATTCAAGCACCTAGATTTTATCCTAGTAGTAAAACTTGTAGTAAGTGTGGAACTATCAAAAAAGACTTAAAACTTTCAGACAGGACTTACAAATGTGAATGTGGTTTTATTTGTGATAGAGATAAAAATGCTAGTTACAATCTTGCAAACTATGGTTTAGAAAAATCATCTTAAAAGATTTTCTAAACTGGGTAATCGTTACAACCCCTTATGATAAAAATATCATAACAAAGCCTATGGAATGCCGTATCAAACGAAAGTAGTAAGTAGTATCACGAAATCGGACATTGTGAAGTAGGAAAGAAACAAAATCTTTATTTATAGAGTTTTATAAGGTTTTGGTAACGGAAATATTGATGGAACAACACATAAATAAAGCGAAAACTCTCATAGAGGCAATACCATATATAAAGTCATTTAGAGGCAAAACAGTAGTTATAAAGTATGGTGGAAGTGCTATGGTAGATGAAAGAATAAAGGAACTTATGATGAAAGATATAGCACTTTTAAAACTACTGGGGATAGAAATAGTACTAGTACATGGCGGGGGACCATTTATAAATGAAAACTTACAAAGACTTAATAAACAGCCAGAATTTAAAGAAGGTCTTAGAGTAACGGATGAAGAAACTATGGAAATTGTTGAGATGGTGCTATCAGGAAAAATAAATAAAGAAATAGTAAATGATATTCAAAAAAATGGCATACCATCTGTCGGTATAAGTGGAAAAGACGGAATGACACTTAAAGCTAGAAAATTACTAGCGAATGGAGTAGATATAGGGTTTGTTGGGGAAATAGAATCTGTAGATACAAAAGTAATAGAGTGTTTGCTAGGATGTGGAATGTTACCAGTAATAGCGCCGGTAGGAAGAGATGAGGAAGGAAATAGTTATAATGTAAATGCAGACTACGCTGCAGTAGCTATAGCAAGTGCATTGAATGCACAAAAATTAGTATTCATAACTGATGTAAAGGGTGTAATGAAAGATGTAAATGATCCAAGTTCACTTATAACACTTATGAATATAAAAGAAGCTAGAGAAAATATAGAAAAAGGAATAATATCAGGTGGAATGATACCTAAAGTTGAGTGCTGTGTAGATGCAGTAGAAAGTGGAGTAAAAACTGTTCATATAATAGATGGTAGAGTTGAGCATAGTATGCTTTTAGAGATATTCACTCAAGAAGGTATAGGAACTATGTTTAGAATGAATGGAGATGAATAAAATGACTAATAAAGAAATGTTAGAACAAAATAAAAATTATATAATGAGCACATATGCTTCATTTCCAATAGCACTTGAAAATGGAGACGGAGTGCACGTATGGGATGTGGAAGGTAAAAAATATATAGACTTTGTGTCTGGAATAGCAGTAAATTGCTTAGGATATAATGATGAAAAATTTATAGCATCGATAACAGATCAGCTTACAAAGATTCATCACTCCTCGAATCTATACTTAACTAAGCCAAGTATAGAGTTAGCAAAGATGCTAGTTGAAAATAGTGATTTTGATAAAGTATTTTTCTGTAACAGTGGAACGGAGTCGGTAGAAGCAGGACTTAAACTTAGCCGTAAGTATGGAAATGAAAAAAAAGGTAAAGACTGTTATGAGATAATAACTATGATAAATTCTTTTCATGGAAGAACACTAGGATCAATAACAGCAACAGGACAGAAAAAGTATCAGGAAGGATTTGGTCCATTACTACCAGGAGTAAAATATGCTCTTTATAACGACTTTGAAACTCTTGAAAGTATGGTAAGTGACAAAACCTGTGCAATAGTTTTAGAAGTTATACAAGGCGAGGGTGGAGTGTATCAAGCAGATAAAGAATATCTTCAAAAAGTAAGAGAGCTTTGTGATGAAAATGATATTGTATTAATGTTTGATGAAGTTCAAACAGGGATAGGTCGTACAGGGAAGTTATTTGGGTACCAAATACATGGAGTAAAGCCAGATATAATATGTTTAGCTAAAGGTCTCGGTGGGGGAATTCCAATTGGAGCTATGATGGCTACAGATAAGGTGGCATCTGTGTTTGAACCAGGAAACCATGCTTCAACTTTTGGAGGAAATCCAATAGCTACAACTGCAGGAGTAAACATATTGAATAGACTGATTAATGATGGAATACTTCAAAATGTAGAAAAACAAGGAGAATATTTAAGAGAAAGATTACAAGGATTAAAAGAAAATAATCCAGCAATTAAAGAGATAAGGGGATGTGGACTTATACAGGGGATAGAATTAGATACCCCTGGGTCAGAATTAACTAACAAATGTATCGAAAAAGGACTACTGTTAGTTGGTGCTGGACCGAATGTTGTGAGATTTTTACCACCATTAATAATAAATTCTAAAGAAATAGATGAAGCTATAAGCATACTGGATAGTTCATTGAGTGAAATGTAATATAATAGAGCAAATAAAAAACTCTTTATAGAAGAATTCTTCTATAAAGAGTTTTTTATTTGATGAATAGAAAAAAAGTAATTTTAAATAAATACGATTTATATTAGAAATTAAATAAAATTTGATTACTAAATACCTTAGTCACATTTAACGATTTTAATTAAAAAATTAACTATAGTCATTAAATAATTATTGATATTCATAAACAATCATAGTATAATGTATTAAATAATAAATATAGGAGGTATTTTTAATATGCAAAGTGAAATTAAAAAAAGAAAAATAAAGAAAAGTGTAAAAATTATTGGAACTATTGTCAGAGCTATAACTGTCGTAGGCTACATAGGAATTATTGCTTGTCTACTTACAGCTATAAGTGCAATTTTTAAGCCTACTTTTATTTTTAACACTATGTATCTTGATGAAGTTCTTATACAAAACTCTATAGATCCTGATATCTTCACAAGAAAGCTTGCTGTTTCTCTTATGATAAAGTATATAATGAATATTGTGTTTGTTATACTGATCCTTAAGTCTTTGGGGAGAATTCTTAGCACAATAGAGAATGGTGAACCATTTGATAGTAGAAATCATAGTGAAATCTCTATCATTGGATGGATTACTATAGCCAGTGTGAATTTAATACCTATTCTAGAGTACTTCGTTAGAACTATAATTTTAAAACTACCTAGTAATCTAAAGGGAATTGGCAGTGATGGTGTTTTAAGATATTACTCTACCAGCGTTGACTGGAAGATTACTTTACTTGGAATATTTTTAGGGGTATTAATAATTATCCTAGCACAGGTATTTAAATATGGAACATACTTACAAAATGAATATGACTCTACACTATAGGAAAGACAAATCAATTTTGTAGTGTAAATATATAGTATTAGGGGTGATAGAGTGTCTATAGAAATACACCTGGATAGGATATTAGTTGAAAGAAAAATGCAATTAAATCAATTAGCAGAAGAGGTAGGGGTTAGCATAGTAAATTTGTCAAATATAAAAACGGGAAAAATTAAAGCTATTAGATTTTCAACTTTGAATGCCATATGTAAAGCTTTAAATTGTCAACCAGGAGATATAATGATATATGTTAATGATGAAATTGGTATTGAAGAAGATGAATAGTAAAATATATAAGGAAAGATAATCTTAGAGAAATAAACATCTATATAGCTAAAAAGTATTCTAAATATCTCTTTTAGTTTAAAATGATACTTCAATTATTGATAAAAAAGAGTATTCATTTTAAAAAGGCAGGTTAAACATAAGAAACCTGCCTTTTGTTGGATTACATATTAATTTCTCGTGTTTTAGTATTTTAGCTTAATTTAGACCAATTAACAATTAAATAATAAAAATTATTTTCTTCTCCTTAAATTTCGTCCAAATCTATTTAAAGAGAAATTGATTAATATTATACCTGCTATTACAAAGTAATAACCTATTTTGCTTGCTTCTCCATTAAAGTTTATTTTAACCACTCCTCTAACTTGTTCTTGTTACATATAATTATTTCTCTCCCCTTTATATCTATAATATTCTCTTTACTAAATTGACTTAAGGCTCTACTAATTGTTTCTCTAGAGGTGCCTATCAGACTTGCTAGCTCTTCTCTAGTCAGGTTTAAATCTAATTTCAATGTATTATCATCATTAGAGTCAATACCATGCTTACTAGAAAGAGTTAAAAGTAATTTTGCAACTCTAACATATGTATCGTTTAAAGCTATATTTGTTATCTTTTCTTGTGAGTTGTGAAGTTCATTACTCAGAATTTTAATAAAGTCTAGTGCTAAATCAGAATTATTTCTTATAAGATTTTCTAGATCACTATTTTTAAGTGTATAAACTAAAGAATCCTCTATAGTCATGATAGTAGCTGGATTAAGAGAGTCACTAAAGAGTGTAGTTCCTGCTAACACGCTACCACTTCCCTTTATATCTAAAATTACATTTTTTCCTGTACTAGATGTCTTATAAACTTTTACCTTGCCTTCTTTTATTATGTAAATGTCATTACTTTTATTGCCTTCAGAAATTATTATATTTCCTTTTTTATAGATCCTTTCCTTAGCCACACTTGCAATATCTTTCAAGACATCGTTACTTAAATTTTTAAATAATGGAACTTTTCTTAAAGAATCTTTTATCATAAAATCTCCCTTCAAATTAATAGTAATTACATATAAGTCAAATTAAATTAATATACTTAAATTATACTAAAAAAATACGCTGTAACAAACAAGAAAAGAAAAATAAGTAGAAAGGAATGAATATAATGAGAAAATCATTTATAATAATTATAACACTATTTATTCTAACAACTTTTTTATTCGCTAAAACTTACTCAAGTACACAGCCAGCTAGTGTTACAATTAATAATATAGTATTTAAAGAAGGTTTGAATGAAAATTTAGTAAAAAAATATTTTTCAACAAATGAAGAAGCAAAAAAACAAGCAGAAAAAAGAATAAAAGAAATAGTAATTAAAGATCTAGGATATAGTGATTGGACAGAGTATATGGATTACATTGAAATTTCATTATATCCTATAGACATAATAGGTGATAAAAAAAAGGAACTAATAATAGCAGTTAACTTATCTAAGAATTTAGGAACAATAGCTATATATAAAACAAACAATGGTGGATATGAGCTTGCTAATAAAATTGAGAACTTAACAAGTATAAAAGGTGTATCTGTAAAAAGAAATGATACTAGTGATAAAAGATTTTTAATGGTAGAAGAAGTTTTAGATGAGAGTATAGGGGCCTACTTTACAGATAACTTTATTAGACTATTTACTGAAATAGATAATGAATTTAAAGAAGTATTTAGAGAGTCATTAAATTATGAAGCATTTTATTATGAAAAGTGGATAGATCCTTCAAAAGAAAAGCCTAAATGGTTTAAACTAAATGAGAAAAGTGTAGTCGACTATACATACAATGTTGATAATCATATAAGTCTGCTGGTATCAAAGACAATAGAGAGGTCTGAAGCTAAAGATAATGCAGATCATACTATTCCTAAAAAGTTTAAAAAAGTTGAAGAAGATTTTTTTGAAATAAAGTACATTTGGAGTGAAAAATACTCTTCATTCATATTAGGAGAAGGAGAGATTCTTTCTAGTAAAGAAGAAGTGGGAATTCTAGAAGATACTAGCAAGACCGCAGATTATCTATTGAAATTAGGAGATAAATACTATAAAGTGATAAATAAGAATATGGAGATTAAATATATAAAAGAGAATGAAATAAAAATAATAGAAGATTACAGCGATAAAAATTAATACTAATAAACTGTAAGATAAAGTGAGGTATCGTCACTAAAGAACAGAGGGGTGAAAATTGTGACAGAGAAAACTTATCTTGAAAATCCATACTTAAGGGAGTTTAAAGGAAAAGTTATAAAAAAAGAAAAAGTAAATGATATGTATCATATATATTTAAATAGAACTGTATTTTATCCTAATACAATGCATAGTGAGCTAAAAGATAAAGGGACTATAAATGGAATTGAGGTATTAGATGTATTTGAGAAAGGTGAACATATTGTTCATGTATTAAAAGAAAATATAAGTTCTAAAGATGTAAATATTTTAATAGATTGGAATAATAGATTTGACTACATGCAACAACATACAGGTCAACATCTTTTATCTGCTTCTATACATAAACTTTATGATAAAGAGACTATAAACTTTAGGTTAGACGAAAGTTATGCTTATATAGAAATAAATATAGAAAAGATTAAAGGTGAGGATATAAGTAGAATAGAAAAATTTGCAAATAGTATAATTCACTCTAATTTTAAAATTAAGACATATGAATTAAGTAAAGAAAGTCAATCTGAAATAGAATCAGGTACTAGAGTGGCGGAAATAGATAATATATATATTACACCCTGTGAAAGTATACATTGTAGTAATTCGGGAGAGGTTGGAATAATTAAAATATTAGATTATGAAGAAATTGAAAATAAGGGTATAGTAATAAAATTTGTATGTGGCAATAGAGCATTGAGAGATTATGAAAAGAAAAACGAATGTATAAATAGTGTATCTAAGTTACTTTCTTTAGAAGAAAGGGATATATATAAAGGTGTTGAATTATTATTAGATAAAAAAGAGAAACTAGAAGAGCAAGTTAGAATATTAAGAGAAGAAATAGGTATGTATAATCGAAAATAAATGTTTAAGTGAGAAAGGGTGTAGTAATTGAAAGAAATTGTAATAAAAAAACTAGAGGATAGAGGAGTAACAATAGATGATATTGCTGATCTAGTTATTGAACTTCAAAAAGATTATATAAAAATATCTATGGAACAGGCTAAGAATAATATAGAAAGTGTATTATCTAAAAGGGAAGTTCAACACGCTATATTAACAGGAATACAGATAGATGAATTAGCTGAAAAGAATTTACTAGAAGAGCCACTATTATCTATAGTGAAAAGAGATGAACCTCTTTATGGTGTAGATGAAATATTAACCTTGGGCATAACTAATATATATGGAACAATAGGGTTAACAAATTTTGGATACTTAGATAAGTTAAAACTAGGAATAGTCGGAGAGGTTGATAGAATAGGTAAGGAAACAGATAGAGTAAATACTTTTTTAGATGATTTGATATGTGGAATTGTAGCAGCAGCATGTTCAAAAATAGCACATGGAAACTATGCTTAAAAAGTTATTATAAAATAATTAACTCACTTCTTGTGATAATAAGATCTCAAGAAATGAGTTTTTTTATTTATATTATAAATCTTTATACTTAAAGTCTTCTTTTAAAATATGATTACCAATCCAATTAGCAGTAAAGTCTAGAAGTTGTAATAGTACTGTCTTCTGTTTATCATCTACATCCTTAGATTCTATACTTGAAATTTTATCTATAAAGGCACTATGTAGCTTCTTATGTTCGTCAAGGTATGAGAAATTTTTAGAACTCATATATTTTTCCTCAAAATCAAAATGGTAAACAGCATAATTTTTTAATTCATCTAATATTTTTATAATTTCATCATAATGATCTAAGCCATCCTTTAAAGTTGCTAAAACATAAATTTCAGAACCTAGTTCAAATAATTTTCTGTGTTGTAAATCAATCTCATCTATTCCTGTGTTAAACTCATCTTTCCACTTAAATAACATTCAAACACCCCCAAAATTATTCTCTATTACCTTATATTATATCAAAGATAGAAAAATATTAAAAGCACATGTATATATATAAACTAAACTGAATAAAAAAACGATAAACATATTGACAATTGATATAAAGTATAGATATAATCAGATTAATAAAATATTGAGTAATAAAAAACATTGTAAGTATATGCATGTATTCTAATGCGAAGAAAGGGGATTGTTATGCCGATTAATTTAAAAGGAAGAAGCTTTTTAAAGTTACTGGACTTTACACCTAAAGAAATAGAATACTTAATAGATTTATCTGAAGAGTTAAAAAAACTTAAATATGCTGGGATAAAACCTAGAAATTTAGAGGGAAAAAATATAGCATTAATATTTGAAAAAGCATCAACTAGAACAAGATGTTCATTCATAGTTGCAGCAGTAGATGAAGGCGCACATCCAGAATATCTAGGAAAAGGGGATATTCAATTAGGAAAAAAAGAATCAGTAAAAGATACAGCTAGAGTACTTGGAAGAATGTTTGATGGAATACAGTTTAGAGGATTTAGTCATGATACAGTGGAAGAACTTGCAAAATATGCAGGAGTGCCAGTTTGGAATGGACTTACAGATAAGTTTCATCCGACACAAATACTAGCAGACTTTCTAACTATAAAAGAGAAAAAAGGATACTTAAAAGGTATAAAGTTTGCGTATATAGGTGATGGAAGAAATAATATGGCTAACTCACTTTTAATAGGTGCGGCTAAAATGGGTATGGATTTTAGAATAGTAGCACCAAAAGAACTATTTCCAGAAGATGAGATAGTAAAAGCAGGAGAAGAAATAATAAAAGAAACAGATGGAAAAATAACTATAACAGATAATATAGATGAAGGTGTAAAAGGCGTAGATGTAATTTATACAGATGTATGGGTATCTATGGGAGAAGAAGATCAGTTTGAAGAGAGAATAAATCAACTTAAAGCATATCAAGTAAATATGGATATGATAAAAAAGGCTGATAAAGATGTAATATTTATGCACTGTTTACCAGCTTTTCATGATCAAGATACAGATGTAGGAAGAGAAGTACTTGAAAAGTATGGACTAGAAGCAATGGAAGTTACTGACGAAGTATTTGAAAGTAAACACTCAGTAGTATTTGATGAAGCTGAGAATAGAATGCATACTATAAAAGCTATTATGGTAGCAACTTTAGGAAAATAAAATTAACACTATAAAAGCTCATTATCGCAGTATATTGCTGATAATGAGCTTTTATAGTGTTAACTTAAAATGAGATGTATGTTAAAATTATGTAATAGAACGATATAAAGATAAAAATATGATAGGAGTAAAAAATGAAAAGACCTTTTCTATGGATTTTTATATTTTATCTGTTGGGTATTATATTTTATCGTACGTTTCAAACTAATATAGATCTAACATTGACACTAATGTTAATAGCTATAATTTCAACATTGATACTTTATATCCTTAGAGTAAGAAGATATATAAGATATATAGTTTTAATAATAATTTTTCTAATAGGTATAATAGCCACTAATCATAGTGTTGAAAAAAATATGCTCCCCCAATTTGATGAAAAAGAAGTGAAATTAGAGGGAATAGTAAAAGATACTATAGCTAAAGAAAAAGGCTTTGAGAAGTATCTAGTATATGTGAAAAAGATAAAGTATAAAGATAAAATTTATAATATAAATGAAAAAACAATATTGAATATTTATAGTGATACAAAGATAAAAGTAGGAGATAAAATACTAGATGAAGTAAAAATAAAAGAACCAAATAGAAATACCAATCCTAGATTATTTAATTATAAATTACATCTACAAACTAAGGATATATTTTCTGTGGGAAGTAGCAATGGATATTCAATTAAAATATTAAGTAGTAAAAATATAAGTACTCTTGAAAAAAGCTCTATAAGGTTTAGAGAATGGGTTTCCCTGAAACTAGATGAAAGCTTAAACAAAAGAAACAGTTTAATTATAAAGTCTATTATATTAGGAGATGATTCATTTCTAGATAAAGAAGAGGTAGATAAATTTAGAAGCTTAGGATTATCACATATACTTGCCATCTCAGGTCTGCATATAGGAATAATATATGGAGCCATAATATTCTGCTTTGATGTTTTAAAGTTCAATAGAAAGTTTTCTATGGTATTGTCTATATTAATCATATGGATATATGGATACTTAGTTGGATATCCACCTTCAGTTCTTAGAGGAAGTATTATGTTTAGTATTTTAATAATAGCTAGTATTACATACTATAGATATGATTCTTTAAACATACTTCCTCTTTCAGGATTTATAATGTTAACTTATAGACCACTTTGGCTATTTAGCATAGGATTTCAGCTGTCATTTTTAGCAACGTTTACAATAATACTATTTACTCCAAAGATAAAAGAGATAGTTAAGATTAAAAACATGACAATTAAAAATTCTATATCAGTAATAATAGCGGCACAGATAGGAGTGCTACCTATAGTCATATACTACTTTAATGAGTTACAAATACTATCTATAGTAGCTAACTTAATAGTAGTACCATTATTATCTTCTGGACTAGTTTTAGGTTTTTTAATATTATTAACTTCTATGATAAATACTAAAGTAAGCTTGCTTATAGGGATACTAGCAAATATAATTCTAAATTTATCTAATTTTATTTCTGATATATTGCACAAATTCACATATCTAAATATAATTTTTTACTCACCATCTTTTTTTGAAATTATTTTTTACTATTTTATTGTAATTACATTATTAAAAATAATAGATATAACTTTGATAAGTAAGAAAATTCAAAGAGTTATATATGGATACTTTATAATTTGTTTAGTATTTAATACTGTGAGTAAATCATTTTATGAAGATATAAGTGTAGAATTTATAGATGTTGGACAAGGAGATAGTTGTTTGATAAGATTTAATAATAAAAATATTTTAGTAGATACTGGTGGAAGTATTCTAAGTAATTTTAATATAGGAGAAAATATACTTCTTCCATACTTACAGAAAACAGGTGTAAATAGTATAGACGGAATTTTTTTAACACACTTTCATGAAGATCATGCCCAAGGGGTTTTATCTTTATTAGGAAGTATGAAGGTAAAAAATATATTTATAGGATATACGGATTATAATAGTAATCTCTATAGAGATATAATGAAACTATCCAAGCAAAGCAATGTGCCAATAAAAATAATAATCGAAGGTAATAAATTAAAAATTAATAAGGATAGTTATATAGAGGTATTAAATCCATTGAATAGTGAAGTAGGTTACACTGATGATAACAATAAGTCTTTAACATTTATATTAAGTATATATAATAAAAAGCTACTTTTTACAGGTGATATAGAGAAAGAAAGTGAAGCGCGAATTATAAATAAGCATAAAAGTCAGAGTGTAGATATATTAAAAGTACCTCATCATGGAAGTAAAACATCTTCAACGGAGGAATTTATAAATCACTTCAGTCCAAGAGTTGCAGTCATTCAAGTTGGGAGAAATAATTTTGGACATCCGGATGAAAGTGTTTTGAAAAGATACAGAGATAGTAAAACTAAAATATTAAGAAATGATAAATCAGGACTTATAACTGCAAATATAACTAAAGAGAAAATAAGTATTTCGAGTTATATAACCAATAAAAAGAGCTTTACCAACTTCCTTATGAAAAATATATATTCAATATGTAGCTATATCCTGTATAATGGCATTATAATAAGATTTATACTAGAATACAAAAAGAGGAGACAGTATGAGTTATAAAGAGTTTTTGACAGATATAGAAAAAAAGCAGTTAAAAAGAGTCTATTTATTATTTGGGAAAGAGATGTATTTGAAAGATATAATAATATCCAAAATAAAACAAGACTACTTAGATAGTTCGTTTGAAACACTAAACTATATACATATAGACGGAAAGAAAACTACAGATGATGAGATAATAAATGCTTGTGAGACGCTTCCATTTATGTCAGAGAAAAAAATCGTGGTAGTAGAAGATTTAGATATATTTAAGGGTAAAGGCAAGGATGAATCGGTTGAAAGAGATGAAAGACAAGTAGAAGAATTAGATAAGTATATTTTAGATATGAGTGAATCTACTTGTTTAATATTTATATGTAAAGAAGAAAAAATTGATAGCAGAAAAAAGATAGTTAAAAATATAAAAAAAAGTGGTCTTATAGTAGAACTTGACAAACTAAAAGGGGATGAATTAGAGCGTTGGGTATCTAGTCAATTTAAGGATCATGGAAAAAAGATATTAAAAAATGACATACTATATTTTCTAAATTTATCATCTTACTTAGAGAAGAGTACGAATAAAACGCTATATGACTTAGAAAATGAAATAAATAAGATTATAAGCTATATAGGAAGTAGAGAAGAAGTTACTAAAAAAGATGTAGATAGCATATCATCTAAAAGCTTAGAAAATGATATATTTAAGCTAGTAGATTTTATTGGACAAAAAAATACTGCTATGGCTATATCGATGTTTAACGAAATGACAATAGGTGGAGAACCTATACAGAAAATAATGTATATGATAGTAAGGCAAGTTAGACTTTTATTTATGACTAAGTTATTGTATGAAAAAGGATATAGTATTGGAGCAATAGGACAGAAAATAAATGTATATCACAACTTTATCGTTCAAAAATTAATTAATCAAGGAAGAAACTTTACAACAGAAGAGCTCTTAAATGGATTGAAAAAATGTATATCTACAGATGAGAATATAAAGACTGGAAAAATAGATGGTAAATTAGGAATGGAAATATTTATAGTTGAATTTTCCCAGAAGTTAAACTAATTTTATAAAAGTGAATAAAAGATATATTTTTAAAATAAATTGGGTATAAAGACGTATATATTCTAAAAAGATACTAAGAAAATATGATAGAAAGAGGTGGAACCGTTAGCAGGACTTACATAACGGGCTTAATATGAATGAAAAAATAAAAGTTACACTTCCAGGAAACATATCCAAAGAGGTTGATATTGAAACAACTACATTGGAAATAATAGGGACAGGAAAAAAGGCAGGACAACCACTAGCTGCAATAGTAAATGGGGAAATAGTAGAACTTTATAGAAGACTTAAAGCAGATTCTAATATCGTTCCTATTAATATAACAGATAGAATAGGATACTCAATCTATGCTAGAAGCATTTCGTATATGTTTGTACTAGCAGCTCATGAAGTATTTAAAGATGCCTCAGTAGTTATAGATCATGCGATAAATAACGAAATTTATGGAGAGATATTCTGCGATAGAGAAATTGATGAAAAAGATATACTGAAAATAAAAGAAAAAATGATTGAGATAGTAAAGAGCGACGATATAATAGAAAGGGTTAAGGTAAGGAAAGAAGAAGCAGAAGCTATATTTAAATCTTATGGTGCAAATGACAAGTTAAGCTTATTAAAAAATGCACTAGACTATGAATATGTAAATTTATATAAATGTAGAGGAATGTATGACTATTTTTATGGGCCTATGGTTCCAAGTACAGGGTATTTGGAGCTTTTCGATGTTATGTTCATGAAACCAGGATTTATTATTATGCTTCCAGAAAAAAAAGAAATTGATAAGTTACCACCTTTTAGACATTTACCTAAGTTAAGATCTGTATATAAGGAAACTAAAAAATGGGCTAAAATATTAGAAGTATCAAACTTAGGAACTATTAATGAAAAAATTGAAACAGGAAAAATAAAAGATGTGATTTTAGTTGCAGAAGCATTACATGAAAAAAAGATAAGCCAAATAGCAGACTCTATATATGAACATAGAGATAAACTGAAGGTGGTATTGATAGCAGGACCAAGCTCATCTGGAAAAACCACATTCTCAAATAGATTATCTATACAGCTTAAGGTTCTAGGATTAGAGCCACATAATATAGAAGCTGACAATTACTTTGTAGATAGAGCTCACACTCCATTAAAACAAAATGGTGAGCCAGACTTTGAATCTATTAAAGCAGTAGATGTAGAACTCTTGAATGAACACCTTACTGAACTTTTAAAAGGAAATGAAATAGAGAACCCTAAGTATAACTTCATAACTGGACAAAGAGAAGCATCGGGTGAGAAGTATAAAATGACAGATAAGTCAATATTAATTGTAGAGGGAATACATGCCCTAAATGAAGAATTAACACCGACAATTCCAAAAGAGAGTAAATATAAAATCTATGTAAGTGCATTAACTCAATTAAATTTAGATAATCATAACAGCATGTATGTGTCAGACGTAAGAACACTAAGAAGAATGATAAGAGACAATAGAAGTAGAGGAAATGATGCAGAAACTACACTGATCGGTTGGCCTTCAGTAAGAGAAGGAGAGGAAAAAAATATATTTCCATATCAAGAAGAAGCAGATATTATGTTTAACTCAACAATTATATATGAAATGAGTGTTCTGAAAAAATATGCAGAACCACTACTTAAAGAAATAAAATCAGACAGTCCTGCATTTACAGAAGCTACTAGAATACTAAAACTTCTAAGATTCTTTCAAGATTTAGATGAAAAATACATTCCACAAAACTCAATCATAAGGGAGTTTATAGGTGGAAGCTGTTTCGAATAGATATGAAAGGCTCATAAATATTATTGATAATATTTATGAGCCTTTTTAGAATAAAAAAAGAGCATCCTTTATAAAGGATGCAGCTACATATATTAAACTGCTTTGTTTAATTTTTTTGCTAGACTACTAACTTTTCTTGAAGCAGCATTTTTGTGAAGAGTGTTTTTAGCAGCAGCTTGAGAAAGTTTTTTCTCAACAACTCTAAGTAATGATTTAGCTTCTTCAAAGTTTCCGTCCTCTAAAGCTTTGTTAAACTTAGTTATATAAGTTTTGATTTCTGTCTTTCTTGATTTATTTAAAGCAGTCTTAATTCTTGTAACGCTTATTCTTTTTTTAGCTGATTTAATATTTGCCAACTGGTTCACCCCCTTCGAATGCAATTAACAAAAGTAATTTTATCATGAAGAAATATAAAATGCAAGAAAAAAGAAGATTATTAGCCTTTAAAAATCAAAGATAGAGGTTTAAAAGAAAGAAATTTTACTGAATTTTAAAATTATTCTGAATTTAGAGAATAAAAAATGAGTAATAGCAAAAATTATATAAATACGATTAAAAAATAAATAGGGGTGAAAAAATGTTTCAGGTTAGAACAGATTTAGCAATAGAAGCAAGGGAACTTTATAGAGAAGGCTCGAATAGAGAGATCTCAGGAGTAGAAGTAGAAAAAGAGGAACAAGAGGACTATTCAGTAACTAGGGTAAAGATTTTAAATGAAATGGGAGCACAAAAAATGGGCAAACCTATAGGGAGTTATATAACTATAGAAGCACCGGCTCTTAAAAATGCTGATCAAGATTTAAAGGATGAAATGAGCAAAGTTTTAGCTAAAGAATTAAAAGCAGTAATAAATCCAGATAAATATACTAAATCACTAGTAGTAGGGTTAGGTAATAGAAATGTAACACCAGATGCACTAGGACCTAAAGCTATAGAAAAAATATATGTAACTAGACATTTCTTTAAAGCTTACAATAAGACAGAAGACGAAACATTAGCTGATGTTTCTGCTATAGCTCCAGGGGTTATGGGCATAACAGGAATAGAAACTAGTGAAACTATAAAAGGGATAGTAGAAAAAACTCAGCCAGACATAATAGTCGCAGTAGATGCTCTAGCTTCAAGAAAAATGGAAAGAGTAAATACTACTATTCAGATAACAGACACAGGAATAAGTCCAGGTTCTGGCGTAGGTACTGGAAGAAAAGCTTTAAATAAGGAGTTTTTAGGAGTACCAGTTATAGCAATAGGAGTACCTACAGTAGTAGATGCGGCTACAATAGTTAGTGATACCATAGACTTAATAATAGGAAACATGAAAAATGAAACTGATGTTGGAAGTGAGTTTTATAAAATGTTAGAGGACTTAAGTTCTCAAGAAAGGCATCAACTTATAGAAGAAGTACTAACTCCATCAATGCTTAATCTAGTAGTAACTCCAAAGGAGATAGATGATGTAATAAATGACTTGTCTCACATAGTAGCAAATGGTATAAATATATCACTTCATCATGGAATAGATTTAAAAGATGTTAATAGATATTTAAACTAAAAGAAAAGTATAATCATAAAGTCAATAATACGAGAATATAATTCACTATACTAATATACTTTAGAAAAAGTTAGGAGTGTTAGCTATGGTGAGATACATTAAGAATAAAAAAGGAAGCTTTTATATAATAGTAGCTATATTATGTATTGCTAACTTAATACTTGGATTTGAAGTGATAAAAAAATTTTCACAAAGAAAAGCTACAGTTCCTGTATTTAATGAAAATGTTGAAAAAAAGGAATCAGGACAAAGACCTAGAGATATAAATGAAGTTAATATAAAGGGAGAAAACTTCTTTTTAGATGTACTAGCTAGTAGTAACTCATATATGGGTACGACATTAAAAGAGAATTATAAAGAGAAAAATTTAAAAAGTAGTGTTGGAAATATAATTAGTAAACCCTTAGAATTCTTTAGCCCTAAAACGTATTTTAAAATGCAATTGCCAGCTATATTCACATTAGTAAATAGTGAACATGTAAATGTAGCTTCAAACATGTATAACGGGAATCCCGAAGAGAGTTTACACTATGAGGATATAATATTTACTGAAGATCCTTCAGAAAATTATAATGGGAAACAAGTAGAGACTACTAAGGATCTAATTAGCAGTGAAAAGCCAAATGCAATTAAGATTGATGATAAAAATCCGTATGTATTAATATACCATACACATGCAACTGAATCATACGCACCAATTAGTAAAAATAATTATCATACAGAGGAAAGACAATACAATGTAATAAGTATAGGAGAAATAATAGGAAGTGAGTTACAAAAAAAAGGTCATAAAGTAAAGCACGTAGACAAACCTCATGATCTTCCTGATTATAATAAGTCGTATGTAAACTCTTTAGCAACAATAAAAGACGAGTTGAATAAAAATAAGAGCTTGAAATTCGTACTAGATATCCATAGAGATGGGTATGACGAAAAAAGTCCATCTATAAATCAGTTAAAAAAGGCAGCACGTATTGATGTGAATGGAAAAAGTGCAGCGACTTTTTCTTTTGTTGTTGGTCCAGACAATCCGAATAAAGATGAACTATTAAAATTTACAAGATATTTAAGAGATAAAGCCAATGAAAAGTATCCAGGTATATGTAAGGGTGTACTAGTAAAGCCAGTAGGAAAATACAATCAGTATTTAAGCGACTACTCTGCACTTGTAGAAGTTGGAAGTAACTTAAATACAATAGATGAAGCTAAAGAAACGGGTAAGATATTAGCAGAAGTATTAGATGAAGTTATAAATGATTTAAAGGAAGATAAATAACTTCCTTTTTTTTATAGGAAAAAATGATATAATGCTCATTATAATCTTTTATTCTTTATAGAAAGTGAGGATAATGTATGAACTTAAGAAAAGAACTGATGGAATGGATAAAGTGTATAGTGGTATCAGTGATAATAGCTTTAGTTATAAGAACTTTTATATTTAATAGTACTAAAGTTATAGGAAGTTCTATGTACCCAACTTTACATGAAAACGATAGATTGTTTTCTATGAAAATAGTTTATCTTTTAGGAGAACCAAAAAGAGAAGATATAGTAGTTATTCAAGCACCAGATGATCCATCTAAAGACTATATAAAAAGAGTAATAGGAGTAGCAGGGGATAAGGTAGAAATAAAAGATGGTAATGTTTATGTTAACGGAGAAAAGAAAGAAGAAAAATATATAGCTGAGGGATCATTTACTGAAGTCTATAATGAGAATTCGTGGGAAGTACCAGAAGGATATATATTTGTTTTAGGAGATAATAGGGAGCCGGGAGCGAGTAAAGACAGTAGAAGTTTTGGTATAGTTGAAACGGATTCTGTAAAAGGAAAAGCCTCTTATAGATATTTTCCTTTTGATCGATTTGGCTCATTATAAAGTGATAATTACCTGCATATAACATATAAATAAAGCTCATAATAATTGTGGTGATTATTATGGGAACTAGGATGGAGAAATATAAAAATAAAAGAAATATAAGAATAGAAAAAAACTTAGAACTATATCTGTAATGTTATTAATAGCAGCACTAATCCTAGAATTAAGTATATTAGACAACGTACTGAGAGACATGACTGATACTCAAGATAAGAGTATGTATAGCTTTAATATTCAAGGAGATATGTACAGTATTCAACTGCTTGGAAAACAGTACTATGTAGAGAAATCAAGTGTTGAAAACATACTGTATAATATCAAAAATACTTATTATTCTATAGTGGACTATAAAGATAAAATACTAAACAAATAAAAGACCAGAATATTCTGGTCTTTTAACGATTTTTTACTTATGTTATAATTGTTTAGGATTAGTTACTTCCATTTTTCAAGGAGGATGAATGATGACGAAAGAAATGCAAGAAAGAATTAGGAATTTCTCTATAATAGCTCATATAGATCATGGAAAGTCTACACTAGCAGATAGACTTATTGAATCAACAGGCTTATTAACTAAAAGAGAAATGCAAGCGCAATTATTAGATAATATGGATTTGGAAAGAGAAAGAGGAATAACAATAAAGTTACAAACAACTAGATTAACATACAAAGCAAAAGACGGTAAAGAATATTACTTAAATTTAATAGATACTCCTGGACATGTAGACTTTAACTATGAAGTATCAAGAAGTTTAGCTGCATGCGAAGGGGCATTACTAGTAGTAGATGCCGCTCAAGGTATAGAGGCTCAGACGTTGGCTAATGTTTACTTAGCAATAGACCAGGACTTAGAAATAGTTCCAGTTATAAATAAAATAGACTTACCAAGTGCTAGACCAGACGAAATAAAGCAAGAGATAGAAGATGTAATAGGATTAGATGCTTCAGAAGCACCTCTTATTTCAGCTAAAGAAGGATTAAATATAGAAGATGTTTTAGAAAGCATAGTAGAAAAAGTACCAGCTCCAAGTGGAGACAGTGAAGCACCATTAAAAGCTCTTATATTTGACTCATATTATGATAGCTATAGAGGTGTTATAACTATGATAAGAGTGGTTGAGGGAAATATAAAGCCTGGTATGGAAGTTAAAATGATGGCAACAGGCAAAAAGTTTGAAATCACGGAAGTAGGAGTATTCTTACCAAAACAAACTCAAGTAAAAGGGTTAAGTGCAGGAGAGGTTGGATACATTTCAGCTAGTATTAAAAATGTAAAAGATGCGACTGTTGGGGATACAATAACAAGTGCTGCAAATCCGGCAGAAGAGCCATTGTCAGGCTATAAAAAGGTAACTCCAATGGTTTACTGTGGAATATACCCAGCAGAAGGCGAAGATTATAACAATATAAGAGATTCATTAGAAAAACTACAAGTTAATGATGCATCGTTGGTATTTGATGCAGAGAACTCAGTAGCTTTAGGATTTGGGTTTAGATGTGGATTCTTAGGTTTACTTCATATGGAAATTATACAGGAGAGACTAGAAAGAGAGTTTGACTTAAATATTATAACTACAGCACCAAGTGTTATATACAAGGTTATAAAAAATGATGGAGAAATAATGATATTACAAAATCCTACTAATTTACCTCCTCTTACAGAAATAGACTATATGGAAGAACCTATAGTAGATGTGAATGTAATGGCTCCAAAAGATTATGTAGGTCCTATTATGGATTTATGTCAGAATAGAAGGGGCACATTTAAAAACATGGAATATATAGATCAAACAAGAGTTAATATGCACTATGAACTACCTTTAAATGAAGTAATATATGATTTTTTTGATGCATTAAAATCAAAGACAAAAGGATATGCATCACTAGACTATGAGTTAAAAGGATATAGACAGTCTAAATTAGTTAAAATGGACATACTTATAAATGGAGAGTTAGTAGATGCATTCTCTATTATAGTTCATGAAGAAAAGGCATATGAAAGAGGAAAAATGATAGTTGAAAAACTTAGAGAAGTAATACCTAGACATCAGTTCGCTGTTCCTATACAAGCTGCAATAGGATCTAAAATAATAGCTAGAGAGACTGTTAGAGCTCTTAGAAAAGACGTACTTGCAAAATGTTACGGTGGAGATATCAGTAGAAAGAAAAAATTATTAGAGAAACAAAAAGAAGGTAAAAAGAGAATGAGACAAGTTGGTAATGTTGAAGTACCACAGGAGGCGTTCTTAACAGTACTTAAATACGATGAGAACTAGGGTTTTGTTATCTTTGTTGTAGAATTATATAAATGTAGATTATAAGATAAAATTTTTTCTATGAAAGTCGCTGTCGAGAAGTAACATTGATAGCGACTTTTAACTTAGTTTACTAAAAGGAGAAAATATGAAGAGAGAATTAGGGATATATATACACATACCTTTTTGTTATAGTAAGTGCTACTATTGTGATTTCAATTCACATATAGATCAATATAGTTACATTGAAAAATATATAGAGTATTTAAAAAAAGAAATAGATTTATACGAAAACTCTATAAAAGAATATAAATTAAAAACAATATTCTTTGGAGGAGGAACACCTTCTTTAATAGACCAAAAATATATATGTGAAATAATAGAATATATCTATAAAAAAATGAACACACAGTATTTAGAAGAGATAACTATAGAAGCAAACCCTAAAACTTTAAATGAAGCAAAGTTAAGTGCTTACAGAGATGCAGGCGTAAATAGAATAAGTTTAGGGCTTCAAACTTTAAATGATAACTTACTTAAAAATATAGGTAGGATTCATAGTGTACAAGATTTTTATGATACGTATAATCTAATAAGAAAAAATGGATTTAAAAATATTAATGTAGATATAATGTTTAATTTACCGAATCAAAGCGTTACAGATGTTTTAGATACTTTAGAGAAAGTGGTAGAACTAGATATAGAACATATATCATTATATAGCCTAAAGGTTGAGGAAGGAACCCCATTCTACAATATGTATGAAAGCGGAGAAATAACTTTACCTGATGAAGACATAGAAAGAGAAATGTATCATAGATCTATACGTTTTTTAGAGGATAGAGGTTATAAACAATATGAAATATCAAACTTTTCAAAAAAGGACTATGAATGTAAGCATAATTTAATTTACTGGAAGCTTAAACCATATATAGGCCTAGGACTATCTGCACATTCTAATATAGGTTCATATAGATATGGAAATGTAGAGTCGTTTAGTGATTACTTTAGCCTTATAGATGAAAAAAAGTTACCTATAATTAAGGATGAAAAAGAGTTTATTGATATAGATATGGAAATTGCTGAATATATTATTTTAGGGCTTAGACTTACTAAAGGAATAGATAAACAAGAATTTAAGCTAAAATATAATAAAGGTATAGAGGAAGTATTTAAAGAAAATCTGGATAAATTCATAAATCAAGGCCTTATATGCCAGGACGATAAAGTAATAAGGTTAACTAAAAGAGGACTAGATTTATGCAACTTAGTTTTTATGGAATTATTACCAGATTAAGATTATTGATTTTCAAAAAAATATATTGACAAATTACAATAACAGTGATATGTTAAAAACATAAGTATTAGCACTCCATAAACAAGAGTGCTAATAAGATGAAAAATTATTAAAGTAGAATTTAATTCTAACTTATAGGATGTGATAGTAGTATGACGCTTGACGATAGAAAATTACAGGTCTTACACGCTATTATACAGAGTTATATAACTAGTGCCGAGCCAATTGGCTCTAGAACTATATCTAAAAAATTTGACCTAGGGGTAAGTTCTGCCACTATAAGAAATGAAATGTCAGACTTAGAGGAATTAGGTTATTTAGTTCAACCTCATACTTCAGCGGGGAGAATACCATCAGATAAAGGGTATAGGCTATATGTTATAAAATCATGCCGATGTTAGAAATACAACCATTACTTTCTAAAACAGAAAAAGATGATTTAGTGGAAGAAAAAAGACAAATAGACCATGTAATAAAAAAAGTTTCAAAGTTACTTTCTAAAATTACAAATTACACTGCAGTAGCAATATCTCCACAAATAAGTAGAAGTTCAATTAAGCGTATTCAAATAGTACCTATAGATGAGTCAAGAATAATGATAGTGCTAGTAACCACTTCTGGGATCGTTAAAAACAAGATGCTAGAGTTGGATGAAGAGATACCTTATGATAAATTAAATAAGATAACTAATTTTTTAAACAATGAGCTTAAGGGGTATACAATAGATGAAATTGGTAAAGACTTTGAAAAGAAGTTAGTGAAAGAAATATACGACATAAGTTCACCAATTATAAGCATAATGCCGATAGTAATTAATTCCTTGCAAAATACTGAAGAACCTAGTGTGTATTTAGATGGAGTAACAAATATATTTAACTTTCCAGAGTATCATGATTTATCTAAGGCTAAACAATTTATATCCTTTGTAGAAAATAAAGATATAGTATTAGAAATGCTACTAAATAGAAAATCAAGCGATATAGGTATTACTATAGGTTCTGAAAATGACTATGAAGAAATAAAAAGTTGTAGCGTCATAACTACCACATATAGTGTAAATGGTAAAACAATAGGGAAAATAGGTGTTATAGGACCTACAAGAATGGATTATGAGAAGGTAATAAACGCAGTTAAATCAATATCATTAGACTTAAATGATTTAATTGATAAATACTTTTTAAGAGGTGAATAAATTGCAAAATGAAGATCTAGAAAACAAAGACGAGGTTAAGGAAGAAGCTAACGATAATATAGAAGCTACAGTAGAGGAAGCAAAAGAAGATATAAATAACTCTAAAGATAACGTAGAAGATGAATCAAGTAAGAAAGAAATAGAAGAGTTAAACAATAGATTACTAAGATTACAAGCTGACTTCAACAACTATAAAAAGAGAGTTGAGAAAGAAAAAGAAGCTATAGTATCTTATGCTGTTGAAGGGCTTGTAACAGAATTATTAAATGCATTAGATAATTTTGATAGAGCACTAGAAGTAGAGTATGAAGAAAATTCAAAAGCTTTTTATGAAGGTGTAGAAATGGTTCATAAGCAGCTTTTAGAAATACTAAGTAACAATGGATTAGAAGAAATTGAATCATTAAATCAAAAGTTTGATCATAACTACCACTATGCAGTATCACAACAAGAAAGTAATGAGCATGATGAGGATACTGTAATTCAGATATTAAGTAAAGGATACAAACTTAAAGATAAAGTTATTAGACCAAGTATGGTAATAGTATCTAAATAAAGACATTTGATGAAGGAGGAATATTAAATGAGTAAAATTATTGGAATTGACTTAGGAACTACAAACTCTTGTGTTGCAGTTATGGAGGGTGGAGAGCCTGTAATTATAGCAAACAGTGAAGGAAATAGAACTACACCGTCTGTAGTTGCATTTACAAAAGATGGTGAAAGATTAGTAGGAGAAACAGCAAAAAGACAAGCAGTAACAAACCCAGACAGAACAATAGCTTCTATAAAAAGATACATGGGTTCAGACCATAAAACAAATATAGATGGAAAAGATTATACACCTCAAGAGATATCAGCAATGACACTACAAAAACTTAAAGCTGATGCAGAGGCTTACTTAGGAGAGACTATAACAGAAGCAGTTATTACAGTACCAGCATATTTCTCAGACAGTCAAAGACAAGCAACTAAAGATGCTGGAAGAATAGCAGGACTTGATGTAAAAAGAATAATAAATGAACCAACAGCGGCAGCATTAGCTTATGGATTAGATAAAGATGAAGATCACAATCATAAAATAATGGTGTTTGACTTAGGAGGAGGTACATTTGACGTATCTATCCTAGAACTTGGAGATGGAGTATTTGAAGTTATAGCTACAAATGGAGATAACAATCTTGGTGGAGACGACTTTGACCAAGCTGTTGTAGATTACTTAGCAGAAGAGTTTAAGAAAGAAAATGGAGTAGACTTAAGAAATGACAATATGTCACTTCAAAGATTAAAAGAAGCAGCAGAAAAAGCTAAAAAAGAACTTTCAAGTGTAGCTAGTACAAATGTAAACTTACCATTCATTACAGCTACTCAGGAAGGACCAAAACATTTAAACATAGATATATCAAGAGCTAAATTCGATGAATTAACTAGTGACTTAGTTGAAAGAACTTTAACACCAGTTAGAAAAGCACTAAGTGACTCAGGATTAAGTCCATCGGATATAGATAAAGTGATATTAGTAGGAGGTTCAACTAGAATACCTGCAGTTCAAAATGAAGTTAAAAAGTTAACTGGTAAAGACCCACACAGAGGAGTTAATCCAGATGAGGTAGTTGCATTAGGTGCTGCTATTCAAGCTGGAGTTTTAAGTGGAGAAGTTAAAGATGTATTACTATTAGACGTTACTCCATTATCTTTAGGTATAGAAACACTAGGGGGAGTATCTACTAAACTAATAGAAAGAAATACTACAATACCAACTAAAAAAAGCCAAGTATTCTCAACAGCGGCGGATAATCAAACAGCAGTTGATATACACGTACTACAAGGTGAGCGTGAAATGGCAAGTGGAAATGTTACTCTAGGAAGATTCCAATTAACAGGAATACCATCGGCACCAAGAGGAGTTCCACAAATAGAAGTTACATTCGATATAGATGCTAATGGTATAGTAAATGTTTCTGCTAAAGATTTAGGAACTGGAAAAGAGCAAAAAATAACTATCACAGCTTCAACAAATATGTCAGATGAAGAAATAGAGAAAAAAGTAAGAGAAGCTGAGCAATTTGCAGAAGAAGATAAGAAAAATAAAGAGTCAGTAGAAATTAGAAATAATGCAGACTCACTAGTATATCAAACTGAAAAGACACTAAATGACTTAGGTGATAAAGTAAGTGAAGACGAGAAGTCTAAAGTAAATGAAAAAGTAGAAGCACTTAAAAAAGCTTTAGAAGGAACAGATACAGATGATATAAAAGCTAAAACAGATGAATTAACTACTGAATTCCATGCTATATCACAAAAGTTATACGAACAAGCAGCTGCACAAGGTCAAGAACAAGGCGCAGAAGGTGCTAGTGAAGGTGGAGTTAAGGATGATAATGTTGTAGATGCAGATTATGAAGTAGTGGATGACGAAGACAATAAATAATAAGGTTCTAGTCAAAGTTGAATCTAAAGATTTGACTTTGACTTTTCCTATGTAAGAGGTGATGATAAATATGAGTAAAAGAGATTATTATGAAGTCTTAGGTATCTCTAAAGGCGCAAGCGAACAAGAAATTAAAAGTGCATATAGAAAATTAGCTAAAAAATATCATCCAGACTTAAATCCAGACAATAAAGAAGCAGAGCAAAACTTTAAAGAAGTAAGTGAAGCTTATGAAGTACTAAGTGACTCTCAGAAAAAAGCACAATACGATCAATTTGGTCATGAAGGAATGAGTGGACAAGGTGGCTTTGGAGGAGGCTTCGGTGGTTTTAGCGGAGGCGGATTTGGAGATATATTTGAAGATATATTCGACATGTTTGGTGGTGGAGGATCATCTTCAAGACGACAAGGCCCTACTAGAGGAGCGGATCTAAAGTATGGAGTAAGAATAACATTTGAAGAAGCTGCTTTTGGATTAGAGAAAGAAATAAAAATAGAGAGAACTGAGGACTGTTCGGAATGTAGTGGTACTGGAGCAAAACCAGGAACTAATAAGAAAACTTGTTCAAAGTGTAGCGGTTCAGGTCAAATCAGATTTGCCCAAAATACTCCATTTGGTCAAATAGTTAGAACTTCAACTTGTGATGAGTGTAGAGGAACGGGTGAAAAAATAGAAACACCTTGTGGTAAATGTGGTGGAGTAGGAAAAGAAAGAAAAGCTAAAACAATAAATGTTAAAATACCTGCAGGAGTAGATACTGGGTCGGTTATATCTCTAAAAGGAGAAGGTGAACCAGGGGAAAAAGGTGGTCCGAGGGGAGATTTATATATTTATATAGAGGTAGAACCTCATAAGACATTTGAAAGACAAGGTAATGATATAATATGTGAAATACCTATTAGCTTTACGCAAGCAAGCTTAGGTGCAGATATAGAAGTACCTTCGTTAGAAGGAAAATTAAGATATACTATAGAGCCAGGAACTCAAACTGGAACTACATTTAGACTAAAAGGTAAAGGTATAGTAAGCTTAAGAGGCGGAAGAAAAGGAGACCTTTACGTAAAAGTTAAAGTAAAAGTGCCAACTAAATTAACTGAGAAGCAAAAAGAATTATTGAAAGAGTTTGCAAAAGAAAGTGGAGAAGATGTCGGTAAGTCTAAGCGTAAAAAAGGAATTATAGATAAATTTAAAGATGCTTTTAATGACTAGAAAAAGTCAGCTATTGATAATTTTGATTATCAATAGCTACTTTTTTATTAACTTTAATAGTTTAATTGACATAGGACAATTAAACTATTAAACTGAACAAGTAGACAATTTACAAAGTAATGATAACCGTTATTGTGGTAGTAAGAAACGGAGGATGATTTATGAAATTAATGTGGAACTATATTAAGCGGTATAAAATATACCTTATATTAAGTATTTTTTGTGCTTCTGGATTTGCACTAATAGAGCTTGGACTTCCTACTTTATTGGCTAAGATGATAGACGAGGGAGTATCGGTAAAAGACTTTGAAATAATAAAGAGGCTAGGCATTTGGATGGTGGCAATATGCTGTATTGGTCTTGTAGCACTGGCGGGTCTTGCATACTCTGTAAGTAAAATGACAACATTCATAATGAGAGATATTAGAAATGATATCTTTAGAAAAATTCAAGGATACTCTCATTCAGAGTATGAGAAATTCGGAGCTGCATCTTTAAATACTCGTACAATTAATGACGTTTATAAAATAATGGCATTTTTACAAACCACTTTAAGAATAGGGATTATAGCCCCATTGATGTTTATTAGTAGTTTTATTATGATTATTAACACAAGTCCATTCTTATCATTAGGATTATTCATCGTTGTCCCAATCATCGTTTTAGGAGTTATTTTAGTTGGTAAAAAGGCAGAGCCTTTATCTACTGGTCAACAGCTAGGACTAGATAGTATAAATATGACGATTAAAGAAAATTTAACGGGACTACGTGTTATCCGTGCATTTGACAATGAGTCATTTCAAAAAGATCGTTTTAATAATGTCAATGGCAACTATGCCAAAATTTCTAAAAAACTCTTTAAGTTAATGGGTATTGCACAACCAGCATCTTCATTTATTTTCAATATAGTTTTTGCCTTTGTAATATGGTTTGGCGCCAAGCTAATAGGTTCAGGTGATTTAAAAGTAGGTAATTTAGTAGCATTTATCGAGTATATATTCCATGCTATGTTTTCTACTATGCTATTTGCAAATGTATTTATTATGTATCCACTTGCTGCCGTTTCTGCAAATCGTGTTCAGGAAATTCTAGACTCTGAGTCAGAAATGAACTACAAAGAAAATGAAGTATTAAAGAAAGAAACAAAAGGGGTCGTTGAGTTTCAAAACGTTACATTCGCTTACCCAGGAGAAACTGAAGAACCTATAATTAAAAACATATCATTTACTGCAAAACCTGGGGAAACCGTAGCTTTTATTGGTAGCACAGGTAGTGGAAAATCAACTCTTATTCAATTAATTCCTCGTTTTTATGATGTGACTAAGGGTAAAGTACTAGTTGATGGAGTTGATGTTGAGGATTATGATATTGAAGTACTAAGACAAAAAATAGGATATGTACCACAAAAAGCTTTACTTTTTACAGGCACTATTGCGGATAATCTCCGCTACGGAAAACATGATGCAACTATTCAAGAACTACGATATGCTGCTAAGATTGCACAAGCAGAAGACTTTATCAATCAAAAACCAGATGGATTTGAAACGTTTTTATCTGAGGGTGGAAGTAACTTATCAGGTGGACAAAAACAGAGGTTAGCTATAGCTAGAGCTATTATAAGGAGACCAGATATATATATATTTGATGATTCTTTTTCAGCACTTGATTATCAAACAGATCTAAAGTTACGTACCGCTTTAAAAGATGAGACAAAAAATTCAACAGTATTGATTGTTGCTCAAAGGGTTGGAACAATTAGAAATGCAGATAAGATTGTTGTTTTAAATAAAGGAGAAGTTGTAGCTATGGGAACTCATAAGGAATTGTTGAAAACAAGTGATATTTATTATGATATTGCTTCTTCTCAGCTTTCTAAGGAGGAGTTGATGAAGGATGAAGAATAATATTAAAAACTTAAAGCGATTGTATATTTATATTAAACCTTATAAAATACACTTTATCATAGCTTTACTAATGACCTTAATTGCCTCTATAGCTAATGGAGTTATTCCACTTATAATTGGACTTGGAATTACAGAGATGTCTAGTAATGTAGCTGATATTGTAAAAGGAGTCGAAGGAGCTACAATTAACTATAAATATATTGGAGGAATTATAGGTGCCTTTTTAGGTATAGGTATTATAACTCAGATAAGTCAATACCTATCTATTGCATTTATGACGAATGTTGTACAAAATTCAATGAAGGATTTACGTAGAGATATAACTAACAAGATAAATAGATTGCCAATATCTTATTTTGATAGCAAAAAACAAGGAAATATTTTAAGTATTGTTACTAATGATATAGATGCTATTGTTAATGCACTTCAGCAAAGTGTTATTCAAGTGGTTACAGCAATACTTGGTATTATATTTGCAGTGGGAATGATGATATATATATCTATTCCGATGGCATTAATTACAATGCTTATCATACCATTATCCATTATTGTATCTAAGACAATTGTTAAAAAATCACAAAAATATTTTATGAATCAACAAAATGCACTAGGAGATCTTAATGGATATATTGGGGAAGCTTACAATGGTTTTAACGTTATAAAGTTATATGGAAAAGAAGAGGATACAATAAAAGAATTTGAAGCTATAAATAATCGCCTAACACAAAATGGATTTAAAGCTTCATTTGTATCAGGATTAATGATGCCTTTAGTTGGAGCTATCTCTTATTTTGCATATATAAGTATGGCGGTTCTTGGTGGTTATTATGCTATAATAGGTGTATTGACTGTGGGAAATATGCAAGCATTTATTCAATATATATGGCAAGTAAATCAGCCTATTTCTCAAATAACACAACTATCTAATATACTACAAACAGCAAGTGCGGCTACAATGAGAATATTTAGTATTTTAGATGAAGAAGAAGAACCAGAAGAAATAAATACTTTAGAATTACCGAACAAGGTAGAAGGCTATGTTACATTTGAAAATGTATGTTTTGGATATAGCAAAGATAAGACTTTAATTAAAAATTTAAGTTTTAGCGTAAAAAAAGGAGAAAAAGTTGCTATCGTAGGCCCTACTGGTGCAGGAAAAAGTACATTAATTAACTTATTAATGAGATTTTATGATGTGGATAGTGGAACTATTAAGATCGATGGTATAGATACTAAAAATATGAAGCGTTCAGATGTAAGATCAATTTTTGGAATGGTACTACAAGATGCATGGCTTTATAGCGCAAGTATTAAGGAGAATATTAAGTTTGGTAAATTAGATGCTACAGAAGATGAAGTAGTAAATGCAGCTAAAATAGCAAATGTAGATCATTTTATAAGAACACTTCCAAATGGATATAATATGGAATTAAATGAGGACACTTCAAATATATCATTAGGACAAAAACAACTGTTAACAATAGCTCGTGCAGTTATATCTGACCCTAAAATTTTGATCTTAGATGAAGCAACTAGTTCAGTAGATACTCGTTTAGAGCTTTTGATACAAAAAGCAATGAATAGTATAATGAAAGGAAGAACAAGCTTTATTATTGCGCATAGACTTTCAACAATTAGAGATGCAGATATAATCTTAGTTATGGATAAGGGAAGTATAATAGAACATGGAAATCATGATGAATTAATTGCAAAAAAAGGATTTTATGAAAAGCTATATAACAGCCAATTTGCAAATAGCTAAAGGAAAGTTTAAACACATATTTAAATTTTTTATTTCAGAAAGCATAAATCTTGAAATATATTAAACTAAAGTGATGAACATGACTTTTAAGTCAATTCATCACTTTTTGAATGCTTTATGAATAGCTATCATTATAGATTGAGATCATATTAGAAGTAGATGTTATACTGGTTTTTTATAAATATATAGGATATAATAAATAATTATTGGAAAAGTTAAAAGCGGCTTATAGGTAAGCAAATTTAGCTATTAAAAACATCTGAAGGAAGTGAAAAGATTATGAAATGGATTGAGGTACAAGTAAAAACTACATCAGAAGCTGTGGAAGTTGTTTCAAATATTTTATATGAGGTTGGAGCAGGAGGACTTGCAATAGAAGATCCAAACGACATAGAAGTATTTGTTCAATCTAAAACTGAAGAAGATTGGAACTTTATAGACTCAAGTTTATTTGAAAACAAATTTGATGGAGCTATAGTTAAAGCTTATTTCCCAGAAAACGAAAACTTAATAGAAAAAGTAGAGCTTATAAAACAAAATATAGCAATGATACCAGAATACAATTTAGATAAAGGACTAGGAGAAGTTACTATATCTGAAGTACATGAAAAAGATTGGGCACATGCTTGGAAGAAATATTACAAGCCTACAAAAATAGGTGAGAAAATAGTAGTTAAACCATCATGGGAAGAATATGAGGAGCAAGATGGTGAAATAGTTCTAGAGTTAGATCCAGGTATGGCATTTGGAACAGGAACGCATGAAACTACAACAATGTGCATACAAGCATTAGAAAAGCACGTAAAAGAAGGGGATTTAGTTTTAGACATAGGATGTGGAAGTGGAATACTTTCTGTAGCAGCAGCTAAATTAGGAGCAAAAAAGGCAATAGGTGTGGATCTAGATGAACTAGCAGTAAAGGTATCTAACGAAAATAAGACTATAAATAATGTACAAGACATAGTAGATATAAGACACGGAAACTTACTAGACGTTGTAAGTGAAAAAGCAGATGTTGTTGTTGCAAATATTATAGCTGAGATAGTAGTTATACTAGCTAAGGATATTAAGAAATGTTTACTAGATGATGGTGTCTTTATATCTTCGGGTATAATACTAGATAAAATAGAAAGAGTAAAACAGGGATTAGATGAAGAAGGACTAGATGTAATGGAAGTTGTAACTATGGGTGAATGGGCTTGTATAGTTTCAAAATTAAAAGAAGGTAACAAAAATGCATAGGTTCTTTGTAGAAATTGAGAATATAAAAGAAGATTATATTGAAATAAATGATGAAGATGTTAAGCATATAAAAAATGTATTGAGACTTGAAGTTGGAGACACTATATCCATTTGTGACAAGCAGGAAACAGACTATATATGTAATATATCTGAAATAAATAAAAATAATATAACATGTATGGTAATAGATAAATTTAAGTCTAAAGGAGAGCCTCCTATAGATATAGTTCTATATCAAGGGTTGCCTAAATCAGATAAAATGGAACTTATTGTACAAAAGAGTACCGAACTAGGAGTAAAAAAAATAGTTCCAGTTATGACTAATAGAACTATAGTTAAGATACAAGATAGAAAAAAAGAAGATAAAAAACTAGAACGATGGACTAGAATAGCAGAAGAAGCTTCTAAGCAAAGTAAAAGAGGCATGATACCAGAAATAAGTAATATAGTTACTTTCAAAGAAATGTTAGATATATTTAAAGGGGAAGAAACTGTTATAGTTCCTTATGAAAGTGAAGAAAATATAGGGATAAAGCAAGTATTAAAGAACTGTAATAGTAAAAAAATAAATATATTAATTGGACCTGAGGGCGGATTTGAGGATGAAGAAATAGAAAGTTTAAAAAGTATTAATTGTAATATAGTTACCCTTGGGCCAAGGATACTTAGAACTGAGACAGCAGGATTTACCACTTCAGCAATAGTTTTATATGAGCTTGGAGATTTAGGAGTGATTTGATGGAAAAAAGAGTAGCTTTTTATACTCTAGGATGTAAAGTTAATCAGTATGAGACTGAAGCAATGATAGAATTATTTTTAAAGAATAATTATGAGATAGTAAGTGAAGAAGATTTTGCAGATGTATATGTTATAAATACTTGTACGGTCACTAATCTTAGCGACAAAAAATCCAGACAATTTATAAGAAGATGTAGAGGTAAAAATGAAAACGCAGTAATAGCAGTAGTAGGATGCTACTCACAAGTTTCGCCAGAGGAAGTTGCCAAAATAGAAGAAGTAGATGTAATTTTGGGTACAGATAATAGAAGTAAGATAGTAGAGATATGTGAAGAATTTATACAGAATAAAAATAGAGTTAATTTAGTTTCAGATATAATGAAAATAAGAAATTTTGAGGAAATAGGAATAGAAGAAGTAGAAGGAAAAACAAGAGCATTTTTAAAGATACAAGATGGATGTAATCAATATTGTTCATACTGTATTATTCCATATGCAAGAGGATCAATTAGAAGTCGTGAACTAGACAATATAGTAATGGAAGTAGAAAGATTAGCTAAAAATGGATTTAAAGAAGTGGTTCTAACAGGAATTCATATCTCATCATATGGTAAAGACTTAGGGACAGAGGGACTAATAGAGGTTATAGAAAGAATAAATCGAGTTAATGGAATAGAGCGTATAAGACTTGGATCACTAGAGCCTACATTAGTTACAGATAATTTTATGGAGAGACTTTCAAAACTTGATAAACTGTGTAACCACTTTCATTTATCATTGCAAAGTGGAAGTGATACAGTTCTAAAAAGAATGAATAGGAAATATACTTCTAGTGAATATAGAGAAATAGTTAAAATTATTAGAGGTCATATGGATAATGTAGCTTTTACTACTGATATAATAGTAGGATTTCCTGGTGAAACAGAAGAAGAATTTAAAGAAACTTTTGACTTTATAAAAGAAATAGGATTTTCTAAAGTGCATGTATTTCAATACTCACCAAGAAAAGGAACACCTGCAGCAAAGATGAAGGAACAAATAAATGGAAATATAAAGCATGATAGAAGTAAAAAACTTATAGAGTTATCAGAATATCTTACAAAAGAATTTAATAAGATGTTCATAGGTAAGGATATGGATGTTTTATTCGAAGAAAAGTCTAAGCTTAAGAAAGGCTATATTGAAGGATATACAACTAATTACATTAGAGTATTAGCACCGGGAGATGATAATCTAGAAGGTCAAATACAAAGTGTAAATATAGAATGTTTGCATGAGGATAGCTTAATAGGAAATATGAGATAAGACTTAATTCGATAAAAAAAAGGAAATACAACGTAAATGTAGAATAGATTCCTTATAAGGAGGTGAATGTGGTGTCAGATTGTATTTTTTGTAAGATTATAAAAGGTGAAATTCCTTCTCAGAAAGTATACGAAGATGATTTGGTTTTAGCGTTTAATGATGTAAGTCCACAATCTCCTACACACATATTAGTGATACCCAAGGAACATATATCGTCTTTAAATGCAGTAGATGATAGTAATAAGGATCTAATAGGACATATATTTTCAGTAATAAGTAAAATATCTAAAGAAAAAGGTTTTGCTGAAGCTGGATATAGAGTTGTAAACAATTGCGGAAATGACGGTGGGCAAACTGTAGGACATATACACTTTCATCTGTTAGCGGGAAGACAATTACAGTGGCCACCAGGCTAAAATAAGAGTTGCATAAAACTAATATTTAATGTATAATGGTCTAGTGTCGAATTCCGATTACTGAAATGGTACAAGTATTAAACCCTGTTGTAGTGGTTGAGGGGAGGGAGAATCGAATGTCAGAAATTAAAGTTGGGGAAAATGAAACTCTAGAAAGCGCCCTAAAAAGATTCAAAAGACAGTGTTCAAGAGCAGGCGTAATGTCTGAAGTTAGAAAAAGAGAGCACTATGAGAAGCCAAGCGTAAGACGTAAGAAAAAATCTGAAGCTGCGAGAAGAAAAAACAGCAGAACCAGATAAGAGGTGAATAAAAGTGTCCATAAAAGAAAAATTAATGGATGATTTAAAGACGTCTATGAAAGCTAAGGATAAACTTAGAAAAGATGTCATAACAATGGTAAGAGCATCTGTTAAGCAAAAGGAAGTAGATGAAAGAGTAGAGCTAACTGATGATGATGTTATAGAGATAATATCTAAGCAGGTAAAACAAAAAAGAGATGTAATAGATGAGTTTAAAAAAGGAAATAGACAAGATTTAGTAGAACTCACAGAGAAAGAAATAGAAATTCTACTTGAATATTTACCGGAGCAGTTAACAGAAGATGAACTAGAAGAAATAGTTAAAACTGCCATTGAAGAAGTAAAAGCTGAAACAATAAAAGATATGGGAAAAGTAATGGGAAACATCTTACCTAAAATAAAAGGTAAGGCAGATGGAAGTTCAGTAAATAAATTAGTTAGACAATACTTAAAATAAATAAAACCCGAATACAGTTGATTGTATTCGGGTTTTTTTATTTTTGTAATACAAAATATTAAGATAGCATAATATTTATATATAGAGGAGGGCTACTGATGAAAAATAAAGCAGACAGCATAAAAAATACAGTATCAGAAGTGTTGGAGTTACCAAAAGATATAATGCTTAATTTACCTAAGATAACTATGGTCGGTAGAATTCAATTATACATAGAAAATCATAAAGGAATAATAGAATATAGTACCGAGAGAATAAGAGTAAATACCAGCGAAGGAATATTAAAGATAACGGGAAAGAACATGATCATAAAAAATATAGTTACAGAAGAGATGGTAATATCCGGAGACATAGAGATAGTAGAATTTTCTTAGAGGGAGTGAACTGATGTTTGTTATAAGATTATGGAATTATTTAAAAGGATATGTTATTATTAAAGTTGAAGGTTTGACCTTAGAAAAGTTCATAAACTTATCTATATCTAAGAATATATTTCTTTGGGATATAGAGAGAATAGATTATACTACTTTAGAAGCAAAAGTAAGTACAGCAGGATTTAGAGAACTGAAAGATGTGGTTAAAGCAGTTGACTGTAGGGTATCTATAGAAGGAAAAAGAGGATTTCCTTTTTTTATTTATAAATTTAAATATAGAAAAATGTTGCTCTTAGGTCTAGTTTTTTCTATATTTATTATAGGATATTTAACATCGTTTATATGGACCATAGATATAGTAGGAAATGAAAATATAAAGGATGAAGTAATAAGAAAGAATCTCGAGTCTATAAACGTAAAACAAGGTATAAGAAAAAAGGATTTAGATATAGAAGATATAAAAAGTAAAATACTAATTAATGTTGATGAGCTTTCGTATTTAAGTTTAAATATAAAAGGAGTAAAATTAACAGTAGAAGTTAAAGAAAGAGATACAGAATCTAAAATAGTAGAAGATGAGTCACCATGTAATATAATTGCGGGTAAAAAGGCTGTTATAGAGAAGGTAGTTGCTAAAAATGGTAAGAGTGTAGTAGAAAAAGGGGATATAGTAAAAAAGGGTCAATTAATAGTAACTGGAGTAATACAAGATGAAGGTATGGATAGTCCTTTACTGGTTCATGCAGATGGTAAAGTAATAGGATTAACAACTAGAAGTGAAATTGTAAAAGAGCCTTTAATGAAAAATATAAAAGAAGAAACAGGAAAAATTCATATAAGTAGAGAAGTAAAAATAAATGGTAAAAGTTTAGAATTTATGAATGGAGACATACCTTTTAAAAACTATGTAGAAAAAAAAGAGATAAAAAGACCTTTAAAAAATGAACTGTTTGATTTACCTTTGGAAATAGTAATACATGAATATAGAGAAGTTAATATAAGAGAAGCAGAACAAAATATAGATGCTTTAAAGAAATCAAATGAAGTTAAAGCAGTACAAAAGCTTATGTCTAAGCTTCCTAAAGATGCTGAGGTAATATCAAAGAATACAAATCATAATATAGATAATAATATAGTTACAACGAAAGTTACAATTGATGTTAGAGAAGAAATAGGTGTAAAGTCTAAAATTAACAGTATAAATAACTTACAAAAACAGGAGGACTAAATATTGGAGAGAGAGACAGAAAAAATATCTATACCATTTATTGATAGAGACTACTCTAGAGAATTGTTTGGTGACTTTGATGAAAATGTAAAGTTAATAGAAAAAACTTTTAATGTTAATATAGTTTCTAGAGAAGATGAAGTTCAAGTAATAGGGGACAAAAGTTCAGCGGTAATAGTAGAAAAGCTTATAAAAAGACTAATTCAGATAATAAAAAAACAAGGAAAACTTACTAAACAGGAAGTACTATATACTATACAGCTTGTGACAGAAGGGCAAGAAGAAAAAGTATTAGAATTGTTAGATGATACTATATGCATAACAGCAACTGGAAAAACATTGAAGCCTAAAACGCTTGGGCAAAAAAGATATGTAAATGCTATAAGACAAAATGACATTGTTTTTGGTATAGGTCCAGCAGGTACAGGTAAAACCTATTTAGCTATGGCAATGGCTGTAACAGCTTTTAAAAATAAAAAAGTTGATAGGATAATACTAACGAGACCAGCAGTAGAAGCAGGAGAAAGTTTAGGTTTCTTACCAGGCGACCTAAAAGAAAAAGTTGATCCTTACCTAAGACCACTATATGATGCACTTTTTGATATACTAGGTACTGAAACATATTCTAAATATATAGAGAGAGGACTTATAGAGGTTGCACCATTAGCGTATATGAGAGGAAGAACACTTGACTCATCATTTATAATACTAGATGAAGCACAAAATACTACTAATGAGCAAATGAAGATGTTCTTAACTAGGCTAGGATTTGGATCTAAGGCTATAGTAACAGGAGATATTACACAGATAGATCTTCCAAGAGGAAAAACATCTGGACTTAAAAATATTCAAAATATACTTGGTAATGTAGACGGAATAGAGTTTATACATTTAGATAAAAGAGACGTAGTAAGACACCAGTTAGTACAAAGAATAATTGAAGCTTATGAAAAACATGAAAAGAGAGAAACAAAAAACAAGAAGTAGTTATGGAGGGAAAATATATGCCTTCTTTATTTAAAGAAAAGATATCTAAAATTAAAAAAACGTCAATATATAATTCATTACATGAGGAAAAAGTAAAACGGTTAACATTACTCATAATGTTTACTGTTTTACTTTTTGTCATAGTAGTAGAAAGTATAGCACCAGAAAAAATAATTGTAAAAGTTGGAGACATAGCTCAGGAAGATATAAGGGCAACCAAAGATATTATAGATGAGGAACTAACCGAGAAATTAAAGCAAGAAGCGATATCAAGAGTAGAACTAAGACATAGAGTTGATACTTCTGTACAGGTAAAAATAAAAGATGACATAAGGCAGTTTTTTAATATAATAAAAGATTTCGAAAAGAATGACTTAACTTTAGAAGAAAAAGAAAAAATATTATTAAATCAAAACTATGTAAAATTAAGTAAAGGGGATTACAATACTATACTTAAACAATCTCCACAAACAATTTTATTACTAGAAAACAATATATATGAAACTATTAATCAAGTTATGGGTATAGGTATAAAAGCAGAAGAAATAGATTATGAAAAGTCTAATATAGCTAAGACCTTTCAAAACTTTGTGAATTTACCTGAGGATGCTAAAAAGGTAGGAGCTAATATAGTAAACAATTCAGTAAAGCCAAATAGATTCTTAGATATGGAAACGACGCAACAGAAAAGAGAAGAAGCAGCAGAGCAAGTAGAACCTGTAGTAATAAAAGAAGGACAAATTATAGTAGGAAGAAGTCAAATAGTAGACCAAAAAGCATATGATCTTATAAAGAAAACCGGATTACTAAAAGAAGAAGATGGAGTAGACTATAGTGTTATGCTAGGAGCATTGATAATAGTTATACTACTTGAAACTATCATAGTAGGATATCTTTATATTTTTGATAGAAAAGTATTCTATAATACAAATCTATTAACCATACTATCTATAATAATATTAAGTGTGGTAATTATATCAAAAATAACGAGTGGTATATCAGGATATTTGATGCCAATATCAATAGCTACAATGCTTATTTCTATCCTAATAAACCCTAAGTTCGCTATTGTAGTAAATGTAATTCTTTCAATAGTAATAGGAACAACTACATCAAGTGAGCTAAGTATTATTATAATGTCTCTACTAGGAGGTATAGGAGGAGCATTTGCTTCTGTGAATACTCAACAGAGATACAATATAATACTTACAGGACTTATAGTAAGTGGTATAAATGTTCTTACAATAATAGCGTTTGGATTAGTATATAACTTTGAAATAAATGAATTACTCCATAGAGTTATATATGGATTTACTAATGGTATATTTAGCTCAATATTAGCAATAGGATCACTACCGCTTTGGGAAAGTATATTTGGAATATTAACACCTTTAAAACTTTTAGAGCTATCAAACCCTAATCAACCTCTACTTAAAAGACTACTTTTAGAAGCGCCAGGGACTTATCATCATAGTGTTTTAGTAGGAAATTTAAGTGAAGCTGCTGCCGAAGAAGTAGGAGCGAATCCATTGCTTACGAGAGTAGGAGCTTATTATCATGATGTTGGAAAGATAAAGAGACCTTACTTTTTTAAAGAAAATCAAATAAGTGGTGAAAATCCACATGACAAAATAAATCCTAATTTGAGTGCGTTAATATTAACTAATCACACTAAAGATGGTGTTGCTCTTGCCAAGAGTTATAAAATACCACAAGAAATAACAGATATAATAAAAGAACATCACGGAACTACATTAGTGGCATTTTTCTACCACAAAGCACTAAACGGGGAAGATTCTAAGCAGCTACTAGAGGAAAGATTTAGATATGAAGGTCCAAAGCCACAAACTAAAGAAGCTGCTATAGTTATGTTAGCAGATTCTGTAGAAGCTGCAGTTAGATCTATGAGAGAACCTAATAAAGGGAAAATAGAAGGATTAGTTAGAAATATAATAAAAGGAAAATTAAATGATGGTCAACTGGATGAATGTGCACTTACATTGAAAGATTTAGACAATATAGCAACTTCGTTTATGAATGTATTAATGGGAATATATCATCAGAGAATAGAATATCCTAATTTAGATCTAAACGAACTAAAAGGAGGGAATTAATATTGGAGATATTGATAAGTAATGAACAAGATAGAGTAAATATAGAGGAAAATATAAATGATATTCTAGAAGATGTAGTATTAGAATGTCTAAAATTAGAACAAAAAAATAGTAACTATGAAGTTAGCATAACTTTTGTAGATGATGATGAGATAAAAGAGTTAAATAGTCAATATAGAAATATAGATAAATCTACAGATGTTCTATCGTTTCCGATGTATGAAGAAGAGGAAGATACACCGTATATTCCTCTTTTAGGAGATATAATTATTTCAGCTGAAACAGCTAAGCGACAAGCAGAAGAGTTTGGACATACTGTAGACAGAGAAATTGCATACTTGACTGCTCACAGTATGTTTCATTTACTTGGGTATGATCATATGGAAGACAGCGATAAAAAATTGATGAGGGATAAAGAAAAGCAGATTATGAAAAACCTAGGAATCTTTAAAAATGAAGATAAGTAGAACTATAAAAAGCTTTAATTATGCTGTAGAAGGAATAATATATGCTTTAAGAAAAGAAAAGAACATGAAAATTCATTTTTTTTACAGCTTTTCTTGTACTAATATTAAGTTTGTTTTTAATTTTAGTAGATTAGAATTTTTAATATTATTTTTTACAATTTCCCTGGTAATAATAACGGAAATGATAAATACTGCTATAGAAAAAGTTGTAGATATGTATACAGATAAATATAATCCTTTGGCTAAGATAGCCAAAGATGTAGCTGCTGGAGCTGTACTTATAGCTTCTATAAATGCTATTGTTGTTGCATATCTACTATTCTTTGATAGAGTAAACCCTCTTACCTCTATTATAATAAATAAAATAAAAAATTCTCACATTCACTTGACATTTATAAGCATAATATTGGTTATACTTATAACTATATATATAAAAACTAAAAATCATTCAGGAACTCCATTTATGGGAGGAATAATTAGTGGACATTCAGCAATAGGATTTTCTATAGCTACTTCAATAACTTTTATAACAAAAGATGCTTTAGTTACTACATTAAGCTATTTAATAGCATTATTAGTCGCTGAAAGTCGTGTTGAGTTAAAAATACACTCGTTTAAAGAAGTTGTATTTGGTGGGATATTAGGAATGCTTATGACAATACTAATATTTCAAATGATAGGATGATATAAAATATAAATAAACTATAGGATAAATAAGATTTAATAGCGGAGGGATTATTTTGTCAAACGTAGACATATATTCACGAGTAATATTCGTACTTATATTACTTTCATTATCAGCAATATTTTCAAGTGCTGAAACTGCTTTAACGTCTATATCATTAGCAAAGATAAGACAGTTAAAAGAGGAGAATGAAAAAAAGGCTGAAATTTTAAAGAGAGTAAAATTTAAAATAAGTGACATATTGTCAACTATACTTATTGGAAACAATATTGTAAATATAGCGGCGACTGCTATAATATCTGAACTGACTGCAAATCGCTTTCAAGGAAAGAATTCTACAGTAGCTACTACAGTTATTATGACTATACTGATATTAGTGTTTGGAGAAATTACTCCTAAAACTTATGCTACTCAAAATGTACTAAAAGTGGGAGCAATAATAGCAAGACCTATGGAATTATTATCTTTTATATTTAAACCAATATTAATAGTTTTAACAAAAGTTACAAATGTTATAATAAAAATTTTAGGTGGAGAGGTATCTGCAAATAGTCCATTTGTAACAGAAGAAGAAATAAGATCACTGGTAGATGTAGGGGAAGAAGAAGGAATACTTAAGCATCAAGAGAAGGAAATGATCCAAAACATATTCGAGATTGATGATATAGACGTTGGAGAAGTCATGCTTCCAAGGATAGATATAATAGCTATAGCAGAAGACTCAAATATAAAAGAAGCGTTAGATTTAATTATTAAATGTGGTCATTCAAGAATACCAGTATATAGAGAAACCATAGATAATATAGTAGGAATACTTTATGCAAAGGATTTACTACAATATTCTCTTTTAAAGGAAGATATATTAAAAGAAAAAACTATAACTAAATTAATGAGACCAGCTTACTATGTTCCAGAGACGAAAAAAGCAAATCTTTTATTAAAAGAATTACAACAAAAACAAATACATATGGCAATAGTATTGGATGAATATGGTGGAACAGAAGGTCTTGTAACTATAGAAGATATATTAGAAGAGATAGTAGGAGATATATTTGATGAATATGATAATGAAGTTGATCTTATAAGAAAAGTAGATGATAGTACTTACTTAATACAAGCAGATATATCTCTTGAGGAAATAAATGATCAATTTCACTTAGACTTACCTGAAGAAGAATTTGATTCACTAGGTGGATATGTGTTTAATACATTAGGAAGAGTTCCTGTTAATGGGGATAAGGTTAATTATCGAAATATAACAATGGAAGTAGTTAAATTAGATAATAGAAGAGTAATAACTATAAGATTAACAATAGAAGGGGTAGAAGATAAAGAATAAAAAGATTGATAATCAGGGGGAAATTATGAAAAAGAGTAAATTAGCATTACTATTAATTATTCTATTTATCTTATCAAGCGTAGTTACTTATGGTATTCTAAAAATAAAAGATAAAAGCAGTGAAGGAGATCTGACTTTAATAATGCCAGATGAGGAGATAAAAGACATTGAAGAAAATAAAAAAGAAATTATACAATCTCCGTTTAGTGGGGTAGAAATTGAAAAAGAAATATTAGAAAAAAGACCAGTTGCAGTAATGTTTGATAATCATCCAAGAGCAAGATGGCAGGCTGGTTTAAGCAAAGCAGAGATAGTTTATGAACTTCCAGCTGAAGAGCCTTATACAAGATATATAGGAATATACTTAATAAATGATCCTGAAGTTATAGGGCCTGTAAGAAGTACAAGGCCTTACTTTGTGGAAACTATAGTTCAATATGATCCTCTATATGTAAGATGTGGAGGAAGTGAAGATGGAAAAGAATATGTAAGAAGGTATGGTATAGCTGATATAGACGGACTTACAAGTAGTGCGTTTTGGAGGAGTAAAAATAAAAAAGCGCCGCATAATTTATATATAAGTATGGAAAACATAAGAAAAGAGCAAACAAAATTAAACTATAGTAAAAATGGAAACTACTACGGCTATAATTTTAACGAAAAGGATACAGATATAGAAGGTCAAAATGGAGAAAATATAATAATAAATTACAATAAAAGTAATAGTACCAAATATATATATGACTCTGGCCAAAAAGTGTATGAAAGATATAAAGATGGAAAACTTCACATAGATGAAGCTGATAACACTACTATAAAAGCTAAGAATATAATAATTCAAGAAGTTACGTCTAAAATCATAGATAATGAAGGAAGAAAAAAAATAAATGTAGTAGGTTCAGGAAAAGCAACATATATAACTGATGGAAAAGCAAAAGATATAACTTGGAGGAAACGATCAGCAAATGATAAAACCACTTATTATGATGAACTTGGGGTTGAATTAACATTTAATCCAGGAGTTACTTGGATACAAGTAGTTCCAACTGGTACTCATATAGAAATAGGGTAAGGAGTGAAAAAAAGTGGATATTAAAAACTTAATAAATAAGGCAATAGAAGCAAAAGAAAAAGCTTATGCACCATACTCAAAATTTAAAGTAGGATCAGCTGTTTTAACTAAAGACGGTAAGATATACACAGGATGCAATATAGAGTCTGCGTCATATACTCCGACAATATGTGCTGAGAGAACAGCAATATCTAAGGCAGTTTCAGAAGGTGATAGAGAATTTGAAGCTATAGCAATAGTAGGAAGCTCAGATTACACTTTTCCATGTGGAGTATGTAGACAAGTTATAAGAGAATTTTCAAAAGATATAAAAGTTATAGTAGCTAATAATACAGATGAATATAAAATATTTGAATTAGAGGAGTTACTACCTAATAGCTTTGGACCAGATGATTTAAAATAGAATATAGGAGTGGTTAATTAAATGTATAAATCAGGATTTGTAACAATAATAGGTAGACCTAATGTTGGAAAATCAACACTATTAAATCGTGTAATAGGAGAAAAAATAGCAATAATATCAAATAAACCTCAGACGACAAGAAATAAAATACAATGTGTATATACAGAGGAAGAAGCACAAATAGTTTTTATAGATACACCAGGAATACACAAACCTAAAAATAAGCTAGGAGAATATATGGTAAGTGCTTCAAAGGATACATTAAAAGAAGTAGATGTTATACTTTGGCTTGTAGATGAAAGCACTAAGATAGGACCTGGGGATGAATATATTCTTGAAGAAATAAAAGAAATAAATACTACGAAAATATTAGTAATAAATAAAATTGATAAAATAAATCAAGATGAAGTAAAAGAAATAATAAGTAATTATGAAAATCTTAATGTATTTGATCATATAATTCCTATATCAGCACAAGACGGTCAAGGAGTAAATTATCTTTTAAAAACTATAAAAGAAATTATTCCTGAAGGGCCTCAATATTTCCCTGATGATATGATAACAGATCAACCAGAAAGATTAATAGTATCTGAGATAATAAGGGAAAAAGCGTTACACTACTTAGAAGAAGAAGTTCCACATGGGGTAGCAGTTGGTATAGAACTTATGAGAAAAAGAGAGAACAAAGATATTATAGATATAAATGCAATTATATACTGTGAAAGAAGTTCTCATAAGGGAATTATAATCGGAAAAGGCGGAAAAAAATTAAAAGGTATAGGCAAAAGTGCAAGAGAAGATATAGAAAGACTATTAGGAAGTAAAGTGTATCTTGAGATATGGGTAAAAGTTGAAAAAAATTGGAGAGATAAGGAAAAAACTATTAAATACTTTGGATACGTGTAAAATACAGGAGTCTAACTTTAATTACAAAATTAGCATTATTTACAACGTATTAAATGCTAAATATATTACAACAATAGATAGTAAATAAGTACTATCTAAGGAGTGATTTAGCGATGAAGAATGAGTTGTGGAAAATGTTTGAATTAACAGGAAATATAGATACTTACCTTTATTATAAATCAAGTGTAGATGGTGGAAACATTGATAATATTAAGAGCTATATGACTGAGGAAAGTGAGGAACTTACTACTCAAACCGAACAGGAGGATATCGGATAATTTGAGGTGAAGAAATGTTTATTGAATCTAAAGGGGTAGTTATTCGTCAGACTAAATATAGTGAATCAGATAGAATCTTAACTATATTTACTAAAGACAAAGGTAAAATTCAAGCTATAGCTAAAGGAGCTAGAAAACCTAAGAGTAAGTTAATAAGTAGTACAGAAACTTTTTGCTATAGTGAATTTATATTATATAAAGGAAAAAGTCTTTATAATATAAATCAAGGAGATGTAATAGATAGTTTTTATTCATTAAGAGAAGATATATATAAATTGTCCTACGCAACTTATATATTAGAACTTGTAGATTCTTCGTTATTAGATGAAGAGCCAAATGATATTTTATTTGAATTGCTTGTTAAGACATTGAAAATCCTTAGTGAAGCAAAAGGCAATTATAAAAAACTGTTACTAGCATTTCAAATAAAATATATAAGCTTTATAGGTTATAAGCCACAGCTTAATCAATGCGTAAACTGTGGAAATGATCTCACAAATAATATAAGATTTAATATTATTCAGGGTGGAACTGTATGTGAAAACTGCTTCAGTAATAGCACTTATGAAAAAGATGTAAAGCATACTACTGTAAATAATATGAGAAAGCTTATGTACTCAAAATTAGATGAGCTAAAAGATATAGATATAGATAAAAATGAAGAGCAAAAAATAGAAGAAGTAATTATGATGTATATAACGTCTCATATAGAAAAGAAACGTTTTAAATCATTAGAATTTATAAAGACCTTAGAATGTTGAGAAGGAGGAGAAATTAATGAGTGTTGATTTAGAAAAAATTGATGCTGTAAGAGAAAGAACTGGAGCAAGTTATAAAGAAGCTAAAGAAGCATTAATAGAAAATGACGGAAGTATTGTAGATGCAATAATATACTTAGAAGAAAAAGGCAGCTCTTGGGGAAGTAATTGGACACAAAATATAAATAGTAAAGGTGACGAATTACTAGAAAAGCTAAAGGAAATCTTAAAAGAAGGAAATGTAAACAAAATTGTAGTGAAAAAAGACGGAGAAGTTATAATGAATATTCCAATAAATGTAGGAGTTATAGGAATTTTAGCAGGACCTTTTCTAGCTACAGTAGGATTAACAGCTGCTGTACTAACTAAATGTACTATCGAAATTAATAAAAAAGATGGAGAAGTAATAAAGTTAGGAGAAGCTTATGAAAAAGCAGTAAGCAAGGTAAAGAGTACTATTAATAAAAATGAAAGTAGTAGCTCTCAAAAAGAGGAAGATCAAAAAGAAGAAGACGAAGATGATTTTAATAAAATATAGTATTAATATTGACAGTTTAAAATTATTTTGTTAGATTAATTACTATGGTAAAAAATATTTGCTATGAAGAAAAAGAGTAACTAAAAGAACTATCAAAGCGAATTAGGGATAGTGAAAGCCTAATATAAGCTTTTAGTGAACGGAATTTCTGAGCGTATAGTATAAAGATGGGTATCATATAGATATCAAGTAGGGTGGAACCGCGGAAGTAACCTTTCGTCCCTATGTACATATAACTACATAGGAACATCAGGTTGCTTTTTTATGTTTATAAATTGCAAGGAGGAATAACAATATGGAGAAGATAGTATCATTATGTAAGTCAAGAGGATTTGTTTTTTCGGGTTCGGAAATATACGGAGGACTTGCAAACACGTGGGATTATGGTCCACTAGGAGTAGAGCTTAAGAATAATGTAAAAAATGCATGGTGGAAAAAGTTTATACAAGAGTCGATATATAATGTAGGATTAGATTCTGCAATACTAATGAATCCTAAAACTTGGGAAGCTTCAGGACATATAGGTGGTTTTAGTGATCCTCTTATGGATTGTAAAAAATGTAAATCAAGATTTAGAGCAGACCAATTAATAGAAGAGTACTTAAATGAAAATGGAAAAGACTTGTCGGTAGAGGGTTGGTCTAATGAAAAGATGGAAGAATTTATAAAAGAGAATGAGATAAAATGTCCGGAATGTGGACAACTTGATTATACAAATATAAGACAGTTTAATCTTATGTTTAAAACTTTTCAAGGGGTTACGGAAGATACACAGGCAGAAATATATTTAAGACCAGAAACAGCACAAGGTATATTTGTAAACTTTAAGCATATTGCAAGAACTTCAAGAAAAAAAATCCCGTTCGGAATAGGACAAGTAGGAAAGTCATTTAGAAATGAAATTACACCAGGTAATTTTACATTTAGAACTAGAGAATTTGAACAAATGGAACTAGAGTTTTTCTGTAAGCCTGGAGAAGACTTAGAATGGTTTAACTACTGGAAAGATTTTTGCAAAAATTGGCTACTTAATTTAAATATATCTGAAGATAATATAAAATTAAGAGATCATGAAGAAGAAGAATTATCTCACTATAGTAAAGCTACTACAGATATAGAATATAAGTTCCCATTTGGATGGGGAGAGCTTTGGGGTATAGCAGATAGAACAGACTTCGACTTAAAAAGACATATGGAAGTTTCGGGTGAAGACTTAAGCTATCAAGATCCAGTTACGAATGAAAAATATGTACCTTACTGTATAGAGCCATCGTTAGGAGCCGATAGAGTAACATTAGCCTTCTTATCAGAAGCATATACAGAGGAACAACTAGAAGATGGTACAGAAAGAATAGTTCTTAAATTTCATCCAGCATTAGCACCGTTTAAAGCTGCGGTATTTCCACTAACTAAAAAACTAAGTGAACCAGCAACAGAGTTATATAAAAAACTAACTAAAAAATTTATGGTTGACTATGATGAAGCAGGAAGTATAGGAAAGAGATATAGAAGACATGATGAGATAGGTACTCCTATTTGTATAACTTTTGACTATGATTCATTAGAAGACAATTGTGTAACTATTAGAGATAGAGATACTATGGAACAACAAAGAGTAAAAATAGATGATTTAGTAAATATTATAGAAGAGAAATTAGAGTTTTAACTTTAAAATAATGACCCAAAAGGGGTGATTAAAATTCAGTTATCAGAAAGGCAACAAAAAATAATAGATATAGTAAAAGATAACGAACCTATAACAGGGGAAGAAATAGCAAAACAGTTAAAACTAACTAGGGCTACATTAAGACCGGACTTTTCAATATTAACTATGGTTGGAATCCTAGAAGCAAGACCAAAGGTAGGATATTTTTATAGTGGAAAAGAAATATCCAGTATATTTTTACAACAAGTTAAAAACTTAAAAGCTAAGGATGTAAAATCACTGCCTATAATAGTGGATGAGCAGACAACTACTTATGATGCTATGGTAACCATGTTTTTAGAAGATGTAGGCTCTATTTATGTAACAAATGAAGGATATCTAAGTGGTATAGTTTCTAGAAAAGATTTCTTAAAAAATGCCATAGGGGGTATAGATATTAATAAGATCCCTGTAGGAGTAATAATGACAAGGATGCCAAATATAGTAACTATTACCTTGGAGGAAAATGTATTAGATGCTGCTATAAAAATAATAGAGCATGAAGTAGATAGTCTACCAGTAGTGGAAGAAATAAGCGAAGAAAATAAAAAGAAATATAAAGTAGTAGGAAAAATATCTAAGACCAATATAGTTAGAGTGCTAGTTGATTTATGCCAAAATGCATAGGGGGTATTTTATGGAAAAGAATAATATCGTATATATACTTTCAGACTCAGTGGGTGAGACAGGCGAACAAGTTGTTAGAGCAGCAATTGGTCAGTTTAAGGCTGGTAGATATGAAACAAGAAGATTTCCATATATAACGGAAAAAGAACAGATAGAGGAAATATTAGAAGAAGCGAAAAATGAAAGTTGTATAATAGTATACACTATAGTTGTAGATGAATTAAAAACATTTCTAGAGGATAAAGCACATAAACTAAATATAAGCACAGTAGATCTTATGTCTCCAATATTAGATGCAATAAAAAAACTAGTTGGAATCGAACCTAAAAAAGAGGCTGGGATTATTAGAAAGCTTGACGAAAAATATTTTAAAAAAATAGAAGCAGTAGAGTTTGCTGTGAAATATGATGATGGAAAAGATAATAGAGGAATAAAAAAAGCAGATATAGTACTGGTGGGAGTATCTAGAACTTCTAAAACTCCATTAAGTATGTATTTAGCACATAAAAACTTAAAAGTTGCGAATGTACCATTAGTCCCAGAAGTTCCTATACCAGACGAACTATTTGAAGTAGATGTAAAGAAAATAATTGGACTTACAACTAACCCTATAAAGCTTAATGAAATAAGACAAGAGAGATTAAAAGCACTGGGTTTAAACAATACTGCAAATTATGCAAGTATGGAGAGGATATTAAAAGAGCTTGAATACTCAGAGAATCTTATGAAGAGGTTAGGTTGTCCAGTTATAGATGTTTCAAACAAAGCAGTTGAAGAAACAGCAGGAATTATATTAGAGATAACTAAGCATAATAACTATAGCTGGATTGATGAAACAGGGTGTTGATATATTCAACGCTCTTTTTAGATAAAAGTATGTATACTTTACAATATAGAAGGAAACTCAAAATATTTGTAGTATATCATAGATATAGCTAAAAAATAAATTTTCTGTATATAAAAAATAATTTAGAAGGAAAAAGATGATTTTTGACGAATTATATTATTATATAGATAAAAGGTGATAATTTATGACATATCTTTACGATGAAGATGTAATAAGTGAAGTAAGAGAAAGTAATAATATTGTCGATATAATATCACAGTATGTAGATTTAAAAAAAGTAGGGTCTAATTATAAAGGGATTTGTCCTTTTCATTCAGAAAGAACCCCTTCATTTGTAGTATCTGACCAAAAACAGATGTATCATTGTTTTGGGTGTGGAGAAGGAGGAGATGTAATATCTTTTATTATGAAACAAGAGAATATAGAGTTTATAGAAGCCTTAGAATCATTAGCGGATAGAGTAAATATTCGACTAGAGGGAAAACGAAAGACTGAAAATGTCGAATTGGACAAAACTAAGGATACCCTGTACGAAATAAATAGAGAAGCAGGAATATACTTCTATCGGAATCTTTTTAAAGAAAGAAGAGCTTATCATTATTTAATCAATAGAGGCATAGATCAGAAAACTATAAAAACGTTTGGATTAGGCTACTCTTTAAATAGTTGGAATAGCTTATTAAACTATCTAAAAAATAAAAATTATAAAGAAGAAGACATAGAAAAAGCAGGATTAATAATAAAGCATAGAGAATCAGGTAGATATTATGATAGATTTCGTGACAGAATAATATTTCCTATAATAAATACTAGAGGTAAAGTTATAGGATTTGGTGGAAGATCTATAGACAGTAAAAATCAGCCAAAGTACCTAAATTCGCCTGACACTAATATATTTTTAAAAGGAAATAATCTTTATGCGCTCAATATAGCCAAAAAATATAATAAGAATGAAAAAATAATATTAGTGGAAGGATATATGGATGTAATTTCGCTATATAAACATGGCATAAATTATGCTGTAGCATCATTAGGAACTGCATTAACGCCAAATCAAGGACAGTTATTAAAAAGATATAGTAAAGAAATATATATTTGCTATGATTCAGATCAGGCTGGTATAAATGCAGCTAATAAAGGGCTAGATGTTATGAAAGAAATAGGTATAGGTCCTAAAATAATATCTCTACCAGATGGAATGGATCCAGATGATTATATAAAAATAAATGGTATAGAAAAATTTAAGTATCTAATAAGCGAATCTTTAACTGCAATAGACTTCAGAATAAATCAAAAGAAAAAGCTATATGATATAAATAATCATGAAGGTAAAATTAACTTTATAAAAGAAGCATCTCTAATATTGAAAGAAATTAAAAGTCCCGTAGAACTAGAAGTATATATAAACAAATTATCTATGGAAGTTAGAATATTACCAGAAGTAATAAAAAGAGAAGTATATAAAGACTTAAAACCAAAGGACAAGTATATAAATAATAATTATAGGTATAATAATAAAGATAATATAGTTCCAGTCCAATATATGCTACAACCAGGACATTTAACAGCAGAAAAAGAGTTGTTAAATCTTATTATAAATAATAAAAGCATATATCTAAATATAAAAGAAAAATTTAAATCAGAAGATTTCTCAGATAATATATACAGTAAATTAGCAAATATAACATATGAACTCTATGAAAATGATGAAAATATAGATTCAATTAAAATTTTAAATAAATTTGATGAAAATGATAAAGCTAAAGTAAAAGATGTTTTAAGTTTACAAATTAAAATAAATGAAGCCAGTAAAATTAAGGCCATTGAGGACTATATAAAAAATATTAATTACTATAAGATAAGTATGAAAAAAGAACAAATAAAAAAACAAATAAACATGTTAGATAATAAAGAAGGAAAGACTGAGGAAGATATGGAGAAAATTAATCAACTATGCTTAGAGTTAATTCATATAGACAAACAATTGAAGATAAACCAGTAAATTCTATGGAAGGAGGGAAATAATATGGCAAACAAAGATAAGTCGAAAGAACTTAATATAGTGAGAGATTTAATAGAAAAAGGAAAAAAACGAGGAGTTCTTTCATATAAAGAAATTATAGATTCCCTTGAAGAATTAGATTTAGATACAGACCAAATAGATGAAGTATATCAGAGTTTAGAAGATATGGGAATAGATATAGTAGGAGATAAAGACGAAGACATATTAATAGAAAAAGAAGATGCACATAAAAATGATGATTCTGATGAAATAGATTTAGAGAAAGAAGACTTATCAGTACCTAAAGGTATAAGCGTAGATGACCCTGTTAGAATGTACCTTAAAGAAATAGGTAAGGTTGCTTTATTAAAAGCTGAGGAAGAAACAGAGCTAGCTAAGAGAATGGAACAAGGTGATGAAGAAGCTAAAAGAAAGTTAGCAGAGGCAAATCTAAGACTAGTAGTTAGTATAGCTAAAAGATACGTGGGTAGAGGAATGTTATTTCTAGATTTAATACAAGAAGGAAATCTCGGACTAATAAAAGCAGTTGAAAAATTCGACTACGAAAAAGGGTTCAAGTTTAGTACGTATGCAACATGGTGGATTCGTCAAGCAATAACTAGAGCTATAGCAGACCAAGCTAGAACTATAAGAATACCAGTTCACATGGTAGAAACTATAAATAAATTAATTAGAGTTTCAAGACAATTATTACAAGACTTAGGTAGAGAACCAACACCAGAAGAAATAGCAAAAGAAATGAACTTAGATGTAGATAAGGTTAGAGAAATTCAAAAAATAGCTCAAGAGCCAGTATCTTTAGAAACACCTATAGGTGAGGAAGAAGATAGTCACTTAGGAGATTTTATACCAGATGATGATGCACAAGCCCCAGCAGAAGCAGCTACATTTACAATGCTTAAAGAACAACTAATAGATGTTCTAGATACATTAACACCTAGAGAGCAAAAAGTATTAAGATTAAGATTTGGTCTAGATGATGGCAGAGCTAGAACACTAGAGGAAGTAGGAAAAGAGTTCGATGTAACTAGAGAGAGAATTAGACAGATAGAGGCTAAAGCATTAAGAAAATTGAGACATCCAAGTAGAAGTAAAAAACTGAAAGACTTTTTAGAATAAATTATAGGAGGCTGTCTCAAAAGGAGGCCTCTTTATTATTTACCTAAAATTAGGATAAGCAACAGGGAGGTTATAAAATGAAAAATATATTTTTTGATTTAGATGGAACACTTCTTGCATTAGATGCAGAAGAATTTACTAGGGAATACTTTAATAAAATTAGCGAAAAGACTAAATGTGCCGAAAAAGGTAAGCATTTAACTAAGTCAATATGGGACGCAACAACCTCTGTGGTAGAAAATAAGGATAAAGAAAAGACTAATGAACAATGTTTCTTAGAAGCTTTTAGAGAAAAAATAGATAATGTAGATGAAGCAATGGAAATGTTAGAAGATTTTTATAGAAACGAATTCACTGAGTTAAAGATATTAGCCAAATCTAATGAAATAGCTAAAAAAAGTATAGAGTTATTAAAGCAAAAAGGTTACACATTAGTTGTAGCTACAAATCCTTTATTTCCCAAAGAAGCGATAATAGAGAGAATAAAATGGGCAGATTTATGTCCCGATGATTTTGAATTTATTACTAGTTATGAAAATATGCATTATTGCAAACCACACTTAGAATACTATGAAGAGATATTAGAACACATAGGTGGAAATCCAGAAGAAACTATGATGGTAGGCAATGATGTTCAAGAAGATATAGTATCAGGTAAACTAGGAATAAAGACATTCCTGTTAAATGACTATACTATAGATAGAAAAGAACCTAGCTATACACCAGATTATGTAGGAAATTTTGAAGATTTATATAAACTAATAGAAAAACTCCCTAATGTTTAATAGTAAAGGAGAAAACAGTATGAAATTATCACCAAGGTTACAAACAATAGCAGAATTTATAGAAAAAGATACTAAAGTTGCGGATATAGGAACAGATCATGGGTATATACCAGTATATCTAGTAGAAAATAATATTTCAGAAAAAGTAATAGCAAGTGATATAAATGAGGGGCCACTTAAAAATGCTCAAGAATATATTGCTAAAAAGAACCTTGAAGAAAAAATAGAGACTAGACTTGGAAGTGGATTGAACACTATAAATGAAGGTGAAATAGATACAGTTGTAATAGCCGGTATGGGTGGTGTTTTAATATCTGAAATATTAGAAGATTCAAAGATAATAACTAAAGATATAAAAAGTTTTATACTTCAACCTATGACAGCGATAGATGAACTTAGAAAATATTTATATGATAATGACTATACTATCATAGATGAAAAGTTAGCAAAAGAAGGAGAAAAACTATATCAGATATTAAGTGTAGTACATGGAAAAGATAAGTTGGACAAAGAAATATATCTAGAAATAGGGAAGAAATTAATAGAAAATAAAGATCCACTATTAAATGAATTTCTAGAAGCAAAGATAGAAAAAATATCAAAGGTCTTAGAAAACCTTAGAAATCAAAAATCAGATGTCAATAAAGAGAAATATATTGAATTCAAAAACAAATATGATGAATTAATGGAGGTGTTAAAATTAAATGAAAGCAAGTGAAATTGTAAGTATTTTAAATAAGTTAGCGCCGTCATACCTTATTGATACATGGGATAATTCAGGACTACAGGTAGGAAGTTTAAAAAAGGATGTAAAGAATATACTAATAACTTTAGATTTAGGTGAAAAAGCATTAAATAAAGCAATAGAAAATAAAGTAGATATGATAATAACACATCATCCTCTCTTTTTTGGGGGTATTAAGCACATTTCTTTAGACAATCCAAATGGAGATATAATATCAGAAATTATAAAAAACGATATAACAGTATTTAGTGCACATACTAATTTAGATATGTGTAATGGTGGAGTAAATGATATTTTGGCTGATAAGCTAAATTTAAAAGATACGAGACCAATGTCTAAGTTTCGTGCAGACAAGCTATATAAGATATGTGTATTTGTTCCGGTATCTCATACAGAAATAGTGAGAAAAGCATTAGGAGATAGTGGAGCAGGATTTATAGGTAACTATAGTCATTGTACATTTAATACGAAGGGCGTAGGAACTTTCTTACCAAGAGAAGGAACGAATCCATATATAGGAGAGTTAGGAAGAATAGAAAGTGTAGAAGAAGAGAAAATAGAAACTATAGTAGATGAGCATATACTTCAAAAAGTAATATCTTCTATGGTAAAAGCTCACCCCTACGAGGAAGTAGCTTATGACATATATCCACTCTACAATAAAGGAAAATCTTATGGATATGGAAGAGTAGGAAAACTAGACAAAAACATAGCTTTAAATGATTTCGGAAGAATAGTAAAAGAGAAATTAGATTGTGAAACAGTTAGAGTATATGGTGACCTAAATAGAGAGATAAAAAAAGTTGCTCTTTGTGGAGGAAGTGGAGGAAGCTTTATAAAAGATGCCCATAGAAGTAATGCAGATGTATATATAACAGGAGATATAAAGTATCATGATGCACAGTTAGCTTCAGAATTGGGTATAAGTATTATAGATGCTGGACATTTTGAAACAGAAAAACATTCAATAGATTTCCTAAAAGAATATATACAAGAAAATACAAATCAAGTTAAAATAATTACCTATAATGAAAGTATAGCTCCATTTATAACTATATAAAATAACCTGGTAAGTCAGGAGGGATAAAAATGGGATTTGGTAACTATTTAAAGATAGTAAGAAAACTAAATAATATGGGTAGATGGTCTAATGAATATATGCATATGAGAGCTACAGTGAGCGAACACTTATTTTTTGTAACTCAAATAGGACAGATGCTAGCTGTAATAGAAGAAGAAAACGGGAATACCATAGACTGGAAAAAATTACTTACTAAACTCATAAACCATGATGTTCCAGAAGCTATGACAGGGGATATAATAAATACTATGAAATATAGAGATTCTAAATTAAAGGCACTAGTAGATAAAATAGAAGATGAACTAGTAGAAGAAGTATTAATAGAAGAATTAGAAAATCCCTATAAAGAAAAATATAGAGAAATTTTAACTAACTTTAAAGATGATACAATTGAAGGACAAATATTAAGTTATGCAGATAGTATAGATGCTCTACTAGAGTGTATATATGAAATTCAGTTAGGAAATACACAAACTTTTAATGAGAAGTACTCTATGCTAGTAAATAAGTTGAAGGAAAGTAACTTGATAAGTGTAAAATATTTTATAGATGAAATACTTCCCAGCATAGTTGAAGATATAGAAATTTTACAATAAATTCAATTGACATTGATTATTTATCTATGTTATATTAATAAAGGTGATTAAATTTAAAAAGTTAATAACGTGAGTAAGTCAGATGATCGCATGCTTAGGCATGAGGAAAGTCCGGGCTCCATAGGGTAGGATGCTGGATAACGTCCAGTGAGGGTGACCTCAAGGCTAGTGCAACAGAGATATACCGCCTAAACTTTTAAGTTTAGGTAAGGGTGGAAAGGTGGGGTAAGAGCCCACCAGCAACTAGGTGACTAGTTGGCTATGTAAACCCCATCCGGAGCAAGACCAAGCTAGGGAGTTTGGAGGTGGTTACCCGTCACCTTCCCGATTGGTAGGTTGCTTGAACCCATTGGCAACAATGGGTCTAGATAGATGATCGTCAGATACAAAACCCGGCTTATAGATTTACTCACTTATTGAAAACAGCATATTTACATAATACATATTTCATTATTGCCACCATTTTGCCACCGACGGTAAATTTAGGTGGTAATTTATTTTATAGATTTAAAAAGATTAATTAAATCATCAGATAAATAAATATCTCTTTCACTTTCTTCTGTCTTTGGTGTATCTAATTTTACATCATTTAGTATATGTTAGATTATTTTTTATACTTAGAATTTTTTCATTATAGTTTATGTTATTCCACTCAATTCCCGCAAGTTCTCCACGTCTTAAACCTAGTTCAAGTGTTAACTTTAACGCTAAATACATTATATAGTCATTATACTTATTCAGATCTAATGAATTGAATAATGAACTTATAACTTCTAACTCTAAAGCATTCCCTTTAAACTTTACACGCTTAGGTCGATCTACATAATTGCAAGGATTATCTTTTAATATCTACAACTTAATAGCTCTATTTAAGGCTGAATTTAAAACCCCATAAACGTGCTGTAAAGTAGTAAGATCTGATGCAAAAAAATAGGACTAATTGTCCTATTTTCTAGCTACTGGTACTATCAGCATAAATAGTGTAGATAAGATTCACTTTATATATTAGATATAATTAGATAATAGGGTAATATGGCTCACAATGGGGATTGCAATAATAGGGTGGTCTTGGTCCTATTTTCGGTAGTAAAAATGGTTGAGGATTTGAGTCATATAGTACTGGTACTTTTTCATCAGAAAAGCTCACTAGTAGTAACTCTGCACAATAATAAGATTCATGATTTTGCATAATGATACCCTCCTTTAAGTTATTGGTTAATATTTTATTCGATTCTATAAATAAAGTGCATGTACTAGAGAAAGCTTCCTTTTGTACGTGCACTTTATATGTCTATATAACATAAAGTATCTTTGAAGTAATTATTATAGGAGGGGAAATTATGTCTAAGTATAGTCGAATCAATAAAAATAAACTAATTAATCAAGATTACCCGATTCATCCTAATTACGGGAAGATAACCCAATACCAAGATGTTCCTATTACAGTACCAGAACAACGTCAATATCGCCAACCTGGAGTAGAGAGATTGATGATTCCAAGACCAATTATTGAAAATCCTAATTATATAGGAAGTGGAAAACTAGAGGGAAGAGTTGCACTAATTACAGGTGGAGACAGTGGAATAGGTGCAGCAGTAGCAATTGCCTTTGCCAAGGAAGGGGCAAATATAGCTATTTCTTACTTAGACGAGCATGAGGATGCTAATCGTACTAAGATAAGAATTGAAGAACTAGGACAACGTTGTTTATTATTACCTGGTGATTTAAGAATCAAACAACAATGTATATATATTGTAGAGAAAACTATAGAAGAATTTGGACGGTTGGATATTCTTTGTAATAATGTTGGCATACAATTTCAGCAATTAAGCTTACTTGATATAACAGATGAACAGTTTGATGATACTTTTAAGGTTAATATCTATTCTCACTTTTACACAACAAGGGCGGCATTACCTTGTTTAAAAGCAGGAAGCTCCATAATTAATACAGCTTCTGTGGTAGCATATGATGGAAATGAACAACTAATAGATTATACAGCTACTAAAGCTGCCATAGTTGGTTTTACACGTGCATTAGCAAAAAATTTAGTAAGCAAAGGTATTAGGGTAAATGCTGTTGCACCTGGTCGTATATGGACCCCATTAATTCCGTCAAGTTTCTCCGCCGATGTAGTTACACAGGCTGGTAACCCAATGAATCGTCAAGGTCAGCCATTTGAATTAGCCCCTACCTACGTCTATCTTGCATCTAATGATTCACGATTTGTAACAGGGCAAACACTCCACGTAAATGGTGGGCAAGTAATGTCTACTTAAAATTAAAAAAGTTATAAGAATGTGTATCTTTGGAATCTTACACGATAATCTTTTAAAATAAAGGAATTAAATTCACCCAAAGTTATGAAAATATGAGTTACTATATCTCACTTATAGGTTAGGTCATTTGGATTTTAAGTTTAATCTTTGGACTATTAAACTAGCAAACAAAGATGCTATTAAATATAGATAATACAAATAATGAAAGGCGGCAGAATAGTAAAAGTTTGCTGATTTTTTCATACCCTATTGAAAGTACATCTATGTAGCATTTCTATAATCCGATATATCTATTGTGTCATCAAATACAAGTACTTTAGATACATAAGTCTAGATGATCTTCTAGGGTTTTCATTTTATATAAGATTTTTTATGTAGTAGGATAGAATATAATTAATTCTATAATATATCCTGTCTTAGTATGTTTAATTGATTATATAGAAACGTAAAATAGATATGTAGGTAATAAAATTCAGAAATAAGGAGTGAAAACATAAAGGTAGCAGTAGTAAAAACTACTATAGATAGAAAAACAGGAGAAGTAATAAGTAAAGAAGTAGGTGAAGAGGAGTATTATAAACCTTTAGTAGAAATCTTCTATAATGATATAAAGAAGAAAGGAATAATTAAATAAGTAATTTATCTAATATAAAAATTATAGTATGTGGAAGATAAAGAAATGAAAACATTTAATAATTTTTAAGTAAATGGTCGCGAAATAAATATGTCACCGTTTTGCCACCAATAGATCTACTTATAATAAAATTTATAGAAAGTCTATATTTAACTATATATACGTCAAACGTTAGAGTATCAACATTAAATGTTATTCTAAAATAAAATGTTTAATCCTAAAAACAATCTGATAGGAATACAAAACTCGGCTTATAGATTTGCTCACTTAAATTTTCAAACATCACAATTAATGTGATGTTTTTTATATTTCTTTAATATTCTTCTAGGTTTTTAGGTCTAAATTTTTCATTTTGAATAAAAGCATTTATACCATCCACTCGTTTACTATAGAAATTAAGGTATAAGCTAGCGTTATCTTATATTGGGCTGTGTTGACTACGAACTATAGGAAATATATAATGAATTTAATAAATGGTAGAAAGGAGAAGATGAATGGAGTTAAATATAAATATAACTGAAGATGATTATGTAAACTTTAATATAATTAACTATAGAAACTCTAAAGAATTAATAAAAAGGTCAAGATTAATGAGATTCCTTCCAATAATTTTCTTTATGATATTGCCATTATTTCTTTCAAATCATATTCCTCTTTGGTATCGTTATATATGGTTTATTATTGCATCTATATTTTATGTATTCTATTATCCTAAAAGTGAAGAAAGATCTATAAGAAAATTAGCTAGAAAAATGATTTCAGAGGACAAAAAAGGATCTATATTAGGAGAGCGTAAAATTATCATAGATGAAACTGGAGTAAAGACAATAAATACAAATGATGAGAGTATAACAAGGTGGAATGGAATAGAAAAAGTACTGGTTGATAAAAATTATATACTTATATACAATTCACCAGTATCAGCATATATACTTCCTATTAGGGAACTAGCAGAAGAAAAAGAAGAAGTTCTTAAATTACTAAATGAATACGTAAATAATAGAATGATAAGAATAGATAAAGATAAATAAATAGATTTACTTACATAAAATAAATAATAAGGAGATTCATACTATGACTAAGGACAAACATAAAATCAATATAAATAAAAAATATAAACATTTCAAGGGAAATGAATATCTAGTTCTACATTTAGCAAAACATTCTGAGACAGAAGAAGATCTTGTTGTATATCAAGCTCTTTATGGGGAAAAAGGAATATGGGTAAGACCTTTATCGATGTTTACAGAACAAGTAGAGGTAAATGGAGAAATCGTTAGTAGATTTAAGGAAATTGAAGACTAGTATGAATAGTTTATAATATATAAAACTGAAGTAATTAAGGAAATTTTAAAGATGAAAAATAATATATAATTCCTTAATCGAGTAAAAGGAGGAAAAAGAATTGCCAGAAAACAATCAAGATTTAACACAAGGTAATATATATACTTCGCTTATTAAATTTTCTATACCGTTTATAATAGCTAACTTTATTCAGGCACTTTATGGGGCAGTAGATTTAATAATGATAGGATATTTTACAGATAGTTTTGGATTATCATCAGTTTCTATAGGAACACAAGTTATGCAAATTGTGATGGGACTGATAACGGGATTAACTATGGGAGGAACTATATTAATAGGACAATACTATGGAGCTAAGAGAGAAAAAGATACTAAAGAAGTTATAGGAACTCTACTTACATTTGGCATGATTGTATCAATAGTAATAACTCTACTTATGTTTCTAATTGCAGATCCATTACTTAACATATTACAAACACCTAGAGAAGCTTTTACCGACGCGAGAAACTATGTGCTTATTGCTTCGAGTGGTATAGTATTCATATTTGGCTATAATGCTATTAGTGCCATACTGAGGGGTCTTGGAGACTCTAAAACACCAGTATATTTTATTGCAGTAGCATGTGTGTGTAATATAATCTTAGATATAATATTTGTAGGAACTTTAGATATGAGAGCTTCTGGTGCAGCACTTGCGACTATTATATCACAAGCAATAAGTATGATTTTAGCAATGATATACATTACCAAAGTGAAAAGTATAATTGAGTTTAAACTTAAGAGTTTCTCTATAAGTAAAGAAAAAATAAAGAAGCTATTTATAGTGGGACTTCCTTTATCACTACAGGAAGTATTACTTTGGGGATCATTTTTATTTATAATTGCTATTGCAAATAGTATTGGAGTATCAGAATCAGCAGCAGTAGGAATTATAGCTAAGGTAGAGACTTTTACTATGCTACCTCCTATGGCACTTTCATATGCTACTGCGGTCTTAACAGCACAAAATATAGGAGCAAAACAGCCAGAGCGTGCAAAAAAATCACTGAATATAAGTATATTATTTTCAGTAATATGTTCACTGTTTTTCTTTGCGTGGGCACAAGTTTTTCCTGAATCAATAATGAATATATTTAAAGCAGATAAATTAGTAGTAATTGCAGGAATTGAATATCTTAGATCATTTAGTTTTGACTTCATACTAGTAGCATTTAAATTTAATCTTAATGGATTTTTAAATGGATGTGGACGTACAACTTTTACAATGTTAAATGGAATAATATCATCTATTTTAGTTAGAGTACCGCTAGCATATATATTAGGACTTTATATTTCAAAAAGTATATTTGGTTTAGGAGCTGCAGCTCCAATAGCATCAATAGTATCTATGGTAGCATCAATAATATATATAAAATCAGGGAAATGGAATAGAGAACTAATATAATAATTCTTAATTAATAACTAGATCTATATTATTGATTAAAAGAGAATATAAAAAATTAAAAAATCTATAATTGATACTTATCTAGAACTTTTGAATAAGTATCAATTATAGATTTTATGCATTATATAAAAATAGACATCTCTTTTCGATCTTTAGCTATTAACTCTAACTTTTTCATAAAGGCTTTAAATTCTTCACTTTGAATAGCTCTTGAATTTACTGGGCAAATATTAATACACTTTCCACAGAAAATACATATATCTTTATTAGTACTTTTAAAATCAATTTTATCAATTGCATTTACAGGACAATTCTTTTCGCAGACTCCACACTTTATACAGCTAGAATCACCTATAGGAACATGATGTTCTTTTAGTGGCTTATATGGAAAATTTCCTTTAATAGAAAGATCTTTTAAATTGCTTATATTATTTAAATCTTCAATTTTTTCATTTATTAAATTTGAGAAGTTTATTAACTTAGAGAAATCATTTTCATCAGGTCTATTTGTAGCAACATTTTTGTTAAGACAGTGCTGGCTTATTGCAGCTACAGCAGCTATTACACTCATATTTATTAAATTAAGCTCATTCTTAAGCTCAAGAAGAGCATCGCCATAATCTCTATTCCCATATGTCACTACACATACTGCTAAATTACCATTTCCCTTAATCTTCTTAAAAATTTCTTTTGAAATATTAGGAAGTCTATCAGCATAAACAGGCATTCCAAATACGACGAGCTCATTTTTAGAAAATTCTCTCTCTATGTTTCTATTTTTCTCTATAGTTAAATCAATTTCTTCTATGGGTAAATCTTTTATATTTTTTGCTATTTCATTAACTACTTTTTTTGTTCCACCATTAGGAGAAAAATAAATAGAAACTATTTTTTCTATTTTCATTTGTAAGTACCTTCCTTCAGTTAATATATAATAACATTTTATTCCTTTTTGTTCTGTAATACAAATTATTGTGCAAGTAATATCATAATACATCTAACTATTTGTCTATATAAATATTATAATGGCTTTCATAAAAAACTTGCAATAAAAAATAAATATGGTATATTGAATACAAGATATAAAAAATTAAATAACAAATAAATGCTACTAGGGGTGCTTAAAAAAGCTGAGACTTACTCTTAGAACCTGATCTAGATAATACTAGCGAAGGGAAGTGGCGATATAGCTTATATAAATTTGCATATGTTTTAGTTATGCATTTAATTAAATATATTTATAAGTCTATTTAACCACTTTCTAACAAGAAGGTGGTTTTTTATTTTAATTAATACTACAAAAAAGAAGGAGGAAATTAGAATGAAATTTAGTGAAAGACTGTTCAAAAGTGCAGAAGGAATCTTTAACTCATATTATGAACATCCATTCGTAAAAGGAATAGGTGAAGGGACATTAGATGTAGATAAATTTAAGTTTTATATGGTTCAGGACTATTTATATTTATTAGACTACGCAAAAATATTTGCACTAGGAATAATAAAGTCAGACGATGAAGAGGTAATGAGAGGATTTGCTAAAGCAGCAGAAGGAATATTAGATGGGGAGATGAAAATACATAAGTCTTATATGAAAAGACTAGGTATAACAGATGATGAAGTGAAAAACTCTAAAAGATCTTTAACTAATCTGTCATATACGCACTATATGTTAACAGAATCCCATAATGGATCTTTAGCTGAGGTAGCAATAGCTGTTTTATCTTGTGCATGGACTTACTGGGAGATTGGAAAGAAATTAGCTCAAATACCTAATTCAACAGAGCACGAATTTTATGGTGAGTGGGTTAGAGGATATAGTTCTGAAGAATTTGGAAATTCTGCTATATGGAATATAGATTTAGTAAATAAATTAGCACAAAGTAAATCAGAAGAAGAGTTAAATAAGTTAGAAGAAATATTTATAAATACGTGTAAATTTGAATATATGTTCTGGGATATGGCATATAACAAGGAGATGTAGTTAAGTATGACAGAACTTTATAAGCATAAGTTTGAGGAAAGTGAAGAATGTCCAAACATTTTAACATTTTCTGATGTTACATTTAATTATAAGTGTGAAGAAAACGATCTACTACAAAACTTAAATTTCAATATAAGAGAAGGAGAATTCGTAAGTATAATAGGGCCTTCAGGATGTGGAAAGAGTACATTATTTAGACTCATTACAGGATTGGAGAAAAATATAGGTGGAACTATTTATATTAGTGGCGAGAACATAATGAGCAAAAGCGGAACTGTAGGTTATATGCCTCAAAAGGATTTGTTAGTTCCATGGAGGACTATATTGCAAAATGCATGCTTACCTTTGGAGATTAAGGGGATACCTAAGAATGAAGCAATATTAAAGGGAAGAGAATACTTAGAAATATTCGGATTAAATGGATATGAAGATAGGTATCCAAAGGAATTGTCGGGTGGAATGAAACAAAGAGTTTCATTTTTAAGAACTATTCTAACTGGTGCAGATCTACTATTATTAGATGAGCCATTTAGTGCGCTAGATGCAATTACTAAAATATCTCTTCAAGAATGGTTACAAGAACAGTGGATAAAACTTAAAAATACTATATTATTTATAACTCATGATGTTGAAGAAGCTATATTTTTGTCAAGTAGAATACTCATAGTAACGGACAAGCCCATAACACAGTTAAAAGAGGTGGAAATTCCATTAGAATATCCTAGAAATAGGAGTATGTTAGGAAGAGAAGATTTAGTAAAGATAAAAGAACAACTTATAGATGAGCTAAAGCAGAAGGTGGAGATATGAAAAAATATATTCCGTCAATAATATTATCCACTATGCTTTTGATTATATGGGAAGTAGTAGCTAGAGTTATAAATGCTATGTTCATATTGCCATCACCAACAAAAATAGTAGAAAAAGCCTGGGAGTTAAGAGTAGTTTTATTTACAGTTCATTTGCCAGCTACTATGTTAGTAACATTTATAGGACTCTTAATTTCTATAATCCTGGGAGTTGGACTAGCTATATTAATGAGTAGTAGTGAAAGAGTAGAAAATGCTATTTATCCAATTATAGTTGCTACACAGACTATACCAGTAACTGCATTAGCTCCACTGTTCGTATTATGGTTTGGATATACAATATGGAGTAAAGTTGTAGTTACTATACTACTAACATTTTTTCCAATAACCATAAATGTATTTGATGGATTTTCATCTACTAAAAGAGAAATGGAAGAGCTTTTGATAACCTATGGTGCAAATAAAAGAGATATATTTTTAAAGTTAAAGATTCCATCGTCTTTACCATACTTTTTTTCTGCTCTGAAGATATCAGTACCACTTAGTGTTATAGGTGCTGCAATAGGAGAGTGGTTGGGTGCACAAAAAGGATTAGGGTATTTTAGTAAAAGAATGATGACTCAGTTAGATGGAGCAGGTGTATTTGCACCTGTAGTAATTCTATCACTAGTAGCTATTATATTAGTAGTTATCATAACTACAATAGAAAGAAAAGTAATAACCTGGAGGGATGAATAATGAGAAAAATTAAAATTCTATCAATAATATTAGTTACACTGTTATTAATTACTTCTTGTGGAACTAGCAAGGATAAAGATGTAAGTACTAATTCTTATGGAAATCAAGATAAGAAATTAGAAGAAGTTGATATAGTATTAGATTGGTATCCAAATGCTATTCATAGCTTTATATACGCAGCAATTGAAAAAGGATATTTTGAAGAAGAAGGAATCAAGGTAAATGTTCAATTTCCTTCTAATGCTACAGATCCATTGACCTTACCTGCAGCAGGAAAGGCAACTGTAGGAATCTATTATCAGCCAGACGTTATAATAGCCAGAGCGAATGAGAACATACCTATAAAATCTATAGGAGCTGTAGTTCATGAACCATTAAGTGTAGTTATATCTTTAAAAGAAAAAAATATAGAGAGACCTAAGGACTTAGAGGGCAAAATTGTAGGGTATTCAGGTAACTTATTAAATGAAAAGTATGTAAAGACCATGGTAGAAAAGGATGGAGGAGATCCAAGTAAGGTAGAAATTATAGATATTGGATTTGAAATATTATCATCTATGGTAACTAAGAAGGTAGATGCAACTACAGGTGGGCTTATAAATCATGAAGTCCCAGTAATGAAATATGAAGGTCTTGAAGTGAATTACTTTGACCCTTCAGATTATGGAGTTCCAAAGTATTATGAGATGGTATTTGTAGCAAATGATAAAACTATTAATGATGAAAGAGATAAGTTAGAAAAGTTCTTAAGAGGGGCTAAAAAAGGATTTGAATTTATGAAGGAAAATCCAGACGAGGCTCTAGAGATACTTTTAAAGAATCAGCAAAAAGACAGCTTTCCTCTAACAAAATCTGTAGAAAAGCAAAGTCTAGATATCTTGCTTTCAAAGATGGATTCAGAGGAGGAGCCATTCCTATCACAGACAAAAAAATCTTGGGAGGATAAGTCAAAGTGGCTAAAAGAAAAAGGTATGATAAATAAAAGTCCAGATATAGATGAATTATTTATTAACATACTAAATAAATAAATTTAATATGAGTATAAAATTTCAGAGCGAGGATATATACACAATCCTCGCTATTTTTAATTTTTCAAATTTTTATTTCGTAGATATACATAAGAAAATCAATGATTTCATATTTAAACCTTAAAAAACCTAATTAATAAAGAAATATATCAAAAAATCATAATTGACCCTACATATAGTAAGTGATAAACTAAGTACACCTACATATGGTATGAGTATTAGGATGCTTAAGGGTACAGGGAGGAATTTAAATGATAACAAAAATTAAAAAAAGAGACGGAAGAGAAGTAGCTTTTAACATAGAGAAGATTGCAAATGCAATATTTAGAGCGTCGAGTTCGGTGGGAGCTACAGATTACAATGCTGCTCTTAAACTATCTGAAGATATAGCTGGGCGTGTTAGAGTAGAAATCACTGATCAAACACCATCAGTTGAGCAGGTACAAGATATAGTTGAGAAAGTACTTATAGAGAATGACTGGGCTGAAACTGCAAAGGCGTACATAATCTATAGAGCTGAAAGAACTAGATTAAGAGAAATGAATACTAAGCTTATGAGAATATATGAGGACTTAACTTTCAAAGAAGCAGAAGATACTGATGTAAAACGTGAAAATGCTAATATAGATGGAAACACAGCTATGGGAACAATGCTTAAGTATGGTTCTGAAGGTGCAAAACAGTTCTATAATATGTTTATGTTAAAACCAGAATACTCGAAAGCTCATAAAAAGGGTGAAATACATATACATGATCTAGACTTTTTAGCACTTACAACTACATGTTGTCAAATTGATATAGAACAACTATTTAAGGGTGGATTTAGTACAGGTCACGGACATTTAAGAGAGCCAAATGATATTCAAAGTTATTCAGCTCTTGCATGTATAGCTATTCAATCAAATCAGAATGATCAACATGGTGGTCAAAGTGTTCCAAATTTTGATTATGGTATAGCTCCTGGTGTATCAAAGACTTATGCAAAACTTTATATGAAGTATATTGTTAATACTTTAGAGTTACTTACAGGTAATATGGACTCAGAGGAAATAGTAAAGCAAGTATTTTCTCAAATAAAAGAAGATCATAATATAGTACCTAATTTAAAAGTAGAAGAGAGTAATATGCAAATTGAGAGAGAATATCTTTCAAAATATTTTGATGATGTAGACATGATAATTAAAGCACAAAAATTTGCAAGTGAGAAAGCATATAAAGAAACAGATAGAAACACTTATCAAGCTATGGAAGCATTAATCCATAATTTGAACACTATGCATAGTAGAGCAGGGGCACAAGTGCCATTCAGTTCAATAAATTACGGTACGGACACGTCTCTAGAAGGAAGAATGGTAGTTAAAAATCTTCTTTTAGCAACAGAGGCTGGGCTAGGAAATGGAGAAACTCCTATATTCCCTATACAAATATTTAAGGTAAAAGAAGGGGTAAACTATAATAGTGAAGATGTTAACTACGATTTATTCAAACTTGCATGTAGAGTTAGTGCTAAAAGACTATTCCCAAACTTCTCTTTTATAGATGCTCCTTTTAATATAACAAACTATAGAGAAGGCCGTCCAGAAACTGAGATAGCTTATATGGGATGTAGAACCAGAGTAATGCAAAACATTCATGATAAGTCTAGAGAAATAGTTTATGGAAGAGGTAATTTAAGCTTTACAACTATAAATCTACCAAGAATTGCTTTAAATAATAATGGAAATTTAGAAGGGTTTTTTAGAGAGTTAGATGAGAAGGTAGATCTTGTAATAGAACAGTTATTAGATAGATTTGAAATACAAGCGAGAAAGAAAGTTAAGAATTTCCCATTTTTAATGGGTCAAGGTGTTTGGATAGATTCTGATAAACTTGATAGAGATGATGAAATCCGAGAAGTATTGAAGCATGGAACACTAACAGCTGGATTCATAGGATTAGCAGAATGCTTAAAGGCATTAACAGGAGAACATCATGGAGAGTCAGATGAATCTCAAAAACTTGGAATTGAGATAATAGCTCATATGAGAAAGCGTATGGATGATGCTTCAAATCAACATAAATTAAACTTCTCTCTTATAGCTACGCCTGCAGAAGGAACTGCTGGACGATTCACTAAAATTGATAGAGAAGAGTTTGGAGAAATTGAAGGAGTTACTGATAGAGAGTACTATACTAATAGCTTCCATGTGCCAGTTTATCATAAGACTACAGCTTTTGATAAGATAAGAAGAGAAGCGCCATATCATGAACTTACTAACGGAGGACATATAACTTATGTTGAGCTTGATGGAGCTCCTTCTCAAAATATAGAGGCTTTTGAGAAAATTATAAAAGCTATGAAGGAGTCTGGAATAGGATATGGATCTATAAATCATCCAGTAGATAGAGATCCAGTTTGTGGATACTCTGGAATAATTGAAGATGTATGCCCTGGATGTGATAGAGAAGAAGGAGATATAAAGTTTGAGAGAATCCGTAGAATAACAGGATACTTAGTAGGAACTTTAGATAGATTTAATGATGCAAAGAAAGCTGAAGAAAGTGATAGAGTAAAGCACGGAATCAATAAGTAAGGAGAATGTGTATGACAAATACCATAAGAATTGCAGGAATAGTAGAAGAGTCAATAGTAGATGGGCCAGGAATACGTCTTGTAGTATTTGTCCAAGGATGTAAACATAAATGTCCCGGATGTCATAATGTACACACGCACGCATTCGATGGTGGAGAAATCATTAGTGTAAAAAATATAATAGATAAGATTAAAGAAAATCCATTGTTAGACGGAATTACATTAAGTGGTGGAGAGCCTTTTGAACAAGCAAAGATTCTCTCTAAGCTAGCAAAAGAGGTAAAAGATTTAGGGTATAATGTTATGACATATACAGGATATACCTATGAGCAGATAGTAAAAAGTTCCTCTGATATATATGGGTGGTCAGAACTACTTGAGAATACAGATATATTAGTGGATGGTAAGTTCGATGTTCAAAAAAAGAATTTAAAGTTAAGATTCAAAGGATCTGAAAATCAAAGAATAATAGATGTAAAGGAAACCAAATTAAATAATAAAATAGTATTCGCGGATATATAAACGAAAACTCCCTTTAAAAGTAATATAAAGCCTTTTAAAGGGAGTTTTTCTGTATTTACAACCATTTACGACATTTAGCGACAAAATAATTCAAAAAACGTTGACAAGATTCGACTTAAAGATATATAATGTGATTGTATAAAATATTCATTTTATTTTATAGATAATAAGTATATACCTATTATTAATGTCAATTATGAAAACGTTTTATTTTAAAAATAAAAACATTAAAGGAACACCCATGGGAAAGAATAAGAGATATAAAAAAGCTTACTTAAAATTAGAGGAGGAAGATTAATGTCTTTTGCAAACATTTTAACGCAAACAGGTATGGTATTTGTAATGCTGATTGCGGGGTATATTGTTAGAAAGTTAGAAATCACAACGGATGAGATGATATCTGGACTATCTAAATTCGTATTAAAGTTCACGTTACCTGTTGTAATATTCATTTCATTAAATAAGGAATTCTCATGGGATAAATTAACTATGAGTGGTATAGTATTAGGAGTTGGACTTATTGCTTATATAATAGCTATCCTTCTATCTAAAGTAGTTGCTAGTAGATTTGATGTAGAAAAGAATAAGCAAGGTGTATATAGATTTTTAATGATATTCCCAAATACAGCACTTATGGGATTCCCAATGGCACAAGCTATATATGGTGATGACGGGTTATTCTATGCTGTTGTATATAATATATTATTTAATGTATTCGCTTGGACAATAGGAATTAAAATGTTAGGAGAATCATCTGATGATCCTCAGATAAGAGAAGCGGCAAAAGTAAAAGGAAATCCTGTTAAACAAATATTATTAAACCCTGGAATGGCTGCAGCTATTTTAGGAGCTCTATTATTCATATCACCAGTGAAAATACCACCAGTTTTAGCTGAACCACTAGGAACAATAGGACATATGTCGACACCGTTGGCTATGGTAGTTGTTGGGGGGATATTAGCTACAACTAACATAGGATCAGCATTTAAAAATGGAAGACTATGGGTTATAACGTTATTTAGAATCGTATTTATGCCATTAGTTATTATTGGAGTATGTAAATTACTATCAGTACCAGCTGTAGTTGCGGGGGTTATAGCTCTTTTAAGTGGTATGCCAACAGCAGCAGATGCGGCTATGTTTGCTAGAAGATATGAGACTGACTATAACACAGCTTCACTAGCAGTTTTCATGACTACGCTATTTAACTTAATAACAACTCCAGCGATAGTGTTTATGGTTATAAAATTATTTGGTGCATAATATAATTAATAAAATAATAATTTAATATAAAGGTAATGTCTTGAAAATTATTTAGGTAATTTAAAAAAGACATTACCTTTTTTTATTAATGCTTGAAACGATGAAATATTATAGGAAATAAAGGAGAAATATGCACTATTATAGAATATGTAATATTTAGCAGTAGAATAGTACTTTTATATTTTAAAGTACATACTTTAGGGTACATATATAAATACAAGAAATAAAAATATAGAATCATTAAATATTGTTAAATTTCTCTAAAAATTAATTTGTAAGGGGATTGATGTATATGGAAAATAAGATATTATTAGAAACGGGTACTAATGAACTGGAAATAGTAGTTTTCAAAGTAGGTAAAGGAATATTTGGAATAAATGTAGCAAAAGTTGAAAGTATTATAACACATCAGCCAATAACTCAAGTGCCTAATATGCCTGAAGGAGTAGAAGGAGTTATAAATCACAGAGGGCAAGTTATAAATGTTATAAGACTTGAGGAGATATTAAACTTTCCATCAGGTATACCAGAGAAAGATAGATTTTTTATAGTAACACATTTTAATAATAATACATATGCATTTGAAGTTAGCAGTGTAGTTGGAATAAATAGATTGTCATGGGAAGACATAGAACAACCTAGTGATATGATAAATAATAAGACAAATTCACCTTTAGTTGGAATAGTAAAAAAGGAAGATATAATACTACTATTAGACTTTGAAAAAATAGTATCAGATAATACAAGTGTAATTGAAGATAATACAAAATTTAATAAAAGCTTAGACTTAAGAGGAAAAAAGGTAGTTATAGCAGAAGACTCACCTTTTCTTATAAATGTACTTGAACAAGCTTTAGAAAACTCAGGTGTAAAAGATATAGTTAAATTTAAAAATGGTGCAGATACATGGGAGTATATAAACTCTTTGGGAAGTATAGATGAACTGTTTTGCTTAATAACAGACATAGAGATGCCATCTATGGATGGCTTGACTTTAACTAAAAAGATTAAAGAAAATAAAATATACAATAAGTTACCAGTTATATTGTTTTCATCACTTATTAGTGAAGATCTAAAGCATAGGGGTGAAAGTGTAGGGGCAGATGCACAAATATCAAAGCCTGAGTTTGAACACTTAATAGACGTTTTAAAAAAATTCGAATAAAAACAAAGTTTTTATAAAAACGTTTTAGATAAGGAGAATAGAAGAATGACCATAAAGAAGAGGTATTTAATCATAGGGAACGGAGTTGCAGGACTATCTGCTGCTGAAGTAATAAGAAAGAAGGATGAAGGCGGCAGTATTACTATTATTACAGATGAGAAGTATTTAACGTATTATAGAATAAGGTTGTCTGAAGGTATAAGCAAAACATTCACAGATAAAGAGCTATTTGTACGTGACGAAAATTGGTATAAGGAAAGAAAAATTGATGTATTATTAGAAAAGAAAGTTGAAAATATAGACACTGAAAATAAAAATATATCTCTTATGGACGGGGAAACTATAGATTATGATAAGTTACTAATAGCAACTGGGAGTCAATCATTTATCCCTCCTATTAAAGGAAATGATAAACAAGGAGTTTTTTCTCTTAGAACTATAGATGATTTAGAAAAAATAAAAAAGTATTTTGAGAAATGTAATAGTATAACTGTGCTTGGAGGAGGACTATTAGGGTTAGAAGCAGCATGGGCTATTAAATCATTAGGAAAAGAAGTAAATGTAGTTGAGTTCTTTCCCCAATTACTACCAAGACAATTAGATGAAAAAATGTCTGAAGAGTTTGGTGATATTTTGAAAAAAAGTGGACTTAACTTGTATCTTGGTGTTTCAACTGAAGAAATAATCGGAGAATCTTCTGTAAGTGCACTTAAATTAAGCGATGGCACTGAATTGAAAACAGATGCTGTTTTAATTTCTGCAGGGGTTAGACCTAGAATAGACGTGGTAAAAGAAACTAATATTAAGTATGAAAAAGGAATACAAGTAGATAGGTATATGAGTACAAATGTAAATGACATTTATGCTGCAGGAGATGTAGTAGAAATCAATGGTATGGTAATAGGCTTATGGGGAATTTCTAGTGAGCAAGGTAAAATAGCTGGAGAAAATATGACTGGTGGAAATAAAGAATATTCACTAACTGAATTAGCAACATTATTAAGAATAGGAAGCAACTCGTTGTTTTCTACAGGAAATGTTAAGGAATACGATGACATATGTGAAGAAATAGATGCAGATAAGAATGCTCATTATAAGCTATGTGTAACTAACAATAAAGTTACTGGTGGAATAATTTTAAACGATATAAATAAAACACCAAAAATTAAAAAAGCTATAGAAAATGAAACAGATATATCAAAACAATTAGAGAAAAAAATGAGTGTTACTGAAATTCTAGAAAGCTTATAAAATAAAAAGTCCCTTTTATACCGATAAGGGGCTTTTTATTTTATAAAAAATTTAAAATACTATTGACAATATAATCTGAACGTAGTAATATCTACTAAATAGATAAAAATACTTAAATTTAAGTATTTAATTTCGTGAGTTAAAACCAACTAAACAGATATGAAAACTTTATTAAAAAGGGGAGATTAAAATGAGTGAAAGAAAATTAGGCTTCGAAACACTACAATTACATGCGGGTCAGAATCCTGATCCTACAACAGGATCAAGAGCGGTACCGATATATCAAACTACATCATATGTATTTGACAACTCTGATCATGCTGCAAATTTATTTGCATTAAAAGAGCCAGGAAATATTTATACAAGAATAATGAATCCTACAAGTGATGTTTTAGAACAAAGAATAGCAGTACTTGAAGGTGGAGTAGGAGCACTTGCAGTAGCATCAGGTTCAGCAGCAATAAACTACTCTATACTTAATATAGCTGGAGCGGGAGATGAAATAGTTGCTGCAAGTACGCTTTATGGTGGAACTTATAACCTATTCTCAGTTACACTTCCAAAGATAGGGATTAAAACTATATTTGTAAATCCTGATGATCCAGAAAATTTTAGAAATGCAATAACAGATAAAACGAAAGCACTATTTGTTGAAACTATAGGAAACCCTGGAATAAACATAGCTGACATAGAAGCAATAGCTAGCATAGCTCATGAAAATGGAATACCATTAATAGTAGATAATACTTTCGGAACACCTTATCTTATAAGACCAATAGAACATGGTGCAGATATAGTAGTACATTCAGCAACCAAGTTTATAGGAGGACACGGAACATCCATAGGAGGGCTTATAATAGACTCAGGTAAATTTGATTGGATTGCAAGTGGCAAGTTTCCAGACCTAGTAGAACCAGATTTAAGTTATCATGGAATAAGTTATGCAAAAGATGTGGGGGCGGCAGCATATATAACTAAAGCAAGAGTTCAACTTTTAAGAGATACTGGCTCTTCTATAAGTCCATTCAACTCATTTTTATTGCTACAAGGGCTAGAAACTTTATCTCTAAGAGTGGAAAGACATGTTGAAAATACTAGAAAGATAGTTGAGTTCTTAAAGAGTCATCCAAAAGTATCTTGGGTGAATTACCCAGAACTTGAAGACAATAAGTATCATGAATTGGCTAAAAAGTATTTACCGAATGGAGCTAGTTCAATATTTACTTTTGGAATTGATGGAGATATCGAAACGGCGAAGAAATTTATAGATAGTTTAGAGATATTCTCATTACTAGCAAATGTGGCAGATGCTAAGTCACTAGTAATACACCCAGCGAGCACAACACATCAGCAATTATCAGAAGAAGAACAAATAGCGGCTGGGGCTACACCAGACTTAATCAGACTATCAATAGGATTAGAAAAAGCAGATGATTTAATATACGACTTAGAACAAGCATTACAAAAAGCATTTGAATAATAAAATTAAATATAATAAAAGATAGTTTTTATAGAAGTAGCCTTTCTTATTTTGTGATAAGTTAACAAAAATAAGAAAGGCTACTTTAAAATTTAAAATAAAAGTCGAAGATATTGTTATAGAGAAAATAATAATATATTTTGTCATAATATATGTAATATTTTCTTCTATTGTAGTATAATTACTAAGAAATAATCTATTTAGGTGAAAACAGTCAAAAGGAGGTGATTGAATTGAGAACAGATAGCTTTGTATTGTATGGTTTATCTAAATATGAAAGCATTATTGACAAAATAATTGAAGATATTAGATGTCATGACAATTACTTTGACGTCAAACTAATTCTTACGGAAGCTCTAACTAATGCTTTTAATCATGGGAACAAAAAAGATGATGAAAAGCCTATATATCTAAGGTATGAATATGAATGTCAAGATAGATATGTAAAATTTGAGATAGAAGACAGTGGGGACATAGCAAGAAATATAGTTATGAGTCGTGAGCTATCAGATGATAATATCTTAAATAATAGTGGTAGAGGATTATTTCTAATAAACTGTATTGCTGATGAGGTGTATTTTCAAGAAAATACGATAGTCATACAAAAAAATTAAAAGCATAAGAAAAAGAAAGGTGATATTTTGAAAACAAAATTAAAACTAAAGCTAAAAATGAATCTAAAGATAAAACTAATTTCAGCTATATTCATAGCCATTGCACTATCGTTAAGTGTTTTAGGAGTATTCTCTTATAGGAGTACATCAAAATCTATGGAAAGTAGCGTAGAAGAGAATTTAATGAATACTGCAGATGGAGTAGTCTCATCTATAAATCAGGAACTAGATTCAGTATATAGAAATGTTGAAATTATGAGTTCTCGTCAGGAGCTAATAGATTTAGCTAAAGGAGATATAAGTGCAAAAGAAGGCGCTTTTAATTATTTATTTAACATAGAGAAAGATCATAAAGATTTATTACTTAACTTACTTATAACAGATGTAAATGGAAATGTTTTAGTAACTAGTGAGGATATACAACCAGATATGTACTTAGGGGATCTTGAGCACATGAAATACATAATAAAAGAAGGTAAGCCAGCACATAGTGATGTAATTATAGCTAAAGCAGACAACCATCAGCAAATCATATCGGTTGGATATCCTTTAGTTTCTGATGGACAAGTAGTGGGTACCATGGTTGCAGCTTTAAAATTTGAAAACATATCTAAACACGCTGAAAAAATTAAGATAGGTGAAAAAGGATTTGCATTTATATTAGATAAACAAGGTACTTTCATAGGTCATCCTGTAAAAGAAAAACGCTCTAAAGTTAAGATGATTGATGATATGGGAGAAATGGATGAAAGCTGTAAAGAAGTAGTAGATAAAATGCAGTCAGGACAAGAAGGAAAAGGATACTATACATATAAAGGAATGAAGAAATTCGCAAGATTTATTCCTGTAGACAAGTGGATACTAGTAGTTGAAGCTGACTATGATGAATATATGGCTCCAGCAAAATCTATTAGAAATGACACGATATTCACGATTATAGTAGCAATTATAATAGCTACAGTAGTTGCTTATATTTTCATAAATAGAAATATAGTAAATCCAATAAACCAATTACAAAAACTTATGAATAGAGCTGGAAAGGGAGATTTAACAGTAACGTCGAATATAAGTACAAAAGATGAAATACAATTGTTAGGTGAAGATTTTAATAATATGATTGAGCAACAATCAAATATAGTAAGTGCTATTAAGAGAAATTCTAATGAACTAACCCAAACATCTGAGGAATTAGCAGCTTCTATAGAAGAAATGACGGCATCTAATGAACAAGTATCTTCTAACATACAGGATGTAGCTGGCGTAACTATAAGTCAAAATGACTCTATAGTAGATATATCTGAAGTTCTAGTACAACTTTCAAGCCTTATACAAATAGCACAAAGAAGAGCATATATGGCGAAAGATAATTCTAAAAACACAATAGATGTAGCAAGTCAAGGTAGAGTTAAATTAGAAGAAACCGTAAGTGCTATAGAAAATATTAGTAACGTTTCATCTGAAACAGAAGGCATATTAATATCACTAAGTAAAATCTCTGAAAGAGTAAGTGGAATTATAGAAACTATAAACAATATATCAGATCAAACAAATTTATTAGCATTAAATGCTAATATTGAAGCAGCAAGAGCAGGAGAACATGGTAGAGGATTTGCAGTTGTAGCAGAAGAAGTGCGCAAACTTTCAGAGCAAACTACAGCAGAATCAAGTCAAATATCTTTATTAGTAAATGAAATGTTAATAGATATAAATAAAGCAGTAGAGTCAATGAAACTTAGTAAAAAAGCAGTAGAAAATGGCGTGATTGTTGCTAATGAAACAGATAAATCTTTTATAAGTATTTTAGAAGCTGTAGAACAAATAGGAGATGACATTGAACAAATAGTAGACATTACCAAAGATGAAGTTGCAAGTTCAGATAAAATAGTAAAGCTTATAGATACTATTGCTTCTACCTCTGAATTAATAACAAAAGATAGTCAGGATATAGCTGCAGTTGTAGAAGAACAAAGCGCAGTTTCACAAAGTGTAGCTAGCGTTGCTGAAGAAACAACAGCTATGGCTAATGAGTTAACAAGCCTTGTAGAAAACTTTATAGAGAGAGGTGAAGAATGATTGAGTTTTGAAAAAATATTAGTATCAGAAACATTTGCAGTAAAAGAAGCTGATGAAATAAGACAAAAGACAGAAGAGCTATTAGAGAAAGGAAATAGAGAATTTATTTTTGATTTTAGTCAATGTAACTTTATGGATAGTACAGGACTTGGTGTATTAGTTTCACTCCATAAAAGATGCAGTGAAATGAATGGAAGGGTAAAGATAGAGTCAGTCTATAATAGAGATGTGTTGAAAATATTTGAACTAACAAGACTAGATAAAGTCTTTGGATTATAGGAGAAAAAGAAATGGGAAAAGTATATAGAGAAGTAGTGTTTGATAATAAATTAAGTATAGAGAAATTTTTAGCGGATGAATTTAATGTATTACTAAAATTAGATAGTGGTCAAAGTCTTAGCTATTCAAATCAGGAATTAAAAAGTGTTCTTGTTAACCTAGATATAACAGAAGAAGAAGGCAAAGCTACCCTAACTATAAGCAAGCTAGTATCATTAAAAGCATTTCTTCTATCTAAAGAAGAAGGTATGGATGTAGTTAAATTAATAGCTACAATTGATGATGTTATGAAGCTATCTTCTAATGGTGTAAAATCTGATAGCATGGGAATACCTAACGATGAGAACTTAAAAGAGTTTTTAAGCAAAGCAAATATAAGGGTAGAAAGTATTGTAGAAGATAAAGTATTTTTATCAGATGGTAAAAGAAAAGTATCAGTAAAATGTAAAAATAATTTTTATGATTTTAATCAGATTGAATTGATTGAAGAATACTAAATTAAGTAAAAGAGAATCTCTTAAAAGTAGAGATTCTCTTTTTTCTTTTTTGTATAGATACAAAGTGAAATATACGGATACAATGAGGCTTTGGAAGAGAGCGGTGTCATTATAAAACTACAATATATATTACTATTATAAAAAACAGTTGATTTTATTATAGATACATATTATAATTGTATCTATAATAAAAGAAATGTACTTATAAAATAATTAGTAGGGGGAATACAATTGAACATATTAGAAAGATACAATATAGAAGGTAAGAATTTAGCTGAAAAATTAAAGGGTGGAGTTATAATGGATGTTACTAATGCAGAACAGGCAAAAATTGCTGAAGCTGCAGGAGCTTGTGCTGTTATGGCTTTAGAAAGAGTTCCAGCTGATATAAGAGCAGAAGGTGGAATAGCTAGAATGTCAGATCCGAAATTAATAAAAGAAATCCAAGATGCTGTATCAATTCCAGTAATGGCTAAAGTAAGAATAGGACATTTTGTTGAAGCTCAAATAATAGAGGCACTTGAAGTAGATTTTGTTGACGAGAGTGAAGTACTAACTCCAGCAGACGATAAGCTGCATATAGATAAAAAGGAATTTAAAGTACCATTTGTATGTGGAGCAAAAAATTTAGGAGAAGCACTTAGAAGAATTGGAGAAGGTGCTGCTATGATAAGAACCAAGGGAGAACCAGGAACAGGAGATGTAGTAGAAGCTGTTAAGCATATGAGAGCCATGAATTCAGAAATAAATAAACTTTCATCTATGGAGAAAGAAGAAATAATGAATTACGCTAAAGAAATATCAGCACCATATGATTTAGTACAGTATGTACATGAGAATAAAAAGCTTCCAGTAGTAAACTTTGCAGCAGGTGGAGTAGCTACGCCAGCAGATGCTGCTATGATGATGCAATTGGGTTGTGATGGGGTTTTTGTTGGATCTGGTATATTTAAATCAGGAGATCCAGTTAAAAGAGCGGAAGCAATAGTAAAAGCAGTGAAAAATTATAATAATCCTAAGGTATTAGCTGAAGTTTCCGAAAACTTAGGAGAAGCAATGGTTGGAATAAATGTATCTACTATGTCGGAAGAAGATAGAATGGCTAATAGAGGCTGGTAATAAACTAACTAGTGTTAATATATCTGATATCAATATAAAAACTGATATGCTTAAGTATATCAGTTTTTATATTAGTATTGAAGGAGAATAACTTATGATATAGAATAGTTTACATAAAGAAATTAATTATAGCTAAGAAAGAGGAAGTGATTCAACTGATAGATATTAACAAGTTAAAACAAGGCGATGTTTTTTATAAAGCAGAAATTAGAGGAGTTAGTAAATGTGAAATGTATGATGATGACATACAAGAATACGGGAGCTTTGCAGTAACTATTAATGATAATTCTGAAAGCTTAAGATTTATTTCTAAAGAAGATTATGAATATCTTTTCTATACTCAAGAGGAAGCAGAAGAAATGGTAGAAAGAATTCCTAATAAATTAGTTGATCAGCTGTTGGACGATGATATGTGGGTTAAAGAGTTGATGGACAAGTATGAAAGAAGTGTTAATGATATTTATGTTGTTGCTATGAAGAAGGCTATAAAAATAAAAACAGGAATAGATATATAATAGGTTGTAATTGAGTTCATATATGTTACTATTTATTAGTGCAATATTAATGATTATTTCAAAATAAAATACATAATAAGTGCATACCTATAAATATAAGGACTAAAAAATATGTTTAAAAAAAGGAGAGTAAAATAATAATGGAAAATAAAGTACTAGCAACAGTTAATGGAATTGAGATAACAGAGCAAGACGTTCAAGCGTTTCTAGCAACACTAGGACAGCAAGCAGCTATGCAAATACAATCTCAACCTGATGGCATATCTAGAGTAGTAAATGAATTAGTAAATCAAAACTTAATGTATCTAGATGCTGTAGATAAAGAACTAGAACAAGATGAGGTTTTTAAAGAAGAATTAGAAAAAACTAAAAAAAATCTTTTAATTCAATATTCAGTTAATAAGTTTCTAATTGATATATCTGCTACAGAAGATGAAATTGTTAAATACTATAATGAGAATAAAGAAAAGTTTAAAAAGTCAGAGACCTTAAGAGCTAGTCATATATTAGTTAAAGAAGAAAAACAAGCTAACGACATATTAGAAGAAATAAATAACGGCCTATCTTTTGAAGATGCAGCTGAAAAATATTCCGAGTGCCCTTCAAAAGATAGAGGAGGAGATTTAGGAGAATTTTCAAGAGGTAGTATGGTACCAGAATTTGAAGAGGCTGCATTTAAAGCAGAAGTGGGAGAAACAACTAAACCAATACAAACTCAATTTGGATATCATATAATCAAGGTAATCGATAGAAATGAAGAGAGCATAAGTCTACTGGAAGAGGTTAAGGAGCAAGTAAAACAGACGGTGATTAGTCTAAAGCAACAAGAATCATTCTTAAATAGAACAAACGAACTTAAACAAAAGTATGGTGTAACTATTAATTTATAGACTAGAATAACACGATATATATCAAAGATTATAGTGATGAATAAAAAAATTACTATAATCTTTTTGATATACATACTCTAATAACTAATAATATAGAAATACTGATGTAATTGGAGGGACTTTTATGAAAACATTTGAAGAATCTTCTTTAGATTTTTTACTTAATAATGTAATTAGACTACACTATATTCGTACTCACGAGTTATTAGAAAAGATAAGTCTTTATCCTGGACAACCCAGAGTTTTGCATGCATTATGGACAAAAGATGGACTGAGCCAAAAGGAGCTAGGAGAGAGATTAAATATAAAACCATCAACTGTAACAGTAATGATAAATAGGATGGAAAAGTGTGGATTAGTAAAGCGTATTCAAGATGAAAATGATTTGCGTGTATCAAAGATCTACTTGTGTGAAAAAGGTGAGAAACTAAAAGATGATGCTGCAGAAGTTCTTAAAGATGTAAATGATAAAACTTTTTTTGGATTTACTTCAGAAGAAAAAGAGATTATGAGCAATTTCTTAAATCGTATGTATAAAAATTTAAGCAAATAGTATTTTATGGAGGAATATAATGGATTTTATCTTAAGAGGACATCATATATTTTGTATCCAGGGATTTAGAGGAAAAGGTTATAGTGAGGATTTTATACATAACATGAGTAGAATAATAGAATATTTAAAAAGTGATGAGAATGTTAAGGTTAAAATTATAAATAGTCCTGACCATATATGTTTAGGGTGTCCAGAAAACATAGGGCAAGAGCTCACAAGAAAATTTGAATCAGATAAAATATATAAAGATAAGGGATTTTGTGAGAAGGAACAATATGTATATGAATTGGATAACTATGTTGCTAAAGTGCTAAATATAGAAATCGGAAAAGAATATTTATATAAAGACTTATTAAATAGAATAAAAGAAAGTTTGACAGAAAAAAAGTTTGACGAAATATGCGGAAGTTGTCAATGGTACAGCTTAGGTTACTGTAAAGAGAGTCTCATTCCTGAAAGATAGAATCCAGAAGTGAGACTCTCTTATTTTAGAAAATAGTTTGTCTGGAATAATATTGAAAGAAGTCGGTTTTTAAAAACAAGAGCATCAAAAAGATGACAAAGATAATTTTACCTTAGAAATAGGTAAGGAAAGGCTAAAAGAAGCTGATGCAGATACAATATTTTATTTATGAACAAGGGAATGAACAAGCTAGTCAAAGAGAGCAAGATTGGGTTAATGATCCTTTATTTTAAAACTTAAATGCTGTTAAAAATAAAAAAAGCCTCTAAAGTTGATGATGTTATTTGGAATACGGCAGGTGGAGTTAATGCAGTTAATTTAATGTTAGATGATTTAAAGAAATTTATAGAGAATAAAGATATACAAGAGGTGTAAAGAGATAGTTTTCCTTAATAGAACCCTATCTCTTTATATATAAGAAAAATATGATTTCAGTTTTATCGATAGTTTGAATGTTATTTATAATTTTATATTTAAAGTTTTCGTTACTTTAAATTTCATAAAAATTTCCGCTATTGATGATATCATTGGCAGTTAAGGATGATACATTATCTAGTATGCCGACTTTAAAGCTTCCAAGAGCACTTTTATTTTCTAGTGAGTTATAGGACATTTCTCCAGCTAACCCCATAGAGACTATTCCAGCTATACTCGATAAGTAATAGTTATTAGTAATACCACAAAATGTACCAACTAAAGATGTAGACATACATCCTGTACCAGTGACTTTAGATAAAAGTGGAACACCGTTATCTATAATACAGACTTTACTACCATCAGTTACTATATCTTTAGCTCCTGTCATTGCTATAACTGTATCTAAATTTGACGCAATATTTTTAATAATACCCTCATCAATAATAGTATCGTCCATAGAATCAACACCTTTAATATTACTAGACTCACCACCTATAGCTTTTATTTCTGCCATATTTCCACGTATTACAGAAAACTTAATTTCTTCTAATAGTCTATTAACAGTCTTAGTTCTTAATTCGGTTGCTCTTATACCTACAGGATCTAATATAACGGGTATATTCAAAGAGTTTGCTCTTTTTCCTGCCATTATCATAGATTCTATAGATCTTGAATTTAATGTACCTATATTAATAACTAATGAAGATGCTACTGAAACCATTTCTTCTACTTCATGCACATCATCAGCCATTACAGGAGAACCGCCTATAGCTAAAACTATATTTGCACAATCATTTGCAGTTACATAATTTGTAATATGGTGAACTAGAGGATTGTTATTTCTAACTTCTAATAGGAGCTTACTGACTTCTATCTTCATCTAAAATACCAGCTTTCTTATATAGACTATAAAAATGATTAGTAGGGCCAACACCTTTACCTATATCTAAAGAATGCTCTATTGCTAAACTTATATAGCTTTTCGCATTTCTAACTGAAGATATTATATCGTGCCCTAGAGCTAAGTTAGACGCTATAGAAGACGACAGTGTACATCCAGTTCCATGAGTGTTTTTAGTATCTATTCTTTCACCATGAAACAAATAAAACTCATTTCCATCAAACAATATGTCTGTAGCATCGTCTTCTAAATGACCACCCTTTATTAACACATTTTTACAACCAAAAGAATGCATTATTTTAGCTGCTTTTTTCATATCTTGTATATTATTAATCTCCATACCAGTTATAGCCGTAGCCTCTGGAAGATTAGGAGTAACTACTGTAGCAATAGGAAGAAGATTTTCTATTAAAGCTTTTTTAGCTTCAGGACTAAGTAAGTCAAATCCACTTTTAGAAATCATAACGGGATCTATCACTATATTACTAGGATTATATTCTCTTAATTTTTTTGAAATAGCCTTAATCGTAGGAACCTTAGACACCATTCCAACTTTAACTGCATCTACTTCTATATCTTCAAATATTACTTTAATCTGACCTTCTATAATATCATCTGTAATATCTTGTATTCCAAAAACCCCCTGTGTATTTTGAACAGTTATAGCAGTTATAACACTCATCCCATATACACCATGTGCTGAGAAGGTCTTTAAATCTGCTTGAATACCAGCTCCACCAGAACAATCAGATCCAGCTATAGTTAAAACATTTTTCATAATTTATACCCCCTTGAAATTTAGAAATTTATTTTTTGATAATAGAACTTTTAAAACCACATATGCAATTATACTTCCAACTACAGTACTCATCATAAAAGGTGTTATAAAGAAGAATACAGAAACATTTTGACCAAGTATAAAAGTAGATATAGGATATGCTATTAGTGCACCTAGGACACCTGTACCCAAGACTTCGCCAATTAATGCCCCACCTAAAGACCTGGTATATTTAAAAGCTAAACCTGATAGAAACGCACCTACCATACTGCCAGGAAATGCAAGTAGAGAGCCTGTACCCCATGAGACTCTAATAAGAGATGTTATGAATGCATTTATTACTGCATAAAATGGTCCTAAAGTTACCCCACAAACAACGTTTATTATGTGCTGAACAGGAAAACATTTAGATGGTCCAATAGGAATATATATTAGATTGGAACTAAGTGCTCCTATTGCAATAAGTAGTGAAGATAAAACTAATTTTCTTGTTTTCAAAAAAACTCCCTCCTTTATTTTATAAGCAAATAAAAAACTCCTTAAAGATATAGAGCAGATGATCCTATACCTAAAGGAGTTTAATGACAAACATAAATATAATAGTCTAAAGTATATTTATATAAAATAGACTTCCGCATGTTTTGTTATTTATTTTCCTACGCTGGTATTATCCAGATCAGGTATAAGGGTCAAAGACTTAGGGGTCTTTTTCTCAGCCGACCATATTCAGCTCCCCATATTAATAGTTTATATAAATTTTAACATTAAGAAAGATGTAAATCAAGCAAACTGAAAAATATATATAATATAGAAAAATAATATTAATTTAGTATAAAGAATAAAGGCAATATATTAGTTAGTAAAAGCAAGAACTGTGTGATATAATCTAATCGGAAGACATGAAATAAAGATACATAAATACGGTTGGAAGATGTTGAAATTAGTTATATATTATGATAAAATTTTAACTTGGTATGAGTAAAAATATAAAGGACAAGGAGAGAGCACAAGAATGAGAGAGTATAGTGTATTCGATATACTTGGACCTATAATGATAGGACCGTCAAGTTCACACACAGCAGGAGCAGCTAGATTAGGTAAAGAGGCTAGAAATATAGTTGGGGATGATTTTAAAGCTATAAAATTTTACTTACATGGCTCTTTTGCTGAAACTTATAAAGGTCACGGAACTGATAGAGCACTAGTAGCTGGAGCTCTAGGAATGGAACCAGATGATGAGAAACTTAGAGATGCTTTAAATATAGCTAAAGAAAAAGGCATAGATATTGAATTTATACCTACGGATTTAGGAGAAGACAAGCACCCTAATACAGTTAAGATGATATTTACGAAGAATGATGGAAGTGAAGTAGAAGTATTAGGATCATCTATAGGTGGGGGAAATATACAAATATTATAATACTAAAATAAAAACTCTTTAGGAGGTCAATAGATAATGTTTAACTTTAGATATGGACATGAGTTAATTGAATTAACTAAAAAGCATAACAAAAAAATATCAGAAATTACAATAGAGAGAGAAATCGAATTATACGGATTAACTAGAGAACAAGTAATAGATAGAATGAAAGCTAACTTAGAAGTTATGAGATCTTCTGCTACAAAGGGATTGAACGAAGAGGTTAAAAGTGTTGGTGGAATTATAGGTGGAGATGCTAAAAGAGTTATGGACTACATTAAGTCAGGTAAGAAAACTCTTTGTGGAGATACAGTTAATAAAGCAGCTGCAATGGCTTTATCATCATCAGAAGTAAATGCTTCTATGGGAAAAATATGTGCTTCAGCAACGGCAGGATCGTGTGGAATAGTACCGGCTGCTGTATTGACAGCTGCAGAAGTATACGGATCAACTGAAGAAGAAATAATAAATGCACTATTTACAGCTTCAGGAGTAGGTATAATAATAGCTACTAACGCAACTGTTTCAGGTGCAGAAGGTGGATGTCAGGCTGAGTGTGGAGCTGCTGCTGCAATGGCTGCTGCTGCGATGGTAGAAATGGCTGGAGGTACACCAGAACAAGGATTACATGCAGGAGCTGCTGCCATTAAAAATATATTAGGACTTGTTTGTGACCCAATAGCAGGACTAGTTGAAGCACCATGTGCTAAGCGTAACTCATCAGGAGTTGTAAATGCTATGATATCAACAGACCTTGCAATGGCTGGAGTAAAAAGCGTAATTCCATTTGATGAAGTTGTAGAAGCTATGTATGAAGTGGGTAAATCATTACCAATGGAATTAAGAGAAACAGCACTTGGTGGAGTTGCTGCTACTAAAACTGGTAAAGAATTAGAAAGAAAAATATTTGGTGATAGAAACTAATAAGAAGAAAACAGTCTCGACATAGACTGTTTTTTATTTTTCTATTTAATTGAAACAATCATTATACCAAAAATTATTAATGCAGCTCCGAATATTCTGGTAGGTGTGAGTTCCTCGCCTAAAAACAAGGTAGATACTAACATAGTCACTAGTGGCGAACTAGCCATTATAGTAGTTACTACAGATATATTTCCTTTTTTTATTGCAGCATAATATGCTAAGTCTCCAACTAGAGTAGCAAGAAGAGCTTCTATTCCAATTAACACCAATGCATTAAATGATAAACTTTTTATTTGATTAAAATTATCATTCACTCCTAATAAACTCGCTACAAAAACAGATGCCATTAAAGTTCTTATTATTAAACCAGGTAAAGGATTAACATTACTCAAACCTACTTTAGCAAAAACTGGAGCTATTCCCCAACAGATCATTCCAAATATAGACAACCAAAAAACCACAAAAATTCCTCCCTCAAACTGGTACATATATAAACCTACTAGTTTAATAATTATTCTCTAATTTAATAATTATGACTAACTTAAATTAAACTAAAGAACATGTATATTTTTATTAGAAAGTAGGAAAATATATAACTAGTGTAATATAAAATGAAGTCAGATAGGGACTATATGGAGAATGATAAAAATGAAAAGAAAACATTGTTTATTATTTACATTAATAATAACTTCTCTTTACCTAACATCATGTAATGTTAAAAGTTCTGAAAAAGAGCTAGATATAGATAAAGAAAGTATAAAAACTAAGATAATTACAGACGATATAGAAAAAAAGGCATCTAGTAAATCTGAAAAGTCCGAAAAAGTAAATAAACTTCCATGGGAAAAAAATGAGGAGTTTAAAAAAGCTATAGAAAAAATAGAAACAAGAGTTCTGATGAGTGCATATCGTACAGTTTTAAGAGATCCTCTACCCGGTGAAGAGTATAATGTGCATCTAGCTGCTAAGTCACTTGCTGGTATAGTTGTACCTCCTGGAGCTGTATTTTCTCAAAATGCTAGTATAGGACCTTACACTGAATCTAAAGGATACAAAAAAGGTCCAACTTATATGGGACCTAAAATAACTACAACTGAAGGCGGAGGAGTATGTAAGATTGCATCTACTCTATATAATGTAGCAATATATAGTAACTTAGAGGTAGTTGAAAGATACAATCATACAATGCCAGTTCCATATGTTCCATATGGTCAAGATGCTACTGTAGCCTATGGGTTTAAAGATTTAAAGTTTAAAAATAATACTGACTTTCCTATACTTATATGGGCTGAAGGTATTGAAAACAGACTGTATATTGGATTTTATGGTAAGGAAAAGCCTCCTAAGGTAGAATGGCATCATGAAACCTTAGAAATAAGAGAAGCCAATATTCAGTATATAAATAATCCTAAACTAAAGAAAAATGATGAAAAGATGATTATAGAAGGAATGGATGGAGCTTTAATAAAGTCTTGGGTAACTATTGAAGATGAGACGGGAAACATAAAAACTAAGAACTTAAGAAATAGCTCATATTTACCAATGCCATATGTAATAGAAACAAATAAAGAAAAGTAGAATATACCTCCAATATTTCTAATAACAATGTCTATGTGAGAAATTATTGGAGGTAAAAATATGACTAATAATAATCGATCGTTTAAGTTATTTTTAACTAGTCAAGTCACTTCAAGCTTAGCAGCTTCTTTTCATTTTATTGCTGTAGCTGCATTACTTATTAAATTAACTGGATCGGGTACATCTGCTAGCTTTGCAGTGGTTTGTACTCCAATCACAAGTTTTTTATTATCACCTTTTGCAGGAAGTATTGGAGATCGATTTAATGAAAAATATATACTCGCAATCTTAGAGTTTTTAAAAGTTATAATAGCAATAATATTTATACAAAGTCAAAATATCATGACCATATATCTCTTGATGCTATTAATAGCAGCTATTGAAATCTTATGCGGACCTCCTAAAAAGAAAATAATTACTAAATTATTAAAAGCTGAAGACATAATGACAGGTAACTCTATACTGACAGGAATAACTGGATTTACTTTTATATTAGGACCAATTTTATCAGGTATTATAATAGATAAGCTAAATATAAATATTATCTTTCAAATTAATATAATTCTTTATTTACTATCTTCGCTAATACTGTTATTTGTTAAGAATAAAACATATAAATCTAAGCTATACGGAAAAGAAATTAAAGTTAGTATGTATGATGATATAAAAAAAGGATTTGAATATTTTAAATCTAACAGTAACCTAAAAGAAATAGTAATTATTAGCACAATAGTTAACATAGCTATAGCATCCATAAATGTAGCTTTTTATCCTTTTGCCTTTGACATATTAAATGTAGATAGTAAAACATGGGGAATTATGATGTCTGTCTTTTATGGAACAAATTTAATAACTATGTTTATATCTATATCATTAAAGAAAATAGTTAATAAGTTACAAACGTTAATAATATATAGTATCTTAGTGTCACTAGCTATAGTTTGGATATTATATAGTCTATCAAATAGCTTAAGTATAGTGTTATTATTACAATTTATAGAAGGCTCGCTTATATCTTTTATTACTATAATTATAAATACAAGACTCCAAGTTACTGCTAATAGACAATTTATAGCACGTGTATCAGGGATAAATGATGTTTTTAATAATATAGGAAAATTAACTGCAATAGTTTGTACATATGGTATACTATCATTTTATTCTGCTAGAGTTGTTTTTATATTAAACTTTGCTATTATATTCACTTATGTCAACTATAAAATATTTGTATCAAGGAAGAATTAAGGGTACTTGCACTAAAAGAAACAAAGGTCATACAATAGTATGTAGTTTATATCATGTATGAAAGGTGGTAATATATTTGAATAATCAAAATGAGACTCCGTTATTTGATGCAGTAAAAAAGTATGTAGATGATGGGGTTACACCATTTCATGTACCTGGACATAAACATGGTAGAGGAATAAGTGAATTAAGAGACTATATAGGTTCAAAAGCATTAAATATGGACGTAAATGGAATGGCAGATTTAGACTATTTTAACAACCCTACAGGAGTTATATATGAATCTGAAAAGTTATTGGCAAGTGCATTTGGAGCAGAAGAAGCCTTTTTCTTACTGAATGGAACAACATCTGGAATACATGCTATGATAATGAGTGTTTGTAAGCCCGGTGACGAGATAATAATACCTAGAAATGCACATAAATCAGTGATTGGTGGAATAATATTGAGTGGTGCAAAACCAGTATATATATATCCGGAGGTTAATGATGAAATAGGTATAGCAAATGGAGTAACTGTTGAAAAAGTTGAAAGAGCTATAGAGTCACATCCAAATGCAAAAGCAGTTCTTATAATAAATCCCACATATTATGGTTACACATCAGACATAAAGTCAATAGTAAAAATTGCTCATGAAAAGAATATGTTAGTACTAGTCGATGAGGCTCATGGACCCCATATGCATTTTCATGATGCCTTACCATTAACAGCTATGGAATCAGGTGCAGATATGAGTGTAATAAGTATGCATAAAACATGTGGTTCACTTACCCAAAGCTCTGCTCTTCTAATAAGGAATAAGAAGATTAGTCCAAGGAAAGTAAGAGATATTTTAAATTTAATATATACATCAAGTGGTTCATATTTATTAATGTGTTCTATAGATATAGCTAGAAAGCAAATAGCTATTAAAGGAAGAGATATGCTAGAAAATACTTTACAAATAGCTAGATGGGCACGTGAAGAAATAAATAAAATAGATGGCTTATATGCATTTGGAAAAGAACTAATAGGAAAGTCAGGTTGCTTTGACTTTGATGAAACAAAACTTAGTATAAACGTTATAAAAATGGGATATACAGGCTATGAGCTTGAGTCTATACTTAGAGAAGAATATAACATACAAATAGAGCTGGCAGATTTAAATAATATACTTGCTATAATCTCTATAGGTGATAGATTAGAAGATATAGAGAAGCTAGTTAAAGCTTTAAAGGATATATCTTTAAAAAATAAAAAGCAAATCTATAATAAAGTAGAGTATATACCTGCATATACGTCTAATATGATTTCACCAAGAGAAGCATATTATATGAATAAGAGATTATTGAAGCTTTCTGAGTCGGAAGGAAAAATAGCTGGTGAGATGGTAATGGCTTATCCTCCAGGAATACCTGTAATTTGTATTGGCGAAGTAATAACTAAAGAAATAATTGATTATATAAATATATTAAAAAATGAAAAGTGTCAGTTGCAAGGAACTACGGATCCTTTAGTTAATCATATTAAAGTTTTAGATTTATGATTCAAGTAACTAAGAAAATTATTTATAACTCACTTGATTATATAGGGTATAATAGTACTGACTAATGAAAATAAGGAGAGATAAAATTGTCAAGAATACTTGAAAAATTAGAACCTAAAGAGGTATTTGGATTTTTTGAAGATATATCACAAATTCCCAGAGGATCTAAAAATGAAAAAGATATAAGTGATTATTTAGTTGACTTTGCAAAGCAAAGAAACTTAGAAGTTATACAGGATGAAGCACTAAATGTAATAATTAGAAAATCAGGAACTGTTGGATACGAAAATTCACCAATAATAATATTACAAGGACACATGGATATGGTTTGTGAGAAAAATATAGGGACAGATCATGACTTTATGAAAGATCCTTTAAAACTTAAAATAGAAGACGACTTTATAATGGCATCTGGAACAACTTTAGGTGCGGATAATGGAATTGCAGTGGCATACGCTTTAGCGTTACTAGATTCGAAAGATATACTTCATCCCCCACTAGAAGTGCTTATAACTACAGATGAAGAAACAGGCATGACTGGGGCAATAGAGTTAAATCCTGATAATTTAAAAGGAAGAATTCTTTTAAATATGGATTCAGGGGAAGAGGGTATTCTTTTAACTAGCTGTGCAGGTGGAATAAGAAATTCAATTGAAGTTCCTGTAGATAGAGAAAATATAGATGATAGTTTTATAGGATATAATATAAAAGTAAGAGGATTAAAAGGTGGTCATTCTGGATCAGAAATAGACAAAGAAAGAGGAAATTCTAATAAAATAATGGGTCGTGTATTAAACAAACTAAACTCTAGTATACAATTTAAATTGGTTGAGATAAGTGGTGGTGCAAAATCAAATGCTATACCTAGAGAATCAGACTCTCTAATTTTAATAAAAGAATCAGACGAGAAAAAGCTTGAAGAAACTATATTATCTTTAGAAAGAACAATAAAAAATGAATTTAAAGCTTCTGATCCGGAAATAAGAATATATTTAGAAAAAGATGAAAAAATATATAAAGAAGCTTTTTCAGATAAATGTACTAAAAAAATTATAGCTTCTTTAGTGTTACTTCCAAATGGGGTTCAATCTATGAGTATGGATATAGAAGGACTAGTTCAAAGTTCTAACAATGTAGGAGTGGTAACTACTACGGAGAGATCAGTTACAATAGAAAATGCTATAAGAAGTTCAATAGATTCACTAAAGTTTGAAATAGTAGAAAGAATAGACATGTTGGCAAATTTATTAGGTGTAGAATCTGAAAGTGGAAGTAGTTATCCATCATGGAGTTACAAAGAAGACTCTTACATAAGAGATATATTTATAAAATCATTTAAAAACAAATATGGAAAAGATCCAAAGGTAACAGCGATTCATGCAGGACTTGAATGTGGCCAGTTCAGTGAAAAGTTTAACGGTGAGATAGATATGATATCTTTTGGACCAGACATGTTTGATATACACACTCCAGATGAAAAGTTAAGCATATCTTCTACTAAGAGAACGTGGGATCTTCTATTAGAAATATTAAAATCAATTAAGTAAATTTAAAAACTCGATGTATTAATTAAATTATGGTATAATTTTTAAGTAAAGATTAAAACTATTAGTTAAGAAATAAATTCATGAGAAGAAGGAGATTATAAGATGAGTGAAAACAAAACAAATGATTGTGGATGTGAAGAAGAACTAAGTATAATGCATTTAGTTCTTGATGATGATACAGAATTAGACTGTCATGTTCTAGGAATATTTGAAGTAAAAGATAAAGAATATATAGCACTAGTTCCACAAGATGAGGAAGAAGTATTATTATATGAATACAAAGAAACAGAAGATGGTGTAGAGCTAGATAACATAGAAGATGATGAATATGAATTAGTGGCTCAAGCATTCGATGAAATATTTGAAGAAGGATTTGAAGATGAAGGATGCGGATGCGGAGAAGGATGCGACTGCAACCATTAATTAACAAAAGCACTATCAAAATACAGATAGTGCTTTTATTATATCTATACTAAATGAGAAAAATATATAAATACTATATACTAATTCTTTAAAGTTTTAGGAGGATGAAAATGACAAGGGAAATAGAATTTGCTCAGGATTTAATTAACTTTATATATGATAGTCCGAGTGCTTTTCATGTTGTTGAAAATATTAAAAATATACTATTAGATAAAGGATTTCAAGAATTAAAACTAAGAGATAGATGGAATGTTCAGAGAGGAAGAAAGTATTTCACTACAAAAAATGATTCATCTATAATTGCGTTTACAGTGGGAGAAGGAAGCTTAGAGGAGCATGGATTCAGAATTATAGGATCACATACAGACTTTCCTAACTTCAAAATCAAACCAAATCCCGAAATAGTGTCAGAAAAATCATATTTAAAATTAAATACAGAGGTATATGGTGGACCTATTTTAAATACATGGTTAGATAGACCACTTTCTATAGCTGGAAGAGTCACATTAAAATCTGAAGACGTTCTATATCCAGTAAGTAAAAATATAAATATAAGAAAGCCTTTGATGATAATTCCAAACTTATCGATACATATGAATAGAAATGTAAATGAAGGAATAAAGCTTAGTAAGCAAAAAGACATGTTACCATTAGTCTCAATGATTAATGATAATCTAGAGAAAGATAACTTCTTAATAAACTTATTATCTGAAGAATTAAATGTAAGCAAAGAAGATATAATTGATTTTGATTTATATTTATATGAATTTGATAAGGGATCCATAGTAGGTTTAAACAATGATTTTATATCTTGTGGTAGACTAGACAACTTAGCAATGGTACATGCAAGCATAAATGCTTTGTTAGAAGCCGGAGTTTCAAAATCTACAAATGTAGCAGTTTGCTTTGATAACGAAGAAATAGGAAGTAGCACAAAGCAGGGAGCAGATTCACCTATGCTAAAAACTATATTAGAAAGAATATCTATCTCACTAGGAAAAGACAAAGAAGATTTCTATAGATCTCTTTACAGCTCTTTTATAATATCTGCAGATATGGCTCATGCAGTCCATCCAAATTCACCAGAAAAACATGACTTAACTAACAGGCCTATATTAAATAAAGGTCCAGTAATAAAAATAAGTGCTAATCAATCCTATACCACGGATAGTGATTCTAATACTGTGTACGAGCTTATATGCAAGAACTCAGGAGTACCAGTTCAGAAGTTTGTCAATCACTCAGATCAGAGAGGCGGATCTACTATAGGACCTATAAATTCTACACATCTAGATATACGTTCGGTAGATATGGGAAATCCTGTATTGGGTATGCATTCTATAAGAGAGCTTGGTGGAGTAGATGATCACTATTATACGAAAAAACTTTTGAAGAGTTTTATAGGATATAGTTTAAAAAATGATTAAGATTACAAGAATAGAGAGACAAAAAAATAATAAAGAGAGATATTCAATATATATAAATGAGGAATATGGCTTTAGTGTTCATGAAGATATCTTAGTTAGATATACGCTTGCTAAAGGAATGGAACTAGAAAAAGAATTTATAGATGAAGTATTGAGAAAAGAAGAACAATCACAGGCTAATAACTATGCACTAAGGTTATTAAGTTATAAAATGAGAACGGAAAAAGAAATATGGAATAGAATGATAGAAAAAGAATATCCTAGAGAAGTTATAGAAGCTACGATAGACTATTTAAAAGAATTAAAATATATAGATGATGAAGAATATACTAGAAAATTTATTAAGGATAAAGTAAACTTGAAGAATATAGGAAAAGAAAGAATAAAAAGAGAACTATTCAATAAAGGAATAGATAGTAAAACAGTAAATATAGAGTTAGAAGAATTGGTAGATGACGAAGAGCAATATGATAAAGCTATGGAGATAGCAGTAAAAAAATTAAATACAACTTATAAAAATGATGATAAAAATGCTAGATATAGAAAATTAGGTGGGTTTCTTCAAAGAAGAGGATATTCAATGGACATAGTCATGAGGATTTTAAGAGAGATTCTATAGTTTTCTATATACGAATGAGGTGATTTTATGAACTATAAATTAGTGGCTATAGACTTGGACGGTACACTATTAAATGATGAGAAAAAAATAACAGATGAAAATAAAGCAATATTAAATGAACTGTCCAATAGAGGAGTAGAAATAGTAATAGCTACGGGACGTAGATATTATTCAGCTAAAGAGTTGATATCCCAATTAGATATAAGTCCTATAGTTATGGCAAATAACGGTACTATAGTTAGACATGTAAATGACGATAGCTTAATAACGACTAGATACTTTGATAAAAATGATTTTTTTAACCTTATAAAGGAAAGTAGGGAGCGAAAATTACATGCTATAGCTCATGTGGATCATTATAGCGAAGGCTATGATGTGTTACTAGAACTAGAAAAAAATGATAAGAGATATCGTGACTATTTAGGAGACATAGCTAATAGATATAAAGTAATTGATGATTTTTTGAAATACTCAGACCCTAAAGCATTAGCTATTGTTTATGCGGGAGAGTTAGAAAAATTAAAAGATTTTCATAAAAGCTTAATAGAAAATTACAAAGGAAAGTATAATCCATATCTTATGTATAGTTTTAAAAAAGTAGGTCCTATGTTAGAAATCATACATGCTAAGGGCTCAAAGTGGATATCCCTAATAGAATACGCTGAGAGTAAAGGGATACAGAAAGAAGAAATTATAGCTATAGGTGATGATAATAACGATATAGAAATGATAGAAAATGCAGGACTAGGGATAGGTATGAAGAATGCAACTAAAGAAGTTAAAAAAGTATCTAATATTATAACTTCTAAAACAAATGATGAGAGTGGAGTAGGTTATACTTTGAAAGAAGTATTTAAATTATAGAGGTCGATTTTAAGACCTCTTTATTTTTTTATAAATTTTCATTGACATATGGGGTAAATAATAGTAAAATACAATAAAACACATCATCGCTTTAATTAGATGAAGTGATAAAGCAAGGGGTTGAATATCATATGTTTAAGTTTCAAACTCCTCAAGGAGTAAAAGACGAGTTATTTAACGAATACGAAAAAAAGCAGAGAATAATTAAACTTATAAATGACACTTTTAAAAGTTTTGGATATAGAGAAGCATTTACACCTACTATTGAATATTATGATATATTTTCATCTATAAAGAGTACAGTTTTGAAAGATGAAATGTTTAAACTTATAGATAAATCAGGTGAAATACTAGTTCTTAGACCAGATGTAACTATACCGATAGCTAGGATGGTAGCAAATAACTATAGAACTTGTAAGAAAAATTTTAAAGTATTTTATAATCATCAAGTATTTAGAATGAACAATGAAGATAGAAGAGAGTTTGCACAAACAGGGGTAGAGTTCTTTGGAAGTAATAGACCAGATGCAGATGCAGAAATAATTAGTATAGCTATAAAAAGCTTACTCAAAGTAAATATAGATTTTCATATAGAAATAGGTCATGCAAATTATTATAAAGGTTTGTTAGAAGAGATGAATATAGATAGTGAAGAAGTAGCTTTACAACTTAAGGAGCTAATTGAAAATAAAAACTTTGTAGAGTTAGAAAGGCTAACTATAGACCTGAACTTAGATGAAAAAGTAAAGAATGTTATGGTTCAAATACCGAAACTATATGGAGACTTTGAAGATGTACTAAAGTTAGCTAAAGAGTTATGTTTGAATGATAAGATGTGTAAAGCTGTAGATGATTTAAAAGAAGTTTATGAAATTATTAAAGACTACGGGTATGATAAATATATTTCTGTAGATTTAGGACTTATCAATCACTTAGATTACTATACTGGAGTAATCTTCAAAGGATATATGGCTAAACATGGTGACATTATCTTGAGTGGTGGAAGGTATGATAAACTTACAGAAAATTATGGAGAGCATATACCAGCTACAGGGTTTGGTATAACTATAGATGAGCTTATCAATGGGATGGAAAAGCAAAATGGACTGGACACTAATAATTATTATATAGATTATAAAGTAATATATAAAACTGAAGATAGAAAAGAAGCATTTAAACTAATGGAATTATTAAGAGACAGTGACTTTATAGTAGAGAGCGATACATTAAATGAATCATTAGAAGAAATAACGAGAGACGATTCAGATATAAAGAGAATTTTAATACTTGATAAAGATGAGCTGGAGATTATAGATAGGGAGAACAATGCTAGACTAAACATAAAGTTAGAAGAATTTATTAAAAACTTATAAACAAGGGCAGGTGATACTTTGGAATATTTAAATATAGCTATAGCAAAAGGAAGACTAGGAGATAAAGGATACGAATTGCTTAAAAAAATAGGTTTAGAATGTAGAGAATTTGAAGAAGATTCTCGAAAACTTATATTAACTAGTGAAGAAAATAAAGTTAGATATGTTTTAGTAAAGGCAGTAGATGTTCCTGTATATGTTGAAAGGGGAGCTGTAGATATAGGGATAGTAGGGAAAGATACTATAATGGAAGAAGAAAGAAATTGTTATGAAATAGCAGATTTAAACTTTGGTAAATGCAAATTTGCTGTTGCAGCATTAGATGGATATACGATAGATCCATCTAAACCATTAAGAGTAGCATCAAAGTATACTAATGTAGCAAGAAAACACTTCCTATCTAAAGGGATGCAAGTAGATTTGATAAAATTAAATGGTTCGGTAGAATTGGCGCCACTAATAGGACTGTCTGATGTGATAGTGGATATAGTAGAGACAGGAAGAACACTAAAAGAAAATGGGCTAGTAGTTATAGAGGATATACATCCAGTGAGTGCTAGAATGATAGCAAATAAAGTTAGCTTTAAAATAAAAAACAATAGGATTAAGAAGATCATGGATGATTTAAATAAGTTAATTGAAAAGGAGAGTTGAAAATGATAAAGATAATAAATACTCTAGATGAAAATGGAAGTGTAGAAAAGGAAATAGAAACTCTTTTAAATAGAAGCCAATTAGAATTTGGAGAAGTAAATAAGTCAGTGGAAGATATAGTACTAAATGTTAGAGATAATAAAGACAGTGCTGTCTTAGAATACACAGAAAAATTTGATGGAGTACGTCTAGAAAGTCTACTGGTAACGGAAAAAGAAATAGAGGAAGCATATAATGATTGCGATAAAGAACTTATAGAAGCGCTAGAAGAAGCAAAACAAAATATATGGGATTATCACTCAAAACAACTTAACAATTCGTGGATAGATAATAGTAAAAAAGGAATAATGTTAGGTCAAGTATATAATCCAATCGAAAAGGTAGGTATATATGTACCAGGGGGAACAGCTCCATATCCTTCAACTGTTCTTATGAACGCTGTGCCAGCTAAAGTTGCAGGAGTTGAAGAAATAGTTATGGTAACCCCTCCAGGAAAAGACGGAAAGGTAAACAAACATATACTAGCATCAGCTAAGATAGCAGGTGTAGATAAAATATTTAAAGTTGGAGGAGCACAAGGAATAGCTGCACTAGCTTTTGGAACAGAGACTATTCCTAAAGTATATAAAATAGTAGGACCGGGAAATATTTATGTTGCAATAGCTAAGAGATTAGTTTACGGATATGTTGATATAGATATGATAGCAGGACCAAGTGAAATATTAGTTATAGCTGATGAAACTGCAAATCCAGAGTATGTTGCAGCAGACCTATTATCACAAGCAGAGCATGATACACTAGCTTCATCAATACTTGTGACTACTTCAGCTGAAATAGCTGAACAAGTTAAAGAAGAACTGAGAAAACAAACAGAAGTATTATCAAGAAAAGATATAATAGAGAAGTCTTTAAAAGACTTTGGAGCTATAATAGTTGCAAAAGATTTAGAAGAGGCTATTAAACTTTCAAATGCAATAGCACCAGAACATTTAGAACTAATGGTTCAAAATCCATTTGAAATAATAAGTGAAATCAAAAATGCAGGAGCTATATTCCTAGGACAGTACTCACCAGAGCCACTTGGAGACTATTTTGCAGGACCAAATCACACACTACCGACAAGTAGTACTGCTAAATTCTACTCCCCATTAAGTACGGATGATTTCGTTAAAAAATCAAGCTTAATATACTATAATAGAGAAAACTTAGAGAAGAACAAAGATAAGATAATAAAAATAGCAGAATCAGAAGGTTTAACGGCACATGCTAACTCCATAAGAGTTAGATTTAAGTAGGGAATCAAATTTAATGTTTCCTATGAGTGGTGCGAGATGAGCTTATGCTCGGATAATAACATAGTTAATCTTAAGCAGGTGATTGGACACTTTAAATTGACCTCATCTGTTTAAGATCTTAATGAATCAAGTGTTAACAATATAGCAAGAAAGGAAGAAATATAAATTGAGAACTTCAACAAAGTTAAGAAAGACTTCAGAAACGGATATTAAAGTAAGTCTTAATATAGATGGAACGGGAAAAAGCAATATAAACACAGGAATAGGCTTCTTAGATCATATGCTAATTCTTTTCTCAAAGCATGGATTATTTGACTTAGAAGTAAAGTGTGAAGGTGATTTACACATAGATGGGCATCACACAGTAGAAGATATAGGAATAACTTTAGGGCAAGCTTTTAAAGAAGCAGTTGGAGATAAAAAAGGAATAGTTAGATATGCAGATACACTTACACCGATGGACGAATGTTTATCACTAGTAGTATTAGATTTAGGAGGAAGAGCATATCTTGCTCTTGATGTAGAGTATTCGAGAGATAAAGTAGGAGACTTTGATACTGAATTAGTAGAAGAGTTTTTTAGGGGATTTGTAAATCACTGTGAGATAAATCTGCATATAAAAATGCTAAGCAGTGGAAATACACATCATATGATAGAGTCTATATTTAAAGGGTTTGGAAGAACACTTGATAAAGCAACTAGAATAGATGAAAGAATTGAAGGAGTTATGTCTACAAAGGGAGTGATTTAGGATGATATCCATAATTGACTATGGAGTAGGAAATTTAAATAGTGTACACAAGGCATTAGAAAAATTAGGTTTTCAAGTTAATGTAACTAATAATATTCAAGAAATTAATAATTCAAAAGCAATAATACTACCAGGCGTAGGTGCATTTAACGATGCCATGGAGAATTTAAAAAAATCTAATTTAATTCAGTGTATACGAGAAAATGTAGACAAAGGAAAGCCACTCCTAGGAATTTGTTTAGGAATGCAATTATTATATGAAAAAAGTTTTGAAGATGGAGAATGGGAAGGACTTGGTTTTTTAAAAGGTGAAGTAGTTAAGTTTAATGAAGATGTTAAAATTCCACATATGGGATGGAATAGACTTAAGATAAATAAAAACAATGATGTTTTAAAATATATAAAAGAAGAAGACTATGTTTATTTTGTACACTCATATTATGCAAAATCAAATTTTGATGAGGTAATAGCATATAGTGATTATGGAGTGAAGGTACCAGGAATTGTTTCACGTGGAAATATATATGGTATGCAGTTTCACCCAGAAAAGAGTGGAGATGTAGGTCTAAACTTATTAAAAGCTTTCGGGGGGATGATAAAATGATAATATTTCCTGCTATAGATATGAAGGATGGAAAATGTGTAAGACTTAAGCAAGGAATGTTTGATGAGGTAACTGTATTTGGAGAAAATCCAGTAGAAATGGCTAAAAAGTGGGAAGAAAAAGGTGGAGAATTTCTTCATTTAGTAGATTTAGATGGAGCTAAAGATGGAGTTCCTAAAAACTTAGATATAATTAAAGAAATCTGTAAAAATATAAATATACCTATACAATTGGGTGGTGGAATAAGAAATAAAGAAACTGTAAAATTACTTCTAGAAGCTGGAGTAAATAGAGTCATACTAGGTACAGTGGCAATTAATAATATAGGTCTATTAAAAGAACTAGTAAATGAATATGGTGAGAAGATAGTAGTCTCTATAGATGCTAAAGATGGATTAGTAGCAGTAGATGGATGGATAAATGTAAGTGAAGTAAAATCTATTGATTTAGTGAAAGAATTAGAATCTATAGGAGTAAAAACTATAGTATATACAGATATATCTAAAGACGGTATGATGGCAGGACCAAATTTCGAAATATATAAGACTCTACAAGAATGCGTAAATATAGATGTAATAGCTTCTGGTGGGGTAAGCAGTATAGAAGATATAAGAAAATTAAAAGAGATGAATATGTATGGTGCTATAGTAGGTAAAGCACTTTATACTGGAGATATAGAACTAGAAAAAGCATTGGAGGTTTAAAATATGTTAACTAAAAGAATAATTCCGTGCTTGGATGTACGAAATGGTAGGGTAGTTAAGGGAACAAAATTTAAAGATATTAAGGATGTAGACGATCCAGTAGAACTAGCAAAATACTATAACGAACAAGGTGCAGATGAATTGGTATTTTATGATATAACGGCTAGTCATGAAGAAAGAAGCATAATGCTAGATATAGTAGAGAAAACAGCAAAAGAAGTATTCATTCCATTTACAGTTGGTGGAGGAGTAAATACTATAGATGACTTTACTACTATATTAAGAGCAGGAGCAGATAAGATCTCTATAAACTCATCAGCAGTTAAAAATCCAGAACTTATAAAAGAGGCAGCATTAAAATTTGGTTCACAATGTGTGGTTCTTTCTATAGATGCTAAAAGAGTAGAAGAAGAGGGTAAATGGAAAGTGTTTATAAATGGAGGAAGAACAGATACTGGATTAGATGCTATAGAGTGGGCTAAGAAGGGTGTAGAACTTGGAGCAGGAGAGCTGGTAATAAATAGTATAAACACGGACGGAGTAAAAGACGGATATGATATAGAGCTTATGAGAGCAGTAGCAAAAGAAGTGAATGTTCCTATAATAGCTTCAGGAGGAGCAGGAAAAAGAGACCATTTTTATGATGTATTAAGTGAAGGTGAGGCTGATGCTGCACTAGCAGCTTCTGTATTCCACTTTAAAGAAATACTAATACCAGAACTTAAAGATTACCTAAGTGAAAAGGGTATTTCAATGAGAAAGGAGTAATCCTATGGAATTTTTAAAAAATTTAAAGTTTGATGAAAAAGGATTAATTCCAGCTATAGTGCAAGATATAGAAACAGGTGAAGTTTTAATGCTTGCTTATATGAGTGAAGAATCTCTAAAGAAAACTATAGAAACTAAGAAAACATGGTTCTTTAGTAGGAGTAGACAAAGTTTATGGAATAAAGGAGAAACTTCTGGTCACACTCAAGAAGTAGTTTCCATAGACTATGATTGTGATGGAGATACAATACTCATAAAAGCAAAACAAAATGGAGTTGCTTGTCATACAGGAGCCTATTCTTGTTTTTATAGAAATATATTAAAAAATAATTAGGAAACAGGTGAGAATATGGATAGTGTAGATAATATAATAAGTAAATTATATAGTGTAATTGAAGAAAGAAAGCAAAACCCTGAAGAAAAGTCTTATACCACATATTTATTTAGGGAAGGTATAGATAAAATACTTAAAAAGGTAGGAGAAGAAAGTAGTGAAGTTATAATAGGAGCCAAAAATAACAGCAAAGAAGAAGTTATATATGAAACTTCAGACTTGGTTTATCATATGCTTGTACTACTTGTAGAGATGGGAATAAGTATAGATGATATAAAGCAGGAATTATATAAAAGACATTCTAAGTAATTGAAAAACTACCAAATGATAAATGTGCATTAGAATATAATATCTAAAAAGTTTATTATACAGTAAAAGATGATTCCTAGATCAAACAGGATTCATCTTTTTTAATTATGCATTATACTTACAGGATAATTTACAAGGTCGATTTGCTAGTTACAGCTATAAATTAATGCTATATTCAAAAAAATAAGTATGATAGATATTAAGGACATTTTAAATATGAGCTATAGCTTAAAAACGAAGCATTTATTAAACTTATATCTAGCACTTGAAAAGGATATGATATAGTAGGTTAATTAACTTTTATAAAGACTATAAATATCAGTTCAGAAATACTTTAGTTATGTAAATTTAATATGGTGAGAATCTTGAGGTTAAAGTAGATTAACTTATAATTGGATTCACAATAGTTAGTTGAGGAGCCAATCTTTATCTTAATAACTAATTTTGTACCACATTGAAGTAACCAAAAAATCCGAAGAATCCAAACAACCCAAACAATTTAGGATTGTTCATATATAATCCCAGTAAACCTAGCAATCCTAATAAACCTAAAAATCCTAATTTATTTACTTTAGTAATTTTTTTCATAAATAATCTTTCCTCCTATATCGCTATATAGATATATTATTAATAGAGTTGTGAATATATAACATAATATGATAAAAATAAGTCATCAGATAGTTTCAATATGATTGCAGAGTTAAGGTATATAGATACAACTAGAAGGTTACATGGCTAGAATCATAAGATAAAGAAAATAATTCTAAGATATAGGGAGAGAATGTAAAGCCCTCTCCTCCACTAAACATATCTTTATTAAATATCATACAGTATTAAAGTATCTAAACATTGTTAATAGTTATATTAAAATCAATATATACTGTTAGTGATAAGTCGATTAATACTATAACAGTTAAAATTACTATTGAATGTGTAAAAATAAATGTTTGTGACGATGGTTTCGTGTAGGGAACATATAGATGTCTTTCTTCGGTATCTATACGAATCGTAATGTTTAGAATAATATTTTAACCCTCCATCCATAACTGAATATGATTAAGGAATTAAAACTCTAGCTAATTATGATTAGGGTTTATCTTTATGCTTAGAATCAAAAGAGGTTTAACCAATGAATCATCAATTAATTTATTTGTAGTTAGAAAAAGTATTAAAACTAAAAGGATATAGTCCTAATACAATTGAATGCTATGTAAATCGCACTAGAAGATTCATAGATTATTATCAAAATGATTTAAAGCTAGTTTCCAGTAAAAATATAAAAAAATGAATATTCTATCTACTAGAAGAAAAGAAATGTTAAGCATCATATGTTAATACATTCAAAGTCCATTAAATAGATTGTAGGAGGTTCTAGGGTTATTATGTCGAATATGGCATATATGGATAATTAATTACATTCTTAAGTCAAAATTAGTATGTTTAAATTAAGAACATATTGATTATCTAAGTAAACAACACATAACTGAATATTCCCAGCATTGACTGTTAGGAAAGTATAGTCAACATCGGGAATATGATTAGTTATGTGAAATTTATGAGAATAGAGAATTAAGTTTAAAGTAGTCTTTACAATCAAATTCAGAATAGTAAGATATTATGAAATGAAAGGAGGAAAGATGAATTGAATAAAACTAAAGGAATTAAAATACTTAAGAATATAATTTTTGCAATATTAATATTTTTTATTGTTGTGGTAGGTATTATTTTATTTATAAATTTACTAGTTAGACCTACTGCAGAACATAAGAGAAATATATCTAAAACTAATGCAAAAATAATAGTAGATATTAATGATAAGAGTAAAACTAGAACTCCTATAATTAGAACTTACAAGGAAGAAGAGTATAAGAAGTTTAGTAAAGATAAAATTAGAAGAATAAAGGGTGTGATTTCTGGAAAAGTAGAGGGAGATATTCCAGCGGTCCATCTTAAAGGGGATAAAGATATTATATATATATCTTTTATAAAAGATGAAGAAAAAATAGTTCCAGATTATATACCTGAAATAGAAATAGAAATTCCAGAAGATGAAGTTAGCACTGCTCCTTATAGTACTGAGAATGCTAAAATTATAAAAGATAAACTAAAAAACGAAGATGGGAAATATAGCTATAAACTGAAGAGATATAGAACCCAATATGAGAAATATTTTATGCATTATAATATTATCAGAATTTATTATGAGGTAGATGGAGAAAGATATATATCTACTTTTGGATTAAATGCAACTAATGCAGATGATGGAGCAAATTTTTTGAGAACGAAACATTAGACCAACCCAAAAGGCCAGAAATGTAAGAAATCCACTTAAGCGAAATTGCTATGTACGTTTAATTATTATATTCTGTAATGTGGAAGCTTCAATTGATAGGCCACAGAAGAAAAAATATTTTAGACGAGTTTCTCCTATTTAAATTAGTACATTTAAAGGTCTTAGATATGCTGTAGCAGGTTTTAGGATGAACATGTGGAATATGGCATATATGAATAACTAACTTGAATTCTTAAGTCAAGTAGTATATTCAATATAGGGGTATATTGACTGTTAGGATCCTACAGTTAACATTACTAATATGAATAATTATGTGAAATTATATGCAGATATTTACATGTTAATAAATTTTCAAGTCAGTTGAACTTTAATAATAATATAAACCAACAAAAAGAATGATTAAATAGTGAAAATAATTAAAGAAACTTTAAATGAATTAGAAGAAATAACTTCAATAGTTCAAACAACAATTAACAAAATATATCCTAAATATTATCCAAGTGAGGTAGTAAAATTTTTTCTCAATCATCACTCTGTAGACAATATTAGAAAAGCTTTAAATACAGAAACTATATTTCTTATTGAGCTTGATCAAAAATTAATTGGAACATGGTCAATTTTTAAAAATGAGATCAAAAGGATGTTTATTCTTCCAGAGTTTCAGGGATTAGGGTATGGGTCGAGACTTTTGGATAAACTTGAACAAAAAGCAATACAAGAAGGTCACTATACAGTTGAGCTTGACTCATCATTACCTGCATATAGTTTATATGAAAAAAGAGGATATGCTACTGTAAAATATAATAAAATCATCACATCAAATGATCAAGTACTTTGCTATAGCGAAATGTCAAAAATACTTAGTAATTCAGGATTTTTAATTGATTATAATAATCGAGTATTTACTTCGATTTCAAATAGTGATAATGGTGAAGCTTCTAATAAAACTACTTTTAAGTATAAACAAGAAAAGAATGTTATTTGGGCAGAGTATTTTGGCGGTGATATAATTAGGGGATACTTAGTCGGTACTTGTGACACAGAAGGAAAACTTGAATTTTGCTATCAACATATAAACATCAACAATCAAATACGAACAGGTAGATGCAATTCGAAGCCACAGATATTACCTGATGGAAGAATAAAATTAATTGAAGAGTGGGAATGGACAAATGGTGATAAATCTAAGGGAAATTCAATAGTAGAAGAAATTTAAAGAATAAGTAATACCTAATTAGAAATTAAAGCTTGATTTAGCAATGAAAATAAACATTATTTCATACTATAACAATTTGTAACTCTGTTAACTTCTTTAATATATATTTTGTTTAAATAGAACTTGTTATATATAATATTAATAAATAGTTATATTACAAAAATTAAGTATGATGAAAAAAATACTATTTGCTCAAGACAAGAGGTGATAAAATGCCGTGTGTACATAACTTTGGAATAATTGAAAACCTTGAAGATTTTAATGAAGATGAGTTTGAACCTGAAAAGTATAATTGTATTTTTATAGAAGATGACTTTTTAGGCGAAATATATCATGCAGGTTTTAAAGAAAAATTAGATAAACTTGAAACGTACTTTCATAACTTAAATCGACCAAATACAAGCCTTGCGTTCTATGGTACAACTTTGATACCGCAAACATCTCTCGAATATTTTCTTAGTATCACTATAAATGAAAATATTAAACATAATTCAAAAGAGCTTGAAATGTTGATTGAAAAGATATCTACTGCAATTAAAGAAAACAAATGGATGATTCATTATGGAATTTAAGTTATACTTAACGGCTACTTATATACGTAAGACTTAGATTTTAAATTATAGTATGTCTTACTAAAATATTCCGGAATTAAAAGTATTACCGTTAAAATATTTAATAATATCTATAGAGTAAAAAAGACTACTGGATATATTAGAGATTAAAAGCTATAATATATAGGAATTGAGGAAAGACAGAGTTCATAATATAAAATATAACAACTACTGATTTAATAACACTAAATTATAATATTAAATGTAAGTGTATTATAATTTATATAAGTAGAGTATATTTAATTAACTGGAGAAGAGAATAATATGAAAAAAATAAAAAACAATCACTATATTAGATTATTTATAGTTATTTTTGCTTTACTACTTGCATTCATTACATATAAGTATAAACAAAATAAAAAGAATGATATATATATTCCTGTTTTAATGTATCATAATATAGAACCAAATCCTGAATTTAAAAAAATAACTTATACAATAAAACCAGAACTATTTGAAAGTCATATGAAGGCTTTAAAAGAAAAAGGCTATAATACAATAACTGTTACTGAGTTAAATGATTTTATTAAAAATAAAAAAGAACTTCCTAAGAAACCGATACTGATTACCCTAGATGATGGAAAAACGAATAATTATGAATATGCGTATCCTGTTCTAAAAAAGTTGAATATGAAAGGAAATATGTTTGTCATAACCCATACTGCGGAGGAACATAAAAATGAGCAGTACTTAGACTGGAATAGACTAAAAGAGATGTATGATAGTGGGGTAATGGATATACAAGGTCACACTTATAATCTTCATCATAAAATTGATAATGATCCAGTAATATTTAATAAATTATATAGAGAAAGTGAAGATGAATATAAGGAAAGGATACTAAATGACTTTAAATTATCAAAACAACTTATAGAGGATAATATAGGAAATAAAGTGATATCTTTAGCCTATCCATATGGAGAGTATGATGATGAAATTGAAGAGATAGCAAAACAAGCAGGATATCAACAGACATACAGTACAGATACAGGAATCATGAGTAAAAAAGACTCACCTTACTTAGTAAAAAGAATAAATATAGATGGACTATGTTCTACAAGAAGATTAATATTTGAAATAGAAGCACTTAAAATACTTAAGAGTATATTTCATTAATAATATAGAAATAGTTTGTTTTAATAAAATAAGAGATAGTATTTATTTAATAAAAAGATACTATCTCTTATTTTTATTTTTTGACATTAAAAAAATATATGAGCATAAATATAAAGTAAAACTTAAAATAGATATGACTAGCTTGGGAGGTGGAAACTTGAGTAGTAAAGAAAAGAAAATCATTAATTATGTTAAAGATATAAGTAAGGCAGGCCTAATTAGTATAGGAATAACTTTGATATCTATAATAATACAAACTTTTCTTATGATATACACCAGTATTTCAGAAAACATATTACCTATAACAAATTCTATAATAATGATACTAAGTGTTACTATAGGAGCTATATATATATCTTTAAAGACAAAGCAAAAAGGATGGTTAAATGGAGCGATAGTAGGACTTACATATATGGCACTAATGGTACTGTTAAACATAGGTTTAGTAAATGACTTCGTTTTAAATAGTTATGTACTAATAAAAAGTGGGATAGTTTTAATAGTAGGTGTAATAGGTGGAATGATAGGAGTCAATCTAAAATAGGACTTTATTTAAAAAACATACTATGTTATAATTACTATAGTAAAAGAGTAGTAAGTTAATAGGAGGCATAGATATGAAACATATAAAAACTTTAAGTGGAAGTAACATGAAAAATGGTTTAGAAAACCGTGGATGTGGAGAATGTCAAACTTCATGTCAATCAGCTTGTAAAACTTCTTGTACAGTAGGAAATCAAACTTGCGAACAAAAATAGTTGTACATAAAGGTAGTGGGCAACCACTACTTTTTAATTTTGTCAAAATGAATTAGGAGGAAGTTTTATGGTAAAGATGCATAAATTCGAGCTTAATAGTAAAAAAATAGTACTAGATATAAATAGTGGGTCAGTTCATGTGGTTGACGACTTAATCTGGGATATAATAGATTTATATGAAAATAACGATTTAGAATATATAGTAAAAAATTTAAAAGATAAATATTTAGAAGAAAATATAAGAGAAGCATACGAAGAGATAAATACGTTAAAAGAAAATGACTTATTATTTAGTGAACCGGCTGACATAAGTAAATTTAAATATAATGAAGAAAATATAGTAAAAGCCCTTTGTTTACATGTAGCCCATGACTGTAATCTAAGATGTAATTATTGTTTTGCATCTCAAGGAGACTTCCATGGTGAAAGACTATACATGCCTTTAGAAGTTGGGAAAAAAGCTTTAGAGTTTCTAGTTAAAAGTTCAGGAAATAGAAGAAATTTAGAAGTAGACTTTTTTGGTGGAGAACCATTAATGAATTTTGATGTTGTAAAAGATCTAGTAGCTTATGGTAGAGAATTAGAGAAAGAATATAATAAAAACTTTAGATTTACAATAACTACAAATGGTATATTACTAGACGAAGATAATATGAACTTTATGAATGAAAATATGGACAACGTAGTTTTAAGTTTGGATGGAAGAAAAGAAATAAATGATAACATGAGACCAACTAGCAATGGTAAAGGAAGCTTTGATGTTATAACACCTAAATTCCTAGAGTTCGTTAAACTAAGAGGAGACAAATCTTACTATCTAAGAGGAACTTTTACAAGTAAAAATATAGATTTTTCTAAAGACGTACTATACTTAAATGAACTGGGCTTTGATAGTATATCAGTTGAACCAGTTGTGGCAAGTCCAGAACATGACTATGCATTACTAGAAGAACATTTAGAGAAAATAATGAAAGAGTATGAAGAGTTATCAGCTAAATATATAGAATCAAAAAAAGAAGGTAAAGGATTTAGCTTCTTCCATTTCATGATAGATTTAAATCAAGGACCTTGCTTTATAAAAAGAGTTGTGGGATGTGGTGCAGGAGTTGAATACTTAGCAGTAACACCTGAAGGAGATTTATTCCCATGTCATCAATTTGTTGGTAATGATGATTTTAAAATTGGAAACATTTACGATGGTATACAAAATACTAAACTCATAGATGAATTTAGACAAGCTAATGTATTTACAAAAGAAGAGTGTAATGGTTGCTGGGCTAGATTTTATTGTAGTGGTGGATGTCATGCTAATGCCTATAACTTCAATAAAGATATAAAAAAACCTTATACAATAGGCTGTGAAATGGAAAAGAAAAGAATAGAATGTGCTATATCTATCGCTGCTAATTTAAACTAGGGGGACAATGTAAATGATCATAGAATATGAAGGTGTAAAGCCAGAAATACATGAAACTTGCTTTGTAGCAGATAGCGCAGAAGTAATAGGTAGAGTAACATTAGGAGAAAATACTAGTATATGGTACGGATGTGTATTAAGAGGCGATGAAAATGTTATAAAAATTGGTAAGAATACAAACATTCAGGATGGAACAGTAATACACATAAGTAAAGATTATAGTACGGAAATAGGAGATTATGTTACAGTAGGGCACAAAGCTATAGTACATGCTTGTAAGATCGGAGATAATGTTTTAGTTGGAATGGGAGCAATAATATTAGATGGAGTGGAAATAGAAGATAATGTCCTAATAGGAGCAGGAAGTATAGTTACACCTGGAAAAGTAATACCAGCAGGATCACTAGTATTAGGTTCTCCTGCAAAGGTAGTAAGGAAACTTAGCGAAGAAGAAATTGAACAGTTAAAACAATCAGCATTAGACTACTGTACTTATGCTGAAAAACATAAAAAATAAAATACGAAAAGGAGGAGTTGGCATTGAAAAGAAGAAACTATGTGATTCTTGGAATAGTATTTATATTAGTTGTTATTTCTTCATATACAGCTATATTTGGTTTAAGCTTAGGAAAGTATAAAATCCCTCCGATTAAAGAAAAGATGCAACTAGGACTAGACTTAGCAGGGGGAGTATATGTAGAACTAGAGGCACAGACTAAAGATACTGGAAAAGAACTAGCAAAGAAAATGGAACAAAGTAAGTCTATAATCAGACAAAGAGTAGATACTCTTGGAGTTTCAGAGCCAAACATAGTTATTCAAGGAAAAGATAGAATAAGAATAGAATTGGCAGGAGTAAAAGATACTGAGCAAGCTTTCCAAATGATAGGTAAAACAGCTCAATTACAGTTTATAGATCCAGATGGAAAGGTCATATTAACGGGAAAGAATATTAAAAAGTCTGATGTTGCATTCCAACAATCAAATACATCAGCTAATACACCAATGGTATCTTTACATTTCGATGAAGAAGGAACAAAGGCTTTTAAAGAGGCTACAGGAAGACTTTCAAAACAAACTGAACGTGGAAAGAATATATTATATATAGTACTAGATGGTAAAACGATATCTAGCCCAGCTGTAGGAACAGAAATAACTAATGGACAGGCAGTAATAGAAGGTGGTTTTACTATAGAATCAGCTACAGAATTAGCTAACTTAATAAGAGCAGGAGCACTTCCAGTAGAATTAAAAGAAGTACAAACTTCAGTTATGGGACCATCTTTAGGATTAGAAGCATTAGATAAAAGTATAAAAGCTGGATCAATAGGAATAACGATCATGTTTTTATTTATGTTACTAGTTTACAGAGTGCCAGGATTTATAGCAGATATATGTTTAACTATTTATATACTTATAGTATTAACAATAATGAGTATATTAGAAGTTAAGTTAACACTACCTGGTATAGCAGGACTTATATTATCGATAGGAATGGCAGTAGATGCTAATATAGTAATATTTGAAAGAATAAGAGAAGAGATAAAAGCAGGAAAAACTGTTAGGATTGCGGTTGAAAAAGGATATAGTAGAGCACTGACAGCAGTTATAGACTCTAATACTACAACTCTTATAGCAGGAGTAGTTCTATATTATCTTGGAACAGGACCGATAAAAGGCTTTGGAGTTACACTAATAATTGGACTAGCTGTATCTATGTTAACAGCAGTATTTATAACTAAATATTTACTAAGATTAGTTGCAAATACTGAATTAGGAAAAAATAAAAAGCTATTTGGAGCGTAAAGGGGGTAGAGTATTTTGAACTTTATTAAGCATAGAAATATATTTTTTATAATATCTATAGTTACAATAGTTATAGGTATGGCTTTAATAGGAGTTAGAGGACTAAACTATGGTATAGACTTTACTGGAGGAACGTTAATTCAAATAGATCTAGAAAAACAAGTTCCAGTAAATGAAGTTAAAAAGATAGTAAGTGAATTTGATAAAAATGCTAGTGTAATACATGCTGGAAAAAATAAAGAAGAAGTAATAATAAAAAGTAGTCTAAGCTTGAGCAGAAAAGAGTCTGGTGAGATATTTAATAAGTTTAAAGAAAAATATAATTTAAAAGCTGACCAACCAAAGCAAGTTCAGGCTATAGGCGCATCTATGGGAAACGAAATAAGAAATAAAGCTCTGCTTTCTATTGTGATTTCATCTATAGGTATACTTATATATATAACTTTTAGATTTGAAATAGATTTTGGATTATCGGCAATTATATCCCTTGTTCATGATATTCTATTGATGTTTTCTATCTATTCCATATTTAAGTTTCCGATAGATAGTACTTTTATAGCAGCTATACTAACTATAATAGGATATTCAATAAATGATACAATTATAATATTTGATAGAATTAGAGAAAACTTGAAAATCACTAACACTAGAGACTATGAGAATTTAATTAATAGTAGTATAAAACAAACTATTAGAAGAACTTTAGGAACGTCATTTACAACATTGGTAACTATAACTCTACTATATGTATTAGGGGTAGAAGCTATAAAAGAGTTTACTTTACCTTTAATAATAGGTATATTAATAGGAACTTACTCTTCAATATTCGTAGCAAGCCCAATATGGTATATTTTAAAAACTAAAAAATCTCAAACTAACTAATAAAAAGTACTCCTTTTTGGTAATCTATAATAGATCCAAAAGGGAGTTTTATTATACAAGGAGTGTATATATGGAAGGGTTTAGGATAACTACAAAGTATAAAAATATTAAAAGATATAAAGAAATTCTTTCTATATTATCAAAATACGGATTTGAAATGGTAGCAGAGATTATAGGTGAAGGCATACCTTTTAAAAGAATAAGAGATAAGTTTGTAAAGAGGTTGTCAAGAGGTGAAAGAATAAAATTAGCTTTACAGGAGCTAGGACCTACATTCGTAAAATTAGGACAAATATTAAGTACAAGATACGATCTGATACCAGAAGATATAGTCGAAGAACTAATGTCATTGCAAGATAACGTAAATGAGTTCAGTGTTGAAGAGGTTAGAAAAGTATTTAATACTGAAACAGGATATTTTATAGAAGATGTATTTGATGAGTTTCAGGAAAAACCTCTAGCAGCAGCATCAATAGGTCAGGTTCACAAGGGTAAGTTAAAGACAGGAGAAAGTGTAGTAATAAAAATACAGAGACCAAATATAAAAGAAGTAATAGATAATGATATAAGTGTTCTTAGAAGTATGGCTAGGATAATAGATGATAAGTTTAATAAAGAAGGAATAATTAAGGCGTCAGATATAATAAGAGAATTAGCATACTCTTTAAACAGAGAGCTTGACTATACATATGAAGCACATAATGCACATAAATTTAGAGAAAATTTTAAAGAAAACAAAAATATATTAATACCTAAAATCTATTGGGACTATACTACTAGAAAGATACTTATAATGGAAGAAATAAACGGTATAAAGGTAATTGATATAAAAAGCATAGAAGAAAGAGGATGGAATAAAGAAAAGATATCGGAAATTGGTGCTAAACTATTTATGGAGCAAGTTCTTCTATATGGATTATTTCATGGTGATCCGCACCCGGGAAATATATTAGTAGTAAGTGAAGATGTGATTAGTTTTATTGATTTTGGAGTAGTTGGTTATTTAGATAATTTAATGCTAGAACTTATAATAACTTGTTTAAAAGCAGCAAGTGATAAAAATATAAATAAAATAGTAGAAGAACTATCGGACATAGATATGATTACATCAGAGACTGATGAAGTATCCCTAAAGAGTGATATATATAATATAATAAATTTTTACTTTGATTTACCTATAAATAAAATTGATTTTGCAGAAGGATTAAATGAACTGCTGATAATTCTTTATAAGCACAAGTTAAGAATTCCTCCTCAACTCACTTTACTTGTAAAATCTATAGTTACAATAGAAGGAACAGCTAGAATATTAAATCCTCAATTTGACTTTATGAATATATCAAAAAAAATAATAAAAGAGGTAAATCTAAAGAAGTTAAAAGACCTTAACTTTTTGGATGGAGCAAAGGTTATTTCGAATGCCTATGATTCATTAAAGAAAGCGCCTAAACAACTTTTTTCACTATTAAATAAAGCTGAAAAGAATAAAATTAAAGTTACTTTGAAGCACGAGGGACTAGAAAATTTAGAAAAAGAAGTAAATACTATGACTAATAAGTTATCATTAAGCCTTATGATATCATCACTTATACTAGGATCCTCTATAGTTATACACGCAGGAATGAAACCAAAAATATTTGGTGTATCAGCATTAGGTATAGTAGGATATATAGTAGGATTAATAATAGGATTCTTATTTATAATATCAGCAATAAGAAGTTGGAAAAGTAAGTCTAAAAGGGGGAACTAGATTTTGCAGAAATGGTTATTAAGAAATGTCAAAGCAGATTATAAGAAAATATCGAATACACTTGGAGTGAGTGAGCTTATTTGCAGAATAATGCTAAATAGAAATATAAGTGGTTTTGAACTAATGGATAGTTTTATAAATCCAAGCATGGACAAATTTCATAATCCTAGACTTATGAAAGATATAGAGTTAGGTGTAAGTATTATGAAAAAAGCTATTGAAAATAATCTTAAAATAAGAATATGCGGGGATTATGATCAAGACGGAAACTCATCTGTTCTAACATTATATAATGGATTGAAAAGATGTGGAGCAAATGTAGATTACGTTATTCCTCATAGGGTTATAGATGGTTATGGTATTAATGAAAGAATTGTAGAAAATGCTAATAAAGATGGTATAGATGTTATTATTACTTGTGACAATGGTATATCAGCAATAGACTCTGTGAAACTTGCAAAAGACCTAGGAATGAAGGTTATAATAACAGATCATCATGATGTTCCTAACACTTTGCCGGAGGCAGATGCAGTTATAAATCCTAAGAGAGTTGATTGTAATTACCCATTTAAAGAATTATGTGGGGCTGGAGTTGCTTTAAAGTTTATTCAAGTACTTTATGAAGAAATGAACGTTCCTATAGAGGAATCTTATAATCTACTAGAATTTGTTGCAATGGCTACAGTTTGTGATGTTGTAGACTTAGTAGATGAAAATAGAATTATAGTTAAAGAAGGCTTGAAAAGAATAAATGAGACTAAAAATATAGGTATAAGAGCACTAATAAAAGCTACAGGATTAGAAGGAAAAACTATAACAACTTATTCATTAGGGTTCGTAATAGGGCCATGTATAAATGCATCAGGAAGATTAGACAGTGCAGATATAGCAGTGGAGCTTTTCTTAACAGATAGCCAAGAAAAGGCTGAAGAATATGCTAACAAACTCCATAAACTAAATGAAGAGCGAAAATCTATGACTATTGAAGGTGTAGATAAAGTTATACAAAAAATAGAAGAAAGTAATATTATAAAAGATAAAATAATAGTAGCATATGAACCTAGCATACATGAAAGTATAGCAGGGATTATAGCAGGAAGAATAAAAGATAAGTATAACAAACCAACTATAATAATAACAGACTCGACAGAGGAAGGTATTTCTAAAGCTTCGGCAAGATCTATAGAAGAATATAATATGATTGAAGCGATAGCAAAATGTAAAGAACTTTTAAATAAGTTTGGTGGGCATCCAATGGCCGCGGGTTTTTCTCTAAACTCATCAAATATAGATAAATTGAGATATGAATTGAATGGTACAACAACTTTAACAGAAGATGATTTATTACCAAAGCTATATATAGATGCTCATGTACCTATAAATGTAGCATCGATAAAATTAGCAGAAGAATTAAATATGTTAGAGCCATTTGGAAAAGGAAATCATAAGCCAATATTTGCTGACAAAGGCATAATAGTCAAAAAAATTGATATTCTAGGTAGAGACTATAAAATTATAAAGATGTCACTACAAAATAAAAAGGGCAGGATAGTAACTGGAGTATACTTTGGAGATATAGAATTAATGCAAAAGTATATTATAAATAAGTATGGAGAAGAAGAGTTAAATAGAGCTTTTAATGGACAAGCCAATAATGTAGAACTTGACATAACTTATCTGCCTTCTATAAATGAGTACAATGGCAATAGATATCTGCAAGTTGTAATACAAGATTATAGATAAGTAGATGATTAATAAACCATAATGTTTAAGGAGAATTTAAATGGAAAAGCATAATGTTAACTGTATGATATGTGGAGAAGAACTAGAGTATAAATCAGAAGATAAATACTTAAAGTGCATGTATTGCGCGGAAGAGTATAAAAGTAATGTAAGTTGCAAACATGGACATTATGTTTGTGACAATTGTCATTCTGAAGATTCAATTGAACTCATATATAACTATTGCTTAACAACTAACAAAGCAAATCCAATAGAGATGTCTATAGAACTCATGCAAAATAGCAGAGTAAACATGCATGGTCCAGAGCATCATTTTCTAGTTCCAGCAGTGCTATTAAGCTCATACTGCAATGCTTCGGGAAAAAAAGATATAAAAGAAGAAAAGCTTAAAGTTACTAAAGAAAGAGCTGAAAAAATTCCGGGAGGAATATGTGGAAACTACGGAAGCTGTGGTGTGGGAGTTGGAACAGGATTATTTATAAGTGTGATAACAGAAGCGACACCATTAACAGAAAAAAACTGGGGTTTAGCAAATGAAATGACAGGAAATACTCTAATAAGCCTCGGAAAAATAGGTGGACCAAGATGTTGTAAAAGAAATTCGTTTATAGCCATAAATGAAGCCAGTAAATTTTTAAATGAAAGATTCAATATTAAATTATATGACTATAAAAATGATAGAGTTATTTGTAAATTTAAAAAAATAATAAACAATGTATAGGAAAAAGATGTCCTTTTTGCTAAATAAATAAAAGCTTACTTATGATCAAAATATTATAATATAAAAGTGGAATTTTACTCATGAATTTAGTTAATAATATATATTATAAGAAAAGGCAAAACAACAATGTCTTTTTAACAAATAAATATATAAAAAGGAGCGATGACTAAATCATGAGTATTAAAATAGATGAGGCTGCTGTAAATGAATTAAAAGGAAAAGGTATAAATGAAATAAGAATATTTCAGACATATGATACAGGTATATATTCAACACTAGTAGAAAATAAGGTAGTAAGACTTAATAAGCCAGAAGTTACAGATAATTATACTAAACATACAGTAAATAATATAAATGTATACCTACAAGATAACCTTAAAGACAAAACAGACATAACTGTTAGCTTAAGAGATGCAATGACTCATCCACAGCAAAATTTTTACGAAGTTTCATGGAGTTAACTAGAATTAAAGTACTAAAAAGATTATTCTTAAAGTTTTAAGAATAATCTTTTTTTATAAGAAAGTTATGTTCGAAGTTAAAATTACTGATATAATAAATACAAATAACTTTAAATATAAAAACATGAATAGAAACAGCAGGAGGAAAATGAATGAACTTAAAAGACAAGCTTATAAATATTTCAAATTTTCCAAAGGAAGGAGTAGAATTTAAAGATATAACTTCACTACTGAGAGATAAAGAAGCCTTTAAAGAATGTATAATTCAGATGGCTAATTACTGTAAGGGAAAAAATGTGGATATGATAGTTGGAGCAGAAGCAAGAGGATTCTTAATGGGTGCTCCATTGGCTTATGAAATAGGATCAGGTTTTATACCAGTTAGAAAAACAGGAAAGTTACCAAGAGAAACTATAAGTCATGAATATGCACTTGAATATGGAACAGATAAATTAGAAATACATAAAGATGATATTTCAAAAGGAGATAAAGTTTTAATAGTAGACGATCTATTAGCAACAGGTGGAACAGCACTAGCTTCGATTAAAATGGTTGAAGAGCTAGGAGGAGAAGTTGTAGGAGTGATATTCTTAATAGAACTTACAGAGTTAAAAGGAATAGAAAAACTTAAAGGATATGATGTTAAATCGATAGTTAAATTTTAACTTTTCAGTATAAAAAATCACTTGGATTTTAACTTTGCTTTATACCTAAGTGATTTTTATTTATTTAAATATCCTTATAATAAGAATTTTTACTAGGGATTTTTTTAAAATTGTTTTGGTTATGTATTGAATGTGCTATACTATATTTATATAATTTTGGACTAGAGTACACTTTATTGAGAGGTTGATAGAGATTGTTAGAAAAACTGCTGGCTAAAATAAAAAGATATAATTATCAAGGTGACATAGATGAAGTAATAAAGGCGTATCATTTTGCAGAGCAAGCTCACGAAGGTCAATTTAGAAAATCAGGAGAGAAATACTTTATACATCCTGTAAATGTTGCTATGATTTTAGCTGAACTCAATATGGATACAGCTACTATTGCAGCGGGATTAATGCATGATGTGCTTGAAGATACTGATGTTACTTATGAAACTATAGTTGAAGAGTTCAGTGAGGAAATAGCTAATTTAGTTGATGGTGTCACCAAACTGAAAAAACTTAAATATAAAACAAAAGAAGAAAATCAAGTTGAAAATTTAAGGAAAATGATAATAGCTATGTCTAAGGACATAAGAGTTATAATAATAAAACTAGCTGATAGACTTCATAATGCAAGAACACTTGATTTTATGTCTGATGCTAAACAAAAGGAAAAAGCACTAGAAACTTTAGATATATATGCACCTATTGCAAATAGACTAGGTATGTCTAAAGTAAAGTGGGAGCTAGAAGATCTTTCATTAAGATATATAGATCCTAAAGGATACTTTGATTTAGTAGAAAAAGTATCTATGAAAAGAAAAGAAAGAGAAAAATATATAAGAAAGATTATAGTGTCACTAAAAGAAAAGCTCGATGAAATGGAGATACCAAATGAAATAAGCGGTAGGCCTAAGCATTTTTATAGTATATATAGAAAAATGGTCTATCAAAACAAGACCTTCGAACAAATTTTTGATTTGACCGCTATAAGAGTAATAGTAGATACAGTTAAAGACTGCTATGGTGTTCTGGGGATAGCACACACATTGTGGAAGCCTATACCGGGAAGATTCAAAGATTATATAGCTATGCCAAAACCTAATATGTATCAATCTCTACACACAACAGTGATAGGTCCCCAAGGCGAACCTTTTGAAATTCAAATTAGGACTTGGGAAATGCATAAAACAGCGGAATACGGTATAGCTGCTCACTGGAAGTACAAGGAGGGTGTGACTAAAAATTTAGGATTCGAAGGTGGATTCTCATGGTTAAGACAACTTCTTGAACTGCAGAATGATTTAAAAGATCCTAGTGAATTTATGGAGTCACTGAGAATAGATCTTTTTAATGATGAGGTATTTGTATTTACACCAACTGGAGATGTAATAAATTTACCAGCAGGATCTACTCCTATAGACTTTGCATATAGAGTTCATACAGCAGTAGGAAACATCTGTGTAGGAGCTAAAATAGATGGTCGTATAGTTCCACTAGATACAAAATTAAAAAACGGAAATATAATAGAAATTCTAACATCACCTAACAGTAATGGGCCAAGTAGAGATTGGCTAAAAATAGTAAAGAGCACTCAAGCTAAAAGTAAAATAAAACAATGGTTTAAAAAAGAAGATCGTGATGAGAACATAGTTAAAGGTAAAGAGATGTTAGAAAAAGAAGTAAAAAAATTAGGTTATAAGACAAACGAGATACTAAAAGATGAATGGCTAAAAGCTATCGGAGAAAAAATGAGCATAAATACAGCAGAAGATGTATACGCATCGGTAGGGTATGGAAATGTTACTGTATCTCAAGTAATGACAAAATTAAGAGAGTTTCATAAGGAACATTATAAAAGCAAGATAGAAACGAAAGAAGATTTTGTTAAGGCTAATGTAAGTACTAATGAAAATAAAAGCTATAAGCCAACTCAAGGAGTTACAGTAAAAGGTATAGACAACTTGAAAGTAAGATTTTCTCGATGTTGTAGCCCAGTACCCGGTGACGATATAGTGGGTTATGTAACTAGAGGAAGAGGTGTGTCTGTTCATAGGAAAGACTGTCCAAATCTAGAAAGTCTGGATATAGCTGAAAGATTTATAGATGTAGACTGGGCCACAAATGAAAAAAGCTCATATTCAGCTGAAATACAAGTAAAAGCAACAGATAGAACTGGATTGCTTACAGAAATAACTCAAATATTATCAGATGCAAAACTGTCAGTAACATCTTTAAATGCTAGAACAAGCAAAGAAAAAGTAATTATTATGAATATGACACTGGAAATAAAAGATATAGATCAATTAAAAGAACTTATGAAAAAGATAAAAAGATTAAATGGAGTAATGGATGTATATAGAGTTATTACTTAAGAGGAGTGAAAGTAGTGAGAGTAGTTATACAGAGAGTATCTGAAAGTAGTGTGGTTGTGGATAACAATACTGTAGGATCTATAGGTAAAGGTATACTAGTACTACTAGGAGTAGGTCATGATGATACTCAAACTGACATAGATTATTTATGTGAAAAAATTGTAAATTTAAGAATATTCGAAGATGATAATAGTAAAATGAACTTATCTCTATTAGATATAGAAGGTGAGCTTTTAATAGTATCCCAATTTACACTAATGGGAGATATAAGAAAAGGCAGAAGACCAAATTTTACAGATGCAGCAAAGCCAGATATTGCTGAGAAGGTGTATTTAGACTTTATTGAAAAATGCAAGTCTTATGAAGGGATAAAAAAGATACAAACAGGAGTATTTGGTGCAGATATGAAAGTAAATTTAATAAATGATGGACCAGTAACCATTTTAATAGACAGTAAGAAACAATTTTAGGAGGTAGAATATGATAATAGAAAAGATGCCACTAGGTTGTTATTCGGCAAACTGCTATATCCTTGTATGTGAGGATACCAAAGAGGCTGTAGTAGTTGATCCAGGTGGAGATTCTGATGTAATTATGAACTTCATAAAAGATAAAGACTTACAGTTAAAATATATTATATTAACTCATGGTCATGGAGATCATATAGGAGGAGTGTTAGATTTAAGAGAAGTTTATAACATACCTGTATTAATTCATGAAAATGACGAAGAGCTAATAGCAGATCCAGATAAAAACTTATCTACACTTTTACCTATGAATGATATATCTTTTAAATCTGATAGAAATTTAAAAGATGGTGATATTATAGATTTTGGTAAATTAAGACTAGAAGTTATTCATACTCCAGGTCATTCACAAGGATGTATATGCTTAAAAGCAGAAAATAATATAATAACTGGAGATACTTTATTTAGAGGATCTGTTGGAAGAACAGACTTATATGGTAGCTCTAGCAATATATTAGAGTCAATAAAAAATAAACTGCTTATATATGATGATAGTACTATAATATATCCAGGACACGGTGAAAATAGCACTATAGGATATGAAATAGAAAACAATCCTTTTTTATAATATATAAGATATGCTAAGAATATTTAATTATAAATAGAAATAAATAGAATACTCCTAAAGATATGTGGAAAGATAATACTAATTGAATTTGTATAAAACATTTTAGGAGGTATTTTCTATGTATGATTATGAAAATTACATTTTTGACTTTTATGAAAATCAAGTTTCTAATATGTCTATAAACGATATATTTTTATTAAAAGATATGGGATTGCGTGAGAACGAATTAGCACAGGAACTAAAGATACCAAAGTCTTATATAAATGAATTAATCTATGAGCATAGAAAGGATTTTTAGATGAAATCGAATAAGATTTACGTTTACTTACAAGGTCATGACTTTAAATATGATATTTCTGCATTAATAAAAGTATTTTATACTGACAGTGAAATAATATTTATAGAAGAAAAGGCTTTGGTGGATAACCAAGGCCTTTTAATAGAAAGTATATTAAATAGTGATGATAATACAGCATTTTCAAGCTTATCAAAAGATGGACAAGTAGTAGCAGAGTCTATAAAAGATATAAATAAAATAGATATAAAAGATAACGATACTAAAAAGATTATAAAAGCAGCAACAAAGCAAAGTATTTTTGAAGTACTGCATAAAACAAACGATATAAAGGTACCATGGGGAGTTCTTACTGGTATAAGACCTACGAAAATAGTTCATAGTCTTTTAGATAATAAAATTGATGAAGATACAATAAGATATATATTAGTAAATGAATACAGAGTAGACTTAGAAAAAGCAAATCTAATTATAAATATAGCCATAACAGAAAGAAAATTTATATATCCATTAGATGAAAGAAAATATAGTCTATATATAAGTATACCGTTTTGTCCTACAAGATGTCTTTACTGCTCCTTTCCATCAAATGCTATAGATAAGTCTAGTGATTTAGTAAATATATATACTGAGAAATTGATGCATGAGATAGAGAAAGTTTTTGAAATTATGCAAGATAAAATCATAGATACTGTGTATATAGGTGGAGGAACACCTACTGCAATACCAGTTAAAAATTTAGATAATATTATAAAAAAGGTTTATTCTGTATTTGGAAGTAACTTAAGGGAGTTTACAGTTGAGGCAGGAAGACCCGATACTATAACCTTAGAAATGTTAGAAATGCTTAAAAGTAATAATATAAAAAGAATAAGTATCAATCCACAAACTATGAATCAAGATACATTAAGAACTATAGGTAGAGAACATAAGTCACAAGAAATATTAGATTCATTTAGATTAGCTAAGCAATTAGGATTTAATATTATAAATATGGATTTGATAGTTGGGTTACCAGGAGAGGATAAAACTCATATAGAAAATACTATGAGGTATATAGAAGAGTTAAAGCCAGAAAACCTTACAGTACATACTATGGCTGTAAAAAGAACGTCTAGACTTAAAGAAGATATAGATAAATATTCTCTAACTAGTCAGAATTCCATTGAAGAAATGCTAAATGTAACAAAACACTATGCAGAGAAGATGGGTATGAAACCATATTATATGTATAGACAAAAGCAGATTCTTGGTAACTTTGAGAATGTAGGCTATTCAACTGACGGTAATGAGTGTATATATAATATGCTTATAATGGAAGAAAAGCAAACTATAATAGCGGTTGGAGCTGGAGGAGTATCGAAAGTTTATTTTCCACAAGAAGATAGACTAGAAAGAATTCCGAATGTTAAGGATTTAAGAGAATATATAAATAGAGTAGATGAAATGATAGAAAAAAGAAAAATATTTTAATTCATAATCTCGTTCTTGAATGGTTAAGAACTGAGGTGTTTTTATTTTAAAGGAGGATTTACATGTTAACGAAAGCACCTAGAGGAACAAAGGATGTACTACCATCAGAATCTTATAAATGGCAATATGTAGAGAATGTATTTAAAGATGTATGTAAAAATTTTGGATATAAAGAAATAAGAACACCAGTGTTTGAGCACACTGAACTATTTGAAAGAGGAGTAGGCGAGACTACTGATGTTGTTCAAAAAGAGATGTACACATTCTTAGATAAAGGGGAAAGAAGTATAACTTTAAAGCCGGAAGGAACATCTCCAGTTGTACGTTCCTATATAGAAAACAAGCTATACGCAGATGCACAACCAATAAAGGCTTACTATATTACTCCTTGCTTTAGATACGAAAGACCTCAAGCAGGTAGACTTAGAGAATTTCACCAGTTTGGTGTAGAGGTATTTGGAAGTCAAGAAGCTTCTTTAGATGTTGAAGTTATGACTTTAGTATCTACTTTCTTAAAAACATTAGGACTTAAAAATATAGACCTTCATATAAACAGCATAGGCTGTCCAAGTTGTAGGGAAAACTATAATAAAATATTAAAAGAATACTTAGGTTCTAGACTAGATGAATTATGTGAAACTTGTAAGTCAAGATATGAAAAGAATCCTATGAGGATATTAGACTGTAAAAATGAAACTTGTAAAGAAAAAACTAAAGATGCGCCTCTTATGATAGACAACTTATGTGACGAGTGTTCAGAACACTTTGAAAAAGTAAAAGAATATTTGAAGCTTGCAGAAGTAGATTTTGTAGTAGACGCTAAAATAGTTAGAGGATTAGATTACTATACTAAGACTGCATTTGAATTTATATCTAATGATATAGGATCACAAAGTACAGTTAGTGGTGGTGGAAGATACGATAGATTAGTTGAAGAACTTGGGGGAGTCTCTACTCCTGCAGTTGGATTTGGACTAGGAATTGAAAGACTACTACTAACTTTAGAAAATAATGGGATAGAAATACCAAAACAAGATAGTGTAGATATATATATAGTAAGCATTGGAGAAAATGCTGATAAAGAAGCATTTAAGCTACTATCTAAGTTAAGAATGAATGGAATATCTGGAGACAAAGATTATTTAGGAAGAAGTATAAAGGCACAATTTAAGTATTCAGATAAAATAAATGCAAAGTATACTGTAGTTATAGGAGACGATGAGATAGAAAAAGGAATAGTGTCTCTTAAAAATATGAGTACAGGAGAGCAAAAAGAAGTTAATATAGATAGTTTAGCAGAAGAGCTAAAGAAATAAGGTCAAGATATTGACACAAGGAGGATTTTAACGTGGCAGAAAGCATGGGTAACTTAAGAAGAACACATATGTGTGGAAATTTAAGAATAGAAAATGAAGGTGAAGAAGTTATACTTATGGGATGGGTTCAAAAGAGAAGAAATCTGGGATCCCTAATATTTGTAGATTTAAGAGATACTACAGGAATTATGCAGGTAGTATTTGATAGCGATGTTTCAGAAGAGGCTTTTAATAAGGCAGATAAAATAAGAGGAGAATATGTATTAGCTATAAGAGGTAAGGTTTATAAAAGACAATCTATAAACAAAGAAATACCTACTGGAGAAGTTGAAGTATTTGTAGAAGAGTTAAAAATATTAGATAAAGCAGAAACACCACCTATATATATAAAGGATAACGATGAAGTTGCTGAGAATATGCGTTTAAAATATAGATATTTAGATTTAAGAAAACCATCTATGCAAAACAAATTAAAAACTAGACATAAAGCTACAAGGATAATAAGAGAATTCTTAGATGACAATCATTTCGTGGATGTAGAAACACCTATGCTTACAAAACCTACTCCAGAAGGTGCCAGAGACTACTTAGTACCTAGTAGAGTAAATGCAGGGAGATTCTATGCATTACCTCAATCACCACAAATACTAAAGCAATTATTAATGGTTTCAGGAATGGATAGATACTATCAGATAACTAAGTGTTTTAGAGATGAGGATTTAAGAGCAAATAGACAGCCAGAGTTTACTCAGGTCGATATAGAGATGTCTTTTGTAGATGTGGAAGACATTATAGAAATAAACGAAAAGCTTATACAAAAACTATTTAAAGAAATAAAAAATATAGATATAGAGTTACCATTACAAAGAATGAGTTACGCTGAAGCTATGGAGAGATTTGGTTCAGATAAGCCAGACATAAGATTTGGATTTGAACTTAAAAACTTAAGTGATATAGTAGCTAATAGTGAATTTAAAGCATTTAGTGAAAACATTAAAAATGGTGGAGAAGTAAGAGCTATAAATATAAATGGTTATGGAAATGAGTTTAGTAGAAAAAACATTTCGAAACTAGAAGATTTTGCAAAAACTTATGGTGCTAAGGGGTTAGCATGGATAAAGATAACTGATGAAGAAGTAACTTCTCCAATAGCTAAGTTTTTAAGTGAGGAAGAACTAAATAATATAGTAGAAAGAATGGATGGTAAAGCTGGAGATTTAATCTTAATAGTAGGAGATAAACCATCAGTAGTGTTCACAGCACTTGGAAACCTAAGAGTAGAAATAGCAGAAAGACTTAATATAATAGATGAAAATGACTACAAATTATTATGGATAACAGAATTCCCTCTATTTGAATATGATGAAGAAGAGGATAGATATGTAGCTAAACATCATCCATTTACTCATCCAGTAGATGAAGATATAGAATTGCTTGAAACAGCACCTGAGAAAGCAAGAGCTAAGGCTTATGACATAGTTATAAACGGAGACGAAATAGGTGGTGGAAGTATAAGAATAAATAATTCTGAGCTTCAAACAAAGATGTTTAAGGCATTAGGATTTACAGAAGAAGAAGCTACAGATCAATTTGGATTTTTACTAGAGGCATTTAAGTATGGAACTCCACCACATGGGGGAATAGCTTACGGATTAGATAGATTAACAATGATATTAACAAATAGTGATAATATTAGAGATGTTATAGCATTCCCTAAAACACAAAATGCTACTTGTCTACTGACAAATGCACCAGCAGAAGTAGAAGAAAGTCAGCTTAAAGAGATCCATATTAAATCGGTAGTAGAGAAAGATCAATAAATGTCGATTTTTCAATTAAAATGCTTTATTTAAAGCTGCAGAGAATATATAATAATATATAGTATATACTCTACAGTGAAGGAGTTGTAAATAGATGTTACATTCATTTTCAAGAACAGAAATCTTAATAGGAACAGAAGCACTAGAAAAACTAAAAAATAGCAAAGTAGCTGTTTTTGGCATAGGTGGAGTTGGAACTTTTGCAGTTGAAGCTCTTGCAAGATCAGGAGTAGGTGAACTAGTTCTAGTAGATGATGATGATATATGCCTTACAAATATAAACAGACAAATACATGCTACTAGGAAAACAGTTGGAAAAGCTAAAGTAGAAGTAATGAAAGAAAGAATACTGGATATAAATCCGGATGTAAAAGTAACTATTTACAAAAAGTTATACAACAGTGAGACGGCAGAAGAACTATTATCAGATGATTATGATTATGTAATAGATGCTATAGATATGGTATCAGCAAAACTAGACTTAATAGAAAGATGTAAGAACAGAGATATACCAATAATAAGTGCAATGGGAGCAGGAAACAAGCTTAACCCTACGATGTTAGAAGTAGAAGATATATATAAAACAAGTATATGTCCTTTAGCGAAAGTTATGAGAAGAGAACTTAAAAGAAGAAATATAAAAGACTTAAAGGTAGTTTATTCTAAAGAGAAGCCAATAACACCATTAGAAATAGGTGGAGGATGTAAAACTAATTGTATTTGCCCAAATAAAGATGAAAATAGCAGATCTTGTACAGTTAGAAGACAAATTCCAGGCAGTGTTTCTTTTGTGCCTTCAGTATCAGGTCTTATAATAGCTTCAGAAGTTGTAAAAGATATTACAAAGGAGAGATCTTCATGCAACAAAAAGGATATGTAGTAAAAGCAGATGATGAAATGGCACAAGTGATTATAAAGAGAGAGTCTGCTTGTGGTCATAGCTGTGATACTTGTGGTGGAGGGTGTAGTAGTCCCAGTATATCTTTAAATATAGAAAACAAACTAGGAGCAAAAACAGGAGATTATGTATTAATTGAAAGTAAATCCTCAACTATATTAAAATCAGCATTTATAGCATATATAATACCCCTTATACTAATGATTATTGGTGTGTCTATAGGTATGAAAGTATTTAATAATATGGGTTATGAAAACTATGAAACGCTATCATTCTTAACAGGATTAGTATTTGTTGTAATATCATATTTTTTATTAAAGTATGTAGATAATAAATATTTTAGAGATAATGACTCTTTACTAGAAATGGTTGAAATATTAGACAAATAAAAAAACTTCCATGTAGATTTAAATCTACATGGAAGTTTTTTTAGATTAACTATCTTTTTTTAATAACTCACTCTCATCTTTCTTTTCTCGTAAGTAATTTACTATAGCTCTGTTTAATGCAGATGAAACTATAACTCCAGAAGCAAGAGCAAGTGCTACGAGTAGTGTTTGACTACCCGAGTCAGCAGCATTTAAAAAGTTTTTCTTTGTTAGAGCTAGCATAGTATAATATATACCTGCACCAGGAACTAGCGGTATGATTCCAGGAATAATGAAAGTAGTAGAAGGCTTTTTAAATATTTTAGCAGATATTTCCCCCAATATTCCTACAGAAAGAGCACCAACAAATGATCCAGCTATAGAAGATGATGATAAATTTTTTGTTACAAGAAATATAATCCATCCAATAGTACCATTTATTCCTGCTTTGACTATTGTATCTTTAGGACTATTAAAAATTACTGCAAATCCCGCCGTAGAGAGAAACGCATATAGAAATTGTTTAATATAGAACATGTTAAATCCTCCTATAAAAAGTAAGAATAATAATTTAGCACAATACCTACACCTGATGCTATAGATAATGCACTTATCACAGCTTCCGAAGCCCTAGATAATCCTGCAAGAAAATCACCAGATATAGAATCACGAGCAGCATTAGTAATTATATAACCAGGAACTAGAGGCATTATAAAACCTATTATTATCAGATCTAAGTTTAAAGCAAAGTTGAAGCGTATAACCAAAACTGTAAGCATAGTTCCAACAGCAGAAACTATAAAATCTTTAACAAATCCTACTACATCAACATTATCTAAAAGAACACTTTTCATATAAATAACTATCATGCTTATAATAAATGCCCATACGAAGTCACTGAAGACACCACCAAATAGAAGGGCAGAAAATCCACCTGCAAACCCTCCAAAGAGTGAATGCGTGAACTTTGAATAATTACTTGTATTATCTATTTTATCTAGACAATCAATAGCATCATCTATACTCATATCAGAACTTAAGAAGTTTCTAGAAAAGTCATTTACTAAAGCTATTTTATTTAAATTTATACCCTTAGGTTTAGTTCTTTTTATGTAAGTCATAGCATCATCGCCATATCCTATAGTTAAAAATATACCTGTTGGAATAACAAAGACATCTACATAATTTACACACTTTATAGTGCTACAAAGTCTGACAATAGTGTCTTCAACCCTATAGGTCTCAGCACTACTTTCTAACATTATTCGTCCAGCTAGCATGGTCATATTAATAACTTTTTTTACAACTGCACTGTCGCCCATTAAGAATAACCTCCTATCTTATAATTATTATAGAACATATTTCATTTTAATTAAATTATATTTTTATAATATACCACTAATGACAGTAAAAAAACGATTTAAAATGTTAAGTTGTAATTAAAGTAACTAATAAAATAGTCTATGAGCAAAAGTATGTTAAAAAAACTACGAAAAAGAATAAGAATTATGAAAAAAAATGTCTAATTTAAGACGCCACAAACGTTTTCAGAAAGAGATATAGAATAAATTAATACATATCAAAAGATTATAGAAAAAATCAATAACACCAAGAAAATGTGATTTAGGCCTTTATTTAATCAAATTTAAGTGTTATATTATATATGAATTGATTTTCAAACAAATATATACAAAATAATAAAGAATAATAAAAATAACTTAATTGAAGGGGGACATTTTAACATGGATTTCAGAAACTTAAAGAAGACAGATCCAGAAATATTCGGAGCTATCGAGAAAGAATTAGAAAGACAAAAAGAAAACATTGAGCTTATCGCTTCAGAAAACATCGTAACAAGATCAGTTATGGAAGCAATGGGTAGTTATTTAACAAACAAATACGCTGAAGGATATCCAGCAAAAAGATACTACGGTGGATGTGAATTTGTTGACGTAGTAGAAAACTTAGCAATCGACAGACTTAAAGAAATATTTGGTGCTGACCATGCTAACGTTCAACCACACTCAGGAGCTAACGCTAACTTAGGAGTTTACTTTGCAACTCTAAAACCTGGAGATAAAGTTCTAGGAATGAACTTATCACACGGTGGACACTTAACTCACGGAAGCCCTGTAAATATATCAGGTACTTACTATAACTTCATAGACTACGTAGTTGAAGAAGGATCAGAAGTTGTAGACTATGACAAAATAGAAGAAATCGCAGTTAAAGAGCAACCAAAAATGATCGTTGCTGGATGGAGTGCTTACGCTAGAAAGTTAGACTTCGCTAGATTCAGAGAAATAGCTGATAAAGTTGGAGCTTACTTAATGGTAGATATGGCTCACTTTGCTGGACTAGTTGCAGCTGGACTATATCCAAACCCAGTACCACACGCTGACTTCGTTACAAGTACAACTCACAAAACTCTTAGAGGACCAAGAGGTGGAGTTATCCTTTGTAAAGAAAAATATGCAAAAATGATAGACAAAGCTATATTCCCAGGACTACAAGGTGGACCATTAATGCACGTAATCGCTGGTAAAGCAGTTGCATTCGGAGAAGCTTTAAAGCCAGAATTCAAAGCTTACCAAGAGCAAGTTGTTAAAAATGCTGCAGTTTTAGCAGAAGAATTACAAAAACAAGGATTCAGAATCGTTTCAGGTGGAACTGATACTCACTTAATGTTAGTTGACGTTAAAGCTGTTGGATTAACTGGAAAAGAAGCAGAACTTCTATTAGACGAAGCTAAAGTAACAGTTAACAAAAACACTATACCATACGATCAAGAAAGCCCATTTGTAACAAGTGGTGTTAGAATTGGTACACCAGCTGTTACAACTAGAGGATTCAAAGAAGCTGAAATGAAAGAAATCGCAGAAATCATCAAATTAATATTAATAGACAAAGATAAAGAAGCAGCTATAGCAAAAGTTGACGCTCTTATAGCAAACTTCCCACTATATGCTACTGAAGATTCATTATTCTAATAATAGAATATAACATAAAAAGCAGTCTAAAGATTAGTCTTTAGGCTGTTTTTTTATATCATAAATCTAAAGATATTTTAAAAAATTCACTTTTGGTATAAATTAATATATATTAGGAAAATATAAAGTAAAATAAAATAATTTAAAGGTGATGAAATGTTTAAATATGGTTTTATAATAGTTCCATCTATTATAATTGGTTTTGTATCAAGGCTATCTATGTTAAAGGTCGATCATAGACAATATCCAAGTTATCCACAAGGGTTCCTTACTCATCTAACATTAGGGCTTATAGCATCGGCACTTGGATCTGTTGCAGTACCATCTATAATTTCAAACGAATTTGCAGCAGTTACTTTCTTGTCATTAGCAGCGCAGCAATTTAGAGATGTAAGAAACTTAGAGAGACAGAGTTTAGATAATATGGAACCTACGGAATTAGTAGCGAGGGGAACTGCATATATAGAAGATATAGCAAAAGCTTTTGAAGCAAGGAACTATGTAACTATGATAGTCTCTTTAACATGTAGTATAGTAATCTATATCATGTTCATACTAAATATACCTAAAATGTACTGTATAATAGTTGGAATAATAGTTAGTATAGTAACAATTTTAATTTTAAATAAGCTTATATCAAGACAAACACTACAAGATATGGCAGATGTGAAAAAAGCAAAGATTACATTTGATGGTCCACTTCTAAAAATAAATAATACTATAATTATGAATATAGGGTTAGAGGCATCAAGAGAAATATATCTTAAAAGTGGTATAGCAGTTGAAATAATACCACACAATGATAATGGTGTAGTAACTTTAGCTAACATAGGTCAAAGGCAGGCTATACTTCATAATGCAGCAGAATTACTAGGAATAAGAAAAGATGTCGATGAGCCAGACTTTTCTCCTATAGCTCGAAGGGATCCAGATACGGGTAGAGTTCTATTATCATTAGTGGCGATGCATCCTGATGAAGATGCTCTTCTGGACGTGGTGAGAGGAACTATAGTTCTAGAGAGTGCAAAAAGAAAACCTCTAAATACTAAAGTTGCTAGAAGAGCATCTGATTAAGGAGGTGTGACTATGGATGTAGGTATAAAAGATAATATACTGGCGATAGTGACCACAAGAAAAGAAAAAGTTTCTTCAGGAAGTGTTCCTATATTTTATGCAGATAGCGAAGAAGAAAGAAATAAAGTATCACTTTTAATAGCAAAAGTAACTATGGCGATGGTTCATGATTTGGAAAATGGATGTTATGTTATAGTTAAACATTAATTTGAGAGATTGACTTAAAAAGCAATCTCTTTTTTATATGACAAGTAATAGGAGTATTCTATAAAAAAGATTTGAAACTGAATTAAAATGGATTTAAAGGTAGACTATAGAAAAACTATAGTCTACCTTTAAATATATAATTAAATACGTACATTTTAATCTTAAATTGCAATACTTATAGAAGTTATATCTAATAAATGGTAAATACATGGTATAATAAACTATAATATAAGGTAAGAACAAGAAAAATGAAAAGGAAGCGATAAAATGAAATCTGTTTTAGTTATGGGTGGCACATCATTTGTAAGTAGTTTTTTAGCAAAACATCTTATTGGACAAGGATATAATGTAGATATTCTTACAAGAGGGCTTAAATCAATTGATTATGACGGCTTTAGAGAACAACTAATCTGTGATAGAAAATCAAAGAATGAAGTTCAAGAGGTCTTAGAAGGAAGAAAGTATGAGTTTGTTTTTGATATATCTGCATATACAAAAGCTGATGTAGAAATACTACTGACTTCTATTGATAAAAATGAGTTGAAAAAATATGTATTTTGTTCATCAGGAGCGGTATATGAACCGAGTAGTGATACTATAAAAGAATCCTTTAAAAAAGGAGAAAATTCTAATTGGGGAAAATATGGTATCGATAAAAAAGAAGCAGAGGACTTTATTATAAATAGTGGTATACCGTATACTATTTTTAGACCTCCATATATTTATGGGGAAAACAATAACCTCTATAGAGAAATATACTTTTTCGATAGAATTATCAATAATAAGGAAATTCCCATTCCTTTTGGAAAGGATACTAAAACCCAATTTATACATATTAATGATTTAGTTAGAATATTTGAAAGTGTAATGTATAATGAAAGTTCTTCAAATATATATAACGTAACAAATCCTGAACTTATTTCATGGGATTACTTTATAGCAAAATGTGGTGAAGTCATAGGTAAAACTCCTATAATGAAAAAAATAGATGTAAATCAAGTGAAGTTAGAATCAAGATCGTACTTCCCATTTAGAGATGTAACTTACGTACTTGATACAGAACAACTGATGAAAAGTAAACTTTATAAACCTACAATTTCATTAGAAGAGGGATTGAAACGAGCTTATGAATGGTATATAGATAAAAAACCAAAGTTAAATGATGTTAAAATGATGGATAAAGTTAATGAACTGTTAGGGAATTAATTAAATATAATTACATTTCACATCTAAATTTTATTAATTTATGTTGCGTGAATTTCTAATTAATAGCTTATATAAGAAAATATTTTATGATGAATATGTTCTCGTATTTCTGCGGGATTGTTTATTTTATAGAATTTAAATATAGAAATTATATAAATAGAATCATAATATAAAGAAAATATTCCTAATCAGATACACTGTGACTCGATAGTTTAGAAAAACTTTAAATAAATATATAGAAATGAAAAGGAGAGCAACCGATGAGGAGGTACTTAAAACTAAGCTTAATAATATGTTTTTTAATCATATTACCAGGCAAACTATTTGCACAACAAGGGGAATTAGTAGAAATTCAATTAGATCAAAAGAAACTTGTATTTCCTGATGCAAAACCTTTGCTAATAAAAGATGAGAATAGAGTACTTGTACCAGTTAGATTCGTAGGAGAACAATTAGGGGCAGTCGTATATTGGGATAAAGAAAGTGAAGAAGTTCATATATTTTTAAATAATAAGGTAATATTGGTAAAAATGGGTAGTGATTATGCAACTATAAATAATAATAGAATTACTCTTGATAGTGTAGCTAGGATAATAGATGGAAGAACCTATGTACCGTTAAGATTTATTTCGGAATCATTAGATTGCAGTGTAGATTGGGATGGTTATAGATATATAGCGTATATTACGACAAAAGAAAATACAAGACCTATTATAGAAAAACCTATATCAATTACTGCTACAGGAGATATGTATATAGATGAGCAGGCAGTTCTAGCACTAGATAGCAACTTTAACTTAGATGAATATCATAGAGCTATCTACTCATATACCTCAGATTGGTCTAAAATCGAATTTATAATAGATTTTAGTGCAAGTGGAGGTATAGCCAGTACAAATATTGATGGAGAAATGTTCAAACCTGGTGAAACACAGGATGCATTTAAAAAAGTATTAAGATATTATTTTAGTGATAAAACTAATGATGTTTGGAGATATTTAGAGCAAATAGTTAGCAAGAAGAAAAGCTTTAAAGATATTAAAGAGTTTGGAGATAGAAGTATAACAGTAATAAAACCAGATGAAGATGATAGAATTTTTATATTTATAAACTAACTTGTTATACTAGATAAAAAATTAATATCTAATAAGATAAATATTGAAATTTACAAACTCAGACTTATTTCAGAAAGTAAGAATCAGTACCTATGTGCTAATTATAAAAATATTAAATCCTTGATATTAGAGACGTTAAAGGCAAAAGAGATATGTACACATTTATAAATGGTAGTGAAGATCATATTATACTTTATATTAATAATAGTCTCATTTTAGTAACTAGAAGATTATATATAATAGAAGAGGTGATACCTATGAATTTTGAAACTTGCTTTCAAATATCTTCTGCAATATTGATGGAAGGGGCCTTAGGAGAGAGATTAAAGCGAGAGTATAGTGTAGAATTTGATGATAAAGTCGCAATGGCTGGATTAGTTTATAATACTCATTCAAGGGAAGCAATGGAAAGCATCTTTAAAGAGTATGTGACAATAGCTGAAAAGTACAAGTTGCCATTTATTGCAACCACACCAACGCGTAGAGCAAATTTAGAACATGTTATGCAATCGGAATTTGATGAAAAAATTATTGAGGATAACGTACGTTTTTTACAAAAAATCAAGACTTATGCAAGTACAGATATGTTTGTAGGTGGACTAATGGGGTGCAAAGGAGATGCTTATAAGGCAACAGAAATTTTATCTATACAAGAGGCTCATAAGCTTCACTCATGGCAAGCAAACTTATTTAAAAATTCAGGAGTAGATTTTTTATTTGCAGGAATTATGCCTGCATTATCTGAAGCTATTGGTATGGCAAAAGCAATGGAGAATACAGGGTTAGCATATATTATTAGTTTTATGATTAGAAATAATGGAAGGCTCATAGATGGAACCACTATTCATGATGCAATTTTAAGTATAGATAATGAAACTTTAAGAAAGCCAATTTGTTATATGGCAAATTGTGTTCATCCAATAGTTTTGAAAAAAGCACTATCCTGTTCTTGTAATGAAACTAAATTAGTAAAAGAACGCTTTAGAGGTATACAAGCAAACACTTCTCAATTGTCACCAGAGGAGTTAGATAATAGCGATGATTTAAAGACTTCTGATAGCATTAGCTTGGCTTGCAACATGATGGAGTTAAACGATTACCTTACTCCTAAAATTTTTGGTGGATGCTGTGGTACTGATAATACACATATAGAAGAAATAGCTAAAAGATTAAAAATGGTTGATTTATAGAAAGTGATTATAAATATGAGAATTTAAGCGTTATTTAATTAATTTAATAAGTACAAAATCATAATTAGAATAATTCATAGTATTACGATAACTTCAGAATATATAAACTAAGAATTAGGAGGTTGGTTACTGTAAGTGAAGATAACAAAAAGTTACTTAAATATCTAGGAATTATGTTTATATCAGTATTGATAACATATAAACTCCCCCATGATTCTTACTCTATTATTGAACATATTATAATGCCAATAGAATATAAGGATAGTGTGGTTTATCTTTCGGGAATAATACCACTAGTATTGTTGTTCATTAGTATTAAAGGGATATTTAATTTAAAAAGAGCGGAAGGTAGAAATAAGTTGTTATTGTTTTTGATGATAATAACTGTAATAATGCCAATGATGAAGTGGTCTTTGGATATTACTAGGACAGGTTACTATTGGATAAAGAAGGATAGTTTAAGATCCGTAGATATTGGAGATTCAAAAGTTAGTTTATCAGGCTCTAATGATAAGCTAACTATGACTTTGAACCTAGAACTAATAGATTATGGTATGACACAAAATAACTTTAAAATTAGGGTGTATTTACCCAAAGCTTTGAAGACTTATAATAATCAAGATTTTTATGAACTTGAAAATGAATATCTGACTAATGGGAATAGGAGAAAAAGGACTATAAGAGAAGAAATAGTTTTAAACTTGAATGATAAGAATGGGATGGAAAAATTATTTGATTCTAAATGGCACTGGGAAGATTTAAAGTATGAACTATATAATGAAGATGAAGTGGTTGAAATTATAAAGCGTGGGTTATAAATGCATAAAAATAAATAGTATATTAAAGAGTATAATATAGTAGTGAAGAAAGAATATTCAACTTTGAATGGAATATATATAGGAATTTTGTTAATAATGAAGAAAATTAAATAATTTTAATATTTAAAGGGGAGATTATAATTAGTTCTATAGTCTACCCTGTTTTTTATATAAAAAACTATAGTGATAATAAGATTAAATGATATGATCTTGATTTATTATAAAATAATTTCATAACTATTAGGTTCAAGAATGTACGCAATAGATTGAACAATATTATAGACTGAAATTATTTTGCCATAGGTTTATAATTTGTTGTATAATAGATAAACTAGACATAGGGATATTTCGTGGTGGGTTTAAAGTTACTACGCAATATAGAGTTATAAAAAGTGGCAGAAAATGTTGTATTGTAGCCATAGGTGGCTATTGATAGATTGATTTTTATTAAGATTAGTGCTACTATATGTAAATGTGATTTAAAACTATATATGTAGGCTTTGGAGTGAATCAGTAATTTATTATAGAAGGGGATAATATGGAGCTAAAAAACATAGAGCAGAGCATAAATATTGTAGAAGAAGTTATGAAAGGAAGTATAGCTGAAGAATTAGAAATTGAACCGGGAGACATATTAGTTTCAGTAAATGGACAGGAAATAAAGGACATTATAGATTATAAATATATAATGACAGATGATTTTGTTACTATTTTAATACAAAAGCAAGATGGAGAGGTTTGGGAGTTAGAAATAGAAAAGGAGTATGATGAAGATATAGGGATATCATTTACTAATCCTTTAATAGATAAAGCTAAAAGCTGTAGAAATAACTGCATATTTTGCTTTATAGATCAATTACCAAAAGGTATGAGAGAAACCCTTTACTTTAAAGATGATGACTCCAGACTTTCATTTCTACAAGGAAACTTTATTACCCTTACTAATCTAAGTGATGAAGAAATAGATAGAATTATAAAATATAGAATTAGCCCTATAAATATTTCTGTTCATACTACCAATCCAGAGTTAAGGAAAAAAATGCTAAACAACAAGAATGCTGGTAGGGTTTATGAAATACTTAAGAAGTTTAATGAAGTTAATATAGAAATGAACTGTCAAATAGTATTAGTACCAAACGTAAATGATAAAGAAGAGCTATCTAGAACTTTAGATGATCTGTATAAGCTTTACCCTAATGTAAATAGTGTTGCCGTAGTTCCAATAGGCATAACTAAGTATAGAGATGGTTTGAAAAAGGTAGACATATTTAACAATAAAACATCAAATGAACTATTAGATCTCATAGAAAATAAACAAAGTGAATTTTTAAAGTCTATAGGAACTAGATTTGTTTTTGCCTCAGATGAATTTTTTGTTCTAGCTAATAGAGAAGCACCAAAGCATGATGATTATGAAGGGTTTGCTCAAATAGAAAATGGTGTGGGGCTTATGAGGTCTTTTCAGTCAGAGGTAGAAGATGAGCTTGAAAAAATAGAAGGAAAACCAACTTTGAATAAAGAATATATAATACCGACAGGTACAATAGCATATGAATTTATGAAAAAAATAACTAGTCTGGTAATGGAAAAGTTTGATGGTTTAAATATAAAAGTGATTCCTATAAAAAATAATTTTTTCGGTGAAACTATTACAGTAACAGGACTTATTACAGGAAATGATTTAATAGATCAATTAAAAAATGAAGATCTAAAAGATGGAATATTAATAACTAAAAGTATGCTGAAGGCAGATGAGGATATATTTTTAGATAATGTAACTTTAGAAGAGCTGAAGGAAAGGCTAAATACTCAAGTTACAGTGGCAAAAGTTGATGGTAAAGAATTTGTTGATATATTTAGAAAATAAGGAGAGGTGATATTTGTGGCAAGACCAGTAGTAGCGATCGTAGGTAGACCGAATGTAGGAAAGTCCACTTTATTTAATAGAATTGTAGGAGAACGAATATCTATAGTTGAAGATAAGCCAGGAGTAACAAGAGATAGAATATATGCAGAGGCAGAATGGCTAAACAAATATTTCACATTAATAGACACAGGTGGAATAGAGCCTGAAAGTAAAGACATCATATTATCTCAAATGAGAAGACAAGCTGAGATAGCTATAGAAACAGGAGATGTAATATTATTTGTAGTAGATGGCTTAGAAGGACTTACATCTACAGATAGAGAAGTTGCAGAGATGCTTAGAAGATCAGGAAAAGAAGTTTTATTAGTATGTAATAAGATAGACACTCCTAAAAACCCAGATAGTATATATGAATTTTATGAACTAGGATTAGGATCACCTATAGTAATTTCTGCTGGACAAAGTCTAGGATTAGGAGATCTTTTAGACGAAGTAATAGGGCACTTCCCAGAGGATAAGGATACTGAATATGAAGATGATGTTATAAAAGTTGCTGTTATAGGAAAGCCAAATGCAGGTAAGTCTTCTCTTATAAATAAAGTACTTGGCGAAAATAGAGTTATAGTAAGTGATATAGCAGGTACAACAAGAGATGCAATAGATACTCCATTTACAAGAGGAGAAGATAAATATGTACTAATAGATACTGCAGGACTTAGAAGAAAGAAAAACGTAGATGAAAGCATTGAGAGATATAGTGTAATAAGAACACTTATGGCTATAGAGAGATCCGATGTATGTGTTATCATGATAGACGCTACAGAGGGAGTAACGGAACAGGATGCTAAGATAGCAGGATATGCTCATAACAATGGAAAAGCTTCTGTAATAGTAGTAAATAAATGGGATGCAATTGAAAAAGGGGATAAAACTTATTTAGATTTTGAAAAAGAAGTTATGAATACTTTATCCTTTATGACTTATGCTCCTATAATATTTATATCAGCTAAAACAGGTCAGAGAGTAAATAAGCTTTTTGACTTAATAAAGATAGTTTCAAATAATCATGCTATGAGGATAACAACTGGAGTTCTAAATGATATTATAAATGAAGCTGTACTCATGAATCAGCCGCCTACAGATAAAGGAAAGAGATTGAAAATATACTATGGTACACAAGTAGCTTCTAAACCTCCTAAATTTGTAATATTTATAAATGATAAAGAGCTTATGCACTTTTCATATGGTAGGTACCTAGAAAACCAAATTAGAAAATCATTTGGATTTGAAGGTACACCGTTACAATTTGAGTTTAACGAAAAAAAGGGGGACTAATATGAAAGATGTTATCTTAATTATAATTACATCTTACTTACTAGGTAACTTTCAAACTTCGTATATACTAGGGAAAATAATTAAGAAAACAGATATAAGAGAATTTGGAAGTGGAAACGCGGGAACAACTAATGCTTTAAGAGTATTTGGAAAAAAATTTGCAATAGCTACACTCCTTTTAGATGCACTAAAAGGAGTTATAGCCGTAATTATAGGAAAATATATTTTAAACGATATGGGCGCACTAATATCAGGTATCTTTGTAGTTCTAGGGCATAATTGGCCAGTATTTCTCAAATTTAAAGGTGGAAAAGGAATAGCCACTACCATTGGAGTGGCGCTTGTAACATTACCAGTACAAGGAATAATATGTATAGCTATAGGTATTTCTATAATCATAAAAACTAAATATGTATCTTTAGGTACTATGTTAGCAGTTGCAATATGGCCTATAGTATATCTTTTTACCAAACGACCATTTGACCATAGATATTTTATATTTACTTTAATACTAGCTCTTATGGCAATATATAAACATAAGAGTAATATATCAAGACTCTTAAGAGGGGAAGAAGCTAAGTTAGGTAAAAAAGTTTAGTAAAAGGGGAGAAATAAAATTGAAAGGTAAAATTTCTGTACTAGGTGGTGGAAGTTGGGGTACAGCCCTAGCACTTTCACTAGCTAAAAAAGGACATGATATAGATATATGGATGAGAGATAAAAAGCAATGTGAAGATATGAACTATACTAGAGAAAATATAAAGTACTTACCAGGAGTAGTTATTCCTAATAATATAAGAGCTACTAATGATCTAGAAAAAGCAATATCTAATAAAGAAATACTAATATCAGCTGTACCCACTCAATCTGTTAGAGACAATATTAAAAATATGAAGCAATATATAAATAAAAATCAAATAATAGTAAATGTCTCTAAAGGAATCGAAATAGGTAGTCTGTGTAGAATATCTGAAGTAGTAAAAGAAGAGCTTCCAGATAATGAGTATGTTGTATTATCTGGTCCATCTCATGCAGAAGAAGTTGCAAGAGACTTACCAACTACACTAGTAGTAGCTTCAGATAAAAGAAAAGTAGCAGAATATATTCAAGACATATTCATGACACCCAAACTTAGAGTATATACGAATCCAGATGTAGTAGGGGTAGAAATGGGTGGAGCGTTAAAAAATATAATAGCTCTTGGAGCGGGAATATCAGATGGACTTGGATATGGAGATAATACAAAGTCAGCTCTTATGACTAGAGGTATCACAGAAATAGGAAGACTAGGATGTAAGATGGGTGCAAGAGAAGTTACCTTTGCAGGGTTATCTGGTATAGGAGACTTAATAGTTACTTGTACTAGTATACATAGTAGAAATAGAAGAGCAGGGATACTTATAGGAGAAGGTAAAAATCTTGATGAAGTGTCAACTACCATAGGAATGGTAGTTGAAGGAACTAAAACAACTAAGGCTGCCTATGAATTATCAAAAAAATATAATGTAGAAATGCCTATAACTCAAGAAATATATAATGTTCTATACAGTGGTTCGGATGTAAAAAACTCTGTTGTAAATTTAATGATGAGAAACAAAAAGTATGAAATGGAAGATGTATATAAAGGAATAGAAATAGATTGGTAAACTGTAAAAGGACTTTCAATTTTATTAAGTAAAATAAATTGAAAGTCCTTTTTTATTATAAAAATATATAAATAAAATAGAATCATTATAAAAATTATCTATAAATAAGTAAAATACGATAGATATTATTTATTGGAGAGTGTAGTGTATTAATGGTAAAGTTAGAATATATCAGAATAATGTACAATTGGAGGAATACATATGAAGAAAATATCTAGCTTATTTTTATGCCTGTTGTTAGTATTTACATTAACTTTGACAGGATGCTCAAATCCCAATACTGATAAACAAAATAATATACCGCAAGAAAATGTAAAACAAGATAATGAGTTTAATGCTCAAGTTACATTTAATGGTTCATCAACTTTAGCACCTGTCATATCAGCTATATCTACGGATTTTATAGAAGAATATACAACGTGGAATAAGGTGGACTCTAAATTTCCAGAAAAAAATATAGCCATATATGTTTCAGCAGGAGGTTCTGGTGCTGGTGCTAAATCGATAATTGAAGGAACTAGTGACTTTGGAATGCTTGCAAGAAGTGTAAAAGATGAGGAAAAAAGAAAAATAAAGGATATAAAAGAGTTTAAACTTGGAATAGATGCATTGACTATATCTATAAATCCAGAAAATCCACTATATAAAATAAAAGATGATTTAAGTACAGAAGAAATCAAAAAAATATTTTCAGGCGAGTATAAAAAATGGAATGAAATAGACAGTAGCTTACCAGATAGAGAGATAGTAGTAGTTATAAGAGATTTAGGCGGTGGAGCTCACGAAGTTTTTCAAAAAAGTATTATGGGAGATACTGAAGTAAGAAAAGATGCAATACAATCACCTTCAATGGGTGCGCTTGTAACGAAAGTAATGGAAAACAAAGATGCCATAGGCTATGCTTCGTTTGGAATGGTAAATCAAAATCAAGGGAAACTACTTACACTAAAAGTTGATGGAGTAGAACCAACTAAAGAAAACATATTAAGTGGTTCATATAAAATATCTAGACCTCTTATAGTAGTCAAAAAAGGGGAACTAACAGCAGAACAAAAAGCTTTCATGGATGTAGTTACATCTGAAAAAGGATCAGAAATTATTGAAAAGATGGGATTTGTTCCAGTTAACTAAGGGGTTGTCTTAAATGACAACCCTTTTTATTGAGGTGATTTTATGCAAAATATGAAAGAAAATATATTTAAATATATAATAAGGTTACTTACACTAATTTCTTTATTGATACTTGTTTTTATAATTATATTTATATTTAAGGAAAGTTTTAAATTTTTTAAAGAAGTCTCTATATTAAGATTTATAACGGGGGAAACATGGAATCCATTAGGGTCACCAGAAAAATTATCCATACTTCCAACAATATTAGGAACCTTATATGTATCGTTAGTAGCCATTACTATAGCATTACCTATAGGTATAGGAAGTTCTATAGTAATATCAAGTTATATAGGTGGAAGTGGAAAAATATTTATAAATTTATTATTGGATATATTAGTGGGAATACCGTCTGTAGTATATGGATTTATAGGACTGATAGTTTTAGTGAAATTTTTAGAAACTAATTTTTCTTTTTCATCAGGGGAGTCGATATTAGCTGGAGGTATACTTCTTTCAATAATGATAATTCCATATATAATATCCACTTGTAGTGAGTCTATGAATAAAATAAATAAGAAATATTCTAAAGATTCAAGTGTATTAGGAGTTTCAAAGAGTTACATGTTAAGAAAGATATTGATTCCTCAAAGCAAAAAAAGTATAGTAGCAGGTGCAGTTTTAGCATTAAGTAGAGCAATGGGAGAGACTATGGCAGTTATGATGGTTATAGGAAATGCACCTATAATACCCAGACTATTAGGAAAAGGACAAACTATTCCTTCACTAATTGCACTTGAGATGGGCATGGCAGAAGTGGGTAGTTTGCATTATCATGCACTTTTTGCATCTGGATTTATACTTATGATTATATTGATAATAATTAATATGATATTTTATTCAATTAGAAAAAATATAGATATATAAAGAACTGAGGATTGAAGATATATGATTGAAAAAGTAAAAGAGTATTTATTTAAAATATGGATTACATTGAGCATATTAGTCTTATTTATTGCAATAAGTTATGTTATTATATACATAATAAAAAATGGCATAAATTCTATTAGCTTAGAGTTTATATTTGATAATCCTAAAGGTTTTCCATTAGGTTCAGAGGGTGGAATATTTCCAGCTATAGTAGGTAGCTTACTTCTAATGACTATAGCTTGTATATTTTCATCAATTTTGGCTATATCAACTGCCATATATATAGTATTCTATTGTGAATCTAAAAAAATAGAAAGTTTAATACATATGGTGATTCAATGTATGGCTGGAATACCGTCTATAATATTGGGACTATTCGGATATACTTTGCTAGTATTGTATATGAGGTTAGGAAGATCAGCATTAGCTGGTGGAATAACTTTAGGCATTATGATACTTCCTTATATTCAAGTAAGAATAGAAAAAATTCTAAGAGAAGTTGATATTAATATAATAAATTCATCTTATGTACTAGGAATATCTAAATACTATATGATTTTTAAACTTATACTTCCAATATGCAAAGAAAATATCATATCTACAATAACTTTAGCAGGAAGTTTTGCAATAGGAGCATCTGCGCCAATAATACTAACAGCAGCAGTTATATCTGCTCCGGTACCAAATTCGATACATTCCCCAGTTATGGCTTTACCATTTCATTTGTATATATTAACAGGAGAAGGTATTTCCTTGGAAAACTCTTATGCAACATCGCTTGTTCTTATAATGATAGTGTTAGTTATAAATATCATATCGGTGATTTTATTCATAAAGAAGAAAGGAAGATAGATGGATGGATATAATTAAAATAAAAAATTTAAATACTAAATACGGCAATAAGGTAATATCAAAAAATTTATCTATGGATATAAAGAAAAATAAAATAACTGCAATAATAGGTCCGTCTGGTTGTGGAAAATCAACTTTACTTATGAGCTTAAATCGCATATTGGAGGAAAATGGTGGAGACTCTAAAGGTGATATAGTATTTAAAGATAAAGACATACTATCTTATTCTAAGAATGAGATAAGAAAAAGTATAGGAATGTTGTTTCAAAAACCTGTGCCTTTTCCATTATCAATATATAAAAACTTAACATATGCTCCTATATATTACGGAATAAAAGATAAGGATAAATTAGATGAAATAGTGAAAGAAACTCTGAAGAAAGTACATCTGTTTGATGAAGTCAAAGATGATTTAGACATGTATGCTACGAATCTATCAGGAGGACAACAACAAAGACTATGCATGGCTAGAGCACTTACTGTAAATCCAGAGGTTTTATTACTGGATGAACCATGTTCAGCATTAGATGTAAAAAATACAGCTAATGTAGAAAAAATACTTTTGGAATTTTCTAAAAGCTATACGATAGTCATAGTTACACATAACCTATCTCAGGCAAAAAGAATATCCGATTATACTGCATTCTTACTTGATGGAGATATTGTGGAATATGGAGAGACAGAACAGATATTTAATAATCCAAAAGATATTAGAACTAGAGAATATATAGAAGGCATATATGGATAATTTAAAATAAAGGAGAATTGTATATATGATAGTATATGATATACCGGGAAGAGGAAAAGTTGAAATAGAAAATATAATATTAGACTATAATGGAACTATAGCAGTGGAAGGTCAATTAATAGAGGGAGTCCAAGAAAAACTATTAGATATGAAGGATAAACTTAAAATACATATAGTTACAGCAGATACTTATGGGACAGTAGAGAAACAATGTAAAGATATAGGGATAAATATAATAACTTTTCCAAAAGAAAACGCAGGAGAATCTAAGAAACTTATATTAAAAAGTTTAGGGAAAGAAAAAACAATATGTGTTGGAAATGGATTTAATGATATAGAAATGTTTAAAGATTGTAAAATATCTATAGCAATAATAGAAAAAGAGGGATGTTCAGGGAAGCTTCTACCATATGCCGATATAGTTACAAAATCTATAATAGATGCTCTAAATATAATATTAAACAAAAATATGATGAAAGCTACACTTAGAAATTGATGTATAATTCAGTATAAAATAGGGGGCACAATAACAGCTAACAGAACATTATAGAAGTTTATATAGCTATATTGAGTTTATATAATGATTGTATTATAATAAATTCAAGAGGTGATAAAGATGAAATATTATTCAATAGGAGAATTTGCAAAACGTATAGGTAAAAATCCTCAAACATTAAGAGAGTGGGATAAAAAAGATATATTAAAGCCACATCACGTTGCACCAACTGGATATAGGTATTATTCACAAGAGCAACTTAATCATTTTTTAGGTATTAAAGGTATTCAAACAAAAACTAAAAAAATAATAGGATATTGTAGAGTTAGTTCTCACAAACAAAAAGACGATTTGGAACGTCAAATTGAAAATGTTAAAACATATATGATAGCAAAAGGTTATCAGTTTGAAATAATACAAGATATAGGAAGTGGAATTAACTACAATAAAAAAGGATTAAATCAACTAATAGATATGATAACTAATTCAGAAGTTGAAAAGGTAGTAATTCTATATAAAGATAGGCTGTTAAGATTTGGCTTTGAAATAATAGAAAATTTATGTAATAAGTATGGAACTACTATTGAAATTATAGATAATACTGAAAAGACAGAAGAACAGGAATTAGTTGAAGATTTAATTCAAATTGTTACAGTCTTTAGTTGTAGACTTCAAGGTAAAAAAGCAAATAAAGCAAAGAAAATGATTAAGGAGTTGTTAGAGGATGATACTGGCGAAGAAGATTAGAATTATACCTAATACAGAACAAGAACAACAACTTTGGAAATCCGTTGGAACTGCAAGATATATATATAACTGGGCACTTGCAAGAGAAGAAGATAATTATAAAAAAGGTGGTAAATTTATAAATGATGGAAATTTAAGAAAAGAAATCATTTTAATGAAACAAGCAGAAGAATATAAATGGCTTAAAGAAGTGTCCAATAATATAGCAAAACAGGCTGTAAAAGATGCTTGTAATGCTTATAAAAGATTCTTTAAAGGGTTAGCAGATAAACCAAGATTTAAAAGCAAAAGAAAAAGCAAACCATCATTTTATAATGACAATGTAAAGCTAAAAGTTAAACATAAACAGATTCTTATAGAAAAAGTAGGCTGGATAAAAACATCAGAACAAATACCAATGAATGTGAAATACACTAATCCAAGAGTAAGTTTTGATGGGAAGTATTGGTATATATCGGTAGGCGTTGAGAAGCAAAATCCAAAAGTAGAATTAACTGATGAAAGTATAGGAATAGATATTGGAATTAAAGACCTTGCTGTATGTTCTAATGGAATGATTTTTAAAAATATTAATAAAACAGGGTCAGTAAAAAAATTAGAAAAAAGATTACGTAGGTTGCAACGTAAAGTATCAAGAAAATATGAATTAAATAAAGAAGGGAGGAAGTTCGTCAAAACAAGCAACATTATAAAACTAGAAAAGCAAATTAGATTACTTCATAGAAGACTATCTAATATTAGAAACAACCACTTACACCAATCAACTACAAAGATAGTGAAAACCAAGCCATCAAGAGTAGTAATGGAAACACTTAATATAAAAGGAATGATGAAAAATAAACATTTATCAAAAGCTATAGCCAAACAAGGACTATATGAGTTTAAAAGACAACTTCAATATAAAAGTGAATTCTATGGAATTGAGTTTGATGAAGCAGATAAATGGTATCCATCGTCAAAGACATGTAGTAAGTGTGGACATATAAAAGCTAAATTATCACTATCAGAAAGAACTTATATCTGTGAAGAGTGTGGTGCAACTATTGACAGAGATTTAAATGCATCAATTAATTTAAGCAGATATTCAGCATAACTACCGAAACAGTTATGTTTGAGGTGTAGGAGTCGTTGTATCCGAAGTTAAGCCCTCGGAGTGTTATATCAAACGAAAGTAGTAAGTTCTTAGAACAACAAAATCGGACATAATGAACAGGGAATTAAACAAGCTTTATAGAGTTTTATAAGGTTTTGGCAACGGTAAATAGATGAAAGATGAATCAAATAGAGAACACTGGTCAGAAAAGTATAGACAGCGTGATAATGAACTGAAGGAGCCATCGTTTTATATTAAAAACAATATTAGCTTTCTAAACAAAGGAAGCTTACTTGATTTAGCTTGTGGTGATGGTAGAAATGCAATATTTTTATCTAAGTATGGCTTTGATGTTACAGGAGTAGACTTTTCTGAAGAAGCTATTAAAAGATTACTATATTTTAGTGAACTAAACCATGTTTCTATTAATACAAAAATATTTGACTTAGATAATATAAGTGAGATCACAAGGTTAGGTAAATTCGATAATATTATAATCAGTTGCTTTAAGCCTACACTAGAGATGTTTAAAATATTACCTCAGCTATTAAATAAAAATGGAATTATAATACTGTGTTCTTTTAATTTCAGACAGGCAGAGGAAAAAGAATTTCCAAGAAAATATTGCTTAGAAGAAAACGAATTTATTAATGTAAGTGATGAATTAATACTGATTAAATATGATCATCTAATAGAAGAACGAGGATATTTAGATGGATATATCTTCAAACTTAAATAGTATAAAAGCTATGAAAAAATTAGCCTGATTTTTTATAATGGCTTATAAAAAAGATTAAAGTTCAAAGAGTTAGTGGTGGTAAAATGACATACAAAGGTTTATAATTTTTATATTAGAAAGATATGTTAAATCAAACTATTGTAAGTAACAAAAAATAGAAATACAAAGCTTGTAAGATATTTAAATAAAGAGGTGTAATTATGGCAGAAATAAAGTATGAAGTAAAAGAAGGTTTTGGAGTGTTATCTGAATCACCAAAAGGTTGGACAAAAGAATTAAGAAGTATAAGTTGGAATGGTAGAGAAGCCAAGTATGATATAAGAGATTGGGCACCACAAGATGAAAAGATGGGAAAAGGAGTAACACTGTCCACAGAAGAATTAAAGAGTCTTAGAGACATACTTAATGAAATGAAATTATAAAATCAATAAAAAAACGTAAGAAGTATTTTATTTTTAAAACTTCTTACGTTTTTTTATTTTAATCTGTCATAAACAGAACTATAAGACATATATATAAACAAGTAAAACTTTTTTGAACTAAAGTTATCCATATTTATATTACGAGGAGGGAAAATTTTGGATAAGTATAATATATATAAAGATATATCAGAAAGAACAGATGGAGACATTTACATAGGAGTTGTTGGACCAGTTAGAACGGGTAAATCGACACTCATAAAGCGTTTCATGGAAAAACTGGTTTTGCCAAACATTGATAACAAATATAAAAAGGAAAGAGCTAATGATGAGCTACCTATAAGTGGATCCGGTAAAACTATAATGACTACAGAGCCAAAGTTTGTACCAAATGAAGCGATAGAATTGACATTAAAAGATAATGTGAAGTTTCAAGTACGAATGGTAGATTGTGTAGGTTATTTAGTAAGTGGAGCATTAGGACATGAAGAAAATAGCACACCGAGAATGGTAACTACACCTTGGTATGAAAAGGAAATACCTTTTGAGGAAGCGGCAGAAATAGGAACTAGAAAGGTAATAGCAGATCATTCTACTATAGGTATAGTAGTAACTACTGATGGATCTATTACAGATATAGATAGACAAAGTTACATAAGTGCAGAAGAAAGAGTAATAAATGAATTAAAAGAAATAGAAAAACCTTTTGTAATTCTTTTAAACTCTAAACATCCAGAACTAGATAGTACTATAGCACTTAAAGAAAGTTTAGAAGATAAATATAAAGTTCCTGTAGTAATAATGGATTGCTTAAATCTAGAGATAGAGGATATTAATCAATTACTGGAAAAAGTATTATTAGAGTTCCCTATAAAAGAGATAAATATAGAATTACCAGAGTGGATAGAAGGACTGCCAAAAACTCACTGGGTAAAGTCAACAATACTAGACTCTATTAAAGACACAATACAAAATTTACAAAGGCTTAGTGAGATAGAAGATTCGTTATCGGGTCTTCATGATTTAGATATAGTAGAAGATGTACTAGTTAAGGAGATAAAACTGGGAGAAGGAGTTGCTGATATACAAATGAAAGTACAAAGCAACTTACTGTACCAAATATTAAACGAACTTACAGGATATGAAATAGAAGGAGAACACGAGATATTAGGACTTGTTACAAACTTAGCAAGATCTAAAAGAGAGTATGATAAAATAGAAAGTGCGCTGTTAGATGCTAAAATGTCGGGATATGGATTAGTACCTCCAAGTTTAGAAGAACTTGATTTAGCGGAGCCTGAGATATTTAAACAAGGAAATAGATTTGGGGTAAAATTAAGAGCTATGGCTCCAAGCTTACATTTAATCAGAGCGGATATAACTACAGAAGTTTCTCCATTGATAGGAACTGAAAAGCAAAGTGAAGAGCTTGTAAACTATCTATTGGAAGAGTTTGAGACAGATCCTTCTAAAATATGGGAGTCGAATATGTTTGGAAAGTCACTTCATGACTTAGTTAAAGAACAGCTAGAAGGTAAATTAAATATGCTGCCAGAAGATGCAAGAGGCAAAATGCAAAGAACTCTTCAAAGAATTGTCAATGAAGGAAGTGGAGGACTTATTTGCATAATAATATAGATTATTAATTGTAACTAAAGTTAAATAATAGCATAGAAAATAAAGTAGGATAGATTTTTATATTAACATAAAAGTCTATCCTACTTTATTTTTATATTCCAAATTTAAACTTATAAAAATTGAACATGTAAATGTATTTATGCTATACTGTAACTATATAACATAGAACTATAGAAAGTGGGTAAATGGGATGATATTTTTTGAATTACAGATATTTTTAATAACTATGTTTTTAGTCTGTATAATTGGGTATGTTCTTGTTGTGATAAAAGAAAAGATAAATTTAATGGATAATACCATAATAATAGATAAGAAGTCAGTTACTCAGGATTGCATAGATGAAGCTGAAATAAAAATATTTATGCTAGGTGGGCAAGAAATTAGATCTGGAGATGAAGTTAAAATAACACTACCTGGGAATGAAATGATAGAGGGAATCGTAATTGGTGCTAAGATTAAGCAAAATGAATTAATGCTGGTAACTCATAGGGATGAAGTGAAAAAGTTTAAGGTGGATAAAATAAAGAGGGTAAAGATTATAAGTAAGTATGGAAGATTTTTCAAAGCTTTTTAACTTTAGCTGAAAAAAATAAAGGAATATAAAAACTTGTGAAGAAATAATTTAAATAGGATGAGGTGACAAATCGGTGGACAAAAAAAAGAAGAAAAAAACTAAAAAGAAAAATATATTAAGACTTCTTCTAATTATAATAATATTAGTATATTTCACCATAAGGTCAATACCGATATTGATAGCTTCAAAGGCTAAAACAACCCCTATAGAGAATGGAACTATAGTAGAATCAGTAGATTGCGAAGGAATAGTGTTAAGAGATGAAGTTGTCTATAGGGCAGAATCGCAAGGTGACATATCACTTAAGGTGAAAAGCGGTACAAAGGTAAGCAAAGGAATAAACATTGCTGAAATCAAAAATGAAACTTTTAATAACTATAAAAAAGAACTTGAAGAAGTAGATAGAGAAATTGAAGAACACAAAAAAAGACTATCATCTCAAAATGATATGCTAAAGGAAGATATTAAAAAGAATCAAGATGAGATTGATTATATAATGGTGTCGTTACAAAACAATATATCAGAACAAAATTATGAGGAAGTAAAAAGACTTAAAGATAGATTATTAATCGTAACAAATAAAAAAGATGCAATATCTAGTGAAAAGAAACTAGTGGCTGATCAAATAGATACCCTGATGAAAAAAAGAAATGATATTGTTCAGAAAATGAAAAGCTCTAGTTTAACGTACTACTCACAAACAGCAGGTATTGTTAGTACTACCATAGATGGGTTAGAGAGCAAGTTTTCATCTAAAGAATTGGACAAGTATAAAATATCAGACTATAAGTTGTTAAAAGAAAATAAGACGACCGTAAAAGATAAGAATGCTGTGAAAATAGGAGATCCTATTTTTAAAATAGTAGAGGAACAAGAATGGTTCGTTATGTTTAAAGCTGACAATAAGCAGATAGATGAAATAAAAGAAGGAGATAATGTTTCAATAAACTTAGTTAAAAGCAATGAGAAACTAAAAGGAACTGTAGTAAAGTTAGATAAATCAAAAAAAGAAACGCTTTTAATAGTTAAATTTAAAGACTATTTACATAAATTTTATAATGAAAGATATATTGACTTGCAACTAATAAAAGAAAGTTATGAAGGACTTAAAATTCATAATAGTTCAATAGTAGAAAAAGATGGGGTGCAAGGAGCTTTTATAAAAGATGTAAGTGGTATAGTAACATTTATTCCAATAAAAATTATAGGAAAAGATGATGAATATAGCATAATAGAAGAAGGACTGAATAGTCAAATTGAAATAATGAATAATGGAAAAAAAGAGTTGGTTAGAACACTAAAACTTTTTGATGAAGTTTTTTTAGATGGGAGTAAAGTTAAAGAAGGACAAATAGTAGACTACAATGGAGGCGATTAAGATTAGCATAAAAGAAAACTTATTATATATAAATGACAAAATAAATGAAATAGCTAAAAACAAGGGCATTAGCTCTGAGGATATAACTTTAATAGGGGTTACAAAAACTATAGACGTTGATAGAATAAATGAATCAATAAGTCTAGGAATAGCAAATATAGGTGAAAATAAAGTTCAAGAAATTCAGGAAAAGTACGATAAAATAAAAGGAGATGTTAAGTGGCATATGATAGGGCATCTTCAAACAAATAAAGTTAAGTATATAATTGATAAAGTTGAGCTTATACATTCGCTTGACAGAAAGAGTTTGGCAGATGAGATACAAAAGAGAGCAAGTCAAAATAATATCGTGGCAAAAGTATTGGTACAAGTTAATGTAGCTGAAGAAGAAAGTAAATTTGGACTTAAGCTAGAAGAAGCAATATCTTTTATTGAGTCTATACAAAATTATAAAAATATAAAAATTAAAGGCTTAATGACGATGGCTCCATATGAAGAAGATACAGAGAAGGTAAGATTTGTATTTAGAGAGTTAAAGAAATTATTTGAAACTATAAAAGAAAAAATTAATGAAAATGTAGATATGAAATACTTATCAATGGGAATGACTAATGACTATGATATAGCTTTAGAAGAAGGGGCAAACATGATAAGAGTAGGAACAGGAGTTTTTGGAGAGAGAATATATAAATAATTAACAAAATAAAAGAATGGGGGAATAAAAATGAGTAACGGTATACTAAATAAAATCAAATATCTTGCAGGATTAGAGGATTTTGAAGAAGAAATTGAAGAGGTAGAAGAAGAGGTAGAAGAATTAGAGGTTCCTGTTACAAGAGGTATGGTTAAAAATAACAAGATAGTAAATATACATACACATACAAATAGTACTATAAAATTAGCAATTTATGAACCTAAAAAATATGATGAAGTAACAAGGATAGTTGAAGATTTAAAAGTCAAAAAACTTGTAGTTTTAAACTTAGAAAGTACTCATATAGAAATAAAAAAACAGGTATTTGACTTTGTGAACGGAGCAATATATGCGCTTGAAGGAAATATACAAAAAGTAACTAAGGATATATTTATAGTAGCACCAAGCAATGTAGAAATAGATTCAAATTTAAAAGAAGAACTTAAAAGCAAAGGAATATTTCCTTGGCAAAAACTATAGTGTAAAAGAAAATTCAGCTGGAATATTCCAGCTGGATTTTTAAAATATTCTAAATTCACTTTATGGGGTGTAAAATGATAGGAGATAAGACAAAATATATAGAACACATACAAGATAAAGAACAACATATAGTGATGAGAAAAATACTTGACAAAATTGAAAGTGTTCTGAGACATCACGACGTAGAATATACTGATTTTTTAGATCCTTATCAAAGAAAACTTTCCCACTCAATATTAAATAGATTAGACGTATCTTATTATGAAGAAGGTGGACTTGAAGATTCGGAAAGGAAGTCCATAATAATATTTCCAGAATACATGAGTAAAGAAAATATAGAAAATCCTATAAAAGCAATAAAAATTGAAGGAAATTTTAAATTTACAAACTTAAGACATAAAGATTACCTTGGTGCAATTTTAGGATTAGGGATTAAAAGGGAAAAGGTTGGAGATATAAACATATATGAAGATTTTGCTATTATATTATTACATAAAGAATTGTTGGATTTTGTAATTTATAATTTAAAAAATATTGGAAGAGAAAACGTTACTGTTAGACAAATAAGTTTAGGGGAAATAGAGAAAACTAAAGAGGAATTTGAAGATATACAAACTACCATTTCTTCTCTAAGACTAGATGCATTAATAAGCGGAGTATGCAATTTATCCAGAAGCAAGAGTGCTAATCAAATAGCTCAAGGTAAAGTAAAAGTGAATTGGCAACCTATATTAAATGCATCTTATGAAATAGGTGAAGACGATGTTATATCTATAAGGGGATTTGGAAGAATAAAAATAATAAGTGAACTAGGTAAAAGTAAAAAAGGAAAAGATAAAGTAACCGTTAGAATTTATAAATGATAGGGAGATGATAAAATGCTTACACCATTAGATATTCAAAATAAAGAGTTTACTAAAGGGCTAAGAGGCTATAAAGAAATAGAAGTAGATAGCTTTTTAGACGAAATAATAGTAGACTACGAGCAGGTGTATAAAGAAAACTTAGAACTTAAAGATAAAATATCCATGTTAAATGATCAGATAAAGCATTACGCAGCACTAGAAGATACACTTCAAAAAACATTAATAGTTGCTCAAACTACTGCAGAAGAAGTAATAGTAAACGCTAGAAAAAAAGGTGATCTTATAATAGAGGAATCTGAAGAAAAAGCTAAAAATGTTAGAAAAACAGCAGAAGAAGAATTAGTAGATGCAGGTAAGAAAGCAAATAATATAATAGAAGAATCTGAAAAAAGAGCTAGAAGCATGATTGAAAAAGCACAGGATGAAGTTGTAAAAATTAAAAATGAGTATGAAAGTACAAGAAAAGATATGATTGTTTTTAAGACAAGGTTTAAAGCTCTTTTAAATTCTCAAATAGAAACAATAGAAAGTTATATTGAAGAAGATGATGGAAGTAGAAAAAATCTTAACCATAGAGACAGAGATGATGAATTCGAATTTAAAGGTATTAATAGGCAAATAGATGGAGATATATTAGATACATACAAAACTACAGATGAAGAAAGAGTATTTAAAAATATTGAAATTGATAATTATGACCTAGATACTAAGGATAAAATACTAGATGGATCTATAAAAGAAGATGTCATTTAGTGCAAAAAACTAGAAAACAAACGTATAGTTTTCTAGTTTTTTTATATGAAAATGAATTAAAAATGAACTTATATGTTAATTACATACACTAATAAAATATATATTATAGGGAAAATTAATATTGTTAAAGGGGGATTTTTAGTAGTGAATAAGGAAGATGAACTTAGAAAAAAAATCGATGAATTAAATATAAGACTTGAAAAATCTAAGATTTTTGAATATGTAGATTTAGTAAGTAATACTAGAAGATTATTGTATGTAAACTTCTTAGGAGGAATAGCAAGAGGATTTGGAATGGCGATAGGATTTACTATACTTGGAGCTATAGTTATATATATGCTTCAGCATATTATAGCTTGGAATATTCCACTTATAGGAGATTTTATAGCAGAGATAGTAAGAATCGTTCAAAAAAATATATAGGAGGGAATATATGCATAAGGAAAAAACAAGTAAGTTTAGAAAAATACTATTAGAAGAAAGAAATAGTATATTAGAAACTATAGATCTTATGGATAAAAACTCTGGAGATAGACAAGAATTTAGTACGGAATTATCCCTTTATGATAATCATCCAGCAGATATAGGCACGGAAGTATTTATCGCAGGACACAATGCTAATCTTAGGGGAAACGAAGAAGTTCTTTTATCTAAAGTTGAAAATGCATTATCAAAGATTGAATCTGGTGAGTACGGAAAGTGCCAAGAATGTGGAAAAGAAATAGATGAAGAGCGATTAGAGATAATTCCTTATGCATCAATGTGTATAAAATGTGAAAATGAAGATAAAAAGAACGATACTTTTAGAGATAAATTAGGATATAGACCTATAGAGGAAGAAAATCTCAGATATCCATATGGAAGAACATTCAAAGACTCTTCCAGGAAAGAAGAAGTAATATTTGATGGTGAAGACAGTTGGCAAGCAGTGGATAGGTTTAATAGAGTAGCAGGAGATCCATCTTATGGAACAGGAGACCAACTTGGTATTTTAGATGAAGATGAAGATGTAGGTGCAGTTGAAGAAGTTGAAAAAATATCTGAAGATTACTATAAGCAACAACTATAAAACGACATAGATTTAAAATTAAAATAAGGTTGATTATAATATTAAATTAACCTTATTTTAGCTTTATATTGTAAATAAAACTAATATACCTTAAAATTATATAGTATAATGTATCAATAATATACTATTTCGAGGAGGGAAAAAATGTTAGCTACTTTACTTGTATTAGGAACTATACTTGTTGATCAAATAAGTAAGTATTTTGCGGTTATGTATCTAGAGAATCAAGAGCCTTTTGTTATAATAGATAACTTTTTAAAGCTAAATTATGTTAGGAACCCAGGAGCAGCTTGGGGAATACTTCAAAATCAAAGAACTTTTTTTATCATACTAACATCTTTAGTGATAATAGGAATATTAGTGTACATAAAAAGTAATAAGAATTTGACTAAACTAACAAGATATTCTCTTTTTATGATTATAGGGGGAGCTATTGGTAATTTAATCGATAGAATAAGACTAGCATATGTAGTAGATTTTATAGATGTGACATTTGGAAAGCTTTATGATTTTCCAGTGTTTAATTTTGCCGATACATTTATAGTGATAGGAACTTTTCTTATGATTTACTTAATCATGACTAATAAATATGAAATAGAGGTAGAGAAAGAGTGATTTTATTATGGAGATAATAGAGATATTCGTAGATGAAGAAGATGATGAAAGGATAGATGCTTATTTAACCCAACAGTTAAATGAAACGTCTAGAGCACATATACAAAGGCTAATAAAAGATGAACTAGTTAAGGTAAATAACAAAAATGTAAAGCCTAGATATATAGTTAGGACAGGAGATCATATAGTAGTATCTCTCCCACAAGAGCAAGAATTAGAAATAATTTCAGAAAATATACCTATAGACATGGTTTATAATGATGAAGATGTGGCTGTAATAAATAAACCACAGGGAATGGTTGTTCACCCTGCTCCTGGTAACTATAGTGGGACACTAGTAAATGCACTATTATATCACTTTAGGACATTATCCAATATAAATAACAAAATGAGACCAGGAATAGTTCATAGGATAGATAAAGATACATCCGGACTTTTGATGATAGCGAAAAATAACTTTGCTCATGAAGATTTAGCACAACAGTTGAAAGAACATAGTACTACGAGAAAGTACTATGCACTAGTAGAAGGAAATATAAAAGAAGATAGTGGAACGATAAATGCACCAATAGGAAGACATCCTATTGATAGGAAAAAAATGACGGTTACTGATAAAAATAGTAAAGAAGCTATAACCCACTTTAAAGTTTTAGAAAGATTTGAAAAATACACTTTAATAGAAGCACAACTAGAGACTGGAAGGACTCATCAAATAAGAGTTCATATGGCATTTATAAATCATCCTGTGGTAGGAGATCCTGTTTATGGATATAAAAATCAGAAGTTTAAATTAAAAGGACAGTTATTGCACGCAAAAACTTTAGGATTTATTCACCCTAGAACTAAAAAATATTTGGAATTTGACTCTGAAATTCCAGAATATTTTAAAAATATAATATTAAAATTAAGAAAATAAATAATTGTTGGACAAATATGTCGAACTATGTTAGTATTTTAATGACGGAGAAATGGACCTTTAAATTGACCCGAGAGGTTGATAAGGAATACGGCTTTATAGTAGGGAATTAATGCTATAATGTAACTTAGCTTCTTATCAACCGATAAGAAGCTTTATTTATTATATTGATTGGAGGACTATAAATGAAACCAAAGACAATCATAATGGATGAAAATGCTATAAGTAGAGCAATTACTAGATTAGCACATGAGATTATAGAAAGAAATAAAGGTACAGAGGATCTAGTATTAGTAGGAATAAGAACTAGAGGTATACCATTTGCCAATAAGCTAGCAGATAGGATAAGTCAAATAGAAGGTATACAAATACCAGTTTTAACACTTGATATAACTCTCTATAGAGATGATTTAACAGAAGTTAGTGATACCCCTATACTGAATGAAGAATTTGATCATGATATTACAAACAAAACAGTAATACTTGTAGATGATGTATTGTATACAGGAAGAACTGTAAGAGCAGCTTTAGATGCACTAGTAGATAAAGGTAGACCAAAAAAAGTACAATTAGCAGTCCTTATAGATAGAGGACATAGAGAGTTTCCTATAAGACCAGATTTTGTAGGAAAAAATGTACCTACTTCAGTAGAAGAAATAGTAAATGTTAAGTTTAAAGAAGTGGATGATGTAAGTGAAGTAGTTATAGAAAAAGATTGATAACTTTATACAGTTACCTTTTAAATCAGTCCAGAGAGGCTGAAAAGGGGAGATAATGTCTCCCTCCTAAAAGAATAAGGAGGTTTTTTTATGTCCAAAATAGAAAAAGTGAAAAGGTTAGTACTAGGAATTCAGCATGTTATTGCTATGTTTGGAGCTACAGTTTTAGTTCCTATTTTGACAGGCTTAGATCCATCAATTGCACTTATAACAGCAGGTATAGGAACTCTTATATTTCACTTATGCACTAAAAGAAAAGTACCAGTTTTCGTAGGATCAAGTTTTGCATTTATAACAGTTATACAGGTAGTAGCAAGCCAATTTGGAGATTTAAGATATGCACAAGGTGGAATAATAGTTGCTGGTCTTTTATATATATTACTATCTTTTATAGTTATGATATTTGGAGTAAATAGAGTAAAAAGTTTCTTTCCTCCTGTTGTAACAGGACCTATGATAATGGTGATAGGACTTAGCTTAAGCCCGGTAGCCTTAAGTATGGCATCAAAAAACTGGCTGGTATCATTTGTAGTTATAGTTACTGTAGCAATAACTTCAATATTTGCAAGAGGATTTTTAAAGATAATACCAATACTTGTTGGAGTTATAGTTGGATATGGTCTTTCTGCAGCATTAAATTTAATAGATTATGCACCAATTGTACAAGCTAAGATGTTTAGTTTAGCAAACTTTACATTACCTATATTTGATATAGGTGCAATAGCTATAATAGCACCAGTAGTGTTGGCAACGTTTATGGAACATATAGGAGATATAACAACTAATGGTGCAGTTGTTGGTAAGAACTTTTATGAAGATCCAGGACTTCACAGAACACTTATGGGAGATGGTTTAGCAACCACGTTTGCAGGATTAATAGGTGGACCAGCTAATACTACTTATGGTGAAAATACGAGTGTACTTGCAGTTACAAAAGTATATGACCCAAGTATACTAAGATTGGCTGCAATGATAGCTGTAATCCTTGGATTTTTAGGTAAATTTGGAGCTATATTACAAACAATACCTGAACCAGTAATGGGTGGGGTAAGTGTAGTTCTTTTCAGTATGATAACTAGTGTTGGGATGAGAACAATTGCAAGCTCAGATATAGACTTTACAGACAATAGAAATTTATTAATATCAGGACTTATATTAATAATAGGAATAGGATCTGAGATATTAAAAGTAGATCCAAACTTTCAAGGTGTAGTTGGAATTCAGTTTGGACAAAACATTAGTATCACAGGAGTAAGTTTAGCGGCACTAGTAGGAATAATTGTAAATAAGCTTTTACCAGAGACAAAGAAAATAGATGTAAAAAATATGGATTAATAAAAATAGGCATTCTATCAAAGAATAAATCTTTATAGAATGCCTATTTTTTATTAGTGTCTATGATGTCTAATCTAGTTTCTTAATCTTACTTATATTTTCTATTGAAGGTGTGATGTAAACAGTATTGTTAGTATCATAGATTACCATACCAGGTTTAGCACCACTAGGTTTTCTTACATGCTTTCTCTCAGCATAATCTATAGGAACATTGCTTGACATTTTTCCTTTACTATAGAATCCAGCTAAAAGGGCAGCTTCTAGTAAAGTGTCTTCAGGGATATCCTTGCCTTCAGATTTTATAATAACATGAGAACCAGGTATATCTTTAGTATGAAGCCAAATATCTTCTTTAGATGCAAATTTAAGAGTGAGATAGTCATTTTGTTTATTGTTTTTACCTACGTAAATATTAAATCCATCTTTAGAAATATAGTGATGAGGGCTAGAAGCATCTTTATTACTTTTCTTGACTTTTGAAGATGATTTTCTAATATAACCCTCACTCACTAACTCCTCTCTTATTTCATCTAGTTCTTCAACCTCAGTTGATGTATCAAGTGCTAATAATATATTCTCAAGATAATTTACTTCTTCTTTAGTCTTTAACAATTGTTCACTAACAACTTCATGTGCATTCTTTAATTTGTTGTATTTTTTATAGTATCTCTGAGCATTTTGGGAAGGTGTGCGATTTTTATCTAATCTTATTTTTACAGGTTCAAGGTCTTCGCTATAAAAATTTTCTAGCTCAACCTCCTCTAAGCCTTTCTCAAGTCTATAAATATTAGCAGTTAATAGTTCACCGTAAATTTTAAACTTTTCTCTTTTTTCAGCATCTAAAAGTTCTTGTTTTTGTTTAGATAGTTTGTTTAAAGCTCTTTCTAATTTAATGGATATAGACTTCCTTAAGTCATTAGATTTTTGCTTTATTCTGTCTATTTTATCTCTAGTTAAATAAAAGTAATCTAGAAGCTTACTTACAGAGTCAAAATAGTTTTTTGGAAGATCTCCAAATTGCATTAAGTTTAAACTTGAAAATTCTATAACTTCATAATCGCTTTTATCCTTTATAATAACAGGATTATATTTGTTATTCTTAACTAAGTTATAAATACTATTAAAATTATTAAATAGATTTTCTTTATCCTCATTTGATAAAAAATCTAATTTTACATTATCATCTATATTGGATAGAAAACATATTTCTTTTGCCACTAGAGGGCTTAATCCAATAAAGTTACTATATAAAAACTTATAAACTGCTGGATTATTACTAGAACTATCTATGAGATTAAAAAACTCTTGTTTAGTTATATCTATAGGATATAATTTGTTTTGAGAAGGTGGAAGACTATAGTTAAGTCCAGGGAGAACTTGTCTAATACTACTTACAGACAAGGGAATCCTTTTAATAGAATCTATTATTTTACCACTATCTCTATCTACCAAAATTATATTACTATGTTTACCCATGATTTCTACTATAAGTTCTTTTATAGTTAAGTCACCTAGCTCACTTAAAGATTGAATACTAATTTTTATTATTCTTTCCAAAGAAACTTGCTCTATATCTACAATTTTACCACCTTGAAGATGTTTTCTAAGTAACATGCAGAACATAGGAGGGTTTGATGGATTTTGTTTAGAAAAATCAGTAATGTATATTCTAGGATTATTACTACTAGCAGATATTAATAGTTTAATATTCTGCCCTTTGCTTCTTATACTAAGAAAAATTTCATCATTTTCTGGTTGATGAACCTTATCTATTTTTCCCTCAATTAATGTGCTTTTTAACTCAGCACAAATATTTTTTAAAACTATGCCATCTAAAGCCATATATATTCCTCCGTATTTAATATTTAATACTTGAATAATACTATATCTATTATATTATCATAAATAAAGAAAACACAAGGAAATAATAGTTTTTTCGAAAAAACATAAGTTAATTGACACTAGATTAATTTGTGGTAAAATTGATTATAATAGTTTAGGAAGGATGAGAAAATGTTAAGAAGTATGACTGGCTTCGGTCGTGGAGAAAATAACGATGGAATAAGAAACTTTACTGTTGAAGTGAAATCCATAAATCATAGATATAATGATATAATAGTAAAAGTGCCCAAACATATAAGTTATTTAGAAGAGAAGATAAAAAAAGAAGTTAAGAAATATGTTACTAGAGGTAGGGTAGAAATATACATAGGATTAGAGTATGTGAAAGACATAGAAATGGAGGTGAAAGTAAATATACCACTTGCACAATCCTATAAAAATGCTCTTGAAAAGATATGTACTGAGCTTAATATAGACAGTAACTTGAATATAGATTTAATAACAAAATTTCCAGACATACTTAAGACTGAAAGAAAAGAAGAAGATGAAGATGAAATTTGGAATACTCTAAAAGAAGGAGTTAGAATAGCATTAGAAGAATTAATAGCTATGAGACAAGAAGAAGGAGAACTTTTAAGTAAGGACATTAAAGAAAAAACTAATAAAATAGAATCTTTAATAAATGATATAGAAGAGAGAGCTCCGAAAGTAGTTTTAGAATATAAAGAAAAGTTAGAGAATAGAATTAACGAGCTTTTAGAAAATAAATATGATATTGATGAGAGTAAATTAGCAAATGAGGTTGCATATTTTGCTGATAAAACTGGTATCGATGAGGAAATAGTTAGATTTAATAGTCATATTATTCAGTTAAGAAAATCACTTGAGGGCAATGACTCTATAGGAAGAAAACTAGACTTTATGCTTCAAGAAATGAATAGAGAAGTTAACACTATAGGATCGAAAGTTGGAGATGTAGAAATCACTAATAAAGTAGTTGATATAAAGACAGAGTTGGAAAAAATACGAGAACAAATACAAAATATAGAGTAATCGGGAGGATAAACTTAAATGGGAATTAAACTTATAAATATTGGATTTGGAAATATAGTTTCTGCAAATAGAATTGTAGCTATAGTAAGTCCAGAATCAGCGCCTATAAAAAGAATAATTCAAGAAGCTAGAGATAGAGGGATGCTTATAGATGCTACTTATGGTAGGAGAACTAGAGCTGTAGTGGTCACAGACAGTGACCATATTATATTGTCAGCAGTTCAACCTGAAACAGTTGCACATAGACTAGGAACTAAAGAAAATAATGATGCAGAGTAAAATTTAAGAAAAAGAGGCGAATGAAAATGGGAAAAGGATTACTTTTAGTTATCTCTGGACCTTCTGGTGCTGGAAAGGGAACTATATGTAAGGAACTATTAGAGAGAGATCAGAATATAAACTTATCTATATCTGCAACAACTAGAAGTCCAAGAGTTGGAGAAGTAGATAAGGTAAACTATTTCTTTTTAGATAGAGATAAGTTTCAAGAAATGATTATAGAAAAAGAATTTTTAGAGTATGCAGAAGTATACGGAAATTATTATGGAACACCTAAAGAATATGTGCTTCAAAAATTAGACGAAGGAAAAGATGTATTGCTAGAAATTGATATACAAGGAGCACTAGATGTTAAAGATATATATCCAAATGGTGTATTTATATTTATAATGCCTCCTTCAATGGAAGAACTTAAAAATAGAATAGAAAAAAGAGGAACTGAAACTAAGGAAGCAATGATAAGAAGACTAGAAAGTGCATATAGAGAAATAGAATATGTATTTAAATATGATTATGCAGTTCTGAATGATGAAGTAAATTTAGCAGTAGATAAGATAGAATCAATAATAAAGGCAGAAAAGTGCAAAGTAAATAGACAACAAAATATTATAGAAAGAATATAAAAAAGGGGGAATTTTGGTATGTTATATCCTTCAACAGATGATTTATTAAAAAAAGTAGATAGTAGATACACTTTAGTGGTAATGGTGTCAAAAAGATCAAGACAATTAGTAGATGGAGTAGATCCTTTAGTAAACACTAAATCTATAAAGCCAGTTACAATAGCAGTTGAAGAAATAGCAGCTGGTGAAGTAACTTACTTTAGACCAGAAGAAGCTATGGATGAAGCTATAGAAGAAGCTAAAGAGGTGTAACAATTGTTAAAGGGAAAAAATATAGTATTAGGAGTAACTGGAGGAATCGCAGTATATAAGGCTGTAGATATAGTAAGTAGGCTAAAAAAATTAGGCGCAAATATAAATGTGATAATGACAAACTCGTCTACAAAGTTTGTAACTCCACTTACATTTCAATCTATGTCACAAAATCATGTTACTGTAGATATGTTTGAAGAACCTAAACAATGGGAAATAGAGCATATATCTCTTGCCAGTAAAGCAGATATATTTTTAATAGCTCCGGCTACTGCAAACATTATAGGAAAAGTAGCTAATGGCATAGCTGATGATATGCTATCTACAACTATAATGGCAACTAAAGCTAGGGTTGTATTTGCACCTGCAATGAATACTAATATGTATGTAAATCCTATATTTAAACAAAATGTTGAAAAGCTAAAATCACTGGGATATGAATTCATATCTCCAGCTAGTGGAAGGTTAGCTTGTGGAGACTATGGTGAAGGTAAATTAGCTGATCCAGTAGATATAGTAGAATATGTAGTTAATATATTTAATAATAATGAATTAGAAGGAAAAAAAGTATTAATAACTGCAGGCCCAACTATAGAGCCACTAGATCCAGTAAGATATATGACTAATTTCTCTAGCGGAAAAATGGGATATGCATTAGCTGAAGAAGCTAAAAGAAGAGGCGGAGAAGTAGTACTTATAACAGGACCTACAAGCTTAACTCCACCATCAGGTGTAAGTGTAAAAAAAGTAAATACTACTAGAGAAATGTACAAAGCTATAGAAGATGAGTTTGATACTTGTGATGTCTTAATAAAGTCTGCAGCACCACTAGACTATAGACCAGAAAGTGTAAGTGATCAAAAGATTAAAAAGAGTGATGACGACTTATGTGTAAGATTTGTAAGAAATCCAGATATAGTGGCTCACTTTGGAAATATAAAAAAGCATCAACTAGTAGTTGGATTTGCAGCTGAAACACAAAACATATTAGAAAATGCTAAGAAAAAAATAAAATCTAAGAATCTTGATTTTATTGTAGCAAATGATGTTACTAGTGAAAATGCTGGGTTTAGAACTGACAATAATACAGCTACAATTATAAATAAAAATGGTGAAGTGAAAGGCTTACCTAATATGAGCAAAGCAGACTTGTCTAAAGTTATATTAGATGAGATAGGTTCATTACTTAGAAGATAATTTTTAAAATCACGTAAGGGAGAAGGGATAAACTCTTCTCCTTTACGTTTTTATATTTTCGAGCAAACTGCTATAATATAATTAGCTTAATTCTGAAAGGTTGATTTAATGGAGAAATTCTTATATGCGGAAATTATAGTAGATAATACAAGCTTAAATACTGACAGACTATATACTTATAAAGTTCCAGAAAAATATATAGAAAAGATAAAAATAGGTATGAGATGTTTAGTTCCGTTTGGAAAAGGTAACAAACTTTTAGAAGGAATAATAATAAGTCTAAAAGATAATATAGACTTTAACCCTAATAGAGTAAAAGAAATAAAACGTTTAGTAGAAGATACACCGATAATATCTGAAAATATGATAAAATTAAGTTCATGGATGAAAGATGAGTATCTATGTACACACCTAGAAGTGTTAAAAACTATAATTCCAACAGGTATAACAAATAAATCTATAAAGTGTGTAACTATAGGAAAAAATATAAATAAATTAGATTATTTTAGTTTTCTTAATGATAATCAAAAAAAAATAATAGATTACTTAAATAAAAATAAGGAAGTAGAATTACAAGAACTCAAAAAACAATCTGATATAAAAAACATAGATAAGAACTTAAATGACTTAATAAATAAAAATATAGTAGAGATAGTTGAAAAGATAAGCCAAGAGATAAATAAAAAGTATGAAAAATACATATTTAAAAACTTCTCTGAACAAGAAACAGATAAGGTAATAGAGACACTGAGTAAATCAGCACATAAGCAAATTGAGGTATTGAAATATATCTCTAATAGAGAAAGTATATCTTTGAAAGAGGTAATGGAGAAAAACAATATACCTCTGTCATCAATAAAATCTTTAGAAGAGAAGGGCTATCTAAGGGTAGAAGAAAGAGAAGTAAGTAGAGAAGCTATAAATAAAGAAATAAAGGTATATGAAAAAGCAAAATTAACTTATGAGCAGCAGATATGTGTAGATACTATTTATAATAATTATATAAATAGCAAAAATAATAAACATCTTTTGCATGGAGTAACGGGCAGTGGTAAAACAGAAGTATATCTTCAGATGATAGAAAAAATTCTTAAACTAGAAAAGCAGGCCATAGTACTAGTTCCAGAAATATCATTAACTCCACAAACTGTTGAAAGATTTGCAGGAAGATTTGAAGGAAATGTTGCGGTACTTCATAGTGGACTTTCACTAGGAGAACGATATGATGAATGGAGAAAAATAAAAGAGGGTAGAGTACAGATAGTGGTTGGAGCAAGATCAGCTATCTTTGCACCTTTTGACAACTTGGGAATAATTATAATTGATGAAGAGCATGAAACTAGCTATAAGTCATCTACGAATCCTAAATATAATACTATAGAGGTAGCAGAAAAGAGATGCGACATAGAAGATGCCATTCTGATATTAGGATCGGCAACTCCCTCTATAGAAACTTATTATAACGCAAAATTAGGTAAGTTAAATTTATTAACTTTGCCTAGTCGAATAAATAATAGAGAATTACCTCCAATGGAAGTAATAAATATGAAAGAAGAATTGGAAAATGGAAATAAAACTATATTTAGCAAGAGACTCTATGAAGAAATTATATTTAACTTAGAAAATAGAAAGCAAACTATATTATTTTTAAATAGAAGAGGATTCTCCACTTTTATATCATGCAGAAAATGTGGTTATGTATTAAAATGTGAAAGTTGTGATATATCTCTTACCTATCATACAAGCAGTAATAATCTTAGATGTCACTATTGTGGACTATCTAGAAAGTTACCAGAGACTTGTCCTGAATGCGGAAGTAGTTATATAAAGCATTTTGGAATAGGAACTCAAAGAGTAGAAGAATTAGTAAAGAAAAGCTTTCCAAGCGCAAAGGTAGCAAGAATGGATGTAGATACAACTACTAGGAAAGGAAGTCATGAAAGAATATTAAATAAATTTAAAAATGGTCAAATAGATATATTAATAGGAACACAAATGATTTCAAAAGGATTAGATTTTCCTAATGTTACTTTGGTAGGAATTATAGCTGCCGATACTAGTTTGAATCTACCAGATTTTAAAGCATCAGAAAGAACATTTCAACTTTTGACTCAGGTAGGAGGAAGAGCGGGTCGAGGAGAACTTGAAGGAAAGGTAATATTACAAACCTATGAGCCTGACCACTATAGCATAAAAGCTGCGCAAAAGCATAACTATATTGAGTTTTTTAATGAGGAAATAGGTATCAGAAAAGCTTTTGAATACCCACCATTTATAAGTTTAATAAATATAATAATTTCATCGAAAAATGAAAATGAAGTATTTAAAGCATCAAATAAGGTCTTTCATGAAATAAGGGATGAAATTCATAAAAGATTAAGTACGTTTTCACATAAAAATATATTAGGGCCAAATCAATCTTTAATATATAAAATAAGAGATAGATATAGATGGCAAATTTTAATTAAATGTAGTCAAGAAGAATTAAAAAAAATTAAGAAAATTATAGAAAAAGTATGTATAATAGATAAAGAGAGCAATATTAAAGACATAAGAATAAATATAGATATTAATCCAGTATCGATATTATAGGAGGAATGAACATGGCGATTAGACAGTTAAGATTTGAAGATGATGAAATACTAAGAAAAAAATCTAGAGTCGTAGAAACTATAGATGAAAAGATAAAGATACTAGTAGAAGATATGATAGAAACTATGTATAAAGAAGAAGGAGTAGGTCTTGCAGCACCTCAAGTAGGTATATTGAAAAGAGTTGTAGTTGTAGATATTGGAGAAGGTCCAATAACTATGATAAATCCAGAAATATTATCTGAAGAAGGTGAAACTATAGATTTTGAAGGATGTTTAAGTGTTCCAGGAAAAAGAGGAAAAGTAAATAGACCTTTCAAAGTAAAAGTAAAGTTTACAGATATCAATGGAGAAGAGAAAACTCTAGAAGGTGAAGACTTCTTAGCGAGAGCTTTTTGCCATGAAATAGATCATCTAGATGGAATACTATATATAGATAGAGTAATAGGAGAAATTGAAGAATAGGAGTGTTAAAATGAAGGCAATATTTATGGGTACACCAGACTTTGCAGTGCCTACTCTTGAAGCACTTAATAAAGAGCATGAAGTATCATTAGTAATAACACAACCAGATAAACCTAAGGGAAGAGGAAAGCTATTATCTCCTCCACCAGTTAAAGAAAAAGCTATGGAGTTAGGAATAGAGGTATATCAACCGAAAGATATAAATACCGAAGAAAGCATAGCTAAAATAAGAGAAATATCTCCAGACATAATAGTTGTGGTTGCTTATGGGCAATTATTAAAAGAAGATATTTTAAATCTACCAAAATACAAGTGTGTAAATGTACACGCATCTCTTTTACCAAAATACAGAGGTGCAGCACCTATAAATTGGGTAGTAATAAATGGAGAAGAAAAAACAGGTGTAACTATTATGGAAATGAGCAAAGGACTTGATGCTGGAGATATGATTTCAAAAAGAGAATTGTTAATAGACAGCAATATGACAGCAGGAGAGTTGCATGATAAGCTCATGTATATAGGATCAGAACTTTTAGCAGAAACATTAAAGGAAATTGAAAATGGAACTGCTATCAAAGAACCGCAAGATCATAGTTTATCAACTTATGCTCACATGATGGATAAATCGCTAGGAAAAATAGATTGGAATAAAAAAGGAATAGAAATAAAAAACTTAATAAGAGGAACTCAACCTTGGCCAAGCTCTTATTTTCAATATGAAAATAAAAATATAAAAGTTTTAGATGCAGAAGTAGTTGATAAGTTTAAAGATGGTGAGAATGGAAAAGTTGTAGAAGTGAGTGAGAAAGGAATCGCTGTAAATGTAAATGACAGCTGCTTAATACTAAAGAAAATACAATTTCCTGGGAAAAAGCCTATGACTATAGAAGAATTTTTAAGAGGAAATGAATTCAAGACTGACATAACATTAAGGTAAATATTGGATGTGAATTAAATGATTAATGATAAAAAGAATTTTACCATGGCTATAGGAATAATTTTAATAGTACTGATGACCTTGATAACACTAACAGGAATGTTTTTAATACAAAAAGATATAGTAACATTAAAAGCAATATTAATAATTATACTTGTTACTTTAAGTTTATATATAATAAGTATTATACTAAGTTTAATATTACTATTTAGAGTAAAAAATGAGAAGAAAATAGAGGACTATAGCTATAAATTTGTGAAAGTAACTATGACATCTATATATCCACTACTAATTACAGTGGCAAAGTTGTTAGGAAAAGATAAAGATAGCATAAGAAGAATGCATGCGAATATTAATAATAAATTAGTAAAAACTAAATATATAAAATCAAATAGAGATAAAATACTAATATTACTCCCTCACTGCTTACAAAATGATAAATGTGCTATAAAAATAACTAATAATATAGAAAACTGCAAGTCATGTGGAAAATGTGATATAGGAGATATATTAAAACTAAAAGAAAAATATGGTATAAATATAGTTGTAGCTACAGGAGGAACTTTGGCAAGAGAATGGATAAAGAGAATAAGGCCTAAGTGCATAATAGCAGTAGCTTGTGAGAGAGATTTATCTAGTGGAATAAACGATGTTAAACATATTCCTGTTATGGGTGTATTAAACGACAGACCTAATGGTCCTTGCTTTAATACAAAGATTGATGTAGAAAAGATAGAAGAGGCAATAAAACTTTTTTTAAAGGAGGAGTAAAGTATGTATGGAATGGGGTATGGAGGCTTTGGGCCTGAAATATTACTAGTCATCTTTGCTATGATACTCTCAGTGTATGCTCAAGGAAAAGTACAATCTACTTTTAATAAATATTTAAAAGTAATTAGTGGCTCAGGTTATACTGGATCTGAAGTAGCAAGAAAGATATTAGATAGAAATGGGCTTTACAATGTACCTATAGAAATGACCCCTGGAAGATTATCAGATCATTACGATCCGTCTAAAAGAGTACTAAGGCTATCTTCAGAAGTATATAATGGAAGATCTGTGGCATCGTTAGGGGTAGCAGCTCACGAAGTTGGTCATGCAATACAACATGCTAATAATTATGCACCACTTTCTATCAGAAATAGTATAGCTCCTATGGTTATATTTGGGTCTAAATTTGTTTTTGCTATAATCTTCTTAGGATTTATGCTAAGAGCAACTGGGCTCATTCAATTAGGAATACTAATATATGTAGGTATTGTAGCTTTTCAACTTATAACATTACCAGTTGAGTTTGACGCTAGTAAAAGAGCTATAGTAAACTTACAGAATGGGATAATATCACAAAGTGAAGTAGAACCAGCAAAGAAAGTTCTAAGTGCAGCAGCATTAACATACGTAGCAGCAACGCTAGTTTCAATAGCTGAATTACTTAGACTTATAGGAATATCTAGAAGAAATGATTAAGGGGTTGAATACATCCCTTAATTTTTTTGCTTAAATTAAATCATAGGAGGAAATTTAATTGGCTAATAATTCAAGAGAAATCGCATTAAAAATTTTAAATGAAGTAAACGAAGAAAATGCATATTCTAATATATCTATAAACAGAAATATGCCTAAGGGCATTAATGATTTAGACTCATCTTTAATAAGAGAGTTAGTTTACGGAGTATTAGAAAATAAAATCTATATAGATTATGTAATAAAAAACTTTTCTACAGTAAGGCTAAAGAAGATAGCTCCAGTCGTAATGAATATTTTAAGGCTTGGAATATATCAATTAATATTTATGGACAGAATACCAGATAGTGCAGCTGTAAATGAGTCAGTAAAACTATCCAAAAAATATAGTCATAGAGGTAGTCAAGGCTTTGTAAATGGACTCCTTAGAAATATATCTAGAAACAAAGATAATATAAAGTTACCTAATAAAAACAAAGAAAAAGTAAAATATCTATCTGTAAAATATTCACACCCAGAATGGATGATAGAAAGATGGATAAAAGAATATGGTTTTGAGTTCACTGAAAGCTTATGTATAGCAAATAATAGTACTCCTAAGTTAAATATAAGAGTAAATACTTTAAAAATAGATAGAGATACCTTAGTAAATATATTAAATCAAAAAAATATAGATTGCAAAAAAACGAGATATTCAACAGATGGAATAATAGTTGAAAATCCAATAAATATAACAGAGCTAGATGAATTTAAAAAGGGACTATTCCAAATACAAGATGAAAGTTCCATGTTAGTGTCACAAATTATGGATCCAAAAGAGGGAAGTTTAGTTATAGATATATGTAGCGCTCCAGGTGGCAAGACTACACATATAGCTCAAAAAATGAATAATAAAGGCAAAATTATAGCAAGAGATATATATGAACATAAGATCAAGTTAGTAAAAGAGAACAGTGAAAGATTAGGGATAAATATAATACAATATGAACAGTTTAATGCTTTAGACTTAGACGAAAGCTTGATAGGGAAAGCAGATTACTGTCTAGTAGATGCCCCTTGTTCAGGACTTGGACTTATAAGACGAAAACCTGATATAAAATGGAATAAAGAGAGTTCAGATATAGAGGGTATATCAGAGCTTCAATACAATATACTTCAAAGTGCCAGTAAATATGTAAAAAGCAATGGAGTATTAGTATATAGTACATGCACTATAGAAAAAGACGAAAATATTAATCTAATAAATAAATTCTTAAGAGATAATGAAAATTTTGAATTGGCAAACTTCAATGACTTAATAGATAATTCGGAAGAAATAATAAAAGAAACTGGATATTTAGAGCTATATCCTAATATTAGTGGGACTGATGGTTTCTTTATAGCCAAGCTATTGAAGAAATAAATTTTTAATACTATGAAGTTGTATAACCACTTAAATCGAATATTATGGTATAATATTTAGTATTGTACTTGGAGGGATAATTTGAATAAGATAGATTTAAAGTCACTTGAAATAGATGAACTTAAAAAAGTATTTATAAATCTAGGAGAAAAAGAATTTAGAGGAAAACAGACTTTTGGTTGGATACATGAAAAATGTATAAATGATATAGATAAAATTACAGTTTTATCAAAGCCATTAAAACAGAAGTTGAATGAAAACTATAAAATTACCAACCTAAAAATAGTCAAAAGATATGATTCAAAAATAGATGGAACTAAAAAATACTTATTTTCCTTGGAAGATGGGAATATAATTGAGAGTGTAATGATGAAGCATAGGCATGGAGTAACTGTTTGTTTATCTACTCAAGTAGGTTGTAGAATGGGATGTTCTTTTTGTGCATCAACGAAAGAAGGACTTGTAAGAAACCTAGAGCCTTCTGAAATATTAGAACAATTTTATTCAATACAAAAAGATATAAATGAAAAAATAAGCAATATAGTGCTTATGGGAAGTGGAGAGCCTTTAGATAACTATAAAAATGTTTTAACATTTTTAAAACTTATACATGATGAAAATGGACAAAACTTAAGTTATAGAAATATAACTCTTTCAACTTGTGGAGTAGTACCTAAAATATATGAGCTAGCAGACGAAGGAATACCTGTGAACTTATCTATATCTTTACATTCACCATTTGATGATGAAAGAAAAAAGATAATGCCTATATCTAATAAATATAGTATAGAAGAGATTTTAGAAGCTTGTAAATACTATATAGATAAGACTAAAAGAAGAATAACATTTGAATATACACTGATAGATGGCGTGAATGATAGTGAAGAATATGCAATAGAGATTACCAAACTTCTAAAGGGAATGCTAAGTCATGTAAATCTAATACCTCTTAATACAATAAAAGAATTTAAACATACTAAATCACTGGATAAATCTATAGAGAAGTTTAAAAACATATTAGAAAAAAGAGGCGTGAATACTACCATTAGAAGGGAAATGGGATCAGATATTAATGCCGCATGTGGACAATTAAGAAGAGATTATATTAATTAAAAATATAAAACTACTTAAAAAATAAGATGAGGTGAAATATATGTTTATCTGTGCTTGTTCAGATATTGGAAAAGTGAGAGAAATCAATCAAGATTCTTACTTTTACTTTGATGATGAAAAGTTACCTATTTTTATAGTAGCAGATGGAATGGGTGGACACAAAGCAGGAGAAATTGCAAGTAACTTGGCAATATCTGTTATAAAAGAATACTATGAAAAAAATAAAGAAAATATAATAAATGGTGAAATGTTTGTGCCTAAGTTTATAAATGAGTCGATAGATTTAGCTAATGAAGAGATAATAAAAGAAGCTAATGAAGACGAAAGCTTAAAAGGCATGGGAACTACTGTAACTATGGGAATAATGTTTGAAAAGGATATATATGTAGGGCATGTAGGAGATAGTAGAGCATACTTACTTAGAGATAATAAACTTATACAGCTTACACATGATCACTCTTTGGTAGGTGAACTTCTTAGATCAGGAAGTATAACTAAGGAAGAGGCATTTAATCATCCTAAGAAAAATATAATTACTAGAGCATTAGGTACAAATTCTAATGTGAATGTAGATATAGTAACTAAAGAAGTAACAACTAAAGATATAATTATCCTTTGTACAGATGGACTAACTAATATGGTTAGTGAAGAAAGAATAGTAGATGTAGTAAATAACACAGAAAATATGACGGATAGTTGTAATATATTAGCTAATACAGCTAATGAACTAGGTGGAATAGACAATATCACCATTATGATTATGAGAATTAAGGAAGAATAGAGGTGACAAAATGAGTGATAAAATGATAGGTAGAGTCTTAGGTAATAGGTATGAAATAGTTGAAAAAGTTGGCTCAGGCGGTATGGCCTCAGTTTATAAAGCTAAGTGTAGCCTACTTAACAGATTTGTAGCAGTAAAGATATTAAAAGAAGAATATATAAACGATGAAGAATTTATAGAAAAATTTAGAAGAGAAGCGCAGGCTGCAGCTAGTTTATCACATCCTAATATAGTAAATGTATATGACGTAGGGGTCGAAGATGATATATACTATATAGTAATGGAGTATATAAATGGAAAAACGCTTAAAGAAATTATAGTAGATAAAGGAAAACTTGATACTAAAGAAACAATAGATATAGGGATGAAAGTAGCAGATGCGATAAGTCATGCTCATGCTAATAAAGTAATACACAGGGATATAAAACCACATAACATTATGGTTACAGAAGATGGAAGAGTAAAAGTGACAGACTTTGGTATAGCTAGAGCTGCTACTAGTTCAACTATTACTAGTACGAATAGTGTAATGGGATCTGTACATTATTTTTCACCAGAACAAGCTAGAGGAGGCTATACAGACGAAAAATCAGATATATATTCTCTAGGAATTATGATGTATGAAATGTGTACAGGAGTTTTACCATTTCAAGGGGATAGTCCAGTAGCTGTTGCAATAAAGCATATACAAGAAGAAGTAGTACCTCCTACTCAAATTGATAGCTCTGTTTCACCAGATTTAGAAAGAGTAATAATGAAATGTATTGAGAAGAATCAAAGTTTAAGATACAGTAGTGCAATAGAGCTATTACAGGATCTTAAAAATATAAGAGATGGTGTCAGAAACGTAAATACAGAAAAAGCATTAAATTTAAATGATTCCCCTACTCAAATAATACCTAAATTAGATGAAACTATGATAATGAACAGTGATAATGATAATGAGGGTAAAAATAATATGGATAATAAGAAAACTATAAATAGTAACAATAATAAGAAGAAAAAACCGAAAAAGAAGTCTAACAAGTGGGTAACCATAAGTGCAGTACTTTTAGCTTTTTTAGTTGTAGCATTAGGAGCTGGAGTAGCTTTAGGATTAAGCGGTATGCTATCAAATAACGATATACCTACTCCAGATTTAGTAGGCAAAACAAAATCTGAGGCCGAAATTGAAGTTCAAAAGCGTGGACTAAAACTTAAAGTTGAAAGTGAAAAAGAAAGTGACAAAAAGGAAGGTACTATAATAGAACAAATAGATGAAAAAGGTAAAAAAGTTAAAAAAGGCTATCCGGTAAGGGTTATTATAAGTAAGGGGAGATCTGTGGACTTAACAAAAGTTCCAGACGTAAGAGAAAAATCTATAGGTAAAGCAGAAGATATGATAGAAGAAGCTGGATTAGAGGTATTAAGAGTGGACTATGAATATAGTGATAAACCTGAAGGTATTGTTATAGACCAAACACCAAGAGCAGGAAAAGAAGTAGAACAAGGAACAGAAGTAATTATAGTGGTAAGTAAGGGTAAGAAAACGACTACTACAACGGTACCTAGTCTTAGAGATTTAAAGGAAGAAGAGGCTATAATAGAGTTATCAGCATATGGTCTTGGAGTAGGATCAGTAGATTATGAGAATAGTGATATTGAAAAGGGTAAAGTAGTATCCCAGAATCCTAAAGCAGGAAGAGAAGTAGAAGAAAATTCTAAAGTAAACATAGTTATAAGTAAAGGTCCTAAAGAAGAAGAAAAAGATAAAAATAAAAACAATGAATCAAATAACAATACGAATAATAATTCAAATAATAACTCAAATAATAAAGAAAAAACAATTATGGAATCTATAAAGTTACCTACAGCTAATGAAGAAGTAAATGTAATGATAGAAATGGAGCAAGATGGTGCATCTGGTATAATCCATAATCAAAATTACAAGACTTCTAATCCAAATATAAAGGTTCCGATAACGGGTAAAGGAACAGCCAAAATAAATATATATATAGATGGAGAATTGTATGGAAGTAGAGAAATAAAATTTTAGGAGGATATTAGATGCTAGAAGGAACTATAATTAAGGGTATTGGTGGATTCTACTATGTAAAAGTAGAAAATATAACTTATGAATGTAGAGCTAGGGGTTTATTTCGAAAAGAAAAGATAAAGCCACAAGTAGGAGATCGAGTTTTGATAAGAGTTAACGATCAAAATAAAACTGGATATGTAGAAAAAATATTTGAAAGAACTACAGAACTTATAAGGCCACCGGTTTCAAACGTAAATCAAGCTATTATAGTATTTGCAATAAAGAAGCCAGATCCTAATTTATGGTTGCTAGATAGATTCTTACTTCTAGCATCGTGTCAAAACTTAGATGTTGTAATATGTTTAAATAAAATAGATTTAGCTACAGAAGAAGAAGTAAAAGAGATATATGATATATATAGTAAGTCTGGATATAAAATAATTACAACAAGTAATAAGGACAATATAGGAATAGATGAAATAAGAGAAATATTAAAAGATAAGATAACGGTATTTGCAGGTCCTTCAGGTGTGGGTAAATCTACATTATTAAACAGTATACAGCCAAATTTAAAATTAAAAACTGGAGAGATCAGTACAAAAACTAGTAGAGGAAAGCATACTACTAGACACACAGAACTTATAGAACTCGATAAAGGAGGATTTGTATTGGATACTCCAGGATTCAGTTCATTAGATTTAGACTTCTTAACAGAAGAGACTTTAGAGGAACATTTCCATGATATACATGAAGCTAGTGAGATGTGTAAATTTGCAGGATGTAGGCATGATAAGGAACCATCTTGTAAAGTAAAAGAAAGTGTAGAAAGTGGAGAAATAAGTAAGTCAAGATATGATAATTACATTATGTTTTTAAAAGAAATATCAGAAAGAAAGAGGTTTTAATTAATGATAAAAATAGCACCTTCAATTTTATCGGCAGATTTTAGCGATTTAAGAGAACAAATAGGATTAATAGAACAGGGTGGAGCGGATCTAGTTCACCTGGATATTATGGACGGGCACTTTGTTCCTAATATTACATTTGGAGCACCTGTTATAAAAAAACTAAGAAAAGTTACTAAAATACCATTTGATGTTCATCTAATGATAAAAAATCCTGAGAACTATATAAAAGATTTTGTAGATGCTGGTGCAGATATAATAACAGTTCATGAAGAATCAACAATACATTTACATCGTGTTATACAACAAATAAAGAGTTATGGTGTAAAAGCAGCTGTTGCACTGAATCCTTCAACTCCTTTAGAAAGTTTAGAATACGTTATAGATGATCTAGATATGGTTCTTATAATGACAGTTAATCCAGGGTTTGGAGGTCAATCTTTTATACCACAAACTAAAGAAAAAATTAAAAAGCTTAAAAAAATGATAGAAGACAAAGGATTAGAAATAGATATACAAGTAGATGGTGGAATAAAGCTTGATAATATAAAAGAAGTAGTAGAATGTGGTGCAAATATAATAGTGGCAGGATCTGCTATATTTGATACAGAAGATATAGTAGGTACTACTAGAAAATTTAAGAATATATGATATAATGTAAATTAATATAATATAAATATAATATTTTAAATTACGTCCTAGGGGAGCTATTTAGCTGAGAGGAAACTGAAAGTTTTGACCCTTTGAACCTGATCTAGTTAACACTAGCGTAGGGAAGCGATGAGTTTGTGTTATTTACTCAGCTATATTAGCCTCCTTAATAAATTTGGGAGGTTTTATTTATGGAAAAAAGTAAAAATAGTGTAAGGTTTCTAACAGAAGCTGGTATAATGATAGCTTTAGCGACAGTTTTAAGTATGATAAAAGTCTTTAAAATGCCACAAGGAGGATCTATAACTGCAGGAAGTATGATACCAATTATACTTATAGCGTTAAGATGGGGAACACTAAGGGGAATTTTAGTTGGACTAGCTTATGGTGTATTGCAGTCAATTGTTGAACCATATGTAGTTCACCCAGTACAATATATTTTAGACTACCCTCTAGCATTTGGACTTTTAGGATTAGCTGGCTTAGGAAAAGAACTAGCTTTAAAATTAAACGCAAAAAAAGATAGTTTTAAAGAATATATATTTATAATAACAGGTATTTTCTTGGGGATATTAGGTAGATTTATATCGCATGTGTTAGCTGGAGTAGTATTTTTCTCGGAAAATGCAGAATCATTAGATTCTTGGACATACTCAATGGGTTACAATGGAAGCTACTTAGGTGTGGAGCTATTAATATCTATATTAATAATAATACTTATATGGGGACCATTAAAAAGACATCTTCCTAACTAACAGAAAATCAAAGAAAGTTGGAATAATTTTTGAGAGGGATAATAATATCTAGTGGAAACTTATGTATAGAAGTTTTAAAAAAGATAAAAGAAAATTCAGATATATTAATATGTGCAGACGGTGGAGCAAAGCATCTTTATAAGGCTGGTTTAGTGCCTAATGTGATAGTAGGAGATTTAGATTCCATAGATAAAGAAACTTTAGAATACTATAATAAGCTAAAAGTTCAATTTCATAAATTTCCTTCTGAAAAAGATAAGACAGATACAGAGATAGCTATTGATTACGCTGTAGAAAAGAATGTGAGTGAGATAATTTTTTTGGGAGTAACTGGAACTAGACTAGATCATACAATAGGAAACATAATGTTATTATTTAGATTATTAAATCAAAATATAAAAGCTAGGATAGTAGATGAGCATAATGAAATATATATAACGAATGGTGACTTGAAATTAGAAAAAGAAGATGGGGCATTTGTATCAATAATACCTATATATAAAGATGCTAAAGAGGTAACTTTAAAGGGATTTAAATATGAAACAAATAAATTAGAATTTAAGTTAGGAACAACGATTGGAATAAGCAATGAAATAGTATTAGAATATGGGAATATAAACATAAAAGATGGAACATGTTTAGTAATAAAGTCGAGAGACTAAGAAATATTATATTATTAATATTATATTATTTAAGTTATTTTATAAAAGAAATCTTAAAGTTAGACATAAATGCTAATAGTAAAGAGTATTTATGTACTTAAGGTTTCTTTTTTTCTCTTTGGAACTAAATTGAGCATTAAGGAATATAGTATCAATATACTATATTTTCAAAGAGGTGATACAAATGAAACGATTTATTTACAAGTGTAGAAAATATAATAGTTTAATAAAAATACTAGGTATTATACTAGGCATAATAGGAGCTATTTTAGTCTTAAAAATAATACCAGTAAAGATATGGCTATTTATATTAGGCTTGACTTTAATTGGGGTAGGATGGACTTTCTTTAGATTATATTAAAAAGGCTTCCAATCGTTAGGAAGCCACGTAATTATAAAGCTCTTTCTACTTTACCAGATCTTATGCATCTTGTACATACATCTATTCTTTTAGGAGCACCGTTAACGATAGCTTTAATTCTACGTACGTTTGGAGCCCAAGTTCTGTTACTTTTACGGTTAGAGAAAGTTACTAGATGTCCAGAAACTTTACCTTTACCACATACTTGACAATATTTTGCCACCTTCAACACCTCCTCGACAAAACTTTAAATTCAATGCATTGAACTTAAATAAATTACACTTTATTGTATCAAATATAAAACTAATTTGCAACATCAACATTTTAATTATATTAAATATAAGTATGTTTTTAAGTTGAAGGTAATAAAATTATAATGTAGAATAAATACTATAGCTTTAAATAAATCTTACTTCATTATAGTGTTTACTAAATAAATTAACAAGTTATAATAAACTTATTAATTTTTGTACTAGATACATAAATAGCTTCAATAATTTTGTCCTATAGCTTATAATAAAAAAATAGATAGCAATTGGATAAGTGAAACTTAAAGGAGGATAAGTACTAATGGCTGGAAAAACAATTAACAAATATGGAACTATAAATATCGATGATAGTGTTTTAGCTTCTATCGCTGGTTTAGCTACTATGGAGTGTTACGGGTTGGTTGGAATGGCTACTAAAAATGCTACTGACGGTATAGCAGAGTTGTTGAAAAGAGAACACTTAACTAAAGGTGTAAAAGTATATAGTGAAGATGATAAAATTATGATAGACTTATATGTTGTAGTTCAATTTGGAATAAGCATCTCTGTAGTTGCTAGCAATATAATAGAGAAAGTTAAATATACAATTGAAAACATAACAGGGTTAAAAGTAGATAAAGTAAACGTAAACGTGCAAGGAGTACGAGTTCAAAATTAGCAAGGAGGTACTAAATTGAAAATTGAATATGTGGATGGTTCTTTGTTAAAGAAGATGTTTATAGGGGCCACTAATTCACTAGAAAAAAACAAGGAAATGGTTAATGCCTTAAATGTTTTTCCAGTACCTGATGGGGATACTGGAACTAACATGTCTTTAACTATGCAATCTGCCACAAAACGTCTTAAAAGTTCAGACGTTGAAGATATAGAGGCAGTGGGTACTTTAGTATCTAATGGATCTTTAATGGGCGCAAGAGGAAACTCTGGAGTTATTCTTTCACAACTTCTAAGAGGACTTGCAAAAGGTTTAAAAGAATCTAAGAAAGTAAATACCAAAGTATTAGCATTAGCTTTTAAAGAAGGTGCAGATACTGCTTATGGTGCAGTTATGAAACCTATAGAAGGTACTATTCTAACAGTGGCCAGAGAGTGCGCAGAGAAGGCTGTAGAAGTAGCTAAAACACAAGATGATATAGTAGAGTTTTTAATACAAGTAATAAAACATGGAGAAGCTGCCTTGGATAAAACACCAGAAATGCTACCTGTATTAAAAGAAGCAGGTGTAGTCGATGCTGGAGGTAAAGGGTTAATAGTTTTATTAAATGGTGCTTTATCAGTATTGACTGGAAAAGAGGATATAACTTATGAAATTCAAGAACCTATAAAAGACGTAAGCTTAAATGAAATAAATACTGAAATAGAATTTGGATACTGCACAGAATTTATAGTAAATAAAAACAAAGAAGATAGTGAAGTTTTTGCTAAAAGAATAGGCGACTATGGAGATTCTATGCTAGTTATAGGTGGAGATGGATTTATAAAAGTTCATATTCACACAAATAATCCAGGATTAGTTTTACAGAAGGCTACTGATATAGGGGAACTTATAGATATAAAAATAGATAATATGAGATATCAGCATAGTAATAATATAGAAAGTGGACAAAAAATAACAAAAAAATATGGCTTTATAACTGTTGCAATGGGAGACGGGATTAAAGCAGTATTCGAGGATTTGAATGTAGACCATATAATATCAGGTGGACAAACTATGAATCCGAGTACAGAAGATATATTAAAAGCAGCACAAAATATTAATGCTGAAAACATAATAATACTGCCTAATAATAGTAATATTATACTTGCAGCTAAGCAAGCTAAAGAGCTTAGTAGTAAAAATATAGAAGTATTACCTACAAAGACTATACCACAGGGAATAGCAGCATTACTAGCATTTAATGAAGATATAGATCTGCAAGACAACGTGGAAAACATGACAAAGTCTTTTAGTGAAATAAAAACGGCTCAAGTTACGTTCTCAGTAAGAGATACTACTATAAATGAAAAAGAAATAAGAAAAGATGATATAATAGGAATCTGTGAGGGTGATATAACTTCTGTAGGTAAAGATATAGAAGAAGTTACCTTAGAATTAATAAAAAATTCTTTAACTGAGGAAAACGAACTTATAACTCTTTTTTATGGAGAAGATGTGTCTGAAGAAGATGGTAAAAAAATAGTAGAGACCTTGGAGGACAATTATCCAGATATAGACATAGAGCTATTATATGGAGGTCAACCTATTTATTATTACTTAATAGCAATAGAATAACTGTATTTAACTTTACAAACAATTTTAATTTTATATAATAATATCTATAATTCAAAATGCCAGGAGGATTAAAATGAAAAATAATGAACTTAAAGAAATAATAGAATTTGCAGTTAACAATGAGGTTGACTCATATCAATTCTACAAAGATGCTGCAGGAAAAATAGCTGATGAAAATCTTAGAAAAACTTTTGAAGAGTTAGCAGATGAAGAGTTAAAGCATCAGAAGTTTTTAGAAGATTTTTTAGCTAGTGGTGTTAATGAAATAGAAATAGATGAATTTAACGACTATAAAGTATCTGAATCAGTAGATACTGCACCACAACTTAGTATAGAAATGAGCTTTGCAGATGCTATTGGATTAGCAATGAAAAAAGAGGAAGAAGCTATGAATATGTATAAAAGTTTAGCAGAAGTTTGTTTAGATAAAGAAAAGAAAGAGATATTTGACGGACTTGCTAAAATGGAACAAATGCATAAAGCTAGACTTGAAGAAATTTATACTAATGCTTCATATGCAGAAGTTTGGTAATAAAAAAAGGTTCCGTTATTTGGAACCTTTTTTTATTATTTAAAAAAGCTACACAAAGTAGGTGAATTTATGGAAAAACTTAAAACATCAGTTCAATATTTAAAAGGAGTAGGCCCGAAAAGATATAAACTTTTAAACAGATTGAATATAGAAACTATAGAAGATTTAATATATTTTTTACCAAAGGCATATGAGGATAGAAGAGAATTAAAAAAAATCATGAGTTTGCAAGATGGTGAAAAGACTAGTGTTAAAGTTATAATAGAAAACGATCCATATGTATATAGGCCGAAAAGAAACATATCGATAACTAGAGTACTAGTAAAAGATGACACTGGAGTGGCACAACTAATATGGTTTAATCAGGACTATATAGTTAAAAGCTTAAAAAAGGGTGAAACTATAAAAGTAAATGGAAAGGTTAAAAAATCCGGAAAAATTATAGAAATTCATAATGGCGTATACGTAAAGGAAGGAGAAGAAAGTGATAAAATAGGACAAATTCTTCCTATATATAGCTTAACAGAAAAGCTTAAAAATAATGATTTAATAAAGATTATGGATACTGCATTGTATGAATACTTAGAATATGTTGATGATAAACTACCAGAATATATAATAGAAAAATTCAACCTACCTAATCTACAAGACTCATTAAGAAACATACATTTCCCTAAAAATAGAAGCCACTATATAAAGTCAAGAAAAAGGCTTGCATTTGAAGAGTTATTTACTCTTCAACTAGGACTTTTGCTAATAAAGAATAAATATAATATAAAAAAAGACTATATAGAATATCCACAAACACCAGAACTAGAAAATTTTATACAAGATCTTCCGTTTGAACTCACTAATGCTCAGGCAAAAGTATTTAAAGAGATATGTAATGATATGGAGTCTACTAAACAAATGAATAGGCTAGTGCAAGGAGATGTTGGATCAGGAAAGACTATCATTGCTGTCCTTGCTATGTATAAGGCCTTTAAGGGTGGATATCAGTCTGTAATGATGGCTCCGACAGAAATACTAGCAACACAGCACTACGAAAGCATAAGTAGCTTATTTAAAGGCTATGGTGTAAAATGTGAGCTTCTTATAAGTAGCATTAGTAAAAAGAAAAAGAAAGAAATAATTGAAAGAGTTAAAAATGGAGAAACTCACATATTAATAGGAACACATGCACTTATAGAGGACTATGTAGAATTTAAAAGCTTAGGGTTAGCTGTAACTGATGAGCAACACAGATTTGGAGTAAGGCAAAGAGCAAAACTATCTTCCAAAGGAGAAAGCCCAGATATCTTGGTTATGACTGCTACTCCAATACCTAGAACACTTGCACTTATACTATATGGTGATCTAGATATCTCTATAATAGATGAATTACCACCAGGGAGAAAACAGATAAAAACATACGTTAGAAATAACAGTAGCAAATATAAGATATATGATTTTATAAAAACACAGATTAAAGAAGGAAGACAGGCTTATATAGTATGTCCTCTAGTAGAAGAATCTGAAACTTTAAATATAAAATCTGCAACTGAATTATACGATGAATTAAAGGAAAACGAATTTAAAGACTTTAATATAGAACTACTTCACGGAAAAATGAAGTCGAGTGATAAAGATGAAATAATGATGAGATTTAAAAATGGAGATGTGGATATACTTATATCTACGACAGTAATAGAAGTAGGTGTTAATGTTCCAAACGCTAGTATAATGATGATTGAAAATGCTGAAAGATTTGGATTAGCTCAGCTACATCAATTAAGAGGTAGAATTGGAAGAGGAGAATATCAATCATACTGTATACTTATAAATGAGAGCAATAGTAAAGTTGCAAGACAGAGAATGGACATAATGGAAAAGACTAATGATGGATTCATAATATCAGAAAAAGATTTGGAAATAAGAGGTCCTGGAGAATTTTTTGGAACAAGGCAACATGGATTACCAGAATTAAAGATAGCTAAATTACCATCAGATATAAAAATTTTAAAAGTAGCTCAAGAAACTTGTTTTGAAATTTTAAAAATTGATCCCAATTTAGAACGAAAAGAACATGAAGGAATTAAACAAAAGATAAAAGAAATGTTTGATAAAGAAAATCTAATTATATTTAACTAAGTATAGAAATGATTATAAGATGGTTAAAAAATTGCGCAATTAAACTAGGATCACTATAAGAAAATATAATGACTATATGAACTGGATATAATAGAAAAAATTACTAGTTTAAAAACGCTTTCTTTTGCAGATATTAATACTACAAAGCAAAAGGAGGTGTAAAACATGCCAAGTACAAACAGTAGTAATAAAATAGTTGTTCCTGAAGCTCGTCAAGCTTTAAATCAAATGAAAACTGAGATTGCAAGTGAGTTAGGATTAAGTAACTATGAGTCAATAGACAAGGGAAACCTATCTGCTAGACAAAATGGTTACGTTGGTGGATACATGACAAAAAGACTAGTAGAGCAAGCTCAAAGATCATTATCTGGAAAATAGTTTTAAAATATAATTTTGTGTAAAAACAAAAAAAGAAGGATCTCTTTAAATAAAGGGATCTTTTTTTATGAGAAATTTTAGAACATTACTATTTAAAAAAGTAATAAGTAGAAAATTTGTTATAGATTCAATTTATACAACTATATGAAAACATATAAAAAGTAGTTATTTAATTAACATGACTGAGTGAAAATGATATTTACATTCTCATATAACGGTGATAGAATAATTATCGAATAGTTAGTTTATGAATAACGGAAACTGTTGCAAAATACACATAAAATACGCAAAAGTACTATTGTGATAAATAACGATATATTCTATAAAAATAACGATATTCATAATACTCCAAATACTATGAAAATTTTTCGGAGGTGCAAAAAGAATGATAAATATCATAATAGACGGAAAAAAAGTTCAAGTGGAAGAGAAAACTAGTATAATAGAAGCGGCTAACGGAATTGGAATAGATATACCAAATTTTTGCTATGATAAAGAACTTACATCTTTTGGGGGCTGTAGAATATGTGTAGTAGAAGTAGAAGGAGCTAGAAATCTTATGGCTGCTTGCTCCACAGAAGTAACAGAGGGTATGATTATACAAACAGAATCTAAAAAAGTTATAGAGACTAGGAAAAACCTACTAGACTTGATACTATCTAATCATCCACAAGACTGTTTAACATGTAGTAAAGTTGGAGAATGTAAACTTCAGGAGTATTGTATTAGATATGGAATCAAAGAATCTTCATTTATAGGGGAAAAGAAGAATCATCAAATAGATGACTTAAATCCTGTTATGGAAAGAGATCAAAATAAATGTATTTTATGTGGAAAATGTGTGAGAGTGTGTAAAGAAGTTCAGGTTACAGGTACTATTGAATTTACAGGAAGAGGATTTAATTCCAAGGTTACAACTGCATTCGACGACTCTATTGATTACAAGAATTGTAGAATGTGTGGACAATGTATAAGTGTCTGTCCAACTGGAGCACTTGTAAATAAACAATTAAAGAATGTAAGACCATGGGAAGTAACAAAAGTACGTACAACATGTCCATTTTGTGGTACTGGATGTAATTTTGATTTAAATATTAAAGGTGGAAAAGTAGTAGGCGTTACTCCTACAGATAATGCACCTGTTAATGAATCTGCGATGTGTGTTAAAGGGAGATATCATATAGATATTATGAATAGCCCAGATAGACTAACTAAACCATTAATAAAAAAGGATGGAACATTTATTGAATCAAGTTGGGATGAGGCTCTAAGTCTTATAGTAAGAAAAATAAATGATATAAGAGAAAAGCATGGTGCAGATGCATTAGCAGGATTAAGCTCAGCACGTTGTGTAAATGAAGATAACTATGTATTTCAAAAAGTTATGAGAGTAGCTATGGGAACAAATAATGTAGATCATTGCGCGAGAACTTGTCATGCACCGACTGTTGCTGGACTTGCGACTACACTTGGAGATGGAGCTATGACAAACTCTATTGGTGAAGTAGTAGATAATGAGGTGTTATTTATTATAGGTTGTAATGCTACAGAAGCCCATCCAATCATAGGAAATAAAATGAAGCAGGCTGCTAGAAAAGGGTCTAAGTTAATAGTAGTAGATCCTCGTCGTACAGAACTTGCAGAAATGGCCACTCTATACTTACCCTTACAATCAGGAACTGACGCAGCTCTTGTAAATGGTATGATAAATATTATAGTAAATGAAGGATGGCACGATGATGAATATATAAAAACTAGATGTGAAGGGTTTGAAAATATGTGGGATACCGTTAAAGGATATACACCAGATGTCGTAGAAAGAATTACTGGTATTCCAAAAGGCGACTTATATGAAGCTGCTAGATTATATACAGGTACTAAAAAGGCGGGTATATTCTATACGTTAGGAATTACCGAGCATACTACAGGAACTGCAAACGTTATGAATCTTGCAAACCTTGCTATGGTAACTGGACATCTAGGTATTGAAAATGCAGGTATAAATCCATTAAGGGGACAAAATAACGTTCAAGGATCTTGTGATATGGGTGCTTTACCAAATAATTTTCCAGGATATAAAGATGTTAGTGATTTAAAAAACTTAGAATTCTTTGAAAAAGCTTGGGGAGCTAAATTAAGATCTGAAAAAGGACTTAGGATTCCAGAAATGATAGATGGAGCATCAGACGGAACTCTTAAATTTATGTATGTTATGGGAGAAGATCCTGTGTTGACTGATCCGGATGCTAATCATATAAAGGCAGCTCTAAAGAAACTAGATTTTTTAGTTGTGCAAGATATATTCTTATCAGAGATAGCTACATATGCAGACGTAATCTTGCCTGCAACTTGTTATGGTGAAAAAGATGGTACGTTTACAAATACAGAGAGAAGGGTACAGAGGGTTAGAAAAGCGGTAAATCCACCAGGTAGAGCTAGATTAGATTGGGAAATATTATGTGATATAGCAAATCGTTTAGGACATGATATTAATTACTCTTCAGCAGAAGATATATTTAATGAAATAAGAAGAACTATACCTAGTTATGCAGGTATAACATATGAAAGACTTGATGAAGGTGGAATTCAATGGCCATGTCCAACTGTTGAGCATCCAGGAACGAAGTTTTTACACAAAGGAAAATTCTCAAGAGGACTAGGACTAATGTTGCCAGTAGAGTACGAACCACCAGCAGAACTTGTGTGTGAGGAATATCCTACACTTCTTGCGACAGGAAGAATGCTGTATCATTACTGTATTACCACTAGACATCTAGAAACTTTAATGAAAATAAGACCTCATGAGTTAGCTGAGATAAATCCTATTGATGCAGAAAAACTTGGAGTGAAAGAAGAAGAATTTATAAGAGTAACATCTAGACGTGGTTCTATATTGACAAGAGTAACTATAACAGAGAGAGTCAAGCCTGGAATGATGTTTATGACATTCCATTATAAAGAATCTCCTGTAAATGAACTTACAAACTCAGCTTTTGATCCTGTTACAAAGACACCAGAGTATAAAATTACTGCAGTAAAAATAGAAAAATTAGATGATAAAGAAGAAGTTATAGTTTAAGAGAGAGAACAAAAAAACAATATACAATAGATAAAAGCTTTTGATATGTTAGAAATTAACAGATTAAAAGCTTTTATCTATTGTTAAATAAAAATATTAATTTTAACCACAGATAGAATAAAATTCAAAAAAGTAAATTAAATTATATTAAAAAACACAGTAGTATATTTTAGAGTTGAAAAAAACCTATATTACTTTAGAATCAACTTAACAAGATAAATTAAAAGAAGGTGAGCAAAGTGATTAAAGGTATAGAACTTGAATTAGCTAAAGAAATATTGTTATCAAAAGTAAAGACTACAGAAGTTGAAAGTATTAATATAATGGAGTCATTAAATAGAGTATTAGCGGAAGATATATATGCAACTATAAATGTTCCGGAATTTAACAGATCACCACTAGATGGATATGCAGTTAAGTCCAATGATGTAAAGAATGCTTCGAAAGAGAATCCTATAAAACTTAAGGTAATAGGAACTGCTCCGGCAGGTCGTGTTTTTAAAGGAGAAGCTAAAGAGAACACTACTATAAAGATAATGACTGGAGCTATGATACCTCATGGATATGATACTATAATAAGAAAAGAAGATACTGATGAAGGTATAGAATTTGTAAACATATATGTAAGTTCAAAGGCATATGAGAATTTTGTAGATATAGGAGAAGACGTTAAAAAAGGAGAAAAATTAATACTTAAAGGAACTACGATAAATCCAGGATGTGTAGGAATGTTTGCTGCACTAGGAATGAGAGAAGTTAATGTTTATAAAAAACCTAAGATAGGGGTTCTATCTACAGGAACAGAGCTTAGAGATATAACACAGAGCTTAGATGAGGGTAAAATATACAATAGTAATATATATAGTATATCAGCATCTATCATTCAGCATGGAGGAATTCCTATAAGCTTAGGAATCGTAGAAGATGATCTAGAAAAAATATCAGAGATATTTAGAGAAAAGGTAAATGAATGTGACTTTATAATATCTACAGGAGGAGCATCTGTAGGGGATTATGACTTAATTCAAAATGCATATGACAAAATAGGAGCAGAAACTATATTCTCGAGAGTAAAAATGAAGCCAGGAACACCAGCATTAGCCTCAGAGTACAAAGAAAAGATTTTAATAGGACTTTCAGGAAATCCTGGAGCAGCTCTTATAACATTTGAAGTTATGGTAAGACCTCTTATAAAGAAAATATGTGGTAGTAGAAATTGGGAAAGAAATAAAGTTGTAGGAGTAATGATGGATGATTTCAAGAAGACAAGTAGTCAAAGAAGATTCATGAGAGTAAAAGTTGTAAAAAAGGAAGAAAGAGTGGAGATTTACTTGTCCGGAAAACAAAATCCAGGAGTGTTAAGATCTATGATAGATTGCAATGGACTAGTAGATATTCCTTCAAATAGTTCTCCTCTAGAAAAGGGACAAAAAGTAGATGTTATATTATTAGATGAAGAAGGAGCAAAATAAAATGATACCTGTTATTTCTATGGTCGGATATTCTAATTCAGGGAAAACCACTATATTAACTAAAATAATAAGCGAATTAAAAAATAGAGGGTATAAAGTAGCTGTGATAAAGCACCATTGTGGTGACTTTGATATAGATCATAAGGGTAAGGACACTTATATGCACATGGAAGCTGGAGCCGATACAGTTATGTTATCTTCACCCAACAAATTTGCACTTATATCGAATGTAGAAAAAGAAAAGAGTTTAGATGACTTAATAAGTTATATTAATGATGTAGATATAATAATTACTGAAGGATATAAGAGTGAGAATAAACCAAAGATTGAGGTCTATAGAGAATCAATAGGAAAAGGAAGAATTAAATGTAAAAGTGAAGAACTAATATGTATAATAAGTGATAGTTATATAGACGAAAATATACCTTACTTTAACTTTGAAAACGTAAAAGAGATAACAGACTTTATAGTGAATGGTTATATTATACAATCTATAACCATTGAAAATTAGTTATTTAACTAACATACTTATTTTAAAAATACTATTTACTTTTTAAAATATTGATGTTAGAATAACATCGAGGAACCCAAAAAGGAATAACGGAAGCAGCTTCCTGTTTTTTTTATGCCATCGTGATTCCCAAAAAGGAATAACGATAATGGCTTCAATAGTTAAAAATATAAGTTATAAATGCAATGCTAGAAGATTTATGTAGTTTGAATATTATAAATTGGAGGTGGGATTATGGTTACATTCGTTATAGACGGTAAAAAAGTTACAGTAAAAAAAGGAACTACTATACTAGAAGCTGCTAAAGAAAACGGAATAGATATTCCACACTTATGCTATGACAAAGAACTCTCATCTTTTGGTGGCTGTAGAATATGTGTAGTAGAAGTAGAAGGAGCTAGAAATCTTGTTGCTTCTTGTTCTGTAGAAGTATCAGAAGGTATGGTTGTACAGTCAGAATCTAAAAGAGTTGTTGAAGCTAGAAAGAATATATTAGATTTATTATTATCAAATCATCCAAAGGATTGCTTAACTTGTGATAAAGTTGGGAATTGTGGACTTCAATCATATGCTTATAGATATGGTGTAAGAAAACCTTCATTCGAAGGTGAAAGAAAGAATTATGCTATAGAAAGCTTAAATCCCGTTATGGAAAGGGATCAAAGCAAATGTATTTTATGTGGTAAATGTGTAAGAGTATGTAGTGAAATTCAAGTTACTACAGCTATAGACTTCGTAGGTAGAGGTTTTGATTCTAAAATAGCTACAGGGTTTGATGAACCAATAGATTACAAAAACTGTAGACTTTGCGGACAATGTATAAGTATGTGTCCTACAGGTGCGATTTCAAATAAACAATTAAAAGGAATAAAGCCATGGGAAGTAACAAAAGTTCGTACTACATGTCCATTCTGTGGTACTGGATGTAACTTTGACTTAAATGTTAAAGATGGAAAAGTGGTAGGGGTAACTCCAAATCCAGATTCCCCGGTAAATGGTAGATCTCTTTGTGTAAAAGGAAGATACCATATAGATCTTATAAATAGTGAAGAAAGACTTACTACTCCTCTAATCAAGAAAAAAGGAGAGTTTGTAGAAGCAAGCTGGGAAGAAGCTATGAAACTGGTAATTGGTAAATTAAAAGATACAAAAGAACAATATGGATCAGATTCAATAGCAGGATTAAGTTCGGCACGTTGCGTAAATGAAGATAACTTTGTTTTCCAAAAAATGATGAGAGTAGCAGTAGGTACTAATAACGTAGATCACTGCGCTCGAACCTGACACGCTCCTACAGTTGCAGGTCTTGCAACTACATTAGGAAGTGGAGCTATGACAAACTCTATCGGTGAGGTAGAGGGTAATGAAGTATTATTTATTATAGGATCAAATGCTACAGAGGCACATCCTATAATCGGAAATAAAATGAAAAAAGCTGCTAAAAATGGATCAAAACTTATAGTAATAGATCCTCGTCGTACAGAACTTGCAGAAAGAGCCACACTATGGCTTCCATTAAATTCTGGTACGGATGCAGCGTTAATAAATGGTATAATGCACATCATAGTGAGAGAAGGATGGCATGATAAAGAATTTATAGAAAGTCGTTGTACAGGATTTGAAAGTGTATTAGAAGTAATAGAAAATTATCCACCTGATGTAGCAACTAGGATAACAGGAATATCAGAAGAATTATTATATGAAACTGCTAAACTTTATACTAGTACTAAAAAAGCAGGTATATTCTATACACTAGGAATCACAGAACATACAACGGGAACAGCTAATGTTATGAATCTTGCAAATCTTGCTATGATTACAGGACATCTAGGAATAGAGAATGCTGGAATTAATCCAATGCGTGGACAAAATAACGTTCAAGGCGCTTGTGATATGGGAGCACTTCCAAACACATTCCCAGGATATCAAAACGTTGAGGATGAGAAAAACTTAAAGTTCTTTGAAGAAACTTGGGGAACAAAGTTAAATTCTAAAAATGGACTTAGAATACCAGAAATGCTAGATGAAGCACATGATGGAAACGTTAAGGCTATGTATGTTATGGGAGAAGATCCTGTTCTTACAGATCCAGATGCAAATCATGTTAGAAAATCTTTAAATAATTTAGACTTTTTAGTAGTTCAAGATATATTCTTATCAGAAACTGCTAAGCTTGCAGATGTAGTATTACCAGCAACATGCTATGCTGAAAAAGATGGAACATTTACAAATACTGAAAGAAGAGTTCAAAGAGTTAGAAAAGCAGTAGATCCACCAGGAGAAGCAAGACTAGACTGGAAAATACTATGTGAAGTAGCAAAAGGTTTAGGAGCAAAAGGGTTTGACTACAGAGATTCAGAAGAAATTCATGAAGAAATTAGAAAAACTACTCCTAGCTATAGAGGAATAAGTTATCAAAGAATAGACAAAGTTGGTATACCATGGCCATGTCCAACAGAAGACCATCCTGGAACTCCAATTCTTCATAAGGGAACTTTCCCTAGAGGAAAAGGATTAATGCTTCCAGTTGAATATGAGCCACCAGCAGAGCTTACTTGTGAAGACTATCCAATACTTCTTACAACAGGTAGAATGCTATACCACTACAATGTCATGACTAGATGGTCTGATAAACTAGATGGTATAAGACCACATGAACTTGCAGAGATAAATCCAGTAGACGCGAAGAGACTAGGATTAGAAGAAGGAGACTTTGCAAGAGTATCTTCTAGACGTGGATCTATAGTGACTAGAGTAACAGTAACTGAAAGAGTTAAACTAGGAATGGTATTTATGACATTCCACTATAGAGAATCACCAGTAAATGAACTTACAAACTCAGCTTTTGACCCAGTTACAAAAACTGCGGAATACAAGGTATGTGCTATAAAAGTAGAAAAAATTGAAGATATGCAAGAAGTAGTTATATAGTATTTAAAACTCCAAAAAGATAAAGTTAAGATATTTAAGCACTATCAGTTCATTAAAATAGAATACTGATAGTGCTTTATTATATTTATAATAAATATAGATAGAAATTTTAAATATTGAACTAATTTTACTTTAATAGTCTTTGTGCATAATAATTTAATATGTTAAAATACTGTTAGTAGTAAGGAGATGATACGAATGAGAGTTATAACAGGAATAGCCAGAGGACATAGTTTAAAGTCACCTAAAGGATTAAACACTAGACCGACCTCGGACAAAGTAAAAGAATCTATATTTAATATATTAGGATATATAGATGAAAAAAGTACTGTACTGGATTTATTTTCAGGTTCAGGAGGTATCGGTATAGAATTTTTAAGTAGAGGCGCTGAGACTTGCTACTTTGTGGACAGTGATATTAATAGTATTAAAATTATAAAAGAAAATCTTTCAAACACTAGGCTTTTAGAAAAGTCCTTGGTTTATAAAAATAATGTAAATAGAGCTATAAAAATATTAGGAAGTAAGAAAATTAGATTTGACTATATATTTCTTGATCCTCCTTATGCTAAAGAACATGTTATGTCTACCTTAGAAAATATAAGTGAAGAAAATTTGCTAAATAAAGAAGGAAAAATCATAGTAGAACACGAAACAAAACTAGAGCTACCAAATCAAAGTCATGGTTTTGTAAAAGCAGATTATAGAAAGTATGGAGATACTTCAGTTTCTTTTTATACTTATGAGGAGGTTCAAAATTAATGATAGCAGTATATCCAGGTAGCTTTGATCCAGTAACTAATGGACACTTAGATATAATAGATAGATGTTCTAAAAAATTTGATAAAGTGATAGTAGCCGTATTAAATAATTCTTCTAAAAATAGTATGTTTTCAGTAGAAGAAAGATCAGAACTTCTTGAAGAAGTTTTAAAAGATTATAAAAATGTAGAAGTAGATACTTTCTCAGGGCTACTAATAGACTATGTAAGAGAAAACAATATTGATGTAATAGTAAGGGGACTAAGAGCAGTTTCAGACTATGAATATGAAATGCAAATGGCTTTAACTAATAAAAGCCTATATAACGATATAGAGACTGTGTTTTTAATTTCAAGCACACAGTATTCTTTTTTAAGTTCAAGTATAGTAAAAGAAGTAGCTATGTTCAATGGAGACATTTCTTCTTTAGTTCCTAAAATTGTAAAGGATGCTATTAAAGAAAAAACTAAGGAGGGGCAAAAATAAAATGGATATTTTCAAATTATTAGATGAGATAGAAGACATAGTAGAGAGTGGATCTAGTATACCTTTTGCTAGTAAAGTATTGGTAGATAAAAATGAACTACTAGAAATAATTACAGAAATAAGAGTAAAATTACCTGACGAACTAAAGCAAGCTGAGTGGATAAAAGAAGAGAGACAAAGAATACTTGCTGAGGCGCAGAGCGATGCTGACACTATGGTTAAAGAAGTTCAGCTACATATAGAAGAAATGGTAGATCGTCATGAAATAGTAAGCCAGGCTCAGGATAGAGCTCAAGAAATAATGGCGAAAGCACAAAGTAATGCAAAAGAAATACGCATAGGTGCAAATGAATATGCTGATGATATATTGAAAAATATGGAGAACAATTTAAGAGAATTAGAAGGAAGAATAAAGGATACTATAGACGTATTAGAGATAAATAGAAGTGAGTTAAGCGAAAATAGATAATATAAAGACAAATCAATGAAAGACTTAATCTATGTGGAATTTTTATCACATGCATTAAGTCTTTATTTTATGTAAATTTGTTATTTACTTAAGTAATGCTTAATAGTATACAGAGTTCCTGTTACAATAGAAATGGCTATAATTGTAACGACTACAGTTGCTTCTAATTTTAATGCAAATTTAAAAGTTGATAATGGGTTAGATGGATAGGAAGAAGTTATATTAGATGTAGTAGTTGAAATTATATTTAGTTTATCCTTAAAGAAGAATGTATATATTAAGTAAGTATATAAACTAGATAAAACACCGTGTAATACTTTTGAAATCAAATATAACTTTGAACTTATGTCTGTTTTATTCATCATACTTATTGCTTGACTATGAACTGAAAATCCACCCCATCCTATTATAAAGCTAACAGAACATAACTTTAATATAAGACTTATATTTAATTCAGATATGGATTTACATCCATTGGTTAACTCTATTATACCAGACAAGAGAGATTTAACTAGCTCTGAATCAATGTTTAATTGAGTCAAAGAAATCAATAAGCTAGATACATAGTTCATTATATTAGTAACATCTAAAATTTCTATAATTACCGAGTATACTATAATAAAGCCTCCTACCATAGTTATAGAATTAAATCCAGACTTTATAGAGTCACTCATCATCAAGCTAAAAGAGCTTAAATCTTTATTTTTTAAATTTAATAGTGCGTTGAAAGACTTTTTTATGTAATTTATATTAGAATTATTTTTTCTAAATTTATCATATTCTCCTAAGTATCTAAAAAGAATTCCTACGCTAATGGCACCAAGATAGTGAGATATTGATAGTAAAGTTCCTGCCAATGGATTTTTCAACATACCAATTGAAACGGCTCCTATTATGAATAATGGTCCAGAGGTACTACAGAAAGAAATTAGTCTCTGAGCCTCACTCTTAGTAATGGAATTTTCAGACCTTAAGTTGGAAACTAAGCTAGCTCCTACAGGATAACCTGATGTAACACTCATAGCAAATACAAAGGATCCCTTTCCAGGAACTCTAAACAAGGGATACATTATTGGCTCAAGTAGTATACCTATAAAGTCAACGAGTCCTAACTTTGTCAGAAGTTCAGCTCCTATAAAAAAAGGTAGTAAAGATGGTAGAACTACGAATAACCAAGTTTGAACACCTTCTAATGCAGCATCTACAGAATGTTTAGGATAAATTATTATACTTATAACCAAAAATAAGACTAAAAAAATAACAATAAAGTTCCATATATAAGATTTATTTTTTAATAATATGGAGAATAATATAATAAACATTAATATAATAATAAAAGTTAAAATAGTCATAATGACCCTCCTGTGATATATGTTACATTATATTTAAATTAATTGGTTAATATGATAATAAAATTGAATGTTTAAAAGGGGTGAATGTATTGGAAAATAAACCTACTATAGGGATAGCTTTAGGGTCAGGTGCTGCAAGAGGATTGGCACATATAGGAGTACTAAAAGCCCTAGAGGAAAATAATATAGACGTAGATGTTGTGGCTGGATGCAGTTCAGGAGCTTTAATAGGAAGCTTATACTGTTGTGATATAAAACCTTCTATGATTGGAGATATTGCAGCACGTGTAGATAGAAAACTATGGGTAGATATAACTGTTCCGAAAAGAGGAATTATAAAGGGCAAAAAAGTAGAAGAAATGATAAAACTACTTACTAAAGGAAAGAGAATAGAGCAGCTAAGCAAAAAATTTATAGCAGTAGCTACAGATTTAAAAAGTTCTGAGAAATATGTGTTTGAAGAAGGTCCAATATGTGAAGCAGTTAGAGCTAGTATATCTATACCAGGTGTATTCGAACCTGTTAAAGTAAAAGATATGATATTGGTAGACGGTGCAGTTTTAGATAGAATACCTGTATCTGAAATAAAAAAAATAGGTTCAGACATTACCATTGCTGTAGACTTAGGATATACAGTTTTTCAATCTAAAAAAAATAATATATTAGATACCATTATACAGTCAATCGACTTGCTAACAAGAAATGCAACCTTAAATAAAAAGCTAGAGGCAGATATTATTATAGCACCTGACTTATCTCATATAGGACCAACTAGATTTGATTTAGTAGAGGAGTGCGTAGAAATAGGATATAAAGCTACATTAGCAAAGATGGATGATATAGTAAAAAAGATAAATGAATATGAATAATTCATTTATCTTTTTAAAAAATATGGAGAAGTATAATAGTCTAAGCCAATATTAGAATTATTACTAAATCTATTGAGACCTGTAAAATAGATATCAGTAGCTTTTTTTGTCTAGCTCGATCATTTCATTTAAAGTTTCATTATTAAATTTATTGTAATTAGAAAATTTAGTTATTATGGGAAGATTAGATTTATATTTAATATCACTTAAAATTTTGATACCATTTTTACTAGCACCAAGAACTCGAATATATTGAGGGCCATAAGAGTTTAATTTATTAAAGGTATCTTTTTTTAGTCCTACTAATATATGAGTTAAAATTCTCTTAATTCTAGTTAAGGGATATCTTCTAGTTCCAATTTCTTTTAATACATGGTTTAAGTCATTAAAGTTATTAAAAGCTTTTAAGATTCTGTTTTGCAGTCCTTCTTCCATATCCATAATATTACAAATATTATTATAATCCATAGTTCTAACTAAATATAATAATATATCTCTGAAGTTATCTACGGAATTAAATGATTTATTTATATTTAAAAATTCTAACAGATACTTATATGTATCGTTAGGTATAGTACCTTTTATCTTATCTAAGTTTTTACTTCTAAAAAATTCTTCACGTATAGCTGTAGCACTTGCTATACTTCCGTTAATATTCTTATCATGGTAATTAGAAGAAATTCTTTTTAGGGTAAAAGGTTTTATTTTACTATTAAGTCTTTTTAGCGACTTAATATACTCTATACCTAATATATTATTAGGATTTGAAACTACACTTTCTATTTCATTATAATTAATATAATTATTATTTTTAAAAAAATTAGTTAATGCTATACTTCTAGATTTAGGATAAGACAAACCTTTATTTAAGTTACTTTTCAAATGCTCACTAAACTCTTTAGGTTCACTTAATAGAACACTAGCTATATCATCTAGAATGTCAATATTACCTGCCTCACTTCCAAAGCATATACTATCTATAATATTCAGACTATCTAATATCTTTATTGCACCATTAGAAAAGAACTCCGCACTTTGACAAGAATATATAAATGGTAGTTCTAATACTAAGTCAACTCCATTGTCTATAGCCATTTTAGCTCTAGACCATTTATCCACAAGAGCAGGCTCACCTCTTTGCAAAAAATTTCCGCTCATTATAGCTACAGAATATTCAGAGTTAGTTATCTTTTTTGACTCCAATAAATGATGCAAATGTCCATTATGGAAAGGATTATATTCAACTATTAAACCAACTATACCCATTAAAACACCTTCCTTTAAATTAAACAAAAATCATATATAGTTTTTTATATTTTATCATAAAAATATCTTTAATGTTTTTTTAGTAGATTAATATCTATAAGATATAGTGATCAAAAAAAGACATGAATTGAATCAATATGACAATAAAGTATCTTTATCAACATAAATTAAAAAAAGTGTCGACAAATACTTAAAACACAATTTGAAATATATATTGTAAATACTATTTATATATACTAGAATATTCGTTATATGACGCAAGACGTATATAAGTATATCACGGATGATTTGGGAAGAGTTATTGATGTAGAGGCAGACAATCTGATATTAAAAGAAGCAAAGAGAAAACCGGCAATGCAAAGAGTTGCTGGTAGAGAAAACATATTACCTAATGATGATGGTGGCCACTTAATAGGAAGACAATTTCACGGTTCGGGTGATATTGATAATCTTTTTGCTCAAAACAGTCAAATTAACCGTGCAGGTGGGGAATGGTATACGATGGAAAAAGAGTGGGCTAATGCATTGAAGGAAATACTACCAAGAAAGGTTTCTGTAAAAATAGACCCGATATATTCTAATGATTTATCAAGACCAGATTCTTTTGAAATAACATATGAAATTGAAGGCAAAGGAATAGTTGAGAAAATAATAAAAAATCAATCGGGAGGGTGATATACTTGGAGAAAAGACTAAATGATATATATAGACAAATTGCTGAAACAGTTAATGAAATGATTCCACAAGAATGGATAAAGTTTTACTTTTATGCACAAATATCAGAGGATGGTGGGAGTACTTATTTTTACTACCTTCCTGCATCAAATCTTGAGAGTTACGAATACAGTCTTGAAATTCCTTATAAATATAAAGTTGATGAACAGAAATTCAAAACAAATAAAAGGAAATTGTTTGCATTAGCGGAATCGATGAGAGAAGTTTTTAAAAACGAGAATCAAAAACTATGGTACTCATTTACATTAATATTAGATAGAACGGGAAAGTTAAAAGTTCACTTTGACTATACGAATTTGCTTGATAGCGACTATAGTTTTAGTGATCAACTTATTATTTGGAAATACAAATACTTAAATGAGAGACCTCAAGAGGCTGCACTACAAAATTTGATAAAAAAAATATATAGAAGAATATCCAGATAACCCAATATAATTTTTAAATACATATTTACTTAATTAGAACTAGAAATTTAGTAAAGGAACATCAGTTTCTGGTACAAAAATAAAATGTGAGATATTATTGCGTATTAGAACATAATACAGAAAATAAAAAAGAGTAGGAAGCTATTTGATATCAATAAGGAAAATATTTAATAATATTGAATAACTTTTAAATTATAGCGATTATCTTATGGTAGCCGTTTTTTTATATAGAGGTTATTAGATGTGAAATAATCCCAATGTAGCTACTTGGATGAACATAATATTATCAGAAGATAATACCTATACAGCAAACAAAGACCTTTTAGCATTTAAAAAAGCAGGAGGAACAGAAGCAGGATTACATGATATGGACCTTTTCTACTATGAAGTAGAAACAAAAGAGCAATACACAATAGGAGATCAAGTAAACTTTAGAAATAAAGAAATGTATATAAGTGAGATAAAAGCCCCTAAAGCCCTAAGGAATAAAAGTACAAGATAGATTAAACTTTAAGTAGTTGAATAAATAATCTAATACACTTTAAAACATGGGCTTTAAGGACGATAAAAGAATTTTAAAAGTTAGGATAACAAGGCTTGTAAAAACACCGTAAGCTGAAAGCAGAGAAAATCCAATATATTTACAAAAAACAGAGAAGGCAAAGAAATGTATAGGATATGAACTAAATCTATATGCATATGTAGGGAATAATCCTATAAACTATATAGACCCTAGTGGATATGGTAGTGAGAAAAAAAGAGAACTTCTATGTGAAGTCAGCTTTCAAACAGTTATTTTTAGGTAATTATACAGAGGATGTAAACGCACTAGGAAGAGGGTTGTAGATAGTCTCAGGACTTTTAGGAGCAGACATATTAGGAGATATTAGAGATATAACCCATGATATTCAAAACTGGGAATGATCATGGAAACATGTAGGGAAAACTGCACTTGATGGAATAGGATTACTACCTCTTGTTGAATCACTAAAGTATGTTGATGAAGGGGCAGATATACTAAAGCGCGGTAAAAATGCTAAGAGAACGGGTGATGTTTACACAAGTAAAGACAGTGATGAAATGAGAGATAAAATATTCTTTGGACAACGTAAAAATCCAAACAAAAAGGAGTTAATTGGTGGACATTCACCAAAAATTATAAACAATAACTCCAAGTATGCGGTTGATGTGATATCAACTAATGCTAATGGTCAAAAAGTTAAGTTTATAACTCAGTTTTCCTATGGAAATCTTGCGAAAATCAAGACAAGCATACTTTTTCCAGATACATGGTTCAATGATAAGATTATTGATAGCATAAAAAAAGCAGGAGACACTCCAAGTCTGGGTCAATGTGCATCTGATGGAGCAACATTACACAGGGGTATTAAAGATGGTGTACAAATAGAAGTTATTAAAATTGGTGATAATGTAGTAATTGGATATTCAACTGGAGGATGGGCAACGTCACTCCTATCAGGATTTAATTGACATTGAAGAAAGTGAAAATAAACTATTTATTCATTCTAGTAGATATCTTAGCAAAAGGATTATTCAGGAGGATTTTAATATGTATGAAGAATTAGAAGAATATCTATCAGGATCATTTACAATAGACTATTGGTACGATGAAGGCTTTACAATTGCTAGAGAAATGTTAGAGAAGTTTAACAAAAATGATTGGGAAAAGTTACTAGATAACATTCTTTTAAAACCTATAGCCTGGCAAATTAGATTTGCTTATTGCGTTGATAGTAATATTAATGATGAAATCATAGTACAAAGTTTGATTTTACTTTCTAGTATAGATAATGACGAGCTGTTTGAAACCTGTATGGATTCATTAAGAGTGATTGTTAATTCAGATAATATAGGACTAATTTCGGGTGATAAAACAATCATGAAACGGATTGAAACTATACTTCCAAAAAGTGGTATAGCAGTACGGAAGATATTTAAGGATTTTATAAAAAAATTGCAATGCTAAAATTATGATATTTAAAATTTAAAGATAGAGAACTCAAAAAATATAGCTAATTTAAATTAAATAAGTAAGAGGATTTTATAATATAGCTAAAAAAATAATTTAATTGATTACAAAATTTCTGGGCAATTTAAGTTTAAGAAATATTAGTATTTAAAAGGAAATTTGATAAATCAAGCATAAAAAGAATGCTGCATAACTTCAAAAATGCAGTAAAATGTAACTAAAAGAAAATAAAAAATATTATTATACCAATGAAAAAGATCAATATTTCAAGTAAGGAATATTGTACTTTTTTTATTGTAAAGAAATAAAATATAGTAAGGTTAATGAAAGGAATAGTATAAGATTTCAAAGAAAGTTTAACTGAAGATAGAAAGAGTATTAAAGTCATAGAAAGCTATGCTGATGATATAAGTTCTCCTATATCTTTTAGTAATAAAGTAGCTAATTTTAATGGTAGCTTATAAAAACTATACATAACAAACTATAAGGTTTTTTATAGTAATTCAACACATCATAGAAGGTACTATGAATATGAAACACCGAAGGGAAAAAAGTTGTGGCTTACCATACAAATAATATAGAGAAAGATTCACATACTCATGGTGGTAAAGTTCCAGATGGTGAAGATATATTAAATTATGATTTTAAAAACCCTGACTTAAGGTATGATACAGTTAAAATAGATTGTGACCATCACATATATTTTAAAAAGTAAATATGAAAGGAAGATAAGGCAGATAATGAACGATAGAAAGTTATTAATACAAAAAAAAGCAAATTATATAAAAGCAAAAAATGAAATGCAGGAGATAACAGCATTTACAGTAGTAGAGTTTTTAGAGATAGATTCGATAGATATGTTGAAATATAGGGAGAAACTAAAAGACCTGACTAGTAGGAGGATATGTCCTTCTATTGCAACAATAGATGTAAAAAGTGATGTCAAGGAAATTGTTCAATGGCTAAAAAAGGAACTGCCTTTTTTAGCTAATGAAGCTATATGGATAATTCCATGTGGGGATATGGGATTGTGGTGGGCAAAAGTAAAAGTGCTAGATTATTGTGATGCTTTGGAGCAATTGTGGAATCAAAAACATGAAATAAGTATAATTAATGTTGACAATGGATCGTTATTTCGAGTAGGCATTGATGAAGATATTATTGAAATTGCTCTTGCAAAAACTGATTAATAACTCTATCCAGCGTCTAACAAAGCAAAGCCATTAATACTATAATGCTGAAAGAACTTTTTTGCAGGACAGTTAATCATAGATCTTGAATATAAAACCTCACATTTCGTGAAAAGCTCCCATAATAAAAATGAACTTAAACAAGGTCAACATACACCAAAAATAACCCTATCTTAGAATATCTTTCATTTATACAAGCTGACATCGTTTTTCATATGGTGTCAGCTTTGCTTTTAGTTTTATATACTAATGATTATAGAAATAAATATAGTCATCTATGAGCTAACAGCTTCATAAAAACTTTTGGGTCTAGCTCTATAGATACGTTTAGATTTTAATGTACCAACAACAGGTGTGAAAGTAATAAATAAGGTTGATAAGGTAGTAGATGTTGCTAAAATAATAGATATAGTTAGTTATCGCACTGTGATTTAAATGATACTAAAAAACTTAAGATCCAGTAGAAAGGAAGAAAATCGGAATTAAATTTAGATCTGAGGGTATAAGTGAAGTTAGAAGCTTAAACAGAAGACAAGCTTTAAACTGATTTAAAATTAGATCAGGTATTTCAGGGTCATAACAGCCAAAATGTCAATGGACTGTTTGAGATGATATGATTAAAAAGACTAGAATGTAAAGATTATGAAGATCGTAGTCTAACACATCACGGGAGATATTATGAATATGATGCCCTACAAGTAAAGAGTACTGAAGTTGACTATACTAAGGATTTAGGTAATATCGATGCTGGTAAGTGAAAAAATGGTATAGATAAATTAACTTATGACTTTAAAAAAGAAATATACTTTAATCTGTATGGTTCTATTATCAAACGTCATATTTATCATAATATAATGAAATAACGGGGAGATTACATGGAAAAAAGAGCTCAATTAATTAAAAGAAAATTAGCATTAATTAATGCAAAGAAAATCATGGCTCAATTTTCAAGTATAAAGTTAATAGAATTTGAGGAACGTAATTCGAAGTGGATTGAAAAATTTAGTTTAGTGATTAAAGAATTTATAAAAATAAATTCTACGCCTACTTACTCATTAAAGATTTGCAATAAAGCTAATAGTTATTTTCGATGGTTAGAGGAAAGTTTGATATTCTTAAAAGATAACAAGGAATGGCTAATAATTGTTCCTAACTGTAATGAAACAATATGGGCAAATGTAGTGGTAGACAGTTATAGCAAAGCTTTAAGAGAATTGCATAATATTTCTAGTGGACGTGAATTTATAGTAGCAGATAAAAATACAGAAATCATTGCAGCAATTTATCATGAAGAATGTGAATATGAAATTCATATCAAAGATATGAAAGAATAGCATGCATACTATTTGCTGACTTATAACTGATGAAGCTAATAACGGTTATATTAAAATAAGTGAATAAGAATGTTGAGACAGTAAGGGAGATACTAAAAAATAGTTAAATAAAGAAAAATCTAGGGTTATTAAAAACTACGCTAGATTTTTCTTTATATAAGTAATAAATAAAAGATGAAGAAAACTAGAGCGTTTATAACTAGAATGCACATATAAGTTATTAGAAAGAGAGCTATAAATAAAATATCATATATGATACTTCAAACATACTAGAAAAAGTAAAATACCAAGACCATAAAGAAAGATTTAAATGTGATAGAGTAGGAAACAGAATATGAAATATGGTCGAGTAAGCGGAAAAGAAGAAATTTGGTTTGAAAATGGGAATCTAAAATCAGTTGGTGAATATGAATTGGGTATCTGTTTAAAGCTAAATGAATGGGATTTAGAAGGAAAATTAATCAAAGAAAAGTTAGTTCCAACAGAAGAAGATATTAAAAATCTAAATAGAGAAAGAGAGTGGAATGAAAGATTGACAAGAGAATAATTAGTAAGAAAAATATAAGTTTAAGTATAAAAAATTCATTTAGGTAAATGACAGTAAATGGTTTCATATGGAACACCAAATGCATTTGGTAGTCTACCAGGTTCTATAATAACAAAGACAAGTTTTCACAAAATGGTAAGCAATTTTGTAGTGAAATGGCATTCACCTGACCAAGACATAGCTATAAGATATCCTAGAATTGAATCTGGAGGTAACTGAATGCGTTGGATAATGGTGGTTAAAAATCAGATGACTGGATGATATAATAAATTATACAGCCCATCTAATGAACTAACACATATTATCGTAGACATGTTAGAGTAAAAAGGAGAATAAAAATGGATTCAACTAAAATGGATGATTTACCAGATTACATGGATAAAAAGAGTTTATACAGTTGGTTCAATAATGTACTGAATTATGCTGAAAGTGATAAGAAATATGAAAGAGTAGAAGAGATTACAGATTCATTATATGAATTATCTTTAAGACAATGGCATATGTATGAACAGCTAGATAAGCAAATGAAAGAAAGAATAGAGATGTGGATAAAGGAAGTTTGGACATATAGAACAACAGATTTTCTTGAAGGAATTACGGGCATTATAGGGATGCTAGGACTAGGTAATATATATAGATATATTAAAAGCTCTTTAGAAACTGAAAAGAATGATAATATAAGAGAAATGATTAGATATGTTGTTAAAGAATTAGATGGACATGAAGATGATCCATATTGGAATCTATAATTGAATTCAACAGGCAATTAAGTTGGTCTATTATTATCAACTATTGTATCTATTTTAATATCATACTATACAAATGTAATATGCTATAATAATATGAATCCAGTTGCAAAAGCTACTCTTATAATAACACCAGTTATGATTATTGCTCTTTATGCAATTACTCATTGATTTGTATCCTTAATAGTAGAATTTATAAACAGAGTTTCAAGAACTAAGCTATTGATTTCAAGTGTTATAATGATTTTATTACTAAGAAAATTAGATACTATGTATAAAGGAGTATTAACTCATAAGACGGTTATTTTTAAAAAAGTAGCTGTCTTTTTCTATATCATTTAGGAGAAGGTACGACTATAACTATAGTATTGTAAGGATAAAATGGAACTCACATTCAAATTAGGGCATTAATAAGAACTAATATTTATAAATAATGATTTTGTGAAAATATAGAAAAAAGAAGTGATGAAGAAGTTGAATAAATGAGTAGAATTTAAGTGTGTATAGATAAATTAAATCTATATGTAAGTAATGAGTTTATAAATTATATAAATTTTAAATGAAAAGAAGCTACCATTTACCACGTATCATAAGAATGTTATAAAAATGTTTTCAGGAGAATTTAATTCTCAAAAATGGTTAGAATTTTGGAGGCAAGTATGTTAATTATTGATAACGAAAACAATTTTAAAAAAATAGCTATATCAAATGATAAAGAAGTAAAAAAAGAATTTAATGAAATTTATGATAACATTAAATTAAAGGTTAAAGCAAATCAGCAGACCCTAAGAGACAAAGAATTTGCGCTTGAAATAAAGCTTCCGAAGAACAACAGTTACTATGGATTGTTAGGAATTAAGTATAGTTACTATCAAAATGAAAATCTAGATGTGACAATCAATATTAATAATAGACAGTCTGTAATTTATACAGATAGTGCATTTGATAATATTGCACCTCTAATAATAGGATTACCTATTGAATATGCAAGTGGAATTATTGAAGCATTACAAGAATATGAAGAATTAAAGAAAATTCCACAAGGAAAATAATATTTAATTTTGCAGTGTACGATATTGTTGGCTCTAGCAAGATGGTGTTTAATAAGATTACTAAAGTATTAATTGAACTACTATATATTGAGATAGGCCAAGATAATATTGATAAAATTGAAAAAGTGATATTAGAAATAGTATAAATATAATATTTTAAGTACCCTAAAGTGCAATTTGATAAGGACTTCTTAATAAAATATTATAACTATATATGCAAAATACTTAAAATTAGAGATAGATTAAGATTATAAATAATATTATGGTGTAGTTAAGTACAGTTATGCTTATGTAACTAGGGTGAGGGATAGGTGGAGATAATGGTTGATTTCTAGTCTTCAAGTAACAGAAAATACACTGAGAAAATAAGATCTCATTATCCTATAAACTTTCTATCTAATCTTATGTTATAAGTAAAAAGGTGTGAATGCGAGTATGAATTATGATATGATGCTTGGAAAATATATTTCTTATGCTGAAAGGGTTCTACCAAATGATGAATTAAATGAAGTTAAGCATTATTATAAACACTGTGAGTATGAAATGGCTCTTGAAGGTTTATTAATAGAACTTATTAATACTGGAAAATATCCAGAGAATTTTAAATATGACAAATGGGAAGAGCTTGTTGTTTACTATGACTTAAATAATGAATCGGTTTTTAATGAGGATATATGGGATAAATTTGTTTTATGGGAAAAGAAATTTAATTAACTACTATGTATTTCAAAAGTGACTGTCTCAAAATGGAGTAAAAATTTAGAACTGAGACAGTCATTTTTGTGAGAATAAAAGGGAAAAGTTTTACAAGAAGATCCTTTTGATAGTAAAATAAAGGTATAACTAGTACCAACTTCAATACTAAGTACATCAAAGAATATGGAGCTTATATACAACCATTATATTACCTTTAAAATAAGTTAAGTAATATAAATAACTTTAGTTGATCAAACTAAATCCAAATTATGTTCTAAATGTAACATAAAAAATCAACAAAACAGAGATTGACAATGAAAATATATACCACTAATAGCCTTTCGTTTTGTATAAAAACAATGATGATAGAAAGACCTAGTAAGGTTAAAAATAAGGCACAAGAATCTAAAGAAAATATTAGTAAAAAAAGAAATTAATAATTATAACTAATCAAACTAGGGGGAAGTCAAATGAGATCTTTCGCAAAATATGTTTTAGCGAGCCTATTATTGTCAACTGCTTTATCTATTTTAATAGCATATTATACAAATGTAATATGGTACAGCAATATGAACCTAGTTGCAAAATCTACTCTTATGATAACACCAGTTATGATTGTTGCTCTTTATTCAATTACTCATGGATTTTTTCCCTTAATAATAGAGTTTATGAACGGAAATTTAAAAACTAAGCTATTGATTATAAGTATAATTGCTATTTTATTTAAGCTTAAAGCATCAGGATGGTAGTAAGGGGATGCATAAAACTATTAAGATCCCATATAAAATAAAGGGTTAGTAGTGCAGTGCATTAAAGAATGATTTTGTAGATGCAATTAGGAATGATAAAAATAAAATAATAAAAGAGTTCTCAGCAACTGCAAAGAGTTATGGATTTCTAGATATAATTGATAATTATACAGGAAGTGCTGAACACATAAAATTACCATATGAGTCTGATATGTCAATTTGTGACATGTTAAGAAGTATAACTTTTACTAGACTCACTATTTGTACTGGTTTTGAGCTAATATTTAATGAAAGTTCCTATATATCTAAATTATTTTTGGTCAACTAAAAATAGAATGGAGTTTATTAACCTTGAATCTAGAAGAATTTTTAGAAACTATTTATGTAGGGGATAGATTTATAAAGTCAATTATTATAGATTCTCAACAAAAAGAAGTAAAAATACAGTTTAATTTAATATCACGAATACGAAGTAGTAGTGGAGCTTGGGATTTTTATAATAATGAAAATATAGAGAATGGACTAATAGTATTTACTGATATAGAAACGTTTAGTTTTGATCCACCAGAAATTATTCCTAATGACGAGTTATATGACTGGAGGATAACGAAGATGGATGAAAGTGGATATGAAATAGATCTATATATGGGATCATACAATAATTATGGAGACCATCAAGAAGTAAAGCTTAAGCTAAAAACTAAGGGTATATATCTAGAAGATCCATTAAATCAAGGAACTAAAATATATAATTGACTTTATAAAAAAATGAAAAGAAGTTACAGTATCATAGATTTTATACAATAAAATTCTTTATACATTCAATTATAAAGCCAAAAAATATAAGAAAACTACTTGCAAATTAAATATTCGACTTAAGTGAAAATTTGTTGATATAGGTGTATTTGATGTAAATGAAATAGATTGTGATGATTTATAGAAGGTGGGTACATGATTATGTTTAAAAATGCAGAAGTTATAAAGCAAGGAACATGGAAATATACCAACTCTATTGAATGTAAAATCAGAATTATTAAATGGCACACTTTGTATGGAAGTGGAGATTATGAAGATTTAACGGAAATCCGCAATGACAGAAAAGTAGGGTGTTATTATGTACTATATGAATCGGTCACTGAAAAGGATCGATTTCCTATAATAAGAGGTGGTTTTTTATCACTACAAGAAGCTATCGAGAATACGGAGGATTCTATGATTCAGAAAATTTGGTGGGATTAAGTATAAATATGATTACTAGGTACTTAAGAAAAAACAGTAGGTAGAAATGATATTATGATTTTAATAATACGATTAATTATATTTATATTCATTATGTTATCAAGATAAAAATACATTAAAGAAGCTTTAAGAAAACTTAGTAATGGTGAGTATTAATAAGGTAAGTATTTTTAGTTAGCTATCTTATTGATAATGTAAATAACATTAATTATGGATATGTTTCATTTGAATATAATTTGTGGGACAAGATGTAGTACGATCAATAAAAGCATTTTTAACATAAGATTTTTAATAAGCAGAAAAATTTAGTTTAAATATAGATAGCAAATCTTTTTTATCAGAGCCTGATGTATGGGATACCTGTATGCACTATTTTGTTCAAATGATAGAGGATGAGAAAGAAGAGGATTAGGCAGAAAAATAATTATAGAAGATATGATATAGGAGGGAGATATTACTTGAAAGTAAATTATATTCATGATTTCAACCTAAAAACAGAAGAAGAACTTTTAAAAGTGCAGACTAGCTTAAAAGAAAAGATTAACTTAAATAAAAATGTTAGATTAGAAGATATAAACATATGTGCTGGAGTAGATTTAGCATATTGGGATGAGGATGAAAAGTCATATGGGGTATGTAGTATCGTAGTTATAGACTATAAAACAAACGAAGTTTTAGAGAAATGCCTTTAATTATAGAATCAGCTAAAAAATTAACTATATGTCCAGACGTATTTCTGTTTGATGGAAACGGATACTTGCACTATAACCATATGGGTATAGCAACTCATGCATCATTCTTTCTAAATAAACCAACAATAGGTATAGCTAAGAGTTATTTAAAAATTAAGGGAAAAGAATTTGATATGCCTGTAAATGAAAAAGGAGCATTTAACGATATAATAATAGGAGGAGAAGTTTATGGAAGAGCTGTGAGAACACTGAAGGATGTTAAGCCTATATTTGTATCCAGTGATAACTACATAGATTTAGATACTAGTTATAAAATAGCAATGAGCCTAATAAATAGAGAAAGTAAACTACCTATACCAGTAAGACTCGCAGATCTAGAAACACATATACTTAGACATAAGTTAAATAGGACAAGGTAAAATAAAAATACCATAAATATATAAATAATAATATGGTAGTAATAGAATAACAAATATATGCAATGAGGCTTAATAAAGCTATATTAATTATGTTAGTAGGCATTAAGAATAAATTTAATGATACCAATATAGAAAAATATAAAGCTACATTTATGTTAAAGAAACAATATACAACATGTTTGAATAAGCTATACAATCTAGTTAAATTAACAAAATTTATAGAAACTCTACTGCATATAAAAATAATTAGATAAAGTATCAACCAATAGGGTAAATTAATGTGTAGCGGAGTGTATTATATGACTAAAAAAAGTTTAGACTTATAAAGTGATAGATAATAGATATAAAGAGATGGGTATAGTTAATTTAATTTAATAGATTTATTTTAGACGTTACAAATCTTTAATAAAAAAGTATTTAATGAATTTTATGAGTTCACCTTGGATTAAGTAGATTAATTTGTATAATAAAAAGACTTTATAGAAAAAATTTTCAACTTTATATCAACAATGTTTTTAATATGATAGAATAGAAGTGTTATAATCATTTCTAAACTCACATTTAAAACAATAGACTTTACTTAGGAACAACATATATTTATTAATATAATAGGTAATTAAAAACAAGTTAAAAAACACATACACTATACTAAAGAGGATATTCTTACATAAAAAGCAAGGTGCTTTTTTACAAAAATCTACAAAAACTAATAATATTATTAAAGTTCTTTATAATTGTTGATTTTTTTGTCTGATTGTAATAATATGAGTATATAGAATAAAGTATAAAGTATACACATGGAGGGAATATTAAATGAACATATTAGTCATCAACTGTGGAAGTTCATCTTTAAAGTATCAATTATTAGACATGAGTAATGAATCAGTTTTAGCTATAGGATTAGCTGAAAGAATAGGGATAGAGGGTTCAAGAATAAAACATGAGCCGGCTGGAAAGGAAAAGGTTATCTTTGAACAACCAATGAGTGATCATAAAGTAGCTTTAGAGATAATAATAAATGCATTAATAGATAAAGAACATGGATCAATTTCTTCAATGGATGAAATTGATGCGGTAGGTCATAGAGTTGTTCATGGTGGAGAGAAATTCTCTAAATCAGTTTTAATTAATGATGAAGTTATGAAAGGGTTAAAAGAGTGTGCAGACTTAGCGCCGCTACATAACCCACCAAATATAATGGGAATAGAAGCGTGCCAAGATATAATGCCAAATGTACCTATGGTTGCAGTATTTGATACAGCGTTCCATCAAACAATGCCAGAATCATCATATATATATGCTTTACCATATGAATTATATGAAAAATACGGTATAAGAAGATATGGATTCCACGGAACTTCACACTACTATGTATCTAACAGAGTTGCAGAAATGTTAGACGTAGATTTAAAAGATATAAAATTAATTACTTGTCACTTAGGAAATGGTTCAAGTATATCAGCTATTAAAGACGGAAAATGCTTAGACACTAGTATGGGATTCACTCCATTAGAAGGATTAGCAATGGGAACTAGAACTGGAGATATAGATCCAGCTGCCATTCTTTATGTAATGGAGAAAGAAGGATTAAGTACAGCTGAAGCTAATGATTTAATAAACAAAAAGTCAGGAGTTTTAGGAATTTCGGGAATAAGCAGTGACTTTAGAGATATAGAAGATGCAGCTGAAGCTGGAAATGAAAAAGCACAATTAGCATTAGATGTATTCCACAACAGAGCTAAAAAATATATAGGTTCATATGCGGCACTAATGGGTGGAGTAGATGTAATAGTATTTACAGCTGGGCTAGGAGAAAATGCTGGATTAACTAGATCAGAAATATGTAAAGGATTAGAATTCTTAGGAGTAGAAATCGACCAAGAAGCAAATAATGTTAGAGGGAAAGAAACTATAATAAGTACTCCAAATTCTAAAGTTAAGGTAGTTATAGTTCCTACAAATGAGGAATTAATGATAGCTAGAGATACAAAAAATTAATATAAATAGTGTAGCTTCATGTAAAGATTAATTCTTGACAAAGTGGCTGCACCTTTATATAATGAAAATTGGCAAAGATTAAGAGGTGAGTCAACATGAAGCTTGATTTGTCACAACTTTTCGAGGGAACTGTTTATAAACTTGAACTTGAAGAAAAATTAGACATCAATGTATTTAATGAAAATATTACTAATCAACGTAATATAAAGTTGAAAGAGCCAGTTAGCATAACCGGAAATATGTATTATACAGAAGATGGTATATATTTAGATGCTAAATTAGCATATGAATATATTGAAGACTGTGCTAGATGTCTAACTGAGTTTTCAGAAAAGATAGAAACAGTTATATCGGGAAAGATTATGAAAAAATCAAATCAACCAATTGAAGAAGATGATGATGAGATCATAATTTACTATGATGGTGAAGAATTAGAGATAGAGGATAATATAATATCTTCTATACTGTTATCTTTACCTATGAAGTCTCTTTGCAAACAAGATTGTAAAGGTCTATGCGATAAATGCGGAAAAGATTTAAATGCAGGACAATGTGACTGTACTAAGGAAGATATTGATCCTCGTCTAGCGAAACTGAAAGACTTGTTTGATTAATTAAGGAGGTGTTTATAAATGGCAGTACCAAAGCGTAAAATATCTAAATCAAAGAGAGATAAAAGAAGAGCTTCTGCTCAAGTTTTAACTAAGGCAACTATAGTTGAGTGTCCACAATGTCATGAGACAAAATTACCGCACAGAGTATGTGGTTCTTGTGGTTACTATAAAAACAGAGAAGTAGTATCAGTAGAATAAAAAGATAGTGAATTTTCACTATCTTTTTTACTTTTTAAAGAATCATTTTTTCTTGATTTTTTGATATCTGTACTATATACTTAATATTAGTATCAGGTACTAAACACAAGAATTAGCTTGAGGTGAAAAAATGGCAAACAAAAGACTCAATAAAAAAGAGCGACAGAAAAAATTAATAGATAAGCTTAAGAACGACCCATTTTTAACTGATGAAGAGTTAATGAATATGTTTAATGTTAGCATACAAACGATAAGATTAGATAGATTAGAGCTTAGAATACCAGAGCTGAGAGAGCGCATAAAGAATGTAGCTGAAGGAAATTACTCTAAAGTAAGAACAATAGGTGAGACTGAGATCGTAGGGGAACTAGTAGACATAATTCTAGGGAAAAGCGGCATATCTATATTAGAAACTAATGAAAGTATGACCTTTAAGAAGACTAACTTTATAAGAGGTCAGAATATATTTGCTCAAGCAGAATCCTTAGCTTTAGCGGTTATAGATGCAGACGTGGTATTAACAGGAGTTGCAAATATAAAATATAAAAGTCCAGTTATGCCAGGGGAAAAGCTTATAGCAAAAGCTGAGGTAGTTAGAGAAAGGGGAAATAAATACTTTGTTCATGTATTTACCTATGTAGGTGAAAAACAAGTGTTTAGAGGTAAATTCATATTAGTTTCTACAGACTAGTTTTGGGCTTAAAGGAGAGAGTTAAGAATGATAATAGCAGTCGATGCTATGGGTGGCGACGAAGGATTAAAAGTTACAGTAAAAGGAAGCATAGATGCTATAAATGAACTAGGAGTAAAAATAGTTCTTGTAGGAAAAGAAAGCTTAATTAAAGAACAGTTAAATAAATATAAATATGATGTTAAAAACATTGAAATAGTAAATGCTGATGAAATTATTACAAATGAAGATGAACCTGCTATGGCAATAAGAAAGAAAAAAGACTCTTCAATGGTAGTAGGACTTAACCTACTTAAAGAAAAAAAAGTAGATGCTTTTATCTCATCAGGAAATACAGGAGCACTTTTAAGTGGTGGACTTCTTTTGGTAAAAAGAATAAAAGGAATAGAAAGACCAGCACTTGCTACTGTTTATCCTACTAAAAAGGGAGTATCACTTTTATTAGATGTAGGGGCTAATGCGGACTCAAAACCTAAATATTTACAACAGTTCGCAATAATGGGTTCAATATATAGTGAAAAAATATTAAATAGAAAAAAACCTAAAGTAGGTTTAGTAAATATAGGTGCTGAAAAAGGAAAAGGAAATGATCTTGTAAAAGAAACTTATGAGATATTAGAGAACACTGAAGGTATAAACTTCTGCGGAAACACTGAAGGTAGAGATATACCGAATGGTGATATAGATGTATTAGTATGTGACGGATTTGTTGGGAATATTATTTTAAAACTTACAGAAGGACTTGGACTTTCTATATTTTCTATGCTTAAAGATACTTTCATGGAATCTACAATGAGTAAAATAGGAGCGTTAATATTAAAACCAGGACTTAAAAAATTTAAAAAGCAACTAGATTATTCAGAATATGGTGGGGCGCCACTGCTTGGTGTTAAAGGTGCAGTTATAAAAGCCCATGGAAGTTCTAATGATATTGCCATTAAAAACGCTATTAAACAAGCTAAACTATTTGTAGAGAACGGGGTAATAGAAAAGATAGAAGAAAATATCGCTTTTGGGAGGGAACAAAATGAGTAAGGGAATAGGTATAGTAGGAACAGGAAGTTTTCTTCCAGAAAAGATATTAAGCAATTTCGATTTAGAAAAGATAGTAGATACTTCAGATGAGTGGATAACTACTAGAACAGGAATAAAAGAAAGAAGAATCTTAGAGAAAGATAAAGCTTCTTCTGACATGGCTGTTGAGGCCTCTAAAAAGGCTCTAGAGCAATCAAATTTAACTCCTTTAGATATAGATTTGATTATAGTTGCTACAATGACTCCAGACATGACTACACCTTCTACAGCTTGTATAGTCCAAGAAAAGTTAGGGTGTAGAAATGCGGCAGCCTTTGATCTTTCTGCAGCATGCTCGGGATTTATCTATGGACTTTCAGTTGCTTATAGTTTTGTAAAATCAGGGGTTTACAAGAGGATACTACTGATAGGAACTGAGTCTATGTCTAGAATATTGGACTGGGAAGATAGAAGTACTTGTATATTATTTGGAGATGGAGCAGGCGCTGTAGTTATAGGAGAAGTTCCAGAGGGAAAAGGAATTTTACAGACAGAACTAGGTTCTGATGGAAGTGGAGCAGAGCATTTACTTGTACCAGCTGGAGGCTCTAAATGTCCAATAACTAAAGAAGTACTAGATGAAAGGCTACAGTATTTAAAGATGGAAGGAAGCGAAGTCTTTAAATTTGCAGTAAGAAAAATAGAAGAAGTTTCTAAAAGTGTACTAGAAAAAAGTGAGTTAAGATCAGAAGATATAAACTACTTAATTCCTCATCAAGCAAATACCAGAATTATAGATTCTGCAATTAAGAAACTTAAAATTTCAAGTGAAAAAGTATACGTAAACTTAAGCAGGTACGGAAACATGTCTGCAGCATCCATACCAGTAGCCTTAGATGAAGCTGTGAGAGAAGGAAAAATAAATGATGGAGATAATATTTTACTAGTAGGCTTTGGTGGAGGCTTAACTTGGGGTGCTTCTACATTAAAATGGCATGGAAAATAGGAGGGGGATTATGTTTAGAACAGAAATATGTGATATTTTAAATATCAAATATCCTATAATTCAAGGCGGTATGGCTTGGGCTGCTACAGCTGAACTAGCAGGAGCTGTTTCTAATGCCGGAGGTCTTGGAATTATAGGTTGTGGACACGCTCCAGCTAGCGTTATAAAAGAAGAAATAAAAAAAGTAAGACAAATAACAGATAAGCCTTATGGAGTAAATGTTATGCTTCTTTCACCACATGTGGAAGAAGTTATAGAATTGCTTTTAGAAGAAAAAGTTCCAGTTATTACAACAGGAGCTGGAAATCCAGGGAAATACATAGATAAATTTAAAGAAATAGGAACTAAAGTAATCCCTGTAGTGCCTACTGTAGCTTTAGCTAAAAGAATGGAAAAAGTGGGAGCAGATGCTATTATAGTAGAAGGAACGGAGGCTGGAGGTCATATAGGAGAACTAACAACTATGACTTTACTTCCTCAAATTGTAGATGCGGTTAAAATACCTGTTATAGCTGCAGGTGGAATAGCTGATGGAAGAGGACTTATTGCAGCTTTAGCATTAGGTGCCAAAGGAGTACAAATAGGAACTAGATTTGTATGTACTAATGAATGTGTAGCTCATGATAATTTTAAACAAGTTATATTAAAGGCAGGGGATAGAGATGCTATAGTCACTGGAAGAAGCACGGGTCATCCTGTTAGAGCTATAAAAAATAAATTTACTAAAAGATTTTTAGATTTAGAAAAAGGCAATCTAGATCTAGAGGAACTGACTGAATTTGGAGCGGGTGCTTTAAGAAAAGCTGTTATAGAAGGAGATATAGATAACGGTACTATTATGGCTGGACAAATAAGTGGACTTATAAAAGATATTAAAAGTTGTGAAGAAGTCGTATCAGATATAATATCTGAAGCCATTGAAATTAGAAATACACTAATAAACATATAGGAGTGAGAAAATGAGTAAAATAGCATTTTTATTTCCTGGCCAAGGAGCACAATATGTAGGAATGGGAAAAGAAATATCAGATAATTATGAAAAAGCAAATGAGATATTTGATATTGCCAATGATGCTCTTGGACTTAATATAAAAGATATTTGCTTCAATGGACCTGACGAAGAACTAGTGAAAACAGAAAATACACAACCCGCAATATTGACTACTTCTATAGCAATGCTAAAAATACTAGAGTCAGAAGGAATAAAAGCAGATGTAACAGCAGGACTAAGCCTGGGTGAATATGCTTCATTAGTCTATAGTGGAGCTTTAGACTTCAAAGAAGCAGTTAAGTTAGTTCAAAAAAGAGGAAAGTATATGCAGGAAGCTGTTCCTGAAGGAAAAGGTACTATGGCCGCAATACTAGGGTTAGATAGAGATGTTGTGGAAGAAGTTATATCTGAAGCTAGTAAATCAGGTATAGTAGAAGGAGCCAATTATAATTGTCCTGGTCAAATAGTACTGTCAGGAGAGATAAAAGCTATAGAAGATGCAGTTAAAATTGCTAAAGAAAAGGGAGCTAAAAGAGCAGTAATTTTGCCAGTAAGTGCACCTTTTCATTGTAGCTTATTAAAACCTGCAGGTGAAAAACTAAAAAAAGAACTTGATCAAATAAATATAACTCCGCTAAATATAAAAACAATATCTAATGTGACTGGTAATTATATAAATAATGAAAGTGAAGTTAAAGAATTACTGATTAACCAAGTTTCAAGCTCTGTTCTTTGGGAAGACACTATAGAACTAATGCTGAAAGATGGAGTAGATAATTTTATAGAAATAGGACCAGGTAAAACATTAACAGCTTTTGTAAAGAAAATAGCTAAGAAAAATAAAGCAAATGCAAACTGCTTTAATGTTGAAGACATAGAGTCTTTGAAAAATACATTAGACTCTTTCAAATAAAGGGGGAGAAGAATGATAAGTTTAAAAGATAAAGTAGCATTAGTTACAGGTGGATCTAGAGGTATAGGTAAAGCTGTAGCTTTAAAGTTAGCAAGCTTGGGTGCTGATATAGCTATAGTAGATATAAATACTAGTGAACAAGTAGTAGAGGAAATAGAAAAGTTGGGTAGAAAAGCAATCTCATTAAAAGCTGATGTGTCTAAAATGGAAGAAACAAATGAAGTTGTGTCGGAAGTATTGAAAGAGTTTGGAAAAGTAGATATACTGGTTAATAATGCAGGCATAACTAGAGACAATTTATTAATGAAGATGTCGGAAGAAGACTGGGATAGTGTTATGAATATAAACTTAAAAGGAAGCTTCAATATGACAAAATCATTAATAAGACCTATGCTAAAACAAAAAATTTGTAGTATAATAAATATGGCTTCTGTAGTGGGAGTAGCTGGAAATGCAGGTCAGTGTAACTATTCTGCATCTAAAGCTGGACTTATAGGATTTACAAAATCTTTAGCCAAAGAAGTTGCTAAGAAAAATATAAGAGTAAATGCTGTGGCACCAGGATTTATAAAGTCAGATATGACAGATAAGTTAGATGATAAGATTATAGAAGGTTACTTAGCAAACATTCCATTAGGAAGACTAGGAGATATTGAAGACATAGCTGATACAGTTGCATTTTTAGCAAGCGATATGTCAAAATATATTACGGGTCAAGTTTTAGTAGTAGATGGTGGATTGTTTATATAAATTAAATATATTATAATAAAAAAGAATTTATGAAGGGAGGTGTTTTGAGTGATATTAGAAAAAGTGAAAAAGTTAATATCAGAACAATTAGACGTTGAAGAAGAAGAAATTGCATTAGAATCTTCATTCCAAGACGATTTAGAGGCTGATTCTTTAGATGTTGTTGAACTTATAATGGCTATTGAAGATGAATTTGATATAGAAATTCCAGATGAAGAGGCTGAAAAGATAGCAACTGTGAAGGATGCAGTAGACTATATTCAAAACAACGCTTAATAGTAAATTTAGAGAAGAGGTCCCGATATTTATCGGGACTTTAAAAATAGACGATATACTTTTATAGGGGGGAAATAATGAAGAAGAGAGTAGTAATTACAGGAATAGGTGTTTTAAGTCCTATAGGAATAGGTAAAGAAGAACTTTTCAATTCTTTACTAGAGGGAAAGAGTGGAATAGATAAAATAACTAGATTTAACACGGAAGGATTTACTACTACTATAGCTGGAGAAGTGAAAAATTTTAACCCTGAAGATTATATAGATAAAAAAGAAGCTAAAAAAATGGATAGATTTACGCAATATGCTGTGGTTGGAAGTAAAATAGCTATAGAAGATGCTAAACTAGATATAAGCAGTATTAACGCTGAAAGATTTGGAGTAATACTTGGTACAGGAATAGGTGGAATAGAAACTTTCGAGGAACAGTCTGAAAAATATAAGGAGAAAGGTCCAAGAAGAATTAGTCCATTTTTTATTCCTATGATGATAGGGAACATGGCTGCAGGACAAGTTGCTATAGCGTTTGGAGCACAAGGGATAAATGAAACTATAGTTACGGCATGTGCATCATCTACTAACTCTATAGGAGACTCATTTAGAGCTATTCAAAGAGGAGAAGCTGATGTAATAATAAGTGGTGGTACAGAAGCACCAATAACTCCAATGTCACTCGGTGGATTCTCTGCTATGAAGGCATTATCTACAAATAATGATAACCCACAAGAAGCTAGTAGACCTTTTGATAAAGAAAGAGATGGCTTTGTAATGGGTGAAGGTGCTGGAATTTTAATACTAGAAGAACTTGAACATGCACTAAAAAGAGGTGCTAAAATATATGCAGAAGTTGTAGGATATGGGGTTACATGTGACGCACATCATATAACTACTCCTGCAGAAGGTGGAGTAGGTGCTGTAAAATCTATGAAGATGGCATTAGAAGATGGTGGAGTAAGTCCAGAAGAAGTAGATTATATAAATGCTCATGGAACTTCAACAGAATATAATGACAAATTTGAAACGGCTGCAATAAAAACGGTTTTCAAAGACCACGCATATGACAAGTTAAAAGTTAGTTCAACTAAGTCGATGACAGGACACTTATTAGGTGCTGCTGGTGGTGTAGAAGGTTGTATATGTGCATTAGCCATAGAAAGAGGCTATATACCTCCAACAATAAACTATAAGAATGAAGATGAATCTTGTGATTTAAAATATGTACCTAATGTTGGAATTCATCAAGAAGTTAAGTATGCAATGTCAAACTCATTGGGATTTGGCGGTCACAATGCAACTGTTTTATTTAAAAGATATGAATAAAAAATAAGGCTAGATGTGTTTAAAAAAACGTATCTAGCCTTGGTTTTGTGGTAAAATAGATAGTAAGTAATATATAAATACAATTGGAGGAGTATATGTTAAGAAAAATTGATACAAGAGAAATTCTTTTAAAGGAGATACAGGAAAAAACAGAATACAAATTTTCTGATATTCACTTATTAAATTGGGCTTTAACACATAGCTCTTATGCCAATGAGCATAAAAAACAAAAAATAGTTTACAATGAAAGATTAGAATTTTTAGGAGACTCCATACTTGGACTTGTAGTGAGTGAATATATATTTATAAAATATCCTAATTATCCGGAAGGAGATTTAACAAAATTAAGAGCAACAGTTGTCTGCGAACCCTCATTATCTTATATAGCTAGACAAATAGACTTAGGCAAGTATTTACTTTTAGGAAAAGGGGAAGAGGCTACAGGCGGTAGAGAAAGGGTGTCTATATTAGCAGATGCTTTTGAAGCACTTATAGGAGCTATTTATCTTGATGGAAAAATAGAGAGTGCTAAAACTTTTGTATTAAAATATCTGACTCCTGTAATTGAAAATGCAGTAAATGGAGTAGAGTTATTTATAGATCATAAAACACATTTACAAGAATTACTACAAAAAAAGATTAAGTGTAAAATTGAGTACAGGGTAGTATTAGAAGAAGGTCCAGATCATAACAAGATATTTCATACAGAAGTGCTAGTAAAGGATGAAGTTCTTGGAAAAGGAATTGGTAAAAGCAAAAAAGAAGCGGAGCAAGATGCTGCTAGATCTGCTATAAATAGAATGGAAGATAATAATGAGTAATAAACATCATATTATACCTATATTTGTGCCTCATGTAGGATGTCCTCATGATTGTGTGTTTTGTAATCAGAAAAAAATTACAGGCGTAAGTACTGATATAACTAGTAAAGATGTTGACAACACTATAAAAAGTTATTTAGAAACTATACCAGAGAGCAATGAGAGGTTAGAAGTAGCTTTTTATGGTGGTAGCTTTACTGGAATAGACAGAAATATCCAACGGGAACTACTAAATGCGGCTTATAAATATAAAAAACAAGGATTAATAGATAGAATAAGATTGTCAACTAGGCCAGACTATATAGACATAGAAGAACTGAATCTTCTTAAAAATTACGGTGTAGATATAATAGAGCTGGGAGTACAATCCATGGATACAGAAGTATTATATAAAAGTAACAGAGGGCATTCTCAAGATGATGTATATAAGTCTTCTAAGCTTATAAAAGACTTTGGATTCAAACTAGGTCTTCAAATGATGGTTGGTCTTCCAGGAGATAATGGTGAGAAGTCAATAAATACAGCTAAAGAACTAATAAAGCTAAAACCAGACTTAGTGAGGATATATCCAACACTAATAGTAAAAGATACTTATCTAGAAAAGTTGTACGAAATAGGAGAATACTTGCCTATATCATTAGAGGAGTCCATAAATATATGCAGTGACCTTCTCATGTTGTTTGAACTTAATGACGTTAATGTGATAAGAATAGGACTACAACCTACAGACATAATAAGTTCAGAAAGTGAATCTGTTATAGGAGGACCTTTTCATCCATCGTTTAGACAACTAGTAGAATCAAATATATATAGACTTATATTATTACAATCGCTAGACAAAATAAACATTACAACTAGCAGTATAAGAATAAATATAAGTAAGAAAGAAGTATCAAATATTGTTGGACAAAAATCTATCAATATAAAGATGATTAAAGATAGATATAGATTGAAGAAAGTTAGCACAATAGGGCTAGAAGCTTCTAAAGATAGTTTTGATATAATCGACGGTGAGAAAAAATACAATATAAATAGGAAACAACATATAAGAGAGTATTTAGAATCTAAGAAATACTGCTAGATAAAGGGGTGGGAGTTTGTTTCTTAAGAAAATAGAAATTCAGGGATTTAAGTCATTCGCACAAAAAACTGAGATAGAGTTTCAAGGTGGAATTACAGGCGTAGTAGGACCTAATGGAAGTGGAAAGAGCAATATTTCAGACTCCATAAGATGGGTGCTAGGAGAACAAAGTATAAAATCTCTTCGCGGAAGTAAAATGGAGGATGTTGTATTTGCTGGAACTGATAAAAGAAAGCCTTTAGGATTTGCAGAAGTGACACTTGTTCTTGACAATAGTAGTGGTAGATTGCCAGTGGAATATTCAGAGGTTAGTGTAACAAGAAGAGTTTTTAGGTCAGGAGAAAGTGAATACTATATAAACAAAACCTCATGTAGACTTAAAGATATAAAAGAACTTTTTATGGACACTGGTGTTGGAAAAGATGGCTACTCTATAGTAGGACAAGGTAGAATCGATGAGATATTAAGTACAAAGTCTGAAGACAGAAGAAATATATTTGAAGAAGCTGCTGGTATAGTTAAATATAAAACTAGAAAAGAAGAAGCAGAGAAAAAGTTAGAAAGAACTCAGGAAAATCTTTTAAGAATAGATGATATAGTAAATGAAATAGAGAAACAAATAGATCCATTAAAGAGTCAATCTGAAAAAGCTATAAAGTACAAAGAAGTATCTGAGAAATTAAAAAAGCTACAAATAAACACATATATAAGAGAGATAGAAAGAATAAAAGAAGAGCTAAATCAAATAGACACTCAGAAAGATCTAGTAATAGATCAACTTCAGAGTAGCAAAAAAAGCAAGACTGAAATTGAGAGCAAATATAATTTAATAAAAAAAGAAATTGAAAAAATGGACTTTAATATAGAAAAGATACAAAGTAACAAATATGACGCTAAGAATAACATTGAAAAAAAGGATAGTGAAATAAAGTTAATTAATGAAAAAATATTATATCTTAATAAAGAAGTTAATAGATATGAAGAGGAAATGAAAAGCCTCAAAAATAATGTAGAGGAAATAGAAAATCAAATAAAAGAAAATGAAGAAAAAAAATTAGAATTAGATAATAAAATACTTGGATTTAACGAAAAGCTCAATGCAAAAGACAATGAATTTAAAGAACTAACTAAAGAAATAGAAACAAAAGAAAAATATATAGAGGATAGAAAAAGTCATGTAATAGAAGTATTCAACCTAATAGCAGATAAAAAAAGCAAAATAAATAGTCTTAATTCTTTTAAAGAGAATATAGAAAGAAGACTAAGCCAAATAAGTGATGAATTAGAACAATTAAATGAATACGGAGAAAAAATTGACAAAGATATATCTGATAATGGCGAGAAAATAGCTAGTAACAAAGACAAACTAAATGCTATTTTACTGAATAGAAATGAAATTTATGATAAAAAGAATAAAGAACTTTCAAGAATGGAAGACACGGCAAAAAATATAAACAATATAAGAGTAAATTTACAGGGTAAGACATCTAACTATAAGCTTCTTCAAGATATGAAAAAAGAATATGAAGGATACTACAGAAGTGTAAAAAATGCTTTAATAGCATGTGAAAAAGATAAAAACCTTGGAAAAGGCGTACGAGGAGTACTAGCCGAGCTTATATCTACTCCTAAAAAATATGAAAAAGCAATAGAAGTTGCACTAGGATCTGCAATACAAAATATAGTAACTGAGACCCAAGAAAAAGCAAAAGATATAATAGATTATTTAAAGAAGAATAAGCTAGGTAGAGTAACGTTTCTTCCTATGTCATCTATGTCTAAAAGGTACTTAAATACAAATGAACAAAAATTATTAAACCAAGAAGGTGTAGTGGGAGTTGCATCTGAACTTTTAAAATATAATGAAGAATATACTGGAATAATAGAGTATTTATTAGGAAGAGTTATAGTAGTAAATGATATTGAAGATGGTATAAAAGTATCAAAGATGTGCAACTACTCACTAAAAATAGTATCTTTAGATGGTGACGTTTTAAACCCAGGTGGATCTATGACTGGTGGAAGTTTAAATACAGGAAATACAAATCTTCTAGGTAGAGAAAGACAGATAAAAGAGTTAGAATCAGAAATAATTGAACTTAACAAAGAACAAGAAACTCTAACAGAACTACAGAAAGATTTAGAAAGCAATATAAAAACTCTAGAAAATAAATTAGTGGAAGAAGACAATAATATAGCAGATATAAAACTTTTACTAGCTAAAATAGAAAATAAATATGCCCAGAATCATGATGAAAAAGAAAAAAATAAAAACATGATAGATAAATATCTATTAGAACAAAAAAGTTTGATAGAAGAAAGTATAAGTATAGTAAAAGATACAGACTTTATAGATAAAGAGTTGGAAGATTTAAAAAATCAGAATAATATAACACAAAAAAATATAGAAGAACATATGAAATCTTTTGAAAGTGAAAAAATCAAGAAGGACAACCTTTGGAAAGAAATCACAGAATTAAGAGTGGATAAGGCATCCTTAGAACAAGAATTTAAGAACATAATTCAAACTTTAAATAGACTAGAAGAGAATAAAAAAGAGTCCTTAAGCAATATAGACAGTAAGTCAATAGAGAAAGATAAAACTTTAAAGGATATAGAAGACCTACAACTAAAACAGAAAGAAAGTATTGATGAAAAAAATTCATTTTCAGATTTATTTAGAGATTATGAGCTTAAACTTAATGATATAAGAGCCGATAAGAATAATTTTGTTCAGTCTCATTTAAACGAGGAACAAAAGTTAAATGAAATTAATGAAAGAGTAAGTGAGCTTGAAAAGGGAAAGAATACACTAGAACTTAAATTCGAAAGATATAATATTCAATATGAAAACTATAATAATAAGATGTGGGATGAGTATGAGTTATCTTTTCAAATGGCTTTAGATTATAAAATTGAAGTAGAAAATTTCAATGAAATTCAAAATGAGATTAAGGAATTAAAAAATATTATAAAATCATTAGGAAATATAAACTTAAATGCTATAGAAGAGTATAAGAATATAAAAGAAAGACATGAATTTCTGACTAGTCAAAGAGATGATTTAATAGAGGCTAAGGAATCTTTAAATTTAGTTATAAAAGATATGGATGCTAAAATGAAGGAACAGTTTAAAGAAAACTTTTATATTATAAGAAGCAATTTTATAGAAGTCTTTGCAAAACTATTTGGTGGAGGAAAGGCAGATGTGTACTTGCAAGATGAAGAAAATATACTATCATGTGGAATAGAGATAGTAGCTCAGCCACCAGGTAAAAAACTTCAAAATCTTTCATTACTTTCAGGTGGAGAGAGAGCATTAACTGCAATTGCACTTTTATTTGCTATACTTAAGACTAAGCCTACACCTTTCTGTGTACTAGATGAAATAGAGGCTGCCCTTGATGATGCAAATGTATATAGATATGCAGAATACTTAAGAGAGTTTTCGGATTCAACTCAGTTTATAGTTATAACCCATAGAAAAGGAACTATGGAGGGAGCAGATTCGCTATACGGTGTAACTATGGAGGAAGAAGGTATAAGTAAATTAGTATCAGTAAAATTATCAGACAAAGAAATAGGACAAGTAAGTTAGTATTGGAGGATTAGTTAATGTTTAAAAAATTTGTAAATTGGGTTAAAGGTAAGGATAAGAAACAAGAAGTAGAAGAATCACAAGTGGACTTAAATGAAGAACTAGATGAAAAGAAAAGATCTGAACCTGTATTAGAAGAAGTAAAGAAAGAAGACAAAGAAGAAGAACCTGAACTTATAATAGAAGAAGTTGTAGAAGAAGAGAAAGTGGAAATAGAAACAGAAGCAGAAGTAGATGAGAAAATAGAACAAGATATAGAATATGATGAAGTTAAGCAAGAACAAAGTGAAATAAAAGAAGTAGAGAAAGTAGAAGAAATAAAAGATGAAATTATAGTGGAAGATATTGAAGAAAACGTTGAAGCTATTGAAGAAGAGCCTGTAAAGAAAGAAGGTTTCTTTAGTCGTTTGAAATCAGGACTTTCTAAAACAAGAAAAGGAATTACAGAGAAAATAGATACCGTTTTAAGTTCTTATAGAAAAATAGATGAAGAGCTTTTTGAAGATTTAGAAGAAGTACTAATTACTGCAGATGTAGGTATAAATACTACATTGGATATAATAGAGAAAGTAAAGCAAAAAGTAAAAGAAAGAAAGATTACTGAGGTAAGTGATATAAAAGAAGTATTAAAAGAAGAGATGAAGGAAGTATTATTACAAGGTGGAGATACTAAATTAAATATAGAGCCTTCACCATCTATTATACTAGTAGTAGGAGTAAATGGTGCTGGGAAAACCACTACTATAGGAAAGCTTTCATCAAGATTAAAGAATGAGGGAAAGAAAGTACTAATAGCCGCAGGAGATACTTTTAGAGCAGCTGCTATAGAACAATTAGAAGAATGGTCAAAAAGATCGGGGGTGGAAATAATATCACACCAGGAAGGTGCTGATCCTGCAGCAGTAATCTATGATGGAATACAAGCTGCAAAAGCTCGTAAATCTGATGTTTTAATTTGTGATACAGCTGGTAGACTTCACAATAAGAAGAACCTTATGAATGAGTTAAATAAAATATTCAGAGTAGTAGAGAGAGAATATCCAGATGCTAAAAAAGAAGTACTACTTGTAGTAGATGCAACTACAGGTCAAAATGCTATATTACAAGCTAAGACATTCAAAGAAGCATGTGATATAACAGGAATAGTATTAACAAAACTAGATGGAACAGCAAAAGGTGGAGTGGTTATTGGCGTTCAATCTGAGATTCAAGTGCCTGTAAAGCTAGTTGGGGTAGGAGAAAAAATAGATGACCTACAAGATTTTGATGCAAATGACTTTATAAATGCAATATTTGAAGAATAAAAAATATTAATTAAAAATATTTATAAAAATGATTGACAACTAAAGAGATTTAATATAAAATAACTACTGTCAAGCAGAAAGCTTTACAAAAAAAAGATGGTGATTATATGTTTGAGAAAGTTTTTGAAATGGGAATGCTATTTGATTTCTATGGAAAACTACTGAGTGATACACAGTATACAGTAGTGGAACTTTACTATATACATGATTTATCTTTAAGTGAAATAGCAGAGGACTTGAAAATAAGTAGACAAGGAGTACATGATGCTCTTAAAAGGGCAGAGAATAATTTATACTCTTTTGAAGAAAAATTAGGATTAGTAAAAAAATTCGAAAATAATAAAACAAAAACAAGAGATATACTTAAATATATAGATGAAATAAGTAAAAAAGCAATAGAGTTAAATGACTGTACAATAGATGAAAATATTGAAAATATAAGAAGAACTGTACTAGGTATACTAGAAACTAGCTAGGAGGGTTAGCTATGGTTTTTGAGAGTTTAGCTGAAAAGCTACAGAATGCTTTGGGAAAACTTAAGAGTAAAGGCAAGCTTTCTGACAAAGATGTAGATATGGCTATGAGAGAGGTTAGACTAGCACTACTAGAGGCAGATGTAAATTTTAGGGTAGTTAAAAAATTTATAAGCTCTGTTAAAGAGCGATCTGTAGGACATGAAGTTATGGAAAGTCTTACGCCTGGTCAACAAGTAATTAAGATAGTTAATGAAGAATTAAAAAGTCTTATGGGTGAAACTGAAAGTAAAATAAATTTCGCTTCAAGTCCTCCAACGGTTATAATGATGTGTGGATTGCAAGGAGCGGGAAAAACTACTACTTCTGGTAAGTTAGGTGGACTTCTTAAAGGAAAAGGTAAAAGACCACTTTTAGTAGCATGTGACATATATAGGCCAGCGGCTATCAAACAGCTAGAGGTTGTAGGAAGTAAATTAGATATTCCGGTATTTAGCATGGGTGATAAAGAGAACCCTGTAAATATAGCAAAAGCAGCAATAGAGCATGGAAAGAAAAATGGAAATGATTTAATAATAGTTGATACTGCAGGTAGACTTCACATAGATGAAGAGCTTATGGATGAACTGCAAAATATTAAAGCGGAGGTAAATCCTAACGAAATACTTTTAGTAGTAGATTCTATGACAGGACAAGATGCTGTTACGGTAGCAGAAACGTTTAATGAGACACTGGATATAACTGGTGTAGTTCTTACTAAATTAGACGGAGATGCTAGAGGTGGGGCTGCGTTATCTATAAGAGCTGTTACAGAAAAGCCTATAAAATTTATAGGTATGGGTGAGAAACTTGATGATTTAGAAACGTTCCATCCCGATAGGATGGCATCAAGAATATTAGGTATGGGAGATGTTTTGAGTTTAATTGAGAAAGCTCAGGCGAACTTCGATACTGAGAAGGCCTTAGAACTTGAAAAGAAACTAAGAAATCAAGAATTTACATTTGAAGATTTTTTAGATCAATTACAACAAGTTAAGAACTTAGGGCCTATGAATGAATTGTTAGGAATGTTACCTGGAGTTAACTCTAAACAACTTAAGGGACTAAATGTAGATGAAAAGGACTTTAAGCGTTTAGAAGCAATTATACAGTCTATGACTAAAGAGGAAAGAATAAATCCAACTGTTATAGATGGAAGTAGAAGAAAAAGAATTGCTCAAGGTAGTGGAACTAATATTCAAGATGTAAATAAGTTGTTGAAACAATTTAAAGAAACAAGAAAAATGATAAAGAAATTTTCTGAAATGGAGAAAACTATGAAAAAGAAAGGAAGGTTTAGTCTTCCATTCTTTAAATAAATTAATACTTAATAATTTAAGGAGGTGAAAACATGGCAGTAAAGATCAGATTAACAAGAAGAGGATCAAAGAAAAAACCTTTCTACAGAGTAGTTGTAGCAGACTCTCGTTCACCAAGAGATGGTAGAATAATAGAAGAGATAGGTCACTATAATCCTATATCAGAACCAAAAGAAATCAGCATATGTGATGAAAAAGCAGTTAAATGGTTATCTAATGGTGCAAAGCCAACTGATACAGTTGCAAAATTATTCAAAGAAAATGGGATTTTAGATAAATTTGAAGAATCTAAAAAGCTTAAGTTTATCTTAGGGGGTGAAATAATTGGGTGAGTTAGTTAAAACGCTTGCTAAAGCGCTTGTTGATAACCCAGACCAAGTTCGAGTAAATGAGATAGAAGGAACACAATCGATCATTATAGAATTAAAGGTAGCCTCAGAGGATATGGGAAAAGTAATTGGAAAGCAAGGAAGAATAGCTAAAGCTATAAGAACACTAGTTAAAGCTGCAGCTATAAAAGAGAATAAGAGAGTAGTCGTTGAGATTATTCAATAAAAAGGGATTAGTATATCTAATCCCTTTTTGGCTATATTAAAATAAAAATTGGTAGGTGTATTTTATGGAATATATACAAATAGGTAAGATTATAAATACACACGGAATAAAAGGTGATGTAAAGGTATTACCATTAACAGATGATATAAAAAGATTTGATAGTTTAAAAAAAATATTTGTTGGAAAAGATAAAATAGAGTTAGAAATATCTAAAGTTTGGTATAATAAGCAAAATCCTATGCTACATTTTAAGGGATATGACAATATAAATGATGTTGAAAAGTTTAAAAATAGTGATATTTGGATTGATGAAAAAGACAAAATAAAACTGCCTAAAGATTCTTATTTTATACATGACATTATAGGTTTAGAAGTATATTTAAATGATGATTCGTATTTAGGTAAGATAAAGGAAGTTCTTCAACCTGGAGCTAATGACGTATATGTAGTAGAAAATGAAGACAAACAATACTTGATACCTGCTATAAAGGATGTTATAAAAGAAGTAAATATGCAGGATAAAAAAATAATAATTGAACCTATAAAAGGATTGTTAGAGTAATGAAAATAGATGTTTTAACACTTTTTCCAGAAATGTTTGAAGTCATGAATACTAGCATAATAGGAAGAGCTATAGAAGATAATCTTATATCTGTTAATTACACAAATATAAGAGACTTTTCTGAGGATAAGCATAGAAGAGTAGATGATTATTCTTATGGTGGTGGACCAGGTATGGTAATGAAGCCTGAACCAATATATAGAGCTATAATGAATGTGAAAAAAGAAAATAGTAGAATAATATATTTGAGTCCAAAAGGCAAGGTGTATGACCAAAATCTTGCTAATGAATTATCTAAAGAAGAACATTTGGTTTTACTTTGTGGACATTATGAGGGAATCGATCAAAGAATAATAGAAAACTGTATTACCGAGGAAATATCTATAGGGGACTACGTACTAACAGGTGGGGAATTAGCATCGATGGTAATAATAGATTCCGTAGCTAGACTAATACCTGGAGTGTTGGCTGGAGAAGATTCCTTTACTGAGGAATCTCATTACAACGGATTATTGGAGTACCCACAATACACTAGACCCCAAAATTTTAACGATCTAGAAGTGCCAGAGGTACTTTTATCAGGAAACCATAAGAAAATTGATGAATGGAGAAAATATCACTCACTAAAAGATACTTATCTAAAAAGACCTGATTTATTAAAGAATATAGAATTAACTAAACAGGAAAAGCTTATGTTAGAAGATATAATAAAGGAATTAGGTACAATAAAATAAAAAATCAGTTGTCTTATAGGAATATATATGATACAATTTAATCTGGTAAAACGGGCGGTCCTCTGTCAAGTTACAAGAACGTCTATGAATAAGGAGGAGTATAAATGGATATAATTAAATTAATTCAAGAGGAACAAATTAAAGAAATTCCAGCATTTAATACTGGAGATACAGTTCAAGTACACTACAGAATCAAAGAGGGAACTAGAGAAAGAATTCAAGTATTTGAAGGTACTGTTCTTAAAAAGCAAGGTGGAGGAATTGGATCTACATTCACTGTAAGAAGACTTTCATATGGAGTTGGAGTTGAAAGAACATTCCCAATACACTCACCTAAAATTGAAAAACTTGTAGTTACAAGAAAAGGTAAAGTAAGAAGAGCTAAACTTAACTACTTAAGAGATAGAGTAGGAAAATCTGCTAAAGTTAAAGAAAAATTATATTAATTAATAATGGGACTGTATTATCAGTCCCATTATTTGTTTATATAGTTTATAATATAAAGAAATGAGGAAATGATTAAAATGAATATAAATTGGTATCCAGGGCATATGAAGAAAACAAAAGAACTGCTACAAGCAAATCTAAAGCTAGTAGATATAGTTATAGAGCTTTTAGATGCTAGAATACCTATAAGTAGTAAAAACCCTATGATAGATGAAATAATAAGTAATAAGCCTAGGTTAGTTATAATGAATAAAAGTGATCTAAGTAGTGAAAAAGGAAACAAACTTTGGAAAGAATATTTTGAGTCAAAAAACATTCCTGTAGTATTTATAACCGCAACAAATAATAATGGAATAGATAAAGTTACAAATGAAGTTCAAAAAGTACTTAAGGACAAAATGCAGAAAAGAAAAGAAAAAGGAATAAAAAGTACTAGTGTAAGAGCCATGATAGTAGGAATACCTAACGTAGGAAAGTCTACACTAATAAATTCATTGGCAGGAAGAAAAGGTGCTAAGACGGGTAATAGACCAGGTATAACTACATCTAAGCAATGGATAAAATTAAAAGGTGATATAGAACTTCTAGATACACCAGGAATACTTTGGCCTAAATTTGAAGATAAAAGGGTTGCATTAAATCTTGCATTTACAGGAGCTATAAAAGATGAAATATTGGATACAGAAACACTTGCTTTAAAACTTGTTGAGAAACTATGTGCAATAGATACAAGTTTAATTGAAGGAAGATATGATGTACAAGTGAATGATAGTACTCCTTTAGAAGTTATGGAAGAGATTGCAGAAAAAAGAGGATGCATAATAAAAGGTGGAGAGATAGACTATACAAGAGTTAGTGGAATATTACTAGATGAATTTAGAAGAGGCATAATGGGAAAAGTAACATTAGACTTTCCAGAGTAAGAAAGAACCTTCCTTAAACGGGAAGGTTTATTTATGTTATAATATACACAGAAAAACCACATGCAAATGATTGACTATTTAATAATAGAAGAGAATGATTTTTTACTTAGATAAAAGGAAGTGTAAATATGATACAAATTGAAAAAAAACTCTGGAATGAAGGATACAAATATATAGCTTGTATAGATGAAGTGGGAAGAGGATGTTTATTAGGAGATGTAGTAGCATGTGCTATTATAATGCCTATAGATGAACTTATAGAAGGAATAAAAGATTCTAAAAAAATATCACAAAAGAAAAGAGAAAAACTGTACGATAGTATAATAGATAGATCATTAGGAGTAGGTATTGGAAGAGTAGATGCAAAAACTATAGACGAAATAAATATAAAGAAAGCTACACTATTAGCAATGAAAAAAGCAATAGGTAATATAAAAGATAAAGACGGAAATAAAATAGAACCAGACTATTTATTAATAGATGCAGAAAAGCTAGATGTAGACATCCCTCAAGAAAATATTATAAAAGGAGACGAAAAGTGTTATGGAATAGCTTCAGCTTCTATAATAGCTAAAGTATATAGGGACAGATTATGTGGTGAATGGGATAAAGACTATCCAGAGTATGGAATAGAAAAGCATAAAGGATATGGAACTAAACAGCATAGAGAAATGATACTAACCTGTGGTATAACTCCTATTCATAGAAAAACTTTTTTAACTAAAATACTATCACAGAAATAATAAGAATGTAGGTGATAATATGAGAATAGATATTCAACCTTCTGGAAATTTAACTAAAAGTGATTTGAAAAAGTTAGATAAATTAAAGCAAGGTGATGTAATAAAAGGAACTATAATAGAGGTAAATGGAAATATAGCTAAAATTGATCTTGGAAATGGAGAAATTGCTTACGGTAAATTAGAAATTCCACTAAGCTTACTTAAGGATAAAAGTTTAAAGTTTGTTATAAAAGATATAAAAGAAAATCTTCTAATATTAAATCCAGTATATGAAGATATTGATTTTAATAAAGAATTTGTATTAAAAAATAAAGATTTAATATTAGATAGGATTTTAAATTTAAATAACTTAGTTAAAAATGAAAAAAATTTAAATATTTTAAAAGAGATGATAGCATTTAGAATGCCATTAAGTGGTGAGAACATAGAATCTATAGCTAAACATATTGATAAGCTACTTTCAATCTTAAACTTACAAGAAGATGAAACAATTCAAATATTGTCTACAATAAAAGAACCCCTTAGTGAAGATATAAGCAAGCTTGTAAAGATAAAAGGTGAAACAGAATCGTTAAGAGGAAGTAATAATGGTGAAGTTGTTTTTAAAGAAAATATAAATAACAATACCCAGTTAGAAAAAAAGATTTGTCAGATATGAAGGTTCCAATTGAAACTGGATCTAAGGATGCCAAAACTCTAGTAAATACTCAAGCTGGAAGCGAAAAAATACAGTCAGCAAATCAAAGTGAAGAAATAAATATCATGAAAAATGTTAAGCCAGAAGTTGCAGTTAATATATCTAAAGTATTAATAGATAATAATACAGAGCTACATGAAAAAAATAATGAATTTATAAAATTTGAAGAAGTAGTAAAACATATTACAGAAGAAAAGAGTGAAGTTAGATTTAAGGATATAACTGAAAGTGTTAAAGATATACTTAAAAATGTGTTTTCTGAAAATAATATATCTAAAAACAATACAACTGAAAGTATAATACAAAAAATAGTTTTCTTGACTAAATCAGGAATAGATATAAGTATAAATAACTTAGATAAGCTTACAAGGTTGATAGAAAAAGGAGAAACTCTTAATAATCAACTAGAGGAAGTAGTTAAAATAGCTGCAAAAGATGGAATAATAGATGAAAAAACTAAGGAAGATATTTTAAGCAAAACTAAAAATTTAAACATAAAGTTTGATAATAATGATGCTATAAGAATAAAAGACTATTATAGAGAATTAAGTGATACCATGGAAAAACTTTTAGCTAATATTTCATCCAAAGAAAAAGTAAGTGAGGAATTAAATTTAAAAGCTAGAAGTTTAAATGATAATATAGATTTTATTAATAAAATAAATGATAAATCAACTATGATGCTTATTCCATTTAACTTAAATAATAGGGAAATACAGAACAATCTATACATACTCAGTAAAAGAAAAGTAGCTAAAAAAGTCTGATAACATAAAAGTGTATATATCCTTAAATACTACAAATCTTGAAAATGTTAAAATACTGTGTGATTTCATGTACGATAGGCTTAGTGTAAACTTTAAGGTGAAAAAAGAATATTTAAATCTCTTTGAAGAAAATATAAATGATTTAAAAGAAAGTTTACAATCTAAAGGATATGAGAATGTATTTATATATATTAATAAGCATGAGGAAGAAAATATTCTAAACTTGATATCTTATGAGAATAGTATTAACTATATGCTTAATGTTAAGGTGTGATTGATGTGAAAGAAAAAATAAAAGAAAAGTTGCAGTTGCACTAAAATATGATAAAGATTTAGATGAAGCTCCAAAAGTTATTGCTAAGGGCTTTGGTGAGGTTGCAGAAAACATAATAGAAAAAGGAAAAGAAGAAGGTATTAAATCACTAGAGAATGAATCATTGGCTAATGAATTAGTTAACTTAGAAATAAATGATGAAATTCCAGAGGAACTATATACTGCAGTTGCAGAAATATTAAGTCATGTATATAGGTTAGACCAAGAAAAGAAATATAAAGATAGTTATCTTATTTAGTTTTGGATAAAAACTTAAAGTATAGATTAACATAAAAAATATAAAAATTTAAAGAGCATAGTTATAAAAATTGAAAAGGGAATAAAGGTAATTCAAAATTGTGTAATGTAAAAAATAAAGTAAATAAAATACAGATTAAATTTAATAGAAATATTTTTATATAAAAATAATAAAATTAATCATATATATGATGATTTTAACTTTAATTAATTATATAATGTTATATTGTATTGATCATTACATTATAAAGAATGAGAGGATGAAAACTAATGAGTAAAAACCCTATAGTTACAATTGAAATGGAAAATGGAAATAAAATAAAAGCTGAGCTTTATCCAGAAATAGCTCCAAATACAGTTAAGAATTTTATATCACTAATAAATAAAGGATTTTACGATGGTCTAATATTTCATAGAGTAATTCCAGGATTCATGATTCAAGGAGGATGTTCAGAAGGTAATGGAACTGGAGGACCAGGATATTCAATAAAAGGTGAATTTAGTGATAATGGCTTTAAGAATGATCTTAAACATGAAAAGGGAGTATTATCAATGGCAAGAACTATGATACCCGATTCTGCAGGTTCACAGTTTTTTATAATGACCGAAACTTCACCTCATTTAGATAGACAATATGCTGCATTCGGAAAAGTTATAGAGGGAATAGAAGAAGTAGATAGAATAGTAAGTGTTGAAAGAGACTATAGTGATAAACCATTCGAAAATCAAGTAATGAAAAAAGTAACAGTAGATACATTTGGTCAAGAGTATGAAGAACCAGAAAGAGCATAATTAAAAGTAATCATAAAAATAGAGGAAGTGACTCCTCTATTTTTATTTTTTGTTTTCTTCGACCCATTCCTTAGCTTCTTCCACATTTTCTAAACTAGGAACAGGAACCTTAGCTTCAGTTTCTTGTTTTTCAATTTCAGCCCACGCTGCAGTTTCGTGACTTTCAATTTGAGAATTATTCTTTTTTCTATTTACATAATTACATGTATTATTTTTAACATTATCTTTAGTCATTAGAACCACTCCTTTTTTGTATTATTCCCATAAAATTAGATTTAAATCATGTAAAATTATTTTATTCATTTTAGGGTGTGAAATTATTTTACAGAAAAAGAAAATATTTAAAGGTATATAGAGTGAAATATAGAATAATAAAGTTAACTAAAATATATAAAATTGACAATATAAAGTCTTTATCATAGAATAAATGCAAATTATAATAAAAACATAAAATTAGTAGCTGAAATTAAGATTAGATTTTATAAAGGCTATACAAATAAAAGAACATATACAAAGTGAATGTTTTAGTGATTAATAGTAGAATCTTAGAATGCTTCTATGAAAAAGCTTAAAAATATATAAAAAAATTGCTGGCTCAAATTTTTTATATCTGAAATAATCATCAGATTTATACTATTAAAATTTAAAACAGATAGAAAGCTATAAAACAAACATATATAATAACGGTAAAAAGTCTTAAATAAGTCGCATCTTTCCTAAATAGTGAAGTAAAGATTGATGTCTATGAGACTAATATAGAAAATATGTTTGGTATAAAAAAGGAAGCTAGTGAAGAATTTTATATATTAAAAGCAAAAAATGTGTAAAAGAACTATGAATATGTCTGATTAATGGTATAATAACGTTTTAATAATAAGATATTTGTTTTATAAAAAACTATAAGTACTAAGAGAATATTTAAATATATAATATATATGAAGTATTGAAAATTAAATGGTTTTATAAACGAAAAGTTTTTTAGATATTCTATCATACTATATAATCAGTATGACGAACTAGTAAGTGCTGAAATCATATTAAGATAATGAAAGACTTCTCTTGCATACAAGAATATTACTTCTAGACAAATTTCCCTAAGTAGCTAAAAATTAATAGAAGTTTTAACATAACCTATCAAAGATATATTAATAGCAGCTTATATTAAATATCATTATTACTTTATATTATTATAATCGAGACTGATTATAAATGTGGTTTTTAGATGATTTTTTAGAAATAAGATTTAAATTAAGAGGTGTATATATAAATAATATATAAACTTGATAAAACTTAGTCCTTCAAAAAAATAAAAATATGAAAAATAAAGTTTAAATTACTAAATCAGAGTTATATAGAAATGATGATGTAATGAATTTAGTGATATACAGTATAGAAGTTATAGTAGAGGACATTGGTAAATTAATTATATTAAAAGGCAGGTATTGAAATGAATAATAAAGATACTTTAATATGGCTTAATAACTTAAGAGGTGTTACCAATAAATCTATAAGTAAGTTGGAAAAATACTATGATAATATAGGTGATGTATGGCTATCCTCTGATGAGGAAATATTGAGTATAACAGGAATATCCGATAAAGTAAAGCAACAAATAATAAATTATAAAGATAAGTCATATTTTGAAAGTATAATGGAAAATATAGAGAAGAAGAACGTAGAAGTAGTAACAATATTAGACGAAAAATTTCCAGAAAAATTAAAATATATTTACGATTGCCCAAAAGTCCTGTATACTAAAGGAGATTTATTGAAGGAAGAAGAAAAAACAATAGCAATAGTTGGCGCAAGAAAGGCAACACTTTATGGTAAATGGGTAACAGAAAAATTATCTAGTGAATTATTAGACTTAGGTATAACTTTGGTAAGCGGAATGGCTAGTGGGGTAGATACAGAAGCCCATATATCAGCAATTCGAAAAGATAAAAGAAACATTGCAATATTAGGATGTGGCGTAGATGTGGTATATCCTAAGGCTAATAGAAATATATATGAAAAAATCATAGAAAACGGATGTGTTATTTCTGAATTTCCACTTGGAACAGAACCATTAAGATATAATTTTCCTCAAAGAAATAGAATAATAAGTGGGCTATCTTTAGGTGTAGTGGTTATAGAAGCGAGTGAAAAGAGCGGATCATTGATTACGGCTCATCATGCTATAGAACAAGGAAAAGAGGTGTTTGCAGTTCCTGGAAACATTAATAGTATATATAGTAAAGGTACTAATAAACTAATAAAAGATGGTGCAAAAATGGTGCTAGATGTAGAGGACATAATAGAAGAGATAAGAGAGCTTAAAAATATAAAAATCTTGAGCAGTAAAGACAAGTTTAAATATAATTTTTTAAGCAATGATGAAAGAAAGATTATATCATATATCGAAGAAGATCCAATGCACATAGAACTGATATGCCACAAAGTTAATATGGATGTATCTAGTGTGAGTAGTATACTTACTATATTAGAGATGAAAGGGATTGTAAAAAGATTACCTAATCAACTTTTTGCAATAATATAAAAGTTAAAATAGATATTTTCGGAGGTAGATAATGTGACAAAAGCTTTAGTTATAGTTGAATCTCCAGCAAAGGCAAAGACTATAGAAAAATTCTTAGGAAAAAACTACAAAGTAAAAGCCTCTGTAGGACATATTAGAGATTTACCTAAAAGTAAATTAGGTATTGATATAGATGAAAAGTTTGAACCTCAGTATATTACTATAAGAGGAAAAGGCCCAGTTATAAAAGAACTTAAAAATGAGGCTAAGAAGGCAGATAAAATATTTTTAGCAACTGACCCTGATAGAGAAGGAGAAGCTATATCTTGGCATTTAGCTAATATATTAAATATGGATCAGGATAAAGAAATAAGAATAGAATTTAATGAGATAACTAAAACAGCTATAAAAAATGCAATAAAAAAACCTAGGAAGCTAGATAAAGACTTAATAGATGCACAACAAGCAAGAAGAGTTTTAGATAGACTGGTAGGATATAAAATAAGTCCTTTACTTTGGAAAAAAGTAAGAAAAGGTCTTAGTGCAGGAAGAGTTCAATCAGTAGCGACTAAACTAATATGTGATAGAGAAAAAGAAATAGAGGAGTTTATACCAAAAGAATACTGGAGTATAGATACAGTGTTTACTAAACAAAGAAAAATACAAAGCATCTTTTTATGGAAAAAAGATAATGGCAAAGAAGAGAAAATGGAACTTAATAACGAGGAAGAAGTTAAAGAAATATTAGATGATATTAAAGATGAGAAGTTTATAATTGAAGAAGTAAAAAAAGGTAAAAGAACAAGAAATCCATATCATCCATATACAACTAGTAATTTACAACAAGATGCATCTAGAAGAATTGGCTTTTCTACAAAGAAAACTATGATAGTAGCTCAGCAATTGTATGAAGGTATAAGTATAAAGGGAGAGGGAAGTGTAGGACTTATATCTTATATTAGAACAGATTCAACTAGGGTTTCAGAGGAAGCTAGATTAAATACAAAAGAATTTATAAAAGATGAATACGGTGAAAATTACTTAGGTAAAGGAAACTTAAAGACTAAAAATAAAAAAGAAGCGCAAGATGCACATGAGGCTATAAGACCTACTTCGGTTTTAAGAACTCCAGAGTCTATAAAAGACTCATTAAAACCAGAACAGTACAAACTATATAAACTTATATGGGAGAGGTTTGTAGCTAGTCAAATGAGTCCAGCTCAATATGAAACTCTGACAATAAAGATAAAGTGTGGTGAATATATTTTTAGGGCATCAGGATCAAAAATAATATTTGATGGATTTTTAAAAGTATATAATATAACTGATGAAAGCAAAGACACACTTTTGCCAGATTTAAAAGAAGGCGAAGAATGTAAGTTATCAGAGTTAGTACCAGAACAGCATTTTACACAACCACCACCAAGATACACAGAGGCATCCCTAGTAAAAACATTAGAGGAAATGGGTATAGGAAGACCAAGTACTTATGCTCCTACTATATCAACTATATTGGCTAGAGGGTATGTTAACTTAGAAAATAAAAGCTTTAGACCTACTGAATTGGGTGAAATAGTTACTGATATTCTTAAAGAGTTTTTCAAAGATATAGTTAATGAAGAATTTACAGCAGATATGGAAGAAAAACTAGATAGAATTGAAGAAGGCGAGTTGCAATGGAAAAGCGTAATTGAAAAATTTTATGATGACTTTAAAAAGGAACTAGATGTTGCAGAAAATGAAATGAGTAAAATAGAAATTAAAGAAGAAGTCACAGATATAGAATGTGAAAAATGTGGACGATTTATGGTAGTTAAGTTTGGAAGATATGGTAAATTCTTAGCTTGTCCAGGATATCCTGATTGTAAAAATGCAAAGCCTATAGTAAAAGATTTAGGTATAGATTGTCCTAAATGTGATGGACAAGTGATCGAAAGAAAATCTAAAAAAGGTAGAAAATTTTATGGATGTAGCAATTATCCAGAGTGCGATTTTGTTTCATGGGATAAGCCAATGAAAGAAAGTTGTCCAAAATGTAAAGGTATTCTCACTGAAAAAGGAACTAAAAAAGGTACATTAGTAAAATGTATAAATAAAGATTGTGACTTTAAGAGAGAAGAGAATATATAATAATAGAATTAAAAAGAATTATCTTGATACAAGAGTAATATATATTAGTATGGAATAAAATTAAAGATGAGTGATGTAATAGATAAAATCACTCATCTTTTATAATTTATATTACATAACTATTAGAAACAAAGGAGTGAAATAAATGCTAAAAGGAACAACTATCATAGCAGTAAAGAAAGGTGAAAAGATAGCTATAGCAGGTGATGGACAGGTTACAATGGGTGATAAGACAGTAATGAAGCATACAGCAAAAAAAGTTAGGAAACTATATGATGGAAAAGTTATAATAGGCTTTGCAGGTACTGTGTCTGATGCATTGACTTTGGCAGATAAACTTGAAGAAAAATTAGAACAGTTTGGTGGAAACTTAAGACGTGCAGCTGTAGAACTTGCAAGAGATTGGAGAAGAGATAGAGTGATGTCAAAATTAGAGGCTATGCTTATTGCTGCAAATAAAGAAGAGCTTCTAGTTGTATCTGGAACAGGAGAGGTAATAGAACCAGATGACGGAATAGTAGCAATAGGTTCAGGTGGAAGTTACGCACTAGCTGCAGGTAAGGCTTTATTAAATCACTCTAACTTAGATATAAAAGACGTAGCTAAAGAATCTTTACTGATAGCATCTTCAATATGTGTATATACTAATAGCAATATATCTATAGAAGAACTATAAAGGAGTGTATTAAAATGAAAGAATTGACACCTAAAGAAATAGTGACTCAGCTAGATAAATACATAATAGGGCAAAATGGAGCTAAAAAGTCAGTAGCAGTAGCGCTAAGAAATAGATATAGAAGAAGTCTTTTAGATGATGAATTTAAGGAAGAAGTAAAGCCTAAAAATATACTTATGGTAGGACCAACAGGAGTTGGTAAAACGGAAATAGCAAGAAGACTTGCAAAACTAGTAAAAGCACCGTTTATAAAAGTAGAAGCTACTAAGTTTACAGAAGTAGGCTATGTTGGTAGAGATGTTGATTCTATGATAAGAGATTTGCTGGAAACTTCTATAAGAATGGTTAAGTCTGAAAAGGTAGAAAAAGTATATAGTAGAGCGAAAGAATTAGCTGATGAGAAAATTATAAAAATACTAGCTCCTAATTCATCATCCAAAGATCAGAGTGTAAATCCTTTAGAAACACTATTTGGTGGTAGCTTTAATGGTGAGTCTAAAGTAGATGATGCAGATATAGAGAGCATAGTTGAAGAAAGAAAAAGAATTGCTGCAAAGCTTAGAAATAAAGAGTTAGAAGATCAACTTATAGAAATTGAAGTTGAAGAGAATAACAATTCTACTATAGAAATGTTAAGTGGAACAGGATTGGATGAGTTGAATATTAATTTTAACGATTTATTTGGGGGACTTATACCTGGAAAAGTAAAAAAAAGAAAGGTAACTATAAAAGAAGCTAGACGAATAATATCTGAGCAAGAAGCACAAAAGCTCATAGATATTGATGATGTAGTAAATTTAGGTATAAAAAGAGCCGAGGAGCATGGAATAATATTCATAGATGAGATAGATAAAGTAGCAATAAAAGGACATGGATCGGGTCCAGATGTATCTAGAGAAGGAGTACAAAGGGACATATTACCTATAATAGAAGGTAGCACTGTTATGACTAAATATGGTCCAGTTAGAACGGATCATATATTGTTTATTGGAGCAGGAGCTTTTCATGTTGCAAAAGTTACGGATCTTATACCTGAGATTCAAGGAAGATTTCCTATAAGAGTAAACTTAGAAAACTTAACAGAGGAGAACTTCAAAGAGATATTGATAAAACCACAAAACGCAATTATAAAGCAATATCAACTATTATTAAAAACTGAGGGAATAAATATTGAATTTAGTGAAAAGGCTATTGAAGAAATAGCTAGAATTGCATTTATTTTAAATGAAGAAACTGAAAATATAGGAGCAAGAAGACTTCATACTCTTTTGGAGAAGCTACTAGAGGATATATCTTTCCACGCTCCAGATATAGATGAGAAAAACATAGAAATAGATGATGGGTATGTAAAAGAAAAAATTCAAAAAAGTTCAAATATAACGGATGTATCAAAATACATAATATAGGAATGTATCATAAAATTAATTCAAATGAAAAAATACTGGTTCGGGGTGAAAAAAAAACCAGTATTTTTATTGCTTTTTATAATCATGCACTATATTATATATAGTGTGTGATTATAAAAAATAAAAAAAATAAAAAAAATAAAGGAATATGAGAAAAAATGTAGAAAATATAATATTCAGAATCAAATTGAAGCAAATTAAAGCAAAAAAAGCAAAATATAATGAAAAAATGAAAAAAATTTCGAAAAATTAAGTAGAAAAACGTTTACACAAATAATAAGGGGGTATATACAGTTAATATTATGAATTAAAAATGTAAAATGGGAGTGTAAAAAAATGTTGAGTAAATTATATGGGAATATGGATGTTTTAAAGACTGCCTTAGATGGATCCTCTTTAAGATATGAAGCTATAAGCAATAACCTTGCTAATGTCAATACACCGAACTATAAAAGAACAACGGTAGAATTTGAAAATGAGTTACAAAAAGTTATTTCAGGTGAAAATACAAAGCTAACTTTAGCTAAAACACATAATAAACATATGGGAAAAGGAAAACTCAGTATAGAAAATTTTGAACCAACTGTGACTAAACTTAAAAACATATCGACAAGAAAAGACAAGAACAATGTCAATCCAGACATAGAAATGATAGATATGGCTAAAACAATAATAAAATATAATGCATTAACAGATCAAATTAGCAGAAAGTTTAACGGTATTCAAAATGTTATAAGTGAGGGAGGAAAATAATATGGGTATGTTCAGTTCACTAAATATAAGTGGAACAGCTTTAACTGCAGAAAGAACTAGAATGGATGTAATAACTAAAAATATTGCAAATGCAAATACTACAAGAACAAGTAGTGGAAAGCCTTATAGGAGACAGATGCCACTATTTAGAGAAATTGAAGGACAATCCTTCTCTGCACTCCTAAATAAAGAAAATGAAAAATTGAATGATAAGAAGGGGGTAAAGATAACAGCAATAGTTGAGGATAGAAGTCCATTTAAGAAAGTATATAATCCTGGCCATCCTGATTCAGACAAAGATGGATATGTTCTTATGCCAAATGTAGACATAGTAACAGAAATGGTAGATATGATATCAGCTTCTAGAGCATATGAGGCTAATATGACTGCAATAAATTCAGCGAAATCTATGGCAATGAAAGCGCTAGAAATAGGACGTTAGGGGGGTGAAATATGAATATAAATAACATAGGAAGCATAGATAATATACTTAATAATCTTGAAAGTCAAAAATCGACAGAAGAAAAAAAGGAAAATACATACTTATTTGAAAACTACTTAAGAGATTCACTGCAAAAAACAAATAACTTACAGTTAGAAGCTGAAAGACAGAGCAATTTATTAGCAACAGGTCAGGTAGAAAACATACATGATGTAACTATAGCATCAGCTAAAGCAAAAATATCTTTAGATCTTACAATGGCGGTTAGAAATAAAGTCGTAGAAGCATATAAAGAAATAATGAGAATGCAAGTATAAAATATAGACGTGATAGAAGATGAGGTGATTCAGTGGGGGAGATAATTGGACGAGTTAGGAATCAGCTGAACGACTTTTGGCAAGGTCTTGATAAAAATAAGAAAATAAAACTTGGAATAGGCGTACTAGTAATTATAATAGTAGCTGGAATTATTCTTTATACGACTAGAACAAAGTATGAGCCTATATTTGATGACTTAGCTCCAAAAGATGCTGGTGAAGTTACTAAAAAATTAGATGAAAAGGGAATTCCATGGAAAGAAGGAAAGAATGAAGGAACCATATTAGTACCAGAAGAAATGAAGTCAAAAGCTAAAATGGAGTTAGCTATGGAAGGAATGCCAAAAGAAGGATATACTTTTACAGATGCATTTGCAGACATAGACTGGACAACCACAGAATATGACAAGAAACAAAAAATGAAATTTGCGTTGGAAGAAACGTTATCAACAGACTTAGCGAAAATAGACGGAGTAGAAAGTGCTAAAGTATATCTTAATATTCCAGAAGATACAGGATATGTTTTACAAGAAAAGAAAAGCCCTACAGCTTCAGTACTTTTAACTTTAAAAAATGGATCTATAAATAAAAATAAAGTTGAAGGTATACAGTATTTAGTCGCCCATGCTATAGGTGGAGAAATGACACCAGAAGATGTGTCTGTAGTAGACAATAACGGAAAACTACTTACTAAGAGTGAAGATCAAAATCTTTATGAAGCAAATGATCAACTGGGACTACAAAAGATGAAGGAAGACGCACTTAATAAAAGTATAAAAGAATTTTTAGAGACTCCTCTTGGAAAGGGGAATGTTGAAGTAAGAACAAGTATAAAGTTAAACTTTGACTCAGAAATCACAAATGTAAAAGAATATGCACCTCCAGTAGAAGGGTCGGAAGAAGGAATAGTAAGAAGTTTGGAAGAAATGTCAGAAAAGAATGAAAACTCATCGAGTGGACAAGTACCTGGAACTGAACCTAATACTGAAGATGAAATAGTTGATTACGCACAGGTGGATCAACAAAGTAGCAATAATAGTGAAAAAAATGGTAGAACAGTGAACTATGAAATAAATGAAACAAATAAGCAAATAAAAAAGGGAATAGGGCAGACTGATGCAATTACAGTAGCAGTAATAATCGATGAGAATGCTATTGGAGGAAGTCTAACAGAAGAAAGAAAAAAAGAAATAACGAGCTTAATATCTTCTGCAACAGGAACTGATACGGTTAAAGTAGAGATAAGTACAATGGCATTTAACAAAGGAGAAGTCGAAGCTGATGAAGCAGTTGAAGAGAGTACAACACCAATGTGGACTTGGATGTTAATCGGTGCGGCATTAGCAGCAGGAGTTGTTGGTGGAACAGTAGTATATAGAAGAAATAAATTAGCATCTGAAGAAGCATTAGATGATGAGTCAACACTATCACAACTAGATGAAATGATAGAAAATGCAGCTAGTGATCTAGAAGACTTAGACTTTGAACAAGAGAAGTCCGTTATGAAAGATCAAATATCAAAGTTTGTTGAGAAAAAACCAGAAATTGTGGTTCAGTTACTAAGAACTTGGATGAATGAAGAATAGGAGGTGAAACCATGTCTAAACGGGATAAAGAATCAAAATTAACGGGAAAAGAGAAGGTAGCAATACTATTAATTACGCTAGGATCTCAAAAGTCTGCCGAAATATTTAAACATTTAAGTGATGAAGAAATAGAGGAATTAACACTTGAAATAGCAAATATGAGAATGGTTTCTCCGGAAGAAAAGGAAAGTATCTTGGAAGAGTTTTATGAAATTTGCTTAGCACAGGAGTACATATCTGAAGGTGGAATAAACTACGCAAAAGATATACTTGAGAAAGCATTAGGTTCAGATAAAGCGGTGGATATAATAAGCAAGCTTACAGCATCATTACAGGTAAGACCATTTGAGTTTGCTAGAAAAGTTGATCCTAATCAACTCTTAAATTATATGCAAAATGAGCATCCACAAACTATAGCTCTTATACTTTCATACTTAAGTCCGGCCCAATCGGGACAAGTATTGGCAAAGCTTCCTATGGACAAGCAGGCGGAAGTTACAAGAAGAATAGCAACTATGGATAGAACATCACCAGATGTAATAAAAGAGGTGGAAAGAGTTATAGAAGCTAAATTCTCAACAATGGTGTCTCAGGACTATACTAAAGTTGGTGGAGTAGATGCAATAGTGGACATATTAAATGCTGTTGATAGAGGAACTGAGAAGCATATAATGGAAGAACTTGAAATACAGGATACAGAGCTTAGTGAAGAAATTAGAAAGAGAATGTTTGTATTTGAAGATATTGTCAATCTGGATCCTAGATCTATACAAAGATTTATTAGGGAAATTGATAATAGTCAATGGGCCATTGCTCTTAAAAGTGCCAGTGAAGACGTTAAGGGAGTTATCTTTGGAAATATGTCTAAGCGTTTAGTAGAGATGATAAAGGAAGATATGGAGTTTATGGGGCCAGTTAGACTTAAAGACATAGAAGAAGCTCAGCAAAATATAGTTAATACAATTAGAAAATTAGAAGAGTCAGGAGAAATTATAACTCCAAGGGGAGGAGATGAGATGATTGTCTAGTGTCATAAAATCCTCTCAAGTTAAATTAACAGTAAATAATATAGTAGAAGATAAGTTGTGCAAACAAAAGCAGTCAATAGAGCAAAAAAAAGAATTTTTAAATAAGACTAAGCACGAGTATGAGAAAATAATAAATACAGCAAAGCAACAAGCGGATGATATATTAAGTAAAGCGATACATGAAGCTAGTGAGAGTAAAGTTTCAATAATAGAGTTAGCAAAGAAAGAAGCAGAGAATATCAAAGAAGAAAAAAAGAAAGAAGGGCATGATGAAGGATATAAGGGAGGGTATGACGCAGGTTTCCATGAAGGAAGCTCTAAAGGATATGAAGAGGGATTTAGTCAGGGAAGAAGTGAATCTGAAAAGTTAATAGAAGAGGCTAATAAGATAAAAAGGGAATATCTACAGGAACGTGAGAGAACATTAGAGTCTATTGAGAAAGATGTAATAAATTTAGTTCTTCATACTTGTGAGAAAATATTAAATCAAAATTTAATCGAAAATGAAGAAACTATAGTAAATTTAGTTTTGAAAGGTATAGCAAGCTTGGACAATAAGGATAGTGTTACAGTAAGAGTCTCTAAAGAAGACTTTGAAAAGGTGCAAGGGTCTAAAGAGAATATACTTTCAAAAGCAAGTTTAATAGAAAGCCTAGATGTAAAAGTGGATTCTAATTTACAAAAGGGAGAATGTGTGGTGGAATCTTCCAAAGGAAGTGTAGAGGTAAGTATAAGTACTCAAATAGATAAAATGAAGGAAATGATAGAAGAACTGCTAGATAGTGAGTGATAATATGGTAAATATAAATATGAAAAAGTATATAGAACTAGTTAAAGATAGTGAATTCATTAAATACAGTGGAAAAATTACTAAAGTCACTGGATTAACTATTGAATCTGAGGGTCCACTTTCAAGCATAGGTGAACTTTGTTATATATATCCATTTAATGAACAAGAACCTATATTAGCAGAGGTGGTTGGGTTTAAAGAAGATAAAATACTTTTAATGCCATTTGGAGAAATGGAAGGAATAAGACCTGGGAGTACCGTAGTAGCTAGCGGACATTCTTTGAGAGTAAATGTTGGGGATCAGCTAATAGGTAGAGTTATAGACGGATTAGGAAATCCTATGGATGGAAAAGGATCAATAAAAACAGAAAAACATTACTCTGTATCTAATTCTCCACCAAATCCGTTAGAGCGTAAGACAATAAGAGAAGTACTTCCTTTAGGGGTAAAAGCAATAGATGGCCTTCTAACTTGTGGAAAAGGACAAAGGATAGGTATATTTGCAGGTAGTGGTGTCGGAAAAAGTACACTTATGGGAATGATAGCAAGAAATGCAGAAGCGGATATAAATGTTATAGGACTTATAGGTGAGAGGGGAAGAGAAGTTAGAGAGTTTATAGAAAATGACTTGAAAGAAGAAGGATTGAAAAAGTCTGTACTAGTTATAGCTACATCAGATCAGCCAGCATTAGTTAGAATGAAAGCTGCTATGTTAACTACTGCTATAGCAGAATACTTTAGAGATAAAGGAAAAAATGTAATTATGCTAATGGATTCATTAACCAGGTTTGCAATGGCTCAAAGAGAAATAGGATTGGCTATAGGAGAACCACCTGTAACTAGAGGATATACGCCTTCTGTGTTTGCAGTATTCCCGAAGCTTTTAGAAAGATCAGGCGCTTCATCAAAGGGAACGATAACAGGTCTTTATACGGTACTTGTAGATGGAGATGATATGAATGAGCCTATAACAGATACTGTAAGAGGTATACTAGATGGGCATATAGTTTTAAGTAGAAAACTAGCAAGTCAAAATCACTATCCTGCAATAGATGTACTTCAAAGTATAAGTAGGGTTATGAGCAATATATGTGATGAAGAACAGATATCCACAGCCAATAAAGTGAAGGATCTAATGGCAACATATAAAGAGTCAGAGGATCTTATAAATATAGGTGCATATAAAAAAGGAACTAGTAAAAAAATAGATCAATCTATAGACTCTATAGATAGTATAAATAATTTTTTAAAGCAAAATGTTCTAGAAAAATATAACTTTGATGAAACAACTAGTATGTTAAAATCTCTTGTAGAACAGGAGTAGTGTTATGTCAAAATTTAATTTTAGATTACAAAAGATATTAGATCATAGAGAAACTGTAGAAAATGTAAACAAGGGTAAATACGGCACTGCTAAAAGGATGTTAGAACAAGAGCTAGAGAAATTAGAGAATATAGAAGAGATGAAAAACTTTTTAAATAAAGAAAAAGAAAATATAGTAGAGAAAACAACTACTATAGAAAGTTTAAAAATATATAATTCTTGCCTAACAGATATTGCAGAAAAAATAAAAGTACAAAATAAAAAAATAGAAGAAGCAGAGCATGTAGTAGAGAAAACAAGATATGAGTTAATAGAATCAACTAAAGAAAAAAAATAATGGAGAAATTAAAAGTAAGAGATTATCATGAGTATATTTATGAACAAAAAAAAGAGGAAGAAAAAATTAATGATCAATTTGTAAGTTACAGTAGTTCTACTAATATAACGGGGGATTAAAATGCCTATTAACGATGAAATAAATGAAAAAGAAGAGGTAAGGAAAAAAGGGTCTGCAAAGAAGACGCTATTAATTATTTTCGTGGTGATTCCACTATCCATAATGACGCTTTTATACTTAGTTAGTGATAGCTTTAAAGAAAGTGCTAATAAGATACTACGGAAGATACCAGTAGTTAAAAGTGTAATAGGAAGTTATCCAACTAAAGCGGAGCTAGTAGATAGAGAACTCTCTATCGCAAAATACTACATAGAAGAATTAGATAAAAAAAGTGCTGCAGATAAACTATATATTGTAAAAAAAGAAGATGAAAAATTATATAATACATTAGTTAAGCGTATGAATAAACTATCATCTAAAAAAACGGAAGAAATATTAAAAGAAGTAAGAAATTTAGAGCTTAGAAAAGATCTGTTATCTAATCTATATGAAGAAGTAGAAAGTGATAAAACTTTGCAAATTAGAGAGTTAACATCTAAGTTAGAGGGTATGAAAACTAGAGTAGCTGTAGAAGAAATAAATCGTGGAGATATAGTAACAGAAGAAGAATTTATTGAAGCATTATCTTATATGAATGATTCTGCGGCGGTGAATATACTTTACTACCTTGATGGAGGCTCGAGAAGCAATATTCTATTCAAGTTATCGAGTGAAAATATGAGTAGAAAAAATCAGCTACAGAACCTACTAAATGAAAAAAGAGCTGAAGAAGAAGAACTGAATTTTATGGGACAAAAATTAGCACAAGTATATTCTGTAAAAGATCCTAAGGATTCTATAAAAGAAATAGGAAATACAGACAAATATTCTATAAAGGCATTATCAAGAATATATATGAACTTAAGTCCACAAAAATCAGCTGAAGTATTGGTAAATTCTAAAGATCCAGAGTTTATAGAGGAGCTTTTCTCTACTATAAAAGAGGAGGAAGAATTGGTTGGAGTACAAGAATCGTCTGTAGTGGAGATTAGTAGCATAATGACTTTTCTTAAAGAATATAACAAAAAAGTAGATGATCTAGTGGTAGTTTATGATAAAATGGCTCCTTCAGAAGCTGCAAGGGCTATAGAAAAACTCCTAGAAAATAAACAGGAGATAACTGTATTTACTATAAAAGAGCATCCAGGATATAAGCTATCAGATTATAAAGTAGCTGTTGAAATTATGAAGAGGCTTAAAAAGCCTAAATTAGCAAAAATATTTAGTAATTTAACTCCAGAAAAAACAGCACAAATTACGAAAATATTAGCTATAGAATAATTGAAAGGGGGTGAATAAGATGATGATACAAAACTTTATGTTTCAAGGAATGAATAATATAGGAAATAAGGCATCAAAAAGTGTAAGGACTGAATCTAAAGGATCTAGTAATGACTTTAATAAAGTTTTAGATATGAAAAATAAAGAAGCATACATGCAGTCAAAAAACAATGCTGAAAATAAAATTCAAAAAGATAGTAATCATGTAACAAGAAATTATGAGGTTCAATCTAACACACGAAAAATCAATGTAAAAGAAGATGGAAAAAATACTAAGGAGTCATTGAAAGAAAGTGATGATGCTAAAAGTAAAAAAGAACAAGTAATAGATGAACTAGTTCAAAGTATAAGTAATATACTAGCTATATTTCAAGACATAAGTGATTTGAACCTTGAGAATATGGAGAACTTGAACTTAGAAATGTCTGTTGAAGATTTAGAGAAACTAAAAATAGCACTAGAAAGCATAATTAATAGTCTTGAATTAAAAGAAAATAATGTACCAATGCAAGAGATAGCAAAAGATATAAATAATATGATAATTTCCGCACAAGAAAAAGGAAACATAGAAATTGATGCTGAAAAATTCTTACTAGATTTAAAGAAAATTATAGGTTTAGTAGAAACTGAAGGCAGTGGTGGACAATACTCATTAAAAAGTGAAGAGATGCTTGAAAATTTGAAAAAACTAATAAATATTGATGAAGAGTCTAAACCTATTGATCAAACTAAAGATAATACAATAGTTCAGAAAGATGATTCTAGTGCTGAGTCAAGAAAAACTGATGTAAAAATAACAGTATCAAATGACAAAGGAAATGAATTAGAAAATGATTTTAGAGTTGGGTCTGAAAACATTGTTCTAGAAGATTCTTTGGATATAAGCATAAATCAAGATAAAGTTAATATTGAAAAAGTAGTTTCAAATGAACTAACTAATATGCAAAATAACTTACAGCTAAATAATCAACAAGATGTAAGTATAGATAAAAACACCTTAAATCTGCAGCAGTATTTAGATATAGATAAAGCTGACTTGATAAAGCAAGTAACAAGTAAAGTAAAGGCAGATTATGATAATGAAATTAATGAAATCAAAATAAAATTAAGCCCTGAGCATCTTGGAAATTTGACTATAAAAGTTACTCTAGAAAGAGGAATAGTAACAGCCAGAGCTTTAGTTGAGAACTTAAATGTGAAGCAGATGCTAGAGTCAAATGTAAGTGAGTTAAAAGATAGTCTAAAAGAACAAGGTATAAATTTCGAAAGTATAGATGTTTCAGTAGGACAAGACTCAGAATATGATCAAGGAAACTCACAAGCTTTTGCAGAAAGTAAAAAGATCAAAGTACCTAAAATTAACATAGATAATTCAAATTCTATGAATCTATATGAAGATATAGAAGAAAACCTGCAAAATCAGAATGCTTCAGTCGGAGAAGGAAGTGTAGATATTACAATATAAGGGGGTAGAAATATGCCTGTAAATAATGTTAGTAACGATTATAAACCACTAGATTATAATATAGCGGATCAAGAGAAAAAAGCACAAGAAAAAGATAATGCTTCAAGAGTGCCAAATGATTACCTGGGAAAAGATGCTTTTTTACAGTTAATGATAGCACAACTTAGATATCAAAATCCATTAGAGCCAATGGATAATAAAGACTCTATAGCACAAATGGCACAATTTAGTGCATTAGAGCAAATGCAAAATTTAAATACAAATATGCAAATGCTAGGATTAGGAATAGAGTATACAATGTATGAATTGTCAGAGCAACTTGCAAGCAGCCAAAAAGAAGTTATAGAAGGATTAAGTGCAATCAAAAAAGCAATAGAAGCTTACGGTGGAAGTCCTAGTCAAGATAAAGGTGAAGAGGATACTACCATACCAGATAAAAGCGAAGAGGATATTACCGTACCAGATAAATCTGATGATAAAACAGAAACTGCATAATAAATATAAAAATGTGATAAATAAGATATGGAGTGAAGAACATGAAAAACATAAACTTATATAGGATAAATAGTGGTTCATTAACTCAAAACTATATAAAAAACAACTCCATTCAAAACAAAAATAGCAATACTAATAAAAATAACTTTGAAGAAATGCTAAGTAATATTCAAAGTGAAAATAAAAGTATAAAATTCTCCAAACATGCTAAAGAAAGAATGGATAGCAGAAATATAATTTTAAATGATGAAGACATAGAAAAGATAGAAGGAGCTATAGGAAAAGCTGAGGAAAAAGGAGTAAAAGAAGCACTCATACTTATGGAAAACAAAGCTTTTATAGCAAATATCAAAAATAAGACGATAATAACTACAGTTACACAGGAGCAGTTAAAAGATAATTTATTTACGAATATAGATGGAGCAGTAATAATATAGCTGGACCTTAAGTTAAGGAGGCTAAAGTACATCTGACTGATAGAAGATGTACATGCTCTAATAAAAAAAGGGGGAAAATAAGTAATGTTAAGGTCAATGTATACAGCAGTATCAGGTCTTAGAGCTCACCAGTTCAAAATGGATGTTATAGGTAATAATATAGCCAATGTAAATACAGTAGGTTTTAAAAAATCTCAAGTAGCGTTTCAGGAAGTATTCAGTCAAACACTAAGAGGTGCATCAGCTCCACAAGGAGGAAGAGCAGGAACAAACCCTCAGCAGGTAGGCTTAGGTGTAAATGTAGGATCAGTAAGAGTAGTTCATGAAGGAAGTACTCCACAAAGAACTGATAATCCACTAGATTTCTATATGAGTGGAGATGGATTTTTCATGGTATCAGGAGATCCTAATTTTAATAATAGATATTATACTAGAGCAGGAAACTTCGAGAGAGATGAATATGGGACTCTACATTTAGGAGGACTTAAAGTATTAGGATATCAAGTGGATGAAGATGGAAGAATAACTGATCAAATTGGAGATATAAAAATAGATAAATCAACAACAGTACCGCCTTCGACTACTAAAAATATGGCATTAGGTGGTAATCTAGATTCAAGAACAGAAGTTGGTGGAGAACATATTACAGATACAGTTATATATGATAGTCTAGGTAATCCATATAACGTTAAATACAAAATTACTAAAACTGCAGAAGGACAAGATGGTAGCACTTGGAAAGCTAGTATTGTAGAGATAGATGGTGCAACAGTTCCTAGTAACGCTGAATATGATATAGAATTTGACAAAGAAGGAAATCTAAAAAGCCCAACTACACCACAAGCTTTAATTATAACTAAAGATGGGGTAGAATTTGGAGATGCTGGTGGAAGTATAAGCATTGATTTTTCTGGTCTCACACAATATGGAAATGATACTACTGCTAAAGCAGAGAAAAAAGATGGTAATACAAGTGGGAGTCTAGACAGTTTCTCTATTAGCCCCACAGGAGAAGTCGTAGGTACATTCACGAATGGAGAGCAAGCAATTTTAGCACAAATTGCTGTTGCAAAATTCGATAATCCAGAAGGACTTCTAAAACAGGGCTCTAATCTTTTTTCATATACTAGAAACTCAGGGGAGCCTCAAGTTGGTAAAGCAGGTGGCTCAGGATATGGTGAGATTATAGGGGGAGCACTGGAAATGTCGAATGTTGACTTATCGTATGAATTTACAGAAATGATTACTACACAAAGAGGATTCCAAGCTAACTCAAGAGTTATAACTACTAGTGATGAGATATTACAAGAGTTAGTTAACTTGAAGAGATAGTAAGCTAAGATTTTAAGCAAAAGATAGTATGCTTGTAAAGTACAATTGCTAATATTAAGTCATAAAATATAATAAAAAATCTGGATAGCTAAGGAATTAGCTATCCAAGATTTAAAAATAAGGGTGATCTCATGATAAAATTAAATAGACTAAATGGAGAAGAATTTGTAGTTAATAATGATTTAATAGAAACTATAGAGGAAACTCCTGATACTGTAATTACTCTCATTACAGGGAAAAAGATTGTGGTACAAGAAAGTATAGAAGAAGTTATAGAAAAAGCTGCTATATTTAAAAACAAAGTGTTTGTGTACAGTAAAAAGGAGGTGTAGAATTTATGGATATAGGAACACTCATTGGATTTTTAGCAGGAATTGGGTTTATGATATATGGGATAATTTCATCAGGGAGTACTCTAGGGGAATACATACATACTCCATCTATGATTATAGTTTTAGGAGGGACATTAGCTTCAACAATTATGTCATACCCTCTAAGTAAGATGAAAAATATATTAGCTATAACTAAAAATGCTTTTTTAAATAAAGACCTATCTCCTATAAAAATTATAGAGCAACTTACATCACTAGCAAATGTAGCCAGAAGAGAAGGACTTTTAGCATTAGAAGAAGCAGGACAAAAAGCAGAAGATACGTTTTTGAAAAAAGGTATAATGCTAATAGTAGATGGTACAGATCCTGAGTTAGTTAGAAATATACTGGAAACAGAATTAAACTTTGTGGAAGAAAGACACTCTGATGGTAGGGGACTATTTGAAATGATAGCTGCATATGGTCCTGCATTTGGTATGATAGGTACTCTTATCGGACTTATTAATATGCTTGGACAGCTAGACGATCCAAGTACTCTTGGTCCTAGTATGGCTGTTGCACTTATAACTACTCTTTACGGTTCAGCTATAGCAAATGTATTTGCTAGCCCTTTAGCAGCAAAGCTTAAGTTTAAAAGCAGGGAAGAAGTATTGATAAAAGAGATAGTAGTAGAAGGCCTTCTATCTATTCAAGCGGGGGAAAACCCTAGAATAATAGAAGAAAAGCTAAAAACATTTTTACCGCCTGAACTTAGAGAGAAATTCCAAAATTCTAGCGAAGGAGCGGAAGCTTAATGTCAAGAAAAAAGAGAGAAGAAGATGGTGGTATTAAAGGAGATGCTTGGCTTGCTACCTATGCGGATTTAGTAACGCTTCTTTTATGTTTCTTTGTACTATTATTTGCATTTTCAAATCTAGATGCACAAAAGTTTCAAGCATTTATTAGTTCATTCCAGGGTGGTGCAGGAATTTTACCTGGAGGAAATGTAATGATTGATCCTCCTATTCAAGGAGAGCTTCCAGAGGAAGAAATTGAAGAAATCAAAGATTTGTCTATGATGAAAAAATTAATAGATGAATATAGTAAAGGCGAAGGTATGGAGTCTGAAATAGAAACAAAAATAGAAGAAAGGGGTCTATTAATAAGATCTTTAGACAATGTATTCTTTGACTCAGGAGCAGCTGATGTAAAAGACGAAGCTAAAGGAATGCTAAATTTTATCTCTGAGCTACTAAATAATGAAGAGTTTAAGGAAAGACAAGTAAAAATAGAAGGGCATACAGACTCAGATCCAATAAAAAATATTAATAATAAATATCCAACTAACTGGGAACTTTCAGCTATTAGAGCAACTAATGTATTAAGATATCTAGTTGAAGTACAAGGAATAGAAGGAAGCAGGATATCTACATCTGGATATGGTGATAAAAGACCAGTTGTATCTAATGATACTTTTGAGAATAAAGCAAAAAACAGAAGAGTAGATATAATAATATTAAAATCATCTTATAGTGAAACAGAACCTAACTAATAGTAAAAGGAGTATGGGATATGAGCACAAAAAAAATAATAATAATAGGTGTCTTTGTACTATTAGCAATAGTAGCTATTATATTTGGAGCTATATTCGGGCTTCAGATGTCGAAAAATAGTGCAACGAGTGGTATGGAAAGTGCAATGATAAATAAAGATATATTTAAATATGATGTAGGAGAGATGTACTGCAATTTATCAGAAAGCAGAAAATTAGTAAAGATAAATATTACTGTAGAAACTGCTAATGAGAAGTTTCTTGAAATTTTAGAAAATAAAAATTACATAATACGTCATGAAATAAATGAAATTATTAGAAGTAAAAAAGAAGATGAGCTTTCAGGAAGCGAAGGACAGAAAGCTATTCAAAAAGAAATATTAGGAAGACTTAATGAGGTGTTTAACACTAAATTGATTTCAGATGTGTATTTTAATGATTTCATAGTACAGTAGGGGGGTAAAAATAGTGAGCGAAGTTTTTGTCTCAAAATGAAATAGATGCCCTACTCAATGCACTTAGTACTGGGGAAGTAGATGTTCAAGAAATTAAAGAGGATACCGTAGAGAAAAGAGTAAAGAAATATGATTTTAGAAATCCTCAAAAAATAGCTAAAGATCAATTAAGAACTTTAGAGATAATACATGAAAATTTCGCGAGACTTCTTCAGACTTTTTTATCAGGATATTTAAGGGCTTCCGTAAAAGTAGAAGTAATAACAGTAGATCAATATGCATATAGCGAATTTAGCAACGCGATATCAAACCCAGCCTTTTTATCTATAGTAAAGTTTGAACCTTTAAGTGGCCAGATACTTTTGGACATTTCACCAAATGTTGCTTTTACTGTAATAGATAGACTTCTTGGTGGTGAAGGAGACTCGGTTAGTGAAATAAGAAACTTTACTGAAATAGAATTAATACTTTTAAAAAGAATGATGGTAAAAGTGGTTGATATAGTATCTGAAGCATGGGATAATGTTATAATATTAACACCATCGCTTGAAAAAATAGAAACTAATGCTCAATTTGCACAAATAGTACCACCAAGTGAAACCATTAGCTTAATAACTATGAATATTAGTGTAGGTGAGATAGAGGGACTTTTAAATGTTTGTATACCTCACTTGGTAATAGAACCTATATTAAATAAACTTAATACAAAACTATGGTTCTCTACAACTAAAAAAGGAATAACTGAAAAAGATAAAGAACACTTGCAAAAAAGAATAAGAAACACATATGTACCAATGGTCGCTGAACTAGGTTCAACTACATTAACTGTGAGAGATTTACTAGACTTACAACTAGGAGATGTTATTAAACTGAAAGAGAATGTAAGTGATGAAATAAGTATAAATGTAGGATCATATAAAAAGTTTTGTGGAGCATTAGGTGCTCAGAATAGAAAAGTAGCAGTGAAAATTACTAGAGCATATAAGGATGGTGATGAGTTAGATGGCTGATAGCTTACTTAATCAAGACGAAATAGATGCATTATTAGGGAATGCTCCTAATAATTCAGAAGCAGAGAACAGTGAACAGAAATTATTAAGTGAAGTTGAAAAAGATACCCTTGGAGAAATTGGAAATATAAGTATGGGCACTTCGGCTACTACTTTATTTACATTATTAGGTCATAAAGTTACGATTACTACACCAAAAGTATCAATAACGAATATACAGGAACTATCAGAGTATTATCCTATACCGTTTGTAGCTATAAATGTTAAATATACAAAGGGACTTGAAGGCTTAAATCTTTTAATATTAAAAGTTTCTGATGTTAAGATAATAGCGGATTTAATGATGGGTGGAGACGGTAAAAATGTAGAAGGTGATTTAACTGAAATAGATTTAAGTGCCATAGGTGAGGCTATGAACCAAATGGTAGGATCGTCAAGCACTTCTTTATCTGAAATGATAGGAAAAACTATAGATATAGATCCACCTCAGTCTTACAAAATTGATTTTCAAGAGGATAAACTAGATGTATTTGATTCAGACGATAAAATTGTTAAAATCTCCTTTAAAATGGTAGTAGGTGATTTAATAGATAGTGAGATCATGCAACTTATCCCTTTAAGCTTTGCAAAGGAAATGGTAAAGAAATTAATTGGAGGAGAAGCAGAATCAAGTCCAGAGCCTGAAGTTGTAGAAGAAGAGGTAGCAGTGGCACAACAACCGGTAGAACAACCGACCTATACACAGCCTATTCAACATCAACAACCAATACAGCAACCAACCTACACACAACCTGTTCAGCAACAAAGTGTAAGGCAAGAACCAGTAACTGTTAAAAAATTAGAATTTCAACAGTTTGATAATATCAGCTCTAAATCTTATGATGAAAGCATAGATATTATTCAAGAAATACCTGTGGAGATAACTGTACAGCTTGGAAAAACTATGAGAAAAATTGGCGAGATACTAGAATATGGTCCAGGGACAATCATAGAATTAGATAAGCTTTTAGGAGAACCACTAGAAGTATATGCAAATGGCAAGTATATAGCTAAGGGAGAAGTTGTTGTAATTGAAGACAATTTCGGAATTAGGATAACAGAAATAGTTAGTCCAGCTAAAAGAATTAATCAGAGATAGAGATAGGGAGGAATATATATGTCAAATAAAATTTTATTAGTTGATGATGCTGCTTTTATGAGAATGATGATTAAGGATATATTAACGAAAAATGGATTTGAGGTAGTTGGAGAAGCTGAAAATGGAGCAAAAGCTATAGAAAAATATAAGGAGTTAACACCTTCACTAGTTATAATGGACATAACTATGCCTGAGGTAGATGGAATACAAGCTGTAAAGTCAATAAAAGAAATAGATCCTGATGCAAAAATAATAATGTGCTCAGCTATGGGTCAGCAGGCCATGGTAATAGAGGCCATCCAAGCAGGTGCAAAAGATTTTATTGTAAAGCCTTTTCAAGCTGACAGAGTAATAGAAGCGGTTAAAAAAGTTTTAGGTTAGAGAACGAATGTTTAAATTAAACAAAAAAATTACTTTATTAGCTATAAATTTAGTTTCAGTATTACTTAGTGGTTATACGTATGCGTATAACGAAGGAGGGAAAACAAGCTACTTTTCTTACTTTCTGAGTATGATATTATTTTTAGCGATTTTTATAGGCATAATATTACTCGCACTTTATTCAACTAAGTTTATAGCTAAAAAGACAAATAATTTAAGTAGAAGCAATAATATGCAAGTGCTGGATTTCATCAACATAGGTGCAAATACAAAAATAGTAATTATTAAAATATACGATAATGTATATATTTTATCGATGGGTAATAACTATACAACCTTTATAGATAAACTAAAAGAAGATGATTTAGGAGAAGATTTTCAATCAATACTGAATAAGAGCTTATATCAAAATAATAATAATCAAGATTTTAAACAACACATGGATAAATTTAAAAAAATAATATCAGAAAAAATAAAAGGTAGCCCAAATGATAAGGAATGATTCTATGAAAAGAAAGATTAATATATCCATTACTATAACTCTGCTTTTATTAATTTTAATTCAAAGCATAGGACATGCAGAGACCAATATACCAATACTAGGTAAAAATATAAGTATAACAGATACTAGTAATCCAGAAGAATACGTTTCTAGTATAAAGCTTTTGATACTATTTACTATACTGACTCTAGCACCATCAATTCTTATTATGATGACTAGTTTTACTAGAATATTAATAGTACTTTCTTTTGTAAGAAACGCATTAGGTACTCAACAAATACCACAAAATCAAATTTTAATTGGGCTAGCTTTATTCTTAACTTTTTTCATAATGGCTCCTGTAGCAACTCAAATAAATGAACAAGCTATACAGCCTTATGTAAAAGAAGAAATAAATCAAGAACAAATGATAGAAAAGACTATGGAACCTATAAGAACATTTATGTTTAAACAGACTAAAGAGAAAGATATGGGTCTATTTTTAAAAATAGCAAAGATAGATAAAGTAGACAAGATAGAAGAAATCCCTACAAAGGTTCTTATACCTTCATTTATAATAAGTGAAATAAAAACAGCCTTTCAAATAGGATTTGTAATATTTGTTCCATTTTTAGTTATAGATATGGTCGTAGCAAGTACTCTTATGTCCATGGGGATGATGATGCTACCACCTGCTATGATATCACTACCTTTTAAGTTACTATTATTTATAATGGTAGATGGATGGAATTTAATAATTGGACAACTTGTCAATAGTTTCAATTAAAAGGAGAGATTTCTATGACTGAAGGAGATGTTTTGAATATAGCACAACAAGCTATGACTACTATACTAATGGTTTCAGCTCCTTTACTTGGCATAGGATTAATGGTAGGTTTAGCAGTAAGTATATTTCAGGCTACAACACAAATACAAGAGGCAACTCTTGCATTCGTTCCTAAAATAGTTGCAGTTTTGATAACTTTTTTAATCCTAGGACCATGGATGTTAAGAGTTGTAATGGATTTTTCAATAAATCTTTTTACTAGTATAAATAATTATCTTTAAAAAAGAAAGATGGATAAAGTTATGGAAAATTTATTAGATATTTTGCTTAATCAATATCAGACTCTTATACTTTTGATAGTAAGAGTTACTGGACTTTTTATAATATCACCGATTTTTAGTAGGATTAATATACCTGAAACCTATAAAATAGGATTTAGCGTATTGTTATCTTTTATTTTATTAAATACAGTAGAAGGACCTAGTACACCTCTTACAGATCTACTATTAATAATAGCATGTATAAAAGAGCTTATAACAGGATTTATAATAGGATTTATAGCATACTTATTTTTTAGTGTATTTTTTATAATAGGTCAGATTATAGATATTCAAATAGGCTTTGGAATGGTTAGTGTACTAGATCCTCAAAGTAATGTGCAAATTCCTATAACAGGGAACTTTTATCAGATAATAGCTACATTAATATTTTTAGTTGTTAATGGCCATCATTTATTAATTGAGGCATTAGTAAGTTCATATGACTATATACCTATGGGAAAATTCGTATTTTCAAGTGATATGGTAAGACAAATTGTATTTATATTAGGAAAGTTATTTATACTGGGATTTAAAATTAGTAGTCCAATACTAGTAGTCATAATACTAGCAGATGTATTGTTAGGAATATTAGCTAAAACTATGCCACAGATGAATGTGTTTATAGTAGGGATGCCTTTAAAAATAATGGTAGGAATATTCTTAATAATAGTAACATTGCCTGGTTTTTTTATAGCTCTTCAGCATATATTTAACAATATGCATGAGGAGATTTTTAACTTTTTAAAGGCAATACAAAAAGGGTGATTATAGTGAACTTTAATTATAGAATAAACCTTCAATTATTTTCGGGAGAAAAAACTGAGGCACCAACACCAAAGAAAAGAAGTGATGCTAGAGAAAAGGGTCAGATCCTACAAAGTAAGGAGATAAGTACAGCGATAGTGCTTATACTGGTGTTTTGGGGACTAAGGAAATTTGGACACCATATGCTAAATTATTTAATGGGATTTACAAAGAGTACCTATAAGAATTACTTATTTGATGAAGGTATATTTACAGCAGAGGGCATTAAGATACTGTTTTATAAAATTATAATAACTACAGTAATAGTTGTAATACCAATAACTATCATAGCTTTAGTTACAGGGTTAGTAATAACATATATGCAAGTAGGCTTTTTATTTACAACTAAAACTCTTGAGATTAAATTAAGTAAACTAAATCCCATAGAAGGATTTAAAAGACTCTTTTCCAAAAGATCAATAGTAGAACTTATAAAATCTCTTATAAAAATATTTATAGTTGGATATGTAGTTTATAATTATGCTTTAAAAGAGATTGTAAATATAATTAATTTACCGGATTCTGACATAGGGAGTATAGTTGCATACTTAGGAGATACTGTCGTAAATTTAGCTTTTAAAGCAGGTACGGTGCTGGTTGTAATGGCAGCATTTGACTATCTGTATCAATGGTGGGATTATGAGAAAAATTTAAAGATGAGTAAGCAAGAAGTAAAAGAAGAGCATAAACAAGCTGAAGGGGATCCTAAAATAAAATCAAAAATAAAAGAGAAACAAAGACAGATGGCGATGAGTAGAATGATGTCTGAAGTTCCAAATGCAGACGTTATAATTACAAACCCGACTCATTATGCAGTAGCGATAAAATATGAAAAAGATTTGTATCAAGCACCATATGTTTTGGCTAAAGGACAAGATTTAATAGCTCAAAATATAAAAAAATTAGCCGGTGAAAATGATGTTCCTATTGTTGAGAATAAAATACTAGCAAGAGCTCTTTATAGTGATGTTGAGATTGGACATATTATTCCTGAAGAATTATATCAATCTGTAGCAGAAATACTCGCATACGTATACAATTTAAAAAACTAAGAAGGGGGGTTATTACTTTATGAAATTTGGAGATGTCAGTGTTGCACTAGCTGTTATTGCAGTGATTATTATAATCATAATACCAATACCATCATTTATGTTAGATATGCTATTAAGTATGAATATAGCTTTATCAATATTGATACTACTAATATCTATGTACACTCAAAATGCACTTCAATTTTCTATATTCCCATCATTATTGCTATTAACTACATTACTTAGGTTAGCACTTAATATTTCGAGCACTAGGTTAATTCTAGGTACTGGAGATGCGGGAGACGTAATTAGAACCTTCGGGGAATTTGTAATACAAGGAAACATATTCGTAGGTCTTGTTATATTCCTTATAATAGTAGTTATTAACTTTATGGTAATCACTAAAGGTGCTGAAAGGGTTGCAGAGGTAGCAGCTAGATTTACATTAGATGCTATGCCAGGAAAGCAAATGGCAATAGATGCTGACCTAAACTCTGGACTCGTAACTGAAGAAGAAGCTAAAAAAAGAAGAAAAGAAGTGCAAATGCAAGCAGATTTTTATGGAGCTATGGATGGAGCAAGTAAGTTTGTAAAAGGAGATGCTATAGCAGGAATAATAATTACAGCAATAAATCTTACCGCAGGTATAGGTATAGGAGTCATAAGTAGAGGGTTTGATATAGGACAAGCTGTAAATGAATACTCTTTACTAACTGTTGGAGATGGTCTTGTAAGTCAAATTCCTGCATTGTTAATTTCTACAGGAACAGGACTTGTAGTAACAAGAGCAGCATCAGAAGCTAACTTAGGAGAAGATCTACTAAAGCAATTGTTTGGAAATAATCCTAATCTGATGTTTATAGTAGGTGGGGTTCTTATGATTCTTGGAATAGCTAGTCCACTTCCATCAGTACCTTATGTTATGCTATCTATGATATTTTTATTTACAGGATTCTTAATGAATAATAATAAAATTAAAAATGAAGAAGATGAACTAGAGTTAGCAGAAGTTACAGAAGTAGAGGAAATAAAGAAACCAGAGAATGTAATGTCGCTTTTAAAAGTAGAAGATATAGAACTTGAATTTGGATATGGAATAATTCCTTTAGCAGATGTTAATCAAGGAGGAGATTTATTAGACCGAATAGTAATGATTAGAAGGCAAATAGCATTAGAACTCGGCATGGTCGTACCGATGGTTAGACTCAGAGATAACATTCAGCTTAATCCAAATGAATACGTTATAAAAATAAAAGGAGTAGAGGTATCTAGAACAGAGCTTCTTTTTGATCATTTTCTTGCTATGAACCCTGGGATAGCAAATGGAGATTTAGGAGGTATAGATACAGTTGAACCAGCTTTCGGACTACCAGCTAAATGGATAACTGAGAATGAAAGAGAAAAGGCTGAAATACTGGGCTATACAGTAGTAGATCCTCCATCTATAATAGCTACTCACTTAACTGAAATTATAAAAAGCAATGCAACTAACCTCTTAAGTAGACAGGATGTTAAGCTATTATTAGATAACGTAAGAGAAGAACATCCAGCTCTAGTAGATGAAATTACGCCAAAAGAGCTTTCACTAGGAGAAATACAGAAAGTTTTATCAAACTTGTTAAAGGAGCAAATATCAATAAGAGATATGGTAACTATATTAGAGACGCTTGCAGATTATGTTCATATTACTAGAGATACAGATATGCTGACAGAATATGTTAGACAAAGTTTAAATAGATATATAACAAAAAAATATGTAGAAAACAATTTACTTAAAGTTATTACACTAGATAGTGAACTAGAGCAACTTATTATGAGTTCACTAAATCAAACTGAAAGTGGATCTTATATAAATTTAGAGCCAAATAAGATACAGCAAATACTTCACAATACTTTATCTACTGTAGAAAGACTTACTTCTATAGGATTACAACCAATAGTACTAACAGCACCAATATTAAGAATTTACTTCAAACAACTAACAGAACAGTCTTTAAAAGAACTAATAGTACTATCATATAATGAAATTGAACCTAGCGTTGAAGTTCAATCAATAGGGATGGTGACATTATGATGAAAGTTAAAAGATTTACGGGAGACAGCAATCAAGAGGTTATGAATAAGGTTAAGCTAGAATTAGGTTCTGAAGCTATAATACTTCATACTAGAACTATAAAAAAACCTAAGTTTTTCGGACTTATCAAGAAGGAGGAAGTAGAGGTTATAGCTGCTCTAGATGAAAAGACAACTAATAATAAGTTAAATAATGAATTAAATCTAGAGATTAAAAAATTAAGAAGCTCTGTTGAATATATAATAGACAATTTAAATGAACCTAGTAAAGCTCAAGATGCTGAAAGCATAATGCCAGAGTTAGTTGAATTTGTTGATATTTTAAAAAATAATGGGGTAAAAGAAGATATAGCTAGAAGTATTATTTATAATATAGATAAACAGGTAAATTTAGAAGATAAGGATCGTGAAACTATAAAGGATATAATAAAGTATAATATAAAAGCTTATCTAGGAGAGCCAAAGCCAATAGAATTAACATCAGAACAAAAAATAGTATTTTTCATAGGGCCTACAGGTGTTGGTAAAACTACAACACTTGCAAAGATAGCAGCTCACTTTACTCTAAATAAAAAGTGTGATATAGGATTGATAACTGCTGATACTTATAGAATTGCAGCGGTGGAACAGTTAAAAACATATGCAGAAATACTGAAGTTACCTGTTAAAGTAATTTATGAGATAAAGGGTATATATGAATCTTTATCGAACTTTAAAGATAAAGATATTATTTTAATAGACACAGCAGGGAGAAGTCATAAAAATATAGAGCAAATGGAAGAGTTAAAAAATCTAATTCAGACAGTTAAAAATAAGGAAGTATTTTTAGTTTTAAATATAGGAACAGATATTGAAAATATTAATTCTATAATAAGTCAATATGGATTTGTAGATGATTACAAGATAATATTTACTAAAGTAGATGAGTCGGAAAAGATAGGAAATATACTTAATACTAAGTTTTATACAAACAAGCAACTTTCTTATATCACCTATGGACAAAATGTTCCTGATGATATAGAGCTTATAGATACAGAAAAAATAAGTAAAGTATTGATAGGAGAAATTAGTTATGAGTAACGATCAGGCTAAGAACTTGAGAGAATTAGTCAGTAAAGAGAAGAATTGCAAAACTATACTTTTCATAAGTGGTAAAGAAAGAGTAGGAAAAACGATGACTATAACTAATATAGGTACATTACTTAGTGAAATGGGATATAGAACTTTAATACTAGATTGTGGAGCTGGATTTTTTAGGACAGATGTTTTATTAAATACAGTTCCTAAGTATGGTATAAAGACAGTAATAAATAATAATGAACCTATAGAGGACATAATGGTATCTATAAATGAAAACTTAAAAGTTATATATGGTAGACCTTTGCTCGAAGAAATTCAAAGCTCTAAAGATATTTTAATAAAAATAGAAGATTATTTCAAAGAGTTGCAAAATGAATTTGACTTTATCTTAGTAGATACAGAAAAAATTGAGATTAGATCTTTTAGTGGACTATTAAAGGATAGTAGTAGTGTTTTATTTGTTCTAACTACAGACGATATAGATGGCGTTAAAAGCACTTATACTATACTTAAACAAGTAGCATCATATACAGATATTAATGATATTGGATTGATAGTAAATAAGGTAAAAGATTATATGATAGCTAATGATGTATATGAAAGATTAAGAACAACTTCTGAAAAGTTTCTATCAATTAAAATATCAAATATAGGATACATAAGTGATGACATATCGGTATCGGAATCAATAAGAGAACAAACACCAGTTACTAGACTATATGAAAGATCTAAGATATCTAACGAATTTAATGAAATAATATCAAGAATAAAAGTAAACTAATAAATATACTGGGGGTGTAGTTTATGGATATGAATCAGTATTTAGACATATTTATAGAAGAGTCTAGAGAACATTTACAACATATGAATGATAATTTACTTGAGCTAGAAAAAAATCCAAATGAAAAGAACTTACTTAATGAAATTTTTAGAGTAGCACATACAATAAAAGGTATGTCAGGTACTATGGGATTTAGTAATATAGCATCCCTCACTCATGAAATGGAAAATTTGTTAGATGCACTTAGAAATGATGAAGTCAAAGCAAGCGCTGAAATTATAGATATACTTTTTAGATGTTTTGATTCATTAGATGAATATATTAATCATATTATAGAAACAGGAGAAGAAGGAGAGCTAGATAGCACTGATTTAGTAAAGGAAATATACAATAGTTTACATAAAGATAGTAGTAATATATCTAATGAGATTAAGGTGCAAGCTACTAATGAAAATGAGTTAGATGAATATCTTATAGATGTTTTAAATAACTCAAAAGAGAAAGGGCTTAATTCATATAAAATTAATGTAAAGATTAGTAAAGAATGCATTCTTAAAGCTGCAAGAGCATTTATAGTTTTTAGTACTGCAGAGCAAATTGGAGAGATAGTTTATTCAAATCCACCAGCTGAAGATATAGAAAACGAAAAGTTTGATTTAGAATTTTCTATAGTATTAATAACTGATAGAGAAAAAGATGAAGTAAAAGAAGAGTTAGAGGTAATATCAGAAATAGAAAGTATAGAAGTATCTGATATATCTATACAAACAAGTAATGATAATAAGGATAAAGCAAATAATGAGGTTAAGAATTTAGAAAAGAGTAGTAATAGGGAGAAAGAACCATTAAAGCAGATGGATCAAAGTAAAAAGCCCCCTTCTAAGAGTAACAATAACAATAGAGCTGGAAAAACAGTAAGAGTAGATATAGATAGATTAGACAATCTAATGAACTTGGTAAGTGAGCTTATAATTATAAAGACTAGACTGGAAGATACAGGAGCCAATGAAAAAAGCAATATGAACGAGGCTATAGAGTATCTTGAAAGAATAACTACAAGCTTACATGATGCAGTTATGAAAGTAAGAATGGTACCTATAGAGAGAGTATTTAACAGATTTCCAAGAATGGTTAGAGACTTGACTAAAGAGTTAGGTAAAGAAATTGATCTTATAATGACAGGAGAAGAAACTGAGGTTGACAGAACTATTATAGATGAAATAGGAGAACCTTTAATACATCTATTGAGAAATTCCATAGATCATGGAGTTGAGGATCCTGAGACTAGGAGAAAGCTTGGTAAAAATGAAATAGGAAGAGTAGATTTAAAAGCTTATCCTGATGGGAATAGTGTTGTCATAGAAATAGATGATGACGGTGCAGGAATAAATATAGAAAAAGTAAAGAACAAGGCTATAGAAAGAGGTATAATAACAGAAGAAGAAGCTAAAGAAATGCAACAAGATCAGGCTGTAGATTTACTATTCAGTGCAGGGTTCAGTACCGCGGATACTGTGTCAGATGTTTCTGGTAGGGGTGTTGGTCTAGATGTTGTTAAGACGAAAATAGAGTCCATAAGTGGTAGTGTAGAGATTAAAACAGAGAGAGGCATAGGAACCAAGTTTATTATCAGGCTACCTTTAACTTTAGCTATAATACAAGCGCTATTAATAAATATTGCAGATGAAATATATGCAATACCACTAAGCTCAATCAGCGAAATTAGTACAATTGATAAAGATGAAATAAGAAAAGTACAAAATCAAGAAGTAGTACTTTTTAGAGGAAAAACATTACCTATTGTTAGATTGAATAGAATTTTAGGCATTCCAGATAAAGAGAAAGAATCGGAGATAACTATAGTAATAGTAAGAAAAGGAGATAAAGAAGCAGGGCTTATAATAGATAGTCTAATAGGTCAGCAAGAGATAGTAATAAAATCTTTGGGTAAGTTTTTATTAGATGTTCCATATTTATCAGGTGCTACGATACTAGGAAATGGTAAAATATCTTTAATATTAGATATTAACTCTTTAATATAAAGAGGAGGGATGAAAATGAATGAAAATATTGTATCAGATAAAAAGTACGTTGTGTTCAAATTAGAAGATGAATTTTATGGAATAGATATTAATAATGTTAGAGCAATTGAAAAAGCACAAGATTTTACAAGAGTGCCAAATGCTAAAAGTCATATTAAAGGTGTTATAAATTTAAGAGGTGAAGTAGTTCCAATTATAGAACTAAGGAAAAGATTTGGTTTATCAGAGAAAGAAATAGACTCTAATAGTAGAATAATCATAGTATTCTTAAATGAAATACAGGTAGGTATGCTTGTGGACTCGTCTTCAGAAGTTATAGAATTTAACACCGAAGATCTAGATAGTGCTCCATCTAGTATAGATACTGCATATGAGGACTTTGTTAAGTGCATAGGTAAAAAGGATGGAAGATTAATAATTTTATTAAGCACAGAAAAAGTAATAGGAATACAAGAATCAGAAGAAAATAACTAAAAAGTGGTGCTATAAATATGATGGATAATTTTAATTCAATGTTATTAGATGTTTTAAAGGAATTGGGAAATATAGGTTCCGGAAATGCTGCTACGGCTCTTTCTACTATGATAAATAAAAAAGTTGATATGGATGTTCCAAGAGTAAAAATTCTAGAATTTAAAAATGTTTCAGAGGTGCTTGGTGATGTGGAGAAGCCGGTAGTAGGAATATATTTTGAGATGAACGGAGATATAGAAGGAAATATAATGTTTATACTTGATTTAAACTCCGCTAAAAACCTTGTAAACATGCTATTTGGAAGAACCGATGAAAGAAATGAAATAGATGAGATGGATATGTCAGCCTTATCAGAGGTTGGAAATATACTATCAGCTTCATATATAAACTCACTAAGTTTGCTAACTGGTCTTAACTTAACTATATCAGTGCCTTCAATATGTATAGATATGGCTGGAGCAATACTAAGTGTTCCGGCCATACAGTTTGGCCATACAGGTGATCATGCTATATTTATAGAAACACAGTTTGAAGAAGGAGAGAGAAGTATAAATGGTGATTTGTTTTTAATCCCAGAAGTAGATTCCTTTGAGAAAATATTGAAAAGCTTAGGGGTATCGTAGTGATGAATCAAATAAAAATAGGTATGGCAGACTATAAAATATCAAAATCACCTGATGTACTTATAACTTTAGGACTAGGATCCTGCGTAGGAATAACTTTATATGACAAGGTTAGCAAGGTCGCTGGATTGGCACATATAATGTTACCTTCAAGTTTAGAAATAAAGAATAATTCTAATAAAGCAAAATTCGTAGATACAGCTGTAGACGAAATGTTAAGGGAAATGATATGTTTAGGGGCTATAAGAAGAAATATAGTAGCTAAGATAGCAGGTGGAGCTCAAATGTTCAACTTCTCAACGCAAAATGATATTCTAAGGGTAGGAGCTAGAAATATAGAAGCATGTAAAAAAAAGTTAAAGGAAGTAGGCATACGTATTGTAGCAGAGGATACAGGAGGAAACTTTGGTAGAACCATAGAGCTAGATTCTACAGATGGAAGCTTACTTATAAAGACAATTGGACATGGAGTTAAGACTATATAATATATGTACACCTTTATGGAGGTGGAAAAGTGGATATAGATGAACTATGGAAAACATATAAAAAAACTGAAGAACTTAAATATAAGCAGAAACTTATCACACAATATTCAACCTTGGTAAAAATAATAGCTGGAAGAATGTATAACTTCTATGCAGGGAATATAGAGTATGATGACTTAGTTGGATTTGGTGTATTTGGTCTCATAGACGCTATAGATAAATTTGACCTTGACAGAGACTTAAAGTTTGAAACTTATGCACAAATTAGAATAAGAGGATCCATAATTGATAACCTGAGAAAATTAGATTGGATACCTAGAGGTGTTAGAAAGAAATCTAAAGAACTAGAGAAGGTAATTAGTGAGCTGGAAAATAAATTGGGTAGGAGTGCTACAACAAAAGAAATAGCTCAAAGCATGGATATAACACTAGAAGAAGTAGACAATATTCTAGCTGAAACTGTGACTTTAAATATGGTATCTTTAGAGGAAACACTACAGCTCAAAGGTGAAGTATCTATGAACAATACGGGAGCACAAAGTCCTGAAAAGGTTTACGAAAATAAAGAAATAAAGAGTATTCTTTTAGATACTATAGAGAATTTAAAAGAAAAAGAAAAATTAGTTGTCTCTTTATATTATTATGATGAATTAACTTATAAGGAAATAGGGAATATTCTTAGCTTATCAGAGTCAAGAATATCTCAAATACACAGTAAGGCTATTATAACGATGAAGAATAATTTAAAAAGGCAAGGCATTGAAAATTATTAGGCTTTTTAGGAGGATAGCTTTATGATTAATGAAAATTTTATCGTTCTTGAGGGAAGAAATAAAGATAAGTTGATAAAAGAAGGTCTTGAGGAACTTAATAAGAAAATTGAGCAGGTAGATATAGAAATACTAGAAAGAGGAAGAACTATCGCCGGAATAAGTATAAAAAAATATAAAATAAAAATGAAAGCTAAAGATTGCTCTAAGGATAATTGTTTTGAAGTTAAAGTAAAAATAGAAAAAGAAGATAATGAAATGCCTTTATCAGAAATATGGGAAGATGAAGAAGATCTTATAGACAAAGATATAGGATCATTCGATATAACCTATTTGAGTGACGGGGTATACTTAACAGTTCATCCTGGAGAGATTATCAGAGTAAGCTATGAAACGGTGATAGAAAAAGTAGCAGGAAGAGAGATAGATGAAGTAAACTATGATGATATAAGAAAAATTGTTAGCAATGCAGAAGGTAAGCCAGTTAAAATAGCACCTAGTCAACAAGAGAAAGTTATAGATTCTAAAGTTGATATAGCGATATCAAATGATAAGATGGAGGGTTATATGATAATTACTCCTTCTTATGGAGGGAAAGATCTTTCGCTACAAGAAGTAATGAATATAGTAACAGAAAGAATAAAAGTTGATATAGATGAGGAAGCTATTAGACAAACTTTAAATGGGAAAAAGTATAATGATAAGATATTAATAGCCAAAGGCAAATTACCAATAGATGGGGTAGACGGGTATATAAAATATAATTTTAATGATAATAGAGAGAGCACTCCTCAAGTGCTAGAAGATGGTAGCGTAAATTTTAGAGATTTAAATCTAATATCTAATATAGCAGCAGGAGATATATTGGCGGAAAAGATACTTCCTACACAAGGAAGTGATGGTGTAGATGTATTGGGAGGAGTAATTAAACATAAAGTTGGGAAAGAGGAAACGTTGAAGTATGGCAATAATATAGTTCTCTCTGATGATGGTACTAAACTAATAACACAGGTTGATGGTCAAGTAACCCTGGAAAATGGTAAAGTTGTAGTACACGATGTATATAGTATAAATAGTGATGTAGATAATTCAACAGGAAATGTTGAATTTAATGGAAGTATAAAAATTAAAGGTAATGTTATTACGGGATTCAAAGTAACTGCTAAAGGAAATATAGAAATAGATGGAGTAGTTGAAGGTGCCGTAATAAAGAGTGACGGAAATATAATTATAAAAAGAGGAGTACAAGGATATAATGTTGCAGAATTAGAGGCTAAAGGGAATATAGTTTGCAAATATATAGAAAATGCTAAGCTTTACTCTGAAGGCGATATACACTCTGAGGCTATAATGCATAGTGAAATAGTTAGTGGAAACTCAGTTATAGTAGGAGGTAGAAAAGGACTTATAGTTGGCGGATCATGTAAAGCATCTAAGAAAATAGATGCTAAAATTATAGGTTCTAATATGGCTACAGCAACATTATTGGAAGTTGGATTAGATCCAAAATTAAGAATTGATCAAGAAAATTTAAAATCAGCTGTAAAAAATACAGAAATAGATATAGATAAATTTGATAAAATAGTTAAGCATCTCACGAGATTAAATACAGAAGGTGGATTAACAGAAGAAAAAAAAGAAATGTTAAATAAGAGTATTAAAGCTAAACTACAATTAGAGCAAAAACTGGAAATTTTAAAAGCAGAATTACAAAATATAAACAATAGAATAGAAAATGCCTCTATGGGTGAAATAAAAGTGGAAGACACAATCTATCCTGGAATAAGAGTAATTATGGGAAATAGTAGTACTCTTATCCAAGAAGAAATGAATAGATGTACAATATACATGGATAAGCAAGAAGGTCAAATTAGGATAGGTGCTTACTAACAACATTCAAAACGGGGTGATTTATTTGAGTATAAGACCTATTGATTTAAAAATCATAGTTCCAAAGACTCAAGAAATTTCAAGAATAGAGCAAAATAATCAAGATAAACAAAAATTCCTTTTACAGGATCAAATATCTGAACAAAATAAAAAGTTTGAGCATGAATTAAAAAAAGTAAATGATAGTGAAAAAACAGAAAAGAGTAAAATAAATAATAATGATGAGAATGAAGAAAAAGGTAAAAGAGAAAATAAAGGAAAGAAAGATAGAAAAGCAAAGGCCTCACAGGATGAAGAAAAAGCAAAAAATACAACATTGGGTGCTAATATAGATATAAAGATCTAAAGCAGGATATTTGGTATGCAAAAGTAAGAAAGAGGTGAATGAATCCATATAATCAGATTTAAATATAATCTTATTGATTTGTGGATAAAATAATTATGAATATGTTATTACTTACTTTTGGAATAGTGATAATAATAGTATCTATAGTATTAATAACTATCAATTTAGATAATATAGATGGAAATGATAAAAACAATCAAAATAAAGAGTCCACATTTACCTTACCTAAAAGCACAGAAATGGAGAATATTAAAAAATATTATGATAAAAAAGACTCTAATATAAACTACTCCGAACTAAAACGAGATGACAAATTAGACAAAGAAATAGAGGAAGAATACGTTAGTAATAGTATTGAGAAAATACCATATGAAAACACTACTCAGTTACATCAAGAAAGTAATACTATAACTAAAAATATAGATGTAACAGATAAGATCATAGAGATGCATAAACAAGGAATACATATAAGCGAAATAGCTAAAAGGTTTGGTAAAGGAATTAGAGAGGTAGAAACAATACTAAAAGTTAATAATAATTTCAAGTAAAACATTGCCAAAGTATTATAGGTGTGGTACAATACTAGAGGTAAAACTACACACACTCTTTGATTTTTAAGGAAGTGCTTTAAGCCCCTTGAAAAGTTGATGAGGGTGGAGGTAAAAACTATGGAGGTGCAAAAAAATGTCAGTAATTAGTATGAAAAATTTATTAGAAGCAGGTGTTCATTTTGGACACCAAACAAGAAGATGGAATCCTAAAATGGCGGAATACATCTTTACAGAAAGAAATGGAATCTACATTATCGACTTACAAAAAACAGTTGTGAAAGTTGAAGATGCATATAATGTTGTAAGAGACATTATTTTAGATGGTGGAGAGATACTGTTTGTTGGAACTAAAAAACAAGCACAAGAATCTATCGAAAGTGAAGCAAAAAGAAGTGAAATGCATTATGTAAGCCAAAGATGGTTAGGTGGTATGCTAACAAACTTTAAGACTATTACAAAAAGAATCGAAAGACTTCAAGAATTAGAAGAGATGGAAGAAAAAGGAATATTCGAAGTGCTTCCTAAAAAAGAAGTTATTAAGCTTAAAAATGAAGCTGAAAAACTTGAGAAATTCTTAGGTGGTATTAAGAATATGAAAAGAATACCAGATGTTCTATTTGTAGTAGATCCAAGAAAAGAAAAAATTGCAGTTAGAGAAGCAAAAATACTAGGAATACCAGTAGTAGGAATAGTAGATACTAACTGTGATCCAGATGAAGTTGACTATGTAATACCAGGTAATGATGATGCTATCAGAGCGGTAAAATTACTTACAGAAACTATAGCTAATGCTGTATTAGAAGGTAAACAAGGACAACAAATAGAAGAGTAAAAAGACAGGTAAGGGTTTAGAGGGAAAGATTCCCTTACTGCTCTTACCTTTTTAATTAAATAAAAGCATATAGGAGGAGAAATAGATGGCGATAACAGCTTCAATGGTAAAAGAGCTAAGAGAAAGAACAGGCGCTGGAATGCTTGATTGTAAAAAAATATTAGAAGAAACTAATGGTGATATTGAAAAGGCAATAGATGCTTTAAGAGAAAAAGGATTAGCTTCTGCAGCTAAAAAAGCGGGAAGAATAGCTTCGGAAGGTATAGTTGAAGCGTATATACATGGTGGTAGAATAGGAGTTTTATTAGAAGTTAATACTGAGACAGACTTCGTTGCTAAAAATGAAGGATTCAAAGAATTTGTTAAAGATTTAGCAATGCAAATAGCTGCTTCTAATCCAAAATATGTATCTAGAGAAGAAGTTTCTACTGAAGAAATAGAAAAAGAGAGTGAGATATTAAAACAACAAGCTATAAATGAAGGTAAACCAGAAAATATTGCAGAAAAAATGGTTACAGGAAGAATAGAAAAATATGTTAAAGAAATATGTTTGTTAGAGCAACCTTTTATAAAAAATCCTGATGTTACTGTAAATGAACTTTTAGCTGAAAAAGTTGCAACAATAGGGGAAAACATTAAAATAAGAAGATTTGTTAGATTTGAAGTTGGAGAAGGACTAGAAAAGAAAGAAGAGAATTTCGCAGAAGAAGTAGCAAAACAAATGAACATTTAATTTATTCAAATGGAGAACACTTAGTGTTCTCCATTTGAATAAATTACTAAAATAAAGGATTTTTAAACTATGATGTAGAATATACATGCTAGGAGTGTTTTAATGAGTCAACCTAAATATAAGAGAGTAATACTTAAACTAAGTGGGGAAGCATTAGCTGGTGAAAAGGGGTTTGGAATAGATACGGACACTGTGCTAAATATTTCTAAACAAATTAAAAAAGTCCAAGAAATGAATGTAGAGGTAGCCATTGTTGTAGGTGGAGGAAACTTCTGGAGAGGGAGAAGTACTAAAGACATGGATAGAGCAACTTCGGACTATATGGGTATGCTTGGAACTACAATGAATGCTTTAGGGTTACAGGATGCTCTAGAACAAATAGGAGTTATAACTAGAGTTCAAACAGCAATAGAAATGAGACAAATTGCAGAACCATATATAAGAAGAAGAGCAATAAGACACCTTGAGAAAAATAGGGTAGTTATATTTGCTGCAGGTTCAGGAAATCCATATTTTTCAACAGATACTACAGCTGCTTTAAGGGCTGCTGAAATAGAGGCAGATGTTATCTTGCTTGCGAAAAAAGGTGTAGATGGCATATATGATTCAGATCCTAAAATAAATTCAGAAGCTAAAAAGTTCGAACACTTAAAATATATTGATATTTTAAACTTAGGATTAGGAATCATGGACTCTACGGCGACTTCACTTTGTATGGATAATAAAATTCCTCTAATCATTTTTGGAATAGATGATCCGGACAATATTATAAAAGTGGTTAGTGGTGAAAAAATAGGAACAACAGTAGAGGAGGAATAAAGTATGAAGTTAGAAATTCATGAAGAAATCAAAGAAAAAATGCAAAAGACTATAAATTCTTGTGCAGATGAATTATCTGGAGTAAGAGCAGGTAGAGCAAATCCTACATTACTAGATAGAATAACTGTAGAGTACTATGGAGCTCAAACGCCTTTAAATCAAATAGCCAATATATCTGCACCAGAACCTAGAATGTTAGTAATCCAACCGTGGGATGCTAGTATACTAGGAGAGATTGAGAAGTCTATACTAAAATCAGACTTAGGATTGAATCCCACTAATGATGGAAAGATATTAAGACTTATGATTCCTCAATTAACTGAGGAAAGAAGAGTAGAATTAACTAAAGTAGTTAAAAAAATAGGTGAGAACTCTAAGATAGCTATAAGAAATCAAAGAAGAGACGCAAATGATGCTATAAAGAAGATGGTTAAATCAAATGAAATAACAGAAGATGAAGGAAAACAGGCTGAAGATCAGGTACAAAAAATAACAGATAACTCTACGGATGAGATAGATAAATTGGTTATAGCTAAAGAGAAAGAGCTTATGGAGGTATAAAATCACTTGGAAAAACTAGATATACTAGGATTACCATTGAAAGAAGGAATAGAGTTGATAAAAAAGAAACAACACTATAGACTTTAATATAGAAATAAAAGAAACCTTGGCTTGGAATAAAGAAAAACAAGAAAACTTGACAGAAGCTAGAATATTAAAAGCTTTAGAACATGAAAATAAACTAACTATTATAATTGGTTATTTCTAACCCCTTCTTTATTTAGGAGGGGTTTTTCAAGTTATACAGATCGAAGGAGGGTAAGAAATGAAGATATCAAATAATTCAAAAAAGGAATCTGTCGGTTTATTATTACAAAAAATTGATAAAGAAAAACTACCGAAACATATAGCTATAACCATGGATGGCAATGGACGATGGGCTAAAAAAAGATTTCTACCAAGAACTTTAGGGCATATAGAAGGTGTAGAAAGGGTAAGAGACATAGTAGAAGCAACTAGAGAACTAAACATACCATATCTTACTTTGTATACTTTTTCGACTGAAAACTGGAAAAGACCTAAGAAAGAAGTGGATACTTTAATGGGGCTATTAGTAGAATACTTAAGAAAAGAGATAGATAGCTTACATAAAAATGGTGTAAAAGTTAATATAATAGGAGAGCAGAGTGTATTATCAGAAAAAGTAAAAATTGAAGTAGAAAATGCTACCAGTAAGACTAAAAATAACGATAAACTAAATTTAAATATAGCTCTCAATTATGGAAGTAGACAAGAAATAACTAAAGCGTTTAAAGATATGTATTCAGATTTACAAAATAAAAAAATAGATATTGAAAAAGTAGATGAGAATACTATTAAAGAATATCTATATACGAAGAATCAACCTGATCCAGATTTATTTATAAGGACTAGTGGAGAACGAAGACTTAGTAACTTCTTACTATATCAAATAGCATACTCAGAACTAGACTTTGTAGATACACTATGGCCAGACTTTAAAAGAGAAGATCTCTATAAGTCAATAATTAATTTTCAAAATAGAAGTAGAAGGTATGGGGGAATTTAGGTGATTAATAATGAAATCTAGAATTATATCTGGGCTAATTGGCTTAGCTTTACTTATAACGATAGTTATGAATGGTGGAATTATATTTGATCTAAGTGTATTACTACTATCCTTAGTGGGAGTATATGAATTTAATAAGGCAATAAGAAAAATTGAAAATATTAATCCTATAAGCTGGATAAATTATGCATTAGCAATAGGCCTTTTTTTACTGAATTTCACGAAAAATAATATACTTGGATTTATATTATTTTTATATTTAATAATATCACTATGCTTATTAGTATTAAAAAGTGAATATAATGTAAAGGATATATCTATAACTATATTTGGAGGCTTATATGTACCTTTCTTTTTTTATCATATGTATCTTTTGAACGATAACGTATATATATGGTTAGTTTTTATAGGGGCTTTTGCTACTGATACATTTGCATATTTTACAGGAATGACTTTAGGAAAAAAGAAGTTATGTCCTGAGATCAGTCCTAAAAAGACAGTGGAAGGATCAATAGGAGGAATAATAGGTACACTGGTTGTTATGATAATATTTTCAAGAAAAATTGGAATCGATAACATTATAGGAATTTCTATTTTAAGTATAATATTATCTATAATGGCTCAGATGGGTGATCTGACTGCATCTACAATAAAAAGATCCTCTGGTATCAAAGATTATGGAAATTTAATGCCAGGACACGGTGGAGTTTTAGATAGATTCGATAGTATACTCTTTGTAACTCCTATAGTTTATTATTATATAACGTATATGCTGTAAATTAAAATTAAATATATTCTACTGAGGTGATAGTTTGAAAAAGATTAGTATAATGGGATCCACAGGATCTATAGGAACACAAGCTTTAGACATTGTCAGAAATAATAAAAATTTTGAAGTAGTATCTTTATCTACAAATAAAAACATAAAGATGTTAGAAGAACAAGCTTTAGAGTTTAGACCTAAAGTAGTTTCAGTTGGTGATAAAGAACAGGCTTTAATTTTAAAAGACAAGTTAAGACCATATAATATTAAGGTGGAATATGGACTAGAAGGTCTTGTAAAAGTTTCAACTGAAGAAGACTCGGATATATTATTAAACTCTGTTGTTGGAATGATAGGGCTTATACCAACAGTAGAAGCTATAAAGCAAGGAAAAACTATAGCTCTAGCTAATAAAGAGACTCTCGTGACTGGCGGAGAAATAGTTATGAGAGAAATTAAAAATAGAAAAGTTTCAATGATACCAGTTGATAGTGAACATTCGGCTATATTTCAATGTCTGAAAAGTGGAAAAGAAGATGAGGTAGAAAAAATAATTTTAACTGCATCTGGAGGACCATTTAGAGGAAAGACAAAAAAAGATCTAGAGCAAGTAGAAGTCAAAGACGCATTAAATCATCCTAATTGGTCTATGGGTAAGAAGATAACTATAGATTCAGCTACACTTATGAATAAAGGATTAGAGGTAATAGAAGCAAAGTGGTTATTTGATATGGATATAGACAAAATAGACGTACTAGTACATCCACAAAGTATAATTCATTCAATGGTAGAGTTTATAGATGGAAGTGTAATAGCGCAAATGGGCTCACCTGATATGAGAACTCCTATTCAATATGCGTTAACATATCCAGATAGATACAATAGTCATGTAGAAAAGCTAAACTTACTTAATCAAAAAGAATTGACATTTGAACCACCAAATAAAGAAGTATTCCCTTGTTTAGAATTAGCAATAAGAGCAATGAAAGAAGGGGGAACACTACCGACTGTGCTAAATGCTGCTAATGAAATAGCTGTAGAATTATTTTTAAAAGGTGAAATAAGATTTTTAGATATACCTCTATTAATAGAACAGGTTATGTCTTTACATAAAAACATAATAAATCCTAGTTTAGATGATATAATAGATGTTGATAAATGGTCAAGAGAAAGAGCAAACACTTATTTGAAAAACGGAGGTGTATTTAATTGAAGACAGCTATTTTCACAATCTTTGTATTTTTCATAGTAGTATTAGTGCATGAGTTTGGACATTTCATAGTGGCTAAACTATCGGGAGTATTGGTACATGAATTTGCTATAGGTATGGGACCTAAAATTTTAAGTTTTAAAAAAGGTGAGACAGACTATACATTGAGATTACTTCCTATAGGTGGATTCGTAAAGATGGAAGGAGAAGATGAGGATTCAGATAGCGAGAGAGGTTTTGGAAAGCAACCAATTGGAACTAGAATTGCTATAGTATCGGCAGGAGCTATTATGAACTTTATACTTGCTTTAGTAGTTTTCTTTATACATGCTTATACAATAGGAACACCAACAACTACCATAAGTGGAGTTACAGAAGGAATGCCAGCACAAGAGGCGGGATTAAAAGAGGGAGATAAAATAATAAACATTAATAATAAAGAAATAAAAAGTTGGGACAATGTCATAGAGGAAATTGATAAATCAGGAGATAAAAATATAAAAATAACCGTATTAAGAAATGAAAAAGAGAAAACCTTTAATATTGAGCCTGTAAATGCTGAAAAAGAGAATAGATTAGTAATAGGTGTAGAGAGAGGAACAGAGAGGAGTTTTACAGGCGCAGTAAAGGAATCAGTAAAAAACTTTGCATCAACTATAAAAATGATGCTAGAGTTTATAGGTCGAATTTTCCAGGGAAATATTAACAAAGATGAAGTATCAGGACCAGTAGGTATAGTATATGCCGTAGGTGAAGTATCTAAATATGGATTTATGTATGTGTTACTTTTTACTGGCCTAATAAGTATAAACTTAGGACTATTTAACTTATTACCTATCCCAGCGTTAGATGGAAGTAGAATAGTATTCTTATTTATAGAGCTATTAAGAGGAAAGCCTGTAGATCCTAATAAAGAAGGATTTATACACATGATAGGATTTATACTACTAATACTTTTAATGATAGTGGTAGCTTATAATGACATAGTTAAATTTAATATTTTAAATAAAATCGCTGGACTATTTAGGTAGGTGAGAAGTTTGAGAAAAATAACTAAAGAAATTATATGTGGCAACGTACGTATAGGAAGAGGTGCTCCTATAACGGTTCAATCTATGACTAATACGGATACTAGAGATATAAAATCTACTGTCAATCAAATAAGAGACTTAGAAAATGTAGGGTGCGACTTAGTTAGACTAGCAGTTTTAGATGTGGAAGCAGCAAAGGCTATAAGTGAGATAAAAAAACAAACACATATTCCATTAATAGCAGATATACATTTTGACTACAGGCTAGCTTTAGAGTCTGTTAAGAATGGTATAGATGGACTAAGAATTAACCCGGGGAACATTGGAGATAGAGAAAGGGTTCAAGAGGTAGTAAAGTCATGTAAAGAGAAAAACATACCGATTAGAATAGGCGTAAACTCTGGATCTATCAGTAAAGAAGTACTTCAAAGGTTTGGTGGCGTTAACTGTGAGTCTATGATATATAGTGCTATGGAACATATAAAGATATTAGAAGACTTAGATTATACTAATATAAAAGTTTCCTTGAAAACCACGGATGTAGATCTAACAGTAAAGTCATATAGGAAAATATCTGAAGAAATTGACTATCCACTTCACATAGGAATAACAGAAGCAGGAACTATATGGGGAGGAACTATCAAATCATCTATAGGAATAGGTGCATTACTATTAATGGGAATAGGAGATACTTTGAGGGTTTCACTAACTGGGGATCCTATTGAAGAAGTTAAAGTAGGAAAACAAATACTTAGAACATTAGGTTTACTCAAGGATAGAGTTGAGATTATATCATGTCCTACTTGTGGAAGAACGCAAATAGACTTGATAGAGTTAGCAAATAAAATAGAGAAAGCACTTGAGAATATTCCTAAATCTATTAAGGTTGCTATAATGGGATGTGCGGTAAATGGCCCAGGAGAAGCCAAAGAGGCTGATATAGGTATAGCAGGTGGAGTAGGTTGTGCTCTTATATTTAAAAAAGGAAAATTATAAAAAAGGTAAATGAAAAAGATATAGTAAAGGAACTATTATCTGAGATAGATAAACTATAGGCTAAAATTATAAGGAGGAGTTAGGTATGTACTCCATTACGGCTATTGTACCAGCTTACAATGAGGAAAAGACAATAGGAGATGTATTAAGTGAGATTAAGAAGGTAAAAATAATAGACGATATCATAGTAGTGAGTGATGGATCTACAGATAGAACCGTAGAGATAGCAAAAAGCTATAACGTAAAAGTAGTAGACCTATCGGAAAATTTAGGTAAAGGAGGAGCACTTAAAGAAGGGGTTGATAAGTGTATTTCAGAGATTATACTTTTATTAGATGCTGATCTTATAGGACTAAATACTAAACATATAGAGGACTTGCTTCTACCTGTTATAGAAGGAGAAGTAGATATGACTATAGGGTTATTCAACAAAGGCAGATTATCAACTGACTTTGCTCAAAAAGTTACTCCTTACTTATCCGGTCAAAGGGCAATAAGAAGATATATAATAGATAATATTTCAGATATAGAAATGACTAGGTACGGCGTAGAAGCTGCAGTAACTAAATATGTAAAAGAGAATAATATAAATTCTAAGAGGATTCCTCTTGAAAAGCTGACACATATGATGAAAGAGGAGAAATTTGGTGTGGTTAAGGGATTCACAGAACGAATGAGAATGTACTGGGAGGTAATAAAAACTTTTAAAGCAAGGAGATAGTTAAAGTATGCTTTCATCACAGCAAATAATAATAAGACTTCTACTATCTGTTGTGTTGTCGGGATGTATAGGAATAGAAAGAGAAAAATTAAGACGACCAGCAGGTATTAGAACTCATATATTAGTATGTATAGGATCTACGCTAGTTATGTTAACATCAATACATTTAGCAAGAATATATCCTAATGTTCAGGTGGATAGACTAGGAGCTCAGGTGATTAGTGGAATAGGCTTTTTAGGTGCAGGAACTATAATAATGCAAGGTAATTCAGTACAAGGGCTTACGACTGCTGCCGGATTATGGGCAGTTGCATGCATAGGACTAGCGATCGGATCAGGTTTTTATCTAGGTGGAATAGCTGCAACACTAATGGTATTAATTACATTGATACTTTTTAAAAAGATAGAAGAAAATATAATGAAGAAAAGCAACAATCTAATAATTAGCATAATTGTTACAAATAAATTGGAACAAATAAAAAATATATATAAAATTATAGAAGATATGAAAATAAGTATAAAAAAAATAGAGTTTAGTGAAGATGATAGTGGAGATTTAATAACTTTAGATATGGATTTAAAACTACCTAATTATGGAGTGAAAGATGACCTTATAAACAAAATCGTATCTCAAGATGGGGTTATGAAAGTATCTAAAAGATAGAAAGAAGGTTTTAGATATGACTTCAGCTAAAAAAAGTTTATATGAGTTTGCTAAGGATATAGAATTAGAAATAAACAACGATAAGATATTAAAGATGAATATAGATAAAAATTTATTTAAATACAGATAAAAAAAATCTTAAAATGATATTAAGTTCAGACGAAATAATAAATCAAGAAGAACTAGATAAGCTTACTATGGATTTAAATAAAATTTTTAATAAATTTAATCATATAAATATATATATAAAATATAATTTGCAGGATAAAAATTTAGAAAAATTCATTGAAAATTATATGTCAAATATTATATTTATTATAAAGAAAGAAATTCCTTCAAGTACTGCTTGGATAGACGAAATGAATTGGACTATAGAAAAAAATAATATTGTATTTTTTATTAATAATGAAGTAGCTTTATATGCTTTAAATAAAAGAAAAATGCAAAAACAGATAGTTCAGAAATTTAAAGATGAATTAGACTTAAATATTAATGTTAATTTTAAATATGAAAAAAGTTTAACTACAACGATAAGTGATTATAATGAAATGAAAGCAAAAGAAGAGGCTATATTACTAAAAGAAATAAACACAGTAAATATTAAAAACGATAGTTCAAGTAATAGCAACAAAGAAACTTATCCAAAACCTAAAAAAGAGAGCTATAAGACAAGAAGTAGTTCACGTAGACCCAATATGTTATATGGTAATAAAATGGAAGGTGAACTAATGAAAATATCTCAAGTAGATATAAATACTGGTATAGCAATATTAAAAGGTGAAATATTTGATGTAGAGACAAAAGAAATAAAAGGAGATAGAAAGCTTTACACATTTAATTTAACAGATTACTCTAACTCCATAACTATAAAAGTATTTGCAAATAAAAATACACAAGAAGCTTTAGATGAAAATCTAAAAGAAGGATTATATGTAAGAGTCTCTGGAGATATAATATATGACAATTATTCTAGACAAGTAATAATGATGCTTAAAGGTTTAGAAAAAGCTCATAAGGAAGAAAGAAAAGATAATTCAGTGGAAAAGAGAGTAGAATTACATTGTCATACTAAAATGAGCTCTATGGATGGTATGTGTAACTTCTCTGAACTAGCTAAAAAAGCATCAGAATGGGGACATAAAGCAATAGCCATAACAGATCATGGTGTAGTTCAAGGTTTTCCTGAGGCTATGGATGCGGCGCAGAAATATGGGATAAAAGTTTTATATGGTGTAGAAGGATATTTGGTTAATGATAGTAAGCAAATAGTTACTAATTTAAAAAATAGAGATATAGAATGTGAATATACAGTATTTGATATAGAAACTACTGGACTTTCTAGCAAAAAGGATAGAATTACGGAAATAGGAGCAGTTAAAATTAAAAACGGAGAAATAATAGACACTTATAGTCAACTTATAAATCCACAAGTTCCTATACCAGAAAAAATAACGAAATTAACAGGGATAACTGATGAAATGGTAAAAAATGAACCATTTATAGAAGATATTATGAATGACTTTATAAATTTCATAGGAGATAGTGTTTTAGTTGCCCATAATGCATCGTTTGATACAAATTTCATAAAAACAAATTGTGAAAGACTAAATATAAATATGGATAATACTATATTAGACACTTTATCTTTATCGAGAGTTTTGTTTCCCGACTTAAAGAATCATAAGCTAAATACAATATCCAAGCATTTAAATATAAGTCTAGAAAATCACCATAGAGCAGTAGACGACTCAAACGCTACTGCCTTAATATTTCTTAAATGTATAGAAATATTACAAGAGAGCGGTGTATCTAATATAGAAGAAATAAATTTATATTCATCAAAAAATATAAATTTTAAATCAGAAGAAACTTCGCATATAATTATATTTGCTAAAAACGAAAAAGGCCTTAAAAGCTTATATAAAATCATATCGGAATCTCACCTAAACTATTTTTATAGAAGACCAAGAATGTTAAAGTCTTTGCTAAGTAAGCATAGGGAGGATTTAATTATAGGCTCAGCTTGTGAAGCAGGAGAGCTATATAAATCAATACTTAATAATAAAGACTCTAATGAAATAAGAGATATAGCTTCATTTTATGACTTTTTAGAAATACAACCTATAGAAAACAATGACTTCTTAGTAAGAAAAGAAATAGTTAAAGACTACGATGAACTAAGAGAAATAAATAAAAAGATAGTGGAACTTGGAGAAGAGTTAAATAAAATTGTAGTAGCAACTGGAGATGTTCACTTTTTAGATCCTCAAGATGAAGTGTATAGAAGAATATTAATGGGCGGTCAAGGCTTTTCAGATGCAGATAATCAGGCACCTCTATATTTAAAAACTACAGGTGAAATGTTAGAAGAGTTTAACTACTTAGGAGAAGATAAGGCTAGAGAAGTTGTGATTAAGAACACAAACTTAGTAGCAGATATGATCGATGAAATAATTCCTATTCCAAACGGCACATATCCACCAGTCATAGAAGGAGCAGAAGAGGAATTAAGAGAAATGAATTATGAAAAAGCTACTAGCATATATGGAGATCCTTTACCAGAGTTAGTAAAGACAAGACTAGATAGAGAGGTAACTTCAATAATAAAGAATGGATATGCAGTTATGTATATAATTGCACAAAAGCTAGTTGCAAAATCATTAAGTGATGGATACTTGGTAGGATCTAGAGGTTCAGTAGGTTCTTCGTTTGCTGCAACTATGAGTAGTATTACAGAAGTTAATCCACTTCCACCACATTATGTGTGTCCTAAGTGTAAAAAAAGCGAATTTATTACGGATGGATCAGTTGGTTCGGGAGCAGACTTAAAAGACAAGGACTGTCCAGACTGTGGCACTACCTATAAAAAAGATGGCCATGATATTCCGTTTGAAGTATTTTTAGGTTTTGAGGCTGATAAAGAGCCAGATATAGACTTAAACTTTGCAGGGGAATACCAGCCAGTAGCTCATCAATATACGGAAGAATTATTTGGAGAAGGATATGTATTTAGAGCAGGAACCATAGGTACTATTGCAGATAAAACTGCATATGGTTTTGTTAAAAAGTATTTTGATGAAAAAGAAGAAAATGTTAATCATGCAGAAACAAGTAGATTGGTAAAGGGATGTACCGGTATAAAAAGAACATCTGGGCAGCATCCTGGAGGGATAATGGTAGTTCCAAACTATAAAGAAATATATGATTTTACTCCTATACAACATCCAGCGGATGATTCAAGTTCAGGAATAATAACAACACATTTTGATTACAACTCTATAAGTGGTAGGATATTGAAACTAGATATATTGGGTCACGATGTTCCCAGTATAATAAGAATGCTCGAAGATATAACAGGGGTAGATGTTCAAACCATACCTCTAGATGAACCAAAAACTATGCAAATATTCACTAATACAGAATCTCTTGGAATAACTAAAGAGGATATAAATTCCGAAGTAGGAACTTTAGGTATACCTGAATTCGGAACTAAGTTTGTAAGACAAATGCTTATAGACACTAAACCAACAACATTTGCTGAACTAGTTAGAATAAGTGGGCTTTCTCATGGAACAGATGTATGGATAAACAATGCTCAAGATTTAGTAAGGGACGGGGTAGCAAAATTATCTGAAGTAATATGTACTAGAGATGATATTATGCTCTATCTTATATACAACGGTCTAGATAAAAAAGTATCTTTTAAAATTATGGAGAATGTAAGGAAAGGTAGAGGATTATCTGAGGATGATGAGAAGTATATGAGAGAAAATAATATTCCAGAATAGTATATAGAGTCATGTAAAAAAATAAAGTACATGTTCCCTAAAGCACATGCAGTAGCGTATGTAACTATGTCTTTTAGAATAGCTTATTTTAAGGTCTATTATCCAGAAGCTTTTTATGCTACATACTTCACTACTAAAGCTATAGACTTTGACTCTGAGCTAATAGTAAAAGGGAAAGAAGTAGTAAAAGATAAAATAAAAGAATTGGAGGATCTAGGGAATAGTAAAACAGCTAAAGAAAAAAACCTATTAACTGTATTAGAAGTAGCACTTGAAATGTATGCTAGAGGATATAACTTGAAGAGAGTGGATCTTTATAGATCAGATAGCGACAAATTCATAGTTGATGGTGATGGAATATTACCTCCACTAAAGTCATTAGATGGTGTTGGAGAAAATGCTGCAAGAAATATATCACAGGAAAGAAAAAAGGGAGAATTCTTATCTATAGAAGACTTGGTTAATAGAGCAAAGGTAACAAAAACTGTTGTTGAAGCACTCAGAGTACACGGATGCTTAGAAAACATTCCGGAAAGTAATCAACTAACGCTATTTAGTATTTGATTTTTTCAGTATAATGTGATAAGCTAGATTTAATTATAAATAAAAATTTTTTGGAGAGGAGTGGGATTTACCCACTCTTGATTTATTTTATTACCATATAAAGAATAAATAATGTTCTTTATGGAAAAATAGCAAGTGTATAGTTGGAGGTGAACTGATGAAAAAAAATAGCATAGAAAAATTAGCATTAGAAATGGTAGAACCAATAACAGATGAGCTTCAATTTGAATTGGTAGATATTGAATACATAAAGGAAGGCCCTAATATGTATTTAAGAATATATATAGATAAGCCAGGTGGTATAAATTTAGATGACTGTCAAAAGGCAAGTGAAATGATAAGTGAAAAGCTAGATGAAAAAGATCCAATAGAAGAAAATTATTTTTTAGAGGTATCTTCTCCAGGACTAGATAGGCCTTTAAAAAATGAAAAAGACTTTAAAAGAAATATAGGAAAAGACATAGAGATAAGTCTTTACAGTTCTTTAAATGGGAGTAAAAAGATTGTTGGAAAACTATTAGATTTTGATGATAAGAATATATATATAGAAGATGAAAATCTAGAAAAAATAAATATAGAAAAAAGTATTGCGTCCAAAATAAACTTAGCTATTAAATTTTAATTGGGAGGTCAAGTGAGATGAAAGCCGAATTCATAGAGGCTCTTGAAGAAATAGAAAAAGAAAAAGGAATATCTAAAGAATTAATATTTGAAGCGTTAGAGGCTGCTCTTATTTCAGGATATAAAAAAAACTTTGGATCTTCTCAAAATGTAGAAGTAGATGTAAATAAAGAAACAGGGGATGTAAAATTATATGCTAAGAAAAATGTAGTAGAAATTGTGGAAGATGAATTATTAGATATAAGCATAGAAGAAGCTAAAAAACTAGATGCTAACTATGAACTAGAAGATATAGTAAGAGTAGAAATAACTCCTAGAAATTTTGGAAGAATTGCAGCTCAGACTGCTAAACAAGTAGTTATGCAAAAAATCAAAGAGGCTGAGAGGGAAATAGTTTTTGATGAATTTATAAATAGAGAAAATGAAATCATCACAGGAATAGTTCAAAGGGCTAGTAAAAATAATATATTAATAGACTTAGGCAAAACAGAAGGTATATTAGCACCAAGTGAACAAATTCAGGGTGAAGAATATAACCAAGGAGATAGAATAAAGTCCTATATACTAGAAGTTAAAAAGACTACTAAAGGACCACAAATATTACTATCAAGAACACATCCAGGTCTTGTTAAAAGACTATTTGAACTAGAAGTTCCCGAAATACAAGAAGGTATAGTTGATATATATAATATATCAAGAGAGGCAGGTTCAAGAACAAAAATAGCTGTGTACTCTAATGATGAAAATGTAGATCCAGTTGGTGCTTGTGTAGGGTTTAAAGGAGCTAGAGTAAAAGCTATAGTAGATGAGCTATATGGAGAAAAAATAGATATAATAACTTGGGATAAGGATATTAAAGAGTTCATTCAGAATAGTCTTAGTCCTGCTAAAGTTGTAAAAGTAGAAGTAGATGAAAAAGAAAAGTCAGCATTAGTAGTAGTTCCAGACTATCAACTATCTTTAGCTATAGGTAAAGAGGGACAAAATGCAAGACTTGCAGCTAAATTAACAAATTGGAAAATAGATATAAAAAGTGAAAGTCAATACAACTCTGAGATACATAGTGACGAAGAGTTAATAGATAATATAGAAAATTAAGAAAGGGTGTTATTAGTGAAAAAGAGAAAAATACCCCTTAGAAAATGTGTAGGATGTAATGAAAGTAAACCTAAAAAAGAACTAATAAGAGTAGTAAAAAATAAAGAAAATGAGATAAAAGTAGACTTAACAGGAAAAGTTAATGGTAGAGGTGCTTACATTTGTAATGACGCAGAATGCTTTGAGAAGGCTAGAATAAATAAGCGTCTTAATAGAGCCTTAGAGATAGAGATTCCTGGAGAGATTTATGATCAACTCTTAGAGGAAATAAAAGATGATAAATAAGCTTTACTCAATGATAGGTATTGGCAAAAAAGCAGGCTATATAGTAATAGGTGAGACAGGATGTATACAAACTATTAAAAGAAAAAGTGTAAATTAATTATACTAGCATCCGATGCTTCGGAAAATACTACAGATAGAATAATAAGCCTATGTAAAAAAAGTAATATAAAGTATGTTATAATTGGTAAGAAAGAAGAATTAGGAAATGCTGTCGGAAAAGGCCTATCGTCTATAATATCGATTACAGACCTTTCGTTTTCAGAAGCTATTGTAAATATAATAGATAAAATAGTCTGATTAGACGTATCACCTATAAAATTAAATGGGGGTGTATATTTTGACTAAAATAAGAGTATATGAATTAGCTAAAGAGCTAAAACTAACTAGTAAAGAGTTAATGGAAAAAATAGAAGAGTTGGATTTAAAAATAGGAAGTCATATGAGTACATTAGAAAATGACGAGGCGGAACTTTTAAGAGAATTGTTGTCTGAAGGAAGTAAGAATAAAGAAGAAAGTTTAGAAAATGAAATAAATGAGAATACTATACAAATAGAAGAGACTATACAGGTAAAAGAGTTAGCTGAAAAAATGAATGTTCCATCGGCTAAAGTTATAAGTAAGCTTATAACTTTAGGAATAATGGCAAGCTTAAATCAGGATATAGATTTCGATACAGCAAGTTTAATTGCAGATGAATATGGTTTTACACTAGTTAAAAATGAAGTTACAGAGGAAACTTTAGAGGAAATCTTGGCAGAAGAATTAGATTATGAAGATGTGCCAGAAGATTTAGAAGAAAGATCGCCTGTGGTTACAGTTATGGGACACGTTGACCATGGAAAAACTTCATTATTGGATAGAATTCGTGAAACGAGTGTAACTAAAAAAGAAGCTGGTGGAATAACTCAACATATAGGTGCTTATACTGTAAATATTGAAGGTAAAAAAATAGTGTTTTTAGATACGCCAGGACACGAAGCTTTTACATCTATGAGAGCAAGAGGTGCTCAAATTACAGATATAGCTATCTTAGTAGTAGCTGCTGATGATGGGGTAATGCCACAAACTGTAGAAGCTTTAAATCATGCAAGAGCAGCAGGAGTACCTATAATAGTTGCAATAAATAAAATGGATAAATATGAAGCTAATCCAGATAGAGTAAAGCAAGAATTAATGGAGCATGGTTTAATGGCAGAAGATTGGGGTGGAGACACTATATTTGTTCCAGTATCTGCTTTAAAAGGTGACGGTATAGATGAACTTTTAGAGATGGTACTTTTAGTTGCTGAAATGCAAGAACTTAAAGCAAATCCTAATAGAAAAGCTGTGGGAACTATAATAGAATCTAACTTAGATAAAGGTAGAGGACCAGTCGCAACTTTATTAATACAGAAAGGTACTCTTTCTATAGGAGACGCTGTAGTATCGGGAACTGCAAGTGGACGTATAAGAGCAATGATAGATGATAAAGGAAAAAGAATAAAGAAAGCAGGTCCATCAACTCCAGTAGAAATTTTAGGACTATCTGAAACACCAAATTCAGGTGAAATACTATATATGGTTGAAGATGATAAGAAAGCTAAGCAAATAGCTGAAAGAAGTAGAATAAAGCAAAAAGATGATCAAGTAAAAGCATTTCATAAAGTTTCACTAGATGATTTATTTGAAAAAATACAACAAGGTGAAGTAAAGGACTTAAATGTAATTATAAAAGCAGATGTAAAAGGTGCTGTAGAAGCAGTTAAGCAGTCTTTAGAAAAATTAAGTACAGATGAAGTAAAGGTAAATCCAATTCATGGTGGCGTAGGAGCTATAACTGAAACTGATATAATGTTAGCCTCAGCATCTAATGCTATAGTTATAGGATTTAATGTAAGACCTACTAATAGTGCTTTAGAAGTGGCTAAGGTAGAAGAAGTAGATGTAAGAACTTATCGAGTAATATATAATGCAATAGAAGATATAAAAGCTGCTATAGATGGAATGTTGGATCCAGAATATAAAGAGGTAGTTCAAGGACGTGCGGAAGTAAGAGCAACATTCAAAGTTCCTGGAAGTACTATAGCGGGTATATATGTATTACAAGGAAAAGTAACAAGAAACAGTAAAGTAAGACTTCTAAGAGACAATGTGGTTATTCACGAAGGTGATATTTCATCATTAAAAAGATTTAAAGATGATGTAAAAGAGATAAACCACAACTATGAGGGTGGATTAGGAATTGAAGGATATAATGATTTAAAAGAAGGAGACATAATAGAGGCTTATACTCTAGAAGAAGTAAAAAGATAAGAGGTGGATTATATGAGCTCGAAAAGACTGGGAAGAATCTCGGAGGAAATAAAAAAACTAGTAAGTAATATCATCAGAAGTGGACTCAAAGATCCAAGAGTGTCTTCGATGACTAGCATAACTAAAGTCGAGGTTACGAGAGATCTAAGATATGCTAATATTTATATTAGTGTTCTTGGAGATGAAAAAAGTGGAACAGAAACTATAAAGGGGCTTCAATCTGCAAGTGGATATATAAGAAAAGAAATAGGTAAGAATATAAACCTAAGATATACACCAGAACCATTATTCATATTAGATAACTCTATAGAATACGGTATAAAAATATCTAAAATATTAAGTGATCTAAAAGAAGATGATGAAGGTAGTGTTTAGATATGGAAGCTATATTTGAAGAATTAGATCTATTTAAAGCAAAGATAAATTCAAGTGAAAATATATGCCTGATGTCACATGTTAACCCAGATGGTGACAGTGTAGGGTCAGTTTTAGCTTTAGCTACATTTATTATAGAAAACATGGGCGATGGGAAGAACGTTAATATAGTTATCAACGATGAAATACCATCGAATCTAAAGTTTATGCCTAATATGAGTTTGATAAAAACAGATATTGAATATAATAAAATCGATTTACTAATAACACTAGATTGCGCAAGTACAGATAGATTAGGCATAGACGAAAGTATATTAAATAGTATAAAATATACAGTAAATATAGATCATCATGTTACTAATACTCAATTTGGTAATATAAATTTTATAGATAGTAAAGCAAGTTCTACTGGTGAAGTTGTATATGATTTGATTAAGAGTATGAACTATGACATATCGAAGGACATAGCTACTTGTATATATGTATCAATGTCAACAGATACTGGTAGCTTCAAGTATACTAATACTAGTTCCAAAACTCACTTAATAGTTTCAAAGCTTTTAGATAAACATATAGATTTAGAAATGATTAATATAGAGTTATATCAAAATAGAAGTATAGAGAAAACTATGCTCTTAATGGAAGGTATCAAAAATCTAGAGCTTTATGAAGATAATAAAGTAGGAATAGTATCGATAAGTAAAGAAATTTTAGATGCCTGTAAAGCTAAATCTCAAGATGCAGAGATAATAGTAAATTTTATTAGGGACATAGATACAATACAAGTTGCATGTAGTCTGAGAGAGATAGATGAAAGAACTGTAAAAGCTAGTTTAAGATCGAAACAAAATATAGATGTATCTAAAGTAGCATTGAAGTTTAACGGTGGAGGACATGCTAAAGCAGCAGGGTGCACTATATATAGTAATCTTTCAGAGGCTAAAGAGCAAATAAAAAGAGAAATAATTAAAGCATTTAGGTGATTTAAATGAAAGGTATAATTAATGTACTAAAACCTTCTGGTATGACCTCACATGATGTAGTTAGCTTTATAAGAAAGACTTTTAATATGAAGAAAGTTGGGCACACTGGTACTTTAGATCCTAATGCAGCTGGTGTGCTTCCTATTTGTATAGGAAAAGCGACTAGGGTTGCAGAGTATTTCAATGACTTTAATAAAACATATAGAGGTCAATTGACTTTAGGATATAGCACAGATACTCAGGACAAATATGGAGTCATACTCGAAAATAGTAATATAGAAGTTACAGAAGAAGAAATAGTAAATGTGTTTGATAAGTTTAAGGGAGATATAGATCAAATTCCACCTATGTATTCTGCAGTAAAGCGTAATGGTATTAAACTATATGAGCTTGCAAGAGAAGGAAAAACAATAGAGAGAGAAAAAAGACGAGTTAAAATATATAGCTTAGATATAATCAGAAACTACGATAATAAAAAGATATTGTTTGACGTAGAGTGCTCTAAAGGAACATATGTTAGAACACTTTGCAATGATATAGGTGAACAACTAGGAACCCTAGGTCATATGTCGTTTTTAATCCGAACCAAAGTCGGGAACTTTAGTATAAAAGATGCGTATACTTTAGAAGAAATTATAAACTTTAAAGAAAATAATACACTTGAAGATATCTTAATGCCTATAGATACAGCTTTATTACAGTATAGAGATATAGTTCTTAATGAAGAGTACTTTCAAGCCATTAAAAATGGCCTAAAAGTAAAGCTTAATAATAATATACAGAGAAATAAAGAGGAATTGTTTAGAATATATTGTGGAGAAATTTTTATTGGAATTGGAACTATTATAGAACTAGATGATCATTCATATTTAAAAAATGCAGAAAGTATTACTATAAAGGTGATAATTAATGAAGATAATAGCTGATAAAAATGAAAAACTAAGCTCTAAAACAGCTGTAGCACTAGGTAACTTTGATGGAATCCACTTAGGTCATCAAAAATTAATAGAATCAATGGTATCCATGGCAAAAGACAGAAAATTATCTCCTAGTATTTTTACTTTTGATGATAATTTTAATCAATTTAAGCTAGGTACAATTAATAACTTTATAATGAGTAAAAGTCAAAAAGAAAACTTATTAGAAAATCTAGGTATAGAAACCTTATATATGGTTAATTTTGATAAAAATTTTATGGAAATGTCTCCTGAAGAGTTTATTAAGACTATAATAATTGAAAAGCTAAATGCGAATTTAGTAGTAATAGGTTTTAATTTTAAATTTGGATATAAGGCTAAAGGTGATAAGGATACTTTAATAAGAATGTCTGAAAAGTATGGATTTGAAGTAAAAATCATACCACCTGTAATAAGAAATGATTGTATAGTTAGCAGTACTGTAATAAGAAATTTAATAAAAGAAGGCAAAGTACAGGAAGCTAATGAGATGCTCGGAAGACCGTACTGTGTAAGAGGAACAGTTATAACAGGAAAAGGAAGAGGTAAAAAACTAGGATTTGCAACGGCAAATTTAAAATGTGAGATTGATTATATTCCACCAAAGCATGGTGTATATAGAACTAATATTAATTATAATGGCTTAACTTATAAAAGTATAACTAACGTAGGATCAAATCCAACTTTTAATGATGTTGGGTTTAGCATAGAAACACATATAATAAATTTTGATAAAAATATATATAATGAGAATATAGAAATAGAATTTTTGGAATTTATTAGAGAAGAAAAGAAATTTAAAAGTATAGAAGATTTGGTATATCAGGTTAAATCAGATATACATAAGGTTGTATCTAGGTAATAATTAAGTATTTACAAACAGTTATGCGTATGGTACAATATGGTTTGTAGATTATTACCTTACCCTAAGTTTATTGATGCCTCGACTATATACTTGGTATAAGGTGAACTAAAAATTGAGGAGGAAGAAAAATGAATTTAAGTAAAGAAGAAAAAGCAGCGATTATTGAAGATTATAAAATGCACGAAGGAGATACTGGTTCTCCAGAAGTTCAAATTGCTATATTAACACACAGAATAAATAAGTTAAATGATCACTTAAAAAGTCATAAAAAAGATCATCATTCAAGAAGAGGATTATTAAAAATGGTTGGACAAAGAAGAGGTCTTCAAAATTATCTACAAAAAACTGATATTGAAAGATATCGTAGTTTAATAGAAAGACTTGGATTAAGACGTTAATAAGAGCGGGATACCCCGCTCTATTAATTTATCCAAATATTATATTAAAGGATTTTTTAAAAAAGAGGCAATAATATAATAGAACACAATAAGCAAAAGCAAAACGTTATGGAGGTATAACATGGAAAGAACATTTGAGTATACACTAGCCAACAAAAAGCTTAGTGTTACTGTAGGTAAGTTAGCTGAACAAGCAAATGGTTCTTGCTTAGTAAGATATGAAGATACAGTAGTTCTTGTTACTGCAGTTGCTTCTAAAGAGCCGAAGGAAGGAATCGATTTTTTTCCACTAAGTGTAGATTATGAAGAAAAATTATATGCAGTAGGTAAAATTCCGGGAGGATTTATTAAAAGAGAAGGAAAGCCTAGTGAAAAGTCTATACTAACTTCAAGATTAATTGATAGACCTATAAGACCATTATTTCCAGATGGATATAGAAATGATGTACAAGTGATATCAACAGTATTATCTGTAGATCAGAACTGTGCTCCTGATATAGCATCTATGATAGGATCATCAATTGCTCTAACTATATCAGATATTCCATTTGATGGGCCAACAGGATCGGTATCAATAGGATTAATAGATGGAGAAATTATAATAAATCCTGATTGTAGTCAACGAGAAAAAAGTGAATTAAGTTTAATTGTATCAGGAACAGAAGATGCTGTTATGATGGTTGAAGCTGGAGCAAATGAAATAGATGAATCTGTTATGTTAGAAGCTATAATGACCGCTCATGAAGAAATAAAAATATGCAGATTTATAAATGAAATAAAGGCGGAAGTAGGTAAAGAAAAGAAAGAATATGTAGTATTCAAAGTAGATGAAGAAATAGACAAAGAAATTAGAGAATACGCTACTGAGAAGATGACTAAAGCTATTCAAACTTTTGATAAGCAAGAAAGACAAGAAAATATGGATAAGGTAAAAGAAGAAGTCATAGGATACTTTACTGAAAAATATCCGGAAAATGAAAAAATACTAAAAGATATAAAAGAAACTATAGGTAATATTACTAAAGAAGAAGTTAGAAGACTTATAGTGGAAGAAGGAGTAAGACCTGATAATAGAAAAACTGATGAAATAAGACCTATTACTTGTGATGTTGGGCTTTTACCTAGGACCCATGGTTCAGGATTATTCACTAGAGGTCAGACACAAGTCCTTACAGTAGCAACATTAGGAGCTGCAAGTGATGTTCAAATAATAGATGGTTTAGGGGAAGAAGAGTCAAAAAGATACATGCATCATTATAATTTTCCGCCATATAGTGTTGGAGAAGCTAGATTCTTAAGAGGACCAGGAAGAAGAGAAATAGGACATGGAGCATTAGCTGAAAGAGCATTAGAGCCAGTGATTCCTACCGTAGATAAGTTTCCATATACTATAAGACTAGTGTCAGAAGTTTTAAGTTCAAATGGTTCAAGTTCTCAAGCCAGCGTTTGTGGAAGTACATTAGCTTTATTAGATGCTGGAGTACCTATAACTTCACCAGTTGCAGGTATAGCTATGGGACTTATGAAGGAAGAAGATAAAGTAGCAATACTTTCTGATATACAAGGAATGGAAGATTTCCTGGGTGATATGGACTTCAAAGTTGCAGGTACTGAAAAAGGAATAACTGCTATTCAGATGGATATAAAAGTTGCAGGAATAGATAGAAATATACTGGAAGAAGCTTTAAGCAAGGCAAAGGAAGGTAGATTGTATATACTTGATAAGATGAATAGTGTGATTTCTGAGCCAAAGAATGATTTATCACCTTATGCACCAAGGATACTTACTATGACAGTAAATCCAGATAAAATAAGAGACATAATAGGACCTGGTGGAAAGGTAATTAATAAAATAATAGATGAAACTGGGGTTAAAATAGACATAGAAGACGATGGAAGTGTAGTTATTGCATCTGAAAACATTGAATTAGGACAAAAAGCAATGGAAATGATAGAACAAATAATTAAAGATGTAGAAGTAGGCCAAATATACTTGGGAAAAGTCACAAGATTGATGAACTTTGGAGCATTTGTTGAAATATTAAATGGAAAAGAAGGATTAGTTCATATTTCTAATATAGCTAGAGAAAGAGTAAACAAAGTAGAAGATGTACTATCTGTAGGAGATGAAATATTAGTAAAGGTAACAGAAATAGACAAACAAGGAAGAATAAACTTATCTAGAAAAGATGCACTTCCTGAAGAAGAAACTAAAGAATAGGACATGAGCCAAAAAAGGTTTATGTCTTTTTTATTTTTTGAAAAAACTATTATATTTTTATTTATTTAGAATAAGTATATAAATAAAAGAATAAATAAAATTAGGAGGTTTTAACTATGAAAATATTTTATATAAGGCATAAGACTTTATACAAAATAGCAATAGGATTAACTATACTTTTACTCTTACTATCTTTTTTAGTAATTAGCATGGGAAGCAAATCACAAGAAACATTTTTTCGTGATGATGTGTATTACAAAGGAAATAAAAAGGCAAATACTATAGCATTTGCTTGTAATATAGATTGGGGTGAGGAACATATACCTAAAATGATGGAGATCTTTAAAGAGAATGATATTAAAATAACATTTTTCCCTACAGGAAGGTGGGCAGAAAAAAATCAAGAATTAATAAGAGAAATACAGAGTAATGGGCATGAAATAGGAAATCATGGATATTTACATAAAGACTATGATAAATTAAACTTTGAAGAAAATAAAGAGCAGATATTAAAGGCTGATGAAATAATAAAAGAAATTATAGGTACTTCACCTAAGTATTTTGCACCACCGTCAGGTGCTTTTAATGATGATACTGTAAAGGCTGCTAAAGATTTAAACTATAGTGTTATTATGTGGAGTATAGATACCATAGACTGGAGAGAAGATAGTACTAAGGATGTAATCGTGGATAGGGTTGTAAGTAAAGCAGATGACTCTGGAATAGTACTTATGCATCCTACAGAAGAAACTGTTAAGGCATTACCTGAAATGATAAAGCTCTTAAAAGAAAAAGGCTATGAGATTGGAGGAATTAATGATATCATAGAATAATATAGTTAATCTGATGGTATAGCTAATTTATTTTACAACTATTTATAGAATAGATTAAGTTTAAACATAGGAGGAGAATATGTATAATAAAAAAACATTAGAAAACGGCTTAAGAATAGTAACAGAATATATACCTTATGTAAAATCAGTATCTATAGGAATATGGGTTGAGGCTGGATCGATAAGGGAAAATGTTCATAATAATGGAGTTACACACTTTATTGAACATATGATATTTAAGGGAACTGAAAAGAGAACAGCTAAAGAAATAGCAGAAAGCATAGATAATATAGGAGGACAAATAAATGCCTTCACAAGCAAAGAGTGCACTTGCTATTACGTAAAAGTATTAGATAATCATTTATCGGACGCTATAGAGATATTAGCAGATATGCTATTTAACTCTAAGTTTGATGAAGAAGAAATGAAGAAAGAAAAGGGTGTAATATTAGAAGAAATCAAGATGTACGAAGATTCACCAGAAGATTTAGTGACTGATTTACTAGCAAAGAGCATTTTCAATAATCATCAACTGGGAATGCCTATACTAGGAAGTAGTGAAACTCTAAACAATTTAACTAGAGAAGATATATTAGATTATTATAAAACTTATTATACACCAGAGAATACAGTGATATCTATAGCTGGTAACTTTAAAGAAGAAGATATAATGGACTTAATAAAAGAGTATTTTGGAAATTGGGAGCCAAATCAGAAAAACTTAGAGGTTAATAATCCACCTAAAATAGATAGAAATATAATAAGTAAAGTTAAAGATATAGAACAAATGCATTTATGCCTAGGTATGGAGGGTATAAATAGTGGTAATATGGACTTATACCCCCTCTTAGTATTAAACAACATATTTGGAGGTGGAATGAGTTCAAGGTTATTTCAAACGGTTAGAGAAGATATGGGATTAGCTTACTCTATATACTCATATATGTATTCATATAAAGATGTAGGTGTATTCTCTATATATGCTGGTATGAATAAAGAAAATATACTAACAGTGTCTGAAATTATAGTAAAAAATATAAATGAAATAAAGAAGAACTTAATAAATGAGGAAGAAATGAATAAATCTAAAGAACAACTAAAGGGAAACTATATACTTGGTCTTGAAAGTACATTTAGCCGAATGTCTTATATAGGTAGATCTGAACTATTACTAGGTAGAACAGATACACCAGAAGAGTTATTAGAAAAAATAGATAAGGTCAAAATAGAAGATATAAGAAAAATAGTAGATAAGGTTTTTAGTAAGGATTCTCTGAATATATCAATAGTTGGAAATATAGAAGATGAAGAAAAGTTGGCAAAAGAACTAAATCTAATATATGATAAAATAATATAAATTAAGAGTAAAATGGTAAATCATATTCCTATGGATGATATAAGGGTATAGAATTTACCATTTTTTAAATTCACTAAAAACATATCAAAATAAACCTTATCATAATTGATAAGAACATAAAATAAAAAAATATAATAAACATATTAGTAAATACAAAATAGTAGGAGGTAAAAAACAATGAGATTAAGTGAACTTGGAGGAAAAGAAATAGTAAATTTAAATGATGGAGGAAGATTAGGAGTAATAAATGATTCAGATTTAGTTATAGATACAAAAAACGGAAAGATATTATCGTTATTAGTACCAGATAGAAATCAATTTAGATTATTTGGAGATAAAGATGAAGTTGAAATTCCTTGGGATAGCATAAGAAAAATAGGAGAAGATATGATGATAATAGAATTTAATAAAAAATAAGAGATTATCTTAACTAAGCATATAATATAAAAATTAGTAAATAATATACATAGAGATAAAAGAAACAAAAAACTTAAGAGGTGATATAAGATTGAAAAATATTAGCAAAGAAGATATTATCATATTAGATAATAAACACAATCATATTTTAAACGAAACTAGTGAAAATTCTAACGAGACTCTAAGTGAAAGTGAAGAAACAAATCAGAATATAAAAAATTTAGGAACTCCTAATATAGTTTCTCCACCAGAAGATATACAGTTTATATCAATCATTGGAGAAATAGAAGGTCACGTATCATCACCAGATCCAAGAAAAGCTACTAAATATGAACACATAATACCATTATTAATAGCTGCTGAACAAAATGATAATATTAAAGGAGTATTTATACTATTAAATACTCTAGGAGGAGATGTAGAGGCTGGTCTAGCATTGTCTGAAATGATAAGTAGCTTGAGTAAACCAAGTGTATCTTTAGTACTAGGAGGAGGACATAGCATAGGTGTACCTCTAGCAACATGTAGTGACTATTCGTTTATAGCACCAACTGCGACTATGACTATTCATCCTATAAGAATGACGGGACTAGTTATAGGAGTGCCACAAACATTTAGGTACTTCGAAAAGATGCAGCAAAGAATAGTAAAATTTATATTAAGGACTTCAGATATAGATGAGAATACACTACAAAAGCTAATGTATGATACGGATGAAATCGCAAATGATGTAGGAACAATACTTATTGGAGAAGAAGCAGTTCAATATGGTTTAATAGATGAAGTAGGAGGATTTGGTGTAGCTTTAAATAAACTTAAATCACTTATAGCTAATAAATAAATTATAATAGTATATTTACTCATATTATGCTATAATTAATTGCCAAATAGAATCTAAAATAATGATATTGTTTAGCTTAAATCACGTAGCAATGCGAAAGCTAAATTTCTAATGTTTTTTACGACTTATATAATAGGAATCATGGCAATGACAAAATGACAACTCTTCTAGTTAAAGACATGAGTTTTTAACTAGAGGATTTTTTAATTTTTTATAGAAATGTTCTTAGAGGTGATCAATATTGAAAGCTAGTAAAAAAAATAAATCTAGATTGAACGTAGTAAATAAAGAAGCGTTGTATGTTTCTATTGTTGCTTTCTCTATCCTATCTATAATTAGCTTATATAGTGAGTCAACGGGCTTCGTAGGAAGTTTGATAAAAGAAATACTATTATCTACATTCGGCATATACGGATACATACTCCCCTATATATCAACTATAATGACAATTATTTTTATGTTTAATATCATGGATTTATCAAAAAAGATAATTTATATTTTTTTGGCTAATATAAGTACTGTGATAATAATCCATACTTCTTTTCTCGAGAAAGGCAAATTAACATTTATTGAAGCAATGAAAGTGTCTATGGAGTTTGGTAAGCAAGGAATAGGTGGTGGACTAGTAGGGTGTGTTTTTTCTTATATATCAGTAACCTTATTCGGAAAAATAGGATCATATATAATACTATCATCTATAGTTCTTATATCTATATTAACACTTACAGATAAAAGCCTAATAAATATTATTAGAAAAATTTATTCGAGTATAAAAAATTTCATAATAGGAGCTAAAAGTATAGGTAAGGAACTCATGGGTACTGATATCCCTAATAAAATGCCTAAAATAGTAACCCATAATAATGATGAGACTGATAGCAAAGGTTTGAAGGACTATCTAATGAAAAGTAAAGATGAAAAAGTAGTTAGTAGTCTTGAAGTATTTGGAGATCAGGAAGAAAAAAACGAAAATGATAAGAGAATCAAAATATTAGACTATTCAAAACAAGAATCTATAGAAGATTTAACAGAAAACAAAGATATTTTGAAAAAAAATTATACTGAAGATAAAAAAGATAGCAGTGCTTGTGATAGTTTAAATAAAGTAAATATAATAAACAATACTAACTTCTATGAAGATTATAAGTTTCCATCAATAGATATCTTGAGAAAAAAGGAAGGAATCGGAAATCAAAGTGAAGAAAAGGAAGTAATAAAAAATGCTAATAAACTTTTAGAGACATTATCTAACTTTGGAATAGAGGCTAAAATTAGTCAAGTAAGTATAGGGCCATCAATAACTAGATATGAGATACAGCCAGCTCCAGGTGTAAAAGTAAGTAGGATAGTAAGCTTATCTAATGATATAGCTCTTAGTTTAGCTTCATCAGACCTAAGAATGGAAGCACCTATACCAGGAAAATCTGCTATAGGAATAGAGGTACCTAACAAAAATAAAGTTGGAGTTAATTTAAGAGAAATAATAGAATCAAAAGAGTATGAAGAAATGGACACAAAGATACCAATAGCTCTTGGAAAAGATATCTCAGGAAAACCTATGGTAGCTAATATTGAGAAAATGCCTCACTTGTTGATAGCTGGAGCAACAGGATCAGGAAAAAGTGTATGTATAAATACACTAATAGCTAGTATTCTTTATAAATCTAAACCAAATGAAGTAAAGCTACTTATGATAGATCCAAAAGTAGTAGAGTTAAGTATATATAATGGAATACCCCACTTATTAATCCCCGTAGTTACAGATCCCAAAAAAGCAGCAAATGCTTTAAACTGGGCAGTACAAGAAATGACTAAAAGATATAAATTATTTGCAGAAACAGGTGTAAGAGATCTTGGAAGTTATAATAATAAGTTAGAAGATCAATTAGAAAGAATGCCTCAAATAGTTATAATAATAGATGAACTTGCTGACTTAATGATGGTTGCAGCTTCTGAGGTAGAAGATTATATTTGTAGGCTTGCCCAAATGGCTAGGGCAGCAGGAATACATTTAATAATAGCAACCCAAAGACCTTCTGTGGACATTATAACTGGAACTATAAAAGCAAATGTTCCATCTCGTATATCTTTTGCTGTATCCTCACAAGTAGATTCTAGAACAATTTTAGACATGAGTGGAGCTGAGAAATTATTGGGTAGAGGAGATATGCTTTTCAATCCAGTAGGAGAATCTAAGCCAATAAGAATACAAGGTGCATTTATTGGAGACGAAGAAGTAGAAGAAATAGTTAATTTTTTAAAAGAAGAGCATGAAGTTGAATATGAGGAAGATGTAATAGAAAAAATAGAAAGCCAAGAGAATATATCTCTTGAAGGTTCAGATGAGTTGCTTTCAAAAGCTATAGAAATTGTCATAGATGAAGGACAAGCATCTATTTCTTTACTTCAACGTAAACTTAAAATAGGCTACGCTCGTGCTGCTAGAATTGTAGATGAGATGGAACAAAGAGGTGTAGTTGGAGGACACGAGGGAAGTAAGCCTAGAAAGGTTCTAATTACCAAGGAGGAGTTAGAAAGCTAAAAAGTAAAAAACAAGTGTTGTTAAACTGAAACTATATGATAAAATAATTTCATACAATTAATTTAAATCGCTGTTAAACATGAAAGGAGTCTGTATATGAATCATAGTATATCAATAATTTCTTTAGGGTGTTCAAAAAACTTAGTCGATTCTGAACAGATGATGGGAATATTAAAAGAAAATAATTTCATCCTAAGTGAAAATGAAGAAGAGGCAGAAATAATTATAATAAATACATGTGGATTTATAGATAAAGCTAAAGAAGAATCTATAAATACTATTTTAGAAGCCGCTCAATATAAAGAAAATGGAAAGTGTAAGATGTTAATAGTAGCAGGATGTTTAGGAGAGAGATATAGAGAGGAACTTATGAAAGAATTACCAGAGGTAGATGGAATATTAGGAACCGGAAATATTAACGATATAGTTGCTTTAATTAATGAACTTTTAAAAGGTGAAAAAGTTATAAGGGTTGGAGAAATAGATGCGGACTATGATGAAAGCATAAGAAGAATACTTAATGATAAAGAGTTTACATCATATATCAAGATTGCAGAGGGATGCGACAATTTATGTACGTATTGTATAATTCCTAGTTTAAGGGGTAAGTATAGAAGTCGAAAAGTAGAAGATATAATTAGAGAAGCCAATCAGTTAGTGAGCAATGGTACTAAAGAAATAATATTGATAGCACAAGATACAACTAAATATGGTATTGATATATATAAAGAATATAAGCTTCCATATTTACTAGAAGAATTAAATAAAATAGAAGGACTAGAGTGGATAAGAATATTATATCTATACCCTGATACTTTCCAAGATGAATTAATAGAAAGTATAAAAGAAAACTCTAAAGTTGCAAAATATGTAGATATTCCTATACAACATATCAGTAATGCGGTTCTAAAAAGAATGAATCGAAAAACAAGTAAAGAGTCTATAACTGGACTTATAAATAAACTTAGAATGATAATTCCGGATATAACTATAAGAACAACACTGATAGTAGGATTTCCAGGAGAAACTGAAGATGAGTTTATGGAACTATATGAATATGTAAAAGAGATGAAGTTTGATAGATTAGGTGTGTTCACTTATTCAAAAGAAGATGGTACTCCTGCGTCCCTTCTAGATAATCAAATAGATGAAGAAACTAAAGTAAAAAGACAAGATTTATTAATGGAATTGCAACAACAAATTTCATTAGAAAAAAACAGTTTTAAAATAGGATCTAAATATAAAGTAATTATAGATGAAAAAGCTGAAGATAAAGTGTATATAGGAAGAACTTATATGGACAGTCCTGAAATAGATGGTGTAGTTTATATTAACTCTGAAGATGAATTAGAAGTAGGTTCCTTTAAAAATATAGTCATATCAGATTGTTTAGAGTATGACTTGATAGGAGATGTTTTAAATGAATCTGGCAAATAAGATAACTATTGTAAGAATTCTTCTAGTTCCTGTGTTTATGTTTTTTCTTTTAGTAAAAATGCCGTACGGTGACTATATAGCAGCGTTAGTATTCATAATAGCTGCTTTAACTGATGGTCTAGATGGATATATAGCCAGAAGTAGAAATCAAATAACTAAGTTTGGTAAATTCATGGATCCTTTAGCAGATAAGTTATTAGTTTCTGCTGCACTAATATCACTTGTGGAAATGGGTAAAATTCACTCTGCTATAGTAATAGTTATTATAGCAAGAGAGTTTGCAATCACAGGTCTTAGAGTACTTGCAGCTTCTGAAGGTATAACTATTGCAGCGAGCTACTGGGGAAAATTTAAGACAATAACACAAATAATAGCTATAGTATCACTATTAATAAATAATTTTCCTTTTTCCCTAATTAATTTTCCTTTTGACAAAATATCTGTAGCGTTAGCACTAATATTTACAGTGGTTTCTGGTGCTGATTATATATATAAAAATAAGGAAGTTCTTTTTGCAGGTAGTAAGTAATTACGCTAATGAGGAGAGTAGTAATATGAATGCTGAAATAATTAATGTAGGGGACGAATTACTAGCCGGAAAGACCCTTAACTCAAACTCTAAATTCCTTAGTGAGGAGTTGACAGTATTAGGTATAGAGACTAGGTTCTGTACTATGATCAGAGATAATAAGGAAGATATAGAATTTGCTACTGAATTAGCATTAAAAAGATCAGATGTAATCATATATACCGGTGGACTTGGACCTACAGAAGATGATTTCACGAAAGAAGTGGTATGCAATACTATAGGTAGAGAACTAATTTTGGATAAAGAAGTATTGTCTTCTATAAGTAGTTTTTTCGAAAAAAGAAATATTAATATGACTAAAAATAATGTGAAACAAGCGTATGTTCCTAACAATAGTATAGTTTTAGAAAATAGTAAAGGAACAGCGCCAGGTTTTTTCATTAAAGAGGACAAAAGAGTGATAATACTACTACCTGGACCACCAAGAGAAGTTAATAATATGTTTAAGCAGAATGTAGTTCCTCTTTTATGGGATTTATCAAATATAAAGATAAAAACCAGAACTATAAATACGATAGGAATAGGTGAATCACAGCTAGAGGAAGAAATAAAAGATATCATTTCTAATTATAAAAATCCTTATATAGCAACTTATGCAAGAGACGGTCAAGTAGACATAAGAATAACTATTAAGTATAAAAACGAACAGAAAGCTAATTTATTATTAAGAGAAGTTGAAAAGAAGATACATAAGAAAATAAAAAAGTATATATATAGTTTTAATAATGAAAAGATAGAGGAGACTGTATTTAAATTACTTAATGAAAAGAATTTTAAGATAGGCTTCTGTGAGTCATGCACAGGTGGACTTGTCTCTAGCAGACTTACTAAAATAAGTGGGGCTTCTAATGTATTAGACAGAAGCATAATTACTTATAGCAATAGAGCCAAGATAGAAGAAGTCGGAGTTAAAAAAGAAACTTTAGACTTATTTGGAGCCGTTAGTGAAGAAACATCTATAGAAATGGCTAAAGGATTATTAAAAAAGGAGATCTAGATTTAGCTGTATCTATAACAGGGTTAGCAGGACCTCACGGAGGAAGTAAAGAAAAGCCTGTTGGTCTAGTATATATTTGTCTAGCCACTAAGGAAGAATATATAGTTGAGAAAAAATATATTTATTGGAGACAGAAAGGGAGTACAAGTTAGAGCTAGTAACTCTGCTTTTGATATAGTAAGAAAATACATTTTAAATTTAAACCATTAGTCTTTTGTACTATTGACTATATTTCAAAACTGATTTATAATACATATAGGAACAAACGTTCGAAAAAAATAAAAGGTGGTGAACCCAGATTATCTGGGAGAATATGAGTGAAAAAGCTAAAGCATTAGAAATGGCTATAAGTCAAATCGAAAAACAGTTTGGAAAAGGGTCTATAATGACTCTGGGTGAAGAATCTAAATTAAACGTGGAAGCAGTTTCTACAGGGGCTCTAGACTTAGATATAGCTATAGGTATAGGAGGTTTTCCTAGAGGAAGAATAATAGAAATATATGGACCAGAATCTTCTGGTAAAACTACTGTAGCTCTTCATGCTATCGCGGAGCATCAAAAAATTGGAGGAGTTGCAGCGTTCATAGATGCAGAGCATGCACTTGATCCACAATATGCTAAGAATTTAGGGGTAGATATAGAAAACCTAATAGTATCACAACCTGATACTGGAGAGCAAGCACTTGAAATAGCTGAAGCTCTAGTAAGAAGTGGTGCTGTAGATATAATAGTAGTAGACTCAGTAGCAGCATTGGTTCCTAAGGCTGAGATTGAAGGAGAAATGGGGGACAGTCATATAGGATTACAGGCTAGATTAATGTCTCAAGCGCTTAGAAAGCTTGCGGGAGCTATAAAGAGATCTAATACAACTGCTATATTTATAAATCAGCTAAGAGAAAAAGTAGGTGTAATGTTTGGAAGTCCAGAGACGACTACTGGAGGTAGAGCACTAAAGTTCTACGCATCTGTAAGACTTGATGTAAGAAGAATTGAAGCATTAAAACAAGGTGAAGAAGTTATAGGAAGTAGAACTAGAATAAAGGTTGTTAAGAATAAGGTAGCGGCACCTTTTAAACAAGCTGAAGTAGATATAATGTATGGTACAGGTATATCTAGAGAGGGTAATATACTAGATGTAGGTGCTAATTGTGATATTATAAACAAGTCTGGATCCTGGTATAGCTATGGATCACATAGGCTAGGTCAAGGTAGAGAAAATTCAAAAGAATTCTTAAGAGATAATCCAGATGTTACAAAGGAAATAGATAAGAAAATAAGAGAAAAGTTTGGATTACAGGAGTCAGTACAGGATAATAAAAATATAGTTGAAAAGGACGCTACAGTTCAAGCACAAAATTCTAATATTAAAGATAATAAGACTGAATAAATAATAAAAATGGCAATCTTCCTTTATTAGAGAATAAAAGAAGATTGCTCTTTTTATTTATAAAAGGCTAGTGGAACTTAAAATAGCTTGACATATAAATTAAAAAGTAATACAATGAAAACGGGTGGAAATAAATAGGTGAATACTTATTGTCTTTTTATCTTATATTATGTAAATTTGAAAAAATATTGAAAATCGAAAATGAAAACGAAATTTGAAAACTTAATAAGGGGAGGTGCGTTATCATTCAGAACATTATCATTGGAGCAGTAATAGGGACTGCAATCGGAGTTTTAATCGGATTTATAATAAGGAAATCAATTGCTGAAAGAAAAATTGGAACTGCAGAAGATTTAGCTATTAAAATTATTGATGATGCTAAAAAGGAAACTGAAACTATAAAAAAGAAAAGCTTATTGAAGCTAAAGAAGAGATTCACAGATTAAGAAATGAAGCTGAAAGAGAAAATCGTGACAGAAGAAATGAACTTCAAAAGCAGGAGAGAAGACTTCTTAATAAAGAGGAGTCTATTGATAAGAAAAATGAAACGATAGAAAAGAAGGAAGAACTATTGTCAAGAAAGATAAAAGAAGTTGAAGAAAAGGAAAGTTCAATTGAAGATTTACTTTCTAAACAAGTTGAAGAATTAGAAAGAATATCAAATTTGACTTCTGATGAAGCGAAAGAAATATTACTTGATGATATAAGAAAAGAAATAACTCATGAATCTGCTATGATGATAAAAGATATGGAAAACAAGGCTAAAGAAGATGGCGAAAAGAGAGCAAGGGAGATAATAGCTTATGCTATTCAAAAATGCTCTGCAGATCATGTAGCTGAAACTACTGTTTCTGTTGTTTCACTACCAAATGATGAGATGAAGGGAAGAATTATTGGTAGAGAAGGTAGAAATATTAGAACCTTAGAGACTCTAACAGGAATAGATCTTATAATAGATGATACTCCAGAGGCCGTTATACTTTCTGGCTTTGATCCTATAAGAAGAGAAGTTGCAAGAATAGCACTAGAAAAATTAATAGTAGATGGTAGAATACATCCTGCTAGAATAGAAGAAATGGTAGAGAAAGCAAAAAAAGAAGTAGATAACTATATAAGAGAACAAGGAGAACAAGCTGTATTTGAAACGAATATTCATGGTCTCCATATGGAAATAGTAAAACTAATAGGTAGACTTACGTTTAGAACAAGTTATGGACAAAATATATTGAAACATTCTATGGAAGTATCTCACTTAGCTGGATTAATGGCAGCAGAGTTAGGTGCGGATGTAAAGATAGCGAAGAGGGCTGGTCTTCTGCATGATTTAGGGAAAGCCGTGGATCATGAAGTGGAAGGACCTCATGTGGCTATAGGTGTAGATTTAGCTAGAAGATATAAAGAATCAAAAGAAGTCCTACATGCTATAGAAGCTCACCATGGTGATGTGGAGCCAGAAACTGTAGAAGCAATATTAGTACAAGCTGCAGATGCCATATCAGCAGCTAGACCAGGTGCTAGAAGAGAGACTTTAGAGACTTATATTAAGAGATTGCAGAAATTAGAGGAAATAGCGAGCTCTTTTGAGGGGATAGAAAGATCATTTGCTATACAAGCGGGTAGAGAAATTCGCATAATGGTAAAACCTGATTCAATAAATGATGATCAAATTGTTCATACTGCTAGAGATATAGTTAAAAGAATAGAAGATGAGTTAGAATATCCTGGCCAAATAAAGGTTAATGTAATAAGAGAAACTAGAGCCATTGAATATGCTAAATAAATAGAATACAAGTAGAGAAGATAAACTAATATTGTCTTCTCTATTTTTATATATGGATTTTAAATGTGAAAAATGTAAAAAATTTAAAAAACATTTTAAAAAAAAGAGGTTTTTTTTTCTAAATGAAGAATATTAATAACATAGTATTACATACAAAATACTACAACTATATTTACTAATTTATTAAAGGGGGCTTTTTTATAATGGATATATTAAAAGTATCAGCAAAGTCAAATCCAAATTCTGTTGCAGGTGCATTGGCTGGGGTATTAAGGGAAAGAGGCAATGCAGAAATACAAGCAATAGGTGCAGGTGCTCTAAATCAAGCAGTTAAAGCAGTAGCTATTGCTAGAGGATTCGTGGCTCCTAGTGGTGTTGACCTTATTTGCGTACCAGCTTTTACAGATATTGAAATTGATGGGGAAGAGAGAACTGCTATAAAATTAATTGTTGAACCTAGATAGTCTTAGGAAAATCCTATCACTTATAAAAAAACCTGCCGATTTAAAGGCAGGTTTTTTACTATGCTAAAATAATTAGTAAGTTTAAAAACCTATTACATCACACTCAAGAGATAATAATGAAACTAAACAATCAATATTCAAAGCTAATATAAGTAGAACTATTTTTAAATAGTATCAGATAGCTATGCTAAAACATTTTTAAAAAGCTTTGCATACTTGGAGATAAAATAATTCTCAAAATAATGTATCTCATAAGTGTGAAGATTAGTGAAGCATCGGAGCTTAAAACTTAGGATATACCTTATCTATATGTATATAAAGAAATCGGTGTATTAGAGAATATAAAATCTAAGACGATAAATTAAAATACTCTAAGGCTAAGAGAATTAACTTTGAAATTGTAGCCGGGGAAGCAGGAGTATATAATATAATCGTGATATTTTTAAAAAGTTGCTATTGAATTTAATAGTAATTAAAAAGATGTTCCTAATATATAGTTGTTGCATAAAAAGTTAAAGATGATAAAATAAAGTAACTATATGAATAAATTAATTATTCATATAGTTGAAATGGAAGAACTTAAAGATGAAAACAAGAAATTAAGAGAATAGTTGGATAAAATGAAAAATAGTTAAATAATATAGGATAATGCTTTTAAAATAAGATTTTTATGAAGTCTAATTTAAATAATACAGATTCTTGTCTAGGAATAACCAAAAGACTAAATATGATTTATTAGAGGGTGAATGAATGAGTTTAATTATCAAGAAGGAGATAGAGAAAAGTCTTTTAATGAATGGTGACAGGAACATAAAACTGAATTGAGCTAATAGCAACCCTCTATTATGAAAAATAAATACTATATTCAATAATTATAATATTAATAATAGATTTTAAAGTTTAATGTGGTATACATATAAAGTTGTACAAAATGAAAGGAGGTGAACTTTAGTGAGAGTTTGGTACTTGTTAGACACTCTCTCATTAAAGATAAAAGTATGGATAAAGCAGATTTACATATACATACGACTTCTTCAGATGGAATACTTACACCGGAAGAGGTTGTTGAGTGGGCGTATAGAAAGGGACTACATACTATCGCAATCACAGACCATGATACTGTAGATGGAATAGATAGGGCTATAGAAGAAGGGAAAGAACATAGTATATGTGTAGTTCCTGGAATAGAGTTAAGTTGCACATATCAAAATGAAGAAGTGCATATACTTGGATATTTTATAGATTATAAGTCTAATAAACTAAATACGTTTACTAAAACTTTAAAAGATGCTAGAGAAAATCGTAATGCTAGTATTATAGAAAAATTAAATAAACTAGATATAGATATTACTCTAGAAGAAGTTAAAAAGGCATCAAAAAATGGTACTATGGGAAGACCCCATATAGCTAGAGTTCTTATAGAAAAAGGGATTGTTGATACTGTAAAAGGTGCATTTGATATTTATTTAGGAAAAGGAAAACCAGCATATGTCGAAAGATATAAAGTCTCTATAGAAGACGCTATAGATCTCATACACTCTATAGGGGGAGCTTCTATAGTTGCACACCCAGGACTAATGAAGAATAAGTTGGTACTAGACTATGTTTTGCAACAAAATATTGATGGAATGGAGGTAATACACTCAAAACACACTTTAGAGCAGACAGAGAAATTAAGAGAATTAGCAAAAAAGTTCAACCTAATTGAAACAGCGGGATCTGATTGCCATGGGTACTTAGAAAATGAAGAGCCTATTCTTGGAGATTTTTATATAAACTTAAAATCAGTAAAATTACTAAAACAAAAAGCTGACTTTTATAAGAAAATGCTATAGAATATTATATGAATAAAAAAGAGGTGATAATATGACGAATTATAAGAATGAAAGAAGTAGACAGTTTCCCACTAAATTAAGTACGACCTCTTTTGTTAAATTATATATACTTCACTTATTAACCGAAAAAAGCTATTATGGAAATGAAATAATAGAAGAGATAAAAATAAGGTTACAGAATAAATGGGAACCTAGTCCGGGCATGATATATCCTCTATTGAGAGATTTAGAGTCAGAAGGACATATTTTGGGATGGTGGCAAGAACCAGATAAAAGGTCTATAAGATACTATAGAATAACAGATAGTGGATATGAACATTATAAAAAAATAAAATTAATGAATAAAGCTAACTTTGAAGATTCTATGACTATTATAAAAAATACGTTATCAGATATCTATAAAATTAAAATCTAAGAATGGAGGCTCATATAATGAAATTTAACTTATCTAAAAAAGCTCTAAGCATTTCTCCTTCACTTACATTAGAAATAACAGCTAAAGCACAAGAAATGAGAAATAGTGGTATAGACATAATAGGATTTGGTGCAGGAGAACCTGACTTTGATACTCCTGTAAATATACAAGAGGCTGGCATTAAAGCTATTAAAGAAGGAAAGACTAGATATACAGCAACATCAGGAATACCAGAGCTTAAGACAAATATATGTGATAAACTAAAGAGAGAAAATGACTTAGACTATAAACCATCTAATATATTGGTATCGAGTGGTGGTAAACACTCTATATTTAACGCACTTTATGCTATTCTTAATCCTGGGGATGAAGTAATAATCCCTGTTCCATACTGGGTGAGTTATCCTGAGTTTGTAACGATATGCGATGCAGTACCAGTTTTAGTAGAAACTAAAGAAGAAAATGGATTTAAATATACTCCTGAATATTTAGAGAAGGTTATAACTAAGAACACTAAAGTTATAATATTAAATAGTCCAAGTAATCCAACAGGAACAGTATATAGTGAAGCTGAATTACAAGAAATAGCTAAAATAGCTATAAAACATAATATATTCATAATATCAGATGAAATATATGAGAAGTTAGTGTACGATAATGAAAAACATGTTAGTATAGCATCTTTAAATGAAGACATAAAGAATTTAACTATAGTTATAAATGGTATGTCTAAAGCTTATGCTATGACAGGATGGAGAATAGGATATGCTGCAGCACACGAGGAAATAATAAAAGTTATGACTAATTTACAAAGTCATACTACTTCTAATCCTACTTCTATATCTCAATACGCAAGTGTGGAAGGTTTGGCAGGAGATCAGTCGATAATATCTGAAATGATAAAACATTTTGAATCAAGAAGAAACTATATGGTAGACAAGATAAACTCTATAAATTATCTATCTTGCATAAAGCCTAAAGGGGCATTTTATGTTATGGCAAACATATCTCAGGTTAAAGGAAAAACTATAAAAGGAAGAGACATCAAAGACTCTTTAGACTTTACTAGCTTACTATTAGAAGAGGCAAAAGTAGCTGTAGTTCCAGGAATAGCATTTGGAGATGATAATTACGTTAGATTATCTTATGCAACTTCTATGGATAATATAAAAAGAGGGCTAGATAGAATAGAAGAGGTACTTAAATAGAACTACAAACAAAATCACTATAGACATTATATATATACTAATAATGTTTATAGTGATTTTTAAAAAAGAACAATCCTAGTTGATTTTAATATGAAGTGTCTAATAACTTACCTTTGGATATTATCTTATGATTTAATTTTATATTTAAATCTCTTTCATAGCGCTTAATTATAGGTATATCTTTTTTTGTAATTATAGATACCGCAGTACCACTTTTACCTGCTCTAGCAGTTCTACCTACTCTATGAACATATTCTTTCGATGTTGGAGGCAAGTCTAGATTGAATATATGAGTAACATCTTTTATATCTAGTCCTCTAGCTGCTAAATCAGAAGCAACCAGTAATTGTATTTTTCCACTTCTAAACATATCCATAGCTTTCTTACGATCTTCCTTTGAAGATTCTCCATATAGTCCATATGCTTTAAGGTGATGATATCTAAGTTTTAAAGTAGTAATTTCGATTTCTTCACTTTTATTTATAAAAACTATAGCTCTCTTAGGTTTTATGGACGCTACTAATTTTCTTAGAATTACAATTTTATCTCTTTGATCACATGTGATATAAATATGGTCTATATCAGGATTGACTATAGTTTTCTCTTTAACTATTAATATCTCTGGATCTTTCATTAAAGATTTTGCCATATTTACAGCATGTTCATTCACAGTTGCTGAAAATAGCATAATCTGTAGCTGTTTTTTCTGCATAGTTTTTATAACATTTCTTACACCGTCAACATTCTTTTCATCCAGTAGTCTATCACCTTCATCTAGTACCAATGTTCGTACATTATGTGCACCTATTTTTCTATTTTTTATCAACTCCAATATTCTACCGGTAGATCCTACAATAATATGTGGCTTTTCTTTTAAACTTTCTATTTGTCTTTTTATATTAGCTGTACCAATTATAGCAGTAGAAGTAACTGACATTTGAGAGTTACTTGATAAAGTTTTTATTTGATTGTTTATTTGAATAGCTAGTTCATGAGTTGGTACTAGTATTATGCATTGTGTTTCTTTCTTAGTTGTATCTAATTTTTCAAAGATAGGAAGTAAATAAGCAAGAGTTTTTCCACTTCCAGTTTCAGACTGAGCAATTATATCCTTTTTATCTAAAGATACAGGAATTGCTCTAGATTGAATACCTGTAGGTTTACTAATTCTTTCTTTTTTTAATCCATTTATTAAATTTTGACTTAAACTTAATTTTTCGAATGAAATTGTCATATTTCTCTCCTTTTTAGCAAAATTCTATTATGATATAATTATACAACTTATATAGGATAAAGGGAAACTTAATAGTATATTTATGCCTATATTTGAGCAAAATTATTAGTCAAGATAGTTAAAGAAACTCTATATGTGGGAGGACATGTGAATGATTAGAAGAAAAATATTTATTACATTATTATTTATACTAGTTTTGGCTTCAGGTTGCAATTACAAAAATAATGGTGATTCTATGGAACCTAAAAATAAAGTAGAATCTAAAAAAGTTGATCCAATAGAAGAATCGATTAAGAAAATGACTCTTGAAGAAAAAATAGGACAATTAATTTTTGTAGGTATTGATGACACAGTGATAAGTGAAAAATCAAAAGAATTAATAAATAAGTATAAGGTAGGAGGTATAATACTATTTAAAAGAAATATAGTAGATTCGGAACAGACTATAAAGCTTATGAATTCTCTAAAAAATGAAAATTCTAAAAATCCGGTTCCTTTGTTTTTAGGTATTGATCAAGAGGGAGGAAAGGTTTCTAGAATTCCTGAAGAGTTTATAGTTACTCCGACAGGTAGAGAGATTGGTAGTACTAATGATAAAGACTTTGCTTTTAAGATAGGGAGTATTCTAGGAAAACAAGTAAGCTATTTAGGACTTAACTTAGATTTTGCTCCTGTCCTAGACATATATAGTAATGCTAAAAATACTGTAATTGGTGATAGAGCTTTTGGGAAGGATGAAAACGTAGTGAGTAATATAAGTACAGAAGTTATAAAGGGGATAAATTCTCAAAATATAATACCAGTAGTTAAGCATTTTCCGGGGCATGGAGATACAGTGGTAGATTCACATGTAGGTCTACCTAAGATTGATCATGACTATGAGAGGCTTAATAATTTTGAATTAGTTCCTTTCAAGAGAGCTATAGAAAATAATATAGATATGTTAATGGTAGGACATATATTATTAACTAAAGTAGATAGTGAAAATCCAGCGACAATGTCTAAAACTATAATTAGTGATATACTTAGAGGAGATCTAGGATTTAAAGGGGTAGTTATAACTGATGATATGGTAATGGGAGCTATAGTGGAAAACTATAGTATCGAAGATGCATCGATAAAGTCTATACAATCAGGTAGTGATATAGTACTAATTGGACATGGATATGAAACAGTGGTAAAAGTTGTAGACAATTTAAGGAAAGCTGTACATGATGGAAATATATCTGAGGAAAGGGTTAATGAGAGTGTATATAGGATTCTTAAGGTTAAAGACAAGTATAATTTAAACAACAATAATACATTGAGTGACGTAAATAGAATTAAAGATATAAACAATGAATTAAATAATACCCTTAAAGAAGTAAGGTAGAGGTATAGATGATAGTATCTACTAATAAATTAGTAAATATATCTTGTACAAAAAATGCAAATAGTTTAGTATATTAAATAGATATAGACTAAGTATATTAAAATAATAAATAAGGGGAGAATTTAAAATGAAAGTAGAAAGTTTTGAATTAGATCATACTAAAGTAGTAGCACCTTATATAAGAAAAGCTGCACTCTATAATGGACCAAAAGGTGATGTAGTATCAAAGTTTGATTTAAGATTCATTCAACCAAACAAAGGTGGTATGAATATGTCAGGAATACATACACTAGAGCATCTATTAGCAGTATATTTAAGAGAAGAAGCATTAGGAGAAGATATAATAGATCTTTCACCTATGGGATGTAGAACAGGATTTTATCTAACTACATGGGGAGATAAAAGTGAGAATGACATAAAAGTACCACTAGTAAATTCTTTAAAGAAAGTATTAGAGACTAAAGAGATACCAGCAGCAAATGAAATACAATGTGGTAACTATAAAGAGCATTCGTTAGAAGAAGCTATTGAATATGCAGAAAGCTTTGTAAAAAACATATAAGGAATAATTATTCACAACATAAATTATAAAGCCGGGAAAACATGATACATTTATACAACGATTGTAATAATTATTCATAATTATATAGTTTGTAAAAATACTAAAAAGGGTAGATTATAGAATTTATTTATAATCTACCCTTTTGTTACATATTAGAAATCATATTTTTTAGTATATTACTAGAATTCTCAACAGCAATATATTTAAATTTTTCAAAATCCATATGAGCTCCTGTATTTGCATTGTCGGAAATGGAACGTATAACTATGAAAGGTATATTGTTTAAATAACAAGTATGAGCTATACTTCCTCCTTCCATTTCACAAGCAAGAGCATTAAATTCTTCTGATAACCATTTTATTTTTTCAACATCAGCAACAAACTGATCACCAGTTGCTATTCTACCTATGTATGACTTATGCTCTGTTATAGATTCACATACTCCTTTAGCTAAATCTACTAATAATTTATCCGATTTGAAATCAAAAGTATCTAATCTAGGAATTTGACCAACTTTATCTCCAAAAGCAGTAGCATCCATATCATGTTGAACTAGGCTATCCCCAATTACGATGTCTCCTGGAACAATATCTTTGCCTATACCTCCAGCAATACCTATATTAACAATTTTTGAAACTCCATATTCTGATATTAGTACTTGAGTACATATTGCCGAGTTCACTTTACCTATTCCACAAACTACAGCAACAATTTTTTTACCTAAAAGATCTCCAACATGAAACTCCATGTTAGCACGAACTTCTGTTTTTTCTTTTTGCATTTCTCTAAGAATTACTTCTAATTCTTCATTCATGGCAACTATAATTCCTATGCTCATATTAATTCCTCCATAAAAGTTATTGTAAAAGCTATTTTTAATTATAACAGATATAGAATGAAAGAACTAACTATTTTTAATAACCCAAGCAGTGCACCATTCATTAGAAGTACAATGATCATTAAGTTTATATCCGTGAGACTCAATAAAACTTATAACTTTATCAAAACTCCAAGAAACCAGCCCAGATACTAATAGCTTACCGTTTTTACTAAGCTTAGAATCTATAAATTCCATCATAGATTGAGTTTCCTGACCACCTATATTTATAAACACATAATCGTAAATGTTATCAATTTTAATATCTTCTTCTATAACATCTCCTACTATAATCTCTATATTATTTAAATCATTGAGACTTGCATTAAATTCAATTTCATCTCTTACATCTCTTATATCAATTGAAGTTACCTTTGATGCCCCTTTAATAGAGGCAGCTATAGAGAGTATTCCTGAACCTGTACCAATATCTAAGACCGTTTTATTTGAAAAGTCTTCTTTTAATATATATCTTAGGCAATCCTGAGTAGTTTCATGAAGACCGCTTCCAAAAGCTCCTTTGTGTACAAAATTAATTTTGTTATTATTATCTTCATTCTTACAATCGTTAGGGTGGCCTATTATCCAGCCATTATTTAAATCTATAGCTTCAATTTTAGGTTCAAAATCTATAGGATCAGACTTTTTTACTTTTAACTCATCTATATTCAAGTCTAAGATATCCTTTATTAAAATAACCTGAGAATCAACTAAATCTTTATCGTCAGAATCAACTACTATGACTAAATCTACTAGCTCACCACTTTTTTCTTTGTAGTCATATCCGTATTCATCGGTAACTATAACTATAGGTGAATTATAATATACATTATATATTTCATTGATCTGAAGTTTTTCTATATTATCATCCACTATACTTAGAGGACATTTGATCGATATTTCGTACATGAAAACACTCCTAACATAAGTTATTAGATTCGAAAGCTAAATTATTTCATAATTTATATACACGATTAAATATTACCATGATCAATTTTTATACTACATTTAAATATTATACACTACTCAACTATGTAAAGAAACGTACAAGGAAAAAATTATAGATTTCAATTGTTTATCTAATTACTGGTAATAACGAGAATATCACATAGGGGAGATAGAACCAAAAAATAATATCAAAGAATTAAAAAGCACTAGTACAGATGAGATAATTGGAACTCTATATGGACAATAGTATAGTGATAAGAAACATCTTTGCTATAAAAAGATAAAACTTATTTTAGCATAATAGGATATATGAATTTAATTTTACTATGGATTGATTTATCATAGTTAACATAATATAATTATGATAAATTATATTAAAAAGTAAAAGTTAAGTATGTATTACAAATACTTAACTTTTACTTTTTATATTGTATTCATTATAAAATTAATTAACTCTTACAGCTTTAACAAAATTGTTAGAGAAGTAATAGTCACTTCTACTAGTAATTACGATTTTCTTTTTAGAATAACTAGCATGTATGTACTTATTATCATCTAAAGCAATACCAACATGTCCTACTAGTCCCGGTGTATTTTCGAAAAATACTAGATCACCGGCTTGAATATCTTCTTTATTAACTACAACTACCTTGTCTTTATGAGAAGCAAGCTTGTCCATAATAGCCTGATCCTTAGCAATTCTAGGAATATCAACTCCTACGTTGTTTAATACATACTTAGTAAATCCTGAACAATCAAATCCATTTGGACTGATTCCTCCATTTACATAAGGAACATTTATATACTTAAGAGCTTCTTCTTGAACTTTAAATCCAAGTGGAGTTTCTTCCTCTTGAACAGGTTGTACTATTTCTTGTTGTTCCATAGGTTCATTAGTAGTAGCATATGACGATGTACCACTAATTACAGAGCAAGCCACTATAGATATACAAGCCATCGAAAGCCCTAATACTTTTTTATATGATTTTACTTTATTGTCTTTAGTATTTTTAAAATTAACATTAATCAAATTGTTTACCTCCTAAGGTATTAATATTTGTAAAAAGTTATTGTTTATAATTATAACAGAAGGTTAAAAAAAATTCAATAGAATTGTTACAAAAAAGAAACAAAGATATAATAATTATTACAAAATGATAAAAAGTGATTTCAGAAAAACATCGTATTCACAATAAAGTGGGATAAGGCTATATATGAATATGTAAAAGTATATTATAGTTATTAGACTTTAAAAAACATGTAACTTAAATCATAAAATGATTTGAGATAGCAGCATTATGAATGTAAGTTAACATAATAAAATTACAGGCAATAAAACCTGAAAAAAGGATAGGGAATAGAGGGGAAGAGTTTAATTAAAAAACGACAGTATTCTCTAAAGTGATATAAGAAATAAATGTAAATGAGAAACATTTTTTCGCTTGGGAAAATAAAGGAGTATTGGTACTGAAAATATCAGATCGAGTCTAATTGCATGTTAAATATACATAATTAGATAATGATTTCATTTAGACATTGTAGATACATAATGGAATGTCGATTCAAATCGCTATAAATGTACTGTATTTAAGTTTTAATATGCGAATCATGTATTTATATGTATTAATAAAAACAAGCCATATATAGTTAAAACTAGAGCTTATTTTTTTGAAGAGATTAAACAGAAAATAATTTTGGCTTAAAAAAGAGGAAATTAGGACATAAATATAGAAATCTAATTAAACAAAATGTATATTTTGTTTAATTAGAGCATAAAAATAGAGTAATAGTATAGAAAGGATGATTGTAAATGATAGATATGTATGAACTACCCCTTGTACTTGAAGATTTCTTAAACTATATAGATACTATTAGAGGCAAGTCTGAAAATACTGTAAAAGAATATCACTATGATCTAAGAACATTTTTAAGATTCTTAAAGATTAGATATAGGTTAGTAAAAAGGGATATTCCCTTTCAAGAAATTGATATTACAGATATAGATATAGACATTTTGAAAAAAGTTAATATCCAAGACCTTCATGCCTTTATATCTTTTGTAGATAGAGAGATGGATAACGGAAACCATGCTAAGGCTAGAAAAGTTGCAAGCTTAAAATCTTTTTTTAAATATTTAAATGGTACAGTAAAATTAATAGATGAAAATCCAGCTCAAAATTTAGAATCACCAAAAATAGACTATAGACATCCAATATATCTAAGATTAGATGAAGCAAAGGATTTTTTAGACTCTATAGATGGAGAGTTTAAAGAAAGAGATTATGCTATTATGACTCTATTCTTGAACTGTGGGCTTCGTCTTTCTGAATTAGTTAGCATAGATATAGATAAAATTAGAGGTGACACTTTAACTGTAATAGGTAAAGGTAATAAGGAAAGAACTGTATACTTGAATGATGCTTGCATAAATGCTCTTAATAAATACATTCAAGTTAGACCAAATGAAAACTTAAGAGATGAAAAAGCATTGTTTATTAGCAAAAGAAAAAATAGAATCAGTACACAAACAGTACAGTATGCAGTTAAAAAATATATAGAGAAAATAGGACTTGATAAAAGTAAGTTTTCACCCCATAAGTTAAGACATACTGCTGCTACTTTAATGTATAAGCATGGAAATGTAGATATAAGAGCTTTGCAGCAAATATTAGGACATGAAAATGTATCTACTACACAAATATATACTCACGTAGATGATGAAGTTCTCAGAAAAGCTGTTAAAAAGCAATCCTTTATCAGAAAATTAATTAACCATAAAAACATTATGTAAATATGAAATTAATTAAGAGCACTTTCGTGAAATAATAATAGGATTTTACAGTATTCTTAATTAATTTTTAAAACCTCTCTAACTTACCTGATTTTACAGTTTCTATAGTAAGACCATAGACTTTCTTACAGTGAGTTTTCCCTCTATTGATATTAAAAAGAATTTAGTAGTCCCACCTATTATCTTTCCTTCTGCGTTTATACCTACAGTTCGTATTAGTTTACATGTGAAAATTATGATATCTAGTTCTACTTCCCTATCTCTAATTTCTAATAATATATATAATTCAACCTTAGTGGCTAATTAGGATAAATATTTATAAAACTAGGTATGATACTTTAACTGTTAAGTTAAGCGAATAAAAAACAGAAATTTATTCAAATAAAAAAGAGCCCTAATTAGGACTCTTTTTTATTACCTTAATCTGTTGAATATTACTTAATGTTATTTTTATAAAATTGATATAATCCATCGATATCAGAACTTGACAATAAGTCAATTGCACTTTTAATATCTTCTTCTGGCCATTCCCACCATTTCATTTCTAACAGAAGCTCAATATCAGATTCTTCAAATCTTTTTTTGATAAATCTAGCAGGATTACCACCTACAATTGTATATGATTCAACATCTTTTGTAACGACTGATCTCGAGGCAATAATTGCACCATCACCAACTTTTATTCCTGGCATAATCATAGCTTCAGATCCAATCCATACGTCATTTCCTATAATTGTGTCACCCTTTGGTTTATAGGATTCAAGAAATTTTTCTTTAAAAGGATATACTGTAATCCAATTCGGATTATGGTTATGATTTCCACCCATCATAAATACAACTCCACTAGCAAAACAACAGTATTTTCCTATCTTTATCTTATCTAAAACCCATCCATAGTCTTCTATTGGATTATACATCTTTTGAGATTTTTCATCGCCCCAAATATATCGAACACAGATATCTTCAAACTCTCCACCTGCATAGTAACCAGAATAATAAGAATAATCTCCAACTTCAATAAGCGGATTTTTCACCTTGTCTTTCAGATATTGCATTTCAGTCCAATGCTTAAAAGGATTTTCTAACATAATCAAATACCTCATTCCTAAATAAAATTTTAACACTAAAAATTATTTAAGAATAATATTAAACAGCCACATTTTTAAACTTTTTTAATCTTTTATACATTTAAATCGGCCTCCTATAAAAAATTATATCTTATATTATGTATTTTGGCAACTTCATCATGCTTTTGACTTTTAAGTTTTGACTTATAGATTATTAAGATACTATATAAAAAAATCAAGTAAAGTATTCATTTTAACGAAAGTATACACTGAATAAATTTTAACATAAAGGCGTCTATAAAAATATTATGTAAAGCAACGATGATTAATTAAGAGTACTTAAAAACAATAGTACTCTTAATTAATCATTTAATTTCTAGTTATCTTTGAATCTTAAAAAAACGTACCTGATTTTATAGCCTCTACAGTAAGATCATCCGCTTCTCCATAATGATCTCTTTCTTTTATAGTTGTTAGAAAGAACTCTCCAACTTTATCTAGTATCTTCCCCTCTTCTTCAGAAAGATTGAATTCAGCTATAGTTTGTTCCCTAGAAGCTTTTTGCGCTCCTTCATATATGAATATTGGAAGATCTGTTACATCACCCGGCATCATATCAAGTCTATGGTGACATTCAACTCTAAAATTTAACATGTATTCTAATAAAATATCAGTATTAACCACTATAATAGCTCTCCTCTCTTTAATTTAGTTTAAATCACAATATATATAATTTATCAAATAATTTCAATCTATTCAACTACTTTTATACTAGATAGATTTCGTAGCTATTAAATTCATACTATAATTTCAAAATTTTCTGAAAACTATCATAAATTATGTTATTATATATTCTAAGTACAATTATTTAGAAATGGAGGAATTGCAAATATGAGTTTTAAATATATAAATAAAATACCAAGTCCTGAAGAAATAATAAATGCTATACCTTTAGAAAAATCACTAGTAGATATAAAATCTAAAAGAGATAAGGAAATAAGAGAGGTTTTTGAGGGAAAAAGCAACAAATTTATACTTGTAATAGGCCCTTGCTCCGCTGATTTCGAGGACTCAGTTTGTGAATATGTAAATAAATTATCACTAGTTCAAGATAAGGTAAAAGATAAGATATTAATGATACCAAGGATATATACGAATAAGCCTAGAACCACAGGAGAGGGTTATAAAGGAATGATGCATCAGCCTGATCCTAATGAAAAACCTAATGTAACAGAAGGTATAAAATCTATAAGAAAAATTCATATAAGAGCAATAAAAGAATCTGGTCTTACTTCTGCTGATGAAATGCTTTATCCAGAGAATTATCCTTATGTTGCTGATCTTTTAAGTTATGTAGCAATTGGAGCTAGGTCTGTAGAAAATCAACAACATAGACTAACTGTAAGTGGCATGGATATTCCTGCTGGTATGAAGAATCCAACTAGTGGAGATATAAGTGTAATGTTTAACTCTATAAAAGCGGCACAAATATCTCATAATTTCATATATAATGGATACGAAGTTGAGACGTCTGGAAACCTACTAGCTCATGCTATTCTTCGTGGTGCAGTTAATCAACATGGTGATTGCATACCAAATTATCACTATGAAAATCTAGCACTAGTTGCTGAGGAATATGAGAAAAGAGGTTACATAAATCCTGCAATTATAATTGATACAAATCATTCTAATTCAATGAAAAAATTCGATGAACAAACTAGAATAGCTAGCGAAGTTATTCATAGTAAACTTCACTCTCCAGCGTTAAATAAATTAGTAAAAGGACTTATGATAGAAAGCTATTTAGTTGATGGAAGACAAGACTCTCCGGACGTTTATGGTAAATCTATAACAGACCCTTGTCTAGGATGGGAAAAAACAGAAAAATTAATATATGACATAGCTGAAAAATTATAGTGAAAAATTTATAAATTTCACAACAAAAGAAGACCAATTATTAAATTGATCTTCTTTTGTTGTTTCGGGGATGTAAAGGGGATGTGTATATATAACATATATAACATGTTATATCCTTTATTTATAAAACTATAAATACGAATGAAATTTTCAGAACCTATGTTCGTATTTATATCAATTATAATAAAAGTATAAGCTGATGTCAATGAATTTAAAAAATTAAAATCGAACAAGTGTTTTGAACATTGCTTGAATATATGTTATAATGATATAAATTATAATTGTGAGGTGCTGATACTATGTGTGATGATTTGTCTTTTAAACAAATAGAAATATTAGAATTTATAAAAAAAGAAACTCGGACTAAGGGCTATCCTCCATCAGTGAGAGAAATATGTACAGCTGTAGACTTAAAGTCAACATCTAGTGTTCATGGACATTTAGAGAAAATTGAAAAAAGAGGATACATAAGAAGAGATCCTACTAAACCAAGAGCAATAGAAATTTTAGATAAGAATACAGACCTCACTTTATATGCTAAAAAAGAAGTTGTAGATGTTCCAATTGTAGGATCTGTAACTGCGGGAGAGCCTATTCTGGCTATAGAAAATATAGAAGATACATTTCCTTTGCCTGCTAATTTTCTAAAGGGAGCTAATAATCCTTTTATGCTAAGGGTAAAAGGAGAGAGTATGATAAATGCGGGTATATTTGATGGAGATTTTATTTTAGTTCATCAGCAAAATACAGCTGATAATGGAGATATAGTTATAGCTCTATTAAATCAAGAAGCTACAGTTAAAAGATTTTTTAAAGAAAAAGATTTTGTAAGGTTGCAGCCTGAAAATGACCAAATGGCACCTATATTAACCAAAGAAGTTACTATTTTAGGTAAGGTTATAGGATTGTTTAGAAAATTATAATAAAAAACATAACTATAGATTAGCATCTCGCTAAACTAGGGTTATGTTTTTTATTAGCTTTGTCAAATTTAAATTATGTTTACAAGTCCACTGGTATATAGATTATTTAAACTTTTCATTACACCTAACTTACAATGCTCATAAGTAAGTCCACCCTGATAGTATGCAAAGAAAGGATCTCTAACAGGACCATCAGCACTAAGTTCTATAGATGACCCTTGAACGAATGCTCCTGCTGCCATTATAACTTCATCTTTATACCCAGGCATTTCAGAAGGTATAGGTGCAAAATAAGAGTCTACTGGTGATGCACTTTGAATTCCTTGACAAAATTTAATCATTTTTTCACTAGATTCAAATTCTATACCCTGTATTATATCACTTCTTTTGTCATAGAGATCTGGTACAACTCTAAAGCCTAATCCTTTATATACTGCTGCTGTTAATAAAGAGCCTTTTAAAGATTCTGAAACTACATGAGGGGCTAAAAATAAGCCTTGTAAAACAGTTCTAGTCATTCCAAAGGTAAGACCACATTCTTTTCCAATACCAGGTGCAGTACTTCGATTGGCTACCAATTCAATTAAATCTTTTCTTCCAACAACATATCCTCCTGTTAGTGCAAGGCCTCCACCAGGATTTTTAATCAGGGATCCAGCCATTATATCTGCTCCTATGTTAGAAGGTTCTAGTTTCTCTATAAATTCACCATAGCAATTATCTATAAAAACTATAATATCTTCATTGTATCTTTTTACTGCATCTATAGATTTCTTTATTTGATCTATAGTAAAAGCATTTCTATCACTATAACCGGTTGACCTTTGAATAGCTATCATTTTAGTATCTTCAGATATAGAGTTAATTATAGCGTCTATGTCCATTTCATTGTTTTTAGTTAAAGGAACTTCTTTGTACTTTATACCATAATCAATTAAAGTTCCACTCATGTCACCTTCTATGCCTATGACTTTTTTTAAAGTATCATAAGGGCTCCCTGTTATGTATATAAGCTCATCATTAGGCTTCAATATACCAGAAAGAGTTAATGTAATGGCATGGGTTCCAGATACAATAGTAGGTCTTACTAAGGCATCTTCAGTATCAAATACATAAGAGTATACTTCTTCTACTTTATCTCTACCTATATCGTCATATCCATAGCCTGTAGTCCATCCGAAGTGCGAAGAGTTTAACTTAGCTTTTTGCATAGCAATTATAACTTTATATTGATTGTATTCTTTTACATCATCAATATCTGAAAAAAAATCTTTTTTTATTAGTTGTTCTTTATCATTTATATAATTTATGACTTCTTTTTCTATCTCAAATTGTTTACATAATATATTTATAGTATCCTTATTCAAAATATCCACCTCTGCTACTGTTTTTTCTTCTGTATTGTATCATATAGAAAAATTATATTCAATTGTCTTTATTACATATAGGGCACTTGCTCATATTAAGCATATCTTTTTAAATTTCAAAGGAGCTAATGCTAAACCTTCTTCTATTCCTTGTTTAACACCTATTCTTCTGCCTATAGCATAGCCTAACAATAATGACAGTAATATATATATATTAACTATTTCTAGTTCCATTTAAACTCCTCCATATTATAAAGTTTTCAATAAACTGAAAAACTCCAAATACTAAAAATGAAATTATAGTTTTGTTTGGAGACATAAATAGAGCTATTAAAAATAGTATAATGGTAGCTATAGATACCTCTACTATTCCATATTTTAATGCATAATTTTTATTTTGAGTAATTCTATCTTTATCCATATCAATCAGATCGTCTATCAATTGAATAGATGATATTACTAATATAGAAGATATCATATCATTAAATCCTATAAATAGAATACCTAAAATAGCTACTATGATAGATTCTTGATATCCCTTTAGACTAAATAAAAAGGTCATATTTAAGTTTTCAAACATACCCACAATATAGGCACTAAATATTAAAGATACTGTAATATTTATATTTAGCATACTAGCAACACCCATCATAATAACTACATATGGAAGTATTCCTTTTTCGGGTAAAAGTTTACTTTCATCTACATACCCTTCATTGTCAACTACATTATCAATTATTTTAATAATAATTGATATTATAGATATACAAACTAATAGCTTTAAATTATATATATTTAAAAACAAAATCTTTCACCTCCTTAAATCCTTTTTTATATAAGGCAGAAACAGGTATTATCTTTACCTTAGGGAAAAACTTACTTAAATTATTAAGCCCATCTTCATTTTCATCCAAATCAATTTTATTAGCCAATAATAAATATTTATACTTTGGTATTCCATAGTCAGCTAGTTGTCGATCAATAATATTATTGTTCCAAAGATTATTGCTATCTAAATAATCAGTCACATCAACTATATGTATTATAATATCTGAACTAAATAGCATTTCTAAAGTTTGGATCATGCTGTTTCTTACACTTATATCAGGATGTATTCCATCTGCAAGACCACTAGAATCAACTACTTTGATTTCTTTCTTTCCTTTATATACAGGTAGTTTTATATCTAGAGATTGTAATGCTCGAGTTTTATAATCTTTACTTGATGATAGATATTTTTTAGCAAGCTCCGTAGACATTTGCTTATTAAGTTTTTTTCCGTCTGGATACTCTATGGTAATATATACTTTTTCATAGCCTAAATATTCAGCAAAATTAACGAGAAACAAAGATTTACCTACATTAGTTTTTCCTATTATAATAGCATTTTTCAATATACGTCATCTCCTTGTATATCATCGTCTATAATTAACATTAAATCTTCTCTATTAAGATTCTTTTTATTTTGTAATCTTACAGCCTGCTTTCTAAAAGATCTTTCAATAATATTCCTAACTAATCTTGCGTTTCCATTGGTTCTAGAATCCGGCTTCTGTGCTAATACACGTTTCAGTTTATTTATTGCTTCATCCGTTAATTTGTATTCTTTTTCACATGATATTTTTTTTGCTATTTCTATTAACTCACTTATACTATAATCTTTAAAGTCTAGATTAATAGGAAAACGAGATCTAAGACCAGGATTGCTATCTAAGAATAAATCCATCTCATCACCGTAACCTGCTAGAATAAGTATTAATTCATCTTTATGATCTTCCATAGCCTTAACTAAAGCATCTATAGCTTCTTTTCCAAAATCTTTTTCACCACCCCTAGCTAGTGAATATGCTTCATCTATGAAAAGAATACCTCCTAGCGCTCTTTTAATTTCTTTTTTTACTTTACCGGCTGTATGACCTATATACTCTCCAACCAAATTTGCTCTTTCAATTTCAACCAAGTGTCCATTTTTTAGTAATCCCATCTCTTTAAACATTTTTCCTATTATTCTAGCTACAGTAGTTTTACCAGTGCCAGGATTTCCTCTAAATATCATATGTAAAACAACTGGTTCTGCGATTAATTGCTCATTCTCACGTTTTCGTTGTATTTCTATAAATGCTTGAATTTCCTTAACTAATGATTTTACATTTGTAAGACCTATAAGACTATCAAATTCTAATGTAATTGATTTTAACTTTTCTTTTTCAATATCTATTTTAGATTTCTCCATTGTTTTAACTTTAGATTCATTTTTATCGTAATATTTATTATTTGAAGACATACTCTCTAACACTTCGTTTAAAGAAACTTTACCTGCTCTATATAAGTTTAAAACTTCATTGTCCATAATAATCACCTCTGAAACTACTATAATATATATTAGTTGTCATCCAAAAAAATACTCAAATAAAAAAAGTCTTAACTTTAAATTTAAAGTTAAGACTTTTTAGAATCTTCATAGAGAAATAATTTTGTTTTAAATTATTGGAAATCTACGTTTCTAGCAGGTGACATAGTTAAAATAGCATGCTTATATATAACTTGTTGTTTACCATCAATATCAAGGACTATTGTATAATTATCAAAACCTTGAACTCGACCTTTTAATTGATATCCATTAGATAAATAGATAGTAATAATTATATTTTCTTTTCTTACTTTGTTTAAAAAAGTAGTTTGTAAGTTGACTATATTTTTCAAAGTTATTCCCCCCAATTAATTATCTATATTCTACTTATATTTAAACTCTCCTTTATATAATTGATAATATTATTTAATATTTCATCTTTAGTTTTGAATTCATCTATATTGATCCAATACATATCTTTTTCTCTCCTGAACCACGTTAATTGCCTTTTAGCATATCTCCTAGATTCTCTTTTCAAAGTATCTATAGCTTCTTCTAGTGAATATTCTCCGTTCAAATATTTTATAATTTCTTTATAACCTATTCCTTTCATAGACGTTAACTTTTCGCTATAACCCTTATCTAGGAGAACTTTCACCTCATTTATAAGTCCATCAGATATCATGATGTCAACTCTTTTGTTTATTCGATTGTATAGTTCATCTCTATCCATATTTAGCCCAACCATAACTATTTTAAATTTATTGCTAGGCTGTCTAAAATCCTTATAAAATTCAGACATAGGTTTTCCAGTTTCATGATATATTTCTAACGCTCTTATAATTCTCTTAGTATCGTTTATATGCAGTCTTTGTGCGGACTCAGGGTCTACTTTTTTCAACTCATCAAATATATATTTATTACCATATACACTAGCCTTATTAGTATACTCTTCTCTTAAGCTCCAGTTTGACACAGCATTAGAAAAATCCAAGTCATAAATTAGTGAATTTATATATAATCCAGTACCACCAACTACCATTGGAAGTTTGTTTTTCTGTGAGATTATCTCAATATAATTACAAGCTCTATCTTGAAAATCAGAAACAGAAAATTCTTCATCTGGACATACTTCATCTATTAAGTAATGATCTATGCCTTCTTTTTCCTCATCTTTTATTTTTGCAGTTCCAATATCCATATACTTATATATTTGCATAGAGTCAGCAGATATAATTTCACCATTTAGTCTTTTAGCAAGCTCTATGGATAAGCTAGTTTTTCCAATAGCGGTTGGACCTACCAAAATAAATAATGGTTTTTTATTTTCCATATAATCATCCTTTATTAAGTTCTTTTAAATTTCTTTTCTAATTCGTAATTTGTTATTTCTATAATTATAGGTCTTCCATGAGGACAAGTAAAAGGCTCTTCTGTAAGCTCTAAGTCTTCCATGAGTTTTTCAATTTCTATATCTTCTATATTATCTTTTGCCTTTATGGCACTCGTACAGGCTAATTTCATTATTTTTTCTAATAGTAAGTCATAGTTGCTTTTCACTCCATCTTCTAAATTATCTATTATATCCAATAGCAAGGTTTTAGAATTTGGATTTCCAAATACTAGAGGAACACCTCTAAGAATTATAGCGTTATTACCGAATTCCTCCATATTGAAACCTAATTTTGTAAAAGTACTTAGATTTTCTCTTACTAAATCTATTTCTTTTTGACTTAAGTTTATTACTTCTGGTAACATTAGGCTTTGTATATAAACATCTTGATTTTCTAGCTGATATTTAAATTTTTCGTACATAATTCTTTCATGAGCAGCATGTTGGTCTATTAAATAAAGTGTATTTTTTACTTTATCTTCCCCTAATATATACGTATCAAATAATCTACCTATTATTTTAAGTTTTGGTATTCTTCTATTTTGGGTATTATTTGTTTTTATATGATAGCTTTTATTACAGCTACAATTTTCATAACTATCGCATTGATTTTCATTTATTTTGTCTTCATTGCTTTCTGTCATATTAAAATCTACAATTTTTAAATTTTCATTTATATTTTTTATATCCACCTTCGTATTAGTACTTTGCTCATATAAAGATAAATTGTCTTTAATTATGTTGGAATTTTTTTTAAATGAATTATGTGCATCGATATTTGAAGCTGTTTTTATACTATCATCAATTATGTCTAATATAACTTGTTCTTCTTTCAATGATTTATTCTTATTCTCCGGAATTTTATTTGAAAAAGATACCTTAGGTATAAGATTATTTGAAAGTAGAGTGTCTTTTACACTATTATATAAGAACTTATTTATTATATCTTTATTTGAAAATCTAACCTCTGTTTTAGTAGGATGTACATTTACGTCTAAATTAATAGAATCTATATCTATAAAAATTAAAAATACAGGATATCTATTTGAAGGTATTACAGTTCTATAACTATCTTCTACAGATCTAGATATATTTTCATCTTTAATATATCTTCCATTCACAAAAATATATTGAGAACTCCTATTTCCTCTAGTAAAAGAGGTGTTAGATATTAGTCCATGAATCTTTATTCCATTAGCTTCACTACATAGCTCAAAAGTAGAATCTAAAAAGCTTTTACCTAAAAGACTATAAACTGTTGATTTCATATCTCCATTTCCTGGTGTTTTTACAATCTGTTTATTATCTTTTATATAGTTAAAAGAAATTGCAGGATTGCTTAGAGCGAGCTTATATACAATATCACTTATATATGATGCTTCTGTACCTTCACTCTTCAAAAACTTTTGTCTTACAGGAACGTTATAGAATAGATTTCTGACTATTAGAGTTGTTCCTTTTGGACAACCTACATCTAATTTCTCTCTTACTACTCCACCATTTATTATAGCTTTAACTCCACTTAAATCACTAGATGTTTTAGTTATTACTTCAAGCTGAGATACAGCTGAAATACTCGCGAGTGCTTCACCCCTAAATCCTAAGGTATTAACACTACCTAAGTCCTCAACTTTAGATATTTTACTAGTAGAGTGTCTTAAAAATGCTAACTCAATATCTTTCTTACTTATACCTACACCATTGTCCGTTACTCTAATGTATTTCTTTCCACCGCTTATGATTTCTATTGTTATGGATGTTGATTGAGCATCTATAGAATTCTCTACTAGTTCTTTTACAACAGAAGAAGGTCTCTCTACAACTTCTCCTGCTGCTATTTTATTTATAGTTTTTTCATCCAGAAGTTTTATTAATTTACTCATAGTATCACCGCCAAAGTATACTTAAATATATATCTAATCGTTAGATAGTTTGTTAGAATCTTCCCATAGTTTATACAATATATTTATTGCATCTAATGGACTTATTTTCATTATATCCAATGACTTTATTTTTTTAATGAACTCTTCTTTTTTATTATTTTCATCTTCAAGTTTATTATTAATAGCTATAAGTTCTAAAGGAACTTCAATGTTAGAATCCTTTTCTATTGTTCTATTCACTTTAGTCATTTCATTAAAGCTTTGATGAGAACTCTTAGACCTATTTATATCATTTTCTTCTAGGCTTTGTAGTATTTCATATGCTCTTTTAACAACATCTTCTCTAACTCCTGCTAATTTTGCTACTTCGATACCGTAACTTCTATCAGCTCCGCCTCTAACTATTTTTCTTAAGAATATTATATCGTCATTCTCATTTTCCTGAACTAGTATCTTATAGTTTTTTACTCCACTTAGTTTATCTTCAAGTTCAGTTAATTCATGATAATGTGTAGCAAATAAAGTTTTTGAGCCCATCTTAGATTTATCACTTATATATTCAGACACCGCCCAAGCTATGCTAAGACCGTCATAAGTACTAGTACCTCTTCCTATTTCATCAAGTATTATTAAACTATTTTTAGTTCCATTATTTAATATGTTCGCAACTTCACTCATTTCTACCATAAAAGTACTTTGGCCCTGTGAAAGGTCATCGGATGCCCCTATTCTAGTAAAGATTCTATCTACTATACTTATATTTGCTTCATCTGCGGGAACAAAACTTCCCAACTGAGTCATAAGAGTTATTAAAGCAACTTGTCTCATATAAGTAGACTTTCCAGCCATATTAGGACCAGTTATTATAGAGAGTCTATTGTCATCACAATCTAGAAGAGTGTCATTTGGAACAAATGACTCGTTGCTTAGCACTTTTTCTACAACTGGATGTCTACCATTTCTTATATCAATTACTCCATTACTATTAATTGTAGGTCTTTTGTAGTCATTCTCATAGGCTGAATAAGATAAGGAATTCATGACATCTATCTCAGAGATTATTTTACTGGTATTTTGAATTCTAATTACATTAGCTCTTATTTTATCTCTTATATTTAAAAATATGTTATATTCTAGCTCTACCATTTTTTCTTCAGAACCTAATATCTTTTCTTCCATTTCTTTAAGCTCATCTGTTATATATCTCTCTGCATTCGCTAGGGTTTGTTTTCTTATAAAGTAATCTGGAACTAGTTTAACGTTCGACTTAGAAACTTCGATAAAATATCCAAATACTCTATTAAATCCTATTTTTAAGTTTTTAATACCAGTATTATTTTTTTCTTTTTCTTCAAGTTTTGAAAGCCACTCTTTACCTTTTATAGAAGCTTCTTTTAAGAGTGATAGTTCTTCATCATACTCAGGTTTTATCAAATTTCCTTCTTTTATAGCTATAGGAGGTTCTTCAACTATAGCTAAATCTATAAGTTCATGTATATCATCAAGACAGTCTACTTCCCTACCTAATTTTATAAGTTCTTTACTATCACAAGTCTCTAGTATGGACTTTAACTCTGGAACCTTACTTATAGAACTTTTTAGTGATATCAGATCTCTACCGTTACAGTTTCCATAAACTATTCTTCCCATTAGTCTTTCAATGTCATATACATTTTTAAGAATTTCCTTTATATCATTCATCAATATTATATTTTCTGTAAAATATTCTACTATATCTAGTCTATATTCTATTTTCTCTTTATCTATTAAGGGTTCTTCTATCCATTTCTTTAATAGTCTAGCTCCCATAGACGTAGAGGTTCTATCTAATACACTTAATAGGGAACCTTTTTTGCTTTTTCCTCTAATGGTTTCTGTTAACTCTAGGTTTCTTCTAGTGTTTATATCTAATATCATATAGCTTTCTAGAGAGTAAATATTTATATTATTTATGTGTTTTAAAGAAGTTTTTTGAGTTTCATTTAGATATTCTAAGAGAGCTCCTGTTGATATAATAGAATAGCTTTTATCAGCGAGACCAAGTCCATTTAAACTCATTGTTGAAAATTGGCGTTTAATATTATCTATAGCCAAAGGATTCTCAAAAGCCCAGTCATGATAAGGATTTATAAATATACTAAATTTTTTCCTAATTGTATCTATTATCATATTTTCATTAATAAGTAGATTATTTACTATTAATTCAGTAGGTCTAATTTTAGCAAGTTCATCTATTATAGAGTTTACTAAAGTATCTTTTTTGCTAGCTATTTGAGTGGTGTATAGTTCACCTGTTGATATGTCTACATATGAAATACCTGCACAGCTATCATTAGAATCAAAGTAAATACAGCATAAGTAGTTATTAGTTTTTTCGTCTAGAGCTTTAGTGTCTATTATAGTTCCAGGTGTTACTACCCTTACCACATCTCTCTCCACTATTCCGACAGCTTCAGAAGGATCCTCAACTTGTTCACATATAGCAACTTTATACCCCTTATCTACAAGAGTAGCTATGTAAGAATCTGCTGAATGGAAAGGCACTCCGCACATAGGAGCTTTTTCTTCTTGTCCCCATTCTCTCCCTGTTAATGTGATCTCTAGTTCTCTTGATGCAATTAATGCATCATCAAAAAACATCTCATAAAAGTCACCAAGTCTAAAAAAAAGAATACAGTCGGTATATTTTTCTTTTATTTCAAAGTATTGTTTCATCATAGGTGTTAGTTTTGCCAAATTAGTTACCTCCAAACTGGTTTACTGAATACTATTATAACATATTAAATATGAACAATAAAATAGACTAGTTTAACTAGTCTATTTTTTACAACAGCCTGAACAACCATTACAGCCCCTTTTTTCATGGACTGTATCTATTGAAGTTCTTTCACTTTCGTTTGTTATAAATTTTATTATGTTATCTATATTAGTTAAAAGTTTATTATATCTATTTTTACATTGATAAAGATTTTGTATAGCTGTATTATTCTCAATAGCTTGTTGCAATTTGTTAATCTCATTTTCTTTATCAGACTTATCATCTAGTAAATTATACTCAGATTTTTTATCATTTAATCTTTTAACTAGCAATGTGGCATCAGGATCATTATAATAATCTTCTTCTGCTTTAATTAAATTTTCATACTCTACTGATTGAAGAATAGCATACCCTAGCTCTCTAGCTTTATCTAGAGGATTCACTTTACTGCTCATCTTCTACAATATGACCTTCTAATGACCAGGTCTTCACAGTATCTATTTTAACGTTGACTATACTTCCAATTAAGTCTTTCTCACCTTTAAAGTGAACTAATTTGCTAGTTTCTGTTCTACCACTTAACATCGATTCGTCTGATTTACTTGCTTCTTCTACAAGTATCTTTTGAACTGTATCTTTAAATTTTAAATTGTTTTCATAAATAATAGGGTTTAAGGTATCCAAAAGTCTTCTAAATCTATTATGTTTAACATCATCAGGTACTTGATTATCCATTGTAGCAGCCGGTGTCCCTTCCCTTATAGAATAAAGAAATGTATATGCTGAATCAAATTTTACCTCTTTAACTACGTCTAAAGTATCTTCAAAGTCTTCTTCTGTCTCACCTGGAAATCCAACTATAATATCTGTTGTTAGAGATATGTCTGGGACTTCTTGCTTCAATTTTTTTACTAGTGATAAATACTGCTCTTTTGTATACCTTCTATTCATAGCTTTTAAGATGCTATTGCTTCCTGCCTGGAAAGGTAAATGTACATGATTACACACCTTGTCACAATCTCTAATAGCATATATTAATTCATCTGATAAGTCTTTGGGGTGTGAAGTCATAAATCTAATCCTTTCTAAGCCATCTATTTCATTAATCATTCTTAAAAGTTCTGCAAATGAGATTTGTTCTTTCAATGTTTTTCCGTACGAATTAACATTTTGACCCAAAAGAGTAACCTCTTCACAATTATTTTTTACTAACTCTTTAATTTCTTTTAATATATCTTCAGGTTCTCTACTTCTTTCCCTACCCCTTGTATATGGAACTATACAATAAGTACAGAAATTGTTACATCCATAAGTTATATTTACAAGAGCTTTATAATCAAATTTTCTTTTAGAAGGAACCCCTTCTATTATATCTGATCCGTCTTCCCACACATCTACAATAGTTTTTGTTGACTTCCTATTACTTGATATTAGGTCAGGTAGCTTATGAAGATTATGAGTACCAAATATAAGATCTACAAATCTATACTTTTCTTTTATTAAGTTTCTAACTTCTTCTTTTTGCATCATGCACCCACAAATACCAATTAGAAGATTAGGATTTTGTCTTTTTAAGGACTTTAGCTCTCCTAGATTACCGTAAACTTTTAACTCGGCATTTTCTCTAATTAGACAAGTATTAAAGATTATTATATCGGCTTCATCTCTGTTGTTGGCAGGTAAATATCCTAAAGACTCTAATATCCCTGATATTTTCTCAGAGTCATGTTCATTAGCTTGACATCCCCATGTAGCAACATGATACATACCTATAACATTCTTATATTCAACGTTTGCAACGTTTTGTTCATTCATTAGCTTTTCCTCCTTGTACATAAATCAATCTCTATTTATTATAGCAGAATTATTGGGATTTAATTAGAGTATTTTTAATATAATTAGAAAACAAAAATATCAATAGAATCGGATAAATGAAGGGATAGTAAAAAACAAGCTAGATTATAGATTAACTTTATGGTATAGCTTGTTGCTACTTATATATTGGGGGCATAAATTGGATTTTCTAACATCAATCTTCCTATATAGCACCATTTGCAATTATAGATAAAAAGGAGTTTGATTAACTCCTTAGTTTATTTTATGACATATACCTATTGGTATTGTTTTTAACCTCCTTAAAACTAAAGCTAGGAGGTCATTTTTAGATATCAATATTTCAACTGTTTAATAAACTAGTTCCTTTTACAGTTATCCTGATAGATCTAGGTAAAGTTTATATGCTCCTATGATAATGCGCTACTTTCTAATACTTGATACTCCGTTGCCCACTCCTCTAAGGCTGTAAGAACTGGTAAAAATTTAATTCCAGTCTCTGTTAATGAATATTCTACTTTTGGTGGAACTTGTTTATAAATTTCTCGATGAACCATTTTATATTCTTCCAATAACCTTAATTGTTTTGTTAATGCTGCTTGTGTAACACCGGGAAGCTTTCTTTGCAATTCGCCAAAACGCATTACCCCTTGACTTAAAAAATATATAATGACCATATTCCACTTTCCACTAATTACTTTTTGAACAGGTGCTATAGGGCATTGTGTTATATCTATTTCATAATTCTCATTTTTCATGTAATCACCTCAAAGTATACTTTTTGATAGTATATATGTTTTTTTATCGTACTTCTATTTTTTTATTATACCAGTTATACTATGAGTAAGCAACAAACTATATCTTATAAAATTAGAAAGAGAGGAATGTTTATATTATGAGAAAAATTCTTATGCGTGATTACGGTTCTGAAGATGTTCTATTTGAGGTTAATGAAAACATACCATCTATTACTGCAAACCAATTATTAATCAAAATGGTGGCAACAAGTGTCAATCATATTGATGTAGTGATGCGAAAAGGCGGGATGCAAGCAACAATGCCCCCAGAATTGCAACCTAAGTTTCCACATTTGCTAGGTCAGGACTTTTCTGGAATCGTTACCCAGATTGGTGAAACCGTCACAAAATTTCAAGTTGGAGATTACGTTACAGGTGTGACTCTTACGGGAACATATTCGGAATACATTGCTGTAGATGAAAGTAGCTTTGTTGCTAAAGTACCAAGTGATATCGATTTGGTGCCTCTTGGTGGCTTAGGAGTAGTTACTTGTACAGCATGGAGTGCTGTTATCGGTCATGGTCAAGTTAAGCCTAATCAAAGAGTCTTGATACATGGTGGAGCAGGTGGTGTTGGCAGTATGGCTATACAACTTGCAAAGAATGCAGGTGTCTATGTGATTACAACAGCAACTGAAAGTAACAAGGATTTTCTTAAAGAACTTGGTGCCGATGAAATAGTTGATTATACAACAGTAAATTTTGAAGAAGTCCTTCAAGATATTGATTTGGTAATAGACACTATCGGCGGGACGACTCAGGAGAAGAGCTATAGAGTAATGAAACCTGCTGGCAAGATGTTTTCTACTGCTGGAGTACCTGACCAAAAAAAGGCCGTTGAATATGGCGTCGAAGCACAATTTATAAGAGGTGACATCAGACCAGAGACATTACATTCAATTGTTAGTTTATATACCGATAAGAAGCTAAAAATCCATGTTGATAAAATATATCATTTTACATTAGATGATATCAAAAATTCACACAAAGATTTTGAGAATGGCCCAAATCGTGGAAAGAGAATTATTTCATTTAGTATGTAAGTATGAAACTTACTTTACAAACAAATTTAGTTTGGTCTATTGTACACTTTGAATTTTAGTCGCAAGTTAAAAAACATTAGTGTCTAGATGAAACTGAATAGCGTAGTATAAGCATAATCTACAGTAAGCTTAATGCACAACATTCCTTTTTTCCGAACAAAAAGCAGTCACAAGACATTAAAATAGTAGATAATGTCTTGTGGCTGCCTTTTACGGATCGTTACCGTATCCCTACATACTATGAATACCCAATCTTAGAGTATCTCAAAATGTTGATTTTGAGATTTTTATTCCCTTAGCGTATAAAAATGTTAAATTGCTGGCGACACCCCTAATAGCTTTTACTATAAATATATTGAATCTAGATGAACGAAACTCTATTATACTATGTACATCAATTGTATCTTCTTTAATACTAACATCATTCTTATTAACAATAAAACGTGAGAGTTAGTATATAGGACTTAAAAAGAACAATAAAGAAGCATACAAATAATTAAATAAAAACAGGGTAGGCTATAGAAATCAATCTATAACCTACCCTTTAATTTAAACCTTCTATTTTCAGTTTTAAAGAGTTTTAAAGCGTAACCATATATTTATATCAAAAATTATTTTAAAACTGACTATGGCTTTAAATTGCCATTTCTTATCTATTTTTTAACTCTGCTGCCACCTGAAAAGAAGCAATGTAAAACAATACTGGTAAAGCCAATGCTTGTATAATATTTAAAACTATTAACTTATTGTTTTTAGATACCAGACCCGTCATTACTCCAAACATACCTATTGGTACAGTTATCAAAATTTCTCCATAAGGCATTCTGCCTAATATTATAATAGTTACAATATACCATACCCAAACAGCTATACCTGATAATAATAAAACTAATGAAATATACTTAAATACGTTTTGAGTTTTATTAGTCATGTATAACACCCCTTCTAGTTTGTAGCTTATAACCTATGATACGGCATAGTATTTTAAGGAAAGAAAATAATTGAAGTAATGATTAGAACCATCCATCCTATAATGTGAATGATAGAATAACTTCTTTTTTGGTCCAATATATCTTCTCTTTCGAAAAGATACGCTGGAGTGAAGCACAAAATCCAAAGCAAAAGATTTTCAGTGTCATATCCTAGTTTTTTCAATTTTCTTTCATCAAGAATACATAAGCTAAGGTTGATACTAATTATACTAAATCTTAACAACTTACCAGAAATACTGTTTGTATCAAATATTAATATATATATTAGACACAATATCATAATCATAATTGGTAAAAATGCTAAAGTCCATGCTAAAGTATTGTCAACATCATTATTCTTTGACTGTAATTTATTCACTATAGATCTCCTTCCGTTTTTAATAACGATTGTGAATCAAATTATAGGACAATTTACTCTAAACTCAATCTCAACTCATATTAAGCTTCTATAAATAAAGTATTTAAGTTACACTATATCTTAATTGATTTATTATACCATATTTTCCAACTATTTGACATGATTTAAACTAAATCGCAATTTAAGGTCGCAATTAAAAAATAGGCTAGACTATAGATTAATTCCATAGCCTAGCCTTTATTTTTAAACATTAATTCAATTTTTCTTTTAACTCTTCTACTGCTAACTCTATTAAACTGTCTAGTTCTTTTTCAGATAAAAAGATTTTCAGTATAGGAGCTTTCTTATAAAACTCTTTTATAACATACTGTCTCTTTCTTTTACCTTGTCCATTCGTATAATGTTCTTCTGCTTTTGTTACTAGATCTCTCAATACTCTTTTAACTAATACTTTCTTACCTTTCTTATATAAATAAAATAGCACTAATGTAGTGGTTGCTATTAGTGCTAATGAGTTGATGTTTTCAGTTATTAAGTTCATTATTTATCCTCCTTATTTACTAATACCATGTTATTAGCTTCATTCCACTCTACTTTAAATCCTAGACTTTCAAAGATGTCTCTAACTGGAATGTAAGCACCGTCTATCTTGACGCAATTCTTATTTTCATGCTTGATTGTATCTACACTAATTTTATTTCTTAATAAAAGAACATCTATTGAGTTATCAGTAGATTTATATTCTTTATTAATATCTGCAGTAATTAATCTAAGATCATTATCCCATCCAACCGTTAGGCCTAGGCTCTCAAATATCTGTCTTATGCTTATATAGTTATCATTTATATCAACGTAAGTAACTCCATCTTTTATAAAGCCATCTATTGTAATGTGTTCAGATAGCAGCATGATATTAATTTTATCATCTACAAGTACAATATCTTTTATGGAAGATGCTGAAATCTCTTGTTTAGGTGGAATATACTTAACTCCATGATACTCCACTATGGCTTTAGTAATTGCTTGAACATACTTATCATAGTTATTTATGAAAAATTTAATATCTTCAGCATTATTTATAAAGCAAACTTCTAATAAAGATGATGTCATTGTTGTTTCCCTTAACACTGCAAAGTTGGCTGATTTTACACCCCTATTAGCTAAGTATAGATTTGCATTAACTAGTTCAGATTGTATTTTACTAGCTAACTCATGACCTTTAGTACTATTAGGATAGTGATATATTTCTAATCCTTTAGCATTTACATTATTAGCTGAATTAAAATGTATTGAAACAAAAGAATCTACTTTTAAGTTATTAGCAATTTTACTCCTATCTTTTAATGAAACATATCTATCATCTGTCCTAGTAAGATGTACTCCTAAACCATGTCTATTTACTTCCGTTTTAACATCTAGGCATAATTTTAATGTTAAATCTTTTTCTTTATATCCATTGCCTGTAGCACCTGGATCAATTCCTCCGTGTCCAGGATCCAACATTGTTGTTTTCATAAATAAAACCTCCTTAGTTTCTATTTTCTTCTCATTTCATCTTTTAAATTATCTAGCTTATTTCCTATGCCAGACATTTCTGTTCTAATTTCTTGAACCAAGATAGAGTTTGTCTTTACAATTTCTTCGTTAGTTTGCACCAGGTTATCATTAGTGTCATTTACTTTACTTAACTCGGTAAGTATCCTACTCTCTCTTTCTTCTGTACTATCCATAGCCTTGGTTATAATTTTGTTTATAAATAACCCCAGTCCCACACAAGCTACTATGGGAAAGCCTAGTGTTGCTACCATATTTGTTATATCCATCTCACACCTCGCCTTTGAATTAAAAAAAGGCAAAATAAAAAACACTATCTCTAGTGCCTACTTTGCTTTGTTAATAATAGTATTTTTTCTTCCTCTGTTATGAATTTCGCTTGTACGAAAGTGTCTAGCGCTTCAGGTTTATAACATCCACTATCATATAAGTTTTTAATTCTAATAAACCAATTGATTTCCATTACCTCACCCCTTCTAGTAAATCAAGTCGGCTTTTGATATTCTTTAATTCATTCTCTATATTTGTAATCCTTATATCCTGACTAGCAATTGCTAGGATTAAGTCAGCACTTGTCATTTCTGCATTACTAATCTTACTAACACCATCAAGCCCAACATCTCCTGATTCGTTTAATCCGAGTTCGTTACTAATGTTCTCTAAGGCTATTTGTTTTTTGCAACTTGTAAGATTAAATCAGCCACCGTACTATTTGTATCCTTTTTAAAATTCATACTTTGGATTACTGCTTGATTCTTAATTACTGCCATCTAAATTCACCCTTTTACTAGTTGGTGACACCGTATACAATATCATCAACTATCATATTTGAACCTTTAATTGAAACATCAACATCGTTTATAGACAAGCTATCAACTTCAAACTCAACCCCATATGTTCCTTCTAAGTTAATAGTCGCATTAATATTATTACTCGAAACTTCTAAATCCAACGAATTGTATTTACCATTTAAAACGTGATTACCAACATCTAAGGTATAATTATCATATGCAATATTTGAACCTGTAAATTTCATTAAACTGCCCTCGTGTTGCTCCCTACCATCTTTGTCAAATATAACAAATGGTGGAATAGAATCATCATTAGTATAATTAGTCGTTACTATAGTGTCACCAATGGTTTCTATCGGAGATTTACTCCAAATATCTGTTTCTCAATCATAATACATGCTCCTTATTACATTACCATCTTTATATAGCAATCGTAATGGTAATGTGTCAGAAGGTGTAAGCTTAGGGGAAACACCTTTACCTATAACTATACTTTTTAATATTTGCTTAGGGTTGGGAATAAACTCAGTATAAACCATATCTCCATCAGAATTTACATACACCACTTTAATCGTGTCACCGTCTACAATTACATCAAAGTCAATAGTTTTAGTGTTAATGTTATCATCAATCACTGTCGAATTAATTATCGAACTATAAGTTATACTGGAAGTTGGTAAATTATGCAGAACATATATAAGTGATGATTGTGTTTCACTTATATATCTTGAGAACACTGTAACCGTATGAGTCTGCCTATTGTAAACGTAAGGAACACTCTTTACGGCATTATCCCCAACAGTACCTGATGTGGGTGTAGTATGGGACTCAATAACAGCATTACGAACATTAATGAGAGTGTAACCATCTGCTTGTACAGAATATACGTATAAGTAAACCTTCTTAGTGCTACCGTTCTTGAGTCCAAGTGTGAAGTATACGTGTCCATTTGCAAAGAATGAGTTGTAATTACTAGTTGTCACATCACCCGGAACGTTATACAAGTTTACTTGTTGTAAATAGTTCGAGCTATTTAAGTTTAAACTTCTCCACGTAGCTGATGTATCAGTGCTTATATTGGTAACTGCGAACCCAATATTACCATTATATTCAACAACATCCATTGTAAAGTTTTCACTACCCACTGCTACACCCCCAATCCTCAACGCTGATGGATGTAAAGTCCAAGTTATTCCACTGTCCCTACTATATATAACAGTGGAATCCCAACCAGTGCCCAGTTGGTACACTATTGGGACTACAATTGTACCATCACTAGTAACTGTCAATCTACCAACGTATGAAACACTAGGAAGGTTAGTCATTAACCTGTCAGTGACACCTTTATAATTTAAACTTCCACTCACACTATTAATGTCGAACGAATCTGAACCTGATAATATCTTCATATTACCCGTTATAGGATAGTTAGAGTTCACAACCTCGTTATTGACAACATTTACGCTATTATTAGAGTTAACTGTCAGATAACCCAAGAGGTTCCTGACTGTAATACCATAATTTTGACTTGCCATGTCCAAAGTATACCTGTCAGGAGTGAAAACAGGAATTGACTCATACTTATTAAACGAAACCGTCTTATCCAATGTGTAAGTATCAATATTATAATCGACAGTGTAATCACATTGGTACTGTGCTATACCGTCAGTCTCCAAATAATAATTTGGAGGTATAACAATGTCGAAATACGGATATTCCCCAGAGGCAGTAATCATCACCCCAGATGTTTTAGTACCAGTTACCATTTGAGGTTCAGTCCAATTGTCAGTTGAAGTTGTTAAGTTGGTATAGATTCTACGATTTAAAATCCCACCACTAACTCGGGGAAACATTGAAGTTAAGCGTTGATTCGAGTCTATAGTTAATGATGGAGTGCTAACACTATTATTTGAACCATCAAGTGTGGAATAAGCGTGCCACGAATTACCTTCATCAATAGACCTTAAGCAGTGCATACCTGTACCCGTTGAACTTATTCTACTACAATAGGCTATTAAGTAGTAATTTCCAACACTGTCCCGTACTATTGGTGAAAGCGACCTGACAAACGACGCACCTTGGACATCGTTAGAGGCTACACCCCTATTCACTGTTGTAACACTGTACTTACCTTCTGAATCATTATATCTAAATTTATAATCAAATGCTTGGAATTGTGAAGCTCTTAAAAATAAAATAGACACTTTATTCATGTTAGACCCAATTAGTATTCTAGGAGAATTTATTGGCGATGTAAGTTCCCAAGTTTGTGAGTACATTTGAGAATAATTAACATTTATAACTCCGTCGACAACCCTATGTAACGTGGTAGTTACACTCTCAACATTGGCCTCGGGCGACCTTCTAGTTATAGTAGTCCACGCTATCATATTATCAGTGTATACAATATCGATATTTGAAACACTTGACAGTGTTATCACTTTGTAAGTACCTAAAGTACCGTTAGTCTCTGATATATAATTGCTAGATGTCAATGTAGTACCATCCACTATAGATTCGGGGTCTATAGCAAATAGTTTTAAATTACTAGTTGATGTGAATATAAGTACGAATATATATTTACCATCAGTGGTTAAATGTACTGGGTAACCTGTGTTATTAGTACCGATTACACACTTTGTAGTGATGACACCGTTCTTAATATAATATAAATTATATTGATTGCTGTTTGATGAACTCCTAACTGCGAAATAATTCATACCATCATCACATATTACTGATGACCTAACTGAACTGCTAGCAACGTTGAGACTAGAGTCGGAATCTATAACGTGAGATATTTCCCCATTGATGTGATTAGAATCTACTGATAATATCTTAGCACCGTCTTTAGTTGAACTTCCAATCGCTATGTTGTCAGTGGAAACCAATGTATTGTTATTAGTATCTTCATGTACACTGATAACACTGTCATTTATAGCAAATGAAAAATTATCTCCCAGTGAATTATACTTAGCAGTTGTAGTTGACATATCTACATATTCAGTAGTGTTAAAGGTGTCAAACATCCCTAAACCACTCACATTTTGAACAATTAAGTTTAAATCCTTTTCCCTCTCCCTAGCAAGTTGAGACTCCAATCTTAATAATTCCCTTCGAACCTCAATATCACTAGCACTTATGTTTTCTACTTTGTTTGCAATATCAGTTACTTGAGATTCAATCTCTTCTACTTTGATATTTACTTGAGAGCTAATTTCTTCTATAGTAATATTCATTTTTCTTTTATCTACAATGCTATCAGAAGTAATAGCTGTTGCATTAGCTGCTACATTTATTTCTGCCAACAAGAGAGATCCTATAGGTGGAGCAGGTGCTACTGGACTAGGTGATGGTATTCCTTCTAAATATTCTATATTTCCATTTGCATCTATATACACTATGTCAATTCTTGGATTAGTTATATCTGCTGCATTAACAGTTAAAGAAATGTCTTCACTTAATTCCACTTTTGTTCCATCTGGCATATAAACTACACCACTAGAAATGTTAACTGTCATATCTGGAATAGCCTGTGGCTTTACATCTAATCCATAATCAACTCCATATCCAATAGAATTAACTATCTTATCATTTAATTCTTTTAGTCTGTTATCTATCTTTTTATTATCATCTACAAAGTCCTGTCGCTTAGGTTTATCGCTTCCCACCCATTGGTTTAGACCTAAAAACCCCGTCTTTTCTGTACTAGCCATTTAATCACCTCTATCTTTCATATATTTCAAATTCATTCCACGTTAAATTAAGACTTTCAAATTCATCCCAAGTCATATCGTAAGAATCAAACTCATTCCATGAAATTGAGTTAAATGTCCATTCTTTTCCGACATGTGCTCTACATACTTCCTCAACAAATGCTTGTATATGTTCAAGATTATCCGGAACCCCATAGGGTTTAAGTATGTTAAGTTTCATTAAATGTTGTGTACTAACATTAGTGATTGAGACTTCTATTCCAAAAGCTCTAAGAGCGTTTATTAGTTCCTCTTTGGTTATTGATCCATCACTTTTTCTTTTATGTGCAAGAATGTTGGCTCTTCTTAACTCTATAGATAAAGAAGTATCAGAAACTATCCCTGCTTCTTCTTCTCTTGCCGAAATAGAATAAGTTGCAGTAGATATATCTGACTCTTTTTTAACTTGAATAACTAACTTTTCTATATAATTAAAAACATTTGATAGCTTACCAAAGAATCGTATATTGTTAGGGTGATCAGGGTCTATCGATCTATGAGGAAAGAAGCTTAGTAAAAAGTCCTTAAAAGCCATAATATCACCCCTTTATGTTATTAGTATTTGTCCTACAACTGCTGTTTGCATATCTTCTAATGTGATGTTAGAAGTAGGAGTAATTATTGTAAAGTCACTTAGTATAGGCTTTCTATCTATGTCTGATTCTAAATAAGTTGATTTTGCTATAGCTATGATATCTATAAACTTCACAACTCTTTCTTGATTAGCTTGACGATTAATATACTTTCTTAATGCATCTTCTATGATTGGTTTTCCTGATAATAAATCATAGCCATTTGCCCAAATACAATTAGATAATGTAATATCTATAGGTAAGGGAGTTCCACCAGTAACTAATATTGCCCCATCTGCAAGATCAGCAGGAGTTTTAGTTGCTATTTCACTTTCTGTTTTACTTATTAGTTCTGCTGTAGGCATTCCATCTATATCATTAATAAGTATATCTACAGTTCCATTACCTCTTAATCTGGGGTACACTGTCGCACTTAATACTCCCTCCACGCTTTCAGCCCACATTTTATAATCTTTACTAGTTCCTCCACCAGATAACTTCTTCTTTTTATCTAGTACTCTTTTTCTATATACTTCTATATCCTCTATATCAAGCCCATAATACACAACCCTAGAGTCCAATACTTCATCAAGACCCGCTTGTGCTATAAGATTTATAGCTCCACTTGGAACATTTCCTATACTTCCATATTCAGTACATTCGACTAGGACATCAGTAACATTAGATTGTCCAGCTAATATCCTTTTACCTTGACCAGGCTTAACTCTAAATTGAATAGGTGGAGTACTACCTATAGGTGTAGTAGTAAGTAAGAAATTATCTGCTATAGGATAATCATTCGTAACAGGAGAACTCTTTTGCAAAGTCACAGAATGAATAGTTTTAGTAGGTTCTTTTCTATACACACCTTCTTCGATTCCTATCTCTTCAAGTTTTTCTCCAGTTGCACTTATAGCTGTTAGATTGTCGTAAACAAACTTAAGCATGACTACCAGCATATATATAGTTTCTCTTAAAGCTATAATTAAGTGCTTTATAAACCATTGATTTCTTAAATCATCTATTTTTTTATCTGAACCTACTAAATTACTTACTAAGACTTGCGTTAATTCTTCTTTACTTGGAAAGTTAATTTTAAACACCTCCCATATTAAAATTCATTTCTAATGGATCATCTTCTCCATTTACAGTATATTTTATATACAACGACCTAACTGTTTTATCATTTACTTGGGCTATAGTATACTTGCATTCTATAACTTCTTTGATCCAAGCCTTTCCGTACTCAATACCAACTCTTAAAAGTATCTCTCTAGCTTCTGTTTCTACTTTTTTATGTCCTCAGGAGTATAGGGTTTGGCTAGATATTCATGTAGCTTACCACTAATGGAAGATTACTAAAGGTAACCTCCGATTTAAGTCTATCTTCTTTAGAGCCTGAGATAGCTACTTTAGTAACAAAGTAAGTTTGACTAAGGCCAAATCTCACTCCTAAAATATTAATCTTTCTATCATTATTCAACTCTAAAAACCAGTCAGTATTAAAACATCCATACAGTTGTTTTTTTGATAAATCCTTTAGTATACTTTGAGCTTTTCTCTGACACTGATCTCTAGTAAGATTAGGATAGTAATATCTCATAGTATATTTATTACCGACAGTATGTTGACGGGTGGATTTTCCCGTGAAGCTTGCTTTTTCAACTATCCTTTGACCACTTTAAGTTTTCTTACCTACTTTTTTACCTGGTATCCATGAGATAACTTCTACTATTAAGTTTCTCGCAGCATTTGGCGCTCTTTCCATTCTAAAAGGTTCTTCTATGTTATAGCCCCAAGTAAAGTTTAAAGATTCCTTATCGTAATTAGGTAAATATTCTTGTGGTTCAAAGAACCAATCTTTGCCTATTATCCTAGTTGTAAAACCTTCGTTTTGTACTAGATATAATACAAAATCCCAATGTGATACCTCTCTTTTTACTCTTTTTACGTCAACATGATCCTCTTTCTCATATTCTCCTATAAGGGTTCCTGTTTCAATTGGAACTATGGGGTTTAAGCCATGTTGCTGTGCTATTTGTTTAAATGCATTTGTGGAAGTTGTATTTTGACATTTAATGGTAAGGTTATATCAAAAGAATTCACTGCTCCAAGTCCATTAAGTTCAACTCTGAAAGAACTCCAATCTACAACTCTTTTATCATTCATATATATTTACTATAGGATCGCCAAAAGATCTAAAAGAACCACCTCTATTTACTAAATTAGCATCAAACAATTTTTATCACATCCTTTCAAGGCATAAAAAAAGACACTTATAAAAGTGTCTGCTATAAGTATCTATATTTTCATTATGTTGCATGCATAGACATTTCCTTTAATTAAGTCTATACTATATTCTATAGCATTCCTTAGGCATGAAGGGAGGGTTGCTATATCTTCAACATCGTATTACTGATGATCTCTATAATAATAGAGCTTTTAGCTGTTTTTGTGACTAGTGAAGAAGCTCAATTAGTTGTAGGGGTAATCAGAGTTATGGTGCTTTGTATTAATCTTGGCTATTTATTAGCGAGATTAAGCAAGGCATCGTAACTACTTAATCAGCATCCTAAAAACAAATAGATATGTTTTGTAGTTTCTCTCTTTCTAATCAAAAGAGAGTTCGTAATTCTCGAAAAAACTAAGAGTAATGCTATAGCTATGAACATATCACAAGAACCACAAAAGCACTGTGCGTCAACACAGTGCTTTTACAATATAATGTGGCTTTTAATTGAGAGTAATCAACTCTCTGTAACTTAGAGAATTCTCACTTCTCTAGGTCACTATATCTTCAACATCGTACTTACATTATATAGTATAGGCAATTAAACGTCACTTATACATCCACGGAAAAAACAGCCTTAAATCTTGATTTGTATCATATAAGTGATACTTTCCTTTGTTTTTCACTAAATATTATAATTTATAATATGTCATATATTCTATACTATAAATTGTATTACTTATGTACTTTAAGATTTACTCTTCTGTCATCTCTTCTTGAGTATCTTTTAATCTTTGCACTAAGTTTACCGAAGTAGCATTAGCAAAATTCTCATCAGGTACGATTAGCCATTTGCCTTCTTCAAACTTTAAATTAACACTATACTCATCAGAAAATACATACATATCATCTGATTCTGTTATTTTATTTAGCTTATTATACATATCGGTACATTATATTTTAATGCATGTAATAAAAACAAGTCATTTACATTTTTCTTCATTTAATCTATAAATGTTTTAGAATATACATAAAGACCAGTATTTGTTTTTATAATAATAAAGTAATATCTAATAGAGAAAGAAAGGAAGATGATAACATGAGTTTAGTTCTAAATTAAAAAATTAAGGATCTCTAGAAATTCATCTCAGGTTGATCTAGTAATAGCACTACGAGTAAGTCAAAAACTATTAGTAGCTATAAAGTTGATAAAAGAGAGCCTAATTTTGAAAGATTAAAGATTCTCCCTGATATGTTACGGTGCTCGATTGACTTTTTACCAGCCAAAGAAAGTCCACAAAATTTCCATTTAGCACTAGAGGAGTATATTAAAGAAACAGATGATGAAGCTGTTGACTTCTATATCCATTGCCCTGATAACTTAGTTATGGATAATAAAATCTTTGAACATATACAAGGTCTAATAAGTGAAGTTATTAAACAGAGTAGAAATAGAGGTGTAGATAAAAAGTATTAGTCATAATCCTAGGACTAGTTGCTTTTATTATTTCTATTGATCTGCTTTAGTTCATGTAAAGCCAATGATTATAAAAGAAAATCTATCTCTATTTTACAATACTCTTCTCCGTGATCTTCTATAACTATCCGTATACTTACTTTCTAAAGGATACTTCTTTATATACTCTACGGTTGTCTTTATACATATCCTATGGCTTTCATAGTATCTTGCTTGATATGGGTATTGATTTTAAATACTTTGCCACTTATTCTTGGGGTGATACCTGTTCCATCATCTCCAAACTTAGCAACGTCAACACCTAAGTGTAGTATAGTTTCGCTATTATCTATATTCGCTTTTGTTTCTTTATCTAACTCAGCAAACCCTAGAGGAATAAAAGCATCAGATTCACTTCTCCCTCAACTCTAACTCTTCATACGTTAGAACTTTCATGATATTTTCTTCTAATCATTTCTATATTATCTTTAGAAGTTCTTTTACTATCTAAGGATTATACTTTATGTGCTTTATATAAGTCTCTATCTTTATTATGAAAATCATAAAAAACCCCATTAGTTCTAGTCGGGCTACCACACATTAAAAGCTTATTTTTTTGCCCTGATAAAGTTCCTAGTATAGTTTCCATAATAGGAGCTGTTATTCCTGAAGCTTCATCTACTACAAATAACATATAATCTTCATGAAAGCCTTGCATATTTTCTGGTCTTGTTGCAGTCTTAGCAGTTGCAAACCATCTATCTTCATGCTTTTTCATATAGACTTCCGTTTTAGTCCACTCTAAAAGGTTTTTAACTTTAGAATCATTTAACCATCGTCAGGAATAAATCCGGTCTATCCCAGTAGGTATCCATTAAGTCAATTATTATATCTTGTGGTATACTACTCATTTTTATCTTCTTTCTTTTTTCTGCTACTTGTTTTAACGCAGATACCTATTCTTCAACCCATCACCTTTATTTCCTTAAACATTTTCTATGTCAAACTTTGATCTTTCTATCCTCAATTTTTGTTCTTTAGTTGCTAGTCCACTGTTAACTAACTCATCATAATTTTTAGTCATGTTTCTTAGTTCAGACATAGCTCTTGATTGAGCTTGTAGAAGCGTTGCATGTTTATCCCATGCAAATTGTACTTCATATTCCTTTTCTTCTGAAAAACTTATACTTTATGTACTTTATGCTTCTTTAAAAATTTCGTTATATCTTCCTGGTCTTTAACATACATAAGTCTTTGTGCTCTTATTATTGCAGCATATTGTATAGTTATGTTTTCCCAGAGAATATCTAGTGGATGTTTTTCTTCTATTTCCTGAACTAAGTTTAATGTTTTTTCTAGTAGATACTTAGAAAAGAAGACATGTGTTTCAGTATTTTTATTTCCTATAGGTGCTCCATACCCTAATGCATTCTTATTTCCATATCTGGCTTGATGATGTTATTTCGTGTTTGTTTTGAAACTCTGTTTTTTATCTTTGGTTACATTTGTTTTAGAGTTGCTATTATAAATAGTCTTATTATCTTTCTGCGTTGCATGTTGCAACACTATTATCTATTTCTTCATTCCATTCTTCTCTACTCTTTCTACTTCTTATAGTCCCTATCTTAACTCCATGATTTTCTGCTAACTCTTTTAATACTACCTTACCTTTACTTTCTATATACTCTTTCTTTATCTTATTCCAGTTTATACTCACATATCATCACCACATATCCAAACTATAATTTTAATTTTTGGAATGTTTTAAACCAGTGTTGATAAACAGTCATAAGTAAAATGGATAGGTTATATTGTCCGTTTTCTATCTAATTTGTATAATATTAATAAATCGAAATAATGACTATTCTAAAATCCATTCATATATACACTTTTGTCGTTCTCCCTCTTTATACATTGGTAAATCTATCATATCTTTAAGTTTAAGACCAATCTTTTCGCAAGTTTTTCTTGATGGAAAGTTATCTAGGTTGCAAGTTATTATAAGTTTCTTCATTTCATGTGCGATAGCTACGTCTTTTATAATTTTACAAGCCTTTACAGCATAACTATTTCCTCTATACATTTTTTCAATCATATAACCTATATTACCACAAAAATATATACCTTCGTTATAAACTATTCTGATATTAATTTCTCCTATCCTATCATCTGAATCGTGGATAGTAATTCTATATTTATATGTAGGTACATAGTCTTTTTCCTCATTATATGGTATTTTTTCTTCAATCTTTAAATCAATCTCACCATCAGTTAAGTAATCAAACTCTTTAAACTCAAACATATATAGACCCCCTTTATTTTCATAATATAATACAAGTATTCGTTAGTTTATATATTTTATTATACATAATTTCGGTGTACCTTCATATTCTAAAGTCTTGTCTTTATATATATATCTGTATATCATCTACATCACCCCTATATTATAGTTCTCATTAGTAGATACTTCCCAATCATCTTCAAACATATTAGATATAGTGAAGTCCACATATCTTCTGCTTCTCTTATATCTAATACTTTTTCATCTTTACAGTGCATTACTATAGTAATGTTTTCCCACTTTCAATAGTTACCCCATGACTTTCTCTTTAGGGTCTTCCCTCCTGTTTTTAGGTATTAAAAAAGAGCCTAGTTGTTTTGACAGGCTCTCAATATATTTTATTCAGCTTGTAAAGCTTCTTCTTTTTGCTCTAGTTCACTCTCTATAACATCTAGGACAATACTATAATATACAAGTTTTTTTGCTTTATATCTAATATTTAAAAATGCAGAAATACCATAGAAACCAATTACAATTAATATAATAATTAATATATTAGCAATTATCCTCCCATTATCAGGATAGAAGCTCCTGGCATTGCTAAATACAAAAGCTATGATACTAAATACTATTGCTATTGCAGATATACAAAGTGTGGAAAAGCTTTCGGTATTTGTAGACTCTAAAGCAGTCTTCCTATATTTATAGGTATCATGAAATTCTTTGAGCTCTCCTTCTGATTTTTCTTTGTATACTTCATTTAGAACTTCTTTTATTTCTGAGTAACTATTGTATCTTTCTTTGTGTATTTCTGAAGATATGAATTTAAAAATACTCTGTTCTCCTATTTCACTCACAAATATTTTTTTCCAACTCATATTCCTCACCTCCTTCTATATACAAAATTCTACATAAAAGGGAAATATCCTTTATTTCCTTATTAGATCAATAAGTTTAGTAGATAGGTATACAGATGCAGGAATGAATATGAAAAGTACCACAAAACCATGTAGAACATCCAATACACCACCAAAAGGAAGGGGCATAGTCATAAATACATATATTTTTATAATTCCTATAAATATGACTACGGAAAATACAGTAATTATTATTTTATCTTTCATAAAAATTTAATCTCCCCTGTTTTAAAATATAATCAATAATGTACGAATAAATTTTATATGTTTATTACTTCTATTTTTCTTTATATATCCCTTCCACTTGGAATTTTATCTTTGTCTTAATTCACCTCTGCATTTTTTATAAGTTGCTCTATTGACTCTCATGAGATTTTCTATATCCCTATCGGAGAAACCTTCCTGGTGTTTTTAGGATTCTTATGTTTCCTACCTAATTTATAATGTTTTATATGATATTTAGTGTTTTGATAGTTTTATTAAGTAGGATTATTGCTTTGATGTCTTCTGTAAATTAAAAAACTGTCTGTTTGGGTATTTAGTTTCTTTATCAATTATGATAACATCTTATTAAATAAGTATGTCAGATTTATATGACCCATTACATCAAGGGGTATCTGCTATATTATTCTCTTCCTTATCTATATATTTCTTCACATTAATAATCATCATGTGTTTTACCTATCTTTGTCCCATTTCTGTCTCACTTTTGTACCATTTTCATAGCAATTTCATCAATCTACTTATCACCTCTTTTTTCTTCTAGCATCTGTACTTTATAGCTCTTTCTAGTTCTCTAATAAGCATATCTATATTTCTTTCTAATTCCCTTTCTATTCCTGATACAACATCTCCACCCTGAACTATATCTTTTGAGTAATCAATAGCTTTTATAGTTGTATCCATGTTTATATTACATTATTTTATATCTCTTCTAATCTCTCTTTTTGAACTTCTAACTTTCTTAATGATGTATTCAGCCTCTTTTTATTTCTATAGTAACCTCTTATCATTCTCTCTGTTCTCTCCGTGTCAATTCCTCCCTATAGTTTCAACTTCTTAACTGTGTATTCATATAGCTTAATTGGATAAATTTTATGTTCCTCGTTGTTCTCTACATAATGCTATAACTTTCATTCCCACATGATTTATTTTTCTTCTATTCCTCCCCATCCCTATGACTTCATCATGATGTATATCTGCTTTCTTGCCACATATACAACACCTTCTGTTAATTAGACATCCATATAAATATCTATTAATATCATCAGTTCTATTTACTCCTAGATCCGTCAAAGATATATCATGATTGAGTGCAAAATCTATAAGTATATTAATCGTGTCTCTAGCTTGTGTTACAGTACAATCTGACATTGAGATTCTCTTATTTTCGTACACGTATCTATATATCATTTTAAAATAATCATGCATATCTTCCTGTAAGTTTCCTGTATAGTCTGCTATATCTTTAAGTGTTGCAAAACATTTCTTTTTTTGGTCATTTCTAATACGTCTATTATCATCTAGCCTTATCTCTGCAAATACCTTCCCATCTTCTTTAAATCTATCTATTGTATATCTTAGTTTCTCTTTTGGTACGAATATCTTTAAATATGTACCTTCTTCCACTTCTTTAATTGCCTTAATCTCTGAAAGGTAGTTCATGTTGCACCTCCCTTTTAAATAAAAAAGGCACCTTAAACTTAATGATTCTGTCTAAAGTGTCCGCCGGTATGTCCAGTAAGACTTATTTAGTTGCACAGTTCATTTGAGTTGTATTTGTATATTTAAATCAATTTTAAATTTAATTTTAACTTTTTAAATCATAAGAAAAATATTTCTTATTTTATATCACCCTTTGACCATAAGTGCGTATAATGTAATATAGTTTGTATATATCAAAAGCTCTTAGTTATATACAAGCCTATAAATTCAATAAGGATGTGGATATTTTGTCATATTGTTCAAGAAATATGAATAATCATTACGACAGAAGAAAAGAGCATGATTTTGATTTCGAATGCCATTGTAGAAAGAAAAAACATGAGCGTGATTTCAACTGTGACGACAGAAGAAAAGAGCATGATTTTGATTTCGAATGTCGTTGTAGAAGAAAAAAACATGAGCGTGATTTCGACTGTGACGACAGAAGAAAAGACATGATTTTGATTTCGAATGTCGTTGTAGAAGATGTAGATAACGAAAAGCATGTTTACTTTGTTAAGGCTAGAACCACTGGCCATTTCCATCAATTTATATTTACAACACTAATTCAGTATCCTATATCTTAGTATTATAATATAATGGCAAATCACCTTATGCTTATTAGCTAAGGCAATTTGCCTCTTATTTATAAAATTTAATTAATTTATCTATTAATAAACCTTAGATCTACTCTGTATAGTACTCTCTAAATGTAACTATCCTTTATTGTTTTTCATTTTTATTTTATAATAGTCCAATATCCTTCATTTTCTGCTAATTTAAGTATATTAGCTATATATTCATTCATTTGTTCTTTAAATTTTTCTTTCTTATCTTCTACATGTCACCTCTATTCTATAAACCTTATTGCTAGTCTTGTTTACTTTATACTTATCTTTTTATTTTAATTCGAATATAAAACACCGTAAAATTCTGAACTGAACCAATAAAAACAGACATTGAAAAAATACCTCTAATTGTAGGATAATAAAACTACGATTGGGGGTATTTTTATGTCAGGTAAAAAAGGTATGAAACATTTTGGAAAAACAATTATAAATGAAGTTAAACAAATGGTTAAGGACGGTAAAACACATAGAGAAATAGCAGAGTATTTTGGATTAAAAGATGGATTAGTAATTAATGAACTTCTAAAGCGTGAAAGGAGAAGAGAAAGACGTATTGCTGAAGGTATAATTCCTAAACCTAAAGGAAGACCAAGGAAATGTGATCTGTCTTCAGATCAAAATAAAGATGCAGAGATACGAAAACTAAAAATGGAAGTAGAACTATTACGTTCTTTTCTTCAAATCGCTGGAAGGAAGTGAGGCCATCAGTAAAATATTTAGCAATATATAGACACAAAAATAAATACTCTATATCTTTAATGTGTAAATTCTTTAATGTATCTCGTAGTGGATATTATGACTTTGTTAAGCGAATGGACAAGCCAAGTAAAAATGAACACTTGATAGAATTAATTAGACAATGTCAAGAGAAAACTAGAAGAACTTATGGCTATCGTAGAGTTAAAATATGGCTAGAACGTAATTATAATATAATCATAAATGCAAAAACAGTACTTAAAGTTATGAACCATAATAACCTACTTTCTCAAATTAGACGACGTAAAAAATATAAGCAGATGGGTAAGCAACTTCACAAATACGAGAACATTCTAAATCGCGACTTTAAAGCCAGTAAACCAAATCAAAAGTGGGTAACTGATATTTCATATATACATACAACTGAAGGTATACTTTATCTGTCTATGATTAAAGATCTATATGACAATAGTATAGTTGCATACAAAACTGGAACAGAACAAACAGTTAACCTTGTACTTAATACAATAAAACATGCCAAAAGAAAGGAAAAAGTCACTACAGAGCTGCAACTCCATAGTGACCAAGGGTTACAATACACTTCCAAAGGATATTTTAACCTACTAAAAGAATACGGTATAACTCCATCTATGTCAAGACGTGGAAACTGTTATGACAATGCATGTGCTGAGAACTTCTTTGGAATATTAAAATCTGAATGTATTTATAGAGCTAAGCCTAAAAGCATTTATGAAGCTCGCCAACTCATAGATGACTACATTTATTTCTACAATTATGAGCGTATACAACTAAAAACAAAGCTGACACCACATGAAAAACGGTGTCAGTTTGTATAAATGAAAGATATTCTACGATAGGGTTATTTTTTTGTGTATGTTAAGCTTGGTTCAGTTCATTCATTTCTGAATAATACGGTGTTTTTAATAATTATTTTATTTTGTAATCATTATGTCCAATAAATAAGATTGAAAAGTGACTAAAAAGTATATTTACTGTTTACTCTTAATAACCTATATCATCAACTTTCCAATCACATCCTGGACAAATATTCTTTCAATTAAAAACTGTTATGTTTTTAGCCTGTCCATAGAATACTCAAGACAGTGCATATTTCTTAAGTATTATTTGCTCTCCATCTACATAAGTTTCAAATGAAGCTCCTTCTGGCAGTTCAAGAGTATTTCTTAATTCCTTTAGTATAACTACCCTTCCTAACTCGTCTACTTTTCTTACTATTCCTGTTGATTTCATGTTTATCTCTTTTATAGTTTTTTGTATTTCTAATTAAATAATGCTTAACTGTTCACCTCCAGGTCTATAATTCATTAATATTAGTTCCGTTTTTATTGGTTGCTTTTCCCCATCTTTTCTAACTTTTATTTGACTGGTCGTATTATATTCTACTCTATGCAAACCTTCATATAGTTCATCTATTAATTCAGAACCATAGTAACAGATCATAGATTTATCCTCTATATTGTCTAATCTATTTTTCGTCCTTACATGATCTTCTTCTTTGAAATCTCCAAAATACAGATCTTCTCTTTTATGGTATGGTGGATCCAATAAAAACCATGTATCTGGACTATCGTAAAAGCTTATTACATCTTAAAAATCTCTATATAGTATATTCCAGATCTTTATCAAGTCGGCCATCTTTGGAATTAATTCTGTAGCTATTCTATATCGCTTTGCTTTATTAACTGACTTACTAAGCCCTATGCCATTTCTATATTTGTGACCTCCACCACAAAAGCAAACTCTCATCAGATAATAAAATCTAACTGCAGATTCAGCTTTATCTTCCCATTTATATTTTTCATATAACTTTTCTGAAAATGGAAGTGCTGAACACTCCTCATATAACCTTCCTAGATTTTCTTTAAGTACTATGTAATTCATTAACTTATCATTTATATCATTAATTATTGTTATGTTAGCCGGACTTACTGTCTCTTTATAAAGCGGTACTGCTCCACTTCCGAAGAAACAGTCTACAAAAATTTTATGTTCAGGCATTAGTGATACATAGTTTTTTCCTACCCATGCTTTCCCAAAGTCCACTTTATGTTAGATAAGTTCTTAAGTTTCAGGTTTCTTACTCCTTCACAATTTAGTTGTATTGGGACGCAAAAACACCGTAAAATTCAATTTTGAATAATACAGTGTTTTAAATAGTTATTTAGTTTTGTAATCGTTACGTCAAATAAAAATGTATTATAATCTTATTCATTTTAATATCTCAATTCACAATATAATAATTATGCGTCTTAACTTTTCATAAAACTCAATATAAAAGAGATGATGAAAAAGGTACTACTAAGGACAGGAATATACCAATATCTCTTTTCATTTCTTGTAGTATTTAGCCAATCTGACTTAAATACTACTACAAAATGTAACATTAAAAAAAGAAGTGGATATAAGAAGATTACTGTTTTCTTTGGTGATACACTGTAACTACCAGGTCCAAAATGACGTATTAACATTTCAGGCAATAAACTCCATAATATACTTCCTAACATAATTGGTAATACACAAATAAAGGAACTAATTATAATAGTTTTTTTCTTGCTCATAAATAACCATCCCCCTCAAATTTAAACACTATTTACTTCACAGTTTCTAACTGTTACGACTTAATTAATGTTAAAATTATACCATATTTTCTATCTATTTCATAATCACATGGAAAATGCACTGATTTTAAAACACCGTATTGTTCAGTTTTCAAAGAACAGTATTGACTTTTTATTTAAATTTAGATGCTTTGCAATATAATTAATTTATAAACTTCTATTTTACTGCGCTTATTTTGTCAAACATATTAACTTGAGTTGCTACACTCTCTAGCTCATTCCATTCAAACTGATTTTCTAGTAAATCTATTATGCTTGCTTGAGTTGTAGCCCAGTCTTTTCCCAATGTAGCTACTAAGTTATCCCAATCTTCTACATCACGTGAAGCTATCTCTCCATCCTTACCTATGTGTCTTAGCTAATGATATAAAAGTTCTATTATTTGTGATCTAGACGTTCTTTCTATAAAGTAATTTCTAGTTTCTATTACATAGTTATATCCAATTACTGTACTTAACTGCTTATTGGCTTTTGATGTTTTACCTACGCAATGTTCTTTAAGTCTGATACTATCAGATGGCTGCCAGTCTATTTCTTCTATGAAAAGTATTCTTACAGGTCATATGTTTCAACTCTGGATATTTCTTTACTAATTTTTCAGCTATAGGGTCTATAAATATAACTTTTAATCTAATGTTGGTCTCCAAACTTTCCATTGTCTAATCTTGTTAAAAAATGCAGGTTATATACTGTTTGATAAAATAAAATACAGGCAAGTTGTAAAAAAAGATACTCAAGCTCATAACCTGAAGTCTGAAAAAGAGAATGTTGAAAAAGCTTTAAGGAGACTTGAAGATCTATATATCTTCCCTGATGATATCATGTCAGAAAAAGATTATTTAATAAAAAGACAGGAGCTTAAAAAAAGAATTAGTTATCTTGAAGATGAAATAAGTAAAAGATATGCTGAACATTCAAAGACAATTCCAAAGCATGATCTTAGTTTCCTTAATAAAGCGAGTCAATATCTTCTCACTCATAACTTAGTAAGTGAGAATACTATTAAGTATAATGAATTAGTAAAAGTTATAGATAAGAAAATGTTACGAAGTTTTATGCAGCGTGTTATAAAGAAGATAACTATTGAAGAAAATAAACATATATTTTCTATTGAATTTGCAAATGATATGATTCATAGATTTGTATATAGAATTTAATAAGATTAGGAGGAATTAAAAACATCTCACTAAGTGGACTTGATATCCCTAAGTGGCAACAGGATACATACCTACAATATTCTCATATTCAGCGTTTTATTCATTAGCTTTTCCTCCTTGTACATAAATCAATTTCTATTTATTATAGCAGAATTATTGAGATTTAATTAGAGTATTTTTAATATAATTAGAAAACAAAAATATGAATAGAATAGAGTAATTTATATAGTGTTAAAATATATAAACAGAGAGTAGTCTTAGCTACTCTTTTTTTAATTTTTGTTTAATATTTTTATCTAATTTTTCTTTTATTATCATCATCGAAATACGAATTTCGTTAACCTCACTATCATTTAGTCCATTAAACAATTGATTTATTTGTTCATCTGACTTAATATGTATTTTACTTAATAGTTCCTCTCCCTTTCTCGTCAAAAAAAGAAAGTTTTTTCTACTGTCTATCTTTGAGCTTTTTTTCTCTATTAATTCTTCCCTCTCCAATTTACGTAAAATTCTGCTCATATAGCTCCTATCAATATTAAGTTCTTGCACGAGATTATTTGCAATACACTCAGTTCTCTCGCTTATTTCAAATAGTATTCGTGCCTCGGTTAATGAATAATCTGTATCTAGAAGTTGGTTATTAAATAAACCTAGTACCTTTGTATAAAATCGATTGAATTGTCTGATATCATAAATAATTTCTTTATCCATAGATTCTCCTTTAGTTGACTTAGTCCACATTTAGTGCTAATATAATTATATCCTTAAAGTGTAGACTAAGTCAACATCTTAGGGGTGTCATTTTCAAAAATCTGTCGCAATCTTTATTAAAACTTAACCTAAGGAGATAACATATGATTATTCGAGAAATCAAAAAAGAAGACAATGTAAAAATAAGAGAAATTATACAAGGTTCATTAAAATCGCTTGGATTAGCGATTCCTGGAACGGCTTATTTCGACCCTCAACTTAACAATCTTCACCAATATTATACTAATTTAAAACATGCCAACTATTGGGTAGTAGAAATGGAAGGAGAAGTTGTTGGTGGAATTGGCATAGCACCGTTTAACAAACATGACAAAGTTTGCGAATTGCAAAAGCTATACTTAAGTCCAAAAACACAAGGATTAGGATTTGGAAAGAAGCTAATGGAAACAGCTTTGGCATTTGCTTCTAAACACTATGCAAAGTGCTACTTAGAAACACACTATGAATTAAAAACTGCATGTATATTATATGAAAAGTTCGGATTTAAACTTTTACATGAACCATTATCATGTTCTGGCCATTCTGCTATGAATGCGTGGTATATAAAAGATTTGAATTAATTATAAGAAAAATTTTTTCTTATAATTAACAACTTTTCCTCAGCATATAGAAAATTGAATTTTTCTTTGTACAAATTTGATTAGCGTACGAAATTCGTGTTTTATTGATAGTGCCCCTATAGCTTAAAATTTAAGCCTATGCTATACTTTTAATCTTTCCTTTAACTCAGATACACTTTTCTCAATTAAATCATCTAGTTCTTTTTCAAATAGAAAGATTTTCAGCATAGGAACTTTTTTATAAAACTCTCTAATAACATACTATTTCTTTATTTTACCTTGTTCACTTTTATTATCTATCTCTAATTTTTCAACTAACTTTATTAATATTCTTTTAACTGATTTCTCTTGTACTTACAATTAAATACATTGATGATATTATAGATATTAATTGACAAGAAAATAAAAGGAGTATATCTGTGAATAAAAAGAAGTATGGTATTTTTATTTTAATATCTATAACTTTACTTTTTTCGTTGTAAAAAAATATCAATTTAATGAAGATTTTATAAAGACATTGCGTGATATATAAGTATCTAATGATTCGAATAAAATAAAAACTTTTATTAGTTACTATAGCTTTAATTCTAAAATAGATAAAAAGGAGATATTGATATCTGATGAAAGTATTCAAAATGTAGCTCCTAATGAAAAATTTAATATTAAATTTGATGATGCTCCTCATGAATATAATCTTTCAATTAATTTAGGTGAAGATAAACTAATGTGCCTACTAGTGATAATTTTTTTAGCACTCTGAAAAGTAAAGGTAAATACGAGTATATTTTAATAACTAGATGGTATGATAAAGGAACAATTACATATAAATCCACAGTGAATGTAGTTGAATAATTACTAGAAAAAATAGGATAAAACTATAGCAAGATGACGTACTTTAAGCTAATGCCATAGCTTTTGTTAATTTATTAATAAAAAATAATAAATATTTAATAATATAGTATTAGAATAACAATAGAAATATATATAGAAAAGAGATAGAACTAGTATTTATTCATTTTGAGTATTTTCATCAATGTCATTTATTATTTTTTCTTCTAAAACATATACTCCGTCTCTATATATTTTTCACAGGAAGAAAAAACTGTCATCTCCGCTCATTAATTCCATTGCTAGTCCGAGATTGCTATCTGCTTTCCCTAAGTACCTTATCTTTTCAGTGACGCTTTTATCTTTCCATTCATCATTTAAAGCAGAAATATTTTTAACTGCATCATCTATTGCTCTGTCACCACGAGCTAACATACCATGCTTTAAAGTTTTTATTTTCTTATTAACTTTATTTAGATTGTAAGCTAGGTATATATTTGATATATGTTGGTGGTTCTCTTTCATACTCTACTATGTCTTCTACGATTGCATGAATTTTTCTATTTTATTCTGGGGTTATAAATCTGTTATCCCAACTTGTATTTTGTTACTTTTGACCCACTTGCTGTATCTTTCAACTTCTCTTCAGGTATCTTTATAATAAGATCTGTACCTTCTTTTGTTTCTTTAATTCCCGTAATCTTAACTAAATAGTTCATCCATCACACTTCTTTTAAATAAAAAAGAACACTTTAAACATAGCTTTAATGGTTTTGTCTAAAGTGTCCACTGGTATGTCCGGTAGGACTTATTTAGTTGTATAGTTCATTTGAATTCTGTTTGTATATTTAAGTCAACTTTAAATTTAATTTTGTATCACCCTTTGACTATAAGTGCATATAATGTAATATAGCTTGTATATAACAAAAGTTCTTAGTTTTGTACAAGCCTATAAATTTAATAAGGATGTGAACATTTTGGTAATTACAAAAAATAAATCTCCTTGCCATAACCATTGTAATCGTAATGATAGAAGAGAGCGTGAGTGCGATTTCGAGTGTAATGAAAGAAGAAGAGAGCGTGAACGTGATTTCGAATGCCACGATAGAAGAAGAGAAGATGAGCGTGACTTCGAATGTCGTTGCAGAAGATGTAGATAACGGAAATAATATTCACTTTATTAATGCTAAAACCACTGGTCACTTCCATCAAATTATTTACAACACTAATTCAGTATCCTATATCTTAGTATTATAATATAATGGCAAATCGTCTTATGCTTAATTAGCTAAGGCAATTTGCCTCTTATTTATCACAATTTAATTAATTTATCTATTAATAAACCTTAGGTCTACTTTGTATAGTACTCTCTAAATGTAGTTGACGTTTATTATTTTTCATCTCTATCTTGAAGTAGTCCAGTGTTCCTTCATTTTCTGCTAGCTTAAGTACATTCTATATATATTCATTCATTTGTTCTTTAAAATTTTCTTTCTTATCTGCCATATATCATCTCCGTTTTATAAGCCTTTTTGCTAGTCTTTCTTACTTTATACTTATCTTTCTATTTGAAATTGAATATGAAAACACCGTAAAGTTCAATTTCTAATAATACGGTGTTTTTAATAATTATTTAATTTTGTAATTATTACGTCTAATAATATTATGAAATACTTTCACCAAATTTTATCCCTACTATAATTGCAATAGTTATTAAAAATATTATTATACCAAGTATAATAAATACTATCTTTTTCACTTTTTATCCCCCCATAACTCCAAGTTATAAAATTTCTAACTGATACATCATATCTAACTATTGTATCCCAAAGTAATAAGATTCTGAAATAATGCTACCACATATTAAATTCTGAATATATAGTAGCATTATTTTAATTTATCAGGAATTTCGGTTACTGTATCTGCTTTATATAAACTATAAACCGACATTATTATATCATAATATTCTATAACCCATTCATCAGATTAAAAGCCTTTTATCTCAAACCCTTATTAAGTTCTTGAAAACTGCCATTAATGTAATGATAGCTAACAGCATGGACAATTTCTTTATAACGATTTCCCTCTTCTGATTATATATCTAAACTTTACTTAACATTTTATAACTATATTGATTTAACACTCTTATTTATTATTATACCTAATCCACCTAAGACTGATAAAATTGAACCTATTAATCTGTATTTTTCAATAGATTTTTCTAAATAAATTAAATAAATGGCAGTATCCACACTACCTCCACTAATACTCACTATATTTGAGACTTCCTTTTCACCTAAGTTTATGCTTTTCATTAGTATTATTAGTCCTATTACAAAGATAGATATAAAGATTATTGATTTCTTATGATTTTTCTCCATATATCTCCTACCCCCTTTAAATTAGATCTGTTTAATCTCAATGCATAAAATAATAAATTTGTTCACTACCTAAATTGTTTTGTTTTTGTATATTTTTAACTATAACTTAATGAGAAGTATTAAAAATAATATTGTAATTAAAATAAAAATAATTTTAACTACAATACTATCAGCTTTAATCAAGAATGCAATAAACAATACAATTAGTCCAGAATAAAAAAGTGTAACAATACCAAAAATAGTTTTTCTAATAACAATACTAATTTTTTTATTAGAAATTATTTCAAAACAGTCATCAAGTAATAGAGTGTACAAAACCCTAAATATTATTTCCATTAACCCTCCACCTCAATATAATCCTGGTTTAAATTATTATACTATATTATGGTTCCATCAGGATATAACGGGAGTAATTTATATATTGTAGCCAACTTATTTTTATAATTATCACCGTATTATTCAGTTTTCAAAGAACATTTTCATTTATCAAGTTATCTCTTAAATAATTTATCTGTTAATAAACCTTAAACTTATTCTGTACAGTACTTGTGAAGTGCAATTTCCCTTTATTATTCTTGAATGTATAATATTATCATCGTAATATTTACAATATATGCAGTTTATTACTTTCCTCTTTTGTGCTATAATGAGTCTGATTTTTAATTTTCATTTTCACTTTTAGGAGAAGTGGTTTCAGACACTCTCCTATTCTTTTAACTCTTTCAGACAATCTGGACAAATGTTTTTTCCTTTGAAATTTATTACACACTTAGCCTGTCCACAAACGCACAAGATAATGCATATTTCTTAAATATTATTTGCTCTCCATCGATATAAATCTCTAGACGTGTTCCTTCTGGTAGTTCAAGAGTGTTTCTTAATTCCTTTGGAATAACTACTCTTCCTAACTTGTCTACTTTTCTTACTACTCTTGTTGATTTCATGTTTATCTTCTCCTCAATTATTTTAATTTAATAAATATTTCATCTCATGCTAGTCCGGAATTTTACAAATGAGAGCATTTATGGTACAATGAAAATATAATTATTAGAAAGGATGATTTATTATTTACAGAAAATATAACAAAGTACGTTTTTTATTGCTACAATATCTATGTTATTAAGCTATTTAATCTCAATTGTGTCTGCTTAGATACTCTTTTTCTTTTTATTACCCTTTTTAATTCTACAATTCTAACAACTAGATCCTGAGTATACTAATCTCTACTCTTGTTTTATCTGAGTAATATTTCTCTACTGCTACGCTTACTATTTGACTTATCATCTTTATAAGCTAGATTATTTAACGCATCTGTTATACTTTTAAGACAATTATCTAATCTGGTCTCTTAGTTGGTCTTAATTCTTTATTTAGCATTAGTTGCTTTCTTTTCGTACTTGTTGACTTCAGAATACCAAAGAATAGCTTTACTTTTATCTCTAGCTCACATTCCAATAACGTTTGTCCATGTTCTATTGCATATAGTTCTTTTATTAGAAGTTTTGTAGTTCTTGGTTTTCTAGGGATTATGTACTCCAAACTTAGTTACTCTTGGTCTAGTCTTTGCTACTGGCTCTCCTGGTATTTCAAGTTTAATTATTTCATCAATCCTTGCTTTATTTAGGTGCTAGACTTGTCTCCTAACACCTTGTATTTAGCTATTAAAAATTATCTTTATTTGATCTAATCCTTTTAGTTTCTGTTCAAAGTACTCTTTAATTCTTTTTGTAGTTTCTATTATTCACGCTTCACCATCTGCTTCAAATAGTGTAATTCTTGAACCTTCTTTCATTCTGAATATGAAGTTACTTTCAGGCTGTTCTATCTCTGGAAATCTCCTGTAGGATCTTGCCCAATTGATCCATTCTCTCTATCTGTATACTTTGAAATACTTCCACCTCCTATGTCCACTCCTCCGTTATTTTGCCAATTTCTTAAAACACCCTTAACAAATCTTAGATTTCTAACATTAGCTTCTATTGCAACTTTAAATGCTTGTATTATCCATTCAATTGGGTGTTCTTCTAGTAGTTCCTCTAGCAGCTCTTTTACTTTTATATTTATAGTTTCAAATCCACTTTGTTCAAATTTTTTTGCAATTGCAGAAAGATTTTTATCTATCTCTAATTTCTTATTTTCTGAACCACTATAATGGCAATTTTTATTTTCTTTGTCTATAGTAGTTGTAGTACTTTCTGATGTAATATCTATAATGGCCTCCGTAGTAATCTCTGATATTGCTCCGCCACCGTGCAAGTTAGAATCGTCATTATTATTGAAACTGCTATTGATCTGTCAATCATAATGTTAAAAATAAAAGGAATCAACCTACTTATACTACAATAGGTCGATTCCTTTTAATATTATTTTCATAATATGTACTTACTTTACTACTATAGATTTTACAATACTCTTAGCAATTGGTTCATACTCTTCCTTTTCTTCTTCTATACAGTTAAATGTCCCCATAACTAGTCTCCCATCTAGTTCAAACAAGAATATTAGGTTATATATCTTCGTATCAATTGCAGGAGTTAATAACTCTAGCACTGCAACGTTTTTTCCATTTATATTTTCCACTTTTTCATCATACCAAGTTGCTGATGGATATAATTGTTTGAAGGATGACTTAATAGAATCTTTTACTTCATTAATTTGATCATTAGTTGCTTCATTTTCAGTGTAATTGAATGCAACATTAGTTGTTCCACTTTCATTTGTATAGATTATTGTAGGTCTTGCTTCAGAAGGATACTTCATCTTTGCTGTTTCATCAGACATTATTTCAAACGTTTGTGGAATCAATACCTCTATTTTGTTATCAATTATTTCTTTCTTTTCTAAAGTAAACTTTTCACCGTTAACAGTAAATTCAGTCTGAACATCCTTCTTTTTAGATGTCGGTGGTTTAACATCTATTGATGATTTTTCACTATCACTCGAACAACCTGAAGCTATTACCATTAAAGTAAACGCTAAAAAAATAACAATATGTCTTCTCACTCTTTAATCTCTCCTTTTTATATGTATTGATGATTTTATTTATCTTAAACTAGACTATATATGTTTTATAAAGTCTATATTTAAAACTGCTTTATAATTGGCTTACCTATTTGTTTATCAATTCTCCATTATGTTGCTTTTTCATAGTCTCCCCAATATTCATTTAACACTTTTATTTTCCCGTTATTAAATTCAAAAAATGATGTTGCATGAAAGGACATATAACCATTTTTAAACTGTACCTTCACAACCGAAATAACTAATTTTTCAATGTATTCCAAACATTCAATTTTAGTATTCCAATCTCCTGGATATTCAGCATTGATTCTTACAAATTCTTTTACATTAAACATTTCGTTTATATTATTCCAGTTAATTATGAAATCGTCTTTAAAGTATCTACTTAGAACATTCCAATTCTGCTTGTCCACATCATCCCATAGAGCTATCACTTGCTCTTTATAATTCACTAGATATCACACCCCTACTTATATAACTCCGTTAATTGTTTTATACATACTATGTAGAACTCTTTATCATTACTTGTATGCCTATATCCCTTCTCATTTATCTTATTTCGAAACTATGCCGTAGCTATATAAACCATATTACCATAATATTTCATAAAAATACATATATTTTATTTTAATAAACTATTATCAACTTATCTACTTTTAAATTTATCTAATATCATATATACTATTATTATAGAGACATAAATATTGAGGAGGAATTATATGCATTACCTCTCCACTACTCTATTAAAATTTAATATATAAAAACACTTAGACTGTTCACTTATATGGTTTTTTAGTGCTGTCCTGTTTATGCAATATATCTATAGGAGTATCTATATAAATGCCTTTTTCCTCTCGCGTATTGTCTATAATTACAGAGAACTTACTTTTGTAGCTAAATAACTGTAAGTTGATTTTAAAGTCAAAATTATCTTTCATATTTTCCTCCTTTCCACTCTTAGCAATAAAAAAAGTGATGTATTTATATCAATTGCATCACCACCTTTCATAGCATTTAATTTTAATCTACTGGAAACCGGGTAACTCTACATCTTGGATGTGCAAGTCCTGGACGTTTATCTATGCTATATATACTTCCATGACGTTCCTTACACTTCGCACAAGCTTTATTATCTATTGTTTCTTTACATTGTACTCTAGTGAATCTAGCTTCTTTATAAGCCTTTATATTACTTCTTTCATATGCAAATCTTAACTCTAATTTAGCTATCATTTCAGCCCTCAGAAATAAGTCCAAGTATATCTTCGCAAAATAAATCTGTTCTATCTCAATATATATCCATTAAATCAATTATTTTATCTTGTGGTAAGTTACTCATTTTTTATCTTCTTTCTTTTTTCTGCTACTTCTCATAATGTAGATATCCATTCTTCTACTCCATCACCTTTATCTCCTTGAACTTTTTCTATATCGAGTTTTAATCTTTCTATCCTCAATCTTTGTTCTTGAGTTGATAATCCACTATTAACTCATCATAACTTTTAATCATATTCTTAGTTCAGACATATATCTTGATTGAGCTTGTAAAAGCGTTGCATTTTTATTCCATGCAAGCTGTACCTCATATTCCTTTTCTTCTGAAAACTCATACCTTTAGGCACTTTATGCTTTTTTAAAAATTTCGTCATATCTTCTTGGTATTTAACATACATGAGTCTTTGTGCTCTTATTATTGCAGCATATTGTATAGTTATGTTTTCCCAGACGATGTCTAGGGGATGTTTCTCTTCTATCTCCTGAACTAAGCTTAATGCTTATTACAGAAGATACTTAGAAAAGAAGCTATGCGTTTCAGCATTTTTATTCCCTATGGTTGCTCTATATCCTAATGCATTCTTATTTCTATATCTGGCTTGATGATATTATTTGGTATTTGTTTTGAAACTCTATTCTTTGTTTGGGATTGCATTTATTCTAGAGTTGCTATTATCTATCGTCTTATTATCTTTCTGCGTTGCGACGTTTTTTCTTTTCTTTCGCTGCGCTGCATGTTGCAACACTATTATCTATTTCTTTATCCCATTCTACTCTACTCTTTCTACTTCTTAGAGCACCTATCTTAACATTATGCTTTTCTGCTAACTCTTTTAATACTATCTTACCTTTACTGCCTATATACTCTTTTTTACATCATTCCAATTTATACTCACATATCATCACCACCTAACCCTTTATATATTTAAATTATCTGGCCGCATAAAAAAAGAGCTCTTATTTAAGCCCTCTTTTAAACCTATATTAAATTCTTTAGCTTTTTAATGGACTTCCTGTGACTTTGTAGTATCTCACCTGAAAGATCTCTTGATTTATCATCTAGCTTACCTCTCAAAACTTTTTCAGCCATATTAATTCCCTTAGTTTCACCTTCTATGGCCTTTTTTATAACTTCATTGTCATTAGCTTTTGAACCCAGATCTATATTAATCATAATTTCACCCATTGTACCCTTTATTCCTATATTCTCATGTGGCTGTCCCCCTATATCTTGAATATAGCTCGCCAATGTACTGATACTTTCTCTATGCTGTTTCTGAACATCTTGGAAGCAATCTTTCACATTTTCATCTTCTACTCTGGATATAAAGTTATTAAAACTTTCTATCGCCATATACTCTCCTTTTAAAAGTTCATTAAGTGATTCTATTGTTTCTAAGTTGTTAGACATTATGCTTCTCCTCTCTCATCATAAACTTATAATCTTCTGTTGCATTATTATCTTTCCACTAAATTATCAATTAATACAATCATTTGCTCTGGTCGTATTATGGTTCCTATAGTGAATACTTCTCAATTTCTCACTCCTAGTCTATATCTGCTAATTTTAATATTATGTTCACAATATCTAACTGTCGTATCGTAAAATGCTAAATTAATATATTACTTAACATCGTAATATTTACAATATATACATTTCATTACTTATATCTTCTAAGAACATCGAACTCTTAACTACCAATGAAATTAGTACTAAGACCTATATCTAGTCCATTAAAGAATCCATCAAACTTACCTTCTTAAAATTCAATATCTAGCATAATTATTACTGATAAAATACACTTAAAGCACCTTGACAACAGATGCAAAAAATGATTTTATGATGTTTCTAAAGGCTTCTAACTTTTTCATCATAGTTTCAAACGCTTTTGTTCCATTCTTTGTTTTGCAAGCAATTGATCAAATGCTACTAAAAAGCCTTCTATCTCTCAACTTAAAACTTCCTTTAATGAAAAGGCTGATCTCTATAATCCATTTCTTGCAGAGTCAAAAGCACTTAATCTATTTGCTAGATTGTTCAGTTTTGTTAAATGATCTGTGTTTTGTGTTACTGAAAAGAACGCTAGTGTTCCTTGAAATGCTTTATTAACATCTTGCCCTACTTCTAGTACATCAGCTTTAAGCTTATCAAACATGGCTGTACCAATTTCTCAATCACCAGTTCTAGCAATAAATATATCTTTCATCTCTTGCTATTCCATGTTTCCACCGACAGTTATCTCTCTAAACATTTTTTGGCTGTTTGTAATCCTATATAAACACTACAAGGCCTTTTATCTTCCTTGTAAAAGAATCAGTATCTTTATTTCCGTTTCTTAGAGTATTATTCATTCTTTCTTGTGCGTTCCTAGCTCTTTCTGTTTCTGATTCCATCTGTCTTAGATCTACCTCTGCGTTTCTTATTACTACTCTTTCACCTTCTAAATTTCTAGTAATATTTATATCTTTATTCGGTGAATTGCTTGAATTATCAATAGTACTTTATGTTGATCGTTCCCCCTCATACTCTGCTACAGTTGAATGAAATTTTCTATTTTGTTCTGGGAGTTATAAATCTGTTATCTCTCATTTCAACTTACAAATTCTTTATTTTCATCCTATCTACTGTATCTTTTAATTTCTCTCCAGTTATCTTTATAATAATATCTGTACCTTCTTTTGTTTCTCTAATTCCTGTAATTTTAGCTAAGTAGTTCATACATCATACTCCTTGTAAATAAAAAAGGACACCTTAAACTTAACCCTAATGATTTTGTCTAAAGTGTCCGCCGGTATGTCCGGTAGGACTTATTTAATTGTATAATTCATTTGTATTACAACGTAAAAACACTGTAAAATTCAGATTTGAATAATACGGTGTTCAAGTAAGTATTTAGCTTTTATCTTATTTGCAATATAATAGTATTGTATACATACATCTAATATTTATAAAAACTAATATTACATACCTCCCAATTGCTATGTTCATTAAACTCAAAACTAAGTCTTATCTTGTTATTTTTGTCTGCATAGGTTATAAAGTAACCATCACTACTTCCCATAAAATCACTATATTCTTTCTTTAGAAAATTGTTTCCGTAAGCTTTCTCAACGTCTTCACTCGAAATACCTTTAGTTATTCCTTTAGTTGTTTTTAAAGAAGTATCAATTTTCACTGTATAAATTCCTATAATATTATTATCTCTGTCTACTTTTAAGGATACTGGTGAATATATATAGTTACTGTAGTCTTTATCTTCACTCTTGCTAAATAATTCTCCAAATATATTCTCAATCTTAATTGCATCGTACTTTTGCATTAGATATACTCCATTAATATTTTCCTTACTTAAATTTGTACTCTTAATCTTTTTATATTTATCAATATTAATCTCTCTAAAAACAATTACTGTCCCTATAATGATTAAGAATATAATTATATAGTTCCTATAGTATTTCTTCATTTGTATCTTCCTCCTTTAAGTTCAATTATTTCATAATATCTAACGACTACGACCTAATTATTATCAAAACTATACCATATTTCCTATATATTTTATAGTTGAATAGAAAGTACGTTAACTTTCAAACATCTTATTATTCAATTTTCAAAGAACATTTTACTAATTAGTTTACAACTTAAGTAGTCTATATATTAATAAACTCTAGGACTATTCTGTATAGTACTCTCCAAGTGTAGTTGTCCTTTATTGTTTTTCATTTCTATTTTAAAATAGTCCAATGTTCCTTCATTTTCTGCTAACTTAAGTACATTATCTATATATTCATTCATCTTTTTATCTGAATTTAAACATAAAAACACCGTAAAATTCAACTTTTAATAATACGGTGTTTTTTATAAGTATTCAATTTTTATCATAATTCACAATATAAATAAATTTTAGCATCTACTATACTGACTGTCCTCCAATAACAATGATAATTCCAATAATTATTAAAAATCAAGAAGATACAAAGTATGCCAACCATTTTTCTATTCATTATTTTATCCCCTAACATTATTAATTTTTAGGTATAAATTTTCTAACTTATTATTTTTTTAAATCAAACTATTGTGTCGTGAAATAATCATATTCCGAAATACTAATTACACTGATTTTTTGTATCCATAAATCATAATATTTTTTCTTTTAATTCGTATGGTATATTATTTCTCTTTAAAATCTCTAAAACTTCTTCGGTTTCATCAATCAACTCGTCATCGAGTAAATTTCCTTTGTGTTTATAATAGTAAGGTGATATTTCCATCCATTCTATCCAGAAGAATGGATATAATAAATCTAAAGACCAATCTCCCCAATATGTTGGTTTCAATGCCATTTGAGGGGTATCCTCTGACAAAATATGTTTCAAACAGTATGCAGGAGGGAATTCTAAATCATGTATATCATTTATGAGTTTTTTCCATTTTGTATTATTCATTATCGAAAAATAACCATTCTTTTCAATGAATTCTTTAACTTTTTGTTTTTGCTTTTCAATTCTTTTTAATACTTCATCATTCATAATCATATAGCCTCACTTCTGGCATGTTGTAGATAGTTTTTTATATCACATTATAATCATTAGCACCATATACCACTGAAAATAAATCACATTTTAAAATTCTCAATTTATCACTCTTAGTCTATATCTGCTAGTTTTAATAATATGTTCACAATATCTAACTGTTGTGTCGTAAAATAATAAAGTTCAGTATTACTGTTTATATATTTTTTTCATAATATTCTCTTAAATCATTACTAAATTTCATAAATTTTTCATAACCCACTCTATTCCCCAACCTTAGTTGTTGATTGGCTTTCTTTCGTATAGTTCTATCCAATTACTTTTAACCCCTCCATACCCTTCAAACATAGGGTTTCCTTCTACTACTAACTTCATATTAGGATTAGGATTTCGTGGGCTATTCAAAAATTGTTTCATGCTTTCTATGAAGTGAGTTTTGTCAAAATCAAAACGAAGCCCATCTACTCCTTGTTCTCTTGATATTTTATTAAGAACATTAGATATCTCTTCATAAGTTGCATTTTTAACATCAACTTTCTCTTTTCTAACTTCGACTTCAGGAGTTGTTTTGATCTCCATAAAATTTTCTTTATTCATATTTTGTTTTTTACCACTCCTGTATTCGGTAAGTATGTATTAATGTTTCTAGATTGAACGTTCATAAAATAACCTCCTTATTATACTCAATATATTAGTCGTCATATTTTAACGAAGTATTACTTTGTCAAATATAACTATTACAACTTAATCAATATTTATATTCCATTTTATTTCACCTATTTCACTTTACCCCATCCCCTCTTTTTTGAATTTCTAGCTTTCTTAGTGATGTATCCAATCTCTTTTTATTTCTATAGTAACCTCTTCTCATTCTCTCTGTTCTCTCCGTAACAATTTCTCTCCTTATGATATTTTCTTTTCTGACAATCTCAGTTTCTTAGTCTTATGTATGCTATAGCAATTCCATATATTTTATACTTTTTAAATATTTCTTCTTCTCCCTATTTATATACTTTTGAATGCTACTCCATTTATATTGCTATTAATCTAAATTGCTTATGACTTATCTTGTTTCTATTCCTTTCTCACTTTGTCTACATGATGTACTTCTGCTCCTTTTCTGCCTTTTATACAACACGTTCTAGTTATAAGACACTTATATAAAAACCTTTCTATATCATCTGTCCTTAATGATCCTAGTTCTGCAAGTAGTACTCCTTCTTCTATCACATAATCTATAGCTGTAATTATCAATCCTCTTGCCTCTGCTATGTTGCAATTTGATAACTATATGTTTTCTCTTCCACTTGGATAGTGGTATAAATATTTAATAAATTTTTTGTTTATTGTAGTATCTCGCCTAAGTCATAAGCTATATCTCCAATAGTTGCATAAAATTTTGCATCCTACTCTATCGTAATCTTTCTTTCATCATTTAATCTTATGTCAGCATAAGTTTTCTTTACTTGCTTATACCTCTCCATATCATATTTAAGACATTTGTTAGGTATTGTAGTAATAAGATCAGTCCCTTTATCTACTTCCTTAATTGCCTTAATTTCTAAAGGGTAATTCATATTATACTCCTTTGTAAATAAAAAAGGACACCTTAAACTTAACCTCAGTGGTTTTATCTAGAGTGTCCGACAGTATGTCTAGTAGGAATTATTTAGTTGTATAATTTACTTGTGCCTGTAACATAAAAATATCGTAAATTCAGTTTTGAATAATACGGTATTTGAATCATTTATTAGATTTTGCAATCATTAAGCCTATTAATATGATTGAAATTTATTTACTCCAAATCTTCTTTGCCAATCATTACTATATTTATTATAAGGTATGTTAAGCATATTACTAGCAACATATCAAGTTCAATATTAAGTAAGGTGCCTTCTATTATAAATTCTAAAGCTATATATGTTATAATTACAATGCCTATGCTAGCAATTGTTTTTTAAACCATTTTTTCGTGGGTATTCTCACCATATCTCCTCCATAAACCATTAATATATAAGATCTTACAATCTGAGTTTAACTATTATCAAGATTATATCTCATCTTCTATATATTTATAATTAGAAAACATATTAATTCTAAAACACCATATTATTCAACTTTCAAAGAACATTTCATTACTTAAATTATAACTTAAGTAGTTTGTTTATTGATAAACCTTAAATCTGTTGTGTATATCTTTCTTTCCAATTCTGTTAACTTTACATGTACCTTTTTATTTGAATTTGAATGCAAAAACACTGTAAAATTTAATGCTGAATAATACAACATTTTAAATAGCTATTTGATTTTTAAATCATTGCATATAATGATAGAATTGTAACTAGCTAAAGCAAAAAATTATACTCTTTTTACTCGTAGTCTCATTCTTATTATAGAGCCATGTCCTCTATATGACATGAAAAAGTTACTTTGTTCTTCAAATTGTTCAAATCCAAGTTTTTCATATAGTCTTTTAGCATTAGTATTTTTGGAGAAAACCCCTAGTAAATAGCTTTTATAGTTTATATTAGAGTGTAGAAATTTAATAAGCTGTGTAGCTACACCTCTTCCTCTATATTTTGCATCTGTTGCTAAGTAATCGACATGTCCCTCATCACTATTTCTCACTATAGGTTTTCCTAGTATTGATTTCATTTGAATATACATCATAAATCCCTTAAATTTACCTAAAGTTTTTTGACATATATCTTTTTTTAAACAGATTGGACGTTTTTTATTATTACCAAGTCCTAAAATTCCGATGACTTTATCCTCATAAATATAAGCATAAAACATTGAAAAATCTAAAGTACTACGAAATAGTTCTTTTAAAACATCTTTATCTGTTGAAATAGTATTAAGTACATTATAAAGTCCATCTACAAATATTACCACTACATCATCTATGTATCTTTCATCTAAATCAGATACCTTATTAATCTTATACTTTTCCATAGTAAACTCCCTCCTTGTAAAACAGCGGTGTTATTTCTCAATTTTTCCTTAAATCTAAATTAGCTGTAATGATTATACCATATTATTACAACTAATTTAGATTTATACTTAATAGTAAAGCATAATTTTTATTACTTATCACCTTATCACCGTACTATTCAATCTTCAAATAACATTTCTATTTATTAATTTACAGACTAAATATCTTATCTCTTAATAAGCCTTAGATCTATTCTGTATAGTACTATCTAAATGTAGCTTACCTTTATTATTTTTCATTTCTATTTTAGGGAAATCCATTATTTCTTAATTTTCTGCTAATTTAAGTACATTATTTATATACTCATTCATTTGTTCTTTTAATTTTTCTTTCGTATTTGCCATATGCACCTCTATTTTATAAGTCTTCTTGCCAACCATGTTAACTTTACACTTGTCTTTTTATTTAATTTTGAATATAAAGACATCGTAAATTCAGTTTTTAATAATCGATATTTTTAATAATAAATATGTCTATTAATAAAAAATTGAATTTTATTTTAGCTTTTAAAAAATAATCAAAATAAATAAAGTAATTGCTATCATTGTATACGTAGCTATGCAGACAACATCATAACTTCTTTTTTGTTTTAGTAACTTTCTCCTTTTTATAAGATAAACTGGAATGAACCATATGACCCAAGGTAAAAGTCCTTTAGTTTCATATCCTATCTTTTTAAGCTTTCTCTCATCAAAGATGCCTAAACCCACATTAAGAAAAGCTGGAACTCTTATTAAGAGTTTACTTGAAATACTATTCATCCTGGTTATTGGAATGTCTATTAGGGATACCACTATAGCTAGTATCGGAATAAATGCTAAAATCCAGACTAGGGTATTGTCAACCCGTTCACTCTTTGTTTGTAAATCATTCACTATTATTCTCCTTTCATCATTTATTATAATCTTTTAGGTATATGACTTAATTATTATCAAAATCATACCATATATTACATATGTTTTATAGTTAAACAAAATATACTAGATTTTAAACACCTCATTATTCAGCTTTCAAGGAACATTATAGTAATATTATGAATCAGAGAAGGAAGAATTCCCTTTTTAATTATCTTCTTTACTTCAACGCTATATTAAAACATATGCTTATTTAAAATAATTTCAAAATAAATTATATGACTAACACATATCCTAGGTAGAGAAAGGAGTTGTTTATATGTTAAAAAAATCCAGTAACGTTCTCTTAATGACTCTTTGTATCCTCATTGTTTTTACTTCCCTTAGTTTTGGTTCTAATTTAAATAACGCTGGTGGTGAATCTAAGGAAAAACTTTATGAGGATTTCCTGCTAACTTTCCTTTCAACATATATCCTTGAAGGCATACATGACTACTATGGAGAGTATAGACAATATATGGATGCAAAGGTTTTATCAATCGAAAGGTTAGAAGAAGGGTCATACTACTTTAAAATAGTAGTTCAAGTAACAACATTTGTAGGAGCACATAATCCACCATATGGAATAGAAATAGTTACTATACAGCAAGATGTTCATGGTATAAAAGTAATTGATTTTAATCACGAGGATTTTAAAGATGATAATAATTAAAGGATAAGTATTTTAATGGAAAAGGCCACTTGATTTTACGGTCTTTTCTACTTTTAGAGTATCAAGAAAAGCACTTAGATTAAGTTACAACATATAACTACTAAAATTTAATTATTATCAAAACCATATCATGTTTTCTATATATTTTATATCTGTTAGAAAAAATATTAATCTTTTAACACTATACTATTCAATTTTCAAAAAACATTTTATCAATTAATTTATAATTCAACTAGTTTTTAGATTTAATTCTTTTCATACCTTTATAACTTTTTCAAAATCCTGAATCTTTATTTCTAAAATTCTCCGAAACAACCAAGGCAAATATTCTTATCTCTAAATCTTTAGCCTGTTCATAAAACACGCAATATAGTGCATATTTCTTAAGTATTATTTATTTTCCATCTACATAAATTTCTAGTGGTGTTCCTACTAATATTTCAAGAGTGTTTCTTAATTCCTTTGGTATAACTACTCTTTCTAACTCATCTGCTTTCCTCATTATTCCTGTGTACTCTTAAAACCTTCTCCTTACAACTCATTTTCTCTAACACTTTCCATGATTAGTATGAAAAGATTATGTAAATATAACTTAGACTAGTTAAAACCAGAAATACATCTCACTAGCATTTTTTCTATTGAGACATTACTTAAAACACTTTACGATTTTACATATCAAGGGAATAATGGTGACATATTGGTATGAAAATAGATTAAAAAGGAAGTTTTACATATGATAAAAAAATCAGACAAAATAATAAGTATATCATTAGCTAGTTTAATAATTTTAAGTTCATCTATAAAGTCACTAGCATTAAAAGAAAATCATCAAGAAAAAAATCAAGATAGTAAAGTATTAGAACAAGTCAAAGCTCCTCAAGAAAAAATTTCTGACAATCAAAAAAAATATTCTTATAATCAATACTTGGAAATTGCTTCAGAAGTTTCTCAATCGACTGGACAACAAGTTGATGTATTGTCGATGAATGAATTTAAAGAAAGTGAATGGGTATATCTAGATAAATCCAAAGGAATAGCCATAGAATTAGCAAATTACACAGTAGAAACTTCATGAGAGAATATAGTTAGATGTAGGCATTTTTGCTATAAAGGGTTCTACAAAGAAGATAACTCTTAAAGTCGATAATACTTCTGATACATTGTTAATAGACGGTTCATTTGAAACAGAATATAATACACTCTATCAAGGTCAAGTATTTTCAGATATAAATTCTATTACTTCAAAATTAGCTGCAAGGAGTTCAAATTCGTGGACTCACAATGGATATGATTATAGGCGTATAGATTCAGGTAGTACATATGAAGTAACGGTTGGTGGAACATATAAACGCCTTGGTGCATCTACTAATGTGTACTCAACTGCTGAATTTTATTGTACCTTAAGAGGTGCTATTCAATAAAAGCTAAATGTTGAACTAATAGCTCAAATTCAGCCTGCAAGATATATTCGATGTCTTGCAATCTAGAGTTTTTCTATTTTCAGCATAACTAAAGAACCCTACTCTCGTCTTCAGCTTCACCAGCAACCTTTTTAAAAGGTAAAAAAGAGAACTTTTTATAATAGAGTTTTTATATTAACTATATTGTTAAAAGCTTTAAAATCAAATAGATAGATATAAACACTAAATATGTCATCTCTTTCAAGATGAAAACTTTATGTATGACATAGTTTCAAAGTTTTTTTATAATTAGTGGAAAAATAATAATATATACAAAGAACTAATAACATGGCACTATAAATGCTTTATCTATTTAAGTAACAGTTAGTAACACTCCTTTTAATTAAATTTATGTCTATTATATATAGTACATCCAACTATAATAATTGAAAATTAATTTATTAATAAATTGAAATATTTAGAGTAATGAATTGAAACTGAAGATTAAAGAAGTACGAACGAAAGAAGGATTTACGCTCTCACAACTTGCTCAAATAACTAATATATACGTTACTATCAGCAAACACCCCGTAACCTTCTTCATTCATGCAATGCATACATATATCTTAAAATCAATATATACAGTTGCTATCCATACAAAATGAATTATCATATTTTGTTTTAACATCTTTTTTATAACTCAATATTATTACCTCTATTTACTTGTATTGTGAAACAAAAGCACCGTAAAATTCTGATTTAAATAGTACAGTGTTTAAAATAACATTTGATTTTTATCTTATTTAACAGTTTGAATAATATTGTATGATATCCTAAAATAATAATTTAGATAAATTATTTTTCATATTAAATTAACAGACTCTAGCTTTTATTTTATTAAATCTTAATCTTTTTCTCTTTTAATCTCTTATATTTAACGCCTAAGCCTATAAGTAAAGATGGAATCAGATTCGTAAATAGTAGCAATATAGGTGATACTGTTATGTCTAAGAAAAAATAAATCATAGTAAAGGGGGCATAATATAAGTTAAACATCATCCAGTATTCATTTAGTTCTTGTGGAGTTTGAATTAAGTTATATTTTATTTTTATAAAAGTGTATGTCCAAAGTCCAATGCCTATTAAACCTATAGTAACACCTTTAAAGAAATCATAATTTTTATCTTTTTTAGTGCTTAAGAGTGAACCTATATAAATATAGCAAATTAAAAATAGTATTGTGAAAAGAAATCTACATAACATATTAGTTGTGTACATTCCGAACTTAGGTCCACTTATTACAAACCCTATTAAAAAGATAAGAGTTATAGCTACAATAGCCAGGTGCATTAATAATGATTTGATATTACTTTTCATTTTTATACTTCCTTCTTCTTAGTTTTAAAAAAGCTTTCATATATACGATCCACTTCAAGTTCACCATATCTTACTTATACATCGTAAAATAGTAATATTGTTCTTATAGCTACCTTTCTTCATACATATCATAGCTTCCATCATAAGTTTTACTTGAAGTATCAGATTTTCTCATCAATAACATATTTACTGGATTGTAAAAATCAACTTTTGTATGATGAAATCCATAAAAAACAACTTTAGCTATTAATTTCTGATTTTTCTCATAAACAATATGCTCTGGCTCATAAAAGAATGCAAATATATAAATTATACAGAGGCAACTTATAATTATAATACCTCCAGTAAGTAAGTCAGATATTATTTCTAAAACATTTCTTATAATATAATCTATAATTATAAAATAAAAGTAGAAGATTAATCATATATAAAATATCTATCCATCCTCTGAATAATAAATTCTTTTTTAACGCTATTGCTCCTCCAACTTTATAGGAAGTTATTACAATTAAATTTACTAATGCTACATATAATAAAATGTTTTTATTACTTCTCATCTTATTCAAGAGTGATTCCTCCATTTAATTCATCGTATCTAAAGACTAGGGCTTAATTATTGCCAAAATTATACCATATTTTCTATATAATTAATACTTAAATAGAAAATTTATAAATTTAAAAACACCGTGTTATTTGATTTTCAAATAATATTGCTATTTATTGAACTACAATTTAAGCAGTTTATCTATTAATAAACCTTTAATCTATCTTGTATAGTATTCTCCAAATATAATTGACCTTTATTATTCTTGAAACATTCTATAGTACCCTCATTTTCTGCTAAACTAAGTACAATATATATATATATATATATATATTCTTTCATATGATCTTCTAAATTTTCTTCTTTATCTGTCATAAATTCCTCACCTTTGTTTTGATAATTAATGTCTTAAAATAGAGCTCTTAATAAGTTGTTATTCTTGAATACAAAGTCTTAGTATTGTGATAATTACAATGTATACAGTTTATCGCTTTATTCTGTTGTGTTATAATGAGTTTGATTTTTCATTTTCATTTTTAGGATAGTGGTGCCTTACACTCTCTTATTTTTTAACTTTTTGAACATCCTAGACAAATATTTTTACCTTTAAAAATTGTTACATCTTTATCCTGTCAATTCTTCTGAAACTGAACAGTCTAACATAGATATATGCTCCACTCTGTATTTGTAACAGTATATAAACTTAAAGTAGCTATTCATATCCTTCAGATCATTCCTTTCATGATCCGATTATTTTTAAGCATTGTAAAGTATTTTTTATTATGGTCATTTCCAATATGTCTATTATCGTCTAGTCTTATTTCTACAAATGTTTTATCCTACTCTTTAAATCTACCTATTGTATATCTTAGTCGTTTCTTTGATAAGAATATCTGTAATATGTACGTTCTTCCACTTCTTTAGTTATATTAATCTCTAAAAGTTAATTCATATTACACCTTCCTTGTAAATAAAAAAGAACACCTTAAACTTAATGGTTTTGTCTAAAGTGTCCGACGTTATGTCCGGTAGTGCTTATTTAGCCTTATAATTTATTTGAATCATAAATAAAAATAACGTAAATTTTTTCTAAATTATATGCCATTAAGATAGGTTGTTCGACTTTTATGATCCTAATGTTTAATAGTAATCAAAACATACTAATGAAAGTATAACTATATGTTATGGTAATCAGATTTTATTATGCCATAATATATTTTGTCATCATATTCTTTTTCATCTTCATAAAATATTGTCTGTTTTAAAACTCCTTCACACTTCATTTTTGATTTTTTTAGTACTTTACCTGAAGCTATGTTTCTTCCTCTATGAAAAGCCTGTAATCTATTTAGTCCTGTTTTTTCAAATGTAAATTCTATTATTGCATTTAAAGCTTCTGATGAATATCCTTTTCTTTGATATGATCTGCTAATACAGTACTCAATATCTGCAAAGCGATGATTTAGATCAATATGACAAAAAGCAATTTGTCCAATATTTTCACTATTTTCTTTTAAAATAATTGCCCATCTATAATATTGATTATTAGAGTATAGCTCAATCCATCCTTCAAGTAGTTTTTTTACTGACTCATCACTTTCATATACTGGCTCTCCATAGTTTAGCTGAACTTCTTTATCGCTTATCCAGTTTTTTAACATGTCATTGGCATCCTCCAAAGTAAATCGTCTCAAGACTAGCCTGTCCGTTTCTATTGTTTCTGTTCCTACATTAACTAAGTCCATCCCTTCTCCACCTCACAAAATATATGAAAATTTTCTCTACAGTTATAGATCAAATATATTTCAACTGTAAGTTATTACATCATGGTTTCCATATAATCACATAAGTCTCTGTAAGAATAGTTCTCCTTAAAACACTGTAAAGTTCAACTTAAAATAATACATTGTTTTAAATAAGTGTTTGACTTTGTAATTATTACGCCTAGTAGTATTATTACGGATTAATTTGAAGCAAAAAACTTTTTTAACCCACTCTAAAACGGTCTCTCTACAAATAATGAACCGTCACACTCACAAGTTATGCTCCATGCTTCCATTATTTCATTATCATTCATTCCATATAATATCCATGCATTATCCATATCAGTTTCATTTAGTATAGTTAGATACTTCTTATTTTCAAACATTATTTTTATACTATTATTATTTAGCTCCACTTCCGTAATTTTTGAACCATTCATCCACATTAAGCTTGATAATTCATACGCTCGAATTGGTTCAAGAGGTTCAATAATGTGATTACAAGAATATTTTTGCACTTTATCATTCCACTCATAAATAGAATTAAACCACCATTCACTATATATATTTAATTTTATATTCCAAGGTATTTTATATCCATTTATTTCAGCATGTGAATTTTTTCAAAATATAATGTAAAACCCCTCGTATTACAGAAAAAACTTGTATAGTAAGGATTCTCTAATAATGTACAGATTACCATCTCTGCTTTTTTATAATTTTCCTTACATTTACTTTTCATATAAACACCTTATCCTTATTTAAATGCTTCTATTTTGTTCATAATATCTAATGACTATAACTTAATTACTATCAAAATTGTACCATATTTTCTATATATTTTATAGCCAATGGAAAACACATTAATTTTAAATACCGTATTATTCAGTTTTCATAGAACATTTCTATTTATTAAATTGCAACTTAGGTAGTTCATCTATTAATAAACCTTCGATCCATACTGTATAGTACTCTCTAGGTACAATTGTCATTTACTATTTTTCATTTCTATCTTAAAGTAGTCCAGCGTTTCTTCACTTTCCGATACTTTAAGTACATTATCTATATATTCATTCATTTATTCTTTTAATTTTTCTTTCTTATCTTTTTATATGAATTTGAGGATGAGATTTCTGTAAAATTCATTTGTGAATATTATGGAATCTTAGAAGCTTATTCAATTTTATAGTTTTGATATTTTTAGAAATTAATACTGATTATGCATTTATCTTTTTCTTAACAGGAATCCATATTTCACAAAAGCAATCTACGCCAAAACCTTCTGAATATAGTTCAAAATCAGTATCATCAGTCATAATATATTCTGAACCCGGAAGAAACTCCGAAAAAATTTTATTCCAAGTTTCTTCTATACAATCTCCACCTTTACCAATACATTTAAACACTGCCCATAATGTGGGTTTAACCTCCCAGATATTATATCCATTAGGAGCATTATCACCATTAAATTCCATACCAATGCCATAGTCAAAATGTGTACTTTCTTTTGATATTGATGCACAGACTCCGTAAGTATCATGCTTAGTAGTATTTTCTTTCAGCTCACCAAATACACCATCATTCCAACATTCTTTCCAGAAGTCTTGAATCTCAGTATTTCCCTCTTCTAAAATTGATTCATTTCTAAACTGCATAACCTTAGCTAATACTTTAAATCCTTTTCTCTTTTCAATTCTGTAGTCCATAACAGTACCACCTTCTAGTTTTATTTTAACAAGAAGACGATTAAAAGATTTTAATTTTATACCCGCATGTCTTGCCGCACTAGGTGTAACACCATGAAACCTAGTGAAAGCCTTTGTAAAACTCTCAGGAGAGTGATATCTATATTTTGAAGCAATATTAATTACCTTTTCACAAGATATAGATAATTCTTGTCCTGCCATAGACAATCTTCTATTTCGAATATACTCATTTGCTGTAATACCAGTTACTAGACTAAATGTCCTATGAAAATGATAATTTGATATGTATAAGTGCTTAGCAACATCTTCATAGGTAATCGGTTCTAATATGTGTTCTTCCATATAATCTATTGCTCTTTGTAAATTTTGAATAAAATCCATTTCTCATCACCTCTATTTTAAATTATACTAGACTATAATTATTATTTCCTATCCTATCTTGCTTTCATTTGTCTTAATAAGACTTAACTGATCTTTACTTTCTATACTACAATAGTATAGAACGAGTCTTAGCAATAAGATACCATATCTCACCAAATGCATATCAATGTATTTTACAAAAGGTATAATAAATATCTAGAATTTCGTATTGTTCAACTTTCAAAAATCACTTTACTAGTTAGCTTATAACTTAGTTCGTTTTAAAATTTAATTCATTTTTTATATATGAACTATTTCATATTCTTATAGTTTTATATTGTCTTAATTTTTAATAATCCTAATTCTTTATTTCTCCTAAATAACCTGAACATATATTTTTAACTATATTCCTCCTCATAACTCAAGGAGATTTTCCAAATCTTTAAATGTAACTCATCTACTTTTTTACTATTCCAGTTGAATTAATATTTATTTCTCACTCGTAATTAATATTAATTCTATTCTTGTTGGTAACTAAAATATCTGTTATACTAAGCTTTAATCATGCTAATACTATTAAAAGGAGTAATTATGGAAAATCAAAAACATTTTTGTACTTGTAGTGACTTAAGTTGTAAACTAAACCCTCATAACCATTCCAATGGATGTGACCTCTGTATAAAAAAGAATCTTAAAGCTAGAGAAATTCCAGGTTGTTTTTTAAAATTAGTTAATAATGATACATCAAAGCTTAAAGAATTCACTATTGAAAAATTTGTTGATTTCTTTAATCAAAATAAGTAATAATAGTTAAAAATTAGACTAGTATTAGCATATATTTTTTAGAGATCTATATTCTTCTCTACGTAAAAAACATCTTATCTCAAAACTACTATAGCTAAAGCCGTTATATTTTCGCTAATATATAATACTAGTTTAGTGCTCAAACTTCTTCATTCTAGTCTTTTAGTTTATATACTTCCATTTTCTATATTAAATATGTTTAATTACTTGCTCCTGATGATTCTTCTAGTTTGGTCTAACTTACCTCCTTCTTGTGAGAACACCTATAAATATTTACCTTGTCTCACCTTCATAATGACTTTAACCTCTATTAAATAGTAATTTCATCTACTCCTTTGTAGATAAAAAGTTATACCTAAACTTAAACTTTGGTGGTTTTGTCTAAAGTGCTCACTGGTATGTATAATAAGACTTATTTAGTTGCATAGTTCATTTATATTATACTTTGTACATTTAAATTAATTTTAAGTTTTAATTTAACCTTTTAATCATAAGAAAAGTATTTCTTATTTTATATTGTCCTTTAACCATAAGTGCATATAATATAACTTTTATATAGTAAAGGCTCTTAGTTACTACAAGCCTATAACTTTAATAAGGGTGTGAATATTCCACTAGTTATGAAAAATAAATCTCCTTTTCATAACCATTTTGAGCATAATGATAGAAGATGCAAGTAACTAAAAGTATTTTCACTTTGTTGAGACTATAGCTACTAGTTAACTTTCATCAAATTGTATTTACAGCATTAATTCAGTATCACATATTGTAGTATAGTGACAATTTGTTTCTTACTTATCAAAACTTAATTAATTTACTTATGAATTTTTCTATCTTAAAATAATAGAATATCCCTTCATTTTCTACCAATTTAAGTGCACTATCTATATACTTATTCATATGTCATCTATACTTTGTAAGGCTGCTGTATATCCTTTTTACTAATTCTGTTAGCTTTATACTTATCTTTTCGTCGACTTTTATTTGAGTTTAAATATAAAAAATAATAAAATTCAACATTGAATAATTCTATATTTAAGATAAATGTAAAGTTTTTATTTTGCTTTACAATATAATAAATATTATGAATCTAACTACATTACTTAAGACTAAAATCATGATATTATAACTGTATCTCTTTCCTTTATAAAATAAAAAGACAGGTTATAACTATAGAAAACTATAATATATCCTGTAGTATTTATATCCACTAGCTTATCTCACACTTACAATATATCCTATATTAGTCTATACAATATATTTTATACAGAAATGCTCTATCCCTGAAGTTATCTACTCCAAGTTCATTAAGCAACTCAATTATTTTCAACTAACTCCCTCCTCTTTAAATAAGAACAGGAGGAAGTTCCTGTTCTTATTTAACTAGTGCTTTTGGCATTTAGTTTTCCAAAATGCCGCAGTAGGCTATGTAGAAATAAATCTGTTGACCTATCATGCGTCCTATTTTTTATTTTTTACTTTTACCACATTTATTAATATAATTAATTTACTTCACTACATTCAATACTGACTTTATTAGTCTTCCTCGTAATTATAATTAATATTGGAATAAGCATAAATATTATAGATTCAAAGATAGACATACGTATAATCATTCCTATATTTAGCTTACCATTAATACTTACATGAACCAGATTAAGAATAGAATTCATCATAAAATGTGATATCCATGGTGTCCAAATAGAGTTAGTATAGTAATACATAACGCCAAGAACAATACCTATAAATATCATAGGTATTGAGTTTATTATTAAGGCCATTATAAAGCCACTTGCTCCGCTCACTATACCACTTATATACCATTTAAATGCCCAAGGAATATGCCATATACCGAACAATAGTCCTTGTAAAAATATAGTCATTTTAATAGAATATTTTTTATTTAATAGTGGAATCATTACTCCTCTAAATAAGCTTTCTTCCATAAAGCAGTTAATTACATTACCAAATAAAAGAAATATTGCAAAACCCACACCACCTGTAACACCCGCTTTAGGATCAATAGCTGATATTAGTAACTTTGGCGAATCAGAAGAAAATATCATAAATTCACCTACATACCCTATAAACATTAAGACAACTGTAACAACAGCTCCTAAAATAAAAATAGACAATTTATTATTAATATTAAATCCAATATCACTCATACTATTATCTACCATCTTAACAAATAGAATTACAATTATAAATCCAATAATTTTTGATAAAATTATTTCACCTAACAAATCGTCAAGTCTCAAAACAAAAATATCTAATAGTCTAAATAGCATAGCTATACACATTAAATATATACTAAGTATTAATGGATTTGATGATGATAAACTTTTAAGTTTTTTTCTCATAATATTTCCCTTCTTTCTTAAATTAAGTTATAAAAATTTATATTTATTTCAATTTTTACAATGTAATTAATTATATAAATTCACTAATTAGCTCAGTTTATCTTTTTTATTATATTAATAGTTTCTAATGTACTAAATGTTCTTCTATATTTATAAAAATAATTTATACCAGTTAAATTAAACCTATCCTAAATGACTAATATTATAATTTTTCTTTAATTATTATATCATATATTTTCCAATCATTACTAAATTATTAAATTGAACCATTAGAATATACTTTTATAAATAGCTATCTCTGTAGTTCTGAATTTATTATTATTTTTGATAACATCTTATACAATAACAAATAACTCTTAAACTGTATTATTTTTTATCTTACTTAGGATATATCTTAAGCACAAGTAACATCCTATCATGTTGTAACTTCTATAAACTAAAAAATAACACTTTAGACTTATATTCAATGATTCTGCCTAAAGTGTTATTTACTATAATTTAAAAATATTTGCTGTTATTTTAGTTAATAATATATCAATAAATAATTATACATTTTTTTTATAACATATTTTACTTTTTCAATCTTTACTAATCTTCTTGTTCTAAATATTCTTTTATTACTTTCCATTCATTTAATTTTACTTCAAATGGAATTGTATTTGCTGGACTAGATGAATTTAGCTTTCTAAAAGTAATATTACTTGATATGTCAAAACCTACTTGTTTGCTAAATACGTCATAAGACTTAGCACCATTAAATAAAACAAATCTTATATTTGGATAATACTTAAACAAAGTACTAAAATCATTTGCTTCCTCATTTTTTATATTAGAGTCTAAACTTCCTCTCCTATCACAGGTTTTTATAACATCCCATATTGCAATGTTTTTTTCTTGTAGAAACTCTATCTTCTTGTTATAATGTTCTTCAACATTAAGGTCATATAAAGAGAAAATTATCTTCCAAAAACTATTTCTCGGGTTTGCATAATACTTTTGTTTTTCTAGCGACTCTTTTCCTGGGATTGACCCTAATATCAATACTTTAGATGTATCATTAACTATAGGTCTAAGTGACTTAATATTATTCATAATTAATATCCTCCGATAATATTGTTAAGTAATATATGCTTAAGTTTAATGATTATGGAGTCTTTTCTCCTATTGTAAAAAAAGGTATGATCCTCCTTGTAATAATACTTTAATGAAAAAGAAAAAGTCAAAATTATATATCACGATATTTTAATGTCATGAAAATTGGTCTTACTCTTATTAGATTAGATAAGATAATCTAACTCTTCTTATACATATTTAACCGGTATATTTACTAATATAGTCTTCATCTACTATATATTAATCTATAAATTTAACTTTTTATTACTTTTATTTATGCTATAAAATAGTTTATAACATATTCTCCTTCTACTCTTTTAAATCAACATATATTCACTTGTTCCTTTAATATTTTACTACTATCAGTCACATATTGTTTCTACTTTATGTATCTATAATAAGATTTTCTTTTAAACCCCTATTTTTTATTTTTCCTCTATTACAGTAGTTATGTCTTTAATAATTTCTTTTATATCCCTATTGACCTCTACTACATAATCACATTTGCATAGTCTAAATATCTCCTTATCTTTTTCTATTCTTTCATTAATTTTTAAAATTATAGTTTGAGTGTCTCTCATTTCTTCTATATCTGTATTTTTTAAGTATCTTTTATAAAGTCTATCTTCTCTAACTGACTTATCACATTGTAAAAATATTGTAATTATCTCTGCATCTTTAACAGTTTTATTTATTACTTCTGCGCCTTCTGGATCTATCACATAGATACTAGTTCCTTTACCCTTATACTGTTCTATAGTGGCAAAATAGTGTTCTCCATACAGTTCTTTATGAGCTATGACCCTTGGATTTGTCTTAAGTTCAATGCTAATTTTTTTATTTATAATCTCTTCTTTTGGAATACAGTTAATATTAAACATGTCTAATATTTCTTGTCTACTTATAAACTTATGTCCCCACTCATTAATTTCTCTTGGTTTTCTAGTTGTATATGAATGAATAATGTTATATCCTATTTTCTCTAGTTTTTTCGATATAGTAGTCTTACCTGATCCTGAAGAACCTACTAAGTTAATTATTCTATCTTTCATTCTTACTTCTCCTTTAAAAAAGATTACTATATTATTTAAATGTATTTTTATTCCCTAATCTAAAAATATACAGTTACATAAATTCTAAATATCTTAATTTCACTATAATTTCATTTATAGTATATTCTTTATAGTATTTCACAAAACACTATAAAATTCGGTGTCGAATAATACGGTATTTTAAGTATTTATTTAACAGTATTTTCTCTGATTTTCTTATACTTTTGACTTTTGCTGTTCTAGTATTTTTCGCTAAAAACCATTGCCAAGTTTTGTTATGCATAGATTTCTAAATATTTCTTAGTCATTATATATTCTTAAGGAGCAAGACTAAACAATAGTCTTATCATTTTTTACTAATATCCAAGTGTTTTATACTCAGATATCTTTTAACGAGTTCACTTGCAAGTTGTTTTGAAGAGTCTAAAAACTTAACTTTTGTCATCTCTTTGTCTATCACAACATTTAAATCTGTGCAGGCAATTATTATAGTATCTACATCTTCACAATAAATTTCTTCTATTAACTTTTTCCATAATACTCTTGCTTCTGATAAACTTTCTTGACTTTTGATTTTCAGTATAATCTCATTTATGCATAATTGCCATTCCTTAATAAACACAAATTCGCAATCTTTTTCCTTTATTTTTTCTTGATACAAACCTGACGTCATAGTAATCTCAGTAGCTAATATCGTAACCCTTGTTCTTGACTCTAATAGTAGAGTAGTCTCTTCTATGATATTTAAAACTGGCACTTTAATATCTTTAGTAATATATTCAAAGTATTGATGAGCACTATTACAAGGCACTGCTATTACATCCGCGCCACAAGATTCTAGTTTCTCAATACCCTCTTTGATTGAATTCTTTAATAATTCCTCATCAATCTTTCTATCTATATAAAATGGCGTTGGTAGGGAATAAATTATGATATGTGGATAGTCTATATCATATTTTGCTCCATACTGTCTTTGACATTCATCCAATATAAGTTCAAGAAATGGAGAGGTAGATCTGGGTCCCATACCAGATAGTACTCCTATTGTAGCTGTTTTCATATGACGCCTCCTAGTATATAACCTATAGTCTTTTATAATTGTAGACTACTTACATCGAATTTCTTTCATACTCTATGAATCATATATTTAATATTATTATAGAAACAGATAAATAGCTATAATTTGTTATAGCTATTTTACAATATAGTTTAGTTGTTTATACTCTGTATTAATACCTAACTTTTATTTTATTGATTATGTCAATTATTTGGAAAGTTAAATCATAAGTAAAGTTAACTATGTTTTAATGGAACTAGTTTCTATATTAATTTTCGAGATTTACCATTAGTAAAAAACTTATTATCTTTGTTTAATATTATTTTTATTATTTTTATTCTCCTATAGCCTAATAGTTTACTAATAGCAAAATCTAATTTTTTTATCAAATCATTCTATTTTTTAAGCTGTAACATCTTTTCAAACTTTGTTAAATAAATATTCTCACTGATTTTTATATCCTGTATTTTTTGATATTTATTTTTTAAATACAAATTAATAGCAGGTAAGTTTTTCTTTCCAGTACATACAACAGCCTTATTTAAATCTTTCTCAAATCCTTCTACAAAATCAAGCAATTTTCCCGCGATACCCATTCTAAAAAAATGAGGATGTACTGCAACTCTATGTATATCTAAGATATTTTCGGTAGTCTTATATGAAATGATTCCAGCTAGAATATTATTTATAAAGTACCCATAAAAATTTTCATTGCATTTACTTAAACTAGCGATTGTGTCTTTTAAAGGCGGTATTTCATAAAACTCTATAATCTCAGCTTCAACTTCATATGAAATTTTTTGTAGTTCTAGTATTTTCTTTACCGTTTGCATATCTTTCAAACTAAGTTTTTTAATCATATCTACTTTCTCCTTTTGTTTCTAGTAATTTTCTACAGTATAGTTAGATTTTATGTGTTTTGTAGTGGAAATTATAAAAAACTTACGAAACTACATGTTATAGCTAAAATATAAGATAATCTTTATCCATATGTTATATAATCTATAAAGTATTATGCTACTGATACAAACACTTTCAAATCATTTCATTAGGCTACTATAGAAAGTCGGCAAAAGTAAGCTTCCGGCTGTTCTAACGTGCTGATTCTGTGCATTTTCCTTCCGGTTTAAACATGTAATCTCTAAGACTTCTATCTCCGTGCAGAAAATGGAAATAGACAAATACTTCTTTACTCTCTACATAAAGTTCAATATCTTATTCCATCTTATGGTGCAGTTTCATTTTTTCTTTTCGCATATCTTTCTACTTACACTATAACGTAATTCTGAGAAAGAGAAAAGACTATTTATTTGCAGGTTTGAAATGAGCCTTCATCTAACAGAAAACCTTGTAAAATAGGACTTAAAAACCACATTAAGCAACTCAATTGCAAAAACAGATGTTAAAATTCATTTTATCACTCTATAAAATGATAAAGAATAGTCTTCCTAAAATATATGATAAAAAACATGAAAAAAACCTTAGTATTTATAATGGTATTCCCTGTAAGTATCTTTAGCAGTAATAAAAAAAAGCAAGCAGGGTGCATCTGTTGAACAAATAAGTGAGAGCAAAGACGTCGAAAAGAAAGACGAGAATAAGGGAGGCACGAATAGTTAGAATGAAACTGATATTTCATACTCTGTAAATATAGAAGATACTTATGGCCTTCTCCATACAAATTAAATCAATAGATGAAAACAGCAAACTATAGTACAGAGGATAAATTATATCACACCGTATACGTAAGAATGAACAAAGTAACTACAGTGAATGATGATGAAAAGGGATATATGGAAAATATACTCTATATAAGTTCTATGCAAAGTGAAATGCTTTTCTGTACAGTTATGAGCAATATGCCAAAACTGGTATCGATATAAAAGAAGCAGAAACCAATGAAAGATAAATGAGAAATGGACTTGGTTCATAGGAGAGAATCAAGAGAAGTTAAGGCTTACCACACAACCAAAACCATGCACTTTCCAATGTAATGTGATCTGGTTAAACTGACAGGTCGCAAGAAGTCTTAAAGTTAAAAATCTTATACATAATACTAGCCAAATTATCAATAAGATCTCTCAATATTAATAGTTACATACTATATAGATTACAGATACTTCCTTAATCTAATCATATCAATACATTCGATTCCATTTTCAATAATCTTATCTTTATAGTGTTGTTTAAAATAATCTTTATCTATACCATCTATACGGAATCCACATTTTTGATAAAGTGTTATCTGAATTATACTAGAGTTTCCTGTACCTACTTCTATAATTTTTGCATTTTCTTTCTTTGCTTTATCTATTGCATCTAGTATTAACTTCTTTCCTATTCCTTTACTTTGATATATTTCACTAACAGCAATATTGACGAGTTCAATAGTTAGGGGTCTTGTTTTTATAATTACATAGGCTCCTACAATTATATTATCTATATAAGCAGCATAACAGTCTCCTCTATGAATGTAATCATCTATACTTTCAGTCGATGGATCTGCTAACATAAGCAATCCATACGGAATTTCATCACCACTATTTAACTTCTTTACTACTATATCACTCATTTACAACCTCCTCAATTCAGTATTAATACAAAGTAGTGCTAATTTATATATTCAGTAACTAAATCAGTAAAGAGAATACCTTCTAAATGATCTATTTCATGACAGAGACATTTGGCAAGATCTCCTGTGCCTTCTAGTATAATTTCCTCACCATTTTCATTTAACGCTTGTACTATTACTTTTGCTGGTCTTATTAACTTTCCCCATTTATTTGGAATGCTCAAGCATCCCTCTATAACCTCTTGAATTCCTTCTTGCCTAATTATCTTTGGGTTAATTAGTTTTATAAGCCCATCTCCAAGATCTATCACAACTAACTTCTTTAATATACCTACCTGCGGAGCTGCTAATCCTCCTCCATTTTTTGTATTATACATAGTATCCACCATGTCATTCAGTATTTGTCTTACTTTTTCATCTACTAAGTCAACTTCCTTACTCTTTTTTCTTAATATTTCATCATCAAAGAGTCTAATTTGTCTTAATGCCATTTAAAATACACCTCTACTTTGTTGTGATCTTGATTTTCTTTCACTTTCTTCAAAAATAAAAACTTCTTCTATACAAGAATTAAATACTTTAGAGATATCATACGCTAACCATATAGATGGTTCGAATTTTTCTGTTTCAATAGCATTAATTGCTTGTCTTGATACACCTACAAGTTCTCCTAATTGTTCCTGAGTTAATCCAAAAGATTTCCGAAGCTCTTTTAATTTATTTTTCACCAATTGTCACCTCTGTAACGTTAACCTTACATTCAAAATATAGCATCACTATATATTCATGTCAAGTTATTATTATATATAAGTTCATAAATTAATGTCTTATGATTATTGGTTGATACAGTTTGTGACTTATTTATCGATGATTATATATAGTAAAAAGTTTATAAGCGATAGTTAAAGAAATTTCATGCAAACTATGATGTAATAGTAAAAGAAATTATTAAAGATACAATATATGATATTTACATCTAAGGCTAAAAGCAAAAAATTAGTAAATTATATAGTAAGACTTCTAATCAAAACTAAGTAAGTGATGCGATTAAAGCTTAAATATTTATAAGTTTTGATATTTATATTAATACTCTTCTAAACTAAGATTTAAAAATTTACTTATGTTAAATACAATATTGTAATGCCAGTAATTTTTTATAATTAAGTAATCATATTTAGAAAGTAAGATATTGCTATATATCTAATCTATAAAAATCTTTTTTATTATACTAGACAAATAAAGACCATAACTACACTAATTTACATGCAGCTATGATCTTCATAGGGTTTATTAAATAAATGTATTATACATTTCTACGGATGGTCTTATACGTTTATATTCTTCTAAAAATTCCTCTATAATTTTGGAAAGTTTATTTATTCCTAATCTTATCTCATCACAATCTAGAGATGCCACACTTAATCTAAAGTGCTCATTGTCTGTTTGATTTACATTAAAAGCTGAGCCTGGAGCTATAGATAAGTTATTCTGCAAACATTTTTTATATAGTTCATTTGAAGAATATCCGTCAGGTAACGAAAACCAAAAGTTTAGACCCCCTTTTGGTAATATATATTTTATATCTTTAGGCATATACTCTTTTACACTTTCCACCATCACAGTAAACCTATTCATATATTCAACACTTATATACTCAAGATTCTTTTTCCATTTTCCGCTAGATAAATAGACATCAAAGGATCTTTGAATGAGTCCAGATGTTGATATATCAGAAATATGCTTAGCAGAAAGAACTTCATTGTATATAGCTCTAGGAATTACCATGAAAGCTAGTCGCAATCCTGGCATGGCTATTTTAGAAAAACTTTTTAAATATATAACTCTATCATCCTTATCTAACGATTTTAAAGTTTGATTATCATCATTATTGAAAGATAAATCACTAAGGAAATCATCTTCTATTATATAAAAATCGTATTTACTAGCCAACTCTAGTAACTGATACTTTTTATTCACAGAATACGAATATCCCGTGGGATTTTGAAAAATAGGCATTACATAAATAAATTTAGGTCTAAAGCTTCTAAGTTTGTTTTCAAGATCTCTTATGTCTAAACCATCTTCCTCTAAATTAATTTCTATAACCCTAGCAGATCTAGACTTAAAGACAGCAATAGCACCAGAATAAGTAGGGTTTTCTGTAAATACTATATCACCATAGTCTATCAATGCTTTAGATAAAATATCTATCCCTTGCTGAGCTCCTGATATAATTTGAATATTATCTTCTGAAGTACTTATACCATATTCACTTAAATAGTTTTTAATGGAATTTCTTAGAGGATAGTATCCTTGGCTTTCTTGATACGTAAAAGCCATTCCTTTATCTCTATCTAGCACCTGATTAATAGCTATTTTAATATCCTCTATAGGAAACAAATCTTCAGTAGGAGCAGTGCTTACAAAGTTAATTATATTATTTTCTTCCTTTGTTGAACTTCCATCATCATCTCTAAACGCTAAAGATCTATTCTTATTTAATATATCTTGCACAAATGTACCACTACCTACTTTTTTATATACATATCCTTTTTGTTCTAATAAATTATATGTATTTACTATAGTTACATTATTAACATCTAGTTGCTTAGCCAAATGTCTTATAGTAGGAAGCTTTGAATGTGGTTCTATATTTCCTTCTAATAGTAATTGTTTAATTTTTTTATACAACTGAATATACAAGTACTCGTCACTTTGTTTATCTAATTGTATGTTCTCTAGTTTTTCCATTGATTTTCCTCCACATATGTTAGACCATAGTTACTTTACTTTAAATAATCTTTTTAAAAAACTTTTACTATTTTGCTGCTCTTTTTCTAACTCTTTTTTTATTCTATCCAACTCATATGCGTTTTCCTGTACTTTTAGTTTAAGCTTAGCATTTTCACAGATTAAAACATCACGTTCCTTGCTGTTTATATCTGTTCTTAATTGCACAACCTCTTCCTTGAGTTCACCTATAGCTTTCAAATTCTCATCATTAATACTAATAATATTAGGAGCTATCTCTTCTACTATTATTTCTTTGAATATTTCAAACATCTCTTCTTGATTTAAAGCAAGCTCAGTGTCATTTTTAACTAAAGACGTAGCTGCTATCTCATCTTCTACTAGCATTTCTGGCGAATCAAGAATTAGTTTTATTTGTTTATTTGAGAAACCTTTTTCTTGTAAAGTTTTTATATAGTTAAAGGTCTCAATTTCTTTATAAGTATAGTATCTATGGTTAACGCCATTTCTAGGAACTTCAATGTCAAATTCCTTTTCGTAGTATCTAAGCACATGAGTAGGATAGTCAGTTATCTCTGATATTTCTGATATTGTATATTCTTTGTCTGTATCGAACATGTTTCAGTCCCCCTTTTGAAACCTCTATACTTAAGTATTCTTTATTAAAATAGATTTTCCTCTAGTAGTTTTCCACTATTAATCATCATGTTTCGATACATTGAAACATTAAATACGAATATTTTATTTATTATATATCTATATCCTTTTCTAATATTGACACTAATAGCTTTATACAGCTAATAATATCTTCTTTAAACGCAGTTTCATTCGGGCTATGAATATATCTAGTAGGTACGGATATAGCACCTGTAAGAACCCCTTCTCTAGATAGGTGTATTGCTCCTGAGTCTGTACCTCCATATTCGAGAACTTCTATTTGATAAGGTATACTATTTTCCTTTGCAACCTCTACCATAAAATTCTTAACTTTAGGATTAACAACTATACTATTATCTTTTGCTTTTATAGCAGCTCCCTTACCAAGACTAACAGCAAATCTTGTAGCTCCTGGAGTATCTCCACTTCCAGTTACATCTAAAGATATCCCTATATCTGGATTAATAGAATAAGAAGATGTTTTAGCTCCTCTAAGCCCTAGTTCTTCTTGAACAGTGAATGTAAAATATATATCATTTTTGTTAGTAGATAGTTTTTTAATAGCTTCTATGGCTATGTAGCACCCTACTCTATCATCTATTCCACCCGAAACCACTCTAGTATCGTCTTCTATGTATTCACTATGATACACACACGAATCACCTATGCTAATAAGCTTCTCAGCATCTTCTTTACTACTTACTCCAATGTCTATATACATATCATCCAGCTTTATTTTCCTAGCTCTTTTTTCTTCTGCATATAAAACTCCTATAGTTCCATTTTTAAATATAACCTTTTGCCCTAAAGATATTAGTGGCGAAATTCCACCAATGTTTGTGAATCTTAAAAACCCCTCTTTTTCTATATCTGTAATCATCAATCCAATTTGATCCATGTGAGCCGCAATCATTACTTTTTTTCCAGTTCCTTTTTTATGACATATCAAATTTCCAAGATTATCTACTTTTATCTCATCAACATATCCTTTAATCTCTTCCTTTATAACCTCTGTTATGTTTTCTTCATCACCAGACGGAGAATATGAAGATAGTAGTTTTTTAAATAGTTTACTATTCATTTCCATTATTATTACCTCCTAATAATTTAAGTGTTTCTATTAATAACTTCTCTGTATTGTTTATATCTTGAGTACTCATTACATTAACTGGAGAAAATTCATATCTACAAGGAATAGATATTCTCGCTATTTTAGATCCATTGCCGGAAGTTTGTATTTTATTAGCATCCGAAGAGCTGCAGTCAAAACCAGACAGTTGATAGTCTATATTATTATCCTTAGCAATACTTGCAAGCTTCTCAGTTAAATCCCTACTAAAATGAGTTCTATTTTCCATAAAAGATATTATGGGACCATTATTAAGAGATTTTTCCTTGAAAGAACTATCTAAAATTATATTAATATCAGGATTTATATAATAGTTAGCTGGTTCTCCACCAAATATACCTATTTCTTTCATAACAGAAAATACTGCGTAGAAAGATATATCGCTATTTCTTTTTATAGTATCTATTAATATATTACAGCCTGCCCTATTATCTAGAGCCTTACCCTTTACTAAATTATCTCCAAAATCTATAAAATTACTATCAAAAGATACGTAGTCACCAATATTAATTAACTTTTCTGACTCTTCTTTACTACTACTCCCTATATCTATGTATAGCTGATTATATTCTAATGACTTTTTACGCTCATCTTTTTTTTGAAGATGTATTGGTTTAGCTCCTATAACTCCCTTTATTTTATTATCTCCTACTAATACAGGCTTGGATATCAATACTCTACTATCAATATCTCCAACAAGTGTAAATCCTAGTAATCCTTCAGAATTTATTTTGTTTATCATAAGGCCAACTTCATCCATATGTGCAGATACTACAATTTTAGTTTCATTCTCCATTAGTCCTTTTTTATAAGCTATTATATTTCCTAATCTATCAACTTTAATATCAGCAACATAGTCTTTAATCTCATTTATTATAAAATCTCTAACTTCTTTTTCATTTCCCGATACGCCATTTAATTCAGATAATTTTCTTAATAGCATAGTAATCCCTCCAAGTTATCACTTGTAATACTAGATATGAATGTGGCTAATAGCTTTCCAGAAGTCTTAACATCCGTTAAATTAACTACCTCTGTAGACGTATGCATATATTTTAAAGGTATAGAAATAAGCAATGTTGGTATTCCACATCTAGTTATTTGTATAGCTCTTGCATCTGTACCAGTTGGACCTGGATCAATTTCATACTGGAAAGGAACATTATATTCTTTACACACTTCAATTAGCTTAGCTCTTAATTTTGTATGTATGTTTCCACCTATTGTTATTCCAGGACCTTTTCCTAATTCTAAAGTTCGCTCTTTAGGAAGTTCTGGTGTATATCCAAAGCTCACATCTATAGCTATTCCTATATCCGGGTTTATTGCAAATGTACTCGTAGTTGCCCCTCTAGTTCCTACTTCTTCTTGAACAGTTCCTACAAAATATACGTCTGATTGATGTCTAAATTTATTTAACTCTTTAGCGCATTCGTACATAACTCCTATACAAGCCCTATCATCTAGAGCTTTTCCACTTATATTATTGTTTTTAAGCTCTATCAATTCTCTTTTTACTGTAACTACATCACCTATCTGTACCAGTTCTTTAGCATCTTTTTCATTAAATCCAATGTCTATTTTTAAGTCATCAATTCCTAAAGCTTTACTAGTATCTTCATATGCCTTAATAGACTTTGCAGGAACTATTACTCCAAAAACTTTATCTTTCCCATGAATTATTACTTCTTGATATAGAAGAACTCTTGGATCAAAACCACCAATTGTAGTAAAGTATAAAAATCCGTCTTCATCTATATCTTTTATCATAAGCCCTATTTCATCCATATGTGCAGCTAGCATTATCTTTATATTTTTAGAATTATTTTCACCTTTTTTTATGCATATTGTATTATATAAAGAATCCACATAAGTTTCATCGCAATGCTCATTGAAAGTATCTCTTACTAAAGTAGATATATTTTCTTCGTATCCTGAAACACCATGATTATTGCTTAGTTTCTGTATAAATTCTTTTAAATCTTTCATTGTTTCTCCTCCTTAGAACACGATTATATAGTTGTCTCAACTTAAAAGACCAGTAATCTACTGGCCTTTTAAACTATGTATCTAATATACTCTAACTATTATGTGTAGTTTTTTCATAAAAAAACATTTTAGATGACTTTAAATTATATCTTTCAGGCATTATTATTTGTTCTGTACTCCCTACAAACAGTATTCCGTCATCTGTTAAAGCATCATGGAACTTTTTATATATTAAATCTTTAGCCTCTTCTGTGAAGTATATAAGAACATTTCTACAAAGTATAAGATTATATCCACTAGGATACTTATCTTCTAGTAAATTCATTTGTTTAAAATCAACGCAATTCTTAACTATATCTTTCACTTTAAAAGATGTTCCAACCTTATCAAAAAATTTAGTTTTAAAGTCTAATGGAAGATTCTGAAGACTCTTCTCACTATAAACTCCCATCTTAGCTTTTTGAATAGCACCAAGATCTATATCAGTGGCTGTTATCTTTATGTCCTTTATATCATAGAACTTCGATAAAAGCATAACTAGAGAGTATGGCTCTTCACCAGTAGAACAAGCACTACTCCAAACATTAAGTTTTCTATTACTTTTAACAAGTTTAGGAAGCAAGTCTTTCTCTAGTGTATTCCATTGGGCAGGATTCCTATAAAATTCCGACACATTTATAGTAAGATAATTTATAAATTCATCAAACAATTTTTTATCTTTTTTTATAGACTCAAAGTAGCTATCAAAATCTTTATAACCGTTTCTATTTCCCAAGGAAGTTATTCTTCTCTTCATTTGCTTTTCCTTGTATAAAGACAAGTTAATACCTGTCAGTGTATACACTTTGCTTTTGAACGATTCATATTTATCCATGTCTTCACATCCTATTTATTATAGCATAATTCTATTATACCAAAAAAAAGCACTGTGGCAATATCTATACCACAGTATAAGCTTTTAAGTTTGATTATTTTTTTATTTATCTTGTGTATCTTTTATATTTAAAATATCCCCTATTGTGAAATTATCTTCTTCATTATATTTATCTAAATATTCACTTGTTGAAGTATCCGCTTCTTTTATACTCAGTTCCATTTTTCTTTCATCAGGACTTATGTTTAGAATTTTTACCTTTACAGTGTCATTCATGTTAAGTACATCTGAAGGTTTAGATATGTTTTCATATGTGATTTGAGATATATGAACTAAACCGTCTACTCCAGGCTCTAGCTCTATAAATGCTCCAAAGTTTGATAGCCTCACAACTTTACCTTCCACTATATCTCCTATCTTGTATTTACTAACTGCACTTTCCCAAGGGTGAGGAATTAATTGTTTTACTCCAAGGGAAATTCTATTTTTTTCTTTATCAAGATCTAAAATAACAACTTCTATTTCATCATCTACATTCACTACCTCCGATGGATGTTTTAAACGTGACCATGACAAGTCTGAAATATGCGCTAGTCCATCTACTCCGCCTATATCTATGAATGCTCCAAAGTCAGCTAATCTCTTTATCTTTCCATTTAATTTTTGACCTTTTTTTATTTTAGACCATACTCTTTCTTTAGTATTTTCTATTTCTTCAGATTCAATTATTTTTCTCGACATAACTATACGATTCTTTTCTTTATTAAACTCTATAATTTTAACATCTAGCTCTCTTCCTATAAGTGAATTCAAATCTTTTATGAACTTATTTGACACTTGAGAAGCAGGTATAAATCCTCTTAATCCTTTCACATTTACTACAATTCCACCATTTACAACTTCAGTAACTTTTACAGTTATAATATCCTCATTCTTATAGTTACCTTCTAAATCTTGCCAGCTCTTTTTATTGTCTACTCTTTTCTTAGAAAGTAATACATTACCCTCTCCATCATTTATTTCAAGTACAAGTACATCTATTTGTTCCCCTATCTTAACTACTTCATATGGATTCGTGTTTAAATCATTAGTTAGTTCTTGCTTAGTAATTATGCCATCAGACTTATATCCTATGTTAACTACTACCTCTTCCCCTATAGATATAACTTGTCCTTTTACAATATCGCCTTTACTTATATTTTTAAAACTATTCTCTAACAATGCCGCCATATCATTATTATCTTCTGAAATATTAACCATTTTATCATATACCTCCTCTATTATCCATGTAGGCGTAGACGCTCCAGCTGTAATTCCTATTTTATCATGTTTTTTTAGTGCGTCTAAAGGTAACTCATCAGCAGTCTCTACATGATACACATTTTTACAATACATTTTACTGATTTCCACCAGCTTTTGAGTATTCGAACTATGATATCCGCCTATAACTATCATCGCATCAACTTCTTGTGAAACATCTTTACATGAATTCTGACGAATATGCGTAGCATTACATATAGTATTACATATTTCAACATCAGTTGATTTTTTTGATACTAATTCAGATAACGTTTCAAACTTTTCATTAGTTATAGTAGTTTGTGCTACTATACAAATTTGATCTAAGCTAGGAATTTTATTTACATCTTCTTCACTATTTACTATATACGCCTTATTATTACACCAACCATTTATACCTATGACTTCAGGATGATTGCGATCACCTATTATAACCACATTTTTACCTTTATTATAGCACTCATTTACTTTTTTTTGTATTTTTCTAACAAAAAGACATGTACAATCTACAATATCTAACTGTCTTTCTTCTGCAATATCATATATATCTAAAGGAACACCATGTGATCTTATAATTACTTTACCTTTACCTACATCGTATATACTATCTATAACCTCTAATCCGGTTTTTTTTAGTTCCTCTATAGCTTGATTATTGTGTATTAGTGGGCCTAATGAATATACATTTTTATTGTCGTTGGTATTTTGAAATATATTCATAGTGGTATCTATAGCATTTTTAACTCCAAAACAAAATCCAGAATTTTTTGCAATAAGTACTTTCAAGTTAATACCTCCTACTTTATAAATTTAAAAAAATTATTTTAAATCATAGATTTCTTTTAATATTAATTCACTTAAGTTTTTATATTGATCTGTATCTATTTTCTGATCATAATATTCATTAAAACTTATTGGCTTTCCAATAGTTAATTTTAACTTCTTAAAAAGCTTGTACTCTGTATCAATATATATGGGTATAATTGGAGATTTAGACTTTATTGCAATCATAGCTATACCTGGCTTGCTATTATTATCATTCACATCATGAACTCTAGTTCCTTGTGGAAACATTGCAAATGCATCATCTTTATTTAATATTTTAATAGCCATTTTAATGGCACTTAATCCCCCTTTATCTCTATCAACCGGAAATGCTCCTAAATTTTTTATCAAAAATCCTAATACTTTTTTTTCAAATAGCTCTTTTTTAGCCATATAGTTTAATTTTCTAGGTGATATAGCTGCTAAAACTAAAGGATCTAATAAACTGACATGATTAGAACATATAATAACTCTTCCTTTTAAAGGTACATTTTCTAATCCCTCTATATCCATCTTATACATTATTCTAAAAATAAAGTTAAACAATGTACATGTAATCTTATAGAAATACATTTTAATTATCCTTCTTAATTATACTTAATATTGTATCTACCACATCGTCGATACTTTTATTTGTTGTATCTATTTCTATAGCGTCATGACTCTTGATAAGTGGCGATATTTCTCTAGTCTTATCTATTTCATCTCTTTTTTCTATTTCTTTTTTTATGGTTTCAAGTTCAACTGTATCAGAGTTAGCTTTTAATTCATTAAATCGCCTTAATGCTCTTTCTTCCACAGACGCATTTAAGAAAAATTTATATTTAGAATTAGGTAACACAGATGTTCCTATATCTCGTCCATCCATAATTATATCTTTATTCTTAGCTATATCTTTTTGTAATTGAACAAGCCTTTCCCTAACTTCTTTTATTTTAGCTACTATGGATACTTTATTACTAATTTGATTGTTTCTAATTTCATCATCTACTACTAACCCGTCTAAATATATATGATTGTCGCTAAAGTCTATAGAAGTGTCATTTAGTACAGATGATATAGTTTTGAAATCTTCTAAATCTATATTATTTTTAATTAGTTTTAGTGTAAATGCTCTATACATTGCACCTGTATCTATGTAGTCAATATTAAGTTTTTTAGCTATAATTTTAGCTATTGTGCTTTTTCCAGCACCAGCAGGCCCATCTATAGCTATAGATATATTTTTCATGATTTGTAGTCCTCCCTATAACAATATAGTACATTCATTATAATAAATTATATGTTTAGCATCAGCATAATCTTTCTTTGGTACTCTTAATTTAAATGTTTGTATAAAATTTATTAATTATTAAAAGAATAGAATTTTACATTAATTATATATATGTTTTTATTAAAGTAAAATTTCTATTCTCTCATAATCTTAGCATTATTATAACATGAAATATCTATTCTAAAAGTAAAATAAATTTATTAACTTTAAATATCTTTAGCAGCAATACAAATTAGTGAATATATGTATTTCAAATTTTTTTCACTATAATATAGTAAGAAACAAGAAAATTTGTGTTCTACAGATCTAATAAATTAAAAATAGGGTCTATAGCTTAATAAATTAAAAGTATTACTGAAAGCCTTTCAAATATAATAATTATAAAGATATATTTTTTTCAGAGATAATACCAGAGTAGAATTTGATATGAATTTAAGCAATATTTATATAAGTTAAGATTTAAAACAGATTAACATCTACTCATACTAGTCTATATAAAGTATGTATTCTGAAAATTAAATAGATTAATAGAATAATAGACACACTTAAAGAATGTAGGAACTTCCGTATTCTTATTCTCTACATTCTTTAGTTTATCATATTTATATTTAAGTATGATTTAACTATATTTAAAATTCTATGTCATTTAGCTTGTGATTCTTGTACTTAACAATTTAATCCAGCTATATATCCTGTCGAGTATGCAATCTGAAGATTAAATCCTCCTGTAAGAGCATCTACATCTATAACTTCTCCTGCAAAATATAAACCTGAAACTATTTTAGATTCCATAGTAGAAGAGTCAATTTCTAAAGTAGATACTCCTCCCGAAGTAACTATCGCTTCATTCAAAGGTCTAAACTTGGAAAAGGTTAACTTAAAACCTTTTAAAAGTTTAATTAAATTTTTCCTTTCTTCTTTGGTTATCTGATTTACAAATTTATCTTCAGGTATTTCTGATAATCTTACAATTATCGGTATCAATTTAATAGGTAATAAATCATCTAGAGAATTCTTAAATTGCTTTTTAGAATATTTTTCAAAATCATTTATTATTCTATTCTCTAGCTTTTGCTCATCTAAAGCTGGTTTCAAGTCTATAACTATCTCAATATTTGTATTATTGCTTGTGTATTTATTTATATAGTTACTCATAGTCAGAACAATAGGCCCAGAAATACCATAATGGGTAAATAGCATTTCTCCGAAATCTTCAAACACTTTTTTATTATTCACATATGAATATATTCTTACATTTTTAAGAGAAAGACCCTGTAACTCTTTTATAAATGATTCTTTAACTTCACATGGAACTAAAGCTGGTTTTAAATTCTTTATTGTGTGATTAAAGTTCTTAGCGAAAACATAACCATCTCCAGTTGAGCCTGTTTGCTCATAAGATTTTCCTCCTGTAGCTATTATCACCTTATCAAAACTTTCTATTTTTCCATTTGGGAATTCTATAAAGAATAATTCATTGTTTTTAACTATTTTTTTTACTTCTTGATTTAATTTTATTTTTACATTGTTTTCTTTTAAATATCTTTCTAATGCCTTAATTACATCACTAGATTTATCACTTTCAGGAAATACCCTGTTTCCTCTTTCAGTCTTTACCTTTACTCCGTAATTATTTAGAAGATTTATAATATCTTGATTTGTGAAAGTATAGAATGAGCTATATAAAAAAGTATTATTGTTAACTACATTTTCTATAAGAACCTCTATATCCGCATTATTTGTAATGTTACATCTACCTTTTCCTGTTATAAACATCTTCCTGCCTAGCTTCTCATTTTTTTCAAATATTGTTACACTTTTCCCAAGGGATCCTGCGGTTCCAGCTGCTATCATTCCTGCTGGTCCCCCTCCTATCACTGCTACTTTTTCTGACAAAATTAATCCTCCCTAACATGATTTGTATCATTTAAAACTTTTATTACTGGCGAAAACTCCCTAAATTCTATGATACTTAAACCTACATTTCCAATAGTTATTTTATTATATTTTGAAATATCTATATCTAATATACCTAATATTAATGCTTTTATAGCTGTTCCATGAGATACAAGTAATATATTCTTATTAGGGTTTCTCATTATTAAATCATTTACAGTTTTCAACATTCTGTCTTGTAATTCCGAAAGCTTTTCAGCCGTTTCAAGATTTAGCTTATGAGGTTCTTTTCTCCATAAACTGTATTCTTCTTCATAGTCTTTTTTTATTTCATCTAAGTTTAGTCCTTGCCAAATTCCAAAGTTTATTTCTCTAAGTCCTTCAACTTTGTTTATATCTAATTTTAGCTTATTACCTACTATCTTAGCAGTTTCATAGGCTCGTTTTAAATCACTAGTATATATTAAGTCTATTTCTTCATTATACAGCCTATCAGCAGCTTGCTTAGCTTGTTTAATACCTTTATCTGTTAATTCAGTATCTTCTTGCCCTTGAACTTTGTTTAATATATTCCATTCAGATTGTCCATGTCTAAGTAAATATAATTTGGTCATATAAGCCTCCTTTAATAAATATAGTATTATTATATCAATTTAATAATATTAATCTAGTTATTTTTAGCAATCAATTATGATGATATTCTTCGTCATTAATTCATTTAAAATAGAGAAGTCACTCTTATAAATAAATCTTATAAAAATGACTTCTCTATCTATAGCTTTCTATCATATATATTATATTCTTCCCATATATTTTCTAGTTCTTGAAAGTATTCCGCCACCTCATTCTTTACTCTCATACCTATTGAAACTATTAATGCATTTATAAGACTCATCGGAGCTACCAATGAATCTACAAAGGAAACCATATTGTTCCTTGCAAATAATGTTAAGTGTGCAATACTCGTTATAGGAGACGCCTCACTATCAGTTATTCCTATGACTTTGCATCCCTGATCTCTGACATATTTCAATGCATCCAAGGTTCTCCTCGAATACCTTGGATAACTTATACCTATAACCACATCATCTTTAGTGACTCTTATAAGTTGTTCAAATATATCACTTATTCCTAAGTTCACTACCTTTACATCATCCAATATTACACCTAAGTAAAATCCTAGATATGAAGAAAGTGCATTAGAGCTACGAAGACCTAATATATAAACTTTTTTTGCTTTAAGAATACTATTAACTACCTCTTCAAATATCTCGGTATCTATATCATCTATAGTATGTCTTATGTTCTCCATATCAGTCTTTAGTATTTTCCTTACACCTATATTTTTGTTAGAATAGTCATCTTGAGACATACTTAATCTCTGTACAGTAGTTAACTTACTTTTTATTAACTCTTGTAATTCACTTTGAAGATTAGGGTAACCATCATATCCCATTGTATTAGCAAATCTTACTACTGTAGATTCACTTATTCCTACTACTTGACCTAATCTTGCCGCTGTCATAAATGCTGCCTTATCATAGTTAGATATTATATAATTTGCTATAAGTTTTTGGCCTTTACTTAAGTCCTCAAACTTTTCTTTAATTAAATTTATTAAGTCAATTTTCTCTTCCATTATCTCATTTCCTTTAAAAAGCTCATATTTTTTTCAATGGCATAAAGTATTGGTGGATTATTTATCTGATTTATAAACTCAAATTTTAAAGTATTAAATTTTTTCTGACTCAATTCTTTAAGTAGTTCATCTATATATCTCTTCTCTACTTTCCCTTCATAGTGTCCATGATATACTGCTAGAAGCATAATTCCGTTAGGCTTTAGTATAACTAAACTTTTCTTTATAGCCTCTAATGTAGAGTCTTTTCTTGTAACTATAGTATGGTCTCCTCCAGGCAAATATCCTAGGTTAAATATTATAAAATCAACTTCTTTACTTATATAGCAGTCTATTTTTTCATGTCCATCATTTATCAATTCTACCCTATTCTCTAAATTTTCTTGTATTAACCTCTTTTTTGTATTTTTTATAGCTATACTTTGAATATCAAACCCATATACCTTTCCAGTTTCACCTACTAATTCAGCTAATTTTATCGTATCTTGACCATTTCCAACAGTTGCATCTACCACTATGCTACCTTTTTTTACAGTTCTATCAATTATCTCCTTAGCTATACTTATTATACTGTTGAGATGCTTATACAAGTCCTATCTCCCTCCTGAAGATTTACAAGGTCTGTTAAAAAAGCGTTCTAAGTTGACTTCTAATAAATATTCTTCCTCGTGTTCTACATTCTTTAAGTAATTCTTGTTTTTTTCAAATCCTTTTTTAATTAAATAATCATCAATTGTCTTATAGTAAACTCTAGATATATTATTTCTAAAACAATAGTTTAAAGCAGATCGTAATAGCGCATCTCCCAAATCTTGCCCTGTTTCTTTTTTGTCTATTACTATATATTTTAATATTCCTATATCATGATAGCACGTTAACTTACATACACCAACTATTTTATCATCTAAAAGTAAAATATAAGTAACATCGTTATCTTTATGTTCATCATTTATATTATACTGCCTTAATATATTTTTTAAAACTTCTTCTTCTTTTTCTGAGTTTATTTTTCTCGCTATGATCATTTTCTTCCTCCGTTAAATAATTTTGCCTAAAATTCTTTTACTATAATAGCATCTTAGATATATGTAATGATAATTAAATATATATTAAGTTACTACCTCTGATTGATATATAGCTAGAGGTAGTAGCTTTTTCTTACTGCCTTTTTAAGTACTCTATCTCCTTTTTTTCTAAAAACCTCCATTTTCCTAGTGGTATTTTTTTAAGATTAATTTCTCCAATTGCAATTCTTTCTAATTCTATAACTTCATGACCTATTTTTTCACACATTTTTCTTACTTGTCGATTTTTCCCTTCATGAATTTCTATTTCTAATATAGAGTTTCCTTCAAATTCATTAATTATTTTTACCTTTGCTTTAGATGTAATATAATCATCTATCTTGAGTCCTTCTCTAAATTGCTTAAGCTTATGCTCTTTAGGTATACCTTTCACTTTAGCTATATATTTTTTACTTATTTCATGTTTAGGATGTGTAATTTTATATGCAAGATCTCCATCATTTGTTAATAATAGTAGACCAGATGTATCACTATCTAATCTTCCGATTGGATAAACACGCTCTTTAATATCACTTATTAAATCTATTACCGTTTTCCTTCCAAATTGATCTGAAACGGTTGTTATATAGCCAGTTGGTTTATTTAAAGCTATATATACTTTATTTCCTTCAGGTTTTATCCTTTTATCATCTACAGTTATATTATCCTCAAGTGAGTCTATAGATACTCCTAGTTCTTTAACTATAATTCCATTTACTTTAACTCTTCCTTCTTGGATTATTTCTTCTGACTTTCTTCTAGAAGCAACTCCACATTGAGCCATAAATTTTTGTAACCTCATTTTTAACCTTCCTTTATCTGAAAATCTTCAAGTTCATTATACTAATTTTTCTTCATATATTCCAAGTAAATTTAATCCATCTATTTTCTTCCTAATTTCCTCTATGTTTGTAGTATATAATCCTGTAACCTTCATTCTTTCAAAAAATTCTGAACCCGCAAATGTAAATCTTTTCTTAAGTCCATCTTTCGTACCTATGCTCTCATTAGCATAAGCAATAATATCTCCTACTGCAAGATTCCTTGGAAGCTCTAATAGAGGCATTCCTAAACTTAATCTTACACTATTGTGCCCTGCTAAACTTCCTGTAGTTATTGCTTCAGTATGACCTACAAATAAACCTGCTTTTTCTCCACCACACAGTAAGTTATCTAATCCAGCAACTTTCATTTTATTATCTCTTGGAGCTATGGAAAGATATCTAACTGAGTTAGCTTTCCCACCTGAGTAAGGATCTTCATATCTAGCACTTTCTAGTCCTCTTATTTTTCTCAATCTTTCAAGTGGATAAAATGAAGACATTAACTTAGCATGTGCAGTATGAACAAAAGAACAACATTAAAAACACATTTATCAATATAGAAAATATCATCTCCACATTATATTCTACACTATCTAGGTATAATATATCTACTATACTTTGCAAGTTAAGAAAAATGAGTAATACAACTATTAAAGAATTATTAAATGGAACATAAGTAGAACTTATTCCTATAACAAATTTTATTAATAAGTTACAAACAAAAAATACTATCCACAATATTTTAAAATTTTATTCTCACAACATAATTTAACAGCATATTATTTTCCCTAGAATAACTTAGAGTTATTAGTTTAGTCATTACATTTACTAATTAAAATGATATCTATTTATTAAACTATTGCTATTTGTTTCATAGTTTCTCTTTGTCCCTTTCACTTAAAGATTTTAATACAGACTGATATGACATATTTAAAATATTTTCAAGATTTCGTCTGATACATTAACATTTAACTATCTAAAGTTCTAATACTATTTGATCATGTAATATCCTAAATAATATGCTCATATTTTTTCTCAATACTGTCCAATTAAAATAGTGCATTTTGGAATTACAGACTCTCTTTTTTCCTCACCTTTACATTGCATTATTATTACCTTTCGATCCATTATATGTAAATGCCTCAATTCTATCTTTAAATCTTTTTAATCCTTTTCTACAGGCAATACTTATTGATCCATTTACTCTATATAAGCTCCCATATTTATATATGTTTTTATTTATTGTTTACTTTCATATTTTAGTTTTTTATTTATTTATTAAGATATTGAAATATTTATAACAGTAATAGTATTATCTACTTCTTCTGTCAATACACTAATATACTTTTAAATCTAACATAAAATTATAAAATATTTAAAGGGTTTGAATGTTAGATATCAAACCCCTTATTATATAAGTAGCTATTTTATATTTTTACATACTATAATAAATCTGTGTTCAAAACTTTCTACATATGACTTTTGTTTTAGTTCTTTATATAAGTCATATAGTTCATTAAAGCAACTATCTACCGAAAAGTTTGGAAACTCCCACTCTATGATTTTTGCAAAGTATACAATAGAACCAACATCATAAAAATGTAAGTATGGAAAATACTCATTCTTATATATGATGTTAAAGAAGTTTTCTTTTAATTCGTATATAGCATTATCTAAGCTAATGTTCTTAAATTGCGGGTTAAAATCTTTTATTAACCGATTCGAAAGAATTTCATTATTTCTCCCACCAACTTGTTGAGTAATAAATATACCTCTAGGCCTTAATATTCTCTTTATTTCTTTTACATCATACGATTCATGTCTATTTATAATCATGTCAAAAGAATTATCTTTAAAAGGTAAGATTTTATCTTGGTATATTTGGTACACACCAATACCTAGCGGAGCTAGTTTTTCCTTACATACTTTTATATTAAGTTCCCACATCTCTGTAACTGAAGTTTTATTATATGGATGATTTAAAGATAATAAGAATTCTCCTCCACCTGTTCCCATATCAAGTATTTTATATTCTGATTTTAAATACTCTTTTAATATTTTTTTATAGTTCCAAGGTAGCTTTTCATCATACCATCTGCTGTCTAAATAAGAAAAATCCCATCCTTTAAAAACCTTATTCTCTTCCTTCTTCCATATTCTTCTAAGTCTATCACGATTCATAACCCTTTCCTCCCTAATATTATCTGGATACTAAAAAGGACGATGCAGTTACGCTGATAGTAATATTTTTCTTTTCTCGGTACAATATACTATCATTTATATAAACTGCACCGAGTAATTAATTCGTTTTATTCTCATAAGAATTCATCTACTTTTATATAATTAAACTTCATAGATAGTAAAATTATAATATTTATCTTAATTCATTATATCAAACATTTACTGGAAGTCGTATGTAGTATTTGTAAATATTGAAATTCAACAATAAGTAGATCTTAGGATATTAAGATAAAGATATTATATATAGCATATAAGCCATATAAAGAAATTAAGTCTCTCTAAATATCATTTTAACAAATATTATTTTTGTGGAGTAAAAAGAATAATCATTTTTATCATTGTATAACACTTACGTTATGCTCGTATACATATTAAAATTGCCTTATTACATAAAAAAGAGCCTTTGCTGCTTAGACCCTTTTTTAAATTAAGTTAACCTTTTTAACTTCTCGGTAGATTTCCTATCATTTTGTAATATTTCACATACAAGATCTCTTGATTTATAATCCGGATTACCTCTCCAAAACCTTTTCAGATATATTTCTCCTTTAATTTCTATCTTCTCTTTCGGTTGCGAATATAACTTGCTAGCATGTCAATATTTTGTCTATGGTGCTTTTGGACATCTTTAAAATAATTTTTTATATTTCCGTTTTCTAGCCTTAATGTAAAGTTATTGATCCTCTCTATTGTCATATACTAGCCCTTTAAAGGTCTATTAAAAGTGATTTTGTTGTCTCTAAGCTATCAGCCACTTATCTTTTTCTTTGTTATTATGTTTAAAATTATTTATTTTTTATTATATTTCCGCCATTTCAGCAATTAACATAGATATTTAATTTAACTTTATAATTTGTTCAATTATTTATGATTCTATATTTACTCAAATATTTTAATTATTTTTTAAGATTAAAAGAACAACAAGTAGGCTCTTAGTCTCTATCTCATTACTAAAGTAGATATTCCCGCTACAAATCCACAATGTAAGCATATAACTTCTACTACAGGATTTACCTTTCCTTTTTGTTCCCACTCATAACTACCGTTTTTACTGCTTAAAGGATAGCTGCTTGATAAGTTATTGCATATATCCCATTCCATGCCATTACACATAGGGCATCCTTTTTAAAATTTTCACCTATATGATTTATAATTTTATCTTTATCCATCTACTATCACTCCCCTTTACATATAAATTTCTATGTAAAAGATAATATTCCTTTATTTCTCTGATACCATCCTAAATATTTACTATTTCAAATTTTCACATATGAACTTGTTCTTAAAATTACTCTAGCTTTAGTTAAATCTTCATGAAATCCCAATATAGACTTAAGTCTTTTATGATTTTTTCTAAACTCTTTCTCTTTTACCTCCATTTCTTGAAAAATCTTGTTTTTAGCGACTGTTTATGTCTTTACTGCTTAAGTTTTCTCTTTATCAATGAGGTATTTTCATTATTATATTTTTTTAGAAAATCTTTGTTTTCTATCACTATAAGTGAATGTAAAACTTAAAGCGTTGAAGCTAGGGAGTATTCTTTATTCAAGCCAGATTCGTTATAAGATATAATGTTTATTTGTAATATCATATAATTTAAAAGTTCTTTGTATTGATTGAAATATTTTCAAAATCAATATTATTTTCTTTTTGTATTTTGGGTTTCCCATAACATGATTTTCAGCACAGACTTTCATTATTCTTAGTAATAGAACAATTATAACAAGCATGATATTTATATATCTTTTTATTAGGGATCTCTTATTGTAGAGACCCCTATATTTACTTAGTCATAATTAGTTTCTAAAAACTCTGCATACTCTTTCTCAGTCATTGGTTCTTCGTCATTCCAATAACATATTCGTAGATATTCTTCATAGCTGTATCTCCTCATAATCTCATCTACCTTTGCTTATTTTGACAATCTCTACACAATGCTCGTCCAAATTTATTATTGCTATATGCATTTACTGCTTGTATAATATCTACTCCACATTCTAAGCACTTATAGTCTGTTTCTTTATCTTTTTCAGTGTTGCTTTTACTGTTCGTATTGCGATTAATATTGTCTGCTTTTATATGCTTTCCTGTCTCATATCTTACTGTTCCTTGGTTATCAACTATAACTAGTCTATCTATCTCTTTGTTTTCGTTATAACTTATTTCTTTAACTCTAAACTTTGTTTTGACATTATACTTTCCTTTATTCTCAATTATCTCATTACTATTTAAACTAATCCATATAAAAGGAGCTGTATAAAGTTCTCTACCTATACCTAAGTTAAAACATGCTCTTTTAAAGCTATCTGATGCTTGCCCTTTTTCTTTTTCTGCATAGCTTTCAACTCCAACATCTTGTTTACTAATCCACATTTGTTTATCTTTATCCCAAACTGATATAGTACAAAACAGGTTATTATTTATAAGCTCATGCTTTCTTTGCCATCCCATTATTCCAAAGGTTTCATCTAGTATTTTCATATCACATCTTGCATCTTTAAACAGAAGCAAAGAACATCCATTTTGCTTTACTGTTTGTACTCTACATTCTATTTCATCAGACCTTAATGCCCTGATATTCACTTTCTATACCTCCTCTTTCACTTTCTCAAGTGCTTCTATTGTACTTTCTATAAGATTCTTATATTCTGTTAAACTAATCACTCTACTTCTTGCATAGTCTCTCATGTCTTTTGTATATTCTTTATTCTCAATTGCTTTTATGTGTATCTGTAAGTTTTCATCTATATTTTTAAGTCTGTATTTCCATTCCTTTATAAGCTTTTTCATGTTTAATATCCTTTTGCTATCTTTCTGAAGATATCTGCTTTATCTTCTTTTAGTGAATACCTGTCCTCTTGACACTTATTAATATCTAATTTTAATCTTATTCTAAGTTCATGTAAGCGTTCAGTTGAAGGCTCTATTATATTTAAAATCTCATCACCACTAATTGCTTCATCACCTTCTAAATCATTTAAAGTATTTATGGCTAACTCTACTTTTTTTAGTGATTCTACTGACTCTGTATACATCACTATACTTCCTCCTTCATTAACCAATTTATGCATTCTTCTAGTGATTTGAACTTTTGTTTATAAGCTTTCCCTATATTATTATTTACTGCTATATATAAATTAGCCTTGGTATCTTTTGCCCAAAACAGACCTAAAGGTTTATGAGTATTTATAACATCTCTTATAATTTTCATAATCATTTTCGTCATTCATTCCTAAAGCTATAACTTGTTCTCTAGTTTTTTGTGATCTATTTAAAATCTCTTTTTCTTCTTTTATGTATCCTTTATCCAATCACTATTTTTTTAAAATTTTTATGCTATCGTTATTTTTTAAAGATTTAAATAATGATTCTTTAAAGCATGTATATTCTTTTGTATTTTTTCTTTACACTTTGTTCTTAAAGGAGATATTGATAACTTTTATAATAGTTCTAAGAGATTTAAATTATTGAATTATTTCTCTTCATAAAGCTCATTTCTATGTAGTATAACGCTTATATTAAACATATTTTTAAGCTATCAAGTTTAAGTTCTTCAGAGTGTCAGATCTGAAGAACCTTTTTCTTTTTAATTTATTGGCCAATAAAGCTATAATCTTCACTTTTAGTTCTATTGTTTCTTGTGTTTGTCATTATATATACTGATAACTATTATATCTATAGCTCTATCTTATAAACTGTAGAGTCTCATAGTATTATTCCTCGATTCTAATAGTTAAATAATTATATTAAACATTTAAGATCTTCTTATTATGTTATTATTATTTTCAACCGTATTTTAGTGTAAATCATAAGATCTAATTGTATATTCTATAGCAGCACACGTTATTTAATTCTATTTTTATAGCGAAGGTTTATTAATGCACTACCTTTCGTTATATTTTGTCCTTTTCTTAAAATTTAAGATTAATCCTTTAATACTGTAAAAAGCAACTATATACAAATAATTTTTAAAGTCTAATGTTGTGTTTATCTTACGTCTTTTTTAAAGAAATTCTTCTATATCTTCTTTCTCTAATTCTTTTATAAGATGATCTACTTTCTCTTTTGTACCTAACTTCTTTATCCATATATCTGTGAGTACATCAGTCATTCTTTCTTTTAATGGTTGAATATCTTTAGGCAAAATCAGTTCAACTTTATACATTTTCAACCTCCTTACTAAATGCTATGTGTACCACTGAATGTCCTATGACAGTCTATTAGCTAGTTTAAAGCTAAGTTAATAATTAACTAATTTGAAGTAAATATACTTCTTCACTACCTTATAGCTTAGCCTGCACTTACTTCTTTTTATGAGCTTATATTTATAGGATAGTTTTATCTTAACTTTTTCCATAGTGTTACTTTCCAATATTCTAACACTAATATATAGATAACTAAAAGATTAGGAACATAGAAATATCTAGTTTAGAATCTATTAAAATAAATCTAAATGACTTCATTTAAGAAATGATAAAATTTATCTGTATTTAAATTATTACAGTGTAATATGTAAAATTACTAAATATATAAACGCTTTGAGAATTCTTTTAAAAAATACAAAATTCAACATATCCTTAGTTAAACAAAAGAGAGGTAAAATCTATTAATAGATTTTACCTCTCTTTTGTTTAACTAGCTTTATAATCTAAGCTTATATATCGCAGCCATATTTATCTATATAATTACCATACCAAAGTATATATTTTATCATTACTATATTCCTCCTTGTCTTATACTAATAAGTCTACAGCATAAAAGGAATATTTGTTTGTGAGCTTTATTATATTATTTTTTCTCATGTCCTGCAATTTTTTTAATATATTGAATTTTACCAATTAAGCAGTTTATTACTGTAAAAATTAGCGCTAAAGATATAAACTGATTATTTGTATATAAATTTATTGATAACATTATTATTAGGACTATAATCCCCTGTTTTTGTAACTTTAATTTATGTTCTTTCTTTAGCTTTCTCACTACATTATCTACCGTTCCTATTTTAGCCAGCATGAAAGCAGAAGTAATGCTCATAATTATAAGAATTTCGCTTTGGGTATGAGTATTTTTAAATAAGAAATATACGATGAGTGGAAATATTAGACTTAATATAAAACATCCCACTTCACTTTCTAGATGCATTCCACCAAACTTTCTTTTTAAAATTAAAAAGCTAATAGTAAATACATATATATCATTATCTATTGTAAATAGATTTGATAATATAACTAGCATTGTTATAAGTAGAGTAAATGTCATGATTCTATAAACTATATATTCTAACACTTCTCTCCATTCGTCTTTATCATGTTTATCTTTGTTATATTTATCGGTATGTTTATATATTTTATATGCAAATAGTTTAATAATTCCATTCATTTCTTTGCTCCTGTTTTTTTAATTAGCTTTTGTACAAAAGCCTTACTTGTTAATTTATCCTTTTGTATATCTAGTACATTTGATATATTATTTTCATTACTTTCTATAATTCTCTTCATTCTCTTTCTTATAGTAGAATAGTCTCTTTCAAATTCATTTATAATAGTTTGAACGAAATTATCACACTGATTATTTCCTTTAAATATAGATATTATTTTATACAGAAATGCTCTATCCCTGAAGTTATCTACTCCAAGCTCATTAAGTAATTCAGTTATTTTCAACTAACTCCCTCCTCTTTAAATAAGAACAGGAGGAAGCTCCTGTTCTTATTTTTCTAGTGCTTTTGACATTTTAGTTTTCCAAAATGCTGCAGAGCATGTTTGAGCTTGTACGGCTAACATTGAAAATAAAGAAACTATTAACCTCATAGTAGTTTCTATTAGTTTAAGAGCAAACTTTTTATTCATTCAGTCACCCTATTAGGTATATCTAATTCTTCAAGATATTGATCACAGATTTTTTTATACTCCCTAATTCTCTCCTCATCTGCTAATTCTAATAAGTCACGAAGGATTGCTTCATCTCCCTGTAATAAAAATTCCTCAAAAATATAATAGTTTTTTGTTCTGTTAAGAAGATACAATACTATGAATATAAAAAGTATATTTTCCATAAAATACATAAACATGTTTAATCTTATATAGCTATCTTCAAGTTTTAAATTACTAATATTTAACTTTACATATAAGTCTGAATAGCTAGCATTAAATATTACGCATAATACTAATAAAGATATTATAAATACAATAGTTATTTTTTCTTTAATCTTAAGATCTCTCCATTTACACGAGATCATATTTATATTACTTATGTGCATATTAGCTTTATAAAACAATACTAAAATAATAATCTGAATAACTCTAGTTATAATAGTTACATTAATTCTATTCTTAAAATAGACTCCATTTTCTATATACTTTAAAACTGGAAATGTAACTATTTCTGATGAAAGTATTAGAAACATAACTATACTTCCAATTATTATACTTTTTCTAGTGTTCATCTCGAATATAAACTTATAACTTGCTATATATGTAATAAGACAAAATATACTTATACTTTGAATACTTGTTGCTCTACTCCTAATAAAATATATACCTATTAAAATAAACATTACTGATATGAAAAGTTTTAAACCCCATAGTCTTATCTGTTTAAAAAAATCATTACTAAATCCAAGTACTAATCCTATTAAAATTACAATAAATACTTCTGGTACACCTACTATTAATATTTCCTTAAGAGTCATAATATCCACAAATACATCACCTCTTATATTAATCTTAACACTTATTGTTATATTAGAGAAGTAGGGCTTTTGTCGACATCTTCCGACAGGAATTGTAAAATCATTTGATTGATTGCTAATTTTACACATTTAAATAAATGTCAAATTTTGCGATAGATACATGCTTTTTAGAAAATATTTGAGCTTATTGTTTTTATAATGATTGTAGATAAAAAGAAAATTTGTATCAACTGTTTTAATATTTATATTAGTACTAACTTCTATTTCTGATATCGCAAAATGTAAAGACATAGATGCTAATATTAATAACTATAGTTCAACACCTAGAGAATAAACTATTAATGATAACTTTTATAGTTACCAACAATAATTTATAAAAAAGTCATATAATTTCTAATAGCATCAGATCTGCTCAGACTTTAACTTATCATTTATATGGATCAAATCTGAATATATTATAATTGATAGATAGAAATTATATAGTGAAGTTAATCAAATTAGAGATAAAGATATACATAATCTAGTATCAAATTATCAAGTGCTTAATTTTAGACAATTATTATTAAGCAATCCTAATCTTCCTATAATTAGTCTTAGCTCTTTTCTAATTAATTTATCTTTATCCATTTTTATCGCCTCATTTAATCAACATTATCGCTTAACCATACTATATCGAGGCACATATTTCAATATATAAAAACGTTATTTTCCCATACTTCAGTTGGTATTAGAGTTTACACTCTAATATATTTATAAACAGTAATATAATAAAGTAATTAGTTCATAAAGTCAGCAATTAAAAATATATATTATAATATGTACTAATTTAAACACTAAAAAGCAAAGGAGATGAAAATTTGAAAAGAGTTGCTATATACTCCCGTAAATCTAAGTTTACAGGAAAAGGAGATAGTATTGAAAATCAAATTGAAATGTGTAAAAGCTTTGCTACTAGACAGTTAGGTGAAGATCTTAAATTTATATGTTATGAAGATGAAGGATTCTCTGGTGGGAATACTGATAGACCTCAGTTTAAAAAATTAATGAAAGACGCTAGAAATGAAGAGTTTGATGTTCTAGTGTGCTATAGATTAGATAGAATAAGTAGGAATGTTGCTGACTTTTCTGTCCTAGTTGAAAAATTGCAATCTCTTAAAATAGATTTTATTTCTATAAGGGAGCAGTTCGATACCTCTACACCTATGGGAAGAGCTATGATGTATATCGCTAGTGTATTTGCACAGTTAGAAAGAGAGACTATTGCTGAACGCATAAAAGACAATATGATTGAGCTTGCTAAGAATGGAAGATGGACAGGTGGTAGAATACCATTAGGATTTAATTCTGAAAAAGTAGTATATATAGATAACAAAGGATCTAAAAAAGAAAAATCTCTTTTAATTATAGATGAAAAAGAAATGAATTTTGTTAAGTTCCTATATGAAAAATACTTAGAGTTAGGTAGTTTACATAAACTTGAAATCTATATGCATGAAAACAATATAAAATCAACAAATGGTATAATATATGAGAAATCTACATTAAAAATAATTCTTCAAAATCCTGTATATGTGAAATCTAGTAATAAAGTAATTGACTACCTATTGAAAAATAATTGGGAAATATATGGAGAGCCTGATGGTATGCACTCACTACTAACCTACAATAAAACTGAAAATATTAGTAGAGGTGGTAAAAGTGTTAAGTTAGTAAACACTACTGGCAAAAGATTTGCGGCCGTCAGCAAAATAAAGGGAGCTTTAGAACCCGATCTATGGTTAAAAGTGCAAGAACAGTTTGATATAAATAGAGATAAGTTTCCACGACTCGGAAAAACTCACAATGTACTTTTAACAGGTAAAATACGATGTGGCTATTGTGACAGTTATATGACTGTTCAGCATGGAAGAGTGTCTAAGGTTACAGGTGAAAAAGTATTTTACTATGTATGCTCTCTTAAAAAAAAATCTCGAAAAAAGCTATGTGATAATAAGAATGCTAATGCTTCAGAGTTAGATGATTTAGTTATAGCTAGCCTTAAAAAACTTGCCGAAGAAAAGAATGAATACATATGTAAATTGAAATCTAAAAATAAAGAAATCCTAACTAATAGTAAAAGTGAATTAGAAAAAGTCACAATCGAAAATACTTTGAAGGAAAAGAAACTTCAGATAGATAATTTAGTTAATAAGCTCTCTATAAATACTAGTATAGATGAGATACTTATGGATAAAATAAAATCATTAAAAGAAGAATGTAATGGCCTTAGCAAGAAATTAAAAAATATAGATAGTGAAACAAAAGATATAGAAATGGAACAATTAGATATTAGTTTTATTTCAAGTATATTAAATAGATGTGCTTTAATTGATAAACTTTCTAGAGAAGAACAAAAACAACTAATAAATGCTTTAATAGACACTATATATTGGTACGGTGATAAGAAAAAAATAAGAATTAAATTTATAGGTACTAGTACGGATCCTGATAGCAATTATGGTGATTTTTCCACAAGGGAGTATACAATTGATGAACTGGAGCAACTCAATTCAGAGTTGTTCTTTTGTTCATAGTGCATGACCAGTATCTAGTAAGATCACATTCTGTGCGAATTCCTTTAATGCATATTGCTGACAAACCTTAATATTAAGTTTTTCTAAGTTTATATCCTCATCTGGAATTTTTAGTATCACTACGCCTTCCCTATTTAAGGTCTCAATAACCTCTTTACTTAATGAATCTTTATTTAACTTGCAAGATCCACTAAACGCACCATAGCATTCATCTCCTCTTTTTCCAACTATATCTTCAATTCCAGCTAAACTACTAATACTTGCTCTTGGCCCATATGAAGGACATCTTAATATGCACATGGAGCAACCATTTCCATATTTTAAACAGTTACCTATTGGCCCCGTGGATCCAGTAGTTTCTATAAATACATCACCATATACTATAGTTTCATCTGCTAATACTATACCTTTTAATTTACTATCTTCCATTATAACGTCCATAGCTCTGGCTTCAAGAAGCACTTTTATACCTCTGTCTTCTAACAATCTTCTTACCTCGGGTTCTACTTTAGTAACATCATATAGTGTGGCATGATCATGTCCCGGAAATTTTATATTTTTATGTCTAGCTACTTTATCTGTTATATTGAATAGTTCAGAAGCACCCAGTAAAATATTTTCTTCTGTAGCAGTAAATCTACCATTATTTCTCATTATACCGCCTACATTACCTAGTCCTACTAAAAGATCTGTTTTTTCTATTAATGTGACATCACCACCAGCTTTTTTAGCACTTAGTGCAGCTGCACATCCGGCCCATCCTCCTCCAATAACTATAACTTTAGTCATTAAGAACTCTCCTCTCTATTACTTTTCTTGCATCTAATTGCGTTTTACAAGATTTTGCTCTTACTCCATCTGCTAGCCTTATAGTACATCCACCGCAAACTCCTTCCCCGCAACAAATTTCATTATTATTAGTAACTACTATAAATGGATCTTTTTTAGTTTCATCAATCATTCTTATTATTGAACTGTGAAGTACATCAGATCCGCCACTATAAACTAATCCTATATCATTATTTTTTAGGATATTCTTAATTAACATTTCACCACTACTACTCTGGAGATTTGTTTCTATAGTTTTCATATTTAAACCTTTTATAAAATCCTTTATAAACACATCTCCTATAGCTCCTTTATCCACGATAAACGTCACATTATTTTGGTTCTTAAGTAATTTCTTTACTACCAGTATTGCTGGTGCTTGTGCAATTCCTTTTACTACTACAAGACATTCCTTGTTTGATACTTTCTTTAAGTTTTTCATTCCATATAATCCATTCCAGTAAGGTCCTCTAACTAGATACTCTTCTCTATCCTTCTCAAGTTTCTTTGTTTTAGATCCCAATATTTGATACGCTATATATATATATCCATTTACTTCATCTACATCCATTATAGACATTGGAGTATCGAAATAATGTGGTAACTCTTCTCCTCTTAAAAAAACATAAGCACCAGGTTCCTTCAATTGTCTTGCTAATGTGTTATTTACTTTAAGTTTTAATATAATGCAATTGTCACTTATATTTTTTATCTCCTCTACTTTAGCAACATTAGACTCCCTTTGCTTTTTCCTCTTACAACCATTCATAACATATTCCTGATATATGCATATTCCCCTCCAATTACACTCACAAAATTCCTTTCCTTGTAAGTGTGAGCACGTTATACAATCATTTGTTTCAGCTAAGTAACAAGGACAATATTCACTTCCTGCATCAATGCATTCTAGTCTATGTTTCAAAGATTTATCCTCCTCTCAAAATATAATATTATAATATATAGATTATTTTATAATTCATATTTTGTTACAAAAAATATAAAGGTCTGATTTTATTAAATCAAACCTTTATACTATATTATTTTCTTAAGCATATCTTTTATTTTATTATATTTACTTTTTTCACTTACCTTATCATTAGATACTAAATCTGTAGTAGATATTAACTCTCCTTCTAGAAATGTTTGTAATTCACCAATTTTATCCCCTTTGTTAATAGGTGCACTTAATTCCTTAGGTAATTTCACAACTGTTTTTATTTTATCCTTTTCTTCCTCTTTCAGTGGAATTATTAACTCATCTTTTGTAATTACTGATATATTTTCTTTAACTCCATTTATTACATCTATATTCCTTATGAATTGATTTTCACTATAGATTACAAAAGATTTATAGTTTTTAAAACCATAATCCATTAAAGTATAGCAGTCATTAAACCAGTTTCCATCATTAAGTACTACAGCTATTAGTTGTGTACCATTTCTAGTTGCAGTTGTGACAAGACATCTTCCTGCAGCCTTTGTAAAGCCTGTCTTTCCTCCATCTCCACCTTCATACTCCCATAGTGTATTATTTTTATTATAAAAATGTTTATTTATTTCTCTCTCTGCAATCCATGTTCTAGCTTTTGATATTTCTCTAAATTCTTTACTTTTAAGAGCCTCTTTGGTTATAATAGCCAGATCATAAGCTGTGGTATAATGATTTTCATCATGCAAACCATGTGGATTCATAAAGTTACTATTTTTAGCTCCAATCTGTTTAGCTTTTTCATTCATCATTTTAGAGAATTCTTCAGTTGAACCTCCTATTTCATTAGCTATAGCCGTAGCCGCATCATTTCCTGATCTAAGCATAAGGCCATATAGTAAATCTCTTAGTGAGATTTCTTCATTCTCAGCTAAATATATACTTGATCCTTCTATTCCAACAGATTCCTTTTTAATAGTTACTTTTTTATCTAAATCGCCTTTCTCAATTGCTACAAGTGCAGTCATTATTTTAGTAGTACTAGCCATTGGGAGTCGTTTATCACCATTGTTTGAATACAATATTCTACCTGTAGCAGAATCTATTAAAACAGCACTTTTTGCTGATAATTTTATACTATTATCTTCTGTACCATATACAGTAACTATACCACTTTGAAATAATATTATAGCTATAATAATGGTAATTAGTCTTTTAAACTTCATATTATCACTCCAAATAGTCCAAGTGTAGTTTTGTATTGAAAAACTAAAGAGCAGTTGTTTACTCTTTAGTTTTCATAATCACTTTCACATATATCATTGTCATTATTTTTTTACTTTTATCATTTTTTTTCATTTCATTTGATATTTTAGGAATAAAGTCTAATATACTATTTAGCATATTATTTCCTTGATCTACAGGTAATAGCTTCATCTTACTGTTTCCAACCACCATGAAAGCTACTGGTTGAACTGATACTCCAGCTCCTGACCCACCAGCAAAAGGAATTTCCTCTTCTCCTTCTTTATCCACAACATAATTTCCACCACCAGATGCAAATCCAAAAGAAACTTTAGATATAGGTATTATTACCTGGCCATCCGGAGTCTGTACAGGGCTTCCTACAATCGTGTTTACATCTATCATGCCCTTAATGCTTTCCATAGTAGTTTTCATTAGTCCCTCTATAGGATGATCTCCCATTTACTTCACCACCTTTTAAATTTGTAACTAAATGTTTACAGGTTTCGCTTTACGTCTTGCAATAATAATATTTACTAATCTCAGGATAATTATACAGTTAAAATTTACTTCTAAAATATTCTTATTAAATTCTGGAGTAATATTTATATTCATTTCTGTAAAACTTTTTTTTCTAGTTATAACGTTTATGGGTATTCCAACTAGAAAATTAGTAGCTCCATAAATTATCGCAGTTGTAGCAGCATCATTTAATCCAACCTTAATATCTAGATTAAATTTCTCTATTATCATTTTTTCCAATATGTAATTTAATATTTCTTCATATATTTCCTTATTTTTTTTAATAATATTTATATAATTTTTTATTTCATTTAAATTTAACTTCTCTTCTTTTTTTGTATATGAATCTTTTTCTTTCCGAGCTGTGATTGTCTTTAAAAGAGGTTTATTTTCATGTAAAATTAAATCTATAAATTGAACTTCATATTGGTGCTTTAATAATCCTTGAAGCGTAGAAGCTCTTATGCTAAAGTAGCTATGTTCATCCTTTATTTTTATAGTAATCTTTATTTTATAAGTACTTAACAATATAGCGAATATAATTATAAATATAAAAAGTATAAAAAATATAATTAATTTCAATCTAATTCACCCCATTCTATATATACAGTTTAAAAGTTATTTTTCCCAATAAAAAAAAAATAACACAAAAACTTGTGTTATTTAAATATTCTTCTCTTCTTTATCTTCAATTATTTCTTTTAACTGAGGTAATTGTTTCAATGTATCTAGTCCAAAACACTTTAAAAACTCATCTGTAGTACCATACAATATGGGTCTTCCTGTTTTCTCTAATCTACCAGCTTCTTTTATTAACTTCTTTTCTAATAAAGTTGATATTGCCTTATCACACTTTACACCTCTTATAGCTTCTATCTCACTCTTAATTATCGGTTGTTTATAAGCTATAATAGATAGTGTCTCCAGTGCAGCAGCAGAAAGTGTTTTACTTTCCTTTGGTACGCAAAGTTTTTTCATCCATTCAAAGTGTTCTGCTCTTGTACCTAACTGATATGTATTATTAGTTTTTAGTATTTGTATACCTCTTCTTTCATAATTAAACTCATCTATCATTTCATGCAGTATATCATTAACTTCCTTTTCAGGGATTTCCAAAACGTCCCTAATGTCTTTAATCGATAAAGGGTCACCCCATGTAAATAATAACCCTTCAATTACAGATTTTATCTCTCTCTTATCCATAAGGCACTCCTAGTTTTATTTTGTATTTTTTAATTCTACTACTATTCTTGCAAAATTCCCTTCTTGTTTAATAGATACAAGTTTTTGCTTTATAAGTTCTAGTAAAGCTAAAAATGTCACTACAACCATTGCTTTCGTATTTTTATCTTGAAATAAATCTTCAAAAAACACTTTTTTTCTATAGTTAACCATATCTAAGATACTATCAATACTTTCCTCTATTGTTACTTTATCTCTTGCTATTTCTTTATATTCTACCTCTTTTTCATAATCAATACACTTTTTTAATATTTCTTTATACACAACTATTAAGTGGTCTAAGTCTATATTTTCGAACGCAATATCCTCTTCTTCATATTCTATTTCTTCTTTTGCTTTATAATAAATCTTACTATATAATTCTTCTCTAGATTTTAGTTTTTCAGAAGCATCTTTATACTTTTTGTACTCTATAAGTCTTCTCACTAAATCAACCCTCGGATCTAACTCGTCCATAGATTGCTGAAAACCTTCATCTTTCTTAGATACAGGTAAAAGCATTTTTGATTTAATTTCCAATAGTGTAGCAGCCATCACTAAAAATTCACTAGTAACGTCTAGATCTAGTTCTTTCATAGTTTCTATATGAGCTATATATTGATCTGTTATCTTAGATATAGGTATATCATATATATCAACTTTTTCTTTTTCTATAAGATGATAAAGTAAGTCTAGTGGGCCTTCAAAAGATTCTAATATAATATTATACTTCATTTTTTTCTCCTATTTTATATTTATATTAATCTAATTAACATATTTATCATATCCATTATAAGGCTATTGCCTATAAATAATAATTTTCCTAGTATTTTATCAATTCTATTAGTTATTAATAAAACAATTAAAGCTGCATATAGGTATCTTTCATATTGATAAAACTTAATTTCATATTTCAAAGGTAGTAAACTTGCTACAACTTTAGAGCCATCTAGCGGAGGAAATGGAAGTAAGTTGAATATTCCAAATGATAGATTGTATTGCATAATTATATACACAATGCTTATGAAAATATCATTTGCTTTTAACTTAACACTTATTACAAGCACTATTATAGTAATAATTACTATAATAAAATTTGTAAAAGATCCAGCTAATGAAACAATTATATTATCTCTTTTTCTATTTTTAAAATTATTTGGATTTATTGGAACTGGTTTTGCCCATCCAAATCCAATTACATACAACATTATAAAGCCTAAAGGATCTATATGTGATATTGGATTTAAAGTAAGTCTCCCATAATTTTTAGCTGTAGAATCTCCTAGAAGATATGCAGAATATCCATGAGCAAGTTCATGAAATATGATGGCAATAAGTAGCCCTGGTAAGGCAATTGATTTAGCTATTATCCAATTGAACATATTATCTACTGCTAGCATTATATTCACTCCATTTCTTACATTAAATATTTATATACTACACAAAAACTTATTGATATTATATATTTAAATTACAAATCTTACCGGTCTATTTAAAAATATGAATATAAAATAATGTTTTTATCTTACATCCCTTCAAATTTAGTTACTATCTATTATACAATCTACAAGTGAAAAAAACTAGATTAATTTCTTGTCTTTTTCATTTGTAGATTGTACAATGCATGTTATTGATTAGTAAAGCTTTAGTATAATTAAAAGCTCCTTTCCTATATGCTTACTTAGTTTTGACTCTATTTCTGCAAACTAGCCTTCATTTTGTTTAATTTTAAATATTTTTAATTAGTAATTTTATAATAACTATGTTAGAAATACCTCACTAATTTCACTTTATGGATTTTTTGTATTTTTTGTTACCCTATAAAAATTTCTTTATACTTATAAGATTACTATTAAAGATAATCTTAAGAAATAATTTAATATTTATCGTTAACTTATTATTAATTAAAAGAATTAAGAGAAATATAACAAGATTTACATTTTTTATAAAACCTTATGTTAATTTATAATTATATTCTTATGCATTCATAATATCATGATTATATAGATAAAAGTAGTATGTCAAACTAACTCTATCATTTTTAACTTGTAATTCCTGTATTATATATAATAAAACTTTATTTATATTTTAAATCTAAAATAAACAATAATCATTAATTTTTTACTTTTTTATTAGATTTCTTATAGTATTATTTAAAATTATATTATAGCCATATTTTTATAAGTGGAAATTTAAATAAATATTTCTCTATATGAAATAATAATAAAGTATTATTTTATATAGGGAGGATTTATAATGACTTTATGTTGCAAATATGAGAAATTTAGTTGTTCTTTTCCGGGTACAGGAGATCTTTGTTATAGATATAGTAAGTGTACTGAAGATCATTTTTGTCCAACACCTGAATCAGGTTATAAACTTATAGGTTCTTATCCTATCGCTGATTGTAATCAATGTCAAAATATGATTCTAGGAACACTTCCTAACAGAGGTAATATAAAATCCTTTAATAAATAATATTAATATAGAAAGTATTATTTATTAGTAAAAGAGATGAGGTCTCACCTTCATCTCTTTTGTTTAGTATGTATTAAATTTTTAATAATTCTTTAATCTCATTTTATAATATATTTTAATAAAATATACTTTTTCAATAATAAATTACTCTCATTTCTAAATTAGATTTTCGTGAATAACTTATCATTTTGTAACTTTCACCTTTCACTTTTTTATTCTGTAATAAATTTTGTTAGTTCTTCGTTAAATTTATCTCGTTGATCATAGAACGCTCCGTGACCACTATATTGAAACGGTATAAGTCTTGAATTTTTAATTCCTTGTTCTTGTAATTTGCCTAGTTCAAATAGAACAACTTTATCATGAATACCATGAATAATTAATGTTGGAACATTTATCTTCTCTAAGTCATAAAATAATTCTTCACGTAACCAAGTATTTGCTATTGCAGCAGTTGCCCATCCTGCTGCTTGTAACCCTAATTGTAAAAACCAACTAGCAAATGGCTCTGTTATATGCTGAAAGAAAAATATGTCCCCGAAGTTGCTTAACATTTTAGGACGATCGTTATATGTATCATGAATGATATTAGTCACTACTTCTCTGTCTAGACCATATGGAAAATTAGGACGTTTAATGAGACTAGGAGTCGCTGCTGCAAAAAGAGCAAGCTTGGATACTCCATGTCCATTATGTCTAGCCATGTATCTAATAGCAATTGCTCCCCCTGTTGAATGACCCGCTAACACAAAATCATTTAGTTTTAATGCATCAACCACAGCTCGGACATCATCTGATAATCTATTGTAGTCATATCCCGTAAATGGCTTATCCGATTCACCAAACCCTCTTTGATCTATACCAATGCATCTATATCCTTTTTTAGGGAGTTCATTAAACTGATATTCAAATAGCTTATGACTTCCAGGCCAACCGTGTAAAAATACAATTGTTTTTTTGCCTTCTTGATTAAGATCCTCTACATAAACCTTTACATTAGGTTCTACTCTAACATAGTATCCCATTAAAACACCTCCAGTAATTGAATGCTCATATTGAATTGTTATTCATTTAATAGCTAGCTTATGAACAATTGCACTATCTTTCGAATATTGTATTGTTCGTCTTTTTCACTACATATAACTATTTTTATATTTATTAATTTCACTGTATGAATTTAATAAATCGGAAACGTTAATTGTCCTATCAGCATTTAATAAATATAATATTTGCCTTATTTAAGCTGATTATTTAATTTTTAGTTCTATCTTTATTTTTATAGTTCAGTTTCCTGGGAAATTTTTATATCATAATTTTAATTTATATTTTTTATAATTCTGAACTTTTTTCTCTTTATTTTTTATATATTTAGTCTTTCATCTAAGAATAAAGCTATCTAAAACTAATATATAAAAAGCTAGATATATTTTCATACATATATCTAGCTTTTGTATAAATCATATTTAATTTCCAATTATACTCTTAAAACTATTGTTAAATAAATTTTTAAATGAAGCTCTTTCTATTTTCTCTTTAGTGACAAGATTTACTTTACCATATTCTTTTCCATTTATTTTAACTATATACTCTCCTACAACTTGATTTTTATTTAGTGGTGCATCTATATATTCAGGAAGTTTTATTTCTTTTTGTATATTTTTATTTTCACCTTTTTTATAAGAATATTTAAACTATCTTGAGTTACTATAGACGTTTCTTTTATATTACCTTTTGCTACGGGTAATTTTTTAATCAAGTCACCTTTTTTATTTACTGTTACAGAATCATACATGGCAAAACCATAATCTAATAATTTTTTTGTTTCGTTGAACCTCACCTGAGCCGTATTGCATCCTAAAATAACACTAATTAAACTTAGGTTTCCTCTTTTAGCAGACGCTGATAAACAGAAACCCGCGTCATTTGTAAATCCTGTCTTAATTCCATTAGCTCCTTGATAAAACTTTATTAGATTATTTGTATTAACTAAATTTTGAGTTACATCTTTTTTCTTACCTACTTTTATTTCTCCCATCCATAGAGATAGCCAATCATTTATCTTGGGATGTTTTAAGAGTTCTCTTGACATTACACTTACATCATATGCAGTAGAGTAGTGTTCTTCATCAGGAAGACCTGTGGTATTTTTAAAGTGAGTATTTTTCATTCCTAGTTCTTTTGCTCTCTTATTCATTCTATCTATAAATAAATCTAAACTACCACTTAAGTGTTCTCCTAGGGCTGTAGAAGCATCATTAGCCGATCTTAATGCAATAGCTTTTAAAAGATCTTGTACAGTTTGAACTTCACCTTCCTCTAGATAAACTTGGCTACCTCCCATTTTAGCTGCATTCTGACTTACTACAACTTTATCTTCCAATGTTATTTTTTTACTTTCTAGATCTTCCATTGCAAGAAGCATTACCATTATTTTTGTTATACTAGCTGGTGGTAGTTTTTCATGTATATTTTTTTCATATATAATATCTCCTGAACTAGAGTCTATTAATATCCCTGATTTTGCATCTATATCAAAAGTTTGCTTTGGATTATCTTTCTGATCTAAGTTTGCGAATGCATATACTGGACTTATTCCAACTGAGAAAATTAAAGCCATTGAAACAATAATACATATTTTATTTTTAAATAATTTAAATTTATTAATTATAGTACCTCCTTCCAAACTAATTTTAAACTACTTTAATTGCTATATTTATATTATTTAAATTTTATTTAGTTTAAATTTATCTTAACCATCAATTATTTAAGTTATTCAAGATCTTTTTCACAAAAAATGAGACTATCTTCGTGATTTGGAATAATTCAAACTGTATCCCAATTAGCAAAAATAGCCTCATAATTTTAATAATATTTTTTAATATAATATTTTTTTGTTTTTATCAATTACTCCATATATTAGCTTTTTATTTGTAATTTCTTTGTCGCTAATTTTAATTATATCTTTTAATTTTTTTATAACTTTTTCAGCTTTTTCTATGTCATTACTATGGATAAATGCTAAAGTTTCACCTTTATTTATTTTATCATTCACCTTTTTTGATAATACAATTCCTGCTGATAAATCTATTTTACTTTCTTTAGTTTCTCTTCCCGCTCCAAGTTCAAGTGCACATTTTCCTATTTGTTCCGCATTTATCTTTTCTATATACCCTTCTTTATCGCTTGTTACGGCTAGAACATGAGAAGCCATAGGTAGTTTTGAAGTATCTTCTATGTAGCTAATATCTCCATCTTGTAATTTTACAAGTTCTTTTAATTTTTCTAAAGCTTTACCGTTTTCTAAAACTTCTATTAGTTTTTTCTTACCTTCATCGAAGCTACTTACTTTTTGGCCAAGTAGTAGCATATAAGATCCTAGTGTTAAACATAACTCCAGTAAATCTTTAGGTCCTTCATTTTTCAATATATCTATTGCTTCTTTTACTTCTAGTGAATTTCCTACTGAGTATCCTAATGGTTCATCCATATTAGTTACTATAGCTACACTTCTCCTACCAACATTTTCACCTATGTCTACCATTTCTTGAGCCAACTCAAATGCACTTTCTTCATCTTTCATAAAAGCACCACTACCTACTTTTACATCTAGTACTATTGCATCCGCTCCTGACGCGATTTTTTTACTCATTACGCTACTTGCTATAAGAGATATATCATCAACTGTTGCAGTTACATCTCTTAATGAATAAATTTTTTTATCTGCGGGAGCTATGTTGGTTGTCTGACCACCAATACATATATTTATATTATTTACTATTTTAACAAAATTATCTTTACTTATATCCGTATTAAATCCTCTTATAGAGTCTAATTTATCTAACGTTCCGCCAGTATGACCTAGCCCTCTACCTGACATCTTTACAACTGGCAAACCACATGCAGCTACCATCGGTCCTAGTGCTAATGTAGTTTTATCTCCTACACCTCCAGTACTATGTTTATCTACTTTTATTCCTTTTATAGATGATAAGTCAACTTTTTCACCTGAATTTACCATAGCATTAGTTAAATTTACAGTTTCTTGCTTTGTCATCTTTTTTAAATATATAGCCATAAGAAGTGCTGACATTTGATAATCCGGTATATCTCCTTTAGTGTATCCATCTATAAAAAAATTTATTTCTTCTCTCGTTAATTCTTTTCCATCCCTCTTTTTCTGTATAATATCGTACATTCTCATAATTTTAGCCTCTCTTCTCTAATATCTTACTTATATATTTTTAATTATCTCTTTTATTAACTTTATAAAGTCATCTTTTGCTTTTTCAGAAGTTTCAATAACCTCTTGATGATTTAAAGGTTGATCTAATATACCGGATGCCATATTAGTTATGCAAGATATACCTAATACTCTCATCCCACCGTGTCTTGCTACTATGACTTCAGGGACTGTTGACATACCAACTGCATCAACTCCTATAATTTGGGCCATTTTTACTTCAGAAGGTGTTTCATAGCTTGGACCTGTAGTCCACATATAAACACCTTCTTTAAGTTCTATGTTTAAGTCACTTCCAGCTTTTTTAGATATTTCTATTAGCTCTCTATCATATGCTTGTGACATGTCTGGAAATCGAGATCCTATCTCTTCATAGTTTTTTCCTATAAGAGGATTCCTTAAAGTAAAGTTTATATGGTCATTTATGATCATTAAATCTCCTGGTTTGAAAGATGTATTACATCCTCCTGCGGCATTAGTAATTATTATTTTCTCACAACCTAAAGAATTCATTACCCTTATGGGAAAAACTGACGAATCTAGTGAATATCCTTCATAGAAATGAAATCTACCTTGCATTGCTAGAACATTCTTTCCATTCAATGTTCCATAGACTAATTGTCCCTCATGTCCTTCAACTGTTGATACTAAAAAATTTGGTATTTCATCATATTTAATTTTTATTGGATTTAATATTTCCTCAGCTAAACTACCTAATCCAGATCCAAGTACAATACTTATTTCGGGTTTGTCTATACCTTTCATTTTTAGAAAATCTGTGGTTTCTTTAATCTTTTTTAATAATTCCATTTATATATCCTCCTATAAAGTTAACGATTAATTTTTTTACAACAATAAGTTTATTATACCCCTCATATTATAAAAACCCCATATTAATTTAATGGGGTTTTATGCTCTTGGATGTGAGCTTTTATATACATCATTTATTTTTTTATTATAAACCAATGTATATCTTTGAGTTGTTGATATATCTAGATGACCTAGCATATCTTGTACAGATTTTAAATCCGCTCCATTTTGAAGCAAATGAACAGCAAAGGAATGCCTTAAAGTATGTGGGGTTATCTTTTTATCTATTTTGGCTTCCTTAGTATAGTCCTTTACTATTTTCCAGAACCCCTGCCTAGTCAATCTTTTACCGTGATAGTTAACAAACAAAGATCTCTCACTTTCATCTTTTATTAACTCTATTCTATAGTTACTTATATAGTCTATAATTATATCTGATGCAACCCTTCCTATTGGAATAGCTCTCTCATTAGGGGTATCTTTAGAACAATATATATAATTCATATTTAGGTTAATATCTTCTATATCTAATGATATAAGTTCTGAAACTCTAATTCCTGTAGCATATAATAGCTCTAACATTGCCTTATCTCTCATACCTTTAGCAGTATTTTCATAAGGCTGTCCAAGAAATAAGTCTACTTCCTCGACAGTTAGTATACTAGGTATTTTCTTTTCTTGCTTTGGAGTTTGTAAGTTTATAGTAGGATCTTTCTGGATCTTTCCTTCATTTAATAAAAATTGGTACAAACTTCTGATAGAAGCTATATTTCTTGAAATAGTAGATGTGGACTTACCTTCTTTCTGTAAATGCATTAAGTATGTTATGATCAACGTTTTATTAACTTGAACTATAGTGTTTTCTCTATGCTTTTCTAAATATTCACTAAACTGCTTTAGATCTCTAATATATGACTCAATCGTATTGCTAGAAAAGTTCCTTTCGCGTTCTATATATTCTTTAAAACTTAATAATATAGTATTATCCATATCTATTCCTCTCTTGTATAAGTTTACCTCTTATAAAAATATGATTATGAAATAAGTTTCATAAACATAGGTGTGGCATATGATTCTATTAAAATACCAATTATAGATATTAAGAATAGAATTCCTATAACTATGCTATATCTTGTGAGTTCATTTAAAAAAACGAACTTGTTACTTTTATTAGTCCTACTTTTTATAATCTTAATAGAAAATCCTATCGATACAACACTAGATGCGATAATCCATGGTATTAAAAATATATTTTGTGGCAATATCGATAATATAGAAAATAAGAATCCTTTTAACCCTAACTCTTTTACTAAAAAGCCCACTGTAAAGCCAACCACAAAGCCTCTTAATAATACTACTCCAGCAACTAAGGGTATACCTATAACTGTTATACCTAAAAACCATATCATAATCAAAGTTTGCAAATTGTTTTTAAATGATTGCTTAACCAATAAAATATTATCTACATCATTTTCATTTATCACTTTGAAGAAAGAATCCAAAAACTTTATAAGTTCTTCTTTTTGTGTACCTTTTAGCATATTTATTGTTATAGCTCCCGAAGAAATTCCTATCATAAAAACTATAATCAAAGCAAAATATAGAAGAACATTATCTTTTACATGCTTCTTAAAATTATGTAGTAGTTTCAATCTAAGTAGTCCCCCTTTTGAATGCAATATTCTTAATAAATAATATGCTCGTAAGGGGGATGTTATTACTTAAGTTTGCTATATGTCATTAAGAAGCCTGTTATTGTCTTCGAATCCGTTATTTGTTTATTTTCTATCATATTCATTATTTTTTCCATACTAATTGTCTCTGATTCTACATATTCATCCTCGTCTGGATTAGCTTTACCCTTTTTTAAATTCTTGGCTAAGTATATATATATTTTCTCGTTAGAGAACCCTGGTGAGGTATGTGTTTCACATAGAAGCTCCATATCTTCACTTTCATATCCGGTTTCTTCTTTTAGCTCTCTTTTAGCACATTCCATTGGATCTTCATTAAGCTCAAGTTTACCTGCTGGTATTTCTAGTAACTCACACTCTATAGCTTTTCTATACTGTCTCACAAAAACCACTTCATTGTCTTCAGTAACAGCAACAACAGCTACCGCCCCAGGATGCTCTACAATTTCTCGTTTTGAATATTTCTTATTTGGTAATTCAACAGTATCTATTCTCAAAGATAATACTTTACCTTCATATATTCTATCACTTTTCATCGTCTTTTCTTCGTATATCATAACATAGTGCTCCTTTCGCCACAGCCCCCAATGTAGTAAAGAACTCCTTATCTTCATCATATCCTCTGCCCATAGTAGTTATTTTAAGTTTATAGTGCTCTAGAGCATTTTTTACACAAGTTCCATCTTCATAGCTAATATCATGTTTTTCAAATATATCTGTGTTTTTCATTTGATCTTTTATAAAATTCTCTTTTTCCAAGTCTAGTTTAGGTAGTATTAAATTAGTTTTAGTTTTTATTATTTCGTTTAAGATAGTTAAACTATGATGACTCATTCCAGTATGTCTATTTCTTTTATCTCTAAAACTTATTCTTGGAACAACTATACTAGTTCCACCTAAACTATTTATAGCATCTACAATATAACCTTGTTCTATTCCACTAAATCCATATTTAGTACCTGTTCCTACTATTCCTGGCCCCATAGTTATTATAGTTATATCACTATCTAAAACTTCTTTTGCTGTTATTATTCCAGTATATATGTTTATACATTCAAAGTCTCCTCCAAAAGAATGTCCTACAGTTATAGTATTATCTATAATACCTTTTTGCTTAAGATTTTTGACTGTTTTGCTAAATTGTATAGGTAGTGCACCTGAATCTGTCATAATATAATTTATTTTTAATTCTGGTCTCAAATATTTTATTGTAGCCGATATCGGTGCTAGCATACTATGTAGTGTTCCTACGATAAAAATCTTTTTATCTAAGCTTGTGAAGTCTTTTATATGATTATGATAAGGACTATCTTGCTCTTCTGTAGCTAAGCATTTAAATTGCATAGGAGTATATCTTAGCTTCATTATATGACCACTACCCTCTATATCTTTATGTGTGTTCTTTTTGTTATGTATAACAAAGTGCTGTCCGCCGGTACCGAGACTTAAGTCTACTGCAGTAGTGTTAAGTATTACACTGTCTCCTATAGTAATCTCTCCAGTAAGTGATCTATAATTTACTCCTTTAGATATTTCACCATTAATCTCTATCTCAATCCAGTCAATCTCGTCATATGATTCTATTATTCTAACTACAGTTCCCTCTTTAAAGCTTATCAATTAAATCATCCCCCATGTCTATCTACCCAAGTTATCTAAGAAGCTTAATATTTTACTTTTATTGATTATTTTAGAAAACGAATAAAATTCTGATATGATATGAAGTATCAATAATATCACTAGATACACTATTTTAATATTTAATGAATGTGTTAAAGCACAAAATGCTCCTAGTGTTATTCCTAATGCATTTGAACCTACATCTCCCATCATAGCCCTAGCCTTCAAATCATATCTCATATACACAATAATTATACCTAATGCTGAATATATAATAAAGTCATAAGATTTAATATATGAAGTTATCAACAGGGTTATAGATATTACTGCAAACACTTTTCCTGCTCTACCTGGTCTTAAGTCAAATAAATTAATTAAGTTTGTAAATAATGCTATTAAGAAGATATTAACTATCATATCTAAATAATTTTTTGATATAGATATAGAAAATAAAGTAGCCGATAAAAATCCTATTATAGCCTTGAGTCCACCTGTTGTAAGTTTTCCTCTAAATAAAGATTTTATATGTCCTTTAAAGCCTTTTACATTCTTTTCACCAATAAGATCATCTAGCATACCTACTAGTCCCATTAACATTACAGTTATAATATAAAACAATATCATAGTTCTATCTATTTTAATATAAATCGATGTAATAGATATAATGAAACATTGAACTAATATGAATACAAGTCCCATCCCTATTGGTATTTTCTCTTCTCTATAGTTTAATGCTGTACAGTCGTTATCTAGCAACATATTATATACATATGGAGTAGATAATAATGTAACTACGATACTTATGAAAAATATTATTAAATTCATTATTAAATCACCTACTATCTTTTATATGAAAGTTGTATTAAAGTTTTAAATATATCTAAAAATTGTCTTCCTCTATGAATAAATCCACTTATATTTCGTCCAGTTTCATTATGAGTCATCAATACATCAACCTCTTTAACTGTAAAACCTTTTCTAAAAGCTCCAACAGTCATAGCAACTTCTATACCAAATCTATCTGGTATATAAGATATACCCTCTATAACTTCTTTTTTGTAAACCCTTTGTCCAGATAATGTTGTATCTATCTTCTTGCCTGTATAAAAATATACTCCATATTTGGCAAGTTTTTTCACAAGTCCAAATCCACCTTTTTTCTTAGCTTTCCCAAACTTAGCAATTGTAACATCCACCTCATTATTTATAACTGGATTTATCAATTTTTCAACTTCATTACTAGATTCCCCTAGATCTCCATCTAATAGAACTAGATAATCATATTTAATTGTTTCTATAGCTTTTCTTATAGCATATCCTTTTCCAGAATTTTTGTTCAATCTTATTAAAGTAATATTCATATCTTCTACTACTTTAGAAGTATTATCTATTGATCCATCGTCAACAACCACTATCTCATCTATCATATCTATAGACTTAACGTTATCTATAGTTCTTTTTATAGTTTTTTCTTCATTATAGGCAGGTATTACAACTACTACCTTTCCATTTTTGCTATTACTCATCTGTCTTCATCTCCTTATTGCTCTGAAGGTAGTGGTGTTATAGCCGGTGCTAAACTCTCAGCACTAGGCTTTACTCCATAATTTCCAGGGTGTCCATCCATAGCTAAAACTAAAGTTATTTTTCCAATTATAGAATTGACATTATCTACGGATGATATTCTACTATTTTTATATTTGTCAATATACGAATACTTTACATTCTCTTTCTCAATACCTATAACTGGAATATTGCTTTTTTTAGCAACATCTATTATATTTTCATCTATAATTTTATAACGTTCATCACCCTTATCATTACTACCACCTGCTATTATTATATATTGTAAAGGCTCATTATATATTCCAGATATGTTTATAATACCTTGTTCTTTTAATGCTTGTACTAATGGAGTAGTTTCACCCTTTATAAGTGATGATGTTACTTCTCTTATTACGGTTTTTTGTATATTCTCTTCTTCTTTACCTGTTACATTTTTATAAATCTCCTTTAACTTTTCAACATCTGTCATCATTAAGTCATTTATAGTTGTATTTGATTTTATGTCAGCTCCAGCTAATTCTAAGGTTTGATTTATTCCGGAATAAACATAGTCATCATTAGTCTCTATAACTGCTACTTTTATACCTGATAATCTATCTTTCACCATTTCTGGATATACTATTCTATTAAATTCTTCTAATCTTTTGTTTTCTTTATTTGTATTTTCACTTTCTTTTTTGATTTTTTGATTTTCTTCTTTCAAGTAATCAAATCTGCTTTCTAGTTGTGAAACTATATCATCTTTTTGAGAAGTTAAAATGTCTTGAGCATCTAACATAAAACCTATAAATATCCCTATTCCTATTGCAAGAAATATAGATACTATAGTCACAACATAATACTTTACATTTGCTACCATTATTATTCCTCCTAAAAACCTAATAATATTCTTAATTTAATCTGTATTAACTGAATTAGTTCTTGCATTGGGGGAAACAGTAAAGCTATAACTATAATAGGTAATAGTGCAGCTAATCCTAGACCTATCATATACTTAGGCTTTAAACTACTTTTATATAGTTCATTAACACCTTTGGCATCTATAAGCTTTGCCCCTACTTTAAGCCTTACCAAAAATGTACTTGCCATTCCATTCCTACCCTTTTCCAAGAAATCTATCATACTATTATGAGTTCCTACAGCTACAATTAAATCTACTTCATTTGAATATGCTAAAAGTAAAGCAATATCTTCACTAGTTCCTGGTGAAGGAAATACCACACTATCTAATCCTAATTCTTCCACTCTTTTTAGTCCAGGTGCTTTACCATTTGGATAAGCATGAACAATTATCTCTCCAGAACTTTGCAAGCATTTATCACTAACACTATCCATATCACCAATTACCATATCTGGAATGTATCCAAATTCTAATAGTGCATCTCCGCCACCATCAACTCCTATTAATATAGGATTTACTTCACTTATATAATTTCTTACAGCTAATAGATCTTTTTTATAGTCTTTTCCTCTAACGACAACTAATGCATGTCTATTTTTAAACGTTGTTTTAATTTCCGGTATATTAATGTCACCTGTAACCAACTCTTTTTCTTTTTTAGCATATTCAAGAGTATTATCTATAAAATTGTCTAACTCATTTTCTATATTATCATATCCTATTTTTAATAAATGATTTATTTTCTCTTCATTTATCTCTTCACATGTACCTATAATTTTTTCTTTATATACAATATTATTGTCTTGTATTTCTAGTATTTCTCCTTCATCAACCACATTAAATATTTCCTTATCTTCACATTCAAATATCAAAATACCTGCTTCATGAAGTATTTCAGGTCCTTTATTAGGATATCTTCCACTTATACTCTTATCTAAATTCAATATACACTTTATTTTAGTTTCAACAAGTGAAAGAGCCGCTATTTCGTCTATATCTTTATGATCTATAATTGCAATTTCACCTAAATTTAATCTTTTAGCAAGGTTCTTTGTTTTTTTATCTTTTCTTAAAGTTCCTTTTACATTCATTTGTAAACCTCCACGTCTACTTGTTTTAAAGTATTTGTATCTCTACACTAATTTACTATATTAATAGAACTTAGTAAAGTATTTACTAATAGTATTTTATCTAATTAATAATATTTGATACGATGTTTATATAATAAAAATCAATTTTGATAAAATTTTATACATTTTCTTTTTTATTCCATCCATTACACTAATTAAAAACATCCTACTAATTATCTATTTAAATAAATAATTAACAGGATGTTCTATAAAGGCCTCTAGTATACTTATTTGTAGCTTAAGTATATTAGCAATATTACGATAAGTTCTCTGTTTTTTTGAATTCATATTTCTCGTGAACTTTATATAGCCAATTTTCAATGTTTATTTACTCCCTATTCAACCATCTTGATAATGTTTATTAGTTATTATAAGTATATTTGTTATTATTTGAATGTAATATCTTCATGTTCTATTATACTATACATATATTATTATCTCAATACTATATAACATCACTATTTTGTAATATTTATATGTTTATTGCCATCTAATCATTTTATTTAGTTTTTAATGTCCTATCTATATAGATTATGACTTTTTAGCTATATTTATATAATATAAAGTAAAGTTTATCAACATAAAATGTTAAATATCTTATATTTAAACACAACAAAACGCCCCTTAATCTACTTATTTTTATAAGTAATTAATTAGATATATTTGCCATGACTTTAGATGAACTTTTCAATCAAATATTTCTTTATTGCATTCTGGACAATTAATCAATGCAACAACTATCACCTCTTTTTATATTAATTTATTACTCCAAAACTGTTATCAATACAATAATTCTTGTCCATACCAGGGTGATAAGCTTATTACCATAAATAAAATAGAAGAGTATTTTTCCATAAATCTTCTCATTATATATCAATATTTATGTTATATATTGAAGTAGTTTATTTACAGTGCTAAAAAACTCATTAAAATATCCCACTCAGAAAGTGGGACTATCAATAATAATTATCTTAATAATTTCATTCAACTCTACTCTTTACTTAAAATTTTATTCTTAATTTCCACAACATCTTTTGCCGTAGTTTTTAATGTCTGCATTACTATAAATAAAATTATTCCTTGAATTAAAATTGTAAAACTTAAACCTACTCCGAATGGATTATATTCTGGACTTGAATAATATAATCCTCTATCAATCGTTGCCATGGTTTTCCATATGTATGTTGCTCCCACTATACTAACAATTAGTTCTATAACTGCTATTGCTCCTAGCACATCAGCATACCTATTTTTATAAGTGCTACCTTTATACACATTTTTCATATACTCATTGTACTTACTTTCTACTTTAGTTTCTTCTGAATTCATCATAATCACCTCCATTCCATCTGTTCCTATTATACACAATATGGGCTTATTCTGTCATAATAATGGTAAGTATATAATAAAGCTTCAAAGTAATAAAAACACTCATCTTACTTAGCTAATTCTTCATATATCTTCTTATTTTCTTTGTTAAATAACTATATAGCTTATCTCTTTTTCTTTACTAACTCTTTTAGTATTGTTTATTTTTAATACCTCCATATCATTATCCATATTTTATTCTTTCGTATTTTCATTTTCAAGCTTGTCCAGTTCTTTGTAACATTTATGGTTATCCATCATTTATCACACCTTATATAACTTTGTTAATAAAGCTTCTTATATAGTTTAGTTGACTCCACTACTTAACTATATAGAAAGTTGCTACGTTCGTTATATATCCTATAGTTCCATGCTATTTGTTTGGACTATTTGAACTCTATAGCAAACTCTATATAGTTGTTCAAATTTCATACATCTAATACAAACCTATCCTTCAAAATCGTATAGAAATAAAAAGGAGTTACCAAACTGGAGACCCCTTTAGATCTCTTAGAGCCGGTGTTACAATGGCTATTTAAAGTATTAATATATTACAAAAAATTTTTATTACTTTATAATTCTTTCTCCTATAGATGCTAGAATTTTAAGCACTTCATCTACTCCAATTTTAGATAACTTTTTCGCTGTTTTATTGATATAAGAAATAAATATTCTATCTCTTTTAATATTAGTTAGCTTTTCTGTCGCTTGGTTATCATAAATTTGTTTATATAACTCTTCTTCATATTCTTTGATTAGTGTTGTATTTATGCTTAAATGATGATCCCTTATATATTCCTTCCACTTCTTACCGTCCAGCCAAGGGAGATAGTATACATTATGACTAAGTATTTCATCATTACTTCTTTTTCTATATATGATCATAAACGGTAGTCCATTATCCATTTTAATATCTCTAATTATCCTCAAATGACGTTGTACTGTTCTTAGATATAATTTATATTGTCATCTATAGTTTTAACGCTAGGAAAGGCAATTCCACGCTTATTAGTATGTTTTAGTATCTCATCTATTACTGTTTTCGTAATTGGTTTTAAATATAGATCTAATTCAATATCGTAATTGTATCTATTTAACACTACCTATCACCTCCAAAATCTATTGAAGGATGATATTTCATAAATTCTTTCCTTAATTCTTCTTAAGTTAAGTTTAAGTATACTCTTGTGATCTCTACATTAGAGTGATCAAATAAACGACTTAATGCACATAATTCCACCGCTTTTAAGAAATCTTATGGCAAAAGTAGCTCTTAGACGATGAGGAAGCACATTCTCTATGCCTCCACGTAATGCATCACGTTTTAAAGCCTTTTCATATGAATGCAATTTTAGCTTTGTACAACGATTGGTAGGGAATAGCGATTCCGTAGTCATATATCTATCTTTATAAGAAACCCATCTTCTAAGATCTTGCATCATCATATTGCTTAAATAGCCTATTTTCTCTTTTTTATTTTTTGTATCCTTAAAAAGAACTGTTTTATTTTTAAAATCAATATCTTCTGTTAATAAAGATAAAGTTTCACCTATTCTAGCACCTGTAGTAAGTAATAGCTTAGTTATAATGTAGTCTCTATAGCCATAAAAGCTTGTTAAATTATAATTAGACAAAATTACATTTATCTCTGTTCTAGACAAAGATTCCTTTATTCTTTCTCTCTTCTTCAAAAATTTAACTCTATCAAGTGGATTTTCTCTTATAACTCTTTCTTCTACTAGATAATTATAAAAGACCTTTATATTTCGTATATAGTTATTAATAGTATTTGGACTTATTTGTTTTCCATTGTCTGTCCTATTTTGAGGAAAATTAATATTTTCATTTCTTGTTTGAACTGTATACTTTCCTATCTCCTGAAGATATTTAATATAATGTCTTATATGAGCTGTTTTAACATCCTCAGCGTTATCAATACTATGCTCTTCTTTCATATACATAGCAAATAGTTTTAAAGTCTGCTCATATGACTTAGTTGTTTTTGTAGATAGTTTTTTTGACACACAGTAAATCATAAAATCCTCAATTTGAAATTCAAAATCTGTTAATTTAGACAAAATAAAAACTCCCCTTTCAATTTTAAATAATTGAATAAGAGAGTTGTCTTTTACTGGTACATTTTATAATTAGTTGCATTATAGAACCAAATGTGTACCAATTCATATTTTTTATAATGTTGTATTTTCACCTATTTATGATATCTTCTGTTCTAATCTTAATTTATCAGCTACCATTGCTACAAACTCACTGTTTGTAGGTTTCCCTTTATCTGTATGAACTGTATAACCAAATAAACTATTTATAGTATCTACCTTACCTCTGCTCCAAGCTACTTCTATAGCATGTCTAATAGCTCTTTCTACTCTACTTGGAGTTGTGTTAAACTTCTTAGCTATATTAGGATAAAGTTCTTTCGTAACTGCGCTTAATAATTCCATATTATCTACAACCATAGTAATAGCTTCTCTCAAGTATAGATATCCTTTTATATGAGCTGGAACTCCTATTTCATGAATTATATTAGTTATTTTAGCCTCTAAAGAATTATTTTTTTGACTTACCACAAGTCCTTGAGTAGCAGGTTGAACCTGTTTTCTTTTCTCGATCATAGCTGGTGCTGTTCCTGCAACTTGTCTTATTCTTTTCATAAATATTTCAAAATCAAAAGGTTTAACTACATAATAATCTGCACCTAAATTTATAGCTCTTTGAGTTATTTTATCTTGTCCAACTGCCGATAGTATTATAATCTTAGGAAACTTTTCTAACTCCGTAGAGTGCAGTCTTTCTAGTACTCCTAGTCCATCTAAGTGTGGCATTATGATATCTAGTATTAATACATCTGGATTTTTTATAGAAATAAGTTCTAAAGCTTCTAATCCATCTTTTGCCACTCCTATTACTTCTACATCTTCTTGAGTAGATAAATATTCATTTAGAATATTACAAAAATCTTTATTATCATCTGCTATTAATAATCTTATTTTTTGGTTGTTCACTAAATTACCCCCCTATTTTTTCCCCATATATTATTATTCTTTATCTATCTTATATTTCCTTCTTCTATTTTTAACATTTTATAAAATAATTATAGCCCTTTTTACAAGGGCTATAATTATTTTCAACTTTATGACTCACTTCCTGTTTATTGTCTAGCATTCCAGACTCTTTCATCATCCATTCTATATAAAGTCCATATCCTTTAGTAGGATCATTTACAAATACATGTGTTACTGCACCTATTATTTTACCATTTTGTATTATAGGACTTCCACTCATTCCTCTAACTATTCCTCCCGTTTTTTCTAAAAGTCTTTTATCTGTAACTTTAATTACCATACTTTTAGGTTCTGGAGAGTATTGTTTATCTGTTTTTACTACTTCTACTTCATATTCCTCTACTTTGTCGTCTTCAACTGTAGTTAATATATAAGCTTTTCCAGTTTTCACTTCATTTTGTAATGCAACTGGAAAAGATTTTTTCTTGGTTATTTTGTTTTCTTTATACATCTTACCATATATTCCGAATATAGTGTTAGACTCTATTTTACCTAATACATTGTCTGACTCGAAAAACATTCCTCTTATTTCGCCAGGAGTACCTTTTTTACCTTGTTCAACCGAGGATATCTGTGCTTTCATTATTTCACCATTTTCTGCATTCATCAAGGTTCCAGTATCAGCATCTGTTATTGAGTGACCTAGAGCTCCAAATTTTTCAGATTCTTCATCATAAAAAGTTAATGTTCCAATACCTGCAGTCTTGTCTCTTACCCATATACCCAATCTATAGCTATTATCTTGCTTGCTTTTTACGGGAGTTAATTCTGTTTCAATTCTTTTATTATCTCTTTCAGCGACTATTTGTACTTTTTTATCACCTATATTATTTAAAATCTCTATAACATGATTAGCATCTTTAACTTTTTTATTGTCTATTTCAATTATAGAGTCTCCAATTTTTATTCCAGCATCTAACGCTGGATTATATTTCTTTCCGTTAACTCCTTCTATCTCCGATGTACCAACAACTAATACTCCCTTTGTATTCAATTTAACTCCCAGTGCTTCTCCTCCTGGTATTAGATATTTATCTTCTATTACATTAAAATTAACTTGTTTAACTGGCACAAGTCCTAAAAAATTTATTCCTAGTTTCGCCATACCATTATTTACTGGTTTAAAGTTATAGTTGTTTTTCATGCTTAATTTTAATTTATCTTTATAAGATTCATTAAGTTCTAAAACTTTATCTCTATTTTCTAATATTTCTACTGTAAATGGAAAAACTATATCTAACTCTTTATTAGAACCCTTACTTACATTTATTTGTGAGGGATAATCCAATATATTAACTAGTTCTAATGTATATGCGATAGATAACATTAACATTAGACTAAAGAAAATTATTTTTTTAAAACAAAACTTTTTTTTCAATAAAAACCACCCTCCAATTTTCCCCTAATCTTTCATAGTGGAAGTTTAGGCTATGATTTTAATTTTGCCTTTTTGAGGTTGATTTATTCTACACAAATAATTATTCATTTTACAAAAAAAACAAACATCTCTAATAATTTAGAGATGTTTGCTAATAACAATTATTTTTTATATGTTTTGATAATTTGATCATTTCTTTTGCATGCTTTTTAGTTATCTCTGTTACACTTACGCCACCTATTAGTCTACAGATTTCGTCTATTTGTTCTTCTTCATTTAGCTTTTTAATTTTAGTTAAAGTTTTGTTCTCTATTAACTCTTTATTTATCAAAAAATGAGTATCTGCCATTACAGCTATTTGTGGTAGATGAGTTATACATATAACTTGATGTGATTTAGAAATTTGAGCAATTTTCTCCCCAACAGTTTGTGCTGTCCTTCCACTTATACCAGTATCTATCTCATCAAAAATCAAAGAATTTATATTATCTAATTCTGCTAATATATTTTTAAAGCTTAATATGATTCTAGACATCTCTCCTCCTGAAGCTACCTTAGAAAGTGGTTTCAACTGTTGTCCAATGTTTGTAGATATAAAAAACTCCACATTGTCTTTTCCACTTTCAGAGAAATACTCTAGTTCTCTTATATTTACCTTAAATATAGTATTCTCCATGTTTAACTGATTTAATTCATTTGAAATATTTTTTTCTAACTTCATACATATTTTCTTTCTTTCATTAGTTAAATTATGACAATATTTATCAAGGTTATTTTCTACATTTTCTATATTTTCATTTATTCTTTTTATTTCTTCTTCTAAGTTTAATAATATCTGTAGTTCTTCAAATATATCTTCTCTATATTTTAAAATATCTTCTATAGTATTTCCATATTTCCTTTTTAACTTATTTAATCCGCTAATTCTATTTTCTAGCTCTATAAACGTTTCAAAATTAAATTCTATATTATTTTGATAATCTCTTATTTCTTTGGATATATCTTCTATTGTGTAGCATATAGTCTCAATAGACTCTCCATACCTTTTTAGCTCTTGGTCATATTGTGAAACTTTATTTAACATTATAGATATACTTCTTAATTGATCTATTACTGAGCTTTTATTATAATTACTAGAATTAAGTTGCTCATTTATATTATTTATTGTTGTTGAAATTTCCTGAGTGTTTGACATAATATCATATTTTTTCATTAAGTAATCTTCTTCATCTTTTTCTAACTCAAATTCATCTATCTCTTCTATTTGAAATTTCAATAAATCTATTTCTCGCTCTCTTTCTCGCTCATTTTTTATTAAATTTCTCAAATTATTTTTTAGTGCTATTAATTTAGCATATTCAACTTTAACTTTATCCTTTAAAACTTTAAATTGGTCATCTCCTAATAAATCTACAAATGTAATGTGATTTTCTGTGTTTAATAAGGATTGATTTTCATGCTGACCTTGTATGTCTATAAGCTTACTTGTTATTTCTATTAACATACTAAGTGTTACTGTTCTTCCATTTACTCTTGACACACTTTTCCCACCTAAATGTATCTCTCTAGTAATTAAAACACTATCATCTGTTTCAATTTCTATTCCATACTTGTTTAATATATCTGTAACTAACGATTTCTTTTCTATATAAAATAAAGCTTCTACTATAGTTTTTTCTTCTCCATCTTTTATATAGTTTCTATCTGCCCTTCCACCTAATACTAAATTTATAGCATCAACTATTATAGATTTTCCTGTTCCTGTTTCTCCTGTTATGATATTAAGTCCTTCAGTAAAAGATATTTTTGCTTTTTCTATTATAGCAAAATTTTGTATATTAAGTTCTAGAAGCATATAGTCACCTCTTAATTATTAGCTTAGAAGTTTTTGTAGTGTCTGAGCTATTTCTTTCACTTTGTCTATGTCACTTATTGCAACGAATATAGTATCATCACCTGCTATACTACCAGCTATCTCTTCCATTCCTAAAGAATCTACAGCTGATGCACATATTTGAGCAGCTCCTGGTAATGTTTTCACGACTAACATATGTCCTGCTATATTAACAGATATTATAGAGTTCTTAAAGATTTTTATAAGTCTATCTGTGGTTCCTTCGGTACTTTGACCAATTGGCGCATACTTATATTTTCCTGTGCTTGAAAGTACCTTTACTAATCTTAATTCTCTAATATCTCTTGAAACTGTTGCTTGAGTCACATCTATTTTTAGTCTTTTTAAATGATCTGCTAAATCTTCTTGAGTTTCTATTTCATTATTTTCTATAAGTTCTAAAATTTTTGATTGTCTTGCATATTTTTTCAATATTATTATCTCCTTTGTTTTCAGTTTTACATCTAGATAATAACAACCCTTACATGAAATTTATTAATCTTATTTATAATTCATCATGAGACTCGTTAACTACCGTATTAATTAATTCAACTATATCTCTATTTGGTTCTCTTTTAGTTATATAGGCCAAATATTCACGATTTCCTTCAGCACCTTTTATAGGTGAATAAGTTAAGTCATTAATATATAGTCCTATACTTTCACAGAAACTATTTATCTGTTCTATCACTTCTTGATGTACCTTTTTATCTTTTACTACACCTTTTTTTCCAACCTTTTCTCTTCCAGCTTCGAATTGTGGCTTTATAAGAGCTATGACTTCCACATCTTCTTTAGTAAGTTCTTTAACTACAGGAAGAATCAGTTTTAAAGAAATAAAAGATACATCTATACTTACAAAATCACTTAGTTCTCCTATATCTTCTTTCTTAACATATCTTATATTAGTTCTATCCATAGGAATAACTTTTTCGTTACTTCTAATTTCCCAAGCCAACTGTCCATATCCAACATCTATTGCATAAACTTTTTTTGCTCCATTTTTAAGCATACAGTCAGTAAATCCTCCTGTTGAAGCGCCTATGTCAAGAGCCACTTTATCTTCTACTGAAATTGGAAACTCTTTCAATGCTTTTTCTAGTTTGAGTCCTCCCCTACTTACGTATGGTAATGGATTACCTTTAACTAAAATATCACTTTCCACTGATACTTTAGTTCCACTTTTATCTATTTTTTCATTATCAACAAAAACTATTCCTGCCATTATAAATCTTTTGGCTTTCTCTCTACTTTCAGCTAGTCCTTTTTCAACTAAAAGTACATCTATTCTTTCTTTTTTCATCTAATTTCTCCCATTATAAATCCACTAAATTCTCAAGAATTATATTCTTTATACTTTCTTTATCCATGCCAAGCTCCTCATACAATTTCTCAACACTACCATGTTCTACAAATTCATCAGGTATAGATATATTTATAACTTTTCCTTTAAAGTTGTTTTTTATTAGTAAATTATTTATTAGGCTTCCGAAACCACCAATTTTAGCATTATCCTCTAAAGTTATTATTACTTGATGACTCTTAGCAACATCCAAAATTAATTTTTCATCTAGCGGCTTTACAAACCTTCCATTTATTAAAGTTATGTTTTTTCCAATTTCCTTTAATTCCATTATGGCCTTATAGCTAACCTCAACCATCTTGCCTAGCGATATTAATGCTATTTTTTCACCATGATTTATAACTTCACTCTTTCCTACTTCTATAGGTAGGCATTTTTCTTCTATAAAGTTTATACATGCTCCTCTAGGAAATCTTATCGCAGAAGGTAATTCAAGTTTTGATGAAAATTTTATCATTTCTATGAATTCACTTTTATCCTTTGGCGCCATTATGATTAAGTTAGGCATATGAGACAAGTAAGATAAGTCAAATACTCCATGATGCGTCTCGCCATCATCTCCTACCAGACCAGCTCTATCGATTATAAATGTAACTGGTAGTTTTTGAATACAAACATCATGTATAATTTGATCATATCCTCTCTGTAAAAAGGTAGAATATACTGCAAAAAACGGCTTCATTCCATTAGCTGCAAGTCCTGCAGCAAATGTCACTCCATGTTGTTCAGCTATACCTACATCAAAGAAACGATCTTTAAAATTTTCTCTAAAACTATCTAGTCCTGTTCCAGATGGCATTGCTGCTGTTATTGCTACTATATTTTCATCTTTTTCTGCTAACTCTACTAAAGTATTTCCCAAAACATCTGAATAAGTTTCTTTAGAATTCTTTTTAAGCGATTCTCCTGTTTCTATATCAAATGATGATGCTCCATGAAATATATCTGGATGTTTTTCAGCAGGTTTATAGCCTTTACCCTTTTTAGTAACTACATGAACTAAAACAGGTCCCCCCACTTTTTTAGCCATTTTTAAAACATTCATAATCTCACTTATATTATGACCATCTATTGGACCAAAATACTTAAACCCTATATCTTCAAAAAACATTCCTGGGACTAAGAAGTATTTAACACTATCTTTAGCTCTTCCAGCGGTTTTCAGTACTCTTTTTCCTATAGCAGGTATGCTATTAAGAATATATTCTACGTCCTCTTTTACCTTAAAATATGTTGGAGTAGTTCTTAATCCTTCTAAATATCTTGACAACCCGCCCACATTCTCAGATATTGACATTTCATTATCATTTAATACCACAATTAAATCTGATTTTATATCACCCGCATGATTCAATGCTTCAAAAGCCATGCCTGCAGTCATAGCCCCATCTCCTATAACTGATACTACGCTATAATCTTCTTTTTTTATATCTCTAGATAACGCATAGCCTAATCCTGCGGATATAGATGTTGAACTATGTCCAGTATCAAAAGCATCATGAATGCTCTCTTTTCTCTTTGGAAAGCCACTTATTCCTTTATATTTTCTTAAGGTGTGAAAATCATCTTTTCTACCAGTTAATATTTTATGAGTATAAGATTGATGTCCTACATCCCATATTATTTTATCTCTTTCTGTATTAAAAATCTTATGCAAAGCTAAAGTAAGCTCTACTACTCCTAAGTTTGATGAAAGATGACCTCCATTATTCGAGACAGTCTCTATTATAAGTTGTCTTATCTCTTTAGCAAATAAATTTAATTCTTCTATATCCATTTTTTTTAAATCTTCTAAGCTTTTATAATCAGCAAGTATACTTTTCAATTCATTCATCCCACTTTTATAATTATTTTTAACTTAACTCTCTCTATATACTAAATACTCAGCAAATTGTTTAAAAAATATAGTGTCCTTACTATCAAAGATATCTAATGCTTCTATAGCTTCTTTACATAATTCATGAGTTTTTTCTATAGACTTTTCCATTCCATATAAAGTTAAGTAAGTAAGTTTCTTATTCGCTTCATCACTACCTACACTTTTTCCAAGCTTTTCATTATCGCCTATTTTATCTAGTATATCGTCTCTTATCTGAAAACAAAGGCCTATTGCTTCACCATATTTTTTTAATGCGATTATCTGATTGTCACTTGCATTCGCTAGAAATGCTCCTGACAAAATAGAAGCTTCTATCAAAGCTGATGTCTTTTTATTATGTATAAATCTTAATTGTTCCTCACTCATTATATTTTCATCTGATATGATATCTACAACTTGTCCTCCTATCATACCATATACTCCTGCGGCCTTTCCTATTTCTTTAATAGCTTTTATATATCCAGATACATCTTTTGACGTTTCCGGAATACTCTCTATCATAGTTTCATAAGCAAAGTTTAAAAGTGCATCACCTGCTAATATAGCCATAGCTTCACCGTATACTTTATGATTTGTAGGCTTTCCTCTCCTAAAATCATCATTATCCATTGGCGGTAGATCATCATGTATTAATGAATACGTGTGTATCATTTCTATAGCTGATGCAAAAGGCAATGCCTTTTCAAAGCTACTTTTACTCACTAATTCAAAGGCTTTTAAAGTTAATATTGGTCTTATTCTTTTTCCACCTGCAAGTATACTATATTTCATAGATTCACAAACTGTTCCTTGGAAACAATCATTATCAGGTAATATTTTTTCTAAATTTTTTCCTATTATATCTGAGTATTTTTTTATTTCGTCCTTAAATTCCATGTCTACTTCTCCTATCTTTTTGTTATTAGATATTATCGAATTCATGACTAACTATTTCCCCATCTTCACTTTCAAGTATCAGTTTTATTTTTCCTTCAGCATCATTTAATATCTTGTTGCAATACTTGTAAATTTCTATGCCTTTTTGAAATTCATCTAATGATTCATCTAATGTCAGACTTCCTTTTTCCAACTTTGATACTATATCTTCTAAGCTTTTTAGCGACTCTTCGAATGAAGTATTTAAATCATCTTTACTCATAATTATTCACCTTACTTTCAACACTTACAATTTTAACATTTACATTTCCATCTTGGAATATAAGCTCTAGTTTTTCACCTTGTTCAATATCATTTATAGACTTTACAGTCTTACTTTGCTCATTGATAGCTATATTATAACCTCTATTCAATACTGATAGTGGGCTTAATGCATTTAACTTATTTGATTTTTCTCTAAGATCATTCTTTTCTAAATTAATTTTCATACTCATTTTTTCTACTAGATCTTTGTATAAGACTTTTAATTTAATTTCTGATTCTTTGGTTTTATAAACAGGACTATTTATAATTATTTCTTTTTTAAGTAACTCAATATCTTTTCTTTTTGATTCAACTATCTTACTGTAGTTCATTATAAGATTATTTAATAAAGAGTCCATCTTATATTTAATACTATCTACAGAGGGTGTAGCAATTTCAGCAGCCACTGACGGTGTAGACGCTCGTATGTCAGCAACAAAATCAGCTATAGTAAAATCTGTTTCATGTCCTACAGCTGAGATCACTGGAATCTTTGAATCATATATTTCCCTTGCAATACTCTCTTCATTAAAAGCCCAAAGCTCCTCTATAGATCCGCCACCTCTCCCAATTATGAGGACATCTATATCGTTTCTACTATTAAAGTATTTTATTCCTTTGCATATGTCTATATGTGCTTTATCTCCTTGAACCATTACTTGATAAATTAAAATATCTATTGTTCTCATTCTTCTTTTTATAGTTGTTATTATATCTCTAACTGCAGCTCCTGTTGAAGATGTTACTATCCCAACCTTTCTTGGCATGTAAGGTATTGTTTTTTTATTGTCTTCTTTAAACAATCCTTGCTTCTCTAAACTCAATTTTAACTTTTGAAAAGCTTCATAAAGTTCACCTAATCCTTTTTTTCTCATCTTTTTTATATATAGTTGATAACTACCTTCTCTATCATAAACAGATACATATCCAGTTATATATACATTCATTCCATCTTCAGGAATGAAATCTAAGATATTGTTATCTTCACTAAACATTATACATTTTACCTTACTTTTTTCGTCTTTTATAGTAAAGTACATATGTCCATTATGATGATGCTTGAAATTAGAAATTTCACCCTCAACACTTATATTGTAAAGGATAGGATCACTTATTATTATTCTTTTAATATATTGATTCAGCTCGCTAACTTTCAATGGTTTTAATTCCATTATTAATAGTCCTCCATATCTATATGATCTAGAGTTTTTTCTAGAATAAAAGCCTGTCCTTATACTATGTTGAAACAGGCCTAATTTACAAACATTACAAATTAAATTTCAACTAAAATAAAGGGATAAACTTAATTTACTTGTTATCCCTAATCCAGTTATTTGAAAACGCTCCTAGTAACCCATTAATAAATTTACTAGAATCATTTGTGCTATATTCTTTAGATATGTTTATAGCTTCATTTATTGAAACTTGATAAGGTATTTCACTTTTAAACATTATTTCAAATATAGATATTCTAAGTATTGATAGGTCAACCTTAGCTATTCTTTTTATTTTCCACCCTTGTGAGTTCTGTTCTATGACTTCATCAATTTTTTCAATGTTACTTATAACACCTTTCACAACTTCATCTACATATAGTCTTTCATCTGATCTAAGCTTATTATTTTCATAAAATATGTTCATTGCATCTTGTGAAAAGTCATCATTAACCTCCATTTGATATAAAAGTTTCATTGCTGATTCTCTAGCTATTTTTCTTCCCATATTAATCCTCCATTATTTTTTTCTTAGGACTATTTTTAGCATTAAATGCGAGTTATATGTGTGCTATTATATTTTATCAGGAGGAAGTATACGACGTAATACTTCTCTTAAGTCTTCTTTGTTATCTATTTTGCTTCCAATAAAGTAACCCATCAATATAAACATTAAAATAAACAAAGTTTTAAATAATCCCACTATTAAGATAAAAATTGCCAGAACTAATCCTATCAAACTTCCGATTATCTTTCCAGTATTATTTTTAAAAAATTCTATTAATTTTTCATTTAACATTTTAACACCTCTACACTATTTTAATGCTTTCATAGGTGATGATATGGCTACAACTTCTACATTTACTTCTTTTACTTCTATTCCAGTATTGTTTTCTATAGTTTCTTTTACTTTATCTTGTATTTCTTTAGCAACTTCAGGAATATTAATATCCGGACTAACTTGTCCTTTTATAAGAATTATTACATATCCTTCTATAAAATTAACTATTATTTTAGAATCTCTTATTCCTATAATTTTTGAAATTATATTGTGAGTTAGTCCTTTTATAGCTTCATCTGAGATTCTTAAGTCCCCAAAGTTCATATAAGTTACAATATGACTAGATCTGTTTGAATTTGTTTTTACCCCTGAAAATAGTGATATCATACTTAGCATAAACAAAATAACACCTAATATCGAGTATAAATAATTTCCATTTATTATATTAACATATTCACTTATACTTTTAAAAGATAAAGTACTCATAGTGTTAAATGGTAAAAATATAAATATAACTGATACTACTCCTAGGAATAGTACAGCAACTTTCGAAAAAATTTTATTGAATATACTCATATTAACCCCCTTATTTTTGAACAATTTTAAATAACCCTCTGAAAAATCAGAGGGTTAAGTTATTTTAGCCTACTACTACTTTGCTGTAACTGTAAATCTTCTTCTTTACTTTCTTTTTCTATATTTACACCTTGTATATTTATGTTTACTTCTACAACATTAAGTCCTGTCATAGTTTCAACTGCATTCTTAACACCCTCTTGGATTTCCCATGCTACTTCTGGTATCTTTATACCATATTCTACTATTATGTATAGGTCTATAGCAGTTTCTCTTTCTCCAACTTCTACTTTTACTCCTTTAGATAAATTTTTTCTCCCCAGCATCTCAGCTATACCACCTGCAAGACCTCCGCTCATACCTGCTACTCCTTTAACTTCTGTAGCTGCCAGTCCCGCAATAATTCCAACCACTTCGTCTGCTATCTTAATTTGACCATAATCCATTATTTCACTATTGATATCTCCATTAGACAACATCTCCACCTCCAAGTATCCTTAATCCTATGAGTGTATTATATCAAACTGTATGTCTTTTTACAAACATTCCTATTGCTTTTTCATAATTTTTATATTTGAAGAATCTAATTCTGTTTCTGTAGTCACTATTTCTAATATTTTCATTACATCAGTTTCTTCTAGCTCTTCTTTATCTACAACTATTCTAGCACTGTCTTTATTTAAAAATACTAACGCATCTGCGAATCCTTTTCCTTTTATAAGACCTTCTATATACAGTTCCATTTCTGAATTTTCACCTATACTTATTAATTCTTTTTGAGCATTTGTTCTTACTTCTGCTACAGTTTTTTCATCTTCTATCATTTTATTTAATCTTTCTACTGATTCACCCCTTAACTTATCTCTAGATAATCTATGTTCAACAAAATAGTTAGCAAGCTTTGCATCCTTACTTCCTTTGCTATCTATTACCTCTACGTTTTTTGTAGATGTTTCTTGAGTATTACCATCTTTTGAATTTCCTAAACTACTTAATTCCATTTCTTCATGTTTTGCATATTCATTAGATGATTGTAATAATGATTTTTGAGTTAATTGATGATTGAAATACCCCACAACCCCTAATAAAAATACTAGTGAAGATACTAAAACGCTTCTTTTCTTTAAAAACTTTTTCATAAACATATTATTTCCCCCTCTGATTAATTATTTACTTGAATACACCTCTACTTTATTTCCCGATATACCCAGTACTGTTTTTACCGCTGAATATAATTTTTCCTTCACTTCTATATTTTCAGCTCCTTCAGCAACAACAATTACCCCTTTAACATTAGGCTTTACTTCTTTTATTACCATAAGTGAATCCCCTTTAGATGTTACAACTTCTTGCTTTGAATCGTCTCTCGAAACAGTTCTCACACCTCCTTGTGCATCATTCTCATTTGTTTGTTCATTTACTGTAGTAGTATTAAATGCTGGTACTATTTCTGCTGTATCTTCCAGATTTATCATAATTTTAACTTCTCCAACACCTTTTATTTCACTTAATATCTCTTTAAGCTTAAACTCCATATTATCTGAGTAGTCTTCTATTAAATTTTTTTTTATTTTATTTTCTTGATCTTCTTCTACATAGTCTAAATCATGTGTGCTTTTAGATACTGTTTCTTTATTGGGTAAAAGAGTATCACTTAATATTATTAAGCCTATACCTATGCATATAGCTATAGTTAAGTTAGTTATAAATTTTTTAGAGTTATCTTTATTCATGAACTCTTTTATTTTGTCTTTAATCTTCTCTAACACTTTCTTCCCCTCCTACTCCTTTGTTTTTTAAGATAATAAATATTTTATCTTTGTCTAGTTGTAATTGCTCGGATATATGTATAGTTATCTTATCTATATCCTGTGTATGTTTATTATTTAATTCTTCATTATTTAATCTTTCGTTATCTTTCACTATATCTTTTGTTTTAACATCTATTTCAATATCTTTAATCTGTATATTTTTACTATTTTCTTTTTCTTTAATTTCTTTGTTTTCATTAATTATTAACTCTATCTTTTTTATGCTTCCATACTCTTTGCTATCATTGTTTTCCTCAATTTCAATATGAATTTTTTCTAAAACATATTGTGTTTTGTTTATTAAGCTATTTCTTACTTCTTTTTCTATCTGATTTTTATACATGTCGACAATTTGTTTATCTTGTATATTTTTAAATTCTTTATCTTCCTTTGGTTTATATGTGTTTTGCTCAGATATGTTCATGAATACTTCTTTCTCTATATCTATGTTGCTTTTAAGTAAACTTATGAATGGATTTATTATAACTAATATTAAAAGTATTCCTATTATCATATTTACAAATCGTCTCATATTGCCATTCGGAAGTATCATTTCTAAAAAAGTTATTATTACTATAAATGTAACTAAGTTAGTCATCCATCCTTTTAGAAATTCGACCATATTTTTTCACCTACCTAAGCATCACTGTGGCATTACCCGCTCCTATGACTATAGTTACAGCCATAAAAAATAGTACACCTACTATAGCCACTGTTGCTAATACCAAAGTTAAAGATTTACTTATATCTGTCAAACAATTTACTATCCTTTCGTTAGCTATTGGCTCTATAATTACTATAGTAAATTTGTATATTAAGATTAGTGATATTATTTTAATTATTGGTACTATAGTTATTATAAATAGAGCTATTAATCCAAATATACCTACTGCATTTTTTATAAGCATAGAACATCCTACTACGGTTTCCATAGTATCGGATAGAAATCTTCCGACTACTGGTACAAATTTGTCTACTGCAAATTTTGCCGTCCTTATAGTTAGTCCATCTAGCTTAGATCCTACTGCTCCTCTTATAGACATAACACCCATAAATAAAGTTATACTTATTCCTATAACGTATAATATTGACCGTCTTAAGAATCCTGATAATTTTGTTATTTGAACTTTACTTGATATATTGCTGATTACACCTATTATTGTACTTAATATTATTAGAGGTAATATAACATCTTTCATTAGTGTACTTACTACACTTATAGATCCTAATATTATTGGTTGAAATAATGATGATGATGTAATACCTCCTATAGCTAACAACAATGTTATAAGTATTGGCAATAAAGCTTGCATCAGAAAAACCATACTTCCTATTGCTTCATTAGCCACTTTTATTATTACCATAAGACTATTTATAGACATTGCTACCAGTATTAAGTAGCATACATAAAACGATAACTCTCCTATAGTTTTGCCTTCAAATGCTCCCTGCATATTGGTTAATATAGAACATATTATGCTTAAAAATAACACTTTGGTTAAAATGCCCCAGTTCAAGACAATTTCTTTAAATAAATATTTCAGAAGACCTTTCGTTAATAATTTAATATCCATACTGTCTTCGCCTTTAACCATTGATAGTATGTCCTCTTTTAAATTCATTTTGGGTAAAAATTCGCTAGTATTTTTATTTATTTCTTCTATCACTTTTTCAAGTTCATCTATATTTAAATTTTCTATTTGATTCTTTACTAAACTATCTAATATTCCATCCTCATCTTCCGAGTGTACTATACCTGTTAAACTTAATAATATTGATAATGTAATAACTGTTATCATGGTCATTTTCTTTAGCATATTAAACACCTAACCTTAAGGTATAATTTTAATTATTAAATCTAATAGTGACATTAATATAGGAACTGACATAGTCATTATTATAACTTTAGCACCTAATTCTATTTTTGATGCTATAGCACCCTCTCCAGCATCTCTAGATATTTGTGCTCCAAACTCTCCTATATACGATATGCCAACTACTTTTAAAACAGTAGAAAAGTATAGAGAATCTAGTTCTACTCTTTTTGCTAAACTATCTAAAGTATCAATAACATATTCTAGTTGACTTAATATAAATGAGAATATAATTAATCCTGTAACTATACTAATTTGTACTGCAAACTCTGATTTTTGTTGTTTTAGTATTACTGACAATGTAGTAGCTATTATTCCAATGCCTACTATTTTGACTATATCCATAATCTTCCTCCCTCTCAGAGTCCAAAGATTACTTTTACATCGTCAAAAAGTTTTCCTATTAAATCTATAACCATAGTAAGTACTATAACCACTCCAGCTAGTGTAGCTATATAGGCATACTCTTGTTTACCCATTTTATCTAAAACTGTATGAAGTATTCCAACTATTATACCTATTCCTGCTATTTTAAAAATTAAATCTACATTCATAATAGATCTCCTCCTAATATAAGATAAGTACTAGAGCAAATCCAAAAAGTACACCTAGGCTCTTATACATTTTTGCATTCTTGCTTTTCTTCTCATTGGCATCTTTATGATTCATCTCTAGATTTACTAATATTGTTTTAAAATGCTTCTCTTGATCTAATCTATCTGATACTCCAAGTACTCTTCCCAAAGATAATATTATTTCAGTATCCTCATCCTCTAAATATAGTTTATCTTTAAACTTAGATAAACTATATTCAAAACTTTCAAATAAAGTTTTATCTTTGTTTTCTAAAAGATATTTTCTTATTTCTTCAAATAAAAATGATACTTTCTTGTTCCCTTTGTTATATACATTTTCCAGTGCATTTGGCAACGGATTGCAAGAATAAACTATTTCTGTTTCTAATAATTGTATGCAATTTTGAACATACACTAAGTTGTTTAATCTTTCAGTATATTTTTTACTATATTCCATACCTATCATAGTCGAAGATATAATTACAAATAAGCACCCTAATATTTTTACCGTAAACATATAAGTTTCCACCTCTCTTTAATCTTAATGTTAATGAGTTATAGATTTAAAAGTTTCTCCATCTATTATGTCACTTATAGTTCCTACACCTTTTGAATTGTCTAATACTACTATTCGCTTAAATACTTTTTCTTCTACTATATCTTTTATATTAGGTTTATTTTTTACATCATCTAAGTTCGCTCCATGAACTGTTGAAATTATCTGTACTCCACCTTTCATAGCCTCATATATTGCTTTAATGTCATTTGGATGACCTAATTCATCTGTAGCTATTACGTCTGGAGACATTGCTCTCAATAATATCATTATTCCATCATGCTTATAGCATCCGTCTAATATATCTGTCCTGTATCCTAAGTCATTTTGTGGTTGTCCATTATATGTTCCTGCTAATTCTGAACGTTCATCTACTACTCCTACTTTTAGCCCTTCAAAGTTGTAACTATTTATACCATTACTTATATTTCTAATTAAATCTCTTAATATAGTTGTTTTCCCACACTTAGGTGGAGATATTATTAGTGTGTTATATATACTATGAGAATTTTTTATCACATATTTTATAATGTGATTAGATGCTCCCATTACTTCTCTTGCTATACGAATATTTATTGATGATATATCTTTTATATTTTCTAGCTTATCTCTATTGTAGACTCCTCTACCTACTAACCCTATCCTATGTCCACCCTTTATAGTTATAAATCCTTGCTTCAATTCTTCTTGTATAGAATAAACTGAATAATTACTTACTATTTGAAAGGTTTTATATATATTTTCAGGAGTTACTAAGTAACTTTTTTGTAAGTTTATTGGTGTAGAATATAAAGTTCCTTTTTTATCTATGTAATAATTTACTCCATTTGAATATATCATTAATGGCTTTCCCATTCTTAGTCTAATTTCTTCTATATTTTTAGCTATATTTTTATCTATATTTATTAATATTTCTTTTAAATTTTGATCAATGTATTGTAGTATATTGTGAAATTCTATTGATTGCTTCATTCAACTTCCCTCCTTCTTGTCCTAAAGTTTTATTTTTACTTTAAACTTGTCTTTATATATAGATATGACAAGCTCATTTAAATATGACTATATTTTAAAATTTTATAAAAATAAAAAAGAGACTAGTATATACTAGTCTCTTTTTCCTAAATTAATCTTCTTCAAATACAAATTCTTCCTCACAATTTTGACACTCATCATCGTAATCAAAATATATCTCATCTTCTACATCTGATAGATCTTCATCTATAGCTTCTACATATTCACTTATTTCCTCTTGAGCAACACCTAAGTCTACTATGGCATCTGCAAAGTCTTCAAGAGTATCTATTATATGTAATAGTAGTTTACCCTCATTGCTATCTTCTTCTATATCAAGACCCTCAGCTAATCCCCTAAGATAAGATACTTTTTCATATAAATATTCCATTTTGATTCACCTCCAGAGTTTAGTTTATACAATTTGTAGTATTAACTAAACTCTAGATAAATAATCATCAGTTCTTGTATCTATTTTTATTACATCTCCTATGTTTACAAATAATGGTACTTGTATGATAGCACCAGTTTCAACTGTAGCTGGCTTTGTAGCTCCTGTAGCTGTATCTCCCTTTATTCCTGGTTCTGTATGAGTTACTTCTAACTCTACAAAGTTTGGAGCTTGAACATCAAAAGCTTTGCCTTTATAGAATCTAATTACAACATTGTCATTTTCTCTAATATATCTAATAGCATCTTCTACTTGCTGATGCTCAAGTGGCATTTGTTCATAAGTCTCTGTATCCATAAAGTGATATAATTCTCCGTCAGTATATAAGTACTGCATTTCTTTAGTCTCTATGTGAGCTTTTGGATATCTATCACTCGGGTTAAAAGAAACTTCTTTTGTCCCACCGTGCATTATATCTCTTATTTTAGTTCTTACAAAAGCTGCTCCTTTACCAGGTTTAACATGTTGAAAATCTATAACTTGATAAACATCTCCATCCATTTCAAATGTTTGACCTTTTCTAAAATCGCCTGCTGAAATCATATTTGAACCTCCTACATTGATTATATTTTCTTAATGTTTTATTTGTTTAAGTATTTCAAATAGCCAAATACACCATAATATAATATCATAATTTTATTTATTTGAATAGAATAATAATATTCTACTTAAATATTCACATTATCATCTAAGCAATACTCTGCCTGTAGCTGGGACTATAGTTATATCATAGTATTCTTTAGTTTTTAAATCTTGTATAAAAATACTTCCAGCCCCCATAGGTACTCCTGCATAAGTAAATCTTATAACCCTGCCTAGGTTATCACTTATTCTTATATCTTTCCCAAATTCAACTTTTTTTATATATTTAGTGCCATTTAAAATTACATAATAGTGTTCTTGCAATAAGATGCTATAGTATTCCCCTTCTGTCATTCTTAAATACCTTACCATTCTTATATCATTAGTCATTGTTCTAGCATAGGACTTTAGTCTATAAGTTCTTATATTATTTTTAGGAGTAACTATAGAAGTTATTATTGCTAATATTGATATAACTACTATTACCTCTATTAAGGTCATCCCCCTATTTTTTAATCCCATTTTATCCCCCTGTTAATATATCTTCTATATCAAATTTTCTGAAATATATATTTTTAGATAATTTTATTTTGTTTTCACCTTTTTTCATAGTTATAGAAATATTTATACCTTTAGCTTCACTGTAAGCACTTTTCTCTGGTAGCGGCTTTATATGAATTGAATCTATATAGTTACCTGCTTCTATAGTAGCAGGTGAGCGATTTCCATATCTGATGGATCTACCTTCAACTTTATAGTCTTTTTGGATAGAAAAAACATGCCATTTTCCACTTTCTAGTGAAGCATCTTTAAATTTAATTTCTCCTAGACTTACTTCTTTATTAGTGTTATATACAGAAATATTATTATAATTTAATACAGAATCTATTTTATTAGAATGTATAATTTTATTAGTCATAAAATCCATTATAAAATGACCTTGCTGCTGTATTTCTATGCTATTGTAAATACGCTCAAATATTTTTATACTTGTAATTGACATAGTACTCAGAACAATAACTATAATTGATGATATAAATACACTTAATATCAATTCTATAAGAGTCATTCCTCTATTATCTTTGACTTTTTTCATAGATTTCACCACTTTGTATTTAGCCAATCTATCTTATTTATAAGATCATCACTACTGTTAGTTACTCCATACTCAGGAGTTTTAATGGCGTACTTAACTCTAATATTTTCTAGTACTTTCTTATTGTCATATGATATGGTTATGTTCAATATAAGTTCATCATCTTTGCTTGATTGTAATATTGATGTATTTACTAGGAAAGTATATCCATCTATTTTATTTAAGTTATATTGACTGATATTCTTTAACTTGTTGGCTACTGTTTTCATGTGTTCCTTGTAGATTCGCTTAAAAAGCTCATACTTTTCATTCTCTGATGAGTATACTTTAACTATTTCTGTGTCTTCTAAATTTGCTATATTCTGATATTCATTTAGTTTTTCATATGAATAATTTATTGATTCTTGAACATGCTTATCCAGAATCATATATGCCTCTTCTATTCCTGCTTCTGCTATGTAAAAATTTTTTTACTTATACTATTTAGTTTTTTCATCTTATAGTTTGTAGATGTTAGCTTAATCATATATGTTCCTATGAAAAGTATTATTGATGTCATTATTATTACTAATATCAAAGTAAAGCCTTTGCTATCTTGACATTTCACTAACACCACTTCCTGACTGTGAAGTTTTATAAGTAATCAATTTTTCAATGACTTCATCATTTAGTTTAACTTCTACTTCTATCCTATATAAATCATAATTTCTTACATATTTATTACCTTGATTTTTATCTTTTTCTATATTTAATATTTCTACTTTTAAATCTATAACAAAATTATGATATAAAATTGTCTTTTCTCCTACACTGATTTTATTAGAGAATTTAACTTCCTCTATAATATCTTCAGCAACGGTAGTTGCTATTATCTGATTTTTAGCCTTAGAATTCATTTTTATATTGTAATTCACTAAAGTACCTATAGATATCATTACTATACCTAACAGAAATATAGATACTATTACCTCTACTAGGGTAAGTCCTTTATTATTTGAACACTTCTTAAACATATTTATCACACACATTTAATATTTTTTGACTCTTTTATGAAATTTTTGGACTTTATTTATGGAATTATTATTTTGAAGTGAGTTTATCTTTTATAAGAATTATATATTGTTTTTTAGTATATGTTTGATTGTATGTTGTCCTAATTATTCAAACTAGTACAACATACAAGTTTATCATATCTTTTCTTTAATCCATTCTATCACTAAATCTTTATCTATGTTTTTTTGTAGCCAAATTTCTTCACTTAAAATTCCCTGATATATTAACATATCTAATCCACCGATAGCTATATTTCCATTTTTCTCTGACATTTCTAATAGTTTAGTCTTTAAAGGCTTATATACTATGTCACAAATTACAGTTTGTCTAGGAAAAATGCTAGGATCTACTGGCATTTCATCTATATTTGGATACATTCCTATAGAAGTACAGTTTATTAAAATATCAACCGAACTTAAGTCATATTTGTTACTTTCTAAACTTGAATACATTCCTGTGACATCTGGAAACTTTTCTTTTATCTCATCTATTATTATTTTAGCTTTTTCAATAGTTCTATTAAATATTGTTATTTGATTGATTCCTTCTTTTGCAAGTATTATAGATATGGCTCTTGCGGCTCCTCCAGCTCCTAGAACAGCTATATTTTTATTTTTTATCTCTATATTTTTATCTTTTAATACTTGTACAAATCCTCTTCCATCTGTATTGTATCCTATAAGTTTTCCATTTTCATTTTTCACAGTATTTACTGCACCTAACAGCTCAGCTTCTTCGTCTATTTCATCCAAATACTTAATTATGTCTATTTTATGAGGTATAGTAACGTTACATCCTCTTATACCTAAAGCTTTTATGCCCTTGACAGCATCTTCTAGATCTTCTGTAGATACATCTAATGCAATATATTTAGCATTTATACCGTTTTTTTTAAAGCTATAGTTATGTATTTCTGGTGATAAGCTTTTAGATATAGGATGTCCTATTAAGCAATATAAGTTTGTATTTGCATCTATGATCATTTTTTCACCTCTTTCTAAGTAATCCAAAGAATATATATTATTTGAATTTATAATAACATATATTCTCCAAACTTTAAAGATTGTAAACAACTTTATTCACTTATGTGTATGTACTTGCATAGAATGACTGAAACTAAGTTAATATAATGAGGTGAGTTTATGAAAAATAGTTCAAAAAATACAATCAATATTAAGCAATTTAATTTTAATAATGTAAAAGGAATCTCCAGAAATCAATTAGATCAACATTATGAGCTTTATAAAGGATATGTCAGAAATATCAATAAAATTTGGGATATACTTGATCAAACTCCTGAATTTAATGACTCAAATCCTACTTATAGTCCTCTTCGTTGTCTAAGACTAGGAGAAACTTATGCTCTAGATGGAGTTAAATTACATGAGTTATATTTTGAAAACCTAAATAGTAATTATAATCGTCCATTCGGACCTATAGTTGATCTTATAATAAGAGATTTCTATAGTTTTGAACGATGGGAAAATTTGTTTAAGCAAACTGGTTTGGCTATGAGAGGATGGGTAGTATTAGCCATAGATCATATTGATAAAAGACTTCACATATACGGTCAGGATGAACATGATAAAGGCTCTATTTGGATGGCACATCCTTTATTGGTTTTAGATGTATATGAGCATGCTTATATGATCGACTTCGGGATAGATAGAAAGAAATATATAGATATTTTTATGGAGAATATAGATTGGAACATTGTTAATCAAAGACTTGAAATGTTTATGCTTAAACACAGTAATAATAATCACAATATGAGTAATTATTACTGTAACTATAATTACGACCCTTATATGTATTATTATGATTATAGATAGCTTTTATAGTTTTAAAGAACTTTTAGGTTTAACTTTTTACTCCCATTAAATATTTCAAAAAAATTCCAGTATCTAATGTTAATATAATATAAATATTTTTTTTATATATAGACATAATAGATACTGGAGGTGTTAATATTGAATAAAAGTTTAAAGAAATTTTCTTTATTATCTATTTTAACGCTATCTGTAGCTGTAGGATCTATAGGTTGTAGAACTACACCTAAGAAGATAGCTCCTAACGAACCTGTTCCTCGTAGCACGAATGGAATAGAGCCTAGAGATAGTAATAATCAAAGTACAGATAGACATCTGTATAATAATCCAAATGATGGATATCCGAATGATAACTTAAACACTAATACGGATAATAATTCTATGGTAGAGAAATCTGATAGAATAGCTAACAAGTTAACAGAATTGCCTGAAGTTAAAAATGCATCAGTTATATTAACTGGTAATACTTGTCTTGTTGGTATTAATACGAATGACAATACCGAAGGAAAAGTTACTACTGACTTAAAGAATAGGGTTGAGGCTAAAGTAAAAGAAGAAGATAGTAATATAAATAATGTAGCTGTAACAGCTGACCCAGATTTAATCAAAAGAGTAGAAAATTTAGGTACAGATGTAAGAAATGGTAAACCGATATCTGGATTAGGAAATGAAGTAGAAGAAATCATCAGAAGAATAACTCCTAACATGTAATAATGTCTTGTCATACTATTCATGTTATAAGTTCATTGTAATATAAAACATTAAAAGTAGCTATATAGAAAATTATAGCTACTTTTGCGAGTTTATTATTCAAAATTAGTATATTGATAAATATGCCTAATAAATCTTTGTTTGATATTTTAATATTTTTATAATATTAATTATAGATTTTATTTAACATGTTATCTTATTTGAGTTAAATGTAAAAAAGATACAAATGTCTTACCTTCCTTTAATTTCATAATTAAATTCTTTTGATAATTTTTGTACAGCTCTTTTTTCAATTCTGGATACATATGACCTTGAAATTCCAAGCATATCAGCTATTTCTCTCTGAGTCTTACGTTCACCATTTAAAAGACCATATCTAAGTTGTATTATGGTTTTTTCTCTCGCTTTTAAAACCTTGCTTATCTTATCATAAAGCTTTTTTATTTCGATTTTGAGATGAACCTTATCTGTTATTTCATCTGGGTCTGTTCCCAGTACATCCATAAGTGATAATTCATTACCCTCACGGTCTACTCCTATAGGGTCTTGTAGTGAAACCTCTGATTGTGTTTTTTTACACGATCGTATCGTCATAAGTATTTCATTATCAATACTTGTGATCTGGAACGTTTTATTTCAGCAAGACTGTTGATAACTTAAAGTCTTTATATAACCTTAGTACTGTAGGTGGAAGAATAATAAAAAGCACGAGAAGATCATTAAATCTAACTAAAGAAGATTTTAGTAAATTAATTGAGATGCATTTCAATTAGGCTCCTTAATTTTTTATAATATTATAGTTGTTTTTAGTAGTCTTAAAATTAAAGTTAAAAGGTGATTTTTATATTAATTCTTTTAATTGTACATATTTTGTTGTTTTCTATATAAAAAATAGACTAGATATAGAGTCATTCAATAGTCTAGTCTATTAATACAGTTTGTATTGTTACTTATCAATTTAATAATTTTTGTGATTAAACTAGATCATGCTACCGTTATATTTTTTCTATATCATATTAATAAATAGAATACATATAAAAACCTTACTGAAATTAATTCAGAATTATCAAGTAGAAAAATCATTACCATAACCAGAATTAATATTCTTATAGATAAAGTCGCCTTTCCCATAGCATTTCCATATATCTCGTAATCTTTTGTTATTTTAATGATAATTGTGTATAAGATCTACTCTTACTTTTTTCCAAAATAACAGTCAAAAAATAATAAAAATCACTGAAACAGAAAGTATAATTAAAACTCAATTATATAGTCATCTTCTATTCTAATTAAGTTTCACATGGTTAAATATATGATATAGCTTAAGTAAATATTAGGCATGAAAAATATACCTCTATAGCTTGATATGATCCAGCCTTTAGTTCACTAAATTAACTATCTTCATTTACTCTAATGTTAAACATTCAAAACTCATACTGTAGTTTATCATTATGTATAATCAGAACCATATCATAGAACTAACTAATACAAAAACCATGATAGTCATGAGTATTCCACTGAACAAAATTATTTTACCATAGAGTTTATACTTTGTCTTTTTAATAGTAAGATAAGAAGCTAACAATATTGTCAATAAATATAATCCTGATACAATAACTGCTCCAGGATCATAAGTTCCTGGACGTCCAACTAGATCAATACTAAAACCTATATTTTCAAATGCTTTTGTAACATTTATTACAAAGTTCCATCCGAAATAAGGAAAACTTATTGTAAATAGAATTGAACTTATTACACCTAGTACTCCCTGTAGACTTTTTGAGATTATTTTTCTTAATTCTATTCTCTTCACATCCTTAACACATATGATATTGTGTTTGTGTAAATATAATTAATTACACTTATTTTATCATATATTTACCAGACTCTAGGAACACTTTACAAAGTACTATATTTGAAGATTATAGTATAATATTTAGGTAAAAACTATAAATTAGCTCTATAGCCTAACCTATAACTATTTTAATCCTCAAAAGGTAATTCATGTTGAACCTACCCACAATAAAAAAATACACTTTAATCTTAGTAGTTTTGTCTAAAGTGTCTGTCGGTATATTCGGTAGGACTTATTTAATTATATACTTTTTTCACATCATTTCTTCTAAGTTTGAATTAACTTTTCTTTTAATTTTAACTTCCTAAATGTTTAAGTAAAACACTTTTTTCAAGTCACTCATTAAGGATAGGTGCATATAATGTAATATAGCTTGTATATAACAAAAATTGTATACTCGCCAATAAATTAATAATAAGGATGTGTCTATTTTGTCATATTATTCAAAGCATAAAGAGAATAAATCCCCCTTGTCATAACCACTGTGATAAGGATAATAGAAAGAAGCATGAACATGATTGTAATAAAGATGATAAAAAGAAACATAAACACGATTGTGATAAAGATCGTTATTATAATGAATATGATGACTATAGAGAAAATGAGTATTATGGACGTAAGCGTCATGACCATTGTGATGAAAATGAAGAAGGAACTCAATCTCACGTGCATGAATTCTTAGGTAGCACTAAATTAGCGGAAGAGTGTGACGATCGTCATAATCACCGTGTTGCAGGAGTTACTAGTGAGGCAATTCCTCTACCTGGTGGTGGCCATAAACATGCTCTACTAACTAATACTGATTTCTTCGTAAACCACCATCATGAACTTGGTACTGAAACTGGTCCAGCTATTGATGTAGGTAACGGAAAACACATTCATTTTGTTAAGGCTAGAACAACTTTTGATGATGGACACTTCCATCAAATTGTATTTGCAACACTAATTCAGGATCCTATATCTTAATATTGTAATATAACGGCAAATTACCTTATGCTTATTTAGATAAGGGAATTTGCCTCTTATTTATTAAAATTTTTAAAATTAATTAATTTATTAATGAGCCTTAAATCTATTCTGTATATCCTTCTTATCAATTTTTTAACTTCATACCTATGTTTTCATTAATTTTCATTTGAATTTTAACATAAGAACATCGTAAAATTCAGTTTTGAATAATACGGTGTTTTAAATACTATTTATCTCTATTTACAAATCTTTCGCTTCTTAAAAAGTTTTTTAAAAATATCATAGCAAATATAAATACACTAAGTATACGTTCAGTTTTTCTCATCTTTATTATAAGGTTAATGTCTGTAACTTGATAGTATCTTAAAAATACAAACATATATAATATACCTAAAATGATTATTGCTATGTTAGTTAATGCTATAAATATAGTAGTAGAGTAAGTCTTATCTTTAAAGTCTTTATAACTTCTATATAGTAGTGCAATAGTCATAATGCTAAATAAAATAATTATTATATTCATTTTAATCTTTTCATCAGAAATCTGACTTACAATTAGTGATAAAGCTAATAGTATAAGAGCTAAAATCATACTTGATCTTAAATCCAAATCTGCCTTATGCTTACTCAATTCTCTACACCTCCTATTTATTTTGAATAGAAAAAGTCTCAACATAGATACTGACCTTTAAAATTAAATATCTGTAACTTTACTGATTTTATTCTTCAGGTTCAATAGGATTATTTAATGTTTCGTTTTCAAAGAAATTGGAACCATCTTCTGCATTTGTTGTAGTTACTGCAAATACTGATACATATCCATTTCCATCAATTTGATACTTTACTTCTATAAGAATGGACTCCATAAACCATTTTTCATACTGAGTATAGTAACGTTGGATCTCATAAGAATACATTCCTTTCTCATCTTATTTAAGTTGTCCGTTGATTACTCTCTTTTCCTGTTCATCTACTGTGGCCAATCCCATTGTAGAAAAAGCAGTTATTTTAACATCCGAAACATCATCAAAACTTACATTAGTTTTATTTTTTTAAAGAAAAAATTCAAAATCCCTTTTCCGTCTTTTAAGTATAGTGCTAGAATATCACCCTCTATGTTTCCTCCTACTTTATCTTTAATTTTAGTGAGTTGATGGATATTAAATTTATTAAATTATTTTGCTGTATAAGTTCTTACAATCGCTTCACAATCTGCTTCATCTGGTAGATTTATCACCATCTTTATGTCAGTTGTAAATACATTTCTTTTTGAATTCGGTATTGGTAAAAGAAAGATAACAAGTGATTTTACACCAATTCAAAAAATAATCACGAAAAAGTAAGATAACTTTTTTCATATCCTGCTATCATAATTACAGATATAGCATTATCTAACTATTGTGTCGTAAAATAATATTGCGAAGAATATTAATTTATTTAACATATTCAAAATATCTTATACCATTCTCTGAGACCGTAATTTTAAATGATAACTTTGATTTTGACATAAAACTAATGTATCTGCCTTCTTTTGAATTTAGCAGATATGTACCAAAGTTGAACCCTATTCCAGTATTTTCAGGATTCCCATGTAGATGACATATTACCTTGCCATCTTTCACAAAAATAGTTTGATTCATTTCTTCTTTTACAGTTTCATGAATGTTTGCCCATTTTTATTATATCTAAAAATTATAAAGTAATTACCATTATCCCCACCACATAATCATAACTAATAATGAAAGCATAGAAATCAACATACCTATAAGACTATTAATAATCAAATATGGAATAAATCTTTTCAGTTTTTGTTTTTTATGGGTATATATATTAATATGGATGTAGTTAAAAACAATACTATACTTATCAGTGTTATTGCTTACAATACACAGGAGATAATTTTTCTATATGGTCACTTATATAATAAGCAATATCCTGACCATATACCCCTAAAAGGGTAGCTGAGATCATACTCCCACATATAAAGACTCTAAATCTTTTTCTAAAATGAGTTTGATGATTTTCGTTTTTTCCTTATACAATGACTAATTCCTCCTATAGACTTACTTACTGCTTGTACATAATATCTAACGATTATGAATTAATTACTATCAAAATTATACCATATTTTCCACATATCTTATAGCTAGGTAAAAGCACGTTAACTTTTAAACACCACATTATTCGATTTTCGAAGAACTTTTATATGAGTTTAGCTGTAATTTAAACAGTTTATCTATTAATAAACTCTAGACCTATTCTGTATAGTACTTTCTAAATGTAAATGACCTTTATTGTTTTTTACTTCTATTTCAAAATAGTCCAGCGTCCTTCATCTTCTGCTAATCTAAGTAAATTATCTATATATTCCTTCATTTGTTCTTTTAGTTTTTCTTTCTTATCTTCCATATGTCACCTCTATTTCATAAGCTCCTTTCTAATCTTGCTGACTTTAAACTTATCTTTTTACTTGAATTTAAATATAATAATACCGTAAAATTCAACTTTGAATAATATAAGTAACCCTCAAGTTATAAATATTATAGATCAAGCGTGTTTACTGATATGTTTTTACATCATAATACTCTAATATGATTATGATTTAACTTAATTAGAGCATTTGGAGAGAAAAAATAATATTCCAATAATAATAACTATAATGATAATATTGGAGATCCATCCCAATCTTGTTAACTCACCTAAATCACCTATTGTTGAACGATTTATTGACTCTGACAAATTAATCATAGAATTTTTTTTACATTTCCCTATCATGTGTTTACCTTGTTTATCTCTTTTATCCATAAATTCACCTCTTATTATCTATCGTATTATTGCATATTCTTTAACAGTTATGTTATAAAACAATAATTTTGTGACTCAGTTAGTGTAGAACAAACTAAGTCAGACTGTTACTTAATTTTATTAAATATTATCTTTATTGAATAAAAAATAGATAATAATACACATATAAAGTTAATCAGAATTAAAATTATAAATGTGAAGTTTGCAAGTTTGCTTAATCTATTTGGTATTGTATGGTAATCGAATCCCGTATAAAAGTATGGAGCTTTCTGTGAAAATAAATAAAGAAATAATAAGATTAAAATGAAAGATAGAAATGTGAATAAATATAATTTTTTTATATTTATATCTTTTTTCATTATGTCCTTCTCCTTTGTAAATGAACTATGACACAATATCTAATTACTACAACTTAACGTATACTAATACTATACCATATGTAACATATATTTTATGGTTCGACATAAATTTCATCAACCTTTGAACACCGTATTATTTAATTTTCAAAAACATTTCTATTTATTAAATTGCAACTTAAATAATATGTCCGTTAATGAGCCTTAAATTTATTCTGCACAGTACTCTCTAAATGTAAAGTAACTGTGAGCATCTCATTAGTTTATATTGATCCATGCTATCCAAGCTATTTGTGTTAATCATATTATCCTTACTTAATAAGATATTAGAGTAATAGTAACTAACTTACTGGATATATACCACATCCTATAAAAAATGGAGATGGTGCAACCGATGCAGACCCACGTAATATCCTTCGGGATCTTCGAAATCATAACATGCTTGTCTCACATGCTACAGATACTGGTGTGATTCCCAACTTGAAATTTTCTTTTTCTGATACTACTATGGTATTAAGACGAAGTGGACAGTCTCGTGAGATTACTGCTAGGGAACTTCCAGTAGCAACCACAATGGAAGCGATTGACACCTGGTGGCATACGTGAGGTTCATTGGCATCAGCAATCAGAGTGGGCTTATATGATACAAGGAACTGTACGTATAACAGCAGTTAACGATCGTGGATGGAATTTTATTGCTGCTTATGAAAACAAAGATATAAAAAAAGACAGAAGTAAATATATATCTATGAGAATTCTACCTCAGGTACTATACAAATGTTTATATTTAGAAAGTCCAAATATTGCATGCTACTGGTGATCTAAATGATGAATAAGACTGAAGTGAATCTGATCTGAGAGTATATGATCTAGCACTGCCATTATTTTTCTCTTATGAGACCATGATTGAACCAAGAATAAAATATCTAATCCTATATCACGGACACTTATTATGATACTTAGCTTTTACAAGACACCACTAGCTATTAAAGTACACCTCTAATAACTCATATAATCTATTAAAATATTCACCTCCTTATAATTTTTAGTAACAATTTTAAGCCTTGGACATACTATATTATTGAGGGGGAGAAATAATAATGAGTTCAAATAATAGTTCATCTAACTTGTGTAGAAGATTCGCACGTATTCTTGAAAGTGAGATTTTAACATCCACTGATGGTCTATGTGCAGTAACGCGTATGAGAAATATTAAAGCAACCATTGAAGGAATACGAACTGAAAGTCCACTTGTTCTTAACGCTCTTTTTTCATTTGAATCAATGGATTGTAAAGGTAAAACTCTAAACTTAGGAGAAACTGTTATATTGCAAGAAGAAATTAATCCATTTATTAGTGAACTTCGTAGAGAAGGCATTGAAGTTACAGCTCTTCATAATCACTGGCTATTTGACAAGCCAAGATTATTTTATATTCACTTTTTTTCTATAGATGATCCTATAGATTTTGCAAATAAAGTAGCTAGAGCTTTTGAAATCTTGGAAGATTGTGATCGTCGTAAGCATAGTGATAACCATAAAGATTATGATAGGTCTTATGACTATAATGATGATGACTATATGATATATTAAATTAAACTAATATTAACAATCGCACCTTATTTTATTTTTAAACTTGGGGTAAGTGGAGTTTGTCCACTTACTTTTTTTACTAAGGAATTATTCTAACATAGTCTAAGTCTTTTAAATTACTTTCCTGTCTTCTTTCAAGTATCGTCTTTTCCAATTATTCTAGACTATATTTACTTATCCTTTGCTTAAAACTGTGAAATAGGCATCTACCTATTCTCTTATATTGCTTTTATCTTGAATATCATTAGATTTTATACCCAGATATCTTAGTAATTTCATATTTCTCTTTTACAATGTCAATGTCTTCATTAGATACTTTTAGTATCTTTCTAGCCTTATCAAAAACAATTTTTTATCTAACACACACATGACTTTTTCTATTTTTTTATTGTGTTGTTTTTTAATACTACTATTATTAGTAGCAACACTTTGAACGCATTCAAATTGACTGTGTTGAGATTTTATTATTTGATTTAGTGTATAGATGTTATTCTCTTTCCTAGTTTTAGTTATTGAAACATAGTCTTGATCTACTAACTCCTTTCTATATTTATAAAATCTTTTTTCGCTTATACGTAAATGCTCTATCATTAATTCAACTCCAGGAAAAGCTGTGTCTTCTGCTCCTGCATAGCTTGCCATGTAGACATATATAGCCTTAATTTCTATACTAAGTCTCTTATCAATCATTACTAGTTTAGGAATGCTTTCATATTAGTAATTATGGTAAGTAATTTACTTAATACGTCATATAATTCTCTATGTTCTTGTAGTAGCTTCAGTACTATGTTCCTTAAATTATTCAATCTATGTTATCTAGTATTTCATAACTATATGCTTGTCCTATTCTTCATTTATATCTGAAATCTCTTTAAGTTTAAAATGGTTCTTTCTATATTTAAAAAAGTTCTACAATAATATCTGGCGATGGATTCCTTGCTCCTCTTTCAGAGCATGTTAGACCTCTTAATTTATATCTATTTTTCTATCAACTAGTGATCCCACTACGTCATTTCTACTTAAACCTAATATTTCACGTGGTGTTTACGTAATTTAAATTCATTCTCATTCACCATCTTTCTTAATAAATATAGTTAATATCAATTTCTATCCAAGTTCATTTATTATTAACTTCATGAAGTTAATAATTCACTCGCTTTGCAAGATATTCTTAAATTTATATATGAACTCTCCTTTTCTTTACTAACTAGGTGCCTCCAAGGACACTTTCTGCTCACCTCTTCTTTTTAGCTCTCCTCTTATTTGCTTAACTAAAGCAATTTTGTCCTCATAACTCCAGTTAAGGTTATTTATACGATTCATAATTAAATGTGCATGTGCTTCATCTATCCTCTCTTGTAATTCCTCCATTCCTTCCTCCGTCGTAGGAAAGTGTACTCTGATATTCAAAACACTCAACTCCTTATTGCTAGTGTTTATATATATGCCTTATATGTTTTGTCCTATTAACTTTAACTTTGTCATTAATCTAATTGTTTTATCATCTAGTGATTTTATTAGTGCTAATTATAGCCCATATTATTACTGATATTACTCTCTAATGCTTCTTGTCAATTTTCACTTTTTATGTTAACCAGTATCTTCTTGTTTAATTATCCACTTCTTTTCATATAATAATATTTGCTTATAGGAGGTGAATGTATTTAAATGATACCTGTATCTTCAAGTAACTTGAAAACTATTAGTTATGATCCTTCATCTAAAAACTTATTAATTGAATTTCATAGCGGCACATATGCTTATAGTGAAATTCCGCAACATATATACGAAGGGTTACTAACTGCCTCTTCTAAAGGTAAGTATCATCGTGATAATATAAAAGGCTCTTATCCTTGTATAAAAATGAGTTAGATAATCTGCTATTTCTAAATTGCAGTTGGTTCATACTATCCAATTTGGGAACCAACTGTGCTTCCCTTTAATCCCTCCATCCTTTTAATTCTTCAAATATTTCAGGAGTTATAATTTTTTTATCTCTATAAACTCACTAACTTTCCAACTTACTAGTTACTTACAGACTTTTTAAACTTCTGTATATAAAAAGTTATTCTTCTGTTTCAATTATTTCATATCTATATAAATCCTGCTTGATTGATTCTTTTTTTGGTATTTAGTTCCTGGAATGTTATGTCCTAAAATTGACATACTATTGATGTTATCAAAATTAATTTTCAAGTTGGAGGTTAAAAGATGAGAAAACTTACGGAAAGTGAATTATTATCACTAACAGGCTTATTAAAGATGGAGAAAGATGGTCTAATAGTTTCTAAAGCTATGCAGACACTAATTACAGATGAAGATTTAAAAAGACAAGCTGAAGCTGGTATTCTAGCAACAGAGGGAAGAATAAAAGGAATTCAACAGTTTATTAATGAAAATCAAGTTACACCAACAAGGGAGGTACAATAATATGGCTTCTTTTCTTACTAATAAAGTAAAAGATACTACAAATATAAGTGATGAAGTTATAGCTAACAGCATGATTTCTAGTGCTTCTGCTGGTGCAACAGCATATCTTACTTCTAGTATGGCTGCCACTACTCCAGAATTAAGAGCAATGTATTTAGCAAGCTTAAACCAAGTATTAGGCGGACATACTGCAGTAACAGAACTATCTGTTCAAAAAGGATGGGAAAAACCTTATAATACGCCTACTCAACAATTACTAGATGCTTATAGTGAATCTCAAGATACAATAAAATAGTTATAGTTTTACACAATAAGAGGCTGACTACTTTATATTCGGCCTCTTATTATGTTTTTAAATAAATATAATAAATATTGAATCTATTATTAACTTATTAGCTTTTTATTATTTCAAAATTTGATATAATTGACATAATAAACATAAAGGGGTTTTAAAATGAAAGCTGTAATCTATTCACGTAAATCAAAATTTACCGGTAAAGGTGAATCTATTGAGAATCAGGTACAAATGTGTAAAGAGTACGCATATAATCATTTTAATATTTCAAATGACGATATAACAGTATATGAAGATGAAGGTTTTTCTGGTGGGACTACTGATAGACCTCAATTTCAACTTATGTTAAAGGATGCTAAGCAAAAGAAATTTGACGTACTTATATGCTATAGGTTAGATAGAATAAGCAGAAATATAGCAGACTTTGCCGTACTTATAGAAGAGCTACAAAACTATAATGTTTCTTTTGTGTCTATAAGAGAGCAGTTTGACACCTCTACCCCTATGGGTAGAGCTATGATGTACATTGCTAGTGTATTTGCTCAACTAGAGAGAGAAACTATAGCGGAAAGAATAAGAGATAACTTGCAACAATTAGCTAAGACTGGGCGCTGGCTAGGAGGTATTACTCCTACCGGATTTATCTCTAAGGAAATTATAATGTTGGATCAAAATGGAAAACAAAGAAAAGCATACAAATTATCAACTGTACAAGAAGAAGTTGAGTTAGTGAAATTGTTATATAATAAGTATATTGAGATCAAATCTCTTACTGGATTAGAAACTTATTGTCTACGAAATAATATAAAATCAAAAAATGGTGCTAACTTCTATGTACATACTTTAAAAATAATCTTAGAGAATCCAGTATATGCTACAGCAGATAAAAAGCTTTACAATTATCTTATAGGCAATGGCCATGCAATATTTGCCGATGAAACTGATTTTGATGGAGAGCATGGAGTCATGGCTTACAATAAGACTACACAAGTAAAAGGTACTACTGATAGAAATAGAGACCAATCAGACTGGATAATATCTGTTGGGGATCACGAAGGTATTATCTCAAGTGATATGTGGATTAAAGCTAATGAAATAATGGAAATGAATAGAGACAAAGGATTAAGAAAGAGATACATAAATACAAATGCTTTATTAAGTGGAATACTGATTTGTGAAAACTGTGGCAGTTTCATGAGAAAAGGTGCTACTAGAGTTAACAAAGATAAATCTATAGCATACTATTATCTATGTGAGTTAAAAGAAAAGAGTCGTGGGCAGAACTGTAACATCAAGAATATTCGAGGTGATAAATTAGATAAATTAGTTATAGAAGAACTTAAAAGATTATCCTCTCAAGAATCAAGACTTCATAGTAAAATTAAAGATGATAAAGTAGCTGTAGAAACATCTCAAAGTAATATAGAGTCTGAAATTGATATACTTAAAAAAAACATTGAATCTAACAACAAGTCTATAGCTAACTTAATCAATGCTCTAGCACAAGGAGAAGGAAGTCTTGCAGCTAAGCACATATTAGATCAAATTAATAAACTCGAAAGTGAAAATGCTAATCTTAAAGAAAAGTTATTAGATTTAAGGGAAAGCATTGATGACAAGCACTCTCTAGAAGAAAATTTTGAAATAATGAACCGTATGATAAATATTTTTAAGAATACGATTGATGATGCCGAAGATGATGAAAAGAGAAGTCTAATTAGAAATTTAGTAGACAGAATTACATGGGATGGAGAAAATATAGATATAGTTATGTTTGGTGCTAAATATGAAAAAAGGTAATGGAAAGGCTGGGCTTATTTTTGTGCTATGGCAAATTCGTTCCGAAAAGTAATGATTGGATTATCAATACATCTAGCTGCATATGTAGCCAATCTTACTTTTTTATTCCTGTCAAATGTATTTATAGCTTTAATAAGCCCTATTGTTCCTATTGAAATAAGATCGTCTGTTTCTCTTCCTGTATTATTATATTTTTTAACTATATGTGCTACTAGTCTAAGATTTCTCTCTATTAATATATTTTTAGCATTCTCATCACCTTGCTCATATAGAATAAGATAATGACTTTCTTCCTCTTGCGATAAAGGTTTCGGAAAAGAATTATTATTAGAAACATATCCTACTAGTAACAAAATAGGTTCTATTAAAAAAGTTAAATTTGATATTAATGAAGTTATCATTAAGTCTTGCACCTCCAGAATTATGAGAAAAAGTTATATATAAGATTATATGAGACTTACTTAACTTTTGTGCAAGTACAATTTTCTATTTTTTATTCTCAATCTTATATATTTCTTTTGCAACCTTTTCAAAAACAGGTGCAGCCTGTGTACTACCTGAGTCGCCGCTCTCTATGAATACAGTTATTACATATTTGGGCTTATCCTTGGGAAAGTACCCAGTAAACCATGCATGTACGGTTTCTTTTCCATTTAGTACAGCCTGAGCCGAACCTGTTTTTCCTCCACCCCCACCTATACTTCTCATTTCTATATTACTAGCTGTTCCTCTTTGAACTACCTCGTCTAATCCCTTTTTTACCATATTAACCAAATCCTCTGATAAAACTCTTTGATCACTCTCTCTTCTTATTTTTTTCCCATGTGCACCTTGTGCCGTAACATAACTATCTACTATAGACATATCTTTCTTTACTCCACCATTAGCGACAATCATCATCATATTAGTCACTTGTAATGGCGTAACTTCAATATTACCCTGACCTATAGATATGTTACCTATTGCGGGACCTACTAAGTCCTTCCCTTTTGGAAGATTTCCTTTACTTTCATCTTCTAAACCTATATTTATCTTTTCTCCAAATCCTAAAACCTTAGCAGTTTTCACTATCTCTTCTGCTCCTATCTTTTTGCCTATTTGGATAAATGTAGAGTTGCATGAATTATAAAGTCCTTCAAATACAGTAATCTCTCCATGTCCTCCCTTTTTATTGCAATTAATAATTGTATTCTCTACTTCTTCATAGCCTTTGCAAAAAATTTTATCCTCTAATGATACTTCATCTTTTTCAAGTGCTGCTAATAGTACTGGTACTTTAAATATAGATCCTGGTGGATATGACAATTCTAATGATTTATTAAAAAATCTTTGATCATGTTTATTTAACTCTTCTTTTATATTTGTTAAGTCCACATTAGGTCTACTTGCCATCGCTATTATATCTCCACTATCAACCTCAGATACAACTACAGCCCCTTTTTTTCTACTTTTATCTAGTATCTCTTCTGTTTTTTCTTGTATATCGTAATCTATAGTTAATTTTAAACTATTAGCTATTCCAGTTACCTCTCCTCTACCTATATCTGCACTTACACCAGGAATTACTCTTTGTTTAGCATCTACAAATATAGGAGTTTTGCCATGGTTTATATTAGCCTTCAATGGCTCTTTATCAAATGCTTTTTCAATTCCACTTAATCCTATATTGTCCTTTTCATTAATATAACCTATAACATGTGCTAAAATGTTTTTATCATTATTTCTTTTCTGTTTATCAACTATGACAACATCCTTTATGTTAGATAATTTATCTAAATTAACATCCTTATTATCTAGAGAAATTTCTATAACTGAATCAGAACTATTTAGTAATTTCTCAATTTCTTTATTACTATATTTTAGTGCTTTTTTCAATTCTTCAATATTTTTTTTATTATCTTTTATATTCTTTTTAAAAATATATAAGACTTTTTCTTCATCTTGATTTGTAAACTTTTTTCCATTCCTATCAAATATTATTCCTCTTGATAGAGAACTCTCAATATTAAATATTTGTTGATTCATTGCTAATTCTTGATATTTTTCGCCTTTTACCATTTGAATAAAATAAAGTCTTACCATTAACGATAGAAATATACTTACCATAAACGATGCAATTATTTTAGCTCTTTTATATGTATTATCTTTTTCATATTTTCCCATAAGAATACCCCCACTAAAGTCTTTATTAAAATTATTTCCAACTTTCAGTAGGGGTATTCTTATTTATATATTTAATTCTTTTCTTAATATATCCATTTTTTCAACTGGATGATCTACTTTTATTTTTATCTTTTGTTGTGCACGAGGAGCTACATCGATTTCTTCCTCTTTATCATTCCACATTTTTTCTATTTTCTGAGTAAAATATTCTTTGTTAGGTCCAAATATTTCTATTTCATCTCCTACAAATATCCTATTTCTTTGTTCTACAGTAGCTATCTTGTTCTTTTCATCGTAGTTCAATACCAATCCCACAAAGTCATATCCTCTTATATATGAATTAGTATCATATAACTGCTCATTTTGATCTGGCTTTTCAAAGTAAAATCCTGTTGTAAAGTCCCTATAGCTAGCTTTTTTTATTTCTTCTAACCACTTATTATCCATCTTATAGTTTTGAGGATCCTTAAGATATTCATCTATAACCATTCTATATGCTCTAATTACCGTAGCTACATAGTATGGACTCTTCATTCTTCCTTCTATTTTAAGGCTATCTATTCCAGCTTCTATAAGCTCAGGTATGTGATTTAACATACATAGATCCTTAGAATTATATATATATGTTCCTTTTTCATCTTCTGTTATTGGAAAATATTCGCCAGGTCTTTTTTCCTCTACAAGGTAGTATCTCCATCTACATGACTGTGCGCATTCTCCTCTATTTGCATCTCTATGAGTCATATAGTTACTTAACAGACATCTTCCCGAATAAGATATACACATAGCTCCATGAACAAAAGCTTCTATTTCTAATTCTTTATTTCCTTTATCTCTAAGTTCTTTTATTTCTTCTAATGACTGCTCTCTAGCAACTACTACCCTTTTTATTCCTTGCTTATACCAAAAGTTTGCAGCTACATAGTTTGTAGTGTTAGCTTGAGTACTTAAATGTATTTCTAATTTAGGTGCACTCTCTTTCACTATTTCTAGTACACCAGGATCTGCCACTAATACTGCATCTACACCTATTCTTTCTAATTCTTTAACATACTCTGACATTCCTATTAGATCTTCATTGTGAGGTATCATATTTAAAGTAACATATACTTTTTTTCCTCTTTCATGTGCATATAGAACACCCTGCTCCATTTCTTCTATTGTAAAGTTTTTAGCTGAAGCTCTAAGTCCAAATTTTGAACCACCTAAATATACTGCATCTGCTCCATAAGCTATTGCAAATTTTAGTTTTTCTAAATCTCCTGCTGGTGCTAAAAGTTCTGGTTTTTCATTAAGCATCCTCCTTCTTATAACTAATGGCTACTCCGTCTCCTATTGGTATTATACTTGTTTCAAGACTTTCATTATTAGATATGAATTCTAAGTAATCTCTCATTCTTTTAACTATAGTTTTTTTTCTTCTAATTACTAGTTCATCTGTTGCTACCATTCCTTTAAACAATATATTGTCTGATACTACTACTCCACCTTCAGTCAATTTATCTATAAAGTAAAAAAAGAAATCTTTATAATGTCCTTTTGATGCATCTAAAAATATAAAGTCAAACTTACCATCTATATTCTTTAAAACATCTTCGGCATCACCTTTTATAATTTTAATTCTATCTTTAAATCCATTTTTCTGTATATTATCTTCTGCAATCTTTATCATATCATCGTTACGCTCTATTGTAACTATTTCTCCATCATTCATGCATTTAGCCATTACTAACGCTGAGTATCCTATTGCTGTCCCTACTTCTAATATTCTCTTAGGTTTATTCATTCTAACCAACACCTTCAGAAGTTGAGCAACTTCTGGATGAACTATCGGCACATTGTTCTCAAGCGCATATTGTCCTATTTCCGATATAAAATCTTTCTTATTAGGTATTAAACTTCTTATATAGTCTTCTATATATTTTCTATTTATATTACCCAAACCTATCTCTCCTTATTTTAAAAATCAATAAATAATACGTGGTAGCTTCCCACGTATTATTTATTGACGGTACTTTATTCTTATCTGAGTCTAATTCTCACTTCTAGCTTTTAAATGCTCTTCATAAGTTTTAGAAAACGTATGTGATCCATCTTTACCAGTTCTAACAAAGAAAAGATAATCAACATCTTTAGGATTTACCGCTGCTTCTATAGATTTAATTCCAGGTGATGCTATTGGTGCTGGTGGTAGACCTTTATTCTTATATGTGTTATAGCTAGAGTCTATTTCTACGTCTGCATTACTGAGTACTGGTTTTCTTTCTCCTAATACATATTGAACTGTTGCACAAGATTGTAAAGGCATGTCTATTTTTAATCTATTGTGAAATACTCCTGACATTATAGCTCTTTCATCTTCAACCATAGCTTCTCTCTCTATAATAGATGCAAGAGTTATAATCTGATTAGTATTAAGTCCTAGTTTTTCGCCTTTTTCTTGTATTTCTTTCGTATAAATCATATTAAAATTATCTAGCTATTTTTTTATAATTTCTTCCTCAGTAGCATCTTTATATACTTCATAAGTATTTGGATAAAGGTACCCTTCTAAAGAAGATCCTTCTGGTAACCCTTTTAAAAAGTCATATTCATTCTCGAATCCAGAAGCATTTGATGCCAAATCCATAAATTTGCCTTTATCTACTATTCCAGCATTACTTAATCTATCAGCTATTTGTTCTAATTCAAAACCTTCTGGTATGGTAAATTGGACAGCATTGCTTAAAGCTCCACCTTCTATAAGCTTATTCATTATTTGTTCTTGACTCATTCCATTATTTAATGTGTATATACCTGCTTTATATTTTCCATCTTTTTTTTCTAACTTAGAATATAACTTAAATATACTTTCATTTTTTATGAGCTTATTTTGCTTTAAAATTCTAGCAATATCATTTGTAGAGCTACCACTTGGAATTTCTATAGATTTTTCTATTATACTACCTTTAGCTACTGATCCCTTAGCACTTTCAATATAACCTTTAATAAATATAAGTGCTCCTACTAAAACTACTATTAGTACTAGAAATTTAATAAATGTTTTTCTTTTTTTTCTTCTTTTTTCTTCTATAAGAAAAGATTTTTCCATATGAGTTTTCTCCTCTTAAGTTTCTTCATTTTCTTAAATTATACAATTTAAATCATTTATTTACAAGGTTTAATTTAACCAATTACAACTTTCAACATTTAAATTTAGCTAAATGTGCTTTCTAATCCTATTGTAAATATATAAAGTTATATTACCAAATACAGATACAGCTATAAGCTCTCCCAGTCCTATAGTACCAACTGTAACAATATAAGGAACACCCATAAAGTTTGATACCCATATAGAAACTATAAGCCCATTTAATATTACTGGCGGTAAAACTCCTAATATTTTGTTTGGCATTTTACTAGTCATATAGGCAGCTAAGAGTGTAACTAAGCTTCCACCTAGTACATCTACTAATCCAAATCCTGATAAAAATGCTAATATTAAATTTGCCATTAAACATCCTATAAAAACACCAGGTATAGCTGCTGCTTCTACTAGGGGAAGTAAGGCAAGCCCTTCAGATATTCTTATTTGTATAGGACCATATGTTATTGGCCCAAGTGGAATCTCAACTAGAACCAAAACTACATAAATAGCGGCTATAATACTGGCCTTAGTTAAGTATTTAGTATTCATACGATCACACTCCTTAAGTAACACTTAATATCCTCTTTATCAAATAAAGAAGTCGTAGTTTAACTACGACTTTTTTATATTTCCATGATTATAGGTAATATCATAGGATTTCTTTTATTTTCACAAAGGAAACTTCTTAATGCATCTCTTATGCTAGACTTCAAAGTAGCCCAATCAGTTATATGATTTTTCTCACATTCCATTAACACATTTCTTACTACCCTTTTGGCTTCTTCCATTAAATCTTCTGACTCTCTAACATATACGAATCCTCTTGAAACTATATCTGGACCTGCAATGACACTACCGTCTTCTTTACTAATCGTTACAACAATAACTATTAAACCATCTTCTGACAAGTGTTTTCTATCTCTAAGTACTATATTACCTACATCTCCTACACCTAAGCCATCTACTAAAATATTTCCTGATGGTACACTTCCTACTATATTTCCACTCTCTTCTGTAAATTCTAAAACAGAACCGTTTTCAGCCAAGAAAATATTTTCTCTAGGCATACCAAGATCCTCTGCTAGCTTAGCATGTTGCTCTAAGTGTCTGTACTCTCCATGAACAGGTATAAAGTATTTAGGTTTTAATAAGCTATGAATTAATTTAAGTTCCTCTTGGCAAGCATGACCAGATACATGGACATCTGCTAGTGCTTCATATATTACATTTGCACCTTTTTTAAATAACTTATTTATAACTTTAGATATAGTTTTTTCATTTCCAGGTATAGGGCTAGCTGATATTATAACCAAATCTCCCGGTCTCAAATCCATCTTTTTATGATCTGAAGAAGCTATCCTAGCTAATGCAGACATTGGCTCTCCCTGACTTCCAGTAGTAATAACTACCACTTTATCATCTGGATATTTTCCTATATCATTTAATTCTATAAGAGTTCCCTCTGGTACATTTAAATATCCTAATTCAGTAGCTACATTTACTACATTTACCATACTTCTACCTGATACAGCTACTTTTCTATCGAAAATTACTGCTGCATTTATTATTTGTTGAACCCTGTGTATATTTGATGCAAAAGTAGCCACTATTATTCTTTGCTTAGCTGTCATGAATATATCTTTAAAAGTATCCCCAACTGTCTTTTCAGACATAGTGTATCCTGCTCTTTCTACATTAGTACTATCTGCTAAAAGTAGCAATACCCCTTTACTTCCTAGTTCAGCAAATTTATAAAAGTCCATTACTTCTCCATTTATTGGAGTAAAATCTATTTTGAAGTCTCCTGTATGAACTATAGTTCCTACAGGTGTGTGAATTGCTATTGCTACTGTGTCTGGTATACTATGACTAGTTCTTATAAATTCTAATCCAAATTGTCCTATTTCCATAGATTGTGATGCTTTTATAATATGAAGCTTTGCATTCTGAATATTATGTTCTTTTAATTTATTCTCTAGTAATCCTAGAGTTAATTTTGTTCCATATACAGGAACATTTATTCTTTTAAGAACATATGGTAACGCGCCTATATGGTCTTCATGCCCATGAGTTAATACTATTCCTTTTATTTTTTCCCTATTCTTTAGAAGATATGTTATATCTGGTATAACCACATCTATACCTAACATTTCTTCTTCCGGAAACGTCAGTCCACAGTCTATAACTATTATTTCATCATTATATTCTATTACCGTTATATTTTTACCTACCTCATACAGACCTCCCAGAGGAATTATTCTTAATTTTGGTGATTTCTTAGACATCTTATCACACTCCCTTTTGTATTTTTACCGTTTTTATTTTTGCAATTTTTCCAAACACGTTCAAACCTTTAGATATTTTTACTTTATAGATTTAATTTACCCAAGAAAGTAATTTTGTATAACATTTATATAATAAAAAAATAAATCCCATAATGGGATTTATTTTTAATAGGACTCGTCTTCACAATTTTTACAGTATCCGAAAAATTTAACATTGTGATTAACTACTTTAAAATCTCCCTCTTTCTCTATTTCTGACTCTAGATTCTCTAATAAGTCTAGCTTAACTTCTTTTACCTTACCACATTTAATACATATAAGATGATGATGTTGGTGATCGTCAGTATCAAGATTCAGTTCATATCTGCTACATCCATCATCAAAGTTAACTTTGTAAACTATATTTAATTGTTCTAATAGTTGTAATGTTCTATACACTGTAGCTAACCCTATTTCAGGATAGCTATTCCTAACATTATCATATATTTCCTCAGGACTTAGATGACTACTTTGATTTTTTAAAAAGACGTCTATTATAGCCTTTCTTTGTGTAGTCAGTTTATATCCTTTTTCTTTTAATTTAATTTTTAAATCATCTGAAATTTTCTCCATTTTCCCACCTGCTCTATACTTATAGTCTATAATTATAAAGTGTAAAAGTCAATAATTTTAAAACTATATTATTTCATCTACTATAGCCTCATATGCTGCAGCTACATCACTAAATTCTTCTTCATCCTCTATATTTCTTAAAGTTGCGTCTCCATTTTCATCATATTCTATTTTTAATAAATACACTTCTTCCTCTTCTTCACCTAGTGGAAGTAACGCTGCATATTCATCATCTTCAACATCAAACGTTGCTATAACCTCAAAGTCTTGTTCTTTACCATCTTCGTCTATTAACTTAATTATGTTTTCTTCTTCTGACATTTTTTGTCGCTCCTTTATTTAGATCTGTCTAAATAAGATTGCAGTATATAAGTTGCTGCAACTTTATCTATCACATCTTTTCTTTTTTTTCTACTTACATCTGCATCTATAAGCACTCTTTCAGCAGATACAGTTGTTAATCTTTCATCTTGTAATATTATTTCCAATTCAAACTTTTCTTTAAACTTTTCTGAAAACTTTAAAACTTTTTCACCTTGAGGTCCTATAGTATTATTCATATTCTTAGGAAGCCCAATTACTACTTTTTCTATACAGTATTCCTCTACTATACTCTTTAATTCTTCTATATCTGACTTTATACCTTTTCTTCTAATAGTAGTAACTCCCTGAGATGTTATCCCAAGTGGATCTGAAACAGCAACTCCTATAGTTTTATCTCCCACATCTAATCCCATTATCCTCTTCATTATTTCCTCCAAAATTATATTACCTTTATACAAAACTCTGGACATTTAGGTGCACAGTATCCGCAGAATATACATTTTCCTTTTATAGGTTGAGCCTTACCATCAATTATCTCTATTCCATCATTTTTACATGTGCTTACACAAGCTCCACAGCCTATACACCAATCTGCAATTTGAAGTCTTCTTTGCTTTTTATCTATCTTCTTCTTTATTTCATTCGGTATATATCCATTGTTTATAAGGCTTACATTTCCATCTATTTCTTCTAACGACTGCATTCCTATTGCTATTGAATGTATAAAAGGTATATCTCTCACGTAGTTAAATGACGATTCAACATCTTTTATAAGATGACCTCCACCTAAAGGTTTCATAGCATATATTCCTTTGCCTTTATCATAAGCTGCTTTGATAGCTTTTAGCATATCCTCTACTGTACCATCTTGTATTCCTATTCCTATTTTGTTTATTATCGGATGGATTATGTCTAATTCATCATATTTACATATAGCATTAACTCCTGCCACATTATGTGTAGATATTCCTAAGGCTCTTATTATACCTTTTTCTTTGGCCTTTAAAAAGTATTCTATAGCTTCATAGTGACCCTTTATAGTATATTCACTTTCTTGCTCATGAAGGAGAAATATATCTATATAGTCTGTCCCTATTCCATCTAATGCTTTTTTTAAACTTACTTCTGCAGTCTCTTTAGAATATGAATAAGACTTAGTTGAAATTATATATTTATCTCTTTTGATATTTTCAAAAGCTTTTTTTATATATCCATAGTTATCATAAATTTCTGCTGTATCTAAGAAATTAACTCCTTGTTCAAATGCATATTCTATTAAGTTAGCTCCTTCACTAATTGTTAAATTTGCTTGTAAAGGCCCCATAGTAAGAGAGCCAAAACATAGCCTAGATACTAATATTCCTGTATTCCCTAGTTTTACATAATCCATAGTTTATCACTTCCCAGATGAATCTTTCTCTAAAGATATTATCATAGTATATATAATAGTCGATACGATAAACATACTTGATATAGCTGCTAACAATAATCCTGAATCGTTTACTAAAAGTCCAACTATACTTCCTGCTATTAAGCTTATTAATCCAATATCAAGATATTTATTCTCCTTGAATATTCTTCTTACTTTATCTTTAAATAAAGTAAGTGCTATGCTACTAAACATTAAACTTGTAAATAATACTTTCCCCCACATAGATACACCTATTAATTTAATATTCATCTGCATTTTTCTAACAACAATACCTGTTATAAACATTGGACCCTTTTGTAGTATCATTAAAAAAGTTTGACCTAGATGAGTTGGATTTGGACTTATATATATATCTATAACTCCTATAGCAAATATTATTGCCACTACACCAATTCCTATAAGCATCAATCTCCTAAAGTTTATATTTATATTGCTAAGTAAAAATATGAATATAATAACTGCAAAAAGTATACTTATAGTTCCTCCAACATTGGCACCTAAGCTTGGGTGTGCAACTATCACTATGGATATAGGTAACAATACCAAAGATAATTTATTATTAACCTTGTCTAAAAGAAAAGATACAGTAAGTGCCATACTACCTAATAATACACCTACTAACTCATTTCCAATTCCAAAATACCTTGCTCCTATTATAGGATCATATCCCATAATAGATGATCTTGCTAGTGTACTTCCAGTTCCTATATCTAAAGTTATTATTAAAAAATTCAAAAATATTAATGCCCAGATTCTATATTTCTTACTTATAAAATTTAAAATTAGAAGTGTAAAGAGTATCATAGATATACTTACTAGTATATATATATACTGATTTACTATATTAAATAAAGGTAAGATTAACAGTACAATTGGTAGTAATATTATTGTTAAAGTCATGCTTTCTATAGTTCTAACTAATTTCTTATTATCTTTTAAATTTAAAACTAGCACTATTAGTGATAATATAATTGTCACTATGGTAAATGTATTATATACTGTTAAAAATGGTGATCTTAAGTTAGATACTAAATTAGTACTCTTATCTAAATTTTCTATAAACTCTATATTATTATCTACTTTTATTGATTTTATATTATGACCTACAAAATTCTTAGTTGGAGCTTTTAAAATATTAGATATAGTTGGAGCTATGTCAAGATTAGTAACAATACCCTCTCTTCTAGTAGTTCCTGATGTAAGTATGCTACTTTCACTTTTATTTTCCCATATTACAATTGGTGATAATTTACTTGCAGCAATCCTCTCTTGTTCAACATTTGGACTTATTATCATTATAGTTGAATTGTCATCCATTTCAGTAGTTAGTTCTTTTATAAAGTTATCAATATTTTTTATTATATTTTCTCTATGGTAATTAAATGTTTCATCACTTAAGTATTGATTATAAGATGCTAACCTGTCTAAGTCACCTGTGTCTATTACTGTTAAAGACACTTCATCTTTAATCTTTTTGATTTCTTTTAAAATTTTTTCATAGTCTGTTCTTACACCATAAGGATAATTTTCATCTTTAACAAGAATACTATCTACATTTCCAAAGTCCACAAGACCATTACTATCCATAGGTATAATACTTCCCATTCTTGAAGTTATCTCATCAGTATCTGAATTTCCAAAAACTGCGGTCTTTAATCCAGCTGAATGCATATTATCTCCAAGTGCTCCTATTGTAGAATCATATGATTTCTCTAGATTTTCATTTTTTATTCTATTAATCTCTACATTTCCAACCTGATACTGATTATCTTCTATATACCCTACTCTTGTTTTATATAAAGATAATTTTTGATTAGTTAAATTGAACGCTTGAGAATAGTTAGATCTACCATAGGCTCTTGATGATGAGTTAATAGATAGAAATCCTTCCGAAGAGTTAGCATTATTAGATCCCTTAGTATTCATAAGTCCTAAACTTCCAGTACTTGCTAAGTTCTTTAAGTTTTCCATATTATTGATATCTTGTAATGTTAGCTTATTTGCAACAACAACATATACTTTCTTGTCACTTTTGTTAGTATTACTAGCATAAACGCTACTTGATATTAATATTAATATCATCAATAAAGTTAAAACAAATGCTTTTTTATTTCTATATCTCATTTTTTTATCTCCACTTAATTATTTTTCTAAATACTTTTTTATCAGCTCTTCTAGTATTTCATCTCTTTCTAATTCTCTTATTATTGTTCTTGCATTGTTATAACTTGTTATATAAGTAGGGTCACCTGATAAGATATATCCTATCATTTGGTTAATTGGATTATATCCTTTTTCCTCTAATGCTTTGTAAACTGTTAATATTATTTCCTCTGCTTTTTTCTCCTTTTCTTTATCCACGTTAAATCTCATGGTCTGATTTATATCATTCATAAAAACACCTCCAAGATATGTTTTGAACAATTCTATTATAATACTTACCCAGTAAACAAGAAAATATCTACTGGGTAATATAATTATTTTAGTTGTGCTTTTACAATATCACTAACTACGCTAAGTGCCTCATCTATTTTTTCAACGTGTTTACCTCCTGCTTGAGCCATATCAGGACGTCCACCACCGCCACCACCAGCGATCTTAGCTACTTCTCTAATTATGTTACCAGCATGAATTCCTTTGCCTATAAGATCTTTAGTAGCCATAGATATAAAGCTTACTTTATCATCCTTTGATGATCCTAGTACTATTAAAACAGATCCTAATTTATCTTTTATTTTATCTCCTAATTGTCTTAAACTATCCCCATTTAAGTCATCTATCCTTTTACATATAACAGATATTCCCTCTACTTTAATTGCACTATTTATTATATCATCTAATTTAGATAGAGTTAACTCTGACTTCAGCTTTCCTATTTCTTTTTCTAGCGACTTATGTTCTTCAACCATAGTTTGTATTTTATTTATTATATCCTTTTTGTTCCCCTTTAATAACTCAGAAACTTTATATATTTGTTGTTCTAGTTCTTTTACATATTCATAAGCTTTTAAGCCTGTCACTGCCTCTATTCTTCTTACCCCTGATGCAATCCCTGCTTCACTTAATATTTTAAATAATCCTATTTGACTAGAATTTTTAATATGAGTTCCACCACAAAGTTCCTTACTATATTCCCCTATTTTAACTAATCTAACTTTATCTCCATACTTCTCATTAAATAATGCCTGCGCTCCCATATTTCTAGCCTCATCTAATGTTGTTTCTACAATGTCTACAGATAATCCTTCTAATATTTTAGAATTAACTATGTCCTCTATTTTGTCTAGTGATTCTCTACTTACTCCTTCAAAATGAGTAAAATCAAATCTCATTCTATCTGCTAATACTAATGATCCTGCTTGATTTACGTGTTCTCCTATCACATCCTTAAGAGCTTGATGAAGAATATGAGTTACTGAGTGATTTCTCGCAGTATCTACTCTTTTTAGGACATCTACTTCGGCTATAACTTTTTGACCAACTTCTAAAGTTCCTTCTATGACTTTAACGATATGAATGATTTGCCCTTCTTGTCCTTTTTTAGTATCGACTACTTCCGCTTTTACTTTATTTGTAGTTATTGTACCTGTGTCCCCAGCTTGTCCTCCACCTTCAGCATAAAAAGGAGTTCTTTCTAATAACACTATTCCCTGTTCTCCAGCTTTTAATACATTTTCAGATTCTTTATCACTTACTATTACAGATATCTTAGTGTCTAAAGAAAGATTTTCATATCCTTCAAATATAGTCTTTATATCTTTATCTATATTTAGAGTAGTCTCCGTATTCCAAGAATGATTATCGCCTTCTTCTCTAGCTTTTCTTGCTCTTTGTCTTTGCTTTTCCATCTCTATATTAAATTCATTTTCATCTACTGTTAATTTATATTCTTCTAAGATTTCTTTAGTTAAATCTAATGGAAAACCATAAGTATCATAAAGTTTAAATGCATGATGTCCATCTAAAATATCTTTATTATTTGCTTTAACCTCTTTTATATATTCATTTAGTATATTTATACCTTGATCTATTGTTTCTTCAAACTTCTCTTCTTCAACTTTTATTATTTTTCTTATTTGTGCTTCTCTTTCTTTTAAGTCCGGATATGCTTCTCCCCAAGAATTTATAACTTTTATAGCTAATTCATTTAAGAAAAGACCTTTTATTCCTAATAACTTACCATGTCTCGCAGCTCTTCTTATAAGTCTTCTTAGTACATAACCTCTACCTTCATTACTTGGAATTACTCCATCTGATACTAAGAATGTCATCGCTCTTATGTGATCTGTTATTACTCTGAAAGACATACCATCTTTATCTGTAGAAACATATTTTTTACCTGTTATACTTTCTACCTCTTTTATTATATCTTGCATAGTATCTATTTCAAATATGTTATCTGTATCTTGCATTACAGCTGATATTCTCTCCAGCCCCATACCTGTATCTATATTTTTTGACTCTAGTGGATTATAGTTTCCTTTTTCATCTTTGTCATATTGTGAAAATACTAAATTCCATATTTCTAGATATCTATCACAGTCACATCCAGGTTTACAGTCAGGACTTCCACAACCATATTTTTCACCTCTGTCTATATATATCTCTGTACATGGTCCAGATGGTCCCACCTCTAATTCCCAGAAGTTATCTTCTTTTCCTAGTCTAACAATTCTATCTTTGCTTATACCTATTTCTTTATTCCATATGTCATAAGCTTCGTCATCTTCTAAGTAAACAGATACCCATAATTTTTCAGCTGGAAGTTCTAATCTCTCAGTCATAAGTTCCCATGCTAAGTTTATTGCTTCTCTTTTAAAGTAGTCTCCAAACGAAAAGTTTCCTAGCATTTCAAAAAACGTACCATGTCTTGCAGTTTTTCCTACATTATCAATGTCTCCAGTTCTAATACATTTTTGACATGTTGCCATCTTCTTGCTTGGTGGTTGTTCTGTTCCTAAAAAATAAGATTTTAAAGGAGCCATTCCAGCGTTTATTAGTAATAAACTTTTATCATTCTTAGGCACTAATGAAAAACTTTTTTCTACTAAGTGTCCTTTTTCTTTAAAAAAATCTAAAAATATTTTTCTTATTTCATGTGATCCAAGTTTTTTCATGTTTTATCTTCCTCTCTATGTCCTTAATTCATTTCTAATCACAAAAACAAAAAAACGTCCCTAAAACTTAGGGACGAGTTTAATCGCGGTACCACCCTATTTACTAAAATAGTCACTCTAACATATAACGGTCATAACCGAAAGCTTCTACTGTTATTTCGAAGTTTTAACTTAAGGGCTGCTTCAATACGATATTCTAAGTACCTTCCAGCCAAAGGGTACTCTCTCTATAAGACATTTCATATTTACTTCTCCCCATCATAGTCTTTTCTATATTTTTTCCATTAATTTTAATCATTCTATAATTGGATTATAAGTAAAATCTCTTATTTTGTCAATATAGACTATTGTTCAGAAACTTTATCTACTACAAAAGAAAATAGTATCTTAACTATAGCACTTACGGGGACTGCTAATATCATCCCTAGTACTCCAAAATAGCTTCCTCCTAATATTACAACTACCATTACTATTACTGGATGTAGACCTACACTTTCTCCTACTATTTTAGGAGCTATAACACTGTTTTCTAACTGCTGAACTATCATAAGTATTAAGAGTCCCCATATTGCTTTTGAAGGTGAATCTAGCAGTCCAAATATAACAGTCAACACAGCACCCACAACTGGACCAAAGTAAGGTATGATTTCAAACAACGCTACTACTAATCCGATTATTACAGCGTAGTCTATTCGAATAATTAATAACCCTACCATAGTTAAAAAACCTACTATAATCGATGTTATTATTTGTCCTTTTATAAACCTAGTTAAAACTGAATCTATTTCTCTACATAATCTCAAAGTGTCTTTTCTGTGCTTTTTAGGTATTAGCATATATAGTTTCTTTTTAAAATATTCTTTATCTTGTAAAAAGTAAAATGAAATTATAGGAACTATTATCAATTTGAATGATTTTGTAATTATGTTTATCATAGAGTTAGTAGTATTTCTTAAATACTTTAATAATTGTAACTCCAACTTGTTTAAATTCTCGGAAAAAATTTTATTTATTCCATCGAATCCTTTTGGAAGATTTTCCATTCTCTTCGCATATTTTAAGTAATTATTATTAAATATATCATACATTTTATTGCTATAATTCGGTATTAGATCTATTAACTTTTCAAATTCTCTAGATATCTCAGGTATTATAGTCATTATAATCAATATTACAACAACTGCAATAACTAGATATATCAGTAAAATCGAAATACTTCTTTTAATACCTTTTCTCTCTAAATAAGTTACTATAGGATTTAAAATATATGATATTATCGCAGAATATACGATTAATAAAACTACCTCTTTTAAAACACTTTTACCTTTAACAAAATTAAATAGTATTATAACGCCTAAAACTATAAAGCAAAACGTCATTATATGTTTTTTTGTTATAATACATCTTTTATTTATATGAACATATTTGTTTCCTATATTTATTAAATAATATATCAATAGAAGTAGAAGCAAAGCCATGAGTACACTCTGTAAGTTTTTAGATAAAGATACTAAGTAATCCATTCCCCAACCTATGTATGCAATAATAAGGCAGTTAAACTGCCTTATTATTATATCCCTATATTACCTATCATATTACTCATAGCTCTTCTACTAGCTTTCATCATTCTTCTTCTTTGTCTTGGGCTCATACTTGTCATTGCTACCATAGATGCAGTGGCTCCTATTACAATCCCAGATATGAATCTACCTCTCATACTATTCACCTCTTCTTAAGATTTTGGTGTACATTAATATTTTGTCTAATTTCTTTAAAGTAATTCTAGTAATTTTTTGTAATCTTTTTTATGTTTATTAAATCTTTCATTAAGTGAAGTGCTTATTATGATGGTATCTTCTCCAAAAACTATATCTTTATCGTATGGTAGTACCTTTCTCCCAGTGCTTATATCTTCTATAATACCGTCTGTTAGTATAAATCCAACTACGGCTCCTTCATTTTTATCAATCAGTATATCATTGATGAACCCTAAACTTTCTCCTTGATCTGTTATTACTTCTTTCCCTATAGCCTCTTTATAGTTAAAGTGATCCTCTATCTTGGAATGATGTCTTTTTAGTGTTCTTTCATTTTCTATAAATATTGCATCCTTTCCTAGTTCACTTATATCTATAAATTTAACTATTTGAGGACGTTTGAAAAGTCCATTTTCAGATATTAAGAATGCATTTACTTTCTTTCTAGACTTCGAATAAAGTATTTCTTTTATTGATGCAACTTTGTCACCATTTTTATTTATAATTGGAGTTCCAACAATCTCACTTTCTTTAATCAATTAAATCGCCCCTTAGAAAATGAAATTTAAAACATTTAGTATCAATATTCCTTCTTATTTTATGGAGCAAATTTTATATTATTCTTAGTATATTTAAAAATTTTTATTTTATTTTTTTAAAATAGTTCCTCCACCAACTACTACATCTTCTTCATAAAATACTACTGACTGACCAGGTGTTATAGCTCTTACTGGTTCTTCAAACACTACTTTTACTGTTCCATCATTTCCAGGAAATATTGTTGCTTTAGTTTCAATTCCTGTATATCTAGTTTTTGCTTTTATATTCATAGGTTCTGTAAGTTTTTCTATAGATATAAAGTTTAAGTCATGAGCTAGTAATTCTGTTCCAAAAACATCTTCATTATCTCCAATAATTACTATGTTCTTTCTAGGATCTATATCTACTACATACGCAGGTTTTCCAAGTGCTAGTCCAAGTCCTTTTCTTTGTCCTATTGTATAATTTGTTATTCCACTATGTTTTCCTAATATATTACCATTAGTATCAACAAAGTTTCCTGGACATATATTATAGTCCGCATTTTCTTCTATGAACTTCCCATAGTCATTATCTTGAACAAAGCATATCTCCTGACTGTCTGGCTTTTCTGCCACTACTAAATCTAGCTCTCTAGCTATTTTTCTTACTTCTTCTTTATTATTAAACTCACCTAGTGGCATTAAAGTATGTGCCAGTTGATCTTGAGTTAAATTGTAAAGTGCATAAGTTTGATCTTTTTCTTTTGCATCAGATTTTTTTAATAAGTATCTTTTTTTGTCTTCATCATATATTATTTTACAATAATGCCCAGTTGAAACATAATAAGCATCTAGTGCTAATGCTCTTCTCAAAAGTTCCTCAAACTTTACATACCTATTACATGCTATACATGGATTAGGTGTTCTTCCTTTTCCATATTCTTCAACAAAGTAATCTATAACTGTTTTTTTAAAAACATCTTTAAAGTTCATTACATAAAATGGAATATCAAGTTTGTTAGCTACCATTCTTGCATCATCTACAGCTGAAAGAGAACAGCATCCACCTTCTCTTTCTACTGCATCAGGATTCTTATCTTGCCATATTTGCATAGTTACTCCTATAACATTATATCCTTGCTTTTTTAAAAGGTATGCAGCTACAGAACTGTCCACACCTCCACTCATTCCTATAACTACGGTATTCTTATCCATATTTTCACCTCTGTAGAAAATTTTTAAACAAAAAATTAAGAGGTTGTCTATTACAACCCCTTTTTTTATATCTTTCCACTAAATTATAATCCCTATTCCTCATCATGTCCATGTGCATGTAAATCTTCATCATCTATTAATTCAAACTTCTCTAATTCAGGGATATCAATATTATTCTTTTTAGCATAATCTATTAATGCAGACTTAACAGCTTGTTCAGCTAAAACAGAACAGTGAATTTTTGCTGGTGGAAGTCCATCTAGGGCTTCAACAACTGCTTTATTAGTAAATTCTAATGCTTCTTTTATAGTCTTTCCTTTTATCATTTCAGTTGCCATACTTGATGATGCTATAGCTGAACCACATCCAAAAGTTTTAAACTTTACATCAGTAATAACATCATTATCTATTTTTAAATACATTTTCATTATATCTCCACATTTTGCATTTCCAACTTCACCAATTCCATCTGCATCTTGTATCTCTCCAACATTTCTGGGATTACTGAAGTGTTCCATAACTTTTTCTGAGTACATTATTAGTTCCCCCTTACCTTTTCATATAATGGTGACATCTGTCTAAGTCTATCTACTATAGTAACTAAATTTTCAACTACATAATCTATTTCTTCTTCTGTATTGAAGTCTCCTAATGAAAGTCTTAATGATCCATGAGCTATTTCATGAGGAAGTCCTAAAGCCATTAATACGTGTGAAGGATCTAATGATCCTGATGTACATGCTGAACCACTTGATCCAGCTATTCCTACCATATCAAGACTTAATAAAAGGGCCTCACCTTCTATAAATTCAAAAGAGAAGTTAACATTTCCAGCTAATCTTTTCTCTGGATGACCATTTAGCTTTATATAATCTATCTTATCACTTATATCTTTTATTAATTTTTCTCTAAGTTTTAGCAACTTATTTGTATGTTCTTCCAATTTCTCATTAGCAATTTCTATTGCTTTTGCAAGCCCAACTATTGAAGGAATATTTTCAGTACCTGCTCTTCTTCTTCTTTCTTGTGCACCACCATAAATGATTGGATGAATTTTAACTCCTGCTTTTATATAAAGAGCTCCTATACCTTTAGGTCCATATATCTTATGTCCTGATATAGAGAGTAAGTCTATATTCATGTCCTTAACATCTATCGCCACATTTCCAATCGCTTGTACGGCATCTGTATGAAAGTATATATTATTTTCTTTCGCTATTTGTCCTATTTCTTTAATAGGCTGTATAGTACCGATTTCATTATTTGCAAACATGATAGTTATTAATATAGTTTCTTTTCTTATTGCTCTTTTTAATTCATCTAAATCTATAAGCCCGTACTCGTCTACATCTAGATAAGTAACTTCAAAACCATCTTTTTCTAGATATTCACAAGTATGAAGAACAGCATGATGCTCTATTTTAGTAGTTATGATATGATTACCTTTTTCCTTATTTGCATAAGCTACACCTTTTATAGCCCAGTTATCAGCCTCTGAGCCTCCACTAGTAAAGTATATTTCTTTAGACGTTGCTCCTAAAGCACTTGCAACCTTTTCTCTAGATTCTTCTAGAGTTTTTCTAGCTTCTCTTCCTATCCTATATATGCTAGAAGCATTTCCGAACTTCTCTTTGAAATATGGTATCATGGCATCTAAAACCTCTTGTTTCATCGGAGTTGTAGCAGCATTGTCCATATATATTTGTCTAGTCATAATAATTTCCTCCTAACAGTTAGGTATTATCTATATAAAGTACATATATTCACTATCACTATTCATTTCTATATAATCCTCAACCATATCTTGTAATGTTATCGAATCTATAACATCATTTATACTATCTCTTATTCTTATCCATACGCTTTTTGTAACACACTTAGATTCTCTATCACAAACATTGCTATCCTCTATTACACAGTCTGATGGAGCTATGTCTCCTTCCAGTGCTCTGATTATACTTCCTACTGTTATTTTATTAGGTGAATCTACAAGCATATATCCACCCTGAGCACCTCTAACACTATTTACTAGTCCATTTTTCCTTAAAACTGCTATCAATTGTTCTAAATAATGCTCTGATATTCTTTGATTATCTGCTACATTTTTTAAAGGTATTGGTCCTTCTCCATAATGAAGCGCTAACTCAAACATTGCTTTTAATCCATATCTTCCTTTAGTCGATAATCTCATAAAGTCACCTCTTTCAATCCCAACTGTTTAGGTTGGTATTATGTCTCAATTATATTATACCCAACCATTTATGTCAACATTCATTTTTTATATATAAGCAATAAAAAACTCGCTATGCAAAAGCGAGTTTTTTTATTATCTAAGTTCGTCACAAGGAATATCTTCCCACTGTTGCGGGAAAAATTCTGGGAAACAGTCATCCTCAAAATCAATACATATATCTTCCTTAGTAAATTCTTCACACTCAGGTGGTTCTGGACAGAATCCAAATGCTGGAATAAGTAGCTGAACTTTACCCACTACTTTTATTATTGCAAATACACCAGCGGCAAACGTAAGAACACCGTCACAAGAAAGTTCTTGTCTTAGTGTTTTAGTTGATGTTTCTACCACTATTTTAAATTCAAATTCGTCTCTTGATTCTGGCATAAATAGAACTATATCTTTTTTAATATCCGGTAATACTCCTGATACTGTTTCATTGCATTTAGTTATAACTTCATAAGGAATTCTTAGTGTAAACCTTACTCTTTTAAAATGTCTTCTATTAGGCAAATCACTCACACATAAGCTACCTGGTACTATAAATCCTTCTTTGTATCTTATTTTTTCTACCTTTTTATCACCTACGTTCACCCTTACATCAGCAAAGCACTCTCTTATTTGACAATGTGCATATACTTTATCTACTATAATACACTCTGTTTTCATTGGATAGTTTATATTGTCAGTGTTAAACATTTTTCCTTGCGAAGGATCATTTACGAAATTATCCATAATTTCACTCCTTTTATTTTAATAATTCAGTATCTATTCTCATATTATGAAGTAGTAGAAGTTTTGTGATAGTTTTTTATTTTATTTTAAGGAGTTGATTAAAAATTGATGGATTTTCATTTAAAGGAGTGCTTTACAACTAAAAACTCTAAAGGTTACTCCTATAACTTTTTTTTAATGAATTCAACGGTATTGACTATGATCTTTTCGATGAAAATAATAATCTAGTTAATACAAATAAACTAGTAGATAAAAATGTCTTAGAATTTTCAGCTATCATAGATAGAGAAGATGTTATACATTTAGTTCTTTTAAATAGTTTGGGCGAGCTAATCTACTTTAAGAATATTAATAAAAAATGGTCTGAGAATGTAATTAGTAATTTAGATTTACAATCTAACAAATATAAGTATTTAAACCTAATACTATATGATGACAAGATATCGATATTATGTAGTTACTCGAACTTAGTTAATCCTATAGTATGGAATATTCAGTATATTAGTATTAGACCTAGTTTTGAAAAAAGAAATGTAACTAGTATAATTGCTGGTAAAAATTTTAGTCCATTTAACTTTTCAATAGATAAGTTCGGTAGTATACATCTTTTATATAGGAGTCTTAATAACAACTCTAGTGATATTTACTATATGAGTTTTAACCCATTTATTAATGTCTATAGAAAGCCTCCTATGAAGATATCTTCCAGTTCAGAAGACAATCTGCATCCATATATCTTTATAGATAGTAAGGATCAAGTACATACTCTATGGACAAAAGTGACTTCTAATAACTTTAATATAGAGTGTAAAAGTATACTATCTAACAAAAATAAATTTCAAATATTAAATATACCTAATTCAACTAATAATATCGTTTTTCCTGTAATGTTTGAAGAAAACGGTATATTGAAAATAGTTTATAGTTACAGCAATTCTATAGGATTGATTTCGTCAAATGATCATGGCACAAGTTGGTATATAGACAGAGTAATTGAGGATATATCTAGAAGTAATTTATATTTGTCTAAATACTCCTCAAATTATTATAAAGATAATATTAATAACATAAGATACTGCTATGCATATATAGATAATAAGTTTTCTTTAATATTCTCTGATAATTTTGCAGACTTCTTAACTGCCAAAAAGGAAGATACTGAAAATATATCAATCAAACAAGACTTACAGATTATAGAAAATAAGTTTATTGAAAAGCTACTATTTGATTTAAATAGTAGCCTAGAATCAAGTGCCATAAGCTCTAACTATATGAGTGATTTAAAAAATAAAGTTGAAAAAACACTATATAGTAATATAGTTCATTTAGATAAACAGCTATATAGTAGTGATAATCACTATGAAAGTATAAAAAATATAGAATTTAATTTAAATGAACATAAGCAAAAAAATAAAGATCTAGTAGATTTATTATCTTCCTTAAAAACATATTATGAGGAAAATTCTAAAACTATTGAAAAACTGGAGTATGATTTAGCTAATTTAAAAGAATTTATAGAAGATAAAAATAATGGCTTTTTAAAGAAATTTTTTCTTAGATTTAAATAGTTATATTTTCATAATATCTTTTTCCATTTATTCTTTCAACAGAATATACTCCTTGTAAAATACTATTTAAGTCGCCAGCTACAATTCTAAAATATTCAATATCACTTAATCTATTAAACTTTATAGAATATCCACACCCTCCACTTATTTGAGCTGGAGTAGATATAAGGTTAAAAAAGTAATAGCCATGGTTTTCTAAAGTATAAAATATTTGCATAGCATAGTTTTTAGATTTAAAAACTGCAATATAATATTCTTTCATAAATTCCACTCCTATTTTGGGTCTATATTACATTATATGTTTTTTTATATAATTGTGACTTACTATTTTTAGTCATATTTGAACTTATATAAAATAAACTATTATTAGATGAAAGGAGTGGTGTTTTTGATTGTAAATACAAATATAGACTATACATACAGTGTTTTAGAAGAGGATATAAAAAATTTAAAATCAAAATATTCTTTTATAGAAACAGGAATTATGGGCAATAGTGTTTTAGGCAAAAATCTCAGTTATATAAAGTTAGGCAATGGAGATAACGTTGTTTTTTACAATGGTACTCATCATGGATTAGAGTGGATTACTTCTGTATTGCTAATGAAGTTCATAGAAAATTTTTGTGAAGCCTTTGATAAAAATAAATCTATAAGAGGATATAATATCAAAAATATATGGGATAAATCTACCATATATATAGTACCTATGGTTAATCCTGATGGGGTTGATTTAGTTTTAAATGGAATAGAGAACGTTAGGTTTGACTATCAAAGAAGATTATTCAAGTGGAACAAGGGCAAAAAAAATTTCTCTGATGTATGGCAGGCAAATATTAGGGGTGTAGATCTTAATCATAACTATAATGCTTCTTGGAGAGAATCTAAAATGTCTGAAGTCAAAAATAATATACATGGACCTGGTCCTACTAGATATTCAGGTAGATTTCCAGAATCTGAACCTGAAGCAAAAGCAATAGCTGACTTTACAAGGTTTAACAACTTCAATCTAGTTATGGCTTTACATAGTCAAGGAAAAGAAATATTTTGGAACTATAGAGGCATGGAGCCAAAAACCTCAAGAGAAATTGCTGAAAAGTTTTCTAAAGTAAGTGGATACGAAGTTTCCACTCCTGAAGGTATGGCTTCTTTTAGTGGGTATAAAGATTGGTTTATAGAGAAATATAAAAGACCTGGATTTACTATTGAAGTTGGAAAGGGAAAAAATCCACTTCCTATTTCTCAATTTAATGAAATATATAATGATATTGAAGAAATGCTACTCTTGGCATCTATTATAACTTTACAAAATTCAAAAGGGACTTCATAATGAAGTCCCCATATTGAAATTAGCATTGATCTCCTGCTATTAATGAAATTGCTCCTTGCCCTATACTGAAGCTTGCTATTGCTGCTAAACCTCCAACTTCTGCTGTTACTCTATATCTACAGCAATTGTCTGATACACAATCATCGCAATCACAAAGTGTAAGAGTAAATGGTATTGATGTTCCTGGTGTTGCTATTATAGGAATTCCAATTGTGAACATTGCAATTTCTTGCTCATCTTCTCTACCACAACGTTTGAATACTCTAAAAACCATATTTGAAAGAGCTGCTATGGCAAGAGTTACTGTAATTATTCCTGAAACTTCTAGTTTCACACATGGTCTTCTAAAGCAACATAAGTCTGGTGATGATATAGTTGCTATAGTTGTAGCCGGAATACCAAAAAGGTCTCCCACGGCTATTGTAGTAAGATTTGTACTTTGAAGATTTCTACATCTAAATACAACTTTCTCAGGTTCACAATCTATTTTTCTATTACAACGACATTCATCTTTACAATGGTGTTGAGGGCAACACATCTCTTTATGATGATCTCTATGGTGGTTCCAATCATCTCTGCCCCAATTATTGTCATTACAATGGTCTCTTCTGCTTAATGATTTATTAACAGGGTATTGGTTTGACATATTATAAATCTCCTTCCTTCTTTTAAATTTATTTACTACTCACTATCAGTATATTAACTATCTCTAGTTTTGTTACAATATGTTTCTATAGTTTTTTAAAAAATTAAAGAGACTTTTTTAAAAGTCTCTTTAACTGTTTTAGCAATTATCTGATACTGTTAATGAAATTGCTCCTTGACTAACGATAAGAGCTCCTGCACCTATAGCTTCTGCTGTTACTCTATATCTACAACAATCGTCTCTATCACAGATATCTTCACAGTCACAGATTGTGAAAGAAGCTGGAATTGTTGTTCCTATTGCCGCTGCCGTAGGTATTCCTATAGTGAATGTTTCTATCTCTCTATCATCACTATCGCCACAGCTTTTGAACACTCTAAATATTATAGATGTTCCAGCAGCAAGAGCTGCAGTCACTGAAAGTATTGCTGATATGTCTAATTTTATACATGGTCTTTTAAAGCAGCATAATTCTGACACTGCTATTCTTCCTATAGTTATAGGATTTGGAACAGTTCCAGCTGCTGTAGCCGTAACAACCCCTCCTGAAATGTTTGTACATTTAACTATAGTTTTGTCTGGACTACAATTTGGTTTCCTGCTACATTTTTTATCATCTTCACGACAATCTTTCTTATGATCATCATCTTTACGATAATCCTTCTTATGATCATCATCTTTACGGCATTCCTTCTTACGATCATCATCTTTACAGCATTCATAATAGTGGTTATGATAATGTTTTTCGCTCTTATGCTCATCTTCTTTACGGCATTCCTTCTTATGATCATCTTCTTTACGACATTCCTTCTTGTGATCATATTCTTTACGACATTCCTTCTTATGATCATCTTCTTTACAACATTCATAATAGTGGTTATGATAATGTTTTTCGCTCTTATGGTGTTCATCTTTACAACGATCTTTTTTATGACATTCACATTTAAAGTGATCTCTCTTATGGTCTTCGTCTTTACAACGATCTTTTTTACGACATTCACATTTAAATTTAAAGTGATCTTTCTTATAGTAATCATCACTATAATAGTCATCATTATAATAATCATCACTATAATAATCATCACTATAATAATCATCTTCTTTACAATAATCTTTCTTATAATAGTCATCTTTATAATAGTCATCTCTGTAATAATCTTCTTTTCTATCTACATATGATTTTCTAACATAATATTCTCTTGACATTTAATAAATCCCCTTCCATTGTTTGTTATTATTTGTTGCTCATGATTAATATATTAAGGTCGTACAAATTATGTTACTTATTTCTTGAATAAAAAAATTACTGCTAAACATTTTATGTTTAGCAGTAATTTTTATTATCTACAATCCGCTTATAGTATTGTCTAATCTGTTCATTAAGGCTGACATCTCAGCTCTAGTCATTTTATTTGTTGGATTAAACTTATTATCACCAACACCTTTAAGTATTCCTAGGCTAGTCATCTTCATAATATCATCATATGACCATCTATCAGATTTTACATCTTTATAGTCCATATAAGTATTTGTAGTGTCAATATCTATCCTATTACTTTCAATCACTCTACTTATAAGAGTTGCCATTTCTTCTCTAGTTATAGCTTTGTCTGGTGCAAAAGTATTATCTTCAAACCCAGATACAAGCCCTTTATCCTTTGCTATTTGAATTTCTTTATATGCCCAGTGATTAGTATTAACATCTATAAATTCATCTTTAGACTCTATCTCATGATTCTGTAAGTTCATAGCGCGAACTAACACTGTAGCAACTTGAGCTCTTGTTAACTGACCATCAGGTGAAAATTGATTATCTGATATTCCTTTCATCCATCCTTGCTTTATAGAGTATATTATGTCTTCTTCTGCCCAATGATTTTCTATATCTTTAAAATACTTATTATTTAACCATAGACTATAGTAGTTCCATAAATCAGTATTTTCTTGTCCTAACTTCCAGCTTCCTGCGCCTTTGAGATTATACTTATTTACTAATTCTAGTTTAGCTTTTATAGAATCATTGTTCTCGAACCAAACTGTATAATTTCCTGGTGTAAGTTTACTTCCAGCTATAGTAGATTGTGGGCCGTCTTCAGTTATAGTAAACTTAATCATTGGAGATTTTTTTTCCTTATCAAAAATTACTTTAGCATTATATTTATTTGCTAAATTCTCAGCAGCAGTTTGTTGAAGAGCATTCCCTTGTATCTGTGGGTCTGAGTCATTCCAATATCTACCGTAGAAAGGCATTCCTAGAACTATTTTCTTAGGGCTAATTCCTTTATTTAGTAAGTACTTGATTGATTTCTCAACAAAAGAGTAGCTAGCTACCGGACCAGAAGGTGAACCATTATAACTTTCATCATATGCCATAATTATTAAGTAGTCTGAATATTGTGCTAGTTTTTCATAATCATATGAGCCGTGCCATCCTGCCGTATATCCATTTGGGTTAGCTGCTACAGCAACTGATACCTCTTTTCCTTTTGGAAGTTTTTCTTTTAATAGCTTCACTAAATCCGTAAATTCGTCTTTATCTTCTGCTGTTACATTTTCTATATCAACATTTATACCGTCTAAGTTATATTTTTCTATAGCTTGTACTATTTGTTCTGCTAAAACTTGTCTATTTCTTAATGCTGCTCTTCCGACTTCTCTGTCCCAGTGATTACTTAAGAATGGCATTACTTTTATACCTTTTTTATTCAATGTTTTTATAAAATTTGTGTCTACATTCACTAAGTTTAATGTTCCATCTGGGTTTATATCGAAGTAACTTGGAGAAACCATACTTAAAGAGTCATTAGTAGATTCTATGTTTTTTAAGTACGTTTCTGAGTTGTTACCGTATAGATATGTCATGTTGAACTTTCCACTATAGGCCATACTATCATCTTGCTTTACTAATAATATTGTAGATGTAATCAAAGACAATATTAGTGTAAATGTTAATATTTTTTGATATGTTTTTTTCATTTGCTTTCCCCCTTCGTTTTTTATCTTATCATATTTTTGGCTCAATAATTATTATAATCATGTTACATATAACAAGTATATTGGTATTTAATGACGAAAAAGCAGTCTTCAGGAAAGACTGCTTAATCACTTTTCTTCATATGTTATTCTTGCTAAATAAATCTCTCCATGTTGCTCATATTCTACAGCTACCATTTCTAATATTTGTGATTCATTTTCAGACATCCATTCATTTACTTTATCTTTTAGAGTTGAATATCCATGACCTTCTACTATTGTCACGTGTTTCATCATATACACTCCTTTAAAATATATTTATATATCAATATACTTTAAAAGACATAATTTGGTTCTTAATCTTTATGTAACAGTAAAGTTTATATTATAAAATATCTTAGTTTACTTTTATTACTAGCTATATATCCAAGCTAGAAATCTTACACTTGGCAAGAGTAAAAGTTGACCTATAATAGTTCCTAACAGTTTAGATCCCATTAGAAGTATAGTTAATGTCTTCACATCCTGATATCCTCTTTCTCCTTTTATAGATTGTTCTGTTATTATAGCTGCTTTAGGATCTACAAATATAGTTAAAAGTATAGTAGCTACTCCATTTACCATTCCTGATGAAGCTGATACTGCTAGTCTTTTCTCAGGAGAAACGAATAATGCAGCATAAAATGAGGCTAGTATTCCTATTGTATATATTCCTGTTATGAAAGTATTTATCAGTAACAGTCCTTTAGGTATATTTTTTATACTTAATCTCGTAATCATACTTTTTTTAGGTAGTGTAGCCTTTTGAGCTGCTTTTTTTATATTATTTACACTTAAAGATTTTATCATAAGTAAAGGAATAGAGCCTGATACCTCTAACTTTGATACTGCTATACTAAATATCTTCAAAAATGTTGGTATTAACATAGTTCCTATAATTGTTCCTATTGTTGCCGAAAATATTATAAGTCTTATTTCAGTTATAGGATTTATTTTTTCTGCCATAGCTAGACCAACTATAGCACCTATTAGTGGTGATAAAAATGTATTTGCAGTTCTAGAGAATAGTACAAATATATTAAATAGAGATGTAGAAAGTATGTATTGTTTGCTTTTCACAGAATTTAACCTAACAGAGTATGACAATGTGTCTATGATATGTATAATAGCTGTTAATATCATTGTTTGTATAAGAATTTTACTCAAGATTATCAACTCCAAAATTTTTTCAAATGAAATATTTAACCCTAATATTATACTAGATTATATCACTTTTTTATGCAAAATGTTTTCTTCATTATTATAATAGTATAAACCTTGAGCAGATAACTCAAGGTTTATTTTTCATAAATTATTTATATATTTAATTTTTTATTTTCCACAACATTTCTTATATTTTTTTCCGCTTCCACATGAACAAGGGTCGTTTCTTCCTATCTTTTCTACTCTTACAATTTTTGATTGTCTATATTCTTTAGTTAATTCTTTTCTTCTTTCTTCTGTTAATATATCTTCCCATTCTGGCAATCCGTATAACCAATCTGCTTTCGCATCTTGCATATTAAAGTATAATTTTTCGAAGTCTATATCTAACTTTATTTCTGTATCTTCTTCTAAATCTTCAAGATTAACTTCTTGATCTAAGCTAGTATTAATACCATCTAAAAATCCTGAGAATGTAACACTATCCATTCCATACTTATTAGATAAATCACTTACTTTTCCACTTATTACATTTTCTTTTTCACCTAATATTATTTTATATACATCTTTTTCTTTTAAAAAGTAGTTCTCCCAAAACTCATTATATCCTTCTTGACTTCTTTCTTCACTTGCTATTTCTTCCCATTGTTGATAAAGTTTCATTTGTTCTCCTCCTTATAATTATATATTATCTTCTATGATTAAAATTCAGCTGATTTTACTGTTCTTGAAAAAGGAATTACATCTCTTATATTCGTCATACCTGTCATGTACATTATTGCCCTTTCAAATCCTAGCCCAAATCCAGAATGTCTAGTCGTACCAAATTTTCTTAAATCTAAATACCACCAGTATTCCTCTGTTTTCATTCCTTGTTCTTTCATTTTACTTTCTAATTTTTCTAAGCTCTCTTCCCTTTGACTTCCACCTATTATTTCACCTATACCTGGCACTAAAAGATCCATAGCTGCAACTGTTTTGTTATCATCATTCAGCTTCATATAGAATGCTTTTATATCTTTAGGATAATCTGTAACAAATACTGGTTTTTTAAATACCTCTTCTGTTAGATATCTTTCATGCTCCGTTTGTAAGTCTACTCCCCATTCTACATCATATTCAAACTTACCTTTTACTTTTTCAAGTATTTCTACAGCTTTCGTATAAGTTATACGTTCAAAGTCTGAGTTAACTATATTAGTTAATCTCTCTATAAGTCCTTTGTCTATGAAAGAGTTAAAGAATTCCATCTCTTCTGGTGCATTTTCTAGTACGTAGCTAATTATATATTTTAACATATCTTCTGCTAGTTCCATATTATCTTCTAAGTCTGCAAATGCAATCTCTGGTTCTATCATCCAAAATTCAGCTGCATGTCTAGAAGTATTTGAGTTTTCTGATCTAAAAGTTGGTCCAAATGTATATATATTTCTGAACGCTTGAGCATAAGACTCTCCTTCTAGCTGACCACTTACTGTTAAGTGTGTTTCTTTTCCGAAGAAATCTTTTGAGAAGTCTACTTCTCCTTCTTTATTTTTAGGTACGTTAGATAAATCTAAAGTGGAAACTCTAAACATATCTCCAGCACCTTCTGCATCACTACCAGTTATTATTGGAGTGTGTACATACAAGAACCCTCTATCTTGAAAGAACTTATGTATTGCATATGCCGCTAGTGAACGTACTCTAAAAACTGCAGCGAAAGTATTACTTCTTGGTCTCAAGTGTGCTATAGTTCTTAAATATTCTAATGAGTGTCTTTTCTTTTGTAAAGGATAGTCGTGAGTAGATAAACCTTCTATTTCTACCTTAGTTGCTTTTATTTCAAATGGTTGTTTAGCTCCTGGTGTTTCAACTAAATTTCCCTCTACTATTATAGCCGTACTTATTGGTAATTTAGATATTTCATCAAAGTTATCTAAAGTATTGTCATATACTATCTGAATATTTTTAAAGAAACTACCATCATTTAATTCGATAAAACCAAAGTTTTTTGAATCCCTTATAGTTCTTATCCACCCTGATATAGTAACTGTTTGGTTTAAATATTTATCAGTTTCTCTATATATTTGTTTAACTAGAGTTGATTTCATATACTTTTCCTCCTATGTATTTTTTATATTTTCTTTGCAAAAAAATAAAAGCCTTCATCCACAAAGGGACGAAAGGCTATTTTCGCGGTACCACCCAATTTGTCATAAAGACCACTTAAAAAACAGTACTTTTTATACTGCTCACTGATTAACGGTGTGAATCCGTCTAAGTCTACTCTCTTAAAAGATTTCGGTTAGAAACTCTGAGATGTTCTTCAATATAGGTTCCATATCGGACTTACACCATCACCGACTCGCTTTAATTTCCTCTATACCTACTCTTCTCTTCATAGTCTTATTATTTAATATTTTTCATATTAATTAGTAATTATATTATGCATTATCTTTTTTGTCAATGAGTTTAGCTTATTCTCTTATATATTTTAGTCTTTCCATTATAACCTTTTCATATCCATTATTTGTTGGTTCATAATACTTTGCTCCTACCATGTTATCTGGTAAGTATTGTTGTTTTATAAATCCATCTTCATAATTATGAGGATATAAATATCCCTTTCCATTTCCAAAGTTAGATGATCCACTATAGTGAGCATCTCTTAAGTGAGCCGGTACTTTTCCTGTTTGAATATTTTTTATATCATTAAGTGCTTTATCTATTCCTACATAACTTGAGTTGCTTTTAGGTGCACATGCTATATATACTGCTGCTTGAGCTAGTATTATTCTACCCTCTGGCATACCTATAAAGTTTACCGCATCAAATGCAGATGTAGCTATACTAAGTGCTTGTGGATCTGCATTCCCGACGTCCTCTGAAGCACTTATTATTATCCTCCTAGCTATAAACTTAGGATCTTCTCCTGCATATAGCATTTTAGCTAGCCAATAGAGTGTAGCATCTGGATCTGACCCCCTCATACTTTTTATAAATGCTGATACCGTATCATAATGTTCGTCACCATTTTTTTCATACTTTATTGCCCTTTGTTGAACACACTCTTGTATGATATCTAGTGTTATATTTATAATTCCTTTTTCATTTGGATCTGTAGTTAAAACACCAAGTTCTAATCCATTTAAAGCAATTCTTGCATCACCATTAGAGATATCTGTTAAATGTTTCAGTGCATCAGGATCTATATTTATATTGAAGCTCCCAAGCCCTTTATCTTTGTCATCTAAGGCAGTTAATATTACCTTTTTTATATCTTCATTAGATAATGGCTCTAATTTAAATATCATCGATCTTGAAATAAGTGCTTTATTTACCTCAAAATATGGATTTTCAGTAGTAGCACCTATTAAAATTAAAGTACCATTCTCGACATACGGAAGAAGTGCATCCTGTTGACTCTTATTAAATCTATGTATCTCATCTATAAATAGTATAGTCCTTTCGTTATACATACCTAACTTTTCTTTAGATTTTTCGATCACTTCTCTTATGTCTTTTATTCCTGATGTAACTGCATTTAGTTGTTCAAATTTCATTTGAGTTGTATTTGCTATAATCTTAGCTAACGTTGTTTTTCCAGTACCCGGCGGGCCATATAGAATTATCGAACTTATTTTATCAGCTTTTATAGCTCTATATAACAATTTGCCTTTCCCCACTATATGATCTTGGCCAGTATATTCTTCTAGAGTAGTTGGTCTCATTCTATCTGCGAGAGGAGCCATTCTCTCCAAGTTTTTATTAGCCGTATATTCAAAAAGATCCATAAAAGTCATCCTCTCGTTAAGTTATTTTATATCGACTATTTAATAAGTCTCTTTTAAATAATAAAGGCACTATTAATATTAAAATATCAATAGTGCTCACGTTTAGCCCCTTACAAATTTTCCACTTATAGGATAAGAATAATCTATATTATCAGATATTTTTACTACTGCTACTATAGGTAACACTATCCCAGCTATTCCAACAGCTATTAATATAAAAATACCTACTATTAAAAGCGTTAATACACCTCCTACAATACCCATAATTATTAGTCCTATTTGAAAAGCTAATGCTTCTTTTGCTTGTTGTTTCACAAATTGGCTATTAGACACTACTAGTACAATTAGTGGGACTATTACTGGCAAGCTTATAAAGAGACTTAAGTGACATAGTGTACATATCAATTTTTGTTCTGTAGTTAGCATTAAATCACCCCTTTATTTATGTGTCACCTTATTTAAAGGAATTGTTATAGTAAATTTTGTTCCTTTGTTTAATTCACTTTTCACATCTACGTATCCATTAAATGATAACACTATATGCTTAACTATTGCAAGCCCCAAACCTGTTCCTCCAACCTGTCTTGTTCTTGCTTTATCTACTCTATAAAATCTCTCAAATAGTCTTGGAAGATGCTCTTTATCTATTCCTATACCTGTATCTGAAACTTCTATATAGAGATTAACCTTATCATTATATGCATTTATTTTTATAATTCCATTCTCAGGTGTATATTTTATTCCGTTATCCACTAGATTTATAATCATTTGTTTAAACCATCCTATATCACCGTATATATCTGGTAATTTGTCACTTATATTTTTTACTATTTCTATGCCTTTTTTCTTTGCTAATTCTTCAAGCATTTCTAGTACTTGATCTATATTGTCTTGAATATTTATTTTTTCATCTTCTTTAAGTGTATTTTTATTCTCGATTTCAGAAAGTGTGAGTAGGTCTTGTATTAAATAAGTTAATCTATTAGCTTCTATATCTAAAATATCTAAAAATTTATCTCTTATCTTTGGATTCTCTGCTGCTCCAGATTTTAAGGTTTCTACAAATCCTTTTATTGAAGTAAGTGGAGTCTTAAGTTCATGAGATACATTTGCAACAAAGTCTTTTCTCATATTTTCTAATTTTCTTATATCCGTTATATCCTGTAATATTATAACAACACCTATTATTTTATTAGGATCGTTTCCAAGTCTAATTAAGTTAGAATGGAAGCTTAATATTTTGTATTCAGGTGTGTATATCTCTATCTCACTATCTATAGATCTATTATTTGCTATTAGACCTTTTACAAACTCTCCTAATTCTTCATTTCTTATTACTTCGATTATATGCTTCCCTTTAATGATATCTTCTGTAACTCCAAACATTTCTTCCGCTGCTGGATTCATCAGTATAATTCTATTCATATTATCTAAAGCTATTACGCCATTTAACATACTTGTAAGTATAGCTTTCATTTTAGTGTTATTATCTTGAAGTTCTCCTATAGTTTCTTCTAACTTTTCACTCATAATATTAAAGTTTTCTGAAAGTTCATCTAGCTCATCATCTGTCTTAGAATATATTCTTCTTCCATAGTTTCCTGTAGAAATCTTTTTAGTAGTTATAGTAAGCTTTTTTACGGGTTCCATTACCTTTCTAATGAATCTCGTTCCTAAACCTAGTGAAACTAAAATCCCACTAATTATTGATATTAAGTTATATTTTAATAATTCTTTATCTACCTGACTTGTAAAATCAGTAGGTACTGCTATTTTAAATAAACTAAAGGACAATATCCCCGTTATAAGTATTCCTATTGTTGCTAATATAAAAAATGTAATAAGCATTCTTCTTTCCATATATCTCTCCTTATTTCATTTTATATCCTATTCCTCTAATGGTTTCTATATATTCTGGTCTGCTATCATCATTTTCTATCTTTTTTCTTATATGTCTAATATGAACATCCACCGTTCTAGTCTCACCAAAATAGTCGTATCCCCATACCTCATCTAACAAAAAATTCCTTGAAAGAACTTTTCCCTTGTTTTTAGCTAGTATTCTTAATAACTCAAATTCTTTTAATGTTAAGTCTACTTTTTTACCATCTTTAGTTACTTCATGTTTTTCATCATCAATAACTATATCTCCTATTTTTAAAATATTTTCTGTATAATCTCCAGACTTATTGTTTGGATTTCTTCTAAGTACAGCTTTTATTCGTGCTATAAGCTCTCTTACACTAAAAGGCTTAGTTATATAATCATCTGCACCTATTTCAAGTCCTACAATTTTGTCTGCTTCATCACTTTTAGCAGTCAACATTATAATAGCAATATGTGAAGTTTCAGGATCTCCTTTTATTTTTCTACATACCTCTATACCATCTACTTTAGGGAGCATTAAATCTAATATTATGAGATCTGGATTCTCTGTTTTAGACTTAAACACTGCTTCCTGTCCGTCATTAGCTGTTACTACATCATATCCATTGCTTTCTAAATTAAATTTTATAAGTTCTACTATGTGATCTTCATCATCAACTACAAGGATCTTTGCGTAATTCATTTTTTCCCTCCCGTAGATTATTTTAATTGTATAATAGCTGCCATCCTTCCAGTTTTGCCATTCTCTTTTCTATAAGAGTAAAAAATGTCATTATTGCAACTAGTACACAAGTTACTTATAGTTATATTTCTACAAGGTACCCCTTTATCCTCTAATATTAGTCTATTAGCTTCCCATAAATTAAGCTTCCATTTGCCATCGTCCATTGATTTTAGCACGTTTGAAGTGTTTGTAAAATTTCTGTTAAATTCGTCAAATACATCTTTATTAACTTCATAACAACATTCCCCTATAGAAGGTCCTATACCAACTATTATATCTTCTGGTTTAGACTCGTATTTTTCTTTCATTATATCTATCATATTCCCGGCGATTCCTGCTACTGTTCCTCTCCATCCTGCGTGAGCTAATCCCACTACTTTTTTTTCTTTATCTAAATAGAACAGCGGTACGCAATCCGCATAAAATGTGCAGAGTGTAACACCTGATTCATTAGTTACAAGTCCATCTATTTCACTATAATCAATCTCTTTTACTATTCCTTTGCCTAAATCAGCTTTAGTAACTGCTCTTATTTCTGTTTTATGAACTTGGTCAGATAGCACTAAATTATCTATTTTAGACTCTAATGATTCAGATATGATTTTGAAGTTTTCTATAATATCCTTTTTATTATCTCCAGTTTTAAATCCTAAATTCAGGCTATTGAAAGGATCTTTACTAACTCCACCTAATCTAGTCGTAAAGGCATGTGTAACTAGTAACGTATCATCAAATGATGGTACAGTATAATATTTTACTTCACCTTTTTCATTTAATTTAAACTTATTATAATTATTCATACTTAAGTCTCACTCCCTGTTTTAATAAATCTCTATGATACAATAAAAGGACCCTTATATGAGTCCTTTTTATCTACTTTTCTCTTAAAAGCTTCTCCAATTCATCCATAAATGTATTTAGATCTTTAAACTGTCTATATACAGAAGCAAACCTTACATAAGAAACTTCATCTACATTTTTTAATTTGTTCATAATTAATTCCCCAATATAGTTCGTTGTTATTTCCTTTTCCATAGAGTTAAATAATGTCTTTTCTATATCATCCACTATTTCTTCCATTTGTTGTATTGATACAGGTCTTTTTTCACAAGCTCTTATTATTCCGTTTAATATTTTATTCCTATTATACGCTTGCCTATTTCCATCTTTCTTAATTACTATCAGTGGTATTTCTTCTATATTCTCATAAGTAGTAAATCTCTTACCACATTTTGTACATTCTCTTCTTCTTCTAATTGCTTGTCCATCATCTATAGGTCTTGAATCAACAACCTTAGATTCAAAAAAGTCACAATAGGGACATTTCATATGTCTCACCTCATTTTACAATACAATTTTAAAATGCTACTATAAACAGATTATAATATATATTTATATTTATGTCTATTGTTTTACCCTACTCCTATTTATAGTTCCTAAAAGTAGGGTAATATTCTTATATCAGTTCATTTTCTATATCGCTTAGATTTAAATCTACTAATATAACATCACTTCCGATCCTAGTTATATTTCTCCATCCTATTATGTAATCTCTACTTTTACTAAATAAGCTAAATATACTACCAGAACCTGGAACTATTATAGCCTCTATAATTCCTTTTTCTAAGTTAACTTCTACATCTTCTATTAGTCCTAATCTTGTACCATCTCTAATATTTATAACTTCTTTTTCTCGCAAGTCTGATGCCTTTATCACTTTACCACCTTCTCACTTTAAGTTTTATCTTCTATATTATATATATTGTTAACTTGTCTTAATTTATTACTATTATTTAAACTTAAAGTGAAAAGTTTGATTATTATATTAGTTTTTTCATATGCTTTAAAGCTGTTTTTCTAATCTTGATACTTGTGCTTGAGATATACCAATTTCATTTGCTACTTCCATTTGAGTTTTTCCTTTGAAAAATCTTAGATTAAGTATTAACTTTTCTCTATCATTGAGTCTTCTTAAAGCTTCTCTTAAAGCTATTCCCTGTAACCAAACTTCATCCTCATTCTTTTCATCACTTACTTGATCCATAACATAAATAGCATCTCCACTTTCATTATATATAGGTTCAAATAGTGAAATTGGATCTTGTATAGCATCTAACGCTAATACTACATCTTCTTTAGGGAGATCTAATTCTTTTGCTATCTCCGTTATTGTAGGTTCCTTAGAATTCTTGCTTATAAGATGCTCTCTTGCTTGAAGTGCTCTATATGCTATATCTCTCAGTGATCTACTTACTCTTATAGAGTTATTGTCTCTTAAATATCTTCTTATCTCTCCTATTATCATAGGTACAGCATAAGTTGAAAATCTAACATTATGTGATAAGTCAAAGTTATCTATCGCCTTCATAAGCCCTATACACCCAACTTGAAATAAATCGTCTACATTTTCTCCTCTTCTATTAAATCTTTGTATAACACTCAGAACTAATCTTAAATTTCCCTGAATAAACTCTTCTCTAGCACTTAAGTCTCCTTCATGTATTCTATCGAAAAGTTTTCTCATCTCTTTATTTGTTAGAACTGGTAACTCTGAAGTATTTACTCCACATATCTCTACTTTATTTATATGCACTGGGCTTCATTTCCTTTCTCCAAATATTACCCCTTTTGTATATAAAAATTATTGCCTCAATCAACTTAAAATATACATATAAAAAAAGCTAGTTCTTAATTTGAACTAGCTTTTAAAACATTTTACTTATCTCTCTTTCTAATCTTTTTACTATTCTTTTTTCTAGCCTTGAAATGTATGATTGCGATATTCCAAGTATATCAGCTACTTCTTTTTGTGTTCGTTCTTCACCATTATTCAGTCCAAACCTTAACTCCATAATTCGTTTTTCTCTATCATTAAGCTTTCCAACTGCCTCGTTTAATAAGCTTCTGTCTATCTCTTCTTCAAGATATTTGAAAATAATATCTTCATCTGTTCCTAAGATATCAGACAATAACAATTCGTTTCCATCCCAGTCTGTATTTAGTGGTTCATCAAAAGATATTTCTGATTTTATTCTGCTATTTCTTCTTAAATACATTAATATTTCATTCTCTATACACTTAGATGCATAAGTAGCTAACTTTATATTCTTATCTGGATCAAATGTATTAACAGCCTTTATTAAGCCTATTGTACCTATAGAAACTAAGTCCTCAACACCTATACCTGTGTTATCAAATTTTCTTGCTATGTATACAACTAATCTTAGATTTCTTTCGATTAAAATTGTTTTTATACTATCATCTTGTTTAAGCCTAGATAATAAGTAACTCTCCTCATCTTTACTTAATGGAGGAGGCAGTACCTCACTTCCCCCTATATAATATACTTCTTCTTCTTTAAATAAATTAAGTTTTTTTAATGTCTTAATATAAAGAATTCTTAATTTCAACATAATCTTGTTTAAAAATTTGATTTCCACTTCAATTCTCCCCCTAAGTCAATATGTCTGGATGTATTAATGCCTTATATTCATTGTCATTAGATAATCTTCCATTATATATACCTATTACTACGTCTTTAATCTGCCTATCTTCTTTGTCATCAAGGATGACCTTATCTGGTTTAAATCCCAGTAACATTCCATCCTCTTTTCCTAAGGACTTATATGGTATTAATCTAAACTTAATTTTATTTGAAGCATTATATAGAACATTCGTAATTAAGTCTAGATCGTTTTCCGAATATTTACAGAAGATATTCTGAACATATTCAGGAAGTATCTCTTTTATAGCAGAGAACTGTACTACTATTACAGGAGTCTTTGTCATTGGCTCTTTTAAAGAATTTCCCGTATCTAAAAGTCCACGTATATTTACCTCCTTATCTTTAAAATTTACTATTATAGGTATAAAACTTTTAGATTTTATAGACCTACTTTGTAAGTATTCTAATACTAACTGGAATAAAATCCACCCAAAAAGTATTCCTAGTATTAGTGTTTTTATCTTAAAGTTAGATATGTAAAATATACCACCATCAATATATGTATTTACATCCATCATGTAAAATAAAGCTAAACATGCTCCTGCAAATGTGAATGCTACTAAGTGAAATGTAGCAATAAGTTTTATGAAATTCCTCAAATTTTTAGGCTTAAATGCTACTTTTATAATGATTACAGCTACTATTACTTTTGTTGTTATTTTCGCCATAAGTCTTACAGAAGGAAAAAATACAACAAGCGTATATACAGATCCTATTAAAGATGCTAAGAATATTCTTCTCCTACTTGTACATGTCTTGGTAAATATTTTCGTAGAATAGAGAATTATATAGTTTATTATTAAGTTCTCTAGCAAAAGATACTCAGCATAAACATACAATTATCTCATCCCTCCTTCAAGCTAGTCTTATTTTACTTGTATTCAATTTTTCTTTTCATTATGCATATTATATAGTATTTTTGTTCAAAATTATGTCACTTACTGAAGTCGAAAAAAATAAACCTTTCTAGAAATCTAGAAAGGCTTATTTATCTCTTCTTCTTAAAAATGTAGGAATGTCCAGGTCATCTGCTTCAAAACTTTTACTTTCTTTTGGTGTTTCTTCTGCCGATGGCTTTTCCTCATTTTCTTTATCAGTATTTACTTTTTCTTTTGGTACAACTTCTTTCTTTTTAACGTCAAATCCTGTTGCTATAACTGTTATTTTGATTTCATCATTAAGACTCTCATCTACTCCAGCACCAAATATTATATTAGCATCTGGATCTACAGATTGTCTTATAAGATCTGCCGCTTCATTTACTTCAAATATACCTAAGTTCGCTCCTCCAGTTATGTTTAATAGTACGCCTTTAGCACCTTCTATAGATGTTTCTAAAAGAGGACTTTGAATAGCTTGTTTAGCAGCTTCGGTAGCTCTGTTTTCTCCACTTCCTTTTCCAATTCCCATATGCGCTAGTCCTTGATCGTACATTATAGTCTTTACGTCTGCAAAGTCTAAGTTTATAAGAGCAGGTACTGCTATAAGATCCGATATACCTTGGATACCTTGTCTTAATACGTCGTCAGCCATTTTAAAAGCTTCAACTATTGTTGTTTTCTTTTCTGCCACTTGTAGTAGCCTATCATTAGGGATAGTCACTAGTGTGTCCACTCTCTGCTTCAGTTCTTCAATACCTCGTTCTGCGTGTAACATTCTCCTTCTTCCTTCAAACATGAAAGGCTTAGTAACAACTCCTACTGTCAGTATTCCTAGTTCTTTAGCAACCTCTGCAACCACAGGAGCAGCTCCAGTCCCAGTTCCCCCTCCCATACCAGCTGTTATAAATATCATATCCGCACCTTTCAGTACTTCCTCTATTTCATTTCTACTCTCTTCTGCTGCTTTCATTCCTATATCAGGATTAGCTCCTGCACCTAGACCTCTAGTAAGTTTTTCTCCTATTTGTAGCCTTGATTCAGCCTTTGAAGAGTGGAGTGCTTGTCTGTCTGTATTCACTGTCACAAACTCTATTCCTTTTACACCATTTTCTATCATTCTATTTACGGCATTATTTCCTCCGCCACCTACACCTACAACTTTTATATGTGCAAATTGATCCATATTTACGTCAAAATCAAACACTTTAAGACCCCCTCATTCTAAGATTATACATCTATGTGATTTTGTATTATATTCTTAAGTACTGTATTGACTTACACAAAAATATTCATATTATATATAATTCAATATGTACGAGAAATTCCCTCTTTTTTATATCGACTATTTTTATTTATTTTTTACAATAGTTTTAATTTTTATTACTTCTTTTTCTAAATACATATCTTCTTATTATTGCGAAGTTTTGGAACAGTCTTCCACCGAATGCAAATATAGCTGCATAGTATAGTGGAACTCCTAGTCTATCTCCTACATAAGCTAAGAATGCAGCCAAAATAGAGTTTCCAAAAAAGCCTGACACTAATATACTAGTGTTAAATTTATTTTCCATAAGTGCTCTTAATCCACCAAATACTGAGTCCATGCAAGCAAGAATCGCAACTGAAACATAAAGTGAATAACTTGGTGAATATGTTATAGGCAAATATATACCTATTACAACTCCTATAATAATACCTAATATAGCCAAAATCAATTTAATCACCCTCTTTTATAGGTTCTGAATATTTGAAACTAGAATCTTTCCAATTATATTTAGGTATAAATACCTTATCTTTAATTTCTGCTTCTACCTTTTTATTATAAACTTCTTTTAATGTCCAACCAAAGCTTTGAGGAGCATTTATAGCTGCATATAGTGCTTTAGGATCTCCTATTGCTGTAATTACAAAAGGATTAGCTGAACTTTTTCCATTTATTCTTATTATAGGTCCTCCACATTTTACTTCTGACTTAGATACTACTCTTTGCCCATTTATACTAATAGCTTCTGCACCTGCATTTTTCAAGTCATTTAGTATTATCTGAATTTCAGAATCATGAATTATATCATCTTGAATATTTTGACCTATTATTTCTTTTTCTTCATTATCTGCTATAACTATCCTTATACCTGGACCCTCTATATCTTCTAGTCCACCTATTACTTTAAAGTTCTCCATTTCTTCCTTTATATAATCTTCAATGTTTTTATCTTCATCTTCTATTACTTGCTTGAACTTCTCTAATTCTATCTTTTTTTCATCTATTAGTCTATTTAAGTTCTCTATTTCATCTCTAGAATTTTCAATGTCATTTTTCATTATTTCAATAGAATTTAAAGAAAACAAACTATAATTTTCAATTTTTTGTCTCATTTGAAAGGATAATAACACGCCTAATATTACTGATAAAAGAGTTAAGGCTAATAATTCTTTTAGCTTCTTTTTCATTTTAAATCATCCTTAAGGGTTATTTGCATTAACTATAGCAGGTTTAGCATTTTTGAATTCTTTAACTTTTTTATATTTAGGTATAAAAATATCCTTTTCTTGCTTTATATGAATTTGAAGATTATAGCCTTCCTCCATAAGCCATATAATACCACCTTTTATTCTTAATGCATTTTCAATATCCTCTGGATCTCCTATCACTTTTATGACTATTGGAGTTCCAAAAGACATACCATTTATCTCTAAAAGGTTACCTGCAGGAACTATCTCTGTAAATGCTGTATATCTTTGATCATTAATAGATATAGCTTCTGCTTCTACTGCATTTAAAAGACTTATTATTTCTAATAAAGCTCCATAATGCTCTACAATTGTATTTCTTTGATCTCCAACTTGAATTTCTGCTGGAGGCTCGTCTATTTGAAGAGTAACTCCTGGACCACTTACATCTTCATAGCCACTTAGCATTTTATACTTTTCTATATCTTTATAAAGATTCTCAAGAAAGTCATCTTTGCCAGCTTCGCCTTTTTCATATTGAGAAACCTTTTTTTCTAATAATTCCATTTCTTTCAATATTTTTTCTTTTTCATTCTTCAATTTTTTATACTCTACTGCAATTTGTTGAGATCTCTGTGTACTTAAAATATTAGTATTTAACCCGTCAACAGTTTTAAATTGAATGGTCAATATAATTCCAAGTATAATGCATACAGTAGTCATAGCTATTTTGTTTTTTATATTATTATTCACACTATTCCCCCTAACTATTAACTACTTCAACAATTATATCATTGCCTTTATTAAGATATATGTTCTTAGCTTTAATATCTTTTTTTTCTAGATCTTCTAATGTGTTCGATAAGAAGTTCAATTTATATTTTACCTTATTTAAGGTACCAAATGCAACTTCTACACCTGATTTCAATGTTATGGTAATATTTTCACCCTTATCAAATTTTATGAAAGCTATTTGCTGCTTTAGTCCAGAGCTTATACATTCTTCAAAAAAACTTGTGATATTATCGCCTTGTTTACTTGTCTTGTATTCAACTTTATTTCCTATAGATGGATCTTTTATCTCTAGTTCAGTTACTACTGGAGTATTGTTATCTTTTTTTTCTGGAACTATATCTAAAATAAGACCATCATGACTTAAATATGTATAAAAATTCATATGTTTTATTGCAACTATTTCCTCTTTTTCCTTTATATCAATTATTATTTTGTTAGGTAGTTTTCTTTTTATACTTATATCTTTTATGTAAGGGTGCAATAAAAGGTTTTCCTTAGAGTTTTTTAAGTCTATCTTAAATATATTTTCTCCTACGATAATTCCTGATGACATAATTATTTTATCTTTAGTAATTTCTTTATTTCCTTTGACTACGATTGTTTTTAAGTTAAAGATTGAAGTCTTTGTTGCTCCTATAAAAAATATAGCTGTAATGAATATTAATACTATTACTGTTAATTTCTTTTTTTTACGATTAATTTTTTTATCAATATTTTTATTCATCTTTTTGTTCCCCCAAGCTTGTCCTCTTAAAAAAGCAGCACTAAGCTGCTTTATACTTTCTCTATATTTGCACCAATAGCTTTAAGTTTACTTTCTATAGCATCATATCCTCTTTCTACATGATATATGTTATCAACCTCTGTAATTCCTTCTGCTACTAATCCTGCTAATATTAGTGATGCTCCTCCTCTTAAATCTTTAGCTGATACTTTTGCTCCAGTAAGACTTGTTACTCCTTTTACTACTGCTACCTTACCTACAGTTTTTATATTCGCTCCCATCCTAACTAACTCATCAGCATGTTTAAACCTATTTTCAAATATTGTCTCTGTGACTACACTAGTACCGTTTGCCACAGATAGTAGAGACATGATTTGTGCTTGCATATCTGTAGGAAATCCTGGATAAGGCAATGTGTGTACCGATTCTATAGCACTTATTCTTTTAGGTCCTATTACTTTTAGTGTTGTACTATTAGCATAAATTTGACATCCTACTTCTCTAAGCTTAGCTATAATGGATTGCACATGCTCTACTTCTATATTTCTAAGTATTACATCTCCTCCAGTAATAGCTGAGGCCACCATATAGGTTCCTGCTTCTATTCGATCTGGAATTATACTATGTTCTACAGGATTGAACTTCTCTACACCATCTACCCTTATAACACTAGTTCCAGCTCCACATACTCTACCTCCTATAGCATTTAGGAAGTTCTGTAAATCTACTATTTCTGGCTCTCTTGCCGCATTTCTAATAGTAGTAGTACCTTTAGCTTTTACAGCAGCTAACATTATGTTTTCAGTAGCTCCGACACTAGGATAATCTAGTTGTATATCACAGCCTTCAAGACTATCAGCCTTACAGTGTAAGAAACCATGTGACTCTTCTATTTCTACCCCCATTTGTCTTAGTGCTTTTAGATGTAAATCTATAGGTCTAGGACCAAGTTCACAGCCTCCTGGATATCCTATTGTTACCTCTCCCGTTCTACTTAACATAGCACCCATTAGAATTATCGAAGAACGCATTTCCCTCACTAATTCTTCTGGCATATGGATGCCTGTTAAATTCCTAGAGTCTACAGTTATTACATCGTCTACTCTATTTACATTACACCCTATTAGTCTAAGTATTTTTTCCATTATATCTACATCTCTGAGATTGGGAGTATTTAGTATCGTATTATTGTCACCATTTATTACTGTGGCTGCTAATATTGGTAGTACAGAGTTTTTAGCTCCAATTATAGGTATTTCTCCTACCAACCTTTTACCACCTTGTATTACATATTTACTCAATTTGCCACCTCCAAGACATGTCAACTTTTTTAAATTACTATATATTTATCGTATGCATATCTTAATAAGGTGTTACCAAAATATTAATTATCAATTATTTCATTTATTAAATCTAAAATTCTCTTATCTGCATCTAAAATTCCTATCCTCTTACTATTTTGAGCCATTTGACCTAATTTATTTTTATCTGACAATAGTTCTTCTATTTTCATACACAGCACATCATGAGTTAAATCTTTCTCTAATATAACTACACCCGCACCTTCTTTTTCCAATGCTCTTGCATTGTATTCTTGATGGTTTTCAGCAGTATATGCTTTAGGAATTAATATAGAAGGTACTCCTACTGCTGTTAATTCTGCTATAGTTATTGCACCTGCACTAGTTATAGCTATATCCGCTATATTTAAAGCTTTAGGCATATCATAAAAATATGGGACTACTCTTATATTTTCATTTAATTTAGCTACTCCCATATTCTCTAACCCATTTAAAAACTGCTCATAATATCTTTCCCCTGTAACATGTAATATCTGAATATCTTTATTATTAATATTTTTGTGTATAAATCTCAATATAGAGTCATTTAAACTTTCTTGCCCCCCACTTCCACCAAAGCATAGTATAAAAGTTTTTTCCTTATCTATATTTAAGTCACTATATGCGCTTTCTTTATCTATATTCAATATATCTTGTCTTATAGGATTTCCAGTTATTTTTACTTTTTCAGAATTATTAAATCTAGACTTACTCTCTTCAAAACTTCCTGCAACTATATCTACAAATTTAGAAAGTATTTTATTCGTAACTCCTGGAAAAGCATTTTGTTCGTGAATAAGTGTAGGTATCCTTTTTAAAGATGCTAACAAGACTAGTGGACCACATACATATCCTCCTGTGCCTATAACTACATCTGGTGAAAATTCTTTTAATACTTTTCTAGCATCGTTTAGTCCCAATAATAGTTCTTTAATAGATTTTATTGTGTCTTTAGATAGCTTTCTTGAAAAACCTTTTACTCTTATTGATTTAAAATTAAATCCTTCCTTAGGAACTAATTTAGATTCAAGTCCCTTTTCTGTTCCAACATATAGTATATCGGCATCTTTATATGTATCTTTTATTTTTCTAGCAATTGATAAGGCCGGATATATATGTCCTCCTGTTCCTCCTCCAGTTATTACTACTTTCATTTAACTCAACTCCTATCCAATTCTGTATGTCTAGATATATTAAGTAGTATTCCTGCAATAGCCATATAAGTCATTAATGATGTTCCTCCATAACTTATAAACGGTAGGGGAATCCCTGTCGTTGGCATCGAAGACGTAACTACTGCCATGTGTATTAGTGATTGTACTGTAATAAGTGTAGTTATACCTGTGGCTAATATACATCCAAAAAAGTCTTTTGCATTTAGCGCAATCTTTATACCTCTCCAAATTACAAGTGCATACAGTAATATTACTGTGGCACAACCTAGGAAACCTAATTCCTCTCCTATTATAGCGAATATAAAATCATTATATGGCTCTGGTATATAGAAGAATTTTTGTCTACTTTTCCCCAGTCCTAATCCAAAAAGTCCTCCAGAACCTAATGCATATAACGATTGTACGACTTGCCATCCATCCCCTTGAATATCTTTAAATGGATCTAGGAAAGTAGTTACCCTTTTTATTCTATACCTCTCTCCTGCATCTGCAAAAGGTTGAATTATTGCAAGTGCCAATGCTATTGTTCCCGATACTCCTACCATGGAAAGGTGTTGTATTTTTGCACCTGACACAAAAAACATTATTACTAGTGTAAAAGCTAATGTTGCTGTAGTTCCTAAGTCCTTTTGAATTATTATAAGACCACAGACAAACCCTACAATAATCATAGACGGTATGAAACCTTTTTTAAAGTCTTGTATATTTTCTTTTCTTTTAGATAAGAATGCTGCAAAAAATATAATTGATCCTAGCTTTATAACATCCGATGGCATAAAGGTTGTAAACCCTAGGTTAACCCATCTCTTAGCAGTCGTTCCTAATGTTGTTCCTAATGGTGTAATTATAAGTAATCCAGAAACAACCGCTATTGCAAAAATTATTCTTGAAAGTTTATATAGATTTTTATAGTCAAAATTCATAAAGAAAATCATAGCTCCGAAACCTAATATAGCCGCTACAAGCTGCTTTTTAAGATAGAAGTATCCATTTCCCATCTTATCTAATCCATCAGGCCAACTAGAACTAAATACCATTATTACTCCTATAAAGGTTAGCAATAATATGGATATCATTAAAGTAAAATCACAGGCTTTCTTTTTTTTCATCCTTAAGCCTCCCTTAAAGTTAATACTGAATTTTTAAATTCATCTCCTCTTTCCTCATAACTTTTAAACATATCCCAACTAGCACATGCTGGTGATAATAATATATTGTCACCAATATCACTTATTTCAAAAGATTTTTTTACAGCTTCTTTTATATCTTTTACTATATATATATTCTTAAAATCTTTATTAATTGCTGTTTCTTTTATCTTCTCAGCAGTTTCTCCTAAAAGTACTAATACTTTTACTTTTCCATCGAAACTACTTATAAACTCTTCAAATTCTCCACCTTTATCCATTCCTCCAGCAATTAAAATTATTGGAGAATTTATTGCTTCTATAGCCTTTATAGATGCATCTGGATTAGTTCCTTTAGAATCATTATAGAATTTAACTCCATTTATTTCTTTAACAAATTCTAATCTATGCTCAACACCCTCAAAACTTCTTAAAGTATTTCTTATTATTTCTATATCTATTCCCAAAGCCCAACAAATTGCTATAGATGATAGTGCATTTTCTAGATTATGTTTTCCAGGTATTTTTAATTCATCATATTTTATTACTTTTGTTATTTCTTTACCATCATTTATAACTATATAGTCGTCTTTTATATATAAGCCTTTTTTCAGCTTTTCCTTTGAGCTGAAAAATACTAGTTGAGAATTTAGCTCTTTTTCCATATCTCTAAGTACAGGGTCATCATAGTTTAATACTGTAAAGTCACCTTTATCTTGATTCTTAAATATCTTTTTCTTAGATTTTATATAGTTCTCTAATGTTCCATGCCAATTTAAGTGATCCGGAGTAATGTTTGTAACAAGTGATACTTTTGGCTTAAATTTAATAGTACTTTCTAATTGAAAACTACTAGCTTCGATAACAAAATAATCCTCTTCTGAAGAGTTCACCACTTCCCAAAGTATTCCTACCCCAATATTTCCTGTAACATGACATTTTTTATCTGCATTTTTTAATATTTCTCCAGTAAGTGTAGTTGTTGTTGTTTTTCCATTAGTACCAGTGATTGCTATAAATTTATTTTCGCATAATCTATATGCGAGTTCAATGTCTGTTATTACTTCTATACTTTTTTCATTTAATGATTTTATTATAGGAATCTCTAATGGTACACCTGGACTTTTAATTGCTATATCTATATGTTCTAAATCTACATCACTATTTCCTAAGAAATATTTTACATCTATTTGTTCAAGTTCTCTTATATATTCAACTAGTTCATCCTCACACTTAGAGTCTACAATCCATATATTTGCACCTAATTTATTTATTGCTTTTGCAGTTGATACTCCACTTACTCCTAATCCTATTATTAGTATATTTTTATTTTTTATATCCATATTTTATCGCCTACTTTTCAACAATTTAATTTAAACTATATACACCTATTAAACATAGTATAAGCGTAACACCCCAGAATACTAAAACAACCTTGGTCTCTTTCCATCCCTTTTGTTCAAAATGATGGTGAAGAGGACTCATTAAAAATACTCTTTTACCAAAAAATTTAAATGATATAACCTGAATTATAACTGAAAGTGCCTCTGCAAAATATATCCCGCATACTATAGGTATTATAAGTGAAAAGTTTAGCAGTACTGCTATCGCCGACACTGCTCCCCCCAGAGCCATTGAACCTGTATCTCCCATAAATACTTTCGCCGGATGTGAATTGTATCTTAAAAAACCTAAACATGCTCCAGCTAATGCTGCTGAAAACACAGCTACACTTCCCATCCCCATATTTAAAGCTGCTAAGCTAAAGAATGAAAGTATTATAAGCGTAACTCCAGAAGCTAATCCATCTAATCCATCTGTTAGATTGGCACTATTTACAGTAGCTACTGTAACAAATACTATAAACGGGATGTATAGTAATCCTAAGTCTATAGTTGTATTTAAAAATGGAACTATAAGCTTCGTTCCTAGTATTGAATTGTTTGACTGATATACAGCCAGTATTACTGCCAATATTATTTGTCCAATGAGTTTTTGGTATGCTTTTAAGCCTAAAGACCTCTTAAGTACAACCTTTATAAAATCATCAATAAACCCTATAAGTCCAAAACCTAATGTAGATAATATAAGTACTAACATATCTCTATTCATAAGCCCCGAAGTCAGCACAGTAATTAATAGTGCTGCTATCATTAAAATTCCACCCATAGTTGGTGTTCCACTTTTTTTATAGTGTGTTTTAGGTCCTTCTTCCCTTATACTTTGCCCTACTTTTAATCTTTTAAGAAGTGGTATCAGTATAGGTCCTAGTATTAAAGTAATAAGAAATGCTACTACTATAACTCTTATAATGTCCTTATACTCTAACATCATTCTCTCTCCTCTCTAGTGTGTATGCTTTATTATCTTTTTAATTCTGTTTCTGCTAATATCTCTTTTACAATTTCTCTTTCGTCAAAAGGTAAAGTTTTTTCACCTATAATAGTATAAGTTTCGTGTCCTTTTCCTGCAAGTAATATAATATCATTCGTCTTACTGTTTTCTATTGCATATTTTATTGCTTCTTTTCTATCTGTAATAGCGATATAATTTTCTGTTGACTTTTTAGTACCTATCAATATGTCTTCTATAATTTTTGTTGGATCCTCACTTCTTGGGTTATCTGAAGTAACTATTGAAAAGTCAGCATATTTTCCTGCAATTTCTCCCATAGTTGCTCTTTTGGAATTATCTCTATCTCCACCTGCACCAAATAGAACTACTAATCTTCTTTTTGCAAATTCTTTTATAGATTTTAGAGCCTTTTCTAATGCATCTGGAGTATGTGCAAAGTCAATTATTACTACAAAGTCTCTATCAGTATCAACTACCTCAAATCTACCTTTTACGCCTTTTACAGATTCTAATCCTACTTTAATATCTTCTAAACTTAAGTCATAAGCATATCCACAAGACGCAGCCGTAAGTGCATTATATACACTAAATTCTCCTGGTATATTCATTTTTATGTCTATGCTTCCCTTAGGAGTATTAAGCCTAAATTCAACACCATTTAAATGATACACTATATCTGTAGCATATATATCACATTTATTCTCTATTCCATAAGTTAATAGAGGAGTATCTATATTTTTTATTTTCTCTATAATTCTCTTACCATATTCATCATCAGCATTAATAATATTATATTTTTTAGTCATATAAAAAAGTTTTATTTTTGCATCAAGATAGTTTTCTAATGTTTTATGATAATCTAAGTGATCTACACTCAAATTAGTGAATATTCCCGTCTCAAAATCACAGTAAGATACTCTATTTAAATCTAAAGCATGAGACGATACTTCCATTATGCAGTTATCTACTTTAGATTCTACCATGTTAGAGAATGTCTTTTGGAGTTCTAAAGATTCAGGAGTTGTATTATTTGTTTTAAATAGTTTACCATTTATTATATTTCCTATAGTTCCTACTATTCCTGTTTTCTTATCTACATTTTCAAGTATAGATTGTATTAAATAAGTTGTTGTTGTCTTAGCATTAGTTCCTGTCACACCTATTAAACTTAATTTAGATGAAGGGTTTTGATAAAAGTTTGAAGATATCTCTGCTAAAGCTAGTCTTGTACTTTTAACTTTTATCACTGTTATGTTTTCTTCTAAGTCTATATCTCTCTGAACGATTATGGCTCTAGCACCTTTCTTTATTACCTCTTCAGTAAAGTTGTGACCATCTACTTTAAATCCTTCTATAGCTACAAAAACACACCCATCCTTTGCTTTTCTAGAGTCATATACTACATCTGTTATTTCTATGTCTAGAGAACCTTTAACATCCAAAAGATTTTCTATATCGATAAGCTTATTTAATTTCATCTACTACACCTCTTGTATTTAATTTTTTTCACTAATAAATAATATCATAATTTTAAATTTTGTTACAGTCTACTTAAAAGGCAACTTTCAAGTATTATTAACTTGAAGTTGCCTTAAATTTTTAATCTTCTTCTTTTTTACTTTCTCTATTATTTATATATATTTCTACAGTAGATCCTCTATTCACCTTAGTACCTGGACTTGGGAATTGTTCTCTTATCTTATCTTTAGTTTCAACATAATATGCATCCATTTCATAATCAAGTCCTTCTTCTAAAATTATCTTTCCAGCCTCTTCAACAGTCTTATTTCTAACATCTGGAACTATTACTTCTTTAGGTTTTTCTTGTCCAGAAGTCTGCGTAGGTTTTATATTAAGATACTCTAAAGTTTCTTTTATTAGTTCTCCTGCAGGTGGTTTAGCTACAAGATTTCCATAATATCCTCCTTTAGCTGAATCTGGCTCATCTACAACTACTAACACTGCTATCTGAGGATCTTCTATAGGCGCTACTCCAACAAACGATGAAATATATATTGATTGATAGCTTCCATTTACTATTTTTTTTGTTGTACCAGTTTTTCCACCAACTCTATATCCTGGAACCATATCTTCTTCTATTGCATCACCTTTAACAGCACCTTCTAATATTTCAAGCATTTTATCAGATGTTTCTTTAGATATAGGCTTTCTTACAATTTCTGGTTCATATTTGTTCACTACTTTTCCTTTATCATCTACTAACTCTTTAACTATTTGGGGTTTCATAAGATTTCCACCATTTGCTACAGAGGATACAGCAGTTATGAGTTGTATAGGTGTAGTGGCTACACCATATCCAAAAGATAAAGTAGTTAAGGTTTGGTCTGAAATTCCATTTGGATTTTGTGGTATTAGTCCCGAAGTTTCACCTGTTAAAGCTATTCCTGTGCTTTCTCCAAATCCAAATGCTTTTATATATTCATGAAATTTTTGTGCTCCTAAACCAAGACTTATATCAGCCATAGCAACGTTACATGAATTTTTTACTGCCTCTGCTAATGTCTGATTTCCATGAGGTCTAACACATGATCCACCATTTTTAACTCTTGTTATCTTCCCACCACAATAAAATTGACTGTGAGAATTAACTAAGTTTTCCTCTAATGCCGAAGCAGTAGTTATTATTTTGAATGTGGATCCAGGCTCATAGGTGTCGTTTATAGGGAAGTTTCTCCACATATCAAACCACTTTTCTTGTTTCTTTTCTGATGTTAGACTCTCCCATTCCTCAGCTAAATCTTTATCTACAGGCTCTCTTGGATCATTAGGGTCATAATCTGGCTTACTTGCCATGGCAAGAATATCTCCATCTTTTACACCCATAACTATTATAGAAACATTTTTAGCATTATGTTTAGTTTTCGTTTGTAATGCTAGTTTTTCAGCAAAATGCTGTATAGTTTCATCTATAGTTAAAACCACATTAAGTCCATCTTTAGCTTCATATAACTTTTCGTAATTGTATGGAAGCTGACCTCCTTTTGCATCAGTCGTCTTCACTATCTTTCCAGGTGTTCCTGTTAGATACTTGTTAAACATTCTTTCCACGCCATACTGTCCAACTTGATCTATATCTGTATGACCTATAATATGAGCAGCGAAGTTTTTATTTGGATAATATCTTTTATTATCTTGTGCTATTTCTATTCCACTTAGTTTTGCACTCATTATCTTTTCAGTTTCTTCTTTTTCTACCCATTGCTTTATTTTAACTAGATTCTGCTTACTAGTAACTTTTTTATATACTTCTTCCTCATCTAAATCTAGTATCTGAGCTAATTCCTTTGCTACTTTTCTTTCATTACCTTTTTTTACTTCTGCAGGTCTACACCATATGGTTTCTTTACTAACACTTACCGCTAACTTTTTACCATTTCTATCGTATATGATACCCCTTTTGGGTCTAACTGGCACACCTCTAGTCCATTGACCTAAAGCTTTCTTTTTATATTCTTCACCTTTTACTATCTGTATGTACCCTGTTCTGATTATTAGTAAAAAAACAAGTGTTAAGACAAAGAGTAGCGATGCCACTAATCTTTTTTTATTCGAAATAGTGGATCCTTTCACATAAAACCCTCCCAACTATAACTTATATTAGTCCTATTTAACATTTAAGTATACTATTTGATCACTATTAGCTTTTCTCATATTCATTCTTACTTTTGCTTGCTCCTCTATCCATCCTGAATCTTTTATCTCTTCAAGTTTTAACATTAGTACATGGTTTTCTTCTTCTAATTCAGATATTTCTCTATTAATTTTATCTACTTGCATTTGAACTTCAGTTATATGAGCGTATCTTGATAATAGAAATATGCAAGAGCAGGCAAATATTACTGCATATGATAGTATACTAAGTTTTATTTTGACTTTAGCATCTATCTTCTTTTTCTGTTTTTCTTTTTTTTTATTCTTCTTTGTTTTTTTAGGATAAGTTTTCTTTTCTCTTTTAGCTAATACCAAATTTATTCACCTCTCCTTATGTTTAGAACAAATTATCTCCTTTTCCTAGATTTTTTCAATAATCCTTAGCTTTGCGCTCCTAGACCTTGGATTTAGCTCTAATTCTCTTTCAGATGGCAGTATTGGCTTTCGTGTTATTATTTTTACTTCTCTTTTTTTATTACATTGGCAAATTGGAAATTCAGGTGGACATGTACATTCTAGATTCAGTTCTTTAAATGTCTCTTTAACTATTCTATCTTCAAGGGAATGGAAGGTAATTACACACAATCGTCCCCCTCTATTAAGAGAGTTGCATCCATCTATTATAGTTTCTTTCAATATACCTAGCTCATTATTAACTTCTATTCTTATTGCTTGAAATGTCCTTTTAGCAGGATGAGGTCCTTCTCTCCTTGCTCCACTTGGAATTGCTTTCTTTATAACTTCTACTAATTCACATGTTGTATTTATAGCACTTTTATTTCTTTCATCCTCTATAAATTGAGCTATTCTACTGGCCCATCTTTCTTCTCCATATTCTTTGATTATCCTTTCAATTTCCTTTTTAGAGTATTCATTTACTACGTCCCAAGCTTTCAGTTCTTGTTTTACATTCATTCTCATATCTAGATATGCATCTTGATTATATGAGAAACCTCTTTCGCCTTCATCCAATTGATGGGAGGATACTCCTAAGTCTAAAAGAATTCCATCTACACCTTCTATTTCTAAGTCATTAAGTATATTCTTTATATTTTTAAAGTTATCATGAACAATAGTAACCTTATCCATATGAGATTCTAATACATCTTTAGCTTTTTTTATTGCATTAGTATCTTGATCTATTCCTATTAGTCTTCCAGACTTAAGCTTTTTTACTATTTCTTTAGAATGTCCTGCACCACCTAGTGTTCCATCTACGTAAATTCCATTTTCTTTTATATTAAGTCCATCTATACATTCCTCTAAAAGTACCGATATATGATTAAAATTCAATAAATACACCTCTTTGTCTAATTTAATACTAACTTTATTATTTCTATATTAGTCTTCAAAATCCTCTTTATTGCTAAAGTTTTTTAAAACAAAAAAGCCCTTCTATCATCATAAAAGGACTAAATAAAATATGGAGATTTATTTTTTTATGTATAATTTTATGATGCTTTTATTTTCACCTTATAAGAGTGATTTTTACAATAGTACATAGCTATTAATTTATCTAATTCTGTACTTAAATTGTAAATAATATCATAATCGTCATTATTCCCTATTGACTCATGAAGCATATCCCTTAAGCTTATAATTTCGTCATTAAGTGTCATAAATACCCCACCTTTATCTATAAGTATATATATATTAATACATTTTCTAGTTTTATGTCAATGTTGTGTATTTTATGTCTACAACTATATTATACTTCAAACATAATATATCTTTTATTTCCTATACTTTTCTAACTTTTGTTTCTAAATTTTATTTTCGTTTTTACGTCTTCTTAGAACAAATATAATCGATGCTATGATAATTGCTATTAAGCTAATAACCTGAGCTATTCTCAGTATACCAAACATTAAGCTGTCTGTTCTTAAACCCTCTATAAAGAATCTACCTAAAGAATATAGTATTAAGTATAATAGAAAAGTTTCACCTTCTACTTTAGATTTGTTTTTTCTAAACCAGATCAAAAATAAAAAAACAGCTATATTCCATAATGATTCATATAAAAAAGTGGGATGCACTTTTTGACCATCTACAATTATACCCCAAGGTAGGTTTGTTGGCCCTCCATGAGCTTCCTGATTTATAAAATTTCCCCATCTTCCAATTCCTTGTCCCAATATAATGCTCGGTGCTAATATATCCGCTAGAGTCCAAAAGTTTATCTTCTTTACCTTACAAAAGATAATAGCAACTAATATAGCTGATATTAATGCTCCATGTATTGCCATTCCGCCTTCTCTAGTATTTATTATTGATAGTATATCTCCGCTATATTGATCCCATGAAAAAGCAACATAGTACAATCTAGCCCCTATGATAGAGATAGGTATAGCAAATAATAATAAATCTATTATTGTATCTTCACTATATCCTATTCGTTTAGCCTCTTTCATTGCTATTATTGTTCCTAATAAGACACCTAATGAAATTAGTATTCCGTACCATCGTATTGACATTCCAAATATCTCAAAAGCTACTGGATCCAAACTATCACTCCTCTTTGTATAATAAGTTTTTGTATGTATTAACTTTCTATAGTTTCCAATTATAATTCTCTGAACCTTTAAAGTCAATATTTAATACCACTTTTTAAGGTCTAGTAGTTCTATTCTACTTTTTACTTCTTCTACTAGCTCATCATCTGTTATAAATCCATCTATTATTTTTATATCTATTTCCTCTGGAAATTTTACTTTCTTTGTTATTTTTCTTAGTATCTCTGTATTCTCTATATTTGTAACACCAGGCTTAGTATAAATTATTATTATTTTTCCAACACCATATTCTAATACGCTTTTAACCGTGTCTACATAGTTATTAGACGAATTTTTAAACCATGATTTTTAACCTTCTGATCTTCTAGTTCTGAAAACTCTTGCAAAAATATTTTATTTTTTCCTAAACATTAGATCTTCTTCTATCTCTCCTTCTCCTGATCCTATTAATATTACTCCTGTATAAGATGTTTTTTCTTTTACTATATACTTGCTTATTTTATTCATATAAGATTTAACCAGCTTGTCACTATTGCCTAATGCCTCTGTATACTTTATGTTCATATTTAAATTAAATAACTTCATTTTATCTATTCTATTTTCCAATATATTATATGATTCATCTTTACTTGCAAACATAGGAACTACAATGACATTTTTATATCCATCATTCCTTATGTTAACTAAGCTCTCCTCTATATAATTACTACTATTTAAAAACCCTATGTAAACTTTATACTTATCAGAAGACAATCTTTCTTCTAGTTTTTGTTTGAATACTAATGTGTTTTTTTATAACTGCTTTTTCCTATATCTCTATATTGACTCTTATTTTTAGCTAATATTAAAGGGGTTTTATTTTCTCCAACATACTTTTATTTAGCTTTATATTAGCTAGCTCACTCTTCATATTATATTTCTCATTTTCACCTTGGTAAACTAGTAGTACTGCTTTTTCCTCTTTCACTGCTGAGTTATTAGTTGTGTTTAAGTTTATTTTATAGCTCTTAGAAAATAAAAATATTATGGCGATTATATATCCAAATATAAGTACTCCTAATTTTAGTATTAGATGTCTAGTTACCTCTGCTTTTTTTATTTTATACTCTTCTCTATTTACTATCTTGAAAATTGAATAAAAAGAAATTATCAAAAATATACTCTCTTTTGGTTCTTCATATGATAGGTATAAAATACCAAAAAAACAAATAAAAAAATAATATATTAACTCTTTTTTAAAAGAATTTATCCTACCCATAGTTCACCTTCTCTCTTTAAATAATTTTAAGTATTATTATTAATATTATTTAAATTATAAAATATGAACATTTTAGGGTAGGATAATTTTTTATATACTCTCTATTCCTATATTTTTTATCGTATTATCAAAATCTGTTTTTATTGAATCAGGCCTTTCTTCTTTCATCATAGTTTGAGCCATACTATCTACTTTAAAAAACATGTCTTTATCTTGTGTTATAGCTATTTTATTTATGTTTTTATCAGAAGATTTAACTATTTCTTTTATTTTATCTGTAATTTGCTTTGTCATAGTTTCACCTTCTGATAGAATTACTGCTACGAGTGCTTCGTTCTCTAATACTATTACTGAAGCATCCGCTATTCCTTTTTCCATAACTAGTTTGTCAGCTATAGATTCTCCTTTTAGTGCACCTTCATGAATTGTTCTCTTTTTTTCTTGAGTGCTTTCAGTATTCATATTTTTACTATTTTCTTGCTGAGTTTCGTTTTGTGATTTATTATTTTCTTGCTGAACCTTTTTTGGTGATTGATTGCACCCAATTGTTGCTAAACCTATTACCAAAGACATAACCAATATAAGTATTTTTTTCATTTAAAACACCTCCTTTGATTAGTCTTGCCATTTTCTTAAGTTTTATTTGCAAAACTTTAAAAAACTATCTTAAAGTAAAATTAATCTTTTACTTTAAGATAGTTTAATTAAAATTCCATTCTTTCAGAAGTAGTCATATATACTATTCTCTCACATAAATTTGTAGCATGATCTGCCATTCTTTCTAGATGTCTACTTATAAACAATAGATGAACTATTTGCTTTGTATTTTCTTCATCCTTACCTAACATTGATACAAGTTCATCATAAGTTTTATGGTATAGGTCATCTACAATATCATCCATTTCAGCTACTTCTTGAGCTAAGTTAGGATCTTCCTTTACGAAACTATCTAAACTTCTTCTAACCATAGTTTTTGTTATATCCGCCATCTTAGGTATGTCCTCTAGAGGCTTTATAAAACTTTTACTACCCATTCTTTTAGTATCAAAAGCTATGTTAACTCCATAGTCTGCTATACGCTCTAGGTCAGTTATCATCTTTAATATAGTACTAATTTTTCTTAAATCAATGGCAACAGGTGTCTGCAAAGCTAGTAGTTCAAGACACTGCTTTTCTATTTCTAATTCTATTTCGTCTACTTTATCATCTAGTTTTATTGCTTCTTCTGACTTCTCAACATCTTGTTTCTCTAAACCTTCTATAGATAGCTGTATAACCTTTTCAACAAACGATCCCATTTCTAAAAGTGAAACGTGTAATTGATCTAATTTTTGATGAAAGCTTTTTCTTAACATCAATGTTAATCCCCCTTTTTAACCAAATCTCCCTGTTATATAGTCTTCTGTTCTCTTATCTCCTGGATTTGAAAAAATATTCTTAGTCTTATCAAATTCAATTAATTCTCCCATAAGAAAAAATGCCGTATTGTCTGAAATTCTACCTGCTTGTTGCATAGAGTGTGTAACTATAACTATAGTATAATCCTTTTTTAAGTCCTCTATAAGCTCTTCTATTTTAGCTGTAGCTATAGGATCAAGAGCTGATGTTGGCTCATCCATTAAAAGAATTTCAGGCTCTACTGCTAAGGCTCTAGCAATACATAGTCTTTGCTGTTGTCCACCTGATAGTCCTAGTGCATTTTTTTTAAGTCTATCTTTAACTTCATCCCATATAGCTGCATTTCTAAGACTTTTTTCAACTATTTCATCTAAATCTTCCTTTTTCTTATTTCCATGAACTCTAGGTCCATAAGCTATGTTATCATAGATACTCATTGGAAATGGATTTGGACTTTGAAATACCATTCCTACTCTTTTTCTAAGTTTCATTATATCTATATTATTATATATATCATTTTTATCAAGTAGTACATCTCCTGTTATTTTTACACCCTCAACTAAGTCATTCATTCTATTTAATGTTTTTAAGAAAGTAGACTTTCCACATCCTGAGGGACCTATTAAAGCTGTTATTTTATTTTCCTCTATATCAATATTTATATCCTTTAATGCATGAAATTCACCATAAAAAAGATCTAAATTTTTAACTGATATCTTAGACTTTTTATTATTTGACATATCTTCACCCCTATAAAAACTTATATCCAGCTAGTCTTTCTTCAATTTTGATCCAAAGCTATTAGTTATAATATTAATTAATAGTACTAGTAAAATTAGTATTGTAGCAGTAGCAAACGCCTTACTAAAGGATAGTGCTTCTTTAGCTAGGATGTAAAGGTGTACAGCTAAAGTTCTCCCTGAATCCATTACAGAATTTGGTGTTCTTGCTACAGTTCCCGCAGTAAAGAACACAGCTGCTGTCTCTCCCACAATTCTTCCTATGCTTAAAATTACAGATGTCATTATTCCACGAATAGAACTAGGTAATACTACAAGTAGAATAGTTCTAAATTTTGAAGCCCCAAGTGCAAGACTCCCTTGTCTATATGCGTTAGGTACCGACTTCAATGCCTCTTCTGTTGTACGGACTATAGTAGGTAATATCATTAAACTTAACGTAAGAGCTCCTGCTAATATAGACCAACCAAGTTTAAATGTAGTAACAAACATAATAAATCCAAATAATCCAAATATAATAGATGGTATTCCTGCTAAACTTTCTGTTGCAAATCTTATCAGTCTAACAATTTTACCAGGCTTTGCATACTCAACTAAATATATAGCAGCACAAATTCCTATTGGAGTGGCTATTCCTATAGTTAATATAATCATATATAGTGTTATAAATATCATAGGATATATTCCACCTTCAGCTCCTACTGGTGCTGTTGTCAAAAATTCTTTATTTATCTCGCCTATACCATTCATGACAATATATATTACTATCCATAATAATACCCCTACTGTTATTAGGGCAGATGACCATATAATACCTTTAGATATTCCGTCTTTTAGTGCTCTTTTATTCATTATTTTTCACCAGCCTTATGAATAACTGTATTAAGTGCTATATTTAATCCCATAATAAATATAAATAAAACTACTCCTGTAGCAAATAATGCCTCTTGATGTAAGCCTGAAGCATATCCCATTTCTATAGCAATATTAGCAGTCATAGGACGAACTCTATCTAATAGTGAATTAGGGATTGTAGGTGTATTTCCTGCTACAAGTATTACAGCCATAGTTTCACCTATAGCTCTTCCTATCCCTAGTACTACTGATGTCATAATACCAGACTTTGCAGATGGTAAAATCACCTTAAATATAGTTTGAATATGCGACGCACCCATCGCAAGAGATGCTGCCTTATATGTTTTTGGAACTGATCTTATAGATGTTTCAGATATACTTATTATAGTAGGTAGTATCATTATACCTAGAATAATACATGTGGCTAATAAACTGTTTCCTCCACCGCCAAGATACTTATCTATTAGTGGTACTATAACTATTAGTCCAAAAAAACCATATACTACTGATGGAATTCCAGCTAGAAGCTCAACTGCTGGACGAACTATATTTGAAATCCACTTTGGAGCAACTTCAGCAATAAAAACAGCAGTAAATAATCCTATTGGTACACCTATAATAATTGCCCCAATCGTAGAATATAACGTTCCTATTATCATTGGAAAAATTCCATATATATCTCCAGTTGGATTCCACTCTTGTCCAAATATAAATTCTTTTATACCAATTTTAAAAATAGCAGGTCCACCTTTAGCAAATATAAAAATTGTTATTACAACAACACTTATTATAGCTACGCATGCACTGATAAAAAATATACTTTCTATAATTTTTTCTAATGTAGTTTCTAACTTGTTAACTTTCATTTCATCTTCTTGTTTTTTAGATAATCTATTATTTTCTATCATTATATTATCCTTTCTAAACTTATATTAAAGGTTTAAACTCCACAAGCCAATGTGGAGTTTAACTTAATTATTTAACAGGTACAGCTACCTTTTTCTTTCACTATCTTTTGTCCTTCTGGGCTTAGAATGAAGTCAATATAAGCTTTAGCAATATTGTTTTCTTCTCCCTTTGTTAATAGTAGAAAAGATCTAGATATTTTATACTCTTTTGAAAGTACTGTCTCTGTTTTAGGTTCTACACCCTCTATAGTAATTGGCTTTACAGATTTATCTACATATGCTAGTGATAAATATCCTATTGCATTTTCTTTACTAGCTATATTTTGTTTTACAGCTCCGTTTGCATCAGCTATTAATGCTTCTTTTGATAATACACTTACGTTCTTGCCATCAGCATTTTTTTCTTCAAGTCCAACTAGTTCTTCGAAAGCCCCTCTAGTACCTGATCCAGCTTCACGGCTAACTAGTAATATTTCAGCATCTTTTCCGCCAACTTCTTTCCAGTTTTTAATTTCACCTTTAAATATCTTTTTGATTTGATCCATATTTAAATCTTTAACTTGATTACTTGGATGAGTTACAACTGCAATACCTTCATGAGCTATTACGTGTTCAGTTAAACCTAAACCTTTTTCGTCTTCCTTAATCTCTCTTGACGACATACCAATATCTGCTGTTCCATCACTAGCAGCTTTAATACCTGCTGATGATCCTAAACCTTGTATATCTATCTCTACATTTGGATTCTTACTCTTAAAAGCTTCTGCTAATTGCTCCGCATAAGGAGTTACTGAAGTAGAACCCGCTAATGATATAGCTCCCTCTAATTTATCACTTTCTTTATTCTCACCTGTTGACTGCTCTTGTCCTTGATCTTTATTTACATCATTTTCACTCTTAGAACAACCTACAAATACTGAAACTGATAAAGCTAGTACTAATAATAAAGCCTTTAATTTTGAATTTTTTAGTATTGACATATTGTATTCCCCCTCTTTCAAGTTTTATGTATCTTGTCTCGTTTACAATTCAAATTCTACCAAGAATTTTTGTTAGTTTTGTATAGAAACAGTTAAGTAATTGTTAACTTTACGTTAACACATTTATTTTATTTAAATAAACATAGCGTTTTATTGAAGTAATGGTCATATTAATGTATAATTTAATCTGATATTTTAAAAGATTCTACTAATATTATTAATTACTTGAAAGGAAGATATACATGAAATTAGGTATTGTAGGTTTACCAAATGTAGGGAAAAGTACACTTTTTAATGCTATCACTTCAGCAGGTGCTGAGTCAGCTAACTATCCTTTCTGTACTATAGAGCCAAACGTAGGTGTTGTATCTGTTCCGGATGAAAGACTTGAAGGATTAAGATTATTATTTGACTCTGAAAAGTGCGTTCCAACTGCTATAGAGTTCTTTGATATAGCAGGTCTTGTTAAAGGTGCTAGTAAAGGTGAAGGTCTTGGAAATAAATTTCTTTCTCATATAAGAGAAGTTGAAGCAATTGTTCATGTTGTAAGATGTTTCGAAGATGAAAACATAACTCATGTTGAGGGAAGAATAAGCCCTATAGAAGACATCGAGATTATAAACTTAGAGCTTATTTTAGCAGATTTAGAAGTTGTAACAAAACGAATTGAAAGAGCTCAAAAATTACTGAAAAGTGATAAGTCTTTACAAAAAGAAGTTGATTTACTTATAAAAATTAAAGGAACTTTGGAAGATGGAAATTCAGTTAGATCTTTAGAATTCGATGATGATGAAGTTACTATAGTAAAAAGCTTTAATTTACTTTCTAATAAGCCTATACTATATGTAACTAATATTTCAGAAGAGGACGTTATATCTAATCCTGAAAATGAATACGTTAAAGAAGTTCAAGAATATGCTTCTAAAGAACATTCTCAGGCAGTAATTATATCTGCACAAATAGAGGCTGAAGTATCAGAGCTAGACGACGAAGAGAAGAAAGCTTTCTTAAATGACTTAGGTTTAAAAGAGTCAGGTTTAGACAAGCTTATAAAGGCTAGCTACAAACTTCTAGGTCTTATGAGTTACTTAACTGCTGGTCCTAAAGAAGTAAGAGCCTGGACTATTAAAATAGGTACTAAAGCTCCTCAAGCTGCTGGTAAGATACACACTGATATGGAAAGAGGATTTATAAGAGCTGAAGTTATAAACTACGGCGATTTAATAGAATGTGGTGGATATCCAAAAGCCAAAGAAAAAGGTCTTGTAAGACTAGAAGGTAAGGATTATGTTATGCAAGATGGAGATGTAGTTGTATTTAGATTTAATGTGTAGGTTTTCTCTAAATAAGCAATATAGCTGAATCCATCGTAATTACTTATTTAGATTACTTATCATTACTTAAACTTACTTGGAAATGTTAAGGATTTCTTATTCTATTGCAACAAAACAGGGTAGATTATAGAATTAACTATAATCTACCCTGTAAATATTTAAATTAAAATTAAATTATGAAATGGTGGAAGCGGACTGTATCAGGCGAAAGCCATAATAGATATATAAGAATATATACATAATTAAAACAATACTTATTTTTTATAACTACTCCATAACTTCGTTTCCAAGGTAAACATCTGTTTTTTCACTGTTAAAAAAACGAATTATTTGAGAACGAAGTTTTGAAGGGTATAGGGGTTCATTCATCAAGTTTTCAATAGAAATCCATTCAAATCCAACTTGGTTTTTATCCCCAAGTATTTTAGCGTTCTTTATTTCTCCAATATAATCACATAAGAATACTAAATCGACTCTGTGAAAAGGTTCTCCATACATCCCCTCCACTACAAACTCCAATGATTTTGGTTCTACCATTATGCCCATTTCCTCTGCACATTCACGTTTTACCGCATCCGACAGCAGCTCCTCTGAATCCTGACCACCGCCTGGCATTACATAAAAGACTTCACCATTATCATTAATTTTTGATGCTAACATTTTTCCGTCTTTGATAATCAAAGCCTTTGCAGAATTGCGAATTTTTCTTTCCATTCCTTCACTCCTTATACATCTTACAAAACAACAAATCTTAATCCTGTTTAAACTACTAAATTGAACAAATTATGCTTGTATATGAAAGTTTAAAAATAAGATTTCGAAGCTTTGCCCCAAAATTGCCATTGCACTTAATAAAGTATTGCCGACATTTATTTCAGGAACACTACTTTAAATCCATAAATATTTAGCATATTCTAATCAATGTATTATACAACATGATTTCCAATCGTTGGACATAATCTATACAAATATAGCACTTTAAGATTATAAAGTAAATGTTTATATAAAAAATAGGGTAGGCTATAGAGATCATTCTATAATCTACCCTTTATTAATAAAAATTCTATTATAGCTTATTAATTAAAAGTTTTGTACAACATAAAATAATAGTACGAATTAATAGTAGTTCGTATTACGACCAATATCCAAAGTACATCGTATCAAAATCTTCACCTTGATTTACTCTCTCCAATAGTTCGTTTACAGAATCAACATTTTTCTTCTCAATCCAGTTCTTTAATTCATGTCGACTTAACATATAACGAAATCTCCTATCTTCCTTAGTTCCTTTATAGAATTCTTCTGATGTATCCATTTCATCTAATGATATTATATTCGTCCCATTATCCGTTTTTTCTACCCATGTTTCTTCACTGTACTGCTCGCGGTAATCATTTTGTAAAGCTATGCCTTCATCAAACCAAACTGGTACTATTGCAGAATACCATATCTTTCCCTTATATAGCCTTGCATGTGTCTCTGCATGTGTCATTTCATGTGCTAATATATCAACATCAAAATATTCAGACGAAACAGAAATATAACTATACACATTCCCAAAAACTGCTGTCATTATGTCATGGTCTCCATTCAATTTATCTAGCACTTTTTTATCGTCACTAAGAATAATAACAGGACTACTTTGTAACCCACCATAAAAATTTCTTACACGTTTTTTTGCCTCTGAAATCACTTCCAGAATTGTTTTATCGTCTATGCCATAACTATTATAAACATATATATTGTCATCCAATTCTTGAAAATCCCTTAATGATACTGTCATTCTATACCCCAAAGCAGTAAATTGAACAAAATAGATTCCTAACCCAATGATTATTATAGAAATAATGATAGCCCATCTTAATATTTTTGAATTCATTCTTTCTACCTTCTTTTCTATTTTTAATAATGTTTAGTTTACAATTCCTAACTATTACGAATTAAATTATATAATAATCACAACTCTCTCAAGTTTAAATTCGCATAACTAAAATATTTAAGCTGTACTAGGTTTTAATTGATTCATTATACCATATTTTCCAATGACTGGACACGAATTGGATAAACACTGCTGATTTAAGCTATAACTTAAACATTTGGATATAAAAAACAGGGTAGACTATAGAAATTAATCTATAACCTACCCTTGTATTCAAACCTTCTATTTTCAATTTCAAAGAGTTTTGAAACTTAACTATATATTTATATCAAAAACTATTTTAAAACTCACTATAGCTTAAAATTGCCATTTCTTATCTATTTTTTAACTCTGCTGCTGCCTGAAAAGAAGCAATGTAAAACAATACTGGTAAAGCCAATGCTTGTATAGTATTTAAAACTATTAACTTCTTGTTTCTAGATACTAGACCTGTCATTACTCCAAACATGCCTATTGGCACAGTTATCAAAATTTCTCCATAAGGCGTTCTGCCTAATATTATAATAGTTACAACATACCATATCCATACAGCTATACCTGATAATAACAAAATTAATGAAATATACTTAAATACATTTTGAATTCTATCGGTCATGATAACCCTCCTTCTAGGCAGTAGCTTATAATCTACTGCCCATTTTACACATAGACTATATAATATAGCATATCATTTATTTTCACTATGGCTATAGTAGCTTTGCTTTAAAATATCTATAAGTAAAGTAGGCAAAGTAAGAAAAACTATGGAAAGTTATATAATATAAATTATTATATTTCATTAATTACAAATTATTGGATGATTCTTCTTGGTAACTTATATAGCTGTTTATGAACTATATTTAAGAAGCGACTGCCTAATTTTAACTAGAACAACAGGTTAAATTATTATACTTAATTTAATCTACATCAGTTTTTCTTTTCTCCTCATAAATACTATTTAATATTTTCTTTAAATTTTCAAGAGTCTGTTCTTTTTCTTTTTCTGTTAAATCCTTCGTAAAAACATCTAAAATTTCTAAAAAAGTAGCCTCTATCTTAGGAATTACCTCTTTTCCCTTTTCAGTTAAATATAATCTATAGATACGCCTATCATTTTCATCATGTTTTCTCTTAACATACTTATTTTCAACCAAATTTTTCACTGCTTTTGCAGTGGTTGACTTGTCCACATATAAGTATTCACTTAATTCTTTCTGACTTATGCCTTCATTTTTTGAAATTGCATAGAAAAAATCTTGTTGTCCACTACTAATTTTTAAATCTTTAAGCTTATGATTTATAACACTCTGTGCATTTCTATAAATTGCTGCATTAAATCTTCCAATGCTATCCATATAATTCTCCTTTATATTATTTTTGTCTACCTATTATAAAGTAAAGAATAAATGCTAAAACTGCAAATCCACCTGCTAAAAGATACATTTGAGAATAACCTATTATTGATGAAATCATTCCTAGAAAAATTGAACCCAAACCAATTCCACAATCAAAAGCCGTTAAAAAAGTGGCATTTGCTGCACCTAATCGTGCTGGAGAAACTCCTGCTATTGACATGGTTTGTAAACTAGATTGAGTAGCTCCAAATCCTATACCATAAATTAGTGCTGTTATTAAAAACATATTTAAATTTGTCGCTCTAGATAATAAAACCATAGCTATTGTTACAAATGCTAAACCAGGAATAACTGCATAGTCAAATCCTAACTTATCTATAATTTTACCAAATATAGGCCTAGATATAAAAAGAAACGTTGCATAAACTGTGAAAAATATCCCTATATTCTCTATTCCATTTTGAGAAGCATAGATAGGTAAAAAACTAGTCAATGCGCCATAGGTTATAGTAACAAAAAATATTATTATTGATGGCCTAACAGATGTTTTTTCATACAAAGAATTCTTTATATCTACTTTTTCTTTATTTTCAATATCTCTATACTCTAATTTTGAAGTTATAATAAGTGCCAATATGGCTAAAGCAGTAGATATATAGAATAGCACATTAAATTTATACTTAGATATAATAAACAAACCTACTGCTGGAGCTAGTGCCATTGCTAAACTACTAGTTAAGCTAAAGTATCCCATTCCTTCCCCAAATCTATCTTTAGGTATATTATCTGAAGCTATAGTACTCGAAGCAGTACTAGTTATTCCCCATCCAAATCCATGAATAAAACGTATCATAAGTATTATGATAAGTATTGGAAATAATGAATAAGAAAATACTGATAATATAAATAATAGTAATCCTATCAAAAATATTTTCTTCCGTCCCAACTTATCCAATAATAAGCCTGAAAATGGTCTTATTACTACTGCAGACGTTACAAATAATCCTGTTACTAAGCCTATAATGGAATTTGTACCACCTAGTTTCTCTGCATATAGTGGTAAGGTTGGTAATAACATTTGAAAGCTAAAAAATATTAATAAGTTTATTATATTAATAATTATAAAATTCTTAGTCCAAAGCCCTTTATTGTTCTCCATAATTATTCCCTCCTATTAAAATTAGTTTCCTTTGCAACTAATTTTAATTTACCATAAACTTGTCTCACTTGCAACTAGCTTTTAAATAATTTATAAATACCATTTTTGAACAAGAGTTATTTTAATCTTCCCTTTGCTTTTATATAATAAGTTTAATGAAAGGTAAATCTCTAGAGGTTATTATATCAATTATCAAGATTGATTAATATCTATTTCTGACATACTCGATACTAACTTAGGAGAAAGATTAAAACCAATAGAAAAAAGATATGACTCAAAAATAAATGGCTGAAATATTAAAAAGTTAATATTAGAACTAATATTGAATGTGATGAACTCTAACAAGTTTTTGAATATAGAGTTTCTATCTAAATGTATAATTAAAGAAGGTATTAGGAATTGACTTATTGATTCTAGTGCTTTATTCTCTTGTAAAAAAAGTAACTGTGAAATGAAACAAACAATATATATTGTTAAACTAGGTTGCTCTTTATATTAATTATTTGTACTAAATAACGGTTATTTTTATTTAGTACAATAGTTTCACCAAGCCAACACAACTTTCTTTTGATTATACCGTATGCTTAATAAGCTACAAAAAAATAAATGTCATCTTGAATTATATAGTAATATTTATTTAATTCAGGATGACTATTAGTTTTTTATTTATTTGTCTTTTAAGCATTATAACTAGACATTATTCCTGCTATTAGTCCAACAGCTACAAATCCAACTACTGTTGCTATAAAAAATAGTAATAAAGGCTCTATTAGTGAATTCATTGTCTTTATTCTATCATCTAACATTTCTTCAAACATATCTGTCAATGTTTTAAGAGAGTTATCCAACCTCCCTGTTTCTTCTCCTACTCTTATCATACTCTCTACCATGATTGGAAAAAATGCTTGTTCCCTCTTCATTGAATCTGATAAATTTTCGCCTTTTATTACACTGTCAGCCATATTGTTAATAGATTCCCTTATGGCTAAATTCGTGATTGTGTCACTTGTACTTTTTAGAGCTTGTACAATGGACACACCGCTATTTAACAGTATAGATAATGTTCTAGAAAAAGTAATAATCGCTGAATATTTAAATATTGTTCCTATTAAAGGAATATAGGTCTTATATTTATCTATATGATATTTTCCCAATTTGCTAACTACAAGTCCTATAACAATAAGTACAATAATTATAGATACTATTGCTATACCTTTTATATTATCCCTTACAAACTCTGCAATATCTATCAGCAACTGGGTATTCCAAGGAATACTACCACCAGACATAGTAATCAACGGAATAATCTTGGGTATTACAGCAAGGGCTAAGAAGAATATTACACCAATGGAAACAATAAGAACAATGCTAGGATATATAAGGCTTAGGATAATTCTTTTTTTTAGTTGTGATCCCTTTTCCATAAATATACTGACCTGCATCAGGGAATCATCTAATAATCCTGTTTCTTCTCCAGTTTTGATAATACTGGTTGTCATTTCATCAAAATACTTTGGGAACTTCGATAGTGAATCACTAAGTGTCCTTCCACTTTCCACGTCAGTCTTTATTTTTCTGAGTATGTTCTTTAACTTCTTCTTCTTTATCTGTGACTCAATGATTCCGATAGCTGGTACAACAGATATTCCTGATGATATCAAGGATGCTAATTGTTTAATTACCATCAATATATCTGTTTTTTTTATAAATCCAAAGCCACCTAACCCATCTTGCTTTTCTAAATCCTTATTTACGTTTGGCTTGACTTCTAACTCTTTATCTTCACTTAAATCCATTATAGTTAGTCCACGTTCCTTCAAACATGTAGCTGCTGCAGACATCTCATCTGCCATGACTACTCCTGAGACTGTTTTGTAATTTTTATCTAATGCTCTATATTTAAATTTCTGCAAACCCTACACCTACCATTCTGAAGTTGCCTTTAAAATTTCTGTAGTAGAAGTAATTCCTTCCTTTAATTTTCTGATGCCATCTTCACGAAGAGTTTTCATACCATTTTGTATTGCCATATTTCTTATCATAGACATGTCTAAAGTTTTATTAACATTACTTTGAATTTCAGGATTTAAAATAAATAACTCAAATATACCCGTTCTCCCTCTATATCCACTATTGTTACAGCTATTACAACCTCTTTCTCTATAAAAGACGGTATCCTTCTCTTTATCTATACCTAATAACATAAGTTCAGCATTATCTGGTGTGTATGCTTCTTTACACCCTGGACATAATACCCTTACTAAACGTTGTGCTAAAACTGCTCTTATAGATGATGTTACTAAAAAAGTTTCACACCCCATGTCTATAAGTCTTCCAAAAACACTTGTAGCATCATTTGTATGTAGTGTAGACAACACAAGGTGTCCTGTTAGAGCTGCTTCTAGTGCAAGTCCAGCTGTTTGTCCATCTCTAACTTCTCCTACCATTATAATATTAGGGTCTTGTCTTAACATAGCCTTTAATGCTTTGCTAAAGTCAAAGCTATTTCCCCTAGATACCTGTGTTTGATTTATTCCACTAATGTCTAGTTCTATAGGGTCTTCTACTGTAGTAATATTTACCTCATCACTTCGCAAAAAGTTTATAGAAGCATATAGTGTATTTGTCTTACCACTGCCCGTGGGGCCCGTAACAAAAATTATTCCGTATGGAAGTTCTAACATTGATTTAAAATCCTTAGTCATTTCTTTACTCATTCCTAATTCTTCTATTGTCAATATTTTTTCCTCTGTAGGTAAAAGTCTAATTACTACCTTTTCACCCAAAGAACAAGGTAATGCGGAAACCCTTAGATTTATGGATACACCAATTTCTTCTGTTTTGTCAAATTTGAAGCCTCCATCCTGTGGACTTCTCTTATCTGCAATATTCATGTCTGATAGAACCTTTATCCTTAAAATGACCGATTCTGCAACCTCTATAGGTAATAGCTCCACAGTTCTTAATACTCCATCTATTCTAAATCTTACTCTAAGATGTTCGATTTCAGGTTCTATGTGTATGTCAGATGCTTCTAATGATATAGCTTTTATGATTATATTATCAACAAGTTCTATTGTTTCATCTAGATTCCCTAGATCTGTGTCTATTTCAGTAACTTCTTCTTGTTTAAGTTCTTGCGGATATGCTTGTTTAAAAAGACTTACGCTATCTCGTTCACTCATTAATAGTGGATGAAAGCTAGTTTTTAAAACTCTCTTTAGATTTTCAAAGATAGAGTGATTTGCAGTTTTATAAAAAGCAATATATAAATCATCTTCATCCTTAAATTTAACTGGCGTTATCTGATGCTGTAAAGCAATTTTTTTTGGAATCTTAATTATAAAGTTATGTAATAGAGTTACATCTGATAATTTTGCAGTTTTAACTCCCAAAAATTTTCCTAAATGAAAAATCATATCGTCATTATTAATACAGCCCATTTGGACTAGTGTTTCTCCAAACATTAGTCCCATTCTTTTTTGTATTTTTAAAGCTTCATTAATATCTTCTAGGTTGATAACACCTTCATCTAGTAAATACATTCCAAATTTTTTCTTCATATTGATCTACCTTTCTAAGTATTAATTGTATTTAATCTTTGCTCTATCATGGATGCATTTTTTGAAGATATTTTAGCGGTAGAGATATCAATATCTCCTGATTTTACTAACTGTATAAGACTTTGTTCCATAGTCTGCATTCCCGCGTCAAAACCTGTTTCAATTGACATATACATATGCTCTTGTTTTTCAAGTCTTATTAAGTTAGATATAGCAGGTGTAACGTTCATAATTTCACAAGCAAGAACTATCCCATCTCCCGATTTTCTTGGTAGCAATTGTTGGGATATTACTGCTTTTAAGGAGACTGAAAGTTGTTGTCTAATCTGTTGTTGCTCTTGGGGTGTAAATACTCCAATCATTCTATTTATTGAAGATACCGCATCCCTAGAGTGTAGTGTAGCAAATACTAAATGTCCTGTTTCTGCTGCCATAATTGCTGTCCTAATTGTATCTAGATCTCTCATTTCCCCAACTAAAATAATATCTGGATCTGCCCTCAATGCACCTCTTAAAGCATCTGGGAATGAATCAACATCTGTATATAGTTCTCTTTGATTGATAATACTTTTTTTATTCATATGAACATACTCTATCGGGTCTTCAATAGTTATGATATTCTTACTGTAATTTTGATTTATCCTATCTATAATAGCTGCTAGAGTTGTAGATTTACCACTTCCTGTCGCTCCTGTTACTAATACTAAACCACTTTTAAGCTCACATACATTTTCAACAACCTTTGGAAGACCTAGTTTTTTTAAATCTGGATTATCATCCGAAAGTCTTCTAAGTACTGCTGTCATATTTCCTCTTTGATGGTAAACATGAACTCTAAACCTACCTATATTCAAAACACTAATTGCTAAGTCCACAGAAAGCTTGTCCTCTAATATTTGCTTTTGGGTGTCTGTCAAAACAGAGTATACCAGCTCCTTTATATCTTGGTTAGTTAGTACCTCATCATCTATTTGTATAATCTCACCAGAAGCTCTTGCTAATGGAGGCATATTTGCCGTAAGGTGAAGATCTGATGCCTTTTTATCTCTTATCTTCACTAGTAGTTCCTCTATACTAAGAATTTTTTTATTCAAATTTAAAACCTCCTACATTGACAATTTAGATTGAAACCTTCATGATTGCACGATATGTGTCTTTTTCTTCATCATATTCTATGTTAACCTCATCAACTTGTACTAAGGACTCGAATCCATAAATATCATTAAAAAATGCTATTATGGGTAACAACTTTCCTGTAAATTCAAGTTCACAGGCAGTCCATTCAATATCACTACCTTCCTGAACTGATTCCTTAGGTTTCTCCTGTGTCTGCCCTTGTGTTTGCTCATTTAGTTTTTCTTTATCTTCTTCTATCCACTTCATATTATTTAAAGTTACATTATTCTTCATCATTAGCTTATTTATTTCTACGATTACGTTGGTGATTTCATATTTTCCTTGAACTTTCTCTTGTTTTAGCAATTCTAAGCTTAACTTTATCGTTTCATATTCTTCACTTAATTCCCCTACTTCTTTTTGTATATCATTAATATTAGGTACGACTCCTATACCTTCTACTTCTTGTTTGATTGTTACTAAATTTTCTTTTGCGCTTTTATACGCTTCAGAAGCAGGGTCATATATTTTATTTACATAGAAATACATTGTGGCCGCTATGACAATTGTAAGTAGTCCTATTTTCTCAAATTTAGTTAATGTTTTTTTCAATGTTCATTCCCTTCCTCTGACTTTTATAGTTATTTATTTTCATATGAGTCCTTTACTATATCTATACTAAAGCTATAGTTTATCTTTTTTTGGTTTTCTTCGTCTTCATCACCTTTTGACTCTATCTCATCAATATTTTTTATATCTGCATATTCACACCATTCTTTACCTTGTATACCTACTATGAAGTTGTTCAAATCTCTAGCCTCTGAACTTTCTGCGGTAACCGAATAATTCTTGTTCTGATTATCTATTAAGACATTTACTGAATGTAGATTTATAGTTGAATTTTCCTGTACTGCTTTTAATATTTGCGCTACTGTATCTGTATTTTCACGAATACCCCAACGCAATAATTCTATCTGTTCATTATCCTTAGCTATACTTTTTTCAATTTGCTCCTTGTCATTTTTTAATGCCTCATATTTTTGACTTTTACCTTCAATTTCTGCCTTTTTACCTTCAAGTGTAGTAATCTGGCTATTTACTCTAACTGTTCTATATTTTATAAAACCATAATGACCTATGAATACAACTAGAATTGATACCAATGCAACAATAGGCATAATGTGTACTCTTTCCCTTATAATCCTCGATAATTCTATAGTGTCGTCTATTCCAATAGTCTTTAGACTACGATTAATGCTCAACTCTCTTATTCCTGCTCCAAGTATAGCTGCAAACTCTGTTTCTTTTAGTTCACTAAACTCGCTTAATTGATTTATTTCTATATAAACAACTTCAATATTACTAGAGATATTTTTAGTAAAAAAATCTAATATAATTTCATCTGATGCACCAATACCACTTAATATAATCTCTTCTTTTGAGTCATTCCATTTGTAAAATGATATGTCCATATAATTACTAACCTTTGATATAGTATCTTCTTTTGACCCTTCCCACTGTTGTAATGAATCGTTGAATATTTTTATAAGGTCATCATAGTTGAGATTATCCAAGTATACGTGTATATCATCTACTCCTAATGAGAGTTCCTTGTACTCTGTAATTCTTCCATTTAAGATTTGAACCAACTTAGTTACTTTCTCTCCTATGTCTATTATAATTTTATTTTTTACCTTTGATGTATACATTGCAGTTTCTGCGATACAAGAGTCTGTAGGATAAATCCTTTTTAATTTAAGTCCTTCTTCATCCATGATTCTCTTTATATCTTCGTATTCGTTTTTAGAAATTACAGATACCCAAATTTGATTTTCCTCTATATCTTTCATTTCTTCTCTACTTTTCTTAATAATCTCATATCCAACAATACTATCAGTCACTGAATCAGTTATAAACGGCTCTATTTCCCACTTTATAGCTTCCTTTAGATAACTATGTGTCATCTTTTTCACTTTATCTTTATCCATAGATGTTTCTATAATTGTTGCCAAAGATGTTACTATTACTACATTTTTAGGACAGTTAGTTATACGACTCATTACAGCTAAAAGTTCGTCTGAAGTTAATATTTCATATCCACTTTCTTTTGGAATTTTAATACAATCTACTAGACTGTAGCCTTTAATCCCTTTTTTCAAAACACAAGCTCTAATAACTTGTTCATTTGTTTCAATCACTAGTATAGACATATTTCATCACCTTATCTTTATTTTATAAAAAACTTTAAATTGTCCTTTGTAGGAGATTGAGTTCCTCCCTTACCTATAAATATCTCTACTTCTTCCTCTAGGTCACCGGTTAATTTAATCTTCCTCAAACCAAAGTATACCTCTGTAGTAATTCTAAACTTTTGCTGACCTCCCCCAACTATTAATGTGTTTCCATCTGAATCTGTATCTTTTTCTACTGGTTTTATGACTACTGAAATTATTTTTGAATTCGTGGGTGTATTGAAAAACTCCAACTCTACATTTTTAGTAGCTGATGTATTGTTATATATAATCCCTTCTATCGTAACTACGTCTTTTCTCCAATCTTCACTATTTATAACAGTTACTATATCGTCACTACTTCCTTTTTTATCATCACCAAAAACCCTATCTACTCCCGAACTGGTTATAGTCATTTTACCTTTTGTAGTATCTAGTTCAAACTTTATGGGTTTGCCCCAAGCATCTTTTATTACCTCGTCATAACGGTTTGTTAAGTAAGGTCCTTTCCACTCAAAACCTTCTGACACTGGAGATATATCATTATCTGTCCAGAGATTTATTGGTTGTCCCCATTCATTTTTTGAATAGTCAATTTCAGTTTTTTCACTAGTATTTTTATCTATAATCCATTTCTCAGTGGTATCATCAATTTTATAGAGCTTTGGCATTTCTCCCATGTCCCCTAAATATCCCCCTACTATCCTTCTGCCAGAGGCATCTTTAACATCTCTAGATCCCAGCATAGCTACTTCTATTTCTTTTAATATATTCTTTGTAGCTTTCACTTTTTTTTCATCATTTATGGAAATATCTTTTACCTTCCATTCATCTTTATTTATATTTATTAATAAATCGTCTTCAGTATCAAATTCACCATCATACCCTGCACTTGTTATAGTCATTATTTCACTTTCTAATGTAACTTTTAAAGTAAATTTTAAAGGATTACCCCATGAGTCTTCTAAGTACCCTTGCCAAGGATATTCCATATAAGGCCCTTTCCAATTAGGATTGTTCCCTATATTTTCCCACAAAGCTATAGGTTGTCCCCACTCATTCAAATAGTCAATTTCAAGTTTTTCTCCATTTATATCAGTATCCCACTTTCCACTCTCATCAATTCTGTAGAGTTTTGGCCATTCATCAGTATCACCGATATATCCTCTAATCAACTTTCTACCATCTTCATCTGAATTATCAAATGAACCAATTATACGTTCTCTTATCTCTTCTAATTTCTCTTTAGTTTTCTTTTCTTTTCCTATATGATATGACCTGTACCATTCATTAGGCATGATTTTTACAGCTATGTTGTCTATATTTTCCTCTGCATTTTCGTCATAAGATTCTCCTAATGTTGTTGGTATTATTACTTTTTGATCTTTCCCTCTACTGATAATCCATAGCGTTGCTGTAGTTTCATCTAGTGGATCTTCGTATTCTTTGTAAAATAAAAGAGTATTTCCCCAAGCATCTGAATACTTTCCTTCATTATTTTTTCTTTCAAAAAGTTCTTTATCATTTACAGAATCTAAGTTATCTCCATCATTCGGATATGCGTCTTTTGGATATGTTGTATATGGACCCTTCCATTTTTCTCCCAAATCGTCATTACCTATTTTAGATTCATATAGTCCTATAGGTTGACCGGTTCCGTCGTTTATTTCCTCATATGCTCCAATTCCCAAAGTATATTTCCATTCCCATCTGTTATCAGATTCATTCCATTCTGATCTATACAGTTTTGGTAAACTACCCATATCTCCTACATATCCACCTACAATTATAAATCCATTTTCATCATAAATTTTTTCTGCCCCTATGATTGATATCTTTATATTTCGTAGTTCTTCTTTTGTTAGATTTGCTCTTTTTACATCTGTCATATAACCAACTACAGGAGATACCATAGAAACTAAAAATCCCATAATGAGAATTACTAAAATCATTTCTAAGAGAGTAAAACCTTTTTGATTTGAAGTTATGTTTTTGATTTTTTTTATTATTTCACTCATAATGACAACTCCTATTTGTAAGTTCAAAATCATATTTTAATGTATGAAATTCTGAAATTTCATCTATAGGATTCCATATATTAAAATATGATGATTTTTACTTTTTTGATACTTTTGAATTTTAGTATATACTGGTTTAATTTTAAAGATAGGGGCTGGAAGCCCCTTTTAGTTTGTTGTTATAACTCCTCTTTCTTAACACTTGTAACTTTCCAATATCCTGATTGTCCATTTCCTGACCCTACTACACCTGTTGGAGACATAATTAAAGCATCTCCGATATTGCTATTGTCAGGTCCTATAATTTTTGTTGTTGTTATTTTACCTGTCTCAACTCCATTTTTACCAATCTCTTTTAGTTCCAACAAAGTTGCATCGTGATAATCAGTTATAGTTATATCTGGATATGTCCCTGTATAGTCACACATTCTTGCGAATGTCGCTTTTAATTTAGGCAGAACTATATTATAGCTTGTATTTTTTAGGTACTTTTCACTAGCACCTTGTGTTGCACTCTGTGAACCTTTTTTCATATATCCTCCAGTTATTAATTCACTTTCATCACTAATAGTAACTAGAATCCTATATGCTAAAGTCGGATCTCCAAATTCAGCGTCTACCCTCATATCTTGGTTAATTGAACTAGGGGGAACTCCAGTTGCACCTCCTCCACCAATCATTATTACTTTAGTTCCGTTTACTATGGTTTCAGATTCTCCAGCATGATTTACAAATTCCGTAATACCCATTCCTTTAAGTTCTTTAACCTCTGCTGGGCTTAATGCATGAACATATAATTTGTTTTATCTGCGAAACTTTTGTCGAATGTAGCTATCTTACCCATTGTCTTTGTTCCGTCCCAGATCATTTTATTATCTCCTTCACTGCCAGCCTTACCATTATCTAGCTTTGCTAGAGGTTGACCTGCAGTTGCACCAGCTGGTGCTAAATTTCCAAGTTTATTTGGTAACTTATTGTTTTCGTTTAGATATCTAGAAAGAGTAGTTTCAATTATTTTTGTAGATCCATCATCAACTGTTCCTGATGCTTTTGATCCTATTCCTTCAAGTCTTGGTGCAACCATAGCTACTAAGAATCCCATTATAGCAATTACTATAATTAGCTCTAATAGAGTAAAACCTTTGTTGTTTTTAACGTTTTTTTCACATCTTTTAACATTTTTCTTCCTAATTTAAGCATAAAAATAACACTCCTCATTTTTTTAATTTTAAGAAGTGTTCCCCCGCGGAACCACATTTTTTAGTTTTATGTCTGTCTATTTACCTCCTTATATAATACTCACCCCCTAAAAGTCTCAAGAATACACAGACTAGCTCTTAATTATTGTTTATTCATATTTAATCTCATATTCTAATATGGAATATAAGTTAAAGTCAGTTTGAACCAAATCTTAGGCTATCTACTATCTAGCTATTCGTTTTTTAACTACATCTTCATTTGATACTATTTTAAGGTTACAGCTTGAGGGATAGTCAACTACAAATCTATACTGTTTCCCGCAATGTATTAGAATCTCTTTTTGTCCCTTTTTTAAAATTTTCACCTCTATAGTCATCTGACCAAATCCATCGTGTTCAAAAATCTCGCTATAAAGACTACTTATTTTTGATACTACATCTTTGTTTGTGCTACCCATTTACATGTCTCCTTTCATTTTAAAAACAAATTCCATTAGTGATAATTTGTAGTAACTCTTCACCGAAGATCATACTTATAAAAGCTCCAATAGCTAAAGAAGGTCCGAATGGAATCATATCTTTCAAAGATTTTTGTTTAAATATATATAGTATTACAAAAGTTATAACTCCTAGTATTGAAGCTATCCAAATTGTCATAAGTACATTTTGCCATCCCAGATATAGTCCTATTACACCTACTAGCTTAATATCTCCTCCACCTAATCCGTCTTTATAAAACATTGCTAACAACAAAAGAAATGTACTTCCTACAGCAAGCCCAATAATTCCTGATAGTAAAAGCTCTTTTGATTTTACAGAAATAAGTATAGTTCCACATACTAATAAAAACATTAATACTTTATCAGGAATTATTCTTAAATCTATGTCAATAAAGGAACAAACAACTAGTCCTAAGAATAATAATAAGTTGATTAAAAGATTCCATTCAAATCCGAATCTATAGGCCAAAATCAAGACCCCGAATCCACATATTAGTTCTACAGTAGGGTATCTGTAAGAAATAGACACTTTGCAGTACCTACACTTTCCAACATATATTAAATAACTTAGTATAGGAATTAAATCACGTGGCGATAACTTACTATTACAATTGGGACATTGGGATGTAGGGTATGCAATAGACATATTTCTTGGAATTCTATATATACATACGTTTAAAAAACTTCCTACAACTGTTCCAAGCATAAATATTAATATGTAATTTATAGTCATACATCACCGCCTAGCTTATGTATATTATTATATTTACTTATTCGTTATTGATATTCATTATCATTAACTATTGTATATTGGGTGAAGTTATTTGTCAAGATTCTATAATTCCCAATTAAAAGTATCTTATTATATAATTATAAAGTTCATACTTTAAGCATATCCCCTACTTTCATAAATTCAATCTTTTTAATATTAATAATGGTTCTCATTTGCAATTATATGTTCTGTCTAATTTTTTAGTTATCAACATCTTGTGTTTTTTTATAATATATTTCTGTTTATGATACTTTGAAAGTGCTTCTTTACCATATTTTACTATATTCATACTCATTCTCCTAATACTTTACACCCATATTAGGTACGCTAAACAAGACAAGCATATGAAAAATTATGTACATATAAGTAAAAGCATGAATAAATTAAATTTCTATAATCTTACCTAATATATAGTTAAATTGAAATAAATTCGAATTTTTTTAATTTTAAGCTCATTTTTTTATCAAGCTTTAAAATCGATAAGAACCATTTGAGGATTATATTTATATTTATATTTTTATTAGATACTTCCCTGAATAGTTTTATTATTATCTTCTCTAAAAGTAATATACAAATGCCAATTCATTTTTTTCATTCGTCAATGTTGTCTTACTGTTTTTTTAATAACTCAATATCAGTATTTAAGCTACTTATGGTTACGTAAAATTACTCGAAAATGTTGAGTATTTATTATTCTATTGCAACAAAAAACAGGATAGATTATAAAATTAACTATAATCTACCCTGCAGTACTTTAAACTTACTAACTTAATTCACATTTATAACATTCCCCATAAAGTCAGTAATTGTATTATTATTGAGGTCTACATAAAGCCAATTATATGTATATGTATGTCCCCCTTCAGGAGAGTCAATAATATCAAAAGCATGAAGAGTAAGTACATTTTGATCTGGATCATAATTATCAATACCAAGATTAAAAGTTGTGTAGCTATCTTTATTGAACTTATATCTTCCTTTTAATTCTTTTTCCCTCCAATCAGGAAATTGCTCAAATATTAATTCTCTTATAAACTGTTCTTTCTCCCTTAGATCTTCATAATTAACATTGATTTCAAGCAATTCAGATGTGAATCTTAAAGGTAAGTACGTATAGTAATTAACGATACATGGTGGAGAATTAAGTGTAATTTTATTATTACCAATATATGCAGTAGTTTTATTAATCCATAAAGTTACTTGATTGTTACCATCAAAAAAACTAACCTTCTGCGTAGCTCCATCCCACTCTAAGTCTATTTCTAAAGTTTCTCCTAAGTTTCTTAATTTCATATAAGTAATATCGTCTTTCATAAAGTAATCTCCATAAAACTCTTGTCCATTTAAATGAAATCGCAGATTATCATTATTGAAATGATATATATTAAGAGATTCTCCTAGATCCTCTGCCCAACACATTTGAGAAGAAGTTAAAATAATCAAGGTAATTATTAAAATTAGTTTAATAGTTTTCCTCATAATAACATTCTCCTTATAAATTATATGAATTTCTTTAATCTGTATAATAATAAAGTTTTGTTACACTTTATTATGTTTTCTATATCCCAATACAAATAAAATTACACCAATAACAATAAAAGTTGGTACAAAACTATTAGTAAATATATTTGGTAAATTAGGATATGAAGGAAAACTACTTGAGTCTGCATTCATTTGTCCAATCCACGAAAAATATGAAATAGCTCTTTCTAGTGAATATAAAATTCCACTTGTTATAATAAACACTGTTCCTAATATATAGTATAATTTTTTATTCATGATTATCTCCCCCATATAATTAGTCTTAATTTGTTTCATAATCCTATATATAAGATTATGACTTAACATTAACTCTCTACATAATAATCATTTCTTTTGCTCCAGTATATCTGTTATTTGTTTAATGACTTTTGGATTACCTTTTTTCAATTGATGAGGAATATACTGTGTACCAATAATAAAACCAATTGCCATACCGAAAAAGATAAACATTAATTCCATTCATTTAGCTCTCCCCTCTATTGCTTACTCTTTAATATAAAAGTGTTAGTATATTCCAACAAGCTTATTTATTATAGCATATATTTACGAGGCATAATATACAACTCATGTCAATATATAGACTAAGAAACAAGAGTAGACTATAGATTGAAATCTATAGTCTACTCTTCTATCTAGATATTCTTTTGATTTATAAGATTCTTATAATTTAAGATTTTACTATATTCCTGGATAATACTGACCTTCAAATTTAAATTCTTTAGGTTCATAAGGCTCACTCCCTGCCCATGCAGAAATATATCCACCCCAGAACCAAAATGTTCCATCGCTTTTCAAAGCAATAACACCATTCTCACTATGATTAATAGCTACTACATTATCAATATTAACTTTTACTGGTATTGATTTGCTTTCTTTAGTTCCATCACCTAGCTGCTTATATTTATTATTTCCCACTGTCCAAACGGTTCCATCGTTTTTCAAAAATACTGTGTGATCAAGACCAGTAAAGACCTTTTTTACATTATCAATATTAACCTTTACTGGTCTTGATTTATTTTCTGTAGTTCCATCACCTAGTTGTCCAGAGTCATTTTTACCTGCTCCCCAAACAGTTCCATCATTTTTTAAGTACATTGCATGTCCATGACTTAAACTGACTTCTTTTACATCATCTATATCAGGTTTTACTATGTCGGAAAGTCGACTATTATTTCCAATTCCAGCTTGTCCATATTCATTAAGTCCTTCATATAAAACAGACCCATCTTTCTTAACGTAACCCCTAGCAGAATTATTCCACGTCATGTCAATGTAAGAAATATTATCAACATAGTCAATTTTCTCATAACCTACTGCTTTAGAAGTAGAATACCAAACAGTTCCATCATTTTTCAGAACATATGGTCTACTATATCCAGTACTAATTTGTTTGACATTATTAATTTTAGTCTTTACGGGGGTAAGTCTATTTGTAGAAGTTCCATTACCTAATTGGCCATGTCTATTATTTCCTGTACCCCAAACAGTTCCATCATTTTTTAAGAACATTGTATAGTCAAAACCTGCTGATACTCTTACAACGTTAGACATGTTTAACACAGAGTACATAGGAGAAGTACCTATTAGCATTGGCGAACTAGTTCCATTACCTAGCTCACCAAAACTATTAAATCCTCCCGCCTTTGCAGTTCCTTCTGACGTTATAAATACAACGTATGAACCAGTAGTTGATAAATCAAAAGTATTCATGATATTATTATCACTAAAAACATCATTTGCATTCCATCCATTAGCAGACCCAAGATTACTATATCCTAGAAGAATAAAGCCTACCATAAGTAATGTCATAGCTATACTTAACTTTCTTCTTTCTCTAAACATAAAATCCCTCCATTTAAATTTATTTATCTGTAATTTGAATTATAATGGACATGCATATAATTTTCTATAGTATTCGTATATCATATACTTACATAATTAATGTAAAAATACAGTATCTTCTTAGAATTAAACGACATTCTACCTTTATTTCTAATCTTCTAGCTTTTTCTTCAGCTCATTTGTAGATAACTCTATTAATTCATCTAGTTTTTTCAAATAAAAATATTTTCAATATATGATCTTTTTTATAAAACTCTTTAACAACATATGCTCTTATCTCACTTAATGGTTTTTCATTAAAAACTTCTATACCCATTACTTGTATACATCCCATAATCGCTTAGATAACCTTTTTCTGTTGCATCTTCATAACCTGAAAGCTCATCGTATACGTTATTACATACCAATACTTTCAGGATTGCTCCTGTTGCTAGTTTGTAGGTCAGAGTTACAAGAAGTCGGGTAATTATAGCATAAGCTTCTATACTTGTAATATATTCTAGTTTATATGCTACTCTAGTAAAGTTAAAGTTTCTTATAGCAGTTGCATGCTCTGCACCTGTCACTTCTGTTCGTATATTATAGAGTGTTGTATCTAGTTGTAAAAAATCATTTCTAGCTATAGAGTAAATATATATTTTATTACCTATTATTGAATACTCTTCTTTCAATTCATCATATAGAAATATTTTTGCATAAAGTACTGATTTTTCTACATTTGTTGCACTAAATGTTATTGAGAACTCTGGTGTTTTTTATCCCAAATCCTGATCTATACCTGAAATACTTGATGCATTATTGCTTCTTTTGAATTTATGTTTTCTATAAGATACACTCCCTTTGCTATCAATAGCATGAATTTCTATAGTATTAGTTTTTCCTAATGGAGAGACATAAAACTCTTCTCTTGTAATTGTCTCTATTAAGAATTTTATTAATAAAAACTTAATTTAAAATAAAAAAGCCGAACTTATTTAGTAGGCTTTTTTGTTTTTTGATGATTTATTTGATTGTACTTTATTTGATTGTTTTTCATTTATGTACATGTTTTCTGCTTGCACTTGTATATCCTGTAATAAATCTATTGCATACGTCAAATCATTAAATAATTTGAAATACAGTTTTTTATAATTTAGCATAAAATCACCTCAATTCCATTTTATGCGTTTTTCGCATAAAAGTCAATATGCATTAATCGCATAAAGTATTATTTATGTACGAGGTGATTTATATGTATCCACGTATTAGAAATTTAAGAGAGGATAACGACTTAAACCAAGAAGCAATTGCAAAAATACTTAATATAAGCCAAACAACCTATTCACGATATGAAAGTGGTATTCTAGATATCCCAAGTGAGTCGCTAATTAAATTGGCTAAATTTTATAAAACAAGCATAGATTATCTTGTAGGTCTAACAGATGAAAAAGACCCTTATGGCCGACATGAGAGATATTAATGATTGCTTTGATATTTGAGAGAATAAGAAATCTCAGAGAAGATAAAGACATGACTCAAAAGGAAATGGCTGAAATATTGAATTGTAGTCAAAGAATATACAGTAACTATGAACGTGGTGAAGTAGATATTCCAACACATATTCTCATAAAATTATCTACTTTTTACAAAGTAAGTGTTGATTATTTATTAAATCTTACTGATGAAGTTAAACCTTATAAGCGTAGAGATAAAAGGGAATAAATCTTTTAATATGGCTGGAAAGCTAAAAGAAATTAATATTGAATGAAACATCGTTCTATTTTCTATATTATTTTATTTATTTACATAAAAATAGAGCAGTTTAGTGTCGTACTAAGGACATATGTTATACTTATTTATAACACTACTATTTAACACTCATATACCATCTCTATGTGAGGTATTTCTACCTCTAAGTATACATCTGATACTTCTTTAAATCCTAAACCCTTGTAAAATTCTTTTACATACTCTTGAGCAGATATTTTTATTCTGTTTTCTCCAAGATTATTCTTTATAAATTCTATAGCCTTTAAAGTCATTTCTCTAGCCAGTCCTTTTCCTCTGTGACTTTCTAATACCATAACTCTCCCTATAGATACTTCATCATAAGAAATTCCTTTATCGACTATTCTCAAATATGCAACTACTTTATCATCTTCTTCTACATATAAGTGGTAAGAGTTTTTATCTTTATCGTCACAATCCTGATATAAGCATTTTTGTCCTACAGTAAATACCTCATATCTAGCCTTAAGTATCTCATATAATTCTTCTAAACTTAGTTCCTCAAATTTTTTATATTCCAATTCAATCTTTCACAACCCTTCTTATTAAGTTATAATATATTTAATAACTAATTTTTCTATCCTAGATTTACCATAGGTACTTTTCATTTATTGCTTGGATATGCCTCAATATTAAAATATAATATTATAGAACTATAAATACATTCAGAGAGTCGGTGTAAATAATGATCTTTTCTTTAATTCTACTACTAATTATTATAGACTCAACATCTAAAATAATTATAAATCTCTTATTCATGGATACTACGTTTAGTGTATTCAATGGCTATTTAGCTTTTAGGCCATTTTTAAATACTTCAAGTATGTCTATGTTTAATGGTCTATTTATAGATTTGAATGTGAGCTTAAATAAGTTAATATTAATCAACTTAATTCTTTTAATCTTAATGATACCTATATATAAATATCTAAAGTCTATAAATTTCAAAAGCTTATACCTTTCTTCCATATTGGTGCTTATCGCATCTGCATGTATTTCATCTACTATTGATAGAGTATTTTGGAAAGGCAGTTTAGATTTCTTATTGATTTCACATTACATAATAGATTTTAAAGATATATACATCTTTCTAAGTATTGCTATAAGTATCATTTATATTTTAAAAAACATTGCTCATTTAGCAATCAATTACATAGCCAAAAAGCTATAGATTTAAAGTATTATACTCTTATCTATAGCTTTTTAGTTTTATTTATTATTTTTACTTTCTAAATACTCATCGTAAGTCATTAGTTTATCTATTACTCCATTTGGAGTAATTTCAATGATTCTATTTGCTATAGTTTGAATAAATTGATGGTCATGTGAAGCAAATAATACATTACTCTTATAGTCTCTAAGTCCATTGTTTACCGCAGTAATAGACTCTAAGTCTAAATGGTTAGTTGGCTGATCTAGTATTAACACATTCGCATTTTTTAACATCATTCTAGAAAGCATACATCTAACTTTTTCTCCCCCTGAAAGTACACTTGCCTTTTTCAAAGCTTCTTCTCCTGAAAATAGCATTCTTCCAAGGAAACCTCTTAGATAACTTTCAGATTTCTCCTCAGAGTATTGGCGTAACCAATCTACTAAACTTAAATCTACACCATTAAAAAACTCTGAGTTATCTTTAGGAAAATATGAGTTAGTTATTGTAACTCCCCATTTAAATGTTCCACTATCTGGCTCCATTTCTCCCATTATTATTTTGAAAAGTGTAGTAATTGCAAGTTCATTTTCCCCTATAAATGCAATTTTATCATTTTTAGAAACTGTAAAACTTACATTGTCTAAAATCTTTTCTCCGTCTATAGTCTTACTTAATTTCTCCACTGTAAGTATATCATTTCCTACTTCTCTCTCTATAGTAAATCCTACATAAGGATACTTTCTACTTGATGGTTGTATGTCATCTAATGATATCTTATCCAGTAATTTTTTACGTGATGTAGCTTGTTTTGATTTTGAAGCATTAGCACTAAATCTTGCAATAAACTCTTGTAATTGCTTAATTTTTTCTTCTTTCTTTTTGTTTTGATCTTTTGCCATTTGAAGAGCTAATTGGCTTGACTCATACCAGAAGTCATAGTTACCAACATATAGTTTGATTTTTCCAAAGTCCACATCTGCTATATTAGTACATACTTGATTTAAGAAGTGTCTATCGTGAGATACAACAATAACTGTACCTTCAAACTCTATTAAGAATTCTACTAGCCAATTAATAGACTGTATATCTAAGTGGTTAGTCGGCTCATCTAGAATTAGTACTCCTGGCTTTCCAAATAACGCTTGAGCAAGTAATACCTTAACTTTATCTGATCCAGATAAGTCAGTCATAGATTTATCGTGAAGATCTGTCCCTATACCAAGTCCTTGTAATAGTGATGAAGCCTCTGACTCTGCTTCCCATCCATCTAACTCTGCAAACTCACATTCTAGCTCTGAAGCCTTAATTCCATCTTCATCAGTGAAGTCAGGCTTTGCATATAATGCATCTTTTTCTTTCATAATCTCATACAGTCTAGCATTTCCCATTATAACAGTATCTAGAACTGTATATTCATCATATTGATAATGATCTTGCTTTAATACAGAAACCCTAATGTCTTTTGGTATACTTACCTCTCCTGTATTAGCCTCTATTTCTCCAGATAATATTTTTAAAAAAGTACTTTTACCAGCACCGTTAGCTCCTATAACTCCATAACAGTTGCCCGGACTAAATTTAAGAGTTACATCTTCAAAAAGCTTTCTTTCTCCATATCTTAAACCTACATTAGTTACAGTAATCATCTGTTTTCCTTCCTCTTTCTCTCTTTAAATTTAATAATTCTCTGGGTATTATATCATATAATTGTATTATTTTCACCTGTTAAAAAATCCATCACTCTAGACATTGTGCTTATTTTAGTTTAGAATTGTAATTGTGTATAAATTAAATATTCATTCTTGCATCATTAGGGGTTGAGCTTATGATAAGCGACTTATTTATTAATGGATGTATTTTGATATCCATACTTTTTATATTGAATGAATTTTTGAATTTCAAAGATTTGAATCCTAGTTCTTCAATAAAAAAGAAATTTATTTCTGGAGTCGTGTATGGCTTTTTAAGTATTATTCTAATGATATACAACATAAAGGTTAATCGTGAGGTTTTTTTTGACTTCAGACATATACCTCAAGTAATTTCTGCTATATATGGTGGTCCTGTTTCTGTAATTGTAACAGGAGCAATTTCTTCTATATTTTATTTAATTTACCTTGGTATAAGCTATAATTCTATAATAACATCTATAAGTATAATCATTAATTCTATAGGATGTGCTTTTATTTTATATTTTCATACCAATCAACAGAAAAAATGGATTTACATGATAATATATAGCTTAGTAATCAGAACTATAGTTCTGATTAAGGTCTTAGATAGTGAGACTATTATTCTAAAAGATATAGTATCACTTTGGTTTGGAACTATTTTTATCACTATAATTGTTTATTTACTTTTGGACTATATTTATATAGGTTATAAAAATTTAAAAGACCTAAAAAAAGAAGCAAATACTGACTTCTTAACTAATCTTAATAATTCAAGAGGATTTAATGCCTTACTTAAGGATACCTTAGAATTAGCAAAAAAAGAAAATATTAATTTTTCCATTTTAATGATTGATGTAGATTTTTTTAAGCAAATTAATGACACTTATGGTCATCCATCTGGAGACGAGATTTTGAAACAATTAGGGTTAATTTTTAACAATATATCCAGATATAAATATGATGTAGGAAGAGTTGGTGGAGAAGAGTTCTGTATATTATTAAGACATTGTTCGAAAAGCCAAACACTTAGATTTGCTGAAAAAATAAGATCTATAGTTGAAAATCATGTTTTTATTCTAAGTTCTGGAGTTGAAGTTAAAATAACAGTTTCAGTTGGAGTTGCAAGCTATAATGAAACAGTTTCTGATATATATAAAGTTAAAGCTTATGCCGATGAAAAACTTTATGAGGCTAAAAATACAGGACGTAACAAAATATGTTCTTAAAGGAGGTTTTTAATAATGAAATTTATTCCTAGTGGTATTTGTCCTAGAGAAATTTCTTTTGATATTGAAGATAACAAAGTAAAAAATATTTCTTTTTTAGGTGGGTGTAACGGAAACCTTCAAGCACTTTCAATATTGGCTGAAGATATGGAAGTTGAAGAGTTAATATCCAAGTTAAAACACATCACTTGTGGTGCTAAAAACACATCTTGTGCCGACCAGCTTTCTAAAGCTCTAGAGAACTATAAGTCAATGGAGTAATGTAACCATATATCATTAAAAGTAAAAAGACATTATATAAATTTATATAATGTCTTTTTATTTAAATTTGTAAGTAATTTATCTATTATTTCTTATACTTTGAGCTGATTCTACTATACTTACAGAGGAGCTAGCTCCTATTCTAGTAGCTCCCGCTCTTATCATTTTCTCCGCATCTTCTATGGTTCTTATACCTCCGGATGCTTTAACTCCTATGTTTGAACCTACTATTTCTTTCATAAGTTTAACATCTTCTTCAGTTGCTCCACCTATACTAAATCCTGTTGAAGTTTTAACAAAATCTACACCACAGTCTTTAGATATCTCGCAAGCTATCTTCTTTTCGTCTTCAGTCAAAAGACAAGTTTCTATTATAACTTTTAATATAGCTTTATCCTTTACAATATCTACAATAGCTTGTATATCTTCTCTAACTATATCTAAACATCTATCTTTAATTGCCCCTATATTTATAACCATGTCTATTTCATTAGCGCCATCCTCTAATACTTTTTTAGCTTCAAAAGCTTTCGCATCTTTGGATGTTGAGCCTAGTGGAAATCCTATAACCGAAGTAACCTTCACATTACTTTCTTTTAGCTCGTCGCTTACATATTTAATATAGTATGGATTCACACAAACAGAAGCAAAATTATATTTTTTTGCTTCATCACATACTTTTTTAACCATAGCTTTAGTTGCATCAGGCTTTAATATAGTGTGATCTATAAATTGGGCGATATTATTCATTATTCAACTATTTCTACAGTTTGATTATTTTTAACTCCTGCTGCATTTCCCTCTTCAACATCAACGTGCATCTCTAATGCATAGTTAGGAGAAACTCTTACTAAGACATTATCAAATACTAGACCTCTTTCTCCACCTACTTTAACTTTAACTATATCTTTGTCTTTAACTCCAAATTTCTCTGCATCTTCTGTACTAAAGTGTATATGTCTTGAAGCTGCTATAACACCTTTTTCTAAATCTACTTCACCTTTAGGCCCTACTAGTTTAGCTCCTGGTGTTCCTTCTATATCACCTGAGTCTCTTAGGATTGCTTCTACTCCTAATGCTCTTGCATCTGCAAATGAAACTTCTACTTGTGTATCAGCTCTACATGGTCCTAAAACTCTCATACCCTTTAAAGTTCCTCTTGGTCCTACCACGTCAACTTTTTCTTCGCAAGCATATTGTCCTGGTTGAGCTAAATCTTTTGCTTTAGTTAATTCATATCCTTGTCCGAAAAGTACTTCTAAGTCTTTTTGACTTAAATGTAAGTGTCTATTTGATAGTGCTATAGGTAATTCTTTTTTCATGTTCTATCTCTCCTTTTATTAATAAGCTTGTTAATAAAATTATAATCTTTTTTTAACAAAAATCAAATATTTGTATACAATATTCATAATTTTTTAGAAATTATCGAATAAATGCTTTCCTGTTTCATATGCTTCTTTCATTATATCTTCTCTTTCCCATACAGCTTTTTCATCCGTATGAGGAACTAGTATGTCTTTTTCATATTTATTATTTACAGCTCTAAAGAAGTAGTCAATAACTAATTTAGCTCCTAAAAACTGATCTTCTGTCTCAGGTGCTCCTCCTACGCCTAAAAATACTCCTAGTCTTTTTTTATTTCTATCTATTGAAGGCTTATTCAGTACATATTTACTAGACCAATAAGCTTGGCATCTATCTATCATAGCCTTCGTAAAGCTATTTACTGAGTTGAAGTACACTGGTGATGCTATTATTACAGAGTCTGCAGAATCAAACTCGTCATAAAGTACATTCATATCATCATCCATGAAACATTTCCCTGTTTTTTCACAATACCCACAACCTATACAGTGTGATATCTTCAGATCCTTTAAATATACTTTTTTTATTTCTACCTCTTCTCCAGAATCTTTAATTCCTTCTAAAACCTTATCTAATAGTTGATCTGCATTTTTTCCCTTTCTAGGGCTTCCCATTATGGCTAAAACTTTTTTCATCTTTTCCTCCTATGATTTCATAAGTAATATTAATAGTAGTTATTAAAAATGTGTTATCTTCTGATAGGGACATTGTACATTACTTCTAATTGTTTGTAAACATCTTGACTATACAGTATCACCTTTTTCATCATTTTCTTCAACATCTACGAATACTATGACTTCTATAGCTGACTTTATAATTGGAACTAGACCTAAAGATATTAGTATATATCCTACTATATTATAATATCCTTCATATGGAGTTATCTTTCCAAATAAGATGAGCATGAGACCACTTATAATACACTTTTTAGTACTATCTCTTGATACTATCTTTTTGCTCTCATTTCTAACTTTAACTCTATTATCCCTTATTTTTTGCAATATTATTTTTTCTATTTCACTTTTACTAGGATAGATTTCCGTTTTCTTCATTTTATTTAACAATTCATCCATGTCTACAAGCTTTACATCTACATGTTCTTCAAGTCTTTTAAAGAAAAGTTTCACATCTTCAGTAAAAGAAGATGTTGTTATGAGCATCCCTTTTTTTATGTTTTTATTTCTAAGTTCTATGAAGAATTCCTTTACATCGTTTACATCCACTTTATGATCTTCTTTATATTGAAAGCACTTTACTCCAATCTGTTTTTCTCTTATTTTTCCAACTATATCTATTCCTTTTTCATTATATATTTTAGTATTATTTATACTAAAACCTTTCAATGTTTTCTCTATATACTCTACATAAGCATATGGAGTCTGATCTATCAAGTTTTTATATATTTTTTCTTTCACTAATTTTTTATCTATGCACGCTATACTTTCATCTATTTTTTTCTGACTTATCTTTTGAAAAACAATAGCATATATAATTAAAAACTGAATTGATATTATAGATGATATTACTATATTGTTAGTTTTAATATAAATATATATTAGTAAGGATACAAAGATAATAAGACTCATTATAATCTTATCTAATAAACTTCCTATATAACTCTTTCCTTTATTGATTTCCTCTGAATAATACCTTCTTATCTTTAATTTGTCATTAAGCTTTTTTAAATACTCCATTTTTACGCCACCTTTCACTTTAATTATTGACGTTGTGAAAGATTTTTATAACTTTTATTTAGATATATTCCTAATACAAGTATAATAATAAGTTCTATAATAAAGAATGTTACTATTTTATAAGCTATACTATAAAAGAATTCTAAAGGTAGCATTTGTATTAATACATCCGTTTTAGGATCTAGTAACCATAAGTCATTACTAAAAAATATCTGATGAAAATAAGTAAAATATTTATTAAAGTCTAGATACATTAAAAGACCAAGTATTGTTATTAATGATAAATATATAGTTGAGGATAAAATGAATGATTTCCCTAATTCTTTCTTTTCTCTAATTCTTAAACATATAATAGATATTATCGATAATAATAAAGTTAAGTTTCTTATTTTGAAACCTTCTATAAATAATTTCTTAACGTCCATCATATGTAGTATCTCTCGTTCTCCAAAAACTTGTCCTTCTTCACCATGTATCTTTGCTGTCATTATGATGTTATCTTCTTTATCTTTCAAATAATCAAGCAACTGGTGTGTAATCCTTGTTAGATCTTCCTTATCTATTCCTGTTTCTGTTGAAATATTATATTCACTATATTTTTTATTAAAATATTCTATATCAAATGTAACTTTTTCTACTGTAGTGAGCAGAAGTGTAACTGGTAGCATTAAAATTATGATAAATTTAAAAAGATTATTTATTTTCAATATTTACCCCCCCTTATGTAATTTATTCTTTATTATACACTAAAATAAACCCAGTTTCCTGGGTTTATTGCATAGCTTTTTCTAGTTTATCTAAGTGTTGAAGAGGATATAGCTTTAAAAGTTCTTTAAATTGCTCAACGGTTAATCCCTGTGTTGTAGTATAGATTCTTATTTTCTCACTTAAATCTGCATTTATAAATTTTTGCTTTATATCTTCAAAATTAATGTTATTACTCAATTTATATATCTCCTCTTTCTATAAATTTTATTGTATGTAATCATTATTATGATTTATATTTCCTTAAAATATGCAAAAAATGAGCACTTATTTTCATTCAGTACTCATATTCTTAATATCTTTTTCTTTTATTAAACTTTTTAAAATTTCATCATATGTTCCATTTACTTTAACTTGATGACTTCCTGTTATAAACTTTCCCTGAAGCTCATTTTCTTTTAAGACTCTCATAAAGTCTTCTTCATCTTGTATAATGTTAGCTTCTTTAAGTCTTGAAACTATACTAGTTGCTGTATCTCCATTTCCTATATTAATAGTTGCATATTTAGGCTGCGAATCAACATTTTCCTTCTGCTGAACTTTCTGTTCTTTAGGCTTTGTATTTGATTGTGTCTTTGCTTGTCCTTTTGCCTGAGTTTGTGAAGTTTTTGTTTTTATTGGTTGATTGTTTACCTGATTATTTGACTCCTGATCTATCTCTACTTTATTTGAAACTTCTTCTATATCATCTTCTTTATTAGCTTCTTTATTATTTTTATCCTGATCTTTTTTGCTATTGGCTTCTATATTTTCTTTTACACTAATCATTCCTAAGCCTCTTGCTTTTTCTATAATTTCTTGTTCAGAATATTCTATTTGTTTTGGCTTATTGAAAGCGATATTTATGGAACTTGTTAGTACTATACCGAGTCCTAGACCTAGTATTAAGTAGTATATCTTATTTTTAGACATAAAAACTCTTCTCCTTAAAAAAAGAAATATATAAAGTAATTTCTATACATCATATATTTCTTCAATATTTATTTTAATTCTATTTATAGTAAAAACATATTAGACTTTTCGCATTCCATTATCATTTCATCTGGCCATATAGAAGCTTGAACCTCTCCAATATGAGCTTTTTGTAAAAAGTACATACATATTCTAGATTGTCCAATTCCACCACCTATAGTATATGGTAATTTTCCTTCAACTAATAGTTTGTGATACTTAAATTCTAATCTTTCTTCCGAGTTTGTAATTTTTAATTGCTCTTTTAGTGCTTCCTCGTCTACTCTTATTCCCATTGAAGACAATTCAAGACATTTATTAAGTATCGGATTCCAGAATATTATATCCCCATTTAGATTCCAATCATCATAATCCGGCGCTCTACCATCATGTTTTTCCCCAGAGTTTAATACATGACCAATCTTCATTATAAATACTGCTTTTTTTTCTTTAGCTATAATATTTTCTCTTTCTTGTGATGGTATTGTTGGATACATATCTTCTAACTCTTGAGAAGTAATAAAAGTGATCTCATCTGGTAAATATTTTTCAATTTGAGGAAATAGTTCGCATATATAATCTTCTGCTGATTTAAATACTTTAAATATCGATTTTACTGTATTTATTAAAGTATCTTCTGTTCGCTCCTCTTTTCTTATAACCTTTTCCCAGTCCCATTGATCTACATAAATAGAATGAGTATTATCTAGTTCCTCTTCCGGTCTTATAGCATTCATATCTGTATAAAGTCCTTGTCCTGGTTCAAATCCATATCTTGAAAGAGCCATCCTCTTCCATTTAGCTAACGAGTGAACTATCTCAACTTTACAATTGTCATCATCTTTTACTTTAAATGATACTGGCTCTTCTACACCATTTAAGTCATCATTTAGTCCTGATTCTGACTTTACAAATAGTGGTGCAGAAACTCTTGTAAGATTTAGTTCTTTAGCTAATGCACTTTCAAAAAAATCTTTCAGTTGCTTTATCGCTATTACAGTTTCCATAACGTCCAATCTAGGCCTATAACCTTCTGGTTTTAATAAATACATACCTATCTTCCCCTTTAATTTCATCTGTTCAATTTATTGTTATACTAGAACCTTCGCTAAGAAGTTTTTAGTTCTTTCATTTTTAGGATTATTAAATATTTCTTCTGGAGTACCTTCTTCTACTATAAACCCACCGTCCATAAATAATACTCTATCTCCAACTTCTTTAGCAAATCCCATTTCATGAGTAACTACTACCATAGTCATTCCATCTCTAGCTAAGTCCTTCATAACTTCTAGAACCTCACCTACCATTTCAGGATCCAATGCTGAAGTAGGTTCATCAAATAGCATCACATCTGGAGACATAGCTAAAGCTCTTGCTATTGCTATTCTTTGCTTTTGTCCTCCTGATAAGTTATTTGGATAAGTTTGTGCTTTATCTTCTAAACCTATTCTCTTTAAAAGATTAAATGCTACTTTATCAGCTTCTTCTTTACTCATGTTTTTCAGTTTCATAGGTGCTAACGTTATATTTTGTAAAACAGTCATATGTGGAAACAAGTTAAACTGTTGAAAAACCATTCCCATCTTCTGTCTCAATTTATCTATATCTGTACCTTTACTTGTAATAGATGTTCCTTCAAATATAATTTCTCCATCTGTCGGTGTCTCAAGTAAATTTAAACATCTTAAAAAAGTACTTTTTCCAGATCCACTAGGACCTATAACTACTACTACCTCACCTTTTTTTATATTACTATTTACTCCTTTTAATACATGTAAGTTACCAAATTTTTTATTTAAATTATTTACTTCTATCACTTACTTTTAGCCTCCTCTCTAATTTAAGAACTATCTTAGAAATAGTAAAGGTCATAATAAAGTATAGTATAGCTGCTATAGCTAATGGTTCTATGGTTTTATAAGTTATTGCTCTTACATCATTAACATTCTTCATAAGTTCAGCTACACCTATTACAGACACTAGCGAAGATTCTTTTATAAGAGATATAAATTCATTTCCTAAGACAGGCAACACATTTTTAAATGCCTGAGGTATGACTATATATCTCATTCCCATAGCGTGATTCATACCTAAAGATCTTGCTGCTTCCATCTGTCCGCCATCAATACCTTCTATACCCGATCTTATTATTTCAGCTACATATGCAGCACTATTTAATGATAGTGCTATTGCCCCAGCTGTTATCTTTGCAAGATTAAAAGGAAGTCCTACATAGATAATAAATAGTTGAACTAAAAGTGGTGTTCCTCTTACAAAAGATATATAAGCTGTAGAAAAAGCACTCAAAGGCTTATTTTTTGATATCTTCATAAGAGCTAATATAGCTCCTAAAATTACTCCAAATACTCCAGCTATAATTGATAATAATAATGTATTTTTAACTCCTGTTATAAAAAATGGATAATATTCTGGTAAAAATGAAAAATCCAATTTCTTACCTCCTTTATTTAAAAGTGTATAAATAATAAATAAAGATAGTTGATACTATCTTTATTTATTATTTATTATTAAGTTCCATTGCCTCTTCTAAGAACTTTTCTAGTTTTCCTTCATCTTTAAGTCTTTTTAAAGTTTTATTTATTTCTCTCATTAGATCTTTTTGTCCTTTTTGAGTAGCTACAGCAAATCCAGCTTCTTCTCCTTTAAGTACTATTCCATTGATTATAGTTAAATCACTATTATTTTTAACATAAGACTCCGCAACTATATCATCCATTATTACAGCATTCATTTTGTTTCCTTTAAGTTGTAGTACCAAATCTGATACTGTTCCTATAGATATTACCTCTGATTCTTTTAGCTCTTTTCTAGCTATGCTTTCTGGTATAGATCCAAGTTGCGCTCCTACGGTTTTCCCTTTTAGATTATCTAGTGACTTAAATTTGTCTACATCTTTTTTATTTATAACTAAAACGGCTTCACCAGTATAGTAAATATCTGAAAAGTCAACTTCTTTTTTTCTATCTGGTGTTTCATTCATACCTGCCATTATGATATCTGTTTTTCCTGACTGAAGTACTGGTATAAGTGAGTCAAACTGAGCTTCGTTAATCTCAAGCTCTACTCCTAAATCTTCTGCTATTTCTTTTGCTATCTCTACATCCGATCCCACCACATCTTGATTTTTATCTTTAAATTCAAAAGGTGGATAGTCTGGACTAGTTCCCATTATTAGCTTACCTCTTTCTTTTATAGCCTCTAAAGAGTTTACCTCCGCTTTATCTTTTCCACCTTCACTTGAACATCCTGAAAAGCTTAAAACCATAGCCCCTGTTAATGCAAGTGCTAAAACCTTTTTAATTCTCTTACTAATCATTATTGTCATTTCCTCTCTTTCTTTTATACGTTAATTACAATACTTATAATTTTACACTTTATCTTATAAACTTTCAAGATTAATTTTATTCAAACAAACCGTTGAACTTTTCCTCTATTTTCTCTCTTCTTCTTGCTGTTTCTTTCTCATCCATAGTTATACTTTCTCTTTCTATTATTAGTATATCTCCTTCTTTAGCTAATGGTGCTCTTGATTTTTCTATATTTATCATTTCTTCATTTTCAAGCTCTACCACTATAAATTCACCTTCAAATCTATCTACTATTCCCCTCAAACTACGCCCTCCTTACTTCACACAACTATTATCTTTTCTATACCCTGCACCTTCTGCTTCTTTTATAGATTTAAAATTCACTCTGTTCTCTAAGCTTGGAAGCCTATTACAATCATTTGCATGATATACTTTTGTATTTTTATTTCCTATGTAAGTTTTATTTTTCTGCATATTTTTACTTACATCACTTTTGTTTTCTGAATTATTCTTTTCTAAAGTACTGCCTTTTTCATTTGAAAAAACTATTTTTTGTCCATCTGATTCTAGCTTTATAGTTCCCATCTCATCGGTTCTAAGAATATTTATATTTTTTTGATTAAGTCTGTTTATTACTTCTTTGTGTGGATGACCATAATCATTTCCTGCTTCTGAAGAAATTACTGCATACTTAGGATTAACCTGTTCTAAGAATTCGATTGTAGAAGAAGTACTGCTTCCATGATGACCTACTTTTAAAACATCTGATGATAAATCATACCCCTTTTTGATCATTTCATCTTCTGATATTTTTTCAGCATCTCCTGTAAATATAATAGATATATCCTTGTACTTTAACTTGTTTACTATCGAATATTCGTTAATATTTTGATAGTCTTCCGAGTTAGGAGCAAGTATAGAGAGCTCTAAATCTGAGCCTTTTAATATGTCTAGTCCAGCTTTAGCTTCTGTTATTTTTAAGCCTTTCTTTTCAATCTCATTTAATAATGATTCAAAAATTCTAGTATTCGCAGATTTCTTTGGCATATATATTTTACCTATATCAAAGTTCTTTATAACCTCTGGTAATCCTCCTATGTGATCTTCATGAGGATGAGTAGCTATCAGATAATCTATTTTATTTATATTCAATCCTTTTATATAATCTACTACTAAATCTTTATCGTCTCTATTTCCTCCGTCAATTAATGCAACTTCACCGTTAGGTAGCTGTATAAGTGCACTATCCGCTTGTCCTACATCTAAGAAATGTATGTATAATTTTTCTTTAGAATTTGTCACTGTAGTATCTTGAGTATTGCAAGCTGTAAAAATCATGCTTGATATAATTATTATAACTATTAGTATATTTTGTCTTTTGATTATTCTATTCATTTAGTTCTCTTCTTTCTAAATTATGATTTTGTGTGTAAGTGTTTTCTTATTCTATTTCTATAATAACTTATAAATCTACTAAACATATAATCGTATAATATAAATATTACTTGTAATGCTAGTATTATGGCGCATATGGATAGAGGTATATTTATATCTTTACTTATAAACATTGTAAAAATTATATAGTTTATATATACAGCAACATTGAAGCATAGTAATTTTATAATCCATTCTAAAACAAAATTATTTAATCTTTCTACGTAATATTTAGTTATAGGATATTGTCCAAACAATATTACATAAGGTATAACCATAAGTTTATTGGGTATTAATATAAAACTAAGTATAGCTGTAGAAGCATATGATAGTAGAGCAGTTGAAGTTCCGGCTTCAATTACTACTACAGATATTAAAAATGACGATAAAGTTATTAAAAATATCTTAGTAGTAGTAAGTATAGATGTCAGGTACAATAATACTATTGAAATGATAGTTATCATTGCTCCAATAGATATTTTCTTACTCTTGCTCATATAAACTCTCCTTTCTTGACTAGCAACAGCTTATTAAATCTCCACCCAAACATTCACAGCAACAATCAGCGACTAAAAGTGATCCACAAATACCACAAAATGAGTCATCATTTCTATATCCTCTCTGATTTCCATACTCTCTATAAGAAGTATTTCTAAAGTTTAAATTATTTAAAGCATTTCTATACTCCATATTATTAGGATCTAAGTTTACTGCTACATGTATATATCTATATGCCTGGTCATACCATCCCTTTCTTAGAGATATAATTCCTTTTAAATAGTTCCATTCCGCATCTCTATTCATAATTCTATCAAGCATTTGTTCTGCAACAGATATATTTCCCGTTTCTATTAACCTTCTTATTTCTGCATATTCATTACTACTATAGCTATTTTCAGTTCTATCATTGCTATAGCTTCTATTGTTATTTCTGCTTCCTTTATTCTTTATTAAATAATCATATGCCTCATTTATCTCTTTTATTTTTTCTTGAGCTAAGTCTGATAATGGATTATTTGCATATTGATCTGGATGATACTTCTTCACAAGTTTTTTATAGGCTACTTTTATTTCTTCTTCACTAGCACCTTCTCTTACTTCTAATATTTCATATGGATTTCTCAAATTCTTTTCCTCCTTTTTTATTGAATATATTATCCATCTTACTTCTCATTCCCATATATATAATATTTTCTAGTATAACTCTATTATGTTTTATATTTAAAAGTTCGAAACTTTTTGATATATTCTCTAATGTAAATATCAAAGAAAATTCCATCGAATCTTTTATTCTTTCTAAAAACAGATCGATGTTTTCTCCTTCTTTATATTGATACTGTAATAATATAGGATTATAGCTTCCACTTTTAACGTCACTTTCTATATCATCAAAAGCATCTAATATATATATCCATCTTCCTAAATTATATCCTAAAGATTTAAGTATTCTTCTTGTGCTCTCATCTTCTATGAAGTCTGGTATTGCTATGCTTTCCATAAGCCTTCCAAATTTATCAGCCACTTCATCGACTATTTCACAATTATCATTTTCTAACCTTGATAGTTCGTTTATTTTGTTGCTTATATCAATATATTTTGAGTTACAATATTTTTTAGCTTTTCTTATTGATATACTAAATGGAACGTTGGCTAATAATGATTTGATAGACTTTTCATCTTTCCAATCATCTAACAACTTGAAGTAGATTAATATAATACTAATATTTGAAGTGTATTCTAAAGATCTATTAGTATCTACTATCATTTTTTTCTTTAATGGTGTAGAGATACAACTTTCAAATTTAACTGTATCTCTATCTTCTTCTAATGATGACAATATTATAGCTAAAAATGATAAATCATAGTTTAATCCCATTCTTACAAGCTGATTGTAGTTCTTTCCTAAAGTTTTACATAGCCCACAATAGTATCCTCTGAACATATTATAATCTTTTATTTTCATTTCTGATTTATACGGCATTACGTATCCAAACAAATTTTCACTCTTCTCTATTTAAGTTTTAAATTATCTAAACTGATCCATTCCTTTATTAGCAAGAGAATCTGCCAGTTCATTTAATTCTACTCCTGAATGTCCCTTGACCTTTATAAATTTCAAGTTTTCTAAACTTTCTATTAAATCTAATAATTCCATCCATAATTCTTTATTTTCTACAGGTTCTTTCTTAGAGTTTATCCATCCATTACTTCTCCACTTAATATACCACTTCTGATTTATACAGTTACATACATATGCTGAATCTGTATAAACTTCAACTGGTATATCTTTTCTTTTGAGAGTTTTTAAAGCCTCTATACATGCCTTTATTTCCATTCTATTATTAGTTGTATTTATTTCTCCACCATATACCTCTTTTTTATGATCTTTATACAAAAGTACTGCACCAAATCCACCTATATTTTCATTATTCTGATTTCCAGAACATGCTCCATCTGTATATATTATTATCTTATCCATCTTGTACCTCTCTTTATGAATGATATTTTATGTAATTATATTATTATAGTATATTATTTAAATTACTTTACTTCAATCGTTAATATTGATTATATATACATTGATGTTTAAAAATTTATTATGATACCACTATTACCTAGACCTTTCACTATAATTTTTTATTAGTTGAATATTATTATCTATTAGGTTACTATATTATAATAAAGAAATTTACTTAGGAGCGTGATAAAATGAGTTTAAAAAATAAACTTAATATGAAAAAAGCCTTAATAGTATTTCCTATTATATTCGTTTTAGTTGCTTCATCTTTAATAGGTGTTTTTTCTCTAGGATTTATTGGTGATACTAAATCTGAGGATATGATTGGTGAAAATCTAGAAGATGCAGTAAGTGATGAAAGAGCCTTAAAGATATATGATATATATGACGATACAGACAAATATATAGATAAAGAAATTACGTTGGAAGGATATCTTTTAAAGTATGATGACAAGACTCAGGTTTTTGGAGTGGAATTTCCATTGAGTAGTGGAGAGTTATCTATTGCTGCTTTATCTTATGAAGCTAAGGATCCCAAAATTATTGATGGTATATCCGATACTGACTTAATAAAAGCTAAGGGTACTATAAAAACCTTTGAAGAAAAACATGATGATCACACAGATACAATTCCTAAATTTGTTATTGATTCTATTGAAGTAATTAGATAATACAAAAAGAGCTATCTTATATTTATGTACGATGGCTCTTTAAGGTATAGTGAGTTTGTATGTAATTATTCTTACAGACATTAATATAATACCACTTTTAATCCAATTTGTCATATCATTTTTTTTATAGATTACTAATATTTTATAGAAAAATTTTAATACTTATATAATCGTTTTATTTAAAATTTCTTTTATCCTCTTCTCCATATAGTTATTCTCTATGTTCCAGAATTTTTTAAATTCTTTATATTCTGATGTATCTGATTTTTTGATATCTTTTGATTTTATTGCTCTTATCATTATATTTTTAGGAGTATGTTCCATATCTATAAATTCTAAAAGCTGAGTATTATATCCTAATATCTCTAAAGTATTTGCCCTTAAACTATCTGTTATTAAGCTAGATAGTCTCTCTTTTATTATTCCATGTTTCAGCATAGGCTTCATAGTCGAATTCTCTATCTTGTTAAATAATTCATGTTGACAACAAGGTACTGAAAGTATAATATCCGCATCCCAACTTACTGCCTTAACAAGCGCTTCATCTGTGGCTGTATTACAGGCATGTAGTGTAACTACCATATCCACTTTATCTAACCCCTCAAAGTCTCTAATATCTTTATTTATAAAATGTAATCCTTCATAATTAAGTTCTTTTGCTAAATTACTGCATAGTTTTATCACATCTTGTTTTAAATCCAATCCTATTATATTTACATTTAATTTTAATAGTTTTCTAAGATAATAATAAAGTGCAAATGTTAAGTAAGACTTACCACATCCAAAGTCAACTATATTTATAGCTTCTTTTTTTTCAATCTTATAAACTGTATCCGACACCAATTCTAAAAATTTATTTATCTGCTTAAATTTATCGTATTTTTTACTATAAACTTTACCGTCTTGGTTCATTACTCCAAGCTTTATTAAAAAATCACATGGTACTCCTTCTTCTATTATATATTCTTTCTTTCTATCATGATTTAAATCTATAGAACTTTTAGTTGGTTTCTTTTTTAGTATACTTACTTTACCTTTTTTACTTAGTAAAATTTGATAATCAGCTTCTATCGTAAATATCATTGCCTGCTTAAAATAATTTGAAAACAGATTCTTTAACTCTTCTATACATTCATCATTTGTAAGATTTTTATGCAGCACTTTATCTTTATACTCATAAGCTAATTGAATATACTTTTCATTTTTTATTAACACGGGTTTTATATTAACTTTATTAAATTCTATAGCATTTTTATTTTTAAGGTTACTTAATACAGCATATATAAGCTCTTCTTCTTTTATAATTTTTTCCATGAGTTGCTCTAGTTTTTCCAAAATAATCACTCCATCTTTTAGTAATCCTCATTACCTTAAATAGTTAAACATAATAACAGTTATAGTCTTAGTTATAATATAAATTATTGGAACTCCTATATAAAATTTCTTTTTACTAGTTTTATGTCTAAATAAAATCATTCCTAGTAATTCCCCTATAGCTCCTCCCACTATAGATAGCATTATTAAAAAATTTTCACTTATTCTATACATATCCTTTTTAGCTTTCATCTTATCTATTCCCATAGCTACGAAAGATATGATATTTATAATTATTAAATAATATAACAAAATCATTTCTTTACTTGTGAAGTTTTCTAAATATCCTATTTCCAAACATATCACCTCTAGTTCTTAGTTTTACCAAATCATAATATAGCTACTACTTTCACATGTTTCTTTTTTATTTTATAATATGTCTTATTTTTGTCAACAAAAATCATACTTTAATTTAATTTAAAATAACTTTTATTCTATATAGTTTTCATCCTAACTTTTTAGCAAAAAAATAAAGGTTGATTTACATATCAACCTTTATTCTGTAACTAATTTATCTATAGGTTTTCCTGGTGGAACTATTGGAAATACACATGCATTTTTATTTAAAGAACATTCTATTAAAACAGGTTCGTTAGTTTTACATACTTTTTCTAATACATTTTCAAAGCTTTCTATATCACACACTCTATAACCGTCTATATGATACGCTTCTGCTAATTTTATATAGTCAACTTCATCTCCCATATCAGTCTCAGAGTATTTTTCATCTTGGAAAAGTCTCTGCCACTGTCTTACCATACCTAGTGCACTATTATTAAATAGTAGAATTATTATAGGAAGATTCCATTTTCTCACTGTAGCCAATTCGTTGCAGTTCATTCTAAAACTACCATCTCCAGTTACAAGGATCGTCCTTTTATCAGGTTTCCCTATCTGTGATCCTATAGCTGCTCCTAATCCAAATCCCATAGTTCCTAATCCACCAGAAGTTACAAAAGTCTTAGGTTCTATAAAATCCCAATGCTGAGCCGTCCACATTTGATGTTGACCTACATCTGTAGCTACTATTGCATTCTCACCTAATTTCTCACTGGCCATTTTAATAATATTTTGTGGTATAAATTCTTCTTCACTATTTTTTGAATTAGATCTCCAATTTAGTATCTCCTCAAGCCATTCTTTTCTATCTTTTTTGTCTACACATTCTATAAGTTTTTGTAATATTATTCCTATATCTCCAACTGCGTAATTATCTACACCTATATTTTTGCACACTTCACTTTCATCTATATCTATGTGTATGATCTTAGCATTCTTAGCAAAACTATCTGCTTTTCCTATAACTCTATCGCTAAATCTAGCTCCAATTGCTAATACTAGATCACTATTGTGAACAGCCAAGTTGGCTTCTCTTGATCCATGCATACCTAAGAGCCCTAGTGATAATCTATCTTTTCTAGATATAGAACCAAGTCCCATCAAGCTATTTGTTACTGGTATATCATTTTTGCTTGCTAGTTCTTGAAGCTTATCACAATTGCCTGATATTATTACTCCACCACCTGCGAATATTACAGGCTTTTTAGAATTATTTATTTTTTCTGCTATAATCTCGATAAGTTCTTCATCATAACAGTCTTCATTTTTAATTTTACCTTCTACAAAGTCTACAAATTCATCAGTATCTACTTCTTTATAGTCTACCTTAGTTAGGAAAATATCTTTTGGTATATCTACTAGAACTGGTCCTGGTCTACCGCTTTGGGCAACATGATAAGCTTTTTTTAGAGTGTCTTCTAGTTCTTGAATATCTTTTACAAGATAATTATGTTTAGTTATAGGGATAGTAACACCTGTAATATCTATTTCTTGGAAGGAATCTTTTCCTATAAGATTTGTAGCAACCTGGCCTGTGATTACAAGCATAGGTATTGAGTCCATATAAGCATTTGCTATACCTGTAACTGTATTCGTAGCTCCTGGTCCTGAAGTTGCTATACAAACTCCAACTTTCCCTGTAACTCTTGCATATCCATCTGCTGCATGAGCTGCACCTTGTTCATGTGATGTTCTTACATGCGTAAAGTCTTCTCTTACTTCATACAATGCATCATAAAGTGGTATAACTGCTCCGCCTGGATAGCCGAAGAGTACATCCACACCTAGATCTTTTAAAGTTTTTAATACTATTTGTGCACCACTTAACTTCATTTTTTCACCTTCCTTATAGTTAAAAACTCCATACTTCATCTCAGTTAAGATGAAGTATGAAGTTTATTTTTAACTAGTTTATAATCTTTATATTATTTTAATATTGCACCTTCTGATGCAGATGAAACTAGCTTAGCATATCTCTTTAGATATCCATCTACATCTTTTTCTTTGATTACAAGATTCTTTCTTCTTTCTTCAAGTTCTTTTTCATCAACTAAAAGATCTAGTTTACCAGCTAAGATATCTATATCTATTTTGTCTCCATCTTTAACTAAAGCTATTGGTCCACCTTCTGCAGCTTCTGGTGATATATGTCCTATTGAAGCCCCTCTAGTAGCACCCGAAAATCTTCCATCAGTTACAAGTGCAACTGATTCACCTAATCCCATACCCGCTATTGCGGCTGTAGGAGAAAGCATTTCTCTCATTCCTGGTCCACCTTTTGGTCCTTCGTTTCTTATAACTATAACATCACCTGGTTCTATTTTCTTATTGAATATAGCCTCAACTGCTTCTTCTTCAGATTCATAAACCTTAGCAGTACATACGTTTTTAAGCATACTGTCAGCAACAGCAGATCTTTTAACAACTGCACCGTCTGGAGCTAAAGTTCCTTTTAATATAGCTATTCCACCAGTTTCACTATATGGAGCATCTATATCGGCGATTACTTTATTTCCTTTTTTCTCTTTATCTTTTATATTTTCACCTAATGTTTTTCCTGTAGCAGTTATACAGTCTTCGTTTAGAAGACCTTTTTTGCTAAGCTCATTTAATACTGCAGGTATTCCACCAACATCATGTAGGTTTTCTATATGGTAAGGTCCAGCTGGACGTAATCTACATAGATTAGGAACTTTATTGCTGATTTCATTTATTTTTTCTAAATCTATAGCAGCCTTTGCTTCGTAAGCTATTGCTGTAAGATGCAGTACAGTATTTGAAGAACATCCTAGTGCCATATCAGCAGCTAAAGCATTTTCTATAGACTTTGCATTAATTATATCTCTTGGTAGAATTTGTTTTTCAACTAACTCCATTATCTTAACACCAGCTTGAGTAGCTATTTGTTTTCTAGCTGAATATACAGCTGGTATTGTACCATTGTATGGAAGTGCTATTCCTAATACTTCTGTCATACAGTTCATAGAGTTAGCAGTAAACATTCCTGAGCAAGAACCACATGTTGGACATGTAGTATTTTCATACTCAAGTAAATCCTCTTCAGACATTTCTCCGTTTTCAACAGATCCAACAGCTTCAAACATAGTTGTTAAATCAGTTGCTTCATCAAAGCTTTTTCCCGCAAGCATTGGTCCACCACTTACAACTATTGCTGGAATATTAAGTCTAGCAGCAGCCATCATCATTCCAGGTACTGATTTATCACAGTTAGGGATAAGAACTAACCCATCTAATGAATGTGCTCTAGCCATAGTTTCAACACTATCAGCTATTAGCTCTCTACTGCAAAGTGAATATCTCATACCATCGTGGTTCATAGCTATACCATCACAAACAGCTATTGCTGGGAACTCTAGTGGAGTTCCTCCAGCCATTAATACCCCTCTTTTAGCTGCTTGAGTTACTTCGTTAAGCCCTATATGACCTGGTACAAGTTCATTAAAAGAGTTAACAACTCCTATTAGGGGTTTATCCATATCACGTTCGCTAAACCCAAGTGCTTTGAAAAGAGATCTATGAGGTGCTTTTCTTACACCTTTTGTAACTACATCACTTCTCATTAAAATCACCTCTTATAGTTAATTCGGGGACAAATGCCCCCGTAATCCTATTTTAAAATTATTTCTTTATCCAAGACATCATGCTTCTTAAGTTTTTACCAACTTCTACTATTGGATGCTCTAATTCTGCTTTTTTAATAGCATTGAATTGAGGTCTGTTTAATTGGTTTTCTTGTAACCAGTTTCTAGCAAAGATTCCTTCTTGGATTTCTTTTAATACTTTTTTCATTTCTTTTCTAGTTTCATCAGTTACTATTCTTCTTCCTATCATGTAATCTCCATACTCTGCAGTATCAGATACACTATATCTCATGTTCTCAAATCCACCTTCATATAAAAGGTCAACTATTAATTTTAATTCATGTAAACATTCGAAGTAAGCTATTTCTGGTTGGTATCCAGCTTCTACTAATGTATCGAACCCAGCTTTAACTAATTCTGTAGCTCCTCCACAAAGTACCGCTTGCTCTCCGAAAAGGTCAGTTTCTGTTTCTTCTTTGAATGTAGTTTCTAGAACTCCTGCTCTAGTTCCACCTACACCTTTAGCATAAGCTAATGCTACATCTTTAGCTTTTCCTGATACATCTTGATATACTGCATATATTGCTGGCACTCCAAATCCTTCTTGGTAAACTCTTCTTACTAAGTGTCCAGGTCCTTTTGGTGCTACAAGGAATACGTCCACATCAGCTGGAGGAACTATTTGTCCAAAGTGAATGTTAAATCCGTGAGCAAATGCTAGCGTTGCTCCTGATTTTAAGTTTGGTGCTATTGACTCTTTGTAAACTTGACCTTGTTTTTCATCTGGTAAAAGAATCATTACAATATCAGCTTCTTTAACAGCATCTGCAACTAAAGCTACTTTTAATCCAGCTTCTTCAGCTTTTGCCCATGATTTACTTCCTTCGTATAATCCAACTACTACATCTACTCCACTTTCTTTTAAATTTAAAGAATGAGCATGTCCTTGGCTACCATATCCTATAATTGCTACTTTTTTTCCTTTTAATAAATCTAAGTTTGCATCTCCATCATAATACATCTTTGCCATCTTAATATTCCTCCTTAATTTTAAGTTTCTTTATGTTTATCATAAATGTGGCTAATTTTTGTTACTTTAAGTTGCTAAAATTAGCTCTTAATATATAGTAATAAATAAATTATAAGCATTATTTATATTACTCTCTAATTGTATCATTCTTTGAATTTATTGTGTACTCTAGTAGTTATAAAAAAAATCCTTCATCTCTCATAGTTTCTTAACTATAAGGGACGAAAGATTTACTTTCGTGGTACCACCCTAATTCACAATAATAAATTATTGCCTCATTTTGAACCATAGCTATTTAACGGTAGCACCGACCTCATTTACTAAGAATATAGTATCCTTTTCAATTCAGCAATTCAAGAGTGATCATTATATACTACTATCAACGCTAACTTTCACCAGTTGTTAGCTCTCTGTAGTTGATAGTGTTAGTATTTTTGTCTCTATCAAAATTTTTCAATTTTTTATTTTATCTCTAATATTTAAAGTTTGGAATAAAGTAAAATACATGGTTCTGTTTGTTTAATTATTTTTGTGTTTAATTATTAATGAATATTATACTCTGTGATATTTTTATTGTCAACAACATTTTATTAATTTAATTTTATCTCTTAATTTTAATCTTTTGCTTCATATATATGTCTTTTTTATTAAAAATATTTATTATAAAAGTTTATTTATTATTTATAAATATAAATTTTTCTTTTAAAAAATCTATTGACATAACACTTTATTCTTATTACAATATTAAATAATTTAATTCTTTCTATTTGCATGTAGGAAATTATAAGCTTCCTTATTGCAAAATGCCAAGAAGGAGAAAGGTATTTTTTAGTAGGTGGTTACAGAGAGTCAGGATTTGGTGAGAACTGATGCTATCGATAAAATACGAATCACTCCTGAGCAGTATCTTTGAAAAGTTTTATACTTAGTAGTTGATACCGATTAGTCCCGTTAAAGACTTAGGTTTAGTAGAACTGACAGTGAGTGATGTCTTTATGACATAACTAAGGTGGTACCGCGGGTTATAACTCGTCCTTATTTTGAGGACGAGTTTTTGTTATTTTTGAAGGGGGGTTAAACAATGAATAGAAATAAAATCAAAATCTTCGACTCTACCCTAAGAGATGGATCTCAGGGAGAGGGTATTTCTTTCTCTGTTGAAGATAAGTTAAAGATTGTGAAAGCATTAGATGACCTAGGTATAAATTATATAGAAGCTGGTAATCCTGGATCAAACTCTAAGGATTTAGAATTCTTTGAAAGGTTGAGCAGTCTTAATCTTAAAAATTCTAAGGTAGTAGCTTTTGGGAGCACAAGAAGAAAAGGAATAACTGTAGAAGAAGATACTAATGTAAATGCACTACTACTTGCAAATACTTCTTCCGTAGCTATATTCGGAAAAAGTTGGGATTTTCATGTTACAGATATAATAAGAGCTACTCTAGATGAGAATTTAGTGATGATTGAAGATACTATAAAGTTTTTTAAGGATAAAGGTAAAGAAGTTACTTTTGATGCTGAACATTTTTTTGATGGATACAAGTCTAATCCAGAGTACGCATTATCTGCACTTAATTCAGCAGTTAAAGCTGGTGTTGATTATTTAGCATTATGTGATACTAATGGTGGTACTTTCCCTGACGAAGTTTATGAAATAACTAAGAAAGTGTGTGAAGCTTTTCCAAATGTAGAGATTGGTATTCATGCTCATAACGACTCTAGTATGGGTGTTGCTAACTCCATAATGGCTGTAAAGGCCGGGGCAACTCAAGTCCAAGGTACTTTTACAGGCTTTGGTGAAAGATGTGGTAATGCTAACCTCTCAGCTATAATTCCAAATTTACAGCTAAAGAAAGGTTATCAGTGTATTCCTGAGAGTCAGATGATAAACCTAACTTCTACTGCAAGGTATATTTCAGAAATTAGCAATTTATCTCTTTCAAATAACTTACCTTATGTAGGCTCTAGTGCTTTTGCACATAAAGGTGGTATGCATATAGATGGAGTAAACAAAGCTTCTCATTCATTTGAGCACATTAATCCTGAACTAGTTGGAAATAGAAGAAGATTCCTAATGTCTGAAGTCTCAGGACGAAGTAGTATACTGAACTCTATACAGAAAGTAAATAAAAATATAACTAAGGATTCTCCTGAAGCTCAAAAAGTTATAGATGAACTTAAAAGATTAGAGCATCTTGGTTATCAATATGAGGGTGCCGAGAGTTCATTTGAATTAGTCGTAAGAAAAGTCTTAGGTATGTATACTCCTACATTCAAAATTGATGAGTTCAAAACTATAGGAGAGCATTCTATTATAGGTAACAAGAAAAATACTTCAAGTATTATAAAAGTTAGTGTGGATGGTAAAACAGAAATGACTGCTGAACAAGGAAATGGACCAGTAAATGCTCTAGATAAGGCTCTTAGAAAAGCGCTTGAGGTATTTTACCCAGAGCTAAAAAATGTATATCTAACTGATTATAAGGTTAGAGTTCTCGATACAGAAAACACTACTTCAGCTAAAGTAAGAGTATTTATGGAATCTACAGATGGTAAAAGAACTTGGAGTACAGTAGGTGTTTCTTCTGACATAATAGAAGCGAGTCTTATAGCTTTAAAAGATTCTATTGAATATAAATTAATATTTGATAAAGAAAATGTAAAGTAACTAGCGTAAAGAAGGTGTATTCGCTTTGGAGACAGAGGACGTTCTGAATACGGAGAATTTGGATTACATGAGCCAAGTCATGGTTCAGATCCTGATATAGCTGGTCAAGATAAAGCTAATCCATTAGCAATTATCCTTTCTATAGCTATGATGTTAAGATACTAATTTGATTTAGAAACAGAAGCTAAATCTATTGAAAATGCTGTAGAAGCAGTTTTAAATGCAGGATATCGTACTGGTGATTTATATAGTAAAGGATGCAAATTAGTTGGATGTCAAGAAATGGATAACTTAGTTTCTGAATATCTTTCCAAATAAATAGTATTATGGACTTATTTCTATTAGTAGAGAGTAAGAAGTTTTAGTATTAATGCTTCTTACTCTTTTTTACTTAGCCTCTCCCCTACTCGTCTTTATTAAAATCACTATGTGTATTAGTTATATAATCCCAAAATGCTTGAGAAGCCATAGATAACGGAAGGTTTTTATTTGATAACATAACTATCGGTCGGCTAGGGATAGCAGGAGCTATTGGTAATTCTACAAGACTACCCTCAGATAGATCGTTTTGAATAAACTCTTTAATAGCAACAGTAACTCCTAAGTCTATTTTAGCAAGTTCAATTAGCAGATCCATATTACTTATCTCTATATCTGGTTTAATAGAAATATTGTTTTTTTCAAAATATAAGTCTATATATTTCCTATTCAAATTATCTTTTTCAAAAAACATAAAGTTATTATATAAAGAAATATCCGTAGGATCAGTTATTTTAGAAGATTCTATAAATGTCTTACTAGCAACAAATATATCTTGTATATGTCCTACTTTTTCAAAATTATATTTTGGAAAATCATCTGTAATGCTGACTATTCCAATATCAGCATCTCCATTTTCTATAAGCTTTAGTGTTTCTACTGTAGTTTTATTAATTACTATAATTTTGATATTAGGATATTTATTAATAAACTTTTTTAATTTTGGAACTAGAAAATGTTTAAATAGAGTTGTACTTACACCTATTTTGATAGATCCAAATTCTTTTTCTTTTAATCTAGAGAGTAACTTTTCACCAGTTTGAATTTGATTAATAGCATTATCAATATATTCAAATAGTACTTGACCTTCACTTGTAAGAGATACCCCACTCCAATTCCTAAAAAATAAGTTTACTCCAACAATACTCTCTAGAGATTTTATTGATTTACTGACAGCTGGTTGACTAATATATAGTTCATTAGCTGCTTTTGAAATACTTTTGCAACAAGCTACAGTGTGAAATACCTTGTATAAGTTTAAATCAACTACCATGCTATAACCTCCAGTTATATATACTATGATAAATATGTATTTTAATTATAGTATAGCTTTATATATAATAACAAGTGTACAGAAGTTATATTTTTATAAACTGTTTATGATTAAAACTCAATTTTAATATAAGTTATCCAAATTTCTAAACTTTATAATTTCTATAAAATCGACATACGAAGTAATTTGAAATAAAATAAATTAATTTAATCTTAGGAGGTAATTTTGTATGAAATATAATATAGCTGTAATGGCTGGAGATGGAATCGGTCCTGAAATAGTTGATGAAGCGATAAAGGTTCTTGGTAAAGTAAGCGAAGTATATGGTCATGAATTTGAGTACACTAATGTGCTTGGTGGTGGAATTGCTATAGATGAAACTGGTGTACCACTTCCAGATGAATCCATAGAGATATGTAAAAAAAGTGATGCTGTTCTTTTAGGAGCAGTTGGTGGTCCTAAATGGGATACACTTCCTGGACATTTAAGACCAGAAGCAGGTCTTCTTAAAATAAGAAAAGAGCTAGGATTATTTGCAAACCTACGCCCTGCCCTACTTTACAAGGCACTTAAAGATGCTTCTCCATTAAAACGTGAAGTAATTGGAGATAATTTAGATATATTAGTTGTTCGTGAATTAACTGGTGGTATCTACTTTGGAGATAGAGGACGTTCTGAAGATGGAAAGTCTGCATATGATACTGAAAGATATTCTATAGAAGAAGTTGAAAGAATTGCTAGAGTTGCATTTGAAACGGCTAGAAAAAGAAACAACCTTGTTACTAATATAGATAAAATGAACGTACTAGAAAGTTCAAGACTTTGGAGAGAAACAGTGTTAAGAATCCACCAAGAAGAATTTAGTGATGTTCAATTAAACCACTTACTAGTAGACAATGCTGCTATGCAATTAGTTCGTGACCCTAAACAATTTGATGTTTTAGTTACTTCTAATATGTTTGGAGATATATTATCTGACCAAGCTAGTATGTTAACAGGTTCTATCGGAATGCTTCCATCTGCTAGTTTAGCTAACGGAAAATTTGGACTATATGAGCCAAGCCACGGTTCTGCTCCAGATATTGCTGGACAAGACAAAGCTAACCCATTAGCTACTATTCTTTCTATAGCTATGATGTTAAGGTACTCTTTTGACTTAGAAAAAGAAGCTGATGCTATAGAAAATGCTGTTGAATCTGTATTAAATGCTGGTTACCGTACAGGAGATATCTACAGCGAAGGTTGTAAGCCTGTTGGTTGCAAAGAGATGGGTAACTTAGTTTGTGAATATTTAAAATAGAAGAAAGAGGGATAAAGATATGGGTAAGACATTAGCTGAAAAAATATTTGACGCACATAGAGTTGACATGCCATTCCCTGATACGCATGTTTTAAAATTAGACAGAGTTTTTTGCCATGAAATTACTACACCTATTGCTATAACAGACCTTATGTCAAGAGGAATGGATAGAGTTTTTGATCCAACTAAGATAAAAGCTGTTATAGACCATGTAACACCTGCAAAAGATTCTAAAACTGCTGAACAAGGAAAGATACTTCGTGATTGGGCTAGAAGACATGATATAAAAGACTTCTTTGACATTGGAAGAAACGGAGTATGTCACGCTATATTCCCTGAAAAGGGATTTGTAAGACCAGGTTACACAATCATCATGGGTGACTCTCATACTTGTACTCATGGAGCATTTGGTGCTTTTGCAGCAGGTGTTGGTACTACTGACCTTGAAGTAGGTATATTAAAAGGTGTTTGTGCATTCCACGCTCCTAAAACAATAAAAATTGTTTTAAACGGAAAGTTAAAGCCGGGAGTTTATGCAAAAGACGTTATACTTTTCATAATTAGAGAATTAACTGTAAACGGTGCTACAAACAAAGTTATAGAATTCACTGGATCAGTTGTTGATGAAATGTCTATGGAATCACGTATGACTCTATGTAACATGGCAATAGAAGCAGGTGGTACTTCTGGAGTATGCTACCCTGATATGACAACAGTAGAGTACTTATGGGATTTCATTAAAGATGAATTTAGCTCAAAAGAAGAAGCTGTAAAAGAGTATTCTAAATGGATATCGGATGAAGATGCAACATATGACAAAGTGTATGAGTATGATGTTACAACTTTAGAGCCAATGGTTACTTTTGGATTTAAGCCAGACCAGGTAAAATCAGTAAATGAAATGACTGGTACAAAAATAGATCAAATATATATAGGAAGCTGTACTAATGGTCGTATAGAAGACTTAAGAATTGCTGCTAGTATTCTTAAAGGTAAAAAGATAAGTGACGATGTACGCGCAATTGTAAGTCCTGCAACTCCAGCTATTTATTCTATGGCTTTAAAAGAAGGTTTAATTGAAATCTTCCAAGAAGCTGGTTTCTGTATTACAAACCCAACTTGTGGTGCTTGTCTTGGTATGAGTAACGGAGTTCTTGCTGAAGGTGAAGCTTGTGCTTCTACAACAAACCGTAACTTTAACGGGAGAATGGGAAAAGGTGGTACAGTTCACCTTATGAGCCCTGCATCTGCTGCTGCTACGGCAATTGAGGGTAAAATAGTAAATTCCGAACTATATAAAGGTTAAGGATTGGAGGAAAACAATGAAAACATTTAGTGGAAAAGTATTATTCTTAGATAGAAGCGATATTAATACTGATGAAATCATTCCAGCAAGATATCTTACTGAAATTACTAAAGAAGCTTTAAAGTCTTATTTATTAGAAGATTTAAGTCTTGATGGATTTAATGTTGAAAAAGATATTAAAGATAAAGCTGTAATTGTAACTAGAGAAAACTTTGGTTGTGGTTCTTCTAGAGAACATGCTCCATGGGCTTTAGAAGTTAATGGAATCAATGTAGTTATAGCAGAAAACTTTGCAAGAATATTCAGACAAAATATGTATAACTGTGGTATGTTTGCAATAGAGCTTCCAAAAGAAACAATTGACAGTCTTTTTGCTAACTATGCTGGTAAAGATACTTCTATAGAGATTGATGTTGAAAATGATAAGATTATTGTAACTTCACCTGAAAAATCAGAAACAATTGACTTCAAAGTTGGTGGCTTTGACAAAACACTTGTTAAAGAAGGCGGATGGGTTGGTTACGCTGACAAAAATTATTAATTATTGAACCCTTATAATTTAAAATATCTGATCTAATATCTGCAAAACCAATGGTTTTGCAGATATTTTTTATCTTGAACAATCTTTATTTTTTCACCTATCCCCTAATTTCATCCTTATTTCCTCTTGCTGCTATATAGATTCGATCAGCCATTCTACTAAATGGTAAAGACTGTAACCATACACTTCCAGGTCCCTTTAGGGTTGCTAGAAACAAACCCTCTCCTCCAAATAATCCACTCTTAATATCTCCAGTGAAACTAATGTCATATTGTACTGTGCTTGTCATAGCTACTAAACATCCTGTATCTAATCTCAATACCTCACCTACATTAAGATCTTTTCTTATAATTGTACCTCCAGCATGTAAAAAAGCGAATCCATCACCTTCTAATTTTTGCATTATGAAACCTTCTCCACCAAAAAATCCTGTTCCTATCTTCTTATTAAAGTGAATGCCTATTGAAACTCCCTTAGCTGAACAAAGGAATGCATCTTTTTGACAAATAAGTTCTCCTCCAAGTTGAGCTAGATCTATAGGTATAATCTTACCAGGATATGGTGCTGCAAAAGCTACATGTGCCTTTCCTTGTGCCACATTAGAAAATACAGTCATAAATAAGCTCTCTCCTGTTATTAACCTTTTACCAGCGCCCATTAGCTTTCCCATTAATCCTCTAGATTCATTCCTACTACCATCTCCAAATATAGTTTCCATTTGGATCTTATCATCCATATACATCATTGCACCAGCTTCTGCTATCACACTTTCTTGTGGGTCGAGTTCAATTTCTACAAACTGCATATCGTCTCCGTATATTTTATAGTCTATCTCATGCGCTATGCTCATAGTTTTATCTCCTTTATTCTCTTTATATAATTATTTATATCAATACATAAATTACATACTTTTATACTTTATAAATTTATAATATACAAAACTTCTATTCAAATCAAATCACTTTTTAAATTTACATACTATTATAGTATTTCTTCAGATAATTATTTTACTGATACATATTCATTTCCTTCTATATAAAATCTCCATAAATAATCTTTCGCTTCTTCTGCATAATCAATTCCAATCCTTTTAGACTCTACTATATTAATCTTTTCATCTACGTCAGGATTTTCTATATATAAGTTATCTCCACATAAATCTGCTTTATTTAAGCTTCTATCTATATCAAGTGCTATACATAGCTTTCCTGGGCCACTAGTGAGATTTCTTATTTCTCTTTTTTTAAGCTCTATATAGCTTTTATTAAATCTATTTAAAGACATTTCCTCTAGACCTTCTATAGGCTCTACTGCTCTAATTAAAACAGCTTCTGGTATTCCTTCTTCCTTAGTAACTACATTAAAACAGTTATACATTCCATATATCAAGTATACATAGGAAGTGCCGGGAATTCCGAACATAGCTTCAGTTCTAGGTGTGACTTTACCGCTATATGTATGAGCTCCTTTATCCTTAGTCCCCATATATGCTTCCGTTTCAACTATTTTTCCAACTATCTTTTTTCCTTTAGATTCTCTTACTAAGTATTTTCCTAAGAGATCTTTAGCTACTTCTAATGTATCCCTACTATAAAATTCTCTATTTAGCTTTTTCACAATATCACTTCCTTCAAATATAAAGTAAACCCCTAGTTATTTATTTTTTAATCTAGGGGTTTACTTTATATTATATCCTATTTTTATTTTTAGTATTAATCAAGTACATACGGTGTCTCTTGATATACATAGTAGTTTAACCAGTTTGAAAATAATAAACTCGCATGACTTCTCCATCTTACTATTGGCTCTTTAGTTGGGTCGTCTTGTGGAAAATAGTTTTTAGGTATATCCACATTGTCCAAACCTCTTGCAACATCCCTATCAAACTCGCTTTTTAAAGTCAAAGGATCGTACTCTGAATGACCGGTTACAAATACTTGTCTCCCATCCTTGCTAGCAGCTATATATACTCCACTTTCTTCAGACTCTGAAAGTAGTTCTATTTCTGGAATTCTTAATATATCTTCTCTTGATATATCTGTGTGTCTCGACTGCGGTGCAAAATATTCATCATCGAAACCTCTCAAAAGATTACTTTTTTTATTAATTACATTATGTTTGAATACTCCAAATATCTTTTTATCAAGCATATGTTTATTTATACTATAATGATAGTAAAGTCCAGCCTGTGCCCCCCAACATATATGAAATGTAGATGTTACATTACTTTTAGTATATTCCATGATATCCGCTAGCTCTTGCCAGTATTCAACATCTTCAAATTCTATATGTTCAACAGGAGCTCCTGTTATTATCATTCCATCAAATTTTTTATTTTTTATTTCTTTAAACGTCTTATAAAAACTTTCTAAATGTTCCTTACTTATATTTCTTGATTCATAAGTTTCTGTGCGAAGAAGTGTAATCTCTACTTGCAATGGAGTATTTCCAAGTAGCCTTAGTATCTGTGTTTCTGTTTCTATTTTAGTAGGCATAAGATTTAATACAGCTATTCTTAATGGTCTTATGTTTTGCGTTTTAGCTCTACTTTCTCCCATTACAAATATATTTTCTTCAGTTAATATTTTATAAGCGGGAAGTTCTGTAGGTATTACTATAGGCATAAAAACACCCCCAAAGTATATTTTTTCATAAAAAAAGCCTCTTTCAAAATGAAAGAAGCTTTTTTTGTATCGCTCCCTCATCTTCCGGATACCAATTTTTTTGGCTATACCGCTGGATTTAGCACCTTAGCACAAGCTCGGTTGCCGGATTTCATTGGGCCAGTTCCCTCAATCTCTCTCGATGAGTTTTTTATTTTATAAGTTTTATTATATATATATACATGTCAAATGTCAACATGTTCGCAATTTCCTTAATATTTTAGTCTGTTTACAAGTCCTATCATTCCTAATATATAACTATCTACACCAAATCCACTTATCTGTCCTATACATGCTGGTGCTGTTACTGACTTTGTTCTAAATTCTTCTCTTGCGTGAACATTACTTATATGAACTTCTACCGTAGGAATATTTACAGCTTTTAGTGCATCATAGATTGCTATGCTATAGTGAGTGTAAGCTCCAGGATTTATTATCATACCATCGTATTTTTCATAGGCCTCATGAATAAAGTTTATTATTTCTCCTTCTATATTACTTTGAACTATTTCTAATTCTATAGAAAGTTCTTTAGACTTCTCTCTTAAAATTTCACATAGGCTTTTATAATCTACATTTCCATATATATTCTTTTCTCTTATCCCTAGCATATTTATATTAGGACCATTTATTAGTAATATTTTCATATTATCATCTCCGTAATTTTGTCAACGACATCATCTAAATCTTTGTCATTAATTACTTCTATATCACAGTATTTTTTGTAAAGATCATATCTTTCCTCAAATAGCTTATATATTTTTCTTTACCATCTTTAAGCAGCGGTCTCTTTTCAACATCCACATCTGACACTATGTTTTCTATAGGTCTATTTATGAATATTATAATTCCATTTTCTTTTAAAGCTCTTATATTTCTTTCCCTCTTTACTACTCCACCACCTGTAGATATAACTACTTTTTCTTTTTTAGATACATCTTCTACTCCATTGCTTTCTACATCTCTAAAATACTCTTCACCATGCTCAAACATCTCATCTATACTCTTCTTCTCTTTTTCTACTATATATTTATCTATATCGCAAAATTCATATCCTAATTTTATTGCTAGTTTTTCACCTATAGTAGTTTTACCACAGCCCGGCATACCTATCAATACTATGCTTTTTTTCATATATTACGACGCCCTCCTATGTGGTTTTTTATAGTTTCCTAGTAGTTTAAAGTAAGTACTATTTGCCTTTATCTTTTCCACAACAAATTTTACTCTATCATCTTTTAAATTTCCTTCAAGATCTATATAGAAGAAGTATTCCCATGACTTCCCTAAAATAGGTCTCGACTCTATTCTTTGCATATTTAGATTATTCTCAGTGAAGTAGCTTAATGCACTATAGAGAGCTCCCGGCTTATGTGGTGCTGAAAAAACTATACTTATCTTATTATTATCATCATTAATTTCTAAGTTCTTACCTATAACTATGAATCTAGTGTAATTATTATTATTATGATTTATACTTGGTGCTAAAATTTCTAAATCATAAAGATCAGCAGCTCTCTTACTTGCTATAGCAGCTTTGCTTTTATCTCCACTTTCTTTAATCAATTTTGCACTTTCAGCAGTATTTCTGAAAGGAACTAGTGTCCAATCTTTTTTTGTTTTTAAGTATTCGCTACTTTGTTGTAGTCCTTGTGAGTGTGAATAAACTTCTTTTATGTCTTCTAATTTTGTTCCCTTTATAGCTAAAAGGTTTTGATCTGCTATTACGCTCTTTTCTCCTACTATATATAACTCGTATTTTCTTAATAAATCGCATACTTCGGATATTCCTCCTGTAGACGAATTTTCTATAGGAAGAATTCCATAATCTATATCATCATTTTTAAGTGATTTAAATACATCTTCAAATTCACTCACATTAACTCTTTCTATATCTTTCCCAAAGTATTCTATAAGTGCTTGTTCACTGAAGGCACCCGGAACACCTTGATAACATACTTTTATATTTTCTTTTCTTAAGCTAGTAGCATTCTTGATGTCTTCCTGGAGTTGATCATAATTATTTAAGTCTTTAACTTTTTCTTTTTCTTTAGGAGTTTCTTCCTTATTTCCTGAAAATATTAATCTTGCTTGTAGTTTTCTACTTACAGCCATTAAATTAACGAAAAATTCTTCAACTGGTTTTTCATAGCTTTTATCATTTAAAAATGATTTTGCTTTATCTATAACTATTTGCTCTCTTGACTTATCTAGTACAGGCTGATTATTCTTTTCCTTATACTTCGCTACCTTTATTACCGTATCCATTCTTGTTTCGAATAGTCTAACTAACTCTTTATCTATACTATCTATTTCATCCCTTATTTTATCTAGATCTAGTTCCTCCATTAAAGCTCACCCTTTCCTAAAACAAAGTCTAATATAGTTAGAGCGCAAGCAGATTCAACCACTGGTACTGCTCTTTGAACTATACATGGATCATGCCTACCATGTACTTCTACCTCTGTATTTTCCATTTTATTAATGTCTATTGTCCTTTGTTTTTTAGATATCGATGGAGTTGGCTTCATAGCGACTCTAAATATAACTGGCATACCATTAGTTATACCTCCAGTTATGCCTCCATTATTATTTGTGTAAGTTTTTATTTCATCATTTTCTATAAAGTACTCATCGTTAGCCTTTGAGCCTCTCATTTTACTTATATCGAAACCTACACCAAACTCAATTCCTTTAACTCCTGGTATTGAAAACATGGTCTGAGATAATTTGCTTTCAACAGATTCAAAGAAAGGTGATCCAAGTCCTGCCTCTAAGTTTAGTACTATACCTTCTATAACTCCTCCAACAGAGTCTAGATCCTCTCTAGCTTTTAATATAGCTTCTTTCATTTGCTTTCCACTTTCATCATCTATTACTGGAAATGGCTTGTTTCTTATTCCTTTTAATACACTTTCATCTATGTTGGTATAATCTATATTTTCATCTTCTACATTTTCAATTCTTTTTATATGACTACCTATTACTATGCCCTTTTTCTCAAGTATTTGTTTAGCTATTGCCCCTGCGAACACTAGTGGTGCTGTAATTCTACCCGAAAAGTGACCACCACCTCTATAGTCATTATGTCCTTTATATTTCACAAATCCAGGATAATCTCCATGACTAGGTCTCATAACATATCTTACTGAATCATAGTCTTTAGATTTCTGATTTGAATTCCAAATTACTCCACAAAGTGGGGTACCTGTAGTTTTACCATCAAAGTATCCACTCAAAATTTCAAATTCATCAGCTTCTTTTCTAGGCGTTGATATACTGTCTTTACCAGGTGCTCTTCTTTGCATTTCACTATTTATATATTCAGTATCCAATTCTATTCCAGGTGGTAGTCCATCAATAGTTATACCTATTGCTTTGCCATGTGACTCTCCAAATATAGATACTTTTATATTTTTACCCCATATTCCACTCATTGATTTTTCCACCTACCTCAGTAAAGTCTTCCCAAAAATTAGGATATGATTTAGCTACAACGTGACTATTAGTGATTATAATTGGCTCCTCACATATAGTTGAAGCTATTCCAAGTGCCATAGCTATACGATGATCTCCCCAGCTATCTAAAGTAACTCCGCCCTTAAGCTTTTCAACACCTCTAATTATAAGTCCATCTTCTAGTTCTTCTACATCTGCTCCTAGCTCATTTAAAATTGTAGCTGTAGAGTTAAGCCTATCTGACTCTTTTATTCTAAGTCTTTTACCATTTATAACTCTGGTTTCTCCCTCACTTACAGAAGCTAATACAGATAATATTGGTATTATATCTGGGCACTCCGAAGCATCTATTACCGTGCCTTTAGTTTTAGACTTTTTAACTATAACTGAATCTCCTTCAGTTATTATATTTGCACCCATCTTTTTCACTATCTCCAGAACTACTTTGTCTCCTTGTAATGACTCTAAATCTAAGCCATTGCATTTTATATCTCCATTTAGAATTCCGCCAACTATCCAAAAAGCTACCTGTGAGTAATCGCCTTCTACTTTATAGTCTCTTGCCTTATACTTTTGATTACCTCTTATATAGAACTCTTTATAGTCTTTATTCTCTATTTCTATTCCAAACTTTTTTAATACATCTATAGTTAAGTCCACGTATCCTTTTGACTCTAATTCTGTAGTTATAACAATCTTTGAATCTTCATTTAATAGTGGTAGCGTAAATAAAAGACCTGTTATAAATTGTGAACTAATATTTCCTTCCATTTCAAATGTATCTGGTTTTATCTTACCTTCTATAGTCACGGGGATTTTTCCATCTGTAGTTTCATATTTTATGTTTTGTTTTTCAAATATTTTATAGTAAGTATCCATTGGACGCTCTACAAGCCTTCCTCTTCCTGTTACTTTTATTTTCTCATTGGCAAGTGTTGCTATAGGAATTAAGAATCTTATAGTAGATCCTGATTCAAAACAGTCTATAGTATCATTTAATACTTTCAACTCATCTTTTCCCTTTATTATAACTTTGCTAGTACTTTTCTCTTTGTCTTTCTCAATTCCTAGCACTTCTACCCCTAGAGATTTCATACCTTCTAAAGTAGCTATTATATCATCTGAAAAATCTACATTATCTATATTACTTATACCTTCTGAAAGACTCGCACATATTATAGCCCTATGGCTCATGCTCTTCGATGGAGGTATATTCACTTCTCCTTTAAGCTCAGATGGAGTTATTTTTATATTTTTCATTGTAATCCCCCTTTCTTATATTTACCTAAGACCTGACGTTAGACAAACTACTTAAATATAATCGAATATTTCGCTTCTATTTATCTTCTTTAAAAAACAATTTCCTATTTCCTCTAAGAGTACTAAACTTATACTGTCTACATGACTTTTTTTATCTAAGTTTATAGTTTCTAGTATGTTTTCACTAGGCATCTTAGGTAGCTCATACGGCAATTTATATTTTAATAGTGCTTGTTTTATGAGTTCAGCAGAACCTTTCTTTGTTATACCAAGTTCCTCACTTTTCATAGTAATATGGTACATTCCCATAGCTACACCTTCACCATGAGTATATTTCTCATAATTAAAGTAATTTTCTATCACATGACCTAAAGTATGACCAAAGTTTAATATCATTCTGATTCCTAGGTCTTTTTCATCACTCTCTACCACTTCTCTTTTTATATCACAGCAATTATATATTACTTCTTCTATGTTCTCAAATAGTTCTTCCTCTGAACTATAGCCTAGAAGTTTATCAAATAGTTTTTTATCTCTTATACATCCATACTTTATAACTTCTGCCATTCCATCTGCTATAAATCTCTTATCTAGCGTTTTTAAAAGATCTGGGTCTATAAATACTATTTCTGGATGATAAAAACTTCCTACTAAATTCTTACCTTTTGGCAAGTTCACAGCTACTTTTCCACCTATACTACTATCTATTTGAGCAAGTAATGATGTAGGTATCTGTATAAACTTTATACCTCTAAGCAGAGTTGATGCAGCAAAACCACCTAAATCTCCTACTACTCCTCCACCAAATGTTATTATCATATCTCCTCTTGTCATTCCAAATGAAAGGAGTTTATCATACACGCTCTCTAGTACACTTATGGATTTACTCTTTTCCCCTGCTTCTACTACTACAAAGTCAACTTCAAATCCACTTTTCTCAAGGTCATCTTTAAGCTTATCACCATATATTTTATTAACATTCGTATCTGTGATTACAGCTATCTTTTTTGCTTTATATATTTCTTTTATCTTTTCTCCAATTTCACTCATAATTCCTTTTTTTATTACTATCTGATACTTCTTATCTGGAAGATTAACATTAAGATTATACATTTTTAGACTGCTCCTCCTTCCTTTTACTAGACTCTGTAAGTATATCATCTAGTAAATTATACTCACTATTTTTTATAGCATCTTTTACCTTTGTCATATAATTTTGAAATAGATCTATTTGAGCTACTATATGTTCTTTATTTTCTATCATAAGTTCCGACCATAATGATGGATTAATCTTTGCAATCCTAGTTACATCATTAAAGCTTCCACCTGTAAATGAGTTTACATTTTCTATATAGTTACAATTCATCATTGCTATAGCTATAACATGAGGGAGTTGGCTAGTAAACGCTATTATTTCATCATGCTTTCCAGGATCAATTTTTACTACTTTAGTGAATCCTATTTCTCTAACTAAATTTTCTATAATCTCTATATTTTCTTTTTTATTTTTATCTGTAGGAGTTATTATGTAGTTTGCATCTTTAAATATATCTTTAGACGCTGACTTAACTCCACTAGTCTCTCTTCCAGCCATAGGATGACCTCCTATAAAGTCTAGGTCATCCCTGATAAAAGAGTTTATTCCTTGCATTACTTTTTCTTTTATTCCTACTGCATCGGTGATTATAGCACCACTTTTAAAGTTTTTCATATTTTCTTTGACAAATTTCAGTGTAAGCTCTGGATATAAGCATATTATTATTATATCAGAGTCTTTAAGTGGAACTTCCCCATTTGTATATCCTTTATCTATTATGCCTATACTTTCTGCATACTTTAAAGATTCCTCATCTATATCTATAGCCCATATGTTTTTAGGCTTTAGCTCTCTTATTGCTTCAGCAAAAGACCCACCTATAAGTCCTAAACCTACTATAGTTACGTTAAAATCAAATTCCACTTAAAATACACCCCTTACTATAATTCTTTTCCCTCTATCTTAGCTATTTCTCTTAGTGATTTAACTAGTTTATCAAATTCTTCTGGCTTTATCGATTGTTGACCATCACATTTTGCATTTGATGGGTCATTGTGAACCTCTATCATAAGTCCATCTGCTCCAACTGCTAATGCTGCTTTTGATAATGGTTCAACTAACCATCTTAAACCTGCCGCGTGACTTGGATCTACTATAACTGGTAAATGACTTAATTTTTTAAGTACTGGTATAGCACTTAAATCTAAAGTGTTTCTTGTGTAAGTTTCAAATGTTCTAATTCCTCTTTCACATAAAATTACATTTTCATTTCCACCAGCCATTATATATTCTGCTGACATTAATAGCTCTTCTATAGTTGCTGACATTCCTCTTTTTAATAGAATAGGCTTTCTAATTTTACCTAACTCTTTTAGTAATTCAAAGTTTTGCATATTTCTAGCTCCAACTTGAATTACATCTACATCTTCATTAAACTTTTCAACATAGTCTGCTGACATTATTTCAGTAACTATTGGTAACCCAGTGATTTCTCTGGCCTTTTTAAGTAATTCTAATCCTTCTTCTCTCATTCCTTGGAAGCTGTATGGAGATGTTCTTGGCTTAAATGCCCCTCCTCTCAAGAAAGTTGCTCCTGATTTTTTAATTTCTTCTGCCACTTCCACTATTTGCTCTTCACTTTCTACTGAGCACGGACCAGCCATTATTGCTATATTCTTTCCTCCTATTATACTCCCTTTTACATCTATTATAGTATCTTCTGGATGAAATAGTCTATTAGCTAATTTATATGGCTCCTGTACTGATATTAACTTTTCAACATTTTTATTTGCTTGTATTTGTCCCTTATTCACTTTACTCGTATCCCCCACTAGTCCTAAAAGATGACTACTTTCTCCTATAGATTCGTTTAATCTTAAACCTTTTTCTAACATTCTTTGCTTAATTACTTCTATTTCCTCTGTTGGTGTTCCTTTTCTAAATACTATAATCATTATTATTTCCTCCTATTTTCAATTTTTTCTATATATACAAAAAAGGAGCCTCTAATGAGACTCCTCCTGTTTTCACATATTTTTATAAGTTTACAGTTTATAGATAGTTTTATCTATTCTATTCACTTATGCTAATATCCCTATGTTAGACTCATCAGTAAACATTCCAACTATTTTTTGTAGAACAAATAACCAGCGCTAAAGTAATAATAGCCCCAGATAAAAAAGTAGTAATAATAGTTGTTTTGTTTTCTGTTTTCTTTTCTAATAAGTCTATCCATGTCATTTCCTCCAAGTAAATCTAATAAATATGCAAAATTCTTAATATATTTGATTTATATACAATAACTATATATCAATATTATGAAAAGTGTCAACCATATTATGATAATTTATTTATATTTTCCTCTTTTTAATGCTGTTAAGCCTGTACGATTATATTCTAATATCCCGTAAGGCTTTAAGATTTCAGTAAATGCCTCTATCTTTTCACTATCTCCTGTTAATTCAAGTATTAAGCTCTCTTTAGCTACATCTATTATCTTTGCTTTGAATATTCCTGCAATACCTATGATGTCAGATCTAGTTTTTAAATCAGCTTTTACTTTTATAAGTAAAAGCTCTCTACATACTGAATCCTCGTTAGTTAACTCCGTAACTTTTATTACATCTATAAGTTTGTTTAGCTGTTTTACTATTTGCTCAACAGTTTGTCTATCTCCTTCTAGAGTTATAGTCATTCTTGAAATCTCAGGATCTTCTGTCTCTCCAACAGATAAACTGTCTATATTATATCCACGTCTTGTAAATAAGCCAGATATTTTACTGAGAACTCCTGCTTGATTTTCTACTAATACAGATAACATATGCTTATTTATTTTAATCATCTCCTATCTAAATAGTACTAAAGTCTGAGTCAACTATACATTCTATCAAGAATGGTTCCTTTAAATCTAAGCACTCTTTAAAAGCTTTTTCAAAATCTTCATTTGAATTTACTTTTATTCCTTTTATCCCAAATCCATCTGCTATCTTAACAAAATCTGGTGAGTGTTTAAATACAACGGCATTATTATTTCCTTTTCCGTAAGTATTATCTTGAAGTTCCCTTACCATTCCTAATCTACTGTTGTTAAATACAATAATTTTTATATCTAAATCATATTCTCTTATAACTCCAAGTTCTGATAATAGCATTTGAATACTACCATCACCCATAACACCTATTACAGTTCTATCCTCAGCGCCAAACTTAGCTCCTATAGATGCTGGTAAACTATATCCCATAGTTCCTAAGCCACCAGATGTAATGAACCTTCTATTTCCTTTAACCTCAAAATTTCTAGCACACCACATTTGATTTTGACCTACATCTCCAGTTAATATAGTGTCGTCATCTACTGTATCTGAAATAAATTTAATTGCTTTGCGCGGATTTATATTTTCTGTTATTTCTTCTTTCTTTTGATAACTTCCTTTTATTTCTTCTGCCTCATTTATCCAGTCTTCTAATCCTATATTGTCTAATCTATCTATTAAATCACTTAATATATTTTTTGCATCTCCAACTACAGGTATATCTGCTGATAAGTTTTTTCCTATTTCTGCTGTGTCTATATCTATATGAATAATATCAGTTTCTTTTGCAGACTGAGTTATAGCAGATCTATTAGCAATCCTAGCTCCTATAACTATTATTAAGTCTGATTTATTCACTAGCTTATTTGCATAGCTGTGACCATGAGAACCTACCATACCAAAGTTAAATTTAGAGTCAGAATCTATAGCTCCTATTCCCATTAGAGTATAAACTACAGGTATACCAACTTTTTCTGCAAATATTCTTAGTTCTCTATTAGCATTTGCACTTGAAACTCCTCCACCTGCACATATTATAGGTCTTTTACTGTTTTTTATCTTACGTATAGCTCTCTTTATCTGACCTATATGCCCTTCACTTATAGGCTTATATCCTCTTATATCTACTTCACTAGGATATTCAAAATTAATATTTTTCTGTTGTATATCTGATGGTATGTCTATAAGCACTGGTCCTGGTCTACCTGTTTTAGCTATATAAAAAGCTTCTTTTAAAATTCTTGGAATATCTTCTGCATTTTTTACTAAACAATTATACTTTGTAAATGGTAGTGTTGATCCTACTATATCTGCCTCCTGAAAAATGTCCTTTCCTATGAGACTTGAATCTACCTGACCAGTTATTATAACCATTGGAACTGAATCCATATAAGCTGTTGCTATACCAGTAATTAAGTTTGTAGCACCTGGCCCTGATGTTGCCATACAAACTCCAACTTTTCCAGAAGCTCTCGCATATCCACTAGCATTATGCGCGGCTGATTGTTCTTGTCGAACTAGTATGTGCTTAATATTAGACTTTCTCATAGATTCATATATAGGAAGTAATGCTCCGCCTGGATATCCAAATATGATTTCAACATTTTCTTCTTCCAGACATTTTATTATAGCATCTGATGCTATCATTTTTATCTCCCTCCCTCTAATATATAATTATACCACGTTAATGTATGATTATTTAGAATTTTACTATTGATATTTCAACATGTCAACAAATGATTTAAACAATTTTAAAGTTTGTTACTTTATCTCTAAAACTTTTCCTTGACATTGCCATTTTTAACTGTTAGAATACATAATAATTCAAGTAAACGCATAATTTTAAATTAATCTATAAAGCAATGATGGAGATAAGTATTTTATGATAAGTTGCAGCGAGTCGGTGGTTGGTGTGAACCGATACTTTAGTAATATACACTCACTCCTAAGCAGTATCTGCGAAAGGTTTTTCCTATTAGTTGATACCGACTAGCCTCGATAACGGCTTAAAGAGATATCTTTTTGGTGTAACTAAGGTGGTACCGCGGGTTCAACTCGTCCTTTAATATTATTAGAGGACGAGTTTTTTTATTTTAAATAGATGACGGTAGTTAAATAATTAAATTAGGGGGAATATAAATGTCTAAACAAATCAAAATTTTCGACACTACTTTAAGAGATGGAGAGCAATCTCCTGGTTGTACTATGAATTTAAAGGAAAAAATAGTTTTAGCTAAACAATTAGAAGAGTTAAATGTAGACATTATAGAGGCTGGCTTTGCTATTGCATCTGTTGGTGACTTTGAGTCTGTAAAAACTATATCTGAAAATGTTAAAAACTGTACTGTAGCAAGCTTAGCAAGAGCCCTTACTAAAGATATTGATCGTGCTTGGGAAGCCGTTAAATATGCTAACTATCCTAGAATACACGTTTTTTTAGCTACTTCTGATATTCATATGAAACACAAGTTAAAAATGACTCCAGACGAGGTTGTTGAAAGAGCTGTTGCTATGGTGAAGCACGCAAAAGGGTACTGTAGTGATATTGAATTTTCAGCAGAGGATGCTTCTAGAACGAATTTAGATTTCTTATCTAGAGTTGTAGAATCCGTTATAAATGCTGGTGCTACAGTGGTCAATATCCCTGATACTGTCGGATATACTACTCCTGATGAGTTTTCTAAAATTATAAATCATCTTAAAACTACTGTACCTAATATAGATAAAGCAGATATATCTGTACATTGTCATAATGACTTAGGTATGGCTGTAGCAAACAGTTTAGCTGCTGTAAAAGCTGGTGCTACACAAGTTGAATGTACTGTAAATGGTATAGGTGAAAGAGCCGGTAATACTGCATTAGAAGAAATTGTTATGGCTCTTAATACTAGAAAAGACTTCTTTGGTGCTACTACTAATGTAAACACTAAACAAATTACTAAAACTAGTAGATTACTTACTTCTATAACTGGTGTTCCTGTTCAACCAAATAAAGCTATAGTAGGAGCAAATGCTTTTGCTCACGAATCAGGCATTCATCAACACGGTGTATTAGCAGAAAGAAGTACTTATGAAATAATGTCTCCAGAATCAGTAGGTCTTACAACTAATGTAATGGTTTTAGGGAAACATTCTGGTCGTCATGCTTTTGAAGATAGACTTCAAACTTTAGGATTCAATTTATCTAAAGAAGACTTAGATTCTGCTTTCGAACAGTTTAAAAGTCTTGCGGATAAAAAGAAGACTGTATGTGATAGAGACTTAGAGGCTATAGTAACTAAAAAATCTATATCTATTCCACAAATATATTCTTTAAATAACTTTGTAATTAATAGTGGATTTAATATAACTTCAACTGCGACAGTAACTCTTGATTATAAAGGAAACATCAAAGAGGAGTCAGCTACTGGCGATGGTTCTATAGATGCAGTTTTCAATGCTATAAATAAAATTGTTGATATAGACTTTGTATTAGAAGACTATTCACTTAATTCTGTAACTGAAGGTGAAGATTCTCAAGGTGAAGCTATAGTTAAGATTAGTAAAGATGGTGAATCTTATACTGGTAAAGGTCTTAATACAGATATTATAGCTTCTAGTATAGAGGCTTATGTAAATGCTATAAATAAAGTATTAAGTGAAAGCAATTAAGCTGATTTGAATACAAACTTAAGAACTGGTTTTAAAACCAGTTCTTAATATATTAATATTTTTAGGTTATTTTAAAGAGTTCATCTTTATGATAGTTCCATTAATATTAATTGATTTAATTAATGAAAGATCTAAAGGCAAAGAAGGCATGTATTTAAGCTTAGTCTTTCCATCTTCAACAGATGATACTCGTGTGCTAAAGGTTTTAGTGCTACCATCTTTCATATTAATGCTAACAGAAATAGAGTCATAAGAAGGAATATCTTTTACACTACCAGTTAAAGTTACTCCTAATGGTGACACTGAAATGCTATCTATAGACCCTGTACCTAGTTCTATATTGCAGTCGATTTTCTTCTGTTCTTCAATGGCCTCTATTTTAAATGAAGTTTTCCAGTTCCCTTCTGTATAGTTACGATTTGAAGTAAAAGTCGCCATAAGTTTTACCTCGTTAAGCTCTGTTTTATCTATATCAAAGATATATTCAATATATCCATTTCCATATGTTGCCTCATTCGACTCATTTACTCCAAAATAAACGTTTGACATTCTAACATCTAGAGTATTTCCTGAACTATCAGCAAGATATAAGTCTCCATAATCATTAACCCTATCTCTCGACCATTTAGTCTGGATATGAAGTCTACCATCAATATACCCTATATTAGAAATATGCATAAGATCTATTTTAGGCAAAGTAAGATTCATTTGATCTACTTTCAACAATTCTATTGTGTCCTGTGATCTGAGTTCCTCAATTAAATCACCACCTATACCCGATAGATTTTTCATATCAAATGGAATTGTTTGTGAATCTTTAACTGCTAATATATCTACTATGGTAATACCCGTATCAATTCCATGAAGTATTGATCTGTCACCAACAAATGATCTTATATTAAATTCTACTTTTTCATTATTTATCTTTTCTCCACCATTAGATTCCATACGTAAAGTTGCAGTTTTGGTTGACTTATTATAATCAACCAGTTCACAAGTGAACATACTTCCTTTGCTCATTCCATAATCAGATATGTTGAGGGTTTCATCAATCCTATCACCTGTTAAATCCTGCATTGTAAAATAGATAACTGTTGTTTCATCGTCACTCATAGCGGCTATTACTTCCATCTTTATTCCGTTATCTTCACTACTGACCTCTACACGCTGAAGTATTGAAGCTATTTCTAGACTAACAACAGATAAAAGTTTATTAAAACTTGGAATAGTAGCTGCCATAACTCCAACAGAAAGTGTTAAACATAAGCATATCGCTACCCCGACTGAAATTGCTTTTTTAAAGCTAATATTAGATTCTTTATTCTTAATTTCTTTTTCAACTTTTGAAAAAATATCATATTCAGGTGTTCTTATATTATCTAGTGCGCTTTTTATAATTTTTTCATCAAAGTCTTTTTTCACTTTACTACCGTTGCATAAAACCTATAAAATTCTATAAATATATAATAATTTGTAATTTTAAGTTCTACTTTTATTCCCTGTTCGTCGTACCCTATTTCGATTATCCTAAGTTAATCTACTCTTGTTTGATATAGTACTCCAAGGGCTTAAATTCGGATACAACGCATTCTACATAGTACCATACTTCTTGTAGGTGAACTTACGATACTTTATAGTTACCTAAGTTTATACTAGCATTTTTATCTCTATCTATTTCTAATCCACATTCACAAGCATATAACCTATTAGATAATTTCAAATCTTTCTTGATATTTCCGCACTTACTGCACATTTTAGAACTAGGGAAAAATCTATCTACTTGGATAAATTTTATTCCATTGAATTCAGATTTATATTTCATTTGCCTAGTAAATTCATATAATTTTTGCTCTTGGATTGATTTTGATAAGTGTTTGTTTTTCATTATTCCACTAATATTTAAGTCTTCCATAACTACTCTATATGGTTTCATTTTAATTATTTTATTAGTAGCTTGATGTATGTGATTATTTCTTATGTTTGTTAATTTTCTATGGACTAATGTAATCTGTTTCTCTAACTTTTTTATATTGCTAGTTTTTATAAACTTATTAAATTCTCTATTCATTTCATACTTTCTACTTACCTGTCTTTGTAGTCTTTTTAATTTCTTTTTTAATCTTCTAACTTCTTTAGATTTATTAATGTTTTTAATCGGACTATCCAAACAATTTATTACTGCAAGTATTGATATTCCTAGGTCTATTCCTATACTTAAATCTTGATTTAACTCGACTTGGTTTTCGCCGTGTTCGTAACCAAATGTTAAGTACCAATACTTCCCGTCAAAGCTACATCTAGGATTATTGTATTTTTCTAGTATAGGTATTTTATAGTTGGTAGTAAATTTTACTCTTCCTATCTTTTCTATGTTTACTGTATCCTCTTTTATATTCATTCTGTCATATCTAACATAAAATGATTGTTTAGATTTTTTCTTAGATTTAAACTTGGGATAGTTAGCTGTCTTCTTAAAAAAGTTATTAAAAGCTTGTTGTAAATCCGTAAATACCTGTGATGTTATTTGTGATGAAACTTCATATAGCCATTTAAAGCTTTCCTGTTTTTTAATGTCATTGTTAAATTTCTTTTTTATAGATTTACCATTAGGTTTTAAACCTCTCTTATATTCTTCTTACCATTTAGCTAATCCCCAGTTATATGCAAATCTTGATACTCCGACTGATTTAAACATTAATATTTCCTGTTGTGCTGTAGGTAGTAGTCTTATTTTTACTGACTTTATCATTGTCTCACCCCTTTTATCCAGTATAATACAGGTTGGTGACTTAGTGAAGTATGAAATAAACAGTTGTTCTTTTGCGTTGTATTTAATTATATATTTATAGCTTTCTATAGGTTTTATGCTCATTCATATATGTTCGCTAGACATATACAGTTCTCAGGCTATAGACCATGAACTTCTTATGTTTTCACATAAGCGTAGACTATATCATCACCCATTAAATGATTTTCTTTCACTATTTAGGTGTCCTCCGCTTCCACTACCAATGGCTTGTAGTGTACTCCCTTTTGGGATAGTCGTTGAAGTTTACTCATATTACTAAATGTAACTTAGAGTCTTACCTGCTGATTGTCGATTATTAAAGAACTTAGGATTTAACCATATCCTATCTACTTAATTTTTTCTGCTTTCGCAACGTTCACACTTATCTTTTCAGATTATGTTGTAGTTTAAGTAGCTTTACGAGTTTCCAGCAATTCAAAGGATTTTGGATAGTTTAGATCTATCTCTCCATGCTCTTTATGAACATGGGAGGCTGTCAACAATTTTCTAACTTATTAAATAGCTATAGTGTTTTATAACTTTTTATAAGTTATTTGTAACTGTTAGTTACCTCCAATTCTTTGTAATAAAAATCAGCTTCTTGTAGCGCTTTTGATAACTTTATTTTTGCTCTTTCATAACGTTTACGTAAAGTTGTAGCAGAAACTCCATGAATAGCTTCTAGCTCTTTGTAACTTTTTTCGTCAATAACTCTACCAAATACTAGGGCACGTTCTGCTGGGGATAAAGTTAGAAGTGCTAATCTTAACTCTTCACTTATAAAGTTTGAGTCATTATTTATGTTCAATACAAAAGATTTTGAGTCTATCTTTGTTTGTGGCATAAAGAATAATAATTTTTTCTTTCTTAGAGAATCTATACAAGTTGTATATGCAATCCGATATAACCAAGCAGATAATGATGTTCCTTTTTTAAAGCTTTTCCTTTTCTTATAGGCTTTAATAAACGTTACTTGTACTGCATCTTGAGCTTCAAAGTAGTCACAAAGTATATTGTGGCAATATCTCAAAAGAGGTTGACCATATAGTTTTATAGCATGCTGTAAATTATCTTCTCCCCCTGTAGCAAAAGTATCGTCAAGATTGTTTATTCTCATTTCACACCTCCTTTAAATAATTATAAAATCTACTTTCATACCTATAACGTGATTAGATATTCTTTTGTGACATAATTTTAAAAAACTATTCCTCAACAGGTGGAATTAATGAAAACATAGAAAGCATCACAAGGTTATAAGAAGTAATATCCCAAGGCTATATCTTTTCATTTTTTCTGCCTTATTCCTGGCTATAATAAACATTTATTTCAAAGTATTAATTATATTTATAACGTAATATAAAAAGCAGAGAATTAATTCTCTGCTTTTATACTCTCTACTATAATCTTATCATTTATTTTTTTAATCGGATATATTCCAGACAGTAATGCTATTATTGTAGAGCCTAAACAGGCTATAATTATACTTTGCCAAGGCATAGTCCATTCAAACTCACTAATTCTAAATGTTATCCTATATAGCATATATGCTAGTAATGTACCAACAGTTCCTCCTATTATAGATGCATATATACCATAGTATAAACTTTCTAAAGCTATCATAGCTTTAACTCCGAATTGAGTCATACCTACTGCTTTTATAGTTGCTATTTCTTTAGTTCTTAGCATTATATTTGTACTTATAGTATTTATTATATTTATAGAGCTAATTAGCGTAATTATAGCTACAAATCCATATAAGAATATATTCATTATAGCTTCAGCTTTTCTACTCTCTCTAGCCATTTCTGAAAAATCTATATAGCTAAATTCCTTTATATTTTCTTCTAGATCATTTAAATAAGGTGTAATGCTTTCGTTATTACCTCCTTCTGCCATTTGTATAATCATCATTGAGATTTCTTCACTTACTGACTTTGCACTATTAGGTTCTTGATTTTCTTTATCTCTGTTAAATAGCTCTTTCCATACTTGTTCTGTTGTAATTATGCTCATACCACCACTCATATGTGTGTTCCCTAGTGTATTTTCAAATATTACTTTTTCTAAGATACCCATAACTTTTAATTCATCATATCTCTTTTCCACTCCAGTATTATCCACTTTACGAGATGAATAAAGTAATTTATCACCTACATCTAGGTTATATCCCTTAATTAAAGAACGTTTATTGGTATCTTGATTATATACTCGAGTATTATTTATAACTAATACTCCATTCTGTTCATTTAATTCTTTTACATCTAAACTTCCTTTTTCTAGTACACTCTTTAACATTTCAAAGTTGTCATCTCCAATAGTAAATATCTCTATACCATCAACTTTAACCAGATTATCTCTTTCTACTTTAAATGATTCTGAACTCATTTCTTTTAATTTCTTAGTAATTTTATTTTCTTCAATTAATATCTCACCTTGATCTTTATTAATTTTGTATACTCTCTCTACATCCGTAACTTTTTTTAATTTAGAATATATTTCATCTGTCTCATCCCCCATACTTCCATATAGCATGAAGTCACCAAGTTCATCTTTATCTATAGCACCAGCTTTAGACATATAGTTAGAAAAAGATGAGAAGATAATAAATAATGAAATACTTATAACCATAGAAAATACAGTTATTATAAATCGCTTCCTATTTCGCGTTAAATTCTTATAGGCAATTTCTCCTTCTACACCTAATATCTTTCTAATAAATATTCTTTTTCTACCCTTTCCCATTGACTCTTTTTTAATACTTCCTGTATTCTTAACTGCTTCTAATGGTGAAACCTTTCCAGCTCTTCTTGCTGGTGCTATGGCAGATAAGAATACTGTTATTAATCCTATTATTGAGCTTATTAAAAATACAGATCGTGAAATAGTTATTTTCATATAATCCAAAGCATTAATACTCAATTTTAACAGACTAATGATGTACAAAACAGCTTTCATAGCAAATAGTCCTAAGAATAGTCCTAGTGGTATGCCTATTACACTGAGTATAAAAGCTTCTTTTAATACTATTTCTCTAATCTGTTCTGGAGTAGCACCTACCGATCTTAATAATCCAAACTGATTAGTCCTTTCCAATACAGAAATATTAAATGAATTATATATAACTGCTATGGTACATATCATAATTATTGAGATAACAAATATTAATAGTGCTATTACTGATTCATTAAATGTCTCATTCATACTTTCAGCTGATAACCTTAAAAGCCTATTATTATATTCTATATTTTCCTCGCTTTCACCAATATTTTTAGCTATTGATTTTATTTTTTCATTTGCATTTTTTATGTCTGGTACTTTTACGTATACATTATAACTACTTTTAGCATCAGTTTTCTCATCCATAATAGTAATGCCAGTAGTAACTAAATTTCCCCTCCAGAAGTATTCAGGTTCAATAATCCCTACTAGGGTATAGTCTTTTTTCTTTTTCTTTTCAAATGTTTCTTTCTTTTCTTCATTTTCTAATCCTACTCTATTTCCGATGGTTAATTTTAATTTATCTCCTAATTTTATATCTTTATCAAAATAACTAAGCATCCAATGCTCTATAGCTATTTCATCTGATGATTCTGGTAGTCTTCCTTCTTTTAAATTATAAGTTACCATATCTAAAGCTTCTTGTTCATAAGCACTAATATCTATGTATCTATAAGGAATGTCTATACCATACTTTTTTCTTTCTTGTTCGGTAGATTCTCTTACTATAGCTGAACCTTCAAATGTCATTCTTCCTGATTCAGATATACCTGTATGATTAACCAGTTTATCTGCATTCATCTTATCTATATTTTTAAAATTTGCATGATACGATCCAACTCTTCTTATTGCATCTTCAACTGAAGCATTTTTTGCGCTAAGCATAATAGTACCTATGGATGAAATGAGTGCGACTGATAAAACTATACCAAGAATAGTAAGTAAAGTCCTATTCCTTTGACCTTTTAGATATCTATAGGTAATATCTTTATAACTCTTCACTTCTTGCCACCTCATCCCTTGCAATCTTACCATCTTCTATAGTTATAATTCTATCTGCTTGAGACGCTATGTTTAGATCATGAGTTATTAAGATTAAAGTTTGATTATACTTTTTCACGGATATCTTAAGTAAATCTATTATTTCTTTGCTATTTTTGCTATCTAAATTTCCGGTAGGCTCATCTGCTAATACTATTGAGGAGTTATATGACAGTGCCCTACCTATAGACACCCTTTGCTGTTGCCCACCAGAGAGTTCATTAGGCAAATGATGCCTTCTATCTTCTAATCCTAGTATACTTACTAATTCATTGAACTTCTCCTTATTAATCTTCTTACGATCTAATAATAAAGGTAGCAGCATATTTTCCTCTGCCGTTAATACTGGCACTAGATTATAGAACTGAAATATGAAGCCTACTTTTCTTCTTCTAAATATCGCTAACTCTTTTTCTGAAAGATTATATACATCTATTCCATCTACATATACTTTTCCACTAGTAGGTCTATCCACACCACCTAATAAATGTAATAATGTGCTTTTTCCAGAACCACTTGCTCCTACTATAGCTACAAATTCTCCTTGATTTATAGTTAGATTAACATTTTTTAAAGCTTCTACCTTTGTATTGCCTTTTCCATAAGACTTACATACATCTACAACTTTTACTATCTCCATAATCCTTCCTCCTATTTTTATTCTAGCTATAATTATATAAAGTCAATCTTACGAGGAGATGAATATCTAGATTACTTTTTAGTAAGATTTGTATTATTCTTTAAAAATGTCATAGTAATCTCAGTTCCATGATTCTTTTTACTTTTGGCTGAAATAATACCGTTTTGAGATTCTACTATTAATTTTGTTAAATTAAGTCCTATGCCTATACTTTCTGTTTTTACTTCATTATTCACTTTGAAAAACCTTTCGAATATATAAGGTAAATGTTTTTCCTCTATTCCTATACCATTATCTTTTACTCTTATACTGCTGAACAGTGGAGTTTCTTCTAGAGTTATGATAATCTTTCCTCTACTATGCTCTATAGCATTCTTAACTATATTTATCAATGCTTCTCCTGTCCAATCTTTATCACCATAAAAAAAAGCTATATCTAAATTTCCTTCTATATATACAACTTGAGATTTCAGTTGATGGCTTAGTGTATTAGTTGCTATATCTAATACTTCTTTTAAAAATACTTTTTCCTTCCTAAATTCTATTGAACCCGATTCTATTCTAGCAACTTTAAGTAGGTTTATTATTAACCATTCCATTCTTTCCAGCTGACTTCTTTCCTTGCTTAAGAAATTTAATCTAGATTCTTTGTTCATATCTTCATCTTCAGTTAAAATATCGTTTATAATTATTAAAGAAGATAAGGGTGTTTTAAGCTGATGTGATATATCAGATATCATATTTTTTAAAAACAACTTGTCCTTTTTAAGCATTTTCAAGCTATTCTCTAGTCTGTTTGCCATTTGATTAAATTGATGATTGAGTATATTAAATTCTCCTTCACCTTCTTCTTTTAAATGAATAGAGAAATCTCCTTCAACGAATTTTTCAGACGCACTATATACCTCTCGTACTTTTCTATATATCTTTTTATATTCAAATATTAATATAGTGATTAAAGGAAATAAAAATAAAAGTATTGTTAGAAATACAGTTATTTGTACATTTAAATTATTTATTTTAAAAATGGGATGATATTTTTTATTAAGTTCAATATCGTACCCATAACTTTTTAGTATTGACTGTCCTTTTAGTTTATCTGCTGTAGATACATCTTTAGTTATATAAGGTATAATTTCATTTTTAAGTTGAGGATATTTGTTCACTATACTTCCAACTAAAGCTAGATCTCGTTCTATTACCCTAGTATTTATATCATTCATAAATGTATTTATCATAATAAGTCCTGTTATTGCAAATATTAATTGTAGCAATATAACCTTAATTGTCACTGATTTAAATTCTTCATTTCTAAACAATTTAAATCCCCCTCACATCTACATTCCAACTATATCCTACACCTCTTATAGTCTTTATATAAGTAGGTTTAGATGAGTCTACCTCTATTTTTTCTCTAAGACGTCTTACATATACTGATAATGCATTATCATCTACGAACTCTCCATTTATATCCCATATTCTTTCTAAAATCTTAATTCGAGATAATGCTTGGTATGGATTACTCATTAAAGTAACTAATAGTCTATACTCTAAGGGGGTAAGTTGAACTAAATCCTGTTCTATATGTACTTTATGTTCCATTAAGTTTACTTTTATATTGTCTGACATAATAATTTTTCTTTCAAATGGCATCTTAGATCTTCTAAGAACCACCTTTATTCTAGATATAAGCTCCCTTATCCTAAATGGTTTAGTTATATAATCATCTCCACCAATATCTAGTCCCATCACAATATTAACTTCATCATCTTGGGCTGTTAAAAATATTACAGGTATTGATTTGTTTTTTCTTGTATACTTAAACACTTCATATCCGCTTCCATCTGGAAGCATTATATCTAATAAAATTAAATCATAGTCTCTTTTATCTACCAACTCTTTTCCCTTTGAAACACAATTTGCTATGTCAACTATATATCCTTCACTTTTCAAAGAATATTCGATTCCCATTGCTAACGTAGAGTCATCTTCTACTAAAAGTATTTTATCCATTTTAAAATTCCCCCCTGTTTTTACTATAAAGTTATATATCTTATTCTTTCACTAATTATAATTATATTAGGTAAAATATATCAACTATTATTGATAAGTATTTTTATATAAAATATAAAAATACACCTCCGATATTAACTTTATCTAATATCAGAGATGTACTTAAGTTTTATTAATTATTTTAATTTATTTAAGAAAATCACGAAAAGTATCACAGTCACTATTAATAAACTCATAAAGTATAGACTGGTTCATCTCTACTTTTTCTTTTAATGCTAATATATCCTTAAATCTATCTTCTAAAAAGTAGTCTTCAATTTCTTCCAGTATTCTATAGTCATAAGTAGCAACGATAAGCTCGTTTCCCTCAGTTATATAATATACCCCATATACATCATCATTTAAATAATAAACCCTATTGCTCACATGTTTATTATCTAAGTTAAATTCTGTATAAAGATATCCGTCTTCAAAATACCCCTTCATTGCATGGGGCTTTAATAAATCAAAAGCTCCTATTATCCTCTCTCTATCTTTTATATCATAAACGAGAATATACTCTTTTTTATTAAGTTTAAATCCAGCTTCTATTCTACTAATCTTCATTACTTCTTTAATTTCTGCATCTACTATTTTTAAGCCTAGTTCTGTATCTTGTACCCTTATTTTCGATATAACTATTTTATGCTTATCTTCAAAGTCTATAAGAGATTCTGTAGTATATGATTCTATATCATCTCCATTAGTTTCACTAATTACATTTTTAAGTAATATAGATGCATTCTTCACTGGATTATAGTCAATATCTTTTAATGATAAGTATCTAGATGCTTCATAGTCTTTACCAACTGATCTCATTATGAAGTAGTTTATTATCTGGTTAACTGAAGTTATCTTTTCACATATCTTATTCCATAAAGTACTTATTTCACTTTGTTCAAGTTCTACTTTCACATTTAGAATAAATTCGTATTCTTCAGGACTTGGAATATATGTTGAAAACTTATTGTTTCTATTAGCAAATTCACAAACTAAGTACCTCGCTTCTTTTTCACTGATAGATATGAACTCTCCACCAAGTCCACCCATCATCATTAGTTTTCTTTTGTTAATATCTTCATCTTCCTCATTTATCATACTCTCATAGTCATCTATTCCATACTCTTCTGCATCTAAGTGAAACAGTTGACAGTATTTACCACCATCTTCTAGCTCCCAGTATATAACTAAACCTATTACTCCCATAAGTCTTGTATTTGTAACTTCTGCTTTTATAAATTTATATTTTTTATAATTATTATTATCTTCATTTCCCATTATGACTTTAAATTTTTGCTTATTCATTTGAGTCTCCTTTTAACATAATACAGTTTATTATATACTATATTATCACAAGGAGTTATAAATTGTTTAATATATTTAAAAGTTTAGATATTGTTTATATAAAAAGTACATATCCAAAATAGTATATATGCTCTTTTTATATAGTATCTAATATAAGACTAATATTATACTATACATTATTATTTCACAGATATTTTTAATTCTAAATATTTTTCTAGCTTAGGAATTTTTGTATCAGATATATATAACTTTTTATCTTTATATCTATCGTCTGCTTTAAATGCTTTTATAAAATTATAAGCTTTTTACACTTTAAGTTTTAATCATAGCTTCTTATAGAGTATATCTGCAGTTACTATCACATTTTACTATAGATATAACAATTTTTTATAAGTACTGCTTATGACGTTTATTCGGTTAGTAAAAACTTCTTGGCTTTCTTTTTTAAACTAGTATATGAACATATACCCTTTATATTCTCATACATTAGATAGTCTATAGACTCTTTGGGTTCATAAAAACTTTTTATTTAAATAAAAAATGCATTAAGTGATAATTTATCTTATCATTTAATGCATTAAGTATATTATGCTTACATAATATTAGATTTTATTTTCCTATAATTAATTTCATAATAGTATAAGTCTGTAAAAGTAAGTTTCTTATTTAAATTTCTTTACATGAATAGGAATGTATTTTAGTTCACCATTTACTCTAGTACTTTCCATTAAAGAAATTTTATCTACAGGTATAGATAATTTATCGATATTAATCTGTTCTACTATTTGATTGAATTTTTTATTAAAGATTACTTGTCTTCCTATAGTAATGTGTGGTTTAAAGTTTCTTTCTTCTCTTGTAATACCTATTTCCTCAAGAGTTATTTCTAATTTAGAATATAGTTCATTTAATATTTCATTTGATTCTAGTCCAACCCATACTATAGATTTATTTCCCCTAGGAAACTGACCTAATTCATTAAAATATAATTGAAAATTATTTTGTTCTAGCGCAACTTTATCAATACATATTTTTATTTTTTCTAAATCACTTTCATTTACTTCTCCAATAAATTTAAGAGTTAAGTGAAGGTTTTCTTTAGTAGTAAAGTTACCTTTTTCACTCTCTTCAATAATTGATTTCTGAATTTTACTCAAATAGTTCTTTATGTCTTCTGGAAATTCTATTGCTACAAAGACCCTCTTATTATTAGCATCAAGCATTTTTTTCAATTTTAGTTCCTTCCTTTTATATTAGTATTAAATAATAGGATTCCTCTAAATTCAATATATTAGTCTTTGAATACTAACTTTATAAACTAAAATATAAATCAGATAATTTCTTTTTCCACTATTCAGTTTATGAATCTCTAATCTTTATTTTATAATATCTATGGTTTAAAGTTAAGAAATATCTATATACTTTTAAATATTACTTAATAGACTTAATTCTATTTAAATCAGAGCTACAAAGTATTTCTAAGTTAGAGAATACTTTTTCTGCTGGCCAGTCCCACCATTTAATCTCTAGTAGGTAGTCTATCAGTTCATCATTAAATCTTTTCTTTATAACTTTAATTGGATTTCCACCTACAATATGATATGGAGAAACATCCTTTGTAACTACTGAATTTGCTGCAATAATTGCCCCATCTCCTATATGAACTCCAGGCATAATAGTAACATTCTGTCCAATCCAAACATCATTGCCAACAATTGTATCTCCTTTAAATGGCATGTCATCAAGAGATGGTATTACTTTTTCCCATCCGTTGCCCATGATATTGAATGGATAAGTTGTTACAGAGTTCATTCTATGATTGGCGCCATTCATGATAAACTCTACACCCTTTGCAATGGCACAAAACTTACCAATAATTAATTTATCACCAATAAATTCATAGTGATGTGTAACATGTTCTTCAAACTTATCCGCTCCATTGATATCATCATAGTAAGTATAATCTCCAACAGTTATATTGGGACGAGTAATTACATTCTTAATAAAGCAAATGCTTTTTATTGAATCGTTTGGATATATTGCATTTGTATTTGGTCCGTATTGCATCTTTCGTACCTCCTTTATAAGGATTAGTTTTATTATTTTTAGTAAAAATTTCGGAAAACCTGACAACAAAAATACTTTTTCATTTCATAATATAGCTACACTACTATATAAGACATTAGTATCCTAGCTCTTTTCCTACAATAATTACCTTTATTCTGTCTTTAATAAATTGCCCTCTGATAATTATGAAGTCATTACATATCCTATCAGGACTATTACAATCCATGCAATAACCTAAAGTAGTGCATGGAGTTTTTTTATTTAATCTTTTAGCATCAATTGGTGCTGAATAATTTCTGACTCTTTTTTCTGCTTGCTCTATATCCTTAACAATTTTATTTACTCCAGTTACTAAAATAACTTGCTTAGGCCCATAAATCATTGGTGCAACCCTACTTCCATTACCATCAATGTTATAAAGTTCCCCGTTCTCAGTTAAAGCATTTGTACTACATATAAAAGTATCTGACGAGAAGTTTTGTATGTATATTTGCCTTTTTTCTTCACTTGTAATTCCATCTCTATATTTATCTAAAAAAACATAGTTTCCATTGCGAAAAAATTCTATAACTCCTGTTTCAAAGAGAGTCATAGAATCACCAACTCCTATTGTAGAATTCTCAGAGATAAGTTCTTTTAAGAGAGCCTTTAACTCTATATCATCCTTAACAAAAAATCCAGCCATATTATTCTTTTTTAAATTATCTATAGTTCTATCTATTTGCTTTTCCATATACCATAAAACATCTTTGTCCACTTAATAAAACTTCCTTTCTTCTTTAAAGAATATACACTTCTTACTTTTTTCTATGATTTGAATATAGATCAGTTATATGATTCATATATTAAATTTATTTAATTTTCAACTCCATAAAAACGTCAGCAATATTATTATTGTTATATCTTTGTATTTCATAAAAGTTTGCTGATCTATATAAGTTTATAGCTTTTACTGAATCTTTGGTTGTATCTAATCTTATATAGCTATATCCTTTTTCTTTAGCCTTTTTAAGTGCATAGTTGAATAAAGTTCTACCATACTTTTTTTCCTTGATATTTTGGTAATACATACATGTTTTTCAATTCACAAATTAATTGATCTTTATATAATGGTCTTATTGCCACTGTTCCAACTATTATTTTGTCTATTTTATAAATCCAAAATCCGCCTTTACTTTTTGAATATACATTTTCAATATTCCTTAGTTCTGAGTGACGACCTTCTGGTTCGAATCTCTGTCCCTTAGATTCTAAAACTATTTTAAAAAATGCCTCAAGTTCTTCTTGAATATCTGAATTGTAATCAACTATCTTATTTTCATTTTCTATCATTTCTGTTCTACTCCCCTGTTATGGATATATCTTTAAATAATTATAAATAAGTTCATATTATTTATCTGTGTGAAATATCTCTAATATAATTTTGGCCTCTACATTACCATAATCTCTAGTTTCATAGAGACGAGTTTTATACAATAAACTTTCATTTTATATAACACATTCTATTCAAAAAATTCATTAGGATAAATTACGGTTCCATCAACATCAGAAAGGCTATCTCTTTCAAGTTCTAGTGCCATAAATGATTCATTTGGTACTTCAAATGGACATTTTATACCCCATGTTCTTGCAGGCATAAATCCAAATCTAGGATAGTATTTCTCATGACCTAGGACAATTACTGATTTAAAACCAATTTGTTTTGCAACCTTCAAACTTTCGTTAATTAGCTTGCTTCCAATCCCTATATTCTGATACTGTGATAGAACTGAAACAGGTGCTAGAGCAAGTGACTCATACTCATTTTTGCCATTTCTTATAATTAGCTTTGTAAGCATAGCGTGTCCTATAATTTCTTTATTTAGTTCTGCAATAAGGGATAATTCTGGTATAAATGCATCACTTTTTCTCAACCTCTCAACTAAAAGTTGCTCTTTGTGGTCACTATACTCTGCATTTTCAAATGCTTTTTCTACTACATACTTTACTGATGAATAATCTCTTTCTTCTTCCTGTCTTATTATTATATTCAATTCCCATTACCTCCTCTTTCTTAGTTTGACTTATAAATTATACTACATACTTCTCCTTGCACATTCTTTTATCTTCAACTGGTTCTATTAATCTTTCTACCGGAAAATATCTAACAGTAATATCAAAAATAGATGATTATATACTTAAAAATTTTTAAGTAATTTTTATTCTATATCATACATCCTTTTCTCAATTATTTGTTCTGTTATGTCTTCATCCTTACTATTATAGAATGTAATTTTGTCATATTCGACATTCTTATTCTTAAATACAAATGGTATCATATAGTAACTTTCATCTAGAATTTTTTCTTCATACTTATTTTCATCTAGGTCAATCCTTACTTTAGAAATACTATTATCTATATTTGCTCCAAATACACAATAAATCAAAGAGCCACCTCTAGCATAGTATTTTCCAGTTACCTTATTTCCTAAAGATCCTCCGATTCTTTCATATCTACTAAATGGTTTCTTTTCATAAAAAGACATTCCAATCTGTTTTTCTTTTTCACTATCTTCATAAGTATAAAGAAAAAAGTAGTATTGTGATTTTTCAAGATTCTTTTCTATTGTTACTTCATGTCCAATTTCTTTTTCTATATGATTTTGTATATTTTCATATTTTACATAATGTAAATCATTATATATATACATGCTTGTGATTACTATAATAATTGCAATTATACAGCCATATACTTTATGCTTTGTCTTCATAGATATTTAACCTCCCAAAATAAAGTGAAATATTTTTTGTATTGGTATAATAGTTTCTTAATATCTCAAGCGCTTTATATCTTTTCTAAGGTAGTTTTCCTGGGAAAAAATCCATATCTAGCATAAAACTTAAATACTTCTTCATTTCCAAATGCTACGTTAATAGTTATCTTCTCTCCACCTGTCTCTTGAATCCATTCAAGAGAATTTTTCATAAAAACGTCTCCTATCTTTAGACCTCTATACTCATCTTCAATATAAATTGAATCAACTTCTCCTATATTGTCTTTTGATATATGAGCTATAACGTATCCTATGTATTTATCTATCACTATATCTCTGGCTAAAGTTATAAAGAAAACTTTTTCTTCTCCTTTTTCCATAGCTCTTTTTCTTTCTTTAAAACTAAGTTCTCTAAACTGCTCTTTAAAATAAATAGATTTTTTTATGTGATGATTATTAAGTTTCTCCCATAAAGGCTCAATAGATTTCAACAACTCTTTTCCACCTTTTATATATTCAATACTAGTTTTATTTATTTCTTCTCTATTTTCCACACTAACACCTCATTTATATTGTTATAAATATATGTAGAATAATTTCTTTAATGGTTTAATATGATTATTGATTGAATTTTCTTTATATAATAAAATCCCTGTAATATTTTCTTTATATTTATAGAGCATAAAGTATAATCTTATTTACTCTACTGCTTTCTTTTTATTTGAAAATAAAAAACTGCCATAAAAACAAAATTAAATTTAAGTTTTTATGACAGTCTTTTTTAAGTAAATATTTTATAACTTTCTTGCTAGGATTTCGTCTACTTCTCTATGAGGTGCTGGGATTACTTGAGATCCAAGAAGCTCTCCAACTTTTTGAACTCTTTCTATTCCAACGTCTATTGCAGCTCTAACAGCTCCAACATCTCCTCTAACGAATACTGTTACATGTCCTGCACCTATTGACTTGTATCCTACAAATTCTACATCAGCTGCTTTTACCATCGCATCAGCTGACTCAACTGCAGCAGTTAATCCCCAAGTTTCTATTATTCCTAAAGATTGTCCTGTAGCCATAAATATTCCTCCTTAGCTGTATAAATAGTAAATCATTATCTAATCCATTATACCATGTTTTTATGATTTAACTAATAGAATAAATAAAATATTTTTAATATTCTATTATATTTGACTATATTTCTCTTTATATGGTTTTTAAATAGCTAAAGCTATCATATAAAAAGCCATCCTCATAAAATCATTTTATATAAAGTTAATCAATCCTACTATAAAGTTTAATGCTATCATACATCTGTGCCATATCTGGATTATTAATATCCTCTAAAGGTGCTCCCATAACTATACAAATATATTCACGACCATTCTTTATACTAAATGTTGCCCAACACTCTCCCGCTTCATACGTTGTCCCTGACTTACCCCCAATTATTTCAAAACCTTCTTGGCTTACACCTTCGAGCTTTGAAAGAACTGTTGATCTCAAATTGATTCCATCAGGATGATCTAGTGTAGAAGTTGTCTTAAAAGTCTTTTTAGTGAAAATTGCTCTAAAATCGCCATTGTTCAAAGCATAGTCCAAAAGTTTAGCCATATCATAAGCTGTAGTATATTGATTTTTATCATGAAGACCTTCTGGATTTGTAAATCGAGTATTTTTAAGACCTATCTCAGAAGCCTTATTATTCATAAGATTAACAAATTCATCTACACTTCCTGATATATTAATAGCAAGAGAATTTGCAGCTTCCCCACCAGAACTTAACATAGTTCCATATAAAAGGTCACGATATGTTACTGCTTCATTTCCATAAAATCCTGCCATAGAAGCATTGTTTTCAACCATTTTCTTATATGTCTCTACGTCAACAGGAGCTGTTGCAGACAAGTCATTAATATGTTCAAGTGCAACAATACTTGTCATAATCTTTGTAAGAGATGCAGGATATGCTTTAGAATTATGATTCTTTTTATATTCTGCATTTTTATCTTCCCTATTTAATACGTAAATATATTTACTAGTATAATCATCATCTTTAAACACATTTGATACTTCTATAGGATTAAAATTAGTGATATTAGACTTGTCCCCTACTATTACAAATAGACATAAAATAAATACTATAATAATTGACAACTTTAAAATTTTCTTAAACTTTCTCATATACATCCTACCTTCCTTAGTTTTATATTAAATTTAGATAATATCGCTTATTAACGCTTTTACCTACTTTTTCATTATTACACATGATATTTAAAATCTATATTATCAATATAGTTGAATAATTTCACATAATAAACTATTTGTTACTATAAGTATAACATATTTATAGTCATTCTTTTAAATATATAAAAGTCTAAGAACGCAAATAACTGTAATTCATTCTCGTTTTTCTTATTCAATTCTAAGAGTTCATCTATTGTATTTTAAAATACCTTATACAACTGTTTTTCATTTTATCTCTTGATAATTTCTAGTTTGTAAAATATACTTTATATTAACTTTTTAATTTAGAGTGAGGAGATATTATGAGTAAAACAAAAAAAGTCGCAGTTGGTCTCAGTGGTGGTGTTGACAGTGGAACTACAGCTATGATTTTGCAAGAAGAAGGATATGAAGTAATTGGTGTAACTATGAGAATTTCAGACCACCAAGATAAAGAAATCGAATCAGCTAAATATGTAGCCAATACTCTTGGCATTGAACATCATATAGTAGATTTTAGAAATGAGTTTAACAATATAGTGGTAAAATATTTCAAAGAAACATACGAACTAGGAAAAACACCAAATCCTTGTATCAAGTGTAATAAGAGTTTTAAATATGGTAGACTAATGGATTTTTGTAAAACTATCGGTGCAGATTATTTTGCAACTGGACATTATGCTAGGAAAGTATATGACAGTGAAACTAATACTTATAGAATATTAAAGGCTATAAATAGTAGAAAAGATCAATCATACAATTTGTTTCAACTAACTCAGAAAGAATTAGAGTATCTAATATTTCCTATAGGAGAATTTGCATCTAAAGAACATGTGAGAAAAAAATCATCAGAAAAGTTAAATATAGTTTCTAGTAAGAGCGATAGTACAGGAATATGTTTTATAGAACATAAAAAGGTTGGCAGATACCTTAAAGAGGTATGTAGCTCATCAGTAATAGAGGGAAATTTTGTAGATAATCAAGGTAATATTTTAGGTAAACATAAAGGTATAGCATACTATACAATTGGTCAAAAAAGAAAACTTGGAGAAGATCTTTCTTTTAACTATGTAGTTACTAAAATAGATTCTGAGAAAAATACAGTTGTTTTAGGCTCTGAAGAAAATCTAATAGTTAATAAATTAATTCTAGAAAACACAAACTTTTTAAGCCCTAATGTTACCCTCCCACTTGATGTAGATATTAAAGTTAGTCAATGGTCTGAGGTATATAAAGGTAAAATTTATACTGAAGGAGATGCTATAGCTATAGAATTTTATGACCCTGTAAGAGCTCCTGCTCCTGGTCAGGCAGCTGTATTTTATATAGGTGATGAACTCGTAGGTGGAGGTTTTATTTCGTAGCGAAAAAGATATCAACACCAAATTCCTAAAAGTCATAGGTTTTTGGTATTGATTCTATTCATTTTTATAGACTTCTATTAACAAAGTCTATTATATCCTTAAAAGAATCTATCATTTTCTTAAAGTTATACATGTTAAAATTAGGATCTCTAAAATCCCCGCTTATTTCAATTTGCATAGTTGGTATCCTGCAGTTCATTGAAGTATATTTGCTTATAGTATAGTTTTTACTTGCCTTAAACTTTTTATCTACTACAACCTTATCTACTCCATTTTTATTAAATATGTTTACAGCTTCATTTGAAATATAGTTATTCCCTAATAAATTTCTTCCGTCATCTGTACCTAGCTCTATATAATATCCTCTAAATCTACTACTCCAACTCCCTACCATACCATGAATATCTATTAACATTTTTATGTTTTTCTTTTTTATTATATTTTCTATCGCATATTTATATCTCGTTTCTAAAACATAATTATCATCTATTCCATCATTGTGATACTTATATATTACATTTACATCTTTTACCTCATGAAGTAGCTTAGCTACACTACCTATATATTTTTCCCTTTGCTTTAATCCTCCTCTCCTTATCTGATTTACAGAGTGAGCACAAGATATTAGTATTGGAACGCTTCCATCTACCACTTTAAATGACTCATTCTCAGTTTTAATTCCATTATAGTTGTTTAGTGAGAACTCTTCTTCTAATCTGTTTATATAGTCTAAATTAAATATACTCAATTTCTTCCCACCCTATATTATAGTTTGAATTTTTAGTCTATTTTATTTATATCTTTAGTCTGTATTAGCATATAACTATTATAACAAAATACTATATTTATTTTAATATTAATCAATTAGTATCCATATTCTATTTTAAAATTAATTGATTAATTTATATATAAAGTAATGATATAATACTTTTACATATGTTTTTAAAAGGAGGTGTTAATTCTGAAAGCCAAGGATAAGCTCTATATTTCTATACAAATTTTTATAGCAATAATTCTATTGATACTATACCAATTTATATTTTATAACTATAAAACAACCGAATATGATAATGATCTATACAGTGTAATTAATGACTTATCTAGTGATCTAAAGCAAGACATATATGATAACTTTGGTATTATAAAAGCTTTCGCTCGTGACTTAGATTCAGAAAGTTCAATGACTGAAGAAAATTTTAATACTTTGGCAAAAAAATATATTGTTCAGTATCCAAATATAAAGTACTTATTACATAAAAATAAATATACTGTTACTAATATCGTATATCCTTTAAAAGAAAATAAATATCAATTAAGCAAATCTCTTGATGGAAGAACTGAAGAATTAAAAGCAATTGAAAGTTCTTTAAAGTTTAGAGATATAACTATAGGCTATCCATATGACTATAAAAATGTGGATGATAAGTCGAGAACAATAAGTATAAGATATCCTTATTTTAAAGATGATGAATTTGGTGGATTACTTATTTTGGCTATAGACTCTTCTAAAGTTGTTGAAAGAAGATTATCTTCAAATTTATTAGAAAGATATGATTTTAAGTTTTACGATTCCAATATGAATGAGTTCTTTAGCAGTACATCTCAAAAAGTTTTAAATGGTAATATAGAGCAATTTAAAGTAGAAGATATTGTGTGGAATATTGAAATAAAAGATAACATAAATTCAAAAAAAACAATACTTTTTCATATGATATTAAATTGTATAATATTTATTGTTTTGTTCTCTATATTCATATTCCTAGAAGTAAAAATATTTAACAAAAATGAACACATCGAAGAATTAAAATCATTAAAAGAAAAAATAAAACATTTAGCATACTACGATAGTCTAACTAATCTACCTAATAGACCTAAAATAATTACTGTTTTAAACAAATACATAAGTAATTCTAGTAATAACCTAAAAAAATGTGCTGTTATTTTTATCGATTTAGATAGTTTTAAAAGCATTAACGATAATTTAGGTCATAGCTATGGTGATAAACTACTTGTACTGGTGTCTGAAGCTTTCAATAAGTTTACTAATAATAAATTTATAGCATCAAGAGTGGGTGGAGATGAGTTTGTATTTTTAATGCTAGATATAGAAAATAGTATTGACGCTGAAAATCTTTGTAGTAAGTTATTAGATGAGATAAGCTCAACTTTCTATATTCAAGATAAAGAGGTAAGTACAACTGCAAGTATTGGTGTTGCAATGTATCCTGAGCATGGTGATGATGTAGATGAACTATTTAAAAATGCAGATACTGCTATGTATAAGGCAAAGCTCAATGGTAAAAATAAATATGCTTTATTTGATAAAAGTATGAGCGCTGAAATAGAGAGAAAAATTTATATTAATCGATTCTTAAAAGAAGCTATAGCAAATCAGGAGCTATCAGTCCACTATCAACCTCAATTAGAATTAAAAAGTAATCAATTCTATGATATGGAAGCATTGTTAAGATGGAATAATAGTTCTTTAGGCTACATGTCCCCCAGTGAATTCATACCTGTAGCTGAAGAAACTGGGCTAATAAGAGATATTGGAGAGTGGACGATAAAAGAAGTCTGTAAGCAATTGAATATATGGGATAAGTTAGGATATGAATTCAGAAGTGTTTCTATAAATATATCTCCTATCCAACTTTATGATAAATCCTTTGTAAGTAAAGTTAAAAATATTTTAGAAACTGAATCTATAAATATAAGTAGAGTAACATTCGAAATAACTGAACAAGCGTTGATTAAAGATTTAGATCAATGTATTAATACTATTAAAGAACTTAGTATTTTAGGTTTCACTATATCACTAGATGACTTTGGTACTGGATATTCTTCATTGAGCTATCTAGCCAAATTGCCTATAGACATATTAAAAATAGATAAGTCATTTATAGATAATATAACAAGTGATGAATATGACCTAGCATTATTAAAAGGCATTATTGATCTTGCTCATTCAATAAAATTAAAAGTAATAACAGAAGGTATCGAATGTAGAGATCAGTTTGACATATTAACTAATATGGGTAGTGATTTTATACAAGGATACTATTTTTCAAAGCCAATAGCTGGTGAAAATATCTGTAAATTTAAAGACAGTTTATTGAAGAAGTCCGATTTATAGACTATATGAATATAACAATTATTGAAAAGGTTTGTAATCTAGTTAACCTTGTCATAATTGTTATATTTCATTATTTAATACTAGTCTAAGTATATTTTTTCACCATGATAAACTCTTATTAAACTTATTTTATTTTCGTTATGTTCTTCTATTTTATATTCTAAACGCACTTGTTTGTATTCATTTAACATTATATCTATATAAAAATTTTCTTTTTTCTCTTTTTTTCTAAAGTTTCTTGACACAGTTTCTGGATTTTTAGCTTCCTGAAGTTCTTTAATTACTCTTTCTATTTTTAATCTGTCATTAAGTCTATATTCAACTACCTCTTTTATAAATTGAGGTTGAATATCTATATCCTTAAAATATAGACTCCACAAGTTCTTCAGTTTCTTATATCTTACCTCTTTCTCTTCTTGATACTCTTTTTCAGCCTGCCTTCTTACTTTCTTTAATCTTTTAATTTCTTCTTGTAAATATTCTACTTTTATGGTTATATTGTTTATATTTTTATCATCACTTTTAATTCCTTCTGTTAAGTTTATTATCTTAACCTCTTTCTCTTTTATCTCATTTTTTATGTCTCTTACTTCTTGTTTTTTAAAGTCAAACTCTTTTTTCATTTCATTATATCTATTTAGTACTTTACTATCTTTTATTTCAATTCTGTCTGATAAATATCCAACTTCCTTTTCCAATACTTCTAGATTATTTACTATGTATAATAACTCACTTTCTATATCTATTATCTTTTTATTAAGTTGCTTATTTGTATTTTCTGTTTCCGATCGAGCATACTTTTTGTTTTCTAGTGATTTTTTTACTTCATCTAACTCATTCTCTAGATCCATATGTCTTATTTCATTTTCATCAAGTTCATTAATAGCCTTTTGATAATTTGATTTTAGTTTAAAAAACTGATCATCTTCCTTTATCATTTCATCCTTAACTATACTTAAACTACTACTTGGTAACTCCTCAATATATGGACTAAACTTCTTACCATAATTTAAAGCTGAAATCCATATACTTTGACTTAATATTTCTCTATCTATTTTCTTAGACCCATAAATTATATCTTTAGACTTTATATTTTCGATAATAACTTCCATTAGAAAGTTTATATTTATATGTACTTCTTCCAATTTAATCTTTTTATCTTCTTCATCTTCACTATCTTCATTGGCTTTAAGCTGTAAATATTTTTTCACTTTTCCATTATATATATCAAATATTTCATCTATCTTTCGAGCTGGTGTTAAATAGTCACCTATATTCAATATTTTAATTGCTTCATTTACTATATCTAAAGAAATTTCCTCTTCTGAAAGCTCTATATCTGATTCTACCTTATCACATAAAAGAAGTTTTAATTTTATATCAAGTTCTTGTCTAGATAATTCCATTAACTTTTGTTTATTTTCTTCCAGTATTTCATATATCTCTTTAGTTTTTATTTCTTCTGTCTCCGTGTCTTTATCAATATTATTCCATATCTTTTTAATAACTTTCACTGTGCTTTCCTTAACTTTATTTGTATAAAGCCTCATAGAGTTTGTAAAATTAATAGTTTCAAGTATCGTTATTTGATCTATAATTTGTTCGTCAGTTAAATTTTTATAACCATCGAAAATCGTTGTCATATGCTCTCTCCTATTATCGTTTATTGTCACTTTCTTTCAGTATAATATATTTACTACAAAATAAAAAGGGTATTAAGGTAGATTTCTTAATCTAATGCTATTTTAATCATAAATATGCATAATTTTATGTGTATTTTATGACAATTTTCTATTTTGTTATTAACACTATAGACCTTTTTTAATATTAACCTATAATATGAATTATATAATATAGGTTAGGAGTGATCATTCATGGATATATCTCTAGAAGAAAGAGAATTGTTTGTAAATAAAGTAAGAGAAGGTGTTAAGGATCTAATAGATTTGAATAAGCTAGATGACTTAGATGACTTTGATGGTGGATTATACATAACTAATGTATTTTCTAAAGTATTTAAAGATACCTTTGGTGAAAGCCAGCCTGATGATTCAGCACAAAAGTCAATAAAAACTTTCTTATGGAGTTCAGTTTATAGTAACTTAGAAATAGAAAAATATGAAAGATATATACTAGAAAGTATAAAGGAAAAGTAGGACTTATTGATTAATCTACTCATTTATAGTGAATATGTATATAATAAATATAAAAATAAGCAGATATCCTAAGGACAAATTCTTTAGATATATGCTTATTTTTATTTATAATAAGTTTTATTCAGGCTAATTTAATAAATTACCAGCTAGAACATATTCCTATAGCTTTCGGTCCTAAATGTGATCCTATAACTGGTCCAAGCTCGTTTAAATTAACTTCTGCATCTTTAAACTTCTCTTGTAGTGTTTCTTTTATTTTCTCTGCTTCTTCTAGATTTTGGATATATTCTACACTTATTACTTTAACATTCTCAGGAATCTTGCTAATCATAAAGTCTATAGCTTTCTTCTTACCTCTTAGCTTATCTGTAGCAATAAGTTCTCCATCTATTAATCCAATAATAGGCTTTATATTTAATAATGCCCCTATAATTGCCTGTGCATTTGAAAGTCTTCCGCCTCTCTTTAGATATTCTAAAGATTCCACAGTTAAATTTATATTCGTATTTTTTCTAGCATTATTTATTTCTTCTAGTATCTCTTCTCTACTTGCTCCTTTTTTAGCTAGATTTACAGCAATATCTATGAGAACTCTATAATTACCTACTGCTGTTTCTGAGTCTATAACAGTTATTTTTTCAGAGTCTATCATTTCAGCAGCCATACATGCGCTGTTATAAGTTCCACTTAGTTTTGAAGAGAATGTTATAGCTAAAATTTCATCTCCTCTTTCAAAAGCTCGCTTATATGCTTCTACAAATTCTCCCATTGGTGGTTGTGATGTTTTTGGAAAATCTTTTGTACTCTGTAATCTATTGAAATACTCATTAAACGTTCCCGGGAGACCTTCTTTATCAGTCTTTCCATCAAGCTCTACAGAAAGATGAACTACTTCTATATTATTTTCTTTTATGTAATCACTAGATATATATGAAGTACTATCGACTACAATCTGAATATTGCTCATATTTAAATCCTCCTATGAAATATCTTATTAATTCCAATATTATAATGCCACAAATTTATTATATCATTTATATGTATGGAGTTTATATATTACTTTAAAATATTATATAATTTTTAATATTATATTCAGTAATGATATAATAGTTATTATTAATATTCTTGGAGGTATGTTTTGTGAAAAAATTATTTATTTTTGTACTTACGCTTATTCTCAGCTTATCTAGTTTAGTGTTTGCTGATAACCCTAGCGAAAGTACTGATAGCCAGAATCATGAGTTATTATCTGCAAAAGGAAAGGTATTAAAAATAATATCTGATAGTGGTGATAGTGAAAATAACAATTCAGAATTATCTTTCAGAAAACAGATAGTCAAAATTAAAGTATTAGATGGAACTTTTAAAGATCACGAGTTCATAGTTGAGAACAGTATGAGTGGTAATTTAGCTTATGATATTGTATTAGAAGAGGGCGATAAAGTTGTATTAAGTATAGAAGATAAAGGAGAAAATAATATTAATGTTTATGTAAGTGATTTTGTAAGAGATACATACTTGTTTGTCTTAGTCATTATTTTCATAGTTTCTTTAATAGCTATAGGTGGATTTAAAGGTGTTAAGTCAGTAGTTACGTTATTAATTACCGGATTTATAGTACTTTATGTAATGTTACCTTTAATATTAAAGGGATACGATCCTTTATTAGTAACCATTGTATGTACTATATTTATAACTCTTATTACTTTCTTTATAATTGCAGGAGTAAATATGAAATCAGTATCTGCAATTGTTGGTACTACTGGTGGTGTATTATTTGCAGGTTTTCTAGCTTATATTGTAGGTTCTCTTGTTAGACTTACTGGATTAAGTAGTGAAGAAGCTAGTATGCTCATGTTTATTCCTCAAGAAGTAAACTTTGACTTTAGAAGTCTTCTTTTTGCAGGTATAATCATAGGTACTCTTGGAGCTGTTATGGATGTTAGTATGTCTATATCTTCAGCTATGTATGAACTTAAGGAACTTAGTCCTGACACTTCTTATAAATCCTTGGTCAAATCTGGATTAAATATAGGTAAAGATATTATGGGAACTATGTCAAATACCCTTATATTAGCTTATACAGGTAGTTCTATTCCTCTGTTGCTATTATTTATGGCATACAACACTTCCCTATCAAAGATTCTTAATTTGGATCTTATAGCTACAGAAGTAGTTAGAGCCTTGGTAGGTAGTATTGGTCTTGTATTAGCTATTCCTATAACTGCTTTATGTACTGGGTTTATAATCAAAGTTAGAAGTGATAAATAGCATAATTACTATATAAAAATATAACTAGGCTCGATATTGATAATATCGAGCCTAGTTATATTTTTACTTACTCATATCTATTATAAAAGTTCATCTAATCTATTATTAAATTCCACTAGCTCTTTGTAACTTCCTTTATCTTTGAGCTCCCAAAATTCCTTTTCTATGTTCTCAATATTTTCTGATTTTCCTCTGAAATATACTTTTTGTATCTTCCCTAAAACTTCAGCTATAATAGATGACCTAGATCTAAACATTCCTTGAGCATCTATTATTTCATCTTTTATTTCAGACATCTCTTCATCTAGTAAAAATGCTGCTTCTGCTGCATTTTTAAGCCTTACTCTTATATCTTTAGGTATGTTATACTTAAACTTATAATTTAAAGAATGTTCTATAGTAGCCCAAAAATTCATAGCTAAGGTTCTTATTTGAATTTCTGCTAGTATTTCTTTTTCACCCATTGCAGTATGTACTCTATATTTTATAATTATATGATAACTCCTATATCCACTCTCTTTAATATTTGTTATATAATCCTTCTCATATACTATCTTTAAATCTTTCCCATCTCTACTTCTTATTAAGCTTACTACTTTCTCTATATCATCAACTAACTGGCACATTATACGTATACCTGCGATATCCTCTATTTCTTCTTCTATCTTATCTATAGGTACATCTAGTTTTCTAGCCTTCTCTAATATACTAGAGATCTCTTTAACTCTTCCTGTTACAAACTCTATAGGAGAGTATTCATCTGCCCTTTTATAGCCACTTCTAATACTTTTGAATTTTATCTTTAACTCTTCTACAGCTTGTTCATATGGAATTAGTATCTTTTTCCAATCTAGAATCATTTGTATCCCCCGCTTATCTTAATTCAAAGCACTATCAGAACTTATTATTTTTATAAACTAAATTTCTCTAAATTTAATCTCATTGTTTTCTAAAGAATCTACTATTGCAAGTGACTTTAAATTTATTCCTTCTTCTCTTAGTTTTTGACCACCTTTTTGGAATCCTTTTTCTATAACTATTCCTAGTCCTTCAAAAGTTGCTCCTGACTGTTTCACTATATCTATAAGTCCTAGCGCAGCTTCTCCGTTAGCTAAAAAGTCGTCTATTACTAATACATGATCATCTTTAGTTAAAAACTTTTTAGACACTTTTATCTTATATGTTTTTCTCTTTGTATATGAATATACATCTCTTTCATAAGTTTCTTTATCTAAATTTTTTGTTTCTGTTTTTCTAGCAAATAATACTGGCACTCCATATTGCTGAGCAACTATACTAGCTATTGCTATTCCAGACGTTTCTATTGTAAGTATTTTTGTTAATTTATCTGTATTAAATAATTTTTTAAACTCTTTTGCAATTTCGATTAAAAAAGGAACATCAAGTTGATGATTTAAAAAGCTATCAACTTTTAGTATTCCACCTTCTTCTATCGTACCTTCTTCTCTTATTTTATCCTCTAAAGCCTTCATAAGCGAGTCCTCCCCAAATTATAAAATAGTTATATTATTAATATTTCGGCTGTATATATTTCGTAACTCCGTATAATCATTATTTTTTACGTGTTAATTGCTATTATACAGCCTCTATGGCTAAAAATCAAATATTTTTGACTGCGTTAGTATCTCTGATCTTTTCTTTTATAAAATTGAAAATAGGAGTCATTTAGACTCCTATTTTAGCTTAAGTTTATTAACAATTGTCCAACATCTACCATTTGTCCTTCTTTTACTAAAATTGACTCTATAGTACCGTCTGTAGATGCTGCCACATTAGTTTCCATTTTCATAGCTTCTATTATTGCAACTGTTTGATTTGCTTTTACTTTTTCACCTGATGTTACTAATATCTTAGTAACAGTACCCGGAATACTAGCTCCAATTTCAAGTTCGTTTTCAGGATCTGCCATTTGAGTATTTATAACTTCTTTTAATACATTGCTTCCCTTATCATGTATTTTTATAGCACGTCTTGAATCGTTAACTTCAAAGTAAAGAGTTCTATTTCCATCATCTTCTAATCTTCCTATCTCAAGAAGTTTTATAACTAGTATCTTACCTTCTTCTATTTCTACCTGGCAAGTTTCTCCTTCTCCTAGTCCGTAGAAATAAATATCAGTACCCATTCTACTGAAGTCACCATTTTCTTTTACATAAGTTACATACTCTTCATACACTTTTGGATATAGCGCATATGCTAGCTTATCTTTCATAGTTGGCTCTATATCAAACTTTTCTTTTAGGTATTCTCCTATTTTATCAAAATCTTCTGGTTCTAATAACTCCCCAGGTCTACAAGTTATAGGCTCTTCGCCTTTTAGAACTAATTTTTGTAGTTCTTCAGGAAATCCTCCTATTGGTTGACCCATCATTCCACTAAAGTAGTTTACTACAGAATCTGGGAACGACATATCTTTACCCTTTGTATATATGTTTTCTGCTGTTAAGTCATTTTGAACCATAAATATGGCCATGTCTCCAACTGTTTTAGATGATGGAGTTACCTTAACTATATCTCCAAACATTTCGTTAACTTCTTTATACATTTCTTTAACTTCATCAAATCTATGACCTAGACCAAAGCTTTCAACTTGTGGTTTTAAGTTTGAGTATTGCCCACCAGGTATCTCGTATTTATATATCTCAGTAGTTCCTGATTTAAGCCCTGATTCAAATTGACTATATGCAGGTCTTACTGCACTCCAGTAGTCTGATATTTGTTGTAAGCCATCTAGTTCCATACCTGTGCTTCTACTTGTATTCTCAAGAGCTGCAACCACAGAGTTTAGTGCTGGTTGACTAGTAAGTCCTGACATACTATTAAATGCAGTATCTACTATGTCTACTCCTGCTTCTGTAGCCATTAATATAGCTGCTACCCCATTTCCACTAGTATCATGAGTGTGTAAGTGTATTGGTAAACTTATTTCCTCTTTTAATGCTTTAACTAGCTTATATGCAGCATGAGGTTTTAATAATGCAGACATATCTTTTATTGCTAAAATATGTGCTCCCATTTTTTCTATTTCCTTAGCTGTTTTTACATAATAGTCTAAAGTATATTTATCTCTACTGTCGTCTAGTATATCTCCTGTATAACAAATACATGCTTCTGCTACTTTTCCTGTTTTCAGTACTTCATCTATAGCTACTTCCATTCCTTTTAACCAGTTAAGTGAATCAAATATTCTAAATACGTCTATTCCCGTTTGAGCTGATTCTTTTATGAACTCTCTAATCACATTATCTGGATAGTTTTTATATCCAACACCATTTGCCCCTCTTATAAGCATTTGGAATAGTACATTTGGTATTTTACTTCTTAAAAGTTCTAATCTTTCCCATGGAGACTCTTTTAAGAATCTATATGCTACGTCAAATGTAGCTCCTCCCCATAATTCTAATGAGAATAAGTCTTTAGCAAGTACAGACGTTGCCTTAGCTACTTTTACCATGTCTAGTGTTCTCATTCTAGTTGCCATAAGTGATTGGTGAGCATCTCTCATAGTAGTATCTGTAAGTAAAAGCTTTTTACTATCTTTTATCCACTCTACTAATCCATCTGCACCTTTTTCATCTAATATTTGTTTTGTTCCATACAGACTTTCCGGCATCTCATATTTAGGAACTATAGGAACATCTACTTCCGGTCTTACTCGCTTTCCTTCGTTTATTACTTTTTCACCTATATAATTTAATACTTTAAGCTCTTTGTCCGCTTTAGTTCCTATTATAAACAACTCTGGGTTATTTTCAATAAATCCTGTATCACAGCTGCCCTTTTTAAATTCTTCGTGATTCAACACATTTATTAAGAAAGGTATATTAGTTTTTACACCTCTAATTTTTAATTCTCTTAGAGTTCTATTTGCTTTTCTTATAGTATCTTCAAAAGTTCTGCTCCATGATATTGCCTTAACTAAAAGACTGTCATAGTAAGGACTTATTACTGAACCTGTAAATCCATTACCTCCATCTAATCTTATTCCGAACCCTGACCCTGTTCTATAAAGGTCTATCATACCTGTATCTGGTGCAAAATTGTTTAATGGATCTTCCGTTGTAACTCTACATTGTATAGAATATCCTTGTGTTTTTATACTATCTTGAGATTCTATCCCTATTTCTTTTGAGTCTAGAGAGTATCCTTCTGCTATTAGGATTTGACTTTGAACTAAGTCTACTCCTGTAACCATTTCTGTTATAGTGTGCTCAACTTGAATTCTTGGATTCATTTCTATAAAGTAATGGTTTCCATGCATATCTAATAAAAATTCTACTGTACCTGCACTTCTATAGTTAACAGCTTTAGCTATTTTAACTGCATCTTCACACATTTTTTGTCTTTGTTCTTCAGTTATAGAAAGAGCTGGAGTAAATTCGATGACTTTTTGATGTCTTCTTTGTATAGAGCAATCTCTTTCATACAAATGAACTATATTACCATATTTGTCTCCTAAAACCTGTACTTCTATATGTTTTGGCTTTTCTATATACTTTTCTACGAATACATCATCTATACCAAACGCCTTTTTAGCTTCATTTTTAGCACTATGGTATTCAGCTATAAGATCCTTTTCTTCTCTAACTATTCTCATACCTCTACCACCACCACCGGCAGAAGCTTTCAGTATTACTGGGTATCCGCACTTTCTTGCATATTCTAACGCTTCTTCTTCTGAATAAGCAGCTCTTTCAACACCTGGAATAGTAGGCACATTCACACTGTTTGCAACTATTTTAGACTTTATTTTGTCTCCTACCTTATCCATCATTTCATGAGTAGGTCCTATAAATTCTATACCTGCCTCCTCACATTTACGAGCAAACTCTGTGTTTTCTGAAAGAAAACCATAACCTGGATGTATTGCATCTACACCTTTTTTCACTGCTAATTTTATGATCTCATCAATATTCAGATATGCCTCTACAGGTCCTTTGTTTTTACCTATTAAATATGACTCATCTGCTTTAGTTCTAAATAAAGAGTTTTTATCCTCATCAGAGTATATAGCCACAGATCTTATTCCTAGTTCACTACATGCTCTAAATATTCTTATAGCTATTTCTCCTCTATTAGCTACTAATATTCTTTTAAATCTTTTCATATCATCGCCTCTTTCGCCTAAAAAATCATTTACCCTCTTATTTGACCATTACCGTATATTATATATTTAGTAGAAGTTAATTCTCTTAATCCCATTGGTCCTCTTGCATGAAGCTTTTGAGTACTTATACCTATTTCTGCTCCGTATCCAAATTCAGACCCGTCAGTAAATCTTGTTGAAGCATTTACATATACAGCTGCTGAATCCACTTCATCTAAGAATTTTTGTGCATTAAAGTAATTTTTAGTAATAATAGATTCTGAGTGCTTTGTGCTGTATTTATTTATGTGATCTATAGCTTCCTCTATAGATTCAACCGTTTTTATAGCTATCGTAAAGTCTAAATACTCTGTACCCCAATCATCCTCAGATGCCTCTATTATTTCTGGTATAAGACTTTTAACTACCTCATCTCCACGAACTTCTACATTGTATTCTTTTAAACTCTCATATATTGGTCTTATAGCTTCTTTAACTATGTCTTTATGAATTATTACCTTTTCTATAGAATTACATACACCTGGTCTTTGTGTCTTAGCATTTACTATTATAGGAACAGCCATATCTATGCTAGCTTCACTGTCTACGTATACATGACAGTTTCCAGCTCCAGTTTCTATAACTGGTACAGTACTATTTTCAAGTATTGCTTTTATAAGTCCCGCTCCTCCTCTTGGTATAAGCACATCTAGATATTCATTTAATTTCATCATTTCGTTTGCTACTTCTCTAGATGTATCTTTTACAAGCTGTACAGATTCTTTTGGAAGTCCACATTTTTCTAGTGCATCTTGTATTATATTTATGGTAGCTATATTAGTATTTATAGCTTCTTTTCCACCTCTTAAAATAACAGCATTTCCCGTTTTTAAACATAACCCAAATCCATCTACTGTTACATTTGGTCTTGCCTCATATATAATTCCTATAACTCCTAAAGGCACTCTCTTTTGCCCTATTATAAGTCCGTTAGGTCTTTTTATAGTAGATAATCCCTCACCTATCGGATCATTTAACCCTACTATATCTAGTAATCCATCCGCCATAGATTTTATACGTTCATCATCTAATGTTAGTCTATCTAAAAGTGCTCCACTAATTCCATTTGCTTTAGCTTCAGTCAAATCCTTTTTATTAGCTTCTAAAATTTCTTGTTTTCTATTTATTAAAAATTCAGCCGCTGTTCTCAAGCCTTCATTTTTTTCACCCGAAGATAATCTAGCTAATATAGTACTTGCTTTTTTAGCATCTTTACCCATATCTATTAAATTACTCATATCTTCACCACCTGATTATAGTTTTATAGATTATACAACACTTTAGTATGTTAATGCAATACTTTGCTTAAATATACAATCTATTTACCTGACAAAAATAAAGTTCCTATTTCTTTTGCATCCAATATATCGTATATAATTTTAGGATCTTCGCCATTTGCTATTACAGTATCTATTCCATAGCTACAGCATATCTTTGCTGCTGATATCTTAGTAACCATTCCACCCGTTCCTAGTTTACTTCCAGCTCCATCAGCTGCACTATCTATTTCCTCATTTATTTCTTCCACTACAGATATAATTTCTGCATTTTTATCTTTTCTAGGATCTGCTGTAAATAGTCCATCTATATCTGTAAGTAGTATAAGTAAATCAGCACCTACTAAAGAAGCTACTGTTGCTGAAAGTGTATCGTTATCTCCAAACTCTATCTCAAAAGTTGATATAGTATCATTTTCATTTACTATTGGAATTACTCCCATATCCAGAAGCGTATTAAATGTATTTTGTGCGTTCTCTTTTCTTATGCCACCATCCATAACATCTTTAGTTAAGAGTATCTGTGATACTGGAGTGTTGTATTCTTCAAAGAACTTTTGGTATATTTTCATAAGGATCGCTTGACCTACAGAAGCTGAGGCTTGCTTTTCTGGTAATGTAACCTCTGTTCTATTAAGACCTAGTCTTTCTACTCCAACTCCTATAGCCCCTGATGAAACTAGTACTATTTTTTTATCTTGATTATTTAAATCAGACAATACTCTAGCTAACCTTTCTATACGCTCTAAGTTCAGCTTTCCATTTGAGTAAGTTAAGCTAGAAGTTCCTACTTTAATTACGATTTTTTCAGCTTGTTTTAGTTTGCTTCTGACGTCCATTTCTTTTCTCCTTTTATATTATATATAAATATAGATAACCAAAATCAATTAAGATCCTGATTATCTATACTTCGATGTTTAGTCTAGACATTATAACACATCTAGCCTAAATTTGCATTAATTACATATCTTTATTTGTTGCTTTGTTTAATCACGTTTAGAAGTCCACCTGCTTCTAACATGTTCTTTTGTTTTTCAGTTGCATCTAGGTTTAGCTTATACTCTTTATTTTTAGTAACATTTTTGATGATTAATGTACTACCTTTTACTTGATCTGTTGCATTTTCTATTACTAGTTCATCTAGAAGATCTATATCATCATAATCATTTTCGTTCTCAAATGTTAATGGAAGTATTCCATTATTTATTAGATTTTGTTTATGGATTCTAGCAAATGATTTAGCTATTACCCCTTTTATTCCTAAATATAGTGGAGCTAACGCTGCGTGCTCACGACTTGATCCCTGTCCATAGTTTGAACCACCTATTATAAACCCTCCACCATTTTCTTTAGCTCTTTGTGGGAACTCAGGGTCACATGGAGTTAAACAATAATCTGATAAATAAGGTATGTTTGATCTATATGGTAATAATTTAGCATTTGAAGGCATTATGTGGTCAGTAGTTATATTATCCTCTACTTTTATTAATGCTTTTCCTGTTATATTTTCTGCTAATGGTTCTGCTTTAGGGAATGGTTTTATATTAGGTCCTCTTACCACTTCTATATCATTATTTGATTCAGCAGGTGCTATTACTAAATTATCATTTATTAAGAAGTTTTTAGGTTGTTCTATGTCAAATCCCTCTATATAGTTTCTTGGATTAGTAATTTGTCCTGTAATTGCCGAAACTGCTGCTACTTCAGGGCTTACTAGATAAACATCAGCTGAAACAGTTCCTGATCTACCTTTAAAGTTTCTGTTAAATGTTCTAAGAGAAACTGCATCTGTACTTGGTGCTTGACCCATACCTATACATGGTCCACAACCACACTCTAGTATTCTAGCTCCTGCCGCTACTAATTTAGCAAGTGCTCCGTTTTCTGCAAGCATATTTAAAACTTGCTTTGATCCTGGCGATATTACTAGTGAAACATGTTCTGATACAGTTTTACCCTCTAATATGTCTGCAACTTTCATCATATCTGTGAATGATGAGTTCGTACAACTTCCTATCCCTATTTGATTAACTTTTGTACCTTCTACTTCAGTTATAGGTACTACAGCATCTGGGCTATGTGGACATGCTATTAATGGCTCTAACTCATCTAAGTTTATTACTATTTCTTCATCATAAACTGCATCCTCATCTGCTTTTATCTCTAAATAATCTTCTTCTCTTCCTTGAGCTTTTAAGAATTCTAAAGTTACCTCATCTGATGGGAATATTGATGTAGTAGCTCCAAGTTCCGCTCCCATATTAGTAATTGTAGCTCTATCTGGAACTGTTAAACCTTTTATTCCTTCTCCACAATATTCAAATACTTTGTTTACTCCACCTTTTACCGTACATCTTCTTAATACTTCTAATATTATATCTTTAGATGCTACTCCAGGTTTAAGCTTTCCTTTTAACTCTACTTTAACTATAGAAGGCATAGTTATATAGTACTCTCCACCAGCCATAGCTACAGCAACATCAAGTCCTCCTGCACCTATAGCTAACATTCCTATTCCTCCGTTAGTAGGAGTATGGCTATCTGATCCTAATAAAGTTTGACCTGGAATACCGAATCTTTCTAAGTGTACTTGGTGACATATTCCGTTACCTGGTTTTGAGAAGTATATACCATGTTTCTTTGCTACAGTTTGTATATATAAATGATCATCTGCATTTTCTGGTCCTGCTTGTAACATATTATGATCTATATAAGCTACTGATCTTTTAGTTTTTACTCTATCTACACCCATAGCTTCAAATTGTAAATAAGCCATAGTACCAGTTGAATCTTGTGTTAATGTCTGATCTATTCTTAGACCAATTTCAGTTCCTTTTATTAGTTCACCACTAACTAAGTGATCTTTTATAATTTTCTGTGCTACTGTAAGTTTCATTTAAATACCTCCAATTCTAAAATAACATCTTAATAATCTTTACTTACTTTCTTCTATATTAAATAAATATTGATCTGCAAGTTCTTTTAGTTCCTCATTTCTTATAACAGTAGTCCTTCCACTTTCATACTGTTCATCAACCCACTTTTTAATAGGCACTATTCTTGGGTCTCTCTTATCTATTTTAGCATCATCTTTCAACTTGAAATATCCATTTACCCATGCTGCTATTCCAGCCATTCCTGAGTACTCATTAACAGCAACTATTGATGGTCTATTTAATATTTTCTCAGTATCAAAAGCATTGTATATCTCTTCATTCTTTAATATTCCATCAGCATGAATTCCTGCTCTAGTTACATTAAATTCACTTCCCACAAAAGGTGTTCTCTGTGGAATTTCATAATTCATTTCTTTTTGGAAATATTCTGCAATGTCAGTTATAACTTTTAAATTCATATTTTTTGTAGTTCCTGTTATTTGACCATATTCGAATACCATTGCCTCTAATGGACAGTTTCCCGTTCTTTCTCCTATACCAAGTAAAGCACAGTTAGCTCCAGATCCTCCATATAACCAAGATGTAGTTGTGTTTGTAACTACTGAATAAAAGTCATTATGTCCATGCCACTCTATAGCTTCTGACGGAACCCCACCATGAGTTCTTAATCCATTTATAATAGCTGGAACACTTCTAGGTAATTCTACTCCATTATATGGAACACCTAAACCTAATGTATCGCATGCTCTTACTTTAACTTGTATGCCATATTTCTGTGAAAGCTTCATCAATTCTGTAACTAACGGTATTACGAACCCAAAGAAGTCTGCTCTAGTTATATCCTCTAGATGGCATCTTGGTTTTATTCCATTAGATAGTGCATCTTCAGCTATATCCAAATATGATCTCATTACATCTTCTCTATTGCTGCCTAGTTTGTCAAATATGTGATAATCTGAACACGACATTAAAAGTCCAGTTTCTTTTATTCCCATATTCTTTACTAATTGTAAATCATTTTTAGTAGCTCTAATCCATGAAGTTATTTCAGGAAATTCAAATCCTTTTTTCATGCATTCTTCAACTGCTTTTCTATCTTTATCTGAATATAGGAAAAATTCTGATTGTCTTATTACTCCCGATCCATTATCTAACTCGTGTAGATATTCATATAGTCTAACTATTTGCTCTACAGTAAATGATGACATTGATTGTTGTCCATCTCTAAATGTAGTATCAGTAATCCAAATTTCCTTTGGTAAATCCATTGGTATTTGTACATTATTAAACGCTATTTTAGGTATTTCTGAGTAAGGAAATATTTCTTTATATAGCTTTTTAGTCATAACTCATAATCTCCTTCCAATAACAATATTTTACTTTATTATACAAATTATTTTTATGCAAGTTTTCTCTTTCTTCCATTCAATTAGTATATAATGTTTACAATTTACTTTATATGATAAATAAAGTCTGTGATTTATATTTATAAATCAAATTTATACCGTTCTTATTCGCCTATTTCTCCAACATCTTTAGGATTATTTGAGTTGTGTTTGAAATATTGAACAATTTAAGCTTTTCTTGCCATTTTACTACTTTTTATAAAAACTTTCGTATATAAATATATTTGAAATTTTACCATATTCATTTACAAATAACAAGTAAAAAATAATTTAAAAATGCAAGTTTATTAAATAAACTTGCATTTCATTTTTTATTTTTTCTTTTAGATACATTAAATTCAACATTTTTGCTACTTTTATACAATTTCTAGCACTCTTGCTTAAAACCTTTTTGCTAAACTTGAATTTACAATAATAAAGAGAGTATTTATATCTAAAAAATTTGTTTTTAGATTTTAGCATTAAAAATTCTGTTATTTCTTGTTTATAGCATTAAAAATTCCCCTTATATCATCATAGTCAATATAATATCAATCTTATCTTTATCTAAAATTTGTCTTATAATTTAAAATAAATTATAGATATTATTAACTGCAAGATACATATCTTGAAAATTCATTTCTAATTTTACACTCAACATTTTCTCATATGTTTAGTACAATAAATGATTTTCGACATCATTATTAATGTTTAAATATATATAAGCTCTGTGAAAGATTTAATTTGAAAAGAAAAAACTGAAGTTCACACTTAAGAAGCAATGAAAGATTTTGAACTTAAAAGGAAATAAATTAGGTATTAAATCAAAGTATTTTACTGACTATAAGTTGATAATAGCTACTGAAATACAATATTTATCTATGGAAGAATTAGAAGCTAAAATATTTTTCAACTAACTAAACAAAAAACAGGAAAGGCACAGTAATTCTAAGTAAGATTAATTTACCAGATTTGAGATGATACTTAATAGATAATATTCTAGATAGTATTATTTTTAATATACTAGTGCATAGTTCTAGGTGAATAAATATGCTAGTTTACTCTTACGAATTGTCTATTTTTCTCTCTAAAATATCTAGTAAGTAAAACTAGTAAAATTATACTTAGAAATATAGACATAATCATTTAAAGTAGAGGTTCTTTCCAATATTAGTTGAGAGCTATAACTCTTCATCACACAAGTAGTGTTAACTTAAATTCATTATATAAAGATACTTACTTCAACTAATATTGGTAGAGCCAGAATAGTTTTGATCTCAATAGTTTTTTGAATATGCAAAAAAACTATTAGACATTATTCTATCGTACTTTTTATATTTCATATTTTTCTGTTACATATTTATCAATTGAATCTGCAACTTTTTTAGATAATCGAACAGCTTCTACAACAGTTTTTGCTCCTGTTACAACATCGCCAGAAGCAAATACTCCTTCACGAGTGGTTTGCCCTATTTCATCTATAGTTAAAAGTCCTTTATTATTTATCTCTATTCCTTTTGTATTAGATACTATAACACTTCTTGGTCCTTGACTAATTGAAATAATTACAGAGTCCACTTTAAATATATCTTCTGATCCTTTAATTTCAACAAGTGTTTTTTCGCCGTTTTCATCGATTATTTTCTCCGTACAAATGTACTTAACACCTTCATCTAAAATTTCTAGTGGGGACTTATTAAGTTCAAACTTAACTCCATCTATTTTAGCATATTCTACTTCATGTTTACTTGCAGGGATTTCATCAAATCCTCTTCTATACATTATATATGCTTCTCTAGTACCATTTCTGATAGCTGTTCTCGCAACATCCATAGCAACATTTCCAGCTCCTATTATACATACTTTATCTCCTAAGTTATAAACTTCTGGATTCTTTAGATAGTCTATTGAATAGTGAACGTGTCCAAGAGTCTCTCCTTTAATTCTAAGTGGAAATGGTCTCCAAACCCCAGTTCCTATAAATACAGCTTTAAATCCATCGCGGAACAAGTCATCTATTGATATAGTTGATCCTATTAAAGTATTTGGTCTTATTTTTACACCAAGTTCAATAAGTTTTTCTTTTATTCGTTCTAGGTTCTTTTTAGGTAATCTAAACTCTGGTATACCATATCTTAAAACTCCTCCAATTTTATCGTTGGCTTCAAATATAGTTATATCATATCCTTTTTTAGCTAACACAAAAGCTATAGTAATTCCGGCAGGTCCAGACCCAATTATAGCAACTTTTTTATCTGGGTTTTTTTCAGGTTTATTTCTCTTAATATTTAAGTAGTAACTAGATATATAATTTTCAATAGAACTTATGTGTATAGAATTCCCTATACTAGCAAGTACACAACTTCCTTCACATTGAGTGTCATGTGGACACACCAGTGAACATACAACCGATAGAGGGTTGTTTTCAAAAAGTGTTTCACCAGCTTTAGCTATATCTCCATCAAGCAACATCTTTATAACTTCATTTACTGGTGTATTTACAGGACACCCAGCCTTACATCTTGGCTTCTTACACTGTATACATCTTTTCGCCTCTTCAATAATATGCTTTCCCATAATTTGCAATCCCCTTTCTATTTATATACTTACATATTTACTATTAAGTGTTTCTTCAACTTTAATTATATTTTTATAAATTAACGTATTTATAACTTCATTTGTTGGTGCTTTTGCAGGATATGATCTTATATTTTTCCTGTATATTGTATACATGTTTAGACGTTATTCAAGAGTGTGCTTTTCTATCACTTGCAATCCTCTTTCTATTTATATACTTACATATTTATTATTAAGTATTTCTTTAACTTTAGTTATATCTTTATAAAACGATACCTTTATAACTTTATTTGCTGGTGTTTTTGCAGGATATGACTTTATATCCTCCTTTGTATATTGTATACACATTTAGACATTTTTTAAGGACTTGCTTTTCTATCACTTGCAATCCCCTTTTTTATTTATATATCTATATATTTACTATTATAAGTCAAATAAACTATTTTGCAAGTAAAAAAATTAATTTCTTCATAATTTGTATAGGACTTTTATACTAACCTTCTATGCTATTTAAGTCCTAGAAAGTTTAAAGTGCTAAATAAGTATTCTTTTATACTAAGTATCTATCTATAGTTAGCATAAAAATATTCAGTGATTTTATAATTAAATTCTATTTTAAACCCTACTTTTTTAAAATAACATCTTAAATCTAGCTATTTTACACTGTCCCAAGTATGTTTCTCAATATTATATTTATCCCTAATAAAATTTAGAAATAATGTTTAATAGATACTTAATTTAATTTTTTAAGATTTTTCTAAATTCTTCTTGACTTTCATACTTTAATTTGTTAACATATTCGAAACAATAGAATATATTAAAACAATATGTTATAGGGGCCGCGGTTGTAAATAGTACTTTTGTAGGAAAGGTGCAATCGCCGAAATACACTATTTAATTTGTGTATTGGGACTATGCTGAATAAGTATAGTACTGTCAACAGAATTTTTGCCCAATTTTCTGCTGGAGCACTTATCATATTGTGGGCGAAAGGTTTATATACGTTTGTTTTTGTTTATAAAACAACTTCGAGCACCTTTTGCTCTTAGTTGTTTTTTTGTATAAAAATTTAATGAAAGTGGTGATGCTATTGAAACTTTTTGGAACTATGAAAGTAAACAATAACGTACTAGAAATAGGTGGTTGTAATGCTTTAGACCTAGCAAAAGATTTTGGAACTCCATTATATGTTGTAGACGAACAATTGGTAAGAGATACTTGTAGAATCTATAAAGATAATTTTGTTTTAGAAGGAATAGAAACTGAGGTTGTATATGCATCTAAAGCTTTTCAGAATATCGGAATGTGCAAACTTATTGCTGAAGAAGGCTTGGGCTTAGATGTAGTATCTGGTGGAGAATTGTACACGGCTTTAAAAGCAGGATTTAACCCTTCAAAGATATATATGCATGGTAATAATAAAACTAGAGAAGAATTAACTATGGCATTAGAGCATGGTGTTGGAACTATAGTTATAGATAATGAGCAAGAAACAGATCTTATTGAAGAGTTATGTGAAAGCTTAGGAAAGAAAGTTAACGCTATACTAAGAGTTAATCCCGGAATAGAAGCACATACTCATGAGTATATTCAAACTACAAAAAATGACTCTAAATTCGGCGAATCTATTCATGATGAAAAAATATTTAGCTTTATATCTAGACTTAAAGATAGCTCTCATATAAACTTTAAAGGTTTCCATTGCCATATAGGATCTCAAATTCATCAAGAGGAGTCTTTCTATTTAGGGGCTACTATAATGCTTGAGTTCTTAAATAAAATTGAAGAAACATGTGGATTCGTTACTAAAGAATTAAACCTTGGCGGTGGATTTGGTATTTACTATAGCGAGGAAGATACTCCTATGGACATGACTGCTTTTCTAAAAGAGCTTCTAGTTAATATAAAAAATAAATGCGATGAACTAAATATCGAGGTTCCAAAGATTATAATAGAGCCTGGTAGATCTATTATTTCAAATGCTGGTACAACTCTATATAATGTTGGTGGAACTAAGTCAACTTATGGTGGAAGAGATTATATATTTGTTGATGGAGGTATGGGTGATAATCCTAGACCAGCACTATACTCTGCAGTATACGAAGCATCTATTGCTAATAAAATGAATGATGACTCAACAGAACTTTATACTATAGCTGGTAAGTGCTGTGAATCTGGAGATATAGTAATAAAGGATATAAAGCTCCCTAAAGCTGAAGCTGGTGATATAGTTGCTGTAGCTAGTACTGGAGCCTATAACTATAGCATGGCTAGTAACTACAACAGAATCGGTAGACCTGCTGTAGTATTTGTAAAAGATGGATCTTCTAGAATTGTAGTTAAAAGAGAAACTTATGAAGATTTAATAAAAAACGACATAATGTAGGGAGGTCAAAAATTGGCTACTGTAGTTCAAAAGTACGGTGGATCTTCTGTTGCCACTGTAGATAAGATAAAAGAGATAGCAAAAAGATTAATACAGGAAAAAGAAAATGGAAATAACGTAGTTGTTGTAGTCTCTGCAATGGGTAAAACTACTAATGGACTTATAGATATGGCTAATCAAGTATCTAAAAATCCTTCTAAAAGAGAAATGGATATGCTCCTTTCTACTGGAGAACAAGTAACTATATCGTTACTAACTATGACCCTTAAGTCATTTGGTCATGACGCTATATCTTTAACAGGATTTCAGGCTGGTATATTAACTGAAGGCTCTCATACTAAAAACCGTATAAAAGATATTAATATAGAAAATGTTAAAAATTATTTGAAAGAAAATAAAATCGTTGTAGTAGCTGGATTTCAGGGAATGAATGAAAATGGTGATATAACTACTCTAGGTAGAGGCGGATCTGATACTACAGCGGTTGCATTAGCAGCAAAATTAAAGTGTCCTTGTGAAATATATACAGATGTTGATGGCATTTATGGAATAGATCCAAGACTATATCCTGAAGCTAAAAAACTTGACTATATAACTTATGAAGAAATGATGGAGATGGCAAGTTTAGGTTCTGGAATAATGGAAACAAGATCCGTTGAAATAGGTCTTAGGTATAATGTACCTATATATGTAGGATTAAATTCTGGTGAGAAAAATGGAACTTATATAAAGGAGTTTGATGAAACTATGGAGCAAAATTTAGTTACAGGTGTATCGGCTACGGATAATATTTTAATGGTAACTTTAAATAATATCCCTTATAACCCTAAAAATATATCAAGTATTTTTGAAAGCTTAGCTGTTAAAAATGTAAACATAGATATGATAAGTCAGACATCACCATCTAATAATCATGTAGATGTTTCCTTCACTACTTCTAAGGATGATGAGTCTATTATAGATGAAGCTATCTCTGCTTTAAAATCAGATATACCTGAAATTGACTATATAAAAGAATCTAATCTTGCAAAAGTATCTGTAGTAGGTACTGGTATGAGGAATCAATCTGGAGTAGCTTCAAAGATATTTAATATATTTGCTGAGAATAATATAGAATTCAAGCAAATAACTACTTCTGAGATAAGCATCTCTTATACTATAAAGTCTAATGATAAGGAAAAGACTGTTACTATCTTATGTAAAGAGTTGGGTTTATAACATTTTATAGCATAACGAATGTACCTATGTCATTTAATGTTGTATAATATATTATATAAGTTATATTAATTTTAAAACAAATAAATTTGAGGTGATTTTAAATGAAAAAAGTTAATTTAGCAATAGTTGGTGCCACAGGAATGGTTGGTAATACATTTTTACAAGTACTAGAAGATAGAGATTTTCCTTTTGAAAATTTATATTTATTTTCCTCAGCAAAATCTGCTGGTAGTAAGTTAACTGTTAAAGGAAAAGAGTATACTGTAGAAGAACTAACAGAAAATTCTTTTGATAAAGATATAGATATAGCTCTTTTCTCTGCTGGTGGTACTATAAGTGAAAAATTTGCACCAATAGCAAGAGATAAAGGAATTATAGTTGTAGATAATAGTAGTGCTTGGAGAATGGAAAAAGATATTCCTCTTGTAATACCTGAAGTTAATCCTGAAGCTATAGAAACAGTTATAAAAGAAAGAAAAGGAATAATAGCTAATCCTAACTGTTCTACTATTCAATCAATAGTACCGCTTAAACCATTACACGATGCTTTTAAATTAAAAAGAATTATATATTCTACTTATCAAGCAGTTTCTGGTTCAGGTGTTAAGGGTGTAGCTGATTTAGAGAACGGAACTACTGACAACTATCCTTACCCAATATCATACAACTGCCTTCCTCATATAGATTCATTTTTAGAGAATGGATATACTAAGGAAGAAATTAAAATGATCGATGAAACTAAAAAAATATTAAATGACTATGACCTAAAAATAACAGCTACTACAGTAAGAGTTCCTGTAAAGAACGGTCATGCTGTTTCAATAAATCTAGAATTCGAAAAACCATTTGAATTATCTGAAGTGTTTGAATTATTAAAAAATGCTCCTGGTATAGTTGTACAAGATGATCCCGCTAATCTTGTATACCCAATGCAAATAGAAGTAAGCGGAAAAGATGAAGTTTACGTTGGAAGAATAAGAAGGGATTTTAGTGTTGAAAACGGACTAAATCTTTGGGTAGTTGCTGATAACATCAGAAAAGGTGCTGCTACTAACACTATTCAAATAGCTGAATTACTTGCAAAATCACTGTAACTTTTATCTATCATATAGTATATCATGTAATAAGTAATACTATTTAATTTTAATTATTTTTAGGAGGTTTTGTTAATGAAACTTTTCGAAGGTTCAGGCGTGGCCATTGTAACTCCATTTACTAAAGACAACAAAGTAGACTATGTTACATTATCTGAATTAATAGAATTTCATATAGAAAATCAAACAGATGCTATAGTAATATGTGGAACTACTGGTGAGTCTGCTACTCTATCTGATAAAGAACATAAAGAAACTATAGAATTCACTGTTAAACAAGTTAATGGACGTATTCCCGTTATAGCTGGTGTAGGAAGTAATGATACTAGCTATGCAATAAATCTAAGTAAATTTGCTGAAAGTGTAGGAGCTGATGCTTTACTTACAGTAACTCCTTACTATAATAAAGCTTCTCAAAAAGGTCTTATTAAACACTTTACAGCAATTGCAGACAGTGTAAATACACCTATAATTCTTTATAATGTACCTGGAAGAACTGGAGTAAGCATTCAAGCTAAAACTGTTGCCGAACTTTCTAAGCATAAAAACATAGCTGGTATAAAAGAAGCAAGTGGTGACTTAGGATTAGTTATTGAAATAGCTAGACTATGCCCTGAAGATTTTTATATATATTCAGGAAACGATGATATAGTGGTTCCTACACTATCCATTGGTGGTAAAGGAGTCATTTCAGTAGTAGCTAATATACTACCTAAAGAAACTCATGATATGGTTGCCAGTTACTTAAATGGTGATATAGATAAAGCTAGAAAACTTCAACTTAGTTTAAAAGAACTTATTGATGCTTTATTTATAGAACCTAACCCAATTCCTATAAAAACTGCTATGAACTTATTAGGTAAAGAAGTTGGAGATTTAAGATTACCACTATGTGAAATGTCAGATGAAAACTTAAAAGCATTAACTAGCAGTATGACAAACTATGGCTTATTATAAGGAGGAGTTTAATGATTAAATTAATCCTTTGTGGATGCAGCGGACAAATGGGAAAGGTTATTATTGACCAAGTAAACGAAATGGATAACTTTAAGATAGTTGCAGGAATGGATAGAAGCGAAGAACAAAATTATGATTTTCCTGTATTTAACGATATAAATGACTTTGATGGAGAAGCCGATGCTATTATAGACTTCTCTAATCCTTCTACACTTCCTAAACTTTTAAAGTATTCTACAGAGAAAAATGTACCATTAGTTGTAGCTTCTACTGGATACTCTTATGAAGAAATTAAGAATATAGAAGAAGCTTCTAAAAAGGTAGCGATACTTTATTCTGGAAATATGTCTTTAGGAATAAATGTTCTACTAAGCTTAGTTAAAAAAGCAGCTTCTGCTTTAGAAGGCTTTGATATTGAAGTTATAGAAAAGCATCACAATAAAAAAGTTGACTCTCCGAGTGGTACAGCTTATATGATAGCTAGTGCTATAAACGAAGAGTTTAATAATGAGAAAGAATTTGTGTACGGAAGATACGGAAACGATACTAAGAGACAACCTAAAGAAATAGGTATTCACGCTGTACGTGGTGGTAGTATAGTTGGAGAACACTCTGTTATATTTGCGGGTATAGATGAAATCGTTGAAATCAAACATACTGCCATGTCTAAAAAAATATTTGCAGTTGGCTCTATAAATGCTGCTAAGTTTATAGCAGACAAAGAACCTAGACTATATAGTATGGATGATTTATTTAAGGAAGTTTAAAGGAGAATAGCAAAGCTATTCTCCTTTTTATTTTCTAGGAAATATTTTATATGCTTCATGTTAAACTTTCACTTTAAGGCCTAAATGGCTTATTTACTATATTTCTTACCTTAAAGTAGTTCTTTAACCTTCTTTTATTAATTAAGTTAAAGTCGACTTAACGCAATTACATTAATTAATATTAAACTTATTTACTTAATAATATATGGATAGTTGGATTTGAAAGTACACTTTTTGCTACATCGTATATCATATCTCCATCTATATAGTTTAGCCTTTCTAAATCATCTAAGAAAGCATCTATTTGTTTTCCTGATAATTTTTGATGTAAAGCATAGTTACACAATGATTCTATATCTTCAATCATAGATATTATTCCCGTTCTCATAACTTTTTTCATTAGAATTATATTCTTCTCATCTATATTTATATTTTTAGATAATATATTGTTTATGATACTATCTATAGTTTCTCTTGCTTCTTTTACATCATCTTCACCTATTGATGTATATATATATAATGTTTTTATATACTCAGTTCCATCTATATCAGAATAAACATCGTATGCCATTCCTCTTTTCTCTCTTAGTTCTCTAAATAGTATAGAATTTGCACTTTCTCCCAACTTATAATTTAATATTTCTAAAGCTAGTTCCTGGTTTCTATTTAGTCCATAAAATGTATATAGATATGTGATGGTGTTTTGTTCTATATCTTTTTTATAAGTCGTCTTCTCAATTTCTATATTTTTTTCTTCTATTATATTTGTTTTTAAAATCTCTCTTCTTTCCCAATCATTAAAGTATTTTTCTGCCATATTTCTAATTTCTTCATGATCATAAGATGATACTATGCTAATAACACAGTTGTTAGGTAAATAATATCCTTTATAAAAGTTCATTAAACTTTCTCTAGTAAAAGAATTTATATTTTCTTCACTTCCAGCAATATCATACCTAAGGTGACTTTTCTCAAATGCATACTCATTAGCTTTAGTATAACTTAAGTGTTCTACATCATCTAAACCATTTCTTATTTCCGCTAATATTACAGTTTTTTCTTTTTCTATTTCTTCCTCTGGTAATATAGATTTGATTATAATATCTGAAATAATGTCTATTGAACTTTCTAACTCTTCCTTTAAAGCTGTTATACCAAATACTGTAGATGTGTAAGTTGTATATGCATTATATGATCCAGCTCTATCTTCTAAATCTTGATTTATCTCTTCATTAGTCCTCTTTTTAGTTCCTTTAAATATCATGTGTTCTATAAAGTGGCTCATACCTTTTTCATTTATCTTTTCGTTTATAGGGCCTACATTTATACCTAATTGTACGGTTGCTATTTTAGTATTTTTCTTTATAGATATAATTTTTATACCATTTTCTAATTCATATTCTTTTGAATCTAGCATCTCTATATTCATTTTATTTTACCTCTACTTTTTTACTTTATAAATACTATTCTATATTAACATATCTAATGATAAAAATTAAGACTGACCCTACACAATAATATAAAGAGTCAGTCTTAATAAAGTAAATAATCGAAAATCACTACTCATAAGGATACTTAGATCCCTATCAGTCGCTGAATAAGTAGCTCACACAATGCCAAAAAACATTGAAATTAGTCTGCTGCTTAAGCTCCTAAATAAGCCTTTTTAACTTCTTCATTTCCTAGTAATTCTTTTGCATCTCCCGAAAGTACTATTTTACCTGTTTCTAGTACGTATGCTCTATTGGCTATAGATAAAGCCATATTTGCATTTTGTTCAACTAGTAATACTGTCATTCCAGTACTATTTATCTCTTGTATTATATCAAATATCTGTCTTACTAATATAGGTGCTAGTCCCATAGATGGCTCGTCCATTAGGATTATTTGTGGATTTGACATAAGTGCTCTTGCTATAGCCAACATTTGTTGCTCTCCACCACTCAACGTACCAGCAAGTTGTTTTTTTCTTTCAAATAATCTTGGAAATCGTGAGTATGCATTTTCAAATCCTTCTTTAATTTTATCTTTATTATTCTTTGTAAACGCCCCAAGTTCTAAATTTTCTTCAACTGTCATTTCCGAAAATACTCTTCTTCCTTCTGGAACATGCGCAAGTCCCTTACCTACGATTTTATGTGGATCTAAAGAAAGTATATTTTCTCCGTTATATTCTACTACTCCTTCTTTAGGCTTTATCATTCCAGATAGTGATTGAAGTATGGTAGTTTTTCCTGCACCATTAGCACCTATAAGTGTAACTATCTCACCTTTTTTAACTTCAAAACTAATACCTTTTATAGCATTTATCATGCCATAGTATACTTGTAAATCTTTTACCTTTAGCATATATAGTTAGCCTCCTATTCTCCTAGATAAGCCTTAATAACTTCTTTATTATTTTTAATTTCATCAGGAGTTCCTTCTGCAAGAATTACACCATAGTTTAATACTATTAAACGTTCACAAATTCCCATAACTAAGTTCATATCATGTTCTATTAAAAGTATTGCTGTATCAAACTTATCTCTAATAAAATGTATAGTATTCATTAATTCCATAGTTTCTTGTGGATTCATTCCGGCTGCTGGCTCATCTAACATAAGAACTTTAGGATCTGTAGCAAGTGCTCTTGCTATTTCTAATTTTCTTTGTTTTCCATATGGTAAGTTTTTAGCAGTTTCATAAGCTAAGTCTTCCATCTCAAATATTTTTAAAAGCTCTTTTCCCTTTAAGTCTATTTCTTTTTCTTCTTTCCAGTACCTAGGTAGTCTAAGTATACCTTCAGCAATAGAATACTTCATCTGTTTTTGAAAAGCTATTTTAACATTTTCTAAAACTGTTAAGTCATCAAATAGTCTTATATTTTGAAAAGTTCTAGCTATTCCTCTATTTACTATTTGGTGTGGCTTTAACCCAACCACACTTTCTCCATTTATAACTATATCTCCATTAGTAGGAATATAAACCCCTGTTAGCATATTAAAAGTTGTAGTCTTACCAGCCCCATTTGGACCTATAAGACCAACTATTTCTTTTTCGTTTATATTTAAACTAAAATTTTCTACTGCCTTTAATCCACCAAACATTATACCTATGTTTTTGGCTTCTAAAAATGCCATAGCTATTCACTCCTTTAACCTTCTAGTTTGACTTTGCATTTTCTTTTTTCTTATAATTAAATTGTGTATAGAAAATTCACTTGTTCCAAAGAGACCTGAAGGCTTAAATAACATCATTACAATTAATAAAATAGAGTAAATTAATAATCTATAAGTCGAAAATTCTCTTAAAGCTTCTGGCAATAATGTGAGAAGTATAGCTGCTATTATAGATCCTGTTATGCTTCCCATTCCTCCTAGAACTACTATAACCAGTATCTCTATAGAATACATAAATCCAAACTTAGATGGGCTTAAAACTGACATATAGTGTGCATATAGCCCTCCTGCAATTCCCGCAAAGAATGCAGATAAAACGAATCCAAATATTTTATAGAACGCTGTTGGTACACCTACTGCATTTGCTGCTATCTCATTCTCTCTTACCGATATTATACTTCTACCATGTCTTGATCTCATCAGAGAGAACATTAATACTACAGTTATTATTGTTACCCAGTAAACATGACTAAAGTTTGTTAGAGGAAGTATTCCCTTTAAACCTTTAGCTCCTCCAGTTATTTCTAAGTTATTTATGATAACACGAATCATTTCTCCAAATCCAAGTGTTATTATAGCTAAATAATCACCTTCTAATCTTAAAGCTGGTACACCTATTATAATTCCAAATACAGCGGCTATAATTCCGCCTATTATCATAGACACTACAAGTTGTAAAGTATCTGACTGTATATTCATATTCATTGTAGCTATAGCAGCCGTATATGCTCCTATACCCATGAATCCAGCATGTCCCAGCGCAAGCTGTCCTAAAAATCCAGTAGTTAAGTTAAGACTTACTGCTAATATTATATTTATTCCTATCATTATTATAATACCTTGCTGATACCTATCTATTTGTCCACCATTGATCAGATTTACTAGTAAGATATACAAGAGTACTATACCTATACCATTTATAATGTATCCTTTAACCCTTTTATTTATATTCATAGTTTTGTCACCTACACTTTCTCACGTGTATTTTTACCAAACAATCCAGTTGGTTTTACTATAAGTACTACTATTAATATTCCAAATACTACTGCATCTGATAACTGACTAGATATATATGCTCTTGTAAAACTTTCAGCTACCCCCATTATTACTCCTCCAACCATAGCTCCTGGTATAATACCTATACCTCCAAGTACTGCTGCGATAAACGCTTTCAGACCTGGCATCATCCCCATATATGGCTCTATTAGTGGATAAGCTATACTGAAAAGTATTCCTCCAACAGCGGCAAGTGCTGAACCTATAGCAAATGTAGCTGATATAGTTTTGTTTATATCGATTCCCATAAGCATAGCTGCATTTTGATCTTGAGATACTGCTCTCATTGCTTTTCCTGTTTTGGTATTCTTTATGAAGAAATGTAGTCCTACCATCAATATAAATGATACTACTATACTTAATATAGTTAATCCTTCTATTTTAACACTTCCTATATGGATTGGGCTTAATTTGATTATTTCAGGAAAAGGTCTTCCATCTGGTTTAAATAATATCATAAATAAATTTTGTAGAAGTATACTTACAGCAATTGCTGTTATAAGTGCTGATATACGTGGTGCATTTCTTAATGGTTTATATGCAAGCTTCTCTATTATTACACCTATAATTGCACATATTAGCATAGAAAGTAATATAGTTAACCATATTGGCATACCTGAATTTATAAGAAAATATGCAGAGTATGCGCCGATCATCAAAATTTCTCCATGAGCAAAGTTTATAAGTTTAACTATACCATAAACCATAGTGTATCCTAAAGCTATTAATGCATATATACTCCCTACATGAAGCCCATTAAAAAGCTGTTGAATAAATTCTTCCATTCATATCCCTTCTTTCTATTTATAAAAAGTAATATCAATAAACACATAATAGGAAACCATAACCCTAGGTTATAATTTCCTATTATGATCTATTTCTAAATTACTACATATTACTTTTTAATTTCTAATTTATTTTCTCCGTTCCCTATTCTTATAATAGAAACTGGCTTTATAGGATTTCTATTTTTATCAAACTTAGTGTGTCCAGAAACTAATTCTAAGTCTGTATTTTTCATAGCTTCTACAACTTTTTCTCTATCAGTGCTTCCTGCTTTGTTCATAGCTTCTAATAAAGTAGTAGCAGCATCATATCCTAATGCAGCAAATGCGCTAGGTTTTTCTTTATATTTTTCTTCATATGCTTTTATAAAGTTTTGTACAACTTCACTTGTATCATCCGTTGCGTAGTGATTAGAGAAATAAGATTTTTCTATAATGCTATTATCAATCTTACCTATAACTCCATCCCAACCATCTCCGCCTAAGAATGTTGACTCTATTCCTACTTCTCTTGCTTGTTTAGTTATTAGTGCTATTTTTTCATAATAATCTGGTATTACTAATACATCTGCATTTTTTCCTTTTATGCTTGTAAGTATTGATTTAAAATCTTTATCTTGTTTAGTGTATCCTTCACTAGCTACTACCTTTCCACCAGCTTTTTCAAATGTTTCTTTAAAAGCTTTTGCTAGTCCATCACTATAATCTGAACTTGTGTTGTATATTATTGCAGCTGTCTTAGCTTTTAAGTCTTCTCCAGCAAATTCTGCCATTTTACTTCCTTGAAAAGTATCTGTATAACATGAACGGAATATATTTTCTCCTTCTTCTGTTATATTCTTATCCGCTGTAGATGTTGCAGTTATCATTGGTATACCTTCCCTTGCTGCTAAAGGTGCTATCGCTGATGTGTTTGTACTAATAACAGCTCCTAATATACCATCTACTTTGTCACTACTAACAAGTCTATTATAAGCATTTACAGCTTCATTATCGTCACCTTTATCATCATAAGGAATTAACTTTACTTGTTTTCCTAGTACCCCACCTTTTTCATTATACTGTTCTATAGCTAATTTATAACCGTTTAAAGCAGCTTTACCATACACTGCAACTTCTCCTGTTTCAGGCGCTATTGCTCCTATTTTAATTACATCTGACTCTACCTTTGCACCATCTTTTCCATTTTCTTTTTGTCCACATCCAGCTAGTATAGTTGCACTCATTACAAGTGTCATTCCTACAGCCAGTAGTTTTTTAATCCTAGACATTTATTAATCCTCCTTGAAAAAATTATTCTTGTTTTTTATATTCTTTATACTTTTATACATTAAAGTACTAATTCATTATACAAAATTCGCGCTAAAAAATCAATTTGAACTTTATAATCTCAGGATGTTTTTAAGTATTTATAAAATTAACTTTTTTTCAGAAACATTTATATTTAATCATTATACTATTATTTGCCTCAATAGTAAATGAAAACCTCTTACAAGTTAAAGTAAGAGGTTTAATTTATTATATATTATATTCTAATTCTACTTTTACACTTTTATCGATAAACTCTTTGAATATATTTAACATATTCTCATCATTATTCATAGCCATTTCCTCTGGATGCCATTGTACTCCTACTACAAAATCTCTTCCACCCATCTCTACAGCTTCTATTACTCCATCCTTAGATGTTGCAATAACTCTTAAACCTTTTCCGAGCTCTTTTATACACTGATGATGTATACTATTAACCAGTATAGTGTTTCCTAAAATTTTTTCCAAAATGCTATTTTTAACTATCTTTATGCTATGATATGGTTCATATCTCTTTGATATCTGATTATGCTTTATAGTTTTAGATGGTACTTGTTCCATGTCTTGATAAAGAGTCCCTCCACAAACTACATTTAATAGTTGGTGTCCCCTACACACTCCTAATATTGGTTTGTGTAAGTTCAGTGCCATTCTAGTTACTTTTATTTGATATTCATCTTCTTTTGAGTTTACGAACCCTAATTTCTCATACGGTTCTTCTCCATAATAAATAGGATGTATGTCTGCTCCACCACATAAAAGTAAACCATCACATAGTTCTATCTGTCTTTTTATGTCTAGTATTTCATTTATGTGTGGAAGAACTATAGGTATACCTCCTACTTTTTCTACACAATTTACATACTTTTCACTAGTAAATACTCGTTCAGTAGATTCCATGATATTTTTTCCACTTTCATTTGATAAACTTCCTACTACTCCTATTATTGGCTTTTTCAAGACTTGTCTCCTTTATATCTCTTTTTTATTATAAATTTATATTATTCAAATTAATTGTCGTTGAAGTGTATAATAGTAATTATATCATAATATATTTTATAATAAAATCAATTTTTAGGATTTTAATCCTATACTATAAGAGTATGCTTGTTTACCTTATATGTTTAAAGCTTTTTCTATTCTTTTTAAACCTTCTTCTATTATACTTCTTGGAGATGCTATGTTAAGTCTTGCAAATCCTACATATTGGCTACCGAATGTAGTACCATCATTTAATCCTACTTTTGCTTTGTTTATTAAAAAGTCTTTTAGCTCATCTTGATCCTCAAATAGCTCTCTAAAATCTAACCACATTAAGTATGTTCCTTCAAGATTAAAAGTCTTTATTTTTGGTAATCTTTCTTTTATAAATTGTTCTACAAACTTAGCATTTTCTTCTAGATAGTCTACAAGCTCATCTACCCAATCTTCACCATATTCATAAACTGCTGCTCCTGCGTTTATGCTAAACACGTTTTCAGCACTTATATTGAGTTTAGTTAGCACAAGTCTAACTTTCTGTCTAATATCTTCATTTGGTATTAGAATATTAGAATAATAAAGTCCTGCTATATTAAAAGTTTTACTTGGAGCAGTTGCTACTATTATATTGTCATAGTATTCTTTAGGAAAAGTCATTAATGAATTAAATTGGTTACCTTTATATATTATATCTCCATGTATCTCATCTGAGAAAACAAGTATATTATGTTCTTTACATATGTTCATTATTTTTTCTAGATCTTCCCTATTCCATACTCTACCTACAGGATTATGAGGATTACATAGTAAAAGCATTTTTATATTTCCGTTTTTAATTTTATATTCTAAGTCATCAAAGTCAATTTCATACTTTCCATCTTTTAAAATTAGAGGATTTTCTACTAATTTTCTATCATTATTCTTAACAGAGTTAAAAAAAGGTGGATATACTGGTGGCTGTATCATTATTTCGTCACCTTCATTTGTTAATGATTGAATAGCTGCACATATAGCAGGCACAACCCCCGGAGTATTTACTATCCATTCTTCTTTAACATCATATCTATATCTACTTTTACACCACTCTATGAATGGTTTTCTATGCTTAGATTCTGTTAATGTATATCCATATATTCCATGTTTTGCTCTTTTTTCTATAACTTCTACAGCTTCCCTAGGAGGTGCAAAGTCCATATCTGCTATCCAAAGTGGTATTAAGTCATTCGTTCCAAAGTATTTATATGCACCATCCCATTTGTTTGAATAAGTTCCCATTCTATCTATTACTTCATCAAAGTTATATTTCTTACTCATTAAAATCTCCCTTTCCTTTATATATTCTTTAATGCATTTTCTAAGTCTTCTATCAAGTCGTCTACATTTTCTATACCAACTGACATTCTTATAAGATCTGGTGAAACACCTGCTACTATTTGTTCTTCTTCCGTTAATTGTTGATGTGTAGTTGATGCTGCATGTATTATAAGTGACTTAGCATCTCCTACATTTGCTAAATGTGAAAATATCTCTACAGATTCTATTAATTTTTTACTTGCCTCATATCCACCTTTAAGTCCAAAAGCAAATATACTTCCTGATCCTTTAGGCAAATATTTTTTAGCTATTTCATGATATTTATTTGTTTTAAGTGCAGGATATTTCACCCATGCTACTTTTTCATGATTTTCTAAATATTCAGCTATTTTTTTTGCATTCTCTACGTGTCTTTCCATTCTAAGCGAAAGAGTCTCTATTCCCTGTAAAATTAGAAATCCATTAAACGGAGATAGACAGGCTCCTATGTCACTCATAAGTGTATTTCTTGTTCTTGTAATATAAGCAGTTTCTCCGAACTGCTCGTAGAACTTTACTCCTTTAAATCTATCTTGTGCTTCTGTAAGCTGAGGGAATTTTCCGTTATCCCAATTGAATTTTCCACTATCAATTAGTATCCCGCCTATGCTAGTTCCATGACCTCCTAAAAATTTAGTAAGTGAATGAACTACTATGTCTGCTCCAAATTCTATCGGTCTACAAAGATAAGGTGTAGCAAATGTATTATCTACTATTAGTGGTACTTTATTTTCATGTGATATATTAGCTATTTCTTCTATATCAGATACATTTATTTCTGGATTTCCTATAGTTTCTATGAATACTGCTTTAGTTTTATCTGTTATTACTCCCCTAAGCTCATCTAAATTGTCAGGATTAAAATACTTAACATTTATACCAAGGTCTTTAAAAGTATAATTAAAAAGAGTTACTGTCCCTCCGTATAAAGTTGATGATGCTACTATCTCATCCCCCGCCTTTGCTAGACCTAATATTGCATAAGTTATAGCTGCCATTCCAGATGACGTTACTAATGTAGATAATCCACCTTCTAACTGTGCTAATCTATTTCCTAATATCTCAAACACAGGATTTCTAGTTCTAGAGTAAGCATATCCGAATTTTTTTAATGCAAAAATATCTGCAGCGTCTTCTGTATCATCAAATAAATAAGATGCTGTTTGATAAATTGGTACTGCTCTAGATTTAGCTTCTCTATCTATAGTTTGCCCTCCATGAAGTTGTATAGTTTCAAATCGTAATTTTTTGTCCATTTACCTAGCCTCCTAATTTTCTATAATAAAAAATCTTCCTACTATTGTTCAGTAGGAAGATAATCTTCTGTTTCGTCTTATCTATCAGGATCCTACCTGCTGGATGTAGCACCTTCAAGAAATTCTCTTGGGTTGCTGGGCTTCACAGGGCCAGTCCCTCCACCTCTCTGGATAAGAATATTTTATTATCAAATATGTACCATATATTATAGATTATTATATAGTCTTAATAATATTCTGTCAACTTTATTTTTTATAATTCTTATAGGTATTATAGAGATTACTTTTTATATCTTTACAAAAATAAAATAATAAACTATAATTGTGTTAAATCATATAAAGAAAAATATAATAACATCGAGCTAGGGGAGCCTTTTGGCTGAGAAGGTTTAAAAACCTGACCCTTTGAACCTGATATGGTTAGAACCATCGTAGGAAAGCTTATATTTAGTTTACTTTATAATAGTAGATTATTTTTGCTATATATTATTTTGCATACTATAAGGCTTACCTAGAGGTAAGCCTTTTTTGTATTCTCAACAGTATTAAAGAGTTTTATTTAGAAGGTGGTGATATAAATGAACATTTTTATAAATGGTCAGAAAGAAGTTATAGAAGAAAGTATAACTCTTTTAGATTATTTAATATCCAAAGGACTTTATCCAAATAATGTAGTGGTTGAATATAATCTTAATGTACTTAGAAGTGAAGATTGGGCTAATACAGTATTAAAAGAAAATGATAGCTTAGAAGTTTTAAGCTTTGTAGGAGGAGGTTGATAATATGTCCGATAAACTAATAATTGGTGGAAAAGAGTTTAGTAGTAGATTGCTTGTTGGAACTGGTAAATATTCTTCCGATAAGCTTATTCCACAAGTCTTGGAAAAATCTAAATCTGAAATCATTACGGTTGCTTTAAGAAGAGTAAATTTTAGTTCTGATTCAGAAAATATACTAAGTTACATACCTAAAGGTATCCAACTTCTCCCTAATACATCTGGAGCAAGAAATGCTGAAGAAGCAATACGAATAGCTAGACTTGCAAGGGCAACAGGATGTGGAGATTGGATTAAAATAGAAGTTATTTCAGACAATAAATATCTTCTTCCTGATGGATATGAAACTATAAAGGCTACTGAAGTTCTAGCATCTGAAGGATTCGTAGTCCTTCCATATATAAGTCCAGATCTTATGGTGGCAAAAGAGCTTGTTAATGTAGGGGCTGCTACTGTTATGCCTTTAGGTTCTCCTATCGGATCAAATAGAGGTATACAGACTAGAGAGCTAATTAGAATACTCATAGATGAAATACCTATTCCAGTAATTGTAGATGCAGGTATAGGTAAGCCCTCTGATGCTTGTGAAGCTATGGAAATGGGTGCTGATGCTTGCCTTTTAAATACAGCTATAGCTTCATCTAATGACCCTATACTTATGGCTCAAGCTTTTGGTAGTGCGGTTGAAGCTGGAAGAAAGGCTTACCTTGCAGGACTTGGAGAAGTAAATATAACAGCAAGTGCATCTTCTCCACTTACAGGTTTTTTAAACGAATAATTTGATAAAGAAGGTTATATTATGAGTTTTTATAGTATTTGTTCTAAATACAAGGACTTCAATTTAGAAAGTTTTAATAAGCAAATTACTAAAAATGATATAAGGAAAATCTTAAAGAAAAGTAAGTTAAATTCTATGGACTTCTTAGCATTACTCTCTCCAACAGCAGAATATTTTCTTGAGGATATGGCTCAGCTATCACATAAACTTACAGTTCAGCAGTTCGGAAAGACTATACTTATGTATACTCCTATGTATTTAGCCAATTATTGTACAAATCAATGTGTCTATTGTGGGTTTAATGCAGTAAATAGTATAGGTAGAAATCAATTAACATTTGAAGAGGTTGAAAAAGAGTCGAAATTAATTTCTTCTAAAGGATTTAGGCACATATTAATACTTACCGGAGATGCAAAAAGTATATCTTCCGTAGAGTATATTAGTAAATGTGTAGATATTTTAAGGAAGTATTTTAACTCTATCGGAATAGAAATATATGCATTAGAAGAGAATGAATATTCAACATTAGTACAAGCAGGAGTTGACTCTTTAACCATATATCAAGAAACTTATAATGAAGAGCTTTATGATAAACTTCATCTCAAGGGTCCTAAGAAAGATTATAGATTTAGACTTGATGCTCCTGAAAGAGCTTGTAAGGCTAATATACGTTCAGTAAATGTTGGAGCTCTCCTAGGTCTTGATAATTGGCAAAAAGATGCCTTTTTAACAGGATTACATGCAGAGTACATTCAGAATAAATATTCTCATATAGATGTTAATGTGTCTATGCCTAGAATACGACCTCATGTTGGTGAAGACTTCCCTTGCATGCCAGTTAATGATAAAAACCTAGTTCAGTTTATATTAGCTCTTAGACTTTTTATACCCAGAGTTGGAATAACAATGTCAACAAGAGAAGATGTCAATTTTAGAAACAATGTACTACCACTAGGTGTTACTAAAATGTCAGCGGATTCTAATACTTCTGTAGGCGGACATTCTAAAAATAGTGATGATAATGGACAATTTGATATATCTGATAACAGAGACTTACAGGATATGTTATTAGACATAAAAAACTTGGATATCAGCCAGTTCTTAAAGATTGGGATATCATATAGTTTTAGTTTATAAAAGGCTGGTGAATTTATGAATCTTTTTGAAGAAACTTTGTTAAATCAACTTGGTGAAAACAACTTTAAAGCTATACAGTCAGTCAAAATAGGTATTGCAGGTGCAGGCGGACTTGGCTCTAACTGTGCCTTTAATTTAACTAGGTGTGGATTTAAAAACTTTATAATAGCTGATTTTGACAAAATTGAATACTCTAATTTAAACAGACAGTTTTTCTTTTATCATCAAGTTGGTATGCCTAAAGTCGAGGCTCTTAAAGAAAATCTTATTTTAATAAATCCTGATGTTAATATAGATTCATTAAATATATATTTAAACTATGATAATTTAGAAGATATATATAATGATTGCGATATAATAGTTGAAGCTTTTGACAAGTCAAGTTGTAAAAAAATGATAGTTGAGAAGTTTTTAGGATCAAATAAACTTTTAGTTTCAGCATCTGGCCTTGCTGGCTGGGATGATAGTAACCTTATAACTACTAGGAAAATTAAAAGTAATTTTTATCTTATAGGAGATTTGGTTTCCGAAGTAAGTGAAAACTGCCCACCAATTTCTCCAAGAGTTAATACTGCTGCTGCTAAACAGGCGAATGTTATATTAAACTATGTAATTAATAATTTTAGGAGATGATTTCATTGAGAAATAAACTTAAAGCTTTATTCGAAAAAGAACTATATTGTATAACTGCTGAAGAATTTTCAAATGGAAAAGACAATATACAAGTTGTAAAGGAGTTAATAGACTCAGGAGTTAAGATAATTCAGTATAGAGAAAAAGATAAAAAATCTCTTTATAAGTATGAAGAATGCAAGAAAATAAGAGAGCTCACTAGAGAAGCTGGTGTTACTTTTATTCTAAATGATGATATAGATATAGCAATACTTGTAAATGCTGATGGAGTTCATATTGGACAAGAAGATATTCCTATAAAAAAAGTTAGGGAGCTTGTAGGAAATGATATGTTCATAGGGCTGTCTACTCATTCATCTGAAGAAGCTCAAAGTGCAGTAGCTAATGGTGCTGATTATATAGGAGTAGGGCCTATATTTAAAACATCTACTAAAAAAGATGTCTGTGATCCTTTAGGATTTGAATATCTTGAATATGTTTCTAAAAATATAGATATTCCTTTTGTTGCGATAGGCGGAATTAAAGAACATAATGTTTCCGAAGTTTTAAATCATGGTGCTAGGTGTGTATGTATGATTTCTGAAATAGTTGGTGCAGAAGATATAGGCTTAAAAGTTAAAAGAATAAAAAATATAATAAAAAATACTAAGTAATAGTAAGAATCTATAGATATAAAATTTCTTCCTGTCATCTTTCACATCTATAAAAGATGACAGGTTTTTAAAATTGTTGATATACTATAATATCTTTTTAATACTAACTTAAATTTATAATCCAAATAGCTTAGAAGAAATATACATTATAAAAGGTATAGTTAATATACTCATAAGTGTAGTTAAAAATACTCCTTGAGATGCCAAGCTATAATCCGAATCATACCTTCTAGCAAATATAGCTGTATTAGGTGCTGAGGGCATTGCATCTATTATTATAGTTATACCAATTATAATCTTAGGTAGTTTAAATAGTAATAGTGCAAGTATTATTGTAAATGGAACTACTATTAGTCTAATTAGACATGTTAGAATTAAAGTCCTATTTTTAAACATAGAACCTAATTCTGTTGATCCTAGATTCCCGCCAACAATTATCATAGCTAAAGGAATAGTCATAGTTCCCAACATATTCATAGGTTCATATACAAGTCTTGGTAAACTCAGTGGTGTTAAAAATATAATAAGACCTATGACTACACTAATTATACCTGGATTAAATATAAATTTCTTTATAGAACTTTCATCTGTACTCTCATTATGGTCAACTAATTTCACCCCAAATGTCCATACAAAAGCATTAAAAGTTATATTAAGTATAGCGGCATAAAATACACCCTCATCTCCATATAATGCACTAGCTATTGCAATTCCCATAAAGCCATGATTTGAGAAAAATATTAAAAATCTATATATACCTTTCTGTGGATCTTCTACTTTCGAAATATCAGTAAATGTCTTTGATATAATAGCCTTTATTATGTACGTAAGTATACTTACAGAAAGTATTATTGCACTATATATAACTTTATCCTTAGAAAACTCTTTATCCATTGAAACTATAATAAAGATTGGTAATGTTACTTTTAAAACAAATTCTGAAAATCCCTTTATAACTTCATCCGTTATTATATTTCTTTTTCTTATAATAAAACCAACTATTACTAAGGAAAATAATATTATAGTTTGTTCTAATACTTTATTAAACATATTTCAAACCCTCCTTTTTTAATATATTATGCAGTACTTAATCTATAACTTCTATATTTTTTATGTTATTAGAGTTTAATTAAAACAAAGTATTAAATTAATCTAAGAGTACTTTACCCTTCACAATTTAACTTTTTGCTTCTATATCCACTACCAATCATTATAAGTATAATGTTCATTATAAGATATAGGTTCATAATTTGAACAAAAGTCAAGAAGCTCTCTACTCCTTGCTTTGTAACATTCATTATTGCTTGAAAAAAATTTGCATACATCATCCTTATTGTTAACTTCAATTCCTTTAAAGCAAAATATTTCATTGTCATTATCTCCGTATGGACAGAAGTTACCATATCTACAAGATTGACAACATGCAACCCTTACATTTGCTGGCATCACCTTCTGTAAATTCTTTATTGCAAATTCAGTATTGTCTGATACCTCGGATATAAAGTAGTGGTTTTCTAAATAGATTTCATAGTGAATATTTTTAAATTCATTCTCAAGTGATTGCTCGTAAATCATTTTTGTCGGTATTTTAAGGAGTATACTATCAATCAAGTAGTTTACATATAAAATCTTTTCTTTTAACAATATTCAACCTACCTTTCTTTCTGATATTTAACGTCTAAACAAAGCTTGTTTAATACTAAGTGACTTATATTTATTGCTATTTTAAATAATAACTTATGACTAAGGACAAAGATATAAAACAAGGTTATTGAATAAAATGTGATATTCAATAACCTTATTTAAAATTGTATCTAATATTATAAATTAAATGTCTTTGAAAAAATATAAAGTATTAATGGTGTAGTTAGTATATTAATAAGTGTGGTTAAAAACACACCCTGAGATGCAAGGTTATAGTCTGAATTATACATTCTAGTAAACATAGCCGTATTAGCTGCTGCTGGCATTGCATCTATTATTATAGTCATTCCTACTATTATTTCAGGTAGCTTAAATGGTAACAACATAAATATAAATATCAATGGAATTACTATTAACCTAATTAGTGATGCTAGCATTAGTTTTTTATTTCTAAACATAGAACCTAATTCTGTTGCACCTAAAATACCACCTACAACTATCATAGCTAAAGGTGACGTTATACTTCCTACCATGTTCATAGGATCATATAAAAGCTTTGGTAACTTTAGAGGTGTTAAAAATATAATAAGACCTATTATTACACTAAATACGCCTGGATTAGTCAAAAGCTTTTTCATAACATTTTCTTCTTTTGTGTTATCTTGACTAACTAGTTTTACTCCAAAAGTCCATAGCAATATGTTAAATGTTATATTAAGTATTGCAGCATAAAATACACCGTCATCTCCATATAGGGCGTTTGCCACTGGTATTCCCATAAATCCAGAGTTTGAGAAGAATATTAAAAATCTATATACTCCTTTTTGTGGTTCCTTTATATTTAAAGAGTTTGTAAAAATCTTTGATATAACTGCTTTTATAAAATAAGTAAAGATACTTATAAATATTATTATTCCGCTGTATATTAGCCTATCTTTTGAGAATTCTTTATCCATTGAAACTATGATAAATAATGGTAAAGTTACTTTTAAAACAAAATCTGAAAATCCTCTTATAATTTCATCCGTTATTATATTTCTCTTTCTTATAACGAACCCTAGTATAACTAATAAAAATAGTGTTATAGTTTGCTCTAACACACTGGTAAAAGCCATGTAAACCCTTCTTTCTTGATTATTAATTAACAAAATATTTCATAATAAAGTATATATTAAAACTAAATTTTTTTAAAGTAGAGCACTAACTAATATAGTAACTAAAAATAGCTTAGAACAGTTTTAAATCTATTCTAAGCCATTTCTTAGCAATTTAACTTTTTAACTTAAATCTATTTTCCAAACAGTATTATCTTTAAGCTTATCTGGGGTTCTTTTCATACATGAATGTCCTATAAATTTTATATCTTTTTGATTGTTTATTATATCAATTATAGCTTCTCCGTAAGTAACATCTTCTTTCAGTTTTACTGGAGTTGATTTTGCAAATTCATATTTTTCTAGTGCTACTGAAGTCTTTCCGCATATATGAACTACTATATTATCAAACTCTCCTATTTTTTTAAGTACTTCACTTGTAACCTTTCCTGTTAAGTATCTATATACTTTAGGTCCAACAATATCTACAGAACCTACTGAATCTTCATAAGATATTATTTTCGCACCTCTCTTTATACCTTCCTTAACATAATTAATTATATTGTCCTCTATTATTGTTATTACTTTATCAACTAATTCCTTATTTTTTCTTACAGCTTTATAAAATATCATAGGATCTATAAGAGATGTTATTATTATGAATGGACCCGAGACGTTTAGAGTAACGATTTCTCCTTCATTATTTAGTTTTTCTATAGAATCAAGAACTTCTTTAATTCTACCTTCGTTTAAATTTATTTTTTCTATTTCACTAAGCTGCTCTATACTTTCATAAGCAAATGAATTAACTCTAGGTCCTATTTTTTCATCACCTAAATTCACCTTTGCACCTAATGCTTCAACTTCCACAGTTGAACAAAAAGGCACTACACATATTGTATTCTTATCATGTTCCTTAACTTGCTTTGAAAGCTCAGCAATATCATTACTATTTGTATGAGCTTTAGGAAATGAAAACCTTGTGCTTTTAATTGTTTCTTTGATTGCTTTATCATCACCTTGGATTTTACATACAAAATTTATTCCGGTCATATTATCCCGTTGCATAAAGCTTATAAAAGTTTATAAATATATAAGTTTTACTTTAATTCCTTCTTCATAGTACCCTATTTTGATTATACTAAGATAATCTACTCTAGTTTGTGTGGCACTGAGCAAATGCTGTTTCTAAAGGCTTAAATTCCCATACAACGCATGGTACATATTGGTATCATCTTTTTTGTTGATTTTATACCAATTTATATTCTCCTAAGTTTATACTAGCATTTTTATCTCTATCTATTTCTAATCCACAGATGCATTTATACACTCTATCTGAAAGCTTTAGATCTTTTTTTATTTCTCCACATTTGCTACACTTTTTAGATGATGGAAAAAATCTATCTGCTTGAACAAACCCTATACCATTGAATTCACATTTATATTTCATTTGTCTTATGAACTCATAAAACTTCTGTTCTGCTATTGCTTTTGATAGATGTTTGTTTTTCATCATTCCACTGATGTTAAGATCCTCCATAACTATTCTTATTGGTCTTAACTTTATTATTTTATTTGTGGCCTGGTGTATATGGTTTTGTCTTATATTTGATAGTTTTCTATGGATTAGTTTTATTTTCTTTTCTAGTTTTATTATATTGCTAGTTTTTATAAACTTAGTTTCCAGTTTGTTCATCTCATACTTTCTACTTACCTGTCTTTGTAGTCTTTTTAATTTCTTTTTTAACTTTCTTACTTTTTTTAGTTTTATTAATGTTTTTTATTGGTTTGTCTAGTTTGTTTATTACTGCTAGTACTGATATTCCTAGGTCTATTCCTATACTTAAATCTTGATTTAACTTAGCTTGATTTTCGCCTTGTTCATAACCAAATGATATGTATCAGTATTTCCCGTCATAGCTACATCTGGGATTATTGTAGCTGTCTAGTATGGGGATATTGTCGTTGGTTTTAATTTTTACCCTACCTATTTTTTCTATATTTACAGTTCTATCTTTTATTTTTAGTGAATCATTTCTAACGTAAAAAGATTGTCTTGATTTCTTTTTAGATTTAAACCTAGGATATTTGGCACTTTTGCGAAAGAAGTTATTGAAAGAACTTTGTAAATCTAAGAAAGCTTGTGAAGTTATCTTTGCTGACACTTCGTATAGCCATTTGAATTGTTCTTTCTTTTTGATTTCATTATTAAACTTCTTTTTTATACTGTAAACATTTGGGTTTAGCCCACTTTTATATTCTTCTTCCCATTTAGCTAGACCCCAATTGTATGCAAACCTTGCAACACCAACTGATTTAAACATTAATATTTCTTGTTCTTTTGTAGGTAGTAGTCTTATTTTTACTGACTTTATCATTTCCTCACCTCCTTATATCCATTATAATACAAGTTAGTGATTTAATGAAATACGAATTGAACAAGTGTTCCATATCGTTGTATTTAATTATATATTTATAACTTTCTATAAGCTTTATGCTCATTCATATATGTTCGCTAGACATATACAGTTCTCAGGTCTTTGACCATGAACTTCTTATGCTTTCACATAAGCGTAGACTATATCATCACCTGTCTGGTGTCCTCCGCTTCCACTATCAATCGCTTATAGTGTACTCCCTTTTGGGATAGTCGTTGAAGTTTACTCTTATCTTTCGACTTAGAGCCTTACCTGCTGATTGTCGATTGTTTCTGCACTTAGGATTTAACCTTATGCTATACACATTAGTTTTTTCTGCTTTCGCAACATTCGCACTTATCTTTTCAGATTATGCTGTAGTCAACGTGTCTTTACGAGTTCCCAGCAATTCAAAGGATTTTGGATAGGTATTTCCTATCAACTCCATGCTCTTTACGAACATGGGAGGCTGTCAACAATTTTCTAAATTATAAAAACTTTATAATGTTATTTATCCTTTTATAATCTATTTGTAACTGTTAGTTACCCCTAAAAGTTTAATTTTTTTGAAAGAGCTTCTTTATTAAGATTCCTACCAATTAAACACATTCTATTAGAATTATGGTTTTTATTTTCATTAATGCTATATCTGCCGTTTACATAACTAAATTCTAGTGAGCCATCTTCACCATATACAAATCCTTTTGCCCTTATAATATCTCCATAATCTTCATCTGTAAGTCTATCTAGCATATTTCCTAAACTTTCTTTATTAAATTCTTTAGGATTTTTAATACTATAACTTTGAAGGTTTTCCGCTATATTTTTTATCTCATCTACAAACTCTATACTATTTTTGCTACAATCAAATCTAATGTTAGTAAGATCGTCATATTCTAGCTCAGTGAATATATTCCAATCCTTGTATAGTATCTCAGCACTTTTGTTAATATTTCTTATTGACTTAATTATTTCATCTATGTTCTTTTCTTCTATTAACTGAGTTTTACTGAGTACTATTATTCCTGCATTTCTTACCTGATCTTTATAAAATTCGCCGAACTCCTCTATTAGTAACAGATAGTCTAATGAATCTACCACAGTTATAGGTAAAGTTAATACACACTTTTCTTCAATATCATTTTTATCAAAGATTTTTAAAATTTCACTTAGCATGCCTATTCCTGTTGGCTCTATAATTATATGCTCTGGGTTATAGTCTTCGATTACAGATACAATCATAGTCTCAAAGTCTGATTTCATGCTGCAGCAAATACATCCCTGTGCCATTTCTACAACATCATAATTTTCTCTTTCTATAATTTCACCATCTATCCCAACTTCACCAAATTCATTCTCTATAATTACTTTTTTTCCTTTAATAAACTTAACTAATTTCTTTATTAAAGTAGTTTTACCAGCACCTAAAAAGCCTGAAACTATATGAACTTTTATCATGACTTTTCTCCTCTTTAAAATTTAATACTTTAAAAACTTAATTCTTTTACAAAGCATTCTTGAAATTCTTCTTTCATAGAAAGCTCTAATACTTCTATCTCATCTTTTAGTCTTATCATATCTTTAATTATATCTTTATTTATCAATGATAGCTTTGCACCTTCTACTGATGAGTTTCCTGTAAAGCTAATTTTACCTTTAAAACCTTTAGGTATTATTCCTATTCTTCTTATACTTTCTGGATTTAGATGATATCCAAAAGAACCAGCTACAACTACTTCTTCTATTTGATCAATAGACAAGTTGATACTTTGTAGTATCATAGTTATTCCTGCAGCTATTGCTCCTTTTGCAAGCTGAATTTGCCTTATATCAGCTTGAGAAATATAGATTTCATCTGTTATATAAAACTTTTTATCCCTTATCTTTTCTCCTAGTTCTCCCTCTAATTTGTTATTTAATTTTCCACTTTTTAATATAACTTTATTATTTACTAGCTCTGAAGCTATATCTATAAGTCCACTTCCACAAATTCCTTTTGGACTTTCATTATTAATTGTAGTAAATTTAACATTTTCATTCTCTATAATGAATGTATCTATAGCGCCAGATTCAGCTCTACATCCACATGATATATTCATACCCTCAAATGCGGGACCTGCGGCTGTAGATGTACCTACTACTTTACCATTTGATATAACAAGAATTTCTCCATTAGTACCTATATCTATAAATATAGCATTATGTTTTTTTCTATTAAATGCTGTTGCTATAGCCCCTGAAACAATATCAGCTCCCACATATCCTGATGCTGAAGGTAATATAGTTACTATACCTTCTTCATTTATTTTAATCCCCATATCTTTTCCCTTTATATCTAACTTTCTTATGAATACTGGTCTATATGGTGATTTTGCTATCGTTTCTGTATCTATTCCAAGTAGCATATGCAACATAACTGTATTTGCAGCAACTATAACTCTATATACATACTTAATATTTTCTTCTCCCTTGACAAGTTCAAGTATCATTTTATTTATTTTGTTAACTATTGATCTTTTTAAATTTTCTTTTCCTTCCGAGGTACTTATGCTATAAGTTATTCTAGATAGTACATCTCCACCATATTCAGTTTGTGGATTTAGTGATGACTTTTTATTAAGAGTCTCACCAGTTCTAATATCTACTAGATATGCAGATATTCCTGTCGTTCCTATATCTATGGCAACTCCAAATAGTTTTTCTAGTGATTGCTCTATATCTATAATCTTATCTTTATATAAAACAGCCTTTATATCTTCATAATTATTCTTATCTATATCTGATATTTTTTCTAGTATATTTGAGGATATTTCATACTTTAAATTTTCAACATAAGGAATTGAACTTGTCCTATCTAACAATGGAATATCTATTATTTTCATATCACTATTTAATTTAACATCTATCGAATAACCTTCGTTTATTGTTTTTAGTGCCGTATATTTATCTGTAAGTTTTATTTCAACGTCACCTAAGACTGTTGTAAGACAAGCTAATCTTTCACTACTTCCTTCCTTTATATGTTCCTTCTCTTTATCCATAACAGCCGATAACTTTCCTGTAGCTTCTATCTTACACTTACCGCAGGTACCCATACCATTACATGGAGTCTCTATGGAAAAGTCTGCTTGTCTTATGCATTCTACTAAGCTTATACCTTCCTCCACTTCTATAGTTGTTGATTTGTCTTTAAATGTTATCTTTGCCATTAGATATTTCTTCCTTTTATATAATCTGTCATAGATCTTAGGCTCTCAGTTGACGTTGACATGCTAAGACCACACGCAGGTGAAACAATATCGACTCCTGATAAAATAGCATTTTCAGTTATTGAAACTATTTTTTCCTTTGTTCCAATATCTAAAAGTTGTGTACTTACATTCCCCATGAGCTTAGTAGATATCTTAGACTTTGCAAATCTCATATTAACACAAGAGTCAAAGCTAAGAGCATCTGCTCCTACTGTACTTAGTCCATCAATTATATTGTTTACATCTCCACATATATGAAGTATCACTGGAGTATTTTTATCATGAATAAAGTTTATTAGCTCTTTATAGAATGGTACAGAAAATTTTTCAAAATTCTTAGTACCTAGTATTTCTCCTGTAGATGTAGGATCTGATATTGCTATTGCATCTGCTCCGGCTTTTATCATTTCATCTGCAAACTTAATTAGAATATTATTTACAAACTTAAAAAAATCATAAACTTTTTCTGGATCTTTTTTTATCTTTTTAAATATCACAAGTGGATCAACTATTGAAGTTGCTGTACTAACATGTCCTACCAGATTTCCTATAACAGGTACTTTATCATTTTTTAATATCTTTATAGATTCTATTGTAGTTTTCATTCTCGGTGAATCGTTAGGATTTATGTCATAGTTATTAATTATGTCATCTAAATCATCATTATTATATTCTATTATTCTCTCTTCTGTAGTCTTCGTTCCAGAGTCAACAGTAACACCTAACAGTTCAGCCTCTGCAACCATTGCAAATGGTACACCATAGTTTTCAAATCCAGTTTTTTTGTATATATTTCTAGCAGCTTTGACCATTCCATCTATGGTTAAGTTATGATCATCTTCTACGTCATCTAATACCTCTGTAACACAGGCACTCATCATGCCCCCTGGGCAAATTACAGGATGACGATCAACCTTTTCTCCCTTTAGCGTCTTTAATAATCTTTCTTTTTCATTCATTTATATTACCCTTTCTATTCAACCCTTTATTTTCTATTGTGCGACAAGTACTAATTCCTTTGCTTTTCTTGCTGCTTCACTTGCATCACTAGTATAAAGATCAGCACCTATCATGTTAGCAAAGTGTTGAGATATAGGTCCCCCTCCAATCATTACTTTATACTTGTCTCTTATACCTTTTTCGCTTAGCTTGTCTATTACAGTTTTCATACCATCCATTGTTGTAGTCATTAATGTTGACATACCAATTATATCCGCTTCTATTTCTTCTGCAGTTTCTATGAATTTATCAAGCGGAACGTCCCTTCCAAGATCATGCACTTCAAAACCTGCCGATTCCATCATTATTTTCACAAGATTTTTTCCAATATCATGAGTGTCACCTTCCACAACTCCCATTACTATCTTTATAGGCTTTTCTCCGCTGTTTTTATCAAGATATGGCTTTACTATATCTAATCCACCGTTAAATGCATCTGAGCATATTAAAACCTCTGGAAGGAAATATTCTTCTTCCTCGAAAAGTCTACTTACCTCGTCCATTCCTTTTATTAGTCCATCTGTTATTATTTCATATGCTGGTATGCCTTTATCAAGAGCTTCTTTACAAAGATCTAATACTTCCTCCTCTTCCATTTCTATTACTGATTCTTTTATATCATTAAACAATTTTTCTTTTGACATTTTTATTTTTCCCCCTTATATTTTTAAACTCTATTTTTTACTTTTAGTATTAAAACTTTCCGTATACTCAATAACTTTATTTATATTTTCATACATATGTAATTCTTTATTTATTAATATAATCTATAAAAAGTTTCTCGGATCTAATGGCCACTTTCCATATTTTCTAGCAGAAGTCATAAATTGATCAATATTCTCTAAAGGAACATTTCCTGAAAGGTCACATCCTGATGCCAGGATATATCCACAAGGACTATCATATCCCTTTTGAATACATTTTTTTACCGCTAAGTCCACATCTTTAGTGCTTCCAAGGGTTAATACTTCTACTGGATCTATGTTCCCAAGAATAGGAACTTTATCTCCTATCACTTGCTTTGTATATTCTAAGTCTACTCTATTATCAATACTAACCATATCACATCCTGATTTCACCATATCTCCTACGATTGATGTTGTATCCCCGCAGATATGGTAGCAAATCATTCCTTCTGCACTATGAATATCTTTAACTAAATCTATAGTATATGGTAAAACAAATTCTAAGTATTGTTTTCGATGAAGAATTGTTCCGGATGCAATTGGATCACATAGCAATATAATACAGCCTGCCTTTATAAATTCCCTGCAAATCATTTTCAATCCATCATTACAGAATTTAATCAGCTGATGCAATTTTTCAGGATTTTTCCTAGTTGCCTTTAATAATTTTTCTGTTCCATACACGCTTGCAGCAGCAGTGAAAGGCCCTGATATTAAAACTCCAGTTGGAACTTCTTTTCCTAATCTATCTATCAATATATTGGCAGCTTCCAAATGTAATTGAAATGATTTATCATTTTTCAGTTCTAACTTAGACATATCTAACTTATCCACATCATTTAAGTCATCTAAAGCATTTTTTATAACTGATGGCACTGCATCTTCGGGATCACTCATTTGACTACCCAAAGCTATACCTACACCATGTAATCCATATTCAATAAGAGTTAAGTCACTTCCAAACCTTTCGTAACAGGCAATCTGAGCTTTTGCTTCGTTTAGAGCCGTACTTCTCTTTTCTTTATGAGTCATTCCTAGTGCTAGCCCTGACATAGAGCAAGTGACTGGCATAGATAGTATTCTATCCATAGGTTTTCCTGTCATAAATGCAGTTAATCGTTCATTCGGTGTCATTTGATCATCTTTATGCATATATTTACCTCCTAATAAAACATCTCTTTATTTTCAAATTGTATAAATCTGATTATATAATTTCTAGATAATACAAGTACAATAAGTAGTTTCTATATAGGATATTTATTGATAGATTATTTTTATAATAGAAACTTTACTGATGAGTGGATTAAAACGGGGTTTCTGCCTATATAAGACTATTCTGGAGAAAGCGTAGTTTACTTCCTATAGCTTCTACTATTTCATGTATCCCTGTTTTTACTGAAGCTCTATCCTCTCAAAAATGATTGTAACAAAACACTTCCACATCTATCATTGCATCCACATTATTGCTATAGTCATATATTGATACGTCTATCTATTTCTTTTCCTCCAAAGTATCTAGACATTCTTTCTTTTGATGTCATTTTGGTCTTTCCATTTACTTACATTAATCTCCCCGTATAATGTTTTTAAAAAACATTATTCTTATCCATCATACACTTATGATATATTCTATTATATATGTCTTTATTGAGCTTACTCCAATTGATATTATTTATATGTATTTGTTTACCTATCATCTTTTTCTATAATTGTTAAGGTTATATATTTAATAAAAATTGATTTTCATATCTTATTTATATTTTATAAAGGATATGAAAATCAATTTCTCAATAAATCTAATTAGTCTAATTTAATACTTTCTTGTGCTTTCTTTATAAATGATTCATCTACTGCTTGTTCTTTTTTTACATCATTTTTTATAATTCCAGCTTCTTTTGCCATCTTGTTTATAGCTTTAAATCCTGAATCTGTAAATCCACCTGTTTCTGAAAATATGCCATTATCTTTTATTTCTTTAATAGTTTGTTCTAAATTTTTATTATCTGAGAAAGAAGGTCTTATAGCCTCTGTAACTTCTTCTACTGTATGTGCGTTTAACCATAGTGTTGCTTTATATACGGCGTTTACGTACTTTTGTACTATTTCTGGATTTTCTTTAATATAGTCATCTTTAGCGAAAGTTATATACATCTCATAATCTTTAGATCCTAAAATTTGATTATGAACTTCCGGTTTATACATATCAACAAGCATTTTTGCACCAGAGTCTAATAGTAATTGTCTAGATTCTGGCGATGCATAAGTTGCAGCAATGTCATTGTTTTCAAAAGCTGCTATGATACCAGAGTTTGGAATTCTAACATAGTTTGCATCTGCATCAGGATTAAGTCCACCTGATTTTAGTACAGATCTAACGAATTGTCTTGGTGAACTTCCACTATCTGCACCATTAATTGCAGTTCCTTTTAACGATTCAATTGAGTCATATTTAGAGTTTGAAAGGAATGTATATGGAAACTTTTTAGTTGCTGTAATAAGCAGTTTTGTTCCTTGACCTTTTTCATTAAATCCAAGAATCATCTCAGGACCAAATAGTCCAAATTGTGCATCACCAGAGAGTACAGGAGCTGTTGGTGCATCTCCTTGAACTGTAACAATGTCAACATCTAATCCTTGCTCTTCAAAGTATCCTAGTTCTTTTGCTAAATGAACAGGAGCCCAAAGTATTCCTCTTACTGGTTCTGATATTGTAATTTTTTTAAGTTCTGTTAATTTAGCATCTTTTTGTTCATCTTTATTACCTGGTTTTTCACTATTGCAAGCTGTCATGCTAAATAATAGTGTAGTACAAAGAATTAATGCTAGTAGTTTTTTCATAATTTAGTTCCTCCTAATTTGTTTATTCTAATATTAAGTTTTTTAATATCCTCTTAAAATCTTAAAAATTTTCTTATACGCTACTTTCCTTTATCATTATCAATACTATTTGTTAGCTATTATTCATATCTACCAAAATCTTTTACTGCTCTCAACATTGCATCTACATTACATGATGGTGTTAAAGGTGATAAACCACAGTCAGGCATTAAGATAAACCCTCCTGGAAAATCTTTTAATTTTTCTATAATGCTCTTACTCTCCTTATATACATCATCAGGTGTACCATTATTTAGTATTGAGTTTCTAACATTACCAGCAATAATATAGTCATCACCTAAACGTTCTGCTGTCTTTACGATGTTCATCTCAGTACCTACAGCAAATACTGTTCTCTTAGGGACATTTATGTCATTTATCCAATAGTCTAGATTATCAGTATGATTTCCACACAGATGAACTATTATTTTATTAACTCCCCAGTTAGATAAAGTTTCTACAATTTCTTTTGTATATGGTAAGGAAAACTTCTCAAAGTATTTAGATGGTATTAACTCATGAGCCTCTAGTGGATATGCTGTAAATGCCGAGGCTTTTTCTGCTCCAAATTTATCTATCATGTATTTTGCTATAGAAAGTATATAATCTGTACTTATCCTCATAAGGTAGTGTATATGATTAGGGTCTTTTACCATTAGTTTAAGAAGTTGTTGTGCCCCTATTAATCCCTCAACTCCTGTAAGTGCTGATCCTGCTGGAACACCATATCCAAATCCTTTTTCTAGTGACAATTCTGAAAATTTAATCATTCTTGAGCTAATTGGAGCTGTTCTTATATCTGGTAATTCTATTTTTAAGGTATCTTTTATATTTTCAATTGGATACCTTATTACCTTTGGTAAAGCAGCTCTATTGGTTAAAGAAAACTCCAATTCCCCACCAAAATCCCATGTTTGCCAGTTAGGAACACCATATCCTGGACCTGCATCATATTTATGAAGCATCATAGAGTTCATATGGCACTTCAATGCTATCTCTGGATTTAGGTAATATTCTCTAGCAGTGTGGTTTGAGATGAGAGCTGTATATGTACTTGCAAAAGGATTCATAGGTACTCGGTCTATCTTCTTCTTCATAGTTAAGCCCTTCATTCTTTCAGCTGTCGTCATTTCCATTATTTATCCCCCTTTATCTTTCAGTATCAATTCTCTTGTCTCCAAGAAAGAATTCTTTTTTCCATAAGCTTTAACATTCCATCTATTAATGACATTAAAAATAATAAGATAAATATACAGGATAATACTCTTGTGATATTATAGACTCCACCAGCTGATTGAACCATCCAACCAAGTCCTTTATTTGAACCTAGGTATTCTCCTACAATAGTACCCATCACAGCTGAGCCTGCACCTGCACGTAAACTTGCTGCAATCCAAGGAACACATGATGGCAATGTTACCTTTAGTATAATTTGAAGTTTTGATGCTCCCATTATCTTAAGAGTATTTATTAAGTCTACATCTACATCCCTAAAGCCAGCATATGCATTAAAAAATACTAGAAAGAATACCATAATTGTAGACATAAATATCTTTGCTTGAATTCCTATTCCAAACCATATTATAAAAAGAGGACCTAATGCTAATTTTGGTAATCCATAGAGTCCAACTAAAATAGGATCAAATATTTTGGGTAGGACTTTGAAGTTGCCAAATAAAAACGCTATAACAACTCCAGAAACAGTCCCATATACTAGCCCTATAAGTGATACTCCAAACGTTGCATTTATATGAGGCCATATTTCACCTGTTTGAAACAATAGTTTTAAGTCTTGAATTATCTCTAGGGGAGAGCTAAAGTGAAAAGTGTTTATAAGCTCCTTACTCGCTGCAATCTGCCAGATTATAATGAAGACCATAATGAATATAACACTATAGAACTTATCTATTATCTTGTTACTTGTTTTCATACACTCATCATTTCCTCCTCTCTAGCCTTAAGAACTTCATTTTTTATATCACTCCATATATGTTTTTCTAGTTCTATAAACTGACTATTATGTTTAAGATCTTGAATATCCCTTGGTCTAGGTAAGTCTATTTTATATTGAGATTTTATACTTGAAGGTCTATAGCTCATCAATATTATTCTATCTGCTAGGGTAATAGCCTCAGCTATGTCATGAGTTATATATATAATTGTGTTTTTTCTTTCGCTCCATATTTTCAGTATTTCACTTTGTAACAACTCCTTAGTAAACACATCTAATGGTCCAAAAGGCTCGTCCATGAAAATAATTTCTGGGTCTGTAGCAAGTGCCCTAATAATAATAGCTCTTTTTCTCATACCTCCAGATAGTTCATATGGATATTTATCTTCAAATCCAGAAAGCCCACTAGTCTCCATAAGTTTTTTTGCCATATCATATCTATCTTTTTTAGAAACTCCTTCAACTTCTAGTCCAATAGCTACATTGTCCAAAATCTTTCTCCAAGGAAGAAGTGTATCTGATTGAGATATATATCCGATTTTATGTTTATTGAAATTAAGCGTCTCCCCGTCTATCATTACATTACCTTCAGTTGGTTTTATCATTCCTGACATTATATTTAATAAAGTACTTTTACCACAACCACTTGAGCCAACAATAGCTAGAAATTCACCTTCTTTTACAGATAAATTTATATTGTCTAAAGCATGAACTAACTTGCCATCTTTAGACTCATAGTAGTGGCTTATGTTATCTACTTCCAGTTTTATTTTATTTTCCATTATACTGATTTCCTCTCATTTTGCTTTTTATCATAGTCGTCTTTGTGTTATATAACTAATATCTTTATCGCTCTTCCTTCTCATTTTTCGTGTTTTTATTTCAATATCTATTATATATCGACATTCCGATATATTTCTAATTGATAATATCTATATACTTTTTTCTGACTATAGACAGCCTCTATTACTAAATTATTGATTCTATCAAAGTTTTTCACTCTTATATTTATAATTGCTTGCTATAGTTTAGTTTCTTACTGGATAGTCTATTAATTTTTTAGAAAATAAAAAACATCTGTGCAAAATATATTTTTAAATATGCACAGATGTTTTTTATTTTAGGTATATAGATGTGTCTTAATTATACAATCTAAACGGTTCATATATTAATTCCATTCTAAAATAAAGGTGTTTTTGTTCCCTTTGTTTCTTTTAGAATAAAGTTTTTAACTTCATCACTTGTTAAAGCTTTCTCTACTTCTCCTGCCCAATCTTTTTCTTCTTTTAATACTAATACAATACCTTCTTCTTGATCAAAAGCTAGTGCTTTTTCTGAGTCTTTGCCAGCTTCACGAATAACATCAGCCATAGCTATAGCCATATCAGTGTCACTTAATGCATTTGCTAAAGTTAATCTTTCAACTTCTATAAATTTTAGATTATATTTATTTTCAGCAATATCTAATACGTTCGGTACTTCAACTCCGTCTTTAATTTTTATTATTCCTGCTTTATTTAACAGTTTTAATGCTAGCGCTCTATTAGTTGCATCGTTTGCTATAGCAACAGTCATACCTTCTTTAATTTCAGATATATCCTTAATTTTTTCAGAATATAGTCCTATTTGAAAAGCAAATATTTCTTTACCATATGGTTTAAGCTTTGTTCCTCTATCTTTATTAAAATTATCTAAATAATCTTTGTATTGATAGAAGTTTGCATCTATACTCCCTTCATCTACTGCAATATTTGGAGTTATTGCATCATCAAAGACTTTTACATTCATTTTATACTTATCACTGTTTTCATTAAAAACTTTTTGAGCTACCTCTAAAACATCTTTAGATATAACCGATGTTCCTATTGTTATCTCTTGCTTAGTATCTGACCCCTTGCTGTTTAATTGATCATTTTTGTCCTCCGTCTTCCCTTGACAACCAAACAACCCTAACGCTAAAGTTGCTGATACTAATATTCCTAATATTTTTTTCATTTTTATCCTCCCTTTATTATAAAAAGTTTTAAAATTTAAAACATAGATTATAGTCAAATACCTTGCCGAATTCTAATTTTGCTACTATATTTTTTAACTGCCTCTGTAACAGCCTTTATATTTTCAATCGGAGCATGACTAGGTATATCACATCCTGATCCAACTATATATCCTTTTGGACTGTCAGCTGCTTTCTCTATACATAATTTAACTGCCTTATCCACATCATCTATAGTTCCACTCCTTATAATAGAAACTGGATCTATATTTCCTAATATACTAACCTTATCACCTATCGATTTTTTTAGTTCTTCAATATCTTCACAATTATCAACACTGAAAGTTGATATATTGAAATTTCTTAATCTACGCCAAATATTTTTCGTCTTACCGCATATATGGAGTGATGGCTTCTTTCCAGTTATATCATATATACCGTCTATAGTTTTTCTAAGATATGGTTCGACAAATTCTTCAAATTGTTTTGGACTTATCAAATTACCAGAAGCTAAAGGATCCCCTATTCCACATACTAGTCCATACTCCGAATAAACGGCTCTTACAAAACTTAAATTACACTCTGTCATGAATGCTAATAATTTGTGTAAGTTTTCTTTATCTTTTATCATATCCTTCATAAGATTATCAACTCCACGAATGGCAAAAGCAGCACTCATAGGTCCAGATACTCCACTACCTATATTTATTTCTTTTCCTAATTCTTTTTTTATTTTTCCTAGTGCTCTTAATATTATAGGTAATCTACCTTGTTTATATGGATTCACTATATCCATGTTTTCTAGCATCTTATAATCTTTTAATATAGGCTCTATTAAAAATGATGCTCCATTATCGTTATAGCCCATCTTACTTCCAAGTGCTTCTCCCATCCCTCGTAAAGTTACATTTATTCCTGCACTTTCTGCTCCTAATTCTCTTACTATAAATTTCTCAGCCTCCAACATCTTATCCGCATCAAAGTAATATTCTTTTGTGCTTATACCTGCATATACTGCTGCTGTTTCTTCAAACATAAGATTACAAGGTAATCTATCTACTTCTTCTCCTTTAAAATAAGCTTCCATTCTTTCTTTTGGAGTCATTTCTTCCTTAAAGATCTTCATTAAAACACCTTCCTTTTGAAGATTAAACTCTAAATTTACTCCTTAGTCTTCATATAATTAGTGACTAATTCTATTGACATATTATAATAAGTCTGTTTATTTCTCTTTTACTCTATATATCTATTTTTTGTTTTTTGAATTAAACTTATTAAACTTATGAACTGCTTCAACAAACATATCTATTTTTTCTATATCTATGGTCATAGGAAGTTGACACCCTGGTGCTATTATATAGCCTTTAGGACTATCATGAAGTTTAGCTAATAAATATCCAACTTCGTTAAAAATATCTTCTTTTGTTCCATCTGCTATAGTTTCAACAGGCTTCACATTTCCAACTAAGCATACTTCTTTTCCTATTTCTTCTTTTGCTTTCTCCATATCTACAACGTTATCCAGACTTAAAGAACTTACTTTAATTTCAGCTAAATCTTTTAGTATTTTTTCTGTCTGACCACATATGTGTAATGATGGTCTTTTTCCTGTTTTATTGAATATTCTATCTGAGCACTTAGATAAATATGGTTGTACAAACTTTTTGAACATTTTAGGACTTATTAATGAGCATGATCCCATAGGTTCTGCGAATAAAAACCCTACATTGAGTTTTGAGGCTTCATCTATATATAAATTAAATGTTTCCATTATAATGTCCAACCATTTGTTAACCATATCAGGCCTACTATATAGATCTTTCATTAGATTTTCTGACCCTCTTAAAGAACTAAGTGTAGTAAATGGTCCTGGTATTGATGCACTTACACCAACCATTTCACCACATCTCTCTTGGAGTTTTTCTAAAGCTTCTAAAAATATAGGTAATCTGCCATCTTTATGAGGATCTGCTGGACTAAGTTTGTCGTGATTTTCATTTGATGCAAGAAATGGCTCTTCTACTAAAGTAAGACCATATTGAGGAAAGTATAGTTTACTTCCCATAGCTTCTGCAAAACCATGTAATCCTGCTCTTATTGAAATTCCATCTTGTCCAAATCGATTATAGCAATATTCCTCTATATCTACCATTCTATCCGCATTATGATAGTGGTCATAAGACGATATATTTATGAATTTAGCTGCTGGCTCTCCTAATGATAGTGAAAATGGTGGTCTATCTACATCTTCATTATTAAAGTAAGCCGTCATTCTTTCCTTTGATGTCATTTCATCCTTAAATCTCACTGTATGTCCCCCCCTTTATATTTTGTTGCTTCTAGAATAAGGGCTTTACAGCACCTTTATACGTTTCCTGTATAAATTTTCTTGAATTTTCATTAGTCAAAGCTTCTTCAAGATGTTTAGCCCACTCGACATTCTTGTTATCTTCTGTTAGAGTAATTATAATTGCAAGTTCATCTGAATCGTATCCAGAAACTATTGCTGATTTAGGGTCTTTACCAGATTGGAACATATATATGGATGGCATTGCACATATATCTACTTCTTCCAATGATTTTACTAAGCTTAATCTATCCATTTCTACAAACTTTATATCTCTTTTATTTTCTATAATATCTACTAATGTTGGAAATTTAACATTTTCTTTGATTTTTATAAATCCTTGATCTTGTAAAAATTTAAGAGCTATTCCTCTATTGCTAGCATCGTTGGGTATACTCATTGTAAATCCATCTTTAAGTTCATCTAAGCTTTTTATTTTACTTGAATATAATCCATAATCACTTGCAAGGACTTTCTTACCATATCTAACTAAGTTAGTTCCCCTACTTTCATTAAATGCATTAAGATAAGGCTCATGTTGATAAAAATTTACATCTATATCTCCTTCAGCCAATGCTATGTCTGTTGCTACTGCATCATCAAATACTTTTATTTCTAGTTCATATCCGCTTATCTTTTCAAAATCCTCTTTTGCAGCTTTTAATGGAGCCTCAAATAATACTGATGTTCCAGCTTTTATTACCTTTTTCCCGTCTCCACTTTTAGAATCAGCTCCCTTGTTATCACCTTGTCCACCACATGCTGACATTAATGTCATCGTTAGTATTGTTAGTGTTAGTAAACTAATTTTTCTTAAACTTGCCATTAGTTAAACTCCCCCTTCTATTTCTTATATTTTCTATACTTAAATTTAGATATTTTAAAGCTTGAATAGATATTTTAAAATCTTGTAGTAACTTTATCTTAGTCTTCTATACAGTAAACTTCCTAATGTTTGTATAATTTGAACGATTATAATTAATACAATAACTGTTCCATACATTATAGTATCATTAAAACTTTGATATCCATATGTGAGAGCTATAGCTCCTAATCCACCTGCACCAACTGCTCCTGCCATTGCAGTACATCCTAATATCGAAACTATTGCAAGTGTTACACCTGAAATTATAGAAGGTACTGCTTCTTTAATCATTATTTTGAAAACAATTTGCATATTAGAAGCTCCAAATGATCTAGCTGCTTCAATAAGTCCTTTATCAACCTCTTTTAAGCTTCCCTCTATTAATCTAGCTATAAATGGAGATCCTGCTATTACTAGTGGTACTATTGCTGCATTCTCCCCTATCGATGTTCCTACAATCTTTCTTGTAAGTGGTATGATAGCTACTACTAATATGATGAACGGAAAAGATCTAACAACATTTATTATCGTATCTAATACTTGATAGATTCCTTTATTAGGCTTAAGACCCTCTTTATCTGTTACCGTTAATATTATTGCCATTATAAATCCAAAAAATATAGATAAGATAGTTGATAATATAACCATATATAGTGTCTTTCCTAACTCTGGAATAACTATTTTACTTAAAAGTTCTATAGAATCGCTATTCATTTTTTATCACCTCATATTTAACCCCTATATCATCTAAATAGTTAGTTATTAGTTCCTCATTTTCTTTTTCAGTGTTTATAACTACTGAGCCTAAAACACTATCTCTATACTTTTCAAGCTTTCCCCAAACTATAGAGAAGTCTATATCTAGCTTTCTTGCCATACTAGATACAATGCTATCAGATATATCACTCTTAGAGTATACTAGTCTTATATTGACTCCTTTCTTTGGTAACACTTCATCATCTTCTTCTCCCAGAAGATCTCTTAATGATTCTGGTTGATCTAAGAATATATCTTCAACATTTCCTTTGGCAGCTATTTTCCCTTTATCCAGCACTGACACTTTGTTGCAAACTTGCCTTACGACTGACATTTCATGTGTTACTATAACAATAGTTATTCCAAGCTTTTTGTTTATTTCTCTTAGTAAAGATAATATAGATTTCGTCGTTTTAGGATCTAATGCAGATGTAGCTTCATCACACAGCAATATCTTAGGGTCAAGTGAAAGTGCTCTTGCTATTGCTACTCTTTGCTTTTGCCCTCCACTTAAAGATCTTGGCTTATCATTTATTTTATCTGATATATCAACTAGTTCTAGTAATTCTTTAACTTTTTTATCTATCTCGTCTTTCTTATATCCCCAACATTCCATTGGCAATGCAATATTTTCATATACTGTCTTTCTCTGCATTAGTGAAAAGTGTTGGAATATCATTCCTATATTTTTTCTAAACTCTCTGATTTCTCGCTCTCCATGACTCTTAACTTCAAATTTATCTATTTTTAAGCTTCCAGAATCATAAGTTTCAAGTCCATTTATACATCTAAGAAGTGTAGATTTGCCTGCACCACTTCTACCTATAAGACCATATATGTCTCCATCATTAATAGTAAGATTGATATCTTTTAAAACACTTACTTTTCCAAAAGACTTTTGTAAATTAGATATTTCAATCAAGTTGTTTTCCCTCCTATATTTATTGAACTGATATATTACACACTTGTCTAGTATCATATTTGTACATATTCATAGTTCATAATTATTACTTAAGTAGTACTTCAAATTTAAATACTATGCCCTAGCTTCTATATTATAATTATTTAAGACAAACATACTCATCATAGGAATAACTTCTACGACAACAGTTTTCTACTTTTTTCATTATATATTGACTTATAAATTTACTCCAATAGATGTTATATATACATTTTAGTTTTGCTATAACTATTTTCTATATATGCTCTAAGAATTCTCTACACTTTAATTTGTAGATCTTGTTATAAAAAAATCTGATAGTTATTAGTACATAACTATCAGATTTATATTTTCATTAATAGAGTGGGGTTGATGCTCCCTTATATCCTTTGTTTAACTTTTCTCTTGCATCATCACTCGTATATGCTTTTATCATATCTTTGACCCAGTTATCATCAAGATTTCCTGTTCTAACTGTAAGTCCACATGAAAAATTATTGTTTACTTCCTCAAAAACTAATGCTGACTTTGGATCCATATCAGCCTGTAGTATATGTGATGCTCCTGCTATAGATGCATCAGTATCATCTAATGATCTAACAGCTGTACCAAATGCCATCTCCGCAAATTTAAAATTCTTAGGATTTTCAATTATATCAAGCTTGCTATATAGATCTTTCTTTTCATCAGTTAGTTTAATTAAGCCACAAGCATCTAGTAATCTTAGACCTCTATCCATATTTGACGCATCATTATAGATTCCAATAGTACCCCCCTGTGGTATATCATTTATATCCTTATGTTTTAAAGAGTATAGTCCGTAATTAGGATAATAAAGTAACGGATCTACCATTGATAATGATACTTTATTATTATCTTTTAAATATGCATCCAAGTATGGAGTATGCTGAAATAAATTAGCATCTATAGATCCTTCGGCTAATGCAGTATTTGGTAATACAGCATCATCAAAAACTACAATTTCTACTTCGTACCCCTTTTTTTCTAATTCCTCTTTACCAGAGTCTGCTGCTATTTTGGAAGATGAAAAAGTACCTATTTTAATATTCTTCTTAACTATATCTGCTGAAACTTTATCTTGTTTTTCTTTTTTTGCACATCCAGACATTACAATTATCATAAAAGATATTATTATTGTAAATATTAGTAATCCTTTTTTCATGTTCTCCCTCCTAATCTTATTATGAAAGCCACCTTATACCTTACTCATTTTCTACCATAAATATATAAATTGTAGGATGGCTCTAGTGTATGTTATAAAATTCCTATTTCTTATACTAGTTTATTTTTCTTAGGAGGCTTTTTCATATAATAAGCATTATCATATTCAACTTTGAAATCAATTTTTTCTTCCTTTAATCTATATTCTATTTCTTTCTTCTTCTCATTTGGCTCTGTTGCATTTAACGTCATATAGGTTCCTTCTACAAGTAGTTCAAACTTGTTAAATGGTAGACCTATCATGATCTCACTGTCCTTCCACTTATTGTTATATCTTGTCCCGCTACATAAAAATGAAATATTAATATGATTATGTTCATACGGATATGCTGTACATTCTGAGCAAACAGCTTGATTTCCTGTAGCTCTTAATGAAAAATCTGCTCCAAACATACAAGTATATCCCTGCATTATTCTCATAGACTGATAAGAGTCTGAAACTATAATTACTATGTCAGGATCATAATTAAACTGTTCAAGTGGTTTAATTTCAATCCCATAAATCCTAAAGTTAAATCGAGATGTGTTTTTTATTGCACTTCTGCAAGTTGTAATATCTCGATATAATCCTATATTTTTATAGTCTTGTCCTGATATCAATGAATTCTCAAGTTCTTTCATCCCAAGTGCATTTGATCCACCAATGCACCCTGAGTTCTCTGAAATAACTTTCATATCATATCCTAATGTAGCTTTCCTTATCATAACACAGTATGGCATCTTCCCTTTAACAGACCTTGCATCGGCATTTTCAAATTCATCTTTATTAAAAAGAAATTTCACTCCTACAACTTTTCTTTCAAGTTCTAGTGCAGCATTAAGTTTTTTTACACTATCCTGTAAATAGTTTTTCATAGTCATTCTCCTTAAGTACTATATTTTTTAACATATTAAAATTTATACATCTTAGTTATTATTAGTTATTGATTATGCGCATCAACTTTCATATAATCATTTTTACTCCTATTAGGATATCTTTGAATATAAAAATAGAAGTAATTGATATACTCTTCATTTGTGTGTAAATTTCTCTTATTTACTACATTTTATATTATATAAATACTCCAATACATGTCCAATAGATATTATTTATATATACTTGCTCGTCTATTATTTTTTATATAGTTATACTTTCATAATCATTATACACTGATAAAGCTAGTGTCTAAGCCATATATAGCTATTGTTCTTGAGCTTGACTCACTATATTTTATACTCTATAATAGTTAAAAATATTATTTAGATTCTAGTAAAAAGCTATAGTAAATAATAATACAACTATCTATCAACCAAAGGAGGACTATATGAAAAAGAAGTTTATTAAACCAATATATTTTATTTTAATTACGATTGTATCTCTTTTCTTAATGTCTTGTTCTAAAGAGAGTGATATTAGCAAAGAAAACGGTAAAGCAAGTGAGTCTCAAAGTAAGCATATAAAAATTGGTTGTGTTCCAACAACAGAAGCCGCTACCAAGTTAGTAAAAGAAGCAATTGAAAAAGGTGGAAATACAGCCGAATTAGTTATGTTCGATGGTAACAATATTCCGGCCACTGCTCTAAAAGAAGGTCAAATTGATGCTTTATTTGCTAATCACCTTCCATGGATTGAAACTTTTAATAAAGAAAATGATGCAGATTTAAGAATGGTAGAACCTTATTATTATTTCTCTCCATATAGAATTTTTTCTACAAAATACAAATCTATTGCTGAAATACCTAATGATGCAATGATTATTATACCTAATGATCCCGCTAATCAAGATAGAAGTCTACGAATGCTAGTAGAGACTAATTTAATAAAATTAGGAGAAAAGAAAGGTAATTTTTTCACTAGATTAGATATAACCGAAAATCCAAAAAATTTAAAATTTACTGAAGTTGAAATTACTAATACAGCAAGTAGTATAAGAGATGTTGATGCTGTTTTCTCAATGGCATTTATTGCACAGCAAACAGGTAATATCGATCCTAATATATTTCTTTATGAAGATCCTTTATCATCAAATTACCCTATGGGGCTAGTAGTCAAAGAAAAAGATGTTGATGCAAAATGGGCTGTAGATGCGATGAAACTTCTGAAAACAGATGAGTACAAGAAAAAATTTAATAATCAATTTAAAGGAGCCTTTACTTTAATTGAGTAGTGATTCTAAAACTTGATATGATTTATCTTCTTTAAAATCATATCAAGTTTTTTATTGTATTAAAGAATGTAGTATTCTTTATTTATTAAGGAGAGGATAAGATGAATTATAAGATTTTAGAGGAAACTATTGATAAAATTTACTGTGCTCTTGACTTAAAACGTAAAGTTATTGGAGTAAAACTTATTTATTCAGAAAAAGAATTTAGTGAGTGTACCGCAAAAAAACTAAAAAATAAAATGACGTATTGTACGCTAGTTAAACTTGCTTCGAGTGGTTATACTTTTAAAGCAGATTTAGACAACTTTGCTTGTCTTTCTGCCGCAAGAGCCCTAGGAATTATCGATCCTACTGATGATTGGTTATCAGGATGTCAATATAGAGACAGAAAGATGTATCAAGATCTTGAAACATCACAGAAGGTAGTAGATAACACTACAAATATTCAACAGAAGGTTTATGGTATTCTTGTTGGTCCAATTGAAAAGTGTTCATTTATTCCTGATGTTGCTATTATTATCACAACCCCTTATAATAGCATGAGACTAATTCAAGGATATACTTATAAATATGGTACAAATGTTAATTATAAGATTATAGGTAACCAAGCAATATGTTCTGAATGTACAGCATATCCTTTCGAAAATAATGATATAAATATATCAATGTTATGTTCTGGAACAAGACATATGGCAGGCTGGGATAAAGATGAAATGGCAATAGGTATACCAATAGATAAGTTTATTGACATGGTTGATGGAGTTTATGAGACTATCAATATTATGGAACCAAATAAAGATAAGACTATAATTGATGAGAAACTAAAAAAACTAGGACGTAAAGATTTAAATATTGAATATGATAAGAATTACTATACCGGTCTATATCTTAAATAAAAGTATAATTAGTTCAGATAATCAAAGTCGTTAACTTTTACTAAATTAGTATTCAGGTTAACGACTTCTATTTTTTACAATATTATATTTAACTAGTATAGGGTAAGATTAGGTACATCATTATTCATTTTAATAAAGATTTATATAGATATATCTTTAAATCTATCATTAAAATCATTTTCTTTAAACTTAATTTAATACGTTGTAATAGTTAGATCTTAAATATACTTAAAATACTATACTGATATTTTTGTATTAAATGTTGGCATTTTAAAATTACTAATATCAATATAAAATATCAACTAACATAACCAATTAATCTAATAAAAAACATGCAACTTTGTGACCATTATCTTTTTCTATAAACTCTGGAGACTTTTCTTTACAAATATCTATAGCATTAGGACATCTTGTATGAAAAACACATCCTTTAGGAAGATTAAGAGGTGATGGAATTTCCCCGGTAATTTTCATTTCAGATTTAATATGTTGTTTTCCTATTCTAGGTACTGACGAGAATAGTGCCATCGTATATGGATGCTTTGGATTATTGAATAGTTCATCTACAGAGGCTTCTTCAACAAGTTTTCCAAGATACATAACACCGACTCTATCTGATATATATCTAATGACCGATATATCATGGGATATAAATAAATAAGTCAGCCCAAATTCTTTTTGCAAGCTTTTTAGAAGATTAATTATTTGAGCTTGAATTGATACATCTAGAGCAGATACAGGCTCATCACATACCATTATCTTAGGATTTAATATAAGTGATCTAGCAAGGCTGACTCTTTGTCTTTGTCCTCCAGAAAACTCATGTGGATAATTATAATAGTGCGAAGCTTTTAATCCAACTTTTTCTAGTATCTCAAATACCTTCTCTTGCCTTCCTTCTTTATTATCAACATTATGAATAATTAATGGTTCTTCAAGCATCTTACCTATACGCTTCTTTGGATTAAGTGATGAAAAAGGATCCTGAAAAACCATCTGTAAATCTCTTCTTATACTTTTTAGCTCTCTATCATTTAAATTTAAAAGATTCTTTCCATTATATAAAATCTCTCCAGAGAATGGTCTAATTAAGTTAACTATAATTCTTGCAAGAGTGCTTTTTCCACACCCAGATTCTCCAACCAATCCATAAGTTTCATTTTCGTAAAGATCTAGTGATACGCCATTTACCGCTGAAACCTTATTCTTTTTTGAAAGTAAACCTAAAATATTACTTTCATTTGATAAGAAATGTTTTTCTAAATTCTTTACGCTTAATAATATCTTTTTATTTTTTTCCACTATTTTCACCTGCTTTTGTTTCAATTTCATTATAGTAAAAACATCTTACAAAATGACTTTCATTATCTTCTACAATTTCTGGTGCTTCATCGTGACATTTTTTATCTGCAAATTCACATCTGTTTACAAATATACATCCTTTTGGCCTGTCAAATAGTGAAGGAACACTACCTTTGATAGTACTTAATACTTCTCCTCTTTTACCATCAATTGAAGGTATAGCATTCAAAAGTCCCTTTGTATATGGATGAAGAGGTCTTTTAAATAGATCTTTATTATCAGATTCTTCTACAATTTTACCTAAATACATAACCATTATTCTATCGCAAATTTGACTAACCACTCCAAGGTCATGAGTTATAAAAATCACTGCCATACCAAGCCTTTTATTAATATCTAGTATAAGGTTTAAAATCTGAGATTGTATTGTTACATCTAAAGCTGTGGTTGGCTCGTCTGCAATAAGTAGGCTGGGATTACAACTTAAAGCCATTGCTATCATTATTCTTTGTTGCATTCCACCAGATAGTTGATGTGGATATTCTTTCATCCTTACTTCTGGTGATGGTATACCAGTTAGTTTAAGCATTTCAATACCTTTGTTCCAAGCTTCTTTCTTTGATATATTTTGATGCAAAATAATTGCTTCTGTTAGCTGATTTCCAATAGAAAACACCGGATTGAGCGAGCTAATAGGATCTTGAAAAATCATTGATATCTCATTTCCTCTAACTTTCTGCATATCTTTGTATTTCATTTTTAAAATGTCCTTGCTTTTATATAAGATTTCACCATCATAAGTTACAATATTCTTTTCGTCAAAAAGCCTCATTATAGATTGAACGGTCACACTTTTTCCGCATCCCGATTCACCAACTATACCTATTATCTCTCCCGGTCTAATATTAAAAGAAACTCCATCTACAGCCGTAACTTGTCCTCTTTCTGTTTCAAAGATTGTTTTTAGGAACTTTACTTCTAATAGAAAATTTTTATTTTCCATATTTAATTACTCTCCTTTTTATCTTTAAGCTTCCGACTCAATTTCTTTCTTGTGAATACTACGCTTGGATCTATAAAGTCACGAAAACCATCACCTACAAGATTTAATGATAATACTGATAGCACAATAAATACACTAGGCATTACTACTAGCCACCAAGCTTTTGTTATTGCAATTTTACCTGATTGAACTATATTCCCCCAACTTGGTTCTGGAGCTGGTACTCCTGCTCCTAGAAAGCTCAGTGCGGCTTCAGACATTATACTTTCTGCAAAAATATAAGTTGCTTGTACAATAAGTGGAGATAGTACATTTGGAGCAATATGCCCCCAAATTATTCTAAACGTTCCTGCTCCTTGAGATCTTATTGCTTCAATATAAGTTTGCTCCTTTATAACTAAAGCTTGAGACCTAACAATCCTTGCAGTACTTGGCGTATAAACTATAGATAAGGCTATAATTACATTTACTACTGATGATCCAAATGCTGACATTAAAGCAATGGCTAACAATATCCCTGGAATAGCCATCATTCCATCACAAATTCTCATAAAAATATTATCTAGTCTTCTATAGTAACTTGCATAAAGACCAATTATAAGCCCTATACATGATGATATTAAAGTAACTGAGAGTCCAACACTCATAGATATTCTTCCACCATATATAATTCTTGTAAACAAATCTCTTCCAAATTCATCTGTTCCAAAAAAATGTATTGAGCTTGGTGGTTTAAGTCTTTCTGTAACAGACATATTGTAAGGGTCAAACTTAAGTATATAAGATCCTACAACTATTAATAAGCTTAATGCTATAAGAAAAGTTAGTCCCAATATCATAGTTTTGTTATAAAAAAGCGTTTCATAGTGGTTTTCCTTTGTTTAGCAATTAAATCTTCTCTTTCTTTTTTCACTTCATTTAGATTTTTTTCCATAGCTACTCCTTAACCTTTTCTAATCTAACTCTAGGGTCCGCAGTTCCATAAAGAAGATCCACAACTAGATTTACTAATATATATATAAGTGTTACAAACAAAACAACTCCTTGTATAGTAACAAAGTCTCTTCTTTTTATTGAATTTATAATTAATTGGCCTATTCCAGGTATATTAAAAACAGTTTCTACTACAACAGCTCCAGTAACTAAAGACCCAAATGATTGACCAATTACTGTCAGTATAGGCATCATTGCATTTCTCATAGAGTGTTTCATTACAATACAAAATTCTTTAACACCTTTTGCTCTTGCCGTTTTAATATAGTTTGTATTCATAACGTCTACCATAGAAGATCTTATCATCCTTGAAATTAAAGCTGCTTGAATAGTACCTAAAGATATTGCTGGTAAAATTAGATATCTTAAGTGTTCAATTATTCCTTGATTTATTGGCTTATATCCAGCAATAGGCAAAATCTTTAGACTCACACCAAAAACTATCATTAATAACAATCCTAGTAGAAAGCTTGGCAGCGCTAGTCCTAAAAGAGAAGCAGACATTAGTGTTCTATCAATTATTGTACCTTTGTTATATGCTGAAAATATTCCGACAGGAATTGCAATAAGCAAAGCTATTATTTCCGCAAATATAGATAATGAAATAGTAGGTGACATGTGTTCTAAAATTGAGTTAAGAACAGGCTCTTTCATGAATATTGAATATCCAAAATCTCCAGTTAAGACACCTTTAGTCCAGTTCAAATACTGCTCATAAATTGGTAAGTTCAATCCTAGTTCTTCATTTAATTTTGCTATTTCATCAGGTGTTGCCTCCATTCCTAGAATGACCACAGCTGGATCTCCTGGAGTAAGGTGCATTATTGAAAATACTATTAAAGATACAATAATTAATACTGGAATTAATGATAGTATTCTTTTGACAATATACTTCCCCATAAATATTCCTCCTATTTCTTTATTTCAAAAAGTAAATCCTTCATTCCCATTTAGGTAACGAAGGATTTCTTTATCTATTTTTTAACCTTAGTGTTCCAAGGAATAGAAGATTCAAAAAACCTCAAAGCCTTCCAGCTTATCAGATGATGCAGTTATACTTTTGTACTGTCCTATTGCTGACGAAGATAGATAAGTATAAAGAAACTCTTGTAATTTATCCCACTCTTTTTTAGCTTCGTCTTCTGTTTTAGCTGAACGTATTTTTGACAACTGCTCTTGAATCATTGGATCGTTAGCTCCAGCCCATTCCTTATTGACTACAAGTAATTGTTGTGGAAGTAGTTGATATGAATTACTTGTTATGAATATATCCCAATTTTTAAAATCTTGTTTCTTTTCCATAAACGTCGGAAAATCATATTCCTCAACCTCTACGTTCATTCCAAGTTTTGTTAATTGATCTTGTACAACTAAAGTTGCTGAATACATTGAAGCATAATCTTTGGTCGTAAGAAGTCTTACTTTCTCTCCATTGTACCCTGATTCTTTAAGAAGTTTTTTAGCTTTCTCTACATCTTTTTTATTATATACATTCTTACCAGCTTCACTATACCATTGCTTTTGTGATGGATTCATATAACCTGGTGCAAGTTCAAAAAGATCTGACTCTATATAACTTGCAAGCATTATGTCTTCCATATTTAATCCTATTTCAATTGCTTGTCTCATTTTTTGATTTGCAAGAATTCCTTCAGTAACATTATAGAATAATGTTAAAGTTCCACCCGCATCTGTATGAAGATTAATTCCTTGTTGTGATTTAACTTCTTGATAACTTTCAGCAGGTATATCATCAACAATATCATACTCTCCAGATACTAATCCAGCTATTCTAGTAGCTGAGTCTGGAACAAAGTGATAGTATAAATCGTTTATAAAAACCTCTTTTTTCCCAGCATTCCCACTTGCCGCAGTATCTAGTGCTTGATAGTCTTCATTTTTTACTAAGTGAATATATTGATCCTGTTTCCATTCTTTAAATTTAAAAGGACCTGTTCCAATATATTCGTTAATACCTTCAGTTGGTGCATTTTCAATAACTTCTTTAGGAAGTATAGCAGGAAAATTTGCCTGTGAAGACATTATTGTCAGTACTTCTGTTGCTGGGGTTTCAAGGTTAAGAGTTACTACATACTTATCACTCTTAACAAATTTTGCATTTGGAATAAGTGATTTTGCTCTCGATGATTTCTCAAGCCATCTATTCATAGATGCTTCTACGTCTTCAGATGTCATCTCTTTTCCATTGTGGAACTTTACCCCTTCTCTTAATGTAAATGTATAGGTTTTATTATCCTCAGATATATCGACTGACTTTGCAAGCATTGGGGTTGGCTTATAATCTTTATCTAAAGTATAAAGTGTCTCAAACATATTTTGAGCAATGTCTAAAGCAACTTGAGATACAGTCATAGGAGCATCGATTGTAGGTGGCTGTGCTGTAACAGCAATATTTAACTTTGTATCATATTCAACATTCGATTCTTTAGCTTTTTTACCTGATTCTCCCGACTTCTCTGTTTTTGATGTACAACCCATAAGTGCTAAGCTAACTAAAGTCATGATTGTCAATATTTTTAAGCTAGTTCTTTTTTTCATTATATCCTCCGTTTGTAATAAAGTATTTTAGTAACTCATTTTCGTCACTTTTAGAGTATTTTATCTAACGTATATATAAAAGTCAATTTGATAATATCAATATAAACATATAGATATATAAAATTTATCAATACTTAAAAATAATCATCACAATAAAACAGATGGCAATCTATAGTGTATTTTTATTTTATGTACTATTTTTAATCCTTACTTAAAGGTTTATCAATTAAATATAATGAACATTTTCTATTACTAACTTGGCATTCTTCAATTTTTCTATTATGATAAGTATTAATAATGATTGTCCTAAAAAACTTCTTAGCAGTAAATTTTTTATATTTCTATATACATATAACTTATCTGATACGCTTTAATACTTTTTAAACTTAGCCCTAAATATTTGCATGTATTTTTATATCACCATTACAAAATCAAGTATTAATAGTTATCTTCATCATTCAAAAGAATGTTTAGCATATTTTCTGTATTATTTAAAAATGCTTTAGTTATCTGGTAGTGTTCAGTATCCTCGTACTTTATTTTATTAAATCCATATTCATTTAACTCATATATTATAGAATCTGGATATGCCATTAGTATTGGTGAGTGTGTTGCTATTATAAATTGAGAGTTTTCCTTAACTAAATGATTAATTCTAGAAAGCATAGCCATTTGTCTTGATGGTGATAAAGCAGCCTCAGGCTCATCTAAAATGTATAGTCCATTTCCTATAAATCTATTAATAAAAACTGAAAAGAAAGATTCTCCATGTGATTGATTATGTAATGATTTTCCTCCATATGAACTAATAGCACCTATGTTGTCTACATTTGTAGCAAGATTGTAAAAACTTTCAGCTCTAAGGAAAAATCCACCTTTTGGCTTTCTTATTCCTTTAATTAGCCTTATGTATTCATGTAGATCTGAGTGTGTTTCCTTAGTTGAAAAGTTAAAATTTTTAGTTCCTCCTTCTGGATTAAATCCATAAGATACAGCTATTGCCTCTAATATAGTTGATTTACCAGTGCCATTTTCTCCTATTATAAACGTTACCTTAGGATGCAATTCGATATTAAATAAATTTTTAACTGAATCTAGAGAAAAAGGATAGTCTGAAAATGAAGATATCTTGTCTCTGCAGAGTTCTATTTGTCTTAAATATCTATCATTATTTAATAATCTCAATGTAATTCCTCCACTAAGGCTCTAAATTTATTCCTAAATTTCACATTGTCATCATTACTTCGTTTTTTAAATTTAGTATATTTTCCTTCTTTTCTTCTTATCTCTCTATTAATATGTCTACGACTTAACAATTCTTCTATATTTTTATCAGATATTATAAGACCATTTTGATTTATACAAATAGCTCCTTTAGCAAGAGCCATTCCACAAAGTCCATAATCTTGAGTTACTACTATATCACCTTTACCAGCTTTATTTACAATATAGTAATCAGCACTATCACTTGAATTATCTACTGTGATTATAGTAGCGTATGTATCTTCTATTTCATGTGAATAATTCTTAACTACTAGTACTTCTACTCGATATTCTTTAGCTACTTCTATAGCTATCTTAACAACAGGACATCCATCAGCATCTATAAGTATTTTCATTTCTTATCTTTAGTGAGGGAGTATATTATAAGTACAAATTCTCACTAAAGTACACCTCCTTTCTTTTTATACTATTTTATATGTATACTACATTAACCTGTTGTGCTAGTTAAATCCTAAGAGTATTGGAAATATCATATTAATATTTAAACATATAAATAACTTAGTAATTTAAAACAAATAATCTCAATATAAAAAATCAACTAGCATAACGAGTTACGTTAATAATTTTGTTAATAATTCATAAAAAAATGATACGAATTAAATAACTCTGTTCTCAATTAATCGTTTTTGTTATCATCGTTTATTACCTTTTTCCACTTCATATAATTATATATCAATTGTGTTAAATTAAGTAGAATAAGAATTATTGTAGTTATAGTCTTAACTGAAGTGCTATTATCTGAATTCCATACTAATAGTAATACAACAATATTAATTGGAGTCAACCACAATGTTCTAATAAACTTACGTCTATAGGTTAATCTCCAATATATAGGTTCAAAACCTCTATCTACTTTATTATTCCCCACCGTAATCACCTCCTACATTGCTTCACGTTATTTTACAATTGTAACTCTACTTTATACTTCTATTTTCATCTTTCAATTCTTCAGCTTCAACTAATTGAATAATTAATTTTTCTTTTCAGCAAACTCTCAAGCCTTCTGTATTAACATTTCTTTTCTTCTTCATTCATTTGCCCTTCCAAACAAATTAAACTTTTACTATATTACAAATTGTTAAATTCTTTTATATTATTTAAGTATAATCTTATATTTTTTATTATATTTTTTTAGCAAAGTAAATCATAGTAAAAAAAATCACCATAAGTATTAATCCAGATACTACAATAACTATAATTCTATCTTTAGGCTTAGCCTGGTAAGAAAAAAGTTCCCATATTACTTCTAGAATAAGCTCTATCATATAAGTTCTTCCTTTATAATAATACGTGATTTTATATAGTATATACAAAACTGTATTTATTTGTTTATTCTCTATGGATATTAATTATCCTTTATAAAAAGCATCCATTCTATATTCTATAAATTAGATGGATGCTTTTACTATTATAAATATTTAGTTTTTTACTTCGATAAATCCATTGATGTTCATTTTTAAATACATAGTTTTTCTTGCCTTTTCTTCACTATTTTTTAAATTAATATCTATACTCTTTATTTCATTATTTTTAAGTAATTCCTTAATCATTTCACTTGTAACTTCTATTCCATACTTTTCCAAACTATTTTTCCAAATTGTAAATTTACATCCTTCTCTCCAATTAGTACAATAAAAAGCTTTAGTGTTCTCTAGAACTTCTCCTGTTTTACAATTAGTACAAACTCCTAAGGAATTTTTTATTTGTGACTTTTTCTTTTTCTTAGAATTGTTTGTTTTTGATTCATTGTTAGGTATTTTAGAAAATAGATTTAGTAAGTTAATATTATTGTTTAATCCCAATACTTTTTGTGTATTTTTTCTTATATATGCTTCAAGCTTTTTCATGTATTCATTATCATCTATTTTCCCATTAGAAACCATAGTTAAGCCTTTCTCCCAGCTTGCAGTTAACTCTGGTTTAAGTAGTGATGGAATTGAGTGATTTATTACATCATAAATCATTTCTCCCATAGATGTTGGAGATACTATTTGTGTTTTTTTATTTAGATTAGTATATTTAATTTTTTGTAGCTTATTTAATATCTCTGCCCTTGTAGCACTAGTTCCTATTCCATTAGCTTTAATTTGTTCACGTAACTCTTCATCTTCTATTAATCTACCTGCATTTTCCATAGCTAAAATCATGGATCCTGAATTGTATCTTTTAGGAGGAGTGGTTTCAGATTCTTTTATTTGGATATCATTTATTTTTACTTTTTGCCCCTTTTTAAGCTTTTTAAGAGTTTCTATATTTTCGATCTTTGAGCTTTGTTCTTCTTTATCATGATTCAGTATTTCTAAGTATCCCTTTTCAATACATACCTTAGAAGATGTAAAGAAGCTTTCTGCCTTTATTTCAGTAGTAATAGATAATTTATTAAAGATTGCTGGAGGATAAAATATAGAAAGAAACCTTCTTACTATTAGTAGAAATATTTCTTTCTCATTAGCCTTTAATTTATTAAAATTTTCTAGACCTTGACCTGTAGGTATTATTGCATAGTGATCTGTTATTGCTTTGTCATTTACATACTTTGTCTTCTCTAGTCCTTTAAATAATTCCTTCAATAGTATATTTTCAACGAATCTTTTAATATCTTGATTTTTTCTGTCTAAGTTACAAGCATTATCAATATTTAAAAGACCTTTTATATTTTTATTAATTTCTTTTGCAACTGCTTTTGATAGTACCCTTGCATCAGTTCTTGGATATGTTAGCATTTTCTTTTCATATAATGTTTGTGCAACTTTTAAAGTTTCATCTGGACTTATTTTAAACTTCTTTGAACATTCATTTTGAAGTTCCGCTAAATTATATAGAAGTGGAGGATTTTTCTTTTCTTTTTTCTTCTCTATGTCTTTTATTATTGCTATACCTTCATCATTACCTTTTTTAAGTTCTTCTATAAACTTCTCGGCATCTTCTTTTCTTTTAAATCCTATATCTTTAAAAAGTAATTTAGACAAATAATAGTTTGAACCTTCTACAGCCTTCCACTCCCCATCATAGTCTAGTGAATCTTCAAATTTAAATGAAGATAATATTCTATAATAAGGAGTTTTTATAAACTCTCTGATTTCCCTTTCTCTTTGAACTATCATTCCAAGTACACAACTCATGACTCTACCAACTGCAATCACAGTATAGTCATTACCCAAATAGTTACTGATTGTTCTACCATAAATTAAAGTTAACAATCTTGAAAAGTTTATACCTATTAAATAGTCTTCTTTAGCTCTTAAATACGCTGAGTCAGATAGCCTATCGTACTCAGACAGAGGCTTAGCTTCTTTCACTCCTCTTCTAATCTCATCTTCCGTTTGTGAATCAATCCATACCCTTTTCTTTGTTTTATTCTTTACTCCAATCATATCATCTACTAATCTATATATATATTCTCCTTCTCTCCCAGAGTCCGTGCATACATATATAGTAGATATATCATCTTTCGTTACTTGTTCTTTTATAACATTGAACTGGTTTCTTACATTTTCTATTATTTCATATTTATATTCTTCTGGTAAAAAAGGTAAGTCTTTTAAGTTCCATTTTTTATAACTCTCATGATATTTTTCAGGATAACTCATATTTACTAAGTGTCCTACACACCACGTTATAATAGCTTTATCAGACTCAATATATCCACCTTTTCTTATTCCTTTAATATTTAATGCTTTTGCAAATTCCATTGCAACACTAGGTTTCTCTGTTATAAATAGTGCTTTGCTCATATTATTACTCACTTTTGTATTCTCTCCTACTTATTAATTAAAACTTTAGTTTTGCTAAGGCATCTGCTAAAGCAGAGTTTATTGGTTCATTTTGTTCTTTCTTTTGATCTCTAAGATATTTAGATACTTCTTTCTTTGAAACTTTATTATTTGACTTTTTCTTTCTTTCATTAAATGTACTAAGTTTTTCTCTATGCCCACATTTACATACAAATATTTGTCCTTCACCTTCACCACGTAGTTCTAATTTTTTATGGCAATTAGGACATCTCGCATTAGTTATCTTACTAACTCCTTTTCTATGTCCACATTCTTTATCCTGACAAATAAGCATTTTACCTCTTTTCCCATTAACCTCTAACATATATTTTCCACACTCAGGGCACTTACTTCTAGTAAGATTATCGTGTCGATACGTATCGTTACTGTTTTTTATTTCGCTAACAATTTCTTTTGCATAATTTTTCATTTCATCAATAAATACATCTTTATTAAGATTCCCCTTAGCTATAGAACTTAATTTTTGTTCCCATTCAGCAGTTAATGCTGGTGATCTTAATTCTTCAGGAACTAATTCAAGAAGTTGCTTTCCTTTAGATGTAATAATAATTTCTTTTCCTCTTTTTTCAATTAAAAAGTTATTAAATAGCTTCTCTATAATATCTGCTCTTGTAGCTACTGTTCCGATTCCACCTGTTTCTCCAATAGTTTTTATTAGGTCTTTACTTTCATTGCTCATATACTTTGCCGGATTTTCCATTGCAGACAGTAGTGTTCCCTCATTAAATCTTGATGGTGGCTTTGTTTCTCCACTTACTCTAGATATATTATCAATTGCTAGTGCATCTCCCTTGCTTATGTTAGGAAGTACCTGTTCCTTTATTTCATCATTTGTATCATCTTCATCAAAATTATTTTGATATATTTCTTTCCACCCTTGAGAAATGACTACTTTGCCCTTAGCTATAAAAATTTCATTATCAATTTTAACTTTTATAGTTGTTTGCTCATATTCAAATGGTGGATATAAAACAGCTAAAAATCTTTTAACTACTAAATCATATATTTTTCTTTCTTTATCATTTAAAGAGTCTAAAAATACAGTTTGTTCTGTAGGTATAATGGCATGGTGGTCTGAAACTTTACTATTGTCTACAAAAGACTTGCTGGCTTTTATTGCGCCACGTAAAACTTTAGAAGCTAATTTAGAGTAATGTCCTACACTACAAGCTTTTACCCTATCCTTTAAAGTATCTACTATATCTGTACTTATATATCTTGAATCTGTTCTAGGATATGTTAGAATTTTATGACTTTCATATAGCCTTTGCATGATAGATAATGTTTCTTTTGCAGAGTATCCAAAAATTTTATTTGCATCTCTCTGAAGTTCTGTCAAGTCATAAAGACCTGGTGAAAAGCTCTTTTTGAAAGATTTCTCTATATCTATTACTTTTCCACTTTTGCTTTTTATGGAATTAATTATGTTATCAATTTTTTCTTTGTTAAAGTTTCTAGTATTTTTAGTTTGTGAATCTTGCCATGTAAGTTTTACTTTACTCGATGTTGCAGTGATTCCATAATAAGCTTTAGGCTTAAAGTTTTGAATTTCTTCTTCTCTTCTAGCTATTATAGCAACTGTTGGTGTTTGAACTCTACCGCATGATAATTGTGCATTATACTTGCATGTCAATGCTCTAGTAGCATTAATCCCAACTACCCAATCGGCCTCTGCTCTTGCAACTGCTGAAGCATATAGATTTTCATATTCTTTACCATTTCTTAGTTTGTTAAATCCTTCTTTAATAGCTTTGTCTGTAACTGAAGATATCCACAGTCTCTTTATTGACTTCTTTATATTTGCCTTTTCAATAATCCATCTAGCAACTAGTTCACCTTCTCTACCTGCATCTGTAGCTATAACTATATCTTTTACGTCATTTCGCTTCATCTGATCTTTAACAGTATTAAACTGCTTTCCAGTCTTTTTAATAACAACAAGCTTTAAGTTCTTCGGTAGCATAGGTAAGTCTTCCATTCTCCATGATGTATATTTAGAGTCATAAACTTCTGGATCTGCTAGTGTTACTAAATGTCCCAATGCCCAAGTAACTATATATTTCTCACCTTCTATATATCCATTTCTACTTTTAGTACAATTTAAAACTTTTGCTATATCTCTTCCTACTGAAGGTTTTTCCGCCAACACTAATGTTTTACTCATTTTAACATTCCTTTCAATTTAACTCTAATCCTATATATTATAGTCTACACACGCTCTGTCAGTTACAACTTGTCTTATAAATTGTGCTACTTCAACGTGCTTAGGATGCTTTTGATATATATCTAATCCTTTTTCATCCTCAAATACAGTATATAATACTATATCATGTGAACCTGTTAGGCTAGGAATATCTATTCCTACTTCTATTTCTTTTAATTCTGGAATTTCATTTTTTAGATTTTCTAACATAACTTTTATTTCTTCTATATTTTCTTCTTTAGATCTACCAAGTGCTTTCTCTTTTACTTTCCACATTACTATATGTCTTATCAAATTTATCACTCCTATGTATATTATATATCTATGCTTAACTTATATTAATTTCTTTTATCTTTTTTCCATAATCCTATTAATAATCTCAGTAAATATCATACTTAAACAAACCAAGTTTTCAACCATACTATCTTTTTATTGTACACTAATTTCATGATTATAAAAAGCTTCACATGTTATGTATCTATTCTAATACTTATAAACATTATGATTTTAATCTTAATATTAAAAAGATATAGGACATTCCTATATCTTTTTAAATTATGTTTAAATAGTAATTTAATAAGTTTTAATTTTGAATCTTTACTCTTCTCGTTGCTATATCTACAGCACCTATATATGCTTCTTTGTATGGTAAGTGAATATTTACTTTAGGATGCTTGGAGTTAACTCTTTCAATTAGCTTATCTCTAATTATATTACTCTTGGTAAGTATACTTCCATATAATCCTATACTAATATCTGCTCCCTGAGCTTTCTCAATTAGAGTTTCTACCATAATTGTTAAACTATCTACCGCACTATTTACTATGTCTTTTGCTACTTTATCTTTATTATAGAGTTCAATAACTATAGGTGCAAGTCCCGCAATATCTTTTTTAGGAAGCTTATCTTTATATACAAAATTTATTATTTCTTCTTGATTATTTATCTTTAGCTTTTCTCTAATTTTATCCCACAATAAAGTTTTACACTCTCTACCATCATAGTTTTTCATTATTTTTGAGAGAGCCTCTCTTCCGATAAAGTATCCACTACCACCATCGTCTAGTATATGTCCCCATCCTCCAACCTTGTTTAATCTGTTTTTCTTATCTATTACTAAACCAACTGATCCTGTCCCGCTAATTATAATTCCACCATTATAACCATCATTAGCACCTACTAAAGCTATTACACTGTCGTTATATACCTGCAATTCATTTCTGTATCCTATATCTCTAAATATATTTATTATAGTTTCTTTGCATTTTTCACTATCAACACCAGATCCCCCGAAACATATACTTTTAATTTCATTTAAGCTTATACTCTTTTTCTCAGTAAAAAAATCTATAGCATTCTTTATAGTTTCCTTAGTCTCTTCTATACCCATTACATGATAGTTTGTAGACTTTAGTTTTATAATATCTATCACATTTCCATTACAGTCCGCTAAACAAAATATAGTACTAGTGCCACCACCATCTATACCTATATAGTAACTCATATGCAAATACTCCTTTTTGTGGATTTATTATTTATCTTGACTTGTTAAATAAGATATTGGTATCTTCAACTCTATTCCATTACCTTATAAATTTTATTTATAATATCAATCTTCTCTTTGTCTGATAATAAATCTTTTGATTTAAGAAAATGCTTAGATAAATAATATTTTTTATACCCTTTTCATATTATTCTCCCTATAATTTTATAATAATTACTTATAATATGATATCATTTATAACATAACACTATTACACTATATAAGAAATTTAATACCATATCTAGGTTAAGATAACTCTTTTCATTAAAATATGATGATAAGTAATAGAGCTTTGAAAATATCTCTTATCTTCAGAGTTTTTATAATATAACAACAGTTCTTATCTCATTTATATCCTATATGTTAAAAAGCTTTCATTTTTTAATAAATATATCCACCCTATATCTATTTGAGTAGCATTTTCTAGTACTGAAGTCACTAGAGATATCTTACTTTTATAAAGAATACCTTCTGTTATATAATATCCACTATATACGCCATTATCCATATAACAAGAAAAGCAAATAGAGTCTATGCCACCACCATGTTCAAAGATGAATTTATTAAATTTTACAAAAACATTGATAGAGACAGCTTAGAGATAATCTTATAAAATTCTCTATCATCGAATGTCATTTTTACTAGACTTGTGAGCACAACAAGAAACTCTTTTTAGATAATTAATTTTTTATTACATCACCCACATATATTTTATCTTATCCAATATTTATTACCTACTATATACATAGATTATTATAATCTATCAGCAAATATCTGTAGTCTAAGCTGGTGGATATTTATTAGATTAATACTTTATCTATTACTGCGATGAATCTTATCTATTTTCTTTTGTTTTTCCAAAAGTTTCGAATATGCATTATTAACTACATTTTTCTTTTCATCCGATACACCTATTGCAAAATATTGAAATACCTTTAACCATTGTTCATAACTTAGGCAAGTTGGGCTATCTGTCATTCCAAAGCCAATATCTCTGGATAAACGTTTAATCTGTTTATAAGAAAAAATGTTTTTACATCTAGTTTTCATATCTTTCCCTGTGTTATCAAAGATATATGCAATAAAATCAGAATATAAATTCTCTTTATCTTGTCTTACTAATATATTTTTTCTTTTTTTAACGTGTAAAAGTACACTGTCAACACCAGGAACTGGATTAAAATCATTTCTTTTAAGATTTCTAACAATATCAAAATCAAAATATGGTTTAAGAAGTAAAGAGCGCATACTTTCCCTATTAAAAGGCTTACCAGCGTATTTCAAGGCTGCTTCTTTTTGAAGAATAATATACATATCTTCAGGAGGATTACAAGAAGATGTTAATTTTGATAAAATAGCCGCAGTAATATTATATGGAATACTGGAAAAAACCTTATATTTACTTTCCATTTGCAACTTAAATTCTAGAAAGTCTCCATAGATTAGTTCAATATTTTTTACGTTGGATAATTTATCCTTAAGTGCCTTGTATAGCTGGAAATCATATTCTATAACATATAATTTCTTGCACCTTTTTACTAATTGTTTAGTAATAATACCTTTACCCCCTCCAATCTCTATGACAATATCATCTTCACATATATTACTTTCTGCTATTAACTCAGATACCAACTTTTCGCTGTGCAGAAAATTTTGTGAGTTCTTCAATTTAGTCTGATTATCTTTATTAAACATTAAATCCACTCCTTCATAGTATTTGATGTGGATTCATGTATATATTGAATAGTCCATAGCAACAAAAATAAAAAAAGCTATAAATGAATAACTTATCCATCTATAGCTTTTCTAAATTAAATAATATTCTTTTGTATTCAAATTCTATATCAAATAATAAATTCACCCCTTGGTAATTTATTATTCCATAGGGGCTATAAAAGATCATAGAGATATCCTATTTTGCGGATATAACAAGTTTAAATATAAAAATATGATTAGCTGCATGGGTTTTCATTACAAGAATCCACTAATATAAAGCATCACAACAAGGCCTATGTTTTAGGCAAATTACCTTATATTAAGTTTATTTAGTTGTATTTATTTAACAACTAAATTACGCATTCTTGAAGCTATACCCATTTTGCAACTCTCCTCTCCGTTATTTAACGGTATTGTAGCATAGTCACGTATATTTGTCAATCATAACTACTTTATTTCCTAAAGACACTATTAATAAAATTCATTATATATTTGATCAAATATCATTCTTTTTAAAATTATTTATAGACATCACACTTCCAATAATTCACCATGAGATTAAAGTTAATAGAGCTAATGTAATTCTAATGCCTTCAGTTCCCATTACTTAGTTAATCCCTGAAAGCCTATGAATTTTGATGTATATATTATACAAATGAAAACACCTTCGGTAAACTTGAGAAATACCTTTATGAAACCTGGTAGAAACATAAGATTCCTTTTTGTGGATTTATTACTTATCTTGTATATCTCTAATATTTTAAGTAAAATTGAAATCGTTCCATCAGTATTGTTTATAAACTCAACCTTATCTTGACTTGTTAGATAAGATATTGGTATTTTTAACTCTATTCCATCGTCTGTTACTAGCTTTTGTGTTCTTGGTATTTTTTTAATTACATTTTCGTTTAATTCAATGGCTTTTTCAGTTAGTCCCCTACTATGTAGTTCATCACTATACATTTCTTGAAGTTCTAAATTATTATTAAATGCTTTACTCTTAATATGCTCTATATCTATACTGTCTGTCTCCTCTATACTTTCAACTATAGCCGTTTTTATTTCTGCCATTTTTTTAACGTCACCATCATAATAATCTTCCACCATCATTTTAGAAGTTTTATTTATAATATCAACTTTTTCTTTATCTGATAGTAAATCTTTTGATTTAAGAAAATACTTAGATAAATAATATTCTTTTTCACCATTTATTTCATTATTTTTTTCTTTTAAAAGTATAGAATTATCTTCTAAATCTATAATTATAAACTCTTCTATTCTTTGATTTATATTTGGTAATGTTGTTCTTTGTTTTATCACAGTATTAACCTTTTTGTTATCTAGCTCTTCTACGTAGTGAATATATGATGTTTTATAATTCAATATAAACATCCCTAAGTATCTCTTATCGTCTCCATTAAATAATGAACAAATAAGATCACAAGATGGAATACTTACATTTTCTATCATTATTCCATACATAATCTCTGCTAATCTTTTAGTGCATTCTAAGAAATTGCTATTATCTTGTGAAATACTACCACACAAGTCCCTTACTATATTCTCACCGTCTTCAAAGAATGCTTTTTTGATGTTGATATCTTTAAAAACTTTTTCTATATGATTCTTTATAAATTCGTATATATCATCGTTAAAAGGATGTTCTTCTTCTGATATTATAGGCATGCCTATAGAATTATCTAAGATATGTAATATATGTCTTTCAATGGATACATCAGTTATCATTATATTTCCTTCTTTCTATATTAATATAGTATAAGAAGAGTATATACAAAAGTACACCTAAAGTAAATTAGATGTACTATCCGTTAACTATTTCTCCGCCATTCACATGTATTGTCTGACCAGTTATATATGATGCATCATTAGATGCTAAAAATACATAGGATCCTGCTAATTCAACTGGTTGGCCAGCTCTTCCCATAGGAGTATTAATACCATGCTGACTTACTTTTACTTCATCAAACGATGCTGGAATTAAAGGTGTCCATATTGGTCCTGGGGCTACTGCGTTTACTCTTATTCCTTGTGCAGCTAAATTTATTGCTAGTGAACGTGTGAATGATGTAATTGCTCCTTTTGTTGCTGAATAATCTATTAAAGTTTCATGACCTTGATATGCTGTTATAGATGTAGTGTTTATGATAGAGGCACCTTCTTTCATGTAAGGCAAGCTCGCTTTTGACATATTAAAAGTACCATACATATTTATCTCAAAAGTTTTCTTAAACTGATTTAAACTAATATCAGTTAAATTTTGTTGAGAGTATTGTACAGCAGCATTATTTACTAATATGTCTATATTATTATACTTTTCTATAATACTATTTATAACTGATGAACAAAATTCCTCCTTTGATACGTCGCCTTCAAACAAATTACATTGTCCTCCACCTGACTCTATAATTCTTTTAGTTTCTTCAGCATCTTCTTTTTCATCATAGTATATTATATTTACAATAGCTCCCTGTTCGCTAAAGGCACATGAAACTGCTCTACCTATACCACTATCTCCACCTGTTATTATAGCTACTTTACCTTTTAACTTTTCTTTTAATTGATTATATGAGTCATCCTTAAATATTGGTTTTGGATTCATCATACTTTCTATTCCTGGCTGTTTAGTTTGATATTGTGGTGGAAAATTCTTTGGAAAGCTTACACTACTCATAATATCCCCTCCGATAATTAATAATATAATTTTATTATTTACATGTCCTAAACTTATTATTCAAAGTAAAAAACTCTAAAGATCACCACTTTTAGATCCTTAGAGCTTTTTCTTAGCCTCCAAGTGTTATATCTTGTTCTTGATACCAACATAGAGCATTATGAAAATGCTCGTCTTTAAAATCTGGCCAGTATTCATCTACTACATAGAAGTCTGCATATACTGATTGAACTGGTAGAAAACCACTTAATCGTCTTCTTCCTCCCCATCTTATTATTAAATCTATTCTTGATACATCGTATGAATTTATATGGTTATCTATATTTTTTCTAGATTGATCTGCAAGCTTTAAGCTATTTAAATCCCAAGACCAACCATAGTTTACTAAAAAATTTACTCTCATACCTCCCTTTCCAAACTTTCGTCTAGTAGTATATGGACGTAGTTCCTCTGGGAACATAGGCGTATCAGTATTTCCAACTACTAAAAGCTCTGCATCTTCTTTTGAAAGCATTTTTACAGCGTTTATACATGCCTGTGTAAATGCAAGCCTTTGTACTGAAGGTCTCTTGGTATTATCAGTGGTGAATCCATAATACGTTATTTCTTTTACTCCAGCATCTCTGCAAAGCTTGAATAAGTTTAGCCCTGGATCTAATCCCAAGTCATATCCTCTATCTTTAGTAAGGCCTTTTGACTCTGCCCATCTTCTATTTCCATCTGGGATTATTCCAATGTGCTCTGGTATTCTCACATCAATCACTCCAATATTAAATTTATTTAACTATCATTATTGACAATTAAATTTAATTCTAATCCTTTATATGATAATAAGATTTAAATATTGGGTTTTATGATATCTATTAGTGAATAAAAAAAGCTTTTAGCCTGTTAAAATTTTTAATAGACCAAAAGCTTTTTTATTTAACTTTATGTAAATCTGATACTAATTATCTGTATTAGCACTTCCTATTTTATTTAAAGGCCATATTTTATATATTACTTTTCCTTCTATTTGATTATAGTTTATAAAGCCAATTTTCCTACTGTCTAAGCTTACTTCTCTATTATCTCCTAGTACAAAAACTGTATTTTCTGGTACAACAGTCGGCAGTGAAACATCGTTATCATATGTTTTTCCTTTTACATACTTCTCCTCCTGTTTTTCACCATTTATATACACATATCCATCTTTTATATCTACTTCATCCCCTGGTATCCCTATTACACGCTTTATGTAGTATCTCTCATCTTTTACTCCAGAAAGAACATCAACTATTTCTTTTGAATTCTTAACCATTTTATCTAATATACCTTCTTTACTGTCATTATAGACATCTATAATGACAACATCACCTCTTTGAGGCTTTTTTGAGTAATAGCTTAGCTTATAATCAACTACTTTCTCTCTATCATAGAATGTATTTTCCATTGATGATCCATCTACCGATGTTATAGCAAATGCATTTGATCTAATAAATACAGCTATGACAAATGCCAACGACAAGCATAATGTCCATTCTCCAATATCCCTAATAAGCTTTTTTTCTTTCTTGTTATTCAAAATCATTCCTCCCCCTTTTATTTTTTAGCCCTCTTTCTATATGTTAAGTCCATATTATTTAATTATTCACTTCAATTTTTAATAATTTGTATTGACAATTATCCATATATGTACTATCATACATTTAAGCAATAATTTAATATTTTATTTGATATTAAAAGGGAGTAGTTTAAAATATAACATCAACAATCTCGATTAGGGGCCTAATCTGGTGTTATATGCCATTTGATTTTGGTTACAAGACTTTTAATATAATCTTCTTATGTTGGAGATTATATTAAAAGTCTTTTTTTATTTTATTAAACGAAAGGAGATAAAAAATGAAAAATTATTTCTCAATGTCAGTAGAGAAAGTATTAGAAAAATTTAATGTGGGGAGAGATGGACTAAACGATTCTGAAGTTAAATCTCAAAGAGAAAAATATGGTTATAATGAATTAGCTGAAGGAACCAAAAAAAGTGTTTTTCAAGTTTTCATTGAACAATTTAAGGATTTATTAGTAATCATATTATTAGCTGCTGCGGTTATTTCAGCCCTTTCAGGTAATCTTGAAAGTACTATAGTTATCTTTGCGGTTATAATATTAAATGCCATACTTGGAACTGTTCAACATGTAAAAGCTGAGCAATCATTAAACAGTTTAAAGGCTCTTTCTTCACCAAATGCTAAAGTAATTAGAAATAGTACTAAAATAGAAATTCCTTCTAAAGATGTTGTTCCTGGAGATATCTTAGTTTTAGAAGCAGGTGATTTTGTTCCTGCTGATGGTAGAATTCTAGAAAATTATTCTTTACAAGTTAATGAAAGTTCTTTAACTGGAGAATCTGAAAGTGTTATTAAATTTTCTGAAATTATAGATCAGGATGAACTTGCTCTTGGTGATCAAAAGAACATGGTTTTCTCAGGAAGTTTAGTTACTTATGGTAGAGCTTATGTTGTTGCAACTGGTACAGGTATGAGTACTGAAATTGGAAAAATTGCAACATTACTTGAAAGTACACAAGAAAAGAAAACTCCTCTTCAAGTAAGTTTAGATGATTTTAGTAAAAAATTAGCTATAGGTATTTTAGGAGTATGTGCTATAGTTTTTGCATTAAGTATGTATAGACAAATTCCTATTCTTGATTCTTTAATGTTTGCAGTTGCATTAGCTGTTGCAGCTATACCTGAAGCTTTAGGTTCAATTGTAACTATAGTACTAGCTATAGGTACGCAAAAAATGGCTACTGAAAATGCCATTATTAAGCAATTAAAAGCTGTTGAAGGATTAGGATGTGTGTCAGTAATATGTTCAGATAAGACAGGTACTCTTACTCAAAATAAAATGAAAGTAAAGAAATCTTTTGTAGATAATAAAGTTATAGATTTTGAAGATTACGATTTAAACAATGATCTTCAGAAAAAATTAATGAGATGTTCTATATTATGTAATGATTCTATTATAGATAATGGTACTGAAATAGGTGATCCTACTGAAACTGCACTAGTAGATTTAGGTAAGAATTATCAAATAGATGAATTAGAGCTAAGAGATATTTATCCAAGACTTTCTGAAATACCTTTTGACTCTGATAGAAAGTTAATGAGTACATCTCATGAAATGTATGGGAAATGTATTATGTTTACAAAAGGTGCTCTTGATGTACTACTTCCAAGAATTAAATATATAGAAACTTCTGATGGAATTAAAGAATTTACCGATGAAGATAGAACTAACATAGAAGAAATGAATCAAAACTTTTCTGAAAACGGACTTAGAGTTTTAGCTTTTGCTTATAAAGAAATTCCAGAAAATTATGTACTGTCTTTAAATGATGAAGATAATTACACTTTCCTTGGTCTAATATCTATGATTGATCCACCAAGAGAAGAGTCTGCAAAAGCTGTTAGCGACTGTATAGGTGCTGGTATCAAACCTGTAATGATAACAGGTGACCATAAAATAACAGCTTCTGCTATAGCTACTCAAATAGGTATATTAAAGCCTGGAGATGAAGCTCTTAATGGTGTTGATTTAGATAAATTAAGCGATGAAGAACTAAAGGAAAAAGTTGATAAAGTTTCTGTTTATGCAAGAGTTTCACCAGAGCATAAAATAAGAATAGTAAAGGCTTGGCAAGAAAAAGGAAATATAGTTGCTATGACAGGTGACGGTGTAAATGATGCTCCTGCACTTAAACAAGCTGATATAGGAATTGCTATGGGTATAACTGGTACAGAAGTTTCTAAGGATGCTGCTTCTATGATTTTAACTGATGATAATTTTGCTACAATAGTTAAATCAGTTGCTAATGGTAGAAATGTATATACTAATATTAAAAACTCTATCAAATTCCTACTTTCAGGAAATACTGCTGGTATATTTTCAGTTTTATATACTTCATTATTAGCACTACCAATGCCTTTTGCACCAGTTCATTTACTATTTATAAACTTGCTTACAGACAGCTTACCTGCTATTGCCATAGGTGTTGAAAGTCCAAAAGGAGATTTATTAAAGCAAAAACCAAGAAACAGTAAAGCTCCTATTGTTTCAAAAGACTTTTTAGGTGAAATAGTTTTTGAAGGTATTTTAATAACAATATTTACTTTGATAGCTTATCATATAGGATTGAGAAGTGGTGGAGATGCTGTAGCTAGCACAATGGCCTTTGCTACACTATGTCTAGCTAGACTGTTTCACGGTTTCAACTGTAGGGGAGATAAATCTTTATTCCAAATAGGTCTATTCTCTAATAAATTCAGTTGGATTGCATTCTTTTTAGGCTTAGGACTTCTTACTCTTGTTCTGACTGTAGGACCATTAAAAGAGCTATTTGAAGTTAGCAACCTTAATAGTGCACAACTTGAATCGATATATTTACTAGCATTTTTACCTACTGTTCTAATTCAGTTATCTAAAGTTATACTTGTAGATAGGGTAAAAAAATAGTTGTTCAAATACAAATAAAGCTGTTTAAAAGATATTCTATCTTTTAAACAGCTTTTATTTTTCTACAAACAAGTTCTTTATATATCTACTTATATTCATTAAAAATCCTTAGTCTGTACGAGTTAATAGCTATCTCTCCAAGCTTATCCATAAGCTGATAGTTTGCATATGCACCTACTACACTTCCTATACCCGGTAGCAACTGTAACATTTTTGCTAGATCTATATAGTCCCTGTACTCTTGTTGAAACTCTCTCCAATCAAATAAATTAATATCTTCCGGAAAGTTTTTTGAATAATTGTCCCAGTCTAACATCTGGCTATATACTTCTACACGCTTCTTTTGACTAGAAAAAGCTAGTTCAAATATGTGTATTATATATATTCTTTCTTTGTAGTCTTTTACATCGAATCCATAAATACTAGCAACATCAAATAAAAACTTCATCTTCAAACTTAATAAAATAGGAAAATCCGCTAGTCCCAACAATATACCTCCAGCACCCGTTCCTGCACCACTAACACTTGCTGTTTTTTTATAAAAACTTAATTTTTCATTTACCAACTTTTCTCTCTCTTCTAAGGAAGCAATCTTTAGAGGCTCTTTTGTAATGTATTTGGACCCTACTAATACTGCCTTTATCATATTTTTAATCGTTTCTGTAATAACAATATGAACTTTTTCAGGTATTAAGTTGTTTCCCTTTGTTTGTATTCCCTTAGCTAAACGGTTCATTATAGATGGCTTTCTACTCATTTCTTTCTGCCATTTTCTTAATTCATATATTGCCTGCTTTTCATATTCTATCATTCGTATACCTCTCATCTTAGATAATTATATTAATATGCTTATAGTGTATCTAATTTAAGTACAAAAAATGTTCCTAGTAATACTTTATTATAATTTAATCTAAAAATCTAATAAAATATATCACCAGAAACATTTTATTTATATTGCTTATTTTCTTCTGATACTTATATCTACCATATTTTACACTATTCTATTACTTATCTAGGTATTAAAAATAACATAGTAAAGAAGTGACAAACACTTCCTCCAAGTACAAACATATGCCATATAGCATGATTGTATTTTAATTTAGCCCAACTATAAAATATAGTTCCTATAGTGTATAATACTCCCCCCACTACTAAAAAAACTATACTTTTTGTATTTAATGCTAGGAATAAAGGCTTAATTGCAACTACAACTAACCATCCCATAAGTATATAAAGTATTGTTGAAAGTGTCTTGAACTTCTTTACGAAAAACACCTTAAATACTATACCTGCGATAGCTATAAACCATACTATACCAAATAAACTCCATCCTAATTTCCCTCTTAACGTAATCAACGTTAATGGCGTATAGCTTCCCGCTATTAGTAGAAATATAGCTGAATGGTCAAATATCTTCAGTATACTTTTAGCTTTGCCTTCAGGAGCACTGTGATATAGTGTAGAAGCTAGATATAGCATTATTGAAGTAGCACCATATATGCTAAAACTTACTACATACCATGCATCTCCAAACATACTAGCTAGAACCACTAAAACTACAAGTCCAGCTATTGATAGTCCAATTCCAATACCATGAGATACAGCATTTGTAATTTCTTCTGTGTTTATAGATTTTTTTATACTCTCCAAGTGTACCACCCCTTACATTATAGTTTTTTTATATAAGTATTTACGTTTATGTTTATATATATTATATACTTATTTTGCCCTAAATTGCTAATAATAATCTAAAAAAATAAAAGCATAAGTTTTACATCATATTTTATAGTAAACCTATGCCTTAATTTAATAATTATTTTATTTCCATTGTTCCAGCTCTTTTTTACTATATTTTTTTAGCATATTTGTATAGTCTTCTTTGTCACTTTCACTTGCAAATGCTTCTTTAGGTACAACATATGCTGAATTTTCTGTATTATAAACGAATAGGTATTCTTGTGTTTCTACTAACTTTTCTATATTTTTCCACTTCGTTTCATTTACTCTAGTATTTGATTCTTCTATAACTCCGCTCTCTTCCAATCTCAATGTACAATTGCCTACTACTTCTTGATCACTAGCCTTATTCATATCTTTTTGTATATTTTTTTTAACAGCTTTCATATACCACATAGGATAAATTATTACCCATGAGATGTATAGTGCTCCAAATACAATTAACCATTTTGTCAGCTCATTTGAGCTTTTTCCTATAATAAAACAAATTATAAAAAATATAAGTGGAGTAAGAAATCTTTGTATATTTATTATACGTTTAATTTCCTTCGAGTTTTTTATATTGTACATACTGAAGTCTACGAGATGAGTTTTTCTTACTTCATAACTTGCTTCCATCCTATCCATTTCCCCTTTCTCTAATTTTTTATCACTTTATGTTTAAATAGTAAATAGTACTTCATTAGTTTCTTCTACAGTTTCATCCGTTAAGTCTCTTAGCAGTATCTGAGTATCATTAATTTGATTTAGAGCTGCTTCTATTTTATCTGAAACATTTACAGCAATCATTCTAAATTGTTTTTCCTCTTTTTGATTATTAAAATACGCTATAAATTCTTCATCTAAAGGAGCCTCTCCGTCAGTAATAAATACAATATCAGCATACTTATATTTAGAATTATTTATTAATTTAAGAGATTCAGTTAATGGTTCTATAAAGTTAGTACCACTACCGTAAAAAGATGTAGCCAAACTATATATCTTACTTGGTTCAACCTTATTTTTATTAAATTCTATTATTTCTCCAACTTTATATGAAAAAAGTATGGCAACAAAATCTCTTTTTTGCTTATAAGCTATATCTAAAAGTGCCATAGCTACAGATTTTGACCATATTTCAAGTTCACCTTCCATAGAACTTGAGGTATCTATACAGCATATGATAGGACCTTTAGATCTTATTCTATTATTTTTATATTTATATGAAAGTAGTTCTTTTTGATAGTATTTTTTATAAAAACTTTTTTTAGTTTTCTCATTAGCTAAAAGTAGTTTTTCAGAAGGAAGTACTTTATGAATTTCATTTCCTAACTGAACTCCACAAATTTCTTGACCTTCTTCTTTAGTTTTTCTTTTTTGGAGATTACTAGCTGAGGCTCTAAATCTACCAACCATTTCAGATAGCTGTTTAATCTTCTTAAAAGTTCTTAGCTTCGATGCTACTGCTACCTTCTCATCATAAGAAGTTGGATTCAATTTACCATCATCAAGTCCCCAAAATTTTACTGTATTAAATATAGTCAAAAATTCTTTATATGAAAAAGAAACACTTTTATAAATTAAGTTACTATTTGACATCATCTTTTCTAAATTTTCTATATTCGTATCTATATTATTTTCTATTTCTTTTAGTTTATCAGATGACTTCTCTAACGATATATATGTTTTAATATTCTCTCTATATTTTTTTATTTCAGCAATAAAGTCTTTGTCTGTGTCTAATAGCTTCTTATAGTTATTTATTATTTCTTGACCCAGTATTTCTGTAGCTAATATAGAGTTGAAATAGTTTACCGAACTATTTTTTCTTAGAGGCTCAAGTTCATCTGTATCAAGTAAATTTTTTATTATCATATTATTAAATCTATATTTTACATTCATCAATTGTCTATCTTTAATTATCGGTTCTGCCTTGAATAGAGATAAATATATATCTTCACTTAATTTATCAAAAGTACTAAGAAGTTCTTTATTTTCTTGTACACTTTTTTTAAGTCGAGGAGACTTTTTAAATATATTGTTGTAAATATCTAAATCTAATTCAAAGCATTCTATATTATTAAATTCACTACTAACTGACCATTCATTGAATATTAGATTTTCCACAACTACACTCCTTCTTTAAAAAAACATATCTTCGTCATCGTCTCCTACTTGTTTTGAGATTACTTCTAAATATTCTGATATTTCTTTTTCAAGAGATATAAATTTATTTTTAATCTTTTCTTCCATTAGCTCAGATTCTTTTAGAATTCTCTTAGTTTTATCATGAATGTACTCTATAGATCCTTTTATCTCTACTAACATTCTAGTATCTGTTATATTTTCTGTAGTTGTAACTATTTCTTTATAACGCTTTTTAGTAAGAGCATACTCTTTTTCATAAGACGTAAGTGAAGATTCTTTTAATATCTCTTCTATCTTTTCAATTTCTTCTAGATCATTCCAAAGTACATCTTTAAGACATGTAAAGTCTGTTTCATCAACTCTATCTCTATTATTTAATAATGCATTAACTCTTAAAACTTTTAAACATTCATTTTGTCTTCTGTCAGATACTACTATTCCTTCTCTTAATAGTGCATTCATTAGAGCTATATACTCTTTTAACATAGAGTCATCTATTTTAATCTGATTTAACGCTTTTCTTAATATTTTTAATTCATCTAAAGTTACAGTTGTAACTTCATTATTATTATTGTTATCTAAAAATCCTCTAAACATTTTTAATTTATTTTGAACATCACCTATATAGTCAACATACATTCTAAATATCATTCTATCATATAGCGCAACTAAAGAGTCTTCCTCTGGAAACTCATTTGATGCAGCAAATAAAGTTATCAGTGGAACATTTATTGGCTGTCCATCATTGTAGAATATCTTTTCATTTATTATAGGTAAAAGTACATTTAAAGTAGGTTCGTTACACTTAAAAATCTCATCTAAAAATACTATTTCAGCTTCTGGTAATTTATTTGTAGTAACTCTTAAGAATTTATCTTTTTCCATTCCTTTGATACTAAACGGTCCTAATATTTCTGATGGATCTGAAGTTCTATTTAATAACCAAGAAAAGTATCTTCCATTATCTATTCTTTTGCATAATTCATTAGTTAGTGCACTTTTTGCAGTTCCTGGTGGTCCTATCAGTAGAACAGTTTGTCCCGTTATTAGCGCCTTTATACTATTATCTATAACTTCTTCTCTCTCAACAAATATCTCTTTTAATTCTTCAGATATATTTTGCAATTTTTTAACTATTGATTCAACTTCTTTTGAATTTATTTCTAATATTTCATCATTAATGTTTATATTGTTTTCTCCCATGTCCATACCTCCTAGTACATAAATTATATTATACCTTATTTGTTATTTTATCAATAGCTTTTAAGGCAAGAAATATCTCATAATATCCTTCTTAAATAAATTAATAAATTTTTTCTTCTTGCATTACATATGTATTTTCTGGTAGAATGATATTGATAATCCTTATCATTATTGTTCTATATATTCTATTTTATGGAGGTGATTAATATATACTTGAAAAAACGTTCTAGTGTTCAATTATTTTTCTTTGTTTTACTTGCTATAGTAGCTGTATCTAAAAACTTTAACCTAAACATTTTACCTAACATGCTAAATGTATTAAATACTATATCCCCTATTGGAGGAGTAGTTAATACTGTTGACTTCTTTACAGGTGGAGCTAGTTTAGTTAAAGAAGATGGACTAATAGTACTAGGAAGCTTGTTTTTTGCTCTTATTATAGGTCCTATATTTTGTGGATGGCTGTGTCCTTTTGGTGCTTTTCAAGAATTTATACATAAACTATCAGAGAAAAGATTTTTGAAGTTGAGAAAAAAACTTAATGCAAATAAGAGTCTATTACAAAAGTTATCTGTATTAAGGTATATATCTCTTTTATTTGTGATTATTCTAACTTTAAATGGTTTTCATCTGATACTTTCTAACATTGATCCTACATACTCATTGTTCTACATTCCACTAGGAAACTTTAATATATTAGGAGCACTAATACTTATTTTATTAATATTTATAGGATTGTTTATAGAAAGGTTTTGGTGTAGATACCTGTGTCCATATGGTGCTTTACTAGGTATTCTAAATAAAGTAAAGATATTTAAAATAACTAGAAAGGATCAAATCTGTACGGAATGTAAAAGGTGTACCAAAAGTTGTCCTATGGGAATTGAGATTACATCATATGAAGGAGTTAATAACTTAAGCTGTATTTCATGCATGGACTGTATAGATACTAATGTTTGTCCACGTGAAAACACACTATTATTACAATCATCTATAAAAGGAAAAGAAGCCTATAAGTTTATAGTAAGTGAGTTTTTAGTAATATGGTTTGCTATAGTATTTATTATTCCTTTTTACTATAAGGTCTCTAGTTTTACTTATGCGCAAGAAGTGGGTTCAACAGTTGTTAATAGTAGCAGCATTAGCTTAGACTCTGGCAATTTTAAGGATGGTATATATGTAGGAGAGGGAACGGGATATAAAAGTATAATCCAGGTCGAATTAAAAATTAAAAATGGAAAAATGGAATATGTAAAAGTTATTTCACATGATGAAACAAATTCATATGCTAAAATACCAACTGAAGTTATTCCAAGCAGAATCTTAGATAATCAGTCCACGAATGTAGATGTAATAACAGGGGCAACTTGGACTAGTAATGGAATAATAGATTCAGTTAATAATGCTTTAAGTAAATCTAGATATTAAAATTTTAATATCTATTAGATTTAAAATTTATATACTTTCAAAAGGGGATGAAAATTATGAAAAATAATTTAAGAAATATTTTAAGTTTTATTGTAATTGTAATTTTAATTGGTAACCTTTATTTTATTTACAATCTAAAAAGCTATATAGTTTCTCTTGATTTAAAAGAAGTTAAAAATAAAGTTGAGAATCTTGAAAAAGAGAATAAACAATTATATGAAACGGTAGTATCTCTAGAATCATATATTAATCCTAACAATAAGACATATGATGATGGTGAATATGTTGGAGAGGCAAAGGGTTATAAAAGTAATATTAAGGTTAGTGTAAGCGTCAAAGATAATAAGATAAGTGATGTAAAAGTTATATCTCATGATGATACTCCATCTTTCACTGATAAGACTATCGAAGTTATTCCAAAGGAAATAGTAAATAAGCAATCTACCGACATAGATGTTGTATCAGGTGCAACATTAACAAGTAAAGGGATTTTGGATGCAGTAAATAATGCACTTAAGTAAAATTATAAAATAAAGAGTCTGTCCAAAGAGTATATATTTACCTTTATCTCTAGGACAGACTCTCATTCTTTACAATAGCTCTAACATCACAGGGCAATGATCACTTCCCATTATATTAGAGTGGATTTGAGCATCTTTTATTTTATCTTTCATTTTTTCAGATACTATAAAGTAGTCAATTCTCCAACCAGAATTATTTTCTCTTGCTTTTCTCATATACGACCACCAACTATATGAACCTTCTTTTTCTGGATATAAGTATCTAAAGGAATCTGTAAATCCTGATTCTAATAATTCCGTCATTTTATTTCTCTCTTCATCTGTAAAACCTGCATTTTTTCTATTAGTCTTTGGATTCTTTAAGTCTATTTCCTTATGAGCTACATTTAAGTCTCCACAAAGTATAACAGGCTTTATATTATCTAAATCTTTTAAATATTCTCTAAAAATATCTTCCCACTTCATTCTATAGTCAAGTCTTGCTAACTCACTTTGAGAGTTTGGAGTATAAACATTTACTAGATAAAAATCTTCAAACTCTAAAGTAATTACTCGACCCTCTTGATCATGTTCTTCTATTCCTAGTCCATATTTAACTTCTATAGGCTTTTGTTTTGTAAATATAGCTGTTCCAGAGTAGCCCTTTTTAACAGCATAATTCCAGTATTGCTCATATCCTTCTAGTTCTAGGTTTATTTGCCCTTCCTGTAACTTTGTTTCTTGAAGACAAAATATATCTGCATCGATATCTGTAAAGTAGTCTAAAAATCCTTTCTTTACACAGGCTCTAATACCATTTACGTTCCAAGAAATTAGTTTCATAATTAATTACCTCCATTCCATGTTCATTACAATGATAAGTTACTAAATTTAAATAGTTATTATAAGTTCACTACTTAGCCATATATGTTCATAACAACAGTATATCATAAATATATATTTACTTAAGATATTCGTTTATTATCTACTTTCATATTTTTATAGATATATATCTGAGAACTCAATATTTACTTTCTCTACATATTTATTTAAACTGTCATTTAATTGACTCAAACGTTTTTCTTGTTTCAGTAAATTTTCTTCTTTAATAACTTTAACAGGTAACCTTATTATAAATTTACTTCCTTGTCCATTTTCGCTTTTAGCTTCTATATTACCTTCATGCATCTCTACAAAGGATTTTACTAGAGATAGTCCTATACCACTACCTTCACGATTTCTTACAAAAGACTTATTTACTTGTCCAAAACGTTCAAATATAAATTTTAACTTTTCCCTCTCAATACCAACTCCGTCATCTTGAACGGAAATTTCTATGTATTTTACTTTATCCTTTATAGATACTTTAATGTTTCCATCTTGCTCTGTAAATTTAACTGCATTAGAAATTAAATTTAAAATAATTCTTTCAATTTTATCTGGGTCACATGCCATTATTTTCTCTTCTATATCTGTGTCAAATATTAAGTTTATTCCTTTTCCCTCTATATATTCTGCAACTGATAGTGTGATATCTTCTATAATCTGTACTATATTATAATTTTGTAGACTCAAATTATAAAAATTAGAATCTATCGTAGTTGTATCTATAAAGTTATTAATTAGTCTTATTGTTCTATAGCAATTCTGTCTCATTGTATCTAAGTGATTTCCTATATTACTTAAATTGCCTGATGATTGATCCTTTTTTAAGTACATGTTTAAAAGCTGTATTGTACTTAAAATTATATTTATAGGTGTTCTAACTTCATGAGATATATTAGCAAAGAACTCTGTTTTCAGCTTATCGTATTTTAGAGCTTCTTTTGCCTGCTTTACATTAGTCACGTCTTGTATCTGAGCTATAAAGTATAAAGGATTTCCGCTCTGATCTCTTACTAATGAAATACTTATAATAACCCATATAATATATCCTTGCTTATGAATATATCGCTTTTCTATATCATAAGACTGTATTTTATTAGCTATTAGATCATTAGACTTTTCCATATCTGTGCTTACATCCTCATGATGAGTTATATCTTGATATTTCTTTTTAAGCAGTTCTGCTTCTGAATATCCTGTCATTTTACACATAGACTTATTAACTTTTATCAATTTACCATCAAGGCTTGTAAGTGACATCCCTATAGCAGCATTTTCGAAAGCACCCCTAAAGCATTCTTCACTTTCTTTAAGACTTTGTTTCATATGCACTCTTTTCGTCACATCGTGTATAACAACTATTCTATTCATCACACCATCATCCATAAATGATATACCAGCAGCCTCACCATATACTATCGTTCCATCTTTTCTTATAAACTTTTGCTCCATATAGGGTAACTTTGTTTCTTTACTACGAAGTAGGTTTATTCTCTCTTTTATTATATCTATATAATCAGGATGAGACATTGCTACTGGATTCATTGTTGTTCCTATTATTTCATCAGGTTTCTCTATACCTAGAAACTTAGCTCCTGCCTCATTTACATAAAATAACTTATCTTTTTTATAAAAATATATAGAAACAGGTGATAATTCAACAACTTTTTGAAATAAGTATTCACTTTTTCGCAATTCATTCTCTTTTTTTTCTAGTTTTCTCTCTAGTTCCCTAATGTGCTCTTTTAGATAGTTTACTTCCTCAACGTTTTGCATCGTAGTTGTTTTCTCCTTTCAATGTCAATGTCATAGCAAAACCAAGTCTATTATAAATTATTGTATTATATTTTCCTAATAGTAGCAGACTTGAACAGCTTATAAACTTTTTTCCACATTCCACATATATATATCGTCCTAATTACTTCTTATACTCAGTTTTTTCAATTATTGTAAAAGCACTTTCCCAATTCTCTATTTTTATTGGATCTTCTATATAATTTGAATAAGATGTATTGCCATCATCTAGAAAAGATTTTATTTCAATTGTTTTATAATAAAAGTCTAATTCTTTAAGTATATTTAGAATTTTATAAGCTTCTTTGCTAAAAGATTCTTTAGAGTCATAAAATGAATTTACTCCATTAGGCTTTATTGTAAGTCCAATGGAAATAGGTTCATTACCAGAATAAATATCTGTCTTGGAGTATTTATTCTTAGGAAGATTTATATCTACCCATAAACTAATATCTTGCTCAGAAATACTTGTATTCTTGTTGATAATCATTTTTAACATTGATTCTACCATTTCAGCTTGGTTTCTTTCAATTCTGAAATGATAGTCATCACTTATATTTGCTCCCCTTGAATAATAAATGCTTCCTTTCTCCCTTGAATCATTTTTACTTTTGACGTCAATAATATAGTCCGTCATCTTGGAGTTATGACGAACCCCTGTTATTTCTAGTTTACCGTTATAAGTCTTGTTAATGTAATTCATTACATTAACCTTAGCCTCAAAATAGCCTAAAGACGTCCCATAAATTTGCATGTGAACTATAATTATAAGCACTGTAAATATAATGCTGAATGTGCCTAATATAATATACTTAGCTTGTCTCCAATCACTATTAAGTTTTTTAATATATGTAGCTAGCAAAAAACCTGTACCTATTTCTACAGTACTGTTTATTAGTGTTAATATACTTAACCATGTATCAATTGCAACTCCCAATATAATATGCATAATAAAAGCAGTAGCAAGCATATACCAAATCTTGTAGTTAAAAAAAGACAGACAAAACGCTAATACTATTATAATAGGTAAGGTAGCTAAAAAACCTTTATTTAGCATTGTAATGCTAATACAGATGATAGTTAGTAGTGTTCCAAGTATATCTATCATCTGATTTACCCAATCTTTCAGCTTCATATTTAATCCCCCTGTTTAGTATTTAACTTATTACTAATTTAACCACATATTAGTCCCAAATCTACCCCTTTCTATTCTTAATATAGCAAAACTTAAGCTTTTAAGTATTATTTTTATTAAAAATAAGTTGATAAATTATTTCCCCTCAATAACTTTTGGTTTATTCCAAGTTAATGTCGGAAAATATTTTCGACATTAATTTAAGTATTTTTTCTAAAATATGCGTTATTTCTAACTTTCTCATCAAAATTACCTAATATTAATGTAGTTTTATGGACTTATTATAACATATATTTTCCAATCATTGTGTATAACTTATGTAATAATTACATTTTAGGGATATATGGTAAGTGATTAGTAAAAAAATAGGGTAAATTATAGATAATATCTATAATTTACCCTAAGTATTTAAGAAATTGATATGAAAAGAGTGAAATCGATACCCAAAAATAAATAAAAAAAGGCACTCTATGAAAGAGTGCCTAATACAGGGAGCATATCTCACTATACCTATATAATCCTATCCCTGCAGCTCCATTATATAGCTTATAACATAATTATTACAATGCTAAATTTGTGGACTATTTTCCATCTATATACTTAACTTTAAAATATCACTTAACAAGTATATTTATGCAATAAACGCTAATCATATTATATTTATTTTGATACATATAAATATAAGGAGCTCTTTATAGACTTTCTATGAAGAGCTCCTTAATAAATCATAAACTTTATATAATCTTTTATAACTAATTATTTCTTATAACTTCAACCCTATATCCATCCGGATCAGTTACAAAGTAATATCCAGGTGCTTCCCCTGGCAATCCCATTAGATCTGTAACTGTATAACCCATCTCTATATGTCTTTCTCTAGATCCTTCTAGGTCATCTACTGAAACAGCTGTATGGCTAAATCCATTTCCTATTTCATAAGGAGTTTCTTGATCATAGTTATAAGTTAACTCTAGATCATAACTTCCTACCTCATCACTTAAATAAACTAATGTAAATTTATAATCAGGATGATCTATCCTCTTCTTCTCTATTAAACCTATTGCTTCTTTATAGAATTTCAGTGATTCTTCTAAATCTTTTACCCTTATACATGTATGTAACATTTTGTATTTCATAAGCTAATCGCTCCTTTGTTTATTAATATTCTTTATATAATTCGATTGTATCTTTACCTAAATTATACAGAATATAATTTATTATTTCAAATATGAATCATTATTACTCTATATTATTACCACAGATTAATAACTACTTTATGGTCAATATGTAAGTTACCTATAAAGAATCGAAAAAATTCTATCTTCTTTATAAGGTTTTATATAGCCCTAGAATATGCTAACTTATCTTGACTTCATAGTTTCTATCAGTAATAGGTTAACATAAGTGCTAGAGTTTTATCCATATCAAAGTTAACTTAGATAAAAATGTCTTAATTATTTGATCCCTTAGTATTTTTCTCCATATGATCCCTTCCCCACTTATTCATCGCTTCTAGCACTGATCCTAGTGACTCTCCAAGCTCTGTGAGTGAATATTCAACTTTTGGTGGAACTTCAGGATAAACTTTTCTATTAATAAGTCCATCTGCCTCTAATTGACGAAGTTGTTGTGTTAACATCTTCTGGGTTATACCTTTAATGCCTTTACTAAATTGACTAAATCTTTGTACTCCTTCATTGTGTAAATTCCTTAGTATAAGAACCTTCCATTTATGTCCTATAAGATTTACCGTATGTTCAATAGGACATGATTTATCACATGACATTCTAATCTCTCCCATCTACTTAATACTTACCATTTGGTCAGTATATTACAAAATAGTGCCTTATTGCGAAAAGTTAGTAACGGTTATATAGTAAGTATAAATCAATTTGATTTACAAGTAAAGGAAGTTTCATGTAAGTCTGGTTAACTAGAGTTAATTTTAAAAGAAACTTTTTATAATATTAATCCCAACTATGTATTAAGGAGTGTTATATATGGAACAAATTAAAGTTTTAGATGATTTATATCAATTTACTACAGAGAACAAAATAATTCCTTTAACCTTTAATCAATATTTGTTAATAGGAGATGAGCCGCTGCTTGTTCATACTGGGAGTCTACAACAGACAAAAGAGTTAGTTCCTAAAATAAAAGCTTTGCTTGACGGCAAAGATTTAAAATATGTATTTATTTCTCACTTTGAATATGATGAATGTGGTGGACTTGACTATTTATTAGATCATTTTCCTAATGTTAAGACGATCTGTTCAAACATCACACTAAGACAACTGAGTGGCTTTGGATTCACAAATGAGGTTATCATAAAAAAACCAAATGAAGTTTTAGAAACTAAAAGTTTTAAGTTGAAATTTATTGCGTATCCTTCCGAAGCCCACTTATGGGAAGGTCTATTAGCTATTGATTTGGATCGAAAAATCTTCTTTGGTAGTGATCTTTTCATAAAAGCAAATAATATGTTTGAAAAAGAATCTAGTTCAAGTTGGAAGAATGAAGTTGATAATTTAAATGAACAAAATATACCTTCTGTTTTTGAACTTGAAATATTAAAGAACAACTTAAGAAATCTTGATGTTGAATATATAGCAACAGGACATGGGCCATTTCTAAAACTATACTAATAAATATATTTATAAAATATAAAGAATCAATTTAAGGAGGAAAAACATAATGGAAAAAATTAATATTGAAAGTATACTTGAATTTGCATCTGATAAGAGTACACGCAAAGCTATCTTTAAAGAAAATCAACTTGAAATAGGTCTTCTTCTATATGCGCCTAACCAAACTACACCCGATCATACACACTCTGATATTGACGAAGTTTTTTATGTAATATCAGGTGAGGGTACAATTACAATAAATAATGAAAAAATACTATTAAAAGAAAAAGATATTATATTTTCTCCAAAAGGTGAAACTCATGGATTTTATAATACAAGCTCCTCTAATTGGGTTGTATTACAAGTAAAAATTACTGCAAATAAAGATATATAGTTACTCAATTAAATAATCTTTAAAACATTTTAACTTAAAAAAGGATAAGATTATTATCCTTTTTTAAGGAATAGAGTCTTTTTAATATTTTAATTTGATATTCATATTTTTTATAATAAAAAGACACTTTTGACTTTTGCCAAAGTGTCTTTTTACTATTTAATCCCTTCTGCTATTAAAATCTTATTTCTAAGAAGCTTTATAGAATCATTGATACTTGGTTCTTTGCTATTCATTTCAAAGTAATATTTTTGATATCTTTGAATAGCTTTTAAATCTAAAGAATAATTTATTAAATTATTAAGTGCTTTCTTTAGTGATCCTACTTCTCCATCACCTACACATTCCTCAGTATTTCCCCAACGGTAATACGGCTCTACATCATAAGTTCTATGCCCATCATGGTCATCTGATCCAACAAAATTATAAGTTCCCATGTTTTCCTTATTAGTAACTAAGTTGTTATCTTTATCATAAATACTCTCAAAGTGTCCACCTTTTTTAGATACAAACTTTAAGTTCAATATACCATCTATCCCATGCATATGATAAGCAGATTTGTGGGGTGGTACTAAAATCCAATTTTCTTTTTCTTTCAACAATTCCTCAAGTGTTTTTGGTGCTTTATTTATCTTATTTCTAAAGTAGTGAATTTTCTTAGTCATTACAACTTTTCTAACTAATTCATTTATTTTTTTACAAAACCTATAGAAGTCAGTAAATAAATTATATTTGAGGTCTTCTATTTCATACCTATCGTAAGTATTAAAGTCATCTATTAATTGCTCTAATGCTATTCCAGATCCATATATAGCTTCTATTCTGTTAATTTTATCAATATATGCAGGTGTTCCTAAATTACACTTCCATCCTAATAAATTATGTGGATATTCAAACATGTTTGTTAGATAATTATCTCCATAAGTATAACCACTTCTCCAGTATTGGTAACCATAGCAATTACATATATTCAAGTATGAATCATCTTTACTAAAAGATGTCTGAAACAATAGATTTCACCACCTTTATCGATATATCTTCATTTTTAGAATATAGCCATTATTCCATATATTTCAGATATAAATTTACTTATATTATATTACTCTGAATAGACTTTGATAGTTCATATTTTTGTTATGTACTAGATGGATATAATCTTCTAATTCAATGATATTCTTTATATTATATTTATCATACCAATTAATACTTTATGTAGTTATTATGTAATCAATAAATCTTATAAGTTTATTATAAAATACTCATTTTAATAGACTAATAAGTATATAAAAAACACCTATTTTTAGGTGTTTAAGTATTATTATTATATTTTTTATTGGATATAAACTATATAGTTCGCGGATTAGAATATACATATCAAATTACAAATATGATATATAATTTTTTTCATAACAAATATTGAAAGTATAAACCTGAGTGCTATCTTTAATATAATAATTTACGAAATCTAGTATTTATATATTTTTTAAATCACCCTAGTCTTTTTTAAATTCTATATATTTTCTATCTCTTTTTATCTGATATGATATGATTATTCCAATTATAAATGAAAATATCGCAAAAATATAGTATAGTTCGCTTATATCAATAATTAAAATCAAAGTAATTATAATAGTTTGTATAATAGCTATTTTAAAACGCCTTGCGTACAAATTCAAGGCTACGAAAAATACTATATATTTATGCATATCGTAGATTAAAAAAGAAGTAAAGAAAAAAGTAAGTGTTAAGTAAAATAATAAATTTATATTATGACTATCATATGATCTTGAAAGTATGTTCCAAGTAGCTTTTATAGTGCTTTCATTCTTTTTAGCTGCTTCTGCTTTCCCTATTTGATATAATGCAGTAAATAAGTTAACAATAAAAGTCCCTAAAATTATAAAAAGTAACTTTTCTATTTCTAATAAACTTTTTCCAAGAAATAATTTCAAAGCAATAAATGATAAAATAACCAACATTATAGTCCGAATAAAAAAAATTTTATATAGTTTATTTGTCACCTTATAATTACTATATTCTTTTTCATTATTAGCTAAAAAAACAGCAAACTCACTTATAGCATATACTAGCTGAACTACTACTTTTCCTTTTACATTCATATCTTTATCTATAAACATAATTAAGTAAAGTACAAAGGCCATTCTGATAGCTGCAAAACATGCTTTTTTTATTTTAACACTCTTTGTAAGAGTACTTTCTCTAAAGATTAATAACTCCATGATAAATAATATGCCAGGTATTATTGCCATCTTCACTTATAGCATCCCCCCTTACTTTAAATATTTCTTTGTCATTAAAATTATACTTATATATTAATATTTATCTCATAATTGTGCAATTATTTTATTCATAACAAGTTTCTATAAATCTAAATGTAGTATGTTTAATTTTAATTCTTATTAGGGAAGTTATGATATTAATCTAAATAAAAAATAGGCTATACTATTATATTATAATTCTATGGCCTATACTGTTAATATATCTTCTATTTAAGGAACTACTATATCTAATTTATTTTGTTTATTTCCTAATATCTTTTCCTTGTACACATATACCTAAAGAACATCATCCCTACTAAAACTTTAGACGTGTTTATTAATATTAGTACTGCAGTATAAAGCTTTAAATTATAATACTCATATCCGAATAAAAAATGATCATAATTATTTATAGTGAAAAATTATATTAATGGCTAATTCTAATATTAATTTGTACGATAACATAGCTGATTTCAATAATACACTTAATCTATTTATATATTTAATATATACAACATACTATTCTTAAACAAATATTTTTTCTAAAGCCTTTATCAATATATATCCTGCATATAAAAAATCTTTTTTTATTAGAAAATTGCCTTATATGATCAGTTGAATCTATATATTTTAGAAAAGTCCACATATAAAAAACACCTATACTTTAGGTGTTTTTATCTTATTTTAGGCTAGACTAAAACAAGTTATATAAAGTGAAATAAATAATAAATTATAGCAAGACTATATACTTAGTAAATACTGTTACAAATTTAATCTGTTATTATACTCCTATATCTAAAACCTTAAGTACTTTTAACCAGTTTATATATAATAAGAAATATCCGATTAAGTTAAGATATATTGAGAACAATTTACTTAGCGAATCTTTTCGATCATTTGTAATTTATTTTTCAGTTCCTCTAATTTTATTTGAAATTCTTTTTCTATCCTTTCTATTTCATGCTTAACCCCACCTTTATTATCTTGTTTACATGTTTCAAGTGCTACTATAAACGTTAAAATAGAACCTCCAATCCAAAATAAAGAAGCTAGTATTCTTAAGCTATCTATCCTCAAACTCTAACCCGCACTCGATTGCATCCATCTCCCTCCTTATTAATTTAGTTCATTTTATTATTCTAATTCATTGTGTTTCATCTTATGATTTTGGAAAGCTTCAAGTTACATAATATCGTCTATTTCACAATTTTATATCCTTAAAAAACTCATATTTCTCTTTTTTTATTAAATAAATTCTTTCTCGAAAACATAGAGTTTGCCATTTTCAGGAACCTTGAACTTAGGTCCTTTGAACCCTCTTTTTAGAAGTTCTTTCTTTAGATATATCATTAAAGCACCATGAATCACAATTAGAATATCTTCATTATTATGTAGGAGCTTTTCATCCAAAAGAGTCTCTATCTGTTCTTTTACATCTCTTATATAATTACTAGGTATAAGAAAGCCTAATTTAATTAAAATAGCCCAAAATAAAAATGGAAGTTTTATATCTTTTCTCAAAGGTAAATTTAATTGTATCTCTCTTAATTCTTTCTTTACAATAATGTTTCCGTTATAAATACTCTCTGCAGTTCTTTTAGCTCTTGGTAGATCACTTGAGAAGCATCTTTTCCATCTAATCTCATTAAGATTAACTTCACTCTCCTCTATTTCCGCTACATCATATTCATCAAACCATTTCTTAAGTTCTGTCGATTTTATAAGTATATTTTTTGGTAGTTATTTTTTTACTTTGAAGTGTCTAACTAAGCCAACTTTCATTTTATTCCCTCTCTCATTAAATGCTTTACTATTTATTTTCTACTATATTCATATTGAATGCTAATAAGTTTTTTAAAATATAAACTTACCTTGACATTAATTTTTTTCTTATTTTTCACCATAGGTTTATAAAATTTTTTATGAATTGCATATCTAAATACCCTGAAAGTTCCATATAAATTTTCATGAATACTATAGTCATAAACAAAGCAACTAAAAAGCTAAATATAAAATGAATGTAGTCCATAATTTCATTCCAATATTTTTTCTATATGTATTGTAATTTTAATACGTATTATTTGACTTTTATATCATAAAATCATTTATTAGTGATAAGATTACTAAATATTAAGAATTCTTTTTAATATATATATTTAGTGCTTTTATAACTAATATCATTGTGTATATACCAAGCCCTATTAGAGCTAAATATATTATAATAGGTATTAAAGCTATCCATTGTAATGACATAATATTTAAATCATCCTTTCTTATATATTAGCTTTACATAAATATAGTAACTAAGACATCAGTATAAATATACCTTTAGAATAAAGTATTTAATAAGGTCTAGCTAACTGGATTTATTATACCATATAGCTTTTAATTATTGGATATTATTTATATATAAGTATTAAGTATCTATGTTATATAACTGATATTTAACCATAAAAAATCAGGCTGGAATATAGAATTCTTCTATAACATGGAATTACATTTCTTCAATTCTTTCTTATCTTATATATTAAAAAGAACATGTTACTTTATAAATAGATTGATTCTGTTACAAAGTTGATGTAACAGAATTTTTTATGTTCTTATTCTTATATTTAACCGTTTTTTAAATTTGATTTAGTCTAACCCTTCTAATAATTATTAGGAAGTTAATCTTAATATAATGCAGTTTGCTTATTATTCAGTAATATTTTATTGAATAACGATAATTTATTATTGACTTAAAGTTAATCTAAAGTTATAATATCTTTAGCTAGTTAAAAGGAGGACTTTTTATTATACAGAAATAATCGTCAGTATAATTAAAACCTATAGTTGTTTTTTACAGCATTTTGACTTATTTTCATTTTTTATTTAATCTAAAAACAAACTATTTGCATAAAGGAGAGTATATAATGAAAAATAAATATTTATTAGCTTCTACACCAATATTCTTAGGACTCATTTGCATTATTACTTCTACCATAATTGGTTCAAGATTAGAACCTGATGGTACTTTAGTTGAGCCTTTTTTTCTGATTCCATTAACTTATATTTTTGTTTTTATTGGAATTATCTCATTATCATCTGTAGCCATCTTCTCAGCAGTCAAAAAAAGAAAACATAATTAGTAAATAAACTAAAAAAGCCAACTTCCTTAACATACAGGAAGTTGGCTTTTTTATATCAAGTTTACTCACAAGTTTATGTAATCTTGCTTAAAAGTGACACAAGTTTCACTTAAAATAAATATATAAAGATACAAAGTAAAATCCTGAATGTTTTTTTGATCATTTAGGCTTATGTAACTAAGTTAATCGTACATTATATACATATAATTTCTTTATGGTAGAGGCAGATTATCAGGCAAAATCCACAATAGATATATCGGAGATTCCTGATGCTCCTCTCTTTTAATGCCTTAGCGGGAAAAATGGCGTATGTACTTGCGCCGCAAGGACTGTGACAACGAGATGAATGTTAGGAATTGTCGTGTTATGAGATGTTAATTTTCTTTCTGTTTATGATTATAATCTCCAGTTCAACATTAAGTCATTTTACTTTCATAACTTCTATATATCAAATTCCTCACTTAATGATTTTGCAAAACCATCTATACCAGGAAACAAAGTTTCGTTAGTAATATTCATTAATTTCAAATCTCTTCGTATTTCATTATGAAATTTCTGGGGAATTTTCACCTTGAGCAAAGCACATTCTTCATTCAACATATCAATTAAGTCATTGTAGTCATCAATCTTTTTACTTTTTGGTAACGCTTTCTGATATCTATTTACTGTTAAAGAGAGATTATACTCAAACGACTGCTGTCCCTCAAAAGGTACTGCAAACAAACCTTGTTGTCTAGATAATCGTTCATGTAAATTAAAAGGTTCTATCAACATAACCAGCGGACTTCTGACTTGATCCTTTAAAACTTGATTACAGTATTCCTTAGTGCCGTAGATGTTTTTATTTTTTAAGCCTCTCCATATCTCAGTTTCAAGTCCTTTATCATAAATTAACTCTTTATTAAGACAATAAACAGCAGATTCTTGCAATGCATTATCCGTTGAAAAAAATAATGCTACATAATACGAATATGAAAAATCCAACAACCTCGTTGATCCTCCGTGATGTTGAAGCAATGATAACCATTCAATTACATCATCTTTTTCTGGCACTTTTTCAATATATTGAAAAGCTCTTCTCTGAAACTTAGAAATTATGTTTTTTTCTATTATTGGTATTTTTCTCATATCAGAATTATTGGCTAAAGATCCTCTCTCCAATGTAGTTTGAAGAGACCAAGAGCTATTTGATTGTCCTCTAAAAACCCAATTTTTAATATATTCAAATAAATTTCTACAATCATTCCATGACTTTATCGTATATTCACAAAAAATATTTTCTTGGTGATTTTCAATTTTCATTATTGCATCTCCCTATTTTTATTATCCTTATTTTAAAAATTATTAGAAAATTAATTTCTCATAACGTCTTGTGTTCCTGATGTTTCTCAATCTTAGGTTGAGGAATATTAGGAACACACTGTTAGGTGTAGTTGTCAACTCAATCTTTAATCCATTACAATATTAAATCTTTTAATTAGTTTTAGAAACTCTTCTACATACGTCTGTTGTAAAATTTTACTGTCTTTGTTTACACTATAATCAATACTAAGAATATTTTTATACCCTCATATTTTTCACTATTATACTCTTCATCTTTTAGTGTTGCAGTTAAAATAACTTGCTTATCAAGTTCTATGTAGTTTTCAAGCATTATCTGTTCCTTTTTAGATGATAATTCACCACCTCTAAAGGCATCTATAATTATCGGATATTGATGCTTAAAATAACTGTTTATTGCCATTAACCTTGCATAATAATATTCTTGTTCTTCACTACCTGAATAAGTTTCATCTTTTTTAGTGAAAAGCTCGTCAAAATATAAATTACCATTAGGATCTACCTTGCTATAATAAGAATTCATTTTCTTAATTATCGTTTCTAACATTTTCTTATTTTTATCCTTTGACTTTTTATCCATATCCATCTCATATACCTTACGGTTTTCTAACTCTACCAATTCTCTCTGTATTTCAGATAATCTTATATCATAGTCTTTATCTTCTAATATCTCTTCTGAACACAATAGAATTTCCCATACTTCTGTAGGTAGACTTCTCATTGTTTCCTTCAATCTGTTCTGGTCACTGTTAATATACTCTGAGTATTCATCTATAATCTCACTTTTAATTTTTATCTCTTCAGTAATTGATTGTAATATTTGATTCCGTACTGTTTTATTACTTATTTCAAAATTTATATCTTTATTAGAATAAATAATTTGTTTACTTCCACACTCCCCACAAATAACTTTTCCTTGCTTTATTTCTCTATTTAAAGAATTTAACTCCTTAACTAAATTCTCCAACTTAATTTTTCTGTTAAATTCACGAGCCCTACTATTTTTATATTTTGTTATGCTATCTCTAATATCTTGAATCTTTTTTGCCTGCTTTTTATATTCTTCAAGGTCATTTGTTTTATTTGTAAGCTGAGCTACTCTAGAATTCTTCTTCTTTAACTTCATTAACTTTTTAATATTCTTCATCTCTGTTTTTAAATCATTAATTTTCTCTTTATCTTCTTCTTCTGAAATAGTTCTATCTATTACTTGGCAACCATTTAGGCTATACAGCATATTAATAAAGTCTTCTTTGTTATATCTTCCATTGTTAATAGTATTAGACGTATTTCTTTTGTCTTGTCCAATGAAAAATAGTTGATAAAATAACGACATATCTACTAACTGTTCTTCATCTTTTTTTCGTATTACAGGTAATTCAAATAAATTTCTATTTAAAAAATACTTGAGTTCTGAAATACTTTCACAAATTCTAAATAAAGCTTCTCCCTTCACGATAACTGTATTTCTTTTCCTCAAGAATTCATATCTTTTATCTTTAATTCTTATACTAGTGTAAAAATAATAGTCATTATAATTAAAACCACTTGGGAAAATTGGTGAATTACCTAGTGCAAACATCATTCCTTGCATTAATAAAGTTTTTCCTTTATTATTATCATCACTATAGATTACATTAACTCCTTTTCTTAAGCGATTTTCCACAAAGGCTTCATTTTCATTACCAAAACCAACCTTCTCAATTATCACAATAATCCCTCCTGAACAAGTGAGATGAAATAAATACAACTTATTTCATCTAGTGTATGCACCCGCTTTATTACTTTTCGTGGTATCATATTGAATAACTTTCTACTACTTTTCTTAGGATTATCTTTAACTACCTTAACCACCTTCTCCATAAAAGTCCAAAATTCTTCCTTACTATCCTTATTGAATAGTGTCCGACTCAAAGATTCATTACAATCTTGAATAATATCTTTTACGTCATCTTTATTTAATTCTTTTATTTCACACAAAAACTCAAAAGGTATATTATTTTTATTAAATATATCAATACCGATTAACCTATTTATTGTCACAACCTCTAAATCATTTTTCTTAATTACTCTATTGAAGTTTAAAACATCTTTTACTGATGAAATTGTTATTCCTTCAATGCAATTATTTTTTAAAGCTGTTTGCATATCCCTTATCTCGTCAAAAAGCTCTATAAAGAATTTCTTACTTTTTATATCTTTATTTTTGAAATTCACAATGTTTTTTGTATAATTTTCTTTTTCTGTATCTGCAACAACAAACGTTACTTTACTAAGAAAATCTTCTATTTCAACAATCTTTAAATCATCATCTTTGTTTCTTTTTATAAACTCAGTACATAATCCTTCCTTAATTTTGAATACACATTCATCTTTGAAATTATTTATCGAATATGTTGTTAAGCTTTCATCATTGAGATAACCTTCTCTTAACTTTGGTATAAATAATATGTAATGATTAAATTCTATTTGGGAAAAATAATTTTTAAATAAAGTAACTAGTGCAACCCCAACGGTCTTTGGTCTTAATGATTTTACTCCTTTAGATTGTACATCCCAAAGCGCATCTAATGAATCATTACCTCCAGTAACATCGTTAAAACAATCTATCATTAATACATCAATATCTTTGCTATCTTTACGCATACATAAAAGATACAGTAATGATTTTGTTTCATATTCAGATGCTTTTTGATTGTTTTGTTCTGTATTTTTAAATGTATACATTAATAATACCTCCCTTATATGTTGATATTTATAAGTGAATATTAACTCTGATATGAGTTGACAATTTCAACTAACGTCTTCATATTCCTGATGTTTCTCAAACTTAGATAATTATTATCTTAGTTTGGGAAATGTCAGGAATACTTTGTTAAGTGATATTTCTGAATCAACCTTATACTAACTAAATTATTTTTATCGAATAATTTTTACCATTCTACTACAATATCTTTGAATATGACTTTCTTTCACTATTTTATATTAAACTCTATGTATATTTTTGATAACTCACAAATCATTAAATGTTCATTTACCTACAGCTTATCTTTTCTAACCAAGCTTTTATTTCCAATTTAGCAGTATGCTTCATTTCCATATTTATATAAGTAATACCTTTTAAGTCAGAAGCTATCTTAGGGTTTCCCTTAGTACAAAATATTACTTTGCTTCTATCTAGTGCTCCTGTAAAAAGTCCATACTCTATTAATACATTATCTCGAGCTTGGTTTAGCATATCTCCTCTATACCATACTTCGTCATCTTCATTAAATATAAATATAGCAGCATCAACACTTTTACTGATATCTATCAAACTATCATACAAATAGTTTCCTGCTATAAATGTGCCTGGTTGATTCCAAGGTAAAGCATCATGTTTATACGACTCAATTATTACAGCAATTTCATCCATAACTTCCTCTGCTTCTTTAGAACTTCCTAAAAAAATCTTCATTTTTTTTCCTCTCTTTCTTTCACTTATATTAACTATCTTAGTTTTTTTATCATTCTTCAACGCATCCACTATCAATGTTTTTTCTTGATTACCATTTTTACTATCTTGTCTTATAAAATCTAATGGATTAACCTTTTTAGCCCTGATATTTTTAACATTCATAGTACTTTTATTTTCATATATATTTAAAGAATATATAATATCTTTCCATCTTACATCGTTAATATTGCAATAGAACCCACATTCTGGACACTCAATTTCTTCTTTAGTCTTATCATATATAATACAAATTTCTTCCATACACTGTAGACAATCAATTTTTATTTTAGTTCTTAAAATATTTAATTTACTTAATTCATAAAAAAATGTTACAGAAGTATTTTCATCTTTATCCATACTTTCAGCAAAACCATAAGGTGATAGATTGTCTTTATATTTTGTTGGAAGCTTTTCTATCCACTGTTTGAAGGCTATCCAGTAAGCTGGATTCAAACTCTTTATATCTGTCAAGTGCATAATAAAACTCTCCTTCATCGTATTTAGTATAAAACTGCATTTTTAAAAGTTCTACATCACCAGTGTCATATGTCACCTTCCAAGGTGAGTTACTTATATTCCAAATCAATGTTAGCTTGTTTAAACTTCCTTTATTCTCCATCGACTTTCTCAAACCCATGAATGCATCTGAAATAAATACGGACTTATAAGAATTCTCTCCTTTAACCACCGCATTAACTGTTCCATCGTTAAACTTAATATATGTAACTAATCCATTAAATTTTGAAATCTCTTCATCCAATTTAAAGTGATAAAAAAAATTTGAAACCAATATATGTTGTATCATCTTATTTATGCTACTCTTTATATCAAATATATTGTTTTGTTGTATTTTTACTTTTATATCACTAATGTTAATAGCATCTTCAAGTGTTCTAGAACACTCTTCAATAGCATCATCTACTCTACTTTCTTTATCTCCTGAGATTTTTTCGAATACCTCATCAACTAAACTCTTACACATGAAATAAATAGCTCTTCGGTGGTCTTTTCCGAATATTTCCGTGCTAATATTTAATACATTCTTTATTTTATTAGTAAAATAAAGAATAAGCGAATTATATCTGAACTTTTCATCTAAAACATTATATTTGCGATATGCTTTTGTTATAATCATTTTTTTATCTAAGTTTATTTCTATAGGTATATAACTTTGTGTCTCTAAAGGTGATCCACCAGAAATAGTAATTATCTCTGTAGCAAATATAATTCTCACTTTGACAATTCTCTGTTCCACTTTATATATTTTAATAGCAACCATCTTTTCTTTTTTTTCTTCAGACTTACTGAAGAAAGTAGACGATATCTCATTGTGATTTAAACCAGATATATCATAGTTTTCTTTTAGGATTTGCTCTAAAATCTCTTCATTATCAACAATATTTCCTACATCTGCTATATTCCAGATAAATATTTCTTTATGATATCCATAAAACAATGCATCAAATAAAAAATCATTAAGATTGTTTATATCAAGCGCTCCCTTGTTAAGCATATCTGATATAAAATAACTAATCTCTTGGCCTTGTTCTTCATATTTAGACATAACTCCTTCCTTACGAAAAAAGTCATGAAAAGAAGTATTATGTATGTTACTGCATATGGATTTTGAAAATAAAAATATGAATTCTCCATAAATTACTCTCCCTCTCTATCGTTATAAATTTTATGCTTCAACTTATAATGTTTACTGTAAGTATATTATGATTGTTTTTTTGCTTTTCCAAATCTATATATGTCACTTAACTAAAGTATTCACGACACTAATGTCATAGTATATGCAAATCCTATGGTATTGCCGACATTGGTATCGGGAATACTTGCTATAGACATTAAACTATATCAATCTTGATTTTCTTGTAAATCTTCTGGCTTGTCTACTGAACCTTGTATGTTAGACAATTTTTTTGTAATATGTGTATATATTTCAGTAGTTTTCGAACTTGAATGACCTAAAAGTTCTTGTATATATCTTAAATCTGTTCAACTTTTTAGCATATGTGTTGTGAAAGAACGCGTAAGAGTATGGACTAATATATCCTTATTTATTTTTGCTAGTAAGCAAAGATTCTTGAAAACTCTTTTAACACTTCTTTCAGCAATAAACTCTTCTTTGTTTTGTCCTAGAAACAACCATACTTCTGGTTTATATATACTATAGTATTTTCTTAATTGCTTAAGTTCAGTTTCTTATGAAAGGGTATATCTATACTTTCATCCTTTACCTTGAACTACAAAATAAATATTTTTTGACTATCAACGCCCCTTACATCATCACAAATATATTCCATTTAACCCAATATATCATATATAATTTAAGCCATCAACATAATCTGTGTATTTATTACAAAATCTTCATTTAAGTGCCGCAACATAAAAAAAACCTCTATAGTAAAGTTTTACCTATGAAAAGTTCTCTAGTTTACTATTTATTTATAGAGTTAATTTTTCATAATTACTTTTTAATATTTTAGACATAAAAAACACCTTTATCTAAGGTGTTTGTATTCATATAATTTAATTGTGACTTTTTGGTGGAGGCGGTGGGAGTCGAACCCACGTCCGAAAGCACTTTACTAAGAGCCTCTACGAGCGTATCTGCCGTATTTAAAATTTCGCCTCATAGAACGCCCAACAGAAGGCTCCCTAATCAGCTATTCCCAATTAGTCTACTGTAGGTCGGGAAGTCCCCTATAGTAGTTCCCTGCTATAAGTTGACACTTACTTCTAGTGGGCAGGACCACTAGGGTAAGTGAGCGCCTTAAATTAGGCAGCTAATGCGTAATTATCGTTTGCGTTTATATTTAGTTGCCACTTTTTACGTTGTTTGGCGACAACGACCCGCTACTCTTAGCTCCACACCCCCGTCGAAACCATTTTCGCCCCCAGGATGTTTTTAGTATTTTTCACTTAAATGCTGCTTCATTCTTCTTTCAGCATCTTTTTTAGCTATGTCTTGTCTCTTATCATACAATTTCTTACCAACTGCTATTGCTAGTTCTATCTTAACTTTACCATCTTTTAAATATGCACTTAATGGTATTAGTGAATATCCTTTTTGAGCTATAAATCCAATAAGCTTGGATATTTCTCTTTTATGAAGTAATAATTTTCTCTTTCTTAAAGGGTCAGTGTTGTATATATTTCCTTGTTCATAAGGACTAATATGCATATTCAATACAAAAACTTCTCCATCTTCTACTAAAGCATAACTGTCTTTTAAGTTAATTTTACCTTGTCTTATAGACTTAACTTCTGTTCCAGTTAATACTATTCCCGCTTCTATAGTATCTTCTATGGAATAGTCATGTCTTGCTTTTCTATTAGTTGCTATTATTTTTCCTGTATTTTTTTTCATCTTAATCACCAACCATTTTTTAAGTCCAGAACTAATTGTAACAAATTATAGGTTATATGTCAACTAGCTCAAAATATTTTTTGCATATTTTGTAATTAATGTAATCAGACTTAGCCAACAATTTTGGCTGACTAAGTCTAATATTTTTTACTCTTCTTCTTCTGAAGATTCCCTAACTAATGCAAATTCTACTCTTTTATTTGCAATATTAGCTTTTAATACTTTTATCTTTACTCTATCCCCTAGTTTATATATTTGCTTCGTTCTTTCACCCATGAATCCGTATATCTGTTCATTATAGTTATAATAATCATCTATAAGTGAACTTATATGAACAAATCCTTCTACAGTATTGTCTAATTCAACGAAAAATCCTGAAGGTACTGCTCCAGATACAAATCCTTCATATTCCTCTCCTATTTTATCCATCATGAATTCTACTTTCTTTAAATCATCAGTATCTCTTTCTGCCTCATCTGCTCTTCTTTCCATTTTAGACGTTATATCCGCCACTTCTGGTAAAATCTTTTTCAGTGTAGAAATTCTTTTATCTGTAATTTTACCATTTATAAATTCTTTTATAATTCTGTGTATCTGTAAATCTGGATATCTTCTTATAGGTGCTGTGAAGTGACTATAATACTCAGCTGCAAGTCCAAAGTGCCCATCAATATCAGCACTATATCTTGCCTTTTTAAGAGATCTTAACATTAGAGTACTTATAACAATTTCCTCTGGTTTTCCTTTTATTTTATTAACTAATGATTGAAGTTCCTTAGGATGAACTTCCTGAGTACCTTTTAAGTGATAACCAAAGTTACTAATGAACTTGTTGAACTCATTTATTCTATCCATATCTGGATCCTCATGTACCCTATATAGGAATGGTATCTCTGTCCAGTACATATATTCTGCTATTGTTTCGTTACTTATTAGCATAAATTCTTCTATTATTCTATTTGATATTCTTCTATCATATTTAGTAATATCTATTGGTTTTCCTTTTTCATCTAGTATTATTCTACTCTCCGGAAAATCAAAATCTATACTTCCTCTAGATTTTCTTTTATTAATCAATATTTCACATAGATCTTCCATATGCTTTAAGTCCGTAAGTATATGTTTATACTTTTCTTTAAGCTCAACATCATCCTTTTCTAATATATCTGATACGTCATCGTATATTAGTCTCTCACTACTACTTATAACTGTTTCAGCTATTTTCTGATCTACTACTTTACCTCTGCTATCCACTTCCATAATTACACTTAGTGTAAGTCTATCTTCATTTGGTCTTAAACTACATACCCCATTAGATATTTTTTCGGGAAGCATAGGTATAACTCTATCTACCAGGTATACACTTGTTCCTCTGGTTAATGCTTCTTTATCTAAAGCTGATCTTTCCCTTACATAGTAAGTTACATCCGCTATATGAACTCCTAGCTTATAGTTTCCATTCTCTAGTTTTTCAATAGATACCGCATCATCAAAGTCTTTTGCATCTGGTCCATCTATTGTAAATGTTCTTTCTTTTCTCAAGTCTAATCTTCTTGCTATTTCTTTTTCTGGTATCTCTTCAACTATCTCATCTGATTCCATCATAACTTCGTATGGAAATTCTTCTGGAAGTCCATGTTGCTTTATAATAGTCAATATATCTGTTCCTGCATCATCTTTATGTCCTATTATATTTATTATTCTACCTTCTGGATTACGTCTTTTTTCTGGCCATTTTGTAATTTCTACTTCTACTATTTCACCAGTTTTAGCTCCATTAGTTTCTGTCTTTGATATAAATATATCCATATTGATTCTGTTATCTGAAGGAACCACAAATCCAAAGTTTCTACTGCTCTCATATGTTCCCACAATAGTCTCATTCACTCTTTCCAGAATTCTTATAACTTCTCCTTCTTTACTCTTTGCATCTGGTCCCTGCATAGTTACTCTTACTATTATCTTATCTCCATGAAGTGCCCCATTTAAGTCTTGTGCTGATATAAATACATCATCTATTTCTTTATTATCTGGTATTAAGAATCCATATCCTCTACGATTACCTTGAAGTGTTCCTACTATTAAATTCATTCTTTCAGGTATTCCATATACATTTGTTTTAGTTCTTAATATACTTCCTTCCTTCTCCATTTGCTCAAGAACTTTATAGAAATCTTTACGCTGCTCTCTATCTATATCAAATTTATGTGCTAATTCTTCTCTAGACATAGGTTTATAAGCCACTTCTCTCATAAATTCCAGTATTTTATCTTTTATAATCATTTTATACCTCCAAAGTCTATACTTCTATTATATATTTAATTTTCCTCATTTACACTATTACTATACTATTAATTTCTTCTTCATAAATATATATCCTTCTATTTGCTTTAAAATCATCTTTTTTAAAGTTTTCATAAAAATAAAAATAAGGCTGACTATTATGCCAGCCTATAAAGTACAACAAGTAGTTATATTAAATTTTACTAGTTTTACTTCCTCCACCAAGTTGCACTTTATCAAATAAGTCTACATCATAAGAATACATACTTTCGTTCTTATCTTTTTGAACTACTATAGCTATCTCTATTAATTGATCTAATAATTGGCCAAATGATATTCCCATAGCATCCCATAAATAATATCCTATTGATCCAGGTTGAGTATTTATTTCATTTACATATATATTTTCATCTTTATCCATAAGGAAGTCTATTCTTGCAGTTCCTTTACAGTCTATAGCCATAAATGCTTTTTTAGCTGTTTCTTGTATTTCTTTAGCTTTTTCTTCTGATATATCAGCTGGTATGTTTCTTCCGCCACCTTTAGCACCTTTAGAGTTACTATGAACATACTTATCTTCATAAGTTAAAAGGTCAGTCCATCCTAGAGGTTCTTCACATAGTGAAGCTTTTACATTATCATCATATCCTATTACAGCACAGTTTAATTCTCTTGGATTTTCTACTCCCTCTTCTATTATTATCTTTCTATCGTATCTTATAGCTACCTCTATAGCTTCTTCAAGACTTTTTTTATCTTTTGCCTTAGATATACCTACGCTTGAACCTAAGTTAGCTGGTTTTACAAATAAAGGATATGTCAACTTTTCCTCTACCTCTTTTAATACGCCTTCTTTATCATCATTCCATTTCTTTCTAAAGAACCATGTGTAATTAACTATTGGAAGTCCATAAGACTTGTATACATCTTTCATAAGTATTTTATCCATACCTACTGATGACGCTAATACTCCACCACTAGTATATGGTATGTTCAAAGTTTCGAATAAACCTTGTATAGTTCCATCTTCTCCATAAGTACCATGTAATGCTACAAAAACTGCATCTATTTCTATAGTTTGTTTTTTTCCAAAGAATCCTATATTATCTGGATGAGAATATAACTTTCTATCATTACATTTTGATGTAAGTATAACTTCTTTTAAACTCTTTAAATTATCATTTTTAAAATTTTCAAACTTGAATAACTCATCTCCAGTAAGCCATCTTCCTTCTTTATCTATAAATATAGGTACAACTTCGTATTTTGATTTATCTAAGTTTTCTACGACTTGCATTCCTGTTATAACAGAAACTTCATGTTCAACACTTCTTCCACCGAAAACTACACCTATTCTTTTTTCATAATAAAATACTCCTTCCAAAATAAAAATATTATTCTATAATAAGTACGATAAAATTGTTCAAATCTATTTTATAATCCTGATAAAAGCAAAAGCATATATTTGGTATTATACTGACATTAGAATAAGTGATCTAGTTAACTCTATAGTTAAAACTAGTCACTTGGTTCTTAATCATATAATTAAAATGATAAAACCTTATACTATAATAATATAGGTAATATAATCAAATATTCTATTCATTATAGTTATCAGGTAAATCATTCTCAAATAATACTATGTCTTTAGGTCTTACTATCTTCTGTAGTGTTTGTGTTGCTTCATCTAAACTACCTACTATAAATAAGCTTTCATTTTCAAAACCTTCTTCTTTTATGCCTTCTTGTATTGGTCTTGTTCTATTTTTTCCTACTAGTATTGCATAATCACAAGTTTTAGCTATATTTTTACCAAATTCTTTATTCTCTTTAAATTCATCGTCCCCTAGTTCAATCATCCCAGGTGTTATTATTATTTTTCTACCTTCTTTGAATTGACTTAAAACTTCTAGAGCCGCTTTTGAACTTATTGGATTAGAATTAAATGCATCATCTATTACTATTACTCCAGTAGCAGGATTTACTATAAGTTGAAGTCTATGAGGCACCGGTTCTACTTTACTTATTCCAGCACTTATCTCTTCTAGAGTAAGTCCTAACGCTTTACCTAATGCTGCACCTGCCAAAATATTAGATATATTGTGATGTCCTAATAATTTAGTTGTGCATTTAACTTTATTTCCTTCCTTGTCTCCAAGTATAAACGTAGAACCCAATTCTGAAACTTCTATATCAGTTGCATAAAGATCCAACTTATCGATATCTTCCATACCGTAAAGTATCTTTTCTTTAAAAGTCTTGTCTGCCAATTTTTTTATGTGTTTATTGTCATAGTTGAATATTGCTATACCGTCTGAAGGTAAACCTTCTATAAGCTCATACTTTGTTTTCATTATGTTTTCTATATTCTTAAAAGTTTCTAAATGTGTAGGCCCTATTGATGTAAGTATTCCTATTTTAGGTCCTGCAAGCTCTGCCATTTCTTTTATATCTCCTATATTTCTAGCTCCCATCTCTACAATAAAAACTTCATGTTCACTATTTAGTTCACCATTTGCTACTTTACTTACTCCCATAGGAGTATTATAGCTTTCTGGAGTTTTTAGAACATTAAATTTTTCTTCTAGTATTGTAGATGTAACGAATTTAACACTAGTCTTTCCGTAACTTCCTGTTATTCCTACTACTTTTAAGTCCTTGAAACTTCTTATTTTATCTTTAGCCATATTAAAGTAGTATTCATTTACTTTTTTCTCAACAGGAGCTACTGCTATATTTCCTAGGCAAAGTATATAGGGCTCTAAATAATATATACAAGTTGCTATAAGTAATATAACTGAGTATGCAATCAATGTATCTTTTATTGTAAGTACACATATAGCAACAGCTACTAATAGTAAAATTATATTCACTATTATACTTGATATCATTAATCTTTTAGCTCTTTGAGTATAGTTTAGCTCTATTTTTGCTTTTTCTTTTTTGAAATTAACACTAAGCAACATAAGTAAAGACCAAATTATAGGATAAGTATCTAGTGCACTAGTCAATGTAATACGTGCAGCTGTTATTAAAACTATAATTGCAAATGCAAGATTTATTTTTTTATAAAAAACTCTATGTTTAAATTCTTTTATCCAATTTAAATAATTACTATTTTTATATCCTTCTAACTGCATCATATGTAGGAGAAATCTACTTCTAAAGTAAATAGCAACTCCCCACACTACAGTAGTTAAAATTACCATAGGTATAAAAAGACTTTCCATTATCTTCACTCCTTAATTTAATCTTTTAAAAAACTATCTATTACTAGTTTAAATCTATGGAACTGATCTAAGTACGAGTAGTGTCCTGCATTCTCTAATACCACTAGTCCACTGCCTTTAATTTCCTTCTCCATTATTTCTCCCATATAAACAGGAGTGTCCATATCTTCTCTTCCCCAAACTAAAAGTGTTGAAGCCTTTATATCTTTTAACAGTGGTCTTAAATTTTGATTTACTACTTTCACCAAAACTTTTCTCATAACACCTTGCGCCGCTTGATAGTCTGTTGAACCAAACTTTTTATAGAATTTTTCTAGTCTCTTCTCCTTATCTATCCAGAAAAACAAAGTATTATATACTGTTCTCAATGATTTAAATGTGTAAACTTTTGTATAATATTTTAATGTTCTTTTTGGTATAATTCCAGCACTATCTATTAATATCATCTTCTTAACTAGCTCAGGGTAAGTACTACTTAGTATTATGGAGACTCTTCCGCCATGTGAATGTCCAATCAGAATAACTTCTTCCATACCTAGCTTATCTATAAATTTTTTAACTATATCGGCATACTCATATGTTCCCCATACGTCTTTCGGTTCGTCACTTTCACCAAAACCAGGAAGATCTAGTGTATGAACCCTAAATCTATCTTTTAAATGATTATGTATACATAACATAGTTTGAATATTTGCTCCCCATCCATGAAGTATTACTACGTTTTTTCCTTCACCCTCGCATATATAGTTTATATCTAGCCCATCTATATTTATTTTCATAAAAAATCTCCCCACAAATATTTTATAATTCTTATTCCTATATGATTATATCAAAGTATCTTATTTTATACCATAACTTAATTTTGTTCACTAGTTGTTTAGTTTTCTATATCTTAATATATTATATATTTATGAGATTTGTGATTGTTGAAATTTTAAAAACGACTCTATTTAAGAGTCGTTTTTTCATCCTGTTTAAATAAAGAAACCTCTTCATCATAATTTTGACAAAGAGGTATTTCTATTCATACTACTTTTGTAAAGCTGATAATGCTACCGATGATATTAATACTATTACTCCACCGAATATTATTGCTTTATCTAATAATGCTTCATAACTTCTTCCCTTACCTTGAGACCAAGCACTTTCTGAAGCTCCACCTGATATAGCTCCTGATAGCCCTCCACTTTTACTTTGTTGGGCGCAAACACATGCTATAACAATTATGCTTGATAACAGTATAAGTACCGTAAATAGGGTAGACATATACCCACCTCCTGATATTAATAAACAAGACTATTTTATCATAGAGAGTTCTAAAAATCAAACTATATATTGTAGAATACAGATTTACCGTTATATTTGCTTGAGCCTCTTAACTCATCTTCTATTCTTAATAATTGGTTATACTTAGCAACTCTGTCTGATCTTGAAGGTGCTCCTGTTTTTATTTGTCCTGCGTTTACTGCCACTACTAAGTCTGCTATAGTTGAATCTTCTGTTTCTCCTGATCTATGAGAAACTACAGCAGTATATCCTGCTCTTTTAGCCATCTCTATAGCATCTAATGTTTCTGTGATAGTTCCTATTTGATTAAGCTTTATAAGTATTGAGTTTGCAACTCCTGCTTTTATACCTTTTTCTAAACGCTCAGTATTTGTAACAAATAAGTCATCTCCTACTAATTGAACTTTACTTCCAAGTTCCTCAGTTAGTAGTTTCCAACCTTCCCAGTCCTCTTCATCTAATCCATCTTCTATTGATATAACAGGATATTTCTCTACTAAGTTTTTGTAGAACTCTACAAATTCTTTAGAAGTAAACTCTTTTCCTTCTCCTGATAATTTATATGTCTTTGATTCTTTATCATAAAGTTCTGTTGCAGCAACATCTAGTGCAAGTAGAATATCTTTTCCTGGCTCATATCCAGCTTGTTTTATAGCCTCTACTATAGTAGCTAGAGCTTCTTCATTTGACGATAAGTTTGGAGCGAATCCACCTTCATCACCTACTGCAGTATTTAAGCCTTTTCCTTGTAATACCTTTTTAAGACTATGGAAAACTTCTGCACCCATTCTTAAAGCCTCTTTAAATGAACTAGCACCTACAGGCATAACCATGAATTCTTGGATATCTACGTTATTATCTGCATGTTCTCCACCATTAAGTATATTCATCATAGGCACTGGTAATGTTTTTGCATTTACCCCACCTAAATATTGGTATAATGAAACTCCTATAACATCAGAAGCAGCTCTTGCTACAGCCATAGAAACACCTAGTATAGCATTAGCTCCTAGTTTTCCTTTATTGTCTGTACCATCTAGTTCTATCATAGCTTCATCTATAAGAACTTGATCTAAAGCATCCATACCTATGATTTCTGGTGCTATTATTTCATTTACGTTATCTACTGCTTTCGATACTCCTTTTCCTAAATATCTGTCTTTTTCTCCATCTCTTAATTCAACAGCCTCAAATGCTCCAGTTGATGCTCCAGATGGAACTGCAGCTCTACCATATCCGCCACCTTCTGTCCATACCTCAACCTCTACTGTTGGATTTCCTCTTGAATCAAGTATTTCCCTAGCATAAATATCCATTATCGTTGACATAACTTTCTACCTCCTGTTTTTACCTATACTTCTTATCTAATAATTAATGAGCTACCTGTCATTTCACTAGGAGCTTGTTCTCCCATCATATCTAATAGAGTAGGAGCTATATCTGCTAAATTTCCTTCTCTTAACTTAATATCTCCTTCACCAACTATTATACATGGTACTTTGTTAGTTGTGTGCGCTGTAAAGTTTCCACCAGTATCAACGTCTACCATCTCTTCTGCATTACCATGGTCTGCAGTTATTAACAGTTTTCCGTCTACATTTATTACTTCTTTTACAACCTCACCCAGGCATATATCTACTGCCTCTATTGCTTTTATGGCAGCTTCTAAATCTCCCGTATGACCTACCATATCAGAGTTAGCAAAGTTTATAATTATCAAGTCATATTCTTTGCTTTTAATCCTTTTTATGACCTCATCTTTTACTTCAAAAGCACTCATTTCCGGCTTTAAGTCATAAGTTGCAACTTTAGGCGATGGTATTAGTACCCTATCTTCCTGAGCATTAGGTTCCTCTACCCCACCATTAAAGAAGAAAGTAACATGTGCATACTTTTCAGTTTCTGCTATTCTAAGTTGTTTTAGTCCAAGAGAACTCACATATTCTCCCAATGTGTTTTCATAGCTCTCAGGTTTATAAGCAACCTCTACATTTTCTATGCTTACATCATACATAGTCATACATACAAAGTGAGTTTTTACTTCCTTCTTTCTTTCAAACCCATCAAAACTTTGATCTACGATTGCTCTAGTTATTTCTCTAGCTCTATCTGGTCTAAAGTTAAAGAATATAACAGAGTCGTTATCATCTATAGTAGCAACTGGTTTATTATCATCTACTATTACAGTAGGAATAACAAACTCATCCGTTGTATTTTCAGCATAAGACTTCTCTATACACTCTTGACTACTACTAGCTTTTTGTCCTTCTCCTAGTATTAATGCATTATAGGCTTTTTCTACTCTATCCCATCTTTTGTCTCTATCCATAGAGTAATATCTACCTGATATCGTAGCTATCTTACCTACTCCTATATCTTTTATCTTTTTTTCTAAGTTCTCAAGATAAATCTTAGCACTTTGTGGTGGTGTGTCTCTTCCATCTAAGAAACAGTGAACATAGACTTCTTTTAATCCCTGTTGTTTTGCAAGCTCTAGCAGTGCATATAAATGACTATTATGACTATGAACCCCACCATCTGAAAGTAATCCCATAAGATGTAGCTTCGATTTATTATTTTTACAATTTTCTATAGCTTGTAAAAACTCTACTTTTTCAAAAAACTCTTTTTCCTGTATACTTTTAGTTATTCTAGTAAGTTCTTGATAAACCACTCTTCCTGCACCTATATTTAAGTGACCTACTTCAGAATTTCCCATCTGTCCCGATGGAAGTCCTACTGCAAAACCACTAGCTTCTAACCTTGTATTAGGATATTTCTCTGAGATCATTCTATAATTATCAGCTTTAGCTCTTAAGATAGCATTTCCTTCATAATCTTTTCCGATACCCCAACCATCAAGTATTACGAGAGTTACCAGTTTTCTAGTCATATTTACATCTCCTTTAAAACTGAACAAGTGCTAAGAAATCATCAGACTTTAAGCTAGCTCCACCTACTAATGCACCATCTATATCTGATTGACTCATTATTTCACTTACATTGTCTGGCTTAACACTTCCACCATATTGTATTCTAACTTTTTGAGAAACTTCTGAGTCATATTTTTCTTTTAATGTTTCTCTAATGAATGAAATCATACTATTTGCATCTTCCTTAGACGCTGTTTTTCCTGTTCCTATAGCCCATATTGGCTCATAAGCTATAACTATTCTTTCTAAATCTTCACTAGATATATCTTCTAATCCTTTTATTACTTGGCCTTTAATTATTTCTCTATCAATGCCAGATTCTCTTTGTTCTAGTGTCTCTCCTACACAGAATATAGGATTTATATTATATTCTAGCGCTTTTTTTATTTTCTTATTTACTGTTTCATCTGTTTCTCCGAAATACTGTCTTCTTTCAGAGTGGCCTAGAATAACATAGTCTACACCTATTTCCTTTAACATAGCTCCTGATACTTCTCCTGTAAATGCACCACTTTCTTCCCAATGCATATTTTGAGCACCAAGCTTTATATTTGTCTCTTGTATTTCTTTTTTCACTTCATTTAAAGAAGTAAATGGAACACAAACTGCTACTTCAACATCAGAGTCTTTTATTTTAGCTTTTATTTCTCTAACTAATTCTACAGACTCATTTATTGTCTTGTGCATCTTCCAGTTACCTGCGATAAAAGGCTTTCTCAATGTAATTCCTCCTTACTTTTCGTCGATATCTTCTATTCCTGGTAGTACCTTACCTTCAAAGAACTCTAGTGATGCTCCTCCACCAGTAGATATATGTGTCATTTGCTTATCTAAACCTGTTTGTTCTACTGCAGCAGCACTATCTCCTCCACCTACTATAGTTACTCCTTCTGATTCTGCCATAGCTTTAGCTATTCCTTCTGTTCCTTTAGCAAAGTTAGACATCTCAAATACACCCATAGGTCCATTCCATAATACTGTCTTAGCTTCTTTTATAGTTTTTGAAAATAATTCGATACTTTTTTCTCCTATATCTAGTCCCATATAATCATCTGGTATACCATCTATGTCAACAGTCTTAAATTCCGTATCATTTTTGAATTCTTTACCTACTACTATATCTACTGGTAGTAAAAGATCTACATTTTTTGCTTTTGCTTTTTCAATTAATTCTTTAGCTAAGTCTATTTTATCTTCTTCTAAAAGAGATTTTCCGATTTCTAAACCTTGAGCTTTAAAGAAAGTAAAGACCATTCCTCCACCAACTATTATACTGTCTACTTTTTCTAGAAGATTTTCTATTACGCCTATTTTATCTGAAACTTTTGCTCCACCTAAAATAGCTACAAATGGTTTTTCTGGATCTAACATAGCTTTACCCATTATATCTATTTCTTTTTTCACTAGATATCCAACTGATGAAGGAAGATATTTACTTACTCCTACGTTAGAAGCATGAGCCCTATGTGCAGTACCGAAAGCGTCATTTACATATACATCTCCTAAAGAAGCTAATTCTTTTGCAAAATCGTCTCCGTTTTTTTCTTCTTCTTTTCTATATCTAGTATTTTGAAGTAATACTATGTCTCCATCTTTCATATTTGAAACTATTTCTTTAGTTTTTTCTCCTACTACAGTATCATCATCTGCAAAAACTACTTCTTTTTCTATTAACTTTGAAAGTCTTTCTGCTACTGGTTTTAAGCTGTATTTAGAATTAGGTTCTCCCTTTGGTCTTCCAAAGTGAGACATAACTACTGCTTTTCCACCGTTCTCTATTATGTATTTAATAGTAGGAAGTGCACTGGCTATTCTTATGTCATCAGTAATTTCGCCCTTATCATTCATAGGAACATTAAAGTCACATCTTACTAAAACTCTTTTTCCCTTTATATCTAAATCTTCTATACTCTTTTTATTAAGCATATAAACATAACCCCCTAGATTTTGTGTTTGTCCTTATACATAAGAGAAGGTTTAATAGTAATACTATTAAACCGCTCTTTGTAAATTTAATTTCTTTTACTTTTTTAATCACTTTTTAAATCTATTATAACTTATAAATTAGATTCCTTTACTAGTGATGTATCTTGCAAGGTCTAATACTCTTGATGAGTATCCCCACTCGTTATCATACCATGATACTACTTTAACCATGTTATCTATTACCATAGTTGATAGTCCGTCTACTATTGATGAATGAGGATCTTTTTTATAGTCTATTGATACTAATGGCTCATCTGAAAATCCTAATATTCCTTTTAATTCACCTTCAGCGGCTTCTTTAAGAGCTGCGTTTACTTCTTCAGCTGTAGTAGCTTTTTCTACTTCAAATACAACATCTACTACTGAAACTGTAGGAGTAGGTACTCTCATTGCAAATCCATTTAATTTTCCTTTTAACTCTGGTATAACTAATGCAACTGCTTTAGCAGCTCCTGTTGTTGTAGGTATTATTGACTCTGCTGCTGCTCTTGCTCTTCTAGGGTCTGAGTGAGCATTATCTAATACGTTTTGGTCATTTGTATACGCGTGAACTGTAGTCATAAGACCTTTTTTAACTCCAAACTTTTCTAAAATTATTTTAGTAAATGGAGCTAAACAGTTTGTAGTACATGATGCATTTGAAACTATATTATGTTCATCTTTATTATATTCGTTCTCATTAACTCCCATAACTATAGTTTTAACATCGTCACCTTTAGCTGGTGCTGTTAATATAACTTTCTTAGCTCCACCTTGTAGGTGTCTTTCTAATCCTGCTTTATCTCTGAATGCTCCTGTAGCATCTATAACTATTTCTACTCCTAATTGCTTCCAAGGTATATTTTCTGGACTTCTTTCTCTTATTACTGCTAATTCTTTTCCATTTATTTTGATTTTATCGTCAGACACTACTTCAATGTCTCCATCAAATCTTCCGTATAATGAGTCATATTTAAATAAGTGTGCTAAATCTTTTGCACTACCTGATCCATTATTTATTGCTACTATTTCTACGTCTGTAGCACCACTTTCAAAATAAGCTCTTAATATATCTCTTCCTATTCTACCAAAACCACTAATTCCAATTTTTACAGCCATTAAAAATTCCTCCTCTAATTTTATAGTTTATTTTTATAGTTGTCTGTCTCTAAAAAAACATGTCTTTAAGTGTTTATACCCTTTTTTACAATATCCATTCTATATATTGTAAAATAATTAATATGTATTATTTTCTCAATATATTCATTTCGTTATACGCTCTTTCATTTTTTAGGGCAAACTATCATATTTAAGTATAGTCTAATCACTTGTAAACTTCAAGGTTTTGATAAAAAAAACTTAGATTTATTTATAAAATAAATCTAAGCTTTTTTGTCAATACATTATATCTTTCTCAGTTACCATTCTTTACATAAGTTTTTTCATTCTTAATAAAGTCATATGAATAGAGCTGTCAATACTAAAGATATTGTATCTCTACTTATAGTAATGATATTACTTTTATGAAATATAGCTTATAATTAACTCTCAAATTCATCATGTATATACTTCTCTGCATAAATAGATGCTATGGCACCATCTGCTGAAGCTGTTATAACCTGTCTTAGAGGTGTATTTCTACAATCTCCTGCTGCAAATACTCCTAGAAGACTAGTTTTCATATATTCGTCTGTCTTTATATATCCTCTATCTAATTCTATCTGATCTTTGAATACTTCTGTCTGTGGATCATATCCCACGAATATAAACACTCCGAAAGTTCCAAATTCATCATCTGCTATAATTTCTCTCTTTTCTCCAGTTTTTAAATTCTCCAATACTAGCGAATTTACTATTCCTTCTCCTTTTATTTCTTTAACCTCTGAGTCCCATATATAATCTATCTTTTCATTTTTGAATGCTCTATCTTGTAAAGATTTCGCAGCTTTCAACTCACTTCTTCTGTGAATTATAGTAACTTTTTTTGCAAACTTAGTTAAGTGAAGAGCTTCTTGAACAGCAGAGTCTCCTCCTCCTACAACATATACATCTAGACCAGTAAAAAAGTCCCCGTCACAAGTAGAACAATATGAAACTCCTCTTCCTATAAAGTCTTTCTCACCAGGGCATCCTAATAATTTAGGTTTAGCTCCAGTTGCTATTATAACTGATTTTGATTTATATTCTCCTTTATCGCTCTTTACTACCTTTATCTTATCCTTTAAATTAACTTCTCTTACTTCATCTGTTACTCTTTCTGTACCAAATTGATCTGATTGTTCTACCATTCTTTCTATTAAAGATGGACCTGTCGCATCTTTAATAGAGCCTGGATAGTTTGCAACCTCATTTGTTGAAGCTATCTGTCCTCCTGGCTTTTCTTTTTCTATTATTAATGCTCTTAATTTTGCTCTACCTGAATATAATCCAGCAGAAAGACCAGCCGGTCCTGATCCTATTATGATTAAATCATATATATCATTCATTCTTTATCGCTCCTTTTCTCCATTTCATTCATTGTTATATAAGTATTACAGTTCCTATAGAGTAATAACTCTAATTACATAATTACTATATGTTTTACCCTCCTTTTATATTTCTATTCAATGATTATATATAAAAAAACAGAATGTAGTTTCAATAACTCATTCTGTTTTTTCACTATATATATTAAATTATTCTACCGCATCTAGTACATACTGTGCTATATTTGCTGAATGATCTGCTACTCTTTCTAAGTTGCTTATTATGTCTAGATATACTATTCCTGAACCTAATCTACAACTTTTACCGTTAAGTCTTTCTATATGATTTATTCTATATTTTTTCTCCATAATATCTATTTCATCTTCTTCTATTATAACTTTTCTAGCTATATCTGCATCAGCTGTTTTAAATGCTAGAATAGCATTCTGATAAAGTTCATGAACCCTATCAAACATTATATGAAGTTCCGCAATAGCGTCGTCTGTAAACCAAAGATCATCATCTATTCTGTATTGTGTAAGTTCAGCTACATTTTCTGAGTGATCTGAAATACGTTCAATATCGTTTATAGCATGGAATAAAGTTGTAACCATATTATGTTGTTCATCTGTTAGCGGTGCGTTTGAAAGTTGAACTAAATATTCTGTTATTCCTTGCTCTAGTTCATTTACTTTTTTCTCTCCATCAAATACCTTGTTTATTAGCTTATCATCTTTACTATAAAATGCTTCTGATGCTGTTTTTAAGTTATCTTCAGCCATTTTACTCATTCTTAAAACTTCCTTAGAAACTTGACCTAGTGCTACTGAAGGAGTTTCTATAATTCTGCTGTCTATATATTTTAATAATTGATTTTCATCTTCTTTATCACCTTTTATTACTCTTTCAGCCGCTTTAACTAGTAAACCTGCAAATGGGAATTGTATAATTACATTTGTTAAGTTAAATAGTGTATGTGCATTTGCAATTTGTCTTTGTACATCTGATGGTGAAAAGCTATAAACTATGCTTTGTATAGGCTTTCTAAGTACTATCATAAAGAGTATAGTTCCTGTTACGTTAAATAGGAAGTGAATAAATGCAGCTTTTTTCGCAGTTTTATTAGCCCCTATACTTGATATTAAAGCCGTAGTAGTAGTTCCAATATTATCTCCAAATAGTATTGGTAAAGCCATATCTATATTTATAAAACCTTCCATAGCTAACGCTAATAATAACCCTATAGATGCACTACTACTTTGTAACATAGTAGTTAATCCAAATCCTACTAGTATTCCTATAAAAGGATTGTTAAGGCTCATTAGTAAACCTCTAAAAGTTTCTGATTTACTTAAAGGCTTAAGAGAGCTTGACATTAAGTCCATTCCTACAAAAAGAATACCAAAACCAATTAATATTTCTGCAAATTCTTTATGTTTCTTGTTTGATGAGAATAAAAGGATTGCAACCCCTATACCTATAGCTACTGGAGCAATTTGAGAAAAATTAAATGCTATAAGCTGAGCTGTAACTGTTGTACCTACATTAGCTCCCATTATAACTCCTACAGCTTGGGTCAATGTCATTATGCCTGCATTGACAAAACCAACTACCATTACTGTAGTTGCACTACTACTTTGAATTACCATTGTCACAAGTGCACCAACTAGTACCCCCATGAATCTATTATTAGTTAATATTTCTATAAGTCTTTTTAGTTTCTCTCCTGCTGCTTTTTGTAGTCCCGTTCCCATAATATTCATTCCATATAGAAACATTCCAAGACCACCGATAACACCGAATGCTATTTCCATTTATACCCTCCTAATTTTATATTATTATTTTATATGGCTTGTACCATTAAAATAATAATATATTTAGGTAAAAGTTTTGTTAAATCTATGTTAACTTTGTTAACTAATTTTATATAAGATTTAAGAAGCCTTGTTGTCTAAGTGCCTCATATAGGACTATAGCTACTGAATTTGACAGGTTTAAAGATCTTGCTTTTTCGACATTAACCATAGGAATTCGCATAGTTTTTTCTCTATATTTTTCTAATATTTCTTTTGGTAATCCAGCTGTTTCCTTTCCAAAAATTATAAATGAATTCTCTTCAAATGCAAAATCAGAATAATTCTTAACGCCTTTAGTCGTAGAAAAGTAAAAACTTCCACTAGAGTTTTTTTCAAAGAACTCATCTATATTTTCATACACATGTAAATCTAATAAGCTCCAATAGTCTAGTCCTGCTCTTTTTAGGTGCTTATCATCTATTGAAAAGCCTAGAGGTTTTATAAGATGAAGAGAAGCTCCTGTAGCTGCACAACTTCTAGCTATGTTTCCTGTGTTCTGTGGTATTTCTGGTTGATATAGTACAATATTTACTGTCATAATTTCATCCTCCTTAGATACTTTTAATCATTAATTAGTCTTATATAATTATACATTTTATTTGCATTTATAAGTTGTTTTTTTCTATAAATAATAATAGACTCTAAGAATAATCTTAAAGTCTATTATTACATAAGAAAGTATTTGTATTTATAAGCATGATTGATATTGAATTATAGTCATAATTATTTTATTATAAGTTTTTTAAATTGACAAACTTAAGTTATCTTTCACCTGTATATTCTTTGTCTTTATAATTCCAGAATTTATATCTCCAGTATATATTAAAATATTACCTTCACAAGATAATGAAGATATGTTAATTTTAATTTTATTTTCTTCCTCACTCTTAATCACAATCCAATATGTATCTTCAAACAGTTTTTTTATTATCACTTCATTTGATTTATAGTCTCTACAACTACTTATGCTTTTTTCTTTACCATCTATGTTTATCTTTATGTCTTTTACATCATTAGCTAATATACTATGTATTTTTTTATAAACCTTACGCCTACTTGTGCTTATCTTTTGTGGAATAGGAATTTGTAAAATTGAAGATAATGCGTATTTGCTATCAGCTAGTATATCTGTATGATTGCTATCTATATATATTGATCTTCCTTCTATTACAGCAGAGCTATCACATATAACTGTTCCATCTCCTAATTTTGTTTTTATATTATCCACTGGTCTACCATCTTCCCACTGACCTGTATTTTTGCTATACGCTCTTACAGTTATTTCTTTATTCGTCTCTATATTTGTTCCTATTATCAAGTATACTTTTATTCTGCGTTTCTTTAGTATACCGCTATTTTTATTAAGTTCATTAAGAAGTGTATTTCTGACTTGCATATTTTCTATGGGTATATATTCTCTTTCTTCGCTATCATTTAGTAATAAATAATTTCCATAATCATAATTAGGTAATAGCTCCTGTACTGATGGGAATTTTTTTCTTATGAGATCCATATTCATTTTTTCTTTGTATTTAATTTGAAAGCTCCATAAGAATCCTTTCTTAATTATCTTATAAAGTATGTTGTTCTCTATTTTTTCATATGGAATTTCCCCACCACTCCAGAAATAATATGCTCCTATGGCACCTGCATTTGGTGTTCCTATCATTATAAATTTATCTATATCATTCTGATATAGGTTACTTTGTGCATAAGCTCTACCAACTATTCCTCCCATGCTATGACTTATTATATCAACTTTACGACACCCTGTTACTTCTTTTGCTTTTTGTATAGTAGGTATTAAGTAATTCTTCGCAGAGTATACATTGCTTTTAGTCCAATCATAGTATGCTATAAATAAATTTTTACCTTCCTCATAGCCCATTTCATTAAGCGTATTTATTATTGGTCTATATGCAAATTCTGCTATCCCAAAGTCTAAATCGCCAGTACCAGGTATTATGCTATCTCCTATAGATCCAAATATTCCATGAAGAAAAATTATAGGATTTCTTCTCTTTTTAGATCTTATTTTTTTAAAAATCATCATTTTTTTCACCACCTTTAGTTTTTTATATAAGTATATGTTAGCATCATATATTTTAGTGTTCTTAACACATACTTATGGTCTCTTATTTAGAGAATAGTTTTTTACACTAATTATAGTATATGAATCATTTTTACAAAAAATAAAAGAAAAGATGTAAATATAATTTTATTTACATCTTTCTTTTATACTTATATATTACTTAGCTGATTCTGGAGCGTTCTTTTGTTCTCCTCTTTTTGCTTCATTTATCTTCATAAGAACTTTTTCAGGAGTCATTGGTAATTCAACATCTGACATCCATGCACCTGTAGCATTGTATATAGCATCAAGTATAGATGGTACAGAGCAGTTTATAACAACCTCTCCTATTGACTTAGCTCCATAAGGTCCTGTTGGATCATAAGTTTCAACAAAGTCAACTATTATATTCGTTTTCATATCGTCTCTACTTGGAATCTTATACTCCATTAAAGTATCAGACATTTGTCTACCACGTGAGTCGTATTTTACATCTTCGCATAGTGCAAGACCTATACCTTGAACTATACCACCCTCAGCTTGTATTTTCGCTAATTTAGGATTTATTGGAGTACCACAGTCAAACATACCAACAAAGTTCAATACATCAACTTCACCAGTCTCTGTGTCTACTTCTACTTCTGCAAATCCTGCCATGTATGGAGGAGCTGCTCTTTGAGGTACCCAGTTACCTGTACCAGTAATTATTTGGTTGAATCCAGCATATGTTATTTTAGTTCCAAACTCTTCTAGAGTAACTGTTTGTGAACCATCTTTAGTAGAGAATGCATCTCCATCAAAATCTAATTCATCTACTGATACATTAAAGTATTCAGCTACTTTTTCAAAAAGATTCTTTCTTAGGTTTTCTCCTGCCATTTTTATAGCATTTCCTGAAACATAAGTTGTACTTGAAGCGTACGCTCCAACGTCAAATGGAGTTAAATCCGTATCTGATGAAATTACCTCTATTCTATCCTCGTGAATACCTATAGCATCTGCAGCTATTTGCTTTAATATAGTATCACTTCCCGTACCTATATCAGTTGCTCCTGTTAAAAGAGTAAAGAATCCTTGATCTTGGAATCTAATTTCAGCAGTAGCAGAGTCAACTTTAGGAATACCAGATCCTTGTTGTGCTATACACATTCCCATTCCACGGAATTTATTTGGTCCAACTTGTTTTCCAGGATATTTTTCATCCCATCCTATTAATTCTTTACCTTTAGCTACCATATCATGTAAGCCACAACTTAATATCTTTTGAACTGGAGTATCATGCTCACCTAAAGTTGTTAAGTTAAATAGAATACAATCTTCGCCTTCTCTTGCCATATTTTTGTTTCTTAATTCAGTTGGATCCATTCCTAGTGTATGGGCTAATTTATTCATACCTGTTTCAACAGCATAAACCCCTTGAGTAACACCAAATCCTCTAAAAGCTCCCGCTGTTGGTTTGTTAGTATAAACTACTAGTCCATCAAAGTGTACGGCTTCACATTTATTGTACATAGTTAAAACTTTTGAACATACAGGTCCTACTGTTGTAGTAGTATGCTCACCATAAGCACCTTGATCTGAAAGCGCCCATAGCTTAACACCTTTTATTGTACCGTCTTTGTCCGCTCCTATTTTTACTCCAACCTTCATATTGTGTCTTGAAGTAGCATTGTTAAACGTTTCTACTCTATCATATTCTAGTATGGCTGGCTTCCCTGTTATCTTTGTAACTATAGCTGGATAGTATTCACTTGCACCAGTTTGTTTTCCACCGAAACCTCCACCTATACGAGGCTTGATTACTCTTATTTTGCTAGCAGGCATATCTATTGCTCTTCCCACTGTTCTTCTAATATGGAAAGGTATTTGTGTCGATGATACGATAACAAGTCTATTATGCATATCCATATACGTAAATGTCTTATATGGTTCCATCATAGCATGTGCTTGTGCTTGCATTCTTACTTCATCTTCTACTATTACTTCACATTTACTTAGAACATCATCAATATCACCATATTCATAGTGAGCTGTAGCAGCTATATTTTGTGAAAAGTCTACACCATTAGGAATATTCGCATGATAATTTTCAGTATCTGGATGTATTATAGATGGGTGACCTACAGCTGTTTCTGGATCTAAAACTGGCTCTAAAACTTCATAGTCTACCTTTATTGCCTTCATTGCTTTCATTGCTGATTCTTCATCTGCAGCTGCAACTATAGCAACTTCATCTCCGATATATCTTACATACTCATCAAGTATATATTTATCATAAGTTGACGGCTCTGGGAACGATTGCCCAGCTCTCGTAAAAGCTATTCTCGGAACATCTTTCCAAGTTAGTACACATTCAACGCCAGGAACTTTCATGGCTATAGATGTATTTATATTTTTAATTTTAGCAAACGCATGGGGACTTCTTAGTATCTTTACTACAAGACAATCTTTTGGAGCAAGGTCAGAAGTATATACTGGTTTCCCTGTAACTAAGTTTATTCCATCTATTTTGTTAATTGATTTTCTAACTGATTCAAATTTTTCAATTTCTTCTCTGTACATATCAGATGATTTCATTTAGTCCACCACCTTAAAATATTTTTTAAGTCCTCTCATATGTCCAGCATATCCTGTACATCTGCAAAGGTTGTTTGTTAAATAGTGTCTTATTTCATCTTCTGTAGGATTTGGGTTCTCATTTTCTAGTCCTATTGTTGCCATTACTAATCCTGGAGTACAGTATCCACATTGGTCAGCACCTTCGTCTACTATACATTGTCCTATAGCTTTGGCTCTATCCTGTACACCTTCTATTGTAGTTATTTTATGTCCTTCCGCTCTAGCAGCTAAATATCCACATGAAAGTATAGGACGATCATCTACAAGAATTGTACATACTCCACAGTTACCTGTTTCACATCCTCTTTTTACACCTAAATATCCTAGTTCTCTTAATACTTCTAATAAATAATCATGAGGTTTTATATTTACTTCTTTATTTGTTCCATTTATATTTAATTTTACTAGCATGATTCAACCTCCTTTAAAGCTCTTTTTACTAATACTTTACATATTTCTTTTCTATATTCTTTAGAACCTCTAGTATTAGTTCCGAAAGTAAGCTCTTCAGAAGCTATCTCACCAGCTCTGATAATGTTTTCCTCAGTTGCACCTGATTCATTTAAAAGCTTCATAGCATCATATGCTAAAGCTGCTTTTTGTGGTCTTGCTCCTACTGTTATTCTGTATCCATCTTTATCTTTTAATGCTGAAACTAATAATACTGCATAGTCACCTTTAGATATTCTTAATGATTGGTATGAAGCTTTTACTTCTCTTTTTGGTATTATTATTTTTTCTAATATATCTCTTCTCATGCCTTCTTCTTTTAGATAGTCTTCTAAAGATATTTCTCCTCCGTTAAAGAACACCACTCTTGCATCTAGTGCTAATAACGGAAGTATAAGGTCAGAGAATCCATGTTTTATATAAACTGTACCACCTATTGTTACTATGTTTCTAAACTGTACCCCTATAACGTCTCTTATAGAGTCTTGTATGTGCTCATCAAAGCATCTGTTTAAAATTTCACTTGTTTCCATTTCTCTGAAAGTAGTCATTGCACCTATCTCAACGCTATCTTCAGTTTCGTTAATATAACTTAATCCTGCATCACATAGGTCAACCAGAAGTCCTATTCTTCTAGTTCCCATTTTCATATACATTCCACCACCCATTACTCTGGCAGGCTTCTTAGTACTTATGATTTCGTATGCTTCTTCTATGCTTTTGGGTTTTATATAGTCTCCAAAAGTTATCATTGATTTAGTCACCCCTTGTTTATTATAAAGTATTTATTAATTAAACAAAATTTAAACTAATAATTTAATTTAGATTCTGTTTGAATCATAGATTGAAATAATCTAAAAATTTAAGAGCAGTTATAGATTATAGTGATATAAAATCTATATTCTATATATAAATTCTATATCACTAATTTATATTATACCATAAATTTAATAAATTCAAATTAAAAAACAAAATGGAACATTTTTTTAGCTTTTATTATAAAATTCGTCATTAGTTATTTCTATTTTCTTTTATAATTCCCCACTGCTCCCTAGATAGTTTTTCAATCTTAGGATTACTTTTTATATACGGATTAGATATTACTTTGCCCATCCAGTTAGTAGCTTGATCTATATCACCAATTCTCATATATAGATTTCCTATTAAATATATTAACGTCAATTCGTCCATGTTACTTTCCTCTTCACTGTACGACTTTTCGTAAAGCTCCACTGAAAGCTTAAGAAATCTTTTTTCATTTTCATCATTATTTATCCTATAAAGCCATGCTATTTTTAAGCATATACTTGCTAACTCTACTTTTTTTAATTGAAGTACTTCACCACAGTATAGTGCCAATTTATAGCACATTATAGCATCTTGCATAGTTCTTTCTTTTGTATAGTCTTTCTCTACCCACTTTTTAGTTATTTCATCTTTTATTATTTGCTTTTTTCTAGTATTCATATTATCAAAGCTATTTTCTACAGCTGAATAGCCACACTTAGGACAAACAAATACACTATATTTTAAAGGAATAGTTTCTCCTCTATAATGAGTTAAAAAATCCGAGTCAATTCTTTCCACTCTAAGCTTAGAATCCATCGATTTCATGCTCGTAAATTTGTTTCCACATACTGGGCATGTTAGTTTTTTACTATATATCATTTCTTCCAAAGTAATATGCCTCCTATAGTTGTTCCCAATACAAGCTTATCTATGCCTTATTTTTACCAAATAGTTTTATTATAAGTTGATTTCCAATTACATCTGCTTTTATATATATTGGGGCTTCAGAGCTATTTCTAAATTTTAAATCTAAGTATCCATATGCAACTGTAGCATCTCTTTCTTCTGGAACATATCCCACTGGCAAAGTATGTGGGTGTCTTTCTACTATATCCATCTTTGAATTCAACAAAGTATTGTAAAGTGTACTTGACACTTGACATACCCCTCCACCTTCACCTGGAACAAATTCTCCATTCATTATTACAGTTGCCTCTTTATAACCAGCACTCTTACTTCTAGGTCCTGTTGTTTCATTAAACGAAAAAACTTCTCCTGGTAGAACTACTCTCCCATCTATTGATTTAGCAGAAAGTTGCACATTGTGCACTCGATTTGAGTCTTCCAGACCAAAACTAGTAGAATATGAACCTATCTCACTACTTATTAGGCTAAGTAATTCTTTTGTCATTTTTGGTTTGTCTTCTGTTATAGGAATTTCTATAAATTCTCCAACCATTATGCTATCATTTATATTCTTTGTTAACTTTTTCTTATCTACTGCAATTCCTATAACCTCATCTGTTACTATAAATCTGCCTTCCGAGTACTTTATTGTGGCATCTTTTTTTTCTGATGATATTTCACTGTTTACTGTTTCGACTAAGCTTATAATTTTATTATCATCTTTTTTTATTTTCAACTCAATATTCTTTCCATTTAAGCTTACTGTAAAAATTTCTTTCATTCGAGCTAATATATTTCCTCTTCGGCCTATTTGATAAGCTTCTTCGACTGATTTCTGATACTCATGGTCTATACCTAAATCTTTATATTTTACTTCTTTAGTATAATTCCCATTGCCTAGAGTCATTTTTCTATTCTCTAGTCCATCTTTTAAAATGCTTTCCAGGTAATCTTTTGCTTCCTCTTTTTGAAATCCACCTACTTCAAGATCATCTATACTGACTCCATTATATATGGTATTGTTATTCAGTATATTGTAAGAAAAGCCTCCCACAGCAACTATTAATATAATAAAAACACTTATTAAAGCAATTTTAGCACCATTACTCATATATATGACCTCCTTACATTTATTAAGGCTTAACTTACTTAAGAGCTTATAATTCAACTGAATTCTAAGCTCTTAGATAAATTATAAAAATACTTTAATTATGTTAATTTTGCCAACACACTTTTATAATATCTCCATCTTTTAATTTTTGTTGATATTGTGCTTTGCCTCCATTTACCTCAAGTATTAAATTTCCTTTAGCTTTATTCATATCAAAATCTATATAGTTAAATATATCTATAAACTTAAAACAATCCTTATCATAATTTATTGACTTCGATTCACCATTTATGTTCAGATTTATAACTTTACTAGCCTTATTTGATTCATCCTTATTATTGTATTCTTTATTTGGCTCTGAATTACTATAAGTTATCATATCACCTTTATTTAAGATATAATCTCCATGGATCTCTTTTTTATCTTTATAACACTTAAAATGATTTATATCTAAATCTAAGTAATCAAAAAGTTCATAAAGTGTCTTAACCTCTGAAACGTCTATCTTATCTTCATTCTTTAGTTCGTGATTTTCACTTACTCTTTCTCCATTTAGTGATAAACTTAAAACTAAATCATGGGGCTTTCCATTTAAGTAGATCTTTTTATTTATATCTACTATGTCATAAATATTTGCCCTTCCTGATTTTCCTGATGTTGCCTCATCTAATATTATTATATCTTTATGCTTCAATTTATGTTCTAAATCTGTTAGTTTATTATTTACATATACTTTAGCAGGATCCCCAACTTGTCCTATTATGTTTTTCTCTACACCGTTCAAATAATATTTTAAATCTTCTCCTCTTTTTGCTATAAGTTTTCTAGGATTATAGTTAACTATTAATAATGCATCTGTAATTCTTGAATTTTCAGTGTTAAATAACTTTACTTTTTCTCCATTTATAGTGATTTCCATAAAATCTCTATAGCTATTTTCTGCTGATATCATAGCTATTCCTATTGGTGTTATAGCATCAGGACCCTTTATATGGTCGTTAATTCCAGTTATATTCTCAATTAAGTTTGTATCTTTAATAACCACTCTATCTTCGGGCATGTCCAATTCCTCTGATATGTATTTACTTAGTCTTGGAGTTTGACTACCTCCACCTATTAGAAATACTACACTAGGTGATCTTTCATTTAACTCTATTACTTTACTCGATATCTCTTTTGCTAATTGTCTTATAGATTCATCAATTCTATCTAAGATTTCTTCAGTAGTTAATCTGTGAATAGTCCCTACTATATCTTGAAATTCATGAGTTTTAGGTGTATTTAAATTGACTTTTAAATCTTCAGCGACATCATAGTCTAACAGATATTTAGTTACTAATTTTTCTGTTATTTCATCTCCTGCAGTTGATACCATTGCATAAGCATTTACTGTACCATCCTTAGTTATGGCTATATCTGAAGTTCCTGCTCCAACATCTATTAATGCTATATTTAAAAGTCTTAAGTTTTTCTTAACAGCTACATTTAATGCTGCTATTGGCTCTAATGTCATATTCGTAACTTCTAGACCCAATCTATCGACAACTGTAGTAAGACTATCTATTACTGTATGTGGTAAAAAGGTAGCTATAATCTCTACAGTTATGTTATCTCCTTTATGTCCTTCTAAATTTTCAATTAATATATCATCTAAAAAATAGCTTACTGCAGTATATCCTACACAATAATACTTACTATTTTCTAATTTAAGCTTATTTTTTAGATCATCCTGAGCTTTTTGCACTGCTTCTAATTCTGTACTTTTTATAATTTCATTATTTATTTCTCTAGTGAAGTCTATGTCCCTTTTAACCTTAGCTCTATTGGTTTCTAAAGCTCTTCCGGCAGCAGCTATAGAAACTTCTTTTAAGTTAAATCCTATCTGCGATTCTAAATCTTCTTTCACTTTGTTAGCTACTTTTACAACACTATTTATATCATGTATTTGTCCATCATGCATGGCTCTTTTTTCATGTTCTAAAATACTACTAGCTATGATATTTAACTTATCTTCTTTATATATTCCTACAATTCCTATTACCGTCCTAGTTCCTATATCTAAGGAAAATACTACATCTTCATCATTATTTAAAGAGTCTTTCATTACTCCCACCTCTTTCCTGAAAACAATAAGTGTATGTTTTTATTTTAAAAAGTAGTTTTTTGTCTTTATGTTTATATTATACTGTTTTTTTGTAATAAAAACAAACACCTCTTAATGGACATAATTCACACTGTGGGTTTCTAGCTTTACATATTCTTCGTCCATGAAAAATTAGTAAATGATGTGCTTTTGACCATTCATTCTCAGGAATATTTTTCATTAAATCCTCTTCTGTTTTATCTACATTTGAACTATTAGCAAGACCTATTCTATTAGATACTCTAAATACATGAGTATCTACAGCTATTGCTTCCTTTCCAAAAGCATTACTCATAACAACATTAGCTGTCTTTCTTCCTACTCCTGGTAGCTTCATAAGCTCTTCCCTAGTGTCTGGTACTTGCGAATTATATTTATCAACTAGTATTCTACTAGTACCTAATATGCTCTTGCTTTTATTTCTATAGAATCCAGTACTTTTTATTAATAGCTCCAATTCACCTTCTTTTAATTTTAGAAAATCTTCTGGAGTATTGTAGTCTTTGAATAGTTTCTCAGTAACTATATTAACTCTTTTATCTGTACATTGAGCCGATAATATGGTAGCTACTAATAATTCAAATGGTGTTGTAAAGTTTAATTCACATTCAGCATTAGGATATAGCTTTTCTAGTTCATCTATAACTTCTCTTATCTCTTGTTTTTTTAGTGTTTTCATCGTATCATATCTCCTTTTGGTAATTAAAGTATTTCTATCTCATGATTTGTCATCTCAACCCTAGTATCTCCCCCAATAAATTTTATAACATTGGAAATTATTTTATTAGCATGACTAGTATTATTTGTTACACATGCAAATCCTATTATTGAGCTTCTCCATACATCGTTTAGTCCTACTTCTGCTACAGATATGTTAAATCTAGACTGTAGCTTTCCTATAAGACTTTTTATTACATGCCTTTTGTCTTTTAAAGAATTAGCTTCATATATCATAAGCTCAACCGTACATGATCCTATAATCACTATAATCACCCCAAATTTTTAAAATAGTCTATAAGATTATTTATTTCTGATATTACGTCCCCATCTTTTTCATTCTTAATATGTTCTTCCAATATATTTAGTCCACTATTAAAGTCTATTTTTAATATAGACCATGCAGAATATTTTCTTATCATAGGACTATTATCTTTTAATGCAACCTTAAGTAATTTCATATAATCCTTATTCTTTAAGTTACCCATTTTTATTATAATATTTCTTTTAATTATATTTTTACCTCTCCAACTAAATGCCATATGTCCATATTTTTCTGTAAATTCTTTGTTAGTCATTTTAAACAGTTCCTCTAAATCTATATTCTTATATGCTCCTTCCCATTGAGAGGTTCTTTTTTCTATTATATCTTTATTTTTAGGACAAACTAACTGACAAGTATCACATCCGTATATTTTATTTTCCATCTTATCTCTTAATTCATAGGGAATTGTTTCTTTAGTTTGAGTTAAATATGATATGCAACGCTTAGCATTTAATTCATAATTTGGTTTGATTGCACCTACAGGACATGATCTTATACATAAATCACAGTCTTTACATTTAGATTCTACTTCTCTATCTTCTTCTAACTTTAAATTAGTAATTATATATCCGATAAAAATAAAAGATCCATATTCATCATTTATAATAGAGCAGTTTCGTCCAAACCACCCTATTCCTGACTTTTTAGCTAAATATCTATCTATCAGAGGTGTAGTATCTACACCTGAAAAATACTTGAAGTCTTTTTGGACTTTCTTTATTTCATCAATCAGTTTATTCATTTTCTCATTTAAAACTATATGATAATCTGTACCTACTGAAGATTTAGATATTCCTTCATACATAACACCGCTCTTATCATAGCTTACTCCTATTACTATAATTGTTTCTCCTTCCCCCATTATCTTTCTAGGAGATATTCTTTTTTCTATATCTTTTTCTTCAAATTCAGTCTCATAGTTCTTTTCTTTTCTATTTTTCAAAAATTCACTTAGTTCTGTAAATTCATTGGAGTTTGTAAATCCTATTATGTCTATACCTACCTCTTTACACTTATCTATAATATATTTTTTTATGTTCATATTAGCTCTTCCTTATAATCTAATATTTCTTAGTATTTCTATTTCTTCTTTATGTCCTTCTACTTCATTTGGAGTTTCTAATAAAAATGGTATCTCTTTTAGTTGCGGATGATTTATTATATTTTTAATAGCTTCAAGTCCTATAGTTCCTTCTCCTATTTTCGCATGTCTATCTTTTTTAGAGTTAAATTCTGTCATACTATCATTTAGATGAATTGCTTTTATCTTCTCTATTCCTATGACTTTATCAAACTCTTCTAAAACTCCATCTAAATCATTTACTATATCGTATCCTGCTGAATATAAATGGCAAGTATCTAAACATACTCCCATAATTTCTGAATATTTAACCTTATCTATTATTCTTTTAAGTTCTTCAAAATTACTTCCTATTTCCGTTCCTTTTCCGGACATAGTCTCTAAAAGTACCATAGTACTTTCATTTCCTGTTATTACTTCATTTAATATGGTTGTTATTCTTTCTATACCATACTCTACTCCTTTCCCTGTATGACTTCCCGGGTGAAAATTATATAATGAACAAGGTATTTCTTCTAACCTTTTCAAATCGTCTTTAAAAATTATTTTTGCAAAATCCCATACATTCTCTTTATATGATGCCATATTAAGTGTATATGGCGCATGAGCTAGTAATTTTCCGAAATCATTTTCTTTCATAAATAACTCTAAGTTGTTTATATCACTTCTGTCTAGTTCTTTTGCCTTGCCGCCTCTAGGATTTCTTGTGAAGAATTGAAACGTATTAGCTCCTATACTTTTAGCAACTTCTCCTGCACTAAGAAAACCTTTAGATATAGTTAAATGACAACCCAAGTACATGATTAATTCTCCTCATCTTTAATATTTTTATTATTTTGATACCATTTTATCATATTATTCAGTAAAGTTTTGTATCAATAGTCAAAGTCATGTCATACTATGTTTTATATGTTCGCTTTTATAGAGCCTTTTTATACTGGGGGGATTTAAGTGTTTTTCAAAAATAAGCATAGCATTAATAATATTCGAAATCACATAGTTGGAGTAGATACAAAGGTTCCTCTTGGAAACGGCAAAAAGAGTATATACATTAATTTTGATAATGCAGCAAGTACACCCTCTCTTTCACCAGTTTTAGATAAAGTTAATGAATTTTTAGAAGTATACTCTAGTATACACAGAGGAACTGGTTATAAATCCTTGTTATCTACCGATGCATATGAAGAATCTCGTGAAATAGTAGCTGACTTTGTTAATTGCGATAAAAGTAAAAATACAATTATATTCACTAAAAATACTACTGAGTCTATAAATAAGCTTTCATACAGATTAAATCTTTCTCCTAATGATATAGTTATAATAACTGAAATGGAACATCATTCAAATGACTTACCTTGGAGAAACAAAGCAAATGTAGTTACTGTAGATTTGCTAGATGATGGGACACTAAACTTAGATGATTTAGAACTAAAGTTAAAAGCATATAGAGGTCGTGTAAAGTTAGTAAGTGTAACAGGGTGCTCTAATGTTACTGGGTACATAAACGATATCCATTATATTTCTAGCTTAGCTCATAAGTATGGCGCTGAAATTCTTGTAGATGCAGCCCAGTTAATTCCTCACAGAAAAATAAATATGTCTGGATCTAAGAGTGATGATTTTATAGACTATTTAGCCTTCTCTTCTCATAAGATGTATGCCCCTTTTGGTACTGGTGTTCTAATAGGTCCAAAGTCTACATTTGAAAAAGGAGATCCTGAATATGTAGGTGGTGGAAACGTACTTGCAGTATCTCGAAATAGTGTATATTGGTCTGATCCACCTGAAAAAGATGAAGCTGGAACACCTAATGTTATTGGAGCAGTAGCACTAGCTGAAAGTATTAAGATTTTAAAAGAGGTCGGTCTAAATAATATAAAAAACCATGAAAAAGAACTTCTCAATCATATGTTTAAAAGTCTAGAGTCCATAAATGGACTGGATTTATATTCGTCTAAAAATAAAAAGGTTAGAGATAGTATGGTAGCTGTTATACCTTTCAACCTTAAAGGCTTTCATCATTCTTTCCTTGCCAATCTATTATCTTCTGAGGGGGGTATAGGAGTCAGAAATGGATGTTTTTGTGCCCACCCTTATGTTCATAGTTTACTTAAACTTACTCCTTCACAAATATCAGAACTACAAAGAGATATTCTGTTTGGTAGACTTCATAAGGTGCCTGGATTAGTTAGAGTTAGCTTCGGAATGTACAATACGAAAAAAGAAGTAAATAGTTTTATAAAGACATTAAAGCACATTACTGAAAATAAAAAAGAACTAGAAAGAGAGTATAAACATCTTAAAGAATTCCAATTAGTTTGATTTTTACTTTATTCGATATATTATTCTAGTATTTACTATTTTATTATTATGTATTGAAGATTTTAATAGCCGTTAGATTTATTACTTCACTTAAATAAATATTCTATCATAATGGAGTTTCACTTTATCCTAGCTCTATCTTATGTTATAATTTTATATATTATAATTAAGTGAAGTGAGGATATATATATGTCGAGTAATAAAAGACGTTTTTTGAAAAAATTTGATTTTGTTTTATTCTTTACAGTAATAATATTGAGTTTGTACGGAATTTTAATTATATCCAGTGCAGCTAAATCATCTCCCGCAGGCATTGACACCCATTCTTATGTGAAAACTCAGGCCGTTTCTACTGCGCTAGGTGTATTAATTATCTTATTTCTAATGAAAATGAATTATGAGGTTCTTGGTAAACTTTATTTGTTCATCTATGTAGCTTGTAATTTATTGTTATTATCAGTATTTTTATTTGGAACTGGTACTGAGGAGTGGGGAGCAAGAAGCTGGATTAGAGTAGGACCAATTGGTTTCCAACCTGCAGAAGTTGCTAAGATTGGAGTTATAATATGTATAGCAAAGTTTATTGAACAAAATCAAAGTAAGATAAATGAGCTTTTTACATTAGGTAAAATATTGTTATTCTCGTTTGTTCCTATAGCTCTTATACTAAAGCAACCTGACTTTGGTACTGCTATGGTTTATGTGTTTTTTATTGGAGTTATGATATTTGTTGCAGGTCTAGATCTAAGATACATTCTATATGCAGCTCTAGCAGGTATATTAAGCTTGCCTTTCGTATGGCTATCTTTAGGTGAATATCAGAGAGATAGGCTTTTTAACTTTTTAGATCCATCCAGAGACTCTATGGATTCAGGATATCAAGCTTTGCAATCTAAAATAGCGGTTGGATCTGGTAAAATTTTTGGTATGGGATTATATAACGGAAGCCAAACTCAATTTGGTTTTTTACCAGAAAAACAGACGGACTTTATATTTGCAGTTGTTGGAGAAGAGTTAGGTCTCATTGGTGCTCTTTTTCTTTTAATATTATATTTTATAATGATGTATAGGCTTGTTGACATAGCCAGACACTCAAGAGATACATTTGGAACTCTTATTGTAACAGGTATTTTTTCTATGATGTTCATTCATATATTTCAAAATATAGGAATGACCATGGGGCTTACTCCTATAACAGGAATTCCCCTTCCTTTTATGAGTTATGGTGGGACTTTTCAACTAACCAACCTTATAGCTATAGGATTAGCTCTAAATGTGAGTATAAAAAGAGATGGTCTTAGTTTCTAATAAAACATTAAAAGCCTACTAAATATTACTATGCTATAGTGATATTTAGTAGGCTTTTTCTATTGAGCTTTAATTATATTAGTTGTTACATCTTTCTTAGTGAAAGGTTCTGCTACTTCCATATGTCCCATTAAAGTATCTACTTTTTTACCATCTACTAAGAATTGTACTTTTTCTATGTTATCTAAGCTAGTTAGTGAAGAGACTATCGAATCAATTAAGAAAACTTCCTCTGTTGAACCTCCACTTAAATTTTCACTAGATATATCTACATTAGCTGTTTTATCTTTTACTGTAACACTTTTAATTTTAATTTTTTCATTTACAGCATTGAACAATTCAGGATCTTTTGAATCGTCTTTTAATTTTTCTATTACTACTTCTTCTAAAGGCTTATCTTTATCTAAAGTTACTTTAATTTCTTTTTCTACTAATTTTGTAGCCTGATTATCAGAGAAATAAACTTTAACTGTTTTTTCTTCTTTTTCTTCTTCTTTAGATTGACCATTATTTACTTTTTCTTCTTCTTTGCCTTCATCCGTATCTTTCTCTTTTTCAACTTGACTTACTTGTCCTTCTTTCGAAGTATCAGTTTTTTCTCCACTATCGCATCCTGCAAGAGAGAATATTAAAATTAATGCTAATACTAAGGTCCAAATTTTATTTTTCATAAAATCACTCCTCACAATAATTTTTATGTATTTATTAATATTATATCTTATTTTTTCTATTTGCAACCATTTTAATTAAATTGTAATATGGATATTTAATAAATATTGAAGATAGAGACCTTCTTATTCACTATCTTCAATATTTATTTTAACCTAGTAAGTTGTAAATGGTGTAGACTCAGATATGCTTGACAGGGCACTTCCTGCTTTATGTGAACACTTATTATCTACAGCTAGGTCTCCTAAAGATACTATTCCTACTAACTTTCCTTTTTCAACTACAGGAAGTCTTCTTATTTGATTTTGTGACATTAACTTTGCTGCTTCTGAAACCTCTGTATCTGGAGATACAGTTATAGGGTTTGCAGACATTATATCTTTTACAGAAGAGCTTAAGCTTTTTCCTTCTGATATAGCTCTTACTATTATATCTCTATCAGTTAATAATCCTACATTTTGCTTAGTTTTGCTGCACATAACTGGTATTACACCAACATCTAGCTCTTTCATTTCTCTTGCAGCATCCTGTATGCTAGAACTTGAGCTAATTGTAGAAACATTATGAGTCATTATATCTTTAATTTTCATTTTTTCTACCTCCTAGTATGTTTTTTCTCATACTTAGGTTATGTAGTTTTTTTATTTTAAACTAAAGAAATAAACTTTTCTCTATATTATTTAACTTCTTATCTATATCACAAATAAACTCTTTTTTATTTAAGTATGATAGTGACTCGTCTAATCCATTAAATAGTATTTTATATGCATGTAAATATTGATTGTCTAACTCATACTTTTCCCTAAAAAATTTATTCACTCTAGAATCTCCATATTTTAAATCTCCTATTATAGGATGATTTATGGAAGAAAGATGAGCCCTTATCTGGTGTGTTCTTCCTGTTATTAGATCTATCTCTAGTAATGAATAATCTTCACTGTTCTTTAATACTTTTATATCTGTAATTATTTCTTTAGAGTTATCCTTATTATCTTGAAGTATAGTAACTTTATTATTATTTTCATTTTTAACTAAAAATCCTCTTAAACTTTTACTATCTTTGATTTTACCCTTTACTATGCATTTATAATACTTTTTTACATCTCCACTTTTTATAGCTCTATTTATACATTGAAGAGTATTATAGTTTTTAGCTCCTATTATAATACCACTAGTATTTCTATCTAACCTATTACATATAGATGGAGTAAATGTTTTTTCTAGTCTTGGATTATAGTCTCCTTTACTATAAAGATATGATACAAGCTGATCTACAATATTTTTTTCTTTATAGTTTCCGTCTACAGCATGAGAAAGTATTCCTTTTGGTTTATTTATAAGAACTATATTATCATCCTCATAAACTATATTTAAATTGTGATCAGATTTTATCTCTTTTTCATCTTTAATAAATTTATCTATAGTTTCATCTGAAAGATATAATTGTATTTTATCACCTTCATTTATAATATCTTCAGGATTAACTTTAGCGTTATTTAATTTTATTCGCTTTTTTCTTAACATTTTATATATAAATCCCATATTAGCATTTGAAAAGTATTTCTTTAAAAATCTATCAACTCTTTGATTATGTTCATTTTTGTCTATTATTATTTCTTTCAAAACTTTCCACCTTCTAAGTTATATTTTTTTATATATTTTACCCTTACTTTGTTGAAAAAATCACTCAATATATGATATCATTTATTTATTATGTATTTCTTATGAGGTGATTTTTTGAATAAAGTAGTTGAGAGAGTAAAAGATTTGTTTTATGATGCAACAGACTATATTTTAGTACTTATCATCGTAGTCGTAGTATCTGGTATAATTGCTTGGAGACTCGATCTATTATTTGCTAAAAATAATGATGGTTCTTCATCAACTAATACAGCTACTAGTCAAAGCAGTAATGTGTCTTCTACTAATAAGAAAGATGCTTCAACAAATGACTTAATAGAAAAGGAAAAAACAGTAAAAAAGGTATAGTAAATGTATCTATTCCTGAAGGCTCTCTTCCTCCAACTATAGCCACTATACTTTTAGATCATGGGTTAATATCGGACAAGTATGAGTTTTTAAAAAAATCTCAGGAACTAGGACTAGACACTAAGTTAAGATCTGGAGAATATGAAATTGACAAAAGTAGTTCTATAGAGGACATTATAAGAATTATAGCTAGACAATAAAAGTGACTTATTCAGTCACTTTTATTTTTTATAATTTTAATATTTTTCATTTATATATTCATCAATTTTAGACTTTCTTTTCTTTTCTATAAATACTCTTTCTTCTCTTAATACTCTTAGTAACCATCTGCTTTTAGAATGAAATATAGCATACTCATAATCTTTTAAGACTATTTCATAAAGTTTATTATTTAGATATCTAGACTCCACTTTTATGAAGTAAGCCTCCATATTTTCAAATTTTAAAAATTTTAATAATTGCAAAGTAGATTGATCTTTTTTCGCATAATATTGATTAATCTTTTCTCTATATTCATTATATTTTCTTACAAGCTTATAATTTTCTTTTATTTCTCCTGCTAACATATTATAATACTTTGCTAGTACATTATAATATTGATAGTTATACATTCCCTTTTCATAGCTGTTTACATAAGCGAAAGGTTCTATATTCATTCTCTGAACAGAATTAAAGTTCTCTTGCAAAAGCTCTCTTTTGCTTATCTCACCATTTTCATATTGAATTATTAGTGAATCTCTATATTTAAAAAATGATTCAAAAATACTTTCAGTTTTGATTTCTTCCAAAATAAAACATCCTATCTACTCTTAATTTTTCCAAAAATTCAAATCTTTCAACACTATCTCTTTTTAAGTCTTATCTTTGTACTTATCATCGAATATGCTAAAAATAATGTTATAAATGCAGAAACGTAAGTATTCATGCTATATCTCATAGTATATAAAGAAATAATAGCAATTAATCCTCCTGCTATAGTAATAGGTATTCCCACATACACTCCTTGAAACTCCGTAACATTATATCTAGCCAGTCTATAAGCTCCACTAACTGCAAAAAGTATAGTTATTATACTCCCTATGCTACCTAAGTCAATGAGTTTTATGTTCCATATAAGTATAGCAGGAGCTATTCCAAAAGATATAAGGTCACATAATGAATCTAGCTCTTTTCCTATACTACTAGTAGCCTTAAGCTTTCTTGCTAATAATCCATCAAATCTATCTAAAAATCCAGCTATTAGTATTAGAAGAGCTGCCATATAATAATCCTCACTAAACATATGAATTATAGCTAGTACTCCTAATGAAAGATTTGATAGTGTGAATAAATTTGGTATGTTTCTCTTGATCTCCATATTTTTTACCTCGCATAATCTAACTTTTTATAAATCCGTTCGATACCATTATATAGCATGTGTTTTCTAATATCAAACTTTTATATTACTTCACTGATTCTTTTAATTCATTTAATTCACTTTCAGTTAGTTCTCTATACTCTCCCAGTTCTAAATCTTCATCTAACTTTAATGTCCCCATACTTATTCTCTGTAGATATATTACCTTTTTTTCTACTGCTTCAAACATTCTTTTTACTTGATGAAATTTTCCTTCTACAATAGTCAAGTTTATCTTTGATATTTGATCTGACTCTATTATTTCGAGCTTTGCTGGAAGAGTTTTATAATCATCCTCGATATATACACCTTCACTGAATTTTCGCCCATCTTCTTCAGTTACGACACCTTGTATTTCCGCATAGTAAGTTTTCTCCACGTGTTTTTTAGGAGATAGTAATTGATGTGCCAACTTTCCATCATTTGAAATCAAAAGCAAGCCTTCAGTATCTTTATCTAACCTTCCCACGGGAAATGGATCAAATATTTTATATTCATCATCTATTATATCTATTACAGTTTCACTTCTATTATCATAAGTAGCTGAAATTACATCTTGAGGTTTGTTCATCATTAAATATATATACTCTCTATAAATTACTTCTTCATCTTCTAATTCTATTTTACTTTTAAATGGGTTGAATTTATAAGATCTATCTTTTATTACTTCTCCATCTATTTTAACTAGACCCTTTCTACACAGTTCTTTCACATCTTTTCTACTTCCATATCCCATATTAGATAATACCTTATCTAGTCGTTCTTTTTTTTCCATAATGTTCTCCTTATTTTTAATTCATTCTCCATTCTTGACAATAATTATTTTTCAACACTCCATCTACCAATTTCGCCCATCCAACGGGGAAATTATCTATACATATTAATTTCCAACCTTTTTCGCCATCAATAATTATAGTTTCGCCTTTTAAATATTTCTTTGCCTCTATACTATTAACGTCAAAGCTTATGGTATTTTTAAACTCATCTTTTTTTATACTCATAGCAAATGCTTCACTTGGTTCAAATCTTGTCTTCACTATCTTTCCTAAGTATACACCTATATTTACAACTTTTATACCTGATGTATCAGGAGCCTCATCTGGTATCATATATACTTTATCTTGCTTCCTATGAACATTTATAGTATATCTTTTATCTAGTTTTTCCATATAGAAGTTTTCATTTATAAACTTTAAATACTCTTCTATTTCGTTGTTTTCATACTTAAACTTAGTATCAGTTCCTTCTTTCGGACATCCTTCTTTTTTAGTCAAGCAAACTATAAAGTGTCCTTCCCCTTTTGTCTTGTGTGGCCATAGTCTTCTAGCTTTAACCAAATCTTGTCTTGCGTCTATCCACTCTGGTCTTCCACTCTCTAATTCTTGTATATTTTTTATTTCTTCTACTTCAAATTCAGGAAACTTATTTAAAAACCATTCTATAGTTCCTTCATTCTCTTCTGGTGAAAAAGTACAAGTTGAATAAACTAGCCTTCCACCTGGTTTAAGCATATTAGCCACAAATTCCAATATCTCTTTTTGTAATCCGCAGCATTTTTCTATTGAAAAATCACTCCAACTTTTAGTAGATTTAGGATCTCTCCTAAACATACCTTCACCAGAACAAGGTGCATCTACAAGTATTTTATCAAAGTAAGAGTTAAATTTATTAGAAAGTTTTTCAGGGCTTTCATTCGTTATTATAGCATTTTTTATACCACACAGTTCTATATTTTTATATAGTGCCTTGATCCTTTTAGGACTAATATCGTTTGCAACTAACAAACCAGTTCCATTTAATTTTGAAGCTATCTGAGTACTTTTTCCTCCTGGTGCAGCACTAATATCTAGAACTTTATCATTAGGTTTAACATCTAGTACTTCTACTGGTATCATAGCACTTGGTTCTTGCAAGTAATAAAGTCCACAATGGTAATGAGGGTGCTTTCCAGGTCTAAGCTCATCTTCTTCTATATAAAATCCTTCTTTTATCCACGGAACTTGTTCTAATTTAAATGGAGACATAGATAAATAATCTTCCACAGATATCTTGAGTGTATTTATTCTTAATCCTTTAAGATGATTTTGTTGGTATGTTTCTAAAAAAGATTTGTATTCATCCTGTAGTAAATTCTCCATTCTACTTAAAAATAAATCTGGTAACTTCATCGTACACCGCCTAGTTTTTAGAGTTTTATATATTTAGTATTGTTTTAAATTCCTTAAATATAATACATTTTTATAAAAACTTTTTCAATAAAAATAATTTAAAGCTTTTAAACTAAATATTTTTTACCTAGGTCAATGAACTTCTCTTCATATTCTGTTTTAGTAGTTTCAATTTCCTTATCCCTGTATAGATCTAAGTATATATCCTTTAACTTTAGATTTGAATCACTTATCTCATTTAAGCTAAATTCGAACAACTCTTCATTGTCTGTCTTAAAATGAATTTCTCCATCACTTTTTAGTATCTCTTTATATTTTTCTAAAAAACTTCTATGAGTTAATCTTCTTCTTGAATGTCTAGTTTTAGGCCAAGGATCACAAAAGTTTATATATATTCTGTCAATTTCATTTGTATCAAATATTTCGTCAATATTGTTAATATCTGTCCACATAAATTTTAAATTTTTCAAACTGTTATTGTGTGCCTTTTCTACTGCATTTAAAAGAACTTCTTCCTTAATCTCTATACCTATATGAAATATCTCTCCATTTTGTTCCGCAAGAGAATTTATAAACTTACCCCTTCCCGTTCCAAGCTCTATGTGTATCTTTTCAGTGCCTAAATATTCTTTCCATTTTCCTTTATTCTCTTGTGGATTAGTTATAACTAACTCCTTATATCCTAATAATTTTTCTTTTGATCCTGGTTTTTTCTTCGTCTCATACTTCATCTCCTTTATTTAAACTTCTTCAATGCTTTGCCATTTAAATAGTTAAATTTTTTACCTTGGTATCTATTTTCTTTTTCCATTTTTTCTAATATCTCATCTTTTATTTTCCACCAGCTAGTGTTCCAGTTTACAAAAAGAGTATTTTCTTCTGGTGCTCTTCCTATTAGTCTTTGAATTACTATATTTTTTTCAAGATACTCTAGAAAAGTTATAACTCTTTCTATATATTCTTCTTTTGAAATCATTTCAAATTCATTTCTTTTATACAGATCAGATATCTTAGTACCTTCAACTATATAAAGTGAATGAAGCTTTATTTGATTTATACCAAGTGAAGATATTATTTTAGCACTTTCTATAACATCTATCGTATCATCCCATGGAAGGTTTAATATTAAGTGGGTACAAATTTCAAATCCAAACTTTTTTATTCTTAATGAGCTATCAATAAACTCTGCTAATGTATGTCCTCTGTTTATTTTTTCTAATGTATGATAATTAACAGTTTGAAGTCCCAATTCTATACTTATATTTACTCTATACTTTTCTGATATTTCTTTTAAACATTCCAAGTATGCATCTGATATACAGTCTGGTCTGGTGGATATAGATATCTCAACCACATCCTCCACTACAGACTCTTCTATATATTCTTTAAACTTATCTATTGGATGATAAGTATTGGTGAAATTTTGAAAATACGCTATAAATTTTTTTGCTTTATATCTTTTCTTTATATAATCCATATTACTATTTATCTGTTCACCTATAGATAGGTTATTTGAAAGATTTTCAAAACTTCCACCTTCTTCTCCACAAAATATGCACCCTCCTGTTCCCACACATCCATCTCTATTAGGGCATGTTCCTGGAAGATTTAATGGTAGCTTATATACTTTTTCCTTATACTTTTCTTTTAAATATTCTGAGTATACATTATAAAAGTTTTTTTCCTTCATTTTATTCCTCTTTCTAATATCAATACAAAACCCCCTAATTTAAGGGGGTTTTATATTTATTCTTCTTTAGATTTATCTTCTTTTTTACTTTGAGATTCATTCGAAGGCTTTTTAACCTCTCTTACTGACCATATCTCCATGTTGAATCTAGTTTTATCTGCTCCTACTTCTATAGATATTTCTTTATCTTTTACTTTCACTACTCTTCCTATTATACCACCTATTGTAACTATTTCATCGCCCACTTTAAGGCTATTTCTCATACTAGTAACTTCTCTTTCTTGCCTTTTTTGAGGTCTTATGATTATGAAATAAAAAATACCGATAAATAGTACCATAGGTGCAAATGCTGCTATTAATCCATTTCCATTCATTTAAATCTCTCCTTTTAGTTAGTTTTAAAATCCAGGCTATTCATATATTTAGGATAGCCGTACTTTTCATAAAATTCTCTTCTAAATTCTAATAACCTATCATCCTTTATAGATTCTCTTACATTTTCCATAAGCTTAAGCAAGAAATATAGGTTATGAATAGTCGTAAGTCTTGCCCCTAATATCTCATCTACATTAAATAGATGTCTAATATATGCCTTACTATAATTTTTACAAGTATAGCAATCACACTCTGGATCTAGAGGTGTAAAGTCTCTTGAATATTTAGCATTTCTAATTACAACCTTACCCCTAGTAGTTAAAGCAGTTCCATTTCTTGCTATTCTAGTAGGAAGCACACAGTCTGCCATATCTACTCCTCTTATTGCTAATTCTATAAGATAGTCGGGACTTCCTGCCCCCATAAAGTATCTTGGCTTGTCTTTAGGCATGAACGGCATTGTATAATCTAGAGCCTCAAGCAACACATCTCCTGGCTCACCTACACTTAGACCTCCTATTGCATATCCTGGAAAATCTAAATCTATTATTTCTTTTGCACTTTGCTCTCTTAGATCTTTATACATTCCACCTTGAATTATTCCAAATATACCTTGTCTATCTGGATTTTTATTTGCATCTTTACATCTCTTCGCCCATCTTGTAGTTCTTTCTAATGAAGCTTTTGTATAATGCCAATCACTTGGATAAGGTACACATTCATCAAACGCCATCATTATATCAGAACCTAATGAGTTTTGTATTTCTATAGATTTCTCTGGTGTAATAAGGTGTTTAGAGCCATCTATATGAGATCTAAATTCTACACCTTGCTCTTTTATGCTTCTTAATCCACCTAAACTAAATACTTGAAATCCTCCACTATCAGTTAGAATTGGTCTATCCCAGTTCATAAACTTATGAAGTCCACCAGCTTCTTCTATTAACTCATGACCTGGTCTTAAGTAAAGGTGGTATGTGTTACCTAAAATTATTTGTGAACCTATATCTTTTAATTCTTCTGGCGTCATAGCCTTTACAGTAGCTTTTGTTCCTACAGGCATAAACATAGGCGTATCAAAACTTCCATGTGGAGTGTGTATCTTTCCTAGCCTAGCCTTAGTCTGACTACATTCTTTTATTAACTCGTACTTTATAACTGTCATTAGTAACTCCTTTCTAGTTCAACTACCTATTCATCTTGTGTTACACTTTGATCTTTATGTGCTATACTCTGATCTTTCGGTATTAAATGATTTTTTATTATAAACAATCCCGCAATTGCTATTACTCCAAGTACAATCTGAACCATAGAATTGCTCGTTTTAGGTATTAATAGCATTTTTCTTGCTATGGCATATAGTAGTGCTTCTATAACACTCCCTGGAGTGTGTGTTACAAGCATTATTATTAGCTCTAATCCAACTACTAAAAGTAACGCTTGGCCTAAAAATGCCTCAAACTGGATATATGTTACTGGTTGGTTAACCTTTATTATATATTCTATATATATCCCTCTCAAAAGTTCAAATGTTCCTAATAATACTTGTACCGCTATAAGTATACTTATCACTATTTCAAGAAAATAAGTAAGTGTTAAAAAGTGGCGTTTCATTCTCGTCAACTCTATCACATCCTTTTTTCTAATATATGAACATAGCATCTCCAAAGCTAAAAAACCTATATTTCAATTTTACTGCTTCTTCATAAGCTCTCAGAGTATTTTCTCTACTAGCTAATGCACTTACTAGCATTATAAGTGTAGATTCTGGTAAATGAAAATTTGTAATAAGCCTATCTACTACTTTAAACTCATACCCAGGATAAATAAATATATCTGTCCATCCACTTCCAGATTTGACCATGCTATTTTCATCTACACTAGATTCTAAAGTTCTTATAGAAGTGGTTCCTACGGCTATAACCTTTTTTCCTTTTTTCTTAGTGTCATTAACCAACTTAGCAACGCTTTCTTCTATCTCAAAGTACTCTGAATGCATACTATGATCATGTATATTCTCAACTTTAACTGGTCTGAATGTTCCTAAACCAACATGAAGTGTTACATATCCTATATTAACACCTTTTGCATCTATCTTGTCAAGAAGTTCTTGTGTAAAATGAAGCCCTGCTGTAGGTGCTGCTGCTGAACCTTCCTTTTTAGAATATACAGTTTGATATCTTTCTCTGTCTTCTAATTTTTGAGTAATATATGGTGGAAGTGGCATTTCTCCTAGTATATCTAATATTTCCTGGAAAATCCCTTCATATATAAACTTTATTATTCTAGTTCCATCCTCAGCTATATCTATTATTTCTCCTCTTAACTCACCATTTCCAAATACTACTTTTGTTCCTATTCTGGCTTTCTTCCCTGGCTTTACTAGTGTTTCCCAAGTATCGCCTTCAATTCTTTTTAAGAGTAAAAATTCTATATTAGCTCCAGTGTCTTCTCTTTTTCCGAATAATCTAGCAGGTATTACTCTAGTATTATTTAGTATAATACAGTCACCTTTCTCTAAATAATCTATGATATCTTCAAATATCTTATGCTCTATTTTTCCTGTTTTTTTTTCTAAAAATAGTAATTTAGACTTTTCTCTGTTTTTTAGTGGATATTGTGCTATTAGCTCTTCTGGTAAGTCAAAATAAAAATCATGTGTGTTCATAATTTACCTTCCTCTACTCAACTTTTGCTCCTGTATAGTAAAATTCTAATATATCAGTATATAAATATCCTGCTTTAGCCATATTTAATGCTCCATATTGGCTCATTCCTATTCCATGACCCCATCCTTTTCCGTTAAAAGTTATCTTATCTCCTACTATACTTGTACTATTATTTGTTGTTCCACTATTGCTACTATTATTATTCGTATTATATGCTATAGTATTATAACTTTTTCCGTCTGAAACTACTATATTCATTGAATTTGAATTTATTTTTTCAGTAGTATATCTTGAAATTAAGCTTAGATTATCTATATTACTTTTTGTGGGATATACACTACCTTGTGATAATATATATATTTCTCCATTACTAGATGGATCTACAGTTTGACCAGGATCCACTGGTGTTGTACTTCCACTATCGTCTATTACATAGTTTGTACTTTTAACATTGTTATATCCAAATATTGCTCTAACTTTTTCTTTTGAAACAGTTTTAGATCCTTTTGTTCCAGTTACTATAAAGTCTACAACTCTTACTCCATGAGAATCTCTTCTCGTTTCTATAGATATAATCTCACCTACATCAAATCCATTAGATCTTAGTGCTTGACTAGCATCTTGTTTAGTTATAGTATATAACCAGTTCGAGTGAGGTGTATTTGTAGAAAAGATATCCTCTTTAGCTCTTAAATATGGTATCGGTGTTCCACTCCAAACATCTTCATTATTAGCTGTATAACCACCGCTACAAGAGTAGTAGAAAGTACTTGCTATTTCTCCATTATATTTTAATACTTTATCTCTTGTTTCATCAACTGCTCTATTACTATTAGGATGTTCTACATTATATCCTCCATATACTTGACAATGTGTAGTATCACAAATGTCGAAACCTAAGTCTTTATGTTTATTTAAACTAAGTAAAGTAAAGTTTCTAGCAGAAACAGCCTGAGCTTTTAGTGCCTCTAACTCCCAGCTACCTGACATTTCCCTAGGCACTACTCCTTTTAAATAACTTCCTAACTCTATATAATTTATAGTTATTAATTTACCGTTATTATTTACAAAAGTTATGTAGTCTCTATATTTTTTGCTTTCTACACTGATAATATTGTCTGTAGACTTTATACATATATTTTGATTTTTATCAAATGATATAATCTTTCTTCCATTAGTTTCTTCAATTGATACTATAGAGTCATTTTTACTAACTTCCATATAATCTGAGGTTAACCCTACTATGCTATTCATAAATGTACTAGCAGATGACTCATCTGAAAATTCTCCTATCCACACTCTAAAGCCATTATCATAAGCTACACTAGCATCTATTCCTAAGTTTTTAAGTTCATTTGCTTTGCTTAAAGCAGAATCATAGCTATAATAATTATCAGATAATTGTATATGATAGCCAAAGTTCTTTGATTTTGCAACTATCTTTCCAGTGTTTATTTCTAGTAATTCTCTAAAGCTATTATCTCCTTTTACTACTGAAAAACTATTTCCACTTAAATTTATAGTAGATTTTGATGATAATTCACTTGTTAACCCTACTTTTATATACTTTGAGTCATAATTTTCCCCATATGCTTTAATCTCAACTGGAATTAATACATTTAACAATATAAGCGAAAGTGCTATTAGTAAAGACATGCCTTTTCTATAACGCATAATTATTTCTCCCCCTATTTTTCCTCTTCAAACGGAATTTTAAAATAATCATAGCAATGTTTAGTTGCTACTCTTCCCCTTGGAGTTCTACTTAAAAAACCCAATTGTAATAAATATGGCTCGTAAACATCCTCTATAGTAGTTCTTTCTTCTCCTGTAGATGCTGCTAAAGTATCTAATCCTACAGGTCCTCCACCAAATTTATTTATTATAGTCATTATTACTTTTCTATCCGTACTATCTAAACCAAGTTCATCTACTTCTAAAAGATTTAATGCATTTTTAGCTACTTCTTTAGTTATTACTCCATCTTCCACTACCTGAGCATAGTCTCTTACTCTTTTTAAAAATCTATTTGCTATACGAGGAGTCCCTCTAGATCTTTTTGCTATCTCTAGTGCACCTTCTTCTTCCAGCTCAACCCCTAGTATTTTTGCTGATCTTAAGACTATTTCTTTTAAACTATCTTCATCATACATTTCTAATCTACACATTACACCAAATCTATCTCTTAGTGGAGATGTTAGAAGTCCAGCTCTAGTAGTAGCTCCTATAAGAGTAAACTTTGATAAGTCTAGTCTAATTGATCTAGCGCTAGGTCCTTTTCCTATAATAATATCTAGCGAATAGTCTTCCATAGCAGGATACAGTATTTCCTCTACACTTCTGTTTAATCTATGTATCTCATCTATAAACAAAACATCATTCTCAGCTAAATTTGTAAGTATTGCCGCTAGGTCACCTGGTCTTTCTATAGCTGGACCTGAGGTTATTCTTATATCTGATCCCATTTCATTAGAAATTATACTAGCAAGTGTAGTTTTTCCAAGTCCAGGAGGTCCATATAGTAATACATGATCTAACGCTTCATCTCTTCCCCTTGCAGCTTTTATAAATATATCTAGCTTTTCTTTTACTTTATCTTGACCTATATATTCATTTATACTTTTAGGTCTTAGAGAGGTTTCTATATCTAGATCCTCATATCTTGCCTGTCCATTAACTATCCTGTTGTCCATATCCTCCATTTTTCTCTACCCTTTCTACTATTTTGACAACTCTCTTAAAGTAAGTTTAATCAGTTCTTCTGTACTCTTTTCAAAGTCATTCACTTTAGAGAGTGCACCAAGCACTTCACTTTTTGTATATCCTAGTGACATTAGTGCTTCAGTCACTTCATCTTCTGAGTTATCCGAGTTAAAGCTCATTTCTAGAGGAAGTTTATTTTGTGCACTAATGTTTTTATCTATATGAATTTTATCTTTTAATTCTAAAATTATTCTTTCCGCTGTTTTCTTTCCTACTCCTGGAGATTTTGATAACGATACTGCATCATCATTTACTATAGCTAATTTTATATCTAATGTAGTCATAGTAGAAAGTACCCCTAGTGCAACTTTAGGTCCTATCTTAGATACAGTCTGGAGAAGCCTAAACATATCTATTTCGTCTTTAGAAGTAAATCCGTATAAGCTTATATCATCTTCCCTAACATTTAAATGTGTATATATAGTTTTATCTTGATAATCTTGTCCTATATCTATTGCAGAAGCCTTAGATGTGTTTACCCTATATCCTATTCCGTTATTTTCTAATACCAAGTAATCTATACCTACTTCTATTATATTACCTTTAATATACTCAAACAATTCTACACCCCTCCATTACCTTACTTTAAACATATTTTTAAAGTTTCCTGAATGTGCGTGACATATAGCTACTGCTAGTGCATCTGCAACATCATCAGGTTTAGGCACTTTGCTTAGTCCTAGGATGAGCTTTACCATTTCTTGGACTTGCCTTTTCTCAGCTCTACCGTATCCTACTACTCCTTGCTTCACCTGTAATGGAGTGTATTCATATATTGGCAATCCTTTATTTATAGCTGCTAAAAGTTGTACACCTCTAGCTTGTCCTACACTTATAGCTGTTTTAGCATTTTTATTAAAAAATAATTCTTCTATAGCTACTGAATCTGGATTGTATTTATCTAATAGAAAAGTAAGTTCATCATATACCATCTTAAGCCTTTCAGGAAATGTATTTTTTGGTTCTGTAGTTATAGCCCCATAGTCTATTACTTTGAATTTATTTCCTTTATACTCTACTACACCGTATCCCACTATAGCTATTCCAGGGTCTATACCAAATATAATCATTGAATCACTCCTAATAATATGTATAAATTTATTTAAAACATAATACAAACATATATTCGATATATTATTATATAAACCCTTTATTAACAAGCATTTTTTTAGTACAATACTATTCTAACATTTTACAGCTTTACTTACATCTATTTATTTAATATTTAATAAAAAAAGTTGACAACTTTTTCTCGCTATATTGTCAACTTTTAAATATTTTTATCTTATTTTTAAGTAATAAAGTTTTCTAGTATCTGAATTGCATCTTCTTCGGTATCTACAACTATTCCTTTTTTAATTTTTTCTCTATTTTCTTCTCTTAGTGTAGATATTGTTGTATCTTTAAATATCTTATGTACAACTCGTTCACCATCTTCATTGATTTTAAATATAACTATTTTTCCATTCATTTCTCCTACTACAAAGTGATTTGGACAAAGAGTACTTTTTTCACTCATTAACGTTATTTCTTCTCTCGAAAATGATGATATCTGCCAGTCAATGAAGTTATCTTCAACATACTTTTCAAATTCTTTTCTATTTAAACCTATCATATCGTCACCAGGTTTTTCATTTTTTACGACTTCATGACCGCACTCTTTATATTTAACTTTATATATAATATTCGTAGACACAACTATAGCATTACCATCCACTAAACTTGTTTTTACTTTATTTCTATCATTATTGTTCTCATCATTATAGTTTATTGCATTATTTTTTATTTTTGATTCTTTTCTCATTTTTTGGTCAGAGCCATCTATGCCTAGTATGTATCCTCCAACTACTCCAAATACTATTAAAGCTATGCATAATAATATGGGAAACATTATGGGGTTTTTCTTAAACATTTTCATCCCTCCTACACTATACTGAATATTCTTTCCAGAACTTATCAGTTTATACATGTATTTTTACATAGTGTAGGTATTTATATTAGGAATATCTCATCAATACTCTGTCGTTAATCGCAATCCAAAATGCTTCTTTATAAGTCTTCTTTAAATGTTTTTTTAGTACTCTAAGTATTAATTTATATAGCTTGTATACTTCTTTTTCAGACAAACTATAGTCTACTTCTCCTATACTAAAATTATACATATCAAAATTTATTTTTAATTGTCTTTCAACATAATTTCCTAGATTGGATATTTTCTTTTTTATTACTTTATTAGCAAACGTACTTATAAGCTCGTCTAGGTATGTTGATTTCTCTTTTTCTATATTTCTGAAACAATTATATTTAAATTCCCTTATACTTTCATTTTTTATATTGAAGTGAAAGAGATATTGTCTTTCATAAATATCTTCTATATTCATAAGATTTAAAGACTTGTCCTCTAAAAGATTTATGTACTTTGGGCTATTAAATCCATTTTTATATCCTTCTAAGTAGAAGCATAGTTCTAATTTATTTATATCTTCGTTAATTATAATGCTTAAGTTTTGTGATATCACTTCTGCATCTTCTCTATCTTTTATAATATTTTTTATTCTATATCTTATATCTCTCGAACATGTATATATAGGGCATACATTACTTATATTCTCCTCTATATCATAGAGTGCTAAAAGCATATATATAGAATTTAAATCATCATTATATAAAAATTTATCCGTTAAGCCCTGATATATATCTCTAGTTTTAGCTGCTGAACTCATATATTCGCCCCCTTACTTAGAAGTCTTACCATATAAATGGCATTTATAACCTAGATTTAAATAATTTTAATTTAATTTATTTTTTCTTAGCACAGTTTTTATAGCTTGCGCAAGTATTTCATCAGGTAGTCTTGATATTTGGATGTTCTTGTGTGTCTTTTTTTCTCTTATTTCTTTTACTTCTTTATGTTTTTCATTATGTACATCCCTTTTTTGAGAAGTTAAATCTTCTTTACTCATTTGAGTTACCTCCCTATAATCAGTAAAAGTAAAATCACACGAATATCATTATACAATATTTTTTCATATTTTAAAATCAATAAATTTATAATTTTATAATTTTATTTTTTATTGACTTTAAAAGCCCTCTTGGTTATACTTTTTATTGTATTTCGATTATTAAAACAAGGAGTGATTTTATGAATCTATTTAAAAGAAGCAATGTATTTAAAACTTTTACACTTGCTTTAGTTTTATCATTATTTCTAGTAGGATGTGGGGATAAGAAATCTAATGAAACAGATAAAAACCCTGTAGAAAGTAGCGAAAATGAAAACAAGGAAAATACTAAAAAAACTGAGTCTTTAATGGTTTATTGTGCAGGTGGTTTAAAGGCTCCTATGGAAGATTTAGCTAAGGAGTATGAAGCAAAAACTGGTGTAAAGATAGAAACTACATACGCTCATACTGGACAACTTATAGCTCAAGCTGAAACTTCTAAAAAAGGTGATGCTATAGTGTTAGCTTCAGATGAAGATTACACTTCTGCTAATGAAAAAGGATTAGTTAATGAAAGACATAATCTAGCTTATAACATTCCCGTTATAGCAGTACCAAAAGGAAATCCTAAAGGAATAAAAGAACTAAAAGATTTAGCCCAACCAGGAGTAAAGGTACTATCGGGGGACTTAAGAAATGCACCTATTGGGAAAATATCTGTTAAATTTTTCGAAAAACTTGGCTTAGATGATGAGTTCAAGAAAAACATAGTTTCAACTTTTCCAACTATAAATGAAACTGTTCTACACTTAGGTGAAAAGAATGGTGATGCTGCTATCATATGGGAAAGTAATGCTCTTCAATCAGAAGACAAAATAGACTTTATATCTATACCTGAAGATCAAAATTTAATTAAGTTAGCTTCAATAACTTCTTTAAAAAGCGCCAAAGACTCACAAGCTGCTGAGGACTTTGTAAACTTTGTTGCAAATGAAGGTAAAGAAATTCTTAAAAAGCATAAGATGAAAATAGCAGACGATAAGTAATGGTTTTGATATTATGAAAAGCAATCTAAAGTATAAGAACCTATTTTTTACACTCATGATTTTTTTATTTATGTTTTTATTTTTTTCATTTATTTCATTAGTAATTATAAATTTATTTAGAGAAGGATTACCTAATTTTTTTGCTAATGTATATGATGAAGAAATATTATTTGCTATAAGACTTAGTTTAGTGACCTCTACTATATCTACTCTTATATGTATGGCATTTGCATTACCTATATCTTATGCACTTGCTAGATATGAATTTCCTTTTAAAAGTTTAGTTATGTCCATAATGCAAATACCTATGTCTTTGCCACCCCTAGCTTCAGGGTTGGCTTTACTTTTGTTTTTCAGTTTAGATAATATAAGAAATTTTTTAGACAAATATGATATTAGTCCTGTTTTCTCAGTTAAAGGAATAATAGTAGCTCACTTTTTTATTAATACACCCTATATGATAAGAATTTTAAAAGCTACTATCGAAAATATCGATCCTAAGTTAGAGTTTGTATCTAGAACTTTAGGATATAGTAAGCTTAAAACTTTTTTTAAAATAACTTTGCCTCTATCTAAGAAAGGGTTATTTGCAAGCACAGTGATTACATGGTCAAAAGCTATGGGTGAGTTTGGTACAGTACTTCTACTTGCAGGAGCTACAAGAATGAAAACTGAGACTCTCCCAGTAACAATTTATCTAAATGTTTCTGTAGGTTCTTTAGATAAAGCCTTAACATCTGCTATAGTTCTTATAGTTATATCCTCTATATCATTACTTATCTTTAGCAGATTTGAAGATTCTAAATTTTAATTAGGTTGTGAATTATTTATGATTAGATTAGAAAATGTTAATAAATCACTTGGAGACTTTAAGTTAAAAAACGTAAATATAAGTCTTAAAGATGGTGAATACTTTGTAATATTAGGGCCAACAGGTACAGGAAAAACTGTAATACTCGAAACTATAGCTGGTATGTACGTTCCTGATAGCGGATCTATATATTTTAATGATACTTTGATTAACAATGTTTTACCTGAAGATAGATCTGTAGGATTTGTTTATCAGGACTATGGTCTTTTTCCTCATCTTTCTGCAAAAGAAAATATAGTATATGGATTAAATTCTAGAAAGTTTTCTAAAGAATATAGGCTCAGCTTTTTAGAAAGTATAAGTAAAACATTAAAGATATCTCATCTTTTAGAAAAGGATATATCAACTTTAAGTGGTGGAGAAAAGCAAAGAATTGCATTTGCAAGAGCTATTGCTATAAAACCCAATATACTTCTATTAGACGAGCCTATGAGTGCTCTAGATCCTAATACTAAAGAGGAACTAATGTATGAGTTAAAAGAAATTCACAAGAATTTAGGTACTACTAGTATTCATGTGACTCATGATTTTAGAGAAGCTCTCTATCTAGCCGATAGGATAGGAGTCTTGTTTTCTGGAGAGTTTATTCAAATAGGTACTCCTGAAGAAATATTTTTCAAACCTAGTTCACTAAAGGTCTCTAATTTTATTGGGCTTGAAAATATATTTCCTTGTGATATTAAAGATAACATAGCTTACTTAAGTAATGACTTATCTTTACAAATCAATTATAGTAAGAGTATAAACTGTCATATAACGGTATTCCCAAATGATATAAGTATTTCTAAAAATATTATAGAAAATAGAGATAATGTGTTTAAAGGATATATAAAAGAAATTATAGCTAATCCTTTTTACCTTAAAGTTTATGTAGATATAGGAATAGATATTTGCATAGTTTGCTTAAATGATAATTATAACAATTTAAATTTCTGTAGAAATGATGAAGTCTGGGTAGGATTTGATAAATCAGCTATTAATATTCTAACTTAAAAATATAAAAGTAAAACCTAAGCTTGAGCTTAGGCTTTACTTTTCATCTCTATTGCACCCATTGGGCACATTTTCGAACAATAGCTACATCCTACGCATAGTTCTGTTTTAACTCTATGTGTCTCTTCTCTATAGCCTTCAATAGCAACTACTGGACAGACCCTTTCACATATTGTACAACCTATACATTTCTCCTCAGAAATTTCTGCTACCTTCTTCCCTTCAAGTTTAGCAGTTATAGCTTTCGTAGGACATTTTTCTGCACAGATTTTACAATTTGTACATTTGTCATAGTTTATATATGCTAAGTTGTTATCGAATTCCATAGCCCAGAATGGACATGCTTTGACACATATCTTACAGCCGATACATCCAACTTTACATTTTTCTTTTACTGGTTTACCCATTTCTTTGTTGTTACAGTCAACTACAACTTCTTGATCAATAGGAACCATAACTATTACTTCTTTTGGACAGACTTTAACACACTTTCTACATCCTTTGCATTTATCTTTGTTTATATTAGCTACTCCGTCTACTATTTCTATAGCATCAAATGGACAGACTTCTTTACAAGATCCATATCCAAGACATCCATAAGAACATGATTTGCTTTCACCATCTACCATCATTTCAGCTGCAGCACTACAGTCTGTTACTCCTTCTAAGATAACCTTTTCACTAACATTACAGCTTGTCCCTTTGCATTTAACTCTTGCAATTAATCTTTTTTTAGGTACTTTAGTTTTTTGCATTGTCATTTCATTACCCTCCTACGTTATACTAATTCTCGCATATTGCATCTCAGTTCTATTATACATACTATACCGTTTTAGCGCTACCCATTTTCGCATTAATTAGACAATATTCTCTACAAATAACTTTAGCTAAAGTATATTAAGCATAAAAAATACCCCCGAATTTCTATCTATGAAAACTAAACATAAATTGAAAATCAGAGGTAATATATGCTATAACTTAAACTATGTAATAAATTCATTGTTTAAAGATTATAACTTATATCTAACTTGAACACTAATTCAGCAACCAAATGTATAAATTAATTTTACCTATTATTCAACTATTCCTCTATATCCGTATCTTCACGAGTTGCACTTACTAAGTCTTCAGCAAACCCTTCCTTACTAGGAAAATCTATTTTCTTACTAACTTTGTCGTCAACTTTATCATTTCTATCTGCCACTGACTTAAGTACCTCTGTAACATCCACACCTGTTAGTTGCTTTAACGTTTCAAAACCACTAGTAGCAACCTCAGAAACTATTTTAGCTACCTTACTTGCTCCTCCTGCTCCGTCATTACCATTATCTATGATAGTAATCTTATCTATTTTTTCTAATGGCTTAGCAACTTGCTCCATTATTTCCGGTAGCTTTGCTATAATAAGTTCTGTTACAGCAGCCTCACCGTACTTAGCCATAGCCTCTGCTAATTTATCCTTTGCTTCTGCTTCTGCTAATCCTTTTGATCTAATCGCTTCTGCTTCTGCCTGTCCTCTTAGTTTTATAGCTTCTGCTTCTGCCTGTGCAGATATTTTTCTCGCTTCTGCCTCTGCCTGAGCTTTAAGTTTCAATGCTTCCGCTTCTGCCTCTGCTTGTTTTATAGCTTGTATTTTAGCTGCTTCTGCATTTACCTCTGATGCTTTTTTACTTGCTTCAGCAGGTTTCTGAACTTCTACTACCAACTGCTTTTCTTTTATAACAGCTTTCTTTTCTTCTAATTTTGCTTGCTCTTCTGCTTGTTTAGCCTTATTCTGAATATCCTGAATTTCATAAGCTATATCAGCAGTTGCCTTTGCTTGCTCTCTTTCTGCTCTATATGCTTCTATTTTTATTTGCTTATCTCTTTCTGACTCTGCTATTGCTGTTTCAGCTTCAAGTTTTGCCCTCTGTCCTTCTCTCTGTGCCTCTGCTGTTTTTATTTGAGTATCTCTTTGTCTATCTGCCTCAGCTATGTCTGCATCAGCTTGTGCTTGTGCGATTTGTGGTTTTGCTTTATTTTCTAAATATCCACCTTGAGTAGATATTCTAAGAATACTAAAACTTGATAATATTAGTCCCATTGTGCCTAATTCTTTAACTATAGCATTTTCTAATTTTGTTTCTAGTCCTGCTCTATCAGCATTTAATTCTTCTACAGTCATAGTAGAAACTATTCCTCTTAATTGACCCTCTATTATTTGATCTACTATACTTTTAATTACATCTACTGTCTTTGAAGCTCCACCATTGTGAAATCTTTCAACTGCATTAAATACACTTTCTTCTTCATTTTTGACTTTCACTACTGCAGTACCTTCTATATTTACAAAGATACCTTGTTTAGATGGCGCATCACTTACATTAGTTTTCATAGAGATGTCTTCTAGTGATATAGTACATGAGGTTTCTAGTATTGGTAACATTAAACCTCCTTTACCAGATAACATTCTCTTTTTAAGACCTGTTATTACCATAGCCTTGTCAGCAGGTACCTTTTTCCAAAATGATAGTATAATTACTAGTGCTACGACTATAGGTACTCCAAATTTCAATAGTATTTCAGGCATGTTTCTCTCCCCCTTTATGTAATATTTTATTTATATCTAATTATTATTATAATATTTTTTTATTAGAACTCTAAACCTCTCAGTTTCTTTTCATTTCTTTCTTATAATCTATCTGGATATTTTTCTTTCAAGTCATTGTATATAAACCTTGTGTTCATTATATTACATTGACAAAACATCCAATTATCCTCCTAGTTAAATTAACTATCTAAGACTTTCTACTCTTTTTATCATAATCTTGCTCTATATCTAAACTTCTAAGTAGTCCTTCTCTTTTAGGGTTGATATTTCACCCTATTATATCATGTATTTACATATAATTCTATATTAATCATAAATCTATAAAAAAATTATATGCATAGTAAAAGCATTGAGCATCGATCATTTGTATCTTGTTAAATAAACTCCTATAACTTTACACTCAAGTGTTAAATTTATATAACATAAAAACACCCTTGGCTTTATTCATGAGTTGTGTACAAATTAAAGCTCAAAGGCGTTTTTAATCATTAAATCTTATAGTCTTTTTAAATTATCTATAGTTCCCTTTTCAATTACTAAGTAAACTTATTTTTCAACTTTCTCCACAGTACAAATTTATATACACTATAGCTTATTATACCTTTTAAAATGCTTGATATAGCTATACTCCACCATATTCCATTAACTCCTACTAGTTTAGAAAGTATTAGTGCTAATGGAAGTCTTATAATTGTCAGACTGATACTTATTAATGCCGCATACCTTGTCGCTCCAAGTCCTATAAATGTTCCATTTGTTATCATCTCAACTGCAGCAAATATCTGTGATATTCCGATTATCCTTAAATAATCAGATGTAATTCTTATGGTCTCTTGCTCTTTTACAAATATACTTGCTAATAACTCTGGGATAGTCAAAAGAATTACAGTTATAATAGAGGTGTATATGACTCCCATGAGAATAGATATATTGTAACCTTTGCTTATTCTATCTAACCTTTTAGCCCCATAATTTTGACCAATAAAACTTGCTGTAGCACCATTGAATCCTCCAATTATAATAAACGTTATAGATTCTATTTGAAGTCCTATTTTTTGTGCAGCTAAAGCATCTGCACCATAAATTGCTATTATCTTAGCTATTAATATGTTAATTATAGTAAAAATAACTCTTTGAATTGAACTAGGTAATCCTAATGAAATAATTTCTTTAAGCATATTGAAATCAAAATACTTTCTAAAGTTTAATTCATATAGCTTCTTAGAAACTCTTATAGACATTATTAAAACTATAGTATTTGCAATAACTGTTGCTATAGCAGCACCATTTACGCCAAGATTTAAAGTATATATAAATATAGGATCCAGTATGATATTTATAATAAGCCCTATAGAACTTATTATAAGAGATACTTTGTTATTTCCAAAGCTTGAGAAAATTCTTATATATAATGTATTAAAAAATACTATTATCATAGCTGATCCACTAATTAAAAGGTAAGATAATGAATCTTTTTCAACATTTAAGTTCTCTATTCCCAAGAAATTAATAAAAGTTTTACCGAATATTAATATAATAGTTGAAAAAATAATACCTACAAAAAGATTTAATATAAATGCTGTATTTATATATCTATTAGTTCCTTCATCATCCTTACTTCCCACAGCATGTGATACCTTAACTCCAGCTCCGACAACAACCATTGTACTAATTGCATATCCAATGTTGACATATAAGCTTGAACTACCTACACTTGCAACTGCATTACTTCCAAGACCTCCTACCCATATCATGTCAATAAAGTTATACATAAATTGCAATAATGAACTCGTCACTAATGGAATAGTCAGTGCAAATATCACCCTCGAGACTTTTCCTTTTGTTAAATCTACTTTCTGCATATTATTACCCTCACTCATAAACTCCTACAAAACAACATATGTTGGAGTTAAAAATAATCATTTCACTCATAGAGATTACTGTTTAAATAATTAATTTCAATCTTTACAAAAAGATTTCTTTTCTTTAAATATACAATTCTCAGTATCAGTTATAGTGTTCATCAGAAACAATACCAATCTATTTGCATTAACACTATCTAATGCATAATAATTCCATGTTCCTTCCTTCCTACTTTTAACCAAGCCACAGTCAATTAATACTTTCATATGATGAGATAGCGTAGGCTGAGTAAATTCAAAAAATTCTAGTAGTTCACATGCACATCTTTCACCACATGAAAGCATATCGATAATTCTAAGCCTGTTAGGATCACTTAAGGCTTTAAATATTTTTGAATTTATATCGTATTTATTTTTCATATCTCCTCCGTATATAAATAGTTATTTATAATTATAATATAGATAGTTATCTATGTATAGTCAATATAATTATTGTTTTTTAACACCTAAAACTCCATAACATTGAATAGTATCTATATGTTTTATGATTTATCTTAAAGTTATTTTAAATATTTAAAATAACTTCGTCACAGCTCAAAATCAAAATTACCAAAATTAATCAGATCGTTTAGTATAATTGTATTTATAAATAAATATTCTAGCAACACAAAAACACCTCTGAATTTCATCTGTAGAATACATACAAATTGAAACTCAAAGGTGCTTAATACAATAAGCTATATATAAACTCTTAAAATTAACCTTTACAAACTCCACAGTTCTTGAAACAATTAGTATAGATGCTAATTAGACTATATATCTAAATCGTCTGGTATCTCCCAGTTATGTGATACCTTTTGAACATCATCATTGTCCTCAAGCATTTCTAACATTTTTATCATGTTTTTAATATCTTTTTCATCTTCTAAGGCACTAGTATTCTGAGGAATATACTCAAGATCCGCTGAAGAAAATTTATATCCTGCTTCTTGTAAAGCATCTCTTACAGCTGAAAAATCCTCTACACTAGTTAATATTTCATAAACATCATCTTCAGGACTGAAATCTTCTGCTCCTGCTTCTATAGACTGCATCATTAATTCTTCTTCATCAATATCATCACTTTTTTCTATAACTAATAATCCTTTTCTATCAAACATCCAGCCAACACAACCTGTTGAGCCTAAGTTTCCACCAAATTTATCAAAAGCGTGTCTTACATCTGATGCTGTACGATTTCTATTATCAGTTAAGCAGTCTACGAAAACTGCAACTCCTGATGGTCCGTATCCTTCATAAGTAATTTCTTCGTAGTTAGCACCTTCTAAATCACCCGTACCCTTTTTTATAGCTCTTTCTATATTATCATTAGGCATATTTTCTGCTTTAGCTTTCTCTATTGCACTCTTAAGTGCAGCATTGTACTCAGGATCATCTCCACCTTCTCTAGCTGCTACCGTTATATATCTACCTAATTTTGTAAACATTTTACCCCTTTGTGCATCCATTTTACCTTTTTTATTCTTTATATTATTCCACTTTGAATGTCCTGCCACGATTTTTCCCTCCTTGCAATTTACAATTTATATTTTAACATAAAGCTATGTCGTCTTCTAGTTGATTTCTAAAAATAAGTATTTTTTACTATCTTGTGAACATTGGTGGGAATTTTCTTTTATGTTCACTTATCTTGTTCATTCTGTCTATCTTTTCTACTATCTCTTTTTTACCTTCTCCAGTTTTAATATAATGATCTAAGTCCTTGTATCCAAATCCCATCTCATCTTCATCAGTTTGATTTTCCCAAAGTCCTGCTGATGGTGCTTTATTTATAATTTCACTATTTACACCTAAGTACTTAGCCAGTTCAAATATTTCCTCTTTCACAAAATCAGCTATTGGAAATATATCTACTGCGCTGTCGCCATGTTTAGTGAAGTATCCAGTTGTAAATTCACTCTTATTACTTGGCCCTGCAACTAAATAATTATTCAGTTGTGCAAAATAGTATAATGTAGTCATTCTAAGTCTAGGCTTTATATTCGAAGTTGCGAGTTTATTAGATTCATTGTCTTTCACTTCACTAGTAAGAGTATCAAAAGTATCTGTTAAATCCACCTTTAGTACTTTTAAGTTCAGTGTATCTGCTAATAATCTTGCATGCTCTTCGTCTTGTGGATTGCTATGGCAAGGCATTATAACACCTAATGATGTATCTGGAAATGCTCTTTTAGCTAGGGCTGCCACTACTGCAGAGTCTATACCACCACTAAGGCCAAATACTACTCCTTTGCTACCCGCATCATTCACTTTTTCTTTTAACCAGTTTATTAGATCATCACATACTTTCTCTATACTTTCCATTGTTATTCCTCCAAATACTTTAATCTATTTAAAATGTTATAAATATTTATATTCTAATTATATCACCATTATATTATAGCATCTGTTAGTAATGTTTCTACATTAAAAACTATCACTAGTATTTAGTGTATGTAAAATACTTTAGTATATAAATATTTTTCTAGGGAAAAATGATTTTACTAGTAAATAAAAGCAAATTAAAAACTATTTTTTCATATGAAAAGGTGATTCTATGTCAAATATTATGTCTAGTGATAAATTAAAAATTCTTTTTATTGGTTTAATAACTGGTATTGTAAACGGTCTTTTTGGATCTGGTGGTGGAACTATAGTAGTTCCTGCCCTTGTCTTTCTATTACACATTGAAGACCATAAATCTCACGCTACTGCTATAAGTATAATTTTACCTTTAACTATTATAAGTACTTTCATTTATTTTAGAAATGGGATTATTGACTTCAAAGTGGCTCTTATTATAGCTTCTGGAGGTATTATTGGCGGATATATCGGTGCTAAGCTATTAAATAAGGTTCCTAGAAGTATGCTTAGAAAAATCTTCGGGCTATTTATGATAATAGCTGGGCTAAGGATGGTGTTTTAAGTTGATTCTCTTTTTTATTGGTCTTATATCTGGAATAGTTAGTGGAATGGGTATTGGTGGAGGTACTATTCTTATCCCTGCCCTAATTTTCTTTACAAATTTAAGTCAAAAGCAAGCTCAAGGAATAAATCTAATAGTATTTATTCCAACAGCTATTGTTGCTCTTATTACTCATTTCGCTAATAAAAATATAAAATTTAAAGTTGCTATACCGATAATTATAACTGGACTTATTGGAGCTGTTATAGGGTCTTCCCTTGCTGTATTTTTGTCTGGAAACTTGCTTAGAAAAATGTTCGGTGGATTTTTATTACTTATGGGACTTTATGAAATGTTTAGTAAAGTGAAAAAGTAGTATCTTTTCACATATTTCTTTGTTCATAATGTTAGTTGTGGTACAATGTCTTTAACTACTAATAAACTATTTTACATAATTTTTACTTTCATTGATTTTATACTATGATAAGGAAGGTGATATTATGATTTATGTTATTTTATCTATATCTATTATTATCCTTAGTTTTTTTCTTATTTATAAAAAGTTTCAAAGTATAAAACGTAAAAAACTACATGACGAACTACTTACTAACTGGGGTAAAACTCCCAATGTTAAATACAAGGATAACGACTTCAAATATATATCTAGTTACTTTAAAAGTAAACTTAATAACAATGACTTTTATATAGATGATATAACATGGAATGATATAGGTATGGATGATGTTTTTAAAAGAATTAATAATACAAGCTCTTTTGTAGGTGAAAACTACTTATATTACATCCTTAGAAAACCAGATTTTAATGACAGTTTACTAAAAAATAGATGCATTTTCATCGACTTGTTTTCTAAAGATGAGGATTTAAGAATTAACTTACAGAAATCTTTAAGAAAACTTGGTAAAGACAGACTTATCAGCATACTTGATTACGTTTTTTCAAAAGAAAAGCATATTCTTTGGCAATCTATATTGTACAGAGTTTTATCTCTATTTGCTATATTCGCTTTAATAGTAACTGCATATGATTGGACTATAGGTGTCAAACTATTAGTTCTCGCTTTTATAGTAAACTCAATGGTATATTATATAGTTATGAGTAAAATAGGACATGATTTAAAAATTATAAACAGCATAATTAAGTTAATAAATTGTTCTAGAGAAATTTATAGTATTAAGGATACTCGTATAAAAAAATATGCTGATAAACTATCAAATTTATACGAGAAAGTTAAAAGCATAAACAATGCAACGCTAAATGTATCTTATAATAATCAAAATGAGCTTTCACAATATATTAAAATTCTACTTTTAAGTGAAATTGTAAATTACAATAAAGTATCTAAAGCTATATCTAAGTTTAAAGAAGAGATCATAGAAGTGTATAGTATCATAGGAGAATTAGATGCTCTTATTTCTATAGCTTCTTATAAAGATAGTCTAAGTTATTATTCTATACCTAAACTATCTAACTCTATTAACCCTCACTTAAATATAAAAGACATTTATCATCCGCTAATAGATAATCCAGTTTCAAATTCAATAGATACTTTAAACTCTGTTTTAATTACTGGATCAAACGCTTCTGGAAAGTCTACTTTTCTAAAAACAGTAGCTATAAACTCTATATTAGCACAAACAATAAATATTAGCTTATCTAGGAAGCATGAATCAAATTACTTTAAAACACTGACTTCTATGGCCTTATCTGATAATATTCTTAAAGGTGAAAGTTATTATATAGTTGAAATTAAATCTATAAAAAGAATTATAGATAATTTAAATGATGATATACCTACATTGTGTTTTGTTGATGAAGTACTAAGAGGAACTAATACTATAGAGAGAATAGCAGCTTCTTCTAAAATATTAGAATATTTAAGTAAAAATAATGCTCTATGCTTTGCAGCAACTCATGACATTGAATTGGCTAGTATATTAAAAAACGAGTTTAATAACTATCATTTTAGAGAAGAATTTATAGATAATCATATAGCCTTTGACTACAAACTATATCATGGAAAATCACAGACCAAAAATGCTATAAAATTGTTAAGTGTTATAGGTTTTAACGATGATATTATAGAAAATGCAGAAGCAACAGCAAAAAACTATGAATTAACAGGAAGTTGGTAAAGAAAGAGCTTTCATACACAAATTTATGTATGAAAGCTCTTATTTATCTAATTAACTTACCTTCCTTAACTGAATAAAAATCCTCGTCTCCTTCTTCATGAGTCATATTAGCGCTAGTTATCTCTGTCATCAAACTCATAAGATTATCTACGTTACTTGCTTCACATAATACTACTATATTAACCGCATCATCATATATTACATCTTCTATTATATACTCTTGTCTTAACAGCTCATTTTCCGCTCTTCCATAAAGAGTATAGTCTATTCTTATTTTAATTTTTTTAAAGAGTACTTTCTCCACTATATTTCCAGCTTCAATTCCTATCTTCGCGCCCTTAGTATATGCTCTTACTAGTCCACCAGCACCTAGTTTTGTACCACCATAATATCTAGTTACTACCACCACTACATTTCTTAAATCCTCTTTTTTTATAACTTCTAAAACTGGTATACCTGCTGTTCCACTTGGCTCCCCATCATCGCTATATCTTTGTATATTGCTATTTTCTCCAACCACATATGCATATACATTGTGTGTTGCATCTCTATGCTTACTCTTTATTTCTTCTATAAATGATATTGCCTCATCTTCATTCTCAATAGGTTTTGCATATCCTATAAATCTAGACTTACTTATTATAATTTCGTCTTCTCCGTACTCATGTATAGTCTTATATGTACTTTTCAAATTTATCACCTTCGTTAATTATAGTTAAACTAACTTAATTATATCATAAAATTACTCTCAGTTTTTAGAAGTTATAATTTAGCTTTGTTTAGAGCAAAATATATTTAGTATTTTTTATGAGGTGAGATTATGTATGTAGTTTATAATTGTGTTGGTGGAACTCATTCTTCAGCTATAGCTGCAGCTATTCATCTAGGCATTTTATCTCCTGATATAACTCCTACTAAAGAAGAAGTTATAGATGTACCTTATTTTGATACTTTAGAAAAAAAAGATCAAGGTAAGATAATATTTAGAGGCATAGATGAAAATCATAATAAAGTATTTACTCTAAGCAGACAGTTTGTTCCGGAGTTAGTAATTCCGGCTGTAGAAGATGCATTTCAGTTAGGTGGTGGACTTAGGAAAGATTTATTACTTGTTGATACCATGCCTTCCGTTAACCTTCTTATGAAGATTGGTGGATTTTCTTCAAGAAGACTACACTGGGTATCATTTGGTAGACCTATAGTTGCTTTAGGAGTCGTTAAAAACTATCATGAGATGGTTAAAATAGTAAAGAAAACACTAAACTCTCTATAAATTATAATCATATAGAGAGTTTTATGTTTTAACTTAATATTCTATTCATTTTTATCAACTATATACTCTTTACATCTATTATAGTCAGCTTGATCTAAGGTAACTGTAACTAAAGTTCCCTCTGCTGTATGCTCTTGACTCTCTACTTTGGTATTATCAAATATATATGAAAGTAAATCTCCTTTAGAAAAAGGAATAAGTAGGTCAACATTATAATAACTTTGTGGTAGATTATCTTCTATCATCTTTAATAATAGTTCTAAGTTATGTCCAGTCTTAGCTGATATAAATATCTTAGGTTCTGGTACTTTATATGCTATATCTTCTATATTACCTTCGTCTACCTTATTAAATACAGTTATTATAGGCTTATCTATTACATCTAAATCTTTTATTATTTTCATTGTAGTAACCATTTGTATTTCTAGATCTTCATTAGTTATATCTACCACATGAAGTAATAAATCTGCAAACTGAACTTCCTCCAAGGTTCCTTTAAAAGCTTCTACCAAGTGTGTAGGTAATTTGCTTACAAATCCTACTGTGTCTGTTATTAAGAAATCACGTCCATTAGGTAAAGTTGCTTTTCTTAAATTAGTTTCTAAAGTTGCAAACAGCATATCTTTTACAAAAACTTCTTTTTCTTCCTTATAATCTTCATCAAGTCTTATTAGACTATTTAATAGCGTTGACTTTCCAGCGTTAGTATATCCCACAAGCGCTACTATAGGTATATCATTGCTTCTTCTCTGCTTTCTCTTTACCATTCTAACTTTATCTAGTTCTTTTAATTGTCTTTGTATATCATTTATTCTGCCTAGTATATGTCTTCTGTCCAACTCTAATTTTTGCTCTCCAGGTCCTTTTGTTCCTATTCCTCCACCTGTTCGAGATAAGTAATTTCTAAATCCTATTAGTCTAGGTAATCTATATTTTAGTTGAGCAAGTTCTACTTGGAGCTTTCCTTCTTTACTAGTAGCTCTTTTAGCAAATATATCTAGTATTAAACTTGTTCTATCTATAATTTTTCTTTCTATTATATTCTCTAGGTTTCTTATTTGAGCTCCTGAAAGTTCATCATTAAATACAACTGTATCTATATCTAGCTCTTCACAAGCAACAGCTATCTCCTCTGCTTTCCCCTTCCCTATATGATATGCAGAGTCTATATGCTCTCTATTTTGAACTACTCTTCCTTCTACTATTCCATCTGCAGCTTTCACAAGTTCTGCAAGTTCATCCATTGAACTTTCTACAGTTATCTCGCCTCTTTTGTTTCTATCTACTCCTACTATTATAATCTTTTCTAGCTTATCATCTTCTATTTCGTACATAGTATCACCTCTACATTTTTTATTATCTTATAATATTTAAAATATTTTCTTCTGGAACTGTGATATAACTTTCTGGAACGTCTCCAACTATAACTGTCTCAGCTATTGGTATGTTTGCACTAACTGTTACAGTGTCCGATACTAATGGAAAAATAATCTTAACATCTGTAATTATAGTTAAGTATACCCTATGTATGGTTTGATTTATACCCGATTCCACAAACTCAGTACCGAAATCTACTGTAACACTTCCGTGTGGTTCAAGATCTAGTTTAATTCTAGGACCTGGTATTAATTGACTGTTCAATATATTTCCAATTGGTATTTTTATTGTCCCTCCTGGTATTTGCCTTATTTTTTCTTGAACTTCTAAGGCAACATCAGAAGCTATCCCATTCATAAGTCCTGTATTCGCTTGCATCATAGTTATTTTTCCTGAGTTATCTTGCTTAACAAATATGAGGTCTTTATACTTTACATTATCTTTTATCGTACTTTTAATAGCATCATTTATAGCTTGAGTAGCTATTTTTTTTGCTTGTATTTCACACATCGCTAATATAGTAGGTCTTACATTCCTGTTAATTATATTATATACATATATCCCTAAAACAACAGTAAAAACTATTATTAAATAAATTTTTATTTTTTTACTTCTGTTTCTTGATCTCATTTTCTAAAACCTCCTTGTTATTAATATATGCACATTCACAAGAAAGTTTAATTAATATTTAAAAACTATATCTTGTTTAACAAATAAATATTTATGTGATATAATTGTGAATGTATTTCTAAATATGTTACCTTCACATTTTAAAGGAGGATTGTTATGACTCAAGAAAATAATAATGATGATTTGAGTAGGAATAATCGAAAAAATCCTAAGGGCAAGAAATTAGGTTTTTTCAAAATATTTATGATAGTTGTATTGATGTCAACACTTATACTAACTGGCATTGTAGGGGGATTAGTTTTTGGCGCTATTAAGGATACACCTAAAATAGATGTCTCAAACATCGATGACCTACTAAATCAAAATTCATTTATTTTAGATCAACAAGGTAATGTTATAGAGAAAGTTTTAGCAGAAGAAAATAGAACTGCTGAGTCTATAAGTAATATGCCTGATCATCTTCAAAAAGCTTTTATTTCTATAGAAGATGAAAGATTTTATGATCACTTTGGTATAGATATTAGAGGTATTGCTGCAGCCTTAGTAGAAGATATAAAAGCTGGTGCAAAGGTTAGAGGTGCAAGTACTATCACTCAACAACTTGCAAGAAATCTTTACTTGTCAAATGAAAAAAAACTTACTAGAAAAATTAGAGAAGCTTATATAGCTATTCAACTTGATAGAAAACTTAGTAAGGAACAAATATTAGAAGCATATTTAAATAAAATTTATTTAGGTCAAGGTGCATATGGTGTAAAAGAAGCAGCTCATACTTATTTTTCTAAGGATGATCTTAAGGATTTAACTATAGCAGAAAGTGCTTTAATTGCTGGGATAACTCAAAGTCCTAATAACCTTTCTCCATATCTAACAGTTAAACCGCAAGATGTTCCACCGGATAGTACAGTGGTAGGTAATATAGATATTTTAGGAGAAAAATATGTAGCTATTTTTAATGAAAAAGCTGTTAAGCGTCAAAGAATTATTCTAGGTAAAATGAAGGAACTAGAACATATTTCAGAATCTGAGTATCAGGAAGCTTTAAATGAAAATATGATTGAAGCTATAAAGCCTGGTAAGAAGAAGTTTACAGATATCTCTTCTTATTTCGTTGATTATGTAAAAGAACAAGTTGTAGATGACTTAGTGGAAAAAACTAAGATAAGTAGAGAAGAAGCTCATAGAGAACTTTTAACTGGTGGATTAAGAATATATTCTACAGTAGATGTAAATTTACAACGCGATATTGAAGATCTTTATACTAACTTTTCTAAAGTAGTGTTTGGGGGAAAAAGAGGTAGTTCTTGGAGTTCAGATGGTTATGGTAATATATTAGATTCATATAAGAATATATTATTTTACAAGAAATCAAATATATTAAACGAAAATAATGACTTAGTAATAGAGAATGGAAGCTATACTTTGAGTGAAAAAGGGCTAAGTATAAATAGTTCTAAGTTGAATATATATCCTAAAACTATAGATATAAATGACTTTTATACGATAGATAATAATACTTTAGTAACCCATGGCGTAGGTTCTCTGAATTTCAGCGAAGATGATTATTATGTTGTTGATAATAAAGAATTAGTTATTAGATCTTCGTTTTTAAACAAATCTAAAGACTTTTATAGAATTGATGAAAGAAAAAATTTAATAATAAGTTCAAATTATTTCCCTGTTGATAATACTGGTGTAGTTCAACCTCAATCTTCAACAGTTATAATGGATCACGCTACCGGTCAAATTAAAGCTCTTGTTGGTGGTAGAAATTTTGAAGGTAGTAAAATTCTTAATAGAGCTTTAACGCCTAGACAGCCTGGATCTGCTATAAAACCTTTAGCTGCGTTTCTACCAGCTCTAGATAATGGATATACAGCTGCTACACCTATAGATGATGTACCTTTACCTGCATATAGTGAGGGGAAACCTGGACCTAGAAACTCTTATAGTGGATATAAAGGAGTAATTCCAGTTAGAGAAGCTATTAAGATATCATCTAATGCGGTTTCTGTTAAGGTTGTAGATGATATTGGGGTTAAGCTTTCTAAAGAATATCTTCAAAAATTAGGCATAATTAAAGCAAATGGAAAGGATAGCTTTGTTACAAGATTAGAAAATAAAGCTACGAATGACGAAAATCTTTCTGCTCTTGGACTAGGTGGTATGGCAAAAGGAATTAGTCCCCTAGATATGACTGGAGCGTTTGCAGCTATAGCTAATGAAGGTACTTATATTAAGCCTATAGCTTATACTAAAGTAGAGGATAGATATGGAAATATTATACTAGAAAACAAGCCTAGCAAGACTAAAGTTGTATCTCCTCAAACAGCATATGTAATGACTGATATGCTTCAGGATGTTGTAACTTCTGGTACAGGAGGTAGAGCTAGAGTACCTGGTGTTCAAGTAGCTGGTAAAACAGGTACTACTAGTGATTATACTGATGCATGGTTTGTTGGATATACTCCTCAGTATACTGCTAGTGTATGGATTGGTAATGACTCTCCAGCTATAAAATTACCTAATGGTAGTGCTCTTGCATCTGGATTATGGTCTAATGTTATGAAGAGAGTACATCAAAATGTGCCTGCAAAATCTTTTCAGGCTCCAGATGGTATAATTAAGCAATCTGTATGTACAATATCTGGTAAATTACCTACATCACTTTGTAAAGGTGATCCAAGACATGTAGTTAAAACAGAAATTTTTGCTAAAGGTACTGAACCTAAAGAATATTGTGATGTTCATGTAAGTGTAAAAGTTGATGTTACTACTGGAAAACTCGCTTCAAGCAATTGCCCTGATAGCGTAATTGGATACAAAGTATTTATGAAAGTAAATCCGCCATATATACCTTCTAAAGCTGGTGGGATTATACCTCTAGACTATAATTATAGAGTTCCTACACAATATTGTAATCACTCATATATACCTATTAAAGACCCTGACGAGGATGATATTGAGGATGATAATGATGATAGTACTGACGGTATAAGCACTGATGAGAGTAGTGAAGGTGGAAATAAAATAGACAACATACTAGATAATATTCTAAATCCGAATAAAGATAAAAACAATAATAACCAGAATGGTAATGGAAACGGAAATCCAGAAGGTAATAATCAATAAAAAATAAAAGAGACTACTTTAAGTAGTCTCTTTTATTTTTTACTCTTTAGTTTTAGGATTGAATATAACAGACATTAAGTAACCAAAAAACGTTGCAGCAGCAACTCCTCCTGCAGCTGCTTTTATGCCTCCTGTAAATGCTCCTAATATACCACTTTCTTTCGCACCCTCTATTGCTCCTTTAGCTAGTGTATAACCAAACCCAGGTAAAGGTACTGTTGCTCCAGCACCACCAATTTTAGTAAGAGGCTCATAGATACCTATTGCTCCTAATAAAACTCCTGAAGTAAGAAATATAACTAATATATGTGCTGGGTTTAACTTCGTAGTGTCCATTAATATCTGTCCTATAACACATATTAAGCCACCAACAATAAATGCACTAACATAGTCCATATTAAAAATCCTCCTATTTAGTATTACTCAAAGTAACAGCATGTGCTATACCAGGTATAGTTGCACCCTGATTTATCACTACTGGTGAATGTAATGCTCCTGTAGAGACTAATAAAACTTTATTGAAGTTTCTACTTTTCATTTCCTTAAATATATAGCCGGCAAATACAGTAGCTGAACATCCACATCCACTTCCTCCTAGACCTGTTTCCTGACTTTCATTATCAAAAATTTTCACTCCGCAATCTGTAAAATTATCTGATATATCGTAACCTTCTTTTTCTATCAACTCTTGAGCTATTTCCATTCCAAGCTCTCCTAAGTCACCAGTTATTATTAAGTCATAGTCCTTTGGTCTAAACCCAGTATCTTTAAAATGCTGTATTATTGTATCCGCTGCTGCTGGCGCCATAGCTGGTCCCATATTGTTTGCATCTATTAGTCCTGGATCTATTACTCTTCCTGTTGTTACATGTGTTATAAAAGGACCCTTTTCACTTTTTCCTAGTACTGCAGCACCTGATCCTGTAACTGTCCATTGTGAAGTCGGTGGACGTTGATTTCCATGCTCTAATGGATATCTGAATTGTCTTTCAGCGGTACTAAAGTGGCTAGAGGTTGCACACGAAACATACTCTGCGTACCCTCCATCTATTGACATAGCTCCTAGACTTAAAGATTGTGCCATTGTAGAACAAGCACCATATAAACCAAAGAAAGGTATTTGAAGATCTCTAGCCGAATATGATGACGATGATATTTGATTTAGTAAATCTCCTGCAAACAAATAATCTACATCTTCAGGAACTATTTTTGCACCTGAAATAGAACTTGTTATAGCTTGCTTTTGAATTTTAGATTCGCTATTTTCCCAATTTTCTTCTCCCCATAGATCATCTTCTAGTATTATGTCAAAATAATCTTTTAAAGGCCCTTCTCCTTCCTTAACTCCTACTATGGAATAAGTAGATAATATGGCTGGTGGATCTTGTAATTGAATTGTTTGTTTACCTAATTTTTTTTGTGACAAAATCGCTGCCTCCTTTTTTACTTATTTACCAATAAATATATTATTCCTACAATTATAGAGCTTCCAAATCCATACACTAGTACTGGACCTGCTATTGTAAACATCTTAGCAGCAACTCCTAAGACATATCCTTCACATTTGTATTCCATCGCTGGTGATACTATAGAGTTAGAAAATCCAGTTATAGGTATGATTGATCCAGCTCCCGCTTTTTTTCCTATCTTGTCATACACTCCAATTCCAGTTAATAATGCTCCTAAAAATATCATTATTATGGATGTTGCTGTTGAAACATCATCTTTACTTAATCCACGAGCTGTTAAATAGTTGACTATAACCTGACCTATAGTACAAATTAACCCTCCTACCACAAATGCCCATAATATATTTTTCATATACTTAGGCTTAGGCATCTTCTCTTCAACATATCTCTGGTAGTCTCTATTATTAAGATTATCCATATCAACAATCCTTTCTAAAAGTTATTTTTCTCAAAGTATTTTTGTTTTACTTTATTATGTGACATTTATTGATTTTTTAATACAAAAAAAGATGTGAAATTTTTTAGCTTCACACCTTTTGTAATATATTTTTCATACTTTCTAAAACCTTTTTTTCTATTCTGGATACTTGTACTTGGGATATGCCCAATATTTCTCCTATTTCCGTTTGTGTCTTATCATTAAAATATCTCAATACTATTATCTGTCTTTCTCTTGGTTTAAGCTTACCTAAAACCTCTTTTAAAGCAATTTTATTTAATATATCTGTATTTTCATCTTCTGTACCCATAACTTTATCTATTAAATGTATCGGAGATCCATCACTTTCATGTATAACTTCATATAAATAATCTGGTCTAGTATTTGCATCCAGTGCCATTACTATATCCTCTTTATCTACATCAATGGCTTCAGATAATTCCTGTATTGTTGGTTCTCTTCCTAACTCTTTTGTTAATCTTTCTTTTGCCATATTTGCATTTGTAGCGGTTTGTTTTAATGATCTACTTACTTTTATAATACCATCATCTCTTAAAAATCTTCTAATCTCACCCATAATCATAGGAACGGCATAAGTTGAAAATCGCACATCAAAGCTTGTATCAAATTTTTGTATTCCTTTTAAAAGTCCTATACATCCTATTTGATAAAGATCTTCTAATTCATAGCCCCTATTTGCAAATCTTTTTAATACACTTTTTACTAACCCTAAGTTATGGTTTATGAGTTTAGTTTTAGCCTCTTCATCACCGTTTTGGGCTTTTTTTATTAATCTCATAGTCTCTTCATGATCTAATAATTCATAAGTGCCTTGTTCTAATGTGCTAGTTTCCATAAGTCTCTACTCCTTAGTCGGAACACTTTTAAACTCTTTTATCATTTTTACTTTTGTGCCTACTCCCGCTTCTGATTTAACCTCAACTAAATCCATAAAAGTTTCCATAACGGTAAATCCCATACCTGATCTTTCTAAATGTGGTTTGGAAGTATAAAGAGGTTCCATGGCTTTATTTATATCATTTATTCCATTTCCATTGTCTTCTATTATAATTTCTATTTTATTTTCTTTTATATTACATTCTATCTTTACTACGCCAGATGAATTTTCATATCCATGTATAATAGCATTAGTAACTGCTTCTGAAACTGCTGTCTTTATATCAGTTAGTTCCTCTATAGTTGGATCTAGCTGAGAAGCGAATGCTGCTACAGTTACCCTAGCAAAAGCTTCATTTTGTGACTTGCTAGGGAATTCTAGCTTCATATTATTTTCTATCATTATCTAATCACTCCCTTAAAAATTTATCTGCTTGGTCTGTATCTAGTATATTAACTATCTTCAATATCCCAGACATCTTTAGTATCTTTTCCACCCTAGGACTAACATTTATAATAGACAGATTTCCACCCTTTTGAGTTACTATTTTATATCTCCCCATAAGAAGTCCTATGCCAGAACTATCCATGAAATTTAGGTTATTTAAATCAATAACTATATTGTTTGTATTATGGTCTGCATAGGCCTCATCAATTTTATCCCTAACATATTTAGCAGTATGATGATCAAGTTCTCCATTGAAGTTTACTAATAAGCTCTCATTCTTTACTTTAAAATCTAGTTGCAAATTTTATCCCCCCCTGTTTTTCTTTAAATCTCTACTGTCTACTTTATTCTTTAAGCTGATTATAATAACCTTCAATGAAATTTGTCTTTTCATGTAATTCATCCGATAAAATATTACTTTTTATGACTTAATTTAAAAAATTAAGCATGGAATTTAAATATAGATTTCTCTAATTTTAATTTCCATGCTTTTCTATTTGATCTCTTAACTTTAACAATTTTATGTACTTTTCTAGCTCTCTCTTACTATCATTACTTAAGCCTTCTATATCTTTTATTAGAGACCCATTTATATTGTTGTCTACATTATTTTCCTTATATTTAGTATCTTTATTACAATTCTCATAATTGTGGTTTTCAGATTCTATTGAATTTCTACTATAGTAATTTATGGCGTCACTTTCTTCTTTGATAATAAACCTTACGTTAGTTCTTCCTAGTATATAGTCGACTGATACATCGAAGAAATCACCAAGTTTTTCTAATATATCTGGTGGTGGCGTTCTTTTTTCTGTTTCATAATATCCTACTGCTCTATCTGTTATTCCTAATACCTTTGAAAGTTGCTTTTGTGTAAGTCCAGCTTCATCTCTAAGTTTTCTTAGTCTCTTTCCAAGCATATTATCACCAACTTCTTCAACTTATTATTATTTTGGTACTATTCTAGCTCTATTATATAACAGAAAGTTCTACTTTTATATGTTCCCAACTAAAAGTTCTTGAATTTGAACCATTAGTTCTGTAAAATGTATATAATGCTATATATTTTTATATTCTACCAATTTATTGCAAGTCTCAACAATAAGTTTACTTTTTAATATGCTAAGGTGGTGATCCTATGAATAAAGTAAAGATCTATCGAAAAAAATATAAATTGACTCAAACTGAATTAGGTAAGGCCATAGGAGTCTCTAAAGATTACATTTCTCAGATAGAAAGAGGTCGAATCCCTGGTATAGAAACTGCAAGGAAAATCGCAGAAACTTTTAACACTACTATAGATGATATCTTCTTTAGTAAATAACATTAAGGGGTGAAATTAGTGATTAAAAGGCAGTTAGAATCTCATATTGGGGAGATAGACCTAAAAACTTTAAAATTAATATCAGATATGGCTACAGCAGATATAATGTTCAATCGATTTAACTTTGGCAAAAAGACTTCTTTAGATATAACAATTGATTTATTAATTAAGTGCTATAATGTATACGTAAGATGTCAGCTATATTAAAATAGAAAGAAAGAGAATTTTAATTCTCTTTCTTTCTATTTTCAAATCTCATGTAAAAACTTTTAACTTTCCATTTATAACTTGTAGTTTATCAATAGTTCTTCTAATAGATCTTATTGTAAAATAAAATATATATATTCATTGATAACTATTTCTATCTATGTCTTATAACCTCGAATCTTTCTAATGTGTATTTGTCACTTTTAGATATTCCTGCTTTTTGTAATGATATGTCTACTTGCTCTGCAGAAGTATCTACACCTTCTAAATCAGGCAATAATAGACCTGTGCGCATTCCACTTCTAACTATAACACCATATCTTTTAGGATCTAATGAATCAAATGTGGCAGGCTCTGGTTCCATAATTTCGTCTACAGACACTTCTAGGTAATCTAATTCGTCATTGTCTATAGGGAAAAATCTTGGATCCTTAGTTCCAGCTTCAACTGAGTTTTTTATTATTTCAAAAACAACATTATTTGTTGTTGGTAATATTGTTCCTATACATCCTCTAAGTTCTCCTTCTTTTTTAAAAGATACAAATACACCCCTTTTTATATTTAGTAAGTCCTCAGGTATATTTTCAGGTATAGGCATGTACTCTTCATTTTCTAAGTAATAATTTAAACTTTCTCTAGCAAGTTTTACATATATATCTTCGCTTCTTAACTTTCTGATTATATCTTCTTTGTTGATTTCTATTATTTTTTCTAAGTAACTTTCTTTTTCTCCATCTTTAGTTATAAATTTTAAAACTCCATATCCTACTCCAAAAGTTCCTTCGTAAGATAAAAGTTCTCCCTTAATTTCATCTGTATCCATTATTCCAAGTAATATGTAAAATGACCTAAGTCCACACTCTCCAGCTTCTTCTATTAAGTCTTTATCCATTGTAAACACACCTAGTGTGTCTCCACTTTCTAATAGTGTCAATAGCTGTTTATCAAATTTAGAACCATTAGGACTGTATTCATAAGGCCCACTATTACTTAGTCTGTGAGATAAATCTCCACTCGCAATAATAACAGCACTTTTATCCTCATCTAAAATAGCTTGCTTTATAATCATTCCAAATTTATAGAGTTCGTCTTTGGAAAGTATTCCGTAAGTTATATGTACTATTCTATAATCTTTATACTCTCTATTTATATAATAAAGCGGAACCATACTTCCATGATCCAATTCACAAACTATACCATACTCTTTTTCAGAGTTATTAGTTATAGAAGCTATAGATATATCTTCTTCAAGAGTATAGTTTATAATCCTTTTAGTTAATGAAACATCTATATTATTTTCTAGTTTGACATCTGGCTGTTCGAATATGCCAAACGTACCTTTTATATTTTCTATGTCTGATATAGCTATTGCATCCCTAAACATCGGACCGTGTGGTGTAATTATAACTATAGTATCTGGTTGTAGCTCTCTGATATCTTTAGCTATCTTTTTCATGGAGTTCACAGTATTTATTACTTTATCTTCTTCACCCATTCCTATCTCTGGTATTATGATTGGTGGGTGAGGTGTTATAAAATGGCCTAATATTTTGCCCATTAAAATACCTCCTTTGTTATTTGCAATAAAATCACTATCATTATTATTTTTTAAATAATATTGATAGTGATTTTATTATTATCATATTCTATATATATAAAACCTCTTTTTTTAACTTTTGTTGTAATTCATCCATTACTTCATCTAAACCGCTTCCTGAGCTTTCTGATATTAAGTCATAATTATCTACCGTCATATCTATTATTTTGTTGATCCAGTTCATTATTGTTTCTTCTCCCACAACATCAGTACTATACTTTATAAATATATTCCCTTTATCATAATCAAGTTTTGATTCACTAATACCATCTAATAGATTTATGGCATTTTCTAAATATCCATCATATGCTTTTAGCTCGTTAAAAAGCTGTGGTGAAACTTTAGCTCTTAGTGTTAATTCACCTGATTTGTTATCAACTATTCTAAATTTAAATAAATTTCTCATTATATACTTTTTACCATGTAACAATATTATCACTCCTATTACTTGATCTATAGAATAGTCCAATATTACTTTAAATAGGCTATTCTCTTTTCTAGTATACTTATTAGAATGTGATACTGTTACAGGCATTTCTTATTAATCTCTTATTCGTCTATACATTTTGGTAAGAGAATATATTTTTTCTGCTAAATCACTTGTCAGTTGTTCCTTTTTCAATCTCCATTGCCAATTGCCATCAACTTTAGATGGTATATTCATTCTTCCTTTACTATCTATAGATAAAAAATCTTGTAGCTGAGCTATTGATAAGTTTGCAATTGAAGCCCAAGTACCTCTTATCATTCCCCAGTTATAACCTTCCTCTTGATTTAGTCCTAAATATTTACTACAAAACTCTAATACTCTTCTATCAGTGTTATCAAGCCATCCTATTACTGTATTATTATCATGTGTTCCCGTATATGCTACACAGTTTCTATCATAGTTGTGTGGTAAGTAGTCATTGTTTTCATCTGAATCAAATGCAAACTGTAGGATCTTCATACCTGGATATCCTAATTTGTCCCTCAATTCTAGTACTTCTTTAGTTAAATATCCTAAATCCTCTACTATAATTGGAATATTTCCTAAGCAATTATAGACAGTTTTAAAAAACCTTATATTTGGTCCCTTAACCCATTCTCCATTTACTGCTGTTCTTTCTCCGTATTTAACTTGCCAATAAGACTCAAACCCTCTAAAGTGATCTATTCTTATTACATCATATAGATTAAGATTCATAGTAAGTCTCTCTATCCACCAATCAAAATTTCTTTCTTCTAATAAGTCCCAATTATATATTGGATTACCCCATAATTGTCCATCAGAACTAAATCCATCTGGCGGGACTCCTGATACAACTATGGGAACTCTGTTATCATCTAATAAAAAAATTTCGCTATTTGCCCAAGTGTCTGCACTGTCTTCTGCTACATATATTGGTACATCTCCTATTATCTTTATTCTTTTTCTATTGGCATAGTCTTTTAAGTTGTTCCATTGTTTAAAAAATAAAAACTGAATAAATATCCAGTAATCTATCTCTTCTTTAAGTTTCTTTTTATAATAATTCACTTTCTCTTTTTCTCTTATCTTTATATCTTTATCCCAGTCTTGCCACGATTTTAAATCAAACTTATATTTAAGTGCCATGTAAAGTGCATAGTCTTCTACCCAGTATTGATTTTCTTTTCTAAACTTTTTTATATCTTCATCTTCTATTTCATCTTTATTTGTAAAAGCTATTCTTAAAACTTTCATCTTATTTTTAAATATCTTTTCATAATCAATTCTTTCTTCGTCACATCCAAAATCAATAAACTCATAGTCACTTTTCTTTAATAAATTGTCCCTCTCTAAGAGTTCAAAATCTATAAAATATGGATTCCCAGCAAAAGCTGAAGGACTCTGATATGGTGAGTCACCAAAGCTAGTTGGATTCAGTGGTAATACTTGCCAATAAGATTGACCACTTTTATTTAAAAAATCTACAAATTCGTAGGCTTCTTTTCCAAAAGTTCCTATCCCGTATGCATTTGGTAATGATGTTATACTCATAAGTATACCACTACTTCTTTTCAATATATAACTCACCTCAATTTATTTAGATTTAGCATAATATTTATCATTAACTTTATCTTGAAGATATACATTTGTAAAGTTATCTAATAAAGTATCTTTATATAGTTTATATCCCTTATCTAAGCAGCTTGAGCATGCATCTCTAGGTATAGTTATTGCAAGTATGTGAAATCTAGTACTACTAGTAGAGTTTATTGTATTTAATCCACTACATTTATTGCATGTAAAAAATACTTGTTTTTGATTTTCTGTTATTCCATCAGTATCGTAATATATTTGTCTAGATTGCTCTATATACTCTCTACCTTCATATTTCTCTTTTCTAAGTTTGTCACGATTTTTCCACTTGCTATAGACTTCTTCAGAAACTCGCTCTATATATTTTGTTATATCTCTACTCTGCTTTAATTTTTCTTTATCATAATCATGTTCATGTACTTGTGAATAGTCAAGTCCAGCCATGGCTAAAATTATTCCTAAATTAACATAGGGAAGGGCTCCTTCTATTGAATATCCTCCTTCAAGAACTGCTATATCAGGATTTAACTTACGACTTAACTCAGCATATCCTTGAGCTGTAAAGTTCATATTTGTTATTGGATCTGTATAGTGATTATCTTGTCCAGCTGAATTTATAATTATATCTGGTTTATACTCATCTAATATAGGTAAGACTACGTTGTCTAGTACATATGCAAATCCTTCTTCTCCTGTTTCTGGAGGTAAGGGAATATTTACATTATATCCATATGCCGAGGGTCCTCCAAATTCATCTATAGATCCTGTACCAGGATATAATGTTCTTCCATCTTGATGAAATGAAATAAATAAAGTATTTTTATCATTCCAGTATATATCTTGAGTCCCATCTCCGTGATGACAATCACTGTCTACTATTGCAATCCTTAAATCTGGATTATTTTTTCTCATATTTTCAATCATTATTGCTTCCATATTTACTATACAGAAACCTCTATCTCCATAAACTACTCTATGTGCATGATGTCCTGGAGGTCTTATAAGTGCAAATGACTTATCAACTTCACCATTCATCACTGCTTGAGCAGCTCTAATAGCTCCCCCCACAGATACTAGATGGGACTTTGTAAGTCTTTCTTCTACATCTGGTACACAGAAGTGAACCCTTTCTATATCTTTTTTTTCTGCTATAACTGGATTGAAGAATTTAATGCCCTCAATATCCTCAATTCCTTCTTCAAATATTTGATCTTGTGTATATAAAAGCCTTTCTTCTCTTTCTGGATGACTTGGACTAATAGCCCAGTCAAAAGCAGGAAAGAAAACTATTCCTAGTTTATTTTTAGCTTTAATCATTTTTATTTTCACTCCTTAGTCTATATATAAGTCCTGGTTTAATCTGTGCCTGTACTCTTATATTTTCTCCAGTCTTATAATATCCTTCTATCATATTAAAGCTACTTTCTTCAGTTATTTCTATATCTTTATCACTCATATTTTCACTTGTACCATCACTTAACTCTACACTGTTTTTTAATAATTCCACAGCTTGTTTTTTAGCTAGTTTTAAGTTGTATTTAGTATTTATCTGCTTATATATATCTAGCTCTGGAATAGATAGTGTTTTTCTTTCTGTATCTGCTAAGATAGTTATATCTTTAGTAGTTCCTGCTAAAGCAGCTCCTACAGCATTAGCTATATGATAATTTTCAGGATAATTACATGGTATATTAAATCTTTTTTCTAATACTCCAACTAAACTTTTAGCAGGTCCGCCTATTATATTTATAAGCTTTGGCTCTATTTTTCTACCATAAAGAACCTCTTTAACTGTATAAACTGGTTTGCTATTTATTTCTTCTAGAAGTTCATCTACTTTACTTTTTATGATATCTGCCATAGTGTCTAGTATTAACCTTGCAGTATCTTCTCCTGATATTGCCAGCTCACTTCCAAGATTATTCATAATATCTTTTGCTTTATGTTTATCCCCATCATTTATGAGTCCTAAATATATCATAGCGTCTGTTGGTGTAGGGTTATTTCCTCCTAAAGAATAAGGTATAGCTTCTTTTTTAGGTCCTATTTTCAGCTTACCATCTTCCGCATTTATACTGCTATCTCCACCTAATCCTATAGATACGCTATATATACTTCTTACTAAAGTATTATATTTATCTATTTTTATACCTAATGGTTCAAATAAAGGAACTCCATCAGCTAGAAAAAATATATCTGTAGTGGTTCCCCCTATATCTAGAAATATACTATCAACGTCCGTAGGAAGCAAAGCACTTATTCCCATAAAGCTAGCTGCTGGACCCGATAATATAGTTTCAACTGGCTTTTTCTCAGCATATTTAATATCCATTGTTCCTCCGTCAGCCTTTAGTATATATACTGGTGCATTTATATTTTGTTTTCTTAAGGATTCTATTATCTTATTAGAAAAGTCATTAAATGTTTTATGTACCGCTGAATTTAAATAGGTTGTATATACTCTACGTGGAAAATTAAGTTTTCCTGACATACTATGTCCCGTTGTTGTGAATCTAAAATATCTATCTGTAATATCTTTAATTTCTGTTTCTAAACTTGGATTTCTAGTAGAGAATTTAGTGACTACTCCACAAGCTTCTATATTATTTTTCTTAAATAGGTTTATACCTTCCTCTATTTCTTCCATATCTAAATCTTTTACTAATCTTCCCCTATGATCTATAGATCCTTTTAGAAATTTGTTTTCTTGTCCACAAGCTAGAAAATCTACTAAGAGTCCTGGGCCACTTTGAATAAACATACCTACAGATGATATTTCATTTTTTACTATAGCATTTGTGCATACTGTAGTACTCAAGTTTACTCTTTCTATTTTTGATTTATCATGATCTAACAAAAGCTCGTCTAGTGTCTCTAAGATAGACTGTAACAAATCATTATTATATAACGGCTTTTTTACTTTATTTATAATTTCCTTATTATATATTATAACTGCATCTATATTGGTTCCACCAACATCTAATCCTATTATCAATTCTATATTCCCCTTTCTCTTTATAGTCTAACATTATCAACTCCATATTATTCCTATAAGTTTCTTAACGACTTACTCAATGTTCATATCCACTTTATTAACTATTTATTTGTAAAACTCTATTTAAATAAAATATCATCTCATCTCTATAAGCCTAAAAGATTCAACTAAAACGATCTTATTCAGAAAATCTTATATAAATAAAGCCCTCTTAATTGAAATATAGAAGGCCATTTTTATTTATTACTTTATTCAGTTATTAGTTCTACTATGAATGTAAACAACGGTATTCCCATTATCAGACCCCATGTTCCCATTAAATGCTCAGAAATAACTAAAATTAAAAAGACCAAAAATATTGGTAGTTTCATTTTAGTAGACATTATCTTAGGATTTAAGAAATAACTTTCAAATGCATGTAAAATCAGTATCATAACTATGACTAGTATAACTTTAGATAAGCCACCTAGTTGAAATGCAATTATACATAAAGGTATTGTTGATAGTATCACACCAGCAACAGGAATTAGACCTAATATAAATATCATAAAACCTAAGCTCATTACATCTGGAAAACCGAAAAATGTAAGTATTATTATCGATAGCAATGCATTTACAAGAGCTATTATTAACTGAGCCTCTATTACTTTTACGAAAGAATTAGAAAACTTTTCAGACAAACTTTTATAAAAATTATAGTAATAGCTGTATTTACAGTTTTCAAACTTTCTTAAAAAAGTCTTTATTGAGTTATTATCAGAAATAAAAACAAATGATAGTACTATAGATAAAAATGCATTATAACTTATTTTTTGTATTTGAGATAACATTTTTACTATCATATTTTGAATATTCTGAAACTGACTAGTTATCATGTCTATTGTAATGAAATTTATATTATATTTTTTTAAAAATAACTCTATATTTTCAACATCACTGAAATTAATTCTCTTAACTATAGGTATAACTTGATTTATTATACTAGGTACAAACGACATTAAAAATAGTATAGCTATACCTAGTAGCAATATGAACGAGAAAATATTTATTGTTCTTTTGTTCTTAAACTTATTTTTGAATATTTTTGAAATGAACTCTGATAATTTTAGTACTAATACAATTTCTATCATAGTAAGCAGGATAAGACCTATAAATCCTTTAATGAGGAATAGGACTGCAATTAAAATAAGAGTTGCTATTACCTTTTTAAAAAAATCACTTTCTATTATCTTTGGCATTTTCTGAGGCCCCTGTCTATTAAATATTTTGTTATAAATCCTTGAATATGTATTTTTGTATACTATAATTATAATACATTTTGAGGCCTATTTGCTAATAGTTTGTATAGATAAAGCTAGAATTTACTTAAGTAATTATATACGTTTCTCTGAGTTTCTTCCCTATATAGAATAATCTTTGATTACAAGTTCGTCAATGAAGTGCATTTTTAACTGAGTTCTCTTATTGTTTGAATTTATTATAAGCATAGATAACGTCTAATAAAGTTTGATGCAGTATGTATTCAACACAAAAACCCGTAAATACTTTTTGTTTTACAAGAAAGTTCACGGGTTTTTGTTACTTTGTCTTCACACTAAATGTCTAATATATTAGGTGTTTTCTGTATTCTTACTTATTTTAAGTCTTCAATAGAATTAATTTCTACATATGTTGGAACTGCTAAACCAATTTTTGCACCTTCTAAATTTGGTCCTAAGTCTTCTATTTGATCCTTGTAGTCTATCATATACTTCTTATGTGTTCCTGGCAGCCATGCTGCAACAATAGCATCAGAATCTCCAGTAGCTACAGAAGCCCACATAGGCCCTACTTCAACTTGTGTTAGAGTAACATCATGTCCCATATCTTCTAATACTTTACCAATAACATTAGTAGATGCAATCTCAGAGTCCCAGGCAACATAAGCTAATTTAACCTTTTTCCCATCTACTTTTTCTACTCCCTTTGTCCATTCACTTACTTTATCTTTATTATTGTTCACCCAATCTGATACAGCTTTATCTATATCCTTTCCATCGTTTATTTCTAACATAACAGATTCCATATCTTCAGCTTTCCAATAAAACTGATCTAATATCTTATAAGCCTCTGGATTCTTTTCTTTTAATTTTGAATTAGCAATTGTATGAATCTTTTCCTCTCCACCAAAAGATCCCTTTGGATCTTCCAAGTATTTTAAGTCGTATTTAGCGAATTTCCAATGAGGTGTCCAAGCAGTAACTATTATAGGTTTCTTATTTTCAATTGCATCCCCTAGTGCTTGTGTCATAACAGCTCCTGAACTAGTTTGTGCCTTAAAGTCTAATCCATAATCTTCAATACACTTTTCAGTAGCTTCCATTATCCCTGCACCTGCATCAATACCTGTAATCTTATAGTCTAATTCCTCTGCTAATGATTTTTCCTTATTATTTTCTAAGTTCCCTTCTGATGATCCTTTATTTGCATCATTTTTGCTACATCCAGCTACAGCTAAGGTTAGGAATATACAAACTAGGATTCCTATATTTCTTAAATTCTTTTTAAACATATATTTTCCCCCTAATTAATTTTAATAGTTTTTCTCTTTAGTTAGTGATTGAGTAATTCGATCTAGTATTATGGCAAGTATCACCATAGATAATCCCGAAGCAAATCCTTGTCCAGCTTCATTTCTTGTAACAGCTCTAAACACTTCTACTCCTAGACCTTCTGCACCTATCATAGATGCAACTACAACCATAGATAGTGCTAGCATAATAGTTTGATTAATTCCTGCCATAATAGTACTTTTTGCCATTGGTAATTGTACCTTAAATAATTTTTGTATATTAGTAGATCCAAAAGCATCTGCTGCCTCTATCAAGTCTTCAGACACCTCACGAATTCCAAGATTAGTTAATCTTACGACAGGAGGCATTGAAAATATCACTGATGCGATAACACCAGGTACCATTCCAATTCCAAAAAATGATACAGCAGGTATTAAGTAAACAAATGCTGGCATAGTTTGCATAAAGTCTAGCACTGGAGTAATAACAGACTCTACAATATTATTCTTTGACATCCATATTCCAAGAGGTACACCTATTATAATGGAGATTAAACTTGATGTTAGAATTAGTGAAAGTGTAATCATAGTGTCTTCCCAGTAATCAAGATTTTTTATCAATAGTAATCCAAGTAAAACAAAAATAGGTAAGCCCCACTTTTTCTTATTAACGTATATAGCAAATAGTACTATTATAATAATGAATACGAATGGTGGTATGAGTATTAAGGCTTCACTTAAAGTATTAACAATACTATTAAGAGTATTTTTTATAGGTTCAAAAAACCATTGTGCATTTTTTCTTAACCATAGTACAATAAAGTCTATCCATTTAACCAAAGGGATTTGAGGAATATTACTCATCAACTCTCACCCCATTTCCATTTCCAGAAAGAGCTGCTAAAACAGAACCTCTAATAATTATTCCTTTTAAAATCTTATCTTGAACTACTGATATAGGCACAGGTGTATTATAAATCAATTCAAATAAATCACTCAAAGCTAGGTCTGGATCAACTTTAGGCGCATTTCTATCTATAATATCATGAATATCTTTAACACCTTGTTTAATAGCCTCAGAAGCTGCTTCTGCTGTTACAACTCCAAAAAATTCATTTCGCTTATTAACTACATGAATACTTGAAATACCCATTTGTTTCATACGCTGCAGTGCAACGCGTGGACCATGTCTTTCTATATCTATAGTTTCTGCACGTATCATAACATTTTGAGCTGAAAGGATTTTAGATCTATCAACATCTTCAACAAATTTTTTAACGTAAGCATTAGCCGGACTTGTCATTATCTCTTCTGGAGTTCCAACTTGAACAATTTCTCCATCCTTCATTAAGGCTATTCTGTCACCTATCTTTAAAGCTTCATCTAAGTCATGAGTTATAAATATAATAGTTTTTTGCATAGTAGATTGAAGATCTATAAGTTCATCTTGCATTTCTTTTCTAATTAAAGGATCTAATGCAGAAAATGCTTCATCCATTAGCAGTATATCTGGATCATTTGCTAAAGCTCTTGCAAGACCTACCCTTTGTTGCATACCTCCAGACAATTGTTGTGGATATTGTTCCTCATATCCCTCTAGTCCTACTAATTTTAATGAACTTATAGCATTATCCCTTATATCTTTCTTATTGATTCCTTGTACCTCTAATCCATATCCTACATTCTCTAAAACAGTACGATGAGGAAATAAAGCAAATTTCTGAAATACCATACTAAGTTTTTTTCTTCTTGTACTTCTTAGCTCATTCTTATTCATTTTAGCTAAATCTTTACCATCTATCAGAATATTTCCTGTAGTAGGTTCTATTAAGCGATTTATCAATCTTATAAGAGTTGATTTTCCACTTCCTGATAATCCCATAATCACAAAAATCTCTCCACTATATATATCGAAACAAGCTTGATTTACACCTAAAGTCATTTGTGTTTCTTTTAGAATTTCTTTTTTTGTCTTTCCTTCTTCTAAAAGTTTTAGTGCTTGTTTTGGGTTTTTTCCAAATATCTTAGTTAGATTTTTAACTTGAACTTTAATCATATGTTCACCTCTCACTTTATCGTTATATATATCATACTAAGTTTTTATCCCCGACCTCAAACTTTAAATATGTATGTATTACTTTATGTACATGTCTGACTTATTCTGTATACAAAATTACTAGTATTTTCTTATTAATCCTCTGAATAACTCTGGCAAAATCTGTTTATATCGATCTCTCCATTTTTTTAAAGTCATTTTATTGCATTATATTCCTTTATAAGGTTTCCGTTTTTTATTATACAATCTGTATTAGTTTGCAAAATTATTATATTTTTCATAATATTTATTGCATATATCTAAAAGTTATTTATTTTATTTAGTGTCTTTTTAATAAAAATATATTCTCAAAATAAAATTAAAAGGAGTAGACTTTAGATTAATTTTCAAAGTCTACTCCTTTTAATTTTATTTCTATATATTTGAGTTTGTTATAACAGCAGTTTTAGTTTCTCCATGCCATTCTACTTTGTAGTTAAGTGCTTCAAATACATATCTTAAAGGCACATAAGTTCTATTATCTTTTATAATAGCTTTAGTATCCATATTTATTATTCTGCCATTTACCTTAATATAATCTTCATTTATTGGAACTTCTACAAGTAAACTATCTTTTTTAGCTATGGCTTTATTTCTTTTGGCATCGAATTCAACTTCTGCGTTAATCATTTCAAGAGGCTTTCTTATTGGTACCATTATCCTATTGTTTTTATCCGTGAAAGGCATTCCCATACTATCGTCTGTAAACTTTAGTTCATGTCCATCTATAGTAAAATATATTTTATTATCAATTTCTTCTTGTGTCTGACTTCTAAACTCTTTTATAGTATCATCTATAGCACTTACAATACTTGTATCATCATGAGTATCTTCATTAATATCAAATAACATAACCCCACCAGCTGTTTTAAGTGCAAGTCTAGTTTTTCTTTTATTGTGTTTATTCCATTGTAGTGTGAATCTAATGGATCACCTTTTACATAGTCTTTATATGCATTTTCTCTATTTTCTTCTACTAGATGCCTATATTGTTTCCAACTAGGTAAAGCGTATAATGGCATTCCTATAGCTATTTTTCTTTTTGGAACATTTCTATTTAACCAGTATTGTATGGAAGTGTTAGCAAACCAAACTGGACTATGTTGCTCATTATTCATGTCATAAGCCATAACACTAATCCAGTCAAACTTTTCTAAGCATTTGGCAGATATAGCTTTAGATGCCTCTGGTCCTTCAGTATTAGACCAAGCTCCATTAAGTGCAGCAGTTAGAGATTTTCCTTTTTCTTTTAATCTATCACTCATTTCCACTACTAAGCTTTCATAGTTTTGAGCAGACTGCCCTAAAGTTGGATGTTCCCAATCAATCTCAACTCCATCAACATTATATTCATCTATGAAGTCCATTAAATTATCTATGAAAACTTTTCTTGATTCATATGTGGACGCCATTTTTTCAAAGTTGGGTGCTAGCGGCATATTCTGATATAACCATCCACCTACTGCTATTATTATTTTAACATTATTTTCATGACCTTTTTCTACTAGCTCTTTTAATTTTTCAGGTTTCTCAAGTTCAACTAAAGATCCATCTTCCCTAGGAATTAAGAATGCATAAATAATATGAGTTAATTTATCAAATTGAATATTACCTTCTATAGGATCATCAAATATTTCTGAATAATATCCAATCACCTTAAATTCTTCATCACTTTTTGAAAGTGCATAAGTGAAATTAGTTGCTAAGGACATTACGCATATAAGTGCTAGTGCTATGCAGTAAAACTTTTTATTCTTGAACATAGAATTTTCCTCCTTCTATTGATGTTTTATTTATTGTATCACATTTTTCTCAATTTCTATATTTTGTTACTTAATTGTAATATACACTATAAAATATCAAATAAAGCAAAAACTCTTTTCTGTTATAAATATAACAGAAAAGAGTTTTTGCTTTATTTCTTAAATTATTGTTCTCCACCATTTTCAACATCTTTAGAGAGCTCTTTTACTTTAGATGGAAGTAAAGCTTTATTATTAAAATGCTGTTCTCTAAGAATTTTTATAAATTCATTATTTGCTGCAGCATTTTGTTCACTTTCTAAAAGATTCTTATATCTAAAAAATATACTTCCTTTTACTTCGTCATACATACTATTGAACTTAAGTTGATTCGATATTTCTTTAGGATTATTCCAGCTTACATCCTTATTATTTTTATCAGCTTTTTTATATGAAGCATGTCCAATATATAAGTTCACATCAGTATCTTTTACAACATCAGCCCACCAATGTACTAATTCTCCATAAGGTGCTGCTTTTGTGTCAAATGTCCAATATATCTGTGGTGCGATATAATCTATCCAGTTATTTTTTACCCATTTTCTTGTATCTGCAAATAAATTATCGTAAGAAGCTTGAGATGAAGTTGGAGTTAATGATCCAGTACCTTCTTTACTTCCTTCTGGATGAGTTTCTTTATGTCCCCATATTCCAAAAGGACTAATTCCAAATTGAACATCTTTATTATTCTCTTTATTATAAGATGATATCGAGTTATGTAGATTAAGTATTAAGTTATCTACATTATTTCTTCTCCACTCTGATACACTACTGAAGCCCTGTCCATATTTTTCAAATGTTATTTTTTCTTCTTCAGCATACCAATTATCTTTGACACCTCCATAAGGATAAAAATAATCGTCAAAATGAACAGCATCTATATCATAATTTTGAACCACTTCCATTACACTATCATTTATATGCTTTACTACTTCAGGCTCTCCCGGATTTAAGTATAGCTTATCTTGAAAACTAAATACAGTATGAGGATTTTGTCTTGCCCAGTTATTAGGTGATAGTTCTGTTAACTTTTCTTTACCTGTAGTTACTCTATAAGGATTAAACCAAGCATGAAACTCCATGTTTCTTTTGTGAGTCTCTTCTATCATCCATTTAAGTGGATCCCAATTAGGGCTTGTCCCTTGAGTTCCAGTAAGATATTCTGACCAAGGATTAATATTTGATGGATAAAATGCATCCGATTTACTTCTAACTTGAAATATCACAGCGTTCATATTTAAACTTTCTAAGTTATCTAAAAGCTTTATGTACTCATCTTTATATTCTTTTTCACTCATTCGTTTCTTTGAAGGGAAGTCTAAATTAAATACAGTCGATACCCAAACTCCTCTAAATTGTTCATTTTGTTGTTTAACTTCTTTAGGTATTTGTACTGGTTCTCCTCTTACCGAAATTATTTCGTTAGTTTGATATTTTTTTAAATACTCCATTTCTGCATAGCTAGAACTTGTATTAATAGCACTACTTGAAATTATAGTTAAAGATACAGTACATACCGTTAAAAACTTTAAAATTTTCTTATGCATATTTGTTCACTCCAATTTATAAAGATTTAACCTTAGAAGATTATGTATTTCTAAGATTATATTATAAGCATTTCATAAGTATATGTGTTACCCTATTATTTATTATATAGTCTTTTAGTATATTACTCAATTTTTTTATTCAATATATACTAGTCAAAAATCGATAGTTGTTCAATCTTTATGGTTAAAAGATTTGAAACAGATAAACCAATCAGTCTAATATCAGCACTTATACTTACCTCTTTTAAAAGATTTTTAGAAATATTAAATATCTCCTTAGAGGATGTAATATGATTACTTAAAGTAATACCTCTAGTTTGAGTTCTAAAATTTGTATCCTTGATTTTTAATGTTATTGTTTTAGCTTGCATTTCTTTACTCTTCAATGAAAGCTCTAGTTCTAATGAAAATTTATATAAGTATTCTTGTAATATTTCTTTATTCTTTGTATGATTTGTAAATGTTCTCTCTACTCCTATAGACTTTCTTTCAGAAGATATGTTAACAGTTCTATTATCTATACCGCGAATTCTATTATATATTTCTCTACCAGACTTTCCAAAGAAATCTACTAGAAAATCTTCCGGTAATCTCATAAGTTCTTTAATTGTATATATGCCTATATTATTTAGCTTTTGAGAAGATTTTTTGCCTATTCCATGTACTGAGCTAACTGAAAGCGGCAACAATATATCTGGCACCATTTCTTTAGTTATTATTTTTATTCCATTTGGCTTATTCCAGTCAGATGCAAGCTTAGCTAAAAACTTATTATACGATATCCCCCTAGACATAGTTAATCCCGTCTCTTTTAGTACTTTATATTTTATCTCCTCAACTATCTCTAATGGATTTTTCTCTATATTAGAAACATCAAGATATGCTTCATCTATAGATACTGGCTCTATTAAGTCTGCGATCTCATATAGTATACCAAATACTTGTCTAGAAACTTCTTTATACCTTTCCATTCTGACAGGTAAAAATTGTCCATTAGGACATCTCTGTCTAGCTATAAATCCTGGCATAGCAGAGTGTACACCATATCTTCTAGCATGATAATTAGCAGTAGTTACAACACCATGTTCACTTTGTCCCCCTACTATTACTGGAAGTCCTTTAAGCTTAGGGTTGTCTACCTCTTCAACAGATGCGTAGAAAGCATCCATATCTAAATGAATGATTTTTAAATTTTTTGCTTGAGTTAAGTCTTTATAAGAATAAATTTAGAATCACTCTCTTCTTTAATAATCTTAACATCTATAAAATCATCTTATATCCATGAATTTTAAGCCATTCTTTTTTATCTCTATAGTCTGGTATTATAGATTCTACCATATTCCAATAGTCTTTAGAATGATTTTTATGATGCATATGACACATTTCATGAACTATTATGTAGTCAAGTACATCTGGTCTAGCCATTACACATCTCCAATTAAACAAAAGATCGTCTCTGTAAGTACAGCTTGCCCATATCCTTTTTTGCTGTTTTATTCGTATTGATCTTGGTTCTTTTTTAAAAAGATGTAAGTAGTATTTTACTCTCTCCTCGACTTTTTCTTTGGTTTTCTCTCTGTACCACTTTTCCATAGCTCCTTGAATTATACGTTTATCTTTTATACTAGTATATACATAAATTTTGCCTTGGAATAATTTTACCTGTGGATCTTTTATATTCTTATCAACTTCTATCTGGAGTAGGTAGCTTCTTCCTAAATACATGAAGGGTTCATTGTTTATAAATTTTCTATTAATCTTTTCATATTTTATATCTTTAAAATAAAGTATTTTCTTCTCTATCCAATTCGCTTTTATTTTTACTATATCAATTATATTTTCTTCACTCATACCTCTTGGTACTGATACTTTTATTTCATTCGGGGGTGTTATGGATATTTGTATAGTTTTTCTCTTTCTAAAAGCTACGTCAAATTCTATATATCTTGTTCCGTGCATAAATCCTAATCTCATTTAAAAACTCCTTAACTTATATCTTTTAGCTCATAGTAAGATTTTTAACATACGAAACTAATGGTTCTATCATTCTTATATCAGTAAAATCGACCTTATCACCATATGTTTCTAACAAAACTTTATCATCATCTGATAGTTCTTCTACTTTTTTCTTAGAAGTCATTCTCTTAACCATTGCCATCATAGCTCTATGAACAAAGTTTAGTTTCTTGTAGTCTATTCCTCCACGAGCATGAAAAAACTTTATCTTTTTACGCATTTCTTCTGTACAACTTTTTGCAATGGTTGGTTTAAAAATCTCTTTATCATCTATTGAAGCAAGACCTACTGTAAAGACCACTATATTTTTGGTTTTTAAAGAGTGAAAGTTTTCAGTTATAAGTCTTATACCATTAATACCACTTGCATAAAGTCCCCCACCAAATATTATTGTATCATATGCTAATAAATTCTCAGCTTTAATCTCTGAATATTCAAATAAATCAGCATTCAGATCATTTGATATCCATTCCGCATACCTTTTAGTGCTACCATACTTCGATTTATATAAAATAGCTACTTTACTCATGAATACCTCCCCCAAAGCTCTAGTTAATATTCTTCAAATCACTTTCATTTATCTTCATCATATCTTTTTAACATATGGTGAAATAAATCCAATTGTTTCTTCAGCTGATTTACAACAAGTATAAGTTTTATCTGCCCTTCATTTTATTGACATATCTACTCAGATTATAATACTTTTTACCCTATCAAGTTGAGTTTTAAGAGGTCGCATATATAATATTATTTAATTCTAAATAACTGTTTCATTACAATTTATTTCCACATGCTCATTATATCATATTTTTACCAAATGATAGAGGTAGTTTTAATTTTGTTATATTCTTATAATTTTTTCTTCAATGTTTAAGGCAGTACCTCCAACCTTTACCTTTTTAATTTCTTCATTCTCAATTGTTAAGTTACTTAAAATCTTTGAAGGTCTGTTCATAGAGTATCCTTGTTCAAAGACTAAGTTTTGCGCGTCTTCTTCAGGAATATCATATAAAGGAGAGAAGTTTCTACAATGAGCTATTGAATCATTTCTTGTTTCTAACGTAAATAGATGATATCCTACAGAATTTTGCTTTCTACTAAAGTCTAGTATCTTATTGAAATCAGGATTTATATTATTTAGTGTATTTAATAATTTTATTGGAATTAATATATCTCCTAATCCTGTGGAAACTATTGGTATGGAAAGATGACCAGATACTTCATCGAATTCATATTTACACCGTTCTATATAGGTTAACCTATTATGCTAGTAAAACTTACTAATAAAAAATTCTAGCAATTATGTTGACCTATCATTGATAACCTCAGCGAAATAAAGATAGGGAATAACATATGTTATAGTTATCTAAATATTCTATCAAAGAATTAGAAAATTTAAAGGATTTTTTCTTGCTAACCTATGTAGTCATTCATGGCATATACCAAGAATTTACTTCAGAATATATTAAATTTCATAAAAATGTAAATTATTTAATTTTATCCAATAACGAAATTATTACTATTAACATTGTAGGTAATTTACTATATATAGATTCTAAGAAAGATTTGTTTAACTTTTTTAGAAAAAATTCATTTGATTTATTCTCTAATTCCGACATAGAATTATATTAAACAGAACTCATATAAATCTACATTCTATTGTAGATAAAATTAGAAAAAGGCTTTCTTCTAAGTTTAAATATCCAAGTCATACCCGTAGAATAATTGATAGTATACCTATACCCATTTGTAAATCTGTAGAGCTGTATTTCATAAGGCTTTTGAGAGAATATCAACTTACGATAAATGTTTATCTAAAAAAGAAGCCTATATTGGTTTTAAGGTTCATATGTTATTCACTCTAGATAATTACATTACAGACTTCGTTTTAATCGATACTAGTGGAAATAACTCTAACGTTGCTTGAAACTTAGTTTCACCATCTAATTCTTTAATCATTGTAAGAGACAAAAGTTATATAAGTAAAAAATTAGCTTTTGAATTAAAACATAAAAAGAAATATACTTAATTTCTATGAAAAGATAAAAAGGTAAATCTCAATTTCCAAAGTCCTTTAATCAATCAATTTTTAAAGGATAGAAACTTCATTCTTAACTATCTGAACGACTTGCTATAATAAAGTTAAAGCAAAGTCTCTATGAAGATTAATAACAAGACTCAAAACTAAGATTTTAGGTCATAACATTTGGATAAGTAATCCATATATTAATTATAATTTCCTAAAATTAGTCTACCCTTATACATTGTAATATTTTTCTGATAGATAATTAGTTTTATCTATCACAATGAGTAAAATTAAATAAATCTACTATAGTATTCTTAATTATTTTATATATTTAGTTTCTAATATTTTATATACGTCTTTTTACCTAGTATTTAAGCTCTTCGCATTTTCTACTTACATCTTTCATACAAAATCACTATAATTTTATCATAGTAAATAAGTTTTTTATTTACTCATATCTGTAATATTTTTAGAATTATTAGTTATAAGACAATTATCTATTCATAAAAAAATTGACAAGAGAGGTATAACATCTTGTCAATTTTTTATGAATTCTTATATATTTAACTACTATTCTATTATCATATACTTTATTACGGCCTATACTTGTTTTCCAGCTATACCATCTATATAAATTCAGACCAAATACATTTTCACATATATTGAAATAACCTTATACTTTCTTGTGCCTTTACTTCATACACTTCATCCGACATCTATAGTTTGTTATTTTCCATCTTCATAGACTCCAATTTCATCAATTATTCTTGCAGCTCTTCTATCATATAGTTTATTGCAGCCCATACTTGTTTTCCAGCTATACCATCTACACTAAACTCAGACCAAGTATTTCGCCACATATATTGAAATAACCTTACACCTTCTTCCGTCTTTGCTCCATATACTCCATCTAGAGCTCCTACATCTATAGTCTGCCATCTTCCATCTTTATATACTCCCATTCCATTGATTATTCTTTGTAGTCGTAAAACATCTGATCCAGTAGATCCACGAGACAGTGTTGGTTCACCTCTATAGTACCATTTTATAACATTAGATAAAGAAGGTGCTGATGAACTCAATTTAACTATTTCTTCACCTAAATTTTCTTTTTCAGTGATAGAGTGCATTTCATTTATCAACATATGTTCACTTTCCATATCTTTAATATCAGTCTTTTGTAATTCATCATTTAGATTATCACTCTTTTCTAAAGTATTAATAATAGTAATTTGATCCTTTTCGTCTACTTCATTGCTATCACCCTGAGCATATACAGTTGATGTAGACGCTATCATTACTGATAGTGTTAAAATTGTTAATGTTTTTTTCACTTCTTATCTCCCCCTAGTTTATTTTAAACAATGTGATTAATATTGATTTTACATTGTTTACATCATTGTATATATCATATACATTTATATCAAGTTATGTATGCAAGCAACGCTTTAATTCATCTCATTTTTTCTATTATTAGCTTTAAATGTCACTGTTTTACAACAAATTCCATATGTTTAACGCTAAAATAGAAGCAAATTATATTTTTATATGTAATTAATGAATCGTATTATTTCTTATTTAATAAACAAAGTAATATGTTTTATTTCTATAAAGAGTTTAAATAATTAAATAAATCAAAAGTAACACTATAGTTAAAATTTCAACATGATTTTTTAGATATATTGAATCTTTCCTATCAAAATACGAAATAATTTTTATAATAAAAATCTTTGAATTTAAGAACTTAGCTATAAAATTGATGTTTTAAATTTGCTTTATCGTTTTATTACTTCTTCTGTTTATTTTTTATAGTAGTTAAGATTGTTCAAAATATTATTTCCTTGACTATGTTGACCTTATAAAATTTTCAATAATTCCGTAAACCACTATATATAGGATATAAAGATTTGTATGTAAAAACTTGTTTTAGAGTTAAAATAAGAAAAAGAAATAAAGTTAATTTCTATGAAAAAATAGTAAGTCTCACTTTCCAAATCCCTTTAGACAGTTAATTTTTAAAGATAGAAGAAAAGTAGAAACTTTATTTTGTCAACTGACTAGACAATTTAATATAAATAAGGTTAATAATAAAACTCAGAACTAAAATTTTAGGTCATAATATTTACTTATTTATTAATAAATGCTTGAACAAGTCTATTAGTCTAGCAAATATCAAAGAGTCAATATTTAGACAAATAATCCATATATGTTAATTCTGATTTCCTAAAACTAGTCTAAATTTATGAATTACTATACTCTTCTTGTTGGTAACTGATTTTAACTAACACAATAGATTAAGTTAATCTAGATTTCTTTTTTAGTACCATACTATTTTATTTGATGATATTCTTATTAAACATAATGATAATAGATAAACATAGTCTTTTCCTACATTCCCTTTTATAATTACTATTTTTCTTGATTCATATCATTAATCCTACTTTATTACTTATTTGCTTTATATTATATACTATGGTTTTTTTGATATATTCGATATGTATGAAAGTTAAAATTATCACTTGAAACTTTACTTAACAATATAGTATAGGTAATTAAATGTTTTAACGTTTTCTTTTCCACAATAATTCACTTCAATTCTAAATACCTAACTCTAAGTTATGATCCATTGATAACTATGCAGTTTTTTAGTACTAAGAAGTTTTACACTAAAAAACTATAAGTCTTGAATTTTATTTTTTTTTATAAAAAGAATAGACTATAGAATTTAATCTATAGTCTATTCTCCAATTTTATTTTGCTAGTTTGCTATTTAAGTCAAATTTACTATCTTCAACATCATCGTTTAATCCCAGATATTCAGCTATTATCTCCCTGGCGATTGGTGTTGTATTTCCACCACCACCTCCTTGGAATATAACTACTGAAACTGCTATTTGTGCTGCATCAGGGTTATAGTCTTCATATGGTGCATATACTGTACTCCAAGCAAAGTCATCATATTTTCTTTTTGTAACTGGGCTTATTCCATCTTTTTCTGCTGTACCGGTTTTAGCAGCAACATCTACCTCAAAGCCTCCGAATGCTCTACTAGCCGTACCATCTTTTTTAGCAACCATAGACATACCTTTTGCTGCTTCTTCTAGATATTTATAGTCTTTTATATCTATTCTTTTAACTTCTTTTTTAGGCTCATATGTCTTTTTAGTATTATCATAAGTTTGTATTCTATCTACTACACTCATCTTATGTTTATATCCTCCATTAGACAAGATAGCTATATAGTTTGCCATTTGTATTGGCGTATAAGCATTTTGACCTTGCCCTATAGAGATATTCAGTGTATCTCCTATTCTCCATCCTGATTGATCAAGATAAGTATATTTAATCCTATCTGCTAAGTCTTCACCCTTTTCACTTTCTGGAATCTTTCTTTCTCCATCTATTCCTAGTTTATCTAGCCTTTTAATTACTTCTCTTTTACTCAAAGGGTCTTCATACTCAGCCCAACTAGCTATTTCATCTATTGCAGCTTCTATTTTTTTCTCACTTAATTTCACATCTTCCTTTATATAATTATCTATATTGTCTTTTAAAAAGCGTTTTAATGATGATTTTGTACTTCTAGTTTTAGACTCTGTATCTGGAACTCCAGACACATATTCTCCTGGTATTTCTACTCCAGTTTTCTCACCCAATCCAAATTCTTTTGCTACTCTTAGTATACTATCTATTCCTGACTCTTTACTTAAAACTTCTCCAGTCTGAGGAATTCTTCCAAGAGCTACAGCATAGAAATAATAGTTACAAGATTGTTCTAAAGCATTGTAAAGATCTGTTGCTCCATGAGTCCTTCCACTTCTGCTCCATATTAAACATGGGAATTTTTTATTCCCTACTTTTACATATCCATAATCATATATCTTTTTCTTTGGACTAATTCCATTTTCCATACCTGCTATACCAGTTACCATTTTAAATATAGAACCAGGTTGAACTGGAGATTGAATTGCAATATTATAAAGTGGTAATCCATATTCATCATGTTTTGGATTTAAACTCTTCCAATCTTCACTAGATATACCTGTAGCAAATAAGTTAGGATCATAAGATGGATAGTTCGCTAAAGCTAGTACTTCACCAGTTCTAACATCTGTTGCAACTACCGATGCTGCGTATGCATTAGGGTAAGCTTTAGAGAAGTTATAGTTACCCCATTTACTTTCAAAGGTTCCTCCTCTTCTAATCTCTCTTAGTGCCTTTTCTAGTGACTCTTCTGCTATTCTTTGAAGATCTGCATCTATTGTAAGGTATAGTGTATCTCCTGGCTCAGCATCTTTTTCTTCTACTACTTTTACCACATTTCCGTGTGCGTCTGCCTCAACTATTTTACTACCATCTTTTCCTTTCAAGTAATCTTCAAATTGTACCTCTACACCTGTTTTTCCTATTAGTGTACTTGGAAGATATTTTTTTTCTTTTATATATTTTTCTATTTCATTTTCTTGTGCGATTTTACCTACATAACCTAGTATATGAGCTGCAGTTTGTCCATAAGGATAGTATCTGACAGGCTCTAGCGAAACTTTTATACCTGGTAATTCTAACTTATTTTCTTCTAGTTTAGCTACTGCTTTATCACTAATTCCATAAGCTATATTTATAGGATAATATCCTTGATATCCTACTTTACTTATTTCATCTAGTATCAATAGTGATGCTCTTGCCTCATACTCTGTTAATTTACTGTCTAACTCAGATTTTTTTCTTAAGTCATTAAATATTTGTTCAGTATCTTTCTTTTCATCCAACTTATATTTATCAATCCATGCATTTTTTTCTACGATAGGAGTGTACTCCCAGTCACTTATAGAGATTCTAGGGTTAGAATGCTCTTTTAGTACTATTGTCTGAGCTATTCCTTTTATTTTATCATGCTTTATAAACTCTTCTAATATACTTATTCTTTCCTTTTTAGAGTTTTTGTCTTTCTTTTTAGAATCCTCTACTTTAGTCTTTTCGATTTGTGCTATTTCCATAACCGCTTCCATAGGACTAGTATCTGATTTTAATTTATATTTTTTTAATAATTCTTTTTTCTCTTTTTCATTTTTATATTTATATATAGCTTTATTACCTTCTTTATCAGATGATACTTCTATTGGCATTTCTATATCATTCTCTTTAAATATATTTAATATAACTTCTCCTGGAACTACTGTAACTTCCTTATCTTTTTGTGGATAAGTTTTTTGGAATAGTTCTGACATTCTATTACTTTCTTTTAATATATTTATAAAGTCATCTATAGCTTTGCTCTCCATGGTTATACTTTTAAATGTTTTCATAAGACTTCTTTTTGTCTCTTTAAATTGCTCGTCATAGCTGAAAATCATAGGCTCTAACTTTATATCTGGAATTAATCCTTTGCTATCTACTATGTCGTATGCAATTTTACTTATTATAGGATCGTTTATTGTCTTTAGCACTATTTTTCTTGCATTTCTATTGTTTATAATTTGAATTATAGCACTTTTTGCATCTACATTTCCTTGTATACCATTCTCCTGTTTCCACTTATCTATATTTGTATTTTCATTATAAACAAATTCTACAGTATTATTATTCTGAACTACATCTATAGGAATCTTTATACCTTCATTTTCTAATATATTTATAACTTTTTTACCTACAGTAAAGTCTTTTATATTTTGGTGATTACTATACTTTGCACTTGAACTTATTAGCTCGCTAATTAGATTGTGCTCAATTATTGCATCTACAACTTTGTCAGTGGGAGTTTGTTCTGCTTCAAAGTACATATTCTCATTTCTATAAATATATGAGTTAAAAACTATTGGAAATTCATCTTTGTATGTTACTCCCTCTTCTTCTAAAATGTGAATTAGCTTTAATATAATTTCATTTCTCTCTTTTTTATCTTTAGTGTTTAGTTCATCCTTTATTAGTTGAACAGTAAAAGTTGCTTTATTTCCTGCTAAAAGTCTACCATATCTATCTCTTATTTCTCCTCTTGGGGCTGTAATTGGTATATGTTTTAGTTTTTTATTATTTGACTCCTCTCTCAACTCATCTCCACTTATGATAGTTAAAGATGCTAATCTAAAAGAGAGTATGAAAAAAGTTATTGACAATACAAATATCAATACACTATATCTATCTTTTAACTTTTCAAATAACTCTTTCAAACTTTCACCCCTTTTTTCTTGAATTTATTCTTTTTAATTAATTACATTTTCTTTGTAAAACTTATATGTGGCGCTCTATAGTATTTTAATATCTTTTTATATAAAATAATTGATAATAGTGAATTATATATAGTCTCTTTTAGCAAAATATTTTTTAGCATAAGCGTGAAACTTACATCTATAGATAAAAAAATCATAAATAAATAGTACATAATATGATATGCAAATGTAGAAACGAAAGTAGTTGAAAGTGGTAATAGTAGATTTTCTTTAAATACTTTGTTATCTAAAAGTCCTATTGAATATCCTATTGTAGCATATGTTAATGCATTTATTCCTATAGGTCCTCCAAAGAATATATCTTGTAATAATCCTGTTATCAAACCTATTATAGCTCCTATATTTTTTCCGGCTAGAAGTGCAAATATATTAACTAAAATAAGTGATGTGTTTGGTACCACTCCAGATATACCTATGTACTGAAATATAGTTGACTGAAGTATAAAGTTAAAGACTACTATTCCAATTATAATAAAAATATTCAACTCAATTGCTCCTTTATAGTTTAGTTCTGCTTTATAACAAAAACATCTCTTACTTTGCTAAAATCCACTGCTGGAGTTATTTCAATATCTACTAATAAGTTGTCACTTCTTTTTACTACCTTTGTTACTTCTCCTACATAAAGTCCTGGAGTGAAGGCTCCACCAAGTCCTGATGTAAATATCTTGTCTCCCTTAACCACATTCGACTTTACATCAAATAGTTCTCCTGATATTTTTCCTTCTAAATTTCCCTTTCCTATACCTCCATCTTGTGTTCTTCCTATAGTAAAGCTTACGCTGCTTCCACCATCTACTATAGATATAACTTTTGACCAATTATGTCCTACATCAACTACTCTACCTACAAGTCCTTCTACAACTACATCATTTTCTATCTCCGTACCTTGTACTATTATATCTCCTTTTTTTATACCATCTTTTGATCCTTTGTCTATAACAAATTTTTCAAACCAGTTTCCAGGATCTTTTCCTATTATTTTTGCTTTCGTAAGATTATATTGTGTATTATTAATTAATTCAAATTCATTTTTAAGATATTCTTTTCTATCTATTACACTTTCATATTTTCTTACTTGATCTTTCAGTGCAGCTACTTCTGTCTTTAACTTTTCATTCTCTTTTTTAAATGTAAACACATTTATAGCAGATTGAAATCCATCAGATATTCCATTTCCGATGCCATAGAACACTTTTTGAAATGGACTTAGTACATTTCCTAAAGCACTCTCTGCTTTAGTAATATTTTTCCTCCCAGATGCGGTAATTGATATAATTACAATTAGAATGATAGCAACAGACGTTACTATCATTCTTCCTTTATATTTCTTAAATATATTCATTTTATCACCAACTTGAAAATTCTAGTCTATTCTTCTAGAATTTTTCCCTATTCTCTTTAATGTATCTATATCTTCAAGTGCTCCCCCTGTACCTAATGCTACGCAATCTAGTGGATTTTCTGCTATGTGTACAGGCATTCCTGTTTCATTTCTTATAGTTTTATCTAAACCGTCTAAAAGTGCTCCTCCACCTGTAAGCATAATTCCAAATTCCATTACATCTGATGCTAATTCCGGTGGTGTTTTCTCCAGTGTATACTTTATTGCATCTATTATTCCACTTATAGGCTCTTTCATAGCTTCATAAATTTCTGCTGAACTTATTTCTATGGTTTTTGGTAGTCCAGTTACTAAATCTCTACCTGTTATCTTCATTTTGACTTCTTTATCTTTTAAATCTGCTGTTCCTATTTCTATCTTTACTTCTTCTGCTGTTCTTTCACCTATCATAAGGTTGTATTCTTTCTTTACATAGTTAACTATAGAATCATCTAATTCATCTCCACCAATTCTTATTGATCTACTAGTAACTATTCCTCCAAGAGATATTATGGCAACTTCTGTAGTTCCTCCACCTATATCTACAACCATGCTTCCTGTTGGTTCTTGAACTGGTAATCCTGCTCCTATCGCTGCTGCCATAGGCTCCTCTATAAGATAAGCTTCTCTAGCACCGGCTTGTACTGTTGCCTCTTCTACCGCTCTTTTTTCTACTTCTGTAACCCCTGAAGGCACACAAACTACTACTCTAGGTTGAACTATCGATTTTCTTGGATAAGCCTTTTTAATAAAGTACTTTAGCATACTTTGAGTAACGTCAAAATCTGCTATAACTCCATCACTTAAGGGTCTTATTGCTACAATATGACCCGGTGTTCTTCCTATCATTTTCTTTGCATCTTCTCCTACAGCCAATACCTCTTTAGTTTGTGTATGAATTGCCACTACTGAAGGTTCTTGTATAATTATACCTTTACCTTTTAAGTAAACTAGTGTGTTTGCTGTTCCTAAGTCTATTCCCATGTCTTTTGAAAACGAATCAAATATGCCCATCTTCTTTTGCTCCTTCCTAAAATATACCTTATAAAATATCCATTTCTTTTAAACTTATATGTTTTTATGTCCTATCACTATATGGTCTAGAACTCTTATTCCTAATATTTCACCACTCTCCATAAGTCTCCTAGTGATATTTATATCTTCTTTACTGGGTGTTGGATCTCCACTTGGATGGTTATGGACAAGTATGATTGATGCACTACTTCTTTTTATAGCTTGCTTATAGACTTCCCTGGGATGAACTATAGATGAGTTTAGATTTCCTACAGAAATTTCTTCTACGCCTATAATATGATTTTTGGTATCTAGCATTACTATTTTAAAGTGTTCTCTTTTTAAGTACTGCATATCTGCCATAAAGAAATCCACAATGTCTAGTGGTGATGTTATTTTCTTTTTATTTTTTGCTTCCGACAAAACAATTCTTTTGCCAAGCTCAACTGCTGCTAAAATCTGTGCTGCTTTGCAATTACCAATTCCTTTTACTCTAATTATTTCTTCTATAGAACTATCTGCTAAAGAAGCTATTCCATCTTCTCTAGTAGATAAAAGTTGATTTGCTAATTCTATAACAGAATGATCTCTGCTGCCCGTTCTTATGATTACAGCTATTAATTCACTGTTACTTAAGCTCATAGCACCATGATTAACCAATTTTTCAGTAGGTCTCTCATTTTCAGGTAGGTCCTTCATGGTATATTTGCTTTCAATTTTCATTTTAAAGCCCCTTTGAATCAGTATTTTAAAATATCATAGTAATTGTATATTGTAGTTTTTATCTAATAATTCTTCTAACTTTGCAATGGGTAGACCTACTACATTACTATAAGATCCTTCTATTGATTCTACTAAAACTTCTCCATATCCTTGTATACCATAAGCTCCGGCTTTATCTTTATATTCTTCTGTATCTAAGTATCTTTCAATTTTATCTTTAGTTAAGTCCTTAAATTTTACCCTTGTTACTTCATAGTCTACTATTTTTCTACTATTTCCTACTTCTATTATGGATACACCTGTTATAACTAAATGTGTATCACCACTTAAATGTTTAATCATATTTAATGCTTCTTCTCTATTTTGAGGTTTTCCTAATATATAGTCTTTATATACTATTGTATCAGCTGCTATTATTATATCACCTTCATTACATCTATTAGCTACATCTTGACATTTTTCAAATGCTAATGACATAACAGTTTTGATAGGATCATCATTCTTATCTACATACTCTTCTATATTACTACAAATAATATCAAATTTTAAGTCAAATCTATTAAGTATTTCTTTTCTTCTCGGAGAAGAAGAAGCCAAAATTATTTTTTTCATAGTTAGTTTATTCTCCTATTAACTTTTCTGTTATAAATACTTTTTTAGAGTTACTTTAATATTATCTATAGAAAATTTAGATCCTAACCCTACAAAGTATCCTGTAAATATACTCATTAAACTCATAATAGGAAGATATGAAAATATTTTTATATTCTGCATAATGAAACTTGCCACACCTATTTGAGTTATATTATAGGTTACAGCACCGAATAAACTTACACCTATTAAGCTAAAGTAATTACTAAAGTTCTTATAAACTATAGCCATAACAGTGGTGCTTATTACCGATGATGGTATACTATACATAAGTCCTGAGACGTTGCCTATTGCAACTGCTAAGGTTATACTTCTTAGTAATACAACTATTAGTGCTTCTTTAAATCCAAATAAAACTAGAGTTATTAGAAAAACCATATTTACCAGACCTAATTTTACCCCAGGAACTGGGATAGGTAAAGGTATCATATTTTCGATAATGCTTAGAGTTAATCCTATTGAAACTAGTAAAGATAAAAAGATTAATTTCTTTATATTCATAATTTCAGTCACTCTTTTCTTAATAGCTAATGGAGTCTATTTCATCTTGTGAATTTTTCTCTCCCCTTATCTCTATGACTAATCTATTCGGTAGACAAACTATTACTTCATCTACACTACTTATCCATCCTTGTTTTACATCTAATTTATCTGGACAGTCTGCGTCTATTACTCTTACTTTTTCACCTTGAATCTCTACCTTATTATACCCATATTGAGTTTTTATCTCTAAGTGTTTTTTTTCATTATCATTACTAAATGTAATCTTCTTATACTCTTTTCCATCAACTTCAATTACTGCATATTTATTACCTTTATTGGTAGCTATATTTTTTATATATATCATGCTTGAAAGGCTTAATAATATGATTAAAGCTGCAAGATATTTATCCCATTTAGTCATTTTTAGACATCCTTCCTTTTTTAATAAAAGTACTTGATATCACTATCTAAGTTTATCATTTCCTTATTTTATTTACAAGTTTTTATTTAATAGAGTTGCATAAAGCCTCATATTTTATTTTTATTCATAAAAAAACTACCCTTAAGTATCTAAATATACTTAAAGGTAGCTTTTTTATTATTTAAAAATAATGAATTTTTAATATTAAGATAATGTAATTGCTTTTTTAGGGCATTTTTCCGCACATACTCCACATCCAATACATTTATCTTGCATTACTACATGCTTTTGTTTTACTTCCCCTTCAATTGCATCTACTGGACACTGCTTTTTACAAATTGTGCATCCAATACATAAATCCTCATCTATTTTTGCCATTTTTCTTTTCTCAAAGTCTGCAGTTATAGCTTTTGTAGGACATTTTTCTGCACATATCATGCAGTTCGTACATTTGTCGTAATTTATATAAGCTAAGTTGTTTTCAAATCCTATTGCATCAAACGGACATGCTTTGACACATATCTGACAACCTATACATCCTGTTATACATTTAGATTTTACATCTTTTCCGAAATCTTTACTATTACAATCTATTACTACTTCTTGATCATAAGGAGTCCATGCTATAACTGATTTAGGACATACCTCTATACATTTTCCACAAGCAACACATTTATCTGGGTTTATTTTAGCTATCCCATCAACTATATCTATTGCATCAAACTCACATGCTCCTACACAAGTTCCATATCCTAAACAACCATAAGCACATGATTTATCTCCACCCGCAACCATAGCTGCTGCTCTACAGTCACTTATTCCTTCATACTTGAATTTATCAGTTGCATTACAGTTATTACCTTTACATATTACTCTAGCAACTTTTTTATCTGATGCACCTGCTTCTACGCCCATTATTTCACTAATTTTTTCTGCAACAGATGATCCTCCTACTGGACATGCGTTTACTGGTGCATTCCCACTAGCTATTGCCTCTGCAAGTCCACCACACCCTGGATATCCACAACCTCCACAGTTAGCTCCTGGAAGTGCATCTCCTATTGCTTCAATTTTAGGATCAGTAGGTACATGTAGAACTTTCGCTGCTATAGCTAAACCGATTCCAAATGCTAATCCTAAACCTCCTAAAGCTATTATTGATACTAATATAGTATTCATATCCTTTCACCTCCTAAACAAGTCCAACGAATCCTAAGAATGCTATTGACATAAGTCCTGCCGTTATTAATGCTATTGGTGTTCCTTGTAGCGATTCTGGCACATCAGCTAACTCTAATCGCTCTCTTATACCTGCAAATAAAACTATCGCTAATGTAAATCCTATAGCTGCTGATACTCCATTTACTATAGATCCTATTAAGTTTAAATTTTGATCTATATTAAGAATAGCAGCACCTAAAACAGCACAGTTAGTAGTTATAAGTGGTAAGAAAACCCCTAAAGATTGATATAGTGCAGGGCTTGATTTTTTAATAAACATTTCAACTGCTTGAACTAAAGTAGCTATAACTAGTATAAAAAATATCGTTTGTAAAAACTCTAGCTTAAAATTAACTAATATTGCTTTTTGTACTATATAAGTAGCTGCTGAAGCTATTGCCATAACAAAAGTTACTGCAGCCCCCATCCCTATAGAAGTCTCTACCTTTTTCGAAACCCCAAGGAACGGACATATTCCAAGGAACTTAGATAGTACAAAGTTATTTACAAATATCGAACTTATAATTATCGTAACTAAACTCATTATTCTTCCCCCTAATCATATATTATTAACAATTTGATTCTGCTTTCTTTTTACTATTAGTATATTTGTTTATTCCTGCTATCAACAAACCTAATACAATGAAAGCCCCAGGAGGTAGTATAAATATTAATGCCGGTTGGTATGACGCTCCTAATATTACTTTTCCGAAGAGTTGGCCAGCACCTAGTATTTCTCTTATAGCACCTAATATAGTAAGCCCAACAGTAAATCCTAATCCCATTCCTAATCCATCGAATGCTGAAGATCCTACATTATTTTTAAATGCAAAGGCTTCTGCTCTAGCTAATATCAAGCAGTTAACAACTATAAGTGGTATATATAAACCTAGTGTCTTATTAACGTCTGGTAGATATGCTTCTAGCAACATGCCTATGACAGTAACGAATGTTGCTATTATTACTATGAAAGCTGGAATACGTATTTCATCTGGTATAACTTTCTTAAGCAAAGATATAGCTATGTTAGATCCTATTAGAACTAATGCAGTAGCTAATCCCATCGATAGTCCATTTATAGCGTTTGTCGTAACACCTAGGGTAGGACACATTCCTATAAGCTGAATAAATACTGGATTTTCATTTACAATTCCCTTTTTTAATATCTTAAATATATTCATTTATTTTTCACCTCCATATAAATCTCCTATTTTGAAAGATTTTTATAAGCTACTATAGCTTCATTAACACTATCCGTAACTGCTTTTGTTGTTATTGTAGCTCCTGTTAGTGCCTGTATTTGATTTCCTGTAGGTGGTACTTTAACTACCGCTAAATTTTCTTCTGTAGTTTTTCCTTTGTATTGATTTTGGAATTCTGGAGTTGCAGCATTTGCTCCAAGTCCTGGAGTCTCTGTATTGCTTACTATCTTAACTCCTTCTAACTTTCCTTCCATTCCTATTCCCGTCATAACCACGACTGGTCCTGAGTATCCTGATATTGTAGTTTTTATAGTATAACCCACTACGTTCGAACCGTCTGTTCCTTCATATATTTCCGTTATAAGATTTGTTCCTTCTATTGCAGAGTTAAACTTATCTTTATCTAACTCTTTAAAATCTTTACCATTTGGCAAAACTTCTTTTCTTGCTAAATTATTCGCTTCTTCTTGTTGCTTAGCTATAATAACTTTTGTTTTTTCATTTAAAAACGATAGTATTCCTGCTGCAACTGAAGTGATTATAAGAAGTATTATTCCTAGTTTAACTATTTTGTTCATCTCACTTCACCTCCCCAAATACTTTCGGGCTAGTATATTTATCAATAAGTGGTGTAGCAACATTCATTAATAATATTGAGTATGAAACCCCTTCAGGGTATCCACCTTTAAGTCTTATAATTGCAGTTATCAATCCACAACCTATACCAAATATTATTTGTCCTTTTGGTGTAACTGGTGACGATGAGTAGTCAGTTGCCATAAAGAATGCTCCTAACATAAGTCCTCCAGCAAATAAATGATATAGAGTATCTGTAACTCCACCAGTGAATATTAACATAATTACAGCTACTGTTCCTATATAAGTGAATGGAATTCTCCAGTTTATAATTCCTCTATAGAATAAATATATTGCTCCTACTATTAATAAAATTGCTGATGTTTCTCCAAGAGATCCGGGTATATTACCTATAAATACATCCCATAGTGATGGTAATTGTTGGCCTACTGCTTCTCCACCTGGTTTTAATATTGCTAATGGACTTGCTGTTGTTACTGCATCTGCTCCTGTACTTGTCCATGTAGTCATTATTACCGGCCAAGAGGCTAGTAAAAATGCTCTTGCGGCCAATGCAGGGTTAATAAAATTGTTTCCAATCCCCCCAAATAACTGTTTACATATAGCTATTGCAAATATTGATCCTATTACTGGTATCCACCATGGTGCCGATGCAGGTATATTAAAAGCTAAAAGTAGACCTGTTACTGCAGCACTATAATCATTTATTGTAACTCGTTTTTTCATTGCTTTTTGCATTATATACTCTGTTGCTACCGCCGATACTACTGCAAGAATTATTAACTTTAGAGCTGCAAATCTAAAGAAAAATACACTTGCCAATGTAGCCGGTGCTAGCGCAATTAATACATCTCTCATTATCTTAGAAGTTGTTTCATTTGATAATATGTGTGGAGAAGATGATCCGAATAATCTATTTTCCATTTGTCTCCCTCCTATTTCTTGATTACTTAGATTTTCTCTTTCTAGCTAAAAGATCTTGCTTAGAAACTTTAATTGATTGTAATAGTGGTATTTTAGCCGGACAAATAAATGAACATGATCCGCACTCTATACAACTAAGTACATTGAGTTTTTCTGTCTCCTCGTGTCTCTCTTTTACTGAAAGTTGTCTTATAGATACTGGTTGTAAATTTACTGGACAGACTTCAACACATTTCCCACATCTTATGCATTGTTGTGCCTCTGGGATTTTTGCTTGCTCTTCTGATAGTACTAATATACCTGAAGTACCTTTTATAACAGGAACTTCATCAGTAAACTGAGCTCCACCCATCATAGGTCCACCCATTATAATTTTACCTGGTGTTCCTTTGTATCCACCACATTGTTCTATAACTTCTTTAAAAGGTGTTCCTAGCTTTACTATTAAGTTTTTAGGTGTATTTATTGCACCGCCTGTTATAGTAACTATTCTTTCTATTAGTGGCATACCTGTTTGTATAGCTGTAGCAACTGCCGCTGCTGTACCAACATTATTAACTACTACTCCAACATCCATTGGAAGTCCACCCACTGGTACTTTTCTTCCTGTAGTGGCATCTATAAGTCTTTTTTCATCTCCTTGAGGATATTTCGTCTCAAGTTCAACAATTTCTATATTTGGCTCATTTGCTGCAGCTTTTTTCAGAGCTTCTATAGCATCTTTTTTGTTATCTTCAACTCCGATACTTCCTTTGGTTACTCCAACTGCTTTCATAATTGCTTTTAAACCAAATATTACTTTTTCAGGTTGTTCTAACATTAATCTGTGGTCAGCAGTTAAAAAAGGTTCACATTCTGCACCATTTAATACAACAGTATCTACCTTTTTCTCTGGTGGTGGTGACAGTTTTACATGTGTAGGGAAACTTGCTCCTCCTAAGCCCGTTATTCCTGCTTCTTTGATGATGTTAACGATTTCATCTTTAGTAAGTTTATCTAAACTTCCTTTTGGTTTAACACTTTCATGAACTGCATCTGTACCGTCTGATTCAATTATTACTGACAATATTTTTCCATTGGGTGTATCTACTTCTGCTATTTTCTTCACAGTACCTGATATACTTGAATGAACTGCTGCTGATACAAATCCTGAAGCTTCCCCAATTTTCTGCCCTATCTTAACGCTATCTCCTACTTTAACTATTGGTTCACAAGGTGCACCAATATGCTGTTGCAGTGGTAACGTTACCATTTTAGGTTCTTTGGCCTTCTCCAAAGCAACTTTTTCTGTAAAGCTTTTAGAATACTCTGGATGTATTCCACCTTTAAAGCTTTTTAAACCCATTTTATTCACCTCTTCTAAACTTTTTTAAAATTTGTGTGTGTGTATATTTATCCAATAGCCTATATTCTCATACTTCTATTCAGTTTTGGTTAAATTTAAGTTAATTTAGTTTGACTTTATAAGCTTAAGGATTGGTTCAGCATAAGCAAACAAATAAAATTGTTAATTTAAATTGGTTGCTTATACTGCATAAAATTCAGATGGTAGTAAAAACCATCTGAATAAGTTTTTTCTTTATCTTTAAGATTATATCTTAATTTAAATTATCTTATGATACCCGTATTATTATTATACATATTATTATATATATAGTACATGGTATTTTAAAATGTATACAGAATATCTTACATATTGCTACATTATTCTTTGTTCTAACATTATATTAGAATTTTTCAAATTTCTCTATAAGTAGTTTTACGGTATTTCTACCCTTCTCATCAGAATAGCTTCTTATTCTTAAGTATTTATTATTATTTCTTACTTCTTCACCGTTTTCATTATATATCTGTCTTAATTTTATTGTATATAATATATATCGTTTAACATTGTATACAATATACTTATATATTACTTCTTTACTTTAACATTTTTCAAATCCCTCTATGAGCAGTTTTATAGCATTTTAACTGTTCTCATCAGAATAGCTTCTTATTCTTAAGTATTTTTTATTATTTCTTACCTCTCCACACTTTTTCATCATCTATATGCTTTCATTTTTATATTTTATAATTATTTATATAATTGAAGAAGTCTTTTATAAAGCTAAAGTATGTTTTCTTAACACTTTCCGTATTTTTAGTATCGAATTCATTAACTGCTTTTTTCTATTGTCTACATTCTCTTTTAATATTGAATATAGGTTTTTTAAATCATCATTATTTATTTTATCAGAATATTTTTCTATACTTTTCTCTATCTCCGTATTATTTTTATTCATCTTTATTTTTATTTCTTCATAGTTTGCTTCTGACATGTTTTTTTGCCACATACTTAGTTCTTCTATGTATATTTTATTAATTAGATTCGTAGTGTTTACCACTTCTTTATCAGATTCATTTATATCTAGTTGTTTACCTTGTATTCGTATTGACTTTATTTTTGAATTAGGATATTTCTCTTTTATCTTTTTTAGCTGATCCTCTACTTCTTTTTTATTAAAAGTTATACTTGTAAATACTTTATACTTATTATTAGACTTAGACACGTATCCTAAGATACCATCTAGATTTAGTTTATTTAAGAAGTCCTCTGCGCTAGGAAGATCAAGAAACTCCTTCACTTCTATATTATACAAATCAAGCTCGTCTAGTTCTGCTATTTTTTCTACTTTATCTACATTATTATTTGCACTTTCTTTAGCTTTTTCTGTATTACTACTTATATAAGGAACTATTATTCTTTTAGAAACTATTTTTCCAAACACTATACTCACCAAAGGTGCTATTAAAAAAAACATTATTACTAATATGTATTTCTCTTTTCTTTTATAGCTTTTTATTCTTCTGATTGTCAGTCTTCTCAACATCCTCATCTCCAATTATTATTAGTCTTTATTTTAGTATGTTCTATGATTAATATGATTTTACCTTTTAAAATTAACTTTATTTAGTTTCCTTTTTATTTTTAAGGGTAAAAAATCTATAACAACTTAAAATGTATCATAATACCATATTTACGAAAGGAGAATAACTATGAAATTGAAAGGAAAGATAGCAGTCGTAACTGGAGCAAGTTCAGGAATGGGAAGAGCTATATCTGTTCTATTCGCCAAGGAAGGTGCAAGTGTTTTTGCAATAGCTAGAAGAAAAGAAAAGCTTGATGATCTTGTAAATGAATCTAAAAACTTGGAGGGATCTATAGTTGCCTTTCAGGGTGATGTAACTCAAAAAGATAGCATGGAAAATATCTTAGACGAAGTGTTTGATAAGTCAGGGAGAATAGATATACTTGTAAATAATGCAGGTATTATGGATGACATGATGCCAGCTGGAGAAGTCTCTGACGAACTTTGGAATAAAGTTATAGATGTAAACTTAAATAGTCCCTTATATCTTTGTAGAAAAACTATTAATCTAATGATGGATAAAGGTACATGTAATATAATAAACGTTGCTTCTGTAGGCGGACTATATGGTTCTAGAGCAGGTCCTGCGTATACAGCGTCTAAATTTGGCTTAATAGGTCTGACAAAAAATATAGGATTTATGTATGCAAATAAAGGTATTAGATGCAATGCAATATGCCCTGGTGGTGTAGAAACTGAAATAGGAGTTGGTATGAAAAACCCAAGTCAATTTGGTATGGAGAAGGCAATGTCTGGTGCTGGGTATAACCCTAGATCAGGATCTTCTGAAGAAATAGCAAATATAGCACTTTTTCTAGCCTCAGATGATTCAAGCTTTGTAAATGGTACAACTATAGTTGCTGATTCAGGCTGGACAGCATATTAAAAAAAAGCGCTGTGTTATCTTACAACACAGCGCTTCTTTTTATATGGTGCGGATGATGGGACTTGAACCCATATGTCTTGGACACACGCCCCTCAAACGTGCCTGTCTGCCAGTTCCAGCACATCCGCATAAGGTTAGTAAATTTATTTTAACCTTATTTATTATAAAAGTCAATGATAGTTTTTATTTACTCTCTGTATGATATATTTTAGGTATAAACCATTCTTGAATATTATTATATATATTCACAAAGTTAGATTGGATGTCTCCTTGTAACTTTTTATTTCCTAATACCGCACCATTAGTAAAATATAGGCTAACATACGGCAAGTCATCTACTATTATCTTTTGTGTTTTTCCGTAATTCTTCTTTTTTCTTCTTTAGTTAGAGAATAATATATTTTATCTAATGATTCATCCATCTCTGGATTTTCATATTTCATAAAGTTATCTGGACTTCCTTTTCTGAACATAAAAGAAATATCTTGTGTAAATGATGTTTCCCATCCCAAAAGAGCAATTTCAAATTTCCCCGTCTTTATTTTTTTTTGAAAATTTGTCCAATCTTTTTCTACTAACTCTTCATTTATATCACTTTCATTAATTTGTTGGTAATCTTTTATAGCCTCAATACCTATATTTTTTAGATCCTCTGCTATCATGTCTAAGGCTCTAGTTCTTAGTCCATTGTATGAATTAGTAGTAAGCTTTATTGAAATCTTCTTGTTATCCTCATCCTCAAATAGTCCATCGCCATCTTTATCTTGCCATCCAGCTTTTTCAAGAATATCTCTTGCTTTTTTTACGTTATATTTGTATATGTTTTTTGCATCTTTAGAGACTAACCATGAATTTGGATTAATAGGAACATCCGTCTTTGTTGCATGTCCTAAATAAACTTTATTTATTATAGAATCTCTATTTATTCCATAGGCTATGGCTTTTCTAATAGCTAATCCCTTTTCACCTTCAAACATTTTATCCTTAAAGTTAAATGCTAGAAATTCATATTGTTGGGATGGAAATTCATGTACCTTTACTTTCTCACCTTGAGAATATTTTTCCCAGTCTACTCCCATGCTAAACGCAATATCAACTTGTCCCGATTCAAAAGATGTTAGCGCAAGTTCTTCATCTTTTAATACTTTTCCTATTATTGTTTTTATATATGGTTTACTTCCCCAATATTCGTCGTTTACTTTTAATTCTATAGACTTTAATTTATCATATTTCCCTTGTTTATATGGACCCGTACCTATTGGCTTATATTCTTTTATATCTAGGGCTTTTTCATAAGCTACTTTATCTTCAGTTGTTCCATTTCTAAAAGCATGCTCAGGTATTATTGGAAAAGTTAGTATTTCTAATATATTACTGCCTACACCTTCGAAATATATAGTCATATTATAGTCATCAGAAATATATATATCTTTTATATAATTTATGTCTGATATTCCTCCACTTTTATATATTTCAGGAATAGTCCCAGCATGTTTTCCATTTGATAGTCCATATTTAATTGTATCTACTGTGAATTTTACATCTGAACTTTTTAAAGTTTCACCATCATGCCATTTAACATCTTTTCTTAGAGATATATTTATACTCCCATCTCCATTTATACTATAACTTTCTGCTAATAATTCTTTAGGCTCTAAATTCTTATCAAGTTTGAACAAACCTTCAAACATAAGCTTATCAAAGTAATACATACTACTATCTCCAATTATTATTGGATTTAGTGCTTTTGTACGAGTTATTGGAACTATCATTTCACCACCAACAACTTTATTAGTTGTATCTATCTGGTCTTCTTTTTTATTACCATCTTTTCCAACAATCTTATTGTCCTTGCAAGATATTAAGCTTAAGGACAATAAGATTGTAAATATTATGCTTATAATTTTTCTAAAGTTCAAGCTAAGCTCCCCCTATTACTAAACAATCTTTATTAGTCTTGGGTTATGTACTATTCCAGGTATTCTCCCTCTTTTAGCAATCGGCTTTCCATCTACCTCTTTTATATCCATAGTCATATCTATAGCTGGAGCACCTGAAATGTAACTTCCTACGCCAAAAGAATCTACACCAGCATCTGATAGTATCTTTATTTTATCTGGTGTTAATCCTCCTGATACAAATATCTTAACCCAATTAAACCCATTTATATCTAGTTTTGCTCTTACCTCTTTAACTAATCCTGGAGTTACTCCACCTCTCTCACTTGGAGTATCTAATCTTATTCCATATAAATCTTTTCCTAAAGCTTCTGCAAGTCTTAGCGACTCTTCTACCTCATCTTTAAATGTATCTACTAGTACAATTCTTTTATAGTTCTCAGGCATTATATTATTATAAACTTCTGCTACTTCTAAAGTATCTCCTGCTACTAAGAAAGATGCGTGTGGAAGTGTACCAGTAGCATTTTCTCCTAATATCTTTGCCGCTAATATATTGCTTAGTGAACTAGCTCCTCCTATTCTAGCTGCTCTTTCCATAACTGGTGCTACAGATGGATGAACGTGTCTAGTTCCGAAGCATATAAATCCTTTGTCTCCACACACTTCTTTTATTTCTCTCGAAGCTGTAGCCCATCCACTTGGACTTGCTAAACATCCTAATATAATTGATTCATATATTCCAAAGTCTTTATATTTTCCTTTTATTCTAACGAGTGTTTCCTTAGGCTCAAATTCACTACCTTCCTCTAATGCCCAAATCTCAATACCTTTATCTTTTAATATGTTCTTCACTTCTTCTATTCCTACAAAAATACCTCCCTTTCTAGCAAATATCTCTGCAGTAACTTCTTTATCGTCTATTTCCATATGACTTAATATATTCATTGTTGTAAGAAAGTATATATCTGTGGTCATTCCTGAGAGTATTTCTTCATGCGTTGCTGAGTGTAGTAATCTTTTTTCTCTTTCTATATCGTATTTTTCTATATCTTCTATTTTATTTATTGGGTTCATTTCTAATCATCCTCTCCTAAAAAGTTGTTTTTTCCGTATATCTCATTATATTTTTCGTAAGAATTAAAGACTTTATCTACATATTCATCGGTTTCCTTGAATGGTATTTTTTTTAGCATCTTACCATCTTCACTATATCTTTCATCCTTTAGCCATTTAGACACATTTCCGCTCCCACCATTGTAAGCTGCTACCACTAACTGTAAGTTATTGTTAAATTGTTTTCTTAATTTATCTATATACCAGCACCCTATTCTTATGTTTACTTCAGGATCATATAGTAAATCATCATTGTAATTTTCTATACCGATTTCTTTAGCAGCCCACTCTCCTGTGATCGATGCTATTTGCATAAGACCTCTAGCATTCTTTATAGACTGGGCATCCTTATCAAATTTACTTTCTACCTTTATTATAGATGCGACAAATAGGGGGTCTATATTATATTCCTTAGAATATTTTTTTATATAATCTTGATACTTAATAGGATATATTGTTTTCTTAACATGATTCAGTCCATACCTTAGTCCTATAGCAATTATAGCCATTATGAGAACTGCAGCTATAACAGTCCTAAGCCTTATTGTAATAATTTTCATATATATCACCTCAGATACTACGAGATTTCTTTTAAAGCTTTTTCTATGTTTTCAATTAGAGTTTCCATATCTTTTGTGTTATCTATAATAGTATCTGCTAATTCCTTCTTTTCCTCTATAGACATTTGTGCGCTTACTCTTTTTACCGCTTCTTCATAACTTAAGTTATTTCTAATCATTAGTCTTTCTATTTCTGTTTTTTCATCACAGTATACTATCCATAGTTTATCTATACATATTCCTTTTGCTTCGAACTTATCTATAGTTTCTAATAATAATGGTACATCTAAAAATATAATGTCTTCTGAACTATAAAGTCCAATCTCCTTACTTATTTTTTCTATAATATAAGGATGAGTTATATCATTTACTTTAGCCCTTAATGTTTGACTATTAAATATCTTTTGCCCTAAATATACTCTATTTATAGTTTCATCATTATTTAAGATACTTTCTCCGAAATAATCTAATATTTTTTTATATGCTGGACTTCCAACTTCTACAATCTCTCTTGCAATCTTATCTGCGTCTATTATTTTAAATCCTTTTTCTTTTAAAATATTAGACACTGTGCTCTTGCCTGTAGCTATACCTCCCGTAAGTCCTATTACTTTCGCTTTATTTTGTTTCATACCAACTGTCACCCGTCTTCATGTCCACTTTCAATGGAACATTAAGTTTTATAGATTTCTCCATAATATTTCTTAGTAACTCTTTAACTTCCTCTATTTCATCTTTATATGCTTCTACTATGAGCTCATCATGAACCTGAAGTATTAATCTAGATTTAAGTTTTCTTTGCTTAAGCTCATAGTATACCCCAACCATAGCAACTTTAATTATATCAGCAGCACTTCCTTGTATAGGTGTATTCATAGCCATTCTTTCACCAAATGATCTTATATTAAAGTTTCTAGAACTAAGCTCCGGCAAGTATCTTCTTCTTTTTAAAATTGTTTCAACATATCCTTTTTTCTTTCCATCTTTTATTATAGAGTCCATAAATCCTTTAACATTTGTATATCTTTCAAAGTAATTATCTATATATTCTTTTGACTGTTTTCTACTTATATTTAAGTCTCTAGAAAGGCCAAAATCACTTATTCCATATATTATTCCAAAGTTAACTGCTTTAGCATTGCTTCTCATTGTTGACGTTACTTCATCAAGTGGTACATCGAATACTTCCGAGGCTGTTCTCCTATGTATATCCTCTCCAGTAAAAAACGCTTCTATAAGTTTCGGGTCATTAGATAGATGAGCCAAAACTCTTAATTCTATCTGAGAATAATCTGCATCTGCTAAAGTATAGTCTTCACTTTTAGGTATAAATACTTTCCTAATTTTCCTTCCTTCTTCAGTTCTTATAGGTATATTTTGTAGGTTAGGCTCGGTACTACTTATTCTTCCAGTAGTTGTTATAGTCTGATTAAAGCTTGAGTGAACTTTATTAGTGTTTTTATCCATTACATTTATAAGTCCATCTACATACGTACTCTTCAATTTCACTATTTGCCTATATTCTAATATCTTTTCAACTATAGGATGACTATCTATGAGTTTTTCTAGAACCTCTGCATTAGTTGAATATCCTGTTTTAGTCTTTTTTATAACTGGAAGCTCTAATTTATTGAACAGAATTTCTCCTAGCTGTTTAGGAGAGTTTATATTAAATTCTGTTTCAGAGTATTTATATATTTCTGCTGTTAAAATTTCTATTTTCTTATCAAATTCATTTCCTAATTCCTTTAAGCTTTCAAGATCAACTGTAAATCCTCTATACTCCATATCAGCTAGTACAGTAGCTAAAGGAATTTCTACGTCATAGAACAACTCTTCCATCTCTTGTTCTTTAAGAATTATTTCTATAGTAGGTCTTATATTGAATATGCTATCTACTATATTTACAAAGAATTTTGAAGTTTCTTCAATGTCCAAGTCTTTAAAGTTTTTACTTTTACCTTTTCCTAAAATATCTTCTTCACTATGAATGTCTCTTTTTAAATACTCTTTAGTTAATAGGTTTATATCATAATTACTTTGTGAAGGATTAATTAGATACTGTGCTATCATGCTATCAAAGTCAATACCTTGTAAATCTATACCGTACCTTAAAAGTATTATTATATCTTCTTTTATATTATGACTTATTTTCTTTATATCTCTGTCCTCTAATATTTCCTTAGAAATATCAAAGAAAACTTCCTTATCTATTTCCTCTAAATTAATATAATAATTATCTTTAGGATCATACTTAATTGCTAAACCCAGAACTTCTCCTGTAAGAGGATTATTTTCAAATGAAGTCTTAAATGTCAATTCTCCTGACTTTTTTATTTCACTATATACTTTTTCTACATCTTCTATTTTGTCTATTATTTTATATTCTAATTCAACTATTTCTTCACTCTTATTATCTGTATAATTGCCACCTATTTTTTCCAAGAGACTTTTAAACTCTAATTTTTGATATAGCTCACTTATCTCTTCATAATTAGGCTCTTTTATCTTCATGTCCTCTATATCTATATTTAGCGGTATAGTAGTTATTATTTCAGATAGTCTTCTACTCATAAACGCTTGATTCCTATATTCCACTAGATTTTCTTTCATCTTGCCTCTCAGACTATCTATATTTTCGTATATTCCTTCTATGGTCTTAAATTCCTTTAAAAGTTTAACTCCTGTTTTCTCTCCGATTCCTGGCACCCCAGGAATATTATCCGATTTATCACCCATTAATCCCTTTAAGTCTATAAACTGCTTAGGAGTCATCTCATATCTTTTCACAACTTCATCATAATCATATATTTCTAATTCCGTAATTCCTTTTCTAGTTAAAAGAATACTAGTTTTTTCACTTGCAAGTTGTAAATAGTCTTTATCTCCCGACACTGCAATAACGTTTAACCCTTGTTCTTCTCCCATTTTTACCAACGTTCCAGCCAAATCATCTGCCTCAAACCCATCTAACTCAAGTCTACTTATATTTAGTTTATCTAACACCTCTTTAAGTATAGGAAATTGAGTTAATAATTCATCAGGGGTTTTAGCTCTTCCAGCTTTATAGTCCGCGAACTCCTTATGTCTAAATGTTGGCCCTTTTTTATCAAATACCACACTTATGTAGTCTGGTTTATACTCATCTATAACTTTATAGAACATTGTTAAAAATCCGTATACTCCATTTGTATATATACCTTCAGCTGTAGAAAGTGGTGGTAACGCGTAGAAAGCTCTATGTAATAAACTATTTCCGTCTATTATCATTAGTTTTTTAGAACTCAAAAAATCATCTCCTTAGAATATAAGTATTTACATCCCTTTAATTACATATGTTAAGTATATATGAAAAAACATTCCGTTAAACTTACTTTCATATAATATTATAACTATATAAATACATGTTATTTACACAATTAGTCCCCTTATGTTTTTAATTTATCTTAAAGTACATTATTCTATATTGGGTAAAATAATATTGACCCTTACCCTTAAAAGCAAATGAATTATCTTTGTTTTATTATATCATACCATTTTAACTTTTTCTTCTTTTATATGTTACTCCCCTCTAATATCTTCACATTTTAAAACTAGATTCTAAAACTAGATTCTCTACTCCATTAAGAGAATTCCTAGCATTATAAGAAAATATATTTTAAGCATTTTACACTTTTTTATTGTTTATCCTCTATTTCTACTTACATAGGCTGTTTTATTATAAAAGTATTTATATAACTCAGCTCTTAATTTAAACATAAAAATAGGTAGACTATAGTTAACTCCATAATCTACCATCAATTTATCACACTCTTTATCCGAAGTTGATCATGACCTCTAATATATTTAACAATCTGACGGGAATTAAGGTTTCTTGATTTTCCTATTACTCCCACTAATGTTTTTCTTCACTTAACCCAACATCCCATAGCTTAGCATTACCAGAAATAATAATCTTAATTTCATTAGCATTATTTAAGTGTATTACCAAATTCTCTATAGCTTGATTATAAACCTCATTATACTGGACAACTATATTTCCATCCCTTATGATAATCACTTCTCCCTTGAAATCCTTACCGTCAGCAATTCCAATGGTAGAATAGAACATAACATCATTTTTGTTACTAAGATTATAGGTATAGGTTGTGCTTTCTCCATTTTCACTGCTATACAAGTTTATCTTAGGTTTTATTGTTTCACCTGCTACGGTAAAGCTTGGAATATTATCAACCAGTGGCATTCTTCCGTTTTGCTCCTCCAAGTTGTTCAGCGCCTCCCCCTTTTCCAGTGTATAAGCAATAGATTCAGACATAGCGATAACTCCAAATAGAAGCACTATAACAGACAGAGCAGAAGCAATGAGTTTTTTGAAGGTAATGGTTGGAGAAAAACCAATCCTATAAACGACATATCCTATAGCTGCACCTATTGTATTAGATATCACATCATCTACATCAAACGTGCCAAGATGAGTTAATGACTGGATCGTCTCAAGAGCTAGAATCACTAGGATAAACTTAGTGATGAATTTTCTAAAACTGATACGGTATAAGAGCGGGAATAACAAACCAAAAGGTATGAACGCAGCAATGTTTCCAAAGTCGTATATTCATGAAAAAGTCATTTTAGGAAACCTCAGAAGAACCCCAGACGGAATAAGCATAAAGATGTATCCACTTTGACCGGTAACATGTTCCAAACGATTAAAACCTAGGAACATAAAATATAATGTTAAAATCGTGTATGTAACGATTGTTGCAAAGAGCAGTTTTCGAGTTTTTACTTTCATAAAGTCTCCTTTCATCATACTTGCTTAGTGTATTTAGTTACTTGTGAATATTATCGAGATTATAGCTAGTTTTTTCATATTTTAGTTTCGATACGATTATACCATTTTTCAATTCTTTATTAAATTCTTTTTTGCAGTTTATCTTTTGCATAAATGTTTTTAAACTTATTCAATATTTTCTTTAAATTCAATTACACATTTCTCTATTAAAATATTAAGTCTAAAATACAAATTTTATTTTGAGCAAACAAAAAGACTCTGTTTAAGAGTCTTTTTGTTATATTATATACTTTCTTCTACCAATATCTGCTTTTCATATTTATATGGATGAAAAACAGATCTAGTATGTTCTCTATCACTATTAAATTCTATCGTAGCATGGTGCATGAAGTCACTTTTAATATAGTATCTTAAATCTATAAGTTTTAATACAACTTTGTCATCTTCCTCAGTTACTTCTGTATGAATAATTGAAGATGTGAACTCCTTAAAGTATAGACCTAGCTCAGTTGAATGTGCTTGTTCTATTAATCCATGATCCGTATTTTGTAAAGTCTTTATAATCTGTAGTTTATTAGTTATAAAATTTATTTTACCCACTAGTTTGTAAGTACTAGTCTCTATTACAAAATCCCATTTCAGAAAATTCATTAGGTCAGGTAATACATATACTTTGTCTGTTAATATATTTAATTTATATTTTCTTAATAAAAATCTATAAGCCTTATCTCTAGCTTTAGCTCTGAAAAGTATATAAATTGAAACTGTAGTTAACGCTATTATGATTTTTGACATTCTATCTATATCAAGAAAAACTAAAGATATTGATAGAACTGTTAATATAGGATCATAAAGCATTAATAAGTTTGCCAAATATTTTCTTTTTGTAAAAGGCATAAAGGGCCTAACTCCATATGAGTTTAGTCCATCAAAGAAAGTATGCGATAGTCCACCTAAAAATGTCCATATGAAAATTTTTGTGAACGTATATCCATCAAAGAGAAAAAACAGTCCTGCCGATATTACCAAAGATAAGAGTACTAGTGCAATAATCGAATGTGTAGGCCCTCTATGATGTTTTAAATATTTATAATCTCCCCAATATTTCATGACTATGTCTATATCAGGAGACATCGCACCTAAAATTGATCCTATAGTTATAGGATTTATAGTACTTGGTTCTCCACTTAACGTAGCTATCCCTAACCCTATAATTCCATGAGTTACTGGATCCATCTTATCACCACCATGATTATTTTTATATAATATCAACGATATTAATTATAACATATTTAAATACATTAGTAATTAAAAATAATATTTATTTTTATATATATTATTGATTTTCTTTAACTTTTGTGATAATATTTTTCTATTATAGATTGAGCCTGTGTGGCGGAATGGCAGACGCGTTCGACTCAAAATCGAATACCTTCTGGGTGTGGAGGTTCGAGTCCTCTCACAGGCACCATAATTAAATAAGCTTTTTAATGCACACACTTTGATGCTAATTTTCGAAGTGTGTTTTATTTTATGCGACTTTAAATTTTTAGCAACTTGATAGTGTTAATTCTTTATTGTATACTTAATAAAGAAGATTTTAGCATATATAGTTGTATAAAGTATTTTTATGAAAAATTTTAGAAAGCGGTGATATGTTTGGACTTTAGACAACTAGAGACATTTATACAAGTTGTAAAGTTGAAAAGTTTCTCAAAAGCAGCACAAAAATTATATCTTACTCAACCAACTATAACTAGTCATATACAAAATTTAGAGAACGAATTAGGCACTATTTTATTAAATAGATCTGGAAAATCCATATCACCTACTGGTGCTGGTGACTTATTATATAAATACGCTCTTAATATTGTAAATATGCGCAACATGGCTCAGTTTGACCTTGGCGTATATAAGGGAAGAATACAGGGTCACTTAGAGATTAGTATTAGCTCTATTCCAAGACATTATGTATTGCCAGTTTTACTAAAAGATTTTATAAACAAATATCCTGACGTTACTTTTTCAATAACAGACTATGACTCTAAGAACGTAGTTGACAGTATAATAGAAGGTGATACTGATTTTGGTATAATAGGTGCTGATTTTAATTCTCCGCATTTAGAATATATAAAGCTAATTGATGATGAGTTATGTCTTATTACTCCTAATAACAATGACTATCCTTGGGATAATTATACAGAATTAGATCCTCAATTTTTGCTCAATGAAAAGATTATTCTTAGAGAAAAGGGATCTGGTTCTAGACACTTAATTGAAACTCAATTCGAAGAAAACAATATAGATATTGAGGACTTAAAGGTTATAGCTTATATTGATGATAATGATGCTATTAAAAGGTTTGTTGAAATGGGTTTAGGAGTTAGTTTTACTTCAGAAAAATCTATTCGTCGTGAAGTTGAGATGGGACTATTGAAACCGTTTTCCATAAAAGGTTTCGAGCTCAAAAGAACTTTCTACTTCGTTTATCATAAGAAAAGACAACTATCGCCTTTAAGTAAAACTTTCAAAGACTTCGTAGTGGAATATATTGATAAATATGATTGTTTGTAATTATAATAATTATTTTTAAGGGGTTGTTACTTAACAACCCCTTAATTTATTTCTGTATATTATGCTTCTTTATAGAAAGCTTTATAGCCTTCATAAGTCATATAAATATCAGCTTTACTTGATATCTCAAAGGGTCCGTGAACACTTAATAAGCTAACTCCACAGTCAACTACTTCAGCACCATAGTTGGCTAATATATATGCGATAGTTCCTCCACCGCCTTGATCTACTTTCCCTAATTCTCCCATCTGCCAAATAATATTATTATTATTAAATATCTTTCTTATTTCACTAATATATTCTGAATTTGCATCGTTTGTAGATGACTTACCTCTTGCACCAGTGTACTTAACTAAACAAATTCCTTTTCCTAAAAACGGTGAATTTCTTTTATCTAATACATCTGGATAATTCGGGTCAAATGCTCCTACTGTATCTGCTGATAAAACTTTAGAATTTGCTAATGCTCTTTTTAGCTTAAGCTCATTATAACTTTCTTCTGTTAAGTTAATAATTTCCGCTACTGCATTCTCAAAAAATCTTGATTCCATACCTGTATTTCCTAAACTTCCAACCTCTTCTTTATCTGAAAATAATGCTACTGCTGTCCTATTAGGAGTGCTTGTATCTAGCATTGATTTTAGCGATGTATATACACAGACTCTGTCATCTTGACCGTATCCACCTATCATACTTCTATCTATACCTACATCTCTAGCTTTTCCAGCTGGCACTATTTCAAATTCTGCTGTAGTGAAATCTTGTTCCATTATTCCATATTTCTCATTTAATATATTTAGTATATTTAATTTTACTTTCTCGCTTATTTCACTATCATTATATGGTATACTTCCGAACAGTATATTTAATCCTTCACCGGTAATTCCTTCACCCATCTTTTTTTCCATTTGATCTTTCGCAAGATGTGGTAAAAGATCTGTTATAAAGAATACAGGATCTTTTTCATCTTCACCTATAGTTATATGTATTTTTTCTCCATTTGACTTTATAACTACTCCATGAAGTGATAGTGGTAAAGTTACCCATTGATACTTTTTAACACCACCGTAATAGTGAGTTTTAAGAAGTCCTAGTCCATCTTGCTCATACAGTGGAAATTGTTTTAGATCTATTCTTGGAGAGTCTACATGAGATGCTATGATATTCATACCATCTTCTATTTTTTCTTTTCCAATAATAAACATAGCTACCGATTTATCTTTATTATTTGCATATATTTTAGTGCCTGGAACCACTTTTATTTTCTTTTTAATAATACTTTCTAAACTTACATATCCATTCTCTTCTGCCATTTTTACTATATTGCTAACTACTTCTCTCTCTGTCTTTCCTTTGTCTAGAAAAATTTTATACTCTTCTCCCATATTTTTAACTATATCTAATTGACTATCTTCTAACTCTTCCCAAACATTTCTCCATTTATGAGTTAACTTCTCTTGAAGTGCCTTACCATCTGTTTTTTTTATCATCTTAAAACCTCCAATATATTATACATTCATTTGATGTATTTCTTTTCTTTCTTCATCCGTAAGAACTTTCTCTAAGTCTACAAGTAAAACTAGTCTATCATTAATTTTCCCTACTCCTGTTATAAACTTTATATCAATACCAGATACTATATCAGGAGCAGGATCTACATCATTGTCATCTATTTTTATAGTTTGTGATGCCTCATCAACTATAAATCCTACCTGATTATCATTTATATTTATAATGATTATTCTTGTATTATGATCATTATCTTTCAATTCTATGTTAAATCTTTTTTTAAGACATATAATAGGTATTACACTTCCCCTATAATTAATTATTCCATCTATAAAGCTAGGAACATTAGGTAATTTAACGGTTTCTTGATAAAGAATTATTTCACTTACGTTCATTATGTCTAGCCCATATTCTTCTTCACCTAGTTTAAATACTACATATTGTTTTTCAATCATTATAAATCCCCCTATATATTAAAAAATATATATCTTATAATTTTATTAATCTGTAAACTCTATACAGTCTAGTTGTTTTCTAAGGTTATTCTTAAAGCAATCTATATATTCTTTTCTTAACTTAGCTTGTTCTTTTTTTTCAGTTTCACTTAATCCTTCTTCTTTAGATTTCTTAGCTAAAAAGTTTATTCTTTCAATTTTTTCATTAGTTATCATTTAAATGCTTCCTTTCTATTATCTAATAATTTTCGTCCTATTAATTTAAAGAAAACAGCTTATTACGCTGCTTTCTTTATTATTATCTATTTTTACTTAATCTTTATACTACTACCTCTCTTTTGAATTTGAAAAGGAAGTATTATATCTGAGTTATCTGCGATCTCACCTTTTAGTTCTTTTATTATTCGTCTTATTGCAACTGCTCCAATATCATAGAAAGGTTCTTTTATCGTAGTTAGTGTCGGTCTAAATATAGAAGCTATTTTAATATCTCCAAATCCTGTAACTGATATTTCATCTGGAACTTTTATATCATTGTCATATAAATAGTTTAATACCCCAATAGCTAATTCATCGTAACTACAGAATATAGCTGTAACTTCTTTATTAAAGCCTATAATATCTCTTGCGACATCATAACCATCTTCTATGTCTCTATCCTTACTAAAATATATTATTTCTTCACAATCTTCATGTTCAGATATTGCTTTCTTATATCCTTCTAATTTATCCTTTTCTAAATAGAATTTATCTCCGTTGTTAGATATATATGCTATATCCTTATGCCCTAAACCAATTAGATAATTCGTCATTTCATATGATGCTTCAAAGTTATCTATCTTTACCGTAGGATAGTCTTGATAGTAGAATCGATTTAGGTATACAAAAGGTATTCTTAATTGCTTAGTTTTTTCATGTAATTCATTATTTAATGTGTTTGATATTAATATTATACCTTCTACTTGCTTAGTATTTAGTAAACGCAGGTATTTTAGTTCCGCTTCTTTATCTCCAAACGTACTACATAGTAATATATCATAATCATACATTTTTCCGACTTCCTCAATACCTCTTACCATTTCTGCAACGTATGAGTCTCCTAAATCTGTAACTATTACACCTATTAAATAAGATTTTTTAGTAACTAGCGATCTAGCTACTTCATTAGGCTTATATTCTAGTTCTTCAATAACTTCTAAAACTCTTTTTCTTATCTCTGAACTTACTGGCTTTGAGTCATTTATTACCCTAGATACTGTAGATATAGATACTCCAGCCTTTTTAGCAACGTCTTTTATTGTAGCTGCCACTTAATACTCCTCCCTTATGTAAATATACTAAAACTACTCGGTAATACCTCTAATGCTATTGGTAGTTCTCCACCATACTCTCCGTCTATATCAAATTGTGCTTTATTACTAGAGCTTATTTTAAGCTTTTTGGTTTTGAAGTATACGACATTAGGATTATTTATATGGTCACCTTTTAATAGGCTTATAAATATAGAAACGATGTCTAGTATTTCACATTTTTTTATTATAATACAGTCAAGTAGTCCGTCCTCAACTTGTGCTTTTGGTGCTAATTTTTTGAATCCTCCTATAGATGAGCTATTAGTTACTAAAAATAAAAAGACATCATCTTGTGAGTTATACTCTTCACTTTTTATAGAAACATTTAATGCATTTAACATTTGTTTTGGTACTTCTCTTAGTCCTGCTATATAATAAGCAGATCTTCCTAGTACAGTCTTAGCCTCTACAGGAACTTGATGTGCCACATTACTCAAAAGTCCACCAGCTAATACATTAACAAAGTATTTATCATTTACTTTTCCTAAATCTACATCTATTATATTTTCTCTCATAATCATATTCGCAAATTCTTTAGCACTTCTAGGTAGATTCATAAACGTAGCGAAGTCATTCACTGTACCTGCAGCAAGTATAGCTACGGGAATTTTTCTTTTTCCTTTGACTATTCCTGTTGCCACTTCATTTATTGTACCATCGCCACCACAAGCTATTAAAATATCCCAATCTTCTTCACAGCATTTTATTGTTTCATTCATAGCATCATTTTTGCCTCGGGTAGCGAATTTACCTACTATATATCCATTGTTCATTAAAATATTGCATATTGTATTTATTCTTTTCTGTATGGTTTGTCTGCCTGCTGAAGGATTGTATATTACCTTTACTTTCTTCATATAAGCCATTTCTACCTACCCTTTCTTAGTTAAATAATAAATTGGGTCTCACTTTATATTAGTATACTATTAACTTACATTAAAATCAAAGTAAAATAAATTTGTCCCATAATATAGTTTACTATATTATGGGACAAATTATTAATATATTGAATACTTATTTTATTTTTTTGGCAGGTGTATACATTTATCAAATGTATCTGCAGCTGCTTCCATAAGACATTCTGAGTAAGTTGGGTGTGCATGAACCATTTCTGCTAATTTTTCTGCAGTAACTCCTGCTTGTATTAATGCAGCAGCTTCGTTTATCATCTCAGCAGCATTAACTCCAACTATATGAACTCCTAGTATTTCACCATTATCATTATTAGTTACAACTTTTACAAATCCTTCTCTTTCTCCAGATGCTAATGCTCTACCATTGCTTCCGAATGGGAATTTACCTACTCCTACGTTAGAGTATTTTTCTCTTGCTTCTTTTTCTTGAAGTCCAACTGTTGATACTTCTGGTATTGTATATATACATGATGGAGTTTTTGATCCGTCGTAAACTTCATCTCCACCTAATGCATTTACAGCTGCTACTTCTGCCATTTTAGATGCTGAGTGAGCAAGCATTAATGTTGCGTTTACATCTCCAGGAGCATAGATTCCTTCTACACTTGTCTCCATCTTTTCATTTACAACTATAGCACCTCTGTTTGTTTCAAGTTCGATTTCTCCAATTCCCTCTAGGTTAGGTGATCTTCCTATAGCCATTAGTACTAAGTCTGCTTCAACAGGGTCTTTTCCTTCTAAGTGAAGTAATACACTGTCACCTTTATCTTCTATTTCTACTAATTTAGAAGATGTAAGCATTTTTATACCACTTTTCTTAAATGCTTTCATTAATTCATCACTTAACTCTTCATCTACCATGTTTAGTAGTTTTTCTTGTGAATGAACTATACTTACTTCTACTCCATAAGCATTAAATACTGTAGCTATTTCCGTACCTATAACTCCTCCACCAACTACTGCAAGTCTTTTTGGAAGTTCTTGAAGATCTAGTATTTCATCACTAGTAAGTACTTTAGAATTGTCTATTCCTTTTATAGGAATTCTAGCCACGTTTGATCCTCCAGCTAGTATTATCTTTTTAGTTTCTAATACTTCACCGCTATCTACAGCTACTTTTTTATCTTTAGTAATTGTTCCAATTCCCTTAAATACATCTATATCATAAGTTTTTAAAAGTAAACCTATTCCACCAGTAAGCTTTTTCACAACTCTGTTTTTATATGATACTATTTTTTTCATGTCTAATTCAAAAGAAGAATCACCTAGCTTAACTCCTCTACTTTTTAACTCTGCAAGTCCATGTATTAATTCTGCATTTTTAACATAAGTTTTTGTAGGTATACATCCTCTATTTAAGCATGTACCACCAAATTCATCTTTTTCTACTATAGCAACTTTCCCACCAAGTTGTGCAGCTTTTATAGCTCCTACATATCCCGCTGGTCCTCCACCTATAACTACAACATCATAAATTCCTTGAGTCATGTGTTCTTCCTCCTAGTATTCTATTTTTTATATTAAAATATATTTATAACTTTACAATTAAATACATAATTTAACCTATATTCTAGATTATAGCTTTGTATATTTGCATAAGTTTTATGGTTGGTATTTCCTTATGTAAATAAGTATCAACAGGCTAACTCTTGCGAACTACAAGCTGTTTATATTGTAACATATTTTATAATAAAGTCAACTATATAACAGCCTGTCCTATATTTATAAATATAAAAACGTGTCTTGTTTTTAAGACACGCTCTTTATTTATTTAGATCCTTGTGATTCATGCTTTTTTAAAAGATCTTGTAGTTTAGTTGCTTGCATTCCTGATTCTTCTGCAAACTCTTTAAAAGCTAATGCTACTTCTGTATCTCTTATCTTTTTTGAATGCTTTTCATAGTCTCTTACCATTTCTTGTGAGTCTAATATTTTTTTCTTTAATACATCTACTGTATTTAAGTTCATTCTAAACCCTCCTATTCTTAGATAAAGTTATTGGATTTCATATCAGTAATATTTTCTCTTAAAAAAATTTTTTTATGTAATATTTTCGAAAGTTTTTATTTTTTAAGTTCTATTCTACTTCATCCTACAGAATCTTTACTTATTACTATTACTTTAGTAAAATTAAATATATAAAGCTTCTTTTAATTATTGAAATAGGGGTGTTTAAATGTATGATTTTCATGTTCACAGTAACTTTTCTGGTGACTGTGAGTATAGTATGGAAGAAATGGTTAAAGGTGCAATTAAAAATAATATAAAAATGATGTCTTTTACTGATCATATGGATCATGATTACGGTAATTGTGAAGTTGACTTTATATTTGAAGTAGAAGATTATTTAAAACATTTTAATAAAGTTAAAGATAGTTTCAAAAATGATATAGAACTTTTAACTGGTGTTGAAATAGGTATGCAGCCTCATCTAGTTACAAAAATATATGATTTAATGCCTTTAGATGTTTTTGACTTTATAATAATGTCTATTCATACAGCTAAGGGTAGTGAGCTTCACGAAGGAGATTTTTATAAGAATAAGTCTGCTTCTAAAGCATATGCGGATTATTATGAAGACCTTTACACTTGTGTTAGCAATTTCGATAACTTTGATATAGTTGGTCATGTAAATATAATAGATAGATATACAAATTTTTTAAAAAATCCTGAAATTGAATTTAATGAGTACAAAGATTTATTAATAGAAGTTCTGAAAAAAATTATTTCTAAAGATAAAGGTATTGAAGTAAATACTTCTGGTATAAGATATGGGCTAGGTGCTTTTCATCCTAATGTTGAAATTCTGAAGCTATATAAACAACTTGGTGGAGAAATTATTACTTTTGGTTCAGATTCTCATACTCCTAAAGACCTAGGCTTCATGTATGCAGATGTATTAAATCTCTTAAGAGATTTAGACTTTAAATATATAACTACATTTAAAGAAAGAAAACACAACTTTATAAAAATATAATTATTTATATATTAAAGAACACCCAATACTCGCTATATTATTAGGGTGTTCTTTAATATATAAACTTATATCTCTTAAGCTTAAAATTATTTATTATTTATAATATCTTTATTTTTGTTTAAATGTTTTTCTAATATTTTAAAAGCAGATTCTTCTACCTCTTCATTTATTAACTCATTTATTTTATCTTCTATATCTGATTCTACATTTATTGTTTTTGGTTTATATAGTTTTGCTATTTTATCTGATGCTCTAACTATTTCTATCATTTGTATCTGTCTTTCATTATAATTTTTCTCTCTATATTTTTCACCTTTATGAAATCTAACCATTAGTCTTATTAGCTCTTTTTCTTCTTTATTGTTAATTTCAAAAAAGTTATTTATATTACTCTCTACATATTCAGCACCAATCTTATTATGATTATCTCCAGTATGTTTTTTTATATCATGAAGTAGAGCCCCAGCTATTATTAACTCCTTGTCTCTACCAGTAATATTAATATCATCTGCTATTTCTATTGATATGTCTTTTACTATTTTAGAATGTTTTAATAACTCATTCAGCTTGCTTGGTTCTATTTCTTCCTGATTTTGTTTTCGGACTTCTTCTAATAATTTTTTTCTATATTGTTATTTATATCTTCTTTTTTAACACATGCAGATAGCGTCAACATTAACACAACAGTTATTATAGTTAAAGTTCATTTCATAGGTAATTCATCTCCTTCTTAAAAAGATGATATCCTTTCCTCATACATTATTCAACTACTTACATATACTTATAGTTTATTTTTTATATTACTTATTTATCATTTGAACTACCATTTTTTTATCATACCCACATCTATCACATTGAAATATATGAATACATTCATCATGAGCTACTCCATCTACCAGTTGAGTTATGTCCCTAGATAGATAAGGACTATAACTATCTAAATAATCTACTAGCGGACCATTATCTTTCATCTTCTCTACACATCTCAAACACTTCATTTTTCTATCTACTAGTCCATTACATAGTGGACATATTAAATTCATTAAATCTACTCCTAACCAATTATTTTTATTTATCTTTTATGTATTTTCTATACTTATCTTATGTATCTTTGAGAATTTTATCCGTTAGTATTCAACAAAAAAGGATGAGCATTCAGTTGAATACTCATCCTTTTTATCGTATTATTTTTTTTGAGAAACTTCATATCTTTCAAGTAAATTATATGCAAGCATAGTAAGTATCATTATTCCTACACCTTTTACTCTATATGTGTACTTAATATTTCTATTATCTAATATATCATATTCTTCATGATTAAAGTCACCAAATGACTTATATTTACCGTCTTCTTGTAATTCTCTTATTGCGCCTCCATCCATGAACACCTCTACAGACTCTGGTAGATCTGATGCTGATACTAATCCTTTTATATCCATAGCTGAAACTATTGCTTGTGGCTCAAATTTAAATAGCTCTTCCTTTATTTTATTACTATCGTCAGTATCTAGATTTAATACTTCTACACCTTCATTTTTTAATAATGGCACTATAGGCTCTCCTATAGTTATATTTGTACCTAAAACTGCAACTTTTCTTCCTTCTAGTTTATATCCTATTTTCTCAAATATTTTCATTATTCCTAATGCCGTACAAGGAGGCGCTCCTCCTTCATTAAATCCATCAACATCTTTTGAAGGTAATATAGCTTTTACTATTTTTTCTTCGTCTATTTCCTTATTAGGAAGTGGTAACTGTACTAATATTCCGTGTACAGAGTCATCACTATTTAATTTTTCAATTAGATCAAGTAATTCTTTTTCTGTAGTTTGCTCTGGAAGTACATAACTTTGATATCCCGCTCCCATTTCTCTCATAATAATTCCTTTACTCTCTACATACTTAACACTTGCTGGGTCATCACCTACTAGTATTATAGCTAGTGTAGGCTTATTTTCTAACTTCATCATTTTTTCCTTTAATTCGGCTCTTATATCATCTGATATTTTCTGAACATCAATTCTACCCATATTTATCGACTTCCTCCTCATTTTTATATTATTTATTTTATGATTAAGCAAACTTTTAAGAAAACGTTTATTTCATAGACTCAACTTAAAAATTTGTTATTAAAGCTCATTTATTTAAAGTGTGTGTGTATTAAATAATATATAGGAATTGCTGTGGACTGGATTAACAGATATTCATATATTAAGTGTGTATTATATATTATAATCTATATTTTTTAATTTTCAAGGTTTGATATTTTGTTAACTTTTCTATTTGTAGCTTATATTCTACCTTATTTTGGCTTAAATATTTCTCACTTTTTCATCTATACACTATTCTATACGTTCTACTTTAGTCCCTATTTCTGTGTTCGATATTATTCCTTTGTTAGTATATACTTTTATCTTCCATATATATAAAATTTATTTACTTTTATTGGTATACTTTTACAGCATTTTTATCTTCTTTGAAAATTATTTAACAATACTATATTTCTTTTGCTTATTACTAAATAATATCATTTTTATTATATAGCTTAAATATTCTTATATGAGAGGTGATTAATTTATGAGTAAAAGAGATCTTCTATATGGTACCCTTATATTAACTATAGTTAATTTTTTATCTAGAATTATGGGCTTTGTATATAAGATAGCTATTTCTAAGCATATTGGTGCAGAAGGAGTCGGGCTTTTCCAAATGATAAGTCCAGTATTAATGTTTACTATCACTATTACAACCGCTGGTATTCCTATAGCTATTTCTCGGTTAGTTTCTGTTCATGCATCTAATGGCCGTAGTATAAAAAAGATTTTGAGAATTTCATTTCTTCTTAATTTAGTTTTATCCGTTATATTAAGCTTAATAATTTTTATATTTGCTGAAACCATAAGTCATAGTATTCTTAAAAATAAAGATATTTATCTATCTGTTTTATTTCTTATTCCATCAATTATAATAATATCTTTAGGTAGTATTTTTAGAGGTTACTTTTATGGAATAAAAAAAGTATTGCCATCTGGAATTGCTCAACTTATTGAACAATTTTCTAAGATAGCATTTGTGCTATATATTCTTACTAAGATTACCGCTGTAACTCCTAAAGTAGGTGTGATAATTTGCGTAATAGGAATAGCTGTGGGTGAACTTTTAGGATTCTTATGGATGATTATAAGTTATAAATTTACTTCATCTAAAGAGACACCGGTTAAGAAAGCTAGTTTATCATATTCAACTATCTTTTATGACATTTTTAAAATTTCACTTCCTATAACTTTATCTAGAATGTTAAGTGTTCTTCTACAACTTTTAAATTCAATATTAATTCCACAAAGACTTGTATTAGCAGGTTATACTTATAAACAGTCTATAGCTATATTCGGGAAATCTGTTGGAATGACTTTACCACTAATATATTTACCTTTTATGGTTACTTCCCCTTTAGTCGTAAACATTATCCCTATGTTATCTGAACTCGTTGCACTAAAAAAATATAGAGAAGTAAGGGAAAATATATATATAGCTTTAAGAATTACTTTTATATTGTCTATTCCAATGACTATATTTTTTGCTTTTTTCGGAGAACCTATAGGATTATTCTTATATGGTGATAAAGAGGTTGGAACTTACTTATCTGTTATTGGATATGGAACTATTTTTATGTCCTTGCAGCATATTCTTTCAGGTATCTTACAAGGAATAGGAAAAGAACGTATATCAACAATAAACAACCTAGTCGGAAATGTGTTCCAAGTTATATGTGCTTATTTCTTGTTAGCAAAACCAGGCTTTGGTATAAACGGTTTCTTTTTAAGCTTTATTCTTTCTGCGCTTATTACAACTTTACTAGATTATATGGTAGTTTGTAAAAGTACGAATATAAAAATCAACTTAATTTCTTATATGATAAAACCTCTTGTAGCTGCTATTTTTGCTTTACTTACTACTAAATTGTCATATAATTATATAGGTTTCTTACCTTGTATATTTGTCGGTATGTTTACGTACATTTTCACATTGTTTATAATTAAAGGCATTCCTAAATCTATATTTAAGTTAATATTTAGAATAAAAAAATCCTAGATTTTAAAATCTAGGATTTTTTTATTCCCGCAATGCCGTGAGCCCTTGCTAATTCACACCCGCATATCTCTGCAGGTGGGTGTCCTGCTAATATCTTTTGATTTCCTATTATAATTAGGCATATCATCCAATATTAAACTCAGACTCCCATATTAACTCTGTAGGTTGAATTACCATAAGCCCTCGAACATCTCAGGAGTTTCTTCTGAATTCATTATACTATAAGTCTTACATATTTGTAAATTACATTTTGCTCCATTATAAGGTGTTATATCGATTTATTTAATATTAGTTAACGTATGATAACGTTTTCTTATATTTTTACACCTTGACAAGCATTTTCGAACATTTCGTTTAGCTCATCTTCATTTAAAGTCTCTTTTTCTAGCAATTTACTCGTTACATTCTCTAATAATATTTCATTTTCTTTTAAAGTTTTTAAGGTTCTATCATAAAGTTCTTTTATTATTACTTTAGTTCTTTCTATGATATAACTATTACTTCCTAAGTTCGACCCTAAAACAACTTCATAATTTAATAATCCAATTTCTTCATCCATTCCAAACTTACCTACCATGGACATAGCCATATCTGTAGTTTTTTGTAAGTCGTTTAAAGCTCCTGTAGTTATATCGTCTTTTCCAAATTTTATTTCCTCTGCAGCCCTTCCACCTAATGCTACCATTATATTATTCTCTATATCTTTCTTAGTATGATACATTTTATCTTGTGGTATATTCATACTAAATCCACCAATTCCTTTGGTACTTGGGATAATGCTTATTTTAGTAACTCTATTTTTTGGTGAAGTTAACTTAGTCATTAACGCATGTCCAACTTCATGGTACGCAGTTATTTTCTTTTCTTCTAAAGATATACTGCTTCTATCCTTCTTTTCTTCTCCTGCTATAACTGTATAAAATGCTCTATCTATATGATTCATATTTATTTCAGTATCATTATGCTTTGCCGCCAACATTGCAGATTCATTCATAAGACTTTCCAACTTAGCACCACTAAAGTAAACTGTTTGGTATGCTATTTGTCTAAAGTCAACATTTTCAGAAACTGGTTTATCTTTGCTATGAAGCTCTAAAATTTTATGTCTTGCATTTATATCTGGAAGTCCTATTTCTATTTGTCTATCAAATCTACCTGGTCTTAAAAGCGCTTCATCTAGTGTATCTATTCTGTTAGTAGCTGCCATTACTATTATTCCTTCATTTCCTTTAAATCCTGACATCTCTGTTAATAATGCATTTAAAGTTCTATCCCCTTCATCAGAACCTCCTGAAGGTCCATCTTTTCTCTTTTTACCTAAAGCATCTATCTCATCTATAAATATTACACACTTCCCTTTTTGTCTAGCTTTCTTAAATAAATTTCTAATTCTACTTGCCCCAAGCCCTGTATAAACTTCCACAAAGTCTGATCCTGTTACTGCAAAAAATGGTACTTCTGCTTCACCAGCTAGTGCTTTTGCAAGTAATGTTTTTCCAGTTCCCGGAGGTCCATATAGTAATACACCTCTAGGCATTCTAGCTCCGTATCTTTCATATTTATCTGGATTTTTTATAAAGTCTACTAGCTCTTTAACACTATCCTTAGCTTCTTCATTTCCAGCTATGTCATCAAACTTAAGCTTTCCTGTTGTTCCCTCACTGCTTTCTATGTCTGACATCTGAGACATTTCTTTTTCAGCTTGTTTAGATGTATTTTTTCTAGTAGCATATAGTATTCCTGATATTCCAGCTAAAGTAACTATCAATATAACTGTGTTATTTAATATAGAATTGTCATTAGGCTCTATTACTTTCACATTAGACATTAAAAGTTTTTCCTTGAATCCCTCTGTTCTTGGGTTATCCGTTTTGAAGTATTTACCATCTTTAAGTTTTCCTTTTACTTTAGATCCTTCACTTAAAGAAACTTCTTCTACATTTTCCTTTTTAATTTCACTTAAAAACTTTTTGTATGTTATATCTGAATATTTTGATTGATTAGTCTTATAGAAATATATAGAAGAGCTTATGATAACCCCTAGTATTATTACACATGCTATAACTTTTTTACTGATTTTCATATTACTCCCCCAATCTATCGGTTTACATAATGTCTTTTTCTATTATAACATCTTTTTATAATTTTGTGTTCATATAAGAAAAAACTTACAAAAAAGCTGTTGTTACTTAGTGGCTTTTTTGTAAGTTTTTCATTATAAAGAACTTTTAAGAATGCTTAAGAGTTTATCTAGTCTTTCACTCTGTTCATTATCCAGCATGGGTTTTATTTGCTCTAGTTGACTTAATTTGTTTTTAAATTCATCCGCTCCCAAATCTTCAGATAATTTTTTATTTAACTGCATTATTTCAGAAAAAATTTCATCTTGTGATTTTTCAGAATAATTATCTGCTAAATTCTTTAACTGATCTAATTGCTCCTCATTAGGATTCACAGCATTTTTTATTTGTTCTAAAGCTTTTTCTACTTCCTTTTTATTTTCACTCAAATATACCACTCCCTTATTGATAGAATATTAGATACTTATGTTTCAATTAAGTCATATATTACTTTATTTACCTACTAAATTATAATAGATAATAGGATGCTTTTTTCATAATAATGTTCTCCTTGGAATAAACAAACTAATATTTTTACTTTTCATTGATTTTTCACTATTAGTAATATATTCGCCTCCATCTTTAATACTATATATAGTATAAATTCCTTTAATAATATATTTAACTAAATTTAAAGTAACATTATGTCTTTGAGTTTCATAGTATATTATATATTTTGTTTCAGGAGGTGTAAGCGAGTCTAATGAAAAATAATAATTTTTTAGTTTTTATTCCTTTATTACTTTTAGGTTCTACTGTTGCAAAACCCCCAGGAGATCGAAGAGCTAATATAGGTGCTTCTATTAGTAATTTCGTAAATGAGATCTCAAAATCTTTAACTATAGATGATATAAATCATTCTGTAGATACTCTAAGAAAAATAGGTCCATATCTTCCGGAGCCTTATGTAGAAAAAGTTAACTCTCTTGTTTTTAATTTCGATAAAATGAATAAAGTAGCCGAATTAGCTGAGTTCTTATCTAGTAATCAACCTAGTAATTCAGTAATAACTGCTCAAAATGTTTCATCTAAAGAAAGATTTAATCGTATATTGCTAACATTAAAAGATGATATACCTGATGATAAAATCAAAAATATAAGGCCACTTGTAGATTTAGTAGCAAATTTTGATAAATATAAAGGTATGGTAGGTATTATGTCTTCATTGAGTAATCAATCTGAGAAGCCAGAAGATAAGATGGAAAATATGATGAATATGGTTATGCCATTGCTAGGACAAAATGAAGAGTCTGCTAGTAAAGTTAAGGATATGATGAAGGTTTTTCAAACATTAGCTAGTGCATCCTCAGAAAATAAATCTAACAATGATGATGATGAAGATTAGGCAGAATATTTTACATAATAATCTATATAGCTATTCTTTATATGACTTACAAATAAAAGATCACTCTATTTTTAAACTGAAAAAATAGAGTGATCTTTTATTTCATTAATTACTTTTTAGACTAAGGTTGTTCAGTATGATCATTTCCTAAGTAGTGTAGTTTTGTCTTTATAACTATAATACTGTTATTTTTATTATGATCGATTTCTATATCACTTGGTCTTCCGTCGTCTTGACGATAAACTAGATATTGTTTCAATAAGTCAAGAGCTGAATCTTTATCAACTTCATCATATAAACCAAAAAAATCTCTTTCAGATACTTCTAGCGTCAATTGATATAAGCCATCTTTATCTCTACTTCTTGTTTCTCTTATATCGTTAAGCATACAGTATCACTCCTTACTTAGTTTATTTTTATATCTCTATTATTATAAACTAATCTACTAAAAGTATGTTAACTGTAACTTTTTTATATCTCTTTTTCTCTTGCTATATTTATAACATTTTTCATATCTTTTGGTAGACCAGCCTTTACTTCTTTATGTTCCCCATTTCTAGGTACTTTAAACTTCAAATAATAAGAATGTAGTGCTTGTCTATCTATAAGATTACTTTCAGTGTTATAAAGTGAGTCTCCTACTATAGCATGACCTATATGACTTAAGTGGACTCTTATTTGATGAGTTCTTCCAGTTTCTATCTTTACATCTAAAAGAGTAGTATTTTTATATCTTTCTACTACTTTATATCTAGTTATACATCTTTTACCGTCCTCTCTTACAATTCTTTTTATTGAATCTTCACCTTCTCTTTCTATAGGTAAATCTATTGTATCTTCATCTTTTTCCACTATGCCATCTACTAGAGCCATGTATCTTTTTTCAACTGTATCTTCTTGAAATTGTTTAGACATTTGCTGATGACCAAATGAATTTTTAGCAATAACTAGAACTCCTGATGTATTCATATCTAATCTATTTACAAATCTGACTTTTTTCTTTATATTTTTTTCTTTAAAATAATATGCCATTCCATTTAATATAGTTCCATATGGATGTCCTTTAGTTGGATGAACTACTATATTAGGCTCCTTATTTATAATAACTAAATCCAGATCTTCATATATTATATCTATTGGTATATCTGGATCTGGTATATTTATATCTTCCTCATCTGGTATTATTATCGTTATTATATCTCCTTTTTTAGCTTTTTGATTTCTATTAACCTTTTCACCGTTCAAAAATACTGACTTGTTTCTCACTAGTTTTGTAAAAAGCCTACTTGATATATCAAATTCCTTTTTTAAAATCTCTTCTACTTTTAAATCATCTATATTTGCCTTAAAAGATATTATACTTTCTGTCTCTTGAAAATAATTCATTATTTTATTCTCCTCTATAGTTATGCAATTATATATTTATTTTCACCATCATTTATTTTAACATATTACAAATAAAAAAATCCCCATAGAATTATTTTCTATAGAGATTTTTTATAATATTTATTTTTAAGATTTTTTACTTTAAAGGTACTTCTATTAAAGTCTCTCCCTCTGAATCCCATTCATAGATTTCATCTAAATTCTCAGATACGTAATATAAGCTTAAGATACCTGCTTCTTGTGAATCATTTTCGTAAATACCAAATAAGTAATATGTTTTTCCCTCTATTTCTTCTGCCTCTTCGAAAATCATAATTGCTTCTTCTGAGTAATTTTCTGATATTGCACTTTCTAGTACTAAAGCTGCTTTCTCTACTTCCTCAGGTATTTCATATTCTGAAGATATATTTACTGTTTTAGTATTACCATCCCATTCAACTAAAAATCCTAATTCCTCACTTATAAATCTTATAGGCACCATTGTTCTTCCATCTATCATTTTAGGCGCAACTTCCATTGTTCCTACTTCTCCGTTTACATCATACTCTTTACTATCTATTTTCATTTTTACGCTAGCACCTAGTTCAGTAAAGTCTAATTTTACTTCTTTTGTTTCAGCATTCCATTCAACTTTAGCTCCAAGATTTTCACTAACTACTCTTATCGGAACAAGTGTTCTTCCATCAATTACTACAGGATTTACATCTGTGTTTATAGTGTTTCCATCTATAACTATTGTAATTTTATCGCTTTGAGCAAATGAAACGCTAGAGCCTATTACTAATAACATAAGTATAACTGATAATATCTTTTTCATATAAAGATTCCCCCAATCGTATTTTTCTAAATTTTTAGTATAAAATGCTATCAATATATTCTAGTATTGTTTTGTTTTTTATTTTTTTCTTACTTCTATGTTACTTCATCAACATTATATTTTCATCGTAGCATGTATAGATATTTTTTATGTAGTTTATTCTATAGTACTCCTCCCTTAGCTAGAATTTTCTTAGATTTATGAGCACAATAATAGAAAATATATTTGCATTTATACCCAACTCAGTATATTCTTCATATTTAATGCTTTATCCTTTATTTCTTTTAAAAAATTACATAGCTTCCATCACAATGGAAGCTATGTATATATTCAAATTATTTTATTCACTTTTATTCACTTTGGAATCTATATCTTTTAATAAGTTCTCATCATAATTGCCAAACCAATCATTTAGTTTTGTTCTTGCTTTTTGTTTTACTTCATCATCTATATACATAGCTACTGTTATAATCGCTGCTATTAATACTCCTAAGTCATCTGTGTATCCAGCTACTGGAGTTATATCTATTATTGCATCTATTGGTGAAATAAAGTATCCTAAAGCTCCCATTATTGTTGCTTTAGCTTTCTTAGGTGTAGAAGATTTTTGTAAAGTATAGAATAGTAATAGTACTGCATATATTACAGAAATACCAGCTTTTTTAGTTGTTTTTATTATTTTTTGAAATAGTGAGTCTTCTGAAAATTCTTTTGAATAGTTCATAGTTCTTTCCTCCTAAAGTTAAATTATATTTTAACCATGTAATTAAAATTATACTCTAGATACTCAACTCTTAACAAATTCTAAATATTAACTACTATTAAACTAATATCCTATTTAAACTAGTTTTAACCTTATGGACTAGTATTATTGTTCCTCAATTTAGTATATAATAATATTATATTATTTCTTGTTTGTTTAAAGATCTTAGGGGGGATTTCAAATTGGAAGAGACAAATAAAAAAAGAATAATAAACATTATACATAATAATGACATGCCTTCAACCAAAGCATTTAAGTCTTTACATGATAAACTTTCTCGTAAAGATTATGAAATATATGAGGGATTCAATCCTGATGCTATATTGAACATATGTATAGGAGGAGATGGAGCTTTTCTAAGAACAGTTCATAGGTACCACTTTCCAGATATACCTTTCATAGGTGTGAATACTGGACACTTAGGATTTTTTCAAGAGATTTCTCCTGATAACTTAGATAAATTCGTGGATAAGTTTTGTGCTGAAGAATACAATATAGAAGAAATTTCACTCATACAAGCTGATATTTGTACTAGAGATGCTTGCATAACACTAAATGGTATTAATGAGATTGTTATAAAAGCAATAGAGTCTAGAGTCATACATCTAAATATTTATATTGATAACGAGCATTTTGAAAAAGTCAGTGGAGATGGTGTTATAATATCTACCCCTATTGGTAGTACAGCTTATAATTACTCTTGCGGTGGAAGTGTTATAAGTCCTTCTTTAAATGTACTTCAACTTACTCCAATAGCCCCTATAAACTCTAAGTCCTATAGATGTTTAAATAATAGCTTAATAATACCTAAAGATACGCCCATAGTATTTAGCCCTGAATATAGAGATGAAAACTCTGTTCTCATCATAGTAGATGGAAAACAATTTACATATGATAATATATCTGAAATAAGCTTTAGCTTTTCTGAAAAGACTTTAAAAAGACTTACTTTAAATAAAAAGAATTTTTGGGCTAATGTAAGAGACAAATTCTTATAATATTAATTTTATTTTCACACTGAAATTATATATATTATAAACTTATACTCATAATACAAGTAAAGGTTGAACATAATTTTCTTACTATGTTCAACCTTTATATTTAATTAATATAAAATTTTATCTTATATTAAGCTTTCCATCTCCTCTATAAGTTCTCCAAATAGTTTTAAAGCTCTTTCTACTGGTTCCTTGGTAGTCATATCTACTCCCGCTTTTTTAAGAGTTTCTATAGCATATTCTGAACTTCCGCTTTTTAAGAATCCTTTATATTTATCGACTGCACTCTCTCCTTCTTCTAATATCTTTTGAGAGAAGTCTATTGCAGCAGAAAACCCTGTTGCATATTGAAACACATAAAAATTGTAATAGAAGTGTGGTATTCTTGCCCACTCTACATCTATTTCATCATCTACTATAATATCTTTTCCATAGTACTTTTTATTTAGTTCCTTATACATTTCACTTAAATTGTCTGCTGTTAAAGCCCCTCCATTTTCAACTTCTCTATGTATGTCTCTTTCAAATTCTGCAAACATAGTTTGTCTGAAAATAGTTCCTCTAAACTGTTCTAAGTAATGGTTTAATAAGAAAAGTTTCTCTTCTTTTTTAGTTGTATTTTTAAGCATATAGTCTATTAGCAAAGCTTCATTAGTTGTAGAGGCTATTTCTGCTAAGAATATACTATATCCACCATATATATGAGGTTGATTAGTTTTAGAGTAGTAACTATGCATTGAATGTCCCATTTCATGAGCAAGCGTAAATACATTGTCTAATGTATCATGATAATTTAATAGTATAAAAGGATCTGAGTCGTAAGTACCCCAAGAGTATGCTCCGCTTCGCTTTCCTCTATTCTCATATACGTCTATCCATCTTGAATTGAATCCAGTGTTAACTATATCTGTATAATCTTTTCCTAGTGGAGTCAATCCCTTTAATACTATCTCTTTTGCTTCCTCATAAGGTATCTTCATATCTACCTCTTTTATAATTGGAGTATATAAATCATACATATGTAATTCATCTATTTCCAGTAGCCTTTTTCTTATACTTACGTATTTATGCATGAGATTAAGATTTTCATTTACTACATCTATTAGATTATCATAAACTGATGTATTTATATTATTTTCATCTAAAGAACTTTCTAGCGCTGAATCATAGTTTCTAACTTTGGCATGAAATATATTCTTTTTCACTTCACTATTTAAAGAAGTTGCAAATGTGTTTCTAAAACTATTATATGCTCCATAAAGACCTTTAAAAGCTTCTTCTCTTACTTTTCTATTTTTATTCTCCATTAATGGTATGAAATTTCCATGAGTTATCTCTATTTCTACACCATCCTCATTCTTTATAGCTGGAAACTTCATATCAGCATTATTAAGCATTGAGTATATGCTTTCAGGCGCACTTGATAACTCTCCCATTTGTGCTATTATAGATTCTTGCTCTTGTGATAGTATATGTTCCCTTTGTCTTAGTATCTCATTTATATAGTGTTCGTATATTTTTAAGTCACTTTCATTTTTTATATACTGCTTAAGCTTTTGTTCTTCTATTAATAATATCTCTGGAACTATAAAAGACACACTCTCTTCAATTTCAACTGAAGTACTAGACGCTCTGTCACTTAAAGTCTGATATTTACTATCAGTAGTATTCTCATCTAATCTCATTTTAGCGTAAGTATATAAATTTTCTATTATTCTGCTTATTTCATCTTTCAAGTTTAAAGTTTTTAATAAGCTTTCTGAACTATCCCCTATTTTTCCTTTAAATAAAGCTATTTCTTTAGACATTTCCTTTAGTTTTTTTATATCTTCTTCCCACTTTTCATCACTCTCATATAGCGATTTTAAGTTCCATTTATATTCTTCATTTATATCTTTTCTTTCTTTAACTAAATTATTATTTTCTGACAATAATATCATCTCCTTTTGTTTGCTATATATATTTTATCCTATAGTTCATAATTATAACACTATGAGGTAATTAAATTTTACTTTAACTTCAATAAAAATAGATATAGAGTATGTATTTTAAACATTTACTCTATATCTATAGTAATAATAATTTATGAAATTGTTCTTATTTTAATAGAATACTCTTACAAACTTTATTGAATATAAGTCTGCGACTACATGATCATCTGTCTCTGGTTCTCTTAATACTATGTGATCTATGCCTACCTCTAGTAACGTTCCTTCTCTATCCATAAGCATATTAGTTCCCAGAATAAACTCTACTTTTACGTATCTACCTATGATAGATCTTAAGTACCCCTGTATATAGTCCCTACTCCTTACAACCGGTGGTTCTTCTGGCTCAATTGGTTGAACAGGCTGCATAGGTGGTTGAAAAGGTTGCATAGGTGGCTGAAAAGGCTGCATAGGTGGTTGAAAAGGCTCAACAGGTCTACCAGGTCTATATGGTCTTGATGGCGATGACGGTGGTGGCATCGGCATAGATGGCGGCATTGGTACCGTTGGTTGCATCATCCCTTCAAAATCATAATATAATGGCTCAATATAAAAATCTTCAAAATTCATTTAATTTTTACCTCCTTATTTTTGGCTTTCTTTAAGTACTACTATATAGTTCTGTTGGATCATAAAAACAATGTTGTATTATCCTTGAGTTAAACTGACCACTTCCATTATACGGAAATACTGGTGGGCATGTAGGTACAAAAGGATTCATATACCATAAACATCTTCCTATATTCCATAACTTATTTCCAGCTAATGCCCAATCTGCTATCTGATAGTGTAAATCAGTTGGACGCATTGCCCAAATAGTTTGTGGGTTAGCTACTCCTCGTATGGTAGTTCTAACACAGTCAAATTGTCCTTCTTGAGTAATTACTCTTCTTAAGCTCCCCTGGTTAACCCTTTGATATTCTCCATCTGGTACATGTACCCTGTTCATTATTACAGTTGCTACTGCCTTCATCCCAGTTTCTCCTTCTCCTCCAGCTTCACATTGTATAACTCTAGCAAATAACTCCCTATCTGAAAAAGACAACATAACACCCCCTATCAACTGGATAATACTAATATATTATTAAATTTCTTTTTTGCTACTAATTTTTAAATTTTAAAAATAAAAAGGTTATCTGTTAAAAACTGATGATAATATCAGCCTTCAAGATAACCTTTTTTAAATACTATTATAATTTATTCTATTTTAATGTATTTAGTGCTTCTATGAAGAGATCTCTAGCTATAGGTGCTGCTGCACTTCCTCCAGTACTGCCACTATTCTCCAATACAACTGAAATAGCTAACTCGGGATCATCTGCTGGAGCAAATCCTATAAACCATGCATGTGATTTATCTGTTTCATTTTCAGCTGTACCAGTCTTACCTGCAACTTTCACATTTCTTATACTAGCATTTTTACCAGTACCACTACTTACTACCTTAACCATCATATCTTTTAATTGTTGAGATACTTCAGGTGTAGTAACTGTTGAAAGTGTTTTTGTATAGTTTTCTGTTAATATTTTTCCTTCTGGTGATTCAACTTGCTTTACTAAAATAGGTTTAACCATTTCTCCATTATTAGCTATTGCTGATGCAACCATAGCCATATTTAGAGGTGTAACTAATGTTTTCCCTTGTCCTATTGCTGTCACACCCAATTCTGTATCATCCATTCTCTTTTTTGAAAATACTGAGTTAGACACTTTTAGATCAAATGGTATTTCTTTATTTAACATATATTTTTCAGATACTTCTCTTAGTTTTTCTTTTCCTAACTGAACTCCCATCTGTCCAAACGCAACATTACATGATTTTACTAAAGCACCTTCTAAATCTAGTCTACCATGAGCTGTCTTATCATAGTCGTTCAGCGTATATCCATTTATTTTAACAGATCCTTTACAGTCATAGTTTGTGTTTATTCCTGGATTCTCTAAAGCTGCTGTTGCAGTTATAACTTTAAATATAGATCCTGGGGCATACAGTCCCATAGTTGATCTATTTAGAAGATATCCATCTTCACTTTCTACAATGTTTTTCCAATCTTCTCTTAAACTAGATGGATTAAATACTGGATTACTTGCCATAGCATAGATTTCTCCAGTCTTAGGATTCATAAGAACTATAGAACCTTTTTTTCCACCTAATAAATCATATGCTTTTTTTTGTAGTCTATTATCTATAGTTAAGACTAAATTGTTTCCGTGCTTTTCTTTACCACTTTTTATAATGTCTTTTAATTCTTCTATTGGATTTGTATCTCTTAAGTCAAGTAATTCTTCATTATAAGTAGACTCTAATCCAGCTTTTCCATATTCTCTATAACTATATCCAATTACATGTCCATACAACGAACCATAGTTATAATGTCTTACTTGAGTATCTCCCTCTTTCTGACTATATGCTAACACTGTATCATTTCTATCTGATATTGTTCCTCTTACTATCTTTTCTTCACCTAGCCATTTTCTTTTATTGTATGAATGTTCCTGTACTTTTTCTGCTTTCACTAGCTGAAAGTAACTTAAATATACTATTAAACTTATAAACAAACCACTTAATAAAACTAATACTCTAATTATTCTTTTGGACTCTATGTTCATGTTCATCCTCCTGTTCTAATTCAATATCTTCAGAAGCCACCTGCAGTATTGCTAGTGAGATGAAACTTGACACTAAAGAACTTCCCCCATAACTTATAAATGGAAGTGTTATACCTGTTAATGGGATCATTTTTACAACTCCGCCTAAAATTATAAACGCTTGAAAACCTATAGTAGCGGTAATTCCCAGTGACATAATCCTATAAAATTTATTTTCTTGTTGAAGAGTTATTTTTATTCCTCTATATACAATTATCATAAATAGCATGATTATAGCTATTCCCGCAAATACACCCATTTCTTCGCATATTGCTGAGAATATAAAGTCAGTATGAACTTCTGGTATAAACTCTGGATGTCCTAAACCTATTCCTGTCCCGAAAAATCCACCTGATGCAATGGCAAATAATGATTGAGTAATTTGATATCCTCTATCAGCTATATCTTTCCAAGGATTTATCCATATATCTACTCTCAATCTAACGTGACTAAAAAACATATAGCCTATTACCGCCATAAATATTGCCCCTACTAAATTAATCAAAATTAGCTTTCTATCTTCTTCATAAACATAAAACAGTGCATTAAATACTAAAAAGAATAGTAACGCTATACCTAATTCTCTCTGTAAAAATAAAAAACCTATATATGCATATGCTATAGCCATAAAGATCAGGGTAGTTTTACTTCCATACTTTTTAATATATTCTTCTCTATGATGATAGTAAGATGCTATAAAGAAAATATAAAGTATTTTAGTAAGCTCTAATGGTTGAAAAACAAAGCCACCAATAGATAACCAGTTAAGGGCTCCACCTGTTCGTGTTCCAAATATAAGTGTACTTAAATATAACAACAAAGAAGATATTATATAGAATTTAATATACCTATCCCATTTTTTTATCTTTTTAAAAATAAAATAAGTAATATAAAATGCAGCTATACTTATTCCAAATAAAAATATTTGTCTAATTCCACGAGCTGGATTTATTCTATATATCATTATAATACCAATACTTGAAAGCATTGATGTTATCAAGAAAAGATAATTATCACCATCTGAAACTTTATGCAGTATAAAATTAGATGCATACATAATAATCATAAATATTACTATAGATATTATTAAGTTTTGTTCTACTGTTTCCTTATAAAATAATAGTAATATTAGTGCTAATGTATTGATTATTACTAGTAGACCTTGTGGTGTTCTTGTTGCTAATTTTCCTATCATACATAACACACTCCTTAGTCTCTATATACAAATAGAAATTCTATTTGTCCTAATTTAATTCTATCTCCATTTTTTAACCTTATCACATCTAATACTTTTTCATTATTTAGATATGTACCATTGGCACTATTTAAATCTTCTAAAAAATATTCATTTTCGTCTAATATAATTCTGGCATGTTCCTTTGATATATAAGGATCTCTAAGAACTATATCATTTTGATTTCCTCTTCCTATGCTTACTTCTTGACATAAAACATACTCTTCTTTTACTTTATAAGGAATTGTTTCTTTTCTGTTTATAAGCTTAAGATAGCTAGTTCCATCACCTTCCAGAGAGTACATACTTTTAATATCTAAGTAAATAAGTCTAATAATTCCAAGCATAAAAAGGTATATAAGTAGTATAAAAACATACCTGAATATTAAAGATAGCACATTAAACATATTATCACCACCAAGCTAAAAAGTTTATTTTCATCACACTCTATTATACCACTTTTCTTATGATAAAATATATTACATTATAGTTAAGCAATATTCAACTAAAAAACCTATATTTCATATAATAGCATTTATATTACCTTTATATTATTCCTATTATTTCCTATACCATACTATTATTATAATTATGTTATTTATATGTACTTTGAAGTATTTTTATCTTTTTATACGTCTTACTACTATAGTGATGAAAAGGAGGTCTTGTATTGAATAAGCAAATTTATCGTTCTAATACTAATAGAGTAATTGGTGGAGTATGTGGCGGACTTGGTGAATATTTAGATATAAGTTCTGATATTGTGAGAGTTTTATGGGCCTTAATGACATTTGTTTCTGGTGGTTTTGGTTTTTTACTATATATATTATGTTTAGTATTAATTCCTCAGGCACCATTAGGATATCATCAAGAGCAGGGCTTTGATTTTAATAGTGGATTTAATAATACTTTAAATCTTAACAATAAAAAAACCAAAATTATATTAGGCGGTGCACTAATATGTATTGGAGTTATTCTTACTCTAAAAAAACTGTTTAATATTGATGATGTATTCATATACTCTATAGTTCTTATATTAGTTGGGGTATATATTATAGCCAAAGGAGGAAAAGAATAGTGAAGAAAAATAGCTTGTTTTTAGGTGTGTTTTTTATTTTTATAGGAGCTTTCTTACTATTAAATAATCTAAATCTTTTAAATTTTTCAGTATGGGGAGCTATTTCGGACTTATGGCCTTTAATCTTTGTAGTTTTCGGTGTACACTTAATATCTAATAAAACTTCTATAAGTTTAGTTACTTGGATAATTTTCTTTGCTATTATTATTCTATATGCTATATTCAAACAACATGGTGGTATGGTTATACAAAGAAATATGTTTTTCTAAAATAAAGAACCTCTTAATATTAAGTATAATATTAAGAGGTTTTCTTATTTTACTTTTCTACTATTGGAGATAATATTTCAAAGTTATTTACATCTACTAATCCTTTATCAGTAATTTTCCACTTTGGACTTGTTGACAACGATAAGAATGATAGATGCATAAATGGCCCGTGTATTTTAACTCCTAAGTCTTCTTTAGCTAATTTTTCAAGTTGAGATATCTTAGCACTTACTTCATGTCCGTCAAGTTCATCTGTTATAAGCCCTCCAACTGGTAATGCTAGTTCATCTATTACTTTTCCATCCTTAGCTAATGCGAGTCCTCCACCCATTTCTATAACTCTATTTATTGCTACAACTATATCTTCATGATTAGATCCTGTAGCTATTATATTATGAGTATCGTGACTTACTGATTCTGCAATAGCTCCTGATTTAAGTCCTATCCCAGTTACAAATGTTTTTCCTACATTACCTTTAGTTCTACCATGTCTTTCTATACATACTATCGGATTTACATCTTTGCTTAAATCTCCTACAACTATTCCGTTCTCTACTTTAAGTTCTACTTCTATTCCTCCAGTTAAATTTTCGTCAGGAATACATTCTATACATCTTGCTGTTACTCTATTCTTATCCGACTTTATAGTTATTTCATCCAAGCTCACAGGGCCTCTCTTAACAGAGTTTTTAACTGAGTCTGGATAAGTATATTTAGGTAGATCTATAAGAAGTTTACCATCCTTAGCTACTAGTTTTCCTCCCAAATAAACAGAATCTATTGTCATTTCATTCAAGTCATTTATTACAGCTATATCTGCAAGCTTTGCTGGTGCTAATACTCCTCTATCTTTAAATCCAAAGTAAGTAGCTGCATTTATAGTAGCCATTTGTATAGCTTCTATAGGATCTACACCTTCTTTTATTGTTCTTTGTACTATGTCGTCCATATGTCCTTTTGTTTCTAAGTCCGATGCAACCATATCATCTGTTGCTAGTATACATCTTCTTGAGTCATATCCTTCTTCTGTTACAGCTCTTATACATTCCGCCATGTTTCTTTGAGTAGAACCTTCTCTCATAAATAAATATACACCTTGATCTAACTTTTCCATAGCTTCCGCTTTAGTAGTAGTTTCATGATCAGAGCACTCTCCAGCACAAGCTACTATATGAGCTGCTAATTCTCTTCCAAACAATTCTGGTGCATTACCATCTACTATTTTTCCTATACTTGAAGCATATACTGATGATGCTACTAAGTCACTTACTATTTCTGGAGTATTTCTATATACATGTTTAGCATTACTAAATCCTTGGAACTCTCCAATACCTATTACATTTGGATAGTTTAGTAGATCATCCATATCATTTGAAGTTACATCTACTCCCGCTGTTTCAAGTGCAGGACAATCTGGTGTTAGTGCTGGTACTGGTAAATGAACATGGTTTGGAACAACGCTTGCCTCATCTGCCATAGCTTTCATTCCTATTGCCCCTAATACATTTCCAATCTCATGTGGATCTCCTATGAGTGTAGTAGTGCCTGATGGTATAGATAACCTTGAAAACTCTGTTATCGTAAGCATACTACTTTCAAAATGCATATGTGAATCTATAAATCCTGGTGATATATATTTTCCAGACACATCAACAACTTCTGTCTCCGGACCTATAAGTTCTTTACAATCTCCTACTAAGAGTATGTATTCTCCTTTTATGGCTATATCAGCTTTATATGTTTTTCTAGTTAGTACATTTACTACATTCCCATTGTTGAGTACCTTATCTGCAAATACCTTGTCACTCATAAGAACATCTATCATTTCTCTATAATCTACTGTTTTCTTTAAAGCTTTAGCATTTAACATATTTAATACTCCCCCTTATTTTTTTGTATTCTTGACTAATAGTAAATTTCAAACCTTTATTATAGCTATACTTTAAGTTTTGTAAATATAACTAAACATAGTTATAAAGTGAAATAAAAAATAACTAGTAGCCTTTTATTTGGTATAATTATATAATATCATACAATTTAAAAGTTACTAGTTATTTGTAGAATTTAAAATTTATATATTATTCTGCAACTACTTCTGTCCAGATTCTTTCATAATTTTTCACATAATCATCTAAGTCTATAAACACTTCTAGATTATTTAAGTCTTCTCCATTTGGATACAGCGCTTTATTTTCTATCACTTCTTTAGGTAGTTTCTTAACTGCTTCTGTATTTGGAGTTGCATATCCTATATATTCTGCATTTCTTTTTGCTACCTCTGGTCTACATAAGAAGTCAATGAACATTTCCGCTTCTTTTTTATGTTTTACTGTCTTAGGTATTACTATATTATCGAACCAATAGTTTGAACCTTCTTTTGGTATAGCATAGGCTAAGTTTGAGTTTTCTGTCATAGTATACCCAGCATCACCAGACCAAACTACCGACATAGCAGCTTCTTCATTTATCATCATGTCTTTTAATTCATCTCCAACATATGAATATACTAAAGGCTTTTGCTTTACAAGTTCTTGTTTTGCTTCTTCAAGTTCTTTATCATTAGTAGAATTCATTGAATATCCTAGTTTTTTTAGAGCAACTCCTAGAGAGTCTCTTTGAGAGTTTAACATAAGTATTTGCTCTTTATATTTTTCATCCCATAGTATATCCCAACTATCTACAGGCTCTTTTACCATATTTTTATTATAAAGTATCCCTACAGTTCCCCACATGTAAGGTACTGAATATTCGTTTTTAGGATCAAATGCTAGATTTTTAAATCTTTCATCTATATATTTATAATTTGGAACATTATTAAAGTCTATTTTCTCTAATAAATCTTCTTTAATCATTTTATCTATCATATAATCAGATGGAAAAAGCACGTCATAATTTACACCCTTTTTAACTTTTATATACATATCTTCATTTGTATCAAATCTATCGTAAATAACTTTTATTCCTGTTTCTTTTTCAAAGTCTTTCAATACTTCTGGGTCTATATAGTCTCCCCAGTTATATACATTTAAAGTAGTCTTTTCTTCTCCACATCCTACTGTCGCTATTCCAGTTAGTATTACTAATATTATTGCCAAAATACTTTTAAAACTTCTTTTCATGCTTAATTATCATCCCTTCTCTGTTTATATTCTCTCTTTTTTATCTTTTGTCGTTCTAAAGTTTATTATTAATAATAATCCTAATACAGCTAAAAACATTAATGTTGATAGTGCATTTATCATCGGATTTATACCTCTTCTTGCCATTGAATATATAGTTATTGATAAGTTTGAAACTCCATTGCCAGTAGTAAAGAAGCTAATAACAAAGTCATCTATGGAAAGTGTAAACGCCATAAGTGCACCAGTTATTATTCCTGGCATTATTTCTGGAAGTATTACTTTTCTAAAAGCATAAAGTGGCTTTGCTCCTAAATCCATAGCTGCCTCTGTTAGATGCTTATTTAGTTGTCTCAACTTAGGTAATACTGAAAGTATTACATATGGTATACAGAATGTCACATGAGCTAAAAGCAAACTTAAAAAGCCGAGCTCCATTTTCACAAACATAAACAATGTCATAAGTGCTACCCCTGTTACTATATCAGGGTTTAATATCGGCAAGTAATTTATATTAAGTGCTATCTTTTTATTTATTGATTTCATATCATATATTCCTATTGCTGCTAATGTACCTATTATTGTAGATATTATTGACGATAATCCTGCTATCAGTAATGTATAGTACAGTGATGTCATTATCTCTCTATTTTGAAGCAAGTCTTTATACCACTTTAACGTAAATCCTCCCCAATTTCCTCTGGACTTGGATTCGTTAAACGAGTATATCATTAGCACTACTATGGGTGCATATAGAAATATGAAGATTATGGCTGTATATATCTTTTCTAATCTTTTTTTTCCTACCATAGTCCACCATCTCCTTCTCTATCATTGTCATACTTAGCCGTTATACCCATAGCTATAAGTATCATCACCATCATGACAATAGATATAGCAGACCCAAAGTGCCAATCATCCGCAGCTAGGAACTGTCTTTCTACAAGATTTCCTATAAGTACATATTTTCCTCCACCAAGAAGTTTAGAGATTACAAATGTACTTACTGCTGGCATGAATACCATGGTAATTCCTGTTATAACTCCAGGTAAACTTAATGGGAAAATTACTTTTCTGAACGTATTTGCTTTATTCCCACCTAGGTCATAAGATGCTTCTATTAAACTGTCGTCTAGTTTTATTAATACTGAATATATTGGCAGTATCATAAATGGTAAGAAGTTATATATCATACCTAATAGCACTGCTCCATCGTTATACATTAAATTTAATGTAGGTAGCCCTATAAAGGATAAAAAGCTATTTATAATTCCATTTTTACTTAAGAGAGTCATCCATGCATATGTTCTTAATAAGAAGTTTATCCACATTGGTAAAATAAATAACAGTGATAGTATATTTCTTACTCTGGGCTCTTGTCTAGATAGAATAAGAGCCATAGGATATCCTAGTATTAAACATGCCACAGTTGACACTACAGCTAATATAACTGAGCGCTTAAGTATATTTAAATATAGTGGATCATAAAATCTTTTAAAATTATCTAATGTAATCTTTATTTTTCCAGCCTCAAGTGCACTTTCATCTGTTAAGCTGAAAAGTAATACTAACAAAAGTGGAACTATTATAAATATTAGCATCCATACTATATATGGATACGCTATAAAACTCTTTTTTTCATTCTACATTAACCTTCTTCATTACATGAATACTTTCTGGCGAAAAATTCATGCCTATAGTTTTTCCTACTTCTTCCATATCCGTACTATGGATTTTCCATTGGGTTTCTCTATCTCTAACCATCATTTCATAATGTACTCCCTTGAATGTCACTGTTTCTACTGTTCCTGTTAGCATACCTTGTTCTTTTTCTACTATTTTTATATCTTCTGGTCTTATAACTATATCTATATTTTCATTACCACCGAATCCGCTATCTACACATTTAAATTCAGTATCAGCAAACTTTACTAGAAAATCTTTTATCATTACGCCATCTATAATATTGCTCTCACCTATAAATTTAGCTACAAAAGCATTTTTAGGTTCATTGTATATATCAACTGGAGTTCCTACCTGTTGTATTTTTCCTTTATTCATTACAACTATAGTATCTGACATAGTTAGTGCTTCCTCTTGATCATGTGTTACATATATAAATGTTATACCTAGCCTTTTTTGCATTTCTTTTAGTTCAATTTGCATCTCTTTTCTCAGCTTTAAATCTAGTGCTGCTAATGGTTCGTCTAAAAGTAACACTTTTGGTTCATTTACTAAAGCTCTAGCTATTGCTATTCTTTGTTGCTGACCTCCACTTAAAGATGTAACAGCTCTATCTTCATAACCTTCTAAGTTTACTAGTTTTAACATCTTCTTTACTTTTTCTTTTATTTCTTTTTCTTGTACTTTCTTTATTCTTAATCCAAACGCTATATTTTCAAAAACATTCATATGTGGAAACAAAGCATATTTTTGAAATATAGTATTTATTTTTCTCTTATATGGAGGTACATCTTTCATGTCTTTACCTTCAATTATTATTTCTCCACTAGTAGGATATTCGAACCCTCCTATCATTCTAAGAGTTACAGTCTTTCCGCACCCACTAGGACCTAAAATAGTTAAAAATTCATTTTCTCTTACATAAAGATTAAGATTTTCTATAACTTCCATATTTCCAAACGACTTTGAAATATTTTTCAGGTCTATGATTAAGTTTTCTTCCATTTAAATCCTCCTTGCCTTTTAGAAACTAGGTGGTGTACTCACCCACAATACTTTTGCCTTTGCTTTTCCTGCATTTTCTATATAGTGATTCGCATGAGCTTTAAAGTAAAAACTTTCACCTTTCTTTACCTTGTATCTCTGACTTCCTATATATAGATATATGTTTCCGCTTAAAACATATCCGAATTCTTCCCCCTCATGAGGATAATCTTCTTTTGATTTCCCCCCTCCATCTAGTTCTATCATTATAGGTTCCATCTGATTTTTTTGGGCATTTGGTATTAACCACTGTAGTACATATTTTAGCTCTTCATTTTCCGTTTCAAAAACATCATCTTTAACAAAGACAATTTTTTCTTCTTGTATTTCATTGAAAAAATCTTTTAGATTTGTTCCTAATCCGTCCAAAATATCCACAAGTGTTGCTATAGATGGAGATGTTAAGTCTCTCTCTACTTGCGATATGAATCCTTTAGTAAGTTCACACCTATTCGCAAGTTCTTCCTGGGTCAGTGAGTGTTTCACTCTTAGACGCCTAATTTTCTCTCCGATTCTCACAAAAAATCCTCCCCATTTGTTGTCATTATATTAAACTTCCGGTTTATCATTACTAAACTCATGATTATTATATTAAAATACTTATAAAAAAGTCAACCCGTTTCTACAATTTTCTTTAAAATAAAACATTAAAATTTCTTACATATAATAAGGAAGCAATAAGTATAAAAAAGAGGTTGACTAGATATTGTCATCCTCTACTGTCCCTAACTGATAGTATCCACCCATCATGCCAGCTGCTACAAAGGCTAACATAACTCTCACTATTAACATTAATAATAGTTTTATAAGTGAATTTATGGTTTTTGTCTTATTCCTAAACATTTTTTGAATATTTAGAATATTGTCACTAATTATTTACCTATACCATCAGTTTCCTCTACAACTCTTATTATTCTTTTTACTATTGATGGAAATATTCCTTTAGCATTCATTGTAGGAGTTAATAACTTTTCATCAGATAAACACTTTCAATCATCTTTAGTATACCCTTTTTCATAACCTTATTCTCAATAACATCAGTTGTACTTTTTAATGCTAGTACTATTTAGTATTGAGAGTGTATTTGAAAGTTTTATTATATAATAGTATTTAAAAATAAAATTCCTATTAAAATTCTAAAAACCATAGTATATATTTCCTTTTATCATATCTATATCAAAGAATCTCTAGTTTCATTAGGTACCATTAGAATTTAACTCAAGTTAAAGACCTTTTTAAAACATCAAAAAGAACACCTCTTTTTATGTTTTCCACGAAGAAGTGTTCTACTGTAAATCCAAATCTTTTAATCAACTTATTTATAAAGTAGAATTTAACAATATCTTTTGTGAATATGTAAATATCTATATTCTAACCAAGCTCACTATTCTTTTCATGACAATAGTAGTTATAAGTAAAATTAGTGATACTATAACTATGCTTCCTCCAGGGGCTAAATCTAGATAAAATGAAATAAAAAGTCCAAGTATTACAGATATGAGTCCAAAAAGATTTGAATATATTAAAGCACTTTTAAAGCTTTTAGATATTTGTAAACTTGCTGCGACTGGTAGTGTCATAAGAGATGATACTAGAAGTATTCCTACTATTCTCATTGATAGTGTAATAGTTAATGCAACAAGAATTGAAAAGTATATATTTATCGCCTTTACTTTTATACCAGAAAATCTTGCACTTTCTTCATCAAATGTTATAGAGAAGAGACCCCTGTATAGAAATATAATAGAAATTAAGATTATACTTCCAAGTAGAGTTATAGTATACAAGTCTTTGTCCGTAACTAGTGCTATACTGCCAAATAAATACCCCATAATTCCATTAGTATTTCCTTTGTCTAAACTTATTAGTAAACTGGCTATACCGATCCCACCTGCAAGAACTATAGATAAAGCAAGTTCAGAATATTTAGCATAAGCTTTTCTTAGCTTTTCTATTCCAAGCGATGCTAATATAGAAACTATTATAGCTGTATATATAGGGTATACTCCCATGACCATTCCTAGTGCAACTCCTGCTAGTGCCACATGTGATATTGTATCTCCTACCATAGAGAATCTTCTTAAGACTAAAAATAGCCCTATAGTAGAACAATTCAAAGATACTATTATTCCTATTATTAATGCTCTCTGCATAAAGTCATATTGTAAAATATCCATAATAACCCCCTTTAATCTACCTTATACGCTATTCTTGATCTATGTTCTTTCGAAGTTAATACTTTGGCTTGTATTTATATTTGTACTTGCACTTGTGCTCGTATTTTTAATTTTTTGTTCTGTATCTTTCCATCCTCTATACAGAATATTTTATCGAGACTTTTCTCTACTCCTCTTACATCATGTGTAATCATAACTATAGTTAGTCTTAACTCTTTATTCAACTTATTCATAAGTGAATAAAAACTTTTTATAGATTCATCATCTAACCCTACAATAGGTTCATCCATAAATATAATATCAGGTTCATTTACTAAAAGTTTTGCTATAAATACTCTTTGTTGTTGTCCCCCAGATAGCTTTCCTATTAACTTATCTTTATAGCCCTGCATATTTACAATTTTCAGAACCTCATCTATCTTCTTTTTATGATTCTTATTTAATATTTTTAAAAATCCCATTTTAGAGTATAAATTAGCAGCTATAACTTCTTCTACTGTTGCTGGAAACTCTGTATTGAAGTTTCTAACTTGTTGAGATAGGTATCCTATATTTTTTTTAGATATGCTTATTGTTCCGCTATTAGGTTGCATTACACCTATTAGTAATTTTAAAAGAGTGCTTTTTCCCGATCCATTACCGCCTATTATTCCTACATATTCACCTTCGTTTATCTCTAAACTTATATCTTTTAGTATATCGTTTTTACCATAACCAAATTTTAGATTCTTAACTTTTACTACAACCTCAGACATTCTAATCCACCAATGCTTTCTTTAGATTTGCTAAGTTTTCCTCCATCAAATCTACATAGTCTATACCTTTATCAAATTGTTCCTTAGTAACTCCACCTATTGGATTTAGTACAAGCACTTCTAACTTAGCTTCTTTTGCTAACATTTCAACTGATTTAGGGCTTGTAAGAACTTCAAAGAATATATATTTTATATTTTTTTCTTTAGATACATTTATTAACTTTGCTAAAGTTTTAGGGCTTGGTTCTGAGTTAGGTGTTATTCCTGTAACAGCTATTTGTTCTAATCCATATCTATTAGCTAAGTATCCAAAGGCTTCGTGTGAAACTAGTATAGTATTATCCTTTTTGTTCTTTAATGTCTCCGTATATTTATTATCTAAGCTTTTCAATTTTTCTGATAATTCTAAGTAGTTTTTTTCGTAAACTTCTTGATTTTCTTTATCTAGTTTTATTAATTCTTCCTTTACTTTTTTCCCTATTTTATCTAGATTCAATGGATTTAGCCATATATGAGGATCTTTTTCTCCATGATCATGTTCATGTTCTTCATGCTCTTCACTTTCCTCTATATTTAAAAGCTCTACATAGTCACTTCCATTTATTATATCTTTATCTTTATTTTTTAGATTATTTGATATTTTTTCTCCCCAGCTTTCCATTCCTGATCCATTATATATAAATAAGTCTATTTGTTCTAAGTCTTTTATTTCTTTAAGAGAAACTTCATATTCATGAGGGTCTACCCCTGCAGGAACTAATAGATTTAAGTCTATTTTATCTTTTCCTATTTCATTAGCTACATAATACATTGGATATGTGCTTGCCGTTACCTTAATTTTATCATTTTTAATATTTTCATTCTCTATATCATTAGAAGACTTTTCACTAGTACATCCAGCTAACAATAAAATTAGTGATGTTAGTAGTAAGAATACTCTTTTTTTCATTCATACCCCTCCCTCTACAATGTATTCATTTCCATTTTTTCTATTCCTATACAGGACATAAAAGTCGTTATCAACTTTTAGATAACGACTTTTATAAGTTTACCAGCTTCCGCCGGCTCCACCTCCACCTGAAGATCCTCCGCCTCCGCGGCTACCACCAGAGCCACCTCCGAAACCACCGCCTCCAAAGCCTCCACCTCTACCATTCCCACTAAATATTACTCTTAAAATCATAATTGTAAGCGTTCCTCTAAATAGAGTAAAATCAATTATAAGAAATATAAATATTGGAATTATTATAAATATATTTGGCATGGTTCTACTTTGATTTGGCATTTCTTGTGGCTCTACACCTTCTATAGATATTTCATACTCATTAGTAATATATCCTAGTATTGCATTGAAACCATTTAGTATTCCTTCATCATAATCCTCTGACTTAAAGTACGGAGTAATATATTTATCTCTTATTTCACCCGCTCTACCGTCAGTTATAGCTCCTTCAAGTCCATATCCAACTTCTATTTTTAACTCTCTCTCATTAGGAGCTATTAAAAGAAGAATACCATTATTTTTTTCCTTACTACCTATTTTCCATTTTCTAAAAAGTTCTGTCGCATATTCTTCTTTAGATCTATCTTGCAGAGAGTTGACCACAGCGACCACGACCTGTGCCCCGGTTTTATCATATAACTCTTTATTTACACTTACTATGTGCTTTTCTGTATCTTTACTTATGACTCCTACTTCATCATATACATAAAAGTCATAGCTTCGCTTTGGTAGCTTTAAATCTTCTCCATATGCTAAAGTCACAACACTTAAGAGTACTAAGGTTATTAAAAATATATTTAATAATCTTGAATTTTTTATTTTCATTTAATTACACACCCTTAAAATTCTACTTTTGGTGTCTCTTTATCTTTTTCCTGTACTTCAAAGTATTCTGCTTCTTCAAATCCAAACATACCTGCAATTATACGCGTTGGAAAGCTTTTAATTTTCGTATTAAATTCTTTTACAGAACTATTATAATCTTGTCTTGCAACCGTAATTCTATTCTCTGTTCCAGCTAACTCATCTTGAAGTCTAATAAAGTTTTGGTCAGATTTTAGCTCTGGATATCTTTCAACTACTACATTTAATCTAGATAATGCTGTATTAAGTTGATCATTAGCTTGAGCCATTTCACCTGGTGTTTTAGCTTTTTCTAATCCGCTTCTTGCTTCAGTAACTCCTATTAATACATCTTTCTCTTGTTGTGCAAATCCTTTAACTGTGTTTACTAAATTCGGAATTAAATCCGCTCTTCTTTTTAGTTGGTTTTCTACTTGTGCCCATTGAGCGCTAGTAGTTTCATCTAATTGTACTAAGTTATTATAGCTTGATGCTAATACTCCACCACATAACAGAACAATTGCCAATATAATTATCAATGGTATTGAAATTTTTTTCATTTATCTCTTCCCCCTTCTAAATAATAGTTAATCCTTATCTATTTTAGTCCTTAATTTAGGGTATTGTTACTTCATAGTGCTATTGTTTTATATTGTAAATCTCCATATTTTCTATTGCATCATTTATCAATTCTTCTGTGTTTAAAGCTTCTTCTGATTTTTCTATATCTTCTACTTCTGGTCTTGTTACCGGATGCTTTGGTAAGAATACTGTACAGCAGTCTTCAAAAGGTTGTATAGAAGTTTCAAATGTTTCTATATCTTGTGCTATTTCAGTTATATCTACTTTATCCATTCCTATTAATGGTCTAAATACTGGAATTTCTACTGATGAATTTGTAACAGTTAAGCCTTTTATAGTTTGACTGGCTACCTGACCGAGACTCTCTCCAGTTATTAGCGCATCTAGTCCATTTTTCTTAGCTATAGACTCTGCTATTCTCATCATAAATCTTCTCGAAATTAAAGTCATTTCTTTTTCTGGACAATTTTTATTAATTTCCTTTTGAATATTTAATAAATTAACACTATAAACAGTTATATTTCCACAATATCTTGATAATATACCTGCTAAGTCTTTAACCTTTTCCTCTGATCTCTCGCTTGTAAACGGATAACTATGGAAATGTACTGCATCTATTCCTAGTCCTCTTTTTGCCATCATAAAGCCAGCTACAGGACTATCTATACCCCCAGATAGAAGTAATAAACCTCTGCCATTAGTTCCTATTGGTAATCCACCGTATGCTTTTATTTTTCTGGTATATATATAGCATTTCTTTCTTATATCTATATTTAAAACTATATCTGGTTTATGAACATCTACAGTTACATCCTCAACATTTTCTAAAAGGTATCCACCTATTTCTCTAGATATCTCTGGTGATTTCATAGGGAAGTTTTTGTCCGCTCTTTTAGTTTCAACTTTATAAGTTCTATTTTTACTTTCTTCTAAGGCTTCTTTTAATGCTAATATAGCATATTTTTTAACCTCTTCCATATCCTCATTCTTTTCTATTCTAAGACATGGACTTACATAAACTATACCAAATACCTTTTTTATTCTATTCATTGCATTTTCCATAGAGCTTTCAGCTATTTCTATATATACTTTACCTTGCTCTTTATATATTTTAGACTCGCCTAAGTCTTTTATTACACTTCTTATGTTTTTTATTAATTTATCTTCAAAATATGACTTGTTTAATCCTTTTAACGCAATTTCTCCAAAACTAACACTTATAACTCTTTCCATTTTATCACCTCATAGTAATTTTTCTTATATCTTCTACCGCATATTTTAATTTTTCTACCACATAATCTAGTTCTTCAAAAGTATTGTTATATGAGAAACTAAATCTTACTGCACCATCTATTTCTTTATTACTTAATCCTATAGCTACTAATACATGGCTCTTTCCTTTTCCTTTAGAAGAGCATGCTGAGGACGTTGATACGTAGATACCACTATCTTCTAAGTAGTGAATTAAAACTTCACCTCTTACTCCAATAAATGAGATATTAATAATATGTGGTGTTCCTAAGTCGTCTAAAAAACTATTTATTTTTATATTTTCTATATTACCCTTAACCTTCTCATAAAAATAGTTTTTAAGCTCTAATATTTTTTCTTTCTCTTGTTTAAAGTTTTTTTCTAATATTTCTACTGCTTTTCCTAATCCTATTATACCTGGTACATTTTCTGTCCCTGATCTAAGACCTTTTTCTTGTTCTCCTCCAAAAGCTATACTTTCTAAGTTTAATCCTTTTTTTATAAAAATTCCACCAATTCCTTTAGGTCCATGTACTTTATGTCCACTAAATGTAAAAGCATCTATTCCTAGTTTATTTATGTCTATATCTATTTTACCAAAAGCTTGTACACCGTCTACGTGTAATTTTACATTTTTATTCTTAGAATTTATTATATTTCTTATTTTCTCAATTGGTTGTATAGTTCCTATTTCATTATTTACAGACATAACAGATAATAGTATAGTTTTATTCGTTATACTTTCTTCTAATTGTTCTAAGTTCAATACACCGTTTTCGTCGACATCTAAGTATGTCACATCATATCCTTTTTCCTGATAATGTTTAAACACATTTAGTACGGATGGATGCTCTATTTTAGTAGTAATTATATGTTTTCCATTTCTAGAAAATTTATTTACTATACTTTGAATTGCTATATTATTAGATTCTGTTCCTCCTGAGGTAAAAGTTATTTCCTCTTTCCTTACTTTTAAAAAGTCAGCTATTATTTTTCTTGATGCTTCTATTTTCTTCTCTACTTCAAGTCCCATTCTGTGAAGTGAAGATGGGTTTCCATATTCATCCTTTAGCATAAGTATCATCTCATTTATTACTTCATCTCTTGGTTTTGTAGTAGCACTATTGTCTAAATATACTTTCAAAAAATCACTCCTATTTCTAAATTTCTAAATTGAAACTTAGACTTAATACAACTATTATACTATAATGATTATATCCAACTTTAATAAAAGTTACAAAATAAACTGTAGTTTTTTATATTTTATTTTAATATTTTAAATATATTTAGAACTTTTTAAAAAAACTTCTATAAAAGGCTTGCATCCTGTGTCGCTTTTTGCTATAATTTGTTTGTGGTTATCCCCCTGGTAACCTCAAATGAGATCTCTATTCCCAATACCCCTTTTGAACGGTTTTATTTTGCGACTCATTGGAGAGTGAGTCTGCAAACAAAAAAAGACTCCCGCTGAGTCTTTTTTTTGTTGTCAAATTCTTGTTCCAAAAGGATTTCTTCTCCTATTTATATACTTTTCTATTTCATGAATCTTTTCTTCTAAATATTTTGTTTCTGCAACATCCGTATTATTTTCTAGTTTCCTTATTCTTCTTTCAATACTTTCTAATACTTTTTCTAGTTCTATAATTCTACTTTCTAATTCTCTAGAAACACTCATTTCACTCACATCCTCTTCTACATAATTTTTTTGTGGATAATCTTCTCTAAAATAATAATCTTCCATATAATCATCTATATGATCTTCTTGGCTAGTAAAATCTTCTTTTTTTTTAGGTTCTTCTACTGCTTTTTCTAATTCTCCAAACCCTAAGAAAGTTAAGTTTGGATAAGTTCTTCCAAATGAATAATTCATGATATAGTTTTTTCGTAATTTTTCTTCATTAGTAATAAACTTATATCTAACAAAGTTTACTTCTTTTGATTCTTTCCATAAATATGGATTACTCCAAGTCTCTCCTTCATCTAAAGAGTAGCTACTCATCACATTATCATATTCTGTCCATACATTCCAAAGTGTCTCATTTTCATATATCAAAGTAGGATAAGTACAGTTAGCTAAGTTAGATAATACATTATAAGACACCTCTTCAATTTTATCTGGATGTACTTTTATCTTTTTATGTTTTATAGTTAGATTTTCATTTTCATATTCACTATATGTTATATGTAGATAACCTCTTAGTTCCAGAATATCTAAATATAATTTTGAACTATTATCATTTGTAATATGGATAGATTCTTCCCATGCACCTCGATTTATGTCGAATACTTTTAAAAATATCTCCTCCGTATAATCTCCTAAATCATAATATACTAATATTATTTTTTCACCATCTATTAATAGTTCAAATGGATTTACTATTTTATTTTTATATATTCCCTCGATAGTAGTTGTATTCCATTTATTATCTTCATAGTAGTGATGATATATATTTAGTATTCTTTCATCTTCTATTGACTGTTCATGATAAAATATATGTAGTGTATTGTTATTCGTCAGTATTTTCAAATTATATATATTTCCCCTTGTTTCTTCAATCAACTCACTTTCTGTCCAATCATAACCATTAAATGAATATATTGAAATACTTAGATTTTCTTTTTGACAAACTAAATATATAATGTCTTCTTCATTTATTGATACATCATATTCTAATATTTTATTATCTACAACAGTTTCTTTTGCAGCTTTACCATTAGTTCTATCATAGATTACTACTTCTATTCCTTTATCGGTATGTTGAAAATTATATATACTTCCCGTTCTATCCGTAATCAATGAGTTGTCTAGATTTAAAAACGACATATATACACCTCCATTATTAAATATTATTTATGCTAAGTTACTATTATGACAATTATAAGTACTTATGTAACAGTTTTATTCACTGAGAATATATTAAGATTAAGAGTAGTTAGTTATTATTCACTTATTACTACTATTCATAATTTAAAGGAGGTATGTATTTATGAGTTGTGGAAGAAAAGATGATTGTGAAAGAAGAGAAGATCGTGATAAAAGAGATAACTGTGGAAGAAGAAGTGGTTGTGGCAGAAGAGAAAGACCTATTGGGATAGGTTTACCTAGAAATTGCTGTACTGCTAATACTGGCTGTAGTTTTGATGGTAATTTAAGAAGAGTTAAGGCTGAGCCAATTTATGTTCAAAAAGTTTATGATACAGCACTATTCAACTTACAAGGACTTAGAACTGTTGCTGATCAACACTTTTCACCTAATATTGGAAGAAATGCTCGTATCGTGAGAGTATTAGATATAAGATGTAAAAAGTTTTTTAACCCTAATAATATTGACGATCCAAAGAACCTAGTGATAGGCCAGGATACAACACTTTCAGGTGCTCAGTTTGTCAAAGATTGTAAGGGCGATGATGTAACAGTTGTAGGACCAGACGGACTATGTAGTGAAAAGCTTGTATTTGCGGATACTCAATTCTGTGATGATAGATGTGAAGGTACTCCTATATTTGGTACACAAAAACTAACTGTTACTGGAGATGTTGTAGTTGAGATTGACGTTGAAGTTTGTGATGACTGCGATAAGAGATGTGATGTTACTCTAAGAGGAGTTATTCCAATAGGAACAATGAGAAATCCTCTAGTTTTAACTAATTTCTTCGAACTTTGTATTCCTTCAGTTGAAGATGGAGCATTTTTACCAAGATTTACTGAAATTTGCAATGCAGACTGTGAACCAAGATTAGCTACTAATAATATAAGAAGAGATATACGTGTAGATAGAGATGGAGATGTAAGAGTAAACTTAATGATTTCTATCTGTATTACTTGTGAAAAGAAAATAGTAGTTCCTGTTCAACTTTGTGTTTTATCTACAGGTTTCCCTGAACTTTCTCCAGAAATTGCTCCTATATGTGAGTCATTCCCTACACTGTTCCCAAATCAAATTGATGAGGAAAGTATAAGAGAATGTAAAAGAGAACAAGAAAGAGAAGAATGTAGAAGAGAAAGAGAACGTGAAAGAGAACGTGAGGAAGAGTGCGAAAGAGAAAGAGAACGTGAAAGAGAATGTGAAAGAGAACGTGAAAGAGAACGTGAAAGAGAAAGAGATAGCAAAAGAAGATGTGGTTCTAGACATGGTCACAGAAACTTTGCCTTATCTGAAGAATCAGATACATCTGATATAGCTGATGATTCTGAAGACGATTTATAATAAAAGAGTCTCAATTGAGACTCTTTTTTACATATTTATTCATTTAGGCTAAATTTCTTTTTCTATTTGATACCCCGTTAGTCCATTTTCCACACTTATCTCCATATCTAGCAATTATACAATCTTCTTCTACTATCTCTATGACCTCACATATATTTGCGCAGTCACCACAATCTATACCTTTTACTTTATATTCATTATTGGCTATGTTTATTCCTTTAAAATTAGTTTTTCCTTTATCTTTTACTTCTTCTTTGGCTAATATTGCAACTCCTATCGCTCCCATTACATCAAAATTCTTAGGCACTACAATTTCCAATCCTAATGCATCCTCAAAAGCTTTTTTTATTCCCTCATTAGCAGCTACTCCTCCTTGGAACGCTACTTTATCTAAGATTTCTTTTCCTTTACCTACATTACTTAAATAGTTTCTAACTAAAGCTTCACAAAGACCTCTTATTATATCTTGTTGATTATGGCCTAGTTGTTGTTTGTGTATCATATCTGATTCTGCAAATACTGCACATCTTCCTGCTATTCTTACTGGATTTTCTGATATTAGTGCTAATTTTCCAAAGTCACTTATATCTACTCCTAGTCTTGATGCTTGCCTATCTAGAAACGAACCAGTTCCAGCAGCACAAACTGTATTCATTGCAAAGTCTGTAACTATACCGTCTTTAATAATTATTATCTTTGAATCTTGGCCTCCAATTTCCAGTATAGTCTTTACATCTTCTACACTATCAATTGCAGACACTGCATGGGCTGTAATTTCATTTTTTACTATGTCTGCACCTAATATCATGCTTGCTAAATGTCTACCGCTTCCTGTGGCTCCTACGCCCTTTATTTCAATTTCTCCTAAATCATCAATTATCTCTTTCATTCCTGTTTGTAGAGCATCTATAGGTTTTCCTTGAGTTCTTAAATACTTTTTATATATAACTTCATTATTTTCATTTATAAGAATTAAGTTTGTGCTAACTGAGCCTACGTCAACTCCCAAGTAATAACTTTTCATTTTCTTTCTCATCCCTTCTTTTTTTAAGTAAATCTGTAAATGCTTCTAACCTAGTTAAGTACCCTGCTTCACCTGTCATTTCATCTATGACTAGCGTTAAAATAGGTATATCTAAGTCTTTTTGAACAGTAGGTAATATACTTTCCGCTACTATTTCTGGCATACATGCAAGTGGTAATAATTGAACTAATCCATCATATCCCTCTTTAGCATACATTATTGCAGTTCCAATAGTTTCTCTACCATGTCCTCCTACTAAAGTGTCTAGATAAGGAGATGCTTCTTTAAATATTTGCTTTTGTGTTTTAGACCCAAATGGAAGTGAATATAAGTGAAATTCTGCCCACCTACTAGGAGTCCATGCTTTTTCCACCTCAATGCCTAGATATCCGAGTTTCTTTTCAATCTCTAAATTTACAAAAGGTTCTATAACAGTGTATATTTCTCCTATTATCCCTATTTTTAATGGATTAAAGTTTTTATCAATTTTTATATCTTTTAAATCTTCTTTACTTTTTCTTATTAGTTTTAATATTTCATCTACCCCGTGTACATTCTCTATCTCTTTATAAAATCTGTCTATAACTATATCTACTTCAATTTTATTTAGAGCCCTTGCTCTTATTTTGTTAGAAAAATCTATTAAATCATCTGACTCATATAGCACCGATTTAACTCTATAACCACTTCTAATAATCTTAAATATATTCTTAGTATTGGTTGCTGTAGCTATACTTTTTATCAAATCTTTAGGTGATTCTCTAAACGGCTCAAAAGTTATCACCTTTGCATCATATCCCAGTTCTTTTAATATTTCTTGTTCCATAGTGGGGTAAAATCCAAATCTACAAGGTCCACAACTTCCTGTAATAACTACCGTGTCTGCACCTTTCTCTATACTTTCAATATAGTTTCCTATATTGATTTTTAATGGTAAGCATATGGTTTCTGGAGAATATTTAGTTCCTATTTCTAAAGTTCTCTTACTGCATATAGGTGGTAATACTACCTCGTTTCCCAGATCTTCAAATAATGCTTTAGCTGCTATATATGCATTACCCATGTGTGGAAATGTTATTTTCATTTTTAACCCTCCATCCTATCATATCTGTAAAGGCCTCTATTCTAGTGTTGACACCAGCCTGACCACTGTGCTCATCAATTGTCAATAGTGTAAATGGAACATTAAGTTCATTAGCTTTTCTTCTAACCATATCTTCTAATATAGAATCTAACCCACATCCAAATGCGGAAATGTATACAATTCCATCTACCTTTTTTTCATACATAACACTAAAACTTGAACCAACTATTCGTCTTCCAAATGTCCAGAACATTCTTTTAGGAAGCATCTTACAATAATGATTTGATTTTTCTACTTCTATCATTTCTGGAGTTAACACATTTATATTTTCATCTCTTAACTTGTTTATAGTATCCATATTTATATAGTTGTCATATATGTTATATGGATGTCCAAGAACCATGATATTTAAGTTGTTTTCATCGTTTATCTTTTCTTCATTATAAGAATTTTTATATAAGTTAAATGCTTCTATTGGTGTGTATCCACTTTGAAGTAATCCCTTATAGTTGTTATATCTTTTAAGAGCGTTATTATATGCTCTTATTATTTTTAATGGATTTCTAGTAAAATATTTACCAGTCTCTAATACACTTATCAATATATTGTTTTTTGATTTTAGTAAATCTATTTTTACGTCTATTATTTCTGGTAAACCTTCTATAGAGTTTTTTATCATATCTGGCAGTCCTAATATCTTAGGACAAGTGTATTCTCTTTTATATACACTAATTATTTTAGGAATAAATATATAGTCTACTCTATTTTTTAAATCTTCAACATGACCATGAAATACTTTTACTGGTAAGCATGCTTCATCTACAGATGATGAAACACCTTTATTTAGTATTTCTTTATTAGTATTAGAAGAAACTATAACTTTAGCTCCTAATTCCTCAAAGAATTCTTTCCATAGTGGATAGTAATCATAATACATAAGTCCTCTTGGGATACCAACTTTAATCAAGTCATCTCCTCCAATCATCAGTTAATCTTTATACTTTATCTATTATTAACATCTTTTTGGAAAGTATAACCTTAATATCTTATTTCTTTACATAAAAAAACAAGGGGTTATGTTTAGTCCCTTGTTTTATAACATTTATACTATTTTTTAGTGTTTAACGTTTCCTATCCCTCTGTATCTAGTCATAAGTTCTAATATGTTGTTTATAGTAGCTATTAAATCCTCTCTCTTGTTCGTCATATTTATGCTATTAGCTACATATTCAAAAAATTCTTGTGGAGTCATAAATGCTCCCTCTGTTAATGCAAGAAGTCTCTTCATTCTAGTTCTTCTTTGTAGATTTTCCATCTGATCTATATTTCTATCTATAAATTGAACTAAGCTCTTAACTGCTTCGTCAAGATATTCTTTTTCCACTATATCTACATAATCTGTGTCCAATATCTCTTCTTGTTCCAATGCATAGTCATTTATAAAGTCTAAAACATATTGAACTTTTCCAAGTTCAGATTTAAGCTCATCACTTACTTTATTTTTTCTATTAAAGTTCTCCATTGTAAACAGTTGTAAATTTTCATTAGTCTTTTTAAACTTATCATCTAGTACCTTAAATAAAGCTTTATAACTTTCTAATAATTTACTTCTACTAGCGTCGCTTTCTTTTTCTGAGTAGTTTGTCCATGCATTTGTAAGTGATTTTATATTGTAATTATCTGATTGTTCTAGTATGTTTTCTTGAAGAATACATACAGCTATTATTCTATTTACTATAACTCCAAATTCTCTAACTACATTAGCTATAGTTCCTATCTCTACCATAGTCTTATAAGTATCATCATATATTTTTCTAAGCTCATCTTCAGACATATCTTTTAATTCCATTTGTCTAGCTTCTTGAGCCTTTCTAAAGTATCTACTAAAGTAAAGTCCATATTCAGACTCTAATGATCCATTAAGTATTGTCTTGTATCTAGATAATACAACATCAGTTTTTCTCTTGCTGCTATATCTTAAGTTTCTACTAAATGCTTTTGATACAATATCATAGTATTTAGTTTTAGCCACTCTCATTGGTAAGATATTAGTTAAGTCCATAACTTTATTTTTCATATTAGTTGGATCTTCCATTACGAATTTAGATATACTGTCAAATAATTTTTGATAATCTATATTTTTATCTATTTCTGACTCATTCTGTTTTATAAATTCTTTGTAAAGTAAATCCTTAGCTATTTCATTTGTATATGATATTTCTGTAGAGTAAGCAGCTAGTGTTCTAAGAACTTTTACTATACTTGTTCTTAGTTTCTTTAGTTCTTCTATATCTAGGTTCTCGTTAAGTTTTTCTATATCTACTATACTGTCTAGCTTTATAACCTTATTTTCAACCATATTATATACTTCACTAAATTTAGCGTCTTCTTTTAATAACTCGTTTATTAAGTCTTTATCATTTTTTAATAGTGACTTTAAGTATATATTTCTATTAAATAGTTCCACATATGCCATAAGTCCTATATTCGATAGTTGTAAATTATTAGTGTTCTGTATTTGTTCTATTAACTCCTCGTCACTTAATTTACTTATTTCCTCATTAAGATTTTTTAAATTTTCCATATGTTACAATCTCCCTTCAGTGTTTGTTACATTTTCTATAATGTCTATTTCTTCTCTGCTTAGCTTGTATATATCATAAAACCATTTATCTATAGATTCTATATTTTCCTCTACTTGTACGTAATTATTTATCCTATAGCAATACTCGATATCTTTTACTAAATTCTCTACATATTTAGTATCATGTTGTACTATGATATTTAACTCCATCATTTTATTTGGATAATATTCATAAAGTTTATCATTTAACTTTTTTGCTACACATTTTAAATAATATTCAAATATTGATGAATTTAAAAAAGCTGCTAAATACTCTAGATTAAATCTATGTTTAAATTCATTCTTTATAGTTACAAAATATATATCTGCACTAGAACACACTTCTTCTCTTACTATTGTAAACTTATTTCTATTAGCTTTATAGGGAAAAACTATCTTATCTTTTTTAAATAAATCTTCATTTCTTCCCCATTGAAGCTCGTACCATTTTCTAGTTCCCTTTATACATTCTCTTCTTTTAGTTAACTTATCCTTATATTGTTCTACATGACTAATAGAATTAGGATAGTTTTCTTCTATATCTATTTTATCTGTATATATTATATACTTTTTTATGTCTTTTAATTTAAACCTTTCTACGTCACTATTTTTTATCCAAGGCTTAATAAGATTTTTTTCTAGCTGCTCATCTTCTATCTCTTCTTTACTTACTATAAATGCCTTATCATGTCCTGTTATTATTCCTTGGTTGAATGTGCATATCTCACCTAATTTAATACTTTTAGACTTATCTATCTTGTCTAAAAGCTTTTTTTCTTTCTCACTAAGTAATACCCATCCACTATTAAGCAATTCTTTTTGACTTATATCAAACATTTCAGATCCTTTAGATACATTAATAATATTATTTTCACTTTTATTTTTAGTACATTCTATCATAACAGGACTTATACCTATTCCTTTAAACGGATTCTCACCATAAAAGTCTATAATTTTATTAACATTCAAGTTCTCATTTATAAATTTTCTTAGCCCTTCTCCAGATTGTGACTCTTGAAAGTATCTGGACGTTATATAAAACAGCTTTCCATCATTCTTTAAAAGTTGATAGCCTTTTTTAAAGAAGCAGTAAGATATATCACCCTTATCTGAATAGACTTCTGAATATAATTTTTCTAAGACTTTTCTATAATCTTTATCTATTCTTTTATGTCCTATATATGGAGGATTACACAATACCAAATCAAAAGTCTGACTGTATATATCATTTTCATCTATTAATGGATCTAATTTAAATATATTTGTATTTATATTTGTAATATCATCTTTTATAATCAGCGAAAATTTAGTCATATATATAGCGAATTCATCTATATCTACTCCCCAAATATTATTCTCTATTATAAATTTATGAATACCATCCTCATTGAGTTTCCTCTCTGTTTCTCTATTTCTTATTATAATTTTATCATAATTTTCGTACATTATCTGTTTTATTTTTTTATATGCTTCTATAAGAAAATATCCCCCACCGCATGCAGGATCTATTATTTTAAAATATGGATTGTTGATAATATCTTTATCATTTATAGTTATAGAAACCATGTATTCAACTATATTTTTAGGAGTATATACCTGTCCTAATAGCTTTTTTTCTTTGCTAGTAGTAAAATTTTCATATATCTCACCTATTGAAAAATCTTTGATAGCTTTACTATCTATTTGAACTAATATCCTAATAATATCTAACTTGTTATCTTCATTTAAGTAATGTCTATAATCATGTTTTTTGTCTATGCCTTTAAATATGTACTCATAATCTTCCTCAATATTATTTTCACTTAATTTTATTATATTTGAAATATCTCTATCGTTAAATTGAATTATAATCAAGATAATTTTACTTATATAGACTAAAATACTTTTTATTATATCTATATTTGTTTGAGTATCTTTATTCTTATTCTCTTTGAGTATATTTTTTACTACCTTTTTTAATTCTTTTATATTAGTTTTTTTCTTTCATTTATTATTTATATACTCCTTTTTATTTATGCTATATGTCTATAATTTTAACATATATTACGCTATAAGTGAAATTGTTTTGACTTTTCTATATCTCTATACTTGTGATGTATGGTCACATATGTTAATCTTTATATAAGTTTTTATATTACTAATATTACTAGACAATTAAATTGTAGAAAGGATTTTAATATGAAAATATTTAAGAACGATCTTAGAAATGATATTTATATTCCTAATGATTTAAAAGATACTTTAGGCGATACTAATTTTTGTTTTTTAGATATAGAAACTACTGGTCTGAGTAGTAGATATAACCACATAATTTTAATAGGAATGTTGTGCGTAGAAAATCATAATGTATATATAACACAATTATTTGCTGAAAGTACTAGTGAAGAAAAAGAGTTGTTAGTTTCACTTACAGAACTATTAAATAACTTTGAACATATTATTACCTATAATGGTAGTACTTTTGATATCCCCTTCATAAAAAATAGATTAACTTATCATAATATTGATAGTAATATTTCTATGATTAATCACTTAGATATACTTAAATTAGTCAGAAAAAACAAAACTATGCTTGGACTTAGTGACTGTAAGCTTAAAACAGTTGAAAAATCTTTAGGTATTTTTAGAAAAGATACTATTTCAGGAAAAGAAAGCGTTGAACTTTACAAGGTTTATACTACTTCAAAAAATCCATCTATAAGAAAGACTATACTTAATCATAACTATGATGATATCTTTTACTTACCGAAGTTATTAACTATTTACGATATTATTGATGCAAAAAATAATTTAGAACTTGAACTAAGTTTTAAAGAAGTAATCGTTGATTTGTCTATTAGAAAAGATTCTTTTATCTTTAAGGATAGGCTATTATATATAGAAGGAAAAACCAAGCTAGTTAATTTACCTCCCCAGCTTTATTATGAAGATTTTTTTACTCTAGATTGGAATGTACCTAATGGCGCCTTTAATCTAAACATACAGTATAAGACTGGTAGGCTATCTACTGGTGAAGAGTGTCTATATATAGACTTATCTGATACAAATATATCTTTAAAGAATATTAATAATATGAAATATAATATTCCTAGTAATATTTTTCTAATTAGAATAAATGGTGAGATTATATATGATAATATTTCATATCTGGTCAGAGAAATAGTTTTTAGTCTTGGTTAATAGCTAAATATGAAGATAAATAAAAAAACTTGTCTAAGCTGTTTAGACAAGTTTTTTCTATATGGTGCCCAGAGGCGGAATCGAACCACCGACACGGGGATTTTCAGTCCCCTGCTCTACCGACTGAGCTATCTGGGCAAATTGGTGGGCCTTCAGGGACTCGAACCCCGGACCTACCGGTTATGAGCCGGGCGCTCTAACCAACTGAGCTAAAGGCCCTAACATTTCTGCTAGGTTTATTACTTAAAACGTTTATTCGTTTTATGGTGGGCCTGGATGGACTCGAACCATCGACCTCACGCTTATCAGGCGTGCACTCTAACCACCTGAGCTACAGGCCCATTTTATTTAGTGACTTTTAAGTAAAAATACATTGACTTTCTTATTGGTCGGGGTGGAGGGACTCGAACCCCCGGCCCCATGGTCCCAAACCACGTACGCTACCAAACTGCGCTACACCCCGACTTTATTTGTTTTTTATGGTGGGCCTTCAGGGACTCGAACCCCGGACCTACCGGTTATGAGCCGGGCGCTCTAACCAACTGAGCTAAAGGCCCCCATTTATGGCGGAGAAGGAGGGATTTGAACCCTCGCGCCCCGTGAAGGACCTACTCCCTTAGCAGGGGAGCCTCTTCGACCTCTTGAGTACTTCTCCATAGTGTTTTTATTGTTTTTTATGGCGGAGGAGGTGGGATTCGAACCCACGTGGGCTTGCACCCTAACGGTTTTCAAGACCGCCCCGTTATGACCACTTCGGTACCCCTCCGGATTTTAATTAAATCATCTTTAAGCTCTAACCTAAAATAATTCAGTTAAAACTTAGATTCTTGGCTGGGGTAGCAGGACTCGAACCTACGCATGCCAGAATCAAAATCTGGTGCCTTACCAACTTGGCGATACCCCAACAACATCTTATATATTTATTTTTTGGCGTGCCTACAGGGATTCGAACCCCGGACACTCGGCTTAGAAGGCCGATGCTCTATCCAGCTGAGCTATAGGCACTCGTTTTCTTGGAGCGGGTGAAGGGAATCGAACCCTCGCAACTGGCTTGGAAGGCCAGGGCTCTACCACTGAGCTACACCCGCGTATTATGTTTTGGTGGAGGAGACTGGATTCGAACCAGTGAAAGCGAAGCTAACGGATTTACAGTCCGTCCCCTTTGGCCAGCTCGGGAACTCCTCCTAATTTTGAAACTTTGGAGCTGGTGAGAGGACTTGAACCCCCAACCTACTGATTACAAGTCAGTTGCTCTACCGATTGAGCCACACCAGCGTATATAGTTTGTTTCTCATTCTTTAATAGAATATTTTTTGGCGACCTGGAAGGGACTCGAACCCTCGACCTCCAGCGTGACAGGCTGGCATTCTAACCAACTGAACTACCAGGCCGCATTTTTTATTTACTTATGGTGGGCGCGACAGGGCTCGAACCTGTGACCCCCTGCTTGTAAGGCAGGTGCTCTCCCAGCTGAGCTACGCGCCCGTAATTATTTTACGGATTTCTGGGATTTTCTTTTTTGGTGACCCTACCGGGATTCGAACCCGGGTTACCGCCGTGAAAGGGCGGTGTCTTAACCGCTTGACCATAGGGCCATCATACTACATGTACACATTTGGTGCCCAGAGGCGGAATCGAACCACCGACACGGGGATTTTCAGTCCCCTGCTCTACCGACTGAGCTATCTGGGCAAATTGGTGGGCCTTCAGGGACTCGAACCCCGGACCTACCGGTTATGAGCCGGGCGCTCTAACCAACTGAGCTAAAGGCCCTAACATTTCTGCTAGGTTTATTACTTATAAAACATTTATTCGTTTCATGGTGGGCCTGGATGGACTCGAACCATCGACCTCACGCTTATCAGGCGTGCACTCTAACCACCTGAGCTACAGGCCCATTTTATTTAGTGACTTTTAAGTAAAAACATGTTAATCTTTTTACTGGTCGGGGTGGAGGGACTCGAACCCCCGGCCCCATGGTCCCAAACCACGTACGCTACCAAACTGCGCTACACCCCGACTTTATTATTAAATATATTATTATTCTATTGGCAGGGGTAGCAGGACTCGAACCCACGACATTCGGTTTTGGAGACCGACGTTCTACCAACTGAACTATACCCCTATGTATATGGTGGGCCTTCAGGGACTCGAACCCCGGACCTACCGGTTATGAGCCGGGCGCTCTAACCAACTGAGCTAAAGGCCCCCACCTATGGCGGAGAAGGAGGGATTTGAACCCTCGCGCCCCGTGAAGGACCTACTCCCTTAGCAGGGGAGCCTCTTCGACCTCTTGAGTACTTCTCTATAGTGTTTTTATATGTTTTTTATGGCGGAGGAGGTGGGATTCGAACCCACGTGGGCTTGCACCCTAACGGTTTTCAAGACCGCCCCGTTATGACCACTTCGGTACCCCTCCGGATTGGTGATCCATCCGCGACTCGAACGCGGGACACCCTGATTAAAAGTCAGGTGCTCTACCGACTGAGCTAATAGATCACAAAATATTTACTTCTGGCTGGGGTAGCAGGACTCGAACCTACGCATGCCAGAATCAAAATCTGGTGCCTTACCAACTTGGCGATACCCCAACAACATCTTATATATTTATTTATTGGCGTGCCTACAGGGATTCGAACCCCGGACACTCGGCTTAGAAGGCCGATGCTCTATCCAGCTGAGCTATAGGCACTCGTTTTCTTGGAGCGGGTGAAGGGAATCGAACCCTCGCAACTGGCTTGGAAGGCCAGGGCTCTACCACTGAGCTACACCCGCATATATAGTTTCATGGAGCTGGTGAGAGGACTTGAACCCCCAACCTACTGATTACAAGTCAGTTGCTCTACCGATTGAGCCACACCAGCACATATAGTTTGTTTTTCATTCTTTAATGGAATGTTTTTTTGGCGACCTGGAAGGGACTCGAACCCTCGACCTCCAGCGTGACAGGCTGGCATTCTAACCAACTGAACTACCAGGCCGCATTTTTTATTTACTTATGGTGGGCGCGACAGGGCTCGAACCTGTGACCCCCTGCTTGTAAGGCAGGTGCTCTCCCAGCTGAGCTACGCGCCCGTAATTTTATTACGAACTTCTGGGACTTTTTTGGTGACCCTACCGGGATTCGAACCCGGGTTACCGCCGTGAAAGGGCGGTGTCTTAACCGCTTGACCATAGGGCCATCATGGTAGCGGTGAACGGATTTGAACCGCTGACACTGCGGGTATGAACCGCATGCTCTAGCCAACTGAGCTACACCGCCATAATGGTATTAATAAGCATCTAATTTGGTTGCGGGGACCGGATTTGAACCGATGACCTTCGGGTTATGAGCCCGACGAGCTGCCGCTGCTCCACCCCGCGTCGTTTTAGTTTAGAGTTTCTTGGTGCCGAGGACCGGAATCGAACCGGTACGATCTTTAAGGACCGCAGGATTTTAAGTCCTGTGCGTCTGCCAGTTCCGCCACCCCGGCAAATTGGCTCTCAGGGTGGGACTCGAACCCACAACCTACCGATTAACAGTCGGGTGCTCCACCGTTGAGCTACCTAAGAACATCATTTAGCAACGTCTTACTCTCCCAGGCGGTCTCCCACCAAGTACCATCAGCGCTGAAGGGCTTAACTTCTGTGTTCGGTATGGGAACAGGTGTGACCCCTTCGCTATCGTCACTAAATATTTGAAGATATTTCGTACCTTCAAAACTACACAGCGATTAGATTATTCTTTAATATATTGGTCAAGCCCTCGATCTATTAGTATCACTAAGCTGAAGACATTGCTGCCCTTACACCTGTGACCTATCTACCAGGTAGTCTTCCTGGGATCTTACTAGGTTAACCCTATGGGAAATCTTATCTTGAGGGGGACTTCGTACTTAGATGCCTTCAGCACTTATTCTTTCCAGACTTAGCTACTCAGCCATGCCGCTGGCGCGACAACTGATACACCAGAGGTCTGTTCATCCCGGTCCTCTCGTACTAGGGACAACTCCTCTCAAATTTCCTACGCCCACGACGGATAGGGACCGAACTGTCTCACGACGTTCTGAACCCAGCTCGCGTGCCTCTTTAATGGGCGAACAGCCCAACCCTTGGAACCTACTTCAGCTCCAGGATGAGACGAGCCGACATCGAGGTGCCAAACCTCCCCGTCGATGTGGACTCTTGGGGGAGATAAGCCTGTTATCCCCGGGGTAGCTTTTATCCGTTGAGCGATGGCCCTTCCACTCGGTGCCACCGGATCACTAAGTCCAACTTTCGTTCCTGCTCGACTTGTAGGTCTCGCAGTCAAGCTCCCTTCTGCCTTTACACTCTTCGTACGATTTCCGACCGTACTGAGGGAACCTTTGAGCGCCTCCGTTACTCTTTAGGAGGCGACCGCCCCAGTCAAACTGCCCAACTGACAGTGTCCTAAAACTGGTTTCACAGTTTCTAGTTAGAACTTCAGCATCATAAGGGTGGTATCCCAACGGTGACTTCACCAAAGCTGGCGCCCTGGTTTCTAAGTCTCCCACCTATCCTGTACATATGATACCAAAATTCAATATCAGCCTGCAGTAAAGCTCCACGGGGTCTTTCCGTCCTGTCGCGGGTAACCAGCATCTTCACTGGTACTACAATTTCACCGGATCTCTTGTTGAGACAGTGCCCAAATCGTTACGCCTTTCGTGCGGGTCGGAACTTACCCGACAAGGAATTTCGCTACCTTAGGACCGTTATAGTTACGGCCGCCGTTTACTGGGGCTTAAGTTCTGAGCTTCGCTTGCGCTAACTCTTCCCCTTAACCTTCCAGCACCGGGCAGGCGTCAGCCCCTATACTTCATCTTTCGATTTAGCAGAGACCTATGTTTTTGGTAAACAGTCGCTTGGGCCTATTCACTGCGGCTGGTTGCTGCTCCAGGTGTGCACCCTTCACAGCCTCCAGCACCCCTTCTCCCGAAGTTACGGGGTTATTTTGCCGAGTTCCTTAACAAGAGTTCTTCCGCTCGTCTTAGGATTCTCTCCTCGCCTACCTGTGTCGGTTTGCGGTACGGGTACCTATTTGCTCGATAGAAGCTTTTCCCGACAGTGTGGATTCAGTGACTTCGCTACTTATTTTCGCTCCCCATCACATCTCAGGATTGTTCTAGCGGATTTGCCTACCAGAACTCCCTACTTGCTTAGACGTACATAACCAACAGTACGCTTCACCTATCCTCCTGTGTCACTCCATTTCTCAAACGCATTTAGGTAGTACAGGAATCTCAACCTGTTGTCCATCGCCTACGACTTTTGTCCTCGGCTTAGGCCCCGACTTACCCTGAGTGGACGAGCCTTCCTCAGGAAACCTTAGGCTTTCGACGGGTGGGATTCTCACCCACCTTTCGCTACTCATGCCAACATTCTCTCTTGTATGCAGTCCACCACTCCTTACGGTATGACTTCTGCCCACATACAATGCTCCTCTACCGATGTTATACACATCCCATAGCTTCGGTGACAGATTTTAGCCCCGGTTATCTTCGGCGCAAGACCACTCGACCAGTGAGCTATTACGCACTCTTTGAATGAATGGCTGCTTCTAAGCCAACATCCTGGTTGTCTGTGTAGTCTTACATCCTTTACCACTTAATCTGTACTTTGGGACCTTAGCTGATGATCTGGGCTGTTTCCCTTTTGACTATGAATCTTATCACACATAGTCTGACTCCCGAGAATCATGAATGTGGTATTCGGAGTTTGATAGACTTTGGTAACGCATAGCGCCCCGCAGTCATTCAGTGCTCTACCCCCACTTCACTTTCTCGAGGCTAGCCCTAAAGCTATTTCGAGGAGAACCAGCTATATCCGGACTCGATTGGAATTTCACCCCTATCCACAGGTCATCCGGTAGCTTTTAAACGCTAATCGGTTCGGACCTCCGCGAGATTTTACTCTCGTTTCATCCTGCCCATGGATAGATCGTCCGGTTTCGGGTCTACGCCATACAACTTAATCGCCCTATTAAGACTCGGTTTCCCTTCGGCTTCGTTGCTTAACAACTTAACCTTGCTGCATAACGTAACTCGTTGGCCCGTTCTACAAAAAGTACGCGGTCGTTCATATAAAGAACTTCCACTGCTTGTAGACATAGGGTTTCAGGTTCTATTTCACTCCCCTCCCGGGGTTCTTTTCACCTTTCCCTCACGGTACTGCTTCACTATCGGTCACTAGGTAGTATTTAGCCTTGGGGGGTGGTCCCCCCTGCTTCCCACAAGGTTTCACGTGTCTCGTGGTACTCTGGATCATAACTTGGAGTTTTCTCGTTTCACCTAAAGGACTATCACCCTCTGTGGTGGAGCTTTCCAGCTCTCTTCGGTTACAATACCTCTCCGTTTGTGTTATGTCCGCAACCCCATAAGAGTAAACTCTCATGGTTTGGGCTCTTCCCCGTTCGCTCGCCGCTACTGAGGGAATCGATTTTTCTTTCTCCTCCTCAGGGTACTTAGATGTTTCAGTTCCCCTGGTCTGCTCCCATATACCTATGTATTCAGTATATGGTACTTGAGGTTTGCCTCAAGTGGGTTTCCCCATTCGGATATCTACGGATCAGTGTCTACTTGCGACTCCCCGTAGCTTTTCGCAGCTTATCGCGTCCTTCTTCAGCTCCTAGTGCCAAGGCATTCACCCTATGCCCTTACTAACTTGACCAGTTAGTAAGTAAATATCAAATAAGTTTGACATTCACTACTCAATTTATTATTGAGGTTTAATTTTCCTTAATATATTAATATATCTCGGTTAATTGTATTTTAATCTATTTCGCTGTGTAGTTTTCAAGGTACAATTTGTTTTAGACGCCATTTTATAAAGCATAGGTATCAGATGTTCTATCTGATCTATCTTTATAAGTGTTCTAAAACTTATTTGAGAGTTTTGGTCTCTCAAAATTAAACAGTAAAAAGCGTTTCTCCTTAGAAAGGAGGTGATCCAGCCGCACCTTCCGATACGGCTACCTTGTTACGACTTCACCCCAATCATCGATCCCACCTTCGACAGCTGCCTCCTTGCGGTTAGCTCACTGGCTTCGGGTGTTACCAACTCTCGTGGTGTGACGGGCGGTGTGTACAAGACCCGGGAACGTATTCACCGCGACATTCTGATCCGCGATTACTAGCAACTCCGGCTTCATGTAGGCGAGTTGCAGCCTACAATCCGAACTGTGATCGGCTTATTGAGATTCGCTCCACCTCGCGGTTTCGCTGCCCGTTGTACCGACCATTGTAGCACGTGTGTAGCCCAACATATAAGGGGCATGATGATTTGACGTCATCCCCACCTTCCTCCGATTTATCATCGGCAGTCCCTCTAGAGTGCCCAACTTAATGATGGCAACTAAAGGTAAGGGTTGCGCTCGTTGCGGGACTTAACCCAACATCTCACGACACGAGCTGACGACAACCATGCACCACCTGTCACCTCTGCCCCGAAGGGAGACTCTATCTCTAGAGTTGTCAGAGGGATGTCAAATGTTGGTAAGGTTCTTCGCGTTGCTTCGAATTAAACCACATGCTCCGCTGCTTGTGCGGGTCCCCGTCAATTCCTTTGAGTTTCAGTCTTGCGACCGTACTCCCCAGGCGGAGTGCTTAATGCGTTAGCTGCGGCACTGAGGTTCGACCCCCAACACCTAGCACTCATCGTTTACGGCGTGGACTACCAGGGTATCTAATCCTGTTCGCTCCCCACGCTTTCGTGCCTCAGCGTCAGTATCAGTCCAGAAAGTCGCCTTCGCCACTGGTGTTCCTCCTAATATCTACGCATTTCACCGCTACACTAGGAATTCCACTTTCCTCTCCTGTACTCAAGCCAAATAGTTTCAAGTGCTTACGCCGGTTGAGCCGACGCCTTTCACACCTGACTTATTTGGCCGCCTACGCACCCTTTACGCCCAATAATTCCGGATAACGCTCGCCCCCTACGTATTACCGCGGCTGCTGGCACGTAGTTAGCCGGGGCTTCCTCCTAAGGTACCGTCATTATCTTCCCTTAGGACAGAGTTTTACGACCCAAAGGCCTTCATCACTCACGCGGCGTCGCTGCATCAGGGTTTCCCCCATTGTGCAATATTCCCCACTGCTGCCTCCCGTAGGAGTCTGGACCGTGTCTCAGTTCCAGTGTGGCCGTTCACCCTCTTAGGCCGGCTACCCATCGTCGCCTTGGTGAGCTTTTATCTCACCAACTAGCTAATGGGACGCGGGACCATCTTATACCACCGGAGTTTTGACTCATGCACCATGTGGTGCTAGAGTTTTATAAGGTATTAATCCCGGTTTCCCGAGGCTATCCCTTTGTATAAGGAAGGTTTCCCACGCGTTACTCACCCGTCCGCCGCTCTCCAGTCACTCTTTCACCCGAAGGATCCGTAACGACTTTCCCGCTCGACTTGCATGTGTTAGGCACGCCGCCAGCGTTCATCCTGAGCCAGGATCAAACTCTCAAAATAAAAGTTTTCTGTCTCAGCTTCTGCTGACTGCTCTATTTAATGTTGAGCTTCATTTGTTATTAATTCTAGGAATTAACTTGCTTTTTACTGTTTAATTTTCAAAGACCAAAGTCTGTTTCACTATCTTAACATCCTTTTAACATTCTGTCAAGAAGTTTTTTCGACTTTTTTCTCACTTCTTGTTTTACTTTGTCGCTCTCTTGTGGCGACTCTTATTACTTTATCAGGTTTTGTTTCTTTTGTCAACACTTTTTTTCAACTTTTTTATTCCAGATTTTATATCTTATTCATATATCACCTTTAAGCGACTTTTATAATTTATCAAATTCAAACAGCTTTGTCAATAGTATAAGAATATTTTTATTATAATATGTAAATGATTTTTATTATAATTGAGCAGAGTCAATCACTAGACTATCTTAGGGGTTAACTCTGCTCTGGGTATAGTGCGCTTCTATTCAGGGTTTTCTTTCCTATATATTATATATGAGTATACTGACAGTCCTATTGTTGATAATATTAGAGGCCCTATTGTTATATAGTAACTTATTTCACTACCAACAAATCCTCCTATTATAAACAGTATCCCTATCAAGAAAAACACATATCCTCCTAACCTATGTGTTTTCTTCCATACTGTCTCACTTGCTAGTGTCCATGGGGTTTTTATACCAAATGAATAGTTATGTCTAATTTGAGACATGTAGTTTCCAAATGTTGAAAAAACTACTCCCAGTGATATTTGAATAACACTTGATATCTCTATATTATAGCCAAGTGCATATGCTACAGTTAACCAATGGATTAATATAATAAACAAAGTCATCACAACTATAAATATTTCATAAGCCTTTCCATGCTTAGCATAAGATCTTCTCTTTGGATCTAATTTGGGTAGTATCTTCATTAGTGCATACATTAATAATGGAAGTGTCGCTGTGAAATATACAAATGTTTTACTTTGAAAGTCGTCAACCTCTCCTTTAATATTCCAATGGCTAGGAATTTGATCTGGCAGCTTGTCATAAATCATTGTAGTTGCTAATATTGATAAAAGGATAATAGAGATTAATACTATACTTATTTTTTTATTTTTCATTCTGCTCCCTCCTATTTTCTAAAAAATCAAATGTCCACTTCATGATCTCCTGTAGTACAGTCGTATTTAAAGAATATATTATATTTTGCCCATCCTTCTCCCACAGTACTAGATCTGAACTTTTTAATGCATTTAGATGATGACTAATAGAAGGCTTACTTATTTTAAATTGTTCTGCTATTTCACCTGCTGTCATATCCTTTTCTTTAAGCAACTCTAATATTTTTCTTCTTGTTGGATCTGAAAGTGCTTTAAATGCTTGATTCACTACATCATCTCCTAATAACATATTTATATATTTAGATAATTATCTAAATATATAAATATGTTATTCTAACTATTTAAAATTGTCAAGGAGTATTATAATATCTCAAATATTACTTTAAAATTCTTATATATACCTTGATAGCTATGTGTGTTTCCAAAAGTTTATATATCATTTTTATCTTAGTTTGTGTACCTATTATATGGATATACATTTTTAATCGTCTTAAATTTGAATTTAGAAGGCCATTTAAAAATAATTACTTTTATTTATATATTAGTAACCACACTCTACCTTCTCTTAACTTTAATCATTTGTAGTAAAAATATACATCTAATATATCTCATGTTTTTCATTATTCCTACAATGTCAAGCATCAAGTTAAAAGACTATATTTAAATGAAAACAACGTAACTATCTTTATCTGCGTAGATTATGTATGTTTTACTCTCCATTTTTCTAGTGTTATTCCTAACCAAAACTAATAAATATCAACTGTTATAATACACAATAATAGCTACTTAATCCATTGTCCAATTAATCCTGTATCAGTTCCATCAAATCCTAGTATTCTTCCTTCTATTACTATAAGATTAATTTTCAATCCATAACCCCTACATGATGCCCATGGATAGCATATTTCAAATATAAAAACTGTAACTAACCAGCCTGATGTACTCTAACATATAAGTAGTAAAAGTGCATCCACAAAATATAATTCTTGTTTAGCTATATTTTCTATACTGATACTTGCACTATTTCTATCAAGCACTTTTAGTTCTTTTTACGATAATATATTTAGGAATACTATAGATATAAAACAAGTACATGGCTCTAGTCGCTAACATACATCCTTTCATAAAATAGAACCAAGCCCAAACTAACTCTATAGCTTGGTCTTGGTTCTATTTTGTATAATATATTTTATAGTTATTTCGAAGTTTATTTGCTAGTATTATATTTTCCCTTGATCTCTATGTCTCCTATATTTATTATAAACTGCTCATTATCACTATACATTGGATTATACTTATACATTAAGTTATTATATGCCATATCTTCATTGTTTTCTACATTAGAGTTCTCATCTAAAAATATCACTAGTATTAGTTTTTCTTTATTGTTAGGATTCTCTGCTATAAAAGCTCCAGTAACTTTTTCATTTTTAATAGATACTCCATCCACATAGATAGTATCCTCATCTATTTTTATAGGTAGTTCAGAACTCATTTCTTTAATTATCTCATTTTTATCTGGATACCCAATAACTATTAAATTAGCTTGCTTATCTGTTTCTATTAAATCTTTTTCCTCTTTGACATTTATTTTTAAATTATACTGCATCATAGTCTCATCTACTAACATTTGAATAAACTGCTCAACTTTAGCTGAATCATTTTCATTTAAATGTTCTGGCTTTACTATTAATACTTCTTCTCCTTCTAAAACTCTAAGATCTATACTTCCTATCACTAATCCATTTCTTTTTTCTAATCCATTCAAATAGCGTTTTCTCATATTTCTATAACGAAACTGCTCTTCTTCTTGAGTTAATTTTATGCTTTGTGAAAAATAGTTTGGCTTTAACAGTCCATCTTCCATAGAGTTCTTAATATCTTTTCCTCCTATTTCTTCTATTACACTTAATAATCCCTCTATGGTTGCATTCTTAAACTTATATTCATCATAATATGTGCTAAGTATCTTTACAAACTTTTCTTCTCCTACTTTTTGTTTTAGGTATTCGAAGAAAGCAGGTCCTTTTCTATATATAGTCTCTCCATAGTCACCCCAATTTCTAAACTGATCTACACTACTATTTACAGGAGAGTTATCCGACATATACATTGAATTTCTTATAGCATAGTCAATTCCATTTTCATGATTTTTTCCATATTGTTTTTCGAAGTAATAAGCGGTAGTGAATACTGTTAAAGATTCGTCTAGAAAAGGCTCCTTAAATTCATTATTTCCCACTGCTACATACCACCATTGGTGCATTGTCTCATGAACTGCAGCTTCTATTGTGAAGTTAACTCCCTCTTCTATGTTTATATCTCCTGGTTCCCAGTATCTTCCCATCTGTATTACCTGAGGATATTCCATAGCTCCTCCTGATAAAGGTGTTTCTGTTATTCTTAACTCATCATAAGGATATTTTCCTATTGTTTTATTCATAAACTTCATTGCCTTAGCTACTTCATCTAATACCATATCAGCTTCTCTACTATCCTTTTTGTCTTCTATAAGATAATAGTTACTAATTTTAATTCCATCTACTTCTGTAGTCTTTACTTTATATTCATTACTCATAATGATAACAAACTCTCTAACTTTTTCAGCCTTTATCGTTAGAGTTTTATTTTCTCCGTCTTCTTTCTCTCCTATTATACTACCTGTTGGAGCCACTACCATCTGCTTAGGTACAGTAAGATTTACATTATAATCTGAGACATCACTGTAGTTAGACTCTCCAATAGGGTGGAATGGGTTCTCATCCCATTTTTTATCTTTCTCATTATATATAGATAAGACGGGATACCAATTTGTTAGAGAGTATACTCCTTGTGAATAGTGAAGACGATGACTTCCCTCAGGAATTTTCATAGTGAATTCAATTTTTACATCTACCTTTTCACCTTTTTTTAATGGTTCCTTCATATTTATTTTCAATATTTGATTATTATCTGTATACTTAACTTCTTCACCATTAATATATACTTGTTTTACCTTAATATAACCCTTTATTTCTTCTCCTAATTCTTCTTCATCCATAAAGTACATACCACCTATAGCTGCTAATGTATCAGGGGACTTATAAGAATCTGGATAAAGATGAAATACCAAATCATTTAAGTCTGAATTATATGTATTGGTGAAAGTTACTTTTTGCTCTCCATCTACAGTATGATCATTAGTATTTAAAGTTATATTCAAATCATACTTAGTTATATTTTCTAAATCTACTGCAAACCCGAATTGAAAACTACTTAGCAATATTACTAAAACTAATATAGTTGATAAAAACCTTCTTTTGTTCATGATAAACCCCCTTATTTTTTATATACATTTCTATAATACCACAAGCCTCCTATAACTTCCAAAATATTTCTTATATTCCTATCAAAGTTTATATCTCTAAATTAGTTACGTTTATATAGCAAAATATTTTTAATATAAAGATTAAAGATATTTAAACTTATAGAAAAATATGAAAGGAAACATATTAGATTTGTTTTTATAAAGCAGAATGTATTTACTGTGTGCTGTCAAGCTCATGGAAAGTCAATAGATGCATTCAAGGTATCTATATTTAAGTAAGTTCTAATAATAAGGATTATCATAAATATTTAAATAAATTAGGTGGTTTTATAATAAGATGATATTTAAAGTAAGAAAAGTATTTCAATGTAAAAGATGTGAGTAAAAATAGCTTTAATAATTTTACTAATGTGCTTTATTTTATCTTTTAATTTTCATTTTTATAAGAAGTTGATATGTAAACCTATAATTAACGACCTTTTTAGTCTTGTAAAATAGCATTAAAAAGTATTTTTATAAAAAAATAAAACGTTGAAATATCAACGTTTTTCTTATTGGCGCACCCAGGAAGACTTGAACTCCCAACCTTCTGATTCGTAGTCAGACGCTCTATCCAGTTGAGCCATGGGTGCCTATAATGGAGGCGGCACCCAGATTTGAACTGGGGAATAAAGGTTTTGCAGACCTCTGCCTTACCACTTGGCTATGCCGCCATATATCTAGTTTATGGGGTGGATAGTGGGACTCGAACCCACGGTCTTCGGAACCACAATCCGACGCGTTAACCAACTACGCTATACCCACCATGCTTAAATAAAATTGGAGCGGGTGAAGGGAATCGAACCCTCGCAACTGGCTTGGAAGGCCAGGGCTCTACCACTGAGCTACACCCGCGCATTTTCTTAATCTATAATGTTTATTGGAGCGGAAGACGAGATTCGAACTCGCGACCCTCGCCTTGGCAAGGCGATGCTCTACCACTGAGCCACTTCCGCATATCATCATTGGTGGAGGAGACTGGATTCGAACCAGTGAAAGCGAAGCTAACGGATTTACAGTCCGTCCCCTTTGGCCAGCTCGGGAACTCCTCCTAGTTTTGAAACCTTGGAGCTGGTGAGAGGACTTGAACCCCCAACCTACTGATTACAAGTCAGTTGCTCTACCGATTGAGCCACACCAGCATATATAGTTTGTTTCTCATTCTTTAATAGAATATTTTTGGCGACCTGGAAGGGACTCGAACCCTCGACCTCCAGCGTGACAGGCTGGCATTCTAACCAACTGAACTACCAGGCCGCATTTTTTATTTACTTATGGTGGGCGCGACAGGGCTCGAACCTGTGACCCCCTGCTTGTAAGGCAGGTGCTCTCCCAGCTGAGCTACGCGCCCGTAATTTTATTACGAACTTCTGGGACTTTTTTGGTGACCCTACCGGGATTCGAACCCGGGTTACCGCCGTGAAAGGGCGGTGTCTTAACCGCTTGACCATAGGGCCGTCTGTTTAATTTGGTTGCGGGGACCGGATTTGAACCGATGACCTTCGGGTTATGAGCCCGACGAGCTGCCGCTGCTCCACCCCGCGTCGTTTTAGTTTAGAGTTTCTTGGTGCCGAGGACCGGAATCGAACCGGTACGATCTTTAAGGACCGCAGGATTTTAAGTCCTGTGCGTCTGCCAGTTCCGCCACCCCGGCAAATTGGCTCTCAGGGTGGGACTCGAACCCACAACCTACCGATTAACAGTCGGGTGCTCCACCGTTGAGCTACCTAAGAACATCATTTAGCAACGTCTTACTCTCCCAGGCGGTCTCCCACCAAGTACCATCAGCGCTGAAGGGCTTAACTTCTGTGTTCGGTATGGGAACAGGTGTGACCCCTTCGCTATCGTCACTAAATATTTGAAGATATTTCGTACCTTCAAAACTACACAGCGATTAGATTATTCTTTAATATATTGGTCAAGCCCTCGATCTATTAGTATCACTAAGCTGAAGACATTGCTGCCCTTACACCTGTGACCTATCTACCAGGTAGTCTTCCTGGGATCTTACTAGGTTAACCCTATGGGAAATCTTATCTTGAGGGAGACTTCGTACTTAGATGCCTTCAGCACTTATTCTTTCCAGACTTAGCTACTCAGCCATGCCGCTGGCGCGACAACTGATACACCAGAGGTCTGTTCATCCCGGTCCTCTCGTACTAGGGACAACTCCTCTCAAATTTCCTACGCCCACGACGGATAGGGACCGAACTGTCTCACGACGTTCTGAACCCAGCTCGCGTGCCTCTTTAATGGGCGAACAGCCCAACCCTTGGAACCTACTTCAGCTCCAGGATGAGACGAGCCGACATCGAGGTGCCAAACCTCCCCGTCGATGTGGACTCTTGGGGGAGATAAGCCTGTTATCCCCGGGGTAGCTTTTATCCGTTGAGCGATGGCCCTTCCACTCGGTGCCACCGGATCACTAAGTCCAACTTTCGTTCCTGCTCGACTTGTAGGTCTCGCAGTCAAGCTCCCTTCTGCCTTTACACTCTTCGTACGATTTCCGACCGTACTGAGGGAACCTTTGAGCGCCTCCGTTACTCTTTAGGAGGCGACCGCCCCAGTCAAACTGCCCAACTGACAGTGTCCTAAAACTGGTTTCACAGTTTCTAGTTAGAACTTCAGCATCATAAGGGTGGTATCCCAACGGTGACTCCACCAAAGCTGGCGCCCTGGTTTCTAAGTCTCCCACCTATCCTGTACATATGATACCAAAATTCAATATCAGCCTGCAGTAAAGCTCCACGGGGTCTTTCCGTCCTGTCGCGGGTAACCAGCATCTTCACTGGTACTACAATTTCACCGGATCTCTTGTTGAGACAGTGCCCAAATCGTTACGCCTTTCGTGCGGGTCGGAACTTACCCGACAAGGAATTTCGCTACCTTAGGACCGTTATAGTTACGGCCGCCGTTTACTGGGGCTTAAGTTCTGAGCTTCGCTTGCGCTAACTCTTCCCCTTAACCTTCCAGCACCGGGCAGGCGTCAGCCCCTATACTTCATCTTTCGATTTAGCAGAGACCTATGTTTTTGGTAAACAGTCGCTTGGGCCTATTCACTGCGGCTGGTTGCTGCTCCAGGTGTGCACCCTTCACAGCCTCCAGCACCCCTTCTCCCGAAGTTACGGGGTTATTTTGCCGAGTTCCTTAACAAGAGTTCTTCCGCTCGTCTTAGGATTCTCTCCTCGCCTACCTGTGTCGGTTTGCGGTACGGGTACCTATTTGCTCGATAGAAGCTTTTCTCGACAGTGTGGATTCAGTGACTTCGCTACTTATTTTCGCTCCCCATCACATCTCAGGATTGTTCTAGCGGATTTGCCTACCAGAACTCCCTACTTGCTTAGACGTACATAACCAACAGTACGCTTCACCTATCCTCCTGTGTCACTCCATTTCTCAAACGCATTTAGGTAGTACAGGAATCTCAACCTGTTGTCCATCGCCTACGACTTTTGTCCTCGGCTTAGGCCCCGACTTACCCTGAGTGGACGAGCCTTCCTCAGGAAACCTTAGGCTTTCGACGGGTGGGATTCTCACCCACCTTTCGCTACTCATGCCAACATTCTCTCTTGTATGCAGTCCACCACTCCTTACGGTATGACTTCTGCCCACATACAATGCTCCTCTACCGATGTTATACACATCCCATAGCTTCGGTGACAGATTTTAGCCCCGGTTATCTTCGGCGCAAGACCACTCGACCAGTGAGCTATTACGCACTCTTTGAATGAATGGCTGCTTCTAAGCCAACATCCTGGTTGTCTGTGTAGTCTTACATCCTTTACCACTTAATCTGTACTTTGGGACCTTAGCTGATGATCTGGGCTGTTTCCCTTTTGACTATGAATCTTATCACACATAGTCTGACTCCCGAGAATCATGAATGTGGTATTCGGAGTTTGATAGACTTTGGTAACGCATAGCGCCCCGCAGTCATTCAGTGCTCTACCCCCACTTCACTTTCTCGAGGCTAGCCCTAAAGCTATTTCGAGGAGAACCAGCTATATCCGGACTCGATTGGAATTTCACCCCTATCCACAGGTCATCCGGTAGCTTTTAAACGCTAATCGGTTCGGACCTCCGCGAGATTTTACTCTCGTTTCATCCTGCCCATGGATAGATCGTCCGGTTTCGGGTCTACGCCATACAACTTAATCGCCCTATTAAGACTCGGTTTCCCTTCGGCTTCGTTGCTTAACAACTTAACCTTGCTGCATAACGTAACTCGTTGGCCCGTTCTACAAAAAGTACGCGGTCGTTCATATAAAGAACTTCCACTGCTTGTAGACATAGGGTTTCAGGTTCTATTTCACTCCCCTCCCGGGGTTCTTTTCACCTTTCCCTCACGGTACTGCTTCACTATCGGTCACTAGGTAGTATTTAGCCTTGGGGGGTGGTCCCCCCTGCTTCCCACAAGGTTTCACGTGTCTCGTGGTACTCTGGATCATAACTTGGAGTTTTCTCGTTTCACCTAAAGGACTATCACCCTCTGTGGTGGAGCTTTCCAGCTCTCTTCGGTTACAATACCTCTCCGTTTGTGTTATGTCCGCAACCCCATAAGAGTAAACTCTCATGGTTTGGGCTCTTCCCCGTTCGCTCGCCGCTACTGAGGGAATCGATTTTTCTTTCTCCTCCTCAGGGTACTTAGATGTTTCAGTTCCCCTGGTCTGCTCCCATATACCTATGTATTCAGTATATGGTACTTGAGGTTTGCCTCAAGTGGGTTTCCCCATTCGGATATCTACGGATCAGTGTCTACTTGCGACTCCCCGTAGCTTTTCGCAGCTTATCGCGTCCTTCTTCAGCTCCTAGTGCCAAGGCATTCACCCTATGCCCTTACTAACTTGACCAGTTAGTAAGTAAATATCAAATAAGTTTGACATTCACTACTCAATTTATTATTGAGGTTTAATTTTCCTTAATATATTAATATATCTCGGTTAATTGTATTTTAATCTATTTCGCTGTGTAGTTTTCAAGGTACAATTTGTTTTAGACGCCATTTTATAAAGCATAGGTATCAGATGTTCTATCTGATCTATCTTTATAAGTGTTCTAAAACTTATTTGAGAGTTTTGGTCTCTCAAAATTAAACAGTAAAAAGCGTTTCTCCTTAGAAAGGAGGTGATCCAGCCGCACCTTCCGATACGGCTACCTTGTTACGACTTCACCCCAATCATCGATCCCACCTTCGACAGCTGCCTCCTTGCGGTTAGCTCACTGGCTTCGGGTGTTACCAACTCTCGTGGTGTGACGGGCGGTGTGTACAAGACCCGGGAACGTATTCACCGCGACATTCTGATCCGCGATTACTAGCAACTCCGGCTTCATGTAGGCGAGTTGCAGCCTACAATCCGAACTGTGATCGGCTTATTGAGATTCGCTCCACCTCGCGGTTTCGCTGCCCGTTGTACCGACCATTGTAGCACGTGTGTAGCCCAACATATAAGGGGCATGATGATTTGACGTCATCCCCACCTTCCTCCGATTTATCATCGGCAGTCCCTCTAGAGTGCCCAACTTAATGATGGCAACTAAAGGTAAGGGTTGCGCTCGTTGCGGGACTTAACCCAACATCTCACGACACGAGCTGACGACAACCATGCACCACCTGTCACCTCTGCCCCGAAGGGAGACTCTATCTCTAGAGTTGTCAGAGGGATGTCAAATGTTGGTAAGGTTCTTCGCGTTGCTTCGAATTAAACCACATGCTCCGCTGCTTGTGCGGGTCCCCGTCAATTCCTTTGAGTTTCAGTCTTGCGACCGTACTCCCCAGGCGGAGTGCTTAATGCGTTAGCTGCGGCACTGAGGTTCGACCCCCAACACCTAGCACTCATCGTTTACGGCGTGGACTACCAGGGTATCTAATCCTGTTCGCTCCCCACGCTTTCGTGCCTCAGCGTCAGTATCAGTCCAGAAAGTCGCCTTCGCCACTGGTGTTCCTCCTAATATCTACGCATTTCACCGCTACACTAGGAATTCCACTTTCCTCTCCTGTACTCAAGCCAAATAGTTTCAAGTGCTTACGCCGGTTGAGCCGACGCCTTTCACACCTGACTTATTTGGCCGCCTACGCACCCTTTACGCCCAATAATTCCGGATAACGCTCGCCCCCTACGTATTACCGCGGCTGCTGGCACGTAGTTAGCCGGGGCTTCCTCCTAAGGTACCGTCATTATCTTCCCTTAGGACAGAGTTTTACGACCCAAAGGCCTTCATCACTCACGCGGCGTCGCTGCATCAGGGTTTCCCCCATTGTGCAATATTCCCCACTGCTGCCTCCCGTAGGAGTCTGGACCGTGTCTCAGTTCCAGTGTGGCCGTTCACCCTCTCAGGCCGGCTACCCATCGTCGCCTTGGTGAGCTTTTATCTCACCAACTAGCTAATTGGGACGAGGGACCATCTTATACCACCGGAGTTTTGACTCATGCACCATGTGGTGCTAGAGTTTTATAAGGTATTAATCCCGGTTTCCCGAGGCTATCCCTTTGTATAAGGAAGGTTTCCCACGCGTTACTCACCGGTCCGCCGCTCTCCAGTCACTCTTTCACCCGAAGGATCCGTAACGACTTTCCCGCTCGACTTGCATGTGTTAGGCACGCCGCCAGCGTTCATCCTGAGCCAGGATCAAACTCTCAAAATAAAAGTTTTCTGTCTCAGCTTCTGCTGACTGCTCTATTTAATGTTGAGCTTCATTTGTTATTAATTCTAGGAATTAACTTGCTTTTTACTGTTTAATTTTCAAAGACCAAAGTCTGTTTCACTATCTTAACATCCTTTTAACATTCTGTCAAGAAGTTTTTTAAACTTTTTTCTTACTTCTTGTTTTACTTTGTCGCTCTCTTGCGGCGACTCTTATTACTTTACCAGGTTTCTTTTTTCTTGTCAACACTTTTTTCAAACTTTTTTCTTTCAATTCAAATTTATTGTATAGATCGTGTTGGCTTATATAATATACCACATTTATATGTATAACTCAACTTATATTTTAAGATCTAAACATCCTAATATAAAAAGCCTAAACAATAAAATTCTTAGAATTTTATTGTTTAGGCTTTTCTATATCTAACATAACTACATAATACTTTTTTCTAGTTCATTCTTACACGCTATAGTTATTTCATCATTAGGATTTATATTATACGCTTTAAGAATATCTCTTTGAGCATTTTCAATATCATTCATTTGCAAATATGACATTCCTCTATTGCACATAATTTCATAATCATTAGGTCTTAACTCTATAGCCTTCGTAAATTTTTGTATTCCACTTATAGTTTCTCCCAAATATACTAAACATAATCCTAATTCATTTATCGCGTCTACCTGATCCTCTTCTATTTCTAATACTTTTTCGAAGTATCCTTTAGCTTCTTCAAATAAGTTTAATTGTCTAAAGCCTAATCCTATCATAAAATATAAGTTCCACCAGTTTTCGTATTTAGGTTCCAAAGGAAGTAATTTATCTAGACCACTTTGTGGATCACCGTTCAATATACTACTATATCCTTCTTCATATATAACATCATCTTTTATAGAGTCTAAGTTTTCTCTTACTTCCTGAAGAAGTTCTTCTTCTTTTCCTATTCTTAAAAACTTCTCCCATGTCAATTGACACTTTTTAAATTCACTTCTATTTTTATAATGATATCCTAGTTTGTAATACGCTAAATGAAAACTAGAGTCAGCATTTAATATTTCCTCTAATATTGTTGTTGAACCATTTAAAAATGCATTTGCAAGTTCAGTGTCTTTTAAGTTGAGTGATTCTTTAGCTCTTTCTTCAAGGGCTAATGCATAGTTGTATTTACCATATAAATTATCTTCATTTAAAAAGTATAATGCTCTTAACCCTATTAGTCCACTTTCTAAAGAACCTTCGTTTATACTTTTTAGACTTATATAAAGTATATACTCTTCTATTTTTTTATCATAGCTATATAATATCTTTTTATAGGCTTCAAAATATTTAAACTCTGGATCTACCCCTATAGTATATATTATACCCTTTATAAATGAAGCAAATTTTATCTCATCTAATCCATCTCCCCTTTGTATTTCATCTATAAGCTCATCTACTACTATAGGAAGCGGTATTTCTTTTTCAACTTTATGTCCACTTACTTCTATATATGAATCTGGCTGTATTTCTATAAAGGATATGTTCTTCGTTTTCTTCTTAAAATAATTATCTAGTCTACTCATAAAGTCCACCTTTTCTTTAGTTTTACTATTTATACGTATTTCTCATAAACATTCTTTTTCTTCTTGTACTTGTACTAAGTAGTTCAAATAATACTCCTCTATATATCATAGTAAACGAGAATATAGCTTGCCCTACAAAATATATAGCAATTCCTTTTAGCGACATTATATTGAGATTTGATCCAATACTGGTGTTAAATAAATTAGTTATAATACTTCCTGTTACTATATATATTAAACCTAACAGTATAATATTAGGAACTAACCATTCAATCCAATTTTCTTTCATATATTCAAAAGTATATTTTATAGCATCTAGTCCTGAGTAGTGTTTTTGATATATTACTTCCGGAAGAGGGTTTATTGCAACTAATACTAATAAATTGATTATGACCACTATTGTTCCAGTATCTAAAGATCCACCTGAACTAGCAGCAATCATAGGCACTAACCCCCTAATAAATATCATTTCTGCAATCCATCCAATAAAAAATATTCTTATTAGCGGACTCATATAAACTCTATATCCTAATTTAAAGTCTTTAAAGTCAAACTTTTTATATTTTATAATATTATAAAGTATATAAAGGTAACTTGAAAGCATAGCTACATATAGAATATACTGTAAAACACCTGCTACTATATTTAAAACTGGTACTCTAAAAAATGGTGATAACAATAGGGTCGCAATAATAGTAATTCCTAAGTATATTAGCCCTGTAAATATAATTGTCCAATTTTTTTTAAACATTTCAAATGCTTTTTTAATAGTATTTTTGTTAATATAAATTATATCTTTTATAAAATTCATCCTTACGCTCCTCTCTCTTTTAAATATCTTTTTGTAATATCGAATACCTCACATTTATCAAATACCTTATTTTCTAGATTATAGACAAATAAATAAATTCTATTTACATATTTTATAGATTCCTTTTTATATTTATTTTCTATAATATATTTGATATCATAATTAAACCCTTCAAAATGAACATCGTTTAATATCCTCTTAACAGGAGTATCTGCATATCGTGGAAGATATGCTTTTAAGTTCTTATCATTTTGTAAGAAATCATGCCTCATAGTCTTTAAATTTTCTTTTTTCTCATTATTAAGATACTCAGGTATATTAGGAGACTTTGTATTAAGTATTAAATCAAATTTAATAAATTCACGTATTAATTCAATATCTCCTTTTACAAATCCTTCAGAAAACTCATAGAGCTTTTTATACAAAGAAAGTCTGTTGTGTGAGGCTTCATTATACTTTTTAGTTTCCCAGAAATCTGCAAACTCACTATAAAAGTCAAATGGAGATTCAAAGAAGTTCTCAATAATATATTCTATAGAATTTTTAAAGTATCCTTCATTTCCATACTTTTCAACTAAGTCTTCTATCTGCTTTAATTTCAAAAGCTCTCTATAGCTAATATCTTTAGTTTCCATAACCTCATAAGACGGCTTATTTATGAACTTAAATCCATAGTCATCTTTCCTTTTCCTTAATTCTGATCCTTTTAATAGTTTTAAAAATCCTAGTTGAAGCTTATGTGGTCTAAGCCCATATACATCATTAAATGATTTCTTAAAACTATTGTAATTTTCATGTGGAAGTCCCGCTATTAGGTCTAAGTGTAGATGTATATTATTATAACTATTTATTTGATCTACAACCTTAGATAACTTATTGAAATCAGTTTGTCTATCTATAGCCTCTAGTGTCATAGGATTTGTAGATTGTACTCCTACCTCAAATTGAAATAATCCCTCATCTACAGTTCTAAGAAATTCAAGCATATCATCTTCTATTAGGTGTGCTGTAACTTCAAAGTGAAAGTTTATATCTTTAACATTTTGGCTTATTATAAATCTCATTATCTCCATCGCATATCCTTTTTTAGCGTTGAAGGTTCTATCTACAAACTTAACCTGTTTAACTCCCAAATCTATTAATTTTTTGAGATCACTTTTTACTCTCTCAATTGAAAAAAATCTAACACCTTTTATTGTAGATGATAAGCAAAATTGACAGTTAAAAGGACAACCTCTAGAACTTTCAAAATAAACAATTCTATTTTTGAACGCCTCTATATCGTCATCAAAAGGTGAAGGTATAGAATCCAAGTTTTGGATAAGATCTCTTGGAGGGTTTACATATATATTTTCATCTTCTCTATGAACAATACCTTGTACATTTCTAAAATCTTTTTTATTTTTTATATTCAAAAGTAACTCTTTAAATGTTTCTTCTCCTTCTCCATATATTATAAAATCTATAAAAGGATTCTCTTTTAAAATCTCTTCGCTATTATATGATACTTCGGGTCCACCTAGTATTATAGTTATATCTTTATTTATAAGTTTTAGCCTCTCAGATATCTCTAATATCTGTTCTATATTCCATATATAACTTGAAAAAGCCACTATATCAGGATTCTTCTTAAATATCTCACCAGTTATATAATCTGTATTTTGGTTTATAGTATATTCTTCTATTTCTATATTAGGAAATTCATCTTTACAATAACTTTTTAAATATCTTATAGAAAGAGCTGTGTGTATAAATTTTGAATTTAACGTTGTTATTAAGATGTTCATGTTTTTTATCTTCTTCCCTTCTTTAGTTTATACATTGAGTAAGGAGTTACAGCAAGTTCATAAGTTCCTGTAACTCCTTACTCAATATCTATATCCTTCTATATGAATAAATCTTATATCTGTATAATAATAGTTTGATAGTCTATAGTCAAATCTATCATCAGTATGCGCTGCTATAAAAATATTATCTGGATTTATAGGTCTTTCTATCCTTACAACTACTGGTGAATGATTAAATATATTATCCTGTTCAAAGTTTAATTGTACAATATCTCCTATTTCTATCTCCTTTATATCACAGAGCCTCCCTACAGGTCCCCTTCCTTTATTGTTTATTAAAAACTTATATAAATATTCTACACCTGTCCAAGCTGCTGCTCTATCATTTAAGTTATTATAATACCATCCAGTCCATTTCGTATAGTTCATAGGGCAACCTCCAGCATATAGAACTTGTGATGCAAAGTTTGTACAGTCACCCCCTAGATCTTCAAAGTCATAAAATCTAGGATTTCTGTCTAATGCCCATCTCTTAGCATATCTATAAGCATTTATTCTATTGTACGGAAAAAGCTCTGTATCTGTTTTTTTAAAGTTATAGTCCACAGAATTCACCTTCCTTTATATACCTTACATTTTACTTTATTTGCATGAATCTCACTTCGCTTAATACTCTATATTATTTAAAAATCTACATGTGTGTTACTAAGTCATTTTTAATCTAGTTATAAACTTGAGCTCATTTATTATTTTTTTAATGTGAAGGTATTCTTACTTCTTTATAGAAATAGAATAATAGATAGAAATATAGTTTATATTATCGAATTAATGAAGGAGGCTCTTGGAAATATGCAAGAATTCGACAAGATATCAATATCTGAACTTTCAAAGCAAAATATGTTCATGATTTTACATGCACTTGAGTATACAGGTAAAAGTACAAATGTAGATACCTTTATTGAACTTAAAAACAATATAATTAAAGAACTAAGTGAGTTAGCAGATGCTACTGAAGATGAGTTTATGAACTATCTACAAAAAGAATCTATTTAATAAAAAAATCAAAATCGCTGTCGAATTTTCTATTGATAGCGATTTTAACTTAATTATCTTTCAATTTTACAAATCTATAAATTCCAGCTCTAGTTTTTACATAACTTATAATAAATCTATCTCGCTCACCCTTATATATAATCTGACATTTATTTAAAATATCATGACTAAAAGCTTCGTCATAGTTATATTTAAATATATCAGTATCTTTATAACTTTCTATATATAAACTCTCCGGATTTATTCTTCCTTTTCTTAATTTTGTTATATACGAACATAAGCTTTCTATAAAGTTTATATCTTTTATATCCCTACTTATAATTTCTCCTTTTATCATTCCAACCAGCCCATGTGTAAAAAAGTTTCCATTATCTTTTTCATATATATAAGTTTCACTTTCTTTCAAAATATATAGGGATTCTCTGAGTGTATTAAATTTTTGATTTATATTTATTCCATTTAGAAAACTTATGATATCTATTTTTGTTCTTTCAAATTCTATAACATAATTTTTACAGTATGTATCTTTAGGCATTTTGTAAAAGTCATCACATTCAAGTAAATCTTTTTGTGAAAAGTTTATTATTTCTTGTTTTAGTGTTTCTAATATATCTATGTATTCATAATCTTTATATTTTAACTTTAAGAAAAGTATCTTAGATAGTAATACGTATTCTAAAAGTATCTCTATATTTCCTGAAGTATAAAGTATGTTTTTTATAGTTTCTTTTTTCACAGTATGCCAGTTTTGATTAGCCAAAGTAATAGGCACAATTCTAGCATATATAGTTTCATCAGTACTATTCCAATACTCTTTAGTATAATTTTTATCTATAGCATTTATTATATCTTTATTATATCCATGTCTATAACTTTTCCACAGTTTTAGTTCTTCTAAAAACCTTTTATAATCTATAATGTTTCCATCATTACTTTGTGAAGGTAATAGTGATTTAATAGTAAGTATCATTATCTCCACCATGTATGACCACTGATTTTGTTCATACTCCTCCACTATGGGCTTCTTTCCCTTACTTTTATAGTCTAGAACTTCAAAGTAACTTGCATTCATTATAAAGTTTTTTATCATGCTTTCCTGCATTGACTTAAACACTCCTTTAAATATAAAAAGCTAGGATTCACCTAGCGAAGTTATTCTTTGGTTTTAGTTTTTCTTAAAATTATAAATCCAATTAAAATTAAGACTATTGGAAATATAGAATCTAATATTGCTACTTTAATATGATTAGGAATAATAATAATTCCCAAAGATAATATTTCTATTAAAGACTGTTGTATAAGCAATATGCATCCTAATCCAACAAACCCAATACCTATATATTTTGGCTTAACCTCTCCTAAGTGAAATTCTGAAAATAAATCTTCTTCAACTTCACTTCCAGATTCCAGTTTCTTTCTAGTATGATATGCATCAAAGAATGCGTAGAACCAAATCATAATATTTAGTATAGTAAAAGATCTAGCTGAATATATTAAATCGGTTATAACTATTACACCAAAAAATAAAAACATAAACTGGAGTCCTTTTTTCATAAGCCCTAAATACATATGGCCTCCACCTGGAATTAAGGAGCATATCATAGCTAATATTTTGTTATATTTTTTATTGTCATGAAAGTCAAAGTCTTCATCATCATAAAAGTCGTTGTTCAATTCAATCGCTCCTTGCTTTATATTTAAAATATGCCTGCTATCTCTTTCATACTTTCTGAAATTTTATCTATTGGACTTAATATCATTTTATTTATTCCTATACTACTTTTATATATTTCTGAAAATAGATTTACTGGTTTATATTGAGTTATATTAAAAACAGCAGCGACTGCTCCTGCCGCTATAATACTAGTAACCCATTTAAATATAAAAGTTTCTTTTATGCTTTTTTTACCCTCGTATACTTTAACTTTACTTATAACACCGCTAGTAAAGTCAATAGGAGTTATAACCGTATTGTGATTTGACAAAATAAAGAACATCTTTTCCATATCATCATATTCTTTTTTGCATCGGACACAATTGGATATATGTTTCTTTATATTAAACGCCTCTATATCAGTAAGGCTTTGCTCTATATATCTATCCATTTTATCCATTGCTTCCTCACATTTCATTTATATTCCCCTCTCTTATACACGCTTTAGCTACTCTTTCTTTTAGCATTCTTCTAGCCCTATAAAGCCTTGTTTCTACGGTTCTTTCTGGTATATCTAACGCTTTTGCTATTTCTTGATAAGTCATTTCATTAAAATGATACATTATAAGAACAGTTTTATACTTGTCTGATAAGTCATATATTAGACTGTGTATTTCTTGTTGACTTTCATCTTTTACTATTCTTTCATCCGGCATTAGACTTCTATCTGGTATATCTATAGTTTGATCTTTATTCTCTTCATTAACCATATTTGAGAAGTTTATATTTTTCATCTTTTCTTTTTTCTTTTTCCAATCTAAGCAAGTGTTTACGGATATTCTATATATCCATGTAGATAGCTTACTTTCTCCTCTAAAGTTTTTTATTTGTCTATATATCTTTAAAAAAACTTCCTGAGCTAAATCTTGAGCTTCATCATAGTCATTTGTAAATTTATAAGCCATTCCAAACACTCTATTTTTATACGAGTTCACTATTTTATCATAATTAGAATAATTCCCACTTTTCAACTGTTGTATAATTTGATTTTCATTCAATTTAAAACACCACCTACCTAACTATCATTTTAGTTAGTTTTTAATGTTATATTTCCATTATTCACTCTTACATTGAATAAAGGCTTTAGATTTTGTCTAGTTTCATTTATACTACTACTACTGGCACTCTCTATTATATTAAATCCTATATTATCATATATAGTTCCATAAGTAGTAACTATATTGAACTTTCCTTTTTGCTTGCTTGGCAATTCTATATTTACATCTGAATAGTCACAGTATATCTCTACATCTTTATCTATTGCTTTTTCTAATTTCAAAGATGTGCTTCCACCATTCGAGCTAATATATATATTTCCAAACGAACTCTCTATATTATTTTCACAGTATTGGCTATGAATATTTATATTTCCAACTATATTTTCTGCTTTTACATATCCGTAGTTCACTTTCAAGTCTATATCTCCGTTAATATCTTCTAGTCGTATATCTGAATAGTTACTGCTTATAGTTATAGAGTTCTCAACATCTTCAATCTCTATAGCACTATAGTCACTTTTTATTTCTATATCTACATTTTTAGGAACAATTAATATATATCTAACATCCTCAATATTCATATCATTTATATAGTTACCCTTAGCTTTTTTTTCTATTGTTGATGTTATTTCAGTAATATTTCCGTCTTCATTTATTTTTAGAATATTATTTGTTGCTTTTTTTTCCTTATCTATATCGTCATATTTATAAGTGCCTGATACATATACTTTTACTTCATCATCATTACTTTTCTTAACTATTATATCACTATATGAGTCATTTAATATAATTTTTTTATTTCCTTTCAAAACCATATTATTAGAAACTGACTTTTCATACTTGTGTCTTATTCTTGCATGTTCTTTCACATTATCAAATCTTTGTATAGTAGTTGATGTCATAGCTATACTACTCACAATAGCCACAACCAATGATGTGCTTATTATATCTAGCTTTACATTAATATCTTCTTGATTTTTAGCCTTTAAATTATTAATTATTATCTCTAATCCAAATAGCATTATAATAGACGGCCATAACATTGAAAATAACTTAACTATATTATATCCTATGAATTTTTGAAGAAGTATAGTAAATCCTAAAGCCATAAGTAGAACAGCTAAAGTAAATCTACCCGTCTTTATGCTTTTCAATTTAACCCTCCTCCAACTATCTGCATTAATATATATGACAAATAGTTTTTTTAAAACCCTTCACTATATTGAAAAAAATAGCACCGTCTAAAACGATGCTATTATAATTTACTTTACATTTTCTCTGGTGTTTCAATACCAAGGAGTCCTAGTCCAGTCTTTAACACTACAGATACGGAGTAAACCAATAATAATCTAGCTTTTTGTAAACTCTCATCCTCTACTATTATAGGACATTCATGATAGAATCTACTGAATGCTTGAGCTAAGTCTATCACATGTTTAGATATAAATGAAGGTTCATTTTTTTCCATAGCTGATACTATAGCATGCGGGAATGTTTCTAATAATCTCACCACATTTATTGACTCATCATTATTTAGTAGTGAATAATCTATATCAGTAGTTATATCATATTGAGCTCTACTCAATACACTTTTTGCTCTAACGTAAGTATATTGAACATAAGGCCCTGTTTCACCTTCAAAACTTAACATCTTATCCCAGTTAAATACTATATCTTTTATTCTACTGTTACTTAAATCATTAAATATAACTGCACCTATACCAACCATTTTTGCAACTTCATCTTTATTTTCAAGCTCTGGATTCTTTTCTTCAATTACTTCTCTAACCTTTTCTATTGATCTACTTAGAAGATCATCTAAAAGTATAACATTTCCTTTTCTAGTTTGAAGCTTTCCTTCTTCTGTACTAACTCTACCAAATGGAACATGTTCTAAGTTTTTAGCCCAATCATATCCCATAAGTTCTAGTACCTTAAAGAACTGTGCGAAGTGTAGGTTTTGAGCATAATCAGTAAGATAGATAGCCTTTACAAAATCAAATGTTTCTTTTCTATATATCGCAGCAGTTATATCTCTTGTAGCATATATAGTTGTTCCATCACTTTTAATAACTAAACATGGTGGCATTTTGTACTCCTCTAAATCTACTACATATGCCCCTTTACTTTCTACTAAAATATTTTTTTCTTTTATCATTTCAACTACTCTATCCATTTTATCCTCATAAAAACTTTCACCTGTATAGTAGTCAAAATCAACCTTTAGTAATTTATATATTCTTGAAAACTCTTCTAAGCTTAGTTCTACGAACCATTTCCAAATCTTTTTAGCTTCTTCATCATTGTTTTCTAGCTTTTTAAACCACTCTCTACCTTCATCTTCAAGAGTGGGATCTTTTTCAGCCTCTTCATGGAATTTAACATATAGCGATTGTAGTGCCTTTATAGGTTCTTTTTCTATATCTGCTTTATTACCCCACTTGTTATATGCACATATCATCTTACCAAATTGTGTTCCCCAATCTCCTAAGTGGTTAACCCCTATAGGATTAAATCCTAAGAATTTATATATTTTATATATTGAATTACCTATAACAGTTGATCTTAAATGTCCAACGTGAAATAACTTTGCTATATTAGGAGATGAATAGTCTATAACTACCTTTCCGCCATTTCCCATAGTACTTGAACCAAAGTTTTCTTTTTTATCCACAACTTCTTTTAAAACGCTCTCTAATAATAGTGCTTTATTAACAAAGAAGTTAACATATCCACCTGTATTTTCTATCTTTTCAAAGTATTTATTTCCTTCTAAACTCTTTGCTATATCTTCTGCTATTATATTAGGAGCTTTTCTTAGTGTCTTTGCAAATCTAAAACAAGGTAGTGCATAGTCTCCTAACTCATAGTTAGGTGGTACTTCTATTATTGTTTCAATATCACTTTGAGTAAATCCATCTACCTTTTCACTTATTAATTTCGTTACTTCGCTTTTAAAATCTATCATAAATTAATCCTCCTTATTTAACTTCAAGTTTTTAACACAAAAAGATCTCGTCTCTAAATAAAAGAGACGAGATCTTAATCCCGTGTTGCCACTCTAATTAGTATATATACTAAAAGTTATATACTCACTCTATTCCTATAACGTAGGAAATACGTCTAATTTTACTCATTTCAAATAGATTCTCAAGGTCTCTTTTCAGATATATTTATGTATTAGGCTTACACCGTCCCCAACTCGCTTAGACATAACTTAAATCTTACTCTTCCTTTCGCAGAATTTAAGTATATTTAATATGTTTGATAATTTGAGATTATAACATATATTTTAGCTTTTTTCAATATATTAGATTATTTAGTTTCTGCTTGTATTATATATTATATTCGTTTCAAAATATTTTTTATTTGTGATAAGAGGGAATATTTTATTTAATAGCTGTCAATAAGCTTGCTTATTAAGCCTAACCCAAGCAAAATTATTAAATAATTTCTCATAAGTATCGATTGCCATCTCTAAAGCTTATTTTTATTTTTCGAACTATTAAACTGTTTTTATTATCAGCTTAACAGTTCAAATATTTAAAGCAACCTACATTTTTCTAAATTTCATTCTATTCCACTACAAAACTACGAAGAAGGTTTCTTGACGCATTTAATAGTTCTAAATAATTTTCACTTGTCACTTCATCTTCAGGATCATATTGTACATCTGATGCAAACTCAGCTATATAGTAAACACCGCTATCATAGTTTAATAAATACCCTGGAATAATGTCTAACACTTGTGGACTATAAGTTTTAGAAACTCTAAACAATAGACCTCCCTCATCTTTTGTTTTATCTCCATGGCTATATGCATCATAAAAGATAACTCTGTTTTTACTTTCCTTTATTATTAGTTTATCTTTAAGTTCACTTGGTATTTTTAAACTAAATCCATTTTCTAAAGACTCATATTTAAAATAATTTTCTTCTTCTAAATATCCTTTTGTTGTATAATCTCCTACTATCGCTACTCTATTATTGTTGTCCCAGCTTACTTCTCTATTAAAAACTTCAGATATAAATCTCAAAGGAACATAAGTTATATTGTTTTTTATAAACGGTTTTACATCAATTGTTAATATCTTTCCATTAAATATAGCTTCTTTTTTGCCAATACCAATTTGTAATATATTTTCTGCATTTTCTATCTTAACAGTCGCTGTTTCAGAATCCCAATGTACATCATATCCTAGCTTTTCACTTATAATTCTTAAAGGAACTATCAATCTACTATCTTTAAGAATTGACTCATTTCCGCCTTCTACTAGTTCTCCATCTATTATAGTGATTATATTACTTTCTTCTATTGCATAACTCGGAACAGATACCATTAAAAGAATAGTAATTATAAAAATAGAAATAACTCTTGACACCCCTATCAACATCTCCTTTTTTAAATAATACTAATTTATTATAGAACCCAGTAGTAAACTTAAGTCTATATTCATATTGCCTTTGATTATATATTAGTGGCTTTCACAATATAATGTTACATTTATTTTAGAAACTTTCTATATGATAATTTGGAAGTGTAACATAAATTCAAACATTTGATTTATATTCACATGAAATCCTATCATAAATTATATACGTGTCAAATATAGAATTATTATTTATAGCTTGTTTTTGTATATATAATATTTATATTGATTTAATCTTGTCTTTTCTCAAATTCTTATTTTATAAAATAGTATACAACTATAGATAAAGGACTTGTGTAGTAATCACAAGTCCTCTTCAGTATATATCTTTATTCCATTTTTCTCTAATAACTCAGATGTTACTCCATTTCCTTTAATGATAGTCTTCGAAAAAGTTCCATCATATATTTTCCCATATCCACAAGAAGGACTTCTAGCCTTTAATATTGCTTTTTTTATTCCCATCATTTTTGCTATTTTAAGAGTTTCTTCTGCTCCCTTAAGAAAGTTTTCTGTTACATCTTTTCCATTGTTTGATATAACTTTTACATTTCCATTATCAGGCACTATTTCGCTAGGTAGTCTAGGGGTGCTTAGACCTCCTAATTGTTCTGGACATACTAAAATAGCTTTACCTTCTTGTACTAGTTTTAAGATCTTTTCATTTTTATTGTTTTTCCCATCATATTTACAGTCTATTCCTGCTAAGCAAGCACTTATTATATACATTTTTTCACCTACTTAATTTCAACTACAGTTACTCCAGTTCCACCTTCACCGTAGTTACCTAGTCTACTTGCTTTTACATGTCTATGTCTTTTTAACAACTGTCCTATTCCTTCTCTCAGTATACCCGTACCTTTTCCGTGAATGATATTAACAACTTTTAATCCTGCTAGGTATGCATCGTCTAAGAACTTGTCTACCTCTAACATAGCTTCTTCTAAATTCTGTCCTCTAAGGTCAAGATCTGATTTTACATTCACTGATTTACTTTTTATAACAGATTTTGCTGACCCTTTAGTTTGTACTTTACTTTCTTTCTTAGACTTTTCTATAGTATCTAGTGGTACTGTTATCTTCATTATACCTACTTGAACTAAAACATTTCCATTTTCATCTGGTGCTGATAAAACTGTACCCGTTTGATTTAATGAAAGTATTTTAACATTCTCTCCTATGTCTACACTAGCTAGAGGTTTTGCACTTTTCTTAGATAATATCTGTTCAGATAAGTCACCTTCTATATTATCTATATTTCCTTTAAGTTTTTCCTTAGCTTCTTGTAATCTTCTACTTTGTTCTTTTTCTATTTCTATAGATACTTCTTTTAGTTCATTTAGTATTTCTTCAGATTCTGCTCTTGCTTTTAACAGAACATTTCTAGCTTCTTCTCTTGCTTCTCTTAGAATTTTTTCTCTATTATTTTCTATTTTTAATGTCTTTTCTTCTAATTCTTCTTTTAGTTGATTTACTTCTCTTCTAAGTCTATTAGCTTCTTCTCTGTTCTTTTCAGTTTCTATTCTGTCTTTTTCTATACTTGCTAATACATCCTCAAATGCTATGTTCTCTTTAGATATAAATTCCTTTGCGCTATCTATTATAAAGTCCTGAAGTCCTAGTCTTTTAGAAATTTCAAAAGCATTAGACTTTCCTGGTACTCCTATTAATAGTCTATATGTTGGGCTAAGAGTTTCCACATTAAACTCTACGGATGCATTTTCTATACCTTCAGTTGTAAGTGCATATACTTTTAACTCACTATAGTGAGTAGTTGCTACGGTTCTTATCTTTCTATTATAAAGATAGTCTAATATAGACATAGCTAATGCTGCTCCTTCAGTAGGATCAGTCCCAGCACCTAATTCATCAAATAATACTAGAGAATTATCGTCTAAGTTATTAAGAATATCTACTATATTTGTCATATGAGATGAAAATGTACTTAAACTCTGCTCGATACTCTGTTCATCACCGATATCTGCAAATATATTTTCAAATACAGCCATTTCAGTTCCATGTTCTACCGGAACTTGTAGTCCTGACTGCATCATAAGTGTAAAGAGACCTACTGTTTTTAATGTAACAGTTTTACCTCCAGTATTCGGTCCTGTGATCAAAAGTGTAGTGAAATTATCACCTAAGTAGATATCCGTAGGAACTACATCTTTAACACCAAGTAATGGATGTCTACCTTTTTTAATATTTATATATCCTCTGTTGTTTATGTTTGGCTTACTTCCATTCATATCTAGTGATAATTTTCCCTTTGCAAATATAAAGTCTATTTGGCTAAGTATCTTTTGATTTGATCTAATTCCTTCATTTTCTTCTCCGACCATCTCACTAAGTTCTGTAAGAATTTTTTCTATTTCTTTCTTTTCATTAAGCTTAAGTTCTTTCAGCTCGTTATTTAAGTTTACTATTGCCATAGGCTCTATAAATAAAGTTGCCCCACTAGATGATTGATCGTGAATAAGTCCAGGAAATATACTTCTATATTCTTGCTTTACAGGAACTACATATCTCTCACTTCTAATAGTTATAATCGCATCTTGAAGATACTTTTTATTTGTACTAGAGTTTATTATAGAGTTTAATTTAGTTCTTATATTATCATTTTTAATTTGTATTTGTTTTCTTATATTTCTTAAGTTAGAACTTGCATTGTCAGATATCTCTTCTTCGCTTACTATAGCATTAAAAATATTATCTTCTATTTCTCTATATGAGTTTAAATCTCCAATCAAACTCTCTAGTATTGGATAGCTTGAATTATTTTCATCTTTTTCTTGTTTTAAAAATCCTTTTATCTTTCTTGCTGCTCTTATAGTATCAGCTACTCTTAATAATCCGCCCGGAGAAAGTATACCACCTATTTCTGCTCTTTTAACTTCTGATAATACATCATGTATTCCCCCTAATGGTGGACTCCCTCTTTTTAAAAGTAAACTAACTGCTTCATCGGTTTCATCTTGTAGATATTTAACTTCCTCGTAGTTTAAACTTGGACTTAGTTTTAAAGCTATTTCTTCTCCTAGAGATGATTCCGTCTTATCTGTTAATTTTTCTATTATTTTGCTATACTCAAGTACCCTTAAAGTCTTTTCGTTCATATACTCCTCCTATAATACACCTCTAAAAAAGTGACCGTTAGTTATCCCCTCTTTAGTTTTAAGCTTATCTACAAACCTCTCTATTTCACTTATGTCTATTTTTCCATTAGCAAAATCATAATATGCTGCTTGTATATCTTTTACTTCTTCTTCCAAGGTAAAGTCTAATCTAACCATATCCACTTTACTAGAGTATATTTTTGCCAAATGCTCTGGAACTACTATTGGCTGACTATTGTAGATAATAGTACTATTTTCTTTTCTTTTGAAATCAAAAATCATATCTTTTCTATCTAAAAGTCCATAACCTTCTCTTAAGTTACAATTTTTACATTCTTTCATGGATTTACAGTTTTTTATTACTGACATAGGACAGTGTTTCATAACCATTACAGGTAAATATCCATATCCTATTACTTCGTATTGCATAATATCACTTCTACATATTTTCTCTATCTGACTAAGTTTGAGTTCTGGCGATAGTGTAGAGCTACTTACTTTGTTTTCCGAAAGCAATTTTACTGTAGACGTGTTAAATATATTTAAACCTATATCACAGTGAATTTTAGTATCATATCTATCTTTAACAAGTTTTAATGTACCTAAGTTAGACACACTTATTCCATCTATATCCTCTATTATTTTATCAAATATTTCCTGTAGTTTGTTAAACTCTTTATTTTCTACTATTTTTTCTGTTGATATATATACTTCCTTATTATATTTCTTAACTTCTTTCACTAGGTCATCTATATCTTCTTTGAAATTTAGATACACTCTATCTAATTTATCAAGATTTAATTCTTTAAATTGCCCGATATTGTCTACCTTTACACTTATTTTTCTACTTTTATTTTCATTTTTTCCCGGGAAATTAAAAAGTTCTTTTATTTTCTCTTCTAAATCACTTCTTTTTACTATTATTCTACCATTAAAATTACCTCTTTTTTCAACTAGCTTTGATATAGCTTCTCTTCTTAGCTTATTCAGTACACTTACGGGTACCATAACTTCATCTTCTAGTGATACTTCTATACTCTCCAATATATAAGGAGTATCCCCTAATTTCTCCATTTGACCTCTAACTTTTTCTTCTGTCAAACTAACTTTCATTGCCTTCTCAGCTAATTCTTCACTTTTAACTACTGCTTGGTTTTCATTATCTAATACTTTTAGACATACAGGTTTTCCTATCTTTATTTCTATTTCCATGTATATTGGATGTTTTTTATTCTTCTTACTTTTTTCAAAACTAGCTCTAGCTTTTTCATTTAAGTCTATATCTAAAGTTTTATTTACTATATCACCAGGTTTAGCTTCCCTAATACATCTTATCTTAGCAACATTCTTATTATCAATAGTTATAGAGTCTATTATAAGACCTTTACCTTCTCCATCTTTTCCTACTATTTCTATTCCGTCGCCTTTTTTTAGAGAGTCCTCTAATTTTATATAAGTAAATTCTCGATCTGCCTTGATAACTTTTCCTATATATATCCCCCTATTATTAGGCTTATCAAGTGATACTATATTTCTTCCAAAGTCTTGCTTCAGGAATCCACTAGTAAACCCACGATTAAACATTTGAGCTATATCTTTTTGATCCTTTTCTGTTATACTTTTCTTTTCTTTACCTAATATGTTGTCTATAGCTTTTCTATATCTATTTACTATTACTGCTACATATTCTGGCTTTTTCATTCTTCCCTCTAATTTCAGAGAAATTACACCTGCATTTATTATATCGTTTAAATTTTCTATACTATTTAAGTCTTTTAAGCTCATTATATGTTTTTCATCAAATTCTCTGTTTAATGATTTATTATTTTTAGTATCTACTATTGTATATTTCATTCTACATGGTTGGGCACAAGTTCCCCTATTTCCACTCCTACCTCCTATCATACTACTTATCAGGCATTGTCCAGAGTAACTAACACAAAGCGCACCATGTACGAAAGTTTCTAACTCTATATTATTTTTTTCACTTATTTCTTTAGTTTCTTCTACCGATAATTCTCTAGCTAGAATAGCTCTTTTAAATCCTATTTCTTCTAGAAAACTTGCTCCCATATAGTTATTTATACTCATCTGTGTACTTCCATGTATCTCGAAGTCTGGAAGCATTGTCTTAATAATTCTATATAGTCCTAGATCTTGTATTATGAGTGCGTCCACATCTATATTATAAAGATATATTATATAGTCTATAGCTTCTTTTAACTCTTCATCTTTTAATATTATATTTACTACTACATATACTTTTACATCTCTTAAGTGAGCGTATTCTACAGCTGATTTAAGTTCATCATAATCGAAATTAGATGCATATTGTCTGGCGTTAAAAAGTTTACCTCCTAAGTAAACAGCATCTGCTCCATTTTTTATAGCTGCATATAATGACTCCACACTTCCAACCGGTGCTAGTAGTTCTAGTTCTTTTAACATAAATACATCCTCTCCAAAATTAAATAAAAGAGTAGTAGCCTACTCTTATTTATTGTTATTTCTAAGTTCTATTATAAGGTTATTAATCGTTGTATTCAATCTATTGATTTCTTTTTCTACCTGTGAAAATCTTTCATCTATATACTGTGATGTTTTTCCCTCACCATGTATTCCTAAATCTTTCTTTGTAACAGGCCCTTCTTCTTCTTTTAAGATAACACTAAATTGACCACACGATTCTATAGTCATCTTTTCAACCACTGATTCGTCTTCTAGACCATAGCCTCTGAGCTCTTTTCTTACATCTTCATAACTTATTTTTTCTTTTTCTAAATTCTCTCTTATAAGCTTTCCACCTTCAATTAATACAGTAGGCTCTCCTTCTATAATCTTAGCCATTTTCTGACTCTTTATTGTGATTTTTGAAAGTATTAGCTCTAAGCTCGCCAATGTAGCTATTACTAGCACTCCATCATGAAAAGGCACCTTTCTTTCGACCATCATGAATGCCATTACATCTCCTATACTTGCCATAAGTACAAAATCAAAAGGGCCTAATTCTCCTATTGATCTTTTACCCATTATTCTAACTATCAAAAGTGTTACAAAATATCCACCAAATGCTCTTAACATATAAATTGGATCTATAGATAAATGATTGTGCATAGTATTCCCTCCAAAAAAAACATGTTTCGTTTAGTTTTCCAGAGTAAACTATTTCTTATTCACTTGATTATTTATCTAGTAACTTTAAAGATTCTTCCAATTGCTTCTTCATCTGTACTATTTCCATTTGATGTTCAAATATTTTATCTTGTAAATCATTTATTATTTTTTGATTGCTTAAAAGTTCATCTTCTTTTATTTGTATAGCGTTTTCAAATTGTTTGTTCTTTTTAGTCAATTGTTCTATTTCATTTTTCGCTTTCAATAGTTGCTCTTTATATGGTTCATTTTCTTCTTTTAAATTTTTTATTTCATTCTCATTTTCTTCTATTATAGATTGTATTTTTGTTTCACTTTCTTCTTTTATAGCTTTTACTTTAGCTTCGCTCTCTTCTTTTATAATTTCTATTTTAATTTTAGTTTCTTCTAATTCTTTTTTAGTTTCTTCTAGTTCATTCAATGGCTTTACTACATTTTCTTTTATATCTTTTAATTCATATGACTTTTTATAATATCTATCCGCTATATTAAAAGCAGCTAATACTCCCGCCATAGTATTGCTTAGCTTGCTATTTTTATCCAATATTTCTTTTATATTCTCATCTACATATCGTGCTATTTCTTTTATATATTCTTCTGATTCTATACTTACTACAGTATAGTCTTGCCTATTTATATTAACTATAACTTTTTTTCTATCAGTCACAACGCTAACCCTCTCTTTCAACCTATCTAATTACTATTTCGTCTTTATATATGTATTTTCCTTTATATTTTATAAGAGTTATATTTAATTTTATTTCTTTTAGTATTATAACATAAACTATGTTAATCTTTTATGTTATTCTTAGCCATTTAACTTAGAGTAACATAAAAATAAAGAATAGAATCCTAAAAGTTTAAACTAAACTTCTGGAATTCTATTCTTTAATTGATATTAACTCTCTAAGAGTATTGATTGCCTTAGATCACTTAAAATTTTTTTAATTATTTACTTATACTTAGCTTCTTAAAGTTGCATTTAATTTTTCTTCTAATTCTTGTAAAATCTTATCATGCACTTTTACTACTTCTTCATCTGTTAGTGTCTTCTCACTTGATCTATATACTATAGAGTAAGCAACACTTTTCTTTCCTTCTTCTACTTGACTACCAGTATATACGTCAAATAACTTTATACTTTCAACTAATCCTTTTCCATTTGCAAGAATTATTTTTTCTATTTCTCTAACCAATACATCTTCATCTATTAAAAGTGCTATATCTCTAGCTGTTGATGGATATTTAGGAAGAGGCTTATATTTTTTCTCTAAGTTTGATAACTCAACTATAGCATCAAAATCTAATTCTCCTATTAGACATCTTTCTTTCATGTCATAGTTCTCAAGCACGTCTGGATGTATTTCTCCTATTATTCCTAAAACTTTATTACCTACTACTATTTTTGCAGTTCTTCCTGGATGGAAAGTTGTATTGTCTGATACCGGCTCATATTCACTTTCACTTATTCCAAGTCTATTTAATAATTCTTCTACTACTCCTTTTAGTGAGAAAAAGTCTACTTCTCCATACATTCCTAACGAAAGAAGTTTCTTTTCTTCTGGAAGTTCTGTAACTGGTAGTTGTTTTGGTATGAAAGTATTTCCAACTTCGAAAGTAGATGCACTTTCAACCCCATATTTATAGTTTCTTGATAAAACTTCCATTGTGTTTCCTATAAGTGTAGTTCTCATTACACTATAGTCTTCTCCTAAAGGATTTCTAAGTTTAATATAGTTTCTCTTTGGATCATCCTTAGGTAGAGCTATTTTGTCATAAGTTCTAGGGCTTATAAATGAGTAAGTCATTATTTCATTTAGACCAATACCATAAAGTATATTTTTAGCCATATCTTCTAAAACTCTAGTTGCAGACTTTTCTCCTCTTGTTAAAGTTCCTACTAAAGGTGCAAATCCTATATTATCAAATCCATAGATTCTAGCTATTTCTTCTACTAAATCCGTTGCCATTTCTAAATCATTTCTAAATGTAGGTCTTTTAGATATATATACGCCGTCTTTGAATTCAGTTTCTATTTCTAATTCACTTAGTATTTCTATTACTTTTTCTCTAGCTATTTCTTTTCCTATGATTTTAGCTATCTTTTCTTCTGGAAGCTCAATAGTTCTCTCTTCCACTTTATTTTCATATACATCTATAACTCCGCCGATTACTTTACCAGCACCTATTTCTTCTATAAGCTGACAAACTCTTTCACAAGCTATTTCTGCAGTATTAGGATCTAATCCTTTTTCATACTTAGTAGATGCTTCTGTTCTAAGTCCTAGTTTTTTAGAAGTAAGTCTTACACATCTACCTTTAAAGTTTGCTGATTCTATAAGAATATTTTTCGTATTTTCAGTTATTTCTGTATCAAAGCCCCCCATAACTCCTGCAATTGCAACTGGGTCACTTTCATCTGCTATTACAAGCATAGAAGGATCTAACTTTCTCTCTACTTCATCAAGAGTTTTTATTTTTTCCCCTTCTTTTGCTTCCCTTACTACTATCTTCTTACCTTTTAGTGTATCAAGATCAAAAGCATGTAGTGGTTGACCGAATTCCAGCATAACATAGTTTGTTATATCCACTATATTATTTATAGGTCTTACTCCTGCTTCCATAAGTCTAGTTTGCATCCAAATTGGAGACTCTTTTATTTGTACATCTTTTATAACTCTAGCATAGTATCTTTTACAAAGTGACGAATCTTCTACTTCTATTCCGTTTAAGAAGTCTTTAATATTGCCTTCTTCATTTACTATGCTTATCTTTGGTGCTTTTAAATGTTCACCTAAAGTCGCAGCCGTTTCTCTAGCCATTCCAATAATACTTAGACAATCTGGTCTATTAGGAGTTATTTCGAACTCTATAACCTCACCAGTTAATGAAAGTTCTTCTTTTATATCAGTTCCTAGTTTATAGTTTCCATTTAATATATAGATACCGTCTTTTTGGTTCTTAGGTATTACATTGTCTGCTATTCCTAACTCTTCCGCTGAACAAAGCATTCCAAAAGATTCTACTCCTCTAAGCTTACCTTTCTTTATCTTAACTCCTCCTGGTAACTTTGCTCCTACTTTAGCAACGGGAACTATATCTCCTTCACTTATATTGTTAGCTCCAGTAACTATTTGAACTACTTCTGTTCCTGTGTCTATTTGAGTTATTACAAGTTTATCTGCATCTGGATGTTTTTCTATTTTTAATATTTTACCTACAACTACATTTTCTACACCTTTATCAACACTTTCTATAGTCTCAACATGTGATCCTGAAGCTGTAAGTTTTTCTGCTAATTCTTTACTATCTATCTCAATATCAACATAATCATTAAGCCACTTAACAGGTACTAGCATTTTATCATTCCTTTCTTATTTCTATCAGTAATAATTATAATCTCGCTCTATTTTACAAAAATATTAAAGTTGATTCGCTACTTAAAATTGTTTTAAGAATCTCATATCATTTTCAAATAATAGTCTTATATTATTTATTCCGTATTTAACCATTGCAATTCTATCTACACCTAATCCAAAAGCAAATCCACTATATTCGTTTGGATCTATTCCACAGTTTTCTAAAACTTTAGGATGTACCATTCCACAGCCTAAAAGCTCCATACTCCATCCTGTTCCTCCGCAAACACTACAACCTTCACCTAAACATTTGAAACAAGTTACGTCTACTTCTAAACTTGGTTCTGTAAATGGGAAGTAATGTGGTCTAAATCTAGTCTTCATTTCACTTCCGAATATTTCTTTTATAAATAGATCTATAGTGTGCATAAGATTTTGTACTGTAACATGTTTATCTACAACTAATCCTTCTAGCTGGTGGAACATTGGTGAATGAGTATCATCAACATCATCAAATCTAAACGTTCTTCCTGCTGATACTATTCTAATAGGTGGCTCAGTAGCTTTCATAGTTCTTATTTGAACTGCAGATGTATGAGTTCTTAAAAGAATATCGTCATTTATATAGAACGTATCCGATTCATCTCTTGAAGGGTGATTCTCTGGTGAATTTAGAGCATCAAAGTTATTATATACAGTTTCAACTTCTGGCCCTTCAACTATATCAAATCCCATATTCATAAATATATTTTCAAGCTCTTCCTTAACTAAAAGTAGTGGATGTCTATGACCAAGAGTTACTGAACTTCCTGCCATTGTAACATCTAATTTTTCTACCTTTAACTTTTCAAGCTTTTCTTTGTTTTTAAGGTTGTTCTTCACTTCTTCTATCTTTTCTTCTATAGCTTCTCTAACCTCATTAGCTATTTGACCTATTACTGGTCTTTCCTCTTTAGTTAAGTCCTTCATACCTTTTAATATGTTTGTTAGTTCACCTTTTTTTCCTAAGTATTCAATTCTTATCTCTTCTAACCCATTTAAATTGCTTACACTATCAATTTTTGAAAGTACAATTTCTTTTATATTCAATAATTTTTCTCTCATGATAATTCTCCTTTCTTACTTTTCTATATATATACACAATAAAAAAGACTCCGTCCGCAAGGGACGAAGTCTTTCCGTGGTACCACCCTAATAGCATAGTTTTATAATAAAATTATGCCACTTAACTTATTTAACGGTAATCCCGAATAAGCTTACTTATATATTTCAGCCTATTTGTTCAGGAGTGAACTTCTGTGTCTAGAGCTTTGGAAGTACTTTCAGCCATGATACTTCCTCTCTGAAAAGTCATTTGACACATACTCTCTCCATCATAACATTTAAATATTAAATTACTTCACTTTCTAATAATAATTTCTTATATATTAGATAAGCATCAATAGACCCTGTAATTTTAAAAATTACCCAATAAAAATTAGCCCCCATATTCTCTAAACACCCCTTTTAGGATATTTAAATAGATTATAGCATGATATATTGTAAATTACAAGGTTTTACTTCTTTGCCTCAACACTTCATACATAACTACACCCGATGCCACAGCGGCATTTAATGACTCTGCTTCTCCAGTCATCGGAATTTTTATCAAGTAGTCCGAGTTATCTAGTACATCTTTAGATATGCCTGATGCCTCGTTTCCTATCACTAGTGCACAGTCTGATTTAAGATCTACATCATAGCTATATTTATTAGTATCTAGTGAAGTTGCTATAATCTCTATATTGTTCTTTTTTAAGTTCATAATACATTCTTTTATATCATCAAAATGTACTATCGGTATTTGAAATATAGATCCCATAGTAGATCTAATCGTCTTTGGATTATATATATCCACACATCCACTTGTTACTATTATGCCATTAGCCCCAAAAGCATCTGCTGTTCTAATTATAGTTCCCATATTACCTGGATCTTGCACTCTGTCTAATACTATTAAAAAATTACTCTCTGAAAGTAGAATATCTTCTAGTTCATACTCTTTAAATCTAACTACTGCTAAAATTCCTTGAGGTTGCTCAGTATCTCCTATATCTTTAAAAAGCTTATCTGATATATGATATGTTTTATAGTTTCTTTTCTTTACTTCTTCAAGAAGGTCCTTTCCACCGTTGTTAGTAAATAATTTTTCAGAGTATACTATATATTCAATCTCTGCTTTAGCTAATATGCTTTGCTCTACAGCCCTAATTCCTTCTATAAAGAAACTCTTTTTATTCCATCGTTCTCTCTTTTTATGGAGAAGCTTAATTTGTTTAACTATACTATTTGAAGAACTAGTTATAATATCTGTATCTACCAAAACTATCTATTCATCCTTTCCATAAAAAGTTTAGTCTTCTAACTTTCTCAAACTCTCTGTATCTCCTATAAATATTAGTATGTCTCCTTTTTGAATAACACTTTCAGCATAAGGTGATATGTTTATATTGTCTCCTTGTTTTATAGCGATAACATTTATACCATATCTATTAGATAACTTTAATTCACTTAGCTTTTTATCTACCCAATCTTTAGGAGCTTCTATTTCTACTACATTATAGTCTTGTGTAAGTTCTATATAGTCTAAAACATTTGATGTTACTAAGCTATTTGCAAGTCTTATTCCCATATCTCTTTCTGGAAATACTACTCTGTCTGCACCTATTTTATATAGAACTTTTGCGTGTACATTATTCTGTGCTTTTGCTACTACAGTTTTTACACCTTCTTCTTTTGCTATAAGTGTAGCTAGTATAGATGCTTGTATATCTGCACCTATACTTATAATTGCAATATCGAAGTTTCTAATACCTATTGACTTTAATGCACTTTCATCCGTAGCATCAACTTGAATAGCATGTGTTACATATTCCGATACCTCTTGAATTATTTCTTCGTCCTCATCTAACACCAAAACCTCATGTCCGTATTCACAAAGTGTTTTAGCAACACCTTGCCCAAATCTACCACAGCCTATAACTACAAACTGCTTTTTCATAATTTCATTTTCCTCCCCTATCCAATAATAATTTTTCCTTCAGGATATTTATAGTTTTTCTTATTTGGTGTTCCTTTTCCTCTATTGGTAAGGGCAAGTGCTAGTGTAAGAAAACCTACCTTACCTGAGTACATTGTAAAGGTTATTAATAATTTTCCCATATCAGATAGCTCTGGAGTTATGTTTCTTGTAGAACCAACAGTAGCAAATGCCGACATAGTTTCAAATAAAAGGTCTATGAAAGGCTTAGTTGGTTCTGTCATGGTAAGTAAGAATGCCACTACTAGAACTAATGTTAACCCAGCTGATAATAATATAAATGCTTTAGATATATGCCATTGAGGTATTCTCTTTTTAAAAACCTCTACATCCTCTTTTCCTCTTATAACAGATATTAGTGTTAATACTATAGTTGCAAATGTTGTTGTTTTAATCCCTCCAGCTGTTGAACCTGGAGAACCTCCTATAAACATGAGTATTATGAGAAAAAATACACTAGAGTTAACCATACCATTTAAATCTATACTATAGAAACCTGCCGTTCTTGCCACTACTGATTGGAAGAAAGATGCTAATACTTTTTCATACAGTGTCAAGTTACCCATAGTGTTTGGATTGTTATGTTCTGATATAAATATAACAACTCCTCCCACCACTATGAGTAGTGCTGAAACAATTAAGACAATTTTAGAATGTAAAGAAAGCATTCTATAGCTTTTTCTTTGTTTTATATCTATATATACTGTATATCCAAGACCTCCTAATATTATAAGTCCGCCAATAGTAAGATTCATAACTGTATCTCCTACAAATGGTACCAAACTATCTCCGAATAAATCAAATCCTGCATTACAAAATGCTGATATAGCATGAAACACAGAATATCCTATGCCCTTTATAGGACCATATATCGGTATGAGTCTTGTAGATAGTAATAATGCCCCTATACCTTCGATAGCTAAAGTAGCTAATATTGCAAATCTAGTTAATTTAACTATGCCTGATAATGAATCTTGATTTAGTTGTTCTTGCATTATTAATCTCTCTTTTAAACCTATTCTTTTTCCTGTTATAAGTGCTACTAAGGTAGCTAGAGTCATGAACCCAAGTCCACCTGCTTGTATTAAAAGTATTATTACGACTTTTCCAAAAATAGTCCAATGCTCTGCGGTATTAACCACTACAAGACCCGTTACACTCACTGCTGAAGTTGCTGTAAGTAATGCATTTAAAAAACCTATACTTTGCCCATTATTTGATGATATAGGTAAGTTTAATAATATTGCCCCTATTAACATTATGGCCGCTATACCAAGTGAAAGTACTAGTGCAGGTTTTTGCATTAATTTTTGATAAAAACCAGGTTTTATTCCAATCTCCTCCTTCTAAATATCCTTTATTGTTTTATCTATCATTTTATTGCCTACACAATAAAATGTAAATTCTCATTATTCATTATATTGAACTATATTGACCCTATATAAACCTTTTTTACACATAAAAATAAAAGTTCCACACTGGGAACTTTTATTTCTATAGTTTATTCGATTTTTCTATGCTTAAGCGTTTTTTGCAACTTCTACTAACTTAGCAAAACCTTGTGGGTCATGAATACCCATTTCTGATAACATTTTTCTATTTACTTCAATACCAGCTTTTTTAAGCCCATTTATAAATGTGCTATATGACATTCCATTCATTCTAGCTGCTGCATTAATTCTTGTTATCCATAACTTTCTAAAGTCTCTTTTTCTTAATTTACGTCCAATATATGAATATTGTAAAGACTTCATAACTGCTTGGTTTGCTGGTCTATATAATTTGCTTTTAGCACCGTAGTATCCTTTAGCAAGTTTTAGTACTTTTTTATGTTTTTTTCTTGCATTTATAGCTTTTTTAACTCTTGCCATTTTTTTGCTCCTCCTCGATCACTTATTAGTATGGTAGTAATGGGCTTATTCTTTTTAAATCTCCACTACTTACTAATGTTGCTTTTCTTAGTTTTCTCACTCTTTTAGGACTTTTTTTACCTGTTAAGTGACTTTTGTACGCTTTATATCTTCTTAATTTTCCTGAGCCAGTCTTTTTGAATCTTTTAGCTGCTCCTCTGTGTGTTTTCATTTTTGGCATTATGTTTCCTCCTTCCAGATTATCAGTTTTTAGGATTTAAGAACATGACCATGTTTCTGCCTTCAAGTCTCGGTTGCTTTTCTATAACCCCATATTCTGAAGTTAATTCTGCAAATTTTAGAAGAACCACTTTTCCAGCTTCCGTATGCCCTAGTTCTCTACCTCTAAATCTAACTGATACTTTAACTTTATCTTCATCTTTTAAGAAATCTATAGCTCTGTTTGCTTTTACTCTTAAGTCATTTTCTTCTATAACAGGAGTTAATCTGATTTCTTTAACGTTTATAACTTTTTGTTTCTTTCTAGCTTCTTTTTCTTTTTTAGCTAGTTCGTACTTGTACTTTCCGTAGTCCATTATTTTACATACTGGTGGATTTGCAGTAGGAGCTATTTTAACTAAATCTAATTTTTTTTCATCTGCTAGTTCCTGTGCTTCCCTAGACGATACTACCCCTAGCTGTTCTCCTTCTACTCCGATAAGTCTTACTTCTTTATCCCTGATCTCTTCATTAATTTGAAGTTCTTTAATGATAAGACACCTCCTGAGTTTTTTATATAATAGAAAAGCGAATAGTCTTTAATAACTATCCGCTCTATTATACAATAATACAATAATCAACTATAATACATCAGAAGTAACAAGTAGTTACTATTAATAGTTGTTAATGCTTTATATTAACCTTATAAGTTACATAACCATAAGGTGAGAAGCGGATACTTCTACTTTATTTTTAAATTGTCACTGCTTTACATTTAGTTATTATATTCTAATTTTTATTTTTTGTCAATTATAAAGTATAATTTTTTTTATTTTTTTATATTAATTTTGATTAATTTTCTAATTTATAACATTTTATTGATATTATATTTACCTTTATCTTGGTTAAACTACTATCATAACAAAGAATTTTCAACTTAATTAAATAGTAGAGAGGTGATAATACATTGAAAAAAACTATACTTTTAACTACAATTGTCTATGCTTTTGCACTAGTTCTGATTCCAACAGCTAGTGTTGATAATTATAGTATATTAAGAAAAGTTGGATTATTTATTTTTGCCGTATCGCTTCTAGTCTATTACTTAAAATCAAATAAAAGAAATATGTTAGTTACTGCCTCTATAGCTACTGATAATAAATTCGAAGAAAAAGGTAAGAACAATAGGTCTGACATATCTTTTAAAGACGTCGCTGGTCTTGATGAAATTAAGGATGAGTTAGAAGAGATTATAGCATTTTTTAATAATCACGATAAGTTCAACAAAATGGGTGCAAAAATACCTAGTGGTGTTCTTTTTTATGGTCCTCCTGGAACGGGAAAAACTTTACTTGCTAAGGCATTAGCTGGTGAAGCTAATTCAAATTTTCTGTATTCAAGTGGTTCAGAATTTGTGGAAAAATATGTTGGTATAGGAGCTAAAAGAGTAAGAAGTCTTTTTGAAAAAGCTAGAAAAGATTCCCCTACGATAATATTTATAGATGAAATAGATGCTATAGGTACTAGAAGAAACTCTGACAGCAACAATGAAAAAGACCAAACCCTTAATCAATTACTAATAGAAATGGATGGCTTTAATAAAGATAAAAATGTGGTAGTGATAGGTGCAACTAATAGGTTAGATTTACTAGATGAAGCGCTCTTAAGACCTGGTAGATTCGACAGACATATATATGTTGGTAATCCTAATGCAAATTCTAGAGTTAAGATACTAGATAATCACACTAAGAATAAGCCTCTTCATTCTAACGTTAACATTTCTGATATAGCAAGAAAAACTCATGGTTTTTCAAGTGCACAACTTGCCAATATTGTAAATGAAGCTGCTATAATTGCAGTTAGGAACAATAAAGATAATATAGATAACGATGATTTTAATGCTGCAATCGAACGTATAGTTGCAGGATTAGAGTTAAAAAATCCATCTGTCCTAGAAAAAGAGCGAAAGGTTGTAGCATATCACGAGGCAGGTCATGCTTTGGTTGGTAAACTACTTAGTGTAGATATGATTCAAAAAGTTTCAATAATACCTAGAGGTCAAGCACTTGGATATGTTTTAAAACTACCAGATGAAGAACGGTACTTATTAACTCAAGTAGAACTATTAAATAAAATTAAAGTATTACTTGGAGGAAGAGTAACTGAAAAAGTAATGTTTAATGAAGTAACTACAGGTGCTAAAGACGACCTTGAAAAAGCTACTGAAATTGCTCATCAAATGGTATGTAATTACGGTATGAGTTCTATAGGTAATATATCTATAAAAAAAGAACATATTGAGTATTCTTTTAAAGAAATAGATAGAGAAGTAAAATATATAATTAATTCTTGCTTCAAGGAAACATTGACTATTATAGAACAAAATAAAGATTTAATTTCTCGTATAGCAGATTATCTAATACAGAATGAAACTATGACTGGCGATGAGCTAGATTTACTTGTCGAAAATTTTAATACAGAAAAACTATCTAATATTGTTTAATATAAAAAAGCATGTCTGTTTAAATACGACATGCTTTTTATATTAGTGTTACTATTAGGCCTTGTACTACTCCTATTAAAAATCCTAATACTCCACCTAAGATTTCTATATGTTTCAATTCCCTCTTAGCAATAGATATAATTATCTTTTCTATTTTTTCTAACTCAAATGAATTTATCTTTTCTTCGACTATTTTAGAAAGGCTTATATTTTTTAAGGCTTTATCACTTACTCTATCTATAAGTTCTTCTATAATGTCATCACCTTCATTATCTATCATATTGTCCACATAAGAATCCACCTTATCCTTAAATGGTCCAAGTATGAATGAAGGAACCTTCTGAATTATCACATCTTTTATTTTTACCTTTAAAACCTCTTTAACACTATCTATGTTTTCATCAGTTACTATAGTATTCATTATATCTGTTATAGATATAAGCTCATTTTCTACTACTTCCCCTATACTTTTAGCTATTTCATCTCTTCTTTTTGGTATAAGTCCCTGAATTTTTATACCTAAAAAAGATACAGGTTTTAATGGTCTAAATATTAATTTTATAGCTAGTACATTAGTTATCCAGCCTATTAAAGCGCCTATACTAGCTAATATTAGTATCTTTATAACATTATCCATCTTCTAAAGCACCTCCACAATAATAATTGATTATATCATATTTCGTGGAATTGTAAAAACCCCTAAGATTACTTAGAGGTTTTGCATATAGTTACCTTATCTTCAAAAACACTTTTTATTATATTTACTACTTCTCTTTCTGATTGCTCTTTGTCAGTATGAATTATAACTTCCTTTGGAGCTATCGTTATAAGAGAACTTATTAAAAGATCATCGTAAGTTATATCTATATCACTTAATTCACTTGCTATCTCTTCTAAATAATCATTACTTATAACGTTGTTATTATTATCAATAAGTTTATATTTCTCATCTTCTATCATTATATTTATTAGATCAACCTTAGGCTCTTGTATCTCTATAAAGTACTGTAGGATTTCTATAAATTCTCTATATTCCTTTTCAATTGCTAATTCTTCTAACTTTCTTTGTATAATATTTTCTAAATGATCTTTATAAAATCCAAGTCTAAAATCTATAAATCCATCTATATTTATATTAGTATCTTCATCAAAGTAATTCATAATTTTCATAAGTATCTTATTTCGAATATTTTGTCTATAGAAACTATTGCTTATTCCAATATACTCTTGATTATACAAATCTTCTTTTACTCTATCTTTTACAAATTCCATATCCGATTTATTTAAAGGATAAAATCTATCAATTATAGTCTCCTCTATTATATCTAATATATAAATATTAAATATTATATCTAATATTCCATTTGATATATAAATCTTAAGTGTGTCATAATAATTTAATAAGGTACTTCTATCTTTATCTACTTTGCATTTTATGGTACTAAATGCATCTAATTTATCTACATAGTAATCTATATATAATCCTTCTTTTTTAAGGAATGATAACTTTTTATCTAATATATCACATATAGTATCTACATTGTAAGTTGTTGTTATAGAAATTTCATTCAAATATTTCACTCCTTTTTCATTTTTCTAATAGTAGTATATGTCTTCTGCATGTCTATATTCACTAATTATTTATATACATTAATTACATTTTTGAATTTTTTCTAAAATTAAGAAAAACAAAAAAGCAGCTTATATATAAGCTGCTTTTCATAATTATGGAGGCGGCACCCAGATTTGAACTGGGGAATAAAGGTTTTGCAGACCTCTGCCTTACCACTTGGCTATGCCGCCGTATTTTTGGAGCGGAAGACGAGATTCGAACTCGCGACCCTCGCCTTGGCAAGGCGATGCTCTACCACTGAGCCACTTCCGCATACTACTCTATTATATGTATCTAACGTAATTATGTTACCTGGTGCCCAGAGGCGGAATCGAACCACCGACACGGGGATTTTCAGTCCCCTGCTCTACCGACTGAGCTATCTGGGCTTATGTAATTCTTTCGGCGACATATGTTATTATATTATAACTAATTTATAATGTCAACTATATTTTTATGTTTTTTTAAAAAACATAGGATAAATCCTTATGGTTTATTTTTTAGCTTATATATAGGTATAGGATTTATCCATTAGCTATTTTAATTCATCTGTTAAATTTTTGCTTGCTCTAATATTTTTATAAGTTCTTCTTTATTAAATTTATACTTATGATTACAGAAGTGACATACAACCTCTGCTTCTCCATCTTCTTCAATTATATCTGTTAATTCTCTTTCTCCCATACTTATAAGAACCTTTTCTATTCTATCCGTTGAACAATCACATACTAGTTTTAGATCTTTAGTCTCCGTAATCTTCATCTCTATACCATCACATATATATTCTAATATATCCTCTGGGCTATATTTTTTATCTATTAGTGTAGATACTGGTTCTACATTTGATAGTCGTTGCTCTAGTTTACTTATTATTTCTTCATCTGCGTTCGGTAGAATTTGAATTATATATCCACCAGCTGCTCTTACACTTAAGTCAACATCTACTAATACCCCAAGTGCTACTGCTGATGGTTGCTGTTCAGAGTACACAAAATAATTAGTTAAATCTTCTGCTATTTCTCCAGATACTAAATCAGATTGGCCTATATAAGGCTCTCTAAGTCCTAAATCTCTTATAACTATAAGTTTACCTTCCCCTATTGCAGCACCCACATCTAACTTTCCTTTTCTTTTTAATGGTGGATTTGCATTAGGATTTGATATATATCCTTTTACTTCACCTTTATTATTAGATACCGCTAAAACATTTTTTATTAAAGCACTACCCATTATTTGAAGTGAAATAGTATCACTATCATTCTTTAACGTATTTCCCATAAGTGACGCAGCTGTGAGTGTTCTTCCTAAAGCAGCTGTAGCTGTAGGTGCTGTGTTATGTGTTTGTCTAGCTTCTTCTACTAAGTTAGTTGTGCTTGCTACAAACACTCTAATATTTCCACCCTTATCCATAGCTCTAACTATATAATCTTTCATACATTACTCCTTTCTAAATTCATTTCTTTCTATTTATATTATTTATTATTCTCATTTTTTTATTATTTAACAAAAAACATCAAAAGCCCCTATTACGGGGCTTTTCTTGGTGCTTGCAAAACTATATGATTTAAGTAGGTCGAACATAATCTATATATTTAAATCAATTAAATCTTGAATTTTTTATTCAGTGATTATAGTTTTGAAACGTTTGTAGCTTGAGGACCTTTTTCGCCTTCAACTATTTCAAACTCAACGTTTTGTCCTTCTTCTAAAGTTTTGAATCCATCTCCTGATATAGCTGAGTAGTGTACGAATACATCTTCTCCGTTTTCAGATGAAATAAATCCATATCCTTTTGTTGCGTTAAACCATTTAACTGTTCCTTTAATCATTTAGAATTCCTCCATATAAAAAAAATTATCGAATGAGTATGTACTTCATTCTATTTAAGTTTATCATAGCATAATTCTATTGTCAACAAGTTTTCGGTGCATTTTGCAAATATCTTTTTCCTATGTTTTATCTTTCCAATTCGTCCTTCACTTTCTAGCCACAAAAAATATTCTTTCACTTTCATATTGCGGATCGTCAAAAGTAAAGTTATCGTACATGAAAACTTCTTTAAATTTAACTCGTTTTAAGTAATTTAATATATCTTCATTTTTATAAGCCTTCTCTATATGAACTTCATCAAATCTTTCATACATCTCATCTTCTTTAACAAAAAAAGTTAAATAGAAGTTGCAAACTTCATCTTCTTCTATAAACTCATTTTCCCACACATAAAATATATCTTCTCTATCCTGTACAAACGTATTTTCTCCAATTATGTTTTTTAGTTTATAGTAAGAGTTTATGTCAAAAATAAATAATCCATCATCAGATAAATGATTGTATGCATTCTCAAATACCTTTAATAGATCATTCTTATCTGTAACATAATTTATGCTATCACATGCACATATTATAGAATCAAATTTTTTATTACTCAGATTTAAAGTTACCATATCTTGTTTTATAATATTTACATTTTTAAAGCTTCCTAATTTATCATATGCTATAGATAGCATATCATCTGACAAGTCAAAACAAGTTACATCATATCTTTCTTCACAAAAATATTTAGTCAGATTTCCAGTACCACAAGCCATCTCTAATATACTTTTAGGACTCTTATCACATTTTTTAAATATATCTTTTATATAATTAAACCACTTATAGTAATCTATATCATCCATAAGTTCATCATATAGCAATGCAAAGTCTTGATAAGCTGTCATTGTATTCCTCTTCCTTTATCTTAAGTTAATACTAATTATTATTCAATACAGCTTATTTTATTATAGATTTTCTTTTATTTCAAGTTTTCTAGTTATTCTGTTTCTTTTTTACTACTTTCCTTGTCTTTCATTTCTTTCTTCCTAACAGTAATTAAACCACCGATTCTTCCCGTTTCCTTGGCAGTCAATCCACCCCAACCTTCTGCTTTTATTTTATCTAGCAATCCTAGTTCTCCTGCTATTTCATACTTTAACTTATCTTCAATTGTCTCTATTTTTTCTTCTTGTTTTTCCTAGTATTTTTCCCCATAAAAATCCCTCCTTATTTTTTTATTCTTTCTATAAGGAGGGGTTCTTATACATTATAAATCTTTTAGTATAATATTACTTGCTTACTGATTTATAAACTTCTCTTGATATTTTATGAATAGGTAACACTTTAGTAGTTGCACCTATTTGATAAGCTACTCTAGGCATACCGTATACTACAGATGTCTTCTCATCTTGGGCTATAGTTATTGCTCCTGACTCCTTCATCTTAAGTAATCCCTTTGATCCATCACACCCCATTCCTGTGAGTATAACGCCTACAGCTTTCTTCCCAAAACAGTCTGCTACAGAATTGAATAGTACATCTACAGAAGGTCTGTGTCCATTTACTTTTTCATCTCTAAAGCAGTCTACTATATATTTATCTCCTCTTTTCTTAACTTCCATATGATATCCTCCTGGAGCAATTAATGCTTTCCCAGGGGTTACAATATCTCCTTTTTCAGCTTCTTTTATGTCTATTTCACATATGTTATTTATTCTGTCCGCATACATTTTTGTAAATTTAGCTGGCATATGCTGAACTATTACTATGCCTGGAATATCCTTATGGAAGTCTTTTAATATTTTAAGAATAGCTTCTGTTCCTCCTGTAGATGCCCCGATTGCTATAATCATATTTTTATTTATATTACTCGTATCATAAATACTTTCTATATTTACATACCCTTCTTGAGGATATCCTACTTTAGATATCGATGCTATTTTTATCTTTCTTATGAGTTCACTTATAAAATAATCTCTATTATTAATATCAGATTTGGTTACAAAATCTATAGCCCCATATCTAAGTGCATCGAGTACCCCACTATCTATAGCACTAACTACTATTACTGGTATTGGATACTGCGGCATAAGTTTTTTCAAGAATTCTATTCCATTCATTCTAGGCATATCTATATCTAATGTTATAACATCTGGTTCAAATTCTATTATTTTATCTCTTGCTATATAAGGATCAGTAGCTGTTGCTACTACATCTATTAAGGGATCTTGTGATATTCCCATTGATACAACTTCCCTAAACATAAAAGAATCATCTACTACAAGTACTTTTATTTTCCTTGCCATACATATCTATTCCTTTCTATATACTGATGGAAGTACATACTTATATTTTGTATCATTTTTATTGATAGTTTCTGAATGTCCAATAAACAAATATCCACCTTCTTCTGTCATTTCATAGAATTTGTCTATTAGCTCTTTTTTCGTTTTTTCATCAAAGTAAATCATAACGTTCCTACAGAATATAGCATGGAACTTCTTTTTAAAAGGAAATATATTATTCATAAGATTAAATCTTCTAAAAATCACTTCATCCTTTATATTATTATTTATCATATATCGATCACTATCTATCTTTGTAAAGTACTTGTTTGTCCAATATGGCGAAACATTAAATAAACTTTGTGAATCGTATATTCCAACTTTGCCTTTATTTAATGTTTTTTCGCATATATCAGTAGCCAATATTTTTGTATTCCATAGAAAACCTTCTTTATCGAAGTATTCGTCTATAAACATTGCTATTGTATATGGTTCTTCTCCACTTGAACATCCTGCACTCCATATTCTCAAATCTTTAGAAGTCTTTTCATATTCCTTTATATAGGGTAGTACAGTATTTTTTAAAAATTCAAAGTGTTCAGACTCTCTAAAAAAAAACGTATGATTTGTTGTAAGCTTGTCTATGAGCAATGAAACTGCTATACCTGTTTTGTCAGATATCATATAGTTATAAAACTCAGTAAAGCTTTCAAAGTCATTTTGAACTAAATAGTTTTGCATTCTGTTGTGTATTAGACTTCTCTTTTGCGCTAAGTCTATCCCAAAATTCAGATGAACATATTCTATTATTCTTTGAAATTCTATATCAGTCATCTTTATCATGTCTAACCACCTTTTTTATTTCACATACTATTAAAGTTTCAACCTACTATATAGAATATAAATAGGTTGAAACTTATAACTTTATTTAAAAGATATACCTTAAGAATATTTATCGAATTCTGTATCATCTAATTTTATTTCTATTTTATCTTTGTTTTCTTTTTTCATTTTATTCTTCGGCTTTAGAATTATTTCATTTCTATTCATATTATTTGTATTTCTTTTCATGTCTTTTAATTTAAAACCCTCTAGCATCTTTTTAAGCATTTCTGCTTGGCTAGATAATTCTTGACTTGCAGATGCACTTTCTTGTGATGTTGCTGTATTAGCTTGCGTTACCATCGATACTTGATCTATAGCTTGACTTATCTGGCTCATAGCGATAGCTTGTTCATTAGAAGCAGTTGATATTTCCTCCACTAAGTCTGATATGTTATATGCTCCCTGTACTATAGTCTCAAGCTCTTTAGCTGTTTTATTAGCTATTTTTGTTCCGTTTTCAGCTATTATAACTGAACCTTCTATAATCTCAGTAGTTTCTCTCGCTGCTTTTGCACTTCTCGCAGCTAAGTTTCTTACCTCTTCTGCTACTACTGCAAATCCTTTTCCATGTTGACCTGCCCTTGCTGCCTCTACTGCTGCATTTAATGCTAATATATTAGTCTGAAACGCGATCTCATCTATTACCTTTATTATTTTAGAAATATTAGAAGAGTATTCGTTTATTTCTTTCATAGCCTTTAGCATCTCTTTCATCTGGTTATTGGCCTCTTCACCCTCAGCCTTAGTCATATCCGTTATCTCATTTGCTTTGTTTGCATTTAATGCATTTTGTTTAATTTGCTCAGATATCTCTGTTATAGAAGCCGTTATTTCTTCAACTGAACTTGCTTGTTCAGATGTTCCCTGAGCCAATGTCTGACTTGTATGAGAGACTTGTACTGAACCTGCTGATACTTGATCTGCTGCAGAGCTTATTCTCCACATAATATCATTCATATTTCGTGCCATATCATTAAAAGCTCTAGATAAATCTCCTATTTCATCTTTTGTATCTATATTTAGCTTCACATCCAAATTACCTCGTGAGAAACTATCTATTTCTTTTGATAACTTAGCAATAGGTTTGCTTATTGATCTATAAGTTACTAAATATATTAGAGTTGAAATTATAGTTCCAAGTATTATAGTATTTAGCATCAGTTTTGTTGCAAGATCAATTTCTTGGGTGTTTTTTGCTTCTTCTTCAATAACTTGTTCCCTTTTTTTACTATAGAACTGATCTATATATTGTTCCGTTTCTCTTAACAGCCTACTAACTTCAGCATCACTTACTAAAGCTATTGCTTCATCCCTTTGTTCCGATAAAATTAATGCTTCAAACTGATTTACTATAGACTTTACTTGATTTATATTATCTAATATCTTTTCATATTCTTTTTTATCACTTTCATCCTTTAATCTTTCTTTAATTTTATCTAAATTATCATCTATATTTTTTTGAATTCTTTCTATATTTTCTATTTCTGTTTTTATATTACTCATGTCATTTGAAATTATTTGACTAGTAATACTTACACTAATTTTTTGAAATTCAACACCTATATCTGCTAAGCTATCTTTCGAATCTACTATTCGATATCTATATTCTTTAGTAGATTTTTTTACATCTAAAAGACTTTTTATGCCTATATATCCCGTTATAGAAGATGTCGTCATCATAACTATAAATGCTATAAGAAGTTTTTTCCTTATTTTCAAGTTATAGAACCATCTCATTATATTTCCCCCTTCTATATTTAAAAACTAATTTCTATTTAGTCGATATAAAATTATCATTATTTAGTAGGTTTTCTAAATCTAAAATTAACCTTATTTTGTCTCCTACTTTCCCAATTCCTTTTATATATCTTTGGTATGATTGCTTTGATACTTTTGGTGGCTCTGATATATTATATTCAGGTATGTTTAATACTTCCACTACTTTGTCCACTATAAGACCTACAGACACATCTTCCATATTTACTACTATTATGCAAGTCCTATCATGATAGTCTATAGCTTCTTTTAGAAATCTATTTCTTACATCTATAACAGGTATTATCTTTCCTCTTAAATTTATTACACCTTTTATATAGTCAGGTGTATCTGGTATTACTGTTATAGGATGTATTCCTACTATTTCTATTACATATTTTATTTCTATACCATAGTCTTCTTTGCCTAATGAGAATATAAGATATCTATCTTTCTGAGTATCCTCTTTAATCAAATTAACCTACCTCCTCACCTGCATATTTACTTATTAAACCTTTTATATCTATTATCAGGCTTATACTTCCGTCGCCTAGTAGCGTACATCCTGCTAAAGTTTTAACTTGTTCCATATACTTTGGTAGAGGTTTTATGACTACTTGTTGCTCTCCTATTAATTCGTTCGCAAAGATACATACCGTTTCAGATCCTGATTCTATAGTTATTAATATTCCTTCCTTTGTACTTTCTTGATTTACAGGTATATTTAATAGCTCATGAAGTCTTAATATAGGATAATTTTTATTTCTTACCATAATCATTTCATTTCCATCTGGATCTATTATTATTTCATCTTCTTTTGGTCTAAAGGATTCTTTTATAGATATAGTTGGTATCGTAAATTTAGAATCTCCTACACCTATAATCATTCCATCTATTATTGCTAGAGTAAGAGGAATCTTTATAGTTATAGTTGTCCCTACGTTACTTTGACTATCTATAGATATAGTTCCTTTTACCTTTTCTATGTTTTTAACTACTACATCCATTCCCACACCCCTACCCGATAGCTCGGTTACACTTTCTTTCGTAGAAAACCCCGGCATCAGTATAAGTGAATATATCTCTTTATCAGTAAGTTTTGATGTTTCCTTGTCCACTAATCCATTTTGAATTGCTTTTTTTAATATCTTATCTTTATCTAGTCCCTTACCATCATCTTTTACGATTATATAGACGTCTCCTCCAGAGTTTTGAGCTTCTAGTGTTATCTTTCCCTTTTTTCCTTTCCCCTTAGACAATCTTTCTTCTCCAGTCTCTATTCCATGATCTAATGAGTTTCTGATTATATGCATTATTGGGTCAGATATATGTTCTATTATATTTTTATCTACTTCTGTTTCTTCACCTATAATTTCTAATTCTACTTCTTTATTTACTTTTCTTGACATATCTCTAACTATTCTATTCATTTTTTGAAAAGTTAAAGAAAGTGGAACCATTCTAACTGACATTACAACATCTTGAAGATTATTTGTTATTCTTGTCAGCTGACTTGTTGCCTTATAAAAATCATCTAATACAAGTCCTTCTAACTCAGGATTTCTAGTAACCATAGCTTCAGCTATTACTAACTCTCCTATTAAGTCCATAAGCAAATCTAGTTTTTCTACTTGTACACTTATACTTTTCTGAGCTTTAATACCCTGAGTCTTATTTAACTTTAATTCTTTCTTTGTTGGTGGTGTCTCTTTTACAACTATTTCTTCTAGATGATATTCTTTTAAAAATGCACTATTATTTAGAAATTCTTTAATAAAAGTTTTGTCCTCACTAGTATTAAAAGTTATTTCAAATCCCTTTTTTATAATTTCCTTTGCACTATCTTCATTCTCAACTATATCTCCTGGTATGAATTCCTCTATATCTGAGAAGTCTTTCATTTTGTGTATAATAGTATATGCCCTTATATTTTCCATTCCACATCCTTCTTCAAAGTGTATCCTTACCTTGTACACATTACTTTCCTTTTTAGATGTGTCTATTAAAAGTTTATTAGACTTTTGACCTTTCCCTGTTTTTATATCTTCAAGATATTCTCTTATAGCTTGAATAAAGCTTTTAGGATCTCCATCGGCTTCTTCTCCACTTTCTATTTTTTCTACTTCATTTTTTATAAAGTCTATAACTTCTAATAATTTGTCTGTTAATAAATTTATATCTATATCTTTAGGTTTTTGTTTTCTTATATAATCAAATAAATCTTCAACAGCATGTGCAATAGTAGATATATTATTAAAAAGCATCATTGAAGAGTTTCCTTTTATCGTATGCATAGCTCTAAATATCTCATCAACGGACTTTTCAAATTCTCCTTCTTTTTCACTACTTATAATATGATTCTCTATTTGTTCCAATAACTGATGCATTTCAGTTATATATATATCTAGCATTGGATCTCGCTCTATATTGTCACTCAACAAAATCCCCCCTAACAAAATAAAAAAGTAACTATCTCAAGATGCTAAGCACTTAAAATAGTTACTTTTTTATACATTTGCATCATTATATATAATATGCAAATTGTACATGTTTTGATTCTATATATGATTTTTTATTTACTTCATTATATATTGAAAGTAGTTATAGGTTACAAATGTAAATATAATTAGAGTAGCCAGTATAGGAACTAGGTGCATTACGGTAACTTTTTCACTTTCCATATAAATATAGTTATATGAATTAGATTCAAAAGTTAGTTCATTAGATGATAGTTGTCTTAATAGAAGATATACTATCATTAGCAGAAATAACGAGAATAGTCCTAGACCTATTAAACCCGTTATAAGCTGATCTGTCTCCAATGCACCTTGTGGTGCTTCTGGACTTTGTACAAACCTTGTTAATATGAGAGCTATACTATTGTTCACAGTATGAGCTACAATTCCTGTATATAGGGAGTTTGTCTTATATACCATATATCCAAACAGTACTCCTAAGAACGTAGGCCCTAAAAAGTTCTGTATATTAAAGTGGAAAATTCCGAAAAGTATTCCTGTGAAAAGTATAGACTTTATATAACCCTTTTTTTCATAAGAGCTCATCATGATACCCCTAAACATCATTTCTTCACATATTCCAGGTGTTATAGCAAACAAAAACAACCCTAGTAAAAATTCAGGAGTATTTTCAGGTATGGGTAATGGTGATGGCTGAATCTCTCCAAATATGTTTATAATAACTATCATTATGTAGTTAAAAAACATTCCAATAGGATACGACAATATAACTATAAGTATTGTCAACATTATCTGCTTTAAAGTGATTTTATTTAATCTAAAAACTTTCTTAAAGTCATATTTTTTAACAAGTACTAACATAACTACAGGTAAAAGCACTATAATATATTCAGTTATAAATATACCACTATAAATATTCTTATACTGTGCGAATGCACCTACAGTTAATAGTAGTATTGCTAGTATTAAGTAAAGATAGTTCACTTCTAATATTGAGGGAACTTTTTTATTCATTTAATTTACCTCGATTCCTAGCTATTAGCTTTTTTATATCTTTTAATTCGTATAATATTTTATTTAGTGAATATTGCATACTTATTAGTATAGTGAAAAATATAAATATAATTACTATGTCGCTATTCAAGTAGCATATCTCCTTTCTTTAATATTAAACAACTATTTTGCTATAATGAAATTTTGTGATAATTATCATTATACCACTTTATGTCTAATTCTTCCACGGTGAATAAGAAATCATACTTTTAGCAATGTCTCTTAATCTCTCTTTTATTTATATATCCTTTATCTCTTACTTTAATACTTTTCTTTTATTCAACTTAAAGATAATTTACTTTTTTATTAATAAAACTTAACTTTTATACAAATATTCAATGTAGCGTATTTTTCATATCCTTATCTAGACATCATAATTTAAATTACTTGTATAAAAAAACGGTATTTCACAGATTCATAGTGAAATACCGTTTTTAAAACTATTCATTCTTTATATTAAAAGGCTTTTATGACTAAAAAGTTCCTGATACAATAGAGCCTCTAAACATAACCGTTCTTCTTTCTGGTACTCTAGCTATAGACTCTGCTGAACATGAACTGTTAATGAAGATCATACTGGCTTCATCTCCAATTTGAGGCCAATTACGTTTTCCTTCTCTATCTAAAGGTATCTTGCTATTTGTAATAAATCCAATAGCTCTTGTTAGTGAATATTCATCAATCCATCCAAACTTTTCTGCCATTCTACTAGCTCTTTGTAAAAGATCTCCAGTTCCAAAAGGGCTCCAATGGTCATTAATATTATCATTAATTATATATATTTTTACTCCCTTTTCATAAAGCAGCGGAATTGGAGGACCTGGTACATCTATTGGAGATGTAGTAGCTAAACTTATTTCTAACTCTGTCAATACTTCAGCTAACTCACTAACCTCTTCTAAGGTAATATCTCCCATACAATATCCATGACTGATATTAACTCTTCCTTGCCATTTAGCTTCTTCTACTAGTTGAGCAAGTCGTTTAATAGTATACACTCCTAATGAACCTCTATCGTGAAGATGTATATCTACATCAGCATTAAATTCTACTGCAATATCCATCATTTTTTGTAAAGAGGATTCAATATCATTGTCAATAGTTGCCGGATCTAATCCTCCTACAACTTCTACACCATTTCTCATAGCCTCTTTCATAAATGGTATAGAATCACTTCGCAGCAACCCGTGCTGTGGAAATGCAGTTAATTTATATGTTAACTTATCTTTATAGCTTTCTAAAGCTTCTGAAACTTTTTCTACATTACTCAGTCCTATAACAGGATCCACATTACACTGAACACTAGCATGAGTTACTCCGTAGCTTGTGATTAAATGTAAGAGCTTCTCTGCTCTTTCTTTAGTATAAGGTAGAAAGCTTCGAAGAAAACCTTCTTCTTCCTTAATTCTATCAAAAACACTTGTAAATGGTGTACTAGCTTTCCATGGACCACCAAAGTGGCCTTTATCTAAATGAATATGTTTCTCTATAAGGGAAGGTAAAGCCAGTAGTCCTTTTGCATCTATTACTGGTGTTCCATCCTTTGGTATTTCATCTACCCTAATATCTATAATTTTTCCGTCGTCAATTAGTAGGTTCTCAATATTTGCTCTTGTACCAATAATATTATTGTTACTATCATATTTAAAGCCTTTTTCTAACAATACATTACTTAACCAAAATTTTTTACTCATTTTTTACTCCTTTCAATCGCTCATAAGTTACTTTTTATTTATCTTTGGTTATATTATTTAACTTTTATGTTATGATATCACATAAAAACATATACAAAAAATATTAATTATATTTCATTTGTATACGTTTTTCATATATTAGAAAAAACATAAAAATCACATTTTTATATTTACTGTTATATGAAAAACAATAAACATAGAAATGTGATTTTTAAATATTTAATATATTCCATTGTATAAGTTAAGATCTAGCAATATTTTTACATATTGCTAGATAGAAAAGAGTTAATTAAAGTTTTAATTTAATACTATTCTTACGACTCATCTTTATATATTTATGCTTCTAACTCCTCAACTTCATCTTCTTTACCTTCTCTGTTATTATCTTCTGCTAAGTACTCTAGCTTAGAAACTGAAACTTCAAAAGCTACTCTGCTTATCACTTCTCCATCTTCTTTTTTCTTCTGATAATCTCTACTTTGAATTCTTCCCCAGATTCTTATGTGATCTCCTACTTTTAAATTCTCACAAAATCTTGCATTTCTTCCCCAAGCTATAGACGGTATGTAATCTGATTTATTATATGGTCTATTCACGGCGATTAATAAGTCTGTTATTTCTCTTCCAAATGGCGTAGTTCTGTAAATAGGTGACTTGCATATAAATCCATCTAGGTAAATTTCATTTGGCTTTCTCATTAACTCATTTAACTCTTCATCATCTTTTGGAGAATATACTTCTCTTGCAAATATAGTTAATATAAGTCTATTTTTCCCATTTATATACCTGTTGTACGATCGTAACTGTCCTTCTACTACTATATGATCTCCTTCCTTTAGCTCACTGTCTATTAAAAGTCTTTCTGATACAGTTATAGGTAGTATGTCCGATTGGTCACTTAATCTAGACACCTCTAAGTTAAAAGTATAAAATCCTTCTCCATACATTTCATGACTAAATTCTTTTTCACCTACAACTTTTCCTATTAGTGAAACCATATTTGTATCAATTACTTGATCAGCCATTTTAGCCTTACTCCCCTTTCTAGTCTTATGTTTTTTGATATTATACAATTATCTTTATTCAGAATAGTTCAGTATTATGATTATTTTCTTTTATATTTTAAAAAATCATAAGACTATATTAACTTCTGTAGTCTTATGATTTCTTTTCCATTATCCATGTCTTTTCCACCTAATAGTAGAAATATATCATCTGATTTTATATTATTTAATCCCTCTTTTATGCTATCTTCTAGACTTCTATATGTTTTACATTTTATATTATTGTCTTTAAACATTTTTCCATAGTAATCTGCTGTCTTCTCATTATCTTCATTAGAAGCAAATAGTACCATCTCCAAGTTTAATATATCTTTCCATTCAATAATTATATTTGCTATTTTATCATTTACTTCTTTGCTTTTCTCATCTGATATAGAGTTTACTATTATCAACTTATTATAGTCTAAGCTTTGTATAGTATAAAGTGCACTTTCATAATTAGATGGAGAATCAGCAAAACAGTCTATTACTATAAATTCTTTATCATATATCTTTTTTAGCATCCTATGAATCCCTTCAGTGTTTAAAAGAGTCCTAGATATAGTATCTAAACTTATATCAAGATAAAGACACGCACCTATAGCTGCTAATGTATTATACATACTATCTCTACCCAATAAATTTGAAGATATAGGAAACTCTAATGGATCAATTTTATTCCCACATGCTGTAGTTATTCCTCTTTGTAAACATAGGTTAAATTTACTTACTTTATCCAATGATAAACTTGAAGCTGTTATACTCGATTTTCCGTTAAGTCCATAGCTTATAACTATTATATCTTTATTTTTTTCAATTAACCTTATGGAGTTATCATCATCTATATTTATTATTGCTATTTTACTATCTTCTAGAGAACTGATTAATTTAATTTTATCTTCTAGATATCTGTCATTTTTATATTCATCTAACATTGTATTTGTATGAATCAAAATATCTATTTCTAAATTTTCTTCACATAGTGCTTTTATTTGTGATGATTGAATTTCTATTATAATTACATCTATATTTTCATGCTTCATATTTTTTACTATGTTATTTATTTTAAATTGTTCTCTATCTCTTTCACTGATAATATAGTTTTTACCATCAACTAATATATTTGATTTACTTATTAGTCCAGTTCTATATCCTGCATTTCTTAATATCTCCTCAAGAATATATGCCGTTATAATTTTGTCATCACTTCCTATTATTCCGATTATCTTTGTACTATCTAGTTTTCTATAGACATTAGATTCATTTTTCATAATCCTATTTCTCCTTTAATTAAAATGATTTAAGATATTGTTCTCCTACTATTATTTGTATTAATAAATTATTTAATTCTGCTAATAATACTATTGAGGTGATAAATTGTGAAAAAAAGTTCAAAAATTAAAAATTCATTAACTAATAAAAGTATTAATAGAGAGTATAAAGAAGAATTAGCAAAAGAAATGGAAACAAGTTTTATTGATCAAGATAATTTTGCGACAAAAGTTATTACTAATGAATCTTCTGATATAGAGTCAAGTTTTAAATCAAGCACCGCATCTAAATCTAAAAAAGGTAGAAGTAATAGCGACTATCGTTTAGGTAGATCTTAGTTTAAAAATTTTCTATAAAACATTAGAGCACCATCAAGATTATTGAATTTCAATAACTTTGATGGTGCTTCTTTTAATTATTTTTTATTTTGAACTTGTTTACCGTCACTTTCCATTCGATAGTTTTCTTTATATATAAGTTCTGATATAGGAACTATTTCATATCCATCCTTTTGCAGCTTATCAATTACTAATGGAAGATACTCTTGTACATACTTTGCATTATTATGGAACAAAACTATAGACCCATTCTTTACATTTCTAGTAACCCTATCTACTACAGGTTGTGCTCCCATCTCTTTCCAATCTAGTGAATCAACATCCCATTGTATTACATGATAATTAATTTCTCTAGAAGTTTGTATTAGACTATCGTTATAGTCTCCAAAAGGCGGTCTGAATAATGTTGTTTTTTTTCCGATTATTTTTTCTATACTTTCCTCAGTTGTTTTAATTTCTTTTATCATATCTTCTTTTGATAACTCAGACATTTTGGGATGTGTTGTCGAGTGGTTTGCCACTTCATGCCCTCTACGATCTATCTCTTTTACCATATCAGGATGTTTGGTTACCCAAAAGTCCACTAGAAAAAAAGTAGTCTTAACATTGTATTTATCAAGTATATCTAGTATAGCCTCAGTATGTTCCGTACCCCATGCTGCATCAAAACTTATTGAGACTTTCTTTTCTTTACTGTCTACATAGTATATGGGCAGTTCCTTGTTAGGATTAAATACAGATTCTATATTTATATTAAACTCATTAGTTCCTATTATAGAAACGCCTAAAACTAACAGTACTACTGCCATTTTTAATATAGTTTTTCTATTTATTAAATATATTTTCAAAATTTTATCCCCCTTTTTAAAATCATGACAATATATTATATTATTTATATGTGTAAAATATTACAAAAGTATTAAGTGGATATCTTAATTCAATTCTTCTAAATATTTAGTGGCTTAATATAATTACTTTTGATTAAGGAAATTTATTAAAATTCTTTATGCTTTTTATCGTTTATGAGTTATATTAGATAAGGGGTAGAATTAAAATAGTTCTTGAGGATGTGTTTTAAATGGATATTTATTATATTGATAGAAAAACAGGAGAGAAGAAAAAGGAAATAGTGGCTGGTTCAAAATTATTAACTTGGTTATATGAAACAAATACCGGTCTTAATATATTAGAGCTTATTGTAAAAAAGAAACTTTTTTCTTCGTTTTATGGAAAGTTACAGGATTTATCATACAGTAGAAGAAAAATAGATAAATTTATATCAGAATTGAATATAAATATAGATGAAGCTAAAATAGATAATACATCTGACTACAAAAACTTCAATGACTTTTTCACTAGAGAATTAAAAAGCGAATCTAGACCTATATGTAGTAGTAACAATATTTTGATATCACCAGCTGATGGGAAGATTTTAGCTTATGAAAATATAGATATAAATAATATTATTCAAGTAAAAGGAATGTCTTATAGCTTAAAAGATTTAATTAACGACCAAGATTTATCAAATAATTATACTGGTGGTACTTGTTTGGTTATTAGGCTATCACCTTCAGACTATCATAGGTTTCATTTTCCAGATAGCGGTGTACCAAGCGAAACTAAGAAAATTAAAGGTCTTTTTTATTCTGTAAATCCTATTTCATTAAGAAACATTGCTAATATATATTGCCAAAACAAAAGGGAGTTTTCTATATTTAAATCTGATAATTTTGATGAAATTATTATGATGGAAGTTGGAGCAACTTGTGTTGGAAGTATAATCCAAACTTATGAACCCAAAGTTCATGTAGAAAAAGGATCCGAAAAAGGCTATTTTAAATTTGGTGGATCTACAGTTATTTTGTTTTTCAAAAAAGATTCTCTAAAAATAGACAAGGATATTATTTACAATACAATTAATGGATTTGAAACTAAAGTTAATATGGGAGAACAAATAGGGGAAAAGTAATATATAAACTTCTTTCTTTCTTTTTATCTGCATATATATTATTTAAAATATATTGCATAGTTAGGAGGAAGTTTCTTGTTTGTTATAAGTGGAGTATTAGGTTTACTGTTATTTCTGCTAGGAATAAAGTTTATGTCTAGCAGCTTTAAAGGCTTAGTATCAAATAAATTTAAATATAAAATAGATAAATTTACTTCAAATAAAGTTTTAAGTGTTTTTAGTGGCATTATTATAACTTCTATACTTCAAAGCAGTAGCGCCACTACTCTTATAGTAGTAGGTTTAGTTCATAGTAATATGCTAAGTCTTTATAATGCTGTTCCAATAATAATGGGGGCAAATATAGGCACCACAATCACTTCTCAGCTTGTAGCTTTTAACTTTAATATTCCTATTGAGATTATTTTATTTGTTAGTGCTTTTTTATTTATCATATTTAGAAAAACTAAATTTAATATAATTTCAAAGTTGATAATAAGTGTTTCACTAATTTTTTTAGGTTTAGATATGGTTTCAACCGCTATAACTCCATTAAAAGGAAGTGAAACGTTTTTTAATTTTATAGCTTTTATAAGTAAAAACAAAATTTTATCGTTCTCTGGCGGTATTCTTTTAACTGCTATAATACAGAGTACCACTACTGGTATCACTATTTTACAAGTTATGGCTTCTAGTAGCATAGTTTCTGTAAAAGCTGCTATTCCAATTATCTTAGGACAGAATGTTGGAACTTGCTTAGATACCGTAATTGGAAGTCTTGCCACTAACAAATCTGGAAAACAAGCTGCTCTCGTTCAAGTTTTATTTAATTTATCCGGTGCTTTAATATTTTTATTTTTAACCGACTACATATATGCTACAGTTACTTATTTATCTCCTGACAATATATCAAGACAAATTGCTAATGCTCATACTTTATTTAATGTTTTGTCAACTATTTTGCTACTTCCTTTTTCCAATATTTTAGCTGATATCTCAAAAAAATTATTAAATAACTTAGTCCTGTTTTTAAGATTCTAATTATAACCAATAACTCTATGCTTTATACCATATTCATTATTTTACCAGAGTATTATTTTTGCTATCCGGTTATATTAATATTACAATAGCTCACAGTAGTTATTGTAAAAAAATTATAAAATTATACTGGAGGTAATATAAATGGCTAACAACAGATCTTCAAACAGAATAGTAGTTCCTGAAGCTCGTCAAGCATTAGATCAATTAAAATTAGAGATTGCTAGTGAATTAGGACTAAGCAATTACGATTCTATAGATAAAGGTAATCTATCTTCTAGACAAAATGGATATGTTGGTGGATATATTACTAAAAGATTAGTAGAACAAGCTCAAAGATCATTAGCTGGTAAATAGTTTAAATATTTATCTAAATAATCTTTAACTTAAATTGTTACTAAACCTATCCTAGCACTTAATAATTTATATAAATTATTAAATGCTAGGATAACTATAAAGATAAGTGGAAAACTTCCACTTATCTTTTTTTATATGATATAATCTAAATATATCTTTAAAGAAGGTGATGATTTTGTTTACTGAAGATACTAATGAGTTAGTCCAGTATAAGTTGCTTATTTTATACATATTAGAAAAAGTCGATATACCTATGACTAATTCAGAGATTACACAGTTTATATTAGAAAACAATTATATGAACTATTTTATGGTTCAACAATTTCTAAGCGAACTAGTTAACTCTAAGTTTGTGGAATTTTCAACGAAAGATGGAAGTGAGTATTATCATCTTTCTAAGGCAGGAAAAGATACTTTAGTTTATTTTAATGATAGAATACCACAACATTTAAAAGATGAAGTAGATAGAAAACATGAAGATAAAAAGATAGAAATGATTAAAGAAACTCAAGTTATAGGACACTATTTTAAGAAAAGTGATTCAGAGTATATAGTTAATCTAAGGGCAGTTGAAAAAGATATGGTTTTACTGAATCTATCTTTAAGTGTAGTTTCTAGTAAACAAGCTAAGCTAATATGTAATAATTGGAAAGAGAATCCTCATGATATTTATAAAAAAGTAGTTGATTTACTTATTCAAGAATAATTCAAGAGCAAAATAAGCTTGCTAGATTAACTGTTATTTTCTAGCAAGCTTATTTTTATTACTTAGCATCTGTTGATTTTATTTTGTAAGAATACTTATAATTAGGTTCTTTAGTCTCTTCATCTTTAAATAGCTTTGAGAACTCAACTATAATTAGTGGTACTAGTGAAAGTAATATAATTGTGATCCAATTCATAAATCCTAGCTTAGATAGTTTAAATATATCTCTAAGTGCAGGAATAACCGTTACTGATATCACTAGTAATGCAGAACATATATTAGCCTTAATTAAGTATTTATTTGAAGCTATTCCAATCTTAAATATAGACTTATCTGATGATCTTACATTAAATGAGTGTGCTAGTTGAGAAAAACATAGTGTACATAAAGCCATAGTTCTTCCTACAGCTAAATTTTGCATCATACCAAATTGGAATGCTATCTTTGTTAGTAAACCTATCATAATTCCTTGTACTATCAGTGTAAACCCTAATCCATTAGTGAACATACTTTTCTTAGGATCTCTAGGCTTTCTCTTCATTATATCTGGTTCTGCTGGATCTAAACCTAGTGCTAGGGCTGGTAAGCTATCTGTCACTAGATTTACCCATAGTATGTGTATTGGCAATAATGGTAATGGTGCTCCTAATACTACTGCTATAAAAAGAGCTACTATTTCACCTATGTTGCAAGATAATAAAAAGTGAATTGATTTTTTTATATTATCAAATATATGTCTTCCTTCTTCTATGGCTGATACTATCGTTGCAAAGTTATCGTCTGTTAATATCATATCTGCAGCTTGTTTAGATACATCTGTTCCTGCTATTCCCATAGCACAACCTATATTGGCTCTTTTCAATGCTGGGGCATCATTTACTCCATCACCTGTCATCGCTACTACTTTCCCTTTTTTCTGCCATGCACTTACTATCCTTACCTTATGTTCTGGAGATACTCTTGCATATACTGAATATTTCTCTATATTCTTAGTTAAGTCTGCATCTGACATATTCTCGATTTCTTTTCCTTCTATAGCTTCATTTTCATTTTTTAATATTCCTAATTGTTTCGCTATAGCTATTGCTGTTATTTTATGATCTCCTGTTATCATAACTGGCTGTATACCTGCTACTTTACATGTACTTACTGCTACTTTTGCTTCTTCTCTTGGTGGATCTATCATACCTTGCATTCCTACAAACACCAAGTCTTTTTCTATTACTTCAGGTGTAATTTTGTTTGGCATTTGGTTTTCATTTCTATATGCAAATCCTATTACTCTTAAAGCTTTTGAAGACATTTCATAGTTTACTTTCCTTATCTCTTCTTTTATACTATCTGTAAGTATCTGCTCTCTTCCATCTATAAGAACCTTTTTACACTTGTCCATTAAAAAGTCTAACGCACCTTTTGTAAAAACTTTATATTTATGTCCATCTCTATGAACTGTTGTCATGAGCTTTCTATTAGAGTCAAATGGTATTTCCCCTACTCTTTCTAATTTTTGTTCCTCTTCTTTTTTATTTATATTAAGTTTTCGTCCTGACGATACTAACGCTATTTCAGTTGGATCTCCTATTCCATTTTCCTCACCAAATACTATATCTATCTCAGAATCATTACATAATACTCCTATTTTTAGTGCTAGTTTCTCACTTTTATTTGAAAGATTTACTTCATCTATATCTTTTAATTGTCTATAAGTATATACTTGTGTTACTTCCATTTTGTTTTGTGTAAGTGTTCCAGTTTTATCTGAGCATATCACCGATGCAGTTCCTAGTGTTTCCACTGCTGGTAGTTTTCTTATTATTGCATTTTTACCTATCATTTTTTGAACACCTATAGAAAGAACTATTGTCACTATTGCAGGTAGTCCCTCCGGGATTGCTGCCACAGCTAATGATACTGATGTCATAAACATTTGAAGCAATGGTCTTCCTTGCAAATATCCCATTATAAATATTACTGCACATATTCCTAATGCTCCAATTCCTAATACTTTTCCGAGTTCATCTAGCTTTTCTTGCAGTGGTGTTCTTACTTCCTTCTGATTTTCAAGTAATCCTGCTATCATTCCTATTTCTGTACTCATACCTGTTTCTGTTACTACAAATTTTCCTCTACCTTTAGTTACTAAACTTGATGTAAATACACAGTTTTTTCTATCCCCGAGAGGTATTTCTTCTCCAGCTGGTATTTTTGTTTCTTTTTCTACTGGCACCGATTCTCCTGTAAGGGCTGATTCTTCTATCATTAAACCTATACTTTCAAATAATACTCCATCCGCTGGGACAAAGTCTCCCGATTCTAAAAGTACTATGTCTCCAGGTACTAATTCTTCTGATCTAACTTCTAATCTTCTTCCATCTCTTTTTACTGTGGCTATTGGACTAGATAACTTTTTCAGGGCTTCTAATGATTTTTCTGCTTTATTTTCTTGTATTACTCCTAATAATGCGTTTAGAAGTACTACTAACATTATTATAGCTGTATCTCCTATTTCTCCTAAGAAGCCTGATATTATAGATGCTATAATCAATATGATTACCATAAAGTCTTTAAACTGATTTATAAACATACTGATTATGCCATTTCTCTTAGCCGAGACTAATACATTCTCTCCATATTCTTCTCGCCTCTTTAAGACTTCTTCTTCAGAAAGTCCTTGTTCCATACTTACTCCTAATTCACTTTCTAGCTCTTCTCTGTTCTTTTTAAACCATAGTTTTTTACTCATTTAGTTCCCTCACTTTCTTTATCTGTTATAGCTTGTCTTTGGCTTTCTATAAATTTATATGTGAGAGAACTAAAATAATTCCTATTTTTTATTTTTCTTTTAAATAACTTTACAATTTCTACTACAATTAATGGAGTTAATGTAAGTCCTATTATGTCTAATAGCTGTGTACCACTTATTGTAGTTAACTTAAACACCTCTCTTAACTTTGGTATAATAATTATTATAGATACTGAAAGTATTGATAACAAATCAGCCCCTACTAGATACTTATTTGAAAATAATCCCATTTTGAATATAGATTTATCTATTGATCTTACATTAAGTGTATGGACTATTTGTGATAAGCTAAGAGTTATAAAAGCCATTGTTCTTCCTAACTCTATACTAGTTCTTCTACCTACATTAAATGATATTAATGTTATTACTCCTATTATTACACCTTGTACTATTATTGTAGTCCAAAGTCCACCCGCAAATATACTTTTCTTAGGATCTCTTGGTTTTCTCTTCATTATATCTGGCTCTGCCGGATCCATTCCTAGCGCTAGTGCTGGTAGGCTATCTGTCACTAGATTTACCCATAGTATGTGTATTGGTAGCAACGGTATTGGCATTCCTAATACTACTGCTATAAAAAGAGCTACTACTTCACCTATATTACAAGATAATAAAAAGTGAATTGATTTTTTTATATTATCAAATATACTTCTTCCTTCTTCTACTGCTGAAACTATAGTTGCAAAGTTATCGTCTGTTAATATCATATCCGCAGCTTGTTTAGATACATCTGTTCCTGTTATCCCCATTGCACATCCTATATTTGCCTTTTTTAATGCTGGAGCATCATTTACTCCATCACCTGTCATTGCCACTACCTTTCCGTTATTCTGCCATGCGCTCACTATTCTTACCTTATGCTCTGGAGATACTCTTGCATATACAGAGTATTTTTCTACATTTTTATTAAGATCTTCATCTGACATATTTTCGATTTCTTTTCCTTCTATTGCTTCTACTTGATTCTCTAGTATTCCTAATTCTTTAGCTATAGCCATTGCAGTTATCTTATGATCCCCTGTTATCATTACTGGTTTTATACCTGCCATTTTGCACTTTTCTACAGCTACTTTTGCTTCTTCTCTTGGAGGATCTATCATGCCTTCCATTCCTACAAATATTAAATCATTTTCCACCTTCTCTGATGTCATTTCAGCTGGTATTTTACTCTCTTCCTTATATGCTAATGCAATTACTCTAAGTGCTTCTTCTGACATTTCATGATTTACTTTTCTTATATCTTCTTTTATTTCTTCAGTTAAATCTTTTATCTCACTATCTATAAGTATACTTTTACATCTTTCTAGTAAGACATCTAGTGCTCCCTTAGTGAATACTTTATATCCATCATTGTCTTTATGTACTGTAGTCATAAGTTTTCGATCTGAATCAAATGGTATTTCTTCAACTCTTTCTAATTTTTTTTCTTCATTTGTTTTATCCATTCCATGACGACTCGCTGAAACAACTAATGCAATTTCAGTTGGATCTCCTAAACCACCTTCAGATTCTTTACTAGTTTCTATTACTGAGTCGTTACACAGTAACCCTATTTTTAAAGCTAATTCTGTATCTTTATTTGAAATATTTATATCTTCTATATTCTCAAGATTGCCATAAGTATATAATTTTGTTACTGTCATTTTATTTTGTGTAAGTGTTCCAGTTTTATCTGAACATATCACTGATGCAGTTCCTAATGTTTCTACTGCTGGTAGTTTTCTTATTATTGCATTTTTACTTATCATTCTTTGAACGCCTATAGATAATACTACTGTCACTATTGCTGGTAATCCCTCTGGAATTGCTGCTACGGCTAACGATACTGATGTCATGAACATTTCTAGTAGGGGAGTTCCTTGTAAATATCCTATTATAAATATTACTACGCATATTCCTAATGCACCTATCCCCAGCATTTTTCCTAGTTCATCTAGCTTCTCTTGTAGTGGCGTTTTCATATCTTCTTGATTTTGAAGCATACCTGCTATCTTACCTATCTCTGTATTCATTCCCGTTTCTGTTACTATAACTTTTCCTCTACCATTAGTTACTAAGCTCGATGTGAAAACATAGTTCTTTCTATCTCCAAGAGGTATATTTTCACCCTCTGGTATATTAATCTGCTTTTCTACAGGTACAGATTCACCTGTTAAAGCTGACTCTTCTATCATTAAGCTTGCACTTTCAAATAATACTCCATCAGCTGGAACAAAGTCACCAGCCTCTAGTAGTATTATGTCTCCCGGAACTAGTTCAGATGATTTCACTTCTAATCTTTTTCCATTCCTTATTACTTTAGCTATTGGACTTGATAAACTTTTAAGTGCTTCTAAAGATTTTTCTGCTTTGTTTTCTTGTATTACCCCCAAGAGCGCGTTTAGTAATACTACTAGAAGAATTATTACTGTATCACTTATTTCACCTAATAATCCTGATACTATTGACGCTATCAGAAGTATTATTACCATAAAGTCCTTGAATTGACTAAAAAACATACTTATTATAGACTTTCGCTTTCCTTCTTTTAATATGTTTTCTCCATATTTTTCTTTTCTTAGTTTTACTTCTTCTTCACTTAATCCAACACTAATATCTACATTTAGCTCACTAGATAGTTCTTCTATATCTTTTTCATACCAAGACATTTTATCACTCACCTTTCATCGTAAAAGTAAACCACTTGGCTCTAACCCTACACTAATTTTAGAAGTTATTTCTTCTGAGTCATATTTAAATACTATTATCATATTATTTAATGTATCTGAGATATATAATCGATCTCCACTGCATACTATATTATTAAGCATACCCCCTATTATATATTTTTCTAATATAACTTCTTTATTATAATCTACTTTATATAAACATCCATTTTCAGCATTAGTGACATATATTATGTCCTCTCCGTCTATCTTTACCATATCTACAACTATTCCATCTATTTCTATGCTTTTTTCTAATATTTCATCGTCTAAATCTATTACTTTTATTTGACTATTTTTATTTCCATGGCAGAGTACGAACATAAGTCCATCAATTATAGCTAAGTGAAATGGATTACAGTCTAGAGTAATCTTTGCTTCTATATTTCTTTCCAAATCTATAGTATTTATACTGTACCCATTATGATTAGTAATAAATATTTTTTTATTGTTACTCTCTATTTTTATATCGTGTGGCTTTTCCCCAACAGATATACTGCCTATGACACTAAAATTTTTCTCATCTACTATAGTTACCACATTGGAGTCACTACATACAACATACATACTTCCATTTATAGTTTCAATGTGTGTAGGGTATCTTCCCACAAATACTATATCCTCTATCTCCTTTTTTTCAATATTTATTTTATATATACTATTGTTATAAGAATTTACTAGATATACTCTTTCGTCGTCTTTGTTTACTAGCTCATGAGGCCCTACATTTTCTTCCCCTATATACATTTCTTCAACTTTTTCATCTTTTTCTATATCTATAATAGATATAGAGTTACTCCCCGTATTAGCCACTATCAACTTGTTTTTGCACTCCTCCAACAGCATCACCTCCGCACTTCTCGTCATACGTTTAGTTTATGCATAGTACATTTTTAGGTGATTAGCTAAAAACTAAAAAAAGTGTAAACATAGAGTTTACACTTAGCATAATATTTAATCATTATTTTAAATTTTATATAAATTCAAAAAATCATATTCTATTTTTTCAATAGTTTTATATGGTTCTTCTAATCTCAGTAGCTTTTTCAAAAAAAGCTTTTCGTCATTAGATATGGGTAGCTCATCATACCAAGGGATTTTTTTATCTTCTTTTACTTCTATTGAAGAATATAATAAGTATAATAATAAGTCTCCTAAGTATGAAAAGTCAATGTCTCTTGTGTATATTTTATTATCTATAAATCTTGCTAGACCAAAATCAATAAGTGAAACTGTACCTTCATTTACGATAATATTCGGTATTCTAATATCTCTATGGACTATATTGTTCTTATGAAGATAATTTATTATTTGTATAAGCTGTTTTCCAATATTATAAATCTCTTTTTTTGAAAAACTATATTTTTGTTTAAAAAGCATATGTTCAACCGTATATCCTGTCTTTTCTTCTATCACTATACCCTTAAAACTTTTTTCATCGATTATATCAATTAGTTTAGGGATAGATTTATGATCTAGTCTTGAAAGAATAATAGGCTCAAATTTATTCTTTTCATAGTATCGCTTAAAAAAGTTAGTCTTATTTTTTTTAACTACAACCCTTTCTCCTTTTAATTTAGCTAAAAAGCATACCCCATATCTACCTTCACCAATCTTATTTAATATTTCATAGTTGCTTAAAACTCAAACTTTTTTACCACAACTTGAACAAAAACTATCATTCGGAGAGATATCTTTACCACAATTAGGACAATACTGTCTACTTATCATCTTTTCTCCACAACTATTACAAAACTTTGCTTCATGAGAATTTGGAGTTTTACATCTTGAACATATTATTGATCCATTTGTATTTTGTTTATGAAATGATTCACCAAAATATTTATTATGTTCCCTATACTTTCTATGAGATCTACTACTAGAATTCAAAATATTAAATATATTGTCTATCAATCCCTTTTTCTTGTAGTGTTTACTTCCATAATGTCCATGCTTATATTTGTGTTTGTCAGATGATGATCTGGAAAAAAAACCCATGATTAAATCCTCCCTTTCAGCATAAAATATAATAATATTCTTATTCTATACTAAAATTAAATAAATAAACAGTAAAAAAAACAGCTAAAAAGTTTTTTACTTCTTAACTGTTTTTTTATTTCTCTATTTATTTTTAGCATACTTTCTAACATCACCTATTAAATAAAGCGATCCTGAGAATAATATTAAGTCATTTTCTCCTGCCATTTCTATAGCTTTATCTATAGCTTTTTCTATATCTTTTTCTACTATATAGTTTTTGTTGTATTTACTTATTCTTTCTGCTAATTCTTCTGCTTTCATGGCTCTAAATATATTTGCTTCTGTAACTATTATTTGATCTCCTAATGGTGCCATTTCTGCTATCATATGATCTACGTCTTTATCTGCTAATATTCCTAATCCTAAAATTAGTTTATCGTAGTTAAATATTTCTTGTAATGTTTTCTTCAGCGCTTCTATACCTTGCATATTGTGAGCACCATCAATTATAAATCTAGGAGATTTTTTTAGTAACTCTAATCTTCCTATCCATTTAGTTTCTTCTAATCCTTTTCTTACATGCTCTTCTGTTATATTTATCTCACCTTTGTCTCTAAGAGCAAATAGAGTTGTTAAAGCTGTAGATGCGTTATATGCTTGATGTTTTCCTATAAGGCTTATTTGTAAATCTTCTAGTTCATAATTTCCATATTTAAAATTGAACTTAGTTCCCATTTCACTTACTTCTTTTATACTAACATTTTCAGTTGGAACTGTGATTAATTCTGCATTTTGCTCTTTTGCTACAGTTTCTACTACTTCTTTTGCTTCTGGCTCTTGTGGATAAGTTATTACAAATCCATTTTCTTTTATAATACCAGCTTTTTCATAAGCTATTTTTCCTAAAGTATCCCCTAGTACATCTATATGATCCATAGCTATAGGAACTATTACAGATGCTATCGATTTATCTATAATATTAGTTGAGTCATATCTTCCACCAAGTCCAACTTCTAGTACTACATAATCTACTTTTTTTCTTTTATAGTATTCAAAAGCTATAGCAGTTACCAGTTCAAATTCTGTTGGATGATTGAATCCTTTTTCTAGCATTTTTTCTACACTTTCTTTAGCAAAAGTAGTTACTTCTGCTAAGTCATCATTAGGTATGTTTTCACTACCGATTCTTATTCTTTCATTAAATGTCTCAAGATATGGAGAAGTAAACAGCCCTACATTATATCCAGCTTTACTTAATATACTAGTAATGTATGAGCAAGTAGAACCTTTTCCATTTGTTCCAGCAACGTGAATAAACTTTAAGTCTTTTTGAGGATTGCCCATTAATTCTAAAAGTTCTTTTATATTTTCTAGTCCTAATACACTTCCAAATTTATTAGTTTCGTGTATATATTCTAGTGCTTCATTATAGTTCATTTTATCACCTCATGTAGTATTTTACTTATTTTTTAAACTTTCTAGTCTTTCAACTACTTTATCCATCATATCTTGATATTTTTCTTGTTTTTCTTTTTCTTCATCTATTACTTTTTGTGGTGCTTTGCTTACAAATCCTTCATTTGAAAGTTTACCACTAACTCTTTTTAATTCATCTTCAAGTCTTTTTCTTTCTTTTTCAAGTCTTTCTATCTCTTTTTGTAAATCTACTAATTCTTCTAATGGTAAGAATATTTCACACTTACCAACCACTGCTGACATTGCATCCTCTCCAACGCCATCTTTATCTTCTTTTAACTCTATATTAGATGCAGACGCTAGTGTAGTAAAGTATATTTCTGATTTACTAAGTATTTCTTTTAATCTTTCATCTTTAGTAACAAATATAGCCTTAGCTTTTTTAGAAGGAATTACATTCATCTCAGCTCTTATATTTCTTATATCTTTAATACACTCCATTACAAATTCCATAGCCTTTTCAGACTCTATATATTGATTTTCATCACTATATACTGGCCACACTTCTACTATTAAGCTTTTCTCCGTATGAGGTAAGTGTCTCCAGATTTCCTCTGTTATATATGGCATAAATGGATGTAATAACTTTAATATATCTTTTAATACTTTTAAAAGTACCGACTTAGCTGTATCTTTATCTATACCGTCTTCTCCATATAATCTAGGTTTAGCTAATTCTATATACCAGTCGCAGTATTCGTTCCAAGTAAAGTCATATACTTTTTGTGCAGCTATCCCTAGCTCATATTTATTTAGATTTTCAGTTACTTCTTTAGCTAAATTATTAACTCTCGATATAATCCATTCATCTTCTTGTTTTAAAGAGTCCTTTATACTTTCAAAATCTACTACGTTTTCATCTAGGTTCATAAGAACAAATCTAGAAGCATTCCATAACTTATTTGCAAAATTTCTACTTGATTCTACTTTTTCAACGTGGAATCTCATATCATTTCCTGGACTATTTCCTGTAATTAGCATAAATCTAAGCGCATCCGCACCATACTCATCTATAAGTTCTAGAGGATCTATTCCATTTCCTAAAGACTTACTCATTTTTCTACCTTGAGCATCTCTAACTAGTCCATTTATAAGAACATCTTTAAATGGAACTTCTCCCATTTGCTCAATTCCTGAGAATACCATTCTAACTACCCAGAAGAATATAATATCGTATCCAGTAACTAATACGTTCGTTGGATAGAAATATTTTAAGTCCTCAGTACTTTCTGGCCATCCTAGTGTTGAGAAAGGCCAAAGCGCTGATGAGAACCAAGTGTCCAATGTGTCATTATCCTGCACTACATTTGAACTATTACATTTAGAGCAAGTTTTTACATTGTCTTTAGATACCATTACTTCTCCACAATCATTACAGTAGTAAACTGGTAGTCTATGTCCCCACCAAAGTTGTCTAGATATACACCAATCCTTTATATTTTCAAGCCAATGAGTATATATCTTACCAAATCTATCCGGAACAAAGTTTACTTTTTGTTCTCTATAAGCTTCTAGTGCTGGCTTTGCCATGCTTTCCATTGCAACAAACCATTGCTTAGATATTATAGGCTCTACTATTGTTCCACATCTTTCACAATGTCCCACGTTGTTGTTGTGATCTTTTACTTCTACTAGTAGTCCATTCTCTTCTAAATCTTTAACCATTTGCTTTCTAGCTTCATATCTTTCTAAGCCTTCATATTTTCCACCTTGAGCATTTATAGTTCCATCATCATTCATGATTCTTAGTTGCCCTAAGTTATGTCTAGCTCCAACTTCAAAGTCATTAGGGTCATGTGATGGAGTTATTTTAACTGCCCCTGTACCAAATTCCATTTCTACGTAATCATCTGCTATTACTGGTATTTCTCTGTTTACTAATGGTAGTATAAGTGTTTTTCCTATTAAGTTTTTGTATCTATCATCTTCAGGATTAACTGCTACTGCAAGATCTCCTAACATAGTCTCCGGTCTAGTAGTAGCTATTACTATAGATTCATCGCTATCTTTAACTGGATATCTTATATGCCAGATACTTCCTTGTGATTCTTCATGTTCAACCTCTGCATCCGATATAGCAGTTCCACAACTTATACACCAGTTTATTATTCTATCGCCTCTATATATAAGTCCTTTTTCATATAGTCTTATAAAAACTTCCTCTACTGCCTCACTTAGTCCTTCATCAAGAGTAAATCTCTCTCTAAACCAGTCACAAGATACTCCTAGTTTTCTTAATTGATTTCTAATATTTCCACCATATTTTTCTGTCCATGCCCATGCTTCTTCTAAAAACTTTTCTCTTCCTAGTTCATATTTGTTTTTTCCTTCTGATTCTATCTTCTCAACTACTTTAGCCTCTGTTGATATACTTGCATGGTCTGTACCCGGTAGCCATAGTGCTGAATACCCTTCCATACGCTTCCATCTTATTAAAATATCTTGCATTGTATTTACTAGTGCATGTCCCATATGCAAGTTACCAGTTACATTTGGCGGAGGCATCATTATAGTATAAGGTTTTTTATTTTTATCTACCTCTGCTCTAAAATAGTCTTTATCTTCCCAGTATTTATATATCCTATCCTCAAATTCTTTAGGACTATATGTTTTTGCCATATCTTCGTTCATATTAAAATCCTCCTATCTTCTTTCAATCTTTACTTTATCTATTCCCTAAAAGCATAAATATTACAGATATAAATAGTAGACCTGTTCCTACACTTTTAATTTTCACTAGACCTTCTAATGTATTTATTTTACCCCGTCTATAGAGATTATCTGGTACAAACATTACTAAAGTTGCAAAAATGAATAAAATATATCCGAAAATAGCCATAGTTTCACCCTTTTTTATTATAAATAAAAAAACCTTCATCCTGAAATATAAGGACGAAGGTTATCTCGCGGTACCACCTTAGTTCTAGATACATAGTATCTAGCGCTTAAAAAATTATAACGGAATCTCCCGTTCAAACTTACTGCTATTTCAGTTTGAAAGCTCAGAAGCTACTTTCAGTAAATAGTGCCTTGCATAGTTTTCCAGCCAATGAACTATACTCTCTTGTTAGGATGTTTACTTACTCCTCTTCTTCATAGCAAAATATTATATTCTCCTTATAAGTTATTATATTAATTGTTTCTTGTCAAGATAGTAAAATTAAATTTTGTAAGTTAACTCTTTTCTAATTAGTAAAAAATATCATATGCTGTAATCAGCATATGATTATCTTATTTTCAATATATAGCCATATACAAAACAATATAATGGAATATTGTATAACCATTAACATGTATGCCAATATTGTGCTATAATCTTTATAGCATTCTTTTTATTTCTTAACTTAAGGTGAGTATAATTGATTTTATTACAATACGGAGGTTATTTTATATGAAAAAATTTAATTTTTTAAAAAACATTACTTTATTTTTAGGTCTACTTATCTTATTGGTAGGATGCAACAATAAAGGAGAAAAGGTTAGTAAAGTAGAGCCTATGAAAGTAGATTTTGAATCAAAAGAGTATGCAGGAGAAGGATTTACAGTTAATTATCCAAGTTCATGGGAAATTACGCCAAATCCCCTTGTTCCAAGTCAAGATATGTTCGTATTAGACAATCAAGATAAAAGTAGTAATTTTTTAGGTAATGTTATAATACAAATATCAAGTGACAAGCCAGAAGTTGAATCAGTAGATGAATATGTTGAAGAAATGAAAAAATTTATAGAATCTGAAGAGTCAGCAGATTCTCCCTTAACAGAATTTGTTAATGTAGAAAAAGTAACTTTAAGTAGTGGAGAAGTAGCTAAACTTGAAGCTGTAACGACTATTAATGATCTCAAAGTTAAGCAGATTCAGTTTCATGTATTCAATAAAGACAATTTAGCGACTATAACATACTCCAACCTTCCACAAAACTTTGATGTAGGTATAGAAGCTACTACATATATGGCTGATACATTCAAGTTTACAAAGTAAATTTATTAAACTTTAAAACTCACTTTATACATACATATAAGAATGTTATAAAGAAGCTAGCTATTAAAAATAGCTAATTTCTTTTATTTTTGTAGATGTTTATATTTTTTATACTAAATTATCTGTATTGAAATAATACTTAGAAAAGTTTATAACAAGTTCACTAGATATCTAATGTTTTTATAGTCCTGTAGAGAAACCAGAGCATTTATAGTGAGAAGTTTTTGTAAACATAAAAAATAACTAAAATATAGTCAAGTTTCCCTACTATTCAAAACTAATTTTTTAAATTTTTGATATATGTTCAGTATGATAAATATAAAAATAGATTTATTTGTAATCATCTTTTTCTTATTCAGACTTATTTTTTTTCATACTTTTCACTTTATCTAGCAAAATACCTTTTTCATTTAATTCAGGCTTATCTATAACTTTTTCTAAAAGTTTATTTAAAATTATACCAATTTCTTTACCTGGCTCTATCCCTATATCTATTAAGTCTCTACCGTTAATTGCTAAGTTTTTTAAGCTAAAGCACTGTTCTTGCTCTACAACTTCCTTATAAACCTCTTTTATTTTTTCTATGGTATCAAGCCTATCAATATATTCTATATTTTGTCCCTTTATATCTGCCTCTTTTAATTTTAATAAATCTAAAAATATATCTTCTCCTACTTGATTTAATGCTCTTCTTACGCTTTTTTCTCTTGGTTCTATAGGTCTATCATGATAATAAACTAATCTTTCAACTTTGTTTAATATATCATTGCTAAATCTTAATTCTTTTAAGAATCTTTTTGCTACCTTTGTACTCACTTTATTATGTCCATAAAAATGATCTATACCTTTTTCATCCGTAGTCCTACACTTTGGTTTTCCCATGTCGTGTAGTAATGCTGAAAGCTTTAACACTATATCATTATCCACACTATTCACTACCTTTATTGTATGTATGCCTACATTATACATATGGTATGGATGATTCTGCGGTGTCTCTAAACTCTCAGATAATTCAGGTAGTACGTCTTCTAGTAAAATTGACATTAATCTTATGTACTTTAGTCTATTATTCGATAGTAGAGTCTTAGTTAATTCCTCATTTATTCTTTCCTTACTAATGTTTCTAACTAAACTCTTATTTTTATCTATAGTAACTTTTATTGACTTTTCTATCTTCATATCTAGTTGATTTGCAAATCTCACTGCTCTGAAAGCTCTTAAGAAATCTTCTTTCATCCTATCTTCTGCATTTCCTACAGCTCTTATTATTCCTTCCTCCAAATCAACTCTTCCACCATAATTGTCTACAAGTCCTTTATTCGGATTATATGCCATTGCATTTATAGTAAAATCTCTGCGTTTTAAATCTTCATCTATTGACTTAGAAAAGTTGACTTTACTTGGCCTTCTTCCATCATTATAATCACCATCTGCACGATAAGTAGTTATTTCAAATGATTCATCATCTATTATAACTGTGATAGTTCCATATTCTATCCCTGTAGGTATTGTCTTATATCCCATAGACTCAAATATCATTATTATATTTTCAGGTACTGCATCCGTAGTAAAATCATAATCTTTTGGTTCTTTTCCAAGCAATTTATCTCTAACAGAGCCACCAACTAAAAATGCTTCATGATTATATGATTCCAATATTTCAAATACCCTTTGTACTTCATTTGGTAATTTAATGTTCATTTTTTTTTAATCTCCCCCTATAAATCGAATTATATTAATATTTCAATTTAAACTTCTCTATTTTCATGCTTCCATATTTAAAGTATTTTATACTTTCTTTATTTTTTTAAGTCTTTGTGTGCTTGTGTGAAATCCATAAAATAGTTAATAAAAGCTATTATAGTTAATACTACTGTAAGTGATATTAGTACTAAGCTCAGTATACTACTAATATTTGTTGCTACTATAAATATAGCAACATAGAATGATATCGTCGCTATTTTACCAAACTTATTTGCAGGTATTACAGTCTTGTCTCCAAAATAATACAAGAATATTCCTCCAAATATCATCAGTACCTCTTTTATACCTATTACAACTATAACCCACATAGGTATATAATCTTTAATAGTGAAACAAATCAGTACAGTAAGTTGCATAAGTTTATCAGCCAACGGATCTAATACTATTCCTAACTTAGTAACCATGTTATAAGTCCTAGCTATGTAACCATCTATTACATCTGTGACCCCAGCTATTGCAAATATCAGTGTTGAGTACATCAAACTATTCTCTACAGAAGAAAAAAACATAACTACAAATGCGGGTATTAAAAAAAATCTCATAGTTGTTATCAAATTTGGCAAGTTTGTCATATTTATCACACCTCTTATCATCCTACATAGTCTTAATATTAATTTTTCTCGTAATATAGTCTACATTATAACATACATTTTAAGTATTTTAGATAATTGATTTACATAATAAAACTTATTTCCTAGATATTAATCTTGTAACCATTGTTTTTTGTAAGAATATATTAAAATTAAGATTTTTTTAGTATTAGGAGGTTTTCTTATGTATAAAAAGAGATTATTATCTTTGCTTTTAATAGTTTTAATAATATCTAGCTTATTCTTGGTTGGTTGTCAGGAAAAAGGCAACTTAACTAAAGTTCGCCTTATAGAAGTTACTCACTCGTTTTTTTATGCACCTCAATATGTTGCTATGTCTAAAGGCTTTTTTGAAGAAGAAGGTATTAAGATAGAGCTAATTAATGGTAAGGGCGCTGATAAGTGTATGACTGCTCTTTTAAGTGGTGAGGCTGATATTAGTTTCATGGGATCAGAAGCTTCTATTTACGTTTATAATCAAGGTAAAGATGACTTCGCTATAAATTTTGCTCAATTAACTCAAAAAGATGGTTCCTTTTTAGTCTCTAGAGAAAAAGAAAAAAACTTTTCTTTCGATAATTTAAAAGGAAAGACTATAATAGGTGGGCGTATAGGTGGTATGCCTGAGATGACACTTGAATATGTGCTTAGAAAAAATGGAATAGATCCAAGTAAAGATGTTAAGCTACGTACTGATATTCAGTTTGATGTTATGGCTGGTGCTTTTGTAGGTGGGGAAGGAGACTATGTAGCACTCTTTGAGCCTATTGCAACCTCTATTGAAAAAGAAGGTAAAGGGCACATTGTTGCCTCAATAGGTGCAGAAGGTGGATATATTCCCTATACATCTTATAGTACAACTAAAGACTATCTAGCGAAAAATCCTGATACTGTTCAAAAGTTTACTAATGCCATTTATAAAGGAATGTTGTGGGTACAGTCTCACTCTCCTGAAGAAGTAGCAAGTGTTTTAAAAGAGCATTTTCCAGATGCTGATGAAGATACTTTATCTACTTTAGTTGCCAGATATAAAGATCAAGATACTTGGAAGCCAGATCCTGTAATGACTGAAGAAGGATTTGATCACATTCAGAATATTATGATAGAAGCTGGACAATTGGATAAAAAAGTTCCTTATGAGAGCTTAGTTATAACCGATTTTGCTAAAAAAGCTATAGAAAGCATTAAACTAGACGATATCAACAATAAATAAAGTTTTTTAAAAATAAAAATCAAGTAATATTTAAATATTACTTTGATTTTTATTTATTTTATGCCTAATTTGAAAATATCATTTCTTTTTAGTATAATCTAACTATTATTTATATATCTTATGAAGGAGCTTAATATGAAAAAATTTTTTCCATTGATCTTGTCTATAGCATTTGGAATTTCAGGATTTTTATATTTTAATAATAGTAACGTCTATAATTTTAAAGTAGAGAAAGTACATATATACACTTACGAAAATTATAAATCTAAAAGTCCTTCACCAACTATACTATTAAATAAAAAAGAACTTATAAATATACTCGTGAATACTATTAACTCTAGTAATAAAATTCAAGATACATTAAATTTAACTTCACCTAATTATGTGGTGGATATTTTATATTCTAAAAAGAAAAAAGATACTTTTTACCTATGGATAAGTGATAATTCTAATAGTGGAATATATGTAAATGCTAAAGATACTAGCAAGGGATATGCTATTTTGAAAGATGATACCAGCAAGTTAAAAACTTTGCTTTATAGATAACTTCTATTTACATATGATTGATTCTGTCATTCCGAATAAGTTAGTAAAATTTTACTTATTCAGAATGACAGTTTTTATTTTAGTACTTTCTTTCAATAAATCCTATCTTTTTATAAACTTTTCTTAGTGTTTTTCTAGCAACCTTTTCTGCTTTTTCCGCTCCCTTAGTGTAAACCAATTCTAACTGATCTTTGTTCTTTAAAAGATATTCTGCTTTTTCCCTAACTGGTCTTAATCCTTCTGCTACTACTTCAGCTAAATCTTCTTTAAATACACCATAACCTTTACCTTCATATTTATTTTGTATAGACTCTATGCTTTCTCCAGATAGTTTAGAGTATATAGTCATTAAATTCTTTACTCCTAATTGTTCATCATTATAACTAACTACTCCTATTGAGTCTGTAACTGCTCTCTTAATTTTTCTCTTAATAGTATCTGCATCGTCTAATAAAAGTATAAATGCATTTGCATCACTATCTGATTTTGACATTTTTTTAGTTGGTTCTTGTAAACTCATTATTCTAGAACCAAATTTAGATATCATTGGCTCTGGAACTTTGAATGTTTCACTATATCTACTATTAAATCTTTCTGCTAAGTCTCTAGCTAACTCTATATGTTGTTTTTGATCATCACCAACTGGAACTGCATCTGTTTGATAAAGTAATATATCTGCAGCCATTAATACAGGATATGTAAAAAGACCTGCATTTAAGTTTGCTTCACTTTTTTCAGATTTTTCTTTATACTGAGTCATTCTATTCAGTTGTCCCATATATGTCATTGTATTTAATACCCAGCTTAATTCTGCATGCGCACTTACATGGGACTGAATGAATAGTGAACTTTTCTCTGGATCAATTCCACAAGCTATATATAATGCCAATACTTCTAATGTATTTTTTCTTAAATTTTTTGCCTCTTGTGGAACTGTTATTGCGTGTTGATCTACTACACAAAAGTAACAATCATTTTCTTCTTGTAAATTTACCCAGTTTTTTAGAGCTCCTAGATAATTTCCTAATGTTAGTGCTCCAGAAGGCTGTATCCCACTGAATATAATTTTCTTTTCCGTCATATTATCATCTCCTATTAACTTTCATATAAAAAGACTTTCATCATTATAGTTATGATGAAAGTCTAAAATTTAAAATTATTTTATTATTTACTATTATACAACAGTGTGAAGATTTGTAAAATACATAAATAACGATTTAATCTACGTTTATATTGTATCTCTAAAGAATAACTATTCTATACTCATTTCTTTTATATACTTTCTTTTATTCTATCTGTACGCTGCTTCATTATAACTCCTAGCCCTAAAAATCCAATAAGAATTATTGATAATACTAATATATCTTTTCTTACTACCATTTTATCCGCCCCTAATCCTAACTCTCTTAAGGCTGATATTGAATAGGTAAATGGTAGTAGTGGATTTGCATTCTTAAAGAATCCTGGTAAAAGTTCTTTTGGGAATGTTCCTCCCGAAGATGTAAGTTGTAAGAGTAACATTATAACTACACCAAGTCTTCCTATATCCCCCAATAAAAATACTAAAGTCATAGATATAGAAATAAATACCCATGATAAAAATATATTAAATCCTATATAAGGTAATATATTAGGTGGATGTAGTCCTAGTTTCATAACAGCTAAACTTAATAAAATAGCTTGAAATACTCCTATAATGCAACAGAAAAGATATTTTCCAAGCATTACTGATGAAGCTTTTACATTCCCTAAACTATTATCAACTTTATCGTTTATTATAAAGAACAACATCAATGCTCCCATCCATAATCCTAGTGATACAAAGTTTGGAGCAAGACCAACACCATATTTATCTACATCATATAATGCAGTATTATCCATATTCACGGGCTTTGATACAAAATTACTCATTTTTTCTTTATCTGTTACTAGCTTATCTGATAATTTTTTTTCTCCATCTAAAAGATTCGAATTTAGTTTATCAGACCCTTCATAAAGTTTACCTACACCATCTTTAAGTTCTGGAATTTTTCCACTTAAGGTTTGTGCCCCATCTTTCAATTGTAGAGAACCTTCATATAAAGCCCCTACTCCATTTTGCATTTCTTTAGTCTTTTTATTCATTGTGTCTAGTCCTGAATATAAGTTTTCAGAGCCATTATATAGTTCATTAACACCTGTCTGTAACTTACTTACTCCACTTGTGGCTTGTCCTATTCCATCTGATATAGTATATATTCCTTGATACAAGCTAAGTGCTGTCTTTAACTCTAAAAGGCTAGCATCAAGACCTAGCATACCTTGAGATAGTGTCTTAATATTAGTATCTAAAGCTTTAAGACTCTCTGTAGTTCCGTAATTAGGCATGTTTTTTATTTCATCAGATATCTTTTCTAAATCCTTTCCTGAAGTATATATACTAGATACTGGTGAATCTGGATTAGTTCCATTAAGGATAGCTGATAGCTTTAATAGTAATTCTTCACTATTACCTTTATTACTATTAGACTTTATACTACTTAATATGGAATTTAAACTGTTTATATTATTTATATCTCTTTGTAAGCTCGATTTCATTTCGCTTGAAATGGGAATATTTTTAGAATCAATTATCTGCCCTATTTGAGTGATACCAGCAGATAATTGTGATATCCCATTAGATAAATCATTATTACTTGTTAATCCATTGTACACTTGATGAGCTATTCGGTTTTTCATTTTATCAGATCCACTTTTTATAGCAGGTAGTCCTTTATCTTTGTTATTTAGATTATCCATACCTTGTGATAATTGTGATAACCCTAACTTAAGTTGATTTGAACCATCTTTGAGTTTCTCCGTTCCATCTATCATTTGTGGTATTTTATTATTTAATTCTCCAATCCCTAAACTTATACTATTAGCTCCATCTGCAAGACTTTCTACTCCATTTGATAATTGTGGCATCTTTCCATTCATAGTTAAAATACCATCTTTCAAAAGTGTACTTCCATCAGATGCTTTTTTAAATCCATCTCTCAATTCACTTAAATTATCCATTACTAATTCTGTGAATTTAATACTTGTTTTTTCTCTTATTCCTTTTTCTATAGCATCTGAAGCTTTATCTGTAATAATCCCAACTATATAGTTTTTCTTTTTATTAGTTTCAAATATAACTTTAGGTTTATTTATTTTTCCTTTTTCAACATCTAATAGTTGATTAGTAAAATTTTCAGGTATTACTACCATAGCAAAGTATTTGTCACCTTTAACTCCTTTTTCTGCGCTTTCTACAGTCTTTACAAATTTCCAACCTAAGCTGTCGTTACCTTTTAAATTATCTACTAGTTCGTCTCCAAAATTATATAATTTATTTTCTCTGTTTGCACCCTTATCAAGATTTACTACTGCAACCGGTATGTCTTCTGTATTTCCATATGGATCCCAGAAAGCTGCTAAATATAATCCACCATAAGCAAGTGGCATTAGCGTAATTACGATTAAGGCTATTATCAAATACTTGCTTTTTTTAATATTTTTAATCTCACTTAAAAACACTTTCAAAAAGTCCATGTATATAATCTCCTTTTACTTTAGCTTAAAAATAGTTTATTATTTGTGTTTATCCAGCTGAGTTTTCTTTTACTACTATTATCTCTACATCTAGTGAATTTAAGAATCTTTCAAACCATTCATATCCGATTTTTACAAATCTGTCTTTACTGTATATTATTACTCTTCTTATTTCATTGTCTCTGCATCTCTCTATTATTTCATTCCATTTTTCTCGGTTAAAATTAAATCCACTTCCTACTTCTTCATATACTTCATCTACTATAATATTATTATCTTCAGCATATTGTTTTAATGTCTCTACCTGTTTTTTTAGTCCATCCTTTATTCTATTTCTTAGTACTCTAGCATAGATTACAGTCTTACCTCTATTTTCTTCATTAAACGAACGCCTTATAAACTCTAAGTACTGCTCGTACTTATAGTACCTCCTATCTGTTGGTGTACGGTATGCTTTTAATATACCGTCATTATCCCATCTTTGTAACGTTTTAACTGATACATTTAATAGTTTTGCTAACTCATTTGGTTTCAAAATGTCTCTTTTCATTTTTTTATTATAGCACAAAATATACATTTGTCTATGTTTTTGGACATTAAAAAAATCTTCATAAGTATACTCTTTTATCATACTCATGAAGATTTTTACTATTGGTATTAATCTTTTAATAGACCCGAAAACTGCTCTACGTCTGCTGTTGGGTCATTGCATGTAAAATTCTTGCAAATATATGCTGTAGTTTTATCTTCTACTTTTTTATAGTCTTTTAGCCTTGGTATAACGTTTAATTCTTCTTCACTATTATTACTTAGTACAACTGTTGTAAACGGTGTAAAATTGTCATTTACTTTATCTATCATTTCTTGAGTATCAGAGTCATTTTTATTACCTAATATAACTATCTCCTGAGTTGAAACTATATTGAACAAACAAGACATTAGTAGATAAGAATGACCTATTACAGTATTTTTTACGTTTCCTCCAAATGCTTTTAATATCGCTTTGCTCTTCTCCTCTAAAGAAGGATCTTCTAAAATCTTAGATAACCTTATTAAGTTTAAAGATGCCACTGAGTTCCCTGAAGGTTGAGCACCATCATAAATTTCTTTATGCTGTAATACTAGTTGTTCACTATCTTTTCCGTATATGAATAATCCACCTTCATTATCATCCCAAAATAGATCTAACATATCTTGATTTAGCTTTATAGCTTTTTCTAGATACTCCATTTTAAAAGTACTCTGATAAAGTTCTATAAGCCCGTGAACCAAGTATGCATAGTCTTCTAAATATGCTTTGTACTTAGTTTCTCCATCTCTATATCTAGCTAGTAACCTACCCTCTCTATCTATAAGATTTTCTAATATAAAGTTAGCACTTCTTTCAGCTCTCTCTATATATTTATCATCTTTAAATACTCTTCCACCCAGGGCTAAAGCTCCTATCATAAGTCCGTTCCATGATGTAAGTATCTTATCATCTTTATGAGGATAGACTCTTTTGTTTCTATATGTGTATAGTTTTTTTATACAAGCTCTTAGTCTTTCTTGCAAAACACTGTTTGTGTCCATATTAGGTAGCCCTGTTATTATTAAATTAGGTATGTTTTTTCCTTCAAAGTTACCATCATAAGTTATGTCATAGTAATGTGCAAATAGTTCTGAATCTTCGAGCCCTAATTGTTCTGATATTTCACTATGGTCAAATAAGTAGAATTTTCCTTCTACACCTTCTGAATCAGCATCTATAGCAGAATAAAATCCTCCTTCTTCTGAAGTCATTTCTCTTTCTATAAATTCAAATATTTTTTCTGCGATTTCCTTATATAAATCTCGCTTTGTAATTTGATATGCTTCTATATATGCAACTGCAAGTAGTGCATTGTCATATAGCATTTTTTCAAAATGAGGAACTAACCATTTTTCATCTACAGAATATCTAGCAAATCCATAACCTATATGATCAAATATTCCACCTTTGTACATTGATTCTAATGTTTTTTCTACTACTTCTAAGGCACTTTCATCTCCCTTGACTTTATAATATCTAAGTAAAAAGTTAAGGTTATGCGGTGTAGGAAACTTTGGTGCTTTACCAAATCCACCATACTCAGGATCAAAAGAGTTTTTAAGTAAGTTGAATGCATTCTCTATGTCTTCCATATCTAAATTACCTTGTTCACTAGCAACTATATTTGTTTTCATAAATTCTAATATTTCTTCACTTGAATTTATAAGATCATCTTTATTGCTTTTCCATTTTTCATTTACTTTGTTTAAGAGCTCTATTATTCCTATCCTTCCATGCATGCTATGCTTTGGATAGTATGTTCCCGCTATAAACGGTTTTTTATCTGGTGTCATAATAATAGTCATAGGCCATCCACCACTTCCAGTCATAGCCTGACAAAAGTTCATATATATACTGTCTATATCTGGTCTTTCTTCTCTGTCTACTTTTATAGATATAAAGTATTTATTTAAAACTTCTGCTACCTCATCATCTTCAAAAGATTCTCTTTCCATTACATGACACCAATGACAAGTCGAATATCCGATACTTAAAAATATTGGCTTATCTTCTTGCTTCGCTTTTTCAAAAGCTTCTTCATCCCATGGATACCAGTTTACTGGGTTGTATGCGTGTTGCAATAGATAAGGACTTTTTTCATTAATAAGTCTATTGGTTTTAACATTTGAATTCATATGTATCAACTCCTAGGTTAGTTATTATCATAGTTATAATGTCCTTTTGATTATTAAATTATTAGTAGGTATAAAAAATAGAGGTTACTTATATACTTTTAGTATTTAAGTTTCCTCTATTAATTAAAGTTAATATGTTATTGAGTTTATTGTACCTATAATATCTATCATATATGCTATTTTTAAGTAATTAACACATGTTTCAGTTACCAAACTTAACAAATCTAACAAGTAAAATATCTTATTCTTGGACTAACAAACTAGCATTTAGTAAGTTAACACTTTTCACTTTTTTCTGAGTATCTTTTTTACCAATACGTCCCTTACTTACTATACCGCCTGATAAAATACCTTTTTTCTTCAAAGATTCAACTGCTTTGCCTAAGTCATCTGCATTTATTCCATAAACTTGCTCATATCTTGCAACGTTTATTAGTTCTTTATCTTCTTTAAACTCTTCTATTACTAAAGTTTCTATATCCATTTATTCTCACTCCTATTCTATATACCCGACCACCTGACCTCTATAGGATAAATCACCATTATTTATTATATCACTTTTAAGCAATATAATCTCTTTTTAATAAAGGTCATTTGAAATTTACTTATATGTATATATATTTTTTTACATAGTAAAAACACCTAACTATTTTGTAATAATATATTAAGTTCCTAACACCTATAATTTTTCTTGTTTTATTTTTTCTTTTAACTGCTACAGTATGCCCTACAATTTTATTAAAATAACCTGTTGTGCTAGTAAAGTCGTAAGAATGTTGAAAATACTATATTGATATTTTTTTATGTGAATAACTTAGTATGCTTAAGCCTGTAATTTTAGCATAAGTAATCAACTAGCACAACGAGTTAAATTATTACCTTAACTATATTTCTGGTATTTTGTCTTCTTTAACTGGAGTTCCTAAATCACTTGTTTTTTGAATCTTTAATTATCTTTCCATCACTTATAGTTATTATTCTATCTGCAGTTTCTGCTATCTCATCATTATGAGTTATCATAACTAGAGTTTGATTAAATTCTTTTACGCACATTTTAAATATATCCATTACTTCTCTAGTTGTCTTTGAATCTAAATTTCCTGTTGGCTCATCTGCAAATATTATAGAAGGTTTATTTGAAAGTGCCCTTACTATTGCAGCTCTTTGTTGTTGTCCCCCTGAAAGTTCGTTTGGAAACTTCATTATTTGTGACTTTAAACCAAAATTTTCTATAAGTTCATCTATATACTGTTTGTCCACTTTGTTTCCATCTATTGAAGCTGGAAGTATTATATTATCATATACATTTATTACAGGAATAAGGTTATAGCTTTGAAACACAAACCCAAATTCCTGTCTTCTTATTTTTGATAATTCATCATCTTTTAAAGTATAGATATCTATATCATCTAAATATACCTTTCCTGATGTTGGTTTATCAAGTCCTGCTATACAATGTAAAATTGTACTCTTACCTGATCCACTTGCACCGATTATAGATGTAAATTTATTTGATTCTATCTCAACACTTACACCATCTAACGCATGAACTTCATTTTTTCCTTTTCCGTAGATTTTCTTTAGATTATTTGCTTTTAATTTTTTCATAACTTCTTACCTTACCCCTCATAAATTATCGTCATCAACTTTTCATAATTTTTTATTATATAAGTAATACACTATAACTTTTATATCATTAGACATTCTTTTTACCCCATATTGATAAGATATTAATTATTCATTTTTTGAAATTCCTTCAGTTATATTAAGATTTTCAATTTTATCTTTAGAAATATATACTGCAATAAAACACATTATAATAGAAACTATAAAGACTGTTAGTATCTGCTTAAAAGGGATGACATATGAAACAGTTTGAGTATAACCCGCTTCTAAACTTGCACTATTTATTCCTGAAATGCCTTTATAACAGATATATATTCCAATAATTGCAGCCAATGCTGAAGTAATAATACCATACATATTAGATTCAAGTAGTATTATCTTCTTTAAACTTTTAGTACTCATCCCAATCGCTCTTAAAATTGATAATTCTTTTATCTTTGAAACAATATTACTTCTCACAATAACAATGATATTTACGGATAATATTAGAATCATTAAAGTCTGGTATATTATACCTAGTTTCTTTTCTGAAGTTCGCACTGTATACTTCTTATCTTCATTTTTACCACCTACTAAAGAAAAAGAATAGTCTTTAACCATTTGTTCTATTTTTTCTTCAACTGGCTCTAACTTGCCATCATCAACCATCACAAAAAGTTTATTATAATTTTGTTGATTAGTTAATTCTTTATAATCTTCTTCCCTAAAAATTACCTGTCCACCTAAAAATTCAGGATCACCATCTTGAGTTGCGATATAAGAATTCTTCATTATGCCTGCAACCTCTACTTTAAATTTTTCATATTTCTCTAGTCCATCTCTATAAATAGGTAATTTTATTTCTAAAATATCTCCAACTTTTACATCATTAATAACTTCTGTTGAATATGAATCAATGACTCTAGAGTAAATGTTGTTAACTAATATTACTTTTTTATAATCTCCTGAACTAACATCAATTATATTTTTTCCTTTATCCACAAATGAGTCTATATTTTTTAATAAATTATCATTATAGCCTTTTACAAGTAGTGGATATTCTTTATCATAATCAGAATCATATTTTTGATCTCTTTGCTTTAATTCATTTATTAAATCACTAGATACTTTCTCCTTATTAATTGATAAAAAACTGTCTTTGTTATAAAAAATAGGTTCGGCTTTTTTTACACCCTTTTCTTTTTTTATTTTTTGTATAATAGTATCATTTATATTATAAAATATATCCTCTGTGTTTCTAATGTTTCCAGTTAAGGTTATATCAATATTTCCATATGAAATAGGCCTCAGTCCACTTGTTATATTAGTTTTAAGTTTCATTAGATCATTAATAACAGACGTTTCTATAAACAGTACTCCAACTAAACACATTGCTGTAATTGTTAAAATAGTTCTTGATTTATTTCTCCATATATTTCTATTTACAAATTTAATCAATACATTTCCACCAGTCTTTTCCTTTCCACTAAAGCTTTTTCTTGATCTTTTTTCATATTTATCACTTTTCTTTATAGAATCAATTATAGACATTTTTAATGATTTTCTAACTATTATAAAGTTTGAAATTGTTACTGCTATTATTGAAACTAAGAAAGAATAAAGTATACTCATTTTGTCTATGGATAATGTTGAACTATATCCATAAACTATCCTAACACCTATATATGAAAAAATCGATCCAGCTAACATACCAATTAATGTTCCAACTATTATATAAATTAAACTTAATACTCTGAACATTCGCTTAATTTTTTTATTTGGCATACCAATAGCTCTTAGCATTCCAATTTGATTTATCATATCTGCTAATATAATATTAAGTACATTGTACATCACAAGACTGGATACAATAATTAAAATAATTGAGTTTTGAATATTCTCTATGCTATATTTTGATGCTAATTTGTTGTATTCTGCTTGCTTTACCTCAATATTATAGTATAAGTTATATTCATGGAGATTTAATTCTTTATACATTTTATTTACAAACTGAGATTTGTTCTTCTCATCTTTAAGATACAAGTTCCCTTTATATTTATCTTCTATTTTTGATATTGGTAACTTAGATTCTTCAGTAATAAAAGCTTGTGACTTAAAACCATTTAATGCTTCATAATATTTATCAGGTTTATGTAATAAACCAACTATTTTAAATTTCTTATTACCACTATCTATTTGTGGAATATTATTTTTATCTAAATATTTATTTAATAACATTAAATCAATATCTTTATTTAATGGATCTTTAATTCCCATTTGTTGAATTGCTTTTTCTTCTATTACAATTTCTCCATCTTTCATTGGTTCTCTTCCTATAAACTTATAATTAAGAGAATCAATATACTCTCTATCATATGTATTTAGATCGAGTGTAACTCCATTATTTGTATTAACTATTTCACATAAATATTTAACACCAATTAACTTTTTTATTTCTTTCTGTTCTTCTAACTTTTTAACTGTATTTTTATCGAGATCATCAAAAAATAAAGTATAATCTCCATGTAAGTTTTTTGCTTCTCTCATCTGACTATCATATCCTGAATCCCTAATTACAAACATTGAAAAAATCAACATAACTGCTAATCCTATACCGGATAAAACTGCTATTGTTTTTTCTTTTTGCCTTTTCATATAAGAAAGAGCTAATTTAATTGTTATCAAATCTCTCACTCCTTTATAAAAACAATATATGCGAGCAACTAATTTTAAAAATGAATCACCTGCTTATGAATATCAACTGACTAACAACGGCTTTTTAACAATATTAGTAACACATACCACCTTTTCGAGTTTGATTAACACAATCTCTTAAACAGTCAACTACTCCAGGAATTTTATCTTTATACGGATCATTAGATTTTATTTCTACATCTTCAAGTTCAATCTGGTCCTCAATTATGCTAACTTATAATTTTTTTCTTTCATATCAGTCCCCCTTTCTTCAACTCTATATAGCTCGTTGCAAAACTCTACAACTTACATAAATATTGTATTTAAATCTATAGAAATGACTAAGTTTCTCCCATTTTAGGTATATATACATTGCCTAGATGTGTATGACTCGAAACAAAAAAGAAAGGAGAAGATTTATGCCAGCTCCAGCTAAGCAATTAAACCTTTATGATATTTCTAATGATTTTGAAAAATTTTTTAATTAAAATCAAAGTAACTTGACCTGTTGTGATAGTTAAAATTAATCATCTATAAGGAAAATACGGTAATGCATAAAGTTAGACTAATCTTAGGAATTTAGAGTCAACATATATGGGTTATTCATCCAAATACTAATTCTTTGATATTTGCTAAATTAACAGTCTTGTTTAAACATTTATTAATAAAGTAGCAAATATTATGACCTAAAATTTTAGTTCTTAGTCTTGTAATTAAGCCTCATAGAGACTTAGCTTTAAAATTTAACTGTCTAAAGGTCTTTAGAAATTGAGACTTACTGTTATTTCTTTTCATAGAAATTAACTCTATTTCTTTTTCCTATTTTAACTCCAGGGCCAATTTTTCACCTGTATAACCTTTATGTCCTGTAATGGTTAAAGAAATTATAGGATGAAACTAAATCCCAAACAGCACTAGGGTCACCCTTACTAGCATCTGTTAAAACAAAGTCTGTAATGTAACCATCTAAAATAAATAACATGTGAATCTTAAAACCAAGATAGGTCTCTTTTTTAGATGGACATTTACCATAAGTGGTATACCCTTAAATGCCTTATGAAATACAGCTCTACCAAATTTACAAACGGGTATAGGTATACTATCAATAATCCTATGACTGTTACTAGTATATCCAAGTTTAGAAGAAAGCTTTTTTCTAATTTCATCTAAAATGGAATGTAGATTTCTATGTGTTTTGTTAAATCTAGTTCTATTACAAAACTTTGGGAATATATCTCTTAGGTTTTTTCTACAAAAGTTAAACCAAGTTTTTTCAGAGTTTATAGACAGTACTTCACCTACGATACCGGTTGTGATAATTTCACTATCAGATAATTTTGAATAGTTAATATTTTTACGTGATTAAATGTATTCTGGAGTAAATTCTTGGTACAGATCATCAATGACTACATAAGTTACCAAGAAAAGATCCTTTAGACTTTCTAATTCTTTTATAGAATATTTATATAGCTCTAGCATATATTATCATCCTATCTTGATTTCGTTGTTGGCATCAGTGGTAGGTTACCATAATTGTTAAAGTTTTTTATTAGTAAGTTTCACTAGCACAACGGATTAAATTAGGATAATAATTAAATGACATTTACATTCTCATTTAGTTTACAGTATAATAAATATACTTAAAATATTAATACATATGATTATCATATGTTTACCTGTGCTCTTGAAATAACCTTGCCATCACTAATACTTATAATATTATCTGCACTATTCGCAATTTCATTATTATGAGTTATCATAACCAATGTCTGTTTATACTCATCTACGCAAGACTTTAGTAAGTTTATAACTTCGTCAGTAGTTTTACTATCTAAGTTTCCGGTAGGCTCATCTGCAAATATTATTGAAGGTTTATTAGCAAGTGCTCTTGCAATAGCTACCCTTTGTTGTTGTCCACCTGACAGTTCATTTGGGTATTTATTTATTTGAGATTCTATTCCTAATTTAACTATTAAATCATCTATATAGTTTTTATCTATTTTTCCTCCATCAAGTAAAATAGGCAAAACTATATTATCATAAACATTCACAACCGGTATTAAATTAAAGCTTTGAAATATAAATCCAAACTCTTTCCTTCTTATTTTTGACAGCTTGTCATCATTTAAAGTATATAAATCTAAAGCATCTATAAATACTTTTCCATAAGTAGGTTTATCAATCCCCGCCATACAGTGAAGCAATGTGCTTTTACCCGAACCACTTTGGCCAACTATAGATGTAAATTTTCCAGGTTCTATTTCTAAATTTATACCATTTAGTGCATATACTTTATTATTATCTTTACCATATACCTTCTCTATATTTTTAACTATTAATTTCTTCATAGCTCCGTCTCCCTTATTTTTATCTTATACTTTCTAAACTTAATCATTTTCTGAAATTCCCTCTGTTATTGCTCCTTCTATCTTATCCTTAGATAAATATACTGATATAAATCCTATAATTATAAAAATTGCAAATAATATAAGTATCTGATTTAAAGGAATTTTATAGGCTATAGCTCTTTCAAAACTTCCCGCTCTAAGAATTTTATTCGCTCTTAAAATCCCTAAATTATTATTTATAGTTGCAATTATAGCCCCTATAATAGAAGCAACTACTCCATAAAACTCACTTTCAATTATCAAGGTTTTTTTAATATCCTTAATACTCATTCCCAACGCTCTTAACGTTGATATTTCTTTTCTTCTTGCAATTATATTACTTCTCATAATAAAAATACTATTAACGCAAAGTATAAGTAAAATTAAGCACTGATATATCACTGCAAGTCTATCCTCTGAATTTTGCTGAGCTCCAATAAATTGTAAATCTTCACCTTTACCTCCAATAGATGTGTTTGCATAATTCTTTGTTAACTCTTCTAATTCTTTTTCAACAGAATATATTTTACCTTTCTTAGTCATCACATATAGCTTATTATAATCTTTTTGATTAGTTAATTCTCTATAATCATCTTCCCTAAATATAACCTGTGCTCCATCTGCACCAACATTTCCATCTTGTGATGCTGCATAAACTTCCTTCATAATCGCACTAACCTCAACCTTTATATTTTCATACTTTTCTATATTATCTTTATATACAGGTATTTTGATGTCTATAATATCTCCAACCCTTGCATCTTCAATAACCTTAGCTTCAAATGAGTGTGTAACTAGGGAGTTAGTATTGTTTACTAGTATAACTTTTTTGTACTGTCCTTCTTTTGTATTTATCAAGTTTTCTCCTACTTCAATAAAAGACTCTCTACTCTTTAATAACTTATCACTATATCCTCTTATAAGAAGTGGATATTCATTATTATGTTCTTCTTGAAATAATTCATTTCTTCTGTTTAATTCATCTTGATAAGCTTTAGATATTTTATCTTTATAAAGTAAAATATATCCATCTAGACTAAAGAAATTAGGCTCTATACTTTCAACATCATCTATATTATTTATTTTTTCTAGCATATTTTTATCTAGTTTGTAAAATAAACTTTCCGTACCATTTAAACTACCGCTTACGGACTTATCTACACTTCCATAGGACATTCCCCAACTACCACCTGTTATACCTTCCTCTATGTTGTGCTTTAAGTGACTTTTAATACCAAAGTGAAGTATAAACATTGTACCAACCATAGTAATTGCAAGCATGGTTATAATAGTTCTAGATTTATTTCTCCATATGTTTCTATTCGCAATACTTTTGATTATGTTTCCATGTGTTGTATTTATTTTTATTTTCTTTAATTTTGACTTTCTTTCATACTTCTCACTACTTTTTATTGAGGTAATTATAGACATTTTCATAGCTTTTCTAATTACTATAAAACTACTTATTGATACTGATAATGTTGAAACTATAAAAGAATAAATTATACTTAAAGCTCTTATTGTTAGGGTAGTGCTGTATCCGTATACTAATCTTACTCCTATGTATGATAAAACTATTCCACATAACATACCAATCAAGGTTCCTAAAACTATATAAATAAGACTTAGCTTAACAAACATAAGTTGGGTTTTCTTCTTTGACATTCCAATAGCTCTCATGAGTCCTATTTGAATTATCATGTCTTTTAGTATAATATTGAAAATATTGTATATTACAAGGCTAGATACAATAACTAAAAGAATTATCTTTTTAATATTTTCCTTATTGTTAGTAGACATACTTTTAAATAATTTAGCAGTGCTAACCTCATCATTTTCACGCAAATAACTATAACTAAGATTTAGTTCTTTTTTCATTTTACTTAAAAATTTAGTGGTGTTTTTTTCATTTTTAAGGAATACAATTCCCTTGTAGGTATTCTCAGTTTTTAGTGGGTAATTTGCTTCCTTATATACATAGGCTTGAGCATTAAACCCACCCATAGAATTAGATGCTGAACTATAATATCTATCTGGCTTTTCAATTAGACCAACGATTTTAAAAGTTTTATTTACGCTATCTATTTGATTAGCACCCTTGTCATCCAGATATTTATTAATTAACATTAAATCAATATTCTTATTCAATGGGTCACTTATTCCCATTTGACTAATAGCTTCTTTTTCTACAACTATTTCTCCATCTTTTAAGGGCTCTTTTCCTACCATCTTATAGTTAAGGGATTCTATAAAGTCTATATCAAAGGAATTTACATCAACTTTAACACCATTGGTTTTGTTGACGGCTTCACAGAAATATTTAACTTTACTTGATTTTTTCACTTCATTATCATTTTCCAGTTTCTTAACTTTATCTATATCAATTCCTTCAAACCATACTTGATAATCTCCATGTAAGTCTTTTGCTTCTTGGATGTGAGAATCATATCCTGAATCACGAATTACAATCATTGAGAAAATAAGTATTACCGAAAGTGCTATACATGATAATAGTGCTATTGTTTTCCCCTTTTGTTTTTTCATATAAGCTATTGCTAATTTAAATGTAATCAAAACTTTCCCTCTCTTTCTTGTATTAAATCTTTACATAAAAAAATGCTACCTTCTTTGTGTAAAAGATAACATTTCTGAAAAATTGATTCAATATAAGTCCGACAAGTAGTCTTTTTTTACCGACAACTAGCATACTAAAGCTTAATTAATAAGTTTTATAAGTAAGTGACTGTATTATATTTTTATTCAATTGGTATATGAACAGTAGCTATAAATTTATACTCACTATCTTTTATTTTTAATTCTCCATTATATTTTTTTATTGAAGATTTTATACTATCTATGCCTATTCCATGAAAGAATTTATCTTTTTTAGAGGTAAAAATCCTATTATTTTTAATTATTATTTTATTGATTTTGCTGTTCTCACATCTAATTACATAGTATCCCTTTATAAAAGTACTTTTTATATTTATGTATTTTTCTACCTTATTATCGCAAATTTTATCACAGGCTTCAATTGCATTATCTATTAGATTTGAAAAAATACTACTTATATCTATCATCTCAATAAACTCACATTTACTAAAATCTATGCCTACATTAAAGTCTATATTATTTTCCCTACAAATTTTACTTTTTTCATATAATATAATATCTAAAAGTACATTTCCTGTATTATAAATATTTCTATTTTCTTTAACTTGATCTTCTATGTTATTAATATATTTATCTACATCTCCACTACTATTTTTTAAATATTTTATATTTTGTATATGGTTATTCATATCATGATAAACTTGTTTCATTTTCTCTTGTGATTCTTTAACCATTAAATAATACTTATACTGCATATCTAACTTTTCATTTACAAATTCTGATTCAGCTTTTTTTTGTGCTGATTTTATAGCGTTTAAAAACATCAGTATTAATAATACATTAACTATTAATAAAAGGTATGGAAATGTATTTTTGACCATTCCCGAAAACTTAAGCATATCTGAAACATGATAAAAATCTATTTTATTTTTAACTATCATATCGTATAAAGAACCTATATCTGTATAAGATTTATTTACAAATAAGATTATTAGTAAGTTAATTATAGTAGTTAGTATAATATATAAATAATATTTTTTATTTGTATATATTTTTTCAAATATATTAATGAAATATATTATTGTGAAAAAAATAAGAAAGCTAGTTATAAGAGTTATTTCTATTAGATACTTTAAATCTACATAATTAAGTAAACGTTGTAAAAACCAATAAATGCAACCTTGTATTAAAACATATACTAGACTATATATTATTGAGGTAGGAATGGACTTTTTAAAGTTAAATTTGTAATAGATTTTACAAATTAAACATATACTTATAAGCATGAGCAAAAGCTTTTTCACAGATATAACTCCAAAGGGTAATCCACTTATAGTTATAAGAAATAGTGCAATACTTGTCAATATAAATATAAAATCAAATTTATAACTATAAACATAACCTTTTTTACTCATTAGCATAAAAAATAAACCTATAAACGATAACATATTTAAAACTGCTAAGCTATAGCCGCTAGCTAACATAACTTTTCCTCAATTAAGTCGAAAAATTTATCTTTTGTAGCTTTAAATCTATATCTACTTATGGGTACTTCCTCTTTATTTTCAAGTATAGCAACATATTGTTTTATGCTCTTTATGTATTCTAAGTTTATTAAATAACTTTTATGGCATCTGAAAAATCTACAACAGTTTATTTCTTTTTCAATATTATTCATTGTACCTTTTATTTTATATATCTGATCTAGGGTATGTATTGTTAGGTTTTCTTTTTGAACTTCTGTGTAAGTTATTTCATTTATATCTAACTTAATTCTATTTCCTTGTTCATTTATAATAATGTACTTATTTTTTATATCTATTTCCTTTATACAATTTATTATATTATTTTTTAAATCATCGTATTTTATTGGTTTTATTAAATATCTATAAGCTCTTACTTCATAACCTTCTAGTGCATATTCTATTAATGATGTAATAAAGATTATCTCTACTTTGTCGTCTAGTTCCCTAATTTTTCTTGCTGTATCTATTCCATTTATTTGTTCCATTTGTATATCTAATAAAAGTACATCCGTACCTTTTGGATAGCTTTCTAGTAATTCTTCTCCTGAGTTAAATATTTCTAAATTATATTCAACATATAATCCCTCAAATATTTGAACTATATATAGTCTCAATAACTCTTGTTGCTCTTTTTCATCTTCACATATTACTATTTTTATCAACTAATTTCAATCCCCCTGCTCATTTCTATTACTTAATTTATCCAATGCTTAGCATATCTATTTTTTGTTCTTTTTATGAATTTATTAAACTTAAGTACACAATACTTAACATATGTATATTAATTATATCAAGTTTCTACTCTAATTGTAATATTATTTCAGCTAATAAGACTCAATCTGAACTATTTTAGATCTTCTCAGCTATACTTACACTATTAAACTTTTAGTCGATTATTTTTAGCTTGTCCTCTCTAGTCCTGATTTATTATCTATCTTAGAAAAGGGGCATAGTACACAGCTAGTTAGCACCTCTAATGAGTTGATCTTTGTCTAATTTAAATAACTTCTATTCATAAAAATTAATTTGTTAACCATGTGTAAATCAATTCAGATGAGATATCTTTTATTTGTTGTTAACATAAAACACCTTAGAAGAGTGGATATACAGAACTATTTGATATAAGCTGAATAATATAAAAATATGAAAATATAGAAATATAAAATTGCCTTTTGAAAGGAGAATATATATGAATTCATACTATTATCCAAATAGTAATGTACACTTTAACCCAAATTTAATCTATGGATCATATCCATATCCAATACACCCTAATGTATATCAGAGAAATGATAAGGGGACTCGTTGTGATGTTAAAATTAGCGCAAGAAATCAATTAACAGGAAAAGTAGTTGATATAGAAGAAGGAGCTGTTAATGCAAGAGTAGTTATTGACGTTGGATGTAATAATCTTATAACTTCTATCATTACAATGGCTTCTTTAAGAGATTTAGAAATCACTTTAGGTAAAACAGTTACTGCATTTGTAAAGTCATCAGATGTAATGATCATGACGAAAACTTGTGAATAGATATAAATACCTACTTACTAGTTTTGATTTTCATTTATAAGCTATAATTATTTACTGTCAAATAGAAATTTAATATAACATTTGACTATTTGAATAACTCCGCATTTAGTGCAGTAAGTAACTCCTTTCTAGTGAGAATCAAAATATGAATGCTCTAGGAAGGAGATTTTTTTATAAGCTTATCAATTCAACTACACTTCCTAACATATAGTATTATTTTCATAAAAACTTTATATTTCTTCTATGATAAAGTCATAATGTTTATTTAAATAGATGCTGTGGTATTCTCCTATCCTCTTTGAACAGGAGATGGATAACATCAATTTAGTGAATACTCTATGTATTTGCTAAATTATGATAGTCCTAAGAACAATTAAAGACTGAATATATGGAGTTGGTGTAGAAAATGCTCTACACCGTAAATTATTCAAGCACTCTCCAAAACTAGCATAGCTAAAAACAAGCATATATGTCAGTTACAAGAGTTCTTGCACTGCATTTCGAGGTTGTGCAACCTTTAGAGCCTAGATAAACTCGCTACATTGATAGTATTGAATAGGAAGTCGTATACTTCTATAAGTGGTGGTAGTTGTTGTCCTGATGAGAATTTATGTTCTCATTAGATTCAACATATATTACAAAAAGTTCTTTTCTAGTTTGTTTATTCCCTAATTCAACTTGCACGATTAATCTATTTAATCCTAAAGAAAGCTTTGTGAATGTGTTAAATGTACCATTAATATCAGCATTACCTATTACTTTATCTTTAATCTTTACCAGAGCATTTTTTTCCGTTTTTAATTTAATCTCAACAGTATCTTGCCCAACTACTTTTTCATTGCCATTAAAGTTTATAATTTCTAGTATAGGACCTTTGTATTTATCTACTAAAACTTCATCTATAACCCTGGCTGTTGCATTGTTAGGACCCTCAAATCCTAATAATCTTGCCATTAATGGAGTCATACTTATATTGTAGATTTGTTCATCATAAATTATATCATGTTTAACATTTGCACCTGAAATCATAGTGAATACCCTCTGAGCATCTTCATCTAATGAGTCATGTTGCCCCATAACATTATATGCGCTCTGAAAATTATGCTTAAAATGATATGGTTGCTTTGGGGAAATAAGCAGGTCTGCAAATTTAGCAGGTGTTCCACGTTTTATTAAGTCCTCTTGATACATATGGGTACCGTAATAAGCTTTATATTTTACACTATTAACAATCTCCTCTAATACTTTTCTAGATATCTTTTCTCTAAACTTAACTTGTACTTGAAGTCCTACCGTAGTTAGTATTATATCAGTATCTGCGGAAGCTTTTGCCTCCCCGGTATTTACCATTTCAACCTTGTAATTTTTTCCTATAAACTTCTGTCCCACATTAGATATAGTATCAATCAAATCAGGCATGCTACTATAAGTAGCTGGGTGTAAATTATTATCTACCTCATCCGAACCATAAGCTACCATTCCATGATCACTAGTTATTACAATTGTGGTTCTATCATATATTTTTCTATCTTTAAGAGCTTCTACAATCTTTCCTATCTCTTCATCTAATTTTATTAATCTCTCTACTAATAAGTTCCTGAGCTCATTTATGTTTTTTGCTCTTCCAGTATCACTATATGTATTATGAAAGTTGTGACCTATAGTGTCTAGGTCATCAACATATATTGACATGAATTGTGGTGGAGCTTTATACTCAATATAGTTACTACCTGACCATACTTTCTCTCCTCTAATAATTTTTTCTAATATATCAAATCTCTCTTTTGAACTTCTCGAATCAGAAGCTTGAATATATAATCTATCTTTATCTCCAGCGATTGCTCCACGATTTTCAAAATACCAAGCATTTACAGCCGCTAATTTAATGTTATTTTTATATGCTGCTTCTGCTATATTTTCTAGAACGTTATCTCTGTCATATTGAATAACTTGATCTTTTTCTAAATCATAATATCTATAGCAATTACCTGTGTCTATCGACCATGCTCCAGAAACGATTGATTGATTCATAGATGCAGTAATACTAGGTATGCCTGTTATCGTATTTTTAAACAGTACTCCATCTTTTAATAATGAATTTATATTTTTAGTTCCTTTATAAGTTGTATCGTTTGCTATTTCATAATACCTATAGCTAAAGCCATCTAAATTAATATATAGTACATAATTATCTACTTTTTCTTCATCTAAATCATTACGTAGATTTTGGGGTTTATATTCTGATATACGGGATTCATTTTGTTCACTAGCCAAGGTAGTAGTACTTAACATTTCAAATGATGTTATTAACAAAACGAAAGTAATTGCTAGTTTTATTCTATCGTTTATCAATTACAATACCTCCTTTTTTTTAATTTAGTTGACTTATTTTATTGTTATTTATATTAATCTCTTCTTATTTCAATTCTTCATTAGATTTTGTAAGTCCTCTAAAGTAACCTGTTGTATTAGCTAACCAACTAACACAACAGGTTACTCTATTTATATATAATAAATATAATATTATTTAATTCATATTTTTCTTATTTTTTCTGTAATTTTTATACTATAAATATAAGGTATCTTTGTATCTAGTATAAATACATCTATTTCTTTACTTTTTATTATTTTAAAGTACTACTATACTCTATTATAGTAATCTTCTAAATGAATTTAAATCAAACAAATAGCTTTCTGTAGCATTAATTGGGTCATCTACTCTTTGTTTATACTTATGTAAAGGAGCTTCTCCCTTTTGTATTTTTTCTAACATAAATTTGAATTCAATTTCCCATACACCATATAACGGATCAACACTAAATTTTCTCAAGCTCAATTGCTTCCAATTAACCCACCAGTATATTATTACATTTGGATAATTTTTTTTATAATTTATATAATCTTTATGATTAAATGTAACTGTATATTGCGGATTATATCCATATCTATAGGCTGTAAAAAAAGGGGTTTCTTGTGTTTTTAGATCAGCTTTCCTGTTTAAATCTAAATTTAATAAATCTATAACCTTAGGATTTTTAACTTTTTCTGGATTTATAATAATATTTGTTTTCAATTTAGGAACAATTTCTTTAACAAACTCTTCTTCCAATTTACTGCCCTTTTTACACCAATATCCTTTGTCCTCTACATCATGTGTGATTTTCGGATTTATTTCCATTCCAGGAGTAATATATTCATCTATTACTTTAACATTAATAGCTGTTTCTTTTCCATAATATTCTCCGATATTATATTCAACAAGCTGACCTACTGTTAGACTTTTAAATCCTTTCATTTCAATATTAACAAAATGTACAGGTATTTCTTTTTTATTTTCACTAATAATAACTCCAAGCCCTCTTTCAAATTTTTTTACTCTTCCCCTCATTTTATCAGCCCCATTTTTTAATTCTTAATTTAATTTTGATTTATTAATATTATAATCATACTAAAACCATATGAATATTTTACCATATATATCTTAACTAATTCATAATAGTCTATACCCTAGTCCAAATAAAACATACTATCAAGTAATCATTAAACATCTATTGTTGTAAGTGTCATGGATTTTTTCAACTATACTGGAATGATATTTCAATTTATTTATAATGATATACCTCTTAACGTTCAAAAGTCCACTCATTAACAAAACTCTGCACTCTTCAAATGCAATATTTCACAAAACTATATATATGTGTTAATATCTAATCAAACTACATTATTAGACATTGGAGGAATTCATATGAATTTGGTTTCATTTTTAGATGATACTCATCTATTTAACTGTCTTATTGACTTGCATAAAACTTATGTTAGTTGTAAAAACAATATGACTCTTTCAAAATTTTATAAAAACAAGATTGACCCTATAAAGTTACAATTTGATATGACTTTTAATAATCTGAATTTAGAGGAGTATATAAATCTAGAAGTTACACGACAAAATGATAAAACTATTAGCAATGCAATCGGACACTTTCATCAAGAGTTATTAGGGGGAATTTCTGGATTGGAAAGTTTAGGAGTAGGTGGAGGTTGTGATATAAGAAGTTTAGATAATACAATTTTTGCAGAGATTAAAAATAAACATAATACTATGAATAGTAGTTCTCAAGAGTCGACATACCAGAAACTTATCAAGTTTGCAGATGAGTATCCTAATGCTACTTGCTATTTAGTAGAAATTATAGCCACCCAAAGCCAAGATATACAATGGCAAGGAACTTTTAACGGTACATATTATAGTCACCCTAAAGTGCGTAGAATCTCTGCTGATAGATTTTATGCATTAGTAACTGGTAAGCAAAATGCTTTTTATGAGTTGTGTTCCGCTATTCCAAAAGCAACACAAATACTTCTATCTAATATTGCTCAACAAAATAACGATGTTCTTAATCAGAATGCTGTTTTAAGTTCACTTATTCAAAGATCAAATAATAATAATGTAGATATTCTTACTCAAATTATGAAAGATAATTTTACTAATTACTATGGATTTTAAAAAATAGAAGTAGGTATTTATATCCTACTTCTATTTTTAGATTTTATTTAAAAAGTCTATTATAGATAATCCTACTGCTTTTGCTAATTCTACAGGAACAGCATTACCTATCTGTTTATATTGTTGATTAGTTGATCCGTGAAACTCCCATTCATCTGGAAAGCTTTGAATACGAGCATATTCTCTTACCCTAAATGGTCGTGTTTCATCAGGATGACATCTTTCAGTTTGCTTTTGAGCTGGACTACACGTTAATGTTAGACAAGGTTCATCCCATGAAATCCTTCTTGCCATTCCAGTTCTACCTCCCCCTGAGTAATAACTCTTTCCCATATACTCTTTAGCAATCTCTTCTGGTAAGTCTCTCCAATAACCTCCCGGTGGAACTAAGTCTAGCACAGCTTTCTTTTTGCTTGGATACTTAGCACCATCAGAAATTGGCACATCTTTTAAAGCGTCTTTAAGTACAGGTTTATACTCATATGGTTTAGGGAACTTATACTCTATATCTATATCTTTTCTTATACCTACAATAACTATTCTTTCACGCTTTTGAGCAACTCCATAATCTAATGCTTTTAGAACTTTCCATTGTATTTTATACCCTAGTTCACTAAAAACATCAATCATAGTTTGTAATGTTCTTCCATTATCATGTGATACTAATCCTTTTACATTCTCTGCTAAAAACACCTTAGGTTTTAGTTGATCTAAAATCTGAGCATAATAGTAAAACATTGTTCCTCTAGTATCCTCTAATCCTTTCTTATTTCCTGCGTAACTAAAAGTTTGACAAGGATATCCTCCCGATAATAAATCAATTTCTATATCATTATCTATGTATTTCCTTATTCCATCTTCTGAAACCTTTACTATATCTTTTTCTATAACATTCCAGTGTGGTCTATTTTTTCTAAGTGTTTCACTAGCAAATCTATCAATTTCAACTAGTCCAAGTGTTCTAAATCCTGCTTTTTCTAAACCTAAGGCAAGTCCACCAGCACCAGCAAATAATTCTATTCCTGTGAAATTTCTAGTAGGCTTAATTGTTGAAGTATCAATAAATTGTATGTCATTAATATCCATCGTTAGTTGCTTGACTTGGTTCTTATTTTGGATAGCTTGATTCTCATTACTTAATATCTCTTGTATATTTACTTCTAATACTTCACATAAGGTTCTTACGTTGCTTTTTATTGGATCAAATTTTTCTGATAATATAACAGATAATTGATTTTTAGTTATTCCCATCTTTTCTGATAATTCTACTTGTGTCTTTATACCTTTTTTCTCCATTATGTCTCGTATTTTTTCTTTATCCAGCACTTTACAGTACCCCCTTGGTATGTTGTGAAAATATATTAACACAATCAAAGGTTATTTGCAACTGATTTTTAATGTTTTTTATTTATACTCTACTAATTAAGTATATCTTACTAATTATTTTGGTATATAAATTTGTTATTATATCCATGGTAAGTAAATATTAAATATAATATTTTCATTCTTAGACTACATAGCGAACAGAATTTATTTCAATCCTCTTTATTATATTAAAATTTGTTTTTAAGAACTCAACACGTAGTATCGTTAATGAACGTGACATCAATGACAAGTTGATTTGTTGCACCGTCAAGAATACCCTATAGAAAGAAACATTGGTTTGTTTTCTATTTTAGATTTTTTAAAAGCTTCTTCATCTCAAGAAAACCAGTCTACAGGGTTATATGCATGTTGTAATAGATATGGACTTTTTTCATTTACCAGTCTATTAGGTTTTGATGCATATTTTCTTTTGGCATTTTATCACACGCCCTTCATGCTTATTAAAGTGTATTATGCCCAAAATGTTATCAAAAAATAATAAAACACCTTCTATTAAAGAAAGTGTTAACTATACTTAATCAATTATTATAGTGCTATCGAGATAGATACTGTCTTAATAATTACTCTCCTTTTGCCACCATTTTATTAGATAATTTTTCTTTATATATACAAATCAATTGTTCATCTTCTAAAACTATGCTTATGAACCTTTCAATAGATTCTGGTTCCATTACTACTATCTCTTTATCAAATGATACTGTAGCAATAGTATAAACGCCTCTTGCTATAAATATTTTATTCTTTATACTAAACTTGCATATCTACAGTATACTTTTCAATAATTCTTTTTTTCATTTCTTCAAAACTTATTTTCTCAGTTAAGCACTCTTTAACTATTTCTTTATCGCTTAACCTAAAGGCATGACATCAATAGTCACAGTTCCGTTTACTTCTCTAATAATCTGTTCTATATCTCTCATGTACAAAATTTTTTTATTATTTAGTGAAAATTTCAATAACTTTTCTTATAACTTCATTCATATTTTCTTCACTCAATTGTCAAATCTTATATAAAACAATATCTTCATCAGCTGTAAATATTTTATTAGGTCTGATGTTACTTGTTCTATTTAGTGAGCCTTCGCCAAAATCATCAGTTTCTATTTTTATTGAATAATTATCATATATATTTTGACTTGTTATTTGAGATAGTATTAGGTCATCGCCATTTAAGTCCACTAGCACTAGTGCTGGTCTCTTTTTAGACTGAGATAAATCTGAGAATGGAAAAGGAACTACTACAACATCACCTTTTACAAATCTGCCCACGCTTCATCCTCCTCAGGTTTAAGCCAGTCTTTAGATAAACTTTTTTCACTCGCTAATGTTATATCCTCTACTTCGTATATATTTTCTTTTATTCTTTTAAATTCTATATAGTCTATATAATTAGATACTTCCTCTAGTAAATAAGGTGGTGATTTTTGTATTCTCTTTACTAAAACTTCTCTATTGATCACTTATAAATCACCCTCCTTTTAAATTTTATTCTAATCTATATTATATCATAAGTTGAATAAGCATCAAGATAAATATGTAAATATATTCAAGTATAATAAAAAGTACCCTCCGCTTTCAGATGCTTTTTATTATATATGAACATATTTCTAAAAAACTTAACACTTGGTATTCTCAATGAACCTTACACCAATGGCATGTTGAATATCCAACACTTAAGAAGATTGGTTCATCTTATTGTCTTGCCTTTTCAAATTCTTCTTCATCCCAAAGATGCCAGTTTACTGGATTATATACGTGTTGTAATAGATAAGGACTTTTCTCTTCAATCAGTCTATTGGACTTTCTTTCTGTTAGATTCATATTACACCTTCTCTTATAAGTTATTTACTATTATTTCAACCATAAGAGGATCTTCATATCATAATCTCATATAAACTACACTATTTAGCAAGTTCTTAAATAATTTCTTTTCGTTTTTTATTCTATTCCACTATTTATGTGTATTCTGAAGTAAAAGATTATTATTAAAATTTTATATTAATTAGAAGTTTTATGATACAATTATAGTTGATTTTTTCGCTAAAAAATAACGTATAAGATTAGTAGCTTAATAAGGAGGAGTTTATATGTTTAAGAGACAATCAGCAATCTTAAAAAATATAGGATTGATTCTTATGGGTAATACCCTTTATGCCTTGGCAGTTACCTCTTTTATTCTTCCAAATGGTCTGATTACTGGAGGAACTACAGGATTAGCATTATTATTTTATCATGAAATGAGTATTCCTATTTCAGTATTTGTTTCAATTTTCAATATTATAATGTTTGTTTTGGGAGCAATGATGCTCGGTAGAAAGTTTGCACTTACCACATTGATAAGTACATTCTTTTATCCCTTTATTCTAGGTGTTTTTCAAAACGTTTTTTGGCTTCAGGACTTTACATCTGATAAACTACTTTCAGCTATTTATGCTGGTATTCTGATTGGTTTCAGCATAGGCATTGTAATTAAAGCAGAGGCTTCTACTGGCGGTATGAGTATACCTCCCATTATACTTAATAAGAAATTTGGAGTTTCAATTTCACTCTCGATGTATGTATTTGACTTCCTTATTCTAATATCACAAATTATTTTTGCAAGCAAAGAGCAAGTACTGTATGGACTTTTATTAGTTATTATTTATACTATTGTATTAGATAAAGTACTTCTATTAGGAAGATCGCGTACGCAAGTAAAAATAATTAGTAAAAAGTATGAGGAAATTAATGAGATAATTACACATCATCTTGATAGGGGATCCACTTTAATTCATGCTGAGACAGGATATTGTCGTGATGAAAACCTAGTTGTTCTTACAGTAGTCTCAAGTCGTGAATTACCTAAACTAAATAAACTTGTTACTTCTATAGATCCTAATGCTTTTATGATTATTAGCCAAGTGAATGAGGTAAAAGGACGTGGCTTTACTATAGACAAGTTATATAAGTAATCTTTAGATATAAATAACTCTTAAGTTCATCTATATAAAAAATCTGAGGTCATATTATAATATGCCTCAGATTTTATTTACGCTATTTAACCATACCGAATATAGCACCTGAAATAAAAGGTATTAACCATATGATCCAAACAACAATACTTAACTTATGGAAATCTGCCTTAGCTTTTTCATCATTCTTAATTAATACCACGGTTGCCCAAAGTGCATGAAATAGCATTAGAATAATTGCTAACAGTCCTGTGACACCATGAAAATTAATTTTAAATCCACCTGATGCAATCTTACTCATTATTACTGTTCCTATAGTATCAAATACTAATCCTAGATAAAATACACCTAAATGCCACTTCTTTAATTTACCCTGTATTTTTTCACTCCATACACCTATAGTATATAGTGCAAGAGCCAATGTAATTGTTACTATTGCATATATTATCATCAAATATTCCTCCTAATATTAAAGCATAAACTTAGAGTGTTCATACGTATAAATTTTATGAACATCGTTCATTAGATTCCATTTAAAAATCATATCTATCTTAAGATATGATCTACCCAATAAGCCACAGATTGTTGATATATTGCATATCACTTGAGTTTTTCTTTGAATAACAAATTATTTATAGTTTTTTCTTATATCCTCTCAATTTCTTTTATCCTATAATAATCATTCAAGCATATGCAAGAGTTTCTATAGTCATCAAAACTCCTATATCAGTAATTGCTGGCTACACAAATTTAAAATTATTATCATTATACTTTTCTCTGAGTATAAAATAGAGATGGTTATTATGTCATAATGGAGAAAATAAGATTTCTGTAAATACTCTAAGATACGAATTATAATAATTAAGTCACTATTCATGTGGAAAAGATATAATGTAATACAAGTAATACTTATAAATACATTAAAATAGTAATTCTATTACGCTCTACAATTTGTGTTGTAGTTAATCCGTATTGAACCATACATGAGACTAAATACATATCTTACATTTAATAAAAACATTCTTCTACCAAACTGTTATTGTTGTCTTCCTTTGTGCTCATTCTTAATTAAAGCATAGTACATGACTAGATAGATTCTATTAAAAATAAATTCCTTAGTTATGCTAATGCTGTCTTAGCATTTTTCATGAACGATGTTCATGGTTGCTTATATTAAAAATCATACTTTAAGTATGATTTTTAATAAGCTAATATTTTTTTTATAACAATAATAAAGAAACTTATATCTGGTTCACCTTTTCGAAGCTTAATAAACATGTTGTCAAAGATAAACTCTGCCATTTTTTCTTTTGAAATTCCCTCACTCCATGGATAAGTTCTTAAATCATCATCCATATCCATCATAGCCATAATTCTATTGGTAATTATTTTAAAATATTCACTTTGCTTTTGCTTACCAAGTTGCTTTTCATGAGTCTTTAAAAATGAAAGCTCCTCTAACCAGTTTTCTTTGAATTTTTTCAGATATTCATTTAGGATGCTGTACATTCTCTCTAAGTTGATATAAAAACTACTATGCGTAAAATGCTTACATTCAATATTACTAAAGGCATCCTCCCAAAAACTCTCAATAACTGCAACAAGTAAATCTCCCTTTGAAGGAAAATAGTTATATACTGTTCCAGATGCAATACCGCAATTTTTTGCAACAGAACGAATATCAATATTTGTTATACCTTGCTTTAAAGCAATTTCTTGGGCTGATAATAGTATTTTTTCTCTATAATTTTTACTACTTCTATCCATTATTTTAACCACCTCATGAACAATGTTCATATTTATTTTATATTAATTAACGTATAATGTCAATCATTTATAAAGTTTTTTGTTAAGCATTTGCTTAATCTACTATTTTTATATGTATGTATTTTCCTGATCTCTTTTAAATATTTCTATCTTTTATTATAGCTTAGTATATTTAAGATTCACCCTTATTGTATAATACGCTATCGTCTTAAATCAATATCTGCTATCTGCGTTCTAGCTTTTATTGATAACTACAAACAGTAATTCATACGTATGTAAGTTTTTTCAAATTATACGCTATAAATATATCATTGTATATACAAGTTCTTAAATAGTATTCTCAAAAGTAAATATCGGAAAATTCCACTTTAATGGCATTCGCTAGTCCATTTCCAGAGTCTATACAGACTTGATTTTCTTCATCAACTATACCTTCTTTTATTGGCAATGTTATAGTAAACGTGCTTCCAACACCTAGTTCACTATCTACTTGTATTTCTCCCTCCATAATATCTATTAGCATCTTTACAATAGCTAGTCCAATACCACTTCCTTCAACTTGTCTAGAAAGAATATTTTCAACCTGTTCAAATTGATCAAAAATCTTCTCATACTTTTCCTTTGGAATTCCTATACCAGTATCACTTACATCAACAGTTATTGTATTTTCATTTGTGTTTTCTTTAATCTTTACACTTATACTTTCACCCTCAGGTGTAAATTTCACAGCATTTGACATAAGATTTAAAATTACACGATTATACTTCTCATCATCTATCATGATATTCTTACTATTGATAGTAGATTTAAAGTATATATTAATTTTCTTCTGCTCCGCATATGGTTTTACAGATTCTGTTATTAGTTTTGTTAAAAATACAATATCTATCTTCTTCAAATTTAATTTAAACTGATCTGAGTCTAGTTTGATAATATCTAGTAAATTATTTACAAGGCGCAATTGTCTAAATGTATTCAGTTTTATGCTACCTATAAGATTTCTAACATCCTTAGGAACCTTATTAATATGTACATGTTCAATCAATTGGATAGCAGAATAAATAACGTTTATCGGAGTTTTGAATTCATGAGTCATAAGTGTTATGAACTCGTCTTTCATGCTAATGTCTTTTTCAAGAAGCTCTCTTTGCTTTTCTTCAAATTTATACAATAGTTCCTGCTGCTTATCAATTCTACGTCTTTGTTTTCTAAGTAGTAATTCACGCCCTATTGTATCCACTATGGCAGTCAGTATCATCAAGAAAAAAGGATTCGGTAGTACTGCTCCAGTCATAATACATATAGTACCCGATAATTTATTATTATCTAAGTGATGAAACGGAACTCCATAACAAACACTATTATGGAAGTGTTTATGATAGTGATTAGTTCCTATTAACTGTATAGGATGATCTTGTTCAAGTGTTAATGTAACTACATTTGTGCCTACATGTTCTTCAATATATTGAACACCCGGTTTAATTGACAGTTTATCTGCCATTGGCTTTATCGTTTCATCTTCCAAAGTATCTAACACATACCCCTTTTCGTCTGAAATACCTATTAGTATAGGAGTACCTTTTAATGATCTAATTATCTTTTTACCAGAGGATATCACAATATCTAAAATTTCTTTATAAGCTTCTTTCTTTTTAGCTAATTCCAATTCTGACATAATATTTTGAGGTACACTAAGCTTATTAGGATCCATCCCTAAGTTCCTACACCTCTTTTTTGATTCTAAAATATAACTTGCCTCTTGTTCATGCATATGTTTCAGCATATATGAATACCTCCTTAAGAACTAAACCTATTACCATTTCTGTCTTAGAATACCATTATAATCACTCCAAATAAGTTTAAATTAGTACCTTTGTCTATTAGAAAATTAATAATAAGGAGAATGATCACCTAATTTTCTTTTACCGTAAAAATACATTTAAACTATTTTAAATGCTTATAAGTATTATAAATAGTTTAAATGATATAAATCAATACTTTATATCCTATAATTGTATTTTTAGCTAGGTTGCTAACAAAAAAGAAATAAACTCACACTTTTTTCTTTTTAATTACTTAAGTATAATATCGTCAATGGATATTATATCTTTGACCATTGAATGTTTTTTGCTTATGAGTATCTACATATTTAATTATAACTTTATCTACCACAAGATTATGTAGTATTTGTAAATGGTAAAATAATTTCTAGATATATAATTTACCAAGCTAACTTTTAACACATAATGTATTATAAACATATTAAAGTATGAGTTGAAGATATAGTGAGAGATTACTTTGGTAGTCTAGATGTTATTGAAGGAAGTTTCAAATATTTTGTGGAAAATCGTGATGAACTTTTCGAGACTTATGGGAAACTGGTTAATGAATACGGTGGTACAATAGACTAGCAAATACGTTGACCTATTAAAAAGGGGCTGACTGCTATAGGATTTATTCCTATTTTGAGTCATCCCCAATTAAATTTATAGTACTTATGGTTTACTTACGGATTACTGACTTTCTAACTTAGTGCTGATAACATAACGTTGTTTTTATTTAACTTTTCACTTTGAAGTTGAGTGACTAATTTTACGGCTGGATTAAGCTCTTCATAAAATAGTGTAACAAAATCTCCATCTTCAGATTCAGAAACTGCAATTTTTAATGCTTCAATTTCTGATGGTACAATTTTAATATTATCCTCGTTAAAATTGCCACTCAGTAGTCCTTCATAAAGTATATTAGCAACTTCACCTGGCTTCCTTCCTCTTAAAACCATATCCTCTTTTATATATACTTTTGAGAAAATTTCAGAACATCTTACTCCTATATTAAAAATTTGTTCATCTGATCTATCACCCGGTACTCCTATTATTCCAATAGATCTAGAAACATTTAACTTACTTATAAACTTTCCAACTTCCTCGTAACCTCCGATATTATGTCCGTAATCTATCATTACTTTTATATTTCCTAATTCAAAAATATTAAACCTACCTGGATTCATCTTTACATCACATCTAAATGTCTCTAGTCCCTCTCTAATAGTATCTAGTGGTGTTCCTAAACCATACAAAGCACTAGATCCTGCAAGTACGTTTTCTACATTGCATTCTAGTGTTCCATTAAACGTAATTGGAATGCTATTTAAATCAATAAGTTTGGTTTTTTCAAAATTATTATATATATATATGCTATCTTCTTCTATACATAATGCTATATTGCCTTCTTTAATATGTTTAATTAAAATTTCATTCTTATGAGTTTGTGAAAATAGAATTAATTTTCCACTTGCTCTATTAATCAAATATTCAGCCATTTTATCATCAGCGTTTATAACAGAATATCCATTTGGCTTTACCGCTTCTAAAACTAGACTTTTTGCAAAGGCTAAATCTTCGACACTTTCTATACCATCTAGACCAATATGGTCGTCTCCGATATTTGTTAGTATTGCAATATCTGCAACATCATACCCTAAACCTCTTCTTACAAGCCCACCTCTAGCCACCTCTAGTAATGCAATATCTATTTCTTTAGAGCTTAATACATTTCTTGCACTAACTGGTCCTGTATTATCTCCTTTTAATATGCATTTATTATCAATATAAATTCCACTTGATGTTGTCATTCCAACTTTCTTTCCAGCTCTTGAAAGTGAATGACCAATTAATCTTGTAGTTGTAGTTTTTCCATTCGTTCCAGTTGTAGCAACAATAGGAACAGAGTATGGAGTACCTTCTGGATAAATAGAATCTAGAATATCAGAAGCAACATTAATACTATTGCCTATAGTTGGATGTAGATGCATACGAAGTCCTGGAACTGCATTAACCTCTATTATTGCACCTCCACAATCTGTAATAGGTTTTGATATATCTTTTGCAATAATATCAATTCCAGCAATATCTAAACCTATTATTTTAGCTGCTTTTATGGCAAGCTCTATATTATATGGGTGGATATTATTTGTACATTCTATAGCACTTCCTCCTGTACTAATATTCCCATTTGATCTTAGCTTAACAATCTGACCTACTTCTGGAACTGAGTCCTCTGTTAAATTGTTTTTCTCTAAATAGTTTAATGCGACTCTATCAAGCCTTATTTTAGTTTGAGGTTTCTCATGACCATAACCTCTTAATTTATTTTCATTTTCCATACTAACTAATTCTTTAATTGTATGTACTCCATCTCCAACTATTTTTGGTGCTCTCCTCTCAGCAACTGCTGATACCTTATCTTTAACTACAAGTACCCTATAGTCTTTTCCTTGTATATATTTTTCTACTAATATACTGTCACTATATCTTGTTGGTATCCTAAAATTATCTTCTAGTTCTTCAGGTGAATTGATATTAAGTACAACTCCCTTGCCTTGATTTCCATCTAAAGGCTTTAAAACTACTGGATATCCAATTTCTTTAGCAATTTCTAATGCTTCATCTATTGAATTAGCTGTATCCCCATATGAAACAGGAATATTATTTTCCATAAGAAGTTGTTTAGTCAATTGCTTGTTGCAAGAAATATCTATAGATATTGAATTAGTTGAATCAGTTAAAGCAGCTTGAACTAACCTTGAGTATTTTCCATAACCTAGTTCTAGTATACTGTCATTTCCTAATCTTCTTGCAGGTATTCCTCGTTTCTTCGCTTCATCAAAAATAGCTTTAGTGCTTGGTCCTAATTCATAACGTTCCTTAATTTCATTTAAATCATATAATATATTATCTAAATCAATACTTTCATTTTTTATAATACTTTCAATAATATAGATTGATTGTTTAACACATTCAACAGCCACATTTTCATTACAATATTCAATTATCATATTATATAAAGAAGGGCTTTCTTCCATGCGCGTTTTACCAAAAAATACTTCATATCCTAAGATTGCTTGCAGTTCTAGAATCAAGTGTTCAACAACATGTGCAAAGTAGGTTCCTTCATTAATCCTTTCAACAAAGCCACCATGTTTTCGAAGCCCACAATGATGCTCTATTAAACTTGGAAATAGTTCTAGCAAATGATCATTAAAACCATCAAAATCTACTGTAGTTTTATCACTTAATTCTTCAAGATCCACTAATACCTTTATCACAGGTTTATGGCTGTATATATTTCTTCCACTAAATATCTTTGTATCTATAATCCTCAAAACTCTTTCCCTCCCAAATTCTTCTTATAAAATATCAGTTATTATGCTCTAAAAACTTCTCTATTTTTTAAGTCAAAACCATATCCCTCTGGCAATACATGTAATGTTATGTTTGTTATTGCTAAAACCTCATCTGGTTTAAGTTCAGAAACATTAGAACTTTTAATAGATTTACCATCAACAATAGTTACTGAATTTGTTCCAAGTACATCAAAAGTATTATCTGGGTATACAATTATAGAAGTATCCTCATCTATTCCAATTCCTAAAATTTCTGGATTTTCTGCTACGCCATAAAGTAAGCGTCCAATTCTGCCTCTTTGAGCAAAATGTTGATCAATTATCGTATTGTTTAATAAATTTAATCCTGGCGCAACCTTTAAAACACACTTTTTGGCTGGCTCATTATTATCTCCTTCAATTATCATAATATTACTCATTACAGAAGCACCCGCACTGGTTCCAGCTATAACTCCACCATTTAAGTAACATTCATGTAGGGCTTCAGAAGCTTTAGTTCCTCCAATTATGCTAGTTATTCTTAATTGATCTCCACCGGTAAAAAAAATACCCTCAGATCTTCTTATTTCTTCAGTGTACTCTTCATCATTTGCATCTTCTCTACTATCTATATTTAATATGTCAATATTAGTCATACCTAGTTTTTCAAATACTCTACGATATTCATTTCCAACAGCATCTGGCTCTTTAGTCGCTGTAGTTAATACTAAAAGTTTTGAATCATTATGTTTCAAAAGTCTAGTGAATTTTTTAAGTATTATCATTTTATCTTCTTTATCCTCTGCTCCTCCTACTATTAGAAGAACTCCTCTTTTATCTGATTCCATATACAGCCGTGACCTCCTTAAACATAATTAGTTAATATTACTTTCAAATTTACCTTTCCTAATTATCTCTCCATTTTTCATAAAAATTTTTCCACCTATAATTACAGTATCTATATTAAGTGTCTCTTTATCTAAAATAAGAATATCAGCATCACTTCCATCTTTAATAGTGCCTTTTTGGGGATAAATTTTTAAAAACTTGGCCACATTTGTTGTTGAAACTTTTAAAACAGATGTTATATCTATTTTTTTCTCAATAATACAGTCTCTCATATCATCAAATAGTTGAGACATTTTACATATGCCATTTCCCCCATTACTACCATTACCATCTGAAGATGCTGTTACATTATCTAAATTTTTATTATCTTTTATAAGTTTTTCTATAGCATCAGGTAAACTATAGCCTTTTTCTGAAGACTCACCTGCTGTAATATCAATAAATCCTCCCATATCAAGAAATTCTAGACTTTGTTCAAAGAGTTTCTTATTTCTATTTATATGAGTTGGAATAAACATGTCAATTGGAAAGTCTGATTCTTCAATTAGTCTAAATAGAAGCTTTAGACCCTCTTTTCCATCTCCAACATGAATATGAACAATCCCAGCTTTTGATCCTATTAGTCCACCTGTCATTGCTTCACTTGCAAGTTCTTTTAACATTTGAAGATTAGGGTGTGATGATCTATAATCAGCCAAGGCAACTTCTCCAACACCTATAACCTTATCTACAAGAGATATATCACTAACTACATTTCCTGTTAGGGTTGAAGTTGGAATAGAATAGCTTCCAGTATAAATATATGATGTAATACCTTCAGTTTGGAGTGCATTAGCTTTCGCTAAAAGATTTGATATGTTTCTTGTAATACTATCAAACCCTAAAACTCCTACTAGCGTAGTAACTCCAGCACTAACAATTTCACTTAATTGTATCTCCGGAATTCTACTAACTGGACCTTCTTCACCGCCTCCTCCAGTAATATGAACATGCTGATCAATTAAACCAGGGATAATTATCTTGTCAGTACAGTCAATAATATTTGTATCCCATAATTTTTCCTTAGAAATTTCATCTTCTATTTTATATATTTTGTCAAATGCAATTAAAATATCTTTTTTACCTATACTTTCTGGAGTGTAACACTCTCCACTCTTAAGCAGTATAAACATAAATATCCTCCCGATTTTTATTAGACTCTTGTTAGTATTGACATATAACTTTAAAAAATACCAATTATTTGTTCTAATAGTCTTTTAATATTAAATTAATTAAGTATCAAATAAAACTTTTATGAAGATTTTAATATAATTACAAAGTGTTATTCCAAAATTTGGATAATATATTAGGGAAAATATATGAAATAGGATTTGAAAGTGAATAATTTAGAATTAGCACCATATGAAGCATCAGATTTGCGTCAAATAAAGGTTAAATATTAATATTAGATAATTTACTTTAAGAAAATATAACTTTAGGAGATAAAGAAATATGATCTGATGTGTTAAAGTATTTGAAGATTCAAAAGTTTGATATAAGTTATTTACCACTCGAGGCAACAGAATCTATTAGTCCTGATATAAGAAAATTGATTAGTTCAAAAGTAACTGTATATGTAACTGAACATCAATAATTGTGATACTTATTGATTAAAAAGAGCTAATGTACATCATATCAACACCAAATGACCAACTATAAAATAACAACTCTCAAAACACAAGATAGTAAATATAAATCATATATACCCTCTTAATATATAAAAAGCAATTCTAAAGTTTAATAACTTAGAATTGCTTTTTTATGTAAGTTAACTTTTTACCACATAAAGAATACTTAATAAGTAAAAATATCATATTATCTTCTGCTTTTGTAAAAGCTTCATTCCCCATAGATACTAGTTTATTGGGCTATAGGCATTTTGGAGTAAATATAGATTTTTTTCTTTAATCAGTTTATTAGGTTTCTTTGAAATGATGATGACACACATTTCTCTTCTTTTTGAAATAAAAAATATTATTCCTTGTTTGTCGTAGGTTACGCATCTTATCATAGTTTTAAATAAATCATTATATTTAAACCTAAATAATGATTAACACATGACATTATACATTCCTCCTTATTTCCAGAACCCTCCGTGATAACACTTGAAAAGTTAGATGATCTATATTCCATATACCTATCATATTCGTATCCAGTAGATGTATTTTCTTTATTAATGAAATCCTGTATATATCCTACTCTTTCTTCCATACCGATTATATTATTAATTTAAAAATACGATGATACTTCTCTCATAGAACTGAATTGCTTGTCTACTCGATCATCTTCTTAATAATTGAAACTTTTTGAGCATTTATATTTCTTTATTACGTAGTTATTATATAATTTTGTAGAACATCTTACCTTTTTTCGGCTACAATATAATAAATCAAACTTTTTATCAATATCCGCAAGCTTTCTAGAAATATTAGCTTTTAATTATTCATCAAAATTATTTTTAATCAATAGTATTTTGTAAATTAAGTAGTATTTAAAACTTATCTATTGTCCAATCTCTCCTGTATATTATGAAAAGTACAGAAATTCTTCTATCTTGACTAGCAAATAGTTACAAAACAGTATACTTTAAATCATGATGAGATATTTGATACTTATAAAAATTGTAGAAAGTAACTTTCTGAAAAAGGCAGTATTTTATATGGAAAAACACTTCGGCTTATCAAAGTGTTCCCTAAAAGCTTTCAATATGAATATGCTTTAAGAACACATATTTAAAGAGCATTACTCAGTATATGTACAGTGAAAGAAATAGAATACGCTATACTTATAGACTCTCAAAGATGATGGAAGGTTTGCTTATATTAAGATAACTCATCGAGGAAGAAGGCTATAAGTACTTTCAGCAATAATGATCCGTTATAAATTCTATATTTTGAAACATTCTAATCTTCTTTATCTATTTAATAGATGTAATAAAAAATTATCTCATAACTTTGAAGTCATGAGATAATAATTTTCTATTATGTATGTTTGTAACTTAATCTTCTTCTTTCATATTTTGTATTAGTTCTTCTGGAAGTTTTGGTTCATATGCAAAGTAAGCTATGCATGCTCCCATTGAACGGTCTGCTATCTTTTCAGATATGCTTGCTAATACATCAAAAAACTTTTCTTCAAACTTAGATATAGAGTTTTTATTTATATTGCTCATAATTATTGTACCTCCTTTTTAATATTTTATAAGTTATTGGTAGTATAGATATGCATTCCATAGTAGCACCTAAAGTAATTAACATACTTATAGTTCCATTGTTAACTATTAATGCAATAGCTAATAATATTAAAACTGTAACTATAGTATCTCTTTTTAATTTACTTCTAAGTTTTTTTCCTACTAAAGGCCTTGATTCAGTATCTGATGGTGCATATTTCATAAATAAACCTATTTGTATTAAAAATATTAGTACCATAATTTTCATTTCTAGTGGATAGTATATACTTATATATGCCCCACCTATAAAATATGAAGTGCTTATTATTGTGCATACTATACTATTTTTTGCATGCAAACCAAATGCACTTCTTCTTATTAGTCCAAAACTAATAAAAAGAATCAGGGTTAAAGGTATTATCTTTAAAAAGTACGATATAGTTATTATCAGTAAAAATTTCGATATATTAATAATTAGTACTTCTATTCCAAACTTTATCTTTGTTAGCTCTATGTCCGTCCTATTCGTATGCTTACTTATACCTCTTGTAAGCTTTATAGCTATTTTTTCATACATATAACTCAACTCACCCCACACTATATTAACACATTCTTCAAATATCTTTATATTAATATAACAAATGCTCCCTTTTCCATAATAATTGTATATTTTTATATCAATTCTATTAATCATGTAAAATACCTCTATAATTTTATAATTAAATAAAGTAAGAAGTATATATGCAAAGTTCTGTTATAATTAAGTTCTTATACAAAGTATAAAAAAGAAGTCATTCGCAAATATTTCAAAACTTAGTTATAACAAACTATAAATATACAGTTTTTTTTAAAATCAAATCCCATTTATATTTAACTAAATCTTAAACCAGACATTTGCAAATCATTATAAATGGTATAATTTCTAAGTAATATAAGGTAAAGCGTTATATAGTTAAGTTTACTTCATTAAGAAACACAATAAATTTTCCCAATTTTCATTAGAATTTAATAGAAACAAAAGCTTGATTATGAAGTTTTTCAAAACTAAGTTTTAAACCTTATTTAGAGTATGGTAAAGAAAACTAGTAGACCTACTGATGAGACATTTTCTGAAAAACTAAATTTATTCACTAGTAAGGATGTATCTACTGATAAAATAGTTGCATATATCTTATTAAATGAATTTTACTGTAAATATATCAATAATTACGATATATAAATTAATTAACAGCTTTCAAGTTTTAGATTAATTCAAAGAACAAAGTCGATGAGTATATGTCTTACTATAATATTTATATAAGTCAATAGTGATTAAAGAATTTAACTTATATTCAATATAGAAATTATCTTTTAACCGTTGATTAATAGTCTTTATAATTTATGCTCGATACAGGTTATACTTTACATTTTTGTTATCACCTTTACATTTTAGTGACTTTATTACCATAATGTGATAAGATTTATTTATGTATATTTTTTATATTGGTGGTGTCATATGTATTATATATTTTCTTTATTAAGCATATATTTAATTATTTTTATAGTTTATAAACTTAATATTACTATACTATCTAGAAATTATTATATATTTTTATCAATAATATCATCTATTATCTTAATTCCAATTTTCAAGTATGAGGACTTAGGAATACCTGTATTAATAATATTTTTAATTGTAATGATATATATTAAAACAAAGCAATTAATTCCCACACTAGTGTCTGTAACATTAAGTTTCATACTGTTTTTATTTGTAGATTTCTTATCTTGTACCTTAGCGTTAAGTATACTACCATTAGATAGTGTTTTAGATATTAAAGCCAACTTTTTTTACTATACCTTATTTTATTGTTTTCACTATCTAATATCATATTCTATATGCTTTTTAATTAATAAATTTTTCAAACAAAAACTAATGTTGATTAATTTAAACTTTAAAAATAAATTCAGTATTTTTGTTTTATCTAGTTTGTTGCTAACTTTTTTAATTTTTTACATTAATTCAGTTTTATTTTTTAATAGTAACCTCTTGTCCCAGAATCAAGTAAATATTAATATATTTATGTTTCTACTATATTTTGTTTTGTTAATTTTAATTTATTATGCATTTTCACAAAATGTAAAAAAAGAATCTGAATTTATACATAGAAAAACTGAATTTGAGAATTTGAAAGAATATACACAAAATATAGAGTCTTTATATAATGAAATGAAAAGTTTTAAACATGATTACATAAATATATTAATATCTATGGCTGAGTATATAAATCAAAATGATATGGAGAATTTGAAAGAATATTTTGATAATAACATACTATCTATAAGTAAAGATATAGATAGCAGAGATTTTAAGCTAGGTTTGATTCAAAATATAAAGATACCGGAGTTAAAAGGTATAGTATCTTCAAAAATTATAAGAGCTCATAAAGATAATATTAATATATTTATAGATATATTAGAACCTATACAAAATATTAATATGAATATAGTGGACTTGTGTAGAGTAATAGGTATACTTTTAGACAACGCTATAGAAGCGGCTAAAAAAACTTCTAGTAAATCTATAAAGTTTGGACTAGTTAGTAGGAAAAATTCTGTGACTATTATAGTAATTAATTCATGTCCACATGATACTATTGAAATTTTTAAAATTTATGAAAATGGTTTTTCTACTAAAGGTTTAAATAGAGGTGTAGGATTAAGTAACCTAAAAAAATATTATCTCAATATAACAATATTTGTTTAGACACCTTTTTAGAAAACAATGAGTTTAATCAGATTTTAGAAATTCAAAATGAATAGGAGTGACTTCATAAGTATGCTTAAAGTTTTTATATGTGAGGATAATAGAAATTATATGGATAAGCTAAAAAAAATTATAGAAAACGCAATAATTATTGAAGACCTAGACATGGAACTAACCTTAGCAACTGAAGATCCTTATGAGGTTTTAAAGTATTTAGAGGATAATGAAGTAAACGGACTATATTTTTTAGATGTTGACTTAAAGTCTTCTATAAATGGTATTCAGTTGTCCGAACGAATAAGAGAGTATGATCCTAGGGGCTTTATTATATTCGTAACAACACATGCCGAAATGAGTTATTTAACTTTTAAGTATAAAGCTGAGGCTATGGATTATATAATCAAAGATAATTTCACTGAAGTTTGTTATAGGGTGCGTGACTGTATATTGAATGCTCATAAGAGATATTCATCCTTGTCTAATACTATCCAGAACATATTTATCTTAAATATTGGCTCTAAAGTTATTACTATAGAATATAATAAAATTTTATTTTTTGAAACGTCAGATACTGTACATAAATTAAGGCTACATGCGATAGATAGACAAGTGGAGTTTTATAGTAAAATGAAAAGTATAGAAGAAAAGTTAGATAAAAGATTTTATAGATGTCACCAATCATTTATAGTTAATAAAGATAATATTAAAGAAATAGATAAAACTAATAGAATAATACATATGATCAATGGTGAAACATGCATGGCTTCTGTACGTGGAATTAGAGGACTTGATTTTCTATAAATAGCAAAAGTGTATATATTATAAACACTATGTTAAGTTTCCACATATAAATGTATATGTTATGGTTTTGAATTTATATGACTTTCTTAATTAGGTAAAGTCAAGAACTTCATAGACAATAATCTCATCTCTTTATAGTAGATCAGAATAAGTATAAAAAACCTGAAAAACTATAAAGAGAGCTTTTTCATGCTTAAAAGGTCAGGAGGTCTAGAATGTAAATAACTCTGTACCTTGGTTATCCTAGGCTAGTTTCCAAACATTGCTCATTTAAAAGGTTATAGTAATATCCCTCATTTTCAATAAGCTCTTCATGATTACCTTCCTCTATAACTTTACCTTTATCAAGAACATATATATTATCAGCATCTTTTATCGTTGATAGTCTGTGAGCTATAATAATAGTTGTTTTATCCATTAAATATTCTCTTATATTCTCTAATATATGTTTTTGAGATATATTGTCTAGTGCAGAGGTAGCCTCGTCAAACACTACAATTTTAGGATTACTTAATAGTGTCCTTGCAATTGATATTCTTTGTTTTTGACCACCAGATAATTTTATACCATTCTCCCCAACTCTAGTGTTAAATCCGTCTGACAGGTTAAGTATGAGGTTATAAATACCAACTCTTTTACATATGTCTATTACTCTTTCTTTACATATATTTTTATTACCTAATGTTAAATTATTAAGTACGGTATCATCAAATAGAAATAGGTCTTGGGTAACTATAGATATATTTTTTCTTATATACTTAAGATTATAATTCTTTAATGATATATTATCTATAAATATGTTTCCATCATCGACATCCCATAACCTAAATAGCAATTTAACTATAGTAGACTTACCACAACCACTTGAACCAACTAATGCAGTTACTTTTCCTTTTTCAAACCTTATATTTATATTATCTATAACTTTAGTATTCTTTTCATAAAAAAAACTAACCTCATTAAAACTTATATCCCCATTAAAGCTGTCTACATACTTTTTTCCTTTATTATTTTGATTTATAGTTATAGGTTCTTCTATTATACTAAATATGCGATTCATAGATACAATAGATTGTTGAATTTGGGCATTAGACCTTATTATTTTCATACATGGACCTATGAGCCTGTTTGCATATTGTTGAAATGCAATAAGCTCACCTATTGTCATCTGTCCTTTTATTACCTTTAAACCACCGTATCCATAAATACATATCGTTATCAATCTATTTAAGATACTCGATATAGCTATATTACTCGAAACAGTAATATTTAAGTTAATAGATTTTTTTATAAGTTCCTTCTCTTTATTTATATAATTTTGAAAAAACATAAAGTTGGATTTTGACAACACAATATTTATTATATTAGATATGTACTCTTGAACTATACCAGATATATTTCCCTCATCTTTTCTAACCTCTCTAGTTTTGTTTAATATAACTTCAGCAAATTTTGATTGACTAAATCCTATTAATATTTGAAGTACTATTATCATGAGTAATAAGTCAAATTCCATTCTTATCAAGAATATTAAGGCTATTAAAGCTGTAATACTCTCTATTATTAAAGAAAATAGTATATCTGCTCCAAAGTTTTTTAAAGTAGATATGTCATTTTCTATTATGCTTAATATATTTCCTGTTTTTACATTTGTGTAATAATCTCCTGATAAATTGCCTATACGCCTTAATAATTTTATTTTTAAATTAACTAAAGCTCTTTTTTGCATTATGGAATTTATGTACCCTAAAACTATATCAGATAAAGCCGATATAATACTTATTACAGCGTATATAATTATTAGGTTCATTAATAAACTCTTTTCACCAAGTTTTATAGCGTCATCTAATATCATTTTAGTTAACTGTGGTGTTAACAAATCTAAAATACATATAATTAGCATAATTCCAAATGATAAGCATCCAATTAGCTTATTTCCCTTAAATATTATTTTTAGAAACTTTTTTATATTATTCAATCTATCCTCTCCAATGCTAATATTATCTTAATCATTAGCTTTCAGTAACTTTATATTTTTATTAACTATATTTAGTTATCTAACTTTAACTCCATTTTTATCTAAATAATATATATATCTTTTTTCAACTGTTTATTAATAATATATTCTTTAGGTCTATATTATACTTCTACTAAGTCTCTATAAAAATATTATCTTAAGTAATTTACTTAAGATTAAAGTAACAAATCATCGCAGTACTTTTGGTATACTTTTCAACTTATGAACTATATACTTGTCACTAAGGTTACTTTATTATAATATTATATCTAAATAATTATTGCTAATATTTAAGTATTTTTAGTCTGAAGATTGTAAATACAATAATCTTTTATTATATTTGATAAATAGGTAAATAATTTATAGAAGAAAATAATTCTTCATTCTCTTTTATAATTTCTTCATTTCCGAATATACAATAATAGTTTTCAGTTACTGCTTTTTCAACCATATCGCAAAAAATAAAAATATCTTCTTTTGTTATATTGTCCTCTAACTCTGATAATATTTTCGATCTATCTTTGAATAGATTTGGATATAGTAATTTAATAGTTGCCAAATCATTTTCACATGTTATTATGGGATCTTTAGCCTTTATTATGTAATTATACTTGTATAAGTTAAAGTCTTTAAGTATTGTATTTATATTAGTAGTTATATATTTACCGGTATTTCTGAATACTTCAAACGTAGTAGCAAAATTTGGATCCTTCATTGAGAAAAAGATTAAATTATTTTCGATTATAGATAATTCTGATGCATAAACATTATATTTATTTCTTAAACTTGAAAATAGATAATTATGAGTTATTATATTACACAGTATCTTGTATTTTGAAGAATATTTAAATCCAAGTTCGCTATAATTAAACCCAAGGGCTATATAGTTTGTTTTTATAGTAGAAATAAATCCTTCATTTTTCTTATTAGTGTATAGTGCATTAGTTCTTTTAAATCTACCTTTTTTTAGTTGTAATAAAAAATCACTAATATTATTAAAAACATAATCTTTATTTTTAGCATAAATACTGACAAACAATTTATCTACTGTAAAGATATGTTTAGAAATATCAAATATCTTTTTAATTACCAAATCATAATTATCATTATTATTTAGCATTGTAGTCAGAAAATTATAAAATCCAATTCCATTGGTAGCATCTTTATGAAAATTACAATTTGAAAAGTATGACAATAACCTTATAGGTAATAGACTTCTTATATTGTTTACTAGATTTATATCAATATTTACTTTTAAGTCACATAATTTTTCTTTTATTATATCTGAATCCTTGTATAAGTTACTTAATGTTAATAATTCTTTCAATTTAATCAATAAATCTTTAAAATCAACTTCATTAGTAGATAAGTGTACTACTAATTTTGATGAAACCGAATTATTTTTTTCATCAAATATTGGATAAATACCTATTCTAATTTTATCTTTACAATTAATTCTGTCTAAGTAAGATTTAAAATATATATTTAAAATACTTGTTAAGCATAATTCCTCATATGTAAATTCTGTTATATCAAAGTATATATGAGTATTTATTTTTGAATCATTTTTGCTATAAAAGAAATACTTTATATCATCATGTATTTTTAATTCAGGATTTTCAAATAATAAGTTTCTCTTTACTTCATTGAAGATATTTTTATTAATATTTATGAAGCTATCTGTTATCAAATGTGTACTAGCTCTTATTGGATTGTATTCATTTACAATACTCTTTTTTCTAGCTTTCCTTATCAAATCATTACTTTTTATCTTTTCAGGTTTTACATATGGATATAATGTTATAATTGAATAATTAGGAGAAGCAATTAGTTCCTCTTTAATCTTATTTATGAACTTAATTTTTTCTTTATCGTCCTTGCTCTCTACTATATAAGAAAAGCAAGGAATATTTGAAAAAAAAGCCTCCATAACATAAGTACCTAGTTTTAGTCCATCAATATTATAATAATTATCAAATATATCACCTAGTACAAAGTTAGGTATTTGATCTATATTAATATTACTAATCACATCACTTAAAATCTCTTTGCAAATTTTTAAGAAAATATCATTTGTATTACTTCTGCAGTAATATAATATTATGGAAAAGAAGGGCTTATATAATGAGTTTTTAAAAATTGCACTAACTTTTTTTCCAATTTTATATTTCTTTATGTCTTTTATAAATATTTCATTTTTATGTTCCAGCATGTCTCTACATATTAGATAATATATATTATATTCAAATTGATTTTTGGGCTTGTCAATTGCAAAGTTAACACTTTTGAAGTTATAACCATCTATATCTTCAACTGTTGATAGATATGCACCACTATAATTAGATATTTTCTCATATTCTTTTAACTTTATGTCCTCTATAAAATCAACTTCATTACCTATCGAAAGCTTATTAATGATCGGAGATAAGATTTTTATTATATTATTGATACAATGATTGCCATGTATAAATATACAGCAGTTACGTAACGTATAGTACCTATTATAGTACTCTATAAGATCATCATAAGATAAATCTAGAATGTCCTCTATCAATCCCCCAGATACATTTCCATACACAGAGCCGTTATATAAAGTGAATGGTATATAGTTTATAATATTATAAATAGGCGATGCAAACGCGTCTCTAATCTCATCGAAAACTACTCCTTTTATAGACAACTTATTGTTGTATTCTTCAAGCCGCCAGCCTTCTTTTAAGAAAATATTTTTATTTTTTTTAAAAGAAGGCACAAATATTCCATTAATTATGCTATCAATTTCCTCTATATCATTTTCATTTAGAACATATTCATAACTTGTTTTATCTTGATAGGTTTTAGCAAAATGTTTTAAAAATTTCATACTATTCATCTGACTAGCTATACAATGTTCTATTATATGAGCTGCTCCTCTATTATCTATTGCTGGAGTATATATTGATATATTTATACTTGTCTTTTGGTTACAGTTCTTATCTTTTACAAAAATCAAAGTTAACCCACTTTTATGCTTATACTCATGTCCATATGTTTTTAAGCCTTTTAAGTAAGTTTTTGATATTAACTTAAACTCCACTTTGTATCACCTATCTTTCTATAACAACTTACTAAAAAATTTCTCAATATAATAATTGTACCTCGACTTTATCCATATACCTTTTCAAGTCTATCTACTATGTCATCAAGATATTGTATATTTTGGTCATTATTAAAAAGTTCGTAGCATGCATGACATGAGTCTACAAACTCCTTTTTGATATTTATTGGTAAATTATTTTCTATTATATATTCATAGTATGGCTTTATCCCATATTTACTTATAAATTTATTATGCTTATTTTCATGTACTTTTTTTAGCGATTAACTCATAAGAATGTTCACACATAGATCCAACTAGTCTATTAGATATAATTGAAAACATAGAGCCACAAGGATATACACTTCCATCCGGTGTTATTGTTATCATTCCACCGTCTTTACAGAATCTATCTATATTTTTTTTATAAATAAATTGATCCTCTTTAAAGTATTCCTTTGCTCTACCTAAAGGATAGCATGTTTGCTCTAGTAAAATTGTACCTGTTGATTCATCCTCAATATGACTTAATAAACCTCTTAGACGATCACTATTTTTCGTGACAGTACACCCTACTACTACTTTTAAATTTATATTTTTTGCAGCATTTAATACATTTTTTATATTTTCATATGGAATATATTTGCCATGAAATTCATCTGAACTTATTTTGATATGATTTATACCCGCATTACGTAAAGTTTCTAAAATTTCAAGTGAGATATTATAAGATTCTGCCCAAAAACAATTTGTTGTAAGTGTAATATTCATTCCAAGACTTTTTGTATATTTTGCAAGTTCGATGATTTCATCAAAAAATATAAGTGGTTCTCCACCAGCTATTCCTACCATTTTTACTCCACATTTCTTAGCTTCACTTACATATCTTTTTGCATCAGATAAACTCATCTTTTCCTCTCTTTCAGGAGAACATGAAAAACAACAGATATCACATGACGCAGTACATTTATACGTATATATAAGTGCTAATAAATAGTGTTGCATATTCTTAACCCCCTAATTTTATGTGCTTATTAGCTATTTTTGTACTTCAGTTAGTTAATTCATATAAATATATATAATTTTATTATAAAAAAACTAACTTTGTTTAACCTCTCTATTGTTACTATGTTGCTTATTAGTCCCAACTTAATTTTATAATGCGCGCTCCTCATTACTTTCAAAAAAAGAGTAGTATTTTAGAGCATTTTCCATAATAATTTTTGAATATTCGCATGATACATCATCATTTGAATACAAGTGACATCCGCCTCCACACAACCTTTTTGCCCAACAGTTGAGGCATCTTTCTTCTGGAGTAAATGTCTTTTTAAACTTATCCCATTCAATTCCTTTAGATATACTTCCTACATAATTTTCTTTTTCATTTAAGGCAAATTCACACTTATATATTTCCCCTTTAGGAGTAAACTTTATTGTAAAGGGATTAAAGTATGTACACTCTGCTTTTATAGTTCTATTTTTAATAATACTCTCCATATCAGTTATATTTCTAATACACTTCATATTGCCATTTAATAGTTCTTCTTTCATCATTATCATAATTTCTTCTAATTCTTGTTTAAGTAAACATATTGAGTCCTTGTCGATTGCTAACTCTTTTATATCTGTCTTAACAATATCTATGAATACATGATTAAAACCAAAGTCCCAAAGAAACTTTACATCTTCTTTTAGCGATTTAATTCCAGGCTTAGTTAATGTTACCCTCGCTCCAATATTTCTGTAGCCTCGTTCTTTAATCATATTTATATTATTTGCAACTATACCAAAAGTTTCTTCTCCACTAGAGAACTTACGATTTAAATTATGAATATCTTTTGAACCGTCAATACTTATGTGTACATACATTCTATTACTTATTATCACATCTAAAATATCATTGTCCATGATTGTTCCGTTTGTAGTTATTATATAGTTGGGTTTCAAGCCTAATTCACTTGATTTTTGATTAATATATTCTGTAGCAAAAATAAATACCTCTTTATTGAGTAAAGGTTCACCACCAAAATATTGAACATTAAACCTATTAGCTTTTTTATTTACATATTTAAAAAAATAATCTATACATTTCTTTGCAGTTTCAATAGTCATCATAGATTCATTTCCATAGGTTCCACTATCAGCAAAGCAGTAGGTGCATTTCATGTTACATGAGTATGATATTGACAGCCACATCTTACTCAAAACTTGTCCATCCAACCATAAAGATTCTTCTATATTTTTATTTTTTCTAACAAGGTCTTTATTTTGTCCTTCTCTTAGGTTATATTGTTTAGAAAGCTGCTTGAGAAAGTTTATACTATTTTCTACTTCATTTTTATCAAGCCTATATAATGAATCTATAATATTTTGTTTACCATACTTTAAATTTATTAGTTCAACAACTCGATTCATAGTTTCAGTTGAAGTAAATACTAAACCTGTATCTGAATCATATAGAAAATATTTATTGTCGAAGTCATATGAAAAATATCTTTTGTTAAGCATGTTTATCATCTCCACTTAAAAAATTCTTTTGCCTTCTCAGGATTATTTGACATTAGTTTAGCATAAAGAGTTAAGCTTTCTTTAAGTAATATTTTAGTTTTCGTACACCATTGATCCGATGGAGTATTTATATTATTACCATATATATAGTTTTCGTATGCACATCCATCTCCACAGTAAAGTTGAGCCCAACAGTTTAAGCATTTTTCTATCTTCTCTTTTTTAAATCTATGTTTAAGCAATTCAAGGTCTTTATCTTCTATATTTCCAATACTATACTCTTCATTCCCAATAAATCTATAACACTTATGGGCTATACCCTCTGGAGAAAATATAAAAGCTCCATTATGCCAGAAAAAACAGTTAGTAGAGAAGTTTTTTTTATGTATATTACCTACTAGCCTAACAAGACCATTATACGTATGTTCTCTGCCTTCTATTATGTTGTTATAGGTTATCTCTGATAGTTCTCTTACTTGTGAGTCTAGTGTTTCATAATCCTCATATTCATAAAGTTCATCTTTACTAAAAACTAGATTTGAATATACTAGATTTATTCCTATATCCCAAAGCTTTTGAACTGACTGTTTCAGGAAAGGAATATCGCTCTTAGTTAAAGTAATTTGAGATGATATATTTTTAATGTGTGGTTGTAATTTTTTAACATTATTAACTATATCATTAAAGCTTCCTTTTCCAGAAGCATATGGACGATTCTTATTATGCATTTTCTCAATTCCATCTATACTTATACTTATTTTAAAGTTATTATCACAAAATAATTTAATAATATCATCATTCAAAATCGTTCCATTTGTAGTAATATTATATCTTGCTTTCGCATTTATGCTTTGTAGTAAACTATTTATATAGTCAACTGTAAAAAACATAGTATCTTGATTCATTAGTGGCTCTCCTCCAAAGAAAGCAACCTCAAAAAATTTTTGTTCTTTATTTATATTGCTAAACCAGTAGTCAATACACTTTTTAGCAGTATCTCTGGTCATTAGCATCCTTTTATGTCCATAATCACCCCCATTACCAAAGCAATAATTACACCTTAAATTACAATCATGTGAAATATTAATCCACAAACATCCTGTAAATGAATCTCTTTCATCACACTCGTATTTTTCATTAAATAATTCATATACCTTACCTTTATATTTTAAAAAACCATCTTTATTATAATCTTTTATTGTTTGTATAGCTTCATTAATCTCTTTAGATGAAAAGTCTTTTTTCAAACTCCTTATTATGTCAATGCAATCATCGTCATCATATAAGTTATACATTTTATTTAGATTCAAAATATCATATATTATTCTATTCACTTCTGATAAAGTAGCGCTACCTCCATCATATATAAAAAATTTATCTTCTACTATTAATGGTAGAAAAGGACTTTCTATAGCTTTCTCCATATCCAATAGTTCCTCCTATAGTACTAGTATTTATTAAAATCAAAATCTTTAAAGTTTTTAACAATATAATCATAAATATACAATTTTAAAGATAGAACATGTCTTTTTAGATCACATCTTAAAGCTTTCTGTTCTTTATTTTCCCAAAGCTTATCTGCTAAACATTCACCACCACACAAGTATCTAGCCCAACATTCTTCACAGTTATCTTCATTATTTAAGAGCTCCTTTATTTCTATAATTCTATCCTTATAAATTCCTTCATTTATATTACCAATTTTATACTTGTCCCACATAAGCATATCACATGGATAAATATTTCCATCTGGAGCAAATGAAACTCTATTATTGAATGTACCGCATGTTAGGAATACAGGTTTCTTATAGTGAAGTTTATCTAAATAATTTAGTAATGGATAACAGCTAATATTCTTACCTTCTGTTATTTTTTGTATTATTAAATCAGACAATTTTTCATATTCTTTTTTTAGGTATTCTATATCATCTACTGTAAATTGTAGATCTTCATTATCAGTTTTAACTTCAAAAAAGTGTATATGATACACACCTTGGTCAAATAAGTTTTGTGCTATTTCAAATATATTTTTATTATGTGGAGTTACTGTAACGTGAACACTGCTTTTTTTTGTCTTAGTTATAAGTGGCCAATTACTCATAATATCATCGTAGGAACTTTCTCCATTTTTACCTGGTCTTAGATAATCGTTAGTTTCCTTTATGTGACTGTCTAAGCTAACCATATAAGGGATATTGTGTTTTTCAAATATATTAACGTTATTAGCATCTAACAATGTTCCATTTGTAGTTGTAGCAAAATATATTTTTTTGTTCCTTTTTTTAGCTTCTATACTACCATATTCAATTATCTCCTTAAACGCTGACATATTTAATAGGGGCTCTCCTCCTATTATTGTAACTTTTATTTTTGGGGATTCTTCAGAGTTATCTAAAATATAATCTATTGTTTTCCTAGCAATCTCTTTTGTCATAGTATATTGTTTTCCGTGTCCTCCATCACATGCAAAGCAATATTTACACGCAAGATTACATCCATAAAATACATTAATTTCACACCCAGTTATTCTAATTTTGCTACTGTTAAATTTATTAATAAATTCTTTGTTATATTGTTCCGCCTTTTTATCTTTTTCTAAATAATCTTTAATAACTTTCTTATTATTAGTATCAATTCTATTATTAAATCCATCTATTTTTCCTATATCATTTGCAATTTGCATTATTTCACTATCAAAATCAAATAAAAAAAGGGAATTAGGTAAAAATAAGTATTTCCTTTTATTTATATCTATAGTATGAAACATTTTTTCTTATTCCTCCTAACTTTCTTTAACTAAGAAATTTTAATATATCTATTCTTATTGTATTGGTTTAAACTTTTTACTGTATCTTATTTAAAAGTGCACTTTTTGATTGTTAAACTTTTATTTAAACTTATATGCCCTTCTATTAAAGTAAATATGTCACAACAATAACGATATAAAGAATACGGTTATACTAACTATGAGTTCCATATATTTCTTAATAATATAATCTAAAACGTAATTATTTTTGTAACAGAGATATTAATAAGTGAGAAAAAGAAGTTGTGAGAAATGTTTTACAGTAGATTTTACATAAATAATAAAAGTAGACACTTACGTTAATTTTACTAAAAGTTTTTCTTATATCTTTTTATATTTGAATGCCTTTCTTAGCTAATAAAAAAATATTTATTTCTTTCTCTCTTTCTTTAAGGCCTTACTATTAAGTCAAATTTATAAATACTAGCATTTATAAATTTGACTTAATAGCTTAGGATAATTTTCATATATACTACAATATAATTTTAGACTTTCTTCAACAATTATTTTTGTAAGCTCACATGATAATTCATATGGGTCATAAATATTGTTATTAAATGTATAGTTTATCTGCGGACATTGAAAGCATAATTTATTTATCCAACAATCATCACATTTTGAATTTGTGTTTTTATTTTTATTATACTTTCCCCAGTCTAGTTCATTCGATATATTTCCAACCATAAATTCTTCTTGTTCAATCAATCTATGACATTTGAAAATTTCGCCGTCAGGATCTACCATTAGACTATTTTTAGAATAGAAAGTACAGCTATTATCCAAATAATTATGTAATATTTTTCCGTATTTTATAAAGGTCAAAATATATTTATTATTATTATCAATAATATTACGATAGGTTATTTTTGCCAAATCCTGTATTTGTGGTTTTAATATTTTGATATCTTCTTCTGTTAATTTAAGACTTTTGTCTTTAGAAGAAACTATTTCAAAGTTAACATTTGTAATACCTAAGTTCCATAAATCTTCTATAGATTGTTTTAATCTTGGAACATTATCATGTGTTAAAGTTAATCTTGCGGTTAATTTATTATAACTTTTTTTCAACAAACCTATAGTTTCTATAACTTTATTAAAAGTTCCTTCACCAGAACAATATGGTCTATTTTTATCTTGTATTTCTTTCTCACCATCAATACTAAGAGTAATACTAAATTTATTTTTAGTAAACAAGTCCAAAAGTTTACTATCCATAATAGTAGCATTAGTCGTCAACATGTATTTGATATTTTTGTTATGGCCAATTAAATTATTTATATAGTCTACAGCAAAAAATAGAACATCTTTGTTCATTAAAGGTTCTCCTCCAAAAAAAACAACATTTACTTCTTTGGACTCTTTATTTAAATACTTAAACCAATAATCAATTATTTCTTTAGCCTTTTCGACAGTCATAAGTTCTGTTCTTTTTCCATAATTTCCACCATCTCCATAACAGTATATACATCTCAAGTTACAATCATGGGATATATTTAACCATAATGATTTAAGCACTTTTTCTTTGTGCCAATAATCTCTTTCAATGTTATTATTTAAATTATATTGATTTTCATTATGAGAATTAATCTTTAATATCCATTCCTTTATAATAGAAACTTGTTCTCTTACAAGCTTACTAGAATACTTTCCTTCTAACTTATTAACTATTTCATCATCATTATGATTAGATAGAAGTTTTAAAATGTCATTAAGTAAATCTGTGTATTCGAATAAAGTTTTATAGTTTCCAATGAAAATAAATTTTTTGCTATTATAATTAAGTATTTCATATGAGTTGGTATTTATAGGATGCATAATTTAATTTTGTCAGATTTATTCTGACTTCCTCCTTATAATTATTAATAGTAAGTATAGACTATAGTCTATACTTACTATTTTATTAGAAGAAATATATTTATGTTTTTACTTGTGTTTTGTATGTATCACCTAAAACACATTATTTATTAGTTAATTAATTAATTTTAATAAATGTGTATCTTTAGTTTTTAATGAAATGTTGGATCACAGATTCCTATACAGTCATCACACACATCGTCATTACCACATAGTATCCAATCATTTTTATCCTCAGTTATCTCCTCATTGATAGGTTTAATTAAGTTATTATCTTTCATTTTATCTAACTCCCTTCATATTTTTTATAATAGCTTATATAGCATAAATATATTTCTTTCTATCTATATGGTTAATATACAGGTGTGAACATATTTTCTATAGTATAAATAATGTTATACTTGTCCAATAAAATATCATGTCTAGTTTTATAATTACACCATATATTAATAACTAATTTATTTTTAATATCGTTATACCTTATATAAATATTTTTTTATACATCTTAGTTTATATATTACTCAATTATATTTTCAAAAGTGTAAATATTTAGTTAGTAGTTATATAAGTTAAATGTATATACAATTTTTATCACTTCTTGTTTTCATATTACTATACTAAAATGATTTATATATATATATATAATAAGTTATCATATTTTGGTAATATTCGTTATTTTATATTTATAATTAGTACATAATTTATATAATTAACGTTTGATACTATTATAGAATTATAGCTAATACAATTATTTAAAAACATTAAAAGATATACGCCTAAAGATTATCTAATTTTTACTTTTACGTATGTTAACCATTGTAAAACCTTTACCAGATAGTATAAATATTTTTAGAAGTGAATTTTAGAAGTTTCAAATATGTATAAGAGAGATAGATTAGATAAACTGGATATTTAAAGATTTAGTTTGAAATATTAAATAAAATTAAGATTAAAAACTGCAAGATATGATAATATTAAAATTACTTCTTAAAAAGTTAAATAAATGCTTAAATCTATGATCTTCACAATTAAAATTTTTCTCTTATTCTCAAAAAAATAATATCCAAACCCCATATACAATATAAATAGGTTCTGGATATTATTTTTTAAATGTTATATTGTTAAATCTCCACTAAGTGTTTTGCAAACAAATTTTAATAAATCAATATATTTACTTTCCTCTTAGAGTAACGTTATGTATCTAGAAGTATAAACTTTACTTTTCCTATCATTAGTTTATTTTCTACTTAACCCTAAAATATTATATTGATCCTATTATTTCTGAAATTCTTTTATTTTTAATACGTTTCAATGGCCCTAAAATAGAAACTAGTGTCATAGCTATAGTTATTATTAATATCAATGCAATTTGAATGAAAGGAAGTTTCCAAACTACATGGTAATGTGAAAGGAAGTTTGAAATTAATGTTCTTTGTAGCAAGGTTCCAATTATAAAGCCTGAGATGCATCCTATAAAACTATATGTGGTAGCTTCAATTAAAACCATCTTATTCAATTGAGTATCTGACATGCCTATAGCCCTCATTACCCCTAAGTATCTAACCTTAGACTCAACACTTGTATTCATAGTATTTATTATATTTAAAATACTTATCAAAGCAATTACTATAACGAACCCATATATAAAAACTGCCATAGTAAAAAAAGTTTGATCCATTTCAGCATTTTGTTGACGTGAATCCAAGAAAGTAATTGAATCATTTGTGGCATCCTTTATTTTATTAACTGTTTGATCTTGATATTTTTTGTCAAGTTGAATATCAATAGTTTTAAACTGTGATTTACCAGTTAGTTCTGTAAACTGCTTTTCTGTAGTTATGAATGTAGCTAAATTTAGTTGAGAACTACTAAATGGAACAGAGCGTATTATACCCATTACTTTCATTTCTTTTACTCCATTAGAAGTTTGAAGATAAATTTTATCTCCAAGTTTCAGGTCAGCTGTTTGTATAGAAATATTATTTCTTAAATTCATAGCAACCGCTATTATACCATTCTCTTTATTAAGTTTATCTTCCGACAGTTCTCCATCAACTAAATCTTCTTTCGCCCAGTTTAATTGATTTCTATCATAAGATATGAGCCAAGATTTTTCAGGAGGAATAAATAAACTATCATCCTTAATTGTAATATTTCCCATGTCCTTTTTATATGATTCAGTTAGTCTATTTGAGTCGAAAGTAGCATTTACATAATCAAACATTCTTCCATAAACCCTTTTAACACCATCAATTTTTTCTAACTTTTTATACAAATCATTATTTATACCTTCTTCTGATACAAGTGTAATGTCTGGTGTATATGGTTTAGTAGTTTTAAGACTTATATTAAGAAAGTCAATAAATACCTGAAATCCTAAAAACATGACAATACTTATAGCTATAGAACATGACATTAAAAAAAGAGTTTTCTTTTTCATAATAGCATTATTTATTCCCATTGCAATTTCGGCATGAAGTATTTTAGTCAATGTACCTAGTTTCTTTTTCTTAAAAACTTTTATGTCTTCACTTCCTGTTACTGCATTTACAGGAGAAATCCGTGATGCTTTTTTAGCTGGTAAAAGTGACGCTATGAATACAGTAAAAAAACCAATTAAAATTCCTGAAACTATTCCTATAGTGCTAAAGGTAAATAGTGAAATGTCAGAAAAAAGATTTTTATTAAAAAGCTTCAATATAGCTGAACAAACAAAAGTCAAAAACATACCTATAAGCAATCCAATAGGTATTGCTTTAATAACTATAATAAAAGCTTCTCTTCTAACTAATTTTTTAATTTGTGACTTTGATGCACCAATACATCTTAAGAGTCCAAACTGTCTTACTCTTTCCATAATAGAAATATTAAATGTATTATATATCATCATAACACCAGCAATGAGAACAATAAAAAATAATACCGATCCAGTAATATATAATCCCATAACTGTGTTATTTGTACTTTGCCCCATAATAGCAAGTAAACGTTCGTTACGTCCTATATTATCATCTGGTATATCTAATAATTTCTTTATATCGTTTTCTGCTTTAATTATATTAGCTCCATTTTTAAACTCTATAAGATAAAGGCTTTGTTTTTTTACCATTATATCTTTAGCACCACTAGTAGACATAATTACTCCTGGTATTCCTGATGCTTTCATATTTCCTAAGTCATTATATATACCACTTATCACAAATTCTCTTTCAATATTATCTGAAAAGGCAATCTTAACACTATCATTTACTTTTAAATTCTTATTAAATACTTCTGTTGCCCATTTTTCTAACATAATTTCATTTTTATTTGTAGGATATCTTCCCTCAGCAACCTTTAAATTCATATTTGTAGCAAATTTTTCGTCAATTGCTCCTAACTTACACTTTACATTTTCTATACTTCCATCTTCAAAAGTTAACCATGTTCCTGAATTTTGTACATCAATGCGACTTGATATTATAGATATATCTTCTTCAGACGCATCTTTAATCAAAAGATGATAATTCCCTACATCATTTATTACCTGTATCCTTTCAAATCGTAAGAAAATATCCAACATAGAGAATATTCCTGTAATAAGAGCAACAGATATTGCAACACTAATAACAGTTAATCGTGTTTTCTTCTTATGAACCTTTAAATACTTTGAGGCAAAGTCAAGATAGACTTTCATTATTTAACACACCCCAATTCTGTTACAATACCATCCTCTACATTTAAAACTCGGTCTGCAAATGAAGCTATATTTGGATTATGAGTTATCATTATTAAAGTCTGATTATATCTCTGAACAGATAACTTCAATAGATCAATTACATCTTTAGTGTTTTTAGTATCAAGATTTCCAGTTGGTTCATCTGCTAAAATAATAGAGGGTTTAGTTGCTAGGGCTCTACCAATAGCTACACGTTGTTGCTGTCCACCCGATAATTGATTAGTAAGATGGTGTTTTCTCTCCGTTAATCCAAGGACTTCTAGCAATTCTTCAATATAGTTCTTATCTGGTTTTTTATAGTCAAGCAATAAAGGTAATGTAATATTCTCTTCAACATTTAATTCTGGTACTAAGTTATAAGATTGGAAAACAAATCCGATATTGCGTCTGCGAAAAACTGTTAGTTCTTTTTCTTTCATAGTAAATATATCATTACCATCTAAAAATACCTTTCCTGATGTAGGCACATCTAATGCTCCAAGCATATTAAGAAGTGTACTTTTTCCTGAGCCTGATGGTCCTACGATAGCAACAAATTCTCCTTTTGCAACAGAAATTGTCACGTTCTTTAATGCTTCTACCTTTGTTTCACCTTTTCCATATGTTTTACACAAATTTTCAGTTACTAATATATCCAATATAAGCACCTCACTCACTGTTCTTTTAAAAAGATAATAATATAGTAATCTTACTTACAAGTGAATTTAATCTTACATATTAGTAAGTTTAGGGAAGGTTAAATAAAAAATAGTTCCTTTGTCTAGTTCACTTTCAACAGCTATGGTTCCGCCATGTTTTTCTACGATAAATTTAGAAAAAGTAAGTCCAATACCTATTCCTTGTTTATTTTTTGAAAATCTACTTCTATAAAACTTTTTAAAAACATAGTAAATGTCTTCTGAATGAATACCACTTCCATTATCTTTGATTGTTATAGTTGTTGATAAAAATGTTTTATCACATATAATTTCAACTATGCCATTACACGCAGTGTGGTCTAATGCATTCTTAATTATATTGCTTATAGCTTCTAGTAACCACTCTTCATCAAAGTTTAAAATAATATTATCATTACAATTTAGTATGAGTAACTTATTTTCTAGTTCAGCACAAGTATAGAATCTTTTTATCAATTGTTCAAGAGAACTTTTTAAATTATGATTTTTTCTATCAAGTTCGATGGTGCCTGCATCTAACCTTGCTAGTTTTAACAGACTCTGAATCAAACTTTCCATACGACTTAATTCGCTATCACTTTTAAGTGCAAAATTATGTACTACTTCATTTTCTATTTTTTCATCTATTATAATCTCATTATACATCTTTAGTGCAGCAATAGGAGTTTTTAACTGATGTGATATATCTGAAATTATGTCTTTTAAAAACTCTCTGTTTTGCTTTTCTTTTAATATATGTGATGTTAAAGATGTTGCCATTCTATTAATAGAGGTAAAAAGTTTTGACAAATTTCCCTCCTTATTGTCATCTAAGCGTATTCTTATATCTCCATCCATAAATTTTGAAATATCTTTACTGGCTTTTTCAATTTTTCTTTGTTGATGTGTGTCAAAGATTAATAAGGCAGTGATAATAGTTATAGAAAAAAATATAGAAGTTATCATAAAGAGTATTGAATACTTTTGATGAAAGTTTTTTATTTGAGGAATTAAATTATTCTGTATACTATCATTATATCCTGCCATTTTCAATATCTCTTTTCCCAGCTCAAACTCTTTTTCTGTCTTTGATATAGTAAAGGCATTTATAATTTCAGACTGATCAATATTATTTTGGTATAAATATCCTGCAATCTTATAGTCATGTTCTATCATTTCTTTTCTATAATTATCTGTAAGAATATTTACTACTAATTGTCCTGATATAGTTGAACTCAAAAGAATAAATATTATAATACAAAATAGCACTTTAAAATCCTTATCAACAAATATTCTCATATGTAAATCCTCACTTTATAATATTCCATTTGTAACCTATTTTTCGTATTGTTAATATAGCCTGTGGATTATCAGGATCATCTTCGATTTTATTTCTTAGTCTCTTAATATATACAGACAAAGTATTATCTTCTACAAAGTTGCCTTCTCCATCGCCATCCCAAAGTCTATTAAAAATCAATTCTCTTTTTAAAACTATATTAGGATTCTTCATTAGTAGACATAAAAGTCTATACTCAGCAGTAGTAACATCTATTTCTTTATTATTTTTGAATACACGACTTTCCATTAGCTTTACAGTTATACCATTCGATTTGAGCTCATTTGGATCCGTATTCAACAATTTAGCACGACGAAGTAAAGCATTTATTCTGGATATAAGTTCATTTAACTTAAAAGGTTTCGTTATGTAGTCATCTCCTCCTATATCAAGCCCCATTACAATATTTACTTCCTCATCTGAAGCAGTTAAGAATATAATTGGTATAGAGGATGCTTGTCTCACTTTTTTACAGATCTCAAATCCACTACCATCTGGTAAATTTAAGTCAAGAATCAACAAGTCATATCTTAGACTTTGATACATAGAAAAAGCCTCTTTTATAGTTCTAGCTATATCAACATAAAATCCACTTTTTATGAGAGAAAATTCAAGTCCTTCAATTATACTTAAGTCATCTTCTACTAGTAAAATACTATTCATTGATGATTTATCCCCCTTTTTAGCCTATATAGTTTCTATTATAGTAAATTAAATAGTGAAATATTATTTAACATATTTTTATTTTATTATAATCTTATTACCATAAATATCAATTATAAGCACTATTCTATGTTAACATATTATTTTATCACTAGCACGTATTTTAAGTAATTCTTTTCATATAGAATTTTTTAAATAAAAATATTTATATTGTTAAGTGTTTTTTACAATTAAAAATATGATATTATCTATAGACATGTCATATTTGGAACATTAAATATCTTTACTTAAAAGTATTCACATAATTAATTATCACTATATATATCACAATATTAAATATCCTTTCTAACTATAGTAAAATAATTTTTAATTATATGTTTATTAAACTAACTCCTAACACATAATATACTGTCAATATATTAAAATATGAGGTGAAGATATAATGAAAGATTATTTTGACAATTTAGATGTTATTGAAAGGAATCTTAAATATTTTACTGACAATCATGGTGAGATTTTTGATGCCTATGAGAATTATGGAAAACTAGTTCATGAAAATGGTGCCATATTAGATGAGAAAACACGCTGGCTTATCAAAGTAGCTCTATCTACAAGCTGTCAGTATGAATATGCTTTAAGAACACATATTCAAAAAGCATTACACAGTGGATGTACAGAAGAAGAAATAGAGCACGCTATACTTCTTGTATCGCCAACATGTGGATTTCCAAAGATGATGGAAGGATTACTGATACTAAGACATCTTATAGAAGAAAAAGTATAGCAACTTTCGATAATAAATATCTGTTACATATTCTACATTACAAAACATCAACTATCTTTGTTAAGTTTGAAAGTATAATATAGTAAAAAGTGTACGTTTCTAGAAAAGTAATACTTTTTAAAATCTGTTGTGTTTTGTAATGATAGAATAATCTTTTATGTTAATAGTAAACATGAGTTAATATATTTATATCAATACGAATTTCAGCTCATTCAGAATTTATAAGCTAATCATTTCTTTGTATATATAAACTACCATCACTTTGTATTTCTGCATAAAACACTTCGTTAATTGACTTTATATTTAATTTCGATAATTCTTTATTTAACCACGCTCTTGTTAAACCCAACTCTCTTAAATTCTTTTTAACTAAACTTCCGTCAGTAATTATTTCTGTAGGAATATGCTTAATTTCAGATGATGATATTAACTCTAAATCACTCTTTTGTGCTGATTGATATTGCATTTTTTTCAATATGCTAATAGTTCCATTAGGTTCTAGAATAGCATAGTCTACTTCATTTATAGAGAATACTCCTCTCTGTCTAATTAGCATAGTAAGGTCATCTAAGTTCAGTCTTGCTAAATGTAGTGCTCTTTTATCTATAACACCTTTTTTCACCAAAATTGTAGGCTCACCATCTAGCAATATTCTCATTTTAGGTGATTTCAATCCAATATAACCTATTATTACCGTAAGGATACACCATATGACTAGACTTGTAAGCTCTTTCATATATGATTTTGTATCTAATATTACCATATTAGCAGCAATTGAACCAATTGTAATCCCTGTAATGTAATTAAAAAAAGTTAAGTGACTTAGTTGTTTTTTTCCTAAAAACCTTGTGAGTAATAGTAATATAAAAAACGTTATAGTAGTCTCTAAAGCTATTTTCAGATATCCTACATTCACTCCTTAATCCCTCCCTTTTGATAAGCTGTATAGATAATATAATTAATAGTTCAAAACAAAATATACTTCTGATCTAATTATATTATTTGTATGTTAGTCATAAAAATCATTATATATACCATATGAGTTGAAGTGTAATAATGTAGCGTACCTAATTATATAAATAATTTTGATTTCATTATCATACCTTTTATTCAAATTTTATATCCTCAAACATATTCTAACTCTAGAATTAAATCACCTTATTAACTATAGAGCATATGATATTACAAAACATATGAAAGGAATGAGAAATATGTATAATGCTTATGGAATATATCCATGTCCTTGGTATGTTGATGCTACAGCCCATTACTTAGACAATATGTATGATGCTTATAGAGGCTATTCATATCCTTACTGGGCTGACGAACCATACTATGGATCGGACTTATATACAAAATACATTGAATTAAAGGACTATGGACCAGAACCATTTGTAGTTGATATCGAAGATGCTACTAAGCAAAATAATAATTTTCGTACTACTTTATGGACAGGAGATTACTTACAGCTCACTTTAATGAGCATTGATGTTGGTGAAGATATAGGTCTGGAAATTCATTACGATGTTGATCAGTTTATACGTATTGAAGAGGGTCAAGGCCTTGTGAAAATGGGAGATGATAAAGACAATTTAGATTTTCAAAGAAGAGTATCTGATGACTCTGCATTTATCATACCTGCTGGAACATGGCACAATCTAGTCAATATAGGTCATAAGCCTATTAAGCTATACTCTATTTATGCACCACCTCAGCATCCACATGGCACAGTTCATAGAACTAAAGCAGATGCAGAAGCTGATGAGGAAGCCCATGGACATTAGTATTAAAGATATCACTTCTTTTTAAAATTCAGATTAACATATTATTTAAAAACAAAAAGCACCTACAGATAACTTGTAGGTGCTTTTTGTTTCTTCTAAATAATTTACTCTTAATTTTTTATATTAATTTATTGAAATATAAATATGTATTTCTGTATTACTCATATCACTTCCACTTTGATATTCTTCAAAATCACAACTGCATTTTCGGTCTAAATCCATTGACCATAGCTTATTCCAGAACTCCGACACAGCTTTTTGCACATCACCATTTACAATAAACTTAGCATATTTACCATCAGGTATTATATATGTCTCTACAACATCAACCATATTTGAAGAGTCTGATATCTCACAACAAACCATAATATCATATGTTCCATTAATACCACTTTCATAGTTTGTGTATAGACCAATTGATTTTTCATTTTTTTTATTTGGTATAGACTCATAAATTCCTTTTTCAAAATACTTTTGCCAAAGCTCTCCTATTACTTTTGACATATTAGGATCACTATTACTTGTTTGAGATTTCAAGCCTGATACTGTTTTTTCCTTTAAATATACTACTTCATAATTCATTTTTTATACCTCTTTTCATTTAATAATGAATTCAGTATAGCACTCATAACTTGACAACTATATGTCATATTATAAATATTTCTTTAATCCGTTCTCTAATTTTATTTTTATTTCTTCTCTAATATGTTTAGGACTTAGCACCTCTATACTATTTCCATATGAAAGTATATATCCATAAATCCATTCAGCTTCAGGAAAAGTTGTATTTACAATAAAATGTCCATCATTATCTTTTTGAATACATTCTGGATCAAATTCATCATAAACTCTATAAGCCATACTTTTATCAATCTTTAGTACCAGTGTTATTACACTGTTGTTACGTGATTTGAAGTTGCTCCAAATATCTTTGGGAGTTTCCCTTTTAAAGGTTTCATTTAAAGAACAGATATTTTTAATTCTTTTGATTTTAAATATTCTAAAATCATTTTTAACTCTACAAAATCCATGTATGTACCAACCCTGTCCTTTAAATAGAAGCTTCATAGGTTCAACAGTTCTTTTTGTTTTCTCACCATAAGAACTAAAGTAGTCAAATACTAAAACGCTCTTATTCAAAATTGCAATCTTTATCAAATTAAACTTTTCTGATTCACTATCATCACTACTCCAGTCAGAAAAATCAACGTCTATCCATTCCTTTTCTCGCTTATTAAAAAAGGTACTCAATTTATTAAGCACAGAGTCAATCTCAGGAAATTTTATAGACTTCAAACTTTGTAAGCTCATCAATATTTCATTTTGTTCCTGATCTGATAATATCGACTTATTTAATACAAAATTATCCAAAATGCTAATACCACCATACTTCCCCTTATTAGTATATAGTGGTATTCCAATACCTGAAAGAGTATCAATGTCACGATAAATTGTTCTTGTGGAAACTTCAAAATGTTCAGATAACTCTTTTGCAGTCACTGTTCCTTTATCAAGTAAAATATATACTATCCCAAATAACCTATTAATTTTCATATAATATCACCTAAATATATGATACCACAATAAATTGATGTTAAAGAGACAGTCGTTTTTAATTTACCAATGACTCATATTTTTCAGATTTATTTTGAATAATTTTTATACAATATTAAGTTTAACCACATATATTTTTATTTTACTATTATATTGGAGACACGCATGACAGTAAGCATGGGTAGACTTTATGGGGATTTACTCTAATAGCTTATACCAGCTATATTATACGCAACATGGTGTCTCCATGAATTATTTCTATAGTTAGATTATTCGTTTATATTGATAGTTGTAATTATCAAATTCTTAGCTTCCTATTCAAGCCATCTTATTACTCAACAAATTATAATCAGTATAAAGACTAAGTCTATTATGTATATATATTTTAAAGTCATAACCTTTTTATATATTAGATAATTTCTATTTTAATTAAAAGTTGTTTAAAGCTTATGATCCTAACTATCGGAGTAAATCAACAGCTCTAAAAAGAGATGATATTGCACGTAATAGTTAACATATATGAATATCTTAACTATTTAGAATTATCTTTAAAACATACTTGCTAAGCTTGATACAAGTTGTAGAACATAATTATATTAGTTTTTAGTATTACTTACATATGACATTACACTAATTAATTTAAGTATGTTTAAACTTTTTTGCTACATATAATAATATCATTCAGGAATAATATAGTCAACGAAATTATACTCCTTGAGAGTTATTTTAAATCTATAGGAGTATTAAAACTATTCTCTCATCTATATATACTTATTCTAGGAGCGTGATATTGTGGACAATGTTTATTTAGGTAGTAGGATAAAAGAATTAAGAAGACATAAAAATTTAACACAAGAGCAATTAGCTGAATTAGTTAATATAAGCACTACACATATAGGACAAATTGAACGTGGTGAAAGAGGAGCTTCTTTAGATACTTTAATTAGTATTTGTAATTGCTTAGAAGTTACACTTGACTATCTCCTAAAAGATTATATAGATAATGAGGATGAGCTTCTAAGAAATCAATGGAATGTTATGTTAAAAGGAAGAAGTGATAAGGAAAAGGATTTAGTTATAAAAATGGTCAGAACCCTAATTGAAGGTTTAGATGAATGTAAAGAATAGTTATAAGCTAAATATATTAAAATAACCTCTATATAAATAATAGGAAGTAAATGTTCTATATAGATAAAACATTAAAATAAAAAGGCAAGCCAAAAACTAAAATTTCCTTTAATTAAAATACTTAATATTTTCTCTTTATTCTAAGGATATTCATATTTCGGCTTGTTTTTTATTTCTAAAACTTTATAATCTAAAAACTTTGATAGAATCAATATTATTAGTTTAAAATTAATAATTAACCTTAATACTCTTATCGTTAAATATGTAAGCTTTATCTAATTGACTAGTTATTAGAATCGTTTTTTTATATACCTATCTTTTCTACCATTTATGTATTCTATAATAACTAATTTTCCTGTACATTCTTATGTTAAGTAACATATGGTATCAAAAGCATTACTATTCTTATCATAAAATATCTTAGCTTATTTTATTGAATTCATATTCAAAGTATTATATTGATTTGTTTAATTTGAATTATCTTCTACTATATCATTTTTAGAGTAGGAGCAAGCCAAACAGTTCCTGTTCCCTTATAAACATTCACAAGTCCTTCTCCAGACGCAGCAGAACCTATTAAGGATTTAGTAGATTTCTGAACAGTAAATTCTAGTGAAGAGCTCCACAGTACTACAAAATTTCCATCTACTTTTAATGTATCATTTACAAGGTTATATACCAGAATCTCACTTAAAGGCACTTTAGACTCTAATAAAAGAGGTCCAGAACCCTCTGCACATAAGTTAAATAAGCCCTCTCCTCCAGCTACTGCAGCAGAAAGTCTTTGAATAGGTTTAGCAGATATTTTTATACCTTCTCCTGCTGCAAAGAACATACCGTCATCCATGCAGATACTTTCATTCTTCAATTCATGTAAAATAAAATGCTTATATGATGGTTCTAGATAAATCTCTCCTACTCCCTTATAAAGAGGTTTTATTGCTTTTTCTCCTGTTACTTTAGAAGATACAAATTTACCTAGGAAATCCCCTACTCCTTTTACATTAGTACCTATATCTATATCACCTTTCATGAAACTCATAGCTCCACTAGATAACTGAACTCCTCTTGTACCGTCTAGTGTAACACAACATTGTCTTAACTTTACACCAGCTTTATTCATATAAAATATATTTTCTGCCTCTTGCGCGTTAGTCGCTGTAAGATTGTCGTATTCTAAAACTTCAATATTAATACCATCACTCTTTAAGCTTTCTGCTACTGTTAAATTTTTTCTTAAAGACACTTTGTTCTCCCCCATTTTATAAATTTCCTTACTCATCAGTGATGAGATAAAGTAATTTGATTTTTAGAAAAATATTAAATTCCACAATATATTATATATTAAAGTATTTGCTATGCATACCTTACATAAAAAAGATATTATTCCGTGCGAAATAATATCACTTTCTTTAGAATATTAATTAAATATAACAAAATGGTGCCTTGTTTATAGAAAATACTTTCTATTATAGGGCACCACTTTATGAATCATGAATATGAATCTAAACTCATAAATATTATCCAATTTATTTAATACGATAAAATTCTATGATGATTTTATACCTATAAACAAACCATTCATAATCATACCAACAATAATTAAGATAATTCCAACTAGTGATAAGCCACTTGGCATAGATCCTCCAAGTAAAAGTATATCTCCAAGTACTGTAAATACCATTGTACCAGACTGAGTAGATTCAACAGCTGCTAAAAGTGAAGACTGATTTTTTACCATATCTGTTGCATAATAGTACAGAACCGTAGCAAAAACTCCAGAAAATAAAGCTAGTAAAAATGTATTTAAAATATGTCCACCATTTGGAATACCGGTTGAGTTGAATCCGTATATAGCCAATACTATACAAATAGGTATACTGGATATAGCCATACCTAGTGAACGTTGAAAAGTATTAAGTCTTCCTTGAACTACCTCCATCATTTTACGATTTCCCAATGGAAAGAAAAATGCGGCTATTATGACAGGGATGAATCCCATCAAGAACGAAAGTAAACTAATAGAAGTTGCTTCTTTAGCTTGCATACATATAACGCCTAAAAGAATAATCATTGAAATTTTCAAATTAGAAAGTGGAATTTTTTCTTTTACTTTTTTCATACCTTCTGGAGTTTTAATAATTTTGTAGAACATAGGACTTAACAGAGCACCCGCTATAATAGTTATTTGCCATGTACCTGCAGTAAGCCAAGCAGGAGCAAATATAGATGAAAAACTTAAAAGCGCATAGAAACCAATATTACCTATAGAACCCCATATAAGCCATTTAAAAGGATTTATCTTTATTTCTTTAAATAAAGGTTTAAGTTCTCCTCGAATTGCAACAATAATAAATAATATTGGAATTGCCATAAAATATCTTAATGATGCTGTCCATGCCCAGCTCAGTCCACTAACATTCATTGCACGATTTATAATGAATGTTGCTGAAAAAAACAGTGATGATAATATTCCAATAAGAATTGCACGCATATAAACACTCCTTTATAATATATAATATATTTGTCTTTCACAAAGGTTACGTATAATATACTATACTTTTTTATTGAAAAAGTAAATTATATTATGCATTTTTTATAAAAAAATATAAAATAATAGATTGATCGGGAGGTTTAAATTTGTCAATACAAGAAAATAATCCAGATTACTTTATTCAAAACATAGGAAGTATAGTTAGATCATTAAGAAAAGAAAGAGGTTTTAGTTTAGAAGAGCTTTCTTCGAAGGCAGGAATTAGTAAAATAACTCTTGGTAATATTGAAAGAGGAGAAGGTAACCCAACTATCTCAGTTATTTGGAAGATAGCTAAAGCTCTCTCTGTTCAACTAATGGATATTCTTAATATACAAAACACTGTTAATATATCACGCTTTGGAGAAGGAATAAAAATTTCTGATGAAGGCAAAGATTGGCAAATTGAGCCTATGTTTTCTGAAAGCGATGGGAAATTAGAAGTATATAGAGCCTACTTAGCTCCAAAAGGCACCTATACAACAAAAGTAAATCATCCTAATGCAAAGAAGATAATAACTGTTATGTCAGGTACAACGGATATTACAGTTTCTAGTAAGAAACATACATTAAATGAATATGACTCTATTTCTTTTCATGCTAATGAGGAACATAGTTACTTTAATTTTTCAGATGAGCTATGTATTCTTCATTTAACAATGATTTATCTATAATTTTCAAACAAAGATACTCTTTAGTCAACAGCTAATTTTTGCTTTTTTGTATCTAAAAAGGATGTTACAGTATCAGAAATTTATATTCCATACCATGACATCCTTTTTTTATTATTCAATAGAGTTTCTAAGATAAATTTTCTCTTAAATATAACTGTATTACTTTCTAACGTGACTTATACTTTTCTAGTACTATAGAGACTTTGTCTATATAGCTATTACTCATATAGGTTGACCTTAGAGTATAAATGAACATGAATCAAGCCGTTTTATATTTTTAGATTCAGTAATTTTTCTTATCTTCATGTATATCCTGCAGTTCTAAATAAATATTCTTCTTCTAAAACATTAATTAAATAAAATCTAATATATAATACTAACTTTCTTTTTTATCTGATAATTGTGTCCTTAACAACTTCCTCTTCAGTGCTTTTATATCATCTACAATTAGTCTATGCTTAACTTTCTTAACATCAAACTTAAATATCTTAAAGGCAAGTTGAACAAAGTACCCCATTCCTAATGATATAATTAACGTTCCAATGCCTGCAAATCCACCTAAAACATATCCAACTGTTAATACACTTATTTCAATAGAATTTCTAACAAACCTTACAGACTTATTAGTCTTTTTTACTAATGCAACCATTAGTCCATCCCTAGGACCTGCTCCCATACCCGAACTTATATAAAGGTATGAAGCTACACCACTTATAAACATTCCAACCAATATCATAATAACTCCTTGTGTAAAAGTATCCATAACTGATATGAGGCTGGTCGATGTTATGAAATCCATAAATATACCAACAAAAAACATATTACATAGTGTTCCCCATCCTATTTTTTCACCCAACAAACTGTCTAAGATAACAATAAAAACTCCTATTATAATATTAGATTGCCCTATGGTAGTACCTAGTATATTTGAAATTCCTTTATGAAATACGTCCCATGGAGCAAGGCCTAAATTTGCGTTAATAGTCATAACTATTCCAAGAGCACATAGAAAAAGTCCTATAAATAACTTTATAAAATTTAAAAAAGTTTTCCTTATATCATGCATGATGTACACTTCCCTCTCAAGACTAAACAAACTATATATTTCTTACTATATTATTTTATTATATTTTCTAATAAATTTCTTGAAAATCTTTAAGCGATTTGTATTATTTAGCTAACAATAACTTTCAATATATTGTAATATAGATAATTATTTATTTCTTTAATGTATTTTAAAATTATTAAAACTTTACCTGATTTCATCTTTAATCTTAAGAACAAATTCTTTAATATTATTACTGCACATAAGTGGAATGTATTTTTTTATTATATTTATATCTACATCCCACCATTTACATTCGAGTAGCATTTGTATTTCTTCCTTTGAGAATCTTTTCTTTATCTCTTTAGCTGGATTACCACCTACTATTGTATATGGTTCAATATTTTTAGTTACTACTGATCTTGACGCTATAACAGCTCCATCACCAATTTTAACTCCAGGCATTATCATAGCCTCAGTTCCTATCCATACATCATTTCCAATAATAGTATCTCCTTTTCTCTCAAATCCATCTAAAGCATTTTCATTGAGGTCTGGCGTATAAAAAAATGGATATGTTGTAACCCAGTCATACTTATGTCCTTGATTACCTGACATTATGAATGTCGCTCCAGAACCAATCGAGCAAAACTTTCCTATTTTAAGTTTATCTACGTCATCCATATCTGGCGAAAGATATCTAACACAGTAGTCCTCAAAGTGTTTCTCATGATAATATCCTGAATAGTATGTGTAGTCTCCTACTTCTATATTTTTATTTGTTATATGATCTTTAATTATATATCCTTTCATCCAAGTTTCGAAAATTTTGTTTTCCAATTTCGGTCTCCCCTATTCTATACTATTTACTCTGATTATATAAATATAGTTTTACATAAAGTCTCTATGACATTCTTTATTAGTTATTTAATCCAGTCCTCACAGTTCCATATATCAGTCACAACATCCCTGTAAAACTCTGACTCATGACATACTAAGAGTATACTTCCCTCGTATTCTTTTAATGCTCTTTTAAGCTCACGTTTTGCTTCAACATCTAAATGATTTGTTGGCTCATCTAGTATCAGTGTGTTTGTAGGCTTATTTATAAGCTTACATAGTCTAACCTTTGCTTGCTCTCCTCCACTTAACATTGATATCTTGCTATCTATATGTTTGTTTGTTAGTCCGCATCTAGCTAACGCACCTCTTATTTGATGTCTATTGTATTCAATAAGGTCATTCCACACCTCATCTACAACACTATTATTATTTAATTCTTTAATTTCTTGTTCAAAGTAACCTATATCTTGATAACTACCCGATTTGACGCTTCCACTTATAGGCTTAATTAATCCAATTAGACTTTTCAGTAGTGTGGATTTTCCTAAACCATTAGCTCCAACTAGAGCTATTTTTTGATCTCTTTCCATTATCAAGTTTAGAGGTTTTGTTAGAGGCTCTTTATATCCTATAACTAAATCTTTTGCTTCAAAAATCACCTTTCCTGACGCTCTAGAAAACTTGAATTGAAACTGTGGTTTTGATTTTTCACTTGAAATCTTTATCCTTTGCATCTTATCCAACTTTTTTTGTCTAGCAGTTGCCATACCTTTTGTGGCAGCTCTTGCTTTATTCTTTTTAACAAAATTCTCAAGCCTAGCTATCTCTTCTTGTTGTTTTTCATATGCAGATTTTAATTGTTTTTTATTTGCTTCATATTCCTTTAGAAAGCTATCATAATTCCCTATATATCTTGTTAATGTCTTGTTTTCAACATGACATATTACGTTAACTACACTGTTTAGAAACTGTACATCATGTGATATTAGTATGAACGCATTACGATAGTTTTTTAGATATGCTCTCAACCACTCTATATGATCTTCATCAAGATAGTTTGTAGGTTCATCTAATAGTAGTATATCTGGTGATTCTAAAAGAAGTTTAGCTAATAAAACCTTAGTTCTCTGTCCACCACTTAAATCTGTAACTTCCTTATTTAATCCTAAATTTCTAAGTCCAAGTCCTGTTGCAACTGCTTCTATCTTAGAATCTATACTGTAAAAACCATTGTTATCTAATATATCCTGAATATTACCTATTTGCTTAAGGGCTCTACTCATTTCTTCGTCATTCATTTTGCCCATTCTATTATATAAATCATTCATCTTCATTTCCATATCAAATAGATATGCGAATGCTTCTTCTAACACAGATTTTATGGTTTTTCCTTTTTTAAGCTCAGTATGTTGATCCATATATCCAACACTAACTTTATTGCTCCAATCTATTTGTCCTTTATCTGGTATTAATTTATTTGTTATTATATTCATAAAAGTGGACTTACCTTCGCCATTATCTCCTATAAGTCCAACATGTTCCCCTTTTAATAGTCTAAAAGACACATTTTCAAATATAGCTCTATCTCCAAATCCATGGCTCATATTTTTAACAGTTAAAATACTCATTGTTATACTTTCCTTTTCTAAAAATTCTTATTTTAAAATTTGCTTATTAAATATAAGTCTTTCTAGTCACATAATAACATTGGTGCTTTATACTACTCAAGTTCATGAATGATTCTGTATCAAAGTTGTTTATATTCACTTATAAAAATGTACAAAAAATCGGTATTTAATATCAATGTCTATAATATTAAAATACCGATTTGTATTTATATTATTTATTTTTCTTGTCTTATTATTCTTCTAATGCTATGCTCAGTAAGATAGTACTGCCCAGCAAGCTCTTTAATAGGCACTCCTTGATTGTATAAATCAAATATCTCTTTATTTCTTTCCTTCAAGCTATCTTTTGCACCACTGTTTTCTCCCCAAGCTTTCTTATTTTTATTCTTTACAGGTATATATAAATATCCGCCTTCTATATATTCTTGAATTAATTCAATTATATCTTTTGGCAATATATTTTGTGCCTTTTCATATTTCATAATCTTTGCTCCTATCTACTATTTAATCTGTAAATAATGAAGCAAAGACCACACAAAACAGTTTTAATCCAATCTAATTTAGTCTAATAAAATTCGGCTCTGATGCTTCATGTAGTCTTTGCACAGAGCCTACAACTCTAGTAAAATTTAGTTGAGATCTCATATATAACCCTCCTATCAATTTTATTTTATACTTCTGACCCAATTCTAAAGTAATTTTACCATATATATTTATAAAGTAAAGCTATATGACTTTGATTATAGTAACAACTACTGTTACAATTAAATCATACTTTTAAAATGTAATTGCATTAAAGCTATTTAAATAATCAATAAAATATTAGGAGATGTTAATATGAATCTAAGTAGAAATGACTTATGTTGGTGCGGAAGTGGACTAAAATATAAAAAGTGCCATATAGAATTTGATAAGAAGTTAAATTCTTTAGAATCACAAGGATTTCAAGTTCCACAAAGACAAATTATCAAAACTAAAGAACAGATTGAGGGTATAAGAAAGAGTGCTATAGTTAATAGTGCTGTACTTGACTTAGTAGCTAAAAATATAAAAGAAGGTATGAGTACTGAAGAAATAGATAAGTTAGTTCATGACTATACTATATCTCAAGGAGCAGTTCCAGCAACTCTCAACTTCCAAGGGTATACTAAGAGTTTATGCACATCAATAAATAGCGAAGTATGCCATGGTATACCTAGTGAAAATGTAATACTCAAAAATGGAGACATAGTAAATATAGATGTGTCAACTATATTAGATGGCTATTTTTCAGACGCTTCAAGAATGTTCATAATTGGTGAAACAAGTGAGGAAGCAAAAAAATTAGTGGAAGTTTCAAGAGAATGTCTATATAAAGGTATTGAGGCAGTAAAGCCTTGGGGATTTTTAGACGACATTGGTGCGGCAGTTCAAGAGCATGCAGAAAAACACGGTTATTCTGTAGTAAAAGATTTTGGAGGCCATGGTATCGGACTTGAATTTCATGAAGAACCTTTTGTAGCTCACTATGGTAATAGGGGTGAAGGAATGATTTTAGTACCTGGAATGATATTCACTATAGAACCTATGATAAATGAGGGGTCGCATGAAATAGTAGTAGATTCTGAAGATGGTTGGACAGTATATACTGAAGATGGATCTCTTTCTTCACAATGGGAGCATACCATATTAGTAACAGAAGATGGTGTAGAGATACTTAGTAAGTAATTTTTTATAAATTTCAGCTGGAGCAAGTATGTCTTCTAAGAAACTCCAGCTGAAGTCAAGTATTACTCAATTAATTATCTATCTTTAATCTTATTTTTAATCTCTTCGATTTTTAAACTTTTTATATTTTATTGTCTCAGTAAATAAAATAAAGAATTTAAAATATTTAAATAATTTATCTAAGACTATTTTATATAAGATTGTACTGTTCTTTTACTAAACTATAGATACCTACTTTTTCTAATAACTCAATGGGTGCTAGAAATGTAACTGTAGCAGTTCCTGGATATCTTCCAATTTCCACTGCTCCATTTATTGTAGTTCTATTCTTTACTTCTGGAACACTTATATTAAAAAGTTCAGCTGCTCTAGTAAGTCCATTATCTATTGCTTCATTTAGGTTTGACCCAGTTCCAACAAAGCTTATTGGAGCAGTATTTTCTAGTGACTCTATTCCCCATTCACTTGCTAATTCCATTGCTCTTTTCTTTTCCTCTACATTTAGTGGCTTAGCTAAGTATGGAAGGTCTTCTTCAACAGGTAATATTATTGGCCCATCAATATTTAAGTTTTTGATTACTTTTACCTTTAAAGTGACAACTGAAGAAACGTCACAGGTATGTCCTGCTATTTCTCCATCTCCCTGCATAGCATGAACGTCTCCTACATAGACTCCTCCACCCTTTACTTTAACAGGACATATAACTATTGCTCCTTCTCTTGCTCTATTAATATCCATGTGTCCATCAGTTTTATGTTTTAACAATTCTTCCTCTGTTAATGCATACTCGTGTGGAGCACCTAATAAGAATGATCCGAAATCTCCAGCATTGTGAGAATCAGGCATAGGTATAGATGGAGTTGTTCCTAGTTGACCAATAAATGGTTTCAATCTTGAAATATTACCTACTATATCATGAGGTGCAAATGTTACTACTGGGTTTTGAATTGAATTATCTGGAACAGCCATGTATGACTTTGCCTTTTTAGCAGCTTCTTCTGATGCTTCTTTAGTTAGCGTAACTCCTATCGTTTTATTTTCATTTAAAGCAATAGTATAACCGTTAGTAAACTGAAACGCAGCGATTTCCTCATCACACTTTGCACAATGTACAGAAGCTGATCCAATACCCTCTAATTTTGTTTCTGGATAAAGTGTTCCACAATTAGGACATCTTCCAGCCACAAAAGGATCTCCAACAAAATTTTTCTCTACTGCAACTTCATTTCCTGAAGATGCTACTGAAGAAGTTACTGTAATTGATTTAATATAGATTGCAACTGCATCTCCTATTTCCGCGTTTTCTACGAACACAGGTCTTGTTACTTCATGACCTCCTCTTAATGCAGGAGTAATCATAGGTCCCCAACATCCAGGTGCAGTATTGGCTACTATTATTCCTCCATCCTTAACAGGACCAAGCATTGATCCATTTGGATCTAATATTCCATTTGTAAAATCATTAACAAATACACTTTCCTTTGGCAAAATATATCCTCCTTTTTTATTTAAGTTCATTGAGTATTTTTCATATTTTTATTTATCTAATATATTTAGCGTAATTACCTAAAAGATTAAGTAACTCTTATAAAATACTTAAAAATCATTATCTAATACAAAATAGAGAATGATTTTAATTGTATTGAAATCTGATACTTAGTTGTATTTTTCATTACATTGTAATTAAGTTTATATCTATTATTTGAACCTATATGTAAAGTCTCATAAGTAACTATTATAATGTCCTTTTTACTATATAATTATTAATGCTTATACAATAAAAACTCTTGTCATTTATACTTTGACAAGAGTTTTACTCATTAATATTTCACTACTATTTTTCATTTTCATCCCATACATATCACTAAAAAAATATCTAATTGTTGTACTTTAAATAAAGCTATTTCTTTATTATTTACTTTCCTCTAGCTCTTTTAATATATCTTCAAACATATCTTTCGAAAAATTACAGCTTTGTATCCCATAATTAAGTGTCTTCAATCGGTAATACGCTATATCTTCATATCCATCAGGAATCTTTTCTTCTTTTATTGACTCTTCTAAATTTTCAAGATTATCTTTTTCAACATCAGTAGTTTCTATGATGTTTTTTAGTATAGCCTTCTTATTTTCATTACTCTCAACTAAACCTAGAAAGAAAAGCTTAGTTAAAGCTTCCACTTCTAATTTACTTTGAGATACCTCAGAATACATCCATTTAAAAAACTCTTCTTTTCCCTCATCTAAAATAGTGTAAATTTTTTTATTACGACCATTTTCTTTTCTTTCCTCAAAATGGATAAGCCCTTTTTTTAATAGTTTATTAGTTGTAGTTCTAAGACTACCATAGCTAGCACTATAAAATAGTGATATGCTTGTCTCGAAATGTTTGTTTAGTTCATAAATAGTTTGACTTTTTAAAATTAATAAACCCAAAATTACATATTCCATAATTTTCCCCCTTCTATATTGACAATAAATTCAACCAATGTTACTATTAGTAATATATCTAATAGTAACACTTATTGTTATTAAATTCAATATGAGTTTAATATATCAACAAGGTAATATCAATTTCAAGTATCATAAATATTTTCTGTGGAGGTGTTTATATACTGACAATTTAAAGATGAATTTGGGACTATAAGTATATTAAGAGTTTATAAAGTTAAGGGGGATAATTATGAATGAACATGTAAAAAAAATTACTATACGCAATGTATCTATCTTTGCTATTATAGTGCTTACTTCTGGCTGGATAGGCAAAGTAATAGATTTAATGATGGGAGTACAGTCATATGAAATTGAAAGTCTTGGAATGCTTATATGGCTTATTGCACCAATAGTTTGTTCTATAGCTCTTAGGTTCTTTGGAGGAGATGGTTGGAAGGATATTGGATTTAAACCTTATTTAAAGAAAAATATCAGATGGTATATTGTTTCATCATTAGTCTTTCCTATCCTTACAACGTTTGTTATATTTATAGGAAGTGCTTTAGGATGGATATCTTTTGACACTTCACAATTTGAAATATATATTCAGGCATTCATAGTTGCGCTTATACCTAACTTCTTAAAAAACATCCCTGAAGAATTTGCATGGCAAGGATATCTTACCCCTAAGCTACGCTATCTTATTAAAAATGATTTTATTCTTTATATCGGAGTTGGATTAATTTGGGGGTTATGGCATGCTCCATATTATATATATTTCTTAACTGACGCCACTATCAATAGTATTACTGGATTAAGCAGATTTACATTTATCTTGGTAGCAACTATTACAATGATAGCTTGGTCTATACCTTTTATAGAATTACGTCTTTTGACTAAATCAGTTTGGCCTTGTGTCTTAATGCATATGGTTGAAGATGCTTTTCTTAATCCTTTAATCTTAGTAGGATTCATAAAAATATCACGTTCAAAAGAATTATTTATTTCTCCGATATATGGCCTAATCTCTATAGCACTTTATATCACATTAGGCTTAATATTACGTAAGGTTAGAATAAATAGAGATAAGGCTATTCAATCTTCTGAAGAAAATCCTATAATATCTGGTAGTAATATAACTTGAGATAAATAGATAATATAACAAAGCTAATATACTTGATATAACTTAAAGGCTACCTGTTCTTACTATGTTATATAAGTGAAAATAATTATAGCTCTTTGAATTACAAAGTCATTTTAATTTTCCAATAATAAAAGAGCAATCATGTTGATTGCTCTTTTATTATTTATTTTTTACTTTTACTGTCCTCTTAAGTACGTAGGCTACAATATATCTTATAATGATTTTTCTCTTTTATTTCCGATATATAGTCCATCTTGTACTTCCTCAATATAAATAAATCCTAAATTTTCGTAGTATTGATTTAATTTATTATTTGATGACTGACAATCTAAGCGTAGTTTATCTTTCCCATGTTCAATGGCTATATCTTCACAGTATTTTATGATTGCTGAACCCGCACCCTTAGCATCTAAGTCTGTTACTAGGTTATGTATATAGTAAGCTGGTATCTTATCTTCCCATAATTTATCACTATCACTCAATACAACAGCTCCAACAATTTTGTCAAATTCTTTTTCACTCAGAGTATATAGGCTATTTTGTAAAATACAATCACTAAAGTATTCCTTCGGATACCATTCCATATAATTTGTCTTATTCCACTGCTCGATACCATAGTCATCCATCCACATTATTCTCTTTTTAATTAATTCCAAAATGTGGTCTATATCTTTTTCTCGTGCCAATTTAAAATTATATTTTTCCTTCATATAACTATCCCTCACAAAATGTACTTATCATTAAGTAAACTTTTATATCTTTCAAGCAAATAAAATGCATCTACTATAATTCTTAGTATTTTTCGAAATGTTATGCATATTACTTGTTCTTATACCAATCTAATGCTTTTCTTTCTAACTCCTTAACAAATTCATCTTTACCATCACAGTAAGCCTCTATGTCTGAAGGAAACATTATAGCTAGTTTGCTCTTCAATTCTCCATATTCAATTGCATAGTCTGGATGTTCTCTTAAGTAATCACGAACAGCTAAATGTCTTTCAATATCATTAGAATTACTACTTTCAAATATATGTATTTGATGAGTTCTATTTTCTAACCCTTTTCTAAAGTATCTTCTTCCGATCATACCATATTCGCCTTTTGGCTCATAACCAAGTGATTCAAATTCTTTATTATGGTTGTCAACTTTTGTAATACCCTTTACTACAACCATAATATCAATAATCGGTTTTGCCTTTAGGTTTTCCACTGAAGTACTTCCAATGTGATAAATATTGACTAATTCATCTTTGAGTATATTTTTAATCTTCTCAGCTTCATCCAGATATAATCCAGGCCATTCTCTTTTATATTCTACAACTCTAACCTTCATCTAATCACCTTCTTCCTCAAACTAAATATATCTTTTTATCATTATCTCTGATTCTCAAATTTTCCACCATGATAGCAGTAATAATTATCTGCATCTATAGATATAAGTTTCTCAAGTGAATCTTTAGCCATATCTAAATCTAATGTAAATTGTGGATTAGCAATAGTGAGTTTATTATTATCAATAACTGCAGCGTCTCCTGTGATAATAGAGTTACACTCACTCAAATATAAGGAAATGTGTCCTGGCATATGTCCGGGAGTCTCCAATATCTCACAACCACCAGCCCAATCAAAGTAATCTCCATCTTTAACCTTTATGTCCACGTATACTGGTTTGACTTTTTCTAAAGATTCACAGAATTCGACTCCAAATTGTTTCTGTTCTTCTGGTAACATCTCTAACACTTCTTCTGCTTGTAACAAACGTAATGATTTTTTATTACCACAAATATAATCACTTTCTATTTGACTCGCTATGACTCTAATATTAGGATACTTTTGTTTAATTTCAAATAAAGCTCCCATATGATCATCATCGTGGTGAGTAATCAATACTTTGGTTATTGAGCTAGGATCAACACCTTTTGATCTCATCTCGTCTTCCAATAGTGGTAAAAAACCAGGATATCCACAGTCTACCAAAACAACATCATTATCACTCATCAACAATACTGGATGTATCGACTGTATTTCATCCTGATATTTAAATTTTATATCTAACATTATTATTTTGTTCATTTTATTTCACCTCATAAAATATAATGACTTACATTGCCTGCATATAGATACTATATAGTATGAGTATAATTTCTTTATTTATCAACATGTTCTCTCTCTGCTAATATAAGCTTCTGGCAAGATGTAAAATGTTCATTATATATATTAGTTCCATCTCTCAGGCAATAGTTCTGCAATAGTTACTATTTTATCTTTTAGCTGTACCTGACATTTATAATTTTCATCATGTATTTGGTTAATAAATTCTCTACATCTTCCACAAGGGGGGACAATTTCTCCAGTTTCGCATATAGCAACTAACTTATCAATTCGACTTTCACCGGCAGTAATCATTGCTGCAATAGCTGCATGTTCGGCACAGAATCCCATTGAACATGGACTATCAATACAAACGCCTTTATAAATATTACCTTTGTCAGTTAATATTACAGCGGCAACTGAACCTGCATAGGTACTTCTTGACAATTCACGTGGATTCAAGGTTGATTTAGCAATATCTATTAACTTAATAAATTCCATATTTATTTCTCTTCTATCTTAAAAATTAGCTTTTAATACTTTAGGTATCAGATTGGTTACTTAAAAAATACTTTCTAGAATCAAACAGAAAGACACCAAAATCCAGTTATATTTATTCCACACTTTTATCCTTAATAAACTTCATATGCAGAATTGGAAATGGATTTCCTTGTTCATCAGTTTCTGATCTATCATAAACTTCAAACCCTAAATGTTTATAAAATTCTAGTGCTTGTGGATTTTGTTCATTTACATCAACTAGATTTGCTTCAAGTGTATTTATTACATAATTAATAAGCAATTTTCCAATACCCTTCCCAAAATGCTCTGAACTTATAAATAGCATTTCTATCTTTTTATTTTCCACACCTATAAAGCCAAGAGGTTCTCCTAATTTATCCTTTGCCACAATAAGTTTATCAATTCCTTCAATACCTAATTCTACATGTGGAATTAACATCTTGATATCATCTTGTGTTAAAAATAAATGAGTTGCCTTTACAGAATTCTCCCAAATATATAAAAGCTTTTCTATATCAGTTGAGTTTCTTAATATAACCTGTTCAATTAAAACATCTACCATAATACAGTAGTTCACCTCCACTATAAATCTTTGAATATTATAATTCATTGTAATTTAAGATTCTAGTATTCGTAATATTTTATAAAATAATTAATGAGAATTAAAGCGTTTTTATCTTATTCTTTGTTAATAAGATATTTAAGAGAAGAATAAAGAGCAATCTAATATTAGATTGCTCTTTATTGACTTAAGAACTAAAATCTATATAAAAGAGATAAGTTTTCTTAATTCAAATAACCTAGATTAACTACTTTGCAGCCCATACTTCTATTTCAATTTTTAATTCAGGTAATCCTAATCCACTTATATATGCAATTGTCATAGACGGTGGATTATCACCAAAAAGTTCATCCCACTTAGAATCAAAGAAATCCCAATCTATTTGTTCAGTAGCCCAGATATTTATCTTTATAACATCATCTGCATGCAAACCTTGGCTAGATAGTAAATTTGATATATTAAAGAAAGTGTTGCTTACCTGATCATTAAGGTTTGAAGGAATATTTCCTTTAAGGTCTACTCCTACTTGACCTGATGAAACATAAATTTCAGAATCTCTTGGTATTTTAGTAATATGGCTATATCTACCAACCGGCTCTGGAACCCCAACCGGATTTATTCTTTGTATTCTATTGTTTTTCATTAAATTACCTTCTTTCAGATATAAATTAGCTACTATTTCTATTAACTTAAGAAGATTTTAGTAACTTATCTCTTTCTTAAGTCAATTCAGAAAAAAATAGCCGTAGAATGTCCAATTCCAGAAGATAAAAATTTTAAGATTCTCTTTTTCATGTCTTCTTTCTCCCTATATTTACTATATTAATGTCTTATATTATAAACTAAGTTGATTTATATAACAAACTTATTTTTAAATTATAGGATGATATAAAGATAACATACTTACCCTTCTATTTATAGTTTTTCAACCGGTATTTGTACTTCACTAAGATAATTGCTTGTATTTTTCTCATTCCAAGGTCCTTTTATAGGTAACTGGCGTGTTTTTCCAACTATGACATATCCATTTTCCTCTATCCAATTACCTAAAAAATTGTATGCTGGTAAAAGATTTGAATAATCACCTGGAACTAAAATACTCACTGCCTGTTTTATTGGTTCACTTTGTTTAAAAACGAAATCTCCATCACTTTCTAATAATTCTGCAACATCCATAACAACTTCTACATCAACTTCATTTTCTTTATATCCCTCTTCATGATATGTAGCATAATAGACATTACCACATTGAATACCCTTATTTTCTATATATTTACTTAATCTTTCCCAAAGTAAACCTTCTTTATCATGTGCAGGTATAGTATCTCTCAATGAAACCACATTATATGATGGTACAGTTTTTAAAGTAACATTATAACTCATATTGACTCTCTCCTTTTTTAAGTTTTTAATTACGGAGTTGATTTTCTTCAATTTTTCTTGCTCTAATATAATCTTACTCTCAGCCTCATCCCTTTTCTGGCTTAACATTTCCTTTAACCTATTATCAGATTCTTCATTTATAGCTACTGATATTTCGGCTACATTAAATCCCATATCACGTAACGACACTATAAGATTTAGCTTTGTAATTTGTTTAGCTGAATAATATCTATATCCTGTGAAATCATCTACCTTAGTAGGATTAAAAAGTCCCACTTCATCATAGTATCTGAGCATACGTATAGATACTCTTGCTAGCTTCGAAAAATCTCCAATCTTAAACATAAAATCAACTCCTTAAAACATCATTATTCTAGCTACAATTTAACAATAGTACCTCACATAATGTGAGAGTCAATACCTTATTTAATTTCTTAATTTTCTATAACTACTATATTAATAAAGGTAATATGTAAAAGTGATATAACACTTTCTATTTCTAAGAAAGTGTTATATTCTAATAATTATTAATCTTAATATCAATTTAGTAGATAGTTCACTTCAGTTCAAACTATATCAACTCATCATCTAGTATTATAGAATTAATTCCATTTATAAATGCTACAGCACTCGATCTTATTATATCTGTCTCTGTTGCCTTAGAAGAGTATTCTTTTCCATTGTAATCTATTACTATAGATACTCTTCCTAGTGCATCTTTGCCTCTTGACATACTATTTATTTTATATTCCTTTAATTCTACATCCAGTTTAACTGCATTTTTTATAGCCGTATAAAGGGCATCTATAGGTCCATGCCCTACTGAGCTTTCTATTAGAATTTCGTCTCCCTTTTTTATCTTTACTGTTGCTGTAGGGAATATATCATTGCTTATTACCTGTAAAGACTCTATCTCATACAGTTTTTTTCCTATTTCCATAAATCTCTCATTAGCCATACTGTCATTATCATGATAGTATTTTTCTATTAAATAGATTAAATCATGATGATAGACTTCTTTTTTCATATCTGCAAGTTCTAAAAATCTCTTAAATAAATCATCGAATTCTATTTCATTACCTATTTCTAATCCTAAGCTAGTAATAGCATCCTTAAATGCATGTCTTCCTGATCTAGCAGTTAAGACTAACTCCATATTATTAACGCCTACGTCTTCTGGTCTTATAACCTCATAAACGTCTCTATTTTTTAATAGTCCATCTTGGTGAATACCAGATGAATGAGAGAAAGCATTATCTCCAGTTATAGCTTTATTAACTTGAACATCCAATCCCATCAAGCCACTTACTAAATTTGATGTTTTCTTTATTTCCCTAGTTACTATGTTAGTATCGGCATTATAATATTCTTTTCTTAACTTAAGTCCCATAACTACTTCTTCTAATGCTGTATTTCCTGCTCTTTCCCCTATTCCGTTTATAGTACACTCTATTTTATCTGCACCATTTTTTATAGCTGCAAGAGTATTTGCAGTAGCTAATCCAGTATCATTATGACAATGAACACTTAATATCACTTTGTCATTAAGGTTTTTAAGACGATAGTTTATTTTTCTTATTAGTTCTCCAAACTCTTCTGGTACTGCATAGCCGACAGTGTCAGGTATATTAATCATAGTAGCTCCAGCCTTCACTACAGCCTCTATGGTTTTCCAAAGATATTCAAAGTCACTTCTTGATGCATCTTCTGTTGAGTACTGAACATTTGGAAGAAGACTCTTTGCATACTTTACTGCTTCAACTCCAGTTTCCAATACCTGTTCTTTTGTTTTACTGAATTTCTTTTCTACGTGTACATTAGATGTACCTAATACAATATGAATAAGTGGATCTTGTGCATGTTTTACGCTTTCATATACGGATGTAATATCAGATTTAACTGCTCTAGCAAGAGCTGTTATCATAGCTTTATCTCCTATCTTTTTTGCTATAGTTTCTACTGATTTAAAATCTCCAGGTGATGATGATGGAAATCCTGCTTCTATAATGTCTACATTTAATTTTATAAGTTGTTTAGCTATTTCTATTTTTTGATGTAAGTTAAGCTTTGCTCCAGGTACTTGTTCACCATCTCTTAATGTAGTATCAAAAACTAATATCTTTTTCATTATTACCAACTCCTTTGCTTAATTTAAAATACAAAAAAACCTCGTCTCATTTAAGAGACGAGGTTATATTCCCGTGGTACCACTCTAATTGATTTTTTATAAATTTATATACACTTAAAAAAGTATATAAATATACAAAAAATCCACTCTTTCAATAGCTAACACTATCTATTCTGATAACGGAGAATTCCGATATACCCTACATTGTCAGGCAATTACTCATAGGTGAGTTCAAGAGTCTAAACCTACTGATTCTCACCAACCATCAGCTCGCTGAAAAATTTATTGCTCTCTACTATTCCTAATCTTAGTCTTAATATTTAGTTTTGTTTTTACAATACTACTATAATTTATCACTTATGTCAATGCATTATTATAATTTTTTTATTCATTATGTTTTAATAATTATTAAATAAAAAAACGCCTTCTATTTTAAAGAAAGTGTTTTTATTTCTGATTTAAATTATTATATGCTTTTAATATCAAACTATTTTTAGTTGCTATTTTATCTATAAAGATTTTTTGTTCTTCTCTTATAATCGGTGTTGTTATTTTTTTAAACATTTCTATCATTTTAGTATAATCACAATTAAAAGAGTCAACACTTGCTTCAATCATTTCTATATCTAACACATCAGAAAAGTCAATATTGTATCCTGATACTTGTGCTAAATATTCTATCATTACTCTTTGGCACCTTCCATTACCTTCTCTGAAAGGATGTATTACATTAATTTCTCCCAAATAGTAAGCAAGCCTACTGTATATATCTTTTTGTGATGTTTCGAGTAAATAGTTTTCCTTTTTCAGTTCAGAAAATATATTGTTTGCACCATCTATGATATACATATGGTTATAAAATGCATTTCCTTTTGATATGTTAACAGTTCTTATTTCACCAGCCCATTCATAAATATCTCTAAAAATATGTTTGTGTATATCCTGCAAATGCTTTAGATCAAAATCACCCTTAATAGGTGTGTATTTTATTTCAGCTATTGATAAAGATGTATATTCTCTTTCAGCTGAGCTAAGCTCTTTTCCATCAATTATATTAAACTTATTTTTTAGTATAAATGAATTTTCATAACAATATTTACTGTCCCATTCATAACTATATGTATAGTCTTTATTCATAGTATTTCATACCTATCGCTTAGTGTGCTTCACAATAATTTTTCTTTTCATTTCTTCAAAACTTACTTTCTCACTTAAACATTCTCTAATTCTTTCTTTATCCTCTTCATTCAAAGGCATACCTTCCATAGCCATTGTACCATTAACTTCTTTAATAATTTTTCTATATCTTTCATATGCCTCACCCGCTTTCTATTTATATATAACTTTATCATACTTGTAATCTATAAACAATAAGCCATTTTCTATTATAAAGTATACTTTATTAACTGGATTATATGCTTATTATAATAAATACAGACCTATAACACATTACTGTATACCCTCTTATTTCTTTACATATATTATGTTCAAAAATCTATCAAAAAATAATAAAGTACTTTCTTTAACTATAGAAAGTATTTATTATTTTTTTATAGTATTTTGCTTTTTGATACTTTTAGCCTAACATAGCTTTATTTTTAACCTATATTTCTATTTTTATTAATAAACACCCTAAATTCATCTATAACCTTTTCATGTTCTCCCTCAACATAATCCCCAGGAATTTCAAACACTTCTAAGCGTATATCCTCGTTAGTCATTAACTGTTGTAGTTCTTCCATAAATATTCCTCTTTCACCTAGAATATCACAAGATGGACTTCCTGTTATACCTACTAGTCCAATAATTTTATAATTATTATTTATATACTCTTTCATTTGTTCTACAACTTTTTTAGATATATCTGAACATGCACTTCTATATTCTTTTGTATTATATTCTTCTTTCGTCATAGGAGGACGAGCTTCGCCTAAAAAGCTAAATTCAGGACAAGGTAGTTGTATTATGGAAATATTATTATCTAATATAACTCTTATAATATCATTAAAAGCACCTATGGCTCTTTCCCAGTCTCTTATAACAGAATTTTGGTTTAGTACACAGTGAGCTGTGTATATTATTTCTTTTCCTCTATGCATCTTTACTAGCCTTTTTTGGTATTAAATTACTAGGTATCGCTTCTATTAATAAAGCGACCATGATACAACTAGCTATTTTATCTATAAGATTACCCGCTATTCTAGGTATAAATGCAGCAGTAAATATTTTATGACCACTTGCTAGTAACCAAGCAAAAATAATATCAGTTCCTCCCCCTGTTGCTCCTCCAGAAATAAACACGGCTATTGGAGTTCCTATTAAAGGTGCCACTACTGATATGATCAATCCAGTAATTATAGCTACTTTAAAATTGAATTTATACTTTTTAGCTATAAAACCTACTACTAAACCAACAACTATATTAACTATAGCAAAAGGAATGTCTTTAGGATTAGTAAGTATACCTTGAATGATATTTGTTAATCCCCCTGTCAATGCTCCAGCAAATGGACCTAGTACTACAGCCACAAATATAGTTCCTATAGTATCTAGGAATAGTAGTGGAATTTGAATGATCTGCAACAGTGTTCCAAGTGCAATATTAATAACAATACCTAGTGATGCTATAATCATATTATTTGTTGACTGAAATGGCGAATTTTTCACATTATTCCTCCTTATCAAACATTTCTCATTAAGATTCCCTATAATTATATTATTTGAATAAAGCTTAGTAAAATTAAAATAATTAATACATTATAGCTTGTTTATAGATATGTCCTATATCTATTTTGCTATAGATTTAACTTTAATTAATAAAAACATAATAAAACAATGTATCTATCTGAAATATTCATCTATATTATTTTCGTATATTCAATAAATCTTAAAATAAAAGATTTAACTATTTAAAATTAAGTAATAATCATTTTTTAATATAAAAAAACACCCGAATTTACATTCAGGTGTCTTTGTCTTATATAGTACTTATATATTAAATTTATTAACTATACTTTGTAAATCTTGAGCCAAGCTCGCTAAAGCTTCATTAGAGTTAGCAAGTTCTTCAATGGATGCGGATTGTTCTTCCATAGATGCAGTTACTTGTTGATTAGCTGCAGAGTTTTCTTCTGCAATACTAGAAAGATTTTGTAAAATATCTAGTATTTCATTTTTCATTTTATTCATTTCTTCTCCAGAAACGTTTAATTGACCTACAGCATCGCTTGCATTTGATGTTGCTTCTTTAATTGCAATATAGTTATTCTTATTATTATTTACACTGTATGTTTGCTCTTCTATTACCTTGTCCATTTCTATTATTGTATTAACAGCATCTTTAGAATTTTTTTGTAAATCCTTTACCATATCATCAATATCTTTAGTTGAAACTGATGACTGTTCTGCAAGTTTTCTAATCTCTTCTGCTACTACAGAGAATCCTTTTCCAGCATCACCTGCCCTTGCTGCTTCTATAGCTGCATTTAGAGCTAATAAGTTAGTTTGATCTGCAATAGAAGATATCAAATTACTTGCCTGTCCAATTCTAGTAGAGCTTTCATTAGTTTTTAATATAACGTCATGTATTTCCTTTGAGGCTCGATTGCTTTCTTCCGTTTTTTTAGATAAATACTCTATTTCTTTTAGACCTTCAATTAATACTTGTCCTACCTTTTCTGTAGCACTATTTAGTTCATTTAAATGATTTTGATTTTTTTCAATCATTTCTCCTAGTACGTTCGCCTTTGTAGATCCAATTTCAGTGCTTCTTGCCTGATCATAAGCCCCTCTTGCTATTTCACCTACGGTAATAGATACTTCTTCAGCAGCATTTGCTGATTGTTGTGAAGTTGCTGTTAGTTCCTCTGATGAAGCAGCTAATTGCTCTGATGAGTTACTTATGTCTCCTACAATTTCTCTAACTCCATAAGCTATGCTTTGAAGAGCTCTTGACAGTACCCCTATCTCATCTTTCTTATCTAGATACTTTTTATCAATGTCACTAGATATATCTAACTTAGCTATTTTTTCAGAATGACGAACCATTTCAATAATTGGTTTAACAATAGAATTACCAATCATATATGAAATTAATATGCTTATTAATAAAACTATTGATACAACTATTATTATTTTATTTTGTAACATAGATATTGCAGACAAGACTTCATCTTGATTTGCAGTAATCACAAATATCCAGTCACTACCTTTAATTTCTGCATATCCTGCATATAAATCATTTCCGTTATAGTTGTATGTACTAACTCCATTTTTCTCTTTTATTATTTTTTTAAATATATTAGATATGGACATCAAACTATTATCTTTCTTAGCTTCTTCAATTGGTGAAAACTGACTAAGCACTTTATCTCTGTCTGGGTGAGCTATTATAGTACCTTTACTATTTACAATATAACCATATCCCTTTTTACCATATCCAGTATCATCCACAATCTCACTTAGAGAATTTCCATCTTTACGACCAATTAAAGCTCCAACTACCATATTATCTTTGTATATAGGAGTAGCTATCATAATAACAGGCTCATTTGTCACCTTACTGATTAATACGTCAGATATAGCAGTTTCACCATTTAGTGCTTTTTGAATATAATCTCTGTCACCTAATTGACTCGTAGTACCATCTGGGTAGTTAGCAGTTCCATCCATTTGAACAATTGCCATAACTATAAAATCTGTTTTACTTAACTGTGTCTGTAGCACTTGTTGCTGCCTATTCCAATCCATACTATAAATAGCCTCGTTCAATGCTAACATTTCTAATGTACGTTTTTCAGTTTCTAATCTGCTAGATGTCAGTTTTGAGTCCTCAACAGCTAGAGAAGAAAGTGAATTTTCAGCTTCTTTTATAAGGGTACTATTAAAACTTGTTAAAGAAACAATTCCCAAAATTATTGAAGATAATATAATTAATATAGAAAAGCTGATAATTAGTTTTGTCTTAATACTCTTCATTTGAATTCTTTTCATTTGAATCCTCCTTTCAATTTTAATTATTGTGCTTAATTATTTCTATATATTCAATCATTGATCTAAATAAAAAGCATATTAAAATGAGGATGTCTCTCTGTAAAATAGTAAGTTACTAAACGAACTAAGTCGAAAGAACATCCTCATCTGGAAAAATTTTAACATGATTTTTCAATGTATTCAAGATTTTTAAGTAAATAACTTGGTTATGTTAAATTTAATTTTTCAATACGGCAATATAATTTATTTCTTTGACATTATATTAGTAAGTATTTTTATAGTAAAAAGCTTTTTATTCTCTATCTAAAAACTTTACTGAGTCATGTGTACCATCACAGAAAGGCTTATTCTTAGATTTCCCACAGCGACATAGGGTTACTCTATTTCTTCTTTCATAGATATCTCCATCTGCCGACTCAATTGGAATACCTCCCTTTACAAATATTCCAGCACTTGCTTGTTTTTCTGGATCTTGAAGGATTTCTATAGAAGGTTCGTATTCAGGTTCAATCATATTTCCATCTTTATCCACGGCTACCAATCTTCCAGCTGGACATTCACTAGCTGCCTTTATAGCTTCATTACGCTTTTCGTCAGTATCTGAACTTTTTGTCAGCTCCCACGCACTTCCGTTTTCGCTATGACAGAAACGGGCAAAAGCACATCTTTTATCATCTAAAAGATCTATAGTAGTCCCCTCTAATATCTCTGCTCTATCTTCAAATTTGGATTTTTCTGCAGTTTCAGTTCCAACAAAATCTTCTTTCACATGAGAACCATCACAAAATGGTGGATTTTTAGACTTACCACAGCGACATAGAGCATATTCACTAGATTGCTGTATCTCACGTCCATCTTTAAGTTCATATCCTTTTCCCTTTTTAACTATTATTTTCTCATATAATGGTACATTACCAGAAACAATATATGGACCATCCTTTATTACTTTTATTTTGCATTCTTTTTTATCATTTGACATTGTTAACATCACCCTTCTATTCCTTTGACTTCATTTAATAAGTACATCTAGACATTTATATTTCCCATATAGTAAAAGTTAATATACTTTTTATCAGATAATTTATCTGAATATATTTCTAGATTATTCTACTCTCACTATCTTCTTTAAGTATGCTATCATTTAACTAATAAGCAAAGCTAATATAAGATCATACTTATAGAAAACCTTAACACGATTACTTAATACATTCAACCTTCCTTATCTAAGAACAGCATTTTTCATATAAAAATAGGGGAAATACAATTTCCCCTATTTTAATGTTCATTTATTCTTTTATATTTATAGTATATTACGCTAAAGTACGTTTTAGGAATTCCCTTGTACGCTCTTGTGTTGGATTATTAAAAATTTGCTCTGGACTTCCTTCTTCTGCTATAACCCCTTTATCCATAAATACTACACGATCAGATACATCTTTGGCAAATTCCATTTCATGAGTAACTATTAACATCGTAAGACCTGTTTCAGCAAGCTCTTTCATAATTTTAAGAACTTCCCCTACCATCTCAGGATCTAGTGCAGATGTTGGCTCATCAAACAGCATAACGTCTGGCTCCATAGAAAGTGCTCTAGCAATAGCAACTCGTTGCTTTTGACCACCAGATAGTTGTTTTGGTTTAGCATTTATATATTTATCCATTCCAACAACTTTTAAATATTTCATTGCTATTTTTTCCGCTTCTTCTTTTGAACGTTTCAATACTTTCATTTGACCTACCACGCAGTTACTTAAAACGTCATGATTATTAAATAGATTAAACTGCTGGAATACCATTCCTAATTTTGTACGATATTCATAAATATCATGCTTATCATCTAAAATATTTTCTCCATGATAAATAATTTCTCCACCACTTGGCTTTTCTAATAAATTAACACAACGAAGAAGAGTCGATTTACCAGATCCAGATGATCCTATTATGCAAACTACTTCTCCTTTATTTACTGAAAAATCAATATCTTTTAGAACTTCATGACTACCAAATGATTTACTTAAATGCTTAATCTCAATTACTTTCTCCATGATTATCCTCCTTTCTTTTATCTATTTTCTTTGTTTTTTCTCTTTAATATGTCTTCAGGTGTTTCTACTTGCATCTGATTAGCAATCATAATGTAATTTTCCGGACCATCTAATCTTCTTTCAATATATCTTAATATTCTTGTAATTGTAAAAGTCATTACCAAATAAATAACACTTGCAACAAAGAATGACTCAAAATATCTAAAGTTATTTCCTGCGATTGACTTTGTTTGGAAAAATAGCTCTGTTACAGATATAACATTAAGGACTGATGTATCTTTTATATTTATAACAAATTCATTACCTGTTGCTGGTAAAATGTTACGAATTACTTGTGGTAAAACTACATTTTTCATAGTTTGAATATGGTTCATACCTACTGCTTGAGCTGCTTCAAATTGTCCCTTATCTATAGAAACAATACCACCACGAACAATCTCTGACATGTACGCTCCTGTATTAATAGAAACAATAAAAATTGCTGCATATAATCTATTCATATCTATACCGAATGCCAGGGCTGATCCATAGTATATTACCATAGCTTGTACAATCATAGGTGTTCCACGGAATATTTCTATATAAATAGAAAGTATAGAGTTAATAACTTTTAAAGTAGTTCTTTTTAATCCTCTTTCAGGCACTGGAACAGTTCTTATAACTCCTATTAATAAACCAATACCTGTACCTATAATCGTACCTATAATTGAAATTACAAGTGTTACACCAGCTCCACGAATAAACATGGGCCAGTTTTCTGAGACAATCTTTACTATCCAATCAAAACTCATCTTTATCCTCCTTTAGAAAAACCATAAAACAGAATGCATTAAATCGCATTCTGTTTTTAATTATAAATTATTTTGCTGATGGCTGATTTTTTATTGCATTATCCATTATATTTAAACGTTCTTCTTCAGAAATACCTGCTAAAACTTTATTAATCTTTTCAGCCAGTTCACTGCCTTTTGGTATTCCTACAGCAATTGAAGTATCATCATCTGAAGTTTCAAATCCATCTTTAAATTCTACCATTTTAAGATTCTTATTAACAGCAGTAGCACTAACACCTTCTGGACGTTCAGAAATATATCCATCAATAACTCCTGATTCAAGTGCAACTCTCATTGCTGTAAAGTTATCCATAGCTGGTTGCTTAGATACACCTTTAATTTGATCTATTACTGAGTAATGGAATGTATTTAATTGACCAGTCACTTTAGCACCTTTAAAGTCTTGTATAGATGCTGCATTTTCGTACTTACTACCTTTCTTAACAACCATAACTAAGTCAGATTTATAGTAGTTATCTGAAAAGTCTATTGTTTCTTTACGCAGATTTGTTGGTGACATACCCGCTATTATGGCATCGATTTTGCCTGAAGTTAATGCTGGTACAAGACCATCCCATTCAACTTTAACAACAACTAATTTTTTTCCTAGTCCTTCAGCTATCTTTTTAGCCATTTCTATATCATATCCACCCGCATATTCTGCATTTCCATCAATTTTAACTGCACCGTTAGAATCATTCATTTGAGTCCAGTTAAATGGTGGATATCCACATTCAAGACCAACTCTAAATGTGTCTGACTCTGCATTTCCATTTTTAGAACTATCACTTCCGCCACATCCCGCTAAAATTAAAACGGATGATAGAATCATTATTGTTAATAGTGATAATTTTTTTATCATTCTTTTTTCTCCTCCTTTTTATGTTAAGTTTTATAATGACACTATTTATTTAGTTTAGATCCATGACATTATTAAACAAAAAACGACCGGAGATAAACTCTGGTCGTAATTATGCATAGTTGCCATTAAATGCTCTTGTTTTCCATAACGAGATAGCACAACCCAATAACCATGGAAGTTTATTGAGACAGTTCTGTAGCTCTTAACTACAGACCCAGCAGTTAATACTGAGAATATTAACCACTTCGGCGATATTTCCTTCTCCTTAGCATCAATGCTTCTCACGCTCCACTAAAGACTGTTAAATATCGCACCTCTACTCACCTGAAAAAGTGAGATTATATGAAGTTATAATACATATTATACAGTTTACAATAACTTATTTTATATGTCAACCTGACTACGATAATTCTACATAATAAACTTATTTAGGACTATATAAACATAATTAAGATCACAACTTACTTAATATGTATATTTAAGATTAATAGACTATAAGTATCTATTTTCACAAATCTCTATCTTTTTCTTAAGTTTCTATTCATTTTTGCTAAAATAGTCTTTGTTATATAAGAACGCTCTATCATTAGGCTTATAAGTTCCTGCTATTTCATTATACTTTATAGCTTCGCCTATATTTCCGAGTCTGTGGTAGCACACACACAGTTGTATATTAGGTATATATCCATAATAGTCATGATAAACGAATCCACTTTTTTGTAAAGTAGATTTTTGCTGTATAGCTAATTTATACCAAAAAATCGCAGAGTTGTAATCTTCTCTATTAAAATAATATTTACCAATTTCACAACAAATATTTGATCTAGGAACCTCGTACTCAAAACTTCTAAAAAGACTTTTTAAGCTGCTTTTCTCATCCTTTAATTGTGAATAACAGTGTGATATCATCTCGCAAGCATTTATACAGTCTTCTATCCATCCCTTATTAGAATCTAAAAAGTCATTAAAATACTTTATAGCATCCTCATATCTTTTATTGTAGTATAGCTCTCGAGCGTAGTAATAAGTGCCTCTAGTGCTTAATGATTCTCCCTTAGCTAAAATATTTTCATAAATACGAATATTTCTACCTTCCTCGTTCACATGCTCCTTTTTATGAGTAATAGAAGCATCTAAATAATAAATGTTTCCTTGCAGAGGAATTACCTCATGTACTGGCTCAACCCATTGATAATTCATAATTCTTTTAAAGATCCGTTCACGATAATAAGATAAAGTTAGATTACCATTTTCATCAAACCCCACATCATAGTTCATTGATACTAAATCATAATTAGATAAAAGACTTTTCTTAAATTCTATTAGTTTTATTGCATCTTCTTCCATTATTACATCATCAGCATCTAGCCAAATTATATAGTCTTTTGTTGCCAAAGAAAATGAAAAATTTCTTGCTTTAGAAAAGTCATCTACCCATTCAAAATCATATACCTTATCAGTGTATTGTTTAGCTATTTTCTTAGTGTTGTCCGTAGAACCTGTATCTACTATGATGATTTCATCTACAATATTTAGAACACTATCTAAACATCGACTTAAGACGGCTTCCTCGTTTTTAACAATCATACATAGACTAATTTCTGCCATAATCTGTCTCCCCTTTATACTATAGTTTCAATATCTATAAGAATTATATGCTTTGATATAAAAAACTTTCGTATAAGGAAATTATTTTTTATAAAACCTTCTTTAATATAAATATTCTTAATGTTTTTAAACGCTGATGAATCAACCTTTTTATGTTTATCATCATTTATACATCCCTATTAATTACATTTAGATGTTTTTATTTATTTCTTTACATTACTAGCCATAAACTCTCCTTTAAATACCAAGTGTTATTATCATAGCGTCTTGTTTTACGATTTTGTTTATTATTTCTCCTGAAATATTGTGTAATAATTTAATTGCTTATTTATTAAGCTCTCTTAAAATTATAGTAACTTAATGTACAATCTTGCATATAATGAATTAAGGTAACTAACTTATAAGTAATTATCTTAATTAACTGTTGAATCAAGCAGTTTGATTGAATACGGATATATTACATCTAGTAGTATCTTTAAAGACTGTAGACAAGTATTCAAACAACTCACTATTCATAGATTTTATCTGTCTCTAGTTATAAGAGTATAATTGATCAAACAGTAAATATTAGTGCTTCAGAAACTATAAAGAACACAATATCTATAAGCATATCTATAGATACTTTTAAAAAAAGAAACATTTGTCAAGATTAAAACGATTATAGAATACTTTACATTTAATGTTTAATATATAGCTGATCCTACGGAATATTCAGCCTATGTAGTCCATTTTATTATTCTATTTACAAATTTTATTGTTACTCCTATTCAATATACTCATATTTCCAATATGTTTCATACTCTATATAGAAGACACCTTTTCTTGTTAATTAGATAAAAGAATAATATCTAATAATATTACTCTGCTTATAGTACTAGGTCATTGATAAGGAGATATGAAACTTAATAACAAAAGAGTATTCTGAATTAGTCAAAGAATTAGGATTGTATTCCTATTTTCCTTTGGGCTCTAAATACTTTACGTAAGAAAACTTCTCATAACATCTAACAATACCAATTGAAATACCAGATATTAATCGATTAATTCCTAGTCATAGTGAAATAGAAGTATCTTCTTTTCGATTGATGAAAATCATAAAATTATATCTAATTAAGAATAACAGTTCTTATGATACAAGCTTTTAGTAGAACTTAAGTTTAAATATAAGGTAAAATACCCCAATCCAATCTGTTCTTGCAGCTAGTTATGAACACATTCTGAAAACTGCATTCATCGTAATACCCTGTGAAATAGATTGTAATGTAAAAAGTGCTATTTAGAAAAAAGTTATAGTCATATATTCTATTGAAGTTATCTTGGCTAAAGGTGTTAACTTAAGAACTATCTATATCAGTGCAACCTCCTTGTCAATGTTAAGTAAACAAACAGTTCTTAAAAGTAACTATAAAACTATTCACTACCTGGTAATAGCTATACTATAACATGCAAGCTACAAATTAATAATATTATCTCTAACCCTACTATTGATGTAGCTCCGAAAGATGTTATTAAAACAGATACTAGTTTTGTATGCAATAATGTGTAAATAGTATTAATCAGCCAGACGCTAATCTATAGACATGAACAAACCTAGGAAAGATAATATTTAATTCTATCGTACTAGTAAATATCTATGTAGAATAGACGTAGAATTCAATATTAGTCAACTTAGCAACTTTGCAGTAGTAAATTTTGTGGATGAACTAGACCCTTTACTTACAGGATCATCTATCATTAATGAACTTATTATTCCTGGATGAACACCTAATTATATCTGTATAAGTCAGTAAATAAAGGTTTCACTTTAATATAAGCCATAATAAAATTTACAGTAATCTTTATTAATAATAGTGATGTAGCATTGAATAATGCTATATTAAAAGATATTTTACTAAATAAATTAGATTTCTTAATCAATAGTATGAGAGTAAATAGAATAGTTCAAACTATAGTCAAAATTATCGTGTAAATCTTCTATTATTAATAGTTCATCAATTATATTTGAATATAACATACCACTTATACCTCCTGTAAGTTGTTAAAAGTAATACTATAGTAGTTAATCAACAATATGAAAACCAGGCGCGATAGAAATGCTTGATTCCAGTATAAATGTAAAAATATTAAGTTTAAAACTTATTCAAGGTTTAGCGCTGCTTCGTGTGAAGAAACTATATTAACTGAAAATAGACTTATAGTAAATGATCGAAACAGTTAGTTTAGTATTTTGTTACTGGAACTTCTCAATCAGTCCATCCTATAAAATCTGATATAGTCTTTAATACTTCTATAGTTGTTCCAGAAGGTTTTATACTTGATTCCAACATTAAAATTAACTAGATATATACGCCCAGCTATTAAATAAGAGAATTATCCTTAATATCTAAAAGTAGTATGTTGATTAACTGCAACTTTCATAAAGCATTAATTAAATTATTTTATTTGTCTATCACTTATATATATTTAGACTGTTTCATTTAAAGCAACAAACAATTTATAAAGGGGGGATTAGCATGAGCTCAAGGTGTAATAGATATCAAACAAATTGTAGTTGTAATTGCAATTGCAATTGTAATTGTATACCTTATGATGACGGTTTCATATGTCCTCCAGTTCCTATCGGACCTACTGGGTCGACTGGACCTACTGGACCCACTGGAGCTACTGGAGCTACTGGGGCAACTGGGGCAGGATTAATCGGACCTACTGGGCCTACCGGACCTACTGGATCAGGAATAATTGGACCTACTGGACCGACTGGACCTACTGGATCAGGAATAATTGGACCTACTGGGCCGACTGGAGCTACTGGACTTATTGGACCAATTGGACCAACTGGAGCCACTGGACCTACCGGAGCAGGAATAATTGGACCTACTGGGCCGACCGGAGCTACTGGACTTATTGGACCAATTGGACCAACTGGAGCTACTGGACCTACTGGAGCAGGGATAATTGGACCCACTGGCCCGACTGGACCTACTGGGCCAACTGGGTTAGGAATAACTGGTGCTACTGGACCAATTGGCCCTACTGGACCTACTGGAGCTGATGGAGCTACTGGGCCTACTGGAGCTACTGGGCCTACTGGCGCTAATGGTGTTACTGGACCTACTGGCGCTACTGGGGCTACTGGACCTACTGGCGCTAATGGACTAATTGGACCTACTGGAGCTACTGGGGCTGACGGAGCTACTGGACCTACTGGCGCTACTGGAGCTACTGGAGCTGATGGCGCTACTGGACCTACTGGCGCTACTGGGGCTACTGGACCTACTGGCGCTAATGGACTAATTGGGCCGACTGGACCTACTGGGGCTGACGGAGCTACTGGACCTACTGGGGCTACTGGACCTACTGGGGCTAACGGTGCTACTGGACCTACTGGACCAACCGGAGCTACTGGACCTACTGGACCTGCAGTTACAAGTAATTCTATGTTTGCTGGTAATAGTAGTGGAACTGTAATAGCAGTGGTATTGGGAGGAACTTTAGTTCCATTACCTGACTCTCAAAATTTAGATGGTTTCACTGTAAATGGTGCTAATACTGTATTTACCGTTCCTGTAACAGGACTTTACAGTGTAAGTTATGATGTGAATACTACAGTAGCACTATTGTTAGGAAGTAGGATAATCGTTAATGGTTCGCCTATAACGGCCTTAACACGAAATCCAGTCTTATCTGTTTCCAGCTTTTCTGCAAGTGCTATTATAAATTTAAATGCTGGTGATACTGTATCATTGCAACTTTTCGGTCTACTAGGAGCTGCAACATTACAGGGTGGTGCTGGGGCCGGTCTGAGTATTATACGTCTAGCTTAAGCATTTTTAAGTAATAAAAATAAGGTAGAAAATATTATAATATTTTCTACCTTATTCATTAATTTTGAAAGTCTAAGTATATTAATTACTATAATCCTGTTTATTTCTTTTTTCCAAAACTCCTATAGAATCCTTTTCTAATATAAGTAATAAATTAATTAATTAATTAATAATGCTATCTAAGTATTTTATATTTTTTTAAAAAAGCAGCTATTTTTTGTCCTTTTGGCATAATTAATATTTCTCCCTCACTTATTCCGCCTGTCAAAAGAATGCTCGCACCATATACTAATGTTCCAATCCCAATAGATACTAGACAAGACATAGAATTTCCAAATAAGCTTAGAGATAACTTATAAGAAGTAACAACTATTATGCTCATTATGAGTGAGGATAGCAAAGGTTTTGCTATATAGTGAGTAAATTCAAACTTTATATTTAAAATTTTCTTTATATGATAAAAGTTTAAAATAACAATTACTATATATGCTCCTATATTTCCAAGTGCTGCTCCTTTCACATTAAAGTATGAAACTCCTACCAATGTATAATTTATAGCTATTTTAAATACTAAACCTATTGCTATATTTATTACAGGTATATTTGCTTTCTCTATACCTTGAAGGATAGCAGTAGTAGACTGAATAAGACCAAGCAGTATAACACTCATTGAAAGATATAATAATATTTCTCCTACAGAACTCGGCTCTTTTGGATATAGCAGCTTTATTATAGGAGTAGATAAAGAAGCTAGTCCAAATGAAGCTGGAAGACCTATTAATATTGATGTTCTTATTCCTAACTTCGTATTATGTTTTAAGCTATCTATATCTTTAATAGTATGAAAATGTGATATTACTGGAACTAAACTCATAGCTATAGACATAGTTAAAACTTGTGGAAAGTTTATAAGAGTTCCTGCCATTCCTGTTAACTGTCCAAATAGACTATTAGACTGTTCGTATGAAAATCCAATACTTTGAAGTCTTCTCACTACCATACTTGCATCAACTACATTCATTATAGGAAGTATCGATGTTCCTATAGTTATTGGAATAGCTATTGATAAAAGCTTTTTTATTATTTCACTAGTACTTTCTTCTTTAAAGTTCTTACTATTCTCTATTTCATCTTTTATAGAATTCTTATTTTTAAGATAAATAAACCCAATATATAGTGTTCCAAATATAGCGCCAGCGGTTCCACCGAATGAAGCTCCCGCTGCTGCATACTCTGTTCCTCTTGATAAGAGTATAAATGCTAAGTAAAGTCCGAGTCCAACTCTCCCCAATTGCTCCATTATCTGAGACACAGCCGTAGGTGACATCTCTTGTCTTCCTTGAAAATAGCCTCTAAAAGCAGACATTATTGGGATAAATAAAAGTGCTGGTGATATAGCAAGCATACTATAATATGCTTTTGGACTTTTTATTATATTATTTACTATAAAGCTAGCCCCAAAGAATAATATTATAAACGATACTATTCCAGTTATAATTAAAGCTATAAAAGATACCTTAAATACTTTATAAGCTCCTTTGCTGTCTTCAAGTGCTAACTTCTCAGACACAACCTTTGAAATAGCAGTTGGAAACCCAGACGCTGAAATAGTAACCAATAGTATATATATTGGAAATGAGGTTTGATAGTATCCCATACCTTCTGATCCTATTATATTACCTAGTGGTATCCTAAAGAATGCTCCTAACACGTTGACCATTATACCAGCCAAACCTAATATAAATGCACCTCTTAAAAAAGAATCTTTACCCAATTTTTCCCCTCCCAACATAGCTGATAAACTTTTATAATATAACAATGGATAAATGTGCTAATTCAAAGTTTTTAATAATAATTCATGTCTATAATAGTATACTTGTATCTGTCTATGATGTCGATTAATTTTTATTAATTATTTTGAACTATATCGTATCTACATATTTATAAGATTGATTTTATAGGAAAATTACTTACATTTTCACAAAAATAAATGCATTGACTGATATTTAATAAAACATATCAGTCAATGCATTTATTTTTACTTTTTCTAAAGATATATATGGAAATAAATATCTATTTTTACTCCCAGCTTTTCATACCTGGTAAAACTACAGATATATTCTCAAACCCATTTCTAGCCAATATGTCACTAGCCATAGTAGCTCTTTTTCCTGTAGTACATATTATATTTATTTCATCTTTTTTATTTAATTTATCTAAATTTTCTTCTAATTGTTCTAAAGGAATTGATATTGCATCCTTTATATGATTTTCCTTAAATTGTTCAGGTTTTCTAACATCTAGTATATTAACACTATTTATCTTCATTTTTGCTTTTAATTCACTATTAGTTACACTGCTTACTTTCATTTCATCACTCCTGACGTTAACAATTAATATCTACATAACTTATTCTAACTAATATTTATTAAGTTATACTATAAGTCAAGAAACTTTATTTTTAATATGTTACCTAGTTTTTTCTACTTTTAATTATTTTCTTTAACTTTCTTTTTTAAAATAGAAATGCCTTGAGTCATAGTTCCCATAGGACAATATACACACCATGAACGAGGTTTATATAGAATCATAGTTACTATACCTAGTATAGTTGACGTTAACATTATACTATAAAATCCAAATGCAAATTGAGCTATCCAGGGAGATACAAAGCTAGTATTCACCCATTGCCAAGGAAGCTTCCATGTCCAAAGTATAGTTATTACTTCTCTCAATTCGTTAGCTCCCGCGAATACTAGATAAGTATTAAAAAGCATAATTAAAAACATAGTTAGAAAAAATACTAAAAATCCATACCTAAATATATTCGACCTCATAAATTTAGGCATATGTTTATTTCTAGATAGTTTGAATTTATTACCTAAAAGATGTAATAATTGTCCTCTTCCACAATAAATATTGCAGTAGTTTTTTCCCCCACCAGTTAAAGAAATAATTAGTGGAACAGCAAAACATATCATTCCAAGCCAAGCAAAAAGTATATTAAACATACCTAATATTAAATATGTTGCTGTTGCTATATATAGATAATCATACCAAGACTTTTTCTTTCTCTCAACCATTTTAATTTATCTCTCCTTTTCTACAATTTCTATTATAGACGCTGGGCACTCTCTTTCACATTTTGAACATCCTACACATTTATCTTGATTTACTTCTGCAAATATTCCATCTACTATTTTTATTGCTTTCATAGGGCAAGCCTTTACACATGTTCCACAACCAACACAAAGTTTCTTTAATACCTGAGCTTTTAACATTATATCTTCCTCCTACTATTTGTTTAAATATTATTATATCACAATATTTAGATATATCAATATTCCAAGCAAAAAAATGTCTACATTTAAATAATGTAGACATTTTTTAACTATATCTTAAATCTATTAACTAACTCATTTAAACTTCCTATTACTTCAGCTAGCCTGTCTGTATTACCAGATATTGTTTCCATAGCTGCAGACTGTTCCTCCATAGATGCTGACAGTTCTTCCGTGGATGCTGCTGATTCTTGAGATATGGCTGATATATTTTGCATTGATAATAAAGCTTCTTCTTTATCTTCATCTACTATTTTTAATTTTTCTTCTAATTCATTTATCGAGTCTATAGATTGTGATACTACTGAAAAAATATTTTCGAAAGCTTGCTTAGATTCAACTAATGATTGATTTGCATTAGTAAGTGCTTCTTCTGACATATCCATATTTTGTTTTGTAGTTCCAACTTCATCTTGTATAACACTTAATATCTCTCCTATATTTCCAGTAGCTTGCCCTGTTTCCTCAGATAATTTTCTTATTTCATCTGCAACAACTGCAAATCCTCTACCAGCTTCACCTGCTCTAGCTGCTTCTATAGCTGCATTTAATGCCAGTAGATTTGTTTGCTCAGATATATCTACTATCGTATTTAATATATTTCCTATAGATTGAGATTTATCTAGTAACGAATCAACATTTTTAGCTAAAGTATCCGAGGTGTTATTTACAATGTCAAATGTATCTACCATGCTATTTATCGACTTTATACCTTCTTCATTTATTTTTTGAGCTTCAACAGCCCCATTTACTACTATGTGTCCATTTTCTACTGCTGATCTTATTCCATCAGATAACCTTCTTAGTCTGCTTGATCCTTCTTCTGTATCTGATGCTTGCTCCATAGCAGCATTTGCTAATTCTTCTACAGTTTTTGTTACTTCTCCTATAGACATACTAGTTTCTCTGGTAGCTACCATTAAACTATCTGTATTGTCGACTACATTCTCCGTGGTATCTTCTATTGCTATTATAATGTTTCTTAACTCTTCTTTTAATGTAGATATTGCTCTAAAAATAATTCCTATCTCATCTTTTCTATTCACTAAGGTTTCAATTTTATTATTGTCTTCTGACTCCGTTAAATCTAGCTTAGAAAGCCTATCCAGTGTATTCGTTGCATATATTATAGGATTAGATATTCTTTTACCTAAGTATAAAGCAATAAATACTGACAGTATACCTGTTACAATAATTGTACCTAAAATAATATATATAGTATTATACATATCTTTAAATATCTCACTTTTTGATGCTGTTAAAAAGAATACTCTTCCATCACGTAACTTTGAAAAAGCTAATGTTCTTGCATCTCCACCAAATTCACTATCTACTACCCCTGATCCATTTGCCTCAATTGCCTCAACTACATATTTGAGCTTTCCACCCTCAACAGTTTTTAAATTACTATCATTACCTAAGGTAGGGTGAACTAAATATGAGTAGTCTTTATTAAGTAGAAAAGCATATCCATTATCATATGTCTTTATATCTCCTACTTGCTTTTTTAACCCCTCTATACTTAAATCTATTCCAATAAACCCTATAGATTCCCCATTTATCTTAATAGGTATAGTATAACTCATTTTATATTGACCTAGATCTTCGTAGGGATCTCCCCAAGAAGGTTCGTCAAGGTTAATTGCATTATAAAACCACGCTACATCGGGATCACTTGGATCTATTCCAGATACTTCTGTGTTTGGAGCGTATTCAGCATTTCCCTTTCCGTCTCCAGAATACCAAACTCCTTCTGTTTTACCAGTAATTTTAGGATCTATAGCTATGTATGTTCCGAGGCAGTCTTTCGTTTCCTCAGTAATTTTTTTTATTATAGGACCTAAAAGATTCGCACTATAGTCTTCTAAATATCCCTCTTCATAAAGTCTTGTAGTATCCATTGTACTATCCATAAACTGTTTTAAGTTTAACAATGAAGTTTCATATATAGTCATATCTTCATCAAACTTTCTGGAATATGATATACTCTTTTCTAGTATATTTGCTCTGGATTCTTTATCTATTACACTCATACTCCTTAATATACTAGTAATTCCAACTATCATTGACATAATTATGGAGCAAGTTAGAACTGCTGCTATAATTTTTGTACTAATTTTCCTCATGTTTTTCCCCTTTCTTTTTTCATTTTTTATCATACTTCTACGATATATTATCGGCTTTATATTTTTTTTGTTAAATACTTATTAACTTTTTGTAAAATATATATTTTTTTAAATAAACATTGTACATATTGTCTCATTTTTTGTAATATTGTTTTATTTTTATATATATGGGTATAATTCATAACAAGATACCATTATTTTAAACAAATTAGTAAAGTTGGGAGAGACTTCTACATGAAAATTAGTGCAAGAAATCAACTCAAAGGTAAAGTTTTAAACATTAATGAAGGTTCAGTAAACTCAGAGGTAGAATTAGATCTTGGAAATGGTCAAACTATAGTTAGTATAATTACTAAAAGTTCAGTAGAAAATTTAGACATTAAAGTTGGAGATGAAGTTACAGCTATAATTAAAGCTTCTGCTGTAATGTTAGGTAAATAGTCCATATATCGTTCTAGAGTCTATGTGATAATTTAAACTATAACAAATTAAGTTACCTTGACTCTTTTTTTGATGATAATAAGTTATAATCATAATATAATATTATATATATTCTAATTTTATTTAATGAAAGGATGAACTATATGAAAAAAATTGTTATATATACTAAGAATTATTGTCCATATTGTAAAATGGCGTCTGCTATGCTAAAACGAAAAGGGGCTGACTTTACAGAAGTAGATGTAACTAACGATGAAGATACTTTCAAAGTAGCTAAAGAAAAATCTGGTTCTAGAACTGTACCTCAGATCTTCATTGATGATAAGTTTATTGGTGGATTCGATGATCTAGCTGCATTAGAGTCATCTGGTGATTTAGTTACTACTCTTGGACTATAATTAAAAAAAGTAAGCCTGATATCTAGGATTTAATCCTTAGACATCAGGCTTACTTTTTAAATGAAGTTTCCTTCTTTTAATTTTTGTTCAATTTCTGATGAAGATACCTTTCCCGCATCATAATCAACCGTTACTGTGTTTGCATCAGAATCTATTCTAACAGCATTTACTCCATCAATACTTCTTATCGAGCTGTGTATAGACTCTGACTGTGAATTAAAATCAGATGAATTTTTAAGTGAGCTGCTTAATTTATACTTATTAGCTTTCATGTTCATGAAATCACCTCCATCTATAGTATTGACACTATAGATGAAAATTATAAACAAAATAAAACTATTTTCCGAAACCACAGAAGCATTCAATGAGTGGTGCAATCACACATAGTAGTATTAGAAGTGTAAGTAGACACCAAACCCATCCCCAATCAAAACACTCACATCCTCCGCAACCCATTATGACACCTTCTTTCTTTTAAATATTTATATTTTTTATTGCTATATTATATTTAAGCAATGATCATATTGTTACTATTAAAATAAAAGTCCAAGGACACTAGTATTTATCCTTGGATTTCTATTTTTTTGATTAAATCTGTTGAAATACATGAACTTTTCTCTCATATTTTTTATTTTAAGTATAGCAATTCCATATTATCGATTAGTAGCTTTCCGCTTAATCTTTCAGAACTATCAAGGTTCTCTATATAAAGACCTTCAATTTCTACTGGATATCTTATCTCCATAGGAATTTCTATAGTTAGAGCTCTCCATCCATCCCAGTTCAGATGATCAGTAAGTGAGAGTTTATAATTTTTGCTTTCTTTATCTTTTATTATTACTCCTATACTACAGTTTGATTTATCTATTGGATAAACTGATAGTTCCATACCATAAGCCTGTCCTAAAATAGGAATATTATTATTAATTGAAATATTTACAGTGTTTCTTTCTCTTCCCTCTAGAAAGTTATAACTTATATTTAATGAACTTTCACCCTCTATTTTTCTATTTTTATCTAGAGTTATTTCGCCATAAATTTTCTTATCATTTCCCTCAAAAAACATATCATTCTTATTTTCAAATCCTAATACAGTTCTTCTTACAAGATGCTCATTATTTCTTTTATACTCTGGCATAGGTCTATTATTCATTTTGTCTATGGTGGAAGTAAGTGATGATTCCATTTTGCTTTCAATTATCTCTTCAGAAGCTATTTCTTTTGATTGTTTAGATATAATATAGTCATTAAATTCTAAAAAAGGATCCCCTACTATGGATCCCATATTTGCTTTCCAAGTATATATCGATTCCTTCACCTCTATTATGTTTTCTATAGTGTAAAAATCTAGCATAATGTTTCCTCTTATATATCCATCATCATCTTTATATATATTCATATCTTTAATTATTATCTTTCTATCATAGCCAGATATCTTTTTTAGAAAATCTAAAAGTGAATAGTAATACCCCTCATATTTTAAATCTGCTGAATAAACTTTTAAATCTAGCTCTTTTTCTTTATCATTTTTATTTTCATCTTCCTTATCTTTCTTTTGTAACATAGATTCTATTCTTGTTTCCGGAAAAGTTATTGAGGGTATTTTCAGTTTAGTGGATACTGAGAATTCGTCTACTAGTAAAATAATTTCTTCTTGAGTTATAGATGTGAATAAATTTTTAGACTTACTATATATTTGTTCTTCCAACTTTAATGTCTCTGCATATAATTTACTTTCCAAGGACACCTCTTTTTTAAATCTAAGTAGCTGACTTTTTTTAATATCTCTTTGATTTTTAAGAAATTGAAACTGCTCTTCTTGTGGTTGTATTATAAACTTATATATTCCTATAGAAACTAATATTAAAGCTAGAATTGATAAGCTCATAATTTCTCTTTTACTTAATTTCATTTTTCCTTTCTTCCTCATCTTTTTTTATTTTCTTATTGTTCTTTTCATCTTTTACTTTTTTTGTTTCTTTATTGTTTTCCATAAACTTTATCTTGATATTAAACTTGTAAAACTCTTCTTCTAACACTATGTTTGAAATAAAGACATCTTCAAAATATCTTACTTGTCTTATATTTGCCTCTAGTTTAGCTATTCCTCCCCTGTTTCTCCCTATGCCCTCTATATCTACATCAGATTGATTTATTGTCATGCTCTTTAGAAATATATCTTCGGACATTGAGTTCGTAATAAGTTCTATTATATGTGCCCCCAGGTTGTCCTTTTTTTGTAATTCATTAATTATAATATTCACTTTTTGATCTTTTATCTTTAAATTATCTAGCATATCTTTCTTCTGATTTAGAGATTTTTTCTTTTCTATTGAAGCTACTCCTTCTAACTCTTCTGTGATATTTGCTATTTCCTTATTTAATCTATGCACTCTAACTTTATTTGTAAAAACATATATAGATACTATAAACACTATTAATCCAATTCCTATTAATATAGTTTTTTTCCTATCAATTTTATTATCTTTTTTATTTATATATGATTCAAAAAAGTTTATATCTCTCACTATATTTCCCCTACTTTCTGATTAGTGCGCCTATTGCATTCCCATATAGTGATATATCTAAATCTGTATGATTTTTGTCCAGTATTATATTATTCAGTTTATTTAATTTTAAAGTATGTATACTGAATATATTCTCTATGTATTTATCTATCCCATTTATTTCACTTATAGCGCCATATATGTATATATAGTCTATTGTGTTTACCGAACTTCTACTTGTATAATACCTAAATATCCTTTCCACACCTGCATATAACTTTCCTAATGAGTCTTCTAGTGATACGTTGAAAAAAGCTTCTATATTTAAATCTAGTTCTTTTTCACCAAATTCAACTAATCTACTAAATCTAAAGATTGCATTTTCAATTATAGATACATTTGTATTACTGTATCCTATATCTAATACAGCTATTGTTTTATCTTTTATACTATGCTCTTCAGTATTTAATGCAGATAATGCTATAAGAAATTTATATATTGAGTTGTCATTCATATCTAGCGCTATAGGCTTTAGTCCTAATTTCTTAGTCAAATTCATATATCCTTCACATATTGTTTTTGGTAATGCATAAACGTATAATATGCTTTTTTTCAATTCATTATTATCTATTTGTTCTACGATCTTACTTTGGATAATATATTCTTCTATATTTACTGGAAAGTATTCTTCTACTTGGAACTCTAGCATCTTCTTAATATCCTTTTCTATAATTGATGGTAGTTCTATTTCTCTAGATATGATAGAATTACTTTCAATAGTGTATATAACTCCTTTAGTAGATATATTTTTCTTTTGAAGAGTATCATTTATTACTTCAATCATAACTTCTAAATTAGTTATTTGACCATCACAGTAGCAATTTTCTGGTGTAGGAATCATAATTAAACTTTTTATAGTAATATCTTCGCCATCGCACATACCTTCTACAATTTTTATATTTTTGCTCCCTATATCTATAGATAATTTATTTCTTTTTACCATTTTACTTTTCATTTTTTAATCTTTGAATTTTATTTAGCTTATTCTCTTGTTCTATTTTGTTTTCTAGTATGAATTTTATCATTACTTACCCACCTCCTAATTATATAGTTTTTCGTATATATCATTTTATTTTTTACGCTATATACTCCAAAGTCCTATATCAATATTTAACTGTTAGATTATAAAATAAAAAAGTACAAAAATGCTATTATGACCAACATTAGTGTACTTTCTTTTTTGTCTCTCTTATTTTTTTATAATTAATTTCTTCTTTTTCAGTTCATATATTTAAAATAGATTTGTTATTTTAAAGTATAAGTCTAGAGCCTCTTGCTTGTATATTATTGTTATAAGAGTACCCAATACTATAAAAGGTCCAAAAGGTATAGGATCTTTCCTACTTTTTATCTTGGTTACTAGTAGAAGTATAGATATAATTGCTCCTAGCATAAATGTAATAAATATAGCTATAAATGTATCTTCCCATCCTAACCATATTCCAAGTGCAGCCATAAGCTTTATATCTCCTCCTCCCATATTTCCTTTTGAAATTATAAGTATTAGATAATAAAAGCCTCCACCTACTAAAAATCCTAATATACTACTTACTAATATTATATTTGATTTCAAGTTGAATGTAGAGTACATATAGAAAGAGGCATATATTTTATAAATAATACCCCATATAAATACTAGTAATGTTAACTTGCCAGGTATTATTTGATGATAATAATCTATTGAACTTATTACTATTAATAAGCTTGTCAATAATGCATAGAATACAAACTTTATACTTATTCCAAAGCATAAGAATAATAGTAGATATACTGTACTATTTAAGACTTCTATTAATGGATACTGTATAGATATTAACTTTCCACAATATCTACACTTTCCCCTTAGAAATATATAACTAAGTACGGGAAACAAATCTATTAGCCTTAATTTATTTTTACAAGAAAAACAGTGTGATGAAGGAAATACAATAGATTCTTTCCTTGGTATTCTATATATGCACACATTTAAAAATGATCCTATCATTAAACCTATTATAAGTATGAATAAATAAGCTTCTAATTGCATTTTTCTTTACCGTTGCCATAACTTTGAATAATTCATAAGCTTGTTTAATTCCCTGTTCATCGTGTCCGATTTTGTCTAAACTACTCTCGTTTGATGATATAACACTCCAAGGGCTTAACTTCGGATACAACGAATCCTACATCTCAAACATAACTGTTCAGGTAGTTATGCTGAATATCTGCTTAAATTAATTGAAGCGTTAATATCTCTATCTATTACTGCCCCACATTGTTCACAGATATAAGTTCTTTCTGATAGTGATAGTTTAGCCTTTTTATGTCCACATACGCTACATATTTTTGATGATGGATACCATTTATCAACTTCAACAAACTCAATTCCATAAAACTCGCATTTATATTGAAGCTGTCTTTTAAATTCATATAGTCCTAATTTACTTATTGCTTTAGACAAATGTTTATTCTTCATCATGTTTTTTATATTAAGTGTCTCCATAACTACCCTAGATGGCTTGGTTTTCACAATCTCGGCAGTTATTTGATGTAAGTTGTTGTTTCTAATATTAGACAGTCTTCTATTAATTAATTCTATCTGATTTTCAAGTTTTATAATATTCTTTGTTCTGACGAACTTTCTCCCTTCCTTATTCATTCTATATTTTCTCAATACTTTACGTTGTAATCTATGTAATCTCTTTTCTAAGTTCTTAACTGTTCTTGTCTTATTAATATTTTTAAAAGTCATTCCATTTGAGCATATGGCGATATCTTTAATTCCTACATCTATACCCATGCTTTCATTTGTTAGCTCCATTTTTGGCTTTTCTTTTTCAATACCTACAGATAAATACCAATACTTGCCGTCATAGCTTACTCTTGGATTAGTATATTTAACACCTATAGGCAACTGTTCTGATGTTTTAATCCAACCTACTTTTTCAATTAAAACTCTTTTTGTTTTTACCCTTAACTTAGTATTATCATTATAAAATGATGGCTTACTTTTTCTTCTACTTTTAAATTTCGGCTTATTAGCTAATCCTTTAAAAAATCTTTTATATGCATTACAGGCATCTTTTACAGCTTGTTTTGATATGTTATTGGATACTTCATTAAGCCATGATAACTCACCTTTTTTAAGCCTAGTAATTTCCTTTCTCAAATTACCATCTTTAATAAATTTTCCACCATTTTTATAATTCTCTTCTTGTTTTGCAATTGTCCAATTATATATAAATCTTGCAGTACCAACTGATCTCCATAGCTTTTGTTCTTGTTCTGTGTTTGGAATAATTCTAATCTTTCTAGATAGTATCATTTTCCACTAACTCCTCAATCATTTTTCTAGACTTATTTACATTCTAGTTTAAGCTCACACTTAAGTACTGTAACTATTTGTATAAATAATTAATTTGCTCTTATTCTTTAATTTTTGTATTGTCTATGATTTAAATATTAGCTTCTAATTTGTTATATAGATTCTATATAAGTTCACAATTAAGCCTTACTAATCTATCTTTATATAGAGTTACTATCTCTGAAATTAATGCCAGATAACATATTATTCTTTCTTTGGATACCATTCATTAGTTCCAGCTTTTACTATAAGTTCATGGGTACTATCATCATATAATACAACCCATGTTTCGCCATTAGTTTGTGAGTTTTTAGGTGATTCTATATAACCTTTTGCCACTAGTTCATTAGTTATAAAGTTTATTCCGATATCAGAACTCTCCACTTTCTTATCCTGATCTGATATCCAAGCCTGAGTTGCACTTGCTATTGTTGCTGCTGTTGATAAATCTGCTTTCTCTCTAGCTTTGTCTGTCATACCTGCAAATCTTGATACTCCTATTGCAGCTAAAATTCCTAATATGGCTACAACTACAATTAACTCTACTAGAGTAAAGCCATTTTGATCCTGTCTAAACTGTTCTACCCTCGATTTTACAAACATCTCGAGCATTATTATTTACTCCTTTTGATTTTTACTTATGTATTAATCTATATTTTTTATAATATGCATTTAAGTTAAATCTTTCTTAGTTTATAGTGTTAACCATCTCAAACATTGGCAATATCATGGATACCACCATTCCACCTATTATTACTGCCATGAGTATTATCATTACAGGCTCTATTAGAGATGTCATAGTTTGTACAGCTGCTTCCACCTCCATATCATAAAAGTTAGCCGTCTTGTCCAATATATCATCTATAGTTCCAGACTCTTCACCTATTTCTAACATGTGCGTAAGCATGGGTGGAAACTCTTTTATTCTTTTTATTGACCCTGATAAGTTACTTCCTCTTCTTAGTTCATCTCTCACTTCTTCTAGTTGTAATTGTATTGCCCTATTTGATACTACTCTTCCTAATATACTTATTGCCTCAAGTAGTGGTACTCCACTTGCTATCATGGTAGCTAGAGTCCTACTGAATCTTGATGTTACTATTTTCTGCATCGATTTACCCAATATAGGAATTTTCAACTTAATATTATCTACATTGTACCTACCCCTAGATGACTTATAATATCTAGTAAATAAATACATCATAATTCCAATAGTAAAAAATATAGTGTACCAATTTTGTCCTATAAAACTGCTTACCAACATTAATATTTTAGTTGGAACCGGCAATTCTGTACCGCTTTCTTTAAACATTTCCATAAATGTTGGAACTACAAAGATTAACATTATTGCTATTACTATCACTGATAGTACGAGTAAAATTATAGGGTAAATCATAGCTATTTTTATTTTTCTATTTATTTTATTCTCTTTTTCATAGTGTATAGCCATCCTATACATTATTTCATCTAAGTTACCACTTACTTCCCCAGCTTCCACCATACTTGTTAAAAGTTCAGAGAAAACCTTTTCATGTTTTTTTATTGCTTCTGTAAGTGTTATCCCTATTAAAACATCTTCATATAATTCTTCTGTAACTTTTCTTAATGCCTTGCTTTCGGTCTGCTCTTTTAATATTTCTAAACAGCTTACTATAGTTAATCCTGCATTTAGCATAGTATAGAATTGTCTACAAAATATTGATATATCTTTTATTCTCACTTTATTAAATATATCTAGTTCCATTACATCTTTACTTTTTACTACTTCTTCTATTTCTATTGGTATATTATTGGCTTGCCTTATAATGTTTAACATTTCAGATTTATCTTCAGCTTCGTAAGTTCCTTCTATATTTCTTCCAGTTTTAGTTACAGCTCTGTATTTATATAAAGGCAACTATACTCCTCCTAGACCTTACTAATTCTTTAAAACTAATATAATTTGTTTACTCGGAAATATATAAAACATATTTTCTAATAAAATTATTATTTTTCTTATAATTCCAATATTGATCTATGCATAGTTGTCGTATAAATCTTAGTTTATATTTTATATGTCTATTCTAGACTGTAAGCTACCCCTATTACTTCCTCCACTGTAGTAATGCCTTTTAGAACTAGTTGTACACAGCTATCTCTTAGTGATTTCATTCCTTGTTTTCTAGATTCTTCTCTTATTTCATCTGTAGTTGCATTTTTATCTATTAATTTTTTAATTTCACTATCTACTATTAAGATTTCATGAATTGCTATTCTTCCTTTATAGCCTGTACTATTACAGGTATTACATCCTCTGCCTTTATGTATTATTATGTCTTCATCTTCATCTATAGAAAGTATCTTTTTTTCTTCCATATTAGCTTTATAAGATATTTTACAGTTTTGACATATTCGCTTCACTAATCTTTGTGCTACTACTCCCTTCAGTGATGATGAAACTAAATAGGAATCTATACCTATATCTATTAGCCTTGCTACTGTAGACGACGTGTCATTAGTATGCATTGTACTTAATACTAAATGTCCAGTTATTGCTGCCCTTATTGCTATCTGTGCTGTTTCCTCATCCCTTATCTCCCCTATCATTATTATGTCAGGGTCTTGTCTTAATATAGATCTTAGTGCATTTGCAAATGTCATACCTACTTTTGGATTTACATTTACTTGATTTATGCCTTCTATCTGAAACTCCACTGGTTCCTCTATTGTTATTATATTTCTTCTTGGATCGCTTAATTCTCTTAGGACTGTGTACAGTGTTGTGCTCTTACCACTACCCGTAGGTCCTGTGACTAGTATTATTCCATTAGAGTTTTTTATTAAATTATCAATTTTTTTTAAATTCTCCTCTGTAAAACCTAGTTCTTTTTTAGTTAGCATAAAACTTTCACTGTCTAATATTCTTATAACTGCTTTTTCTCCGTGAATTGTCGGAATTATTGAGACCCTCATATCTATAGCTCTACCATCAATTATCATTTCTATTCTTCCATCTTGTGGAATCCTCTTTTCCACTATGTTCATCTTAGCCATTATCTTTATTCTTGATAATATAGCTGAATGAACTGATTTTGATGGTGTCATAATCTCTTGCAAGTCTCCATCTACTCTTAATCTAATTTTTATGTATTTCTCAAATGGTTCTATATGTATATCACTTACTTTTTGCCTTACTGATTGACCTATTATGGAGTTTACCAGCTTAACTACTGGTGCATTATTTACTTCATCTAATTCTTCTTGATCTAATACTTCTAGATGTTTCATATAGTCTTTTTGTTCAAACTCTTTTAATGCCTTTTTAGCATTTTCTGTCCCATAATATTGATCTATAGCATTTAATATATGTATTTTTGTAGATATTACTGGCTTTATATTTAGTTCAGTCGACATTCTTATATCGTCTATTGCAAATATATTAGTTGGATCTGTCATCGCCACTACTAAAGTTGTTTCTGTCTTAGATATAGGTATTAGAGTATATCTTCTAGCTAGTACTTCATCTATAAGTTTAGTTGCTTCAAGACTTATAAAGAACTTACTTATATCCATATGCGGTATTCCTAATTGAAGCTCTAGAACCTCTATTATCTGTTGTTCACTAACCATTCCCTCGTCATTAAGAATTTCACCTAACTTTTTACCTACTACTTTCTGAACTTTAAGTGCTTCTTTAAGCTGTTTATTAGTAATCAGTCCTATCTCTAATAAAAGTTCTCCTATTTTCCTATTCTTTCTTTGAAGCATATTATCTCACCCTTTTCCTGTACTTTAATACTAGGAACTATAAATATACTTCTTGATTTGCCATATAGGTACAAAAAAAGGCTAATAACAAAAAATATATTACTATTTTTTATCATTAGCCGGTTACGCCACTACATCCCTACAGTATAAGGCGTCCAAATGTAACTGCAGTTCATCTGTTCTAATTCTATATTCATTTGTCTTTAAATTTTGCTATAATTTTCTAACTATAATTAATATAACATTATTTACATACTAAAGTCAACTAAATTCAACCTTTTTTACTAATATAATCATTAATTATTCTTTTTATTTTAAATTATTTCTTGGTTCCACAATCTCTTACATTTAATAATATTAAATCTTTTTATGACTTTTTATCCACCATATAAAGGTAGATATACTACCAATAGGACAAAAACTACACCAAGTTCTATGATTATAAAGAAGCGATATTATCACACTTATAAACGTCGTAACTACTATCATTCTATATAGTATCATTCCTATAGCCAGTGTACTACCCCAGCCTTGTTTTAATCCTATAGCGAATATTGTTAGCATAGTTCCCACTATCATTAATCTAAATATATTAGATCTTAGAATCATTGGTGTTTTTCGCTTACCAGAAGCTTTAGCCATCACGTTGTCTAAAAGATTTCCTCTTGGGCATATATTCTTACACCAATACCTACCTTTACGAAAAGATGTAACTATAGGTCCTATCATGCATACTATCCCTACTAACGCTATTCTAGGATTAAATAATCCTAATATTATAATCATAAGTATAATTATAAATGAATATTTACCCCATAATGTTTTCATCACTTTATTCCCCCTATTAAACTAACTTTTCTTCTATCCGATCGCGTATAATATATATTTATTCTTTATATTAGGATTATAGAACTTTAAGCTGTTGACTATAATATTGATGTATTTTAATATATAGATAGGAATAATTGGTTAAATAATTTAGAGAGGAAGTGTATTATGGATAATAGCATTGATAATATTGAGAAATATAGTGAAGTTGCAGAATTACTTAAAGTTATAGCTCATCCTATTAGACTATGTATAATTAATGGACTTTTAGAAAAAGGAGAATGTAACGTAAGTTTCATTCAGAACTGTCTGGATGCTCCACAATCTACGATATCTCAACATTTGCAAAGATTAAGAACAGCGGGAGTCGTTGAAGGTAAAAGAAATGGTACTGAGATATACTACAGTATTTCTAATGAAGAAATTGCTAGTTTAGTTAAGGCACTTATAAAATAGGTTGCTAATTTATTTTCTTTAAAAATTTATCTGAAATAAGTCTCAATTTATAATATAATTATGTTTTAGATACAATTTAGGATAAATAAATTACTAAGTAATTATAAGAGAAAGGATGAGTGCATGTTTAAACAAATCTTTATAGATAAGAGTAAAAAAACAATTATATTTCTAGTGGTTTATACTATACTATTTTTCTTATTTTTTTCTACTCTATCTTATACGTTACCATTTGTGTTAGCTTTCGCTATATCAATTTTTACTAAACCTTTAAACAGATTCTTAAAAAAGAAGCTAAAGACATCTTCAAGTGTTTCCTCTATATTGTCTACGCTTATAGTTTATACAATATTATTGCTTATTTTATCTGCAATTTTATTCAAAGTTGTAAACGAGATAAGACTATTATTAGAATCTCTCCCGGATATCAATACTCTTGGAGTTTATTTAGATAATTTTATAAATTATTTAGATAAATTTGATTTTCCTAAATTTGATTTTAATTTAATTGATAAGTTTTATAGTCAAATCTCTACTATTATTTCTAGTACTCTAAACGTAACTAGATTTGTTATGAATAAAGCTCTATCATTTGTAGTTGGTCTTCCTATGCTATTGATGGTAGCATTTATAACTTTTTTAGCAACTTACTTTTTCTCAAAAGACATGCCAAATATAGAAACTAGAATTCTTTCAGTGTTTTCTTCTAGTGGTAGATTCAAGGTAAGACATATATTAAGAGAATCTAAGAAAATGTTATTTGGATATTTTAAATCATATGCTTGCATATTATCATTAACTTTTGTTGAAACCCTTGTAGGATTAACTATATTAGGAATTGATTATGCACTTATGCTAAGCTTTCTAACAGCTATTGTTGACTTATTACCTGTTCTAGGTGTTGGATCTGTACTCATGCCTATGGCTCTATATTTTTATTTAACTGGTAATAGTTTCATTGCTATAGGACTTGTTATTATGTTCTTATTAATTACTATAATAAGGCAAGTATTAGAACCTAAGTTAATGTCTACAAATTTAGGAATACATCCTGTTCTTATTTTAGGTTCTATATTCATTGGATTAAAAGCTTATGGATTTTTAGGTGTGATATATCTTCTTGGTATTGTTGTTCTTTACAATATACTTAATAAGGTTGATATGATATAAGTTATATATTTAAAAGCCTCTACTATTATAATAGTAGAGGCTTTCTTTATTTACTACATTTCAAAACATACGCTGGTGGTATGTTCTTAATTTCTCTTTTTATAATTATTTTATTAAAATAATTATTTATTAAATCCTTTTTTAATAGTGTATATTGAAACGTTATAAAGCTACCATCATCTCTTAGTATTTTTTTAGTATTATTGAGTATATTTTGTGAAATTTCTTGTGGTAAGCTTGCAAAAGGTAAGCCAGATATTATATAGTCTACCTTTGAAATTTCATATGCACTTAAATAGTTCTCTATATTTTCAGCTGAATCGTTTATAATATATATGCTTCCATTACTCTTATACTTATCCTTAAGTATTTTATACATGTCATCATTTAACTCTATTAATATGAGCTTTGTGCCCTTCATTTTACTTTCAATTATTTTTTCCGTAAATACACCTGTTCCTGGTCCATATTCCACTATGCATTCACAATTTTTAAAATCTATCCCCTGTATCATCTTCTCGGCAAGATATTTTGAACTTGGAGTTATTGCACCTATAGCTCTAGGATTTTTTATATATTCTTTTATAAATTTTATTCCCATATTGCCTCCCTCCCTTTGTTCTAACTTTTACCATGTTTGTCTTAATATTGAGACACATTACTTCAATGTTTCTAGTAACAATACTGTATTATATTTAGTATAATGTAATATTGTACTAGTGAATTTAAGGGGGGATTTTATTGGCTAGTTCTGAAGAAGCTAAGCATGATATCCTTTTGATTATAGCAGTATCTTTATTTATCTTTATGACAGTAGGTATAGGAGTTTTAGATGAACCAGTTCCTTCTGAAACTATCATTCCTTAGACTTATAACTTTAGGAGGAGTTACTTATGCTTTCACAACAAAATTTAGATGCCTTTATGGAAAAAATCATGAGCCAATTCGGATTAGATGATGGTAAAGATGATAAAAAAACAATAATAAAAAGAAATGTAGAAAAAAACTTGTAAATTTAACTCCTGCTCAAATTCTAGTTATTTCAGGTCTACTTACCGACGTATTGACTGTGCAGTCTTTTCTTGTTGATAGAAATCAAGATATACAAATTATACTTGGTGGTTCTCTTAGAAGAAAAACTGAACTTGAAAAAACTCTAGATGAAATAGGCGATAAGCCTTTTGATGAAGTCTTAAAAGCTCTTCTACGTAGAATGTAAAAGCTCTTTTCTATTTTGAATTATTATCAATTCTTTTTAGAAAAGAGCTTTTATATTTATTATTATTTTAATTTACTTTATTGTGTTAGTTAATTTTTTATATTGAACTTAATAGGTTAAGTTTCTATATAGTTAATGCTATAAAACATCAATATAGTATTTTCAATACTTTCGAGATTTTAATTAACACAACAATTTAATTAATCTATTTTGAGGTCATTGTCGGATAAAACACATAGTGCTCCATCGCCTGTTTTATATGAATCCTTTACACCTTTTACTATAGTCTCTTTATGAGATCCAATTCCCGCTGCTCCTGGTACGCGGAAGAATTTTTTATCCACCTTTTCTATAGCAACTTCTTCAGTGGGTGACTCTATCTGTGGTATCCAAGAATAAGGTACCCTATATGCTCTATAAACCATGTTTAATTTGAAGTTTTCATCACCTTCATAAGGACTTATATATTCCCACACAATTTCATGTTCCTTAGTTACTTCAAAAATACGTCCATCTGATCCTTCAGTAATTAAAGTGTTTCCATTTGGTAGTCTTTGTGCACTACTTATAAATGGGCTATAGAAGCGATAAGAATCTACTGGATGTACAAAGCCTGCTTCACTAGGTGTATATTGCCACTCTATTTCAAGAGTTATAGGATTAATCTCTAGTACTCTTGAGTAGTCCCTTCGTGCATTTTGTCTTCCTGTTGGAGAGTTTGGATTTGGTAACCCATAACCTGCCCAACCACCATTATCAAAGATTAATATATTACCTTCTCCAGGCAATCCTTTTGGAATTAAGTGCACATGATGTTGACCAATTATCCATCCTATTTTCTTAAGTTCTTCATTATTATCAAATGTAGGTCCAAGCTTCCAAACTATCTTCCCTGTTTTCTTGTCAATAATTGCCATTATATTTGCTTCTCTACTATCCCATATTATATTATCAGGATGAAAGCGCTCATCACCTGAATCATACCATCTGTTTGATCCAAGTAGTGACATTGAATTTATATGCAACCAGTCTCCCATACCTCCACCTGCCGGTCTCATATTCGGGTCACGGTATATAATATTTTTAGCTGCTTCATCAAATCCTAGTTCATGAAAATGTTCGTTTGCATTCCATGACCATACAATTTCGCCATCCCAAGTTACCTCTATAATCTTATCATCTAAAAGCAACTTTTCTGATATATCCAGATTTTTAACATTTTCATGGCAAAGTATAAATGTATTACCTCCATCAACTAGTGGCTCCTGATCGGGTGCATAATATCCTACAGTATTACCTTCTCTTTGATAATCATGATGTTGTCTAGCCATCCATTGTGGTTCCTCTCCCGGATCTTCAATATATTCAAGCTTATTAAATCTCCAAACAATATTTCCATCCCAATCTACTTGAACTAGATCTGTCATGTCTTGCATACCATACTTAGGATTTCTTTCACCTGTACTTCCTATTACGTATCCACCTGGCAAAATCTTATTCGGAAATCCATGTAACCCTTTCCATAGGTTAATCTCCTTTCCTGTCATATCTATTAACAATGCACCTTCTCCTGCTGCTTGAAAAATTGTATATCCACTCCAACTTTTCTCTGGATTATATATCGTTACCCCTGTTGGATAAACTGTTGGAAATCCCATAATAATACCCCCTATTTTAAATTATATTTTTATTTTATAGCTTTTTCATAATAAGAATTATCTGACCATTTTTCAGTATCAAATTTATTTGTAATTAACTCCTGATCTATTAAATACTTTTGTGTTTCGTCAAGTCTTTTAATAGAGTCTTGTGTAATATCTAAAGTAAATATCTCAAATTCAGGACTTTCACTATCATATTGTTTTTTTATAGCCTCTAAGTCTAATCCTGACTTTGTTAAGATTTTATAGCTGTCCTCAGTATTATTTTTAAAATACTCTCTCGCCTTTACAAGTGCTTTTTGTATTGCGACTGGAACTTCTGGATTATCCTTAGCAAATTTATGATCTCCTACAAAAACTGATTGTGCACTAAGTTCAGGATAGTTACGCGTACTATCGAGTTCTTTTGCTATCTTTTTAGTTACAGTTAATTGTAATGCCTGTGTATCTGTTTGTACTAGTGCATCTATATTTCCTGTTATTAGTGCTGATTCTGCATCTGTAGTTACATTTATAAGCTCAACATCATTAGTGGTAAGTCCATTTTTATCTAATATCTCTATTAAAAATTTTTGCATATATGTTCCTTTTGTAAATCCTATCTTCTTACCTTTTAAATCCTTGATAGAACTGATCTTAGAGTCATTTTTAATCACTATTGTAGAATGAATTTTATTATCTGTTATTCCTAATAGATCAATATCAATACCTTTTGACTTCAAAACTACTCCTGGAAAATCTGCATATATAGCAAAATCTATTTGCTTTCCTGCTAAAGCTTCATTTACAGCTGGACCTGCTGCCGCAAATGGAACATACTCTATTTTGTATCCTACTTTTTTTAATTCTTCATCGAAAAACTTTTTCTCTTGTGCAATCCCAGCTACTCCTCCTAAAAAATTTTGAGATCCCGGGAAGCCGAGTCTTACCAATTTTTCTCCTTTGACTTCTGTCGATGCCTTTGTAGTTTCCTTAGAAGCTTCTTGCTTTTTTTCACATGCTGTTATTGAAATCCCTATTAATACTACTAAAATAAAACTTAAAAAATTTTTTATCACAGCTATTCCCCCTTTTACTCCGTCTATTTTAATTTTTAAATATTATATTCCGGCAATATTTCTACTTCTTTAAAGAAGTGTGAGTATACTTTTTTCTTTAGTTGTGAAAATTCCGTGCTTGATCTACTTCTAGGTCTTGAAATTTTTACAGATAGAATCTCTTCAATTTGTCCCGTTTTAGCAGACATTATAACTACTCTATCTCCTAGAAATATTGCTTCGTCAATATCATGAGTTACCATTATCATTGTCGTTTTCTCTTTTTCCCATATATTTAGAACTTCTTGTTGCATTTGAATTCTTGTTAATGCATCTAATGCCCCAAACGGTTCATCTAGTAGAAGTATCTTAGGTTTGTTTACTAATGCCCTTGCAATAGCCGCGCGCTGAGCCATTCCACCAGATATTTGATGAGGATATGCATCCTTAAAATCTTCTAGTCCTACTAGTTCTAAATACTCTAGCGTGAGTTTTTCTTTATCTTCTTTTGAAAGATCCTTTAATCCTAGCGATACATTTTCTTTCACTGTTAGCCAAGGAAATAGCCTGTGTTCTTGAAAAACCATTCCTCTATCAGTATCAGGTTCACTAATAGCTTCTTTATCAATAGTTACTTCTCCAGAATCATAATCTAAAAGTCCTGCAATTATTTTAAGCAAAGTACTTTTACCACACCCGCTATGCCCAACTATACTTATAAACTCACCTTGTTTTACATCAAGATTTATATCATTTAGTATATTCCTTTTTTCTTTGTTCACATTAAATGACTTGTTTAAACTTTTGACAACTAAATTGTTTGCACCCATTTGTCCCATCCCCCTTACTTTGTTTGTGACCACGGAGTAATATGTCTTGAAATTACTCCTAGTATTAGATCCATTAGTACTCCTATAAATCCTATTACTAACATTCCCACCATGACCACTTCGGGTTGCATTAAGCTACGGGCATCATTTATTCTATACCCTATACCTGAACTGGATGATATTAACTCTGCTGCAACTACAATCATCCATGAAAATCCTAATGCTAATTTAAGTCCTACAAATATTGAAGGAATAGCTGATGGTAGATAAATCTTTCTAAATAGTTCCCATCTACTTAATCTAAACATTCTACCAACTTCAATATATCCTTTCGGAATTTGTTGTATTCCACTTATAGTGTTCACAAGTACTGGAAAGAATGCTCCTAGCACTATAATAGTTATTTTTGAAGCTTCACCAATACCTACCCATAATATTATTAATGGAATCCAAGCCATCATTGGTATTTGTCTTATTCCTTTAAGTGATAAAGTAAAAAAGCGATTAATTTTTGCTGATATCCCCATCAGTACTCCAAGAGTTATTCCTAGTATAGATGCAATGAGAAATCCTTTAATAACTCTAAATAGACTTATACTTATATCATCAATTAACTGTCCAGATTTCAATTGAGCTATAAAAGACTTTGCTACTGTTGGAATTGAAGGAAGTATGGCTGATGGAAATAGCTCTTTTGTTGTTAATAGCCACCAAACCACTAAAATGATTATGGGAAGAGCAATATAGTTGATAAACTCACCATATTTTTTTATTGTTTTAGTTTTACCTCCTTCTCCATTCTTTTCTTTTTTCTTCGGAGACAATATTACTTCTGTTTGCATAGTTTTAACCCCCTAGTATTGATATTATTTCAAATCTTAAAACAATTTCTAAAGGAATATTACTATAGTTTTATGTGTATGTTAGTTTCACCTTTTATATTCCTACTATTCCAGTATGTTTTGTTTGTATTATTATATTGTAAACACATCTATTTTGTCAACATTGTTTTACGGATTATCCTTATTTTAGATTTAAGATATAAAATAAGGATACATTATAGAGTAGGTTCTATAATATATCCTTATCTTTCTACTTTAAGATTTGTGGTAATTCTGACGGCGCATATCGATATGATCTGAAAACTTGATTATTTAGAAAATTCTTTTCTATCCTACCTTCTTGATACTCTACAAAGTATGGATTTATATATTCCCAAACAACTTCTCCTGACTTGGTGACTTCAAAGAATCTTCCTTTAAAACCTTCAGTTATTAGCGTATTTCCATTTGGCAATCGTCTAGCTCCTGAGACATATGGACTAAAGAAGTTTGTTTTAGGGTTATCTTGATATTCCCAAACAATTTTTGATGTTTTAGGATCTACTTCTATCACTCTTGAATATATAGATGGATCAGCTTTTCTCTGAGAACCATTGTCGAATATAAGAATATTTCCATTATCTAGCCATGTTGGAGCATGTTGCTGTGAAACCACATCATGTCCAAGTTTCCATATAACTTTTCCAGTTTCTTTACTAATAATAACTACTGTACTTATGTTTCTAAAGCTTACTAAAATATCTCCACTTGGTATTACCTCTATACTATTTCCCATTGGCCAATGATCTCTGCAATCTTGATCTGTTATAGGATGATCTAATAACTCATCTACATGTTCCCAAGAGTGCCAATCCCACACAATCTCTCCTTTAGGATTTATCTCTATAATCCTATCAGTCCAAAACCCACTTTCTCCCTCACTTCCGGGAATTCCACCTTTTATCTTGTCAACTATGCCCTCTGGTGCTTTTTCAATAGATAATAAAATTGTATTACCATTTTTAAGCCTACGAGCATCATGACTATGATTTGTATTTTTATACTCCCATACAACTTCACTATTCCAGTTGACTTCAACTAAAGCTCCACCTTTATACAGTGGCCAAAATGGAAAGCGTCTATCATCACTATCTGGAAGCGTCCAAGCATTATAAAAAAGATTTCCATTTTCTAAAATATATCCGTACTGTCCCGGTGGATATGGTAAATGCCACTTGTGAACAATATTTCCCTCCATATCTATTAAATATACTGTTCCATCACTAGCAATAGGTGTAAAAAGAGTATATCCATTAAAAGCCTTTTCCTTATCATAAGCGATGAGTCCAGTTTTTAAACGCCTTTGTGTTTGCTGATCTACCTTTATATTTTTTTCATTTAATAACATAATAATCCCCCTTATATTTCATACTCTATAGTTGGTTCTATTGTTTTAAAGAATTTCTCATAAACGGCCTTTCTTATACTTACATAATTTAAACTACTACTATCTCTAGGTCTTGTAAGCTTAATATCTACTATTTTTTTAATAGTTCCTGGTCTATTTGACATCATAACTACCCTATCTCCAAGGTTAATAGCTTCATCAATATCATGTGTAACCATTATCATAGTAGTTTTTTCTTTTTCCCATATTCTAAGAATCTCCTGTTGCATACTAATACGAGTCATAGCATCTAGTGCTCCAAATGGTTCATCTAACAAAAGTAATTTCGGCTTATTCACTAATGCTCTTGCTATACTTACTCTTTGTTGCATTCCTCCTGACAATTGATAAGGATATGCTTTTTGGAATCCATTTAATCCAACTAACTCTATATGATGTTCTATTATATCTTTTCTGTCTTTTTTACTTACATTGCCTCTTAGTCCAAAGCTTATATTACCTTCAACAGTAAGCCATGGAAAAAGTCTTGCCTCTTGAAACACTACACCCCTCTCAACATTTGGTCCATTGATAGGTTTATCTCCTAAAAGCATTTGCCCTTCATAGTCTCTTTCTAGCCCTAATATTAACTTAAGAAGAGTACTCTTTCCACATCCACTTGCACCTATAATTGAAATGAACTCCCCCTGTTTAACAGTAAGATTAATATTTTCAAGGGCAAGTATATTGTCACTTTCAACTTTGAAATACTTACTTAAATTACTTATTTTTAATGTTAAGTCTAACTTTTTATTATTATCCATAACACTTACCCCTAACTTTTTATATTAACATTCCACTTTAAGATCTTAGATTCTATATGTCCAATAATTTTTTCAATTAGAAATCCTACAAGTCCTATTGAAAACACTCCGGCAAACATTTGATTAGGCTGCATAATTTCTCTTGAATACATTATTTGATACCCTATTCCTGATTCAGCCGCAACAAGCTCGGCTGCAACTACACACATCCACGCTATTCCAATACCGACTCTAATTCCTGTAAATATAGATGGGAGTGCTGAAGGTAACACTACTTTGAATAAAGTATTAATTTTACTTTTTTCAAGTACTATTGCAACTTGAAGATACTTTTTATCTACAGACTTTATACCATCTATCGTATTAATTAATACTGGCCAGAAGCTACCTATTGCAATCACAGCAATTTTAGAACCTTCATCAATTCCCATCCAAAGTATCAGGACGGGTATCCAAGCAATAATTGGAATTGGCCTTAAAAAACTTATTGTAAAGCTTAATGCTTCCTCTACCTTCTTAAACAATGCTATAACTATTCCAAATATTAGCCCTAATATCGATCCAATTAGAAATCCCTCTAAAACTCTAAATAAACTTATTCTGAGATGCCTTGTAAGTTCACCAGATTTTATCATAGCTATAAGTGTATTAAAAATACTAGAAGGCGAAGGTAATATTATTACTTTTACATATCCCAATTTTACAGCTATTTCCCATGCTATTAATATTACTAAAGGAGTCAGTATGGCTGGCAATAATCTATTCAGTAAAGTATATTTTCTAAAAAACTTCTTAGATAACTTACTTTTTATTTTATATGTTTGTAACGCGGTGTTATTTTGAGCCAACTTAAATTCCCCTTTCAAATCTAATAGTTTAAACTTTTAATATTTATCTTTATTATTTTTAAACTATTGATCAACTTAGTATATATCCTACTTTAAAAAACTCTCTGTTAAATACAGACTCTATTTCTATTTTTCTATCTACAATCTTAGATTTCTCTAAAAAAACAAGTGTTGAATTAAATTCTTTAATATCATCTTCTGATAGAGTTACCCCTGGTTTTTTATTTGCACTAATCTTAACTAAAAGCTCTTCAGGAACTTTAGCTTCATTTGCTATAATTTTAGCTGCTTCTTCCTTATTCTCGTCAATCCATATAGTTGTATCGTTATATACCTTCAAAATTCTAGAAGTAATTTCAGGATACTTTTCACTAAAATCGTTTGAGACAGTAAGTGTAACTACTGATCTTTTATATCCAGTACCATCAAAAAGTAACTTTCCAGCATTCTTAGATTCTGCAAGTGAAATAAATGGTTCTATAGAAATAATTGCATCTACATCATTTGTAATTAATGCATTTACACCGTCTCCTGGTTTTAAATTAACCATTTTTACATCACTCTCTTCTAATCCCGCTTTATCCAGATATAAAGATAGTAAGTGTTGATTTACTGTTCCTATTCCTAACCCTATTTTCTTTCCTTTTAGATCTTTTAAATCCTTTATATTTGACTTTTCTGAAACAACTAAGCCTTGATTTTTTACTCCACCATCAATTGCTCCAACTATACTAATCGGAACCCCTTTTGCTATTCCGTTTAATATAGGTTGGTCTCCTGTTAGTGAAATGTCTATCCTTCCGGCTGTAAAGCCCTCTACTATAGGGGCACCTGAGTCAAATATTGAATATTCTATCTTTATATCATCCTTTTCAAATTCTTTTTCAAAGAATTTCTGTTCTTTTGCAACTAAATTTACGGCTTCCGCATTTAGTCTAGCAATTTTAATTACTTGTGGTTTTTTTATCTCAGCTTTTTCAAATGAAACTAGATCGGTTTTACTCTTACATGCTACTAAAAGACTTCCAAATACTATTGTAACTAAGGTTAATGCGACTATTTTTTTCATGATAAAATACTCCACTTCCCTTCTATTTTTTACTTCATACCTCCATAAATAGCATAATTAAAGTATTTGAAGATTATATCTACGTTTTTAAATCCTATATTCTCCAGCCAATGAATTTGATCTATTAATTTTGAAGGATTATCTTCTTCATAATATTTTCTCATTAACTTATTATCTATTTCTTCATTACTTATAGATTTATACATAAATTCTTTCCACTGAGAAATATATAAGTTCTGTATTATATCACTACTTCCCAGAACAAGATCTAAATTATAAAATACACCTTCATCATATAGAAAATCATATATTTTCTTATAGAAATTCTTTTTATCATTGTCTGTAGACAAGTGGTGAAGTGAAAGTGATGATATAACTACATCATATTTTTCTTTAAAACTATATGAGTAAAAGTCTTCTATTTCATACTTCACATCACTATATCCCTTTAATTTTAACTTAGCCACTCCAATCATATTTTTAGAAATATCAAGACAAGTTATTTTGGAATTTTTAAATCTGTCTTTTATCGCCTTAGATACGTTTCCTGTTCCAGCTCCAATATCTATAACATTTATGCTAGTATCTTTATCAAATGGTATTACAGATATCATAGCGTTTATCATCTGTTCATAGCATGGTATTAATTTTAGTATTCTACTATCATACTCCTTGGCTTCCTCTTCAAAATTTTTCTTAATTCTTGTAATAATATCACTTCCATCACTATTTAAGTTGTAACTAAATAACTTATCTATAGACACTTCAAAAATAGCTGCTAAGCTTGGTAATAAAGTAATATCGGGATAAGATAATCCATTTTCCCACTTTGATACTGCTGCAATAGATACTCCTACGCATTCTGCTAGCTGACTTTGCGTAAGTTTTTTTGACTTTCTTAATTTTTGGATCATATCACTTATTTTTAATTCTCTCATTTAGGTGCACCTTTCTGATAAAATATTGATATATTCCATATGTAAAGTATATATACATACCCATTGCAAAACAATGGAGTGGTAGTTGACTTCTGTATCCATATTAAACCTATGGTTGAAGTCGGTTTTTATGTCTATCCTTACATGTGGATACCTTTTATTTATTGTTTTATAATATACAAATAATTGTTAAAAGTAATTATATACTATATAGATTATAAATCTATACTTTTTAGAACTCTTTAGATAAACATAACAAAAAAGATGTTTCATTTTAGAAACATCTTAATACGTCTAATAACTAACTCTTTTTCTGGAGAGAAAATACTCAAATAACTATAATCTTCTAAGTTTCGAGAAATTCTTTCTTCGTATTGTTCCAAATGCTCTTCAACATAATTTATAAAACTTCTTTTCTCAAGTTCATTCTCAAACAATAGAACTACTTCCATATAATTTTGAAGTCTTATTTACGCATTCATTTCTTTTTGGAACTGCTCAAAAAACATAGCTACATGATAGCCATCTACTGTAGCGTGATGAACCTTAATAGTGACAGGCAACAATAACTTTGAATCAATTTCTTCGTATTTTCCAGTTGTAATCATTGGCTTTAAATTGTCATCTATTTTACTCGTATTTGATGAAAATTGCTCAAAGTGAGTCCAAGGAATAGAAGAAATATTAAATACATTACTAGGGATTTCTACCATTGGTGAAATACCAGTTGATGATGAGTAAGTTTGGACTGTTTTCTTAAATTGTTTATCGAATGTTTGATAATCTGGCATATCATCGAGCCACAATGTATAGAACATCTTAGTCTCTTGATTAAAGTTTGTAAATGTAGGAATAATTTTATCCCATTCAATTAATTGACCATTTAATATATCATATTTAAAGTTTTGAATTGTATTCACTGCCTTTGTTAAATTAAAAATTGAATAAGAATAAAAGCTCAAAGCTTCCCCTTTACACTTTTTGACTGCTTTTGTTACATCAATTTTTACAGTCATCTCAAAGGTAGTACCTACTGCCATGAAATATTCATAATATTCCGAACGTGAGAATTTTTTTAAATCAACTACTTTATACTCTTCCATATTTTCAACTCCTATTAATAATAATTTTCTCCAGTATAGAGTATTATACATGAATTGTTTTATGATATAAAACATAATTATTGAAATTAATTATATACTATGCAAATTATAAATCTATACTTTCTAGAACTCTTTTAGTAAATAAAAAAAGTTCTTACATTAACCGTTGTAAGAACTTTTTGTTAGTATTTACCTATGCTTTTATTTGTCTGCTTCCTGGTTTTACTACTTCTATTTTTCCTTCTTTACATAGAGGACAGTCTTCTTTATCGAAGCTTTCTATGTTTAGTTGAATACAGCTGTATATTGGATAGTCTATGTTTGAGCTTTGTCTATCTACTAAACAAGCTATTCCTACTACTTCTCCGCCTGCTTCTTCTATTACTTTTATAGTTTCAAGAGATGATTTTCCTGTAGTTACAACATCTTCTGCTATTATAACTTTTTGTCCAGGTTCCACTTTGAACCCTCTTCTTAAAGTCATTTCTCCATTTTCTCTTTCAGTGAATATAGCTGGTTTTCCAAGTTGTCTTCCTAGTTCATAAGATACTACTACTCCACCCATAGCTGGTCCTACCACTAGATCTATACCTAGGTCTTTTATTTTTTCTACTGCTATTTTAAGTACTTCCGCCGCTTTATCCGGATATTGTAATAACTTCGCACATTGAACGTATCTATTGCTGTGCTTTCCTGATGATAGTAAAAAATGTCCCTCTAATAATGCTTCTACCTCTTTAAATATTTCTATTACTTTATCGCTCATTTATATTCTCCTCCCAGTATATATTTCTCACTTTGGTTCTCTGTTTATCTAGCTATTCCCTTAATTTCATCTAATGATTTTATTCCTTCTTCTATCATGAACTTCTCTATTCCATCTATTATCTCTATTGCAACATCTGGTCTTGCAAAGTTTGCACTTCCTACTTGTATAGCATCAGCACCTGCCATTATGAACTCTACAGCATCTTGCCAATTCATTATTCCACCCATTCCTATTATAGGAACATCCACTGCTCCTGCTACTTCATAAACCATTCTTAGTGCTATTGGCTTTATACATGGTCCTGAAAGTCCTGCAAATACATTGTTAAATACAGGTTTTCTTTTTCTTATATCTATAGCTATAGCTTTAAAAGTATTTACTAGTGAAAGTCCATCTGCTCCACCTTCTACACATTTTACTGCCATATCTACTATATCTTCTGCATTTGGTGAAAGCTTTACTATTACTGGCTTTTCAGCTACTTCTTTTACTTTTTTAACTACATCATATGCTACGTTGGACTGTATACCAAATGCCATACCACCTGATTTAACGTTTGGACATGATATGTTTAACTCTATAAGTTCTATATCTGTTTTATTTAATTTTTCTATACCTGCTAAATAATCTTCTATAGTTCCTCCACCTAAGTTAGCTAGAGTTACTGTCCCTAATTTTTTCATCTTAGGATATTCTCTGTTTATAAATTCATCTATTCCTGGATTTTGAAGTCCTATGCTGTTTATAAGCCCTCCAGTTACTTCATGAATTCTAATTCCGTCATTACCTGCTTTAGGGTTTATAGTAAGACCTTTTGTAGATATCCCTCCAAGCTTAGATACATCATAGTACTCGTTATATTCCTCTCCAAATCCAAAAGTCCCAGAAGCCGTAATCACAGGATTTTTAAGTTCTACTCCACAGATATTTACCTTAAGCATCTACAAACACATCCTTTCCTAAGAAAACTGGGCCTTCTTTACATACTCTTTTTTACCTTCTTTAGTATCACAAGTACAACCTAAACAAGCTCCAACTCCACAAGCCATATGACTCTCTAGTGAAACATAGCTTAAAGTTCCTACTTCATCACACATTTTCGCTACTCTTTCCATCATAGGTGTTGGTCCACATGATAATACTACATCATATTTTTTAGGATCGAATACATCTATTACAAGTCCTTTATGTCCCACACAACCTGAGTCTGTACAAATGCTAACTTCTTTTACATAATCTTTTACATAGTCTAGTGAATATACTTCATCTCTAAATCCTGCATAAAAATCTACTTCTACACCTTTTTCTTTAAGTTTTTTAGCAGTCATATACATTGGTGCTATCCCTATTCCACCAGTTACTATTGCCACTTTTCCACTTATATTCTCAATATAAAATCCATTTCCAACTGGTCCTAGCAATTCTATATAGTCTCCATTTTCAAGTTCACTAAAGATTCTAGTTCCTTCACCCCTAACCTCATAAAGAAACTCTATTCCGCTTTCATTTGCATCATGGATACTTATTGGTCTTGAAAGAAAGGGCTCTATTCCCCATGCTCTTAACATATAAAATTGTCCTGCTTTGTCTTTTGAATAGTCGCCTTCTATAGTCATTTTAAATATATTTTTAGCTATTTCTATATTCTCTATAACTCTTGCTTTTGTATATTTAGATGACATTTCTAATTGCCTCCCTCATGCTTATAGCTTCTTCTCTTGCATATATATCGAATTTTTCTGCTCCATCTTCATGCTTTTTATATGCTAATAGTATCCCTCTAGATGAATTTACTACTCCACCATTTCCATCTTTTAAAAGTGCTTTTACGTCTTCTGCTGCTCCACCTTGCGCTCCATATCCTGGTATTAAGAAAAACATTCTATCTAATGTATTTCTTATTTCCACAGCTTCTTCTCTATGAGTACATCCTACTACTCCACCAATTGAACTATATCCACAGTTTCCTAGATATTTGTCCCCAAGTTGTTGAATCTTCTTTCCAACCACGTTAAATATTCTTTCTCCGTTCTCATCTTTTATATACTGTATATCTTTTGCACCTTGATTTGATGTTCTGATTAGGGGAAATAGCCCCTTTTCATTGTTTTTTACATACTCTAAATATGGCTCTATACTGTCTATTCCCATGTATGGACTAAGTGTTATAAAGTCACTTTCAAAGTCTCCTTCAAAGTGCCCTTTAGCATACATTTCTGCTGTTTTAGATATGTCTCCACGTTTTATATCCGCTATTATAATAGTTTCTTTAGATCTTAAGTATTCTAGTGTTTTTTTGTAAGCTATTATTCCCTCTAGTCCATAAGCTTCATAGTATGCTATTTGAACTTTGAAACAAGATGATGCATCTAGTGTTGCATCTATTATTTTTCTGTTATATTCAAATATCGCATCTGATATTGAGTTGAATTTTTTAAAAAGACCTTCTGGTATATAACTTATATCAGTATCTAGCCCTACACATACGTGTCCCTTCTTTTCTACTGCTTCAAATAATTTATCTATAATCATAAGTTGTAAATCCTCCTCTTTTAGTTTATCTCGAATATAGCACTTTCCCTTTTACTATAGTCTTTTCTACACTTCCGAAAAACTCCATATCTTTAAATACTGTGTTTCTACCCTTTGATGCAAATTCTTCTGGATTTACCTTTATTTTTTTATCTATATCTACTAAAACTAAATCTCCATCTAACCCTATTTTTATCTCGCCTTTATTTACTTTCATAAGTTTAGCTGGGTTTTTACTCATTAATTCTGATAATTTATTTAAACCTATATGTCCCTCTTTTACTAATTTAGTAAGACATACTGAAAATGCAGTTTCTAGTCCAACCATACCTGGTGCTCCATTTTTCTTGTCTTCTTCTGAATGTGGAGCATGATCTGTTGCTATCATATCTACCCAGTTATTTTTTATACAATCTATCAAAAATTCTACATCCTCTTTTTCTCTTAGTGGTGGATTTACTCTGTATTCTACTTCATTTGTTAATGCTATATGATGTGGGGCTACTTCGCAGGTTACATTTGCACCACTTCTTTTAGCTTCTATTATATATTTCATAGCTTCTATTGTACTTACATGAGCCATATGAAGTCTTGCCCCTGTATACTTCGCTAGCTCTATGTCTCTAGATGTAATGATATTTTCTGATAATCTTGTACAGAATGGTGTTATGTCTTCGTCCTCTGCATGTGATATATTCACTAAATCTTTTTCTTTTGATTTTATCATTATATCTAGCATTACTTTATTGTTTTTAACACCCTTACCATCATCTGATATGAACTTTACATAGTCTGGTATATTATCTAAATGACTTATATCTTCTCCATCAAAATCTCTTGTCATAGATACTGTTTGGTGTATGTCTATAAGACCTACTTCTTCAGATGTTTTTAATACATAGTCTACTGTTTCTTTTGTACTGCATATTGGATTTGTGTTTCCCATTAAATTAACTGTTGTATATCCACCTCTTAGTGCTGACAAACTTCCAGTTCTTATATCTTCTTTATATTCATATCCCGGTTCCCTAAAGTGTACATGTAAGTCTATAAACGAGGGCATTAATATTAGCCCTTTAGCATCTACTACTTCACAGTTTATATTTATATCTTTACCTATTTTATCTATAATTCCATCTTTTATATATACATCACCCTTAAAATCTTGAGATGAATCTATTATTCTAGCATTCTTTATAAGTAAGTCCATTTTAAATCCCCCTTATAATTCTGGAAAAGTATATATTTCATCGCAATACTGACATCTATATTGTCCCCTTTCCTCGTCTACTAAGAAAAAAGTATGTGTTATATATTTTTCAACTGAAGTTATACATCTAGGATTCTTACACTTTATAACATCATCTACTCTTTCAGGTATCTTCAATTTTATCTTTTCTTTTATGACTTCGTCTTCTATTATGTTTATAGTAAGATTAGGATCTATAAGTCCTAATACTGTAAAATCCATATCCATAACATTTTCAATTTTTATTATATCTTTTTTATCTCTTTTATCACTAACGGCATTCTTTATAAGTGCTACTGTAAAATCTACTTTATCCAGTCCTAAATAATTATATATTTTTATACCGTATCCAGCTTTTATATGATCTATTACTATACCCTTCTTTATACTATTTATAGAAACCAATTAGCACACCCCCAGTAACTTTACCATTAGTGCCATTCTCACATACATACCAAGTTTCGCTTGTTTGAAATAGTATGCTCTAGGATCATTATCTATTTCGTATGATATCTCATTAACTCTCGGTAATGGATGAAGTACTATCATGTCATCCTTCGCCTTAGCCATTTTTTCACTATCTAGTATATAGCTATCCTTAAGTCTTACGTAGTCCTCTTCGTTAAAAAATCTTTCTTTTTGAACTCTAGTCATGTATAGTATGTCCAATTTGTTTATGCTATCTTCTAAGCTTTCCACTTCTTCAAATTCTATATTATTTTTTCTTAACACTTCGCTTTTTATATATTCTGGTATTTTAAGTTCATTTGGTGAAATTAGTATAAACTTTATATTTTCATATCGAGACATAGCTTTTATAAGTGAATGTACAGTTCTTCCAAATCTTAAGTCACCACAAAGTCCTATAGTTAGGTTATTGCAAGATCCTTTTATGGTTCTTATAGTTAGAAGGTCTGTAAGTGTTTGTGTAGGATGCTGATGTCCACCATCTCCAGCATTTATTACAGGTATGTTTGAATAAAATGATGCTACTTTTGGAGCTCCTTCTTTAGGATGTCTTATAGCAGCTATATCTGCATAGCAACTTACTGTTCTTATAGTATCTGCTATACTTTCTCCCTTAGACACTGAACTTGAGTTTGCATCTGAAAACCCAATTATATTTCCTCCTAGTCTTAACATAGCTGATTCAAAACTAAGTCTCGTCCTTGTACTAGGCTCATAAAAAAGAGTTGCCAATATCTTTCCCTTACAAATATCAGTATATTTTTCTGGGTTCTTTATGATATCATCTGCAACTTCAAATATTTCTTCTAGTTCTTCTATTGTAAAATCCATAGGTTCTATAAGATGTCTTCCTTTTATCATATTGTTTTCCTCCTTTTAAGTCTCACTGGACTGTTTTAAAAGGTATAAAAAAAGCCTTCCCTAGTTACAGGAAGGCTCTATCGTATACAACTATACACAGAAGTGCTAGTAGTATTAGTTTTAGATACTTAATTAAACAACCGATATATCTTCCTTCCTGACCTCTCTGGATCAGAATTAAAGGTTCTTTTTAAGTATCTTATCATAAGTATTTTTAAAAATCAATACCTTAAATTAATTCTTATTATCCTTGTAATAAGCTAGTTTTAGCTTGTTGTAACTCTTGCTGACTAGCTGCTTGTGGAGCTTGATAATATCCTTTTTGTTCAGCTATTTGATATAGTTGATATTGGAACTGTTCTGCTCCATCTCTTAATTGTTGTAATGTATTTCTAAGTTGCATATTTGATGTTTCCATTATAGCCATATTGTATATTCCTAAACTAGATTTTGTAGTCGATAATGCATCTATTAAGATGTCTTTTTCTTGCATACTCATATTCTAAAACCTCCTATTATAATGATTGAATTAAGTTTTGAGCAGTAGTGCTCGCTTCTTGTGAAGCTTGTTGAAAAATTTGTTTTAACTGAGCATCTTGGCATTGATTAGCGTAGTCACCTAATTTTTTAGATATTAATTGATGTGATGATACTATGTCTTGCACAGTTAGTAGTTCTTTTTGATTGATTTGACTTAAACTTACTGGATTTTTTAAACTCATGTTTATCCTCCTTAGTGTTGATATATTTTCTTCTTTTAGTATTATGTCCCACTTATTTTTATTTATAACCATTCTTTTTATTTTTATGCTTTAATAGCGTATTTTTACATTAATCCATGTATTCATATATGAATTGTATGTTTTTTAGATAAATCACCTTGACAATTTACTGGTATCACCTTAAAATAAATAGATACAAAGCTTTTATCTCTTCTTAGTGAAGAGGTTTTTTAGTACAAGGAGTTGGTGAACTTATAATGATAACTATAAAGGATCTAAATAAAGTTTATAAATCTAATAACACTACACTAGAAGCTTTAAAAAATATAAATCTAGAGATATCTAAAGGTGAAATTTTTGGAGTTATAGGTCTAAGTGGTGCTGGAAAGTCTACACTCATTAGAACTTTAAATAGATTAGAAGAGCCTACTAGTGGTTCTATAATAATAGATGGAATTGATATAACTGAGTTAAACAAAAGTCAGCTAAGAAATCTTAGAAAAGAAGTTGGAATGATATTTCAACATTTCAACCTTTTGAGTTCTAGAACTGTGTTTGATAACATAGCTTTTCCATTGGAAATATTGGGGTTAAATAAAAAGGCAATAAAAGAAAGAGTTGTAGAGCTACTATCATTAGTAGGTTTGTCGGACAAGTCTAGTTCATATCCTTCACAATTAAGTGGTGGACAGAAGCAAAGAGTTGCTATAGCTAGAGCTTTGGCTAGCAATCCTAAGGTTTTACTATGTGATGAAGCTACTTCAGCACTTGATCCTCAAACTACTAAATCTATATTAAATCTTCTTAAAGAAATACAAGATAAGTTTAAACTTACTATAGTTTTAATAACTCATCAAATGGAAGTTATTCGTGAGATATGTAATAGAGTCGCTATTATAGAAAATGGTAAAATCATAGAGCTAGATACTGTAGAAGAAGTGTTTTCTAGACCTAAAACAGCTACTGCTAAAGCTTTTATCTCTCATATAGAGCCAAGCAGTAAAAGTGAATTAGTATTCCCTGAGATACCTGGCTCCAAAGTTGTTAAACTTAGTTACTTAGGTGAATCTGCAAAAGAACCTATATTGTCTAACTTAATTAGAAACTTTGAGGTAGATATTAATATAATTGATGGAGATATAAATGAACTCATGAGCACTTGTATAGGAAATTTAACTATACAAATTACTGGTGATGATAATAAAGTTCATGAAGCATTGAGTTGGCTAGAAAGCCATGATATTTCGCTGGAGGTGATATGGAATGGATAGTTTACTAGAATTACTATTACCTTCACTTTGGGAAACTTTATATATGGTATCCGTTTCAACTATTGTATCAGTATTATTAGGGCTACCCCTAGGTATATTGTTAATCATTACTGAAAAAGATGGTTTGTGGGAAAAACCTATTTTAAATTCTATATTAGGTACTGTAGTAAATATAAGTAGATCTTTCCCATTTTTAATACTTATGATACTGCTGTTTCCATTAGCACGTCTTATAGTGGGAACTACTATAGGAACTACAGCAACTATAGTTCCACTATCTATTGCTGCTGCACCTTTTGTTGCTAGAGTTATTGAAAGTTCTCTAAGAGAAGTTGATGGTGGAATAGTCGAAGCTGCTTTAGCTATGGGCTCTACAAATTTGGAAATAATATTTAAAGTGTTGATTCCTGAGGCTATGCCTTCAATAGTTTCTAATATAACTCTTACTATTATAAACTTAATTGGATATTCTGCTATGGCTGGTACTATAGGAGGAGGCGGTCTTGGAGACTTAGCAATGAGATATGGATATCATAGGTTTGATCCAAATATAATGGCTGCATCTGTTATACTCATAATAGTTCTAGTCCAAGTAGTTCAGTTTATAGGCAATCAAGTAGTTTTTGCCATTAACAAAAGAAGATAAATTTTTTATATAAAATAAACAATTCAAAAGGAGGATTTATAAATGAAAAAATCACTAGGTATTTTATTGCTTGTTCTTATACTTGTATCTTCTCTGGCATTAGCAGGATGCCAAAAACAAGCAGATCAGTCAAAAGATAATGGTAATATTGCTGAACAAAATAAAACTGAAAAAATCACTTTAAAAGTAGGAGCGTCTCCTGAACCTCATGCAAAAATGTTAGCTTTAGTTAAGGAAGATTTGGAAAAAGAAGGCATTACTTTAGAAGTAAAAGAATTTAGTGACTATGTTCAACCTAATTTAGTAGTAAATGATAAACAGTTAGATGCTAATTTCTTTCAACATCTACCTTACTTAGAAAACTTCAACAAAGAGAAAGGTACTAATTTAGTATCGTTAGGTTCTATCCACCTTGAGCCAATGGGAGTATACTCTGAGAAAATTAAATCAATAGATGAACTTAAGAATGGCTCTACTGTAACTATACCAGCAGATGCTACTAATGGAGCTAGAGCTCTTTTAATTCTTGAAAAGAATGGACTAATAAAATTAAAAAAAGATGCTGGCTTTAATGCTACTGAAAAAGATATAGTGGAAAATCCTAAAAACTTAAAATTTGAAGCGTTAGATTCAGCTTCACTTCCTAGAACTTTAAAAGACGTTGATATATCTGTTATAAATGGAAACTATGCATTAGAAGCTGGATTTGATCCTCAGAAAGATGCTTTAATATTAGAAGAAAATAGTTCTCCTTATGGTAATATCATTGCTATAAGAAAAGGTGATGAAAACAGACCAGAACTTCAAGCTCTTTTAAAAGCATTACAATCAGATAAAATCAAAAAGTATATAGAAGAAAACTTTAAAGGTGGAGTTATCGCAGGATTTTAGGTGATTTACACGAATAGGGTTCTCATTATTAGAAAAGTAAAACAGACTAGATAAACTTAAATATCTAGTCTGTTTTTTATACTAATATTAGTTATATACCTCTATATCTCCTAATCTAGATTCTAACTTTATTAAACTTCCACCTTCATTCATGTCAAAGTTCATTTTTTGTGACATTCCAGGAAAACTATTATCAGAGCTGTTAAGTTTAGTACTTCTTAATTTATTTTCTATTTCTCCTACACTCGTCTTTATATCAAAAGTTAAGTTATTATTTTCATTTACTTTTAATTTTATTTCTCCTATATCTGTAACTATTTTACCAGATTCTATTTCATTTATTTTTACATCTATATCCCCTAGTTTTGTATTTAAGTTTAGATTTTTACCCGAATATTCCCCTTCAAGTTCACCTATATCTGATGTAATATCCATATCACCTTTATACTTATTAGGTATAGATATCTTAAGAGTTGAACCAACCTTACCTTTCATTATGTCGTTTTTCAAATTTAGCCCTTTATTAACTTTATTGATATCTACTGTTAAAGTATTATTAATATTATTTATTATAATTGGATCCTCTGACTTTTTAAGAGGGTTTATAAGTTCTAGTTTTAAGATGTCCTCATCACTATACTGAAAGTAAACATTTGATATACTAGCTTTTATCTTTATCGATTCTACATTTTCTATAGATTCTTCTTTAGCTATTTTTCTACCTTTAGTCTCAATACTATAGTTATCCTGAGTATTGAAGATTTTATATCCTCCCATCAAGTACAGTGCACCTGCTATTAAGATAGATATCAATCCTACTATAATACATACTATAACTATCCTTTTAATTTCCATAAATTCATCACTCCTTTTACTTTACTTTAGACAATATTCCTTCTACTCCATCTATAAATTCGTACCACTCTTTTATTAGTTTGTTCTTTGTTTCTACTCCTAGTTCTGTGAGAGTGTAATATTTTCTAGGCGGCCCCTCTTGAGATTCTTTCAAGTATGTTGTACAATACTCTTCTTTCACTAGTTTCCTTAATAGTGGATAGATTGTACCCTCTGATATTTGTATATTTTCAGATATAGTCTCAACTAGCTCATATCCATAACAGTCTTTTTGAGAAAGAGCACACAAAACGCATAGTTCTAAGACTCCCTTTTTAAATTGTGAGTTCAATGATTTTCATCCTCTCCATTAAGCGAGATTTTTAGCTGCTTATCCTGTAATTATTTTTGCATTTGCCTTTATATATTTTAATATGCCTTTGAAGAATACTTGTGTTAATTTAAAAACTCCTATTGTAGATGCAATACTTAATAAAAATACTCCTATTCCTAAGAAAAATAACATGAACCTACTAGCCATATTTGGAATGTATACCATATTAATGAATGGTAAGTTTAGCGGCTCTAATAAACTTGCTATAGAAATACTAACTCCTGCGATTCCCATAGATAGCCCCACTGCTAATCCTGATATAAGTAAGGCAACTATAGTAGCTACAATTGGTAGACCTAATACTAAATTAAAGAAACCTAATCCTATACCAGATATTAAAACTCTCATTATATTTAAAGGAGTTGTGTTTTCCTCAGCTTTGTTTACCAGAGAATTGTACTTATATTGTCTACCTATATGTTCAGGATTTCCTAATTTTTTTGATATCTCTTCCTCACTTAAGCCTCTCTCTATTCCAACATTAAAATGCTCTTCGTAATCCTCCATTATCTCCCTTTTTTCTGCTTCAGTGATATTTCTTAGGCTAATATATAGTTTATTTAAGAACTCTTTCTTATTCAAAGTAAATACCTCCTATTAGAATAATTAAAACTTTGATTACCTTTCTATAAAACACGGTACTTTGTAATACAAGGTACTATGTATTACAAATATAAGTATACGTTTACTTATCGTATATGTCAAGTCATAATATGTCCTTCTAGGTATTATCTTTAGTCACTTAATTTACTGCCTATATTACTATATCACAATAAGGAGCTATTTAAGACTTGTAAGTATGCAAAATAAGAGAACTCCCAAAATTGAGGTTCTCTTACTTTATGTATTTACTCATAGTAACTACATCTTCTAATTCCTTATACTCATTTTTTATATAGAAATTTGATACCTCTTTAGCTCTTAAAGTATTTAGTATAATCTTATTTATATTTAATGTATTTAGTTTTGACTCTAATTCTTCAATAATTGTACTTCCAATTCCTCGGCCTTTATGGTCTACATCTATAAATATTTCCTTTAGATTATAGTCTGTTCCATCATACCATGTTTCACAGTTTCCTAGAACTGCACCTTTCACTTCATCATTTTCTATATATACTAGTCCTATAAAGTTAGGAGTTGAGTAAATATCTTTTAATCTTTTATAAGCATTATCGACCGTCCAATTATCATTCCATGGATTAGCATTAAATGCTTTTACAAATAGTTCTCCACATTTTATTAAATGTTTTTCCTCTATATTATAAACATTACTCATAATTATTCTCCTTTAAATTTTTATATAAATTAATAGACTACCTAGTGGTAGTCTATTAAAATTTATATTTTTTTATATTATAATCCTCTTAACTTGTTTAATATTATTTTTTGTTCAACTGAAGCTACTAATCTTCTAGTGTATGCTACAGTATCTGGATTTACACTGATACTATCTATTCCAGCTTGAACTAGGAATTCTGCAAATTCTGGGTAAGTTGATGGACCTTGACCACAGATTGAAACAGTTTTTCCATATTTATGAGCCGCATCTATAAGCATTTTTATAGCTGTTTTTATAGCTGGATTTCTTTCATCAAAGTATCCCATGCTGTTTAATATACCTGAGTCTCTATCTGCTCCTAAAGTTAATTGTGTTAAGTCATTACTTCCTATACTGAATCCGTCTACTAATTGAGCAAATTCTTCTGCTTGGAATATTACTGATGGAACTTCTGCCATTATCCAGATTTTAAAGTCATTGCTTTGAACTAATCCTTCACTAGCCATTATTTCTTTTACTTTTATAAGTTCCCATGTAGTTCTTACAAATGGAAGCATTACATATACATTTGATAGTCCAAATTCTTCTCTTACTTTTCTTATAGCTTTACACTCTAGTCTGAATCCTTCTTCGTATTCCTCAGAGATATATCTTGAAACACCTCTCCAACCAATCATTGGGTTAGCTTCTATAGGCTCAACTTCGTCTCCACCTTTAAGTCCTCTAAACTCATTAGTTCTAAAGTCACTTAATCTTACAACTAATGGTCTTGGATATAATTCCTGAGCAACTTTAGTTATAGCTTGAGACATTTTTTCTATTAGTATATCTCCTTGACCTGTCTTTAATAAATACATAGGATGTGCTCCTATTTCATTATTAAATATAAGTTCTGTTCTCATAAGTCCGATTCCATCAAATGGTAAGTTCTTATATTTTTCTATCATTGATGGCTCTCCAAGGTTCATATATAGCTTTGTTGCAGTTATTGGAGCTGTAAGTTGGCTTATTATATCTTCACTTATTCCTACTGTAGATTCAGAAGATTTTTCAGCTGATTTTTCTTTTTGTTGCATAACTATTCCTTCATATACTACTCCACGAGTTGAATCTACTGTAACTTCCATTCCTTCTGTAAGTATTTCGCTACCGTTTTTAGCTCCTACTATACATGGAATTCCTAACTCTCTAGATACTATAGCCGCATGACAAGTTCTACCACCTTCATCTGTAACTACAGCAGCTGCTTTTCTCATAGCTGGAACCATATCTGGGTTAGTCATAACAGTTACTAGAATATCTCCATCTTCTATTCTATCTATTTCAGATATATCTTTTATGTTTTTAACTTTACCACTACCGATTCCTGGTGAAGCTCCTAATCCTCTAACTAATGATTTTAATTCTTCTACTTGAACATTAGTTTCTTGAGCTTTTGTCTCTTTTAAAGTAGTTATTGGTCTTGATTGTAGTATATATAATTCTCCTGTATCTGAATCTAGTCCCCACTCTATATCTTGAGGTGATTTGTATAGGTTTTCTATTGCCATACCATTTCTAGCTAAATCAGCTACTTCTATATCCGTTAAACATTGTTTATTTACAAATTCTTCACCTAAGAATTCTGATACATGAACTTCTATAGTTCCTACATCATCATTGTTTTTTATTACCATTATATTTTTTTCTGCTACGTTTCTCTCTATTATTGATAGTGGAGATTTGCTTAACACAAAGTCGTCTGGAGTAACCATTCCTGATACTACAGCTTCTCCTAATCCCCAGCTAGCATTTATTAATATTTCATCTGGAGCACTTGTTATAGGGTTTGCAGTGAACATAACCCCTGCTACTTTACTATTTACCATTTTTTGAACTACAACACTTAGTGCCACTTCTTCATGTTTAAATCCTTGGTCTTGTCTGTAGTATATAGCTCTACCTGTCCAAAGTGATGCCCAGCATCTTTTTATATGAGTTATAACTTCTTCTGTTCCATTTATGTGTAAGTAAGTATCTTGTTGTCCTGCAAAAGATGCATCTGGTAAATCTTCTGCTGTAGCTGAACTTCTGATAGCTACTTCTGGATCTTTAACATTTACTTTTTTACTAAATTCTTCATAAGCATCTATTATGTCTTTTTTAATGTCTTCAGGGATTTCTGCTTGTATTATTAACATTCTTACTTCTGCACTTTTTGTTTCTAATTCAGTAGTATCTTCTGTATCTAAATCTTTTAGTATGTCTAATATTTTATCTTGTAAGTTTGCTTTTTCTATAAAATCTGAATATGCTGATGCAGTAACGCAAAATCCTGGAGGAACTTTTACACCTTTTGTAGTTAACTCTCCTAAGTTTGCTCCTTTACCACCTACTAGTGGTATATCTTCTTTATCTACTTCATCAAACCATTTTATATATTTGAAAGCCATAATATCTCCCCTTTTTCGAATTATTATATTATACATTATAACACATATATTTAAATGTGCTATACTTATTTTTATTTTTATATTAATTTATTTTTTAACCTAATCTATAACTATAACTGATGTACTTGTAAGATCTGCCCAATCATATACAAATTTAGCATGACTAGTATAGTTTCTAACACACTTATGAGACCTTGGAGTAGTTCCTATGGTAGCTAAGTATTCTTTCATACCTGGGTCTATATTTTTACCATCTTTCTTTTGAAAATCTATTGGTACTCCATGTATATATGCTCCAGCTGTAAATCTAGTGCCATAAGGGCCATATCCAGCTAATTCCTTAGTTTCATCATTTATATAGTAGAACTTATCTCTTTTCTCTTGAACCTTGAATCTTCCTTTAGGAGTTTCATATTTATATTTTTCTTTTGCTCCAGTAGTTGCTAGAGTATATGAAATTATAGTCCATACATTATCTCTCTTTTCAAATACAGCTTCATTTTGATTAGTAGTATCTATAACAACTGCTTTTGTCAGACTAGATATGTTATTTTCAAAAGACACATATTTCTTGTGTACCCAATACTCACCTTCATATTCAAAATTGGATACTTTATAAAAATCTCCTTTTTCCTCTAATATAAATACTATCATTCCATCTGGAATATATCTAAATTCACTTCTATTTTCTAGATTAGGGTATGCGTCAGCACTTTGATATGCTTGTATTCCATATTGATCTATAGACTCTCCATTTAATAATGGTGCTGTTCCATTTTTATTTTTATAGTTAGAAATATACCCGTAATTCATAATAGCCATCTCTTGATCTAGTCTTTCTATTTCCTCTATCATTTTTTGAAATTTGAAGGTTCTAAATTCTCCTATGCTTGTTGGTGCATATCCATATAAAGTATCATTATCTTCTGTCCAAGATACTATATACCATTCTTTATTATCGTCTCCAATTAATTTTCCTTCTAGCTTTATCTTAGATAGATACTCTGCTTTATATGCAATACTAGAATTAGTATTAGGTTTCTCATAAATTTGTCCATCTTGGCTAGTTATGAGCATATAGTCAAAAGGTATATTATATTTATCATATAGTATATCTACATTTATATTATTTGGTATTTGTGTATCATATACTTCTACTAATCTTAGATAATTTAATTTTCCTGTTAGAGTGTTTTTATCGAAATTCTTTAACTTATTTAATGTTATGTCATAAATATTTTTAACCATATTTTTAGTAATTCTATTATCATCTTTTATTGGAATATAGTTTACATTAGGCTCTAATTCTTGCCCAGTATAATTTCTTATATCTTCTACCAGTTTTTTATTTTCTTCATTTAGCTCATTTTGTTTTATCTTTTTATTCTGTTTATTGTTGCAAGAAGTTGCGATAACGGATAACACAACTATCATTATTAATATCTTTTTCATTTTCATACCTCCAGTTAAACATAGTTTAACCTTAAAATAATAAAGTATAAAAAGAATTTTTTCTTTTTATACTTTATTATTAGTTATTACCTTTGCTAGGCTTAGCATACTTTAGTTTTTCTATTTTTGTATACTTAGGTATGATTATATTTCCAGATTCTTTAATTTTAACACCATATAAGTATCTATGCTCCATATCCCACATTACATTTCCTTTAACCTTTAATCCTCTTTGAAGTTCCTCAGCATTTCCTATTACATTAATTATAAATGGTGGTGAAACTGATATGCCATTTATCTTTATACGATTAACATCTGGCTGTAAGCTAGTGTAGTTAGTATATCTTTGATCATTTATAGATATAGCTTCTGCTCCTAAGTCATTTAATCTGCTTATTAATTGTAATATAAGATCATAGTTTGCAATTAGTATACTACTTTCTTCTCCCATTTTCATTTGCATAGATGGCTCATTTATTTCTATACTAATTCCTGGCCCTTTTATGGTACTGTATCCAACAAACATCTTATATTTTTCTAATTCACTATATAATTTTTCAACATGAGCATCTTTATCCTTTTCAATATCTACGTGCTTTTTTATTTCTTTTTCTACATCATCTAGTTTACTTTTTAATTCTTCTTTTTGATCTTGTAGCTTTTCATATTCTAATGATAATTGCTTTCCCCTTTGATTTGGATTAACACCTTCTCCAACTGTGCTTACCACTGTTTTAAATTGGATAGAAAGTATTACCCCCAAAACTATACAAATCAGGATAAACACTATCTTGTCTTTTATTCCAATCAAATTTCTGCACCTTCTTTCTGTACAGCTTATATTATAGCATATTTTGTAGTCGTATTTTTACTGTTATTTCAAATAAAAAACAGTTATATTTATCCTTTTTGATAAATATAACTGCTTTTTATTTATAATAATTCTCTTTTTATACCTTTATTAAAAACTTGATCATAATCTATGAAATCATATATGTCTTCTGTAAAGTTAGGATCTACTCCATTTAATTCTTCTAAAGATAAATCTTCTATAGCCACACCTTTAGATTCACATAATATAACTATTTCTCCTACTATTTTATGAGCATCTCTAAACGCTACACCTTTATTTACTAAATAATCTGCCACTTCTGTCGCATTTAAGAAACCTGCTTTTACTGCACTTCTTAAAACATCTTTATTTACTTTTAGTGTTTTCAGCATTTCGTTCATTATAGATAAACAAGCTGTAACTGTATCTAGTGCATCAAAAAACTGTTGCTTATCCTCTTGCATATCTTTGTTATATGCTAAAGGTATACCTTTCATAGTAGTAAGCATTCCCATAAGTGCACCATATACTCTACCTGTTTTTCCTCTTATAAGCTCAGCTGCATCTGGGTTTTTCTTTTGTGGCATTATGCTGCTTCCAGTTGCATAAGCATCATCTATTTGGACAAATCTAAATTCTTGACTACTCCATATTATAAGTTCTTCACTTAATCTACTTAAGTGCATCATTATAATTGAAAATGATGAAAGCATTTCTAGTAAATAATCTCTGTCACTTACCCCATCCATAAAATTATCTACTGGTTTTTTAAATCCTAATTTTTCTGCTGTATATGCTCTATCTATAGAGTGAGTAGTTCCAGCTAATGCTCCACACCCTAGTGGTGACTCGTCTAAAATATCTAAACAATTTAAAAGTCTTTTTTTATCTCTTCCAAACATACTATTATAAGCCATCATGTGGTGTTTAAATGTAACTACTTGTGCTCTTTGTAAATGAGTATATCCTGGCATTAGATAGTTATTTTCTTCACCTAATCTTTTTATAGTTTCACCTAGATCTTCTAACATATCTGCTACCATTTGACCATTTTCTTTAGCAAACATTCTCATATCTAGTGCCACTTGGTCATTTCTACTTCTAGAAGTGTGTAGTTTTTTTCCCACATCTCCTATTCTTTGAATAAGGTTTGACTCTACAAATGTATGAATATCTTCGCTTCCCTCTATTAAAAGCTTACCTTCTTCTATATCCTTAAGTATAGTTTCAAGTCCAGACATGATCTGCTCTTTTTCAACTTCTGTCAGTATTCCACTTTTAGCAAGCATCTGTACATGAGCTATACTTCCTGTTATATCTTGCTTATATAGTCTTTTATCAAATGGAAGAGAGCTGTTGAAGTCTTCCATTAGTTTGTTTTCTTCTTTTTGGAATCTTCCACCCCAAAGTTTCATAAAATACACCGCCTAATTTATTTGTTTTTAGCCATAGATCTTATTTTTAATGGTAATGTAAATAATTTTATAAATCCATCAGCATCTTTATGGTCGTAAAGATCACTCGCTCCAAATGATGATATTTGTTCATCATATAGTGCATTAGGTGAATCCATTCCAGCTATCATTATATTTCCTTTATAAAGTTTTAATTTTATCCAACCTGTAACAGTTTCTTGTGTTGAATCTATGAATGCATCTAGTGCTTCCTTAAGTTGACTGAACCATAATCCATCGTAAACAAGTTCTCCGTATTTTATAGCTACAGTTTGTTTAAAGTGATATGTCATTTTATCTAAAGTTAATTTTTCTAAGTCCTTATGAGCTTCCATTAATATTGTAGCTCCTGGTGACTCATATACTCCTCTTGATTTCATTCCTACTAATCTATTCTCTAATATATCTACTATACCTACACCGTTTTCTCCACCAATTCTGTTTAGCTCACCTAGAAGCTCAGCTGGTGACATTGCTTTTCCATCTAATTTTGTAGGAACTCCTTTTTCAAAATGTAATTCTATATAAGTTGGTTCATCTTTAGCTTGCTCTAATGTTTTAGTCATTAAGTATAATTCTTCTGCTTTATGCTCATTTTTAGGATCTTCTAAGTGTCCACCCTCATGGCTTATGTGCATTAAGTTCATATCTCTTGAGTAAATTTTTTCTTTTGTTACTGGAACTGATATTCCTTTTTGATTTGCATAATCTATCGCATCTTCTCTTGAGCTTATATCCCAAATTCTCCAAGGTGCTATAATTTGTATACTTGAGTCTATAGATGCTATTCCAGCTTCGAATCTTACTTGGTCATTTCCTTTACCAGTACATCCATGACAAATATATTTTGCCCCTTCTTTATGAGCTATTTCAACTAACTTTTTAGCTATAAGTGGTCTTGCTACAGCTGTTCCCATTAAATACTTATCTTCATAAACTGCATTTGCTTTTATAGCTTTAAACACATAATCTTTCACAAACTCTTCTTTAACATCTTCTATATATATTTTAGATGCTCCTGACTCTATTGCCTTTTCTCTTACTTTATCCATATCGTCATCTTGTCCAACGTTTATACAAGCTGCTATTATTTCCATATTATAGTTTTCTTTTAACCAAGGTATTACTATTGAAGTATCCAGTCCTCCTGAATATGCTAATACAACTTTTTCTTTCATTTTAAGTCTCCTCCCCATTATCTCCATTTAATATTGACTTTCTTTAAATGATATAGCTATTCGCTAATCTTATAAATATAATTTTTTATCTATATACTATTATAATACTATTTATGCATTCTATAAATCGTTATAGTTAATATTTATTTTTTAATATTTATTAATATTCATGTATTATTATAAACAAATTAGATGTCATTGTCAATATCTTTACCCGATAAACAAATAGAGTTTCTAAATAATATAGTCAACTTCACTACTTGGGAAAAGACTGCTTATATTATTTTGAAAAAACTCCTTCATTTCATTTAATTCCTCCTGTTTATATAAATACTTACCATATCCAAATTGTCCGTACTTGAATTTTCTTTCTTCTTCTACCATAGGTAAAGTAGTTTTAGGAAATATCTCGATTATCTTATTTTTTGCAGCTGTAGTAAATCTATGTGATATTACCTCAAAGTGAATTTTCTCACTTTCATAACCTTTCAGAATTTTTCTTAGTTCATGTAGCATAAATAAATATTCTTTTTTCCAACCTTCATACAATATCACTGGACCTATTATGAACCCTAGGTTATATCCATTACTTATAATTTTTTTAGAAGCCTCTATTCTTTTGTATAAATCTACAGTTCCATGTTCATAAGTTTTTATTACCCTTTCTGTATTTATACTGAATCTAATAGTGGTTTTTCCATTATGATTTAAACCTAGTAAACTATCTATTGTATCAAACTTAGTAACAAATCTAAATTTAGCATATTCCTCCTTCCCTATAAATTCTATCGTCTTAGCAAGCATTCCAGTATATTCTTCTAAAGGTATAGGATCAGAAGTAGCTGCACCTTCAAATATAGTAACTTGTGGTTTTCTTTCCTCTATATATTTTTTTGTTTCTTCTAGTATTTCATCTATATTAGCATATACAGTTATATACGGTTTGTTTCCAAATCTAGTATTCAAATAACAGTATTCACACTTTCCAGCACAACCTGATACTAGTGGTAACTGATAATGTGCAGATGGTTTACAAGTTTGAAATTCACCTTTTTTTCTTACTCTAACTACTAATGTACTTTTCCCTTCTGAATATAAACTTTGAGGACTATCTCCTGGAATTCCAGATACTCTATTTCCTTTTAATATATGAGTTACTACTCCTTTTTCTTTAAAAGATTTATATAATTCGGCTCCTAGCTCATAAGATAGGGCCTTTTCTTCAAACAATACTCTTTTAGGAACATACACCTTTTCTCATCTCTCCTTATATTAGCAATATTTATTCTATTATTAGCTATATATATAAGGTTAATTCATATATTGATAAATAAGGTCTTTATAGTGAAGCTTATGCTATATCTGATTGCTCAATTCTTTAATGGGTAAATATTCTAGTTAAGTAGTATAATTATATAACCACCAAAAGTTTTGTGACATAGAAAAATATAGATAATGTGAGGTAGGTGTTGCATTTTGACAAGATTAGTAACAGTAGATCAGCTTAAAGATGGAGATATACTTGCTGAAGATATATTCACTGATCAGGCAAATATGTCTATAGTAGTAAAAAGTACTGTTATAAACGAACGCGTTATAAAAAGATTAAAAGAGCTAGGCATAGGATCACTATTAATATTTGACTCTAAAGATACAGATGACTATGAACCTAAAGGTAATTCTAGTGAAAAAATAACTAATAAAAAGGAAGTCTTTAAGGAACAATACAAGAATAGTGTTTCCAATGTAAAAAATCTATTTAACGATATTATGGATGGTAAAAGTGTAAGCTTAGAAAAGATCACTGATATATCAGATGAAGTTTTTAAAAGTTCAGAAGATATATATGCTGCTATTGAATCTATAGGTGAGCTTAAAGAAATTGATGAGTATACTTATGCCCATTCCATAAATGTTGCTCTGTATTCTATGCTCTTAGGTAAATGGTTAAATTTAAGCGAAGATAGTATTGAATCACTCGTTAAATCAGCTGTTTTACACGATATAGGTAAATCTAAAATAGACGAAAGTATTTTAAACAAACCTGGAACTCTTTCAGATGAAGAGTTTGAAGAAATAAAAAAACATACTACTTATGGATATAACATATGTCAAAACTTTGAAAATATTAGTGACGAAGTTAAAAATGGAATACTAATGCATCATGAGAGAATAGATGGAACTGGATACCCTATGGGCTTAAAGGATCAAGACATAAGTTTATTTGCAAAAATAATAGGAATTTGTGATGTATATGATGCTATCACTTCTGAAAGAGCCTATAGGGAAAAAAGTACTCCTTTCGATACTTTCAATGAACTTATAGATATCGGATACGATAAATTAGATACTAAAATAATGTTAATATTTTTAAATAATATAGGCAGCTTATATATAGGCTCTAAAGTAAAAATGAATACTGGTGAAATTGGAGAAATTATATTTATTCCTTCTGGAAATATAGATAAGCCCATAGTAAAAATAGGTAATGATTACTGCGATCTTTCTAAAAATAGTCAATATAGAATAATTGAAATGCTTTAAGTCAAAAAATTTAAATAGAGATAGAATCTTATATTCTATCTCTATTTAAGTTAATGTGAATAATAGATTTTATTAAAATATATTGAATAAAACTACTAAAATTAAGAAGAAAAATAATAAGCTTTCATGCGATTCATGCATGGAAAATCCACCTTGATTAAATATTATAACTAACAGAAGGAAAAAGAATAGTAATGAAAAGTTGGTTCTTCCACATTCACCACAATTTTCACTTTCTATACAGTCATCGCTTGTTATGTAATCATCACCTTCTTCACAATCATAGCTAAGAGCATCAAACTCTTCTTCAAAACCAGCACTAGTTTCTAATGCCATGTTATCTCGCCCCTTTCAAATATGTATTAATACCTATATTACATATTCTATTCACAAGATTGAAAATTGTTACTGATTTTTTTAATATTGTATATAAAGTTGCTTTAAGTGAAATAATACTTTTACAACAACTTTAAGGAGTGATTTAATTTCATGGATAGATTATCTTTAGTACTAGTAATTATAGGCGCACTAAACTGGGGACTAATTGCTCTATTTCAATTTGACCTAGTAGCAAACTTATTTGGTGGTCAAGATGCTTTTCTAAGCAGAGTAGTATATGGTCTTGTAGGTCTAGCTGGTATTTACTGTATAACTTTCTTATTTAAAGAAAGAGACAGATATATAGATGAGGATAGAGATAGAGATAGAATCTAAGCTAAGTTTATATATAAATACCTTATAGCTCTAATATATAAATATCCCTTGTAGAAAATGATTATCTACAGGGGATATTTTATTATATTTATATTTAAATGGCTATTCTCCAGCAACTGATAATTTTTTTATCTTTAACGAAGGTGACCCTATATAACCAGCTCCAGGTAATGCGAACTCTAAGTCGCTTCCTACTATTTCTACATCATTTAAAACTTCAAAATAGTTTCCTGCTATAGTTATTTGATTAACTGGTCTTAAGACCCTTCCTCCTTCTATTAAAAAACCGTATGCAGATAGTGAAAAATCACCTGATATAGTGTTAAGCCCTGAGTGTAACCCTTGAACATCTACAATCAGTAATCCTCTATCTATACTTCTTATCATATCTTCTAATTTTGTATCCCCATTTTCTATATACATGTTTGTCGGCGATATAGATATAGATGATTTATATCCTTTAAACCCATTTCCAGTTGGTTCCACTCCATCTTTCTTAGCTGTTTTCAGACTATGAAGGAATGTTTTTAGTACTCCACCATCTATTAACTTTTTATGCTTTGTAGCTACTCCCTCACTATCAAATCCAGTAGACGCTATTCCATCCTTCAGAAAAGGATCATCTACTATAGTTATTAGATTATTAGCTATTTTCTCTCCAATTTTTCCTTTTAATAAAGATAAATCTTTTTGAACTGCTTCCGCTGAGAATATTGAAGAAAATGCTTCAAGTATATTCGCAGATATATCATTTCTTAAAATTATTTCATATTGTCCTGATTTTACAGGTTTTGCACCTAACATAGATACAGCCTCATCAACGGCTCCTTTTGCTAAGGTTTTAGTATCAAACTTATTAAAATCATTAGAAATAGCATATTTAGCTGAAGTTTTTATATCTTCTCCGTCTTTTACTTTTACTCCTAAGTAAGCAAAAGCTAAGTTAGACTTATCTTCAAGTCTTAACCCTTTAGAATTTATAACTATACTTTCACTTGATGACTCACTAAATATACAAGGATCAACTGCTTCTACTCTCTTGTCTAAGCTTAATGCTTCTTTCTCTAATTCAAATGCCAACTTTATCTTTTCTTCATTAGATATATCTTCTAGAGCTTTATTATAGTTATTAACTTCTTTGTATTCCTTCGATCCTTCATATATGAATTCTTCATCATCACTATCTATTATAGTAGCATTTGCTTTAGCCTCTTTTATAAGCATATCTACAGAAGTTTCGTCCACTTTTTCAGTATATGAATATCCCATTTTCTGATTATATATTCCTCTAAATGAAAGCCCTTGTTCATCAGATATCGAATAATTAACTATTTCACCTTCGAATATTTTCAAATTGAAGCTATTATTACTTTGAAAATATACTTCCATATCTTCAAATCCTGCTTCTTTTCCTTTTTGAAATAATATTTCAGCTAATTTCATTTACTAGTCCTCCTTTCTTCCACCAACTGTGATAGATGAAACTCTAATTATAGGTTGACCTACGTTAGTAGGAACAGATCCACTTACTGAACCGCACATTCCTTGACCATATAACAAGTTATTTCCTACCATATCTATTTTGTTTAATACTTCTAATCCATTTCCTATAAGAGTTGCTCCTCTAACTGGTTTATCTATTTTACCATTTTTAATCATATATCCTTCTGTAACAGCAAAGTTAAATTCACCTGTAGTTGGATTTACAGACCCTCCACCCATGTACCTTGCGTAAAGTCCATTTTCTGTATTAGCTATTATTTCCTCTTTTGTAGACTTTCCATTTGCTATATAGGTATTAGTCATTCTTGAAGTAGGCGGATATCTATATGATTGTCTTCTTCCTGAACCAGTTGACTTCATCCCCATTTTTATTCCATTTAATTTATCTACCATATATCCTTTAAGGATACCATTTTCTATTAGAACATTTTTCTGAGTTTTGTGCCCCTCATCGTCTATATTAGAAGATCCCCATTCATTTACCATAGTTCCATCATCTATTGCAGTTACTAAATCTGATGCTACTTTTTGACCTATTTTATCTGTATATACTGACAACTTCTTTGCAACTGATGTAGCTTCTAGTCCATGACCACAAGCCTCATGAAATATTACTCCACCAAATCCATTGTCTATAATTACAGGCATTTTTCCACTTTGACAATGCTCTGCATTTATCATAGTTTTTGCAATTCTAGATGCTTCTTTTGCATAATCTTCTATATTAAAAGTATCGTAGAACTCGAAGCCCATATGAGCTCCTGGTCCAAAGAACCCAGTCTGCATTTCTCCATTTTTAGACGCTACTGATGATATAGACGTTCTTGTTCTAATTCTTTTATCTTCCACAAGAAGTCCTTCTGAATTTGCTACTAATATATTCTGTTCATAATCTCCATATGAAACTGAAACTTGAGATATTATTTCATCATAATTTTTAGCAGCATAATAAGCTCTTTTCATCAAATCTACCTTAGTAGTACTTTTCACTGTATTAGGCATTATTTTTATAGGATTTAAGTTTAATACTTCTCCTTTAGTTAGATCTAGTATTAAATCTTTCTTGGCTTTTTTTATTGCCATAGCTCCCTCTTTTGCTACTTTTAATAGATTGTCTCTATTGCAATTGTTAGTATAAACATATATGCTATTTAATCCATTAAATATCCTTATTCCTACTCCGAAGTCTCTACCAGCCATACCATCTTCTACTTTTCCACCTATTAAATATAGTGAAGTACTATATCTATCTTCTACAAATACCTCTGCAAAGTCTCCACCGGTAGACATTGCTGTATTTATAATGTCCTCTAATAAACTTTTGCTTAGCATATATTCCCCTCCTCTTATTAAAATATCCTTTCTTAGTTTATTCTATTTAGCAACTTTATATCCCTTTATAATTTTAAAAACAAGAAAATCTATCTATTATAGTTTAGATAGGTTTCTAGTATGTATTCTCTTTATTCTAATCCTGCTTCTTGCCTTAATTGTTTTAGTGACTTCAAGGTTATATCTTTCTCATCTACATTAAGTAGTCTTATAGCTTTATCTATATCTTCTTTTTTAGTAACTTCTATTTCTAAATAAGGATATGGATACGTATCTTTATCCCATGTATCTATATCAAATCTTATAGCTTCATATTCATAACTTATTCTTTCTTTACTGCCTTCATTTTTTATATATACGTCTAAGTTTTCTAATATTTCAATCATTGCTTTTTTGTCTGTAAACTTAGTTTCTATCTCTTTGTTTTCTCTTATACCATTATTATTTATATTTTTTTTAAAAGTTAATATATATTCTACTTTGTTATTAGCTAAATCTTTACTCTCTCTTATTCTCAAATATCCTTTTCCAGAGTTCTCTATATTTCCTTCTTTAGTATCTAGTACAGTGTTTATCTGATGCTCTTTCTTAATTAATGTAGCTCCTAATTTTAGTAGCTTTTCCTCTAGCTCTTTTTTATCTATATTTAAAACTTTTACTTCTAATTCTTTAGCCATATTATTTCTCCCTTATTAAAATATATTTTAGCTATAATAAAATAAACACTATCAGATTATTATATTTATACAATAATTTTGATAGTGCTTATGTTCTTAAAGAGACTCGTCTTATTCAAATATAGGTTTAAATCTTTCAAATACTTCTTTAACTGATAATATACTGTCTATTTTCCACACATCTTTTCCTGCAAACATTATTCCACCTTCATGATCCCCTGAATGACCACGAACTAATCTATCATTTACACAAAATTTATGAGTACATTTTTTTAAACAATTATTACACTCGCTAGGTTTATCTGGATTTCCATTTAATATTTTTTCCACAAACGGTGACTTTAAAGCATTTGCTAGTAATCCTGCTGAACTCATTATTTCTACTACATCATCTTCTTTTGCTTCTATATACATTTGCTTAAATTTATCATCAACTTCACACTCTTCTGTTGCCACAAATCTAGTTCCCATTTGTATTCCATCAGCTCCGAGATCTAGCATTTTCTTAGCATCTTCCGGAGTTACTATACCTCCCGCTCCAAATACAGGTATCTTTACTGCTTCTTTAATTCCTTTTATTATATCCCAAGAAGTTAAGTCTGTACCTAAGTGTCCTCCAGCATTTGAACCTTCTGCAACTACTGCACTTGCTCCTAATCTTTCTGATATTTTAGCTAATCTTACTGATGATACTATAGGTATTATTGGAGTGTTGTGTTTTTTACCTATATCAAATATATCTCTTGAAAATCCTGCTCCAAATGTAATAAAGTCTACTTTAGCTTCAATAGCAGCCTCTACTAATTCAAAAAAGTTTGTTACAGCGAACATTATATTAACTCCAATAGCTCCATTGCCTGATGCTATTTCTTTAGCTTTTTTTATTTCTTCTCTTAGCTTCTTAGTAGTTATAGATGTTCCTGCTATTACTCCCATTCCGCCTTCTTTAGCTACTGCACCTGCTAATTTTGCCATGGAAACTTTTATTGCCATTCCACCTTGAATTATAGGGTATTTGATATTTAAACTTCCTATACTGATCATTTCCGTCCCCCTTAACTTAATTTATATTTTTTCTTAATAATTCATTATATCATTTTATTTGTTTTTTTAAATACTAAATTGTATAAATACTATAAAAAGTGGAGACTCAAAATTTAAATCTCCACTTTTTTAATTACTATTATTTATTTTATTAAATCTAATATATATTTAACACTAATAATGTTAAACATACAGCTGTAATACTTAAAACTAAAGCTCTGTATCTGTTTTTAATTTTTTTAGCTCCAAATCATACACCCTTTACTCTTATAATATAACTACTTAAGCTATATTATTTTCCTTTTGATGATTTTTATCCAAATAATATACATTACGAGTGTAAGATTTTTGCTTCTTGCTCTTCTTTAAATTGATTAGTATATAGTCTATAGTAATATCCTTTAAGCTTTAACAGCTCTTGATGTGTTCCTTGCTCCACAACTTTACCTTTTTTTATTACTAATATGCAGTCTGAAGATTTTATGGTAGATAATCTATGAGCTATTATAAAGCTAGTTCTTCCTTTTAATACTTTCTGAAGTGCATCTTGTATTATTTTCTCTGTTTCCGTATCTATTGATGAAGTAGCTTCATCTAGTACAAATATCTTAGGATCACCAAGTACTGCTCTTGCAAAAGATATTAGTTGTTTTTGTCCCGTAGAAAGTCTACTTCCACCTTCACCTACCTCTGTGTCATAGCCTTTTTCTAAATCTTTTATAAATTCATGGGCATTTACTAATTTAGCAGCTTTTATAATGTCTAACTCACTTGCATCCAAATTTCCATAGACTATATTTTCCTTAATGGTTCCACTAAAAAGCTCTGGTGACTGTAGTACGTAACCCAAGTTAGAGTGAAGCCAAAGTTGTGATCTTTCCCTGTAATCTACCCCATCTATTAATATTTCTCCCTTTGTTGGCTCGTAGAATCTACATGCTAGGTTAACTATAGTACTTTTTCCAGATCCAGTCTCTCCTACTAATGCTACTGTTTGACCTGACTTAACTTCAAAATTAAAGTTTTCTAATATCTTCTCCCCTGTCTTATATGAAAATGATACATTTTTAAAACTTATATTCCCTTCAATTTGAGGCCAATTTTCTTTCTTAGGATTAAATGTATCTCCATATTTCTCTATCACTTCATGTTTATCTTTTATTTCTAGTTCTGTATTTAGAAGAGATAGTATTCTTTCTGCTGAAGCTTGAGCAGATTGTAAGTCTGAAAATACACGAGCTAATTCTCTTAATGGTTCAAAAAATTGGACTGTATAAGATATAAATGCTACTAATGTACCATATCCTATAACCTCCATCAATACAGATTTTCCTCCAAACCAAAGAGCTATACCCGTTCCGATACTCCCAAGTGTAATAACTATAGGCTGATAAAGAGACGATAAAACAGTTGCTCTTATTGAATAAAGTTTCATCTCACTAGTGTGTTCTTTAAACTCTTCTAGATTTTTTTCTTCTCTACTTAGAGTTTTAGTAGTTCTAGCACCCATTATTCCCTCATTAAACGCACCTGTAATTTTTGAATTTATTTTTCTAACTTGACGATGAGATTTCAGCATTTTTTTCTGAAAATACATACTCACGACTATAACCACTGGAACTACTGACAGAGTTATAATAGCTAGCTTTAGGTTTAAGTAAAGCATTGCACATATTATAACTACCATCATAGTAAGTCCCCAGATCATGTCTACAAGTCCCCAAGCTACAATATCTCCTAATTTTTGTGTATCCAATGTCATACGAGACATTATCCATCCAACCTGAGTAGTATCAAAATAAGAAAATGACAACTCTTGTAAATGTTTAAATGCCTTTTTTCTTATATTATATGTTATCTGTGTCTGTATTTTTCCAGATGTGTCTATTAGTAACCATACATTTATAGCTTGTAATAGCACTAATATAAAATATATAGCTCCAAAAGAATATAATCCTTTTATATTTCCGGTAGTTACAAAGTTATCTATAGCATATTTATTCATAAGTGGAAATATGGCATCTATTCCTCCTACCCCTACCATTATTATAGCTAAGAATACTAGTAGCTTTTTAGAAGGCATTCCGTATAGTAATATTTCTTTCCATAGTTTCAAGTTAAATTTCCGCTTAAATTCTTCTTCTTCTAAATTAGTCATAATTTTTCCCTCCTTTTAACCTAGTTTTTCTTCTAAAGAATTTTGCATATCCCATATTCTTTTATATAATCCATGCTCATTTAATAATTCTTCATGTTTTCCTATTTGAGTTAATTTTCCCTGCTCTAAAACCAAGATTAAATCAGCTTCGGCAATAGTACCAATTCTATGAGATATTATAAATGTAGTAGTATCTCCATTTCTCTCTTTTAAAGCTTTACGAATATGAGCATCTGTTTCTGTATCTACTGCACTTAATGAGTCATCAAATGCTAGTATTGGATAGTTATTTATTAAGATTCTAGCAATAGCCGATCTTTGCTTTTGACCTCCAGATAGAGTAACTCCACGCTCCCCGACTAATGTGTCATATCCATTTTTAAATCCCATTATTACATCATGAATAGATGTATCCTTAGCTACATTAAATATTTCTTCATCTTCTACATTCTCTTTGGCTATTCCTATATTTGCTTTTATAGTTTTCCCATATAAGAATGGTTCCTGAAGTACTATTCCGATATGACTTCTTACCCACTTCTTATCTATGTTTTTAAGTTCAACACCATCTATCTTTATAGAACCTTTCTGATAGTCATAAAGTCTTCCCAATAGATTTACCAAAGATGTTTTCCCTGATCCGGTAGGACCTAATATTGCTATCGTTTGACCTTTTCCTACTGTGAAAGATATATCTTTAAGTGCCTCTTTACCTTCATCATATTGAAATGTCACATTTTTAAATTCAATATTTCCTAATATTTCAGGTTTAAGTTGTTCAATCTTTTCATACTCTGTATTTTCGTCTAATATCTCTTTTATACGACTTGTAGCAACTATCGTCTTTCCCATATCTGAAAGTATTCTACCCATTTGTCTTACTGGCCATAAAAGTAGACCTTCATAAGTAATAAACACAACTAAAGTTCCTAATGTAATCTCTCCTTTAGCAGATAAGTATGAACCTATGATTAACACAAATGCTATTTGAAGTAAACATATAAAATCCGACAGTGACCAGTACCATGCTAACTGTCTCATAAGTTTATACGTAAGGTCTTTAAACAACTTATTACTCTTATCAAACTTATCTATTTCATAAGATTGTCTTCCGAAAGCTCTTACTACTCTCATTGCGGTAAGATTTTCTTGCAATACATTTGATAATTTTCCTTCTGCTTCGTCTGCAACTTTAAACGTCCGTTTAACAACGTTAAAAAATATTATAGAAAATATAAATATTATTGGAACTACTGCCATAGCAACAAGAGTTAGTTTTATATTTAGTGAAAGCATAACAGTTAGTACACCTGTTAACATAAATACTGCATATCCTATCTCAACGAGTTGTGTAGTTAAGAATTTTTTCACAGTTTCTATATCCGAAGTGCATCTTTGTATAAGATCACCAGTTTCAGATTTAATATGATAGTCATATGAAAGCAATTGTAAGTGCTTATATAGCTCATCTCTCATATTTTTTGCTGTTGACTCTGAAGCTTCTGCTGACCACTTTCCACCTAAATATATAGATATTCCTCTAAAAATTGTGATAAGTACAATAGCCAAACTACATATCCAAATATTTTTAGCCATTACACTTTTTCCGCCAATATATTCTATTCCTTTCATGATAATCATTGGTGCATCTATAGGCTTGTTACCTATTATAGAGTCAATAGTTATACTTATAACTATTGGTACTAGCATAGTAAATGCTATATTTAGCCCGACACATATAATAGAAGCTATATATTTCAGTAATTTACCTCTCATAAATTTAATTAATAATTTACAACTCTCCAAAGACTTCAACTCCTTTTGTATATTTGAGTTTTAATTAAAGCTACCCTGTTCCACCTCTAAAAGTTTTACTTCTGATGTTGTTTCTTGCCATAACTACTCCTCCTTATTTATTTTTTATATAATAAAAGCCATAGGTATACTTTTACCTATGGCTTTTATTAAAGTTATTTATCCACCTGAATTTCTGCACAGAATAAGATAATAGTTGATAACTATATATTCTTACTTACTGCCTATCTCAGTTCTATCCAGAAACTATATATTATCTATACATTAGAGTTTTAGACTGTAAACTATCAATAAAAAAAGCCATAGGTATATACACAAACCTATGGCTCTATTATCAGTATTTTAAAACAGTTATAATAGTAAAATAGCAAACAAAATAAAAATATGTCCTTTATAATTCTTTATAAATTTATCATATTTAACTATTCTAATTAATTAACGATAAAGGTCGTGTATAATTATATAATTTTTTAAGTTATTATATTTATTTAATTTGCCTTTGATAGATTTAACAAGTGTTAACCTAAACATAACACGACCTCCTTTTATTGGTTTTTCATTTCTAACTAATGTTAGCATATATAATTTCCTAATTCAACTACTTTTTTATTTGTAACATAATTTTAACATAATATAAAACTACTTTTTAACTTCTACAAATTTAACTTTATCTTTTATATCCTCCGGTATAGTCAATCCTAACTTCTCTAGTGTTTCTTTATTTACATATATATCCCTATCTTCTAATATCTTAGATGGCATATCTTGAGGTTTACTTTTACCATCTAATATATCTGCTGCCATAAGACCACTTTCATATCCTAACTTATAAAAATCTATTCCTTCCGCTGCTAAAGCTCCAAGCTCTACTTGACCTTTTTCCTCTGGTATTATTGGAATTTTCTTTTCTAATGCTTTTGTTATGATAATAGGCATTGCTGGAACCACTGTGCTATCTGTTGGTACATATAATATATCTATTTTTCCTAACAGCGATTCCACTGTTTGACCTACATCATTAGTAGTTGCAGCTCCTTGTGCTATTATTTCAAGTCCATATTCACTAGCTATAGATTTTGCTTCCTTTACTTTTACTGATGAATTTGCATCACTAGAACTATAAACTATCCCTAGTTTTTTTGCTTCTGGAAAGAATTTTTTAATTAAGTTAAATTGTGCTTTCATAGGAACCATATCTGACATTCCTACAACATTAGTACCTGATTTGTCTAGATTTTTAACTATTCCCGCATCTACAGGATCTGTAACTGCTGTAAATACTATTGGTATATCTTTAGTTGCATTATATGATGCCTGTGCAACAGGTGTTGCTACAGCATGTATAAGATCTTTATTACTATTTGCAAAACTTTGAGCTATATTTTGTCCTACACTCTGGTCACTTTGCGCATTTGCATACTCAATTTCAATATTTTCTCCCTCTTTGTAGCCTCTAGATGCCAGGGCTGCTCTAAATCCCTCACGACTTAAATCAAGTCCAAAGTATTCTGTAACCTGAACTTCACCTATCTTTATAATGTCTTTTTTATCTTTACCTGTACTTGAATTAACACTACCATCACTATTGTTTTTCTGAGTTCCACATCCTGATAGTAAAGTCAATATCATTACAGTTACTAACGTTAATATTATACCTTTTCTTTTTAACATTTGATCCACCTTCCTTTTTATGACTACATGAATATATCGTACAAGTATACTATTTATCTAATACAGCATCTTTTAATTCTTTTACAAAACTGCTTATACTTTTCACTATCTCTTCTCTACTATTTCCCTCTAGTATTTTTCTAACTATTGCACTTCCTACTATTACTCCATCTGAGTAGTCCTTATACTCCTTAGCCATTTCTGGACTTGATATACCAAATCCTATAGCTTTTGGTGTGTCTGTAAATTTTGATACCGTGTCCATATATTCTTGAATATTTTCATTTATACTATCTCTAGTTCCAGTAACCCCATTCACTGCTACACAGTAAACAAATCCACCTGTACCTTCAGTTATTTCTTTTATTCTATCTTTAGATGTAGGTGCTACTAACGGTATTAAGTGAACATAGTTTTCTTTACAAGCTTCTAGCACTTCATCCCTTTCTTCTATCGGAAGATCAGGTATGATTATTCCATCTATTCCTACCTCATTGCATTTACTTAGAAATCTATCTACACCGTAAGCAAATACAGTATTAAAATATACTAGGTAAACTAGTGGTAATTCTGTTTTCTCTCTTAAATTCTTTACCATTTCCATAACTTTAGATGTCTTAATTCCGTTTTCTAAAGCTCTTTTAGATGCTTCTGCTATAATTTTACCGTCAGCTATAGGGCGAGAATATGGAATACCAAGTTCCACTACATCTGCTCCTGCCTTTTCCATTTCGAGAACTAGTTCTTCTGTAGTTTCAAGATCTGGAACTCCACTAGTTATAAATGTAATAAGAGCTTTTTCATTTCTTTCCTTTAAATCCTTAAATCTTTTATCTAATCTATTCAACACCTTCAGCCCCTTTATATTTGCTCACTCAAAATACCACTTTTATTGTTCTTTAAGTAAACTAACCTCCCCTTAACCACTAAATATTTAAAATTAAGCAATTGACACCAACAAGAATATGTTGGGTCATCTGCTTAATTAACTCGTTTCTTATTCTTCGTCTGTTACATTTACTCCCTTTAATCTTGCTATTCTAGCTATATCTTTATCTCCTCTACCTGAAAGTGAGATTATTATTATCTTTTCTTCTTCTAATGATTTTGCAAGTTTTAATACATGTGCTACTGCATGCGCACTTTCAATAGCTGGTATTATACCTTCTACTTTAGTTAATTCCATAAGAGCATCAACTGATTCATCATCTGTTACGCTAACATATTCTGCTCTTCCGATATCTTTTAAGTGAGAATGCTCAGGTCCTACTCCTGGATAGTCTAATCCTGCTGATATAGAGTGTACTGGTAATATTTGACCATCTTCATCTTGAAGTACGTATGTCTTCATTCCGTGTAATATTCCAACACTTCCTTTTGTCATTGTAGCTGCATGTTTATCAGTGTCTAATCCAAGACCTGCTGGTTCTACCCCTATTAATTTTACTTCTTCATCTTCTATAAATTCACTAAACATTCCAATAGCATTACTTCCTCCACCTACACAAGCTACTACATAGTCTGGTAATCTGTTTTCTTTCTCTAATATTTGTTTTTTAGCTTCTTTAGAGATAATACTTTGGAAGTATTTCACTATAGTTGGATATGGATGTGGTCCTACTGCTGAACCTAAGATATAGAATGTAGTATCTATATTTTCTACCCAATCTTGTAATGCTGCGTCTACAGCATCTGCTAGAGTTTTACTTCCTGTAGTTACAGAGTTAACTTTAGCTCCTAGAGCTTCCATTTTAAATACGTTAAGTGCCTGTCTTTTTGTATCTTCTTCTCCCATAAATATTTCACATTCCATACCAAATAGTGCTGCCGCTGTAGCTGTTGCAACTCCATGTTGACCTGCTCCTGTTTCTGCGATTATTCTTTTTTTACCCATTCTTTTAGCTAGAAGTACTTGACCTATAGCGTTATTTATTTTGTGTGCTCCTGTATGGTTTAAATCTTCTCTTTTTAAGTATATTTTTGCTTTTCCATATTTTTTTGAAAGATTTTCTGCATAGTATAATGGATTTTCTCTTCCTACATAATCTTTCATATAGTAATTAAATTCATCTGCAAAGCTTTGGTCGTTCTTAGCTTCCTCAAATGCTACCTCTAATTCTCCTAAAACATTCATTACTGATTCTGCTACATATTGTCCTCCGAATTTTCCAAACTTACCCTTAACTATCGTATTTGTCATTATAACTTCCTCCCTTTTTTTATGAAACTTTTCATTTTATTAAAATCTTTATATCCATCTGTTTCTACACCACTAGAAACATCTATTATATCAGGGCGCACCTTGTTTATGCCTCTTTCTACATTATCAGAATTAAGTCCACCCGCTAAAATAACTTTTTTGTTTGTCTTTAAGTTCCTCACTATATTCCAATCAAATGATTCTCCAAGTCCACCATATGCTTCTTTAGAGTAAGTATCTAAAAGTATTCCATCTACATTGAACTGTTCTATATCTTTTAAACTATTTTCATCTTTTATTCTAACAGCTTTCCAAATACTTTTATTTATAAGTTCGCTTTTAAGACTATCTATATATCTTGCATCTTCATCTCCATGTAATTGTACTATGTCTAAACCTACAAAGTTAGCTATGTCTTTTACATTTTTTAAATCTTCATTTACAAATATACCCACAGTTTTAATATCTTTATTTAGTAATTCTTTTAGAGTAAAAGCTTCCTCTTTAGTCACTTTTCTCTTACTTTCTGCAAATATAAATCCTATATATTCTGGCCTTAAAGTATTTACATACTCTATATCTTGATTTCTTCTTATCCCACAAACTTTTATTTTAACCATAATATAATTACATCCTTTTTATATGCTGTATTGTAAAGATACTAAATTCCTTATGATTATGGAGTAAGTATATCGCCTAAAATTATAGACTTTGGTTCATTACTTAAATTTCTCATAAGTGTTTCTCCTACAAGTACTCCTTTTACTCCTAAGTATTTTAAGTATTCCATATCCTCATAACCCTTAATTCCACTTTCTGAAATAACTATTTTATCACTAGGTAGTAGTTTTATTAGCTTCTCAGTATGCTTTAAATCTACATCAAAGGTTTTTAGATTTCTGTTGTTTATTCCTATTAATCTACATCCACTTTCTATAGCTTCTTCTATTTCATCTTCTCCATGAACCTCTACTAACACATGAAGTCCTAGACTTTTAGCTAAATCATAATAGCTTTTAAGTTTTCCTTTTAATATAGCTGCTATTAAAAGTATTGCATCTGCTCCTATCACCTTTGATTGATATATTTGATATTCATCTATTATAAAGTCTTTTCTTAATATAGGCTTAGTAGTTACTTCTTTAACCATATTTATATACTTATCATCACCTAGAAAAAACTCTCTTTCTGTTAAAACTGATATAGCATTGAATGGACTTTCTTCATATATTTTTGCTGTAAAAACTGGGTTAAAATCTTCTTTTATTATTCCTCTAGAAGGTGATGCCTTTTTTATTTCAGATATAACTGATATATCATCATTGTCTAGTGCATCTTCAAAATCTCTTATAATTCTATCTTCCTTAGATTTTTCTATCATTTCTTCTAGACTAATTTCTTGCTTTTCAATCTCTAGCTGCTTCTTTTTAACCTCAACTATTTTATCTAAGATAAACATAATATCCTCCTATTGTACTCTATTAGTTCATTTAATTTATCTAGTGCTTTTCCTGAATCTATTACTTCCTCTGCTAACTTTATTCCTTCCTTTAAGTTACTAGCCATCTTTCCTACATATAATGCTGCTCCAGCATTAAGAACTACTATATCTCTTTCTGGACCTTTTTTTCCTTTTAAGATGTTTAGTATTATCTCTGCATTTTCTTTTGCATCTCCACCAGATATGTCTTTTGGATCTGCAAGACTCATTCCGAATTCCTCTGGACTTATCTTGTAATCTATTACTCTTCCATCTCTAACTTCACTTACTGTAGTAGTCGTTGTCGTTGTTATTTCGTCTAGCCCATCATCTCCATGTACCACTAATGCTCTTTCCATTCCTAACTTTAGCAACACATTTGCTATAGTGTTAGTAAGCCTTCCATCATAAATTCCTAGAACTTGACCTTTTATATCTACTGGATTACTTAATGGACCCAGCATATTAAATATTGTTCTTATTCCTAAGTCACGTCTTACTGGTGCTACATTCTTCATAGCTGTATGATAGTTTGGTGCAAATAAAAATGCCATACCTTTTTCTTTCAAGCAACTTTCAGCTATATGTGGATCTATATCTATATTAAAGCCTAATTCTACTAATACATCAGCACTTCCACTTTTACTAGATACCGCCCTGTTTCCATGCTTTGCTACTGAAACCCCCGCAGCGGATGCTACTATAGATACTGCTGTTGATATATTGAAAGTCTTTCCTCCGTCTCCACCAGTTCCACAAGTATCTATACTATAGCTATCTACACTTACTCTTCTAGCATTGTTTTTCATACCTCTAGCAAACCCTGTTATTTCTTCTACCGTTTCACCTTTCATTCTTAACCCTATTAGTAGTGCAGATATTTGTGATTCTGATAGTTCTCCTTGCATTATTGAATGCATTATTAGTTGTGCATTTTCTTCCGTTAAATTTTTCCCATCTAATATATCATTTAAAGACTTACTAAACATATATCTTCCCCCTTAAGCAAAGTATTTGTATTAAAATTGATTTTTGGTCAATTACTCTAACTCTGTTTATAAGAAATTTCAGCCTTCTACCTTTCACTGAGTAAATAATTCTTTATTTATATAACTTCTATTAAAGCTTTAGCTTTATTTATAGTCTCTTCATACTCATTTTCTGGCTTAGAGTCTAGTACTATGCCTGCCCCCGCTTGTATATATGCCTTGTTGTCTTTAAATACTATACTTCTTATTCCTATACAGAAGTCCATATCTCCATTTAGAGAAAAGTATCCTACTGCTCCTGAATATATTTCTCTTTTAACATTTTCAAGTTCCTCTATTATTTCCATTGATCTTCTTCTAGGCGATCCAGATACTGTTCCAGCTGGAAAACATGATTTAAATGCATCTACTGAATCTAACCCTTCTTTTAGCTTTCCAGATACAGTTGCTACTAAGTGCATTACATGTGAATAGTTTTCTATTTCCATATATCTTTCTACTTCTATGCTTCCTTCTTTACTTACTGTAGCTAAGTCTTCTTTTCCAAGCTCTACTAACATGTCGTGCTCTGACTTTTCTTTAGGATCATTTATAAGTTCTTCTCTTAATGCTATATCTTCTTCTCTTGTTTTCCCTCTTTTTCTGGTACCTGCTATTGGATTTGTAATAACTTTATCTCCACTTAAACTTACTAAGCTCTCTGGTGAAGCTCCAACAACTTGAAAATCTTCATAATCTATATAGAATAAATATGGTGATGGATTTAAACTTCTAAGTCTTCTATAAACATCAAATGGTTCTGAGTTTGAATCTATAGTAAATCTTTGTGAAATTACTATTTGAGATGCTTCCCCACTTTTTATATAATCCCTTACTTTATCTACTGCACTACAAAACTCCTTTTTAGTAAAGTTAGATTTAAACGACTTCTCTTTGCCTACTATTTCTAACTTTCTTGCTTCCTGTAACTTTGTTATATTTTCATAAGTCTCTTCTATCCCTCTTAATATTTCTTCATAATTTTTACTATCTTCAGGATAAACATTGTATATTATAGAAATATTTCTTTTAAGATGATCGTAGCATATAACTATTTTGTACTTTAGCAAATAAGTCTCTGGAACATTTATTTCTCTTGAATTGTTATCATCTATATCTTCTATTTGTCTTATAACGTCATAACCTATATATCCTACTAAACCACCTACAAAAGGAATTTCTGAATTACAGTCTTCATAATCTACTTTTAAATAATCTTTTATAAAGTTTAGTATATTTCCTTGGTTACTTTTTTCACCGTCTGAACTACTTACAATTATGTTTGTTTTATCACTTTTTATAGTAGTTATAGGATCCTGACCTAAAAATGAATATCTCCCCTGTTTTTCACCAGTCCCAGCACTTTCTAATAAAAATTTGTATTTTCCGTCTAAGTTGTAAAAGATATTTATAGGCGTTGTCTGATCTCCACTGTAGTCAACTATTACCGGGAACACCTTTCCACTTGCTTTTAAACCTTCAAACTGATCTCTCGATAAATTAATCATTATAATTCCCCCCAAATCAAATTTAATTTTATATGATTTTAGGAATCGACAAGCTTCTGATAATCAGATAATTGGATATACAAAAAGAGCCACTTCGTCCATAGTTCATGGGACGAAGTGACTCGTGGTGCCACCCATATTTTATTTGTATTTAAATAGCATATTTCTATAAAAAAAAGCACTTCACCCTTTTTTAGGACGAAATGCTATACATTCGTTATGCCACCTAAGTACAAACTTATCTCTATCAGGTACAGATACATATCGATACCCTGTCTTGTTAACGGTAGACCTCCGGGTAATGCTACTATAATTCACACACCATCTCACAGACCCATTCAATATAGACTACAGTATCTAGCTTTCACCACCCTAGACTCGCTTCGACTAAACATCCATATTTACTCTCTCTGTTTCATAGATTTTAATTACTTAACAACTTTATTTCTTATCATTATATACAGCTATATTATTTGTGTCAACACTTTTTTAATAAAATAAAATAAAACATTATAAAAAGCGTAAAATTTACTTCCCCAATACTCTACGCTTTTTATAATGTTCTTAAATTCCCAATATCCCCTTGACGTTTTCATGTAAGTAACAAATATTACTTAACTTGAAAGATTAAATATTCATCCCCTCAATTAGTACTTTAACACTTTAGTGACTATTTTTACAATACATTTGGACAAACAGCATTTAAAACAGTATGAATAACATTTTATTTTTTATTTTTTGTCGTTCATACATCTAAACATGTCGTTCATACATGTCATTCATACGTCTAAACGTGTCGTTCATCCCGTTTGTGTTTATAACCCTATATTCTATGGTATATTGATAATAAAAATACAATAGATAATGGGTGATTTTAGTGATTATTGTAGATAAATTTCATAAATACTGCGAAAATGAGTTTAATCTTTCTGAACTTGACAGTGCTAAGTTAAAATATTCATTGCAACTTATAACCGGTAATCTATCTAAACTTCTAATACTGTTTTTTTTATTCTCAGTATTAGGATACAGAAAAGATTTTATTTATTCTTTCTTATCTTTATTATCAATAAGGATATTTACAGGAGGATTACATTTAAAAACATATACTGGATGCTTAATATTCTCTGCCTTTTTCTTTTGCATATCTATATTCTTAAAGAATAACATTGCTCTTAATCATTCAATAGTAACTATTTTATTTATATTATCTATACTTATAACTATAACTATGGCTCCAGTGTGTGGAAAATCTAGACCTGATTATTCTTATGCGAAGAGGATGCAATTTAAAATAACAGGTATATCATTTATCCTTATTCATTTTTTAATGTACTTTTTTAAAAGTAATAATTCATATTTTATTAATGCTATATGGGCTATGTCTTTACAGTGTATTCAAATATTGATAGCAAAAGGAGGCATTGTTTATGAAAAGTTTAAACCCAATGTTTAAAAAAATTTTAAGAACTATATGTAGCTTTTTAATTTTAATGGTACCTTTAATAACTACTTACGTAAATTGTCTTGGTTTATGGGGTGAGCCAGAGTATCCTGATCTATTAAAAAACTCATTTTCTAACAAATAGCACCTTAAAAACAACATAATTTTCATCACGATATGATTTGTTTAATATCTCAATTTTCCCATTATATTTTTCAACTATTTTCTTTACATTGTACAAGCCATATCCTCTTCCAGTAGAGGATTTAGTAGAAAATCCTTTACTAAAAATTTTATCTAGATTTTCTTTTTTTAGATATGGATGTTTATTTCTAATTTCAATAACATTCATATCTTTTTCTTTTGATATTATAAGTATAACAGAGTTATTTTCTATGTTAGTTTCAAATGCATTATTAATTAAATTCCCCATAACTTCAACTACCTCATAATCTTTTAGACCAGTATTAAATTCATAGTCTTGTATTATAATATCAAATTGAATGTCCAGTTTCTCAGCATTTTTAATTTTATTATATAAAAATCCAGCTAATATTTTATTATCAATTTTAATTAAATCTTTTAAGTCATTAGTAACTTCTAAATCTCTCATGTAATGTTTCATAGATCCGATAACACTTTCATAATCTTCACTTGTTACTGTAATCATCTTTAGTGCCTGTATATGATTATCGAATTCATGCTGTCTTTTTCTGATTTCACTTATAAGTTCATCAATAACTGGCAAGTACTCTTCATAAATCCTTAATTGCTGTTCTTCCAACTCATTTTTAAGTCCATTCTTCAGTAACACAAAGTTTACTAAAATAACCCATGTCAGCACAACAGCTATAGCAATGATATTTTTCAAGACTCCATTAACGTCTATATACCAATATGCAAGTAAAGATATTAGTATAATAAATATGTTTAGGGACAAATACTTAAATACTCTATTATCTTTATTGACATAATTAAACACTATATTAATTGGTAAAAGTCTACTTATAGCAATAGTTATTGGCAATATAATAGTATGTGCTGTAAGTCCATCATTAAAACTATTATCTAATTCTATGCCTAAATGATTTAAAGTTATTAAGACTACAAATTGAATCAGTAAAAAAATTATCATACTAATCAAATATATATAAATAGTTTCTTTTATTTTTTCCTATAAAGTACAAATGTAATAAGTACCGTTGATATCACTGATATTACCACCATACTATATTTACCGGGTAGAAATTCACCCAATATTCCCACTATGATTGATAATACTAAAATATTTTTAATATAGAACAGTATTTTCCCTTTTTCAAGGTCATATACCTTGTTACCACTTATTAACTTACCTGATATAATTATATACTCTATCGCATCAAGCATTGTCATTATAATTGATTCAATTATTGACATTGTGTCTTCCCTCTCAAGCTATCCTTATATTTTCTTCCTATTGGTATTGATGTTTCTATATCTTTAAGCGTTACTAAATTATCTACTGTATCTATCTTTTCAATATAATTCATGTTAATTATATAGCTCTTATGGCACTGAATAAAACTTTCTGATAACTCATCTAAAAGCTTATATAGTGTGTACGTAGATATTTTAAAAGCTTCATTAATAGTTGTAATTATTAACTTTCTGCTTTTACTTTCGACATAAATAATTTCATTTTGATCTATACTATAAGAATACCTTCCTTGATCTAGTCTAAGATATTCTTTTTTATCTTCATTCTTAATTCCATAATTGATTACAGTTTCTAATGCTGTTCTTACTTGTTCTTCTCTAAAAGGTTTTATTATATAATCATAACAGTGTATTTCCTTAAAAGCCATAATCTCATTTGTAGGAATTGCAGTAATAAATATAATAGGGGTCATTTTATAGATATCTATGTTCCTTATCTCTTTAGCTAATTCAAGCCCCGAATAGTCTTTAAGTTGAATATCTAGTAAAAACATATCATAATACTCCATATTCGCGTACTTTAAAGCCTCTTCAGCATATCCAGTTATATTGACCTCTAATGTATCATCAATACTTCTAACAATAGTTGCTAATCCTTTTGCTACTATGCTCTCATCTTCTACGACTAGTACCTTAGCCATTAAATCACCTCTATATCTTATAGCACTTGCAGTTCTAATTATATTTAAAAAACATTATAAATGCAATTAATATCTCGATAAAAAGGTTCTTTTTATGTCAAATATGAACAAATACTTTTAAAAATAGACTTTTTATGCTCTCAATATTAGATAAATAATTCTAATTTTATTATTTATACTTTAGCTTATTACTACTTAAATTTTCCATTTTCTTTTTTAGCTTCACTATAATCAGACTTTTTATAATCTTCATTTTCAGTTATTGTCATTCTTAATACTTGTATGTTATTATCACACTCATGTTGTTTTTTTCTAAGATTTTTTATGAGTTCATTTATAGTTGGTAAGTATCCCTCATAGGCCTTAAGCTTCTCACCCTCTACTTGATTTTTATATCCATTCCTTAATATTATAAAATTAACTAAAATAGTCCAAACAAGAATGATGGCTACTATGGCTACATTTTTTAATATACTATCAATATCTACATACCAATAGAATAATAATGACACTATTATAATAAAAATATTTAATACTAAAAGTTTAAAGACCCTGTTACCTTCTCTTACATATCTAAATATAGAGTTAATAGGTACATATAAAACTATAGTAAAAATTATGAGTAATGTAACTGTATGAGCAAGAAGTCCAGATTTAAAATTAAACCCAATCTCGACGCTAAAAATTCTAAATAGAATTATAGAGGCAAATTGAATAATAATCATCATTACAGTAGAAATTCCATATAAATATATTATCTCTTTTATTTTTCTTCTATATATAAAGAAAAACATAATAATAATTAACGGACATGATGCAAATATATTATATTTACCGTTTAAAAGATACGAAGAAAATCCTATAGCTAGCGAAAACCCAATAAAATATAAGCCAAGCAATAATTTATTTAATTTATAACTATGCATATCATCATATATTAGTTTATATGATACAATTGTGTATTCAGCTACATCAAACATAGCCATTATAATTAATTCTAATAATCCCATAACTTCACCCTTTGATAAAACTTTTTACTTTCATCTTGGTAGAAACCTTAAAGCGCCACTCAGATAAAGTTTTCTAGAATATTCAGCTGTAGTAAACCTTTTATTCTATAAGTCTAGTATTTAGAATACTAAATCAAATCTGTAGAGTTAGTATATATTTCTGACTTATATTAATGGTAGTCGTCTAGTCCGCTATATACTTCTTAATTTATTTCTCATCAACTTTTTATCTTACTCTATTGAATTTCTTTTCATATCTTCTTTCTTTATAATATCACTGTCGATAATTTCTTCATTCTCCTCACCTGTGATTGCAAGCATTCTTAACTTTTGAATATGATTGTCACATTCATGTTGCTTCTTTCTAACATCCTTTATTAATTCATCTATAGCTGGTAAGTATGACTCATAAGCTTTGAGATTGTGTTCTTTTATTTCATTTTTAAGACTATTCTTTAATATTATAAAATTGACTAGGATAGTCCATATAAGAACAATAGATACTATAGCTATATTTTTTAGTATAGTATCTATATCTATATACCAGTACATCAATAGTGATACTAATATGATAAATACATTTAATCCTAAAAACTTGAAGACTTTATTCCCTTTGATTACATATTTAAACATAGAGTTAACTGGTACATATAAAGCTATAATGATAGCTAAAAACAACGTAACAGTTTGAGCAAGAAGACCAGATTTAAAGTTAAATTCTAGCTCTACGCTAACCATTCTAAGTAAAACTGGAACGGATAATTGAATTATTATCATCATTATCGAAGTAATTCCATATACGTAAATTGTGTCCCTTATCTTCCTTCTATATATTAAAAAAGTCATAAACATAAGCAAAGGTCCTGAAACAAAGATATTATATTTGCCATCTAAAAGGTATGAAGAAAATCCTATAGATAGTGAAAATCCTAAAAAACATATACAAAGTAACAGTCTATTTAATTTAGAAGTATATACATCCCTATCATGTACTAGTTTACCTGATAAAATAATGTATTGAACTACATCAAACATAGCCATTACAATTAACTCTATTAATCCCATAGTTTCTCCTTTTTTATAATTTTTTTCATTTTTTCTTACAAAAATTCTTGAACTTTTATTTAGACAAAATTATCTATCATGATTCTAATTATATTTAAGAAAGGCTAAAAATGCAATCAAGATAGCAATATAAAATTTTTTATATCATGTAAACGTAAATGCCCCTTAATATGATATTATAAAAATATCATATTAAGGGGCATTTTTCTAATTATATCATATAATTGTTAGTTTATTAATTCTCAATTTCTTTATTTTCCTCTTTTATATCTTTTTTATTTATAGCATCAATATCGATAATTTTTCCTTTCTCTTCACTTGTAATTATAAGCATTCTTAACTTTTGAATGTAGTTATCACACTGATGTTGTTTCTTTCTAAGGTCTTTATCAACGACTGGTAAATATCCTTCATAAGATTTGAGTTTTTGTTCCCCTATGTCATTTTTAAGTCCATTCTTCAACAATATAAGGTTTATAACAAATATCACTGAACAAATAGCTGCTAAAAAGGCTATATTTTGGAATACTCCATTAACATCTACATACCAGTATAGTAATATTGAAATAGATATAATGAACATATTTAGCACTAATAATTTAAAAACTTTATTATCTCTATTTACATATTTAAATATCATGTCAATAGGTACATACATGTATATAATACTAGTCAAAAACAATGTAACAATATGAACGAAAATTCCACTTGTAAAACTATAATCTAGGTCTACTATAAAGATTCTAAGTAATACTATCGAAGAAAATTGTATTGATATAATTACTATCATAGTAATTATATATGTATATATAGTCTCTTTTATTTTTCTTCTGTATACAAAAAAAGTCATAGTTACAAGTAAGATTCCTGACGTAACTATACTATACTTTCCAGCTATGTATTTAGCAAAGAATGATATAGCTAAAGCAAATCCTAGAATATATATACCCAGTATTACTTTACTATTTTTATGATTACATATATTATCTTTTTGTATTAATTTACTTGATATAATTATGTATTCTAAGACATCAAGTGTACTCATTATAATAGATTCTATTAGTCCCATTTATTTAATCTCGTATACTCCCTTATATTTTTACCTTAATGATTCATTAAATTATATTAAAAATTAATCATCACTACTTTCTTCTATCTTCTCATTTTCTTGATTTGTGAGTGCAAGCATTCTTAACTTTTGAATATGATTGTCACACTCATGTTGTTTTTTCTAAGTTTCTTTACAGTTTTATCTACAGAAGGTAGGTATCCTTCATAAGTTTTAAGTTTTTCCTCTTCTAGCTTATTCTTTAGCCCATTCTTTATAATTATAAAATTAACTACAACAATAAATATAAGAATAATAGTTATAGCAGCTACATTTTCAAAAATACCATCAATATCTATATACCAGTATGCTAATAAAGATATTAGCATAATGAATGCATTTAATACTAAACAGTCAAATATTTTATTTTTTTGTTTATGTAATTAAACATGACATCAATCGGTATGTACTTTTTGACCATGATACTTAACGGCAATATCATAGAATGAGCAGTCATTCCATCTTTAAAATTAAGCATTAAATCTTTTCCTAAATGATTGAATGTTACAAAAACACCAAACTGAATTAACATCATAATTATTGTTGTAATAACATATATGTATATAGTTTCTTTTAGCTTTCTTCTATATAATAAAAATGTCATACATATCAACAAAGTTGCTGATAATATCCTTTGACTATATACGCTTATTAGATATTCACTTGAAGTCCCCATCATTATTGCTTGTATTAATATAACTACACTATATAATTAGGGTTTTTTCGTTTTAAGTTTAATTTTTTTATCTCCACTTATTAATTTATGGGAGATAATTACATATTCTATATTATCTAGTATTGAAAATATAATTCCATCAATTATACTCATTTATTTTACCTCTCAGACAATCTTTATATTTTCTTCCTATAGGTATTGGTAGGTCTGTATGCTTAAGATCTATAAGATTGTTTGCCGTATCTACTTTTGTAATATAATTTACATTAACTATATATCCTCTATGGCACTGTATAAAATCATCTGTTAATTCTTCTATGAGCTTGTACAATGTATACCCAGATATATCTATAGTTTCATTAATAGTTGTAATTACTAGTTTTCTATTCTTAGCTTCAACATAGACGATTTCATCTTGCTCCACAATGTAAGAATATCCACCTTGATCTAACTTAAGGCTCTCTTTTTTATCTTCATTCCTAATTCCATAATTAATTACTGTTTCTAGTGCTGCTCTTACTTGTTCTTCTGAAAAAGGTTTTACTATATAGTCATAACAATGTATTTCTTTAAAAGCCATAAGTTCTCTTGATGGAATTGCAGTAATAAATATAATAGGGGTCATTTTATATATGTCTATATTTCTTATTTCCTTAGATAGTTCAAATCCTGAGTAATCTTTAAGCTGAATATCTATTAAAAATGCATCGTATTCATTTATCTTAGTGTACTTTAGAGCTTCTTCAGCATAACCTGTTATATCTACCTCCAGTTCATCATCGATACTTTCTATAATTCTTGCTAATCCTTTTGCAATTATACTTTCATCTTCTACAATTAATATTCTAGCCATTAAATCACCTCTATATATTAGTGCATCTATAATTCTAATTATATTGGAAAAGTATTCTAAACACAATTATTATAGTCAAAATTCTTCTTTTATTGACAATATACATATAAATACCCCATAAAATATACTATTTTATATTGTATATCTTATAGGGCATTTTCTTAATTACATCATATATTTATAAATTTATTGTTTTTTATCCTTTTTACTTTCTTCTACTACACTTTCTTCTTTTTCCTCTTTCACAATCTCACTAAGTGAAGTAGCAAGCCCTGCTAACCCTTGTATCTCAGATGGTATTATAATCTTAGTTGCTTTTCCATCTGCAGCCTTTTCGAATGCCTCTAAACTTTTTAATGATATAACTTCTTTAGTTGGTTTTGCTTCATTTAACATTCTAAGACCTTCTGCTGTTGCTTGTTGTACTTTTAAAATAGCTTCAGCCTGACCTTCTGCTTCTCTTATAGTTGCTTCTTTTTTAGCTTCTGCTCTAAGAATTGCTGACTCTTTTTCAGCCTCAGCTTCTAATATAGCAGATTCTTTTCTACCTTCTGAAACTAGTATTGAAGATTTCTTTTCTCCTTCTGCTCTTAATATAGATTCTCTTCTTTCTCTCTCTGCCTTCATCTGTCTTTCCATTGCATCTTGAATTTCTGAAGGTGGTATTATATTTTTAAGTTCTACCCTATTTACTTTAATGCCCCAAGGATCTGTAGCAATGTCTAGTATACTTCTCATTTTAGTATTTATAGTATCTCTTGATGTAAGTGTTTCGTCTAGCTCCAAATCCCCTATTATATTTCTAAGTGTTGTAGCTGTTATATTTTCTATAGCTGATATAGGTTGCTCTACCCCATAAGTGTAAAGCTTTGAGTCTGTTATTTGGTAGTATACTACTGTATCTATCTTCATAGTTACGTTGTCTTTAGTTATAACTGGTTGCGGTGGAAAATCCACAACTTGTTCTTTTAATGAAACTTTATTAGCCACTCTGTCTATTAGTGGAATTTTCACATGAAGTCCAACATCCCATGTTCCTTGATACGCACCTAATCTTTCAATAACGTATGCTGTGGCTTGTGGTACTATTCTGATATTTCTAGATACAACAATGATGACGATTAAAAAAATTAATAAAAAAGTTAATAGTCCTTCCATTTAAATCTCCTCCTTATTTATTTTCTTTACCACTAATTTTACTCCTTCTATTCCTAGAATTTCTACTTTTTCATTTGCTCTTATAATTTCTTCATCTTTAGTTTTAGCAGACCAGATTTGACCTTTTACGTTTACTTGACCTTCTTGTCTCATCATGTCTATGTTCTTTATAACTACTCCAATTTCGCCTATTAGTAAATCTGTATTAGTCTTTTCTTTGCCTACTTTTAATTTATTTTTTAGCAATGGCTTAGTAAAGTATAGTAAAATGCTAGATACCACTAAAAAAGTTAGTATTTGTAGCGGAAGAGGAGCGTTAATTTCGGCTAATAGCCATGCTGCCAATGCTCCGAATACGAACCATATACTCGTTATTCCTAATGTTATAGCCTCAACTATACCACATGCTACTGCTATTGATAACCATACAATTCCTTCTGTTATATCAATCGACAAGATAAACACCCCTTTCTTTATATTATATCATATAATTTCAAATTATCTTTTTTAAATCAAAATTTAAATGATCACTAGATGTGCAGTAAAAGTTTATACCTTCTATTTCACCTTCTACTACAAACTTATGCCCTTCGCCATGTAAATGTCCATAAATACATATATCTGTATTATACTTTTTCATTACATCTACAAATTCATTAGGTGAACTATCTTTAAAATTAAACGGTGGATAATGTATCATAACTATCTTCTTATCAACACCTTTTTCCACAGTTCTGAGTGAAATATCTAATCTATTAACTTCTCTGGCAAATATTTTCTCATCATGTTCACTGAATTCATCACTATCTTTAGATGCCCATCCTCTAGTACCACATATCGCTATATTTTCATATTGATAATTATCATTTTGAAGAAAATATATAGATTTTAATTCAAGCTCTTTTAACTTAGCTTTAGTTTGCCACCATAAATCATGATTTCCCTTACTTATAATCTTCTTGCCAGGCAGATTATCTATTCTTAATAAGTCTTTATATGCTTCTTCTAACTTTAGTCCCCAGGATATATCTCCACATATAAGTACTAAATCATCTTCTTTAACTTTACTTTTCCAACTTTCAAATATCTTTTCTTCATGTTTAATCCAATTCTCACCAAACACATCCATTGGCTTTTCTTTCGAAAAATCCAAGTGCAGATCTGATATTGCATATACTGACATTTTGTTACCTCCAGTTTTAAAGCCTATATTTCTATAAATGAATGCTTTATTTTTAATCTATCTATAACTTCTTTTTCTCTTTTTTGGCATGTAAATATTATAATTTGTCTAGTTTGGCTTTCTCTATATAAAAAATTCAATATATTCGTAAGTCTAGTTTCATCATATTGTATAAATGAATCATCTAGTATTAATGGTAACTTTTCGTCCCCATTTATAACATCATTTATTCCTAGTCTAATCGAAAGATAGATTTGTTCTATTGTTCCACCACTTAGATTTTCAATACTTACAAGTTTATCGTTAGTATCTACTACTTTTATATTTAAATTTTCATCTATCTTTACATCTTTATATTTATCATTAGTTATTGAGCTTAATATATTAGATACTATATTATTTAATTTTGGAGAGAAATCTCTTTGGATATTTACAGATACTTTATTTATAGTATCCTTTGCCAAGTTTAATGCCGTTAACTCTTCTTCATATTTCTGCTTTTCGTTTTCCTTTTTATTAATATCTTCTTCTATATATAAGATGTTTCTTGCACTTTGCTGTAAATTTTTTATTTTTTCTTCTAATCTAGCACTTTTATCTTTTTTTTCTTCAATATCTTCTTCTAATATACTTATTTCTTTATTTATATCTTCTTTTTCTCTTAATGTTATTTTATTTATACTAGTTTCTTCAATGTCAAAGTTTCTAAATTCCTTTTCTAACTCATTTATGTCTTTATTTTCTTTCATATTTTTTAATATAAGCATTTTACTATCTAATATAGTTATTAAATTTTTATATTCATTTCTTTTTTCTAATGCATCTTTAAACTCTTGTATATCTTTTAATTTGTTTTTCCCTAAAATATAATCTCTATTTTCCTCTGTTCCTTCATAAATATCATTTATTTCTGCTATTTCTACTTTTAATTCTTCTTTTTGCTTTTTAACCTCATTATATTTATATCTTAGTTCATAGTCATTATCATATTCATCAATTTTCATTTTTAAGTCTATCTTTGAGCTAGTATTATATTTACGGAGTATAGATGTCATCTCTGACTCTGCATTTTCAATTCTAGTATTCACTTCTTTTTCTTTAGTCTCTATATCCATTATACATCTATTAGTATTTGCTGCTTTTAAATCTAGCTCTTTTTCTTTTTTAAAACAATATATAGTTAATAGTATAAATAAAATTCCTATCATTGATATCTTCCAGTTTATTATTCCTAGTGCTAATACTGCCACCAATATTACTAAAGAAGCTATCTTAAGACCTTTTAACTTTTTCTTTTCTATTTCTACACATTTTAACTCTTCTTTATAATTCGTTAAGTCGGTTGTTTTATTATTTTCTTTTAAGTCTTTTAGTTCTCTTTCTATTTCTTCATAAGTATATAAATCAAGTTTTATATTATTGTCTATAGCCTTTTCTGACAATTCTCCAAATCTACCATTTAATAAATTTATTTCTTTTTGCAGTGCTCTTTCTTTATTTACTAAAGATTCTCTTCTTTCTTTTAATGATTCTATAGAGCTGTTTAATTTTATAATTTCAGTATAGTCTTCTGTTGATATTTCATTATATTTTGAAAGCAGACTAGTTTCTCTTTCTAGTTCATCAATTTCTTGTAAAAGTTTTTTTATATCTATATAGTTTCTATATCGTTCTTCTCTTCCTAACTTCTTGAGTTCTTCTTTTAATTCATTTTTTTTATTTATATTAGATTCCATATCTATTTTAATAATACTGAGTTCATCTAAAAACTTATCTATTTCATTCAAAGTTAACAGTGCGCTCCTCTTTTCATTCTCTAAAATAGCTATTTCATCTGCTATTTTTCCATATGGAGAAGTCTTTACTCTTTTCTCTGTTCCTATATCATTTATCTGTTTTTCTAGCTTTTCTAGTACTTTCTTTACTGATATATCTTCATCTAAACTACCTCCAAGATTTATCAGACTATCCTTTACTTCTTTTACTAGTTCTTTGTCTGTCTTACTATCCAACTGACCTACACTTATAGTATTTTTAAATACTATTCTATTTAGGTTCATATGTATAGATGCTGGATTGTGTAGTCTAGATACACTATCGTATTCAAACATATGAGTTAGATCTTCTCCTGTTTCATCATCAAAGACTTTTAAATCGCTATTTTCCTTAGTGAAATTTCTTTCTATTCTATATGTTTTTTCATTATATTTATATTTTAGGATTCCATAGTATTCATTCTGATCCATTGGAAAGTATTTGTTATATTCTTCAGTATATGTTCTTCTTTTAGAGTAAGGTTTGAAAAAACCAAAGAACATTCCCTCTATAAATTTGTGTATAGTGGTTTTTCCTGCTTCATTTTCACCATATACTACATTTAGACCTTCGTCTAGTACTAATTTCTTCCCTTTAAATTTTCCAAATGAAGATAATATAAGCCCTTTTATTATCATAGCTTCACCTTCTCACTTAATAGTGATTCTAATCCTAAGTATAGTGCCCTTCTTATCACCTTATTTTCTAGATCTTTTCCTTTCATCTCTCTTATAAAGTATCCTATTATGTTATTTTCATTTTCTTTATATATCGTTTCTATATCATAGTCTGGTACAGTATTATCTATTATTTCTATATGTGTGAACATACTCTTTATTTCATTTATTACATCTTCATTTATAGACAAGTCTTTATCTATAACTCCACTTATATTTAGTTTATATAAGTTTTTAAATCTTTCTTCTTCTGATTCGCTATATACTATACTGTTTATAATATCCTGATAGTTCATATTTTCATTTAAAGTAATTTCTTTTTGTACAAATTGTCTTTCACTAAAAGGAACGAAAGTCATTCTAGTTTCTCTTGTACTTATTTCGCCTTCAATTATGCCATGACTACCAGTTTCTCCAAAGTCTAAAGCTTCTGGACTTCCACAATAAGCAATTTTGTCGTCTATAAATTCATGCTTATGTATATGTCCCAATGCCACATAGTTGAATTTAACTTTTTTAATATTATATAAATCTATAGGCATATAGTTTGAATTTTTATTATATATATCTCCATGGGCTAATAGTATATTTATATTTTCAGTATTATCTATGTGGATATCTTCTAATAAATTTCTTTTTTCTTCTTTTTTATCCCAACTTAATCCCCATACTGTGATATTTATGTCTTCTAATTCTATTTTTGTATAAGAATTCTCTTTTATTATATATACATTGTTAGGCCATTCTACTAAGTTATATAACGAACCTTTATTTATAGGGTCATGATTTCCAGTAACTATTACTACTTTAGTCATCTTTAATGTTCTAAATCTGCTCTCTATCCTTTTTATATCCCCAATTGTAAAGTAATCTTCTTCAAATAAATCACCAGCTATAAGTAATAAGTCTATTTCTTTTTCATCACATCTATCTAGTATCTTTTCAAACGTATTCCATATTTCTAGTCTTCTTTGTCTTGAAAAATTAGGGTCAAAATTCGTATTCTTAAATTCTAGCCCTAAGTGTATATCCCCCGTATGAATCACTTTTATCTTCTGCATATTCTCAACTCCAGTCATTCATTATCTTTAACCTCATACTATATAATTTGATATGATACAACTTATTCCTCTTAATTATTATTAAAAAAGGTATGTGTCAATTTTAAACGACACATACCTTCCTCATATATACTTAAATAAATTATTATTTTGCTGATTTTTTACTTGCTTCTAATGCATCACGCTCTGCTTGCTCATCTGCTAATGATTTTTGAGGTAATACTATATTTAAAACGAATGCTATAATAGTTGCTATAGTAACTGCAGAACCACCAAATACGATTTTAACCCAGTCTGGGAACTGTGATAGTGATTCAGGGACTAATGAAATACCCATTCCTATTGCTATTGCTAGACCTACTATAGTAGTATTTCTTAACGAAAGTTCATCTTCTATTATAACTTTTATACCTGTCATAGTGATTGAACCAAATACTGTTATTGTAGCTCCTCCAAGTACTGCTTGAGGTATAGTAGTCATAAGACCACCAAATTTAGGTATAAGTCCTGCTACTAACATGAATATAGCTGCTACTGCAAATACAAATCTACTTACAACTTTAGTAGTTGCAACTATACCAACGTTTTGACTATAAGTTGCTATTGGAAGTCCTCCAAAGAATGATGAAACAGCACTTGATAGTCCACTTCCCATTATACCACCTGATAATTCATCATCAGTAACCTGTCTACCCATACCTCCCATAGTTGTTCCTGTGAAGTCTCCAACTGCTTGGATTGAGTTAACTATATATATAATAACCATTGAAATTACAGCTGGTATTGGAAAAGCCATACCGAATGGTCTGAATTTAGGTAAAGCTATCCGACTTGCATTTGTAACTGTTTCAAAACTTACCATACCCATTGCTAAAGCTACTGCATATCCTGCTAGTATACCTATAAGTATATTAGCAAGCTTAAAGTATCCTTTACCAAATTGGTTACATACAAGAACTACTAAAAGAGTTACTGCTGCTAATATCCAGTTTTGTACTGAACCGAATGATGTTTTTTGAAGGTAAGGTACTGATCCTTCTAATTTATCTTGAATTTCTGGAGTCATTTCTTTACTTTCTGAAACTAATTCTTTAACATCCGATTTTATAAAACTGTTTTTCATAATATTTGTTTTAAGCTCATCTGTTAAAGTACTATCTTTAACTTCAGTTTGAATTTGTTCTATTAAAGCTAAGTTTCCTTTTGATGGGTTTCCTCCACCTACATAGCCTAAAGCTACTGTATATAATGATAGACCTATAGTTAAAACAACTGTTCCTGCAACAACTGGTGGGAAATACTTTCTAAGTGGTTTTATGAACATACCAACTAGTATAGCTGTTATACCACCTACAAGTTGTGCTCCAAACATTGCTGCTATTCCGTATGCGCTACCTATAGAAATTAGTGTAGGAATATATCCAAAACTTACACCCATTATCATAGGAAGTCTAGCCCCAAATTTCCAAACTGGATATAATTGAATTAATGTTGCTAATCCTGCTATAAGCAGACCACTTTGAATAAGTAAAGTAGTATCTGCTCCGCTTAATGGTCCTCCCATGTCTGGTAGATTAAGGTTAGCTACTACGATACATGGAGTAATGTTACCTATAATCATAGCTAATAAGTGCTGAATTGCTAGTGGCAACGACGTGCCTATAGACGGTTTTCCATCTACATCAAATACTGATGTGTTTTTACTCATCTAAAATCCCTCCAATAGTATTTTTTAGTGTCCAAGATTAACCTTAGATGCCTATTAGAGACCCGTTTATGTAAAATTGAATGAATTTTCACAAACTATTGTCATTTATTTGTAATTTGTCATTCTTGGTAAACAACATCTGTCAGAATTAACTATTCCACGTAAGAGGTTGATTCTGCCTATAAGACATTGTTAAATTTCATTGCAACATCATTGTAACATATATTTTTCTTTATGACAAACGTTTTCCGAGATATTTGTCATATTTTCTGAATATAAGTTAAAATAGTTGCCATCAAAAAACAGCTTTTTAACTTACACTGTAATAAACATTATATACATAACTGGCTTGTTTGATAACACTTTTTATAAGTTAATTTAAAAAGCTTGATATATAAACTGCAACTACACTGATGATTGCTACCTGTATAAGGCTTTTATTAAAATATGCTAATATGATTCCTACTATAGTTCCTATTATTCCTGTATATATGTTTCCTGTTGAATAAATTATAGCTGGAAAAGTCATAGATGCTAATACTGCAAAAGGAATATAATATAAAAATGATTTTATAAACTTGGACTTAATTTCTCTTGTCATAAGAGCTATTGGAAGCACTCTAGGTATATATGTAACTATAGCCATAATAAGTATATATGTGAAAGTTCTATTCATTTCCATCCTCCTGTGGTAAAATTATTGCACCGAATGTAGAAGCTATTATCGTAGCAATTATAATTACCCAGCCCCCAGAAATAACTTTTAAGAATGATATATATCTAAATGCTATACTTATTGCTATAGATACAACAACTACACTTAATACCTTTTTACTTTTTCTAGCCTCTGGCACTACTAAAGCTAAAAACATACCATATAATGCTATACCCATGGCATTTTGAAGTTTCTCTGGTAAAAGAGTTGAAAAGTATGCTCCTGTAATAGTTCCAATAGCCCAAGATAAGTACGGCATGAGTGTTAACCCCATCATATATGAAAAGCTTACTTTTTCTTTTTCAAGTGCTGCAACAGCAAATATCTCATCTGTTATTCCAAAAGACATTATCATTTTTTTATAAAGTGGCATCTTTACTATTCTCTGTGAAAGAGATAATGACATAAGTGCATATCTTATATTTACCACAAATGTTGCTATTCCTACTTCTAAAAAAGTTCCATTTGAAATAATAACATTGGTTCCTATAAACTGTCCTGCTGACGTAAAGTTTGTTAATGCTATTGTTAATGCTATTAGTGGATCTAACCCTCCATTTGAAGCCATTATTCCATATGTAAATGATACTGGAAAGTATCCCATTATTATAGGAGTGGACTTCTTAAACCCATCTAAAAATTTGTTGTTCAAATCATATCACCTAATCCCTATAGTAAATAAAAATAGTCAAATAAAAACCCCCAAGGTAAATTTCCCTGAGGATTTTATTTTCTATTAAACTTCTAGTGTACTTTTCCATTCTTTAAGTAGTGATATTTTTCTTGTATTATCTCTTACAGCTGGATCAGTTTCTATGATCTTTCTTGCTTCATCGATAGAGTTAGCTTTGTAAATCATAAGCCCACCTGTATGGTCTGTGAAAGGTCCTTTTGCTACTAAAGTTCCTTCTTCTAATTTTTGATTTAAGAAAGCTATATGTTCTTCTAATACTTCATTGTCTTTTTCTGCATCTATAGTTTCTAAAATAGTAACGTATAATATCATTGCTTTCACTCCTTTTAGTTTTTTATCATCTGCATATATTCTAATATATATAGTAATTATTTGCAATATCGGTTTCTATATCTTATATAAGCTACTAACATGTAAATGACTATACTTATACCTACAACTGCATATAAATATATCGAGTATTTTTTAAAATATTGAACACTATACTTTTATCACCTTTATATATTCTTCCTAAGTTAATCATAATAAGTGACCAAGGATATATACCGCAAAACGTAAATATACCGTATATTATAGGATTTATTTTGCTAATTCCGGCTATATAAGATATTTGATTTCCCCATCCAAAGGGTCTAGACATAGCTATGGTTATCGTGCCATATTTATTCACTAAACCTTTACACTTTTCTATAGCAGCCTTTACTTTAACCCTTCTATCAAATATAGAAAGAATACCTACTCCTAGTTTTCTTCCTATAAAGTATGGTATAAAGCTTGCTAATGTATATGTTATTGACATTAGAAAGGCTATAAAAATAGAATACTTAAAAGTAGGTTGCAAAACATGACCAAAAGCTAATACAACAATAATTCCAGGAAAGGGTAAGGAACTTCCTTCTAAAAACATTGACCCTAATAATTCTAATAATTCTTTTGAAAAAATTAAATTCATCATATCAAGCATCTCTGCCCCCACGGTTTAGTTCCGAACTTTTATAGTAATAATTATATTATAAGTATCTTATAGTTCTTTTGTCTTACTGTTAAGAAAACTCAGCTTATAATAGTTTTCCTGCTGCTTCATCTATTATTACAGTTACATCTTTATGAAGCTGTAATATTGATGCTGGAACTTTAGGAGTTATAGGTCCTTTAATAGTGTCATAAATAGCTTTTGCTTTTCCTTCTCCATTAGCTATTAAAAGTATTTTTCGTGCACTCATTATAGTTTTTATTCCCATACTTATAGCTTTAGTTGGAACCTCTTCTGGTTTTTCAAAGAATCTTGAATTATCTTTTATTGTTTCTTCTTGTAGTTCCACTAAGTGTGTTTTTGCTTTAAAGTCATCTCCAGGTTCATTGAATCCTACATGTCCATTTCTTCCTATACCAAGTATTTGTAGGTCTATTCCCCCTAATTTTTTAATAGACTCTTCATATTCCATGCAGTGAGCCTCTACATCCTCAGCTAATCCATGAGGTATATTTATATTATTTTTCTCTATATTAATATGATCTAGAAGATTATTTCTCATATAGTAATAGTAACTTTGAGGATTGTGTCTATGTATACCGTAGTATTCATCTAAATTAAATGTATTCACATCTTTAAAGTCCACAACTTCTTTGTTATAAAGCTTTATAAGTTCTTTATATAGTCCTTCTGGTGTACTTCCTGTAGCTAATCCTAATACACTGTTAGGCTTTAATATTACTTGACTTGCAACTATATTAGCTGACTTTTTACTTAACTCTTCATAGCTTTTTACTATATAAATTTTCATTCTATCACTCCGCTTTTATTAAGTTTTAATTAACCACTATATTGTACTATAAATAGACATAGTTTGTCAGTTTTTATTTTTTCATTTGATATTCAAAAAAAATAGTTGGTGTATAATATATTATACACCAACTATTTTTGTGATTCATAATTATCTTGCAGTTCCTGCATATCTTATTTGTAAAAATTCCGCTACATCTTTATCTACAGTAACTAGATCTTCTTTAGTTAGTTCATTTACATGTCTTTTTCCTGTAGCTTGTAGTGCTAGCTTCATTTCCTCTACACATGAATTTAAAAAATTCTTAAGATGATTTGCTCCTAAATCTACATCTAATTTATCCGCATATTTTCCATCATGTAAGGCTAATTGTGTAGGTGGTGACTCTGGTGTAACCTTTGTAGATTGAGCTTGAACTACTGCAAATACTGCTGTAGAGCCTATATATACTGCATTTGCTCCTAATGCTAATGCTTTAAGGAAATGTCCAGGTGTAGCTAATCCACCCGCTACTATTACATCAAACTTATCCTTTAGATTATGTTTCTCAAGCCAAGTTATAGTTCTGCTAAGTGTATGTAATGTTGGCAATCCCACATTATCTGCAAGTGTTGGTGGAGCTACTGCTGTTCCACCTTCAGAACCATCTATTACTATAAAGTCAGCATTAGTATTAGATATAACTGTTAATTCATTTTCTATGAAATCTGTTCCAGCTATCTTTATTCCTATTGGTACGTCATAGTCTTGTTTTAACTTATTGACTAACTTTATTATGTCTTGGGTTGAGTTTACTGGTGGTTGTGGCATTCTAGAGTATATAGTGCTATCTTCGCCCTCTTTTAAGTTCCATACTCCTCTTAGGTGTTCATCTATCTTATCTGAGTATTTAGTTGACTCTACTGCTCCACCCCATGCACCTTGACCTAATTGTACTTCTATAGCATCCAGTTGACTTAACATTTCATCACTTGTCATAAGTCCACCACGATTATATTGTCCTATCAAATACTTTGCACTTTTTCTAACTTCTTGTGAAACTGCTGATTCGCCCGTGTTAGTAGACGTACCTGCCATAGCTGTACCCTTTGCTATAGCCATCTTCATTTTAAGACTCAGTGAACCCCCATAAGACATACCTGTTACCATTATAGGTATATCTAGATTCAATGGTTTTTTAGCATTTTTACCAATAGTTACATTCATATTTATATCTTTTAAGCTTTCAGTTGGAAGTTCAAATAATTGTCTGGGATTTAATAAGATTTTCTCCCATGGTGAAAGATTTATATTGCTTCCATAAGGTAACCCTAGTACTTTACCCGTCTCTGCTCTCATAGTGGTTTCTATTAATGCTTTCATGGTAAGTTTTTGGGCAGCTGTTACTAATACATATGGATTATTAGCATAATCCTCTGTTAGTAACGTTCTTGTAATATCATCTGCTACAGGATCTAATATTCTTAGTAATAATGAACTTAACATATTAACACCTCATTTAAGTATAGTAAGTAAACTTAGTGTTTGTCTATATTGTGTTAATTATTCATTTTTAGAATTTTTATATTCTACTTCCAGTAGATATAATCCTTTTGCTACGGCTGTATCTCCTGCTAATGCTCTATTTTTTCCTTCTAATATTTTTAATACATTCTCAGGCTTTGACTTCTCTAGTCCCACATCTATGAGTGTTGCTACTATTATTCTTACCATGTTATATAAAAATCCATTTCCATGAAACAAGATTTCCACTGATTTATCATTTTTAGTTATATCTATAGAGTATATGGTTCTTACTTTAGATTTCTTCTTAGACTTATCTGTCGTAAAGCTTGTGAAATCATGTTCTCCTATTAAATAGCCAGCACCTTTTCTCATCTTTTCTAAGTTTAATGATTGTTCTATATGAACTGAATATTTTCTTGAAAAAGGGTCTAAGTTGTCCCCATTCCATATTTTATATAAGTACTTTTTAGATATAGCATTATATCTTGAGTGAAATCTTTCCTCTACCTCTTCCACTCTATCAATTACTATGTCATCAGGTAGATATATACTAAAATACTTTTTAATCTCTTTTAAAGACATATCACTTTCAGTTTTAAAATTTGCTACTTGTCCTATAGCATGAACACCTGCATCAGTTCTTCCTGATCCTATTATTTCTATGTTTTCGTTTGTAATTCTTTTAAGTACGTTCTCTATTTTTTCCTGCACTGTCATATCAGTATTTTCTTGCCTTTGCCATCCTTTGTATCTAGATCCATCATATTTTATAGTTAATTTTATATTTCTCAATTACAATCCTCCTAAAAGTAACTCTATGTGAGTAATACTATTATTCATATTTATTCTTGTCAATATTTTTTTTATTATAATTTTATTTTAAAAAGCCTTGTAATATAGTTTCTACAAAGCTTTTTTATCTAACTATTTATATGCTCTTTTACTACTTCTACATTTTCCTTTGTCCTCACCTGATCCGTTACATTCTAAGTCACACTGTTCCCCAGAGCATTGTTCTGGTGCATTACAAGTTGAAGCAGAAGTCATAACTACTATTGGATCATTTCCATCCCTTGGTATGTTTATCATATAAAATCCTTCACAACCACTGAAAGTATGGTCAATAGCTCTTAGTGTGCCATTATCACGTCTACGGAATATTTTAACTACTGCACCTTCTATTCCATCTCCTTGACAGTCTACAACTCTACCATGGATTACTATATCATTAACACTTCTTATTTCTATTTCACCAGTATCAATTTGTTGACAATCTAGAGAACCTGGTATATCACATATAACTTTTGAATTTAACATATATGCCATTTATAATCCTCTCCCTCTATATAATACAATATAAATAAATTACTAGGATTTTAGCGAATATAATTCATTCTATTCATTATATTATATGGTTGTACAATTCAAATTGTTACTATGTTCGCCATCCTAGTTCAAGTATAATTTCATATGCTTCACTTTGACTAAGATTTGGATTTTGTTCTAGTATTACAGATATAACATTTACTATGGGAATGGGTCTAGGTGTAGGGAGTTTGTCGTAAAAATTATCTCTCTCTAGATTTTCATAATAATCTTTTGTATACTCATTCTCTATTATATTTAGCCATCTATTGTTTTCTAGAAATCTCATATTACGATAATAACTTTTTACTGGATCATATTGTATATTATTTTTAGGTAGGTAAACACTTGGACCGTTCTCTATTTCTTGAGTATACTTAGATATTTCATTAGACTCTATTATATTTTCAAATTCTTCTTTTATTTCATATTTATTATTATCTTTATTGAAAATTTTCTCTAGATATAAAATATTCACAGCAGGCTCTAACATTCTTCCTCTTATCTTCTCTATGAGTTTTTTGTCCTTATATATATGCGCATAGGAGAATCTATCTATAGAATCTTTTAGACTGGTAAATTTACTTTTATTCAGATTCACCAATAGTAATTTATTGCTTTTATCTTCTAAGTTAAAGCTTTGAGTTGTATTTGTTAATATTTCTAATATTTCTTTTTATTGTTACATTCTTCTTGTAGATATCTAATTACTAAATGATATGGTAATCCCTCAATTGGCACATTTTTAGATGGCACTAAAATATAGTCGACAGGACTATTGGAGATTAATGCAAGTTCATACCATATTTCTATCATATTCATATAGCATGCATCTAACAGTATGCAATCTATATTCTTATTAGTCTTTTGCTTACTATTGTAAATAGCACTACATATACCATTCATAGACATTATAAATGGATGATCATTAGCTAAATCAGTCATCATACCAGCAAATCCTGCACCATGACCTGATAATATAAGCATTACATTATTAGATGGATAGTTGGTAATACCCCACGTTATAAATTCATATAAAGTATAAGGATCTGCCATATTTCTGTTTCCTAAATCCTCTACTATCGTAGTACCTTCTAATGTAGTTTCATACCTTTTCACACCATGCCAGCTATCTAGATTACTTCTTAATAAAGTAGGTCTTAGTAGCTTTACCAGACTTTGTGGTGCTCTGGCTAGTTGGGTAATGACTCTAATACTTTCATTTACCACTTCATCATTAATTTTAGAAAATACTTCATAAATTTCTGGCTCTAATTCATTGTTTCCATTACCATAGACTAATACTGTCCACTCTTTCTTGTCTTTTAATTTCTTTAATATATTATTGATAGAATTAGATGCTTCTTTCATGATATTATCACTTTCTTTCAGATATTTTCTTAGTAAATAAAGCTTTTTATTTTTATCCGCTTTTCTTTTTATATTTAGATTAACTATACAACTTTCTGACCCCAGTCGAATCCGTTATAAACAATACTCTTGTTAGTGCTAATATTTATATATTTCTATAGTTCATATAGCTATTATTATTAAAAATGACAATTATATTTGTAATCTAATGCATACCTTCTAGAAGTTTTAATACTCCCACTCGTACAAGTGGGAGTATTATTTTAATTTATAGCATTATCTTACGACTTGGTGGTGGTGGCGGTATTACTGGACAACCAGGTCCACATATATCTTCCCATTCTTCTCTAGGTGCACCTTGACCACGTCCTCTAATTCCAACTCTAACAGGTGATACTTGGAGAGGTTCAGTGAAAGTCATTGTTATATTAATTTGAGTTTGGCCCCTTTGTCCTGCTGCAGGTATGCCCCTTACTCTTAATCCTACACTACAGTCAACAATATCTTGTGAACTTTGAACATCACATTGCGCTTCTCTTGTACTACCATCGTCATATGTGACAATAGCACTACAATCTTCTAGCAAATCTCTTAATTCTTGAAGACTCAGTGAAGAACACAGGCATATCTCTACACTATTTAAATCATTTGTATCATCAATATTGGTTAATCTATAACTAAAAGTATTAGATTGAGTAGCTGAAGGGGCTGGTGAAGTCAATTCAACCTTCCAGCCTAACCTCTTATCGCCATTACTGTCTCTTATACATGATGGTTCTGCCATTTACAACATCTCCTTTAATTTCATAAAACATCTTGTGACAAAGATATCCTAATATATAATATAAAAGCTGTTTATATTCGTTACAAAATATTTAGATTAATTACTATTTTACGGTATATAGTTCACATATTTACTCATTCTGAATATGATAATCATACGAATTTTATTTAAAGGAGAAGATGCATATGGGAGGTAAGAAAATTGTTGAGCTCAAAAATATAGGTATGACTTATCATACTTTAGATGGCGAAACTTTGGCTATTAATAATATTTCTTTAGATATTTTTAGTGGGGAAATTGTCACAATGGTTGGACCTAGTGGATGTGGTAAATCCACTTTATTCTCAATAATAGCAGGTTTATTAAAACCTACTAGTGGAAACGTTTTAGTCAATGGCAAGAAAGTTACTGGACCTAATAAAGACATAGGCTATATGTTCCAACGTGATTATCTTTTTGAGTGGAGAACTATACTAGATAATGTACTTATCGGTCTTGAAATACAGAATAAATTAACCGATGAAAATATAGCTTTTGCAGAAAAATTGCTAGAGACTTATGGACTTTCAGAATTTAAGCATCACTATCCTAGACAATTATCTGGTGGAATGAGGCAACGTGTAGCTCTTATAAGAACGCTAGCAACAAAACCTGATATTTTGCTTTTAGATGAACCTTTTTCTGCACTTGACTACCATACTAGATTAGGTATTGCTGATGAAATATCATCCATATTAAAGAATGAAAATAAAACTGCTTTTATGATAACTCATGATATTGCAGAAGCAATTTCTATGGGTGACAGAGTAGTTATATTAACTAAGCGACCTGCTAGTATAAAAGAAATAATAGATATAGACTTGACTTGCAATAATGGTGTAAATACTCCTCTTAAGTGTAGAGAAGCTCCTGAATTTAGACTTTATTTCAACAAAATATGGAAGGAGCTGGATGTTCATGTCGAATAAAGAAATTAGCAAGGAACAACAAAAATTCTTAAAGAACTATAAGACTAGAAAAAGAGCCATTTTTTTAACTCAAATTTTAATCTTAGTAGTATTTTTAGCCTTATGGGAATTAGCTGCTAGATTAAAATGGGTAGACACATTTCTTACTAGTTCCCCTTATGAAATCTATAAACTATTTATATCGTTCCTTAGCGATGGTACCTTGTTTAAACATATAGGTATATCCGTTATGGAAACTGTAATAGGTTTCTTAATTGGAACTATTCTTGGGATTATAATAGCTATAATATTATGGTGGTCAGATTTCTTAGCTATTGTGCTTGATCCTTATTTAGTAATTTTAAATAGTTTACCTAAAACTGCATTAGCTCCTATTATTATAATATGGGTAGGTGCTGGTTATGCAGGTATTATAGTAACTGCTGTTACATTATCAATCGTTATAACGATCATGAATATATATACTAGCTTTAAAGAAGTGGATGAGAATAGTATAAAAATGCTTGAAACATTTGGAGCAACTAAATTTCAAATACTAAGAAAATTAGTGTTACCTGCCAGTGTTCCTTCTATAATAAGTACTATAAAAGTAAATATCGGTCTTGCTTGGGTTGGAGTTATAGTTGGTGAATTCTTAGTTTCTCGTGCCGGTATAGGATATTTAATAGTTTATGGCGGTCAAGTATTTAAGCTAGACTTAGTTATGATGAGTGTTATTATATTAGCAGTTCTTGCTGCTATTATGTATAAAGGAATAGCTATAGTAGAAAAGAAATTTATAAAGTGGAGACAATAAAGCTTATTATATAATGATAAGTCTCAGTTAGACAATTGTGTGATAAATAAGCAATAAAAATAGCTAGAACTATTGGAACATGGAATATCTAGCTATTTTTATAATGTTTAATTCGTAATATATTTGTATTGCGACTCAAAAACACCGTAAAATTCAATTTTGAATAATACGGTGTTTTAAGTAATTATTTTATTTTGTAATCATTACGTCTAATAATAACATTGTGAACTAACAATAACACGAGAAATGCGCCTTGAAAAATTAGATTTTTATTGTCTATGATAATAAAAATCTATTAATTCAGAAATCCATCTATCTGGTGTGAATGGGAAAATCATCATAATAATTGTACTTAATAAGCCTAATATCCCACCCATTAATGATATAATGAGTGTAAATGAAACAATAAACATATTAATTATAATCAATGATGTGCTAACTATATCTTTCTTAACAAAAACAATTGAGAAAATAGAACTATAAAACCCTACCCATAAACAAGAATAGAAGTTTAAATCGCTATCTATACCAATATTATTCATATTCAATATCAAAATAACTGGATATATTAAATTAAGAATTAGAACAATTGAGCTTATAATTTTATTGTTTTGTATGTTAATTTTTAATGATTTTATATTTTCCCTAATATCCACATCTATTAGCACCTCTTTTTATTAGTCCATCAGATCTAACTATTGCGACTTAACCAACATTAAAATTATACCATATTTTCTATATATTTTATAGATAGATGAAAAACATGCTAGCTTTTAAACACTGTATTATTCAGTTTTCAAAGAATATTATTGTTTTTTCATTTACAGTTGATTGTTTCACACTATATGATAATTGCGAACTTTCTTACATTATAAACCTTATTGGATGATTTACTAACAAAGAACAGTTATATTGAGAATTTCATAATTTTAAGCTAACTCAATATATCTATTTCTGCTTTTTTATTCTTTTTCCTTAGTTGAAGAAATATTCTATAATACATAAAAAAATGATGTCTTAACACCTACACTAACTTCTTCTGCACATTGTCTTATAGAAAGTCCTAATATCATTATATAGAAATCCTTTCTATAAAATATAGTGAATTATAGTTGAACCCATTTTTCACAATTAATCGCATAATTCTCTAACAGAGCGAATAATAAAAACTAGAGATTATCCTTTATCATAATCTCTAGTTTTTATTTAAAGTATTAACTTAAGTCGTAAGTCCTAATTCCTTACGTTTTTTCTCTATGTGATCTACATATATTTGAATAGTTTTCTCAGCATCTAACTCTACTACTACTTTACCAAGTCCCAGCGTTTCTGTAGTTTCTGTAAGTGTTTTAACTACTAGATCACTACCTGTTATAGAAGGTACTGGTGCTATATGAACTAACCAACCTAGTGCTAGTGCTGTACAAGCATCCGATACTGCTTTTTGCTCTAAGTATTCTGGAGCACCTATTACTAATGGTAATTTATCAGTATCTACATCTAGTATATCTGCTAGTTCCTTAGCTGTTTGAGTCATTTTTCCTATATCTACACAAGCACCGTAGTTTAGTACTGGTGGTATTCCAAGTGATTTACAAACTGCTTTTAGTCCTTCTCCTGCTTCATCTGCTGCATTTGGATGACTAAGTCCAGTGTATTGCATAACTGAAGAAGTACATCCACCTGAAAGAACTAGTATATTGTTTTCTATTAGCCCTTTAGTTATTTTAAATATATTACTACCACCTTGGCCATATCTAGCAGTAGTACACCCTACTATAGTTGCTATTCCTCTTATGTTTCCATTTGCTATTTGTTCTATAAGTGGATCAAAGCTTCCTCCTAATGCTTCTTTAACAGATTCAGTACTAAATCCAACCATACATTCTGAAGTATATTCCGGTATATATACTTCTCTGTTTGAAGCTTTACGCTCTTTAAACCCTTCTAATGCTTTCTCTAATGCTTTTTCAGCTTGTTCCTTCATTTTTTCTGGTACAAAGTCTAATGTCTCTACTCCTTGTAATTTAATTACAGGATGAGTACTTAATAATTTAGTACCGAATTTCTTAGCATATAGCGGAAGAGTAGGAACTGTACAGTTATAGTCAAACATAAATAAGTCTACTACACCAGTTGCAAGTAAATACTCTTCAGATAGCCATTCTCCTTCTTGACCTGCATATGCTTTTTGATTATGCGTACCATCATAGTTTATAAGCTGTTGACCTTCACAAACATGACCTAATATTTGTATTCCATCAGCTCCTAAATCTTTAGCTTTTTGTTGCCATTCATCTGTAGAAGCTAAATCTATAGCTACGTTTGCAAGCAATGGCATATGGCCATTAGTTATAACGTTTATCATATTCTCTTTTAGTAGACCCATGTTTTGTTTTTTCATAGCTACTTTTTGAGTTCCCATTAGCATTTCTTGAACTATATCTAGAATAAATATTCCTTGATACTCATTTGCTATTCCTAGTCTAACGCTATTAAGTAGGAACTCCACAGGGTCAGATCTAAAGTTAGTCATACAGCTAGTTTGAGCATATGCAACCTCACTATAACCCCCACCAGGGAATAATCCTAGCTTTCTCCATAAATTTTTACGCTTAGTAGGTGCAAATGCTTCTACTAGCCTAGACTCTATATGGAATGGAGAGTGGATGTCATTCATTACAACATCAGCAAATTCAACTGCTAATTCATTTATAGGCTTATTTGCATCTAGCCCTAACATATCTGAAAACTTTTTTAGTTTTTCAGGATCTCTTATTTTTAATCCGCTCTCGGGACTTTGGCCTGCTGCTTTTAAAGTTCTTGCTGCTTGATGCGCATGAAATATATTTGCAGATGTACCTATTGTAACGTGTCTGTACATAAAGTTCCTTGAAACCATAGTGTGAGCATCTACTCCACAAGTTCCTCTTGGTGACTTAGGGCTTATTCTACAAGGTCCATTTGCACACAGTTGACATGATAATCCCTCTACACAAAACTTACACTGTATTGGTTGTTGTTGACTAAATCTATCAAAAACGTTAGTCATACCTGCATTATGTACTACTTGATACATTTCTCTCATTGCAGGATCTATTATAACATTTAATGGATATCCTTCTTTTGACTGATCATCCTTTTTTATATGATCTCTCTGCCATCTATGTACCTCTTCCATAGTTGATGGCGATTTCTCCATACTTTTATAATCTACTTTTACATCTTTGTGTATATCCCCATGTATCTCAGGATCATTATAGTCTGCTTTTGTTAATTGTGAACCAAGAGTTTTATTATCACCTCTCATTGTTTCAGCACTTTTCTCGAAAGAGTTTTTTATATCTTTATCACTCATTTAGTAAGACCTCCTTATTATAAAGTTTCATTATCTTTCTATAGTTATGTCTATTATTGTTAATTTCTATTCATTTTGGAACTTAATTTTTATAAATTTCATATTATTGAGTAATTATTAAAATCATGCTATAATTACATGTTAAAATTAATTTTTCAATCTATATAATTTACCTTTATTAAATGTTAATACAGACATTATTTAAAGGTTTTTTCTAATAGATGCAGAATATACTAATATAAGGAGGTATGTCAGATGCGTTGCAATAGTTGTGGCTCTGAGGTAAAGGAACATTACCAGTTCTGTTCAAGATGTGGTTATTGGCTAGATGCTGAGGAGAGCTCTAAAAGAAATAGAGAGCTAATGAAGACATTTTTATTTTTAATTACAACTTTTGTAATCTTATTTGTCATAATCTATAGAATACATTCGGATTTCGATAGTTTTATATCTCATCAATTACCAATGCAATTATCAACTGAAGATACTGTGCAGAAAATTTTAGGTACTTGGATATGTGAGGATGATAAAGGTGTATTTGATTATATTAAGTTTGAAAGTACAAAATTCGAACTAAATTATACTGAAGAAGGTAGGAGTATGAGCGGAACATACTCTATAGAGGATTCTAATACTTTAACATTATATATATCCATGGTAAATGATGATTCCATACCAGAGGACCTAGATATGGTACATAAGTTTCACTTTGAAGATGACGATACATTAGTAGTCATTTTCAATGGTATTACTAATGTATTTAAGAGGCAGGTATAACAATATGATATTGTAAACTATATAATTTATTAAAACTAAACAAACTATTTATCTCTATAAATTTAAAAGAGAAGTAAGGTATTCAAATTATAAAACTTTACTTCTCTTTTTTGTTTTGAATCACATTATTCATAATAGAATCCATGCTATAATCTCTTTAGTAACAATATAAGCAATGTTTATATTTCTAGTGAATGGATAAAATATACTATAATAATTTAAGGGAAGTGATTGTTTATGAACTCTATAGATATCTTAGTAAGTGAACACGATAATATAAAGAAGGTTATAAAAGTAATAAGAAAGTTATGTTTTCAATTAACTAATGGAATGGAAGTTCCATATGATGATTTTTTCCAAGTAATTGATTTCATCAGAAACTACGCTGATAAGTATCATCATGGCAAGGAAGAAGATATGTTGTTCATAGATATGAACAATGAGTTACAAGAGACTATAGGTGAAGGTCCTATACAAGGAATGCTTATAGAACATAACTTTGGTAGATCTTTAGTTATGGACTTAGAAGTTGCATTAAACTCGCATAAATCTGGCGATAAAGAAGCTATAGTTGATATAATAGGAAATGCTATTGGTTACGCTAACCTACTGACTAAGCATATAAATAAAGAGGACAATATGATATATAAATATGCTACTAATAATCTAAAAAAAGAAACTTTAGACAAATTAGATATTCAATTCAAAGAATTTGAAGAGAATAGTGCTCATATCGAAGTAAAAAACAAATATATTAAGTTTGTAAATGAACTTGAAAGTAAGTATAGTTAAAAAGTCCTAAGTTCTAAATATCTGATATTTAGAACTTAGGACTTTTTTAATTCTTCACTAATATGCATTATTGTCTAAGTAAGAAAGTACTACTTTAACTGCTTCTTCTGTTCTTTTTCTATCTACTTTATCTATTGTATCATGTGGTGTATGATATCCACTTTCTAAGTCCATATGAATAAGACAAACTGATTTTATACCTTTTGCTGCAAACGGAACATGATCACTTCCCTGACTTACATTTGTTCTACTATCGATCCCTAATTCTTTAGATATTTTAAACAATTCATCTCTTAACTCAGTATTACTACTATCATAGCTTACAGATTCTAATGGAACTTTTCTTTTAGAACCTACCATATCTAAATTTATCATTACAGTCTTATCATTAAGAGGATACAAAGGATTATTTGCATAGTTATATGAACCATAAAGCCCTTCCTCTTCACCATTAAATCCTATAAATAGTATTGACTTCTTAGGTTTTATCTTATTCTCTGATAAAATTCTAGCTATCTCCATCATAGTAGCCGTTCCAGATGCATTATCTAGTGCACCAGGATTATATGTTCCATTTTTATTATCACCTACATGATCAAAATGAGCTCCTATTATTATAAATTCTTCTTTTAACTCTTTATGATTTCCCTCCAGAAGTCCTATTACATTTGCTCCCTCTACATTTTCAATGCTATAATCTGCAGTCATATATATATTCTTACCTTCTTTTGTAAGATTAGATATCTCCTTAAATGCTCCTGACTCTAGTGTAAATAGCATTGGTCCATTTTTACTAAAATTATCTACTGCTGGTGCGTTAGGTGCTACTGCAAATCCGCTTTTATCTTCTTTCTCAATTTCAACCTCTAATATTATTCCTTTAATTTCTATCTTATGTTCTATAATGTTTAGCAGTATATTTCGAAGTCCGTATTTTCCCATTGTTTCTCTAGATACTAGTAATATTTTTCCCCTAAACGTTTCTGGACTTTTACTTAATTTATCAACATCCTCTATCAATACCCCCTGTCCTGAGGCTTTTCCTTTTATACTTAATAATGAGTTATAAGTTACTACAGAGAAATCTTCTATATAATTATATTCTTTCTCTATCTTCCCATTTTTATCTAGTACACTTAATATTGGTGCACTATTGGTAGCTCTAACATTCTGCTTATAGTATTGCTTATAGTCTTTTAACTTTTCAGGATTCTTAAGATTTATTTTTTTAAAATGATCTACAAGATACTCTGTTGCTAATTGATTTCCTTCTGTTCCTATAAGCCTTCCATTATATTTTTTAGATGTTAACTCTTCTACGGTATTCATTATATTTTTGGAATTAATAGATGTATTTATGTTTTTAAATAGTTTTTCTTCTTTAGTTAATGTGATAAGACCAATTACCGCAATGATTGTTATTAAGATCGATAGTCCAACTAATAATCTCTTTTTAAAATTCAAAAGCAACACCTTCTTTATAATAGTAAAATCTACATACTATAAGGTATTGCTTTTTAATGTTATTTATACATTTTATTTATCTATCTTTAATGCCCTCATAGAGTTTAGTATTGCTATTAATGCTACTCCAACATCTGCAAATACTGCTACCCACATATTTGCTATACCAAAGACTCCTAGTACTAATACTATAGATTTTGTACCTAGTGCTAACACTATATTTTGTATAACTATTTTTTTAGTTTTTCTTGCTATTTTTATAGATGTGCTTATCTTAGATATTTCATCAGTCATTAGAACTATGTCAGAAGCTTCTATAGCAGCATCTGATCCTAAGCCACCCATTGCAATACCTATGTCTGCCATAGCAAGTACTGGTGCATCGTTTATTCCATCCCCTACAAATGCTAATTTACCCTTTTCCGATTTTTTAGCATTTAATGCTTCTACTTTACTAACTTTATCTATTGGAAGTAGTTCCGAATATACTTCATCTATCCCCAAGTCTTTAGCTACTTTTTCAGCTATATTCTTATTATCTCCAGTTAGCATTACTGCTTTCTTTATACCAAGATTGTGTAGACTTTGTATAGTCTTATGTGCATCTTCTTTTATCTCATCAGATATCAATATGCTTCCTGCATATTTATTTTCTATAGCTACATATACTATAGTTCCTATATCATTTGACTTCTCTGCATCTATGTTTTCTCTATTCATAAGCTTAATATTTCCAATTAAAACTTCTTTACCTTCTATTGTAGCCTTTATTCCATGACCAGCGACTTCTTCATAATTTTCTATTTTGTTATAATCTAACTCTTTTCCATAAGCCTTCTTTATAGAAGTAGCAATAGGATGACTTGAGTGTATCTCACCCAATGCTGAAAACTTCAGTATCTCTTCTTCACTAAATCCTTCTTGAGCATCTATCTTTGTAACTTCAAATATTCCCTTAGTAAGAGTACCAGTCTTATCCATTACTAGTATTTCAATATCATTTAATGCTTCTAAATAGTTACCACCCTTTACTAATATTCCAGATTTTGAAGCTGCCCCAATACCACCGAAGAATCCTAGAGGAACAGATACCACTAATGCACAAGGGCATGATATAACTAAAAATACTAATGCTCTATATACCCATGTGTAAAACTCTTGACCTAGTATTATTGGAGGTATAAAAGCTATAAGAATAGCAGATATAACTACCACCGGTGTATAGTATCTTGCAAACTTAGTTATGAATTTTTCAGTAGGTGCCTTTTTACCACTTGCATTTTGAACTAAATCTAGTATTTTAGATACTGTAGATTCTCCAAAACTCTTAGTTACCTCAATAGTTAATATACCATTTTCGTTTATAAATCCACTTAATATTTCGTCACCCTTGTTAACACTTCTTGGTACAGATTCTCCAGTAAGTGCAGAAGTATTAACCATTGAACTTCCTTCTATAACCTTACCATCTAGGGGTACCCTCTCACCTGGTTTTACAATTATAGTATCCCCTATATTAACCTTTTCTGGACTAACTGTAGATATTGTTTCTCCTACCTTTAGATTCGCATAATCTGGTCTTATATCTAACAGTGACTTTATAGATCTTCTTGATTTACCAACAGCTATATCTTGGAATGTTTCACCTACTTGATAAAATAACATAACCGCAACTGCCTCAGGATACTCCTTTATAGCTATTGCTCCAAATGTAGCTACAGTCATTAAAAAATGTTCATCAAATATTTGACCTCTTAATATATTTTTAAAAGCTCTTAATACTACATCATAGCCTATTAATACATAACTAGTTAAAATTAGTCCTGCTTTTATATTAGATTCCAGATTAAAAATATATGATATTAATAATAAGATTCCCCCTATTGAAAACCTTATAATATTTTTCTTAACACTTCCTCCGTCATGAGAATGATCGTGACCATGATCATGGTTGTGTTCATCTTGTTCTTCTTTCATTCTAACTTTTACATGAGGTTCCGCTTTATTTACTATATCTTTTATTTCCTTAAATACCTCTTTAAATTCCTTTTTTCCTCTATAGTCTACAGTTAATATTTCACTTGCAAAATTAAATTTAGACTCCTCTACACCTTCTATCTTACTTGTCTGTTGTTCTATCTTACTGATACAACTAGCACAGTTCAGACCTTGTAATATAATTTCTTTACTAGACATTTCTTCGCCTCCCATCCTTTTCATATGAATACCTATTCATATGTTCACTCTTATTATATTATCAGTCGAGCATAAATGTCAACAATTTAAATAAAAATTTTTTAAAATAAAAAACACTATAAAACTTAATAATATTCAATAAGTTTTATAGTGTTAATTTTAATTTAAAAACTATTTCTATTTATAGTCTTCATCTAATTTAAGATACCTTGCTAATGCTGCTGAGGTACTTGCTTGAACTGTCAGTGTTATTAGTATAGTGGCAAATGTTACTGAAGATATTATTTGAGCATTTGGAATTCCTAATGTAACTATCATTCCCGATAGAGCAGCAGGAATTACCCCTGTCTCTCTTACCCACATTAAATATATAATTTCTCTCAAGCTCCATTTTGCTTTCCTATCAAGTGATACTGATATTAATACAGATATTGGTCTCGCTACAAACATAAGTATTAATACTACTGCTAATGCACCCTTCCAGTACTTAGCTAATGCTACAAGCTCTACATGCGTTCCTAGTAATATAAATATCATCATTCTTAGTATAATTGTTAAAACTTCTCTAAATCTATGCTGGGTTGTAAAGTACTCGTCTTGCATATAAAACTTAAATACTTTTTTATTTCCGCATATCATTCCTACTATGAATACTGACATAAATCCACTAAAGCCTAGCTTGTTTGAAAGGATGTAAGATATTATTACTGTTGCAACTGATAATTCAGCAGGATACTCTTTAAGAATAGCATATTCTTTATGCGCAACTAAAAGTGAAGATATATATCCTATCACTAGTCCTACTAAAATACCCCCACCTGCAGTTTTTAAAAGCTCTAATGTACTTCCTATAGCAGAGAATGACTTTCCTGAAATGATTCCAATTATTGCAAATGTAATTATCGCACCTGCTGCATCATTAAACGCAGACTCTGAAATTATAGTTTGTTTAAGCTTGTTATTTATTTTAACCTTTTTAAATAAAGGTACTAATACAGATGGATCTGTGGATGCTATAACTGACCCTAATAGTAGTGCTGTCATAATATCTATGTTAAATATCCTAGAAGCAAAGTATCCAGTTATAAATGTGGAGATTAAAACTCCTAGAGTAGCCAATAACATAACTGATACTTTTACTTTATTTAATATTTTCAGCTTTATTTCTCTACCTCCATCGTACAATATATAAGCCGCACCAAATGTAAGTATCAGTTGATTAGTTATTTCATATTTTTCTACACTTATCCATCCTAAAGCATGCGGTCCTAAAATTATACCAGCAAGAATATAAAGTACAACATCTGGAATTTTTATATAGTCACTAATCTTTCCAAATATCATTCCTGCAATTAAAATTATAGCTATTGTCTCTAATAAATAGTCTGCCGCTAATGCAATACTTGATGTTTCCATACTTTCTACCTCCTTTATGACTCCATAAACATTATGCTCCTTTCGACATTTTTCGTCAAGTTTTTTATTTAAATTTTTAATTTTTTATACAAAAAGTATTTTTCACCTTATTCTCAACATATATTAATAAAACATATGAAAGTAAAATAAAAAAGCTATTAATATCAATGATATTAATAGCTTTTTATAAACTTTTACCTTACATATATATAGAATATCTGTCCTCTAACTTTCTAAATACATACATTATTAAAGATGTCATTATAAGATATATTATCCCTGCTATAATAAAAGGGGTAATATTAAATTCTCTACTTACTACTTCTTTAGCTGCTCTAGATAAGTCTCCCATTCCAATAACTGCAACTAGTGCTGTATCTTTTATAAGATTTACACCTTCATTACAAGTAGGAGGTATTACTCTTCTTATGGTTTGAGGGATTATTATATATTTCATAGTTTCCTTATAATTAAACCCTAGTGCCTTAGCTGCATCATATTGACCATCGTCTATAGATTCTATACCAGCTCTAAATACCTCTGTAAGGTATGCAGCATAATTTAATGTAAATGTTAATGATGCTGCCTGGAATTCACTCATAGCCAATGATGGATGTATTATAGGAAGTCCATAATATACAAACAGCACTTGTAAAAGTAATGGTGTTCCTCTAAATATCCACGTGTAGAAATTTAATATTTTTCTTATGATATAAGGAGATGATATCTTTCCTATAGCCGATAGCATACCTAGGGGTATAGATAAAAATAAAGTTACCAGGGATAATGATATAGTTACTCCTAACCCTCCTAAAATATACTTTGTCGTATTTAGTATATCAACCATAATACTCCTCCTAATTATTTAGATACAATATCTTCACCAAACCATTTTTTAGATATTTCAGCTTCTGTTCCGTCAGCTCTTACCTCTTCTAATGCTTTGTTTATTGCTTCTGTAAGTTTAGTATTTCCTTTTTTAATACCAACTGCATATTGCTCTGTTCCAAAATCTTCTTTTAAGATCTTGTAATCACCAGGTTTTTTAGCAACATAGTATCTTCCAACTACTTCATCTACTAAAACCGCATCTACTCTACCTATTTTTAAATCCATTAACGCTTGAACGTTATCTGAATATTTCTTTACTTCTTTTAGTGAACCTGATACTTTTTTATCTTTTGATAATGCTGTATCACTAGTACTTCCCGATTGCACTGCTAGTATCTTTCCGGATAATCCGTCTTTATCTTCTATTTTAGAATCATTGCTTACTACTACAATCTGTTTATTATTAAGATATGGAGTAGAAAAGTCTACTTCCTTTTTTCTTTGTTCATCTATACTAAAACCATTCCATATAACGTCTATATCACCTTTATTTAAAGTTAGAGATTTTGTAGACCAATCAATTGGCTTAAGTTCTAACTTTACTCCCATTCTTTTTGCAACTTCTTCAGCAAGGTCTATGTCAAATCCCACAATTTTTCCCTCTTCATCTCTGAATCCCATAGGTGGGAAACTATCATCTAACCCTAACACTAACGTATCATTTTCTAATAATTTATCTTCCGAATTTCCTTTTTTGTTTTCATCATTTTGTTTACTTACTTCAGTAGCAGAACCTTTTGCTGGCTCTTGTTTTTGGCTACATCCTGTAAAAGCTAGCGAAAATGCTAAAATTGATATTATAATAAATAAAATTCTATTTTTCATCTTATTTCCTCCTTTTGATAAATATATTAATACAACTTGATTTATTTTATTCAATAATCAAGTTCTCTGCTTATAGTATTATACTTTACTCAGATAAAGTTGTAAAGTGTTATGTGATAAAAATAAAGAAGAATCTTAAATACGTAGTTTTCAAGATCCTTCTTATCCTTTTAAAGTATCATTATATACCATATTTACAAGTAGCTTACTAAATAGGAGTGTGATACCAGTGATGCACTTATACCAATCACTAACCCTACCGCTACATCTGATGGATAGTGTACTGCCAAGTATATTCTTGAAATTCCTACCATTACGGCCATTGCTACAAATACAAGCATAAATTGTGGTATATACATTGAAAGATGTACTGCTGTAGTAAACCCTGCTGTGGTATGACCTGAAGGGAATGAATAATCTTTTAGTTCTATTCCAAATGTATTTATATTTTTTAATATATTATATGGTCTCTCTCTCGTTAGTGACTTTTTTAAGATGTGAACTATTACTTGACCTAATCCTAATGAAAATAGTATCTCAAATCCTATAGTTCTAGACTGTCTTTTATTTAATACTATAAGGACGATTGGAAAGATTGTTGAAAATACTACCCCACCTAGCTCTGTAACATAAGGCATGATTCTATTTAAAAGTTTACAGTTTAATCTAGTGTTTAAAAAGTAAAACATACTTAAGTCTTTAAAAGTAAAATATTCAACTAATCTCTTCATCTCATCACCTTTTACTTTTTATTTTATTTAGATTATCATATGTTTATATTATATATAAAAATACTGTTTTTTTAAAGTCTTTAACATACATTTTTACATAAATCTTTACTATAGCCTATTTAATTTCTAAATTCTTCACTGCCAGTATAAAGTAAGATACTCCCATTATTATAAGTATAAAACTTGGAAAAAGTATTTTACTTTTACTTAAGTCATATATAACTATCTTTTCTATGTAACTCTATTGTCCACTTGCATGAAATTAAGTTAGTTATTATCGGTATAATTTCATACATAAGTTTCTAAATACCTCAATAAATATATATCAAAAAAAGTTATAACTAGAATTATACATCTTTAATTGTTCATATTTCACTGCTAAGCAAAATATCACTATAGATATAAATATTTTAAGTATATTAAAGATTTTCTTATTAATCATATATACTCCTTTTATTTAAAATATTTCATAGCATGTTTATATTATTATTACAAATAATATAGTAGTAAGCAATATTTATTAACAAATATAGTAATCTATTGGAGGTTTTATATATGAAAGGTATGTTATCGAGTAGTTTAGATGATAATTTTATGAAGAATGTAGATAACCTTAAATTAAAAGATGCTAAAGATAGAATGGGATTATTGAATAGTTCTAACTTATACTCTAGTCAGTCTGATGGTATAATTGTGTCAGAAAATACAACTGAAGATTCTTATAATATAAAATAACCTAAATTAAAGTATTCAAATTAAATATTTTAGGAGATCACTTGTAATTATTAAGTGTATCTCCCCTTTATAACAAATATATTATTTATTACATATTTCTTGTTGATTATACAGAATTTTAGTTGTATAATTTCACTATCACTAAGTATAACATAAAGAGGAGAGTCCAAATGAGTAACGTGCAAGATATGTCTGCTAATGAAGGTAAAAAATTAGAAATAATTTTCGATGGTAGAACTTTTTATCGTATACCAATAAAAACTCATTTAATCACTGAAAATGATAATATTTCAGATATAGCATATGAATATACTAAAGATATTGTTGAAAAGAGTGATATTCTATTCATATCTAAAAAGGTTGTTGCTATAACTCAAAATAGAATATTTCTGGCAAGAGAAATTAAAGTAAGTCCATTAGCTGAGTTTTTATCAAAATTTATCACAATATCTTCTCTCGGTATGGGATTAGGACGACCTGAAACTATGGAAATAGCTATAAGAGAATGTGGCACTATAAGAATGTTATTCGCAGCTATCATAGCTGGATTCACTAAAAAGATACTTAGAAGAAGCGGTGATTTTTATAAATTAATTGGTAGTAAGGCAAGATATATAGACGGTTCATATGATGGCAATATTCCTCCATATGATGAGTATATTATTTTAGCCCCAGAAAATTGTAACGAAATATGTAGAGAAGCTAGTAAAAGATTAGGTAATATTTGTGTAGCTATAGTAGGCGTTAATGATGTAGGTGCAAACACTCTAGGAGTTTCCCATGATGATATGAATCCTAAAGAAATATCTAAAGTTTTAAGTGATAATCCATTGGGTGAAGAACATCAAAAAACACCATTAGGAATAATAAGAGAATTAAAATAGGATGGATTACTCCATCCTATTTTAATACATATATCCTTGATTGTAAAAATCATATACATAAGCCTGATAGTCATAGTCTGAATAGTCATAGTTTGAATGGTGTCCAAGTCTATGATGTCTACGTCCATGGTGTCTACCCATTCTTCTAAATAACTCTCCAAAGAATATTATAGCTGCTATATCTCTTAAAAGCCTTCTTCTTCCAAAGAAAGGTCTTGGTCTTATTGAGCTATTTACATCATAACTTTCCATTTCAACCTCATCTTCTGCTATTTCAGGACATTCGCTAATAACTTTTGCATATACACTATCAATTAAACTCTCTATTTCCCCTTGTGATATATCATGCGTAATTTCATATCCTCCAAAATATTCTTCCATACATTGAACAACCTTAGGATATATTATATAGTATAATTCTGGATAAGGAATATGATCATATACATTTTTCATTTAAATCCCCCTTTTTCATAATCATTTTCATAATATACTATGCACTTACTTTACTTATTGACACAAAAATAAGGCAGCCAAAGGCTGCCTAAACTCTAAATTGTGAATTATATAGTTTTGAGTAAATTCCATTCTTATTAATAAGTTCATCATGATTTCCTTGCTCTACTATACCTTCATTAGTTAAAACTATTATCTCTGATGCATTTCTTATAGTAGATAGTCTATGAGCTATTACTATAGTAGTTCTACCCTCAGAAAGCTTCTCAAGAGATTCTTGTATTATTATTTCATTTTCATTATCTAGCGCAGATGTAGCTTCATCTAGTATGAGTATTGGTGGGTTTTTCAAGAACACTCTAGCTATAGAAATTCTTTGTTTCTGTCCTCCTGAAAGTTTAACCCCTTTCTCACCTACATCTGTATTATATCCTTTTGGTAAGCTCATTATGAAGTCATGAATATTAGCTTTTTTAGCAGCCTCTATTACTTCTTCATCAGTAGCATTTATATCTCCGTAAAGTATATTTTCCTTTATAGTTCCTGTAAATAAAAATACATCTTGCTGAACTAGTCCAACATTCTTTCTTAAAGACTGTAAGGTAAGATCTTTAATATCTGTATTATCTACTAATATTTTACCGCTACTTACCTCATAAAATCTTGGTATAAGGTGACAAAGTGTTGTTTTACCTCCACCAGACGGGCCTACTAGCGCAACTGTCTTTCCACTTTCAACAGTATAGTTTATATTTGAAATTACATTTTCTACGCTATCATTATAATTAAATGAAACATCTTTAAATTCTATCTTTCCATCTACATCTTTTAGTTCTATTGCTCCAAACTTTTCTTCAATTTCAGGTTCAATTTCCATTATCTCTATAAATCTTTCAAATCCACTCATACCATCTTGATACTGTTGAATGAATTGTGATAGTTTTACTATAGGTTGTAAGAAATAAGTTACATATAGTATATAAGCTAACAAATCACCTATATTTATACTTCCATTATAATAAAACCAACCTCCTGCTACTATTGCTAGTAAGTTTAAAAACTTAGAAAAAAATTGTATTCCAGTAGAAAATATTCCTATATAGACAAAGGCTTCTTCTCTGGTTTCTTTAAACTTAGTATTTCCTTCTAAGAATTTCTCCATCTCAAAGTCTTCATTAGTAAAAGACTTTGTAACTCTAATTCCTGATATACTATTCTCCAGTCTAGAGTTTACACCTGCAATTTCTCTTTTTTGACCTCTGAAGGCCTTAGTCATATTTTTTCTCTGAACTACAGATATCCACACTATTATTGGAATAAATGCAAAGATTAAAAGTGTTAGCTTCACATTTATACTAAGTAAAATAAAGAAAGATCCTACCATCATAATTAATGATATAAATAAATCTTCTGGACCATGATGAGCTAACTCAGTTATATCTCTTAAATCATTTACTATTCTAGACATTATATTTCCTGTTTTATTGTTATCAAAGTAACTAAACGATAACTTCTGCATATGAGAAAATAAGTCATTTCTCATATCATATTCCATTCTAACACCTACTATATGTCCCCAACGGTCAACTACGTAGTTACATATAGTTCTAACTATTATAAGCACTAACATTACTCCACCTAGTATGTAGAGTGTTCTTAGTTGTCCCTGCGGTATTATTTCATTTACTACTTTTCTAGTAAACATAGGGAATATAAGATCAATCACTGCTATCATAAGTGCACAAAACATATCTAGTATAAATAGTTTGCTATGTGGTTTGTAGTAAGATATAAATTTTTTTATCATTTGCTTCCCTCCGTTTCTCAAGAGTAATCCGATTCTATCATTAGGCCTATTAGATAAGCATTCATATATACAAATGCTACTACTCCTGTATCATTTACTATAAGTGCAACAATTGATATTATGAACATAGTTAAGCCTTTGGTAAGCTTACTTCTTTCTATTTGTCTAAACTTTTTTATCATAAAATATATCTGACTTATAAATATGATGCACCATGGTGGAACTATAGTCATGTATATAAGCTGTTTTAACTTCTTTATTATCATATCTATAAATTCATAGTATCCTAGTAATCTTACCCTTTCTAGAAGTTTCCCTGCATGGCTTCCAGCATCATTTCTTATATCAAAGTATAAGTTTACACATAAAATTCCTATACCTATAGCAATCAAAGTTAATAAACTTTTTTTATTTGCTTTCTTATTTAATATCGATAAATATATTAAAACTAGAAACAATGCTATCGAAGTTAAATATCCACCAAAATTTGCTCCAAATCTTCCTGAAAGCGATATTATCACTATTGGAATATATGAAATTAAAAATATATTAGAAATTATACTATTTTTAAGTATGTCTCTTACGAAAAAATAAGTTATAGCAGAAGTAATCATTAATACTCCCATTATTTCATTATTAAATCCATAGAATCTACCACCTGCTATTATACTGTTATATCCTATAAAGGAATTGTATAGCATTGATGGTTTTAAAAATACACCAAGTAGTATTATCACATTGGTTAATACACTTAATGTCTCAACTACCCTTATATTCTTGCTATATAAGTAAGGTATCAATAAAATTGATAGTCCAAGTACTATAGTTAAATATAGCACTATACTTGTATGAAGATGAAACAATCCCAATACTAATGAAATCAGTATAGACATTGGTATAATGGCAACTAAAAACTTAAGCTTATTTCTATCTTTATTTTTGTGTAAATAGCTATAAACTATATACACCTGTATAACAGTTAATAGTCCATGAAATACATACTTTATTATATTTAAATTTAAAAACTCTTTAAAAATTTCTTTATTCTTTTCTAATAAATTAGATTTTTCTACTACCTCTATCTCATTTCCTATACTTGAACTCATATTTATGTCATAGTAACTAATAATAGTAGGAAATATATCTAAGTTAGTTATAACGCCTAACCTTTTAGTACTTTTACTAGTAAGTATACCTACATTATTGTTATTCTCAGAGTATAATATAGGAACTATAGTACTATTTAATCTATAGTCCATGTCTCCAGATACAGTCTTAGGAAACACCATAACATTATGCCTACTTATACTTTTTAGATATTCTTCTAATAGCCTTATTCTTTCCTCACTATTGTTTACATTAAAAGACACTAAAAGAACGTCAGACCTATTAAGCATTTTTTCGGTATTAGTCTTGAGCCAGTCAATATTATAATTGACTTCTTTTTCCCAATAATCTATTTCACCATTTTTATCTGATATTATCAGAGATTCTGAGCTATTTCCTATATAAGATGTTTTTTTCTTGTTCTTTTTTAGAGTATCTCCTAAAAAATCTATATGCTTTGAAAAACTAGAGTACTTTGCATCTAAACTCCTCTTTATTTCATCATAATCTTCTATTACACCTTTTTCTTTTACTTTTTTAATAGTTTTAAAAGTATTATTAGGAATACTGACTCTTCTTCCTGTTGCTATAGTCATAAACAAGCTCTCTTCACTACTTGACTTATGACTATCACCCGTTTTACAACTTAAAAGACCCATAGATAGCTTATCATTTATTATCTTTTCAGATTTTTCAAAGTCCAGTTCATCTAATACTACCATTATTGTTTTTTATTGTAATTATCAGCTACAACTATATTTACATTTAAGATTAATATAATTGTAGTTAATATCATACATAGTAACCTTCTTTTCATACATTACTCCTTAGTAATAAATATAGTTTATAATCGAAAGTATTCCTACAACTATACTGAATATACCTATCATAGCTTTTACCTTTAAATATCCATCAATATTGACATTTTCTTTCTTTACTAACACTCTTTCTTTTAAAATAGATTTAAAATCATAAAAATCTTCTAAAATCGAATATGAACCTATTATTATCAGCAAAGTTCCCATATATAACAAATATAACCACCCCATATTACATTTTCTAATTCCATTATATCTTATTATAAAATATATATCTTGCATTTGCAAAATTAAAAATTTCATTTATATTTTGTCCTATATTGCACTTTTTTTATCCTCATTTATGTTAAGATATTCTAGGGGTGATTCTTTTGAAGAATAGTTTTTTCAACACATTAAAAGATAATTTTAAAATTGTATTAAATGATCAACAGAAAAGCGCAGTATTACATAAAGAAGGCCCTGCCATCATATTAGCTGTACCAGGTGCCGGTAAGACTACGGTACTTATATCAAGAACTGCTAATTTAATATTAAATCACCACATACATCCAAATAATATACTATCTATAACATTTAGTAAAGCCTCTGCTAAAGATATGAAAGAAAGATTTATATCTATATTTGGTCAAGAAGTAGGATCCATTGCTAGTTTTTCAACTATTCATAGTTTCGCATACTTCTTAATTAGAGACTTTGCAAAAGATAAAAAGTTAAAACTTAATTTAATTGAAGGCATAGATTCAGGAATAAATAAAATTCAAATAATAAAAAACATTTATAGCGAAGTCAATAATTCATTTATTAATGAAGATAAATTAGAAGAACTTTTAAATATTATTGGATTCGTGAAGAATATGATGATAAAGGTTGAAGATTTTTGTGAACATCGAAACTTCAATATAAAAGGTTTTGATAAAATCTTTTCAAATTATGAATCTTACAAGAGAAAACACAATCTAATCGACTTCGATGATATGCTCACTATGACCCTTGATATACTACAAAATAATCCCTCAGTACTCAATAAATATCGTGATAGATATAGATATATACAAGTAGACGAGGGTCAGGATACTTCAAAGGTACAAAATGAGATAATAAAGCTTATTTCATCTCCTCACAATAACCTATTTGTAGTAGCTGATGATGATCAAAGTATCTATGGCTTTAGAGGTGCTTATCCTGAAGATTTATTAGTTTTTGACAAGAAGTATCCTAAAGCTAAAGTATTTTTTATGGAAGAAAATTATCGTTCTACAAAAAATATTGTTTCTGTTTGCAATAGCTTTATTAAGCAAAATAAAAGTAGGTATGACAAAAGTTTATTTACTAATAATCAGAGTATCGAACCTGTAACAATCACTAAATTAAAAAATCAAGAAGATCAGTATGACTATATAATTGATAGTATAAAAGAAGATATGGATTTATCTAATATTGCAATACTTTTTAGAAATAACCTATCTGCAATAAGTGTAATAGATCATCTAAATAGAAATAATCTTAATTTCTATATGAAAGACTCTAAAGTTCACTTCTTTAAACATTGGGTAGTTTTAGATATATTACGTTTTTTCAATCTAGCTGTAGATGATAGTGATATATCTTCCTTTGAAAAAATTTACTATAAAATGAACGGCTATATTTCAAAATTAGCTTTAAATTATATAAAAACACAAGATAGCCTTACATCTGTATTTGATAGACTTTTAACTTTTGATAATTTTAAACCCTTTCAATTAGAAAATATAAAAGCAATTAAATCTAACTTTAAAAAGCTACTAAAAATGAAGCCTTTTGGTGCAATTATGTTTATAGAAAATGATCTTGGATATCGTAAATACTTGGAAGATAACTGTAAAAACTTTGGTTATTCATTTGAAAATGTCAACTCCATACTTGGTCATTTAAAGTCTGTTTCTATAGGTGTTAACTCTATAGGAGAACTTCTTGATAAGTTAGATTCTCTAAAGAAGTCTATCGATAATGCTAAGTACAATAAAAATAGTGAAGCTATAACACTATCTACTATCCACTCTGCTAAAGGACTAGAGTTTAGAAAAGTCTATATGATTGATCTTATAGATGGAGAGTTCCCTAATATAAATAGTTTAGAATTATCTGAAATTGGTGACTTAAAGCCTTTAGAGGAAGAAAGAAGATTATTTTATGTGGGAATGACTAGAGCTAAAACCCATCTTAATTTAATCACATTTAACTATAGAAATGAAGAAAGAGTTTTTTATTCTAAGTTCATGAGGGAGCTGGAAGAACTGATGGGCGTAACTAGATCTGATGACCACGGCATTAAAGTTGGTTCTATAGTTGATCATAAAAAATTTGGTAGTGGTGTAGTAAAAGATATCGATGGTGATGCTATTTTAATACATTTTGATGATGGTGGACTAAAGCAATTATCTTTGAATCTTTGTATAGAAAAAAATCTATTTAAATAAATAACACCAACATTTTTATGTTGGTGTTATTTATTTAATTTATAAGCTATTAAAATGATATTATTAAACCACCATCATCTGCATAGACAGTACTTATTCCTTTTGTTTCAAATATTATAATATCTTTAAAGTTATATTTTTTCATAACTTCTTCTTTAAATTCAAGTGCTTTCTCCAAGCAATTACAGTGAGTTATACCTAGTATCTTTTCTTCTAGTTTTTCTCCTTGCTCACCTATAGCATCTAGTAATCTTTTAAATGCTTTTTTAGAACCTCTTACTTTCTCAAATAAGTCTATTTCTCCATCGTTTGTAGCTTTCATAATAGGTACTATTGATAGCATGGATGCTAACTTTCCTTTTAATGTACTTATTCTACCTGCTTTTATAAGATTATCTAAAGATTCAAGCACAAAAAGCGTCTTCATTTCCGATATATATTGATCTACTTTTTCTACTATTTGATTGTTGTCATATCCATTTTTTGCAAGTTCAAATATCTTCATACTTATTAGAGCTTCTCCTGAAGATGCACTTTTAGAGTCAAACACATGAATAAATTTATCTTTAATTTCCTCTAGTAAAATATTCTTAGCTAAAACAGCACTATTATAGCTTCCACTCAACTTAGAAGAAAGAGTCACTACAAACACACTTTCTTCTCCTTCATATTCTTTTATATACTCTTGCGGAGATGGGCAAGCTGTTTTTGGAGAATTGGTGCTCTCCTTCATTTTCTTTAGAAGTTCTTTAGTATCTAGTGTATCATCATCTATATATGAATCATCGTCTACATGTATAGTTAATGGAATTAATTTTACATTCATTTTTCTTCTTAGCTCATCAGTTAGGTCGCAGCAACTGTCTCCTAGTATTTTTATGTTCATTATTTTCCTCTCCTTAAAGCAATTCCAATAATTTAAAATATATTATTTCAATTATATCATATATATTATCTTGTATCTCCCCAGAAATTCATTGGTGTCATACTAGTATCTAGTTTTTTAATTTCAAATCCTTGTGAATGCAAGTAATCTATGACTCTAGGTAATGCTTTTAGAGTGTGCTCCCTATCGTGAAAAAGTATTATTACTTCATTTTTATTAGTTAACTGATTAGCTACATTATTATAAACTTCATCAGGTGTTGTGTTTTTCTTTATACTATCTCTACTATCAACATTCCAGTCCCATATACGATATCCCCATGAAATAGCTAAGTCTCTGAATTCCTGTTTCATATATGGTTTGCTGCCATAAGGTGCTCTTATTAGCAATGTATTTTTTCCAGTAGCCTCATGTAGCATATTATTAGCTGTATTCATTTCTTGTAAAAAAGAGTCTGGAGATGCATATACACTTTTATAGTTATGAGTAACGCTATGTAATCCTAAAGCATGACCCTCTTCACTTACCCTTTTAGCTATATCTCCATGTGCGCCTATACTAGATCCTAACATGAAAAATGTAGCTTTTACATTCTTCTCTTTGAGAACATCTAATATTTGAGGAGTATTTATATTAGGACCATCATCAAAAGTTAGATATGCCACTTTTCCATCCTTTTTTTCATCATTATTAGGATCTTTATTTTCTTGAGTTTCCTTGTTTTCTGCTACGTTTGAATTATTATCTTTAGGTTCATTTTTTTGAGATTGTTTGTTTTCTTTATTATTTTCCGTATTAGGAGTTTGCTTATTATTGGCTATTGTATTAACTGCTTTGCCCTTATCCGAACTTTCTTTCTTTTCTTGGTCATCATTTACTTTAGTAGATTTTTCATTAATTCTTACAGTAGATTTTTTTGACTCCTCAGATACTTTATAGTCAAAATGTTTTGATACTAAAGCTACTGGAACCAGTGTACTTTTAGACTTTCCGATTGTTTCTATAAAGAAGCTCTTATTCTCTTCCGTGATAGCTAAATTCTCTTTAGTCTTTATAAGTATATGCTTGTCTTTTTTAGTTATGAGTACCTTATTGTCTAAAAGGTCATATTTTACTTTCGCATCTATTTTTTCTGCAAACTCATTTAATGGTGCATATATGGTTCCCTCTTTATTTACAGGCTCATCATCTTTAAACTTTATAAGTTCATTATTCAGATATATGCTGACTTTCTGACTTCCCCTCTTACCTTCCGTAGTCATGGAACCTTTCACTATTATTACTAGTACCACCAGTAAAAATGCTAGCAGAGTATAAGTAAGTTTTTTATTATTTTTTAGCATCATTTGTCGCCTCTCTTCTTTATATGTAGAACTAATACTCTTGTATCTATATTATACATCTTTATTTGTCTTTTTGGAGGTTATATTGTAAAATGTAATCCAATTTTTATATTTGAGTAATAATTTAAGTTCGAAGAGATCTGAATCCATAGGTAACTTATTCTAAAACATAATTATGTTGCTAATATCTAAGTTCTTAAGTGGCAATACAGGTAAATGATAACACAAATCATATTCTGATACTCTTGAATTTTTTATATTGAAATCATTGATATGAAACTATTCCCATATAAAAAAACTTACTCAATAGTAATATATATTATTATGCTATATTCTTTAGGAATAATAATATTTATAATACTTATTAAGTAAGTAATTAATTATCTACTTATTATATATAAGCTAAAAACTATATATAGAAAAATTGTATCTTTTCTATATCCAACTTATATCTGCTTCTTTTCTCGGTACTGTTCTTAAATACTTCACATCCGGATATCCGATTATCATACATGTTACAATTTGTTTATCTTTTTCAACCCCAAGAAAATCCATAATCTTTTCATCCTCTTGCGCTGCCATTACAAAGAATCCACTAAATAATGTTCCTAGTCCTAAAGCATTAGTCATAAGTTCCATGTTAGAAGAGGCTAAGGCTCCATCTACCTTTGTATTGGCTGCAACTATTATTACTGCTGGAGCATTAAAGAATAGCTTGTCATTTTTATTAGGACTTTCTTCATGTTCTTTATACATATCTATCCATAGCTTACCAAATCTCTTAACTGCCATGCTCGATGTTGTATTGCTTATAAGTTCTTCTCCCTTTTTCTTTAAACTTTTAAATGCTAAAGATTTTAACTCTTGTAATCCTTCTCTTACAACTATGTAGGATATATTTTGCATATTACTACCAGTCTGAGTAAACCTTCCAGCTTCTATTATTTTTAAAATCTTTTCTTTTTCTACTTCTTTATTCTTAAACTGTCTAACAGTTCTCCTGAACTTTATGAAGTTTAATAAGTTATCAGAATCTATTGAAAATTCATCTTTATTATAATCTTTTACCTCTTCCATATTATACTCATCTATTGATACTGCATTTGTAGGACATACCGCTATACAATGTCCACATTTTATACAAGTTACATTATTAGTCTGAACCTTATTATCAACTATTTCTATATCTCTTAAAAAACAATCCTTAACACATTGTCCACATACTATACACTTTTTATCATCTATTTTTATCATTTAATAATCTACCCCTTATCCCTATAATATGTTTTTATATAACTACTATATTATAATATTATGTTGATAACTTATGTATATGCTTTATCAATATTATGATATTTTTATCTGGTTCCTTTAATACAAGCAACTAAACGAAATATTTATGTCATTTACATTCTATTGTAGTTCTATTAATACGATTACTGGTGACATAGACTTATAACCTTGTCCAAAATTTACATTCTACTTTAGTTCTATTAATACCAATCTCAACCTAAAGATCCAATACTAGAAAAAATCGAATTTACATTCTACTTTAGTTCTATTAATACGAGCAATTGCCAAAGCTTTAGACCTTGCTATAGTAAATTTACATTCTACTTTAGTTCTATTAATACCCTCTATAAATTGTTTAGTTTGTTTCTTCAAATCTTCATTTACATTCTACTTTAGTTCTATTAATACCGAATATGGATTGCATTACTTCACATTGCTCATATATATTTACATTCTACTTTAGTTCTATTAATACGGAGATAGAGCAGTCCCATATTTACTAGGATATTTAGCATTTACATTCTACTTTAGTTCTATTAATACGTGGTCTGAGAAGTACACTATTTTCTACTATGTGGAAATTTACATTCTACTTTAGTTCTATTAATACTAGAAACCTCTAGAAAAGTCCTGTGGTGTCACCCATATTTACATTCTACTTTAGTTCTATTAATACAAATACGGTTAAGTTAGCTCTATCTACTTTTCTAAATTTATTTACATTCTACTTTAGTTCTATTAATACGAAGAATTTATATAGAGAACACTTATCAAAAATCAATATTTACATTCTACTTTAGTTCTATTAATACGCAAAAACAGAGAGTATACCTATCATTGCTTTACCAAATTTACATTCTACTTTAGTTCTATTAATGCATGAAAATCCTGATTTAGGAGTATACCACTCTACTTTATTTACATTCTACTTTAGTTCTATTAATGCAATCAGTTGTCAAGGAAGAATGATGTTTTACTATATATTTACATTCTACTTTAGTTCTATTAATGCGATATCAGAAATGAAAGATTATAGCATTCGTTGCATATTTACATTCTACTTTAGTTCTATTAATGCTAATAATAGCACTTGGACTAAATCTATTTAAAAGAAATTTACATTCTACTTTAGTTCTATTAATGCTAAAAAACAGGGGTTTGGGGGTCTCCCCCATCTCCGTATTTACATTCTACTTTAGTTCTATTAATGCGCTTGTTGCTATTGCTATTTATTATGCCTATTCGATTATTTACATTCTACTTTAGTGCTATTAATGCCTTCTCGTGGCTCTTCTTCAGTATATATCGTAAAACTATTTACATTCTACTTTAGTTCTATTAATGCGATGTTTGGTACTGATAAATTCACCAACTTAGAAAGATTTACATTCTACTTTAGTTCTATTAATGCTAATATGAAAATAAAATAAATTACTTATTATTTTTAATTTACATTCTACTTTAGTTCTATTAATGCGATAAAATGAATAAATCTTTTCAGAAATTCAATAGAATTTACATTCTACTTTAGTTCTATTAATGCCTTTGCAAGAAGTTTTTTAGATTCTTTAGTTAATGTATTTACATTCTACTTTAGTTCTATTAATGCAAGTAAGATTTGATATTCAACATTTCATCTCTATCATATTTACATTCTACTTTAGTTCTATTAATGCAGTAAGTATGAAAGACTTAGTGGGTGTTTAAATTTTATTTACATTCTACTTTAGTTCTATTAATGCTTCAAGAAGCAAAGAGACAATTAAAATCTCTTTCAAGATTTACATTCTACTTTAGTTCTATTAATGCAAAGTATGCACCTTATCAATTAAACCTCTAATGTGGATTTACATTCTACTTTAGTTCTATTAATGCCGTCAAGATCCTGTCTTGATAATTCATCAATTCTAACATTTACATTCTACTTTAGTTCTATTAATGCAAGGATCAATTTACATTTGATGAATTGTATGATGGATATTTACATTCTACTTTAGTTCTATTAATGCGATAAGTACATTAGCTTCATCAGAGATGGCAATGAAATTTACATTCTACTTTAGTTCTATTAATGCTGTTTTTTCTCCTAGTCATTTGGCTAGTGTTTATCCATTTACATTCTACTTTAGTTCTATTAATGCCAAATGGCCTTACTGCAAAATATGATTTTGAAAAAATATTTACATTCTACTTTAGTTCTATTAATGCCGAACAACTAAAAGAAGCTATAGAATTATTAGGAGTATTTACATTCTACTTTAGTTCTATTAATGCGAGTATAAGCAAAAAAAATATAGAGAATTAAAGAATATTTACATTCTACTTTAGTTCTATTAATGCCCGTTTTGATCTATTCATCTATTTATCTAGGCCACAATTAAACTTTCTGTCTATGTGTCCTTTTTCTATCAGAGTAACATATGTTTTCACATTAATTTTCATATAAAACCATTTATAAATTAGATCTTCTCTAGGGTTGTCTATCCTTAGTATTTTTTACACTACTACAGATCGACATCCCCCTTTTAAAAAAAATTAGATGTTTTATCATCTTTTAATCCTATAAACTCTTTAGTTAGCCACTTTTCATCTCTGCTTTTAAATATTATTAGTGAATCTTTATTATCTCTTATGTGCTCACTTAATTCTTTTCTCAATTTCATTAAATTGAGTTCCGTTAAGTTGCCTTCAAATACAGATTTCTGTATATGAGTTAAATACCTTTTGCATATCTTAAATGTATTTCTGTGTACTCTCGCTCCACCCTCATCTGTTAGTATATCATACATTAGAACAACGTACATACAAAATCACCACCAAATCTTAAAACCTTCATACTCTTTTTCTCCTATTATATGCTTTATCAACTTATAACACTCCAGTCTCATAAGATATCTATAAGATACATCTCTACCTAAATCTCTATGTGCTATAGTTTTACTGAGACGTTTATCATATTCCATAAGTATTTTTTTCTTCCCACTATCTTTTATATACAAGAAATTCGATTCTCTTTCAAAATCATTATCTGTTATTTGATTTTTATTCAGAAGTGAAAATATCATTCTATCTCCTATAAGCGGTTTAAATATTTCCGCTATATCTAGACAAAGTGAAAATCGCTTTGTACCAGGCTCATGCAAATAGCTTATTGTTGGATTAAGTTGGGTTTTATATATCTCAGACAATACAGTTGTGTATATTAAGCTATTTACAAATGAGATCAAGGAATTAATCATATTATCCGGTGGTCTTTTTATTCTCTTTTCAAAGCTTATATCTTGTCTAACTATATCATTCCAAGTTGAGTAGTATATCTTCCTTATATTTCCCTCTAGCCCCATGATTCCACTTATACTTGTCCCGTAGTCAAGTTTGTTAATTAAACTTTGAATTTCTTTCATAGGGTTATTTAGGTCAATTCCTCTACTGTTATAATATCTTAAGTTCCTATATATATTATATGATCCTGCTTTAAGGATTTCTTTTGCTAATTTTAGTCGTTCACTTTTATCCTCATATTTCTTAACTTGTTTTACTAGTAAATGACCACTTATATTTGATTCTCTTGGATAAAAACTTCCACTATAAAACCCATAGTAATTAAATATATGCATTGTTATCTTTTGTTGGGATACAAAATTTAGTAGCTTAGTGTTCATGCTTACTTCTCCAAACAAATATATTTCATCTGTTACCTCAGATTTTAAGTTCTTTTTATCTCCTTCAGGAGTCCTTATAACTATATTATTGTCTTTTCTGCTTAAATTCCCATCTCTAAAAATATAAAAAGTCTCTCCCATTTTAACCTCCTAAATATAGCATAGTTCATAATATGCACACTTTTTACATATAGCTTTTTTCTGACCTTTAGGTGGTAAATGTTGTTGTTTTATTTTTCTTATATCTTCTAGTACTAGTCTTAATTCTTCTTCGTCTTCTCTTTCTATAATAATATCTTCTCTTTTTCGTAAGAGAGGATAATCAAGTATTCCCTTCTCTATGTCTATACCTTTTTCTCTTAATACCCATATATAATACTTTAATTGCCATTTAGACGCTTCTTCTATTTTTTTTGACTTTTTAACTTCGTGTAGTACTTTCCAGTTTTTTAAAAAATCTATATTTATAACCTCATCAATCATTATATGTTTCTTTTCTCTACTATAAGATGTCTCGTCTATAAGCTTTCCCATACTTACTAAATCACTATTTTGTTCCATTGTAATATCATTTATGAAGTACCATAGCTTTCTTTTACATACGAAGTAATAATAAATCATTACCCCTGTTACTTTTTTCATGCCATCACCTATTTATTTTTAAAAACTTCTATCATCATAACTTGAATTTTTCTTTTCTTCAGACTTTTTTTCTTTATACCTTATTCCTGTATTTTCATCATATATACAATCATATATTTTCAAGTTTTCATAGATACTTATAGGTATTTGTTTTATATAGCTTTTATCTTCTCTATGTGAAGGTAAGCTTAGTGTAAAGTCATCTATGTTAATTCTAGCTCTCTAATTTCTTTTCTTTAAGATCTTTTCTTTCTTCATCAAGCATATCTAATTTATACTCTTCATTCATTATCTCTATATATGATTCTATTTCTTTTTATTTTCATCATATACTATTTTAGGTATTACTGTTGTTGAATGTATATTTCTAAACATTTTCATGGTTTCTTTCTTAGATTTTTCAAATGATTCTATACTTTTAACATATACTATAGCATCTATCAATTTAGTATAATAGTCTGTCCCATTAAGTTTTTCTGTAGTATATACACTATCTATAAGTTCCATTTTCTTATTTTCGTCTATATTACCATCTATATTTTTCAAAGCTTTTTTTGACAATCTAAATATTTCTTTATCTATAAAGGCTCCTACACCTGTACATTTACCTTCTCCACCATCAAATACATAACAGTTGTAACCTTCTTTATTCCAGTCTCTATCTCTATAACATCTTCCCATTCTTTGAAATAATCCATTTAAATCTGATAGCTCTGTAACTAAAATATCGAAGTCAATATCTAAAGATGCCTCCACCACCTGAGTTGCCACCCATATTCCTTTACCTTCATTATCTTTATTTCCAAACTTTAAGATTTGTTCTTCTTTAGTTTTCCTGTTCTTTTTTATGAACCCGCTGTGAAATAAATTTATATTCTCTAAATCTAAAGAATCTTTTAGCTCACCATATATTTTTTGAGCTTCTTTCACCGTATTACATATTACTAAGACTTTATTACTATCGTAAACTTGTTTTATAAATTCTGAATTTAGTTTTTGATTTTCCACTTTTAAGCTGTGTCTTATTCTTTTATTTGTAAATGGATCAGGCATTTTAAACTGTACTTTTTCTTTTTCTAGTAAATCTACAAATAGCTTCGGAAGTGTAGCCGTAAGTATCGCAAACTTTCCACCAATTTTATCTATATAAGAAAGTCCCACTACTAAATATGCTAATAAATCAGGAGAGTACATTTGTACTTCATCTATAACTACTTTCGAATATGACAAGGTTGCCAATTTAGATTCAAAGCCTCTATATCTATATACAAAGTCAAATATTTGATCTATAGTGCATACTGTAAGTGGTAACGATAGTTGTCTAGTTTTATTATAATATTCGTCTATATCTGATTCGATTTCATGTTTTCTATCTAAGTACTCTCTTCTCATATCTGAATGTAGTAGTCCTACTTTCTCATCGTAGTTATCTATAACTATTTTATCAGTTATTCTTTCATATATCGCATTTATAGCAGTCTTTAATGGTAAAGTGAAAAAACCTTTATTATCTCCTATCCATAAAAGTCCAGCCTCTGTTTTTCCCATTCCAGTTTGTGCTACCACTACGATATTATCTTCCCTGTGATTTATCATATACTGTTGTAGCTTATTCCAATCTGAGTTTGAGTCTTTCTCCTTCCAACTCTCTAATAACTTCTCATTTAAATCATTAAGTAAAAAGTCATTCTTTGTTTCCACTTTTACATGCCCACTTGCTGCATAGTCTAATCTATTTAATAAACCTTTTATCATAATGTATTTTAAAAAATGATTTTCATTTTTGCTATAAATTCTGTCATTTGCTATAAAAAATTGTTCTTCTATATAGTCATTAATAAATTTGAATTCTAACTTATCATACTTAAATCCAAAAAATTCACTTTTCAAACTTTCTATTTCTTCTTCTAATTGATCATTTGTGTAATCTAAAACTCTATCATGGTGATATGCTATAGAGTGAAATATTATTTTTATATCGTCCTCTGAATATCCTTGCTCTTCTAAATCTTCGAAGTCAATGAATGCCAAACTCAATATACCATGTGGTATTTCATCATCATGTCTTTTTCTTTTTTCTATTTTATCTTGAAACTTTATATTCATTTTTCCCAAATCGTGATATAAACAGACTTTATAGAGCATGTCCCAGTTTACTTGTAAGCTGGGATACATTTCTTTTAAGATATCAAAGTTTTTAATTAGTTTATCAGTATGCTCTATAATTGTTTCTTTAGGATTAGATTTAGCTAAATAATTATTTATAGCAATCAACTCCTATCTCACACAGAAAATACAATATTTTTGTCCATATCTAAAGTTATTATTCTCTTTCTTATAGCTGAAATATTAGAACCATATACTACTTGTTTTTTATCCCACTTTCTGAATATCTTAGGTGACTTCTTAGTTCCATAGTCGACTAGTTCATAATTTTTATTTAATTTATATATAGTTCCAGAAGTATCTATTCCTTGAACCTTATCTTTTAGTTTCACTTCCTCAAATAAATGCATAGGTATATATGCACTATAATCATCTCTCATTCTTAGCGACTTTCCTAGCTCTTCTTCGAAAATATCAACCACTTTAGCTTCTTTTATAACCACTAAATCCTCTCTTCTTCCAAGTGAAGGATATTCTCTAGGATATAAAAAAGCTCTCCCTATTTCTTCAACTAAAGCTTGATCTTCTGGAATAATATGAATCAATAACTCTACATCTACTAACAGTTCAATTGTAGAAACCCCTCTACTTATACCAAAGTCACCTACCTTTAATTGATGCCTTGATTCCTCAAACCTCATGCCGTTTTTAAACTCATATCTAGTGTATAAGTCATTTACTTTAGAATGATACTTCCCCTGTATACTTATTTCCATTTTCTCATAATCTTTGTAATCACAAAGACTATGTACCATACCGATTACTGTGGAATATGGTGGTAGTGGATAAGTTTCTTTTAATTGAAAGCTCGTAGGCTTCTTATAGTTGACCATATCTTGACGTAACTTTAATCTAACAGCCTTTTTAGTTTCCTTCATAATAACTTTTTACCTTCTCTTTTAAAATATAAAAAAATTCAGGCATAGATATAGCGCTCAACTTTTCTTTTATCTCATTATCATTCTCAAATTTCCCTTCTATTAGCCCACAGTGTGTATCTTCTCTTATATTGTCAAATAAGACTCCTTCTATTTGGTTAACTAGTACTCTATTATCTTTTACACTCAGTACATTTTCAAATACAGGGTTTTTTATATCGTATACTCCACCTACTACAAATAGAGGCTTTAAATCCTCTCTTCTTCCTCTAATGTCTCTATATAGTAAAGCAACTGTGTCTAGCAGTTTATTAACTCTTCTTGCTTTTTCACTATTGTCTATTTCAATAGAATATTCCTCATCTATACCTATTTGATCTAAGTCTATAACCATAGTATATCTATAATATGATCTATGAATTTCAGATTGAGCTATATTCATATTTTCATTTAATCTGTCTGCTAATCCTTTGTTAGTTAAAAAGTCTAAATCCCCCTTGAATGTTTCTAGAGATATAGCATTAGACAATCTTACTTTAGCAGAACGCTTCCTTCCACCAGTTCCTTTTTCAGTTTTTAGATATCCAAAAAAATCTATCTCAGGATACTTATCTATAGTTGAGTTTGAATCAAATTGAATAACCTTCTTATCTCCACTTCCTTCTGCTTTTACAGTAGCTAATTCTTCTCCTAATTGCTCTATGATATTATATCTAATTGCTTGTCTTGAAATATAAGTATATTGTTCACCTTTATCTCTAGCCATTTTCTTTAATGATGCAACATTTCCTACAGCTTCCCCATAATTCGCACTTTCTGCTTCAAAAATCATAGACATAGATAATCCTTTTGGCATTAGTTTAGTTTTCATCACTCTTTCCCCCATTCTCTTTAATCTCATCTTTACCTTCTATAAGTCCAGCAACAAATGCATAGCCTATTGTCTTAAATTCCTCTTCACTTTTTAATGAATCAACCATTATAGGTGGAACTGAAATTTTAGCATATAAGTAACAGTTTAATAATGTATCCATAAAACTATCTACATTGTTGGTTTTTAAAGCATTTAGCAGCCTATATGATATGCCATTTAACTTATCTACAGATCCCTTACTATCATATTTTTTTCTTAAGTAATACCCTGAAGCATTTCCCTCTCTAACAATAGCGTCCTTATCTATATCTTTCATATAACCTACCCCCTTTAAAAATCTTATATTTATTTTTAACATACTTATTAGGTGAAACGTATTAAAGTAAGAGTCTTTAGGACTAGATAGCTTTTGCATAAACAGTCTGTGTATTAAAGTAAAAAGATTCTGACTATTTAATAGACTGTCTATAACAAGTTCATAAATATTAAAATAAGTATTTATTTCTTTAAACCCACATTTAATTAAACTATCTAAATTATCTCTTGAATCTCTCATAACCTTTAATGATTTTTTAGATAGTATATTAAACTTATACTTACTGTCCTCATATCTTATAAGCTGAATATCAGCTAACTCATATTTTATTTTATCATTAGATTGTTCTTGAATTGATGTAACCAGTGCTTTATAAGTAAGTGTTCTAGTATTATCATCAGTTTTTAGTACTTCAGATTTTATTTTTTGATTTATATCTATTGCATTTTTCATACTAGAGTTATCATTTATATATATGCCTTTATCATACACATAGGTAATTCCCGCTGGAACACATGAGTATATAAGTTTGCATAAAGAACAAATAGCTATATCATTTACAAAATTCCAAACATGAGATGATTTTCTGTTAACATCAAATCCTATCATATTTAAAAAACTTAAATCATCTTTCAGGTCTTTAATTTTACTATCGCATATAAAGCAATCATACTTATATTTAGATTTATCTGCATCTAAATACTCTTTAGTTGGAACTACAAAATAGTTTTTATAATCTATATAAACGTCTTTCTCTTTAGTTTGTGGATTTAAAAAACTTATGCCATTCCAAGAATTTTTTATAATATTATAGATAACATTTTTGCTAGCTAAGTATTTTTTTCCTTTTTCACTTTTGCAGAAATTAATTATTACTTTCAGCTTTTCAAATCTATCTTTAACTTCTACTATTTTATCTTCTATACTTTCTTTCTTCCTTAAAGTAATAGTGGATAGTTCTTTTTCCAAAGCTAAAATATCTATCTCATTATTAAATAAACCATAAGTTGACTTATAACTAGCACTTTTTATATAGTATTTAGCTACGTTCTTTATATAATTATTTAAATCCTCTAAGCTTTTTTCATTAAAGTTCTCAAAGTTGCTTTCTTCATGATATTCTATTCTTTCTTCATATGAAACTATCTTGTACCAAGACAAGCTCTTTTCATATTTATTTATGAAATAATAAAAATAACTTTCTTCAAAATTTTCTAAATATGAATAATCAAACTCAATATCTTGTCCACTTATTTTCACATCAAAATTTGATTCTTTTAAAATATTATAAATCCCTACTAGACCTGCATTAAATAGCCAATCATTCATACTTAACTTAATTGTACTCCCCAATTTTTCACCCCCTACACTATATCAACCATACCAAACCCACTACTACGTTTACTACCTATTCCTGCTTTGTATAAATAGTCCAATAAATATGGTTTTGCATTTATCTTTAACAAACCTATATTTCCTAATATTTCTATACCATAGTTTTTTACTTTCACTTCTTTAATATTTTGTGACACTTCTATATCTATTTCTTCTATATCTAATTTCGCCCTTTCACCAAATACATTGTTAAGTTGATAGCTGATGTTTTCCTTTAAAATCACTTGTCCCTCTTCTGCCCTAAGTGAATGATACCAAGTTTTTTTATTATCTCCTCTATGCTCTCTAGCAACTAAAGGTGACATAGTTTTAAATATTACTTCATTACCATATATAGTTTTTTCTTTTCTCATACTTATATTGCTTACTTTTATAGCATTGTCTTTTATAGGATATGATCTACCTATATTGCTTAAGAAAGAGTTATAAAACATTATTCCATCTTCATAGTTATGTGCTGAAAAGTTTAGTATTATCTTTTTTTCAGGTATGACTATTTCTTCTCTTAAAAATTGACATTGTCCCATATATAGAGAAAAAGTAAAGTCTTTTATATTATTATTTGTTTTTTCATAAAGACTTTCATAGTATTCTTTATTGTATGAATTAAAATTATTTTTTAAAATAGATAATATAATTCTATTTTTATCTTTGGGTACTCTGTCATTTTCTAATAATAATTCAACTGCAAATCTCAAGTTATCACCACCTTTTATTTAATTGTAGCACTTATGTAGGAAGTATAATGTACCATTAAAAAGTTTTTCCATATATTTTAAATAAATTTTCAATTTCATTTAATATGTCCTCCTTAAGCTCTTCAGGTTCTATAACCTCTGCATTACTACCCATGCTCATTATCCAAGATTTTATCTCCGTATATCCTCTCATCTCAGCTTCAAAGTACATAGTTTTATCATCTATTTCAGTTATTTTCTGTGTTTCACTTATTTCCTTTTCTTTTATTATTTCATTCATAGGATAATGTACTTTTAATTTTAAGTTTATTGTTTTATCATTAAAGATTCCAAATAACTTTTTACTGACTTCATCAAAGTTAAAATCATCTTTTATAGAAAATGTTTCAGTTAGTATTTCATAACTTATTATTCTAGATAGTTTAAAAAATCTTATATCCTCTCTTATTTCACAATACCCATAAAAGTATGTAGCACCTTTATAGTCAATAATTCCATATGGATGTACTACTCTCTTTTTTATTTCTAATTTTTGAGGTTGTAGAGATTTATATTTCATAATTATTTTTTTCTTTTGATTTATAGCTAAATTTATATCTGTCCATGAGCTTTTTTCCTTTATTATTGTTTCTTCTGAATCTATTAGTGCCTTATTATAGTAGCTTATATCTTCTAGTTCATCCTGTTTTTTTAATAATTTGCTAACTATAGCTTCAAATCTAGCGCTGTAATGATAATTCCCACTTTTTATTGTTTCTTTTACCATTCTTAAAGCATTTAACTCTTCTTCTGTGAGACCAATACCTTCTAGACCCTTTTTGGTTTCTAAATAATATCCACCATATCTACCTAACTTAGAACTTATATATATTCCTGCCATCTCTAGGTCTACTTTATATTTTTTTATCATTCTTTCTGATACCTCTAGCTCTCTTGCTAATTCTTCAACACTGATCATCTTTCTACCCTGTATTAGAAAATACATAGTAAGAGCATTAGATACTCTCGACATTTTTTATCACCTATATTGTTTATTTTTGTCTTATACATGTTATATTTTATGTAATATTGCAAAATCCTTCTTTTAAAACAGATTATTCATATACTTGTTTTCTTGAAAAGATTTTAAAATAGTGTATACAACATTATTTAAATGCTGTATACACTTATAATCTTAAATTATGCGTGAATATACTATATGTTCTTAACGTATACGAACTACTAATAATATAAATTTCATAATTAAATCTATAGTGCTATGAATAAATTTAAAACTTTTTTCCTTATCTTGATAAATATCTTTTTTTAATATCATTTCATTTACATGTATATTTGTTCTATGTATTTTTCTCCCCTTATCATAAGAAATGTTTACTTTAATTCTATAATCTTCATTATAGTCATTATCTTTTATTATTTTGAACTTATTATGACTTTTAATTTCATATAATTTAAAGATTATTGTTGATTCTTTCAACTGTTTTTCCAATTTAATCCCTCCATATATATTTGTTTTTTACCAACCAGTTTATATTAAATATAATATATAATATGAAATTACAAATAGTTCTATAACTATTTTTTAATCTATTATTTTAATTGCTTTATTATTCAAAAAATATAAGAAGGCAGATACTTTAATCAAGTATCTGCCTTCTTATATTTTTTCTATTATAGTTCTATTAAATTAGTTTATAGTTAATAAAAACTTTTACATTACATTTTGCTTCAATTAATATATTCTATTTTAGTGTTTATTTATATCATATCATAAATAAATACTAAAATAATACTTTTCAAATATAATTTTAAAAAGTATTAATTTAAGCATATCTCTTATGCATACGCAATATACTATATAAACCACAAAAATCAAGGGGGATACAGTATGAAGATGTTAGTTAGAGATAGTAATAATCAATACTTAAAAATACAAGATATTGAGATTGTGTTTACTGAAAATAAAGAGGAAGCTTCAAGTTTTGCGGATATGAGTGCAGATGATTTTGCAACTTTAAAGAAACATATAGAGCAAGCGTATGATACTACATTAGAAACATTCTTTGAGTAACTCTTTTGGATAAGCTCAGAAAGAGTTATAATATATAAAAAGCCGTTAAACTCTAGTATATTTTACTACTAGAGCCTAACGGCTTTATTTCTTAATTAAACTCTTTCAAGCTTAATTCCTGTATCATGACCATTTAGATTATTAGCTTCTAAAGTATCATCTGATACTCTTTCTATGCTTACAGCTAGAGTTTCACTCATTATATATTCTTTGTATGCTTCTACTGCATTAGATATATCATCATTTCCATCAAAGAATATTTTGATATTATCCATCATTTCATATCCGTTATTTTTTCTCATTTGTTGTATTTTAGATATAAACTCTCTTGCGTATCCTTCATTTAATAATCCTTGAGTTAAAGTTGTATCTAGTATAACGAATAAGTTGTTTTCCATAGAAACATTAAATCCTTCTTTTGCTGATGTGTTTATCATTACTAGATCTTTATTTATTTCAAAGTTTTCACCATCAAGATCTAAACCTACACTTTCTCCAGCTTCTAGTTTAGGAACTATTTCTGATGCATCAAGTTTTGCAAGTGCTCCACCAAATGCTTTTATCTTAGATCCTAAAACTGGTCCAGCAACTTTAAAGTTTGGTTTTAAACTAAAGTTCATATATTGTTTTAGATCCTTAGTAAATTCTACTTCTTTTACATTTAACTCTTCTTGTATAAGTGGTACTAAGTCTGATATTAGACTTTCATATTTTCCATCTATTAATACTTTTTGGATTGGTTGACGTACTTTTATTCTTACTGTTTCTCTTGAAGCTCTTCCAAGTCCAACTAGGTCTCTTACTAAGTCCATTCTTTCTTCTATCTTAGCATCTATTAAACTTTCATTTACCACAGGATATTCACTTAAGTGAACTGATTCTTTTCCTGTTAAGTTTTTATATAGCTCTTCTGATGTATATGGTGCAAATGGAGCTATAATTTGAGAGATTCCAACTAGTATTTCATAAGTTGTATTATAAACTGCTTTCTTATCTGTACTTAACTCTGGATCCCAGAAACGTCTTCTAGATCTTCTGATATACCAGTTAGATAAGTCTTCATTTACAAAGTCTTGAATTTTTCTTACTACTTTTGTTAAATCGAATATTTCAAGTTCTCTTTCAACTTCTCTTAGTAGGCTGTTGTATTTAGATATTATCCATCTATCTAATTCAGGTCTATCTTTTACTTCTACATAGAAGTCTTTAGGATCTACATCGTCTGTGTTTGCATATAGAGTAAAGAAGTTATATACATTTTTAACTGTTCCAAAGAACTTACTTAATACCTCTTTTAGTCCATCTTCGTCAAACTTTGTTGGTGTCCATGCTGGTGAAACATATAGTAGATACCATCTTAGAGCATCCGCACCGTATTTATCAAATAACTCAAAAGGATCCACTGTATTTCCTCTAGACTTAGACATCTTCTTTCCTTCTTTGTCTAAGATAAGGTCATTTACTAGTACTCTTTTATATGGTGATTTACCCATTACAAATGTTGATATCGCAAGTAGTGAGTAGAACCATCCTCTCGTTTGGTCTATTCCCTCACATATAAAGTCTGCTGGGAATTGTTGTTCAAACAATTCTTTGTTTTCAAATGGATAATGATATTGTGCATATGGCATAGATCCACTGTCAAACCAACAATCTATAACATCTTTTACTCTAGTCATTGTTCCGCCACATTTTTCACATTTGAAATGTATATCATCAACATATGGTCTGTGTAATTCTATGCTCTCATCTATATTCTCTATAGATTTTTCTACTAATTCTGCTCTTGAACCTACACTATCTAAATGACCACACTCACATCTCCATATATTCAGTGGAGTTCCCCAATATCTACTTCTAGATATTGCCCAGTCATTAACATTTTCTAACCAGTTTCCAAATCTTTTTTCTCCAATATAATCTGGATACCATTCTACTGTATTATTATTTTCTATTAACTGATCTTTTAGCTTTGTCATCTCTATATACCAGCTAGGTTTAGCATAGTATAGTAATGGAGTTTTACATCTCCAGCAGTGTGGATAGTTATGAGCTACTTTTTCTTTCTTAAATAGCTTTCCTTCTCCATGTAACCATTTTATAATCTCTATGTCTGTATTTTCATCTAATACAAACTTTCCTTCCCATGGAGTAGCTGTATATTTACCGTCTTCATTTACAGGTTGAAGTACTGGTAAGTCGTATCTTCTTCCAGTGTTATAGTCATCTTCCCCAAATGCTGGTGCTGTATGAACTATACCTGTACCATTTTCATTAGTTACATAGTCTGCTACAGTTATGAAAAATGCTTTCTTGTCTGTTTCAACAAATGGCATTAATTGTTCATACTCTACATATTCTAAATCTTTACCTTTCATTTCTTCTAATATTTCATATTCTGTATCACCAAATACTTTTTTAGCTAGTTCTTTTTCTACATAGAATATACCTTCATCTGTCTTAGCTTTTATATAAGTTAAATCAGCTCCCACAGTAAGAGATACGTTTGATGCAAGTGTCCAAGGTGTAGTTGTCCATGCTAAGAAGTATTCATCTGCATCTTTTCTTTTGAATTTTGCTATAACTGTATTTGACTTAATTTCTTCATATCCTTGTGCTACCTCATGTGAAGCAAGTCCTGTTCCACATCTTGAACAGTATGGTAATATTTTATGACCTTCATATATATATCCTTCTTTAAAGAATTTGTTTAATATCCACCAGACCGATTCTATATAGTTATTGTCTAATGTTATATATGGATTGTCTAGGTCTACAGCATATGCCATACGTTTAGTCATATCTTTCCAAAGACTTTCATATGTGAATACTGACTCTTTACATTTTTTATTAAATTTATCTAAACCATAGTTTTCAATCTCATGTTTATCTTTTAAATTTAGTTGCTTTTCAACTTCTATTTCTACTGGAAGTCCATGTGTATCCCATCCTGCTTTTCTTTTTACTTGATAACCCTTCATAGTCTTGTATCTACATACTGAGTCTTTAAGAGTTCTTGCTATAACATGGTGAATTCCCGGCTTACCATTTGCAGTTGGAGGTCCTTCATAAAATACGAATGGAGTTTTCCCTTCTCTTATTTCTATACTTTTATTTAGTATATCTATTTCATCCCAGAAATCTGATATTTGTTTTTCGTTCTCACTTACTGATAAGTTAGAGAGTTCTTTAAACTTTTCCATGTGATTCATCCTTTCAATATAGTGTTTCCTATAAATAAACTAAAAAAAGTCCCTAAGTTTATATCCTTAGGGACGAGTATATCGTGTTACCACCCATTTTATAGAAGTACACAGAACGACTTCTATTTCTCATTACACTTTAACGTATCTCTACGTGCTACTCTACTCCCCTTCAAGTAGCAGGCTCTAAGGTGATGTTCATAATAGTATAGTTGATAATCTTTCACCATATGATTATCTCTCTAAAAACTATTTTCTATTATTACTGTCCTCTTCATAGCTTTTTATATTCTTCTATTAATATTACTATAGTTCTATTTATTATTCAACTAAATTATAGTATTTTTTTAGCACCAATTCAAAACGTACTTCATAGTATGTATTAACGCTGAACTTATTGTACCTAAAAACTTAATCTTAATACGCACTAAAAATTATAATAAATATTTTTCAAAAAATTATGCACCAATTTAAAACTCCGTCATATATTGATATGGAGTTAACAAATTAAAAGGAGGTTTTTATAATGAGTGAAACTAAAGGACTATGGTGTGGTGGTGGAGGTAGAGGTATTGGTAGTGAATTACTATTCTTCTTCCTATTATTAGTAGTACTATTTTGCATCTGTGATGGTGGCTTTGGTAAATTCTAGTACATTTTGGAATATTCAACATTTAATTTTTAAAATTTAAAGGAGGTTTTTAGAATGAGTGAAACTAGAGCATCATGGTTTGGTGGAGGTTGTGGTGGTGGAGAACTACTATTCTTCTTCCTACTGTTAGTAATATTATTCTGCTGCTGTGGTGGAGGCTTTGGTAAGTGGTAATTACTTTTAAATATTGAGGACTTTTATCCTCTTTATTTAAATAATATATTGAATGCAAATTAAAGGGGGTTTTTAGAATGTCTGAAGTTAGAGCGAATAATTGCGGTGGTGGTGTAGGAGTAGGAAGTGAACTTTTATTCTTCTTCCTATTATTAGTAATAATATTCTGCATCTGTGATGGTGGATTTGGTAAGTGGTAGTTAATAATTAAAATAAACTATAATGATTCAGGAGAGTAGAAATACTCTCCTGAATTTTTTAAAATATATTTTCTATACCCCTACTACTTCTTTTTTATCCTTAATTCCATTTTCTATCAAATCTATTGCAGAATCTATAATTGAGTCGTAGTTTACATATCCATCTTTTTTCTTTTTATCTTTAGCATATTCTTTTATAATAAAACCTATATTTTCTAAAAGATATGATATAAACTCTATATCTACATTGTAGTATATACTTCCTTTGTCAACCCCTTCTTTAAGAATTGATTCAAAGGAGTAGTTATTTTCTAGGGATAGATCTTCTAATATTTCCTTTTTCAAATTTGAATCTGTATTTTTAGAAAATTTGTTTATTATAGATGACAATTTAGGTTTTTCAATAAAAAACTTTATATTTGCTTTGTAGCATTCTCTCATTATTCTAAAGTGATTTAAATAACTTTTGTTCTGATTGACTTCTTCTATGTATCTTACTCTCTCAGTTTCACAGATTTCAATCAAATATTTAAATAGATCTTTTTTATCTTCAAAATACTGATAGAAACTTCCCTTTGCTATTTCTGAGTTCTTAACTATTTTATTTATACTTGCACTTTCATATGGATTTTCAGCAAATTCATCTATAGCAGCTTCAAGTATTCTTTCTTTTTTTTCCTCTGAAAGATTAAAAAAAGTACTCTTTGGCATTTTCTCCCCCCTTCAATAGTTTGTTTTTATATATTTTATCACATTATAAGTCATATTTTTAAACATTTTAAAATAAAGTAGTATATAAGGGGTGATTTGGCTATGTCTAGAATAGTTGTCCTAACTAGAAAAACTCTATACATTATACTAGGAGTTATTTCAGTAGCTACACTTGCGATCTTATTTCTATCATTGCTTTAATTTTTTGTAATAGTTCTATACTTAAAAGCCCTAGATTTTTCTAGGGCTAGTTTTTTATTTTATTTAATCTGCTGGTGCAAGATCTGTTTTATTTTCTATTTCCAGATTTCTAAATGCTACAGATAACATTAATTTTATACGATTTATTTGATTTACTTCACTTGCTCCTGGGTCATAGTCTATTGGTGCCACATTTGCTAATGGATAGTTTCTTTTTAATTCTTTTATCATTCCTTTTCCTGTTATGTGATTTGGTAAACATGCAAATGGCTGTAAACAAAGCATATTAGGAACACCACTTTCTATTAGCTCTATCATTTCAGCAGTTAAGAACCATCCTTCTCCAGTTTGATTACATAAAGATAGATACTTACTTGCTTGTTTCGCCATCTCTTGTATCTCTATAGGAGCAGTAAATCTTTTGCTATTTCTTAATGCCTTTTTCATATCTTTTCTAAAATATTCTATAGTCTTTATAGCTAGATTCCCCATTACCATACTCTTATAAGTTCCTGATAACTTATTGTATTTAACTACATTATCATATGACGTATATAAGAAGAATTCTATAAGATCTGGAATTACTACTTCTACTCCTTCTTCCTCTAGCAATTCTACAATATGATTATTTGCCGCAGGATGATATTTTACTAATATTTCACCTACTATACCTACTTTTGGCTTTACTAAATCTTCGTTTATTTCTAAATTATCAAAATCTTTAACTATATTATATATGTTTTCTTTAAATTCGCTTCTTTTTCCATCTTTTATAGAAGCCTTGCATTTATCTACCCAATATTCATATAACTCATTAGCTGAATTTTTTTTCTTTTCATAAGGTCTTACTCTATAAAGTACTCTCATTAGTAAATCCCCATATATCATTCCCATCATTAATCTATCAAGCATAGATATACTTAATTTAAATCCTGGATTTTTCTCCATACCTACTGCATTTAATGATATAACTGGTATATGATCTATATTTGCATCCTTTAAAGCTTTTCTTATAAATGCTATATAGTTAGTAGCTCTACATCCTCCCCCAGTTTGGGACATTATAACTGATGTATGATTTAAGTCATATTTACCTGAGTTTAATGCTCTCATTATTTGACCTATGGTTATAATGGAAGGATAACATGCATCATTATTTACATATTTCAATCCCTCATTTATATCTTCTTTGTCCACGGTCTCTAGCACTTCTAACTTGTATCCATCATTTATAAGTGCTGCTTCTAAAAATTGAAAATGCATAGGAGACATTTGTGGACAGAGGATAGTATGAGTTTTCTTCATTTCTTTAGTAAATATTACTCTTTCATTATCTAATACATCTATCTTTGGCTCTATGTGTTTCTTATCTCTTTCTTCTATAGCAGCTATTAATGATCTTATTCTTATTCTTACTGCTCCTAAGTTATTGATTTCATCTATTTTTATAACTGTGCAAAGTTTTCCATGACTTTCTAAAATCTCATTTACTTGATCTGTTGTAACTGCATCTAGTCCACATCCAAATGAATTTAGTTGTATTAACTCTAAGTTATTTTCTCTTGATACATAGTTTGCAGCTCTGTACAATCTTGAATGATACATCCATTGATCTACTACTCTTAAAGACTGCTCTTCTTTATATAAATGACCTATAGAGTCTTCTGACAATACTGCAAATCCAAAAGAAGTTATGAGCTCTGGTATTCCATGATTAATTTCAGGATCTATATGATATGGTCTACCTGATAATACTATTCCTTTTATATCTTTCTCTCGGATATATTCTAATGTTTCTTCTCCTTTTTTCCTTATATCTTCTTTATATAGTTCTAACTCACCGTATGCTTTATCTAAAGCATCTGATATTTCTTTATACGTTAGTCCTTCTTCCTTTAGTTCTTCATAAGTTCTTTTTTTCATTCTCTTTATGTCATCTATAGGTAAAAATGGTTTGTATAACTTTACTTTATCAGACTTTATCTCGTCTATATTTGAATTTATAGCCTCTGTATAAGATATTACTATTGGACAGTTATAATGGTTATCCGCACTTTCCTCTTCTTTTATATTAAAAGGTATTCCAGGATAGAATATTTTATTTATACCTCTATTTATAAGATTAATTATATGTCCATTTACTATCTTACCTGGATAGCAAACTGATTCTGAGTGTATAGTTTCCATTCCAAGTTCATATATATCTTTTGTTGATCTACTTGATAGCTCTACCCTATAGCCAAGTTCATTAAAAAATGTAAACCAAAATGGATAGTCTTCATACATATTTAAAACTCTTGGTATACCTATAACACCTCGTTTTGCTTCTTCCTTTTTTAATGGCTTATAGCTAAATAGTCGTTTATATTTATATGCATAAAGATTTGGTAAGTCTTCTTTTTCTGACTTCTCTATTCCTAATCCTCTTTCACATCTATTTCCTGATATAAACTTTCTATCATTTGAAAATTTATTTATAGTTAAAAGACAGTTGTTTCCACACAGTCCGCATCTCGCCATAGATGAATCCGCTTTAAACTCCTTTAACTCATTTGAGTCTAATAGCTTTGTTTCATGACCTTCCACATATCTTTCTTTTGCTATTAAACTTGCTCCGAAGGCTCCCATTATGCCTGCAATATCTGGTCTTACTACCTCTCTTCCTATTATTTGTTCAAATGCTCTTAGGACTGCATCATTATAGAATGTACCACCTTGAACTACAATTTTTTCACCTAGTTCATCAGTATTTCTTATTCTTATAACCTTATATAGTGCATTTTTTATAACTGAAAGTGAAATACCTGCTGATATATCTCTTACACTAGCCCCTTCTTTTTGTGCTTGCTTTACTTTGGAGTTCATAAAAACAGTACAGCGAGTTCCTAAATCTACTGGTTTTTTAGACTTAAGCCCTTCCTTTCCGAATTCTTCAACAGGTACCTTTAACGAACTTGCAAAAGTCTCTATAAAAGATCCGCAACCAGATGAACAAGCTTCATTTAACATTATTGAGTCTATAGTTCCATTATTAATTTTTAGACTCTTCATATCTTGTCCACCGATATCCAGTATAAAGTCTACTCCTGGTAGAAAATGCTCTGATCCTTTGTAATGTGCAACTGTTTCTATTTCACCTATATCTATGTTTAATGCTGCCTTTAAAAGATGCTCCCCATATCCTGTTACCGTAGAGTTCACTATTTTAGTTTTATCATTCATATTAGAGTACATATCTTGTAAAGCACTTATAGTTGAATCTAGTGGCTTACCCTTATTACTTCCGTAGTATGAATATAGAAGGTTAGAATCTTCATCTATTAATGCCATTTTAGTAGTTGTCGATCCAGCGTCTATTCCTAAATAAGCCTTTCCTTCATAAGTTTTTAAGTCTCTTCTTTTTACTTTATGCTTATCATGTCTTTCTTTGAATACTCTATATTCCTCTTCATTTTCTATAAGTGGTGGTAAACCATCATCAAATATAGCCTCATCTTTATGAATTTGTGGAATTTTACTTAATAAATCATCAAAGTTTAACTCTTTTTCCGTTTTAGAGTACATGGCACACCCTAAAGCTACATAATATTGAGAATCTTCCGGGAATATTACATCTTCTTCTTTTAACTCTAATGTTTCTATGAATCTATTTCTTAACTCTGATAAAAAGTATAATGGTCCTCCTAGAAAAGCTATTTTACCTTTTATAGGTCTTCCCTGTGCTAAACCGCTTATAGTTTGATTTACTACTGCCTGAAATATAGATGCTGATATATCCTCTTTAAGTGCACCTTCATTTAAAAGAGGCTGTACATCTGTCTTAGCAAATACTCCACATCTTGATGCTATTGGATATATTGTTTTATATTTTTTAGCTAGGTCGTTTACTCCAGTAGGATCTGTCTGAAGCAGTGCTGCCATCTGATCTATAAAAGCTCCCGTTCCACCTGCACAAGTTCCATTCATTCTCTGTTCTATAGAATTGCCTAGGTAAGTTATTTTAGCATCTTCTCCACCTAGTTCTATTGCAACATCAGTTTCTGGAATAAATGTTTCTATGGCTCTAGTACAAGCTACTACTTCTTGAGTAAAACCAACGCCTAAATCTTCTGATATTCCTAATCCACCCGATCCTGTAATCATCATTGTAATGTTATTATCTTTTAAAACATCTTTTAGTTCTTTTAACATAGATATTACTGTATTTTTTACATCTGAAAAATGTCTAGAATACTTTTTATAAACTATATTGTTATATTCATCTATGACTACAATTTTAACTGTAGTTGACCCTACATCTAGTCCTACATTTAAAACACTTTTCATAATTTTCCTCCATTTCTAATGCATATAAACATGCAACCTATGAAAGCCTTCCTATTATATATGGAACAGCATTCTCTACTCTCAATATTCTATTTCCCAATGTAACTACTTCAAACCCTTGTTTTTTTAACATCTCTATTTCATAGTCTATGAAACCACCTTCTGGGCCTATAGCTAGTGTTACTTTAGAATTCATATTTCTTGGACATTCAATATCTGATATAGGATGACCAACTATTGCTTTAGTACCCTTTATTATATCAGGAATTTCATCCTCTACAAATGGTTTAAAAAGCTTTACTATCTCAATTTTGGGCAATATCGTATCTTTAGCTTGCTCTAGTCCTAGAATCATATGTTCAAATAATTTTTCTTCTTCTAATACAGGACTGTTCCAAAAACTTTTTTCAACTCGCCAAGTCTTTATTATATATATTTTTTTAATTCCCATAGTAGTAACATCTTGAATAATCCGTTTAAATACTTTAGGTCTAGGCATAGCTAATATTAATTGAATATTTGAAGGATCTGGTGGATCCTGTGTAAGTTCTATTTCCATTTCTATATACTCACCATTCATATTCACAATAGTGCCTGTTCCTATTTTTCCATTTAGCCTACCTACTCTTAAAGCATCTCCTATTTCCGCCTTATGAATATTTAGTATGTGTTCAAGTCTACGTCCTGATATATTAACTTTATTTTCACTTACAAAGTCTTCGTCTAATAATATTATTAAATTCATTTATAGATTCCCTTTCGACTTAATTATTAATCTAAATAAATTTCACACATCCTACCTTTATTTAATTAATTATAACACTTTTAATTTTTTTCAGTATTATATTTTTTTAATTACATTTATTACCTTAGCATTGATTTTGCTAAATTTACCTTACAATATATTGCTTTAGCTTGCTCCGTATCTGTTACAGCATGTAATTCAGAATTTAATACTACATATGAGTCATCTAATTTAATTGCACGATATAACTCTCCATCATATCTTACAGATATTTCATTTTTAAGTATTCTATCTTCAATTTGCTTCTTATATACTGCCTCTGGTAGTATATTCTCGAGATTTCTAGGATATCTATCATAAATTATTAGGCTAAAGAGTCCCTCAGATAATATATCCCATATATCAGCTAACTCTTCCTCTATTAAAATAGCCTTATCATCACTTCTATCATTGGATAGTATTGCTAGAACTTCTGATATATTTCCTCTCATATTTATAATTAAACTTTCAGATATTTTACCAGAGTAACTTATATTGTATTCAATTTCTCCTACATCATTTTCTATAGTATCAAATACAGCTAGTCTTGGTACTATGGTCATTTTATATGCAATAGTTTGAAAAATTAATTTAAGTTTTAAAATGTTTTTTATAGTGTATTTAACTAAATATTCTCTATAGTCCTTAAAGTATTCCTCAAAAGTCCATGACTCTGCTTTTCTTATGCTTATATCATAATCAAATCCTATTATATGCCTTTTTAGGATTTGGTCTTGATTATATTGTAAGCCTAATATTCCATTTTCATTTATAAACCCTTCTATTTTCAATATATTGTCCTTATTAGTAATATACTGAACTATATTTTCATTTTTTAAACCTAGTCTATCTATATAATTTTCCCAAGTATCAAGACTATATATTAGATACTGTTCTATAGTTTGTCGTTTAAGTTGATCCGTTAATTTATCTAGAAAACTATCTCCCATGCTAACCCTCCTTTACTATTTGATGTATCGTAGGACTATATTTAATGCAATAGATGTGCATATTTTGTAATTATCTCATCAAACTCTGGCAAGTCCATTTCAGTAAAAATTAGTCTGTTTATTAGTTCCTTATTTATTGAAGTTATTTGATGTATTCCTAAAACGAAATATTCTAATCCAATTTTTTCAGCAACATTGTTAAGGAACTTAACTATATTTAGCATATATTCTTTACCTTTTGGTCCAACTGTTTCTCCCATAAACTGATCTTTAGCTAAATCTATTAAGCTAGCTATAGTTAATGCTAGTTCATTTTCTTGATCTGATGTTATTGGTGCATATGGTCTTCCGTTCAATATGTCGTCTACGTTTGGTAGATTATTTCTACAGTGATAGAAATTTATAAACTGATTACCATGTATTGGTCCAACCGCAGACAGTACCATACCCTTAGCTTCTTCACTTAATTCCTTCTCTCCGCCTCTCTTTTTATCGAACTCTATTATGTCAGATAAAGCTGCCCATGATCTTGGAGTAGGAAATATAATCATACCTTCTTCATATAAATCTGGATCGAAGTCATGTAAACTTTTAGGAAACTTACGAACATATGCAATTATTTCTACCGAAATATTGTTTTTATATGCCCACCCTACCCATTCATCTAAAAATTCTGATCCTGAATTAGCAAGTTCGTATATTAGAAATCTATCTGCCAATGGCGCTGGCATAACATAAAACTCTCCATAATCCTCTTCTCTATTACCTGTTGCTACTACTAGCCATCCATCTGGTAACTTATATGTTCCTAGTTCTCTGTCTAGCACTAATTGGTACATAGTTGACATAAGATTTCTATTAGCAGATGTAAGTTCTTCTAAAAGTAGTATTCCTTCTTCTCCATCTCTCTCTGCATCTGGAAAAATATCCGGATGTAAAAATACTGCTTTTTTATTATCTTCGCTAGGAAAAGGTATTCCTTTTAATTCAGTCTCAGACATAGTTAAAAGTCTGAAGTCTATGAATTTACATCCCTTTTTCTTAGCTACACTTTGTGCTATTTGAGATTTTCCGATACCTGGTGCTCCTATTATTAATACAGCTTTTTTCTTTTCTTTAGGAAGAGATTTATTTAATTCCCAAATATAATCTAAACTTTTTTCCATTAGTCCTGTGTTAGTTGATTGAATTTTTACACCTGTATTCTTCATATTATCCCTCCACCTAATATTATCCTAGCTTACAAACCCTTGCCTTTTTAGCATAATCGCCTAATTTTTTATAAGCTTCATGTTTTCCAGATACAACCCATATTGTTTTCTTATCGTCATTTTTTGCTATAGATACTAGTTCTCTCTTTATAAAATATGCATCCGTTAGCATAACAAGTAACTCATACTTTATTTTATTCTTATATATATATTCATATACACTAGTTGGTCTTGTTCCACCTCTAGGTAACTCATATTCTCCATTAGGTTTAAACTTAGACAAATCTAAGTCAACTCCAACTTCTCCATCCCAAAGTAATACTCTTCCTTCTGCTTTATATTTCCTCATAATATTATTTATATGAAACCAAAACTTTTCCATAGCATCTTGATCTGACCAAACTGAGGCAGAGCAGTCCATAGCTATTATTATCGAATTGAGTTTATATGAGGTAGTCTTTGATGGTCCTTTATATATCCTTCTAGTATAAAGTAAACTCTTCTCAGGTGTACTATATGAGGTATCATATCTATATAACTTTTTTAAGAATCTATCAAAGTATATATACCATTTAGTCTCCGCTCTTTGCATACCTATCTCTTGTTCACTGAGTAATTCTGTTCCTATACCTGATAATTGTGAATGTACATTTGCTGAGGCACTCATTTCACTCATTTCTTTTATTAAGTCTGCAGAGCTTTCTCCAACATTTTCAGGCTTGATAATATCTGGATTATACTCTCCTAAGTTGAAGGTTTTAGATCCTGACTTGAGAGTTATACTATCATCCATTTTACCTTGACTACTATTATCTCCATTATTCTGCTCAGAGCCATCTTCAAAAGATGCGTTATTTTGTTGACTTTGTTTTCTGCTCTCAATTTGTTCTTTATATTGATCCATAAGTTCCTCATATATATCATCAACAGACATATCTGGTATTCTGTTATTATCTGAAAATAATTCGTCATCATATGGCTCATAGTCTATATCTCTACTTTCTTTATACTCTAATTGCTTCCTTTTTAATCTATCATTAACCCATAAGTCACTAGCCATATTCCATATCTTATCATTTCTTTCTATACCTCTAGCAGGATGCATTGCAATACAGTGCAACATTTGATGTAAAATGGCAAATAGAAATTGTTTAAAACTTAATTTATCTACATACTCTCTATTATAATAAAGCTTTGTACCAGTAGTAGCCATTGTTTTTAAATTCGCTAATGCAGAATAGTCATTTTTAGAATTATCTCCACCGCACTCTATAGGCTTATCTAGTAGTAATAAATACTTTCCTATAAATGGATCCCCTTTTAAAAGGACTATTCTAGCCCTAATAAACTTTTCTTCTACAGTCATGATCTCACCCATATACCTACCTCCTATATATCTAAGAGTCAAATAATAAATTTTATATAATTGTTTTAACTTCTTAATCTACCCTAGTACTTTATTACCTTTAGTCACATCTTACCACTCAATATACTGATGTCAAGTTGTAATTATATTCTTTATTATACACAAAAAGCGAACTTTTTAAAGTTCGCTTTTATATATTAATTTACTGTTTGGTTTTTTACTTTCTTTTATTAAGTCATTTATTTTATCTAAGAGTCTAGCAAGATTTTTCATAGATCTTATAGTATGGTATTTCTGATTTTAATATGCACGAGGTAGTTACAAGAAGAATGATTGTAGAAAGGTCAAAAAAGGTTTTTGTAGCTGCTGATAGTAGTAAGTTTGATAGAGATATAACTGTAAACATAGTAACTCTTGACAACATTGACTACATAGTTACGGATTCTAATTTAAATAAAAGTATAATAAATAAATTCAAGAAGTTAAAAACTAATATTATATTGGCTGAAGACTAGTGCCTTCAGCCAATTATTTTCTATCTTGCTTTTTCTTCTATTTCTTTTACTACTCTTGCTACAAATTCATCTACTTTTATAGATCCTATATCTCCTTCGTCTCTAACTCTTACAGAAACTTCTCCATTTTCAACTTCTTTTTCACCTATTATTAACATATAAGGAGTTTTTGCTATTTGAGCTTCTCTTATTTTATATCCTATTTTTTCAGCTCTAGTATCCATTTCTACTCTTATTCCTTTAGATTCTAATTGTTTTTTCACTTCGTTTGCATAGTCATTAAATTTATCTGATATTGGTAGTATATCTACTTGAACTGGTGCTAACCATGTAGGGAATTTACCTGCATAGTGCTCTATTAGTACTCCTATAAATCTTTCCATACTTCCTAGTATTGTTCTATGAATCATAACTGGTCTGTGTTTTTCATTGTCTTGACCTGCATATGTTAAGTCAAATCTTTCTGGCATTTGGAAGTCTAATTGTATAGTTGCACATTGCCAAGTACGTCCTATGCTATCTTCTAGATGGAAGTCTATTTTTGGTCCGTAGAATGCTCCATCGCCTTCATTTATTATATATTTTATTCCTTTTTCTTCTAAAGCTTCTCTTAAGTTATCTGTTGCTATTTCCCATTGTTCTTCAGTTCCCATAGAGCTTTCTGGTCTAGTTGAAAGTTCTACATGATACTTAAATCCAAATACCTCATACATATAGTCTGCTAGTTCTATTACTCCTATTAACTCATCTTTAACTTGTTCTGGTAGCATAAATATATGAGCATCGTCTTGAGTAAATGTTCTTACTCTCATAAGACCATGTAATGCACCTGCTAGCTCATGTCTGTGTACTTGACCTAGTTCACACATTCTAAGTGGTAAATCTCTATAGCTATACATTCCTGATTTGTATACAAGCATAGATCCTGGACAGTTCATAGGCTTAATAGCATAGTCACTTTCATCTATAGCTGTAGTATACATATTTTCTTTATAGTGATCCCAGTGTCCTGATTGAAGCCATAAGTCTCTATTTAATATAAGTGGTGTTTTTATTTCTCCATAACCTCTTTTTATATGCTCAGCTTTCCAGAAGTTTTGTATAGTGTTCCAAAGTACCATTCCTTTTGGATGGAAGAATGGGAATCCTGGTCCCTCATTATGCATTGAGAATAATCCTAGCTCTTTTCCTAGTTTTCTATGATCTCTTTTCTTAGCTTCTTCTAGCATTGTTAGATAAGCTTCTAGATCTTTATTCTTTTCAAATGAAGTTCCATATATTCTTTGAAGCATTGGTCTTTTTTCATCGCCTCTCCAATATGCTCCTGCTATTGAAGTTAATTTTACTGACTTAACTTTTTTAGTACTTGGTAAATGTGGCCCTCTACAAAGGTCTGTGAAATCACCTTGTTTGTAGAATGATATTTCAGTTCCTGCTGGTAAGTCTTGTACTAATTCTAGTTTATAGTCTTCTCCTCCCAGTCCCTTTAAATATTCAAGAGCTTCTTCTCTATCTAGAACAAATCTTTCTATTAAAAGATCTTCTTTTGCTATCTTTTTCATTTCTTTTTCTATTGCTTCTAAATCTTCTGGTGTAAATCTATGCTCAGTATCTATATCATAATAAAATCCATCTTTTATAGCTGGTCCTATTGCAAGTTTTGAATCTGGGAAAAGTCTTTTTACCGCTTGTGCTAGTATATGTGCACTTGTATGTCTGAAGATTTCTCTTCCTTCTTCATCTTCAAATTTTAATAAAGATACATCACTATCTTCATTTACTTCATCATTAAGACCTTTAAGCTCTCCATTAACTTTAGCTCCTAATACTACTCTTGAAAGTCCTTCACTTATATCTCTTGCTATATCTATAACTTTAACACCATTGTCAAACTCTCTAACTGATCCGTCTGGCAATGTAATTTTTATTTTTGACATTGAAATTCTCCTTTCTTAATAAAAAAACTCTCATCCCTAGAAGTTCTAGGGGTGAGAGTTATATATTCACACGGTACCACCCTAATTTAAAACTATATATTTTACATAGTTTTCTCTAATGATTATAACGTCATCAACGGATATCCCTTTCGGGCTCAACTCAAGGGTAGTTTTCAATCAGCTTCATCTAGGGTGCTTCCAGCCCAGGCAACCCCTCTCTATAGACTACATCTAATTTACTCGTCCTATCATAGCTTTAGCTTACTTTATATAATATCTTAAATTATAGATACTTTTTTTAATTATGTCAACCCTTCTATATACCCTTATTATTTTCACTTAAGTCGCTTCCTGGTCTTATATTGTCTTTAAATTTATCAACATAAAATTTTCCACTTCTATCTACTGTTGCATACATAACTTCAGAGACTTTATCTATTTTATATTTGTTTAGTTCTTTCATAAGCTGCTTTCCAGTTAGTTTTCTTTGTTTTAAATTTTCATATATTATTTGTCCACCTATTATTAATTCTGTAGGTATACTTTCATCTGATGGAGTTATATTTAAATCACCTAATGTTACATTCCTTTTCTCTCCTACTTTTATAATACTTAATGATCCGTTCATCTCTATTAAACCAAACTCAACATCATCAGGAGAGAAGCAGTCTTGCTGCCTTAATAACACCATAAGGTCATCTACGTTATATCCTAACCTTTTTAAATTTCTTTCTAATATCTGGCCATCCTGAATAACTAATACAGGTTCTCCTTGAAATACTTTGCTTAAACTTCTTTTTTTAAGTGCAACTTTATTTACAAAATAAGTAAGTGCTCCGAAAAGTATTACTCCTAACAAGTGTTGCCAAGTATGATTTTCTAAATCTGTAGCTAAGTTTGCAGCTATAGAACCAAATGTTATTCCATTTATATATTCAGCAACCGTAAGCTGAGACACTTGTTGCCTTCCTAAAATTCTAGTTATGTATAGTATCGAGAAAAAAGCTAAAAGTGTTTGTATCGTGATTTCAATTAATGACTTCATTTTCTCACCTCTCAATTTTATTTCATATATATTTTTATCTTATATTGCAAATACTATTCATAAGTAAGCAATTAGTTTTAACATATTGTAAGTTATATAAATGCCAACATCTTTTAGTTGGTATTAGTAAATTAGGATCTTTAGTATGGATTTCATTATATTTTAGAACTTGGTATCTAATTTCCTATCAAGGAAGTTAGTATCTAAATATCCCTATTTAATAATTAATATAACTATTATGTAAAAGAGGTGAAGTCATGGATTTAGTTTATGAAGTTATACTTTCAGCGTTGTTTATAGTTGTTGGTTTTGTAATAATTTGGATACTCTCTAAAAAGGAGATCATTTAGATGTCTCCCCGAGGATAAGATCAATTTGCATTTCTTTTTGCTCTCTTTTAACAGTAACTTTTATTTTATCGTTAGGATCGTATTTTTCTATAATAGAAGATAGTTCTACTGTACTTCTAACTCTATTAGTATTTATTTTTACTATTATATCGCCCACGGCTAAATTACTTTTGTCTGCTGGTCCATTTTTAGATATACCTCCTATGTATACTCCTTCTGGACTTTTGGAGTTTTTAAGTCCTAGTCCTAGCCATGGTCTTTTTATATAGCCGTTCACTATAAGTTCATCTACTATTGGTGTTACGGTATTTATAGGTATGGCAAATGCCATCCCTTCAATCTGTGATGATGCTATTTTTAAACTATTTATACCTACGATTTCTCCATTTTCATTGATGAGTGCTCCACCACTATTACCAGGATTTATAGCTGCATCAGTTTGTATTAAGTTTACTTTCCTATTACCTATATTTATACTTCTATTAGTGGCACTTATTATTCCTGATGTTACAGAGCCAGAAAACTCTTGGCCAATAGGACTTCCTATGGCTATGGCTCTTTCTCCTACTTTTAAGTCATCAGAATTACCAAAGTTACCTCTTTTAAGGTCATTTTTATCTATTTTTATAACTGCTAGATCCGTTTTAGCATCTTCTCCTATAATACGTCCTTCATATTCTTCTCCGTTATCTAGAACTATAGATATTGCTGAAGCTCCCCTTACAACATGTTGATTTGTTATTATATATCCATCTTTTTTATAAACTACTCCAGATCCAATTCCTCTATCTGTTAATATTTTTTGACCTTGTTTCTGAATATAAGCCTTATTTTTTACTACTACTATTGATGGAGATGCTTCCTTTGCTATTTTAACTATAGGATCCTGCTTAACATCTTTTTCACTTGAAGCTTCTAGAGCTTGTAATTGTTCCATATTGTCGCTTTCAACTAGTAAATATCCTAGAAAAAAACCAAATATAAATCCTGATATACATACCACTAGTAGTATGTTATTGCTATTTCCTTTTACGTACTCTTTGTATAATTTATTTACCTTACTTTTTATTTTCATATCTTTATACCTCCATATACTAGGATAGTATGTTCTATGCACTTATGATATGATTGTTGACTTATTTAGTTTTTCTATACAAAAAAGACCTACTTTCAATACTTCTTTGAAAATAGGTCTTCTATATATTTATATGATTATTTTCCTAATATATTTCTTGCAACTTGTAGTCCGTTAGCTGAGGCTTGTTGAAGTCCTCTTGTAATTCCAGCTCCATCTCCTACAGCATATAATCCTTTTATTTCTGTTTCAAATTTATCATCTACTACTACTTTACTAGAATAGAATTTAACTTCTACACCATACATTAATGTCTCATCACTTGCCATTCCTGGCACTACTTTATCTAGTGCCTCTATCATTTCCTCTAAATCTTTCATTATTCTATATGGTAAAACTAATGAAAGATCTCCTGGTACTGAATCTTTTAAAGTGTGATGTATATTGTTTCTTCTAAGTCTCTCTTCTGTTGTTCTTCTTCCTCTTTTAAAGTCTCCATATCTTTGAACTAATATTTTTCCACCTGAAAGCATGTTTCCAAGTTTAGCTATATGCTTTCCGTATTCTATTGGCTCTTCGAAAGGCTCAGTAAATTCTTTTGAAACTAATAGTGCAAAGTTTGTATTATTAGTTTTCATATCGTCAGATTTATATGCATGTCCATTTACTACTGCTAGTCCGTCATCATAATACTCTGTAGCAACTTCTCCTGAAGGATTTGAGCAGAAAACTCTAACTTTATCATCAAAAGTAGGAGTATAGTAAACTAGTTTACTTTCATAAAGTGTTTCGTTTATTTCCTTCATTATTTCATCTCTTACTTCTACTCTAACACCTATATCTACTGTACCAACTTTTACGTTGATTTTATTTGATTTACATACTTCTCTAAACCAACCCGCACCTTCTCTACCTATAGCTACAACTACTTTATCAGAATTATAAGTTTTTGTTTCTTCCTTACCTCTTTTAGCTACAACACCTTTAATTTCACCATTTTCGATTATTAATTCTTCTACCATTGTATCGAATAATATCTCTACTCCTTGGTTTAATAAATGTTTTTGTAGTTCTGAGTATATTCTATATCCTTCTTCCGTTCCTAAGTGACGAACTGGACAATCTATCAATTTTAAGCTTGCTTCTATAGCTTTCTTTTTTATAGCATTTATTCTTTCTTGATTATCTAACCCATATACGTTTGAGTCAGCTTCAAAGCTTAGATAGATTTTATCTGCTTCATTTATTAAATCTTGAGCTTTATCATATCCTAATATATCCGGTAACGTACCTCCAACGTCTGGTGAAAGTGATAATTTACCATCTGAGTATGCTCCTGCACCTGCAAAACCTGTAGTAATAGAGCATGGTTTACATTCTACACATCTGCCTAATTTTCTTTTAGGACAAATTCTTTTTTCTATACTTCTTCCTTTTTCTATCATTAAGACTTTTAAGTCTTTATTATTCTTAATTAGTTCATAAGCTGTGAATATACCTGATGGACCAGCTCCTACTATTATTGCATCATACATTGACATCTCTTCCCCTCCGTATTCAAACAGTATATATTAATATTACTAAAATAAGAGTATGAGGTCAATAGTATTACCGAATCTTTTTAGTACTTTTTTTATAAAAATTCATATAAACCCGAACTTTATAAGAATATTTCTTATTTAATGTTCGGGTTTTTGTTTTAAATTAGATTTATTATCTTTTCAGCTACTTCGTCTAAATTTTGTCCTACTATATCTGCATTTGGACTCTTTTTTCCAATTTTAGCTGTATTACATCCTGCATTTATTCCTGCATCGATATCAGTTTGTAAGTCTCCTACCATCCAACTATTTTTCATATCGATCTTATACTTATCTTTTAATTCCAAAAGCATACCTGGATTCGGCTTTCTACAATATGATTTTTTGTTGAAGTCTGGACAATACTTTATCTCTCTTATCTTGCAGTAGTCCTCTAGCTCTTTTTCCAACTTTGCATGTATCTTATCTAGATCACTTTCTATTAAGTGCCCCATTTCTATTCCACCTTGATTTGTGACTATAAATAATTCATAGCCTTTATCATAAAGCTTTTTCATACCTTTTTTGGCTTCCTCATATATAATAAGATCTTCCGGTTTATTCACATGCTTAGTATTATCGTTTATAACGCCATCCCTATCTAAAAAGATAGCTCTTGTCATTTAGGTCACTCCTTTTTGTATCTAATGCATGATACACCATACATATTTACTTTACTCAATCCATAATTGTAGTCAATAGTTTAATTACTTTATGATTATAGTTTAATACGTAATTTAATAATATTATGAACCAACTGAGGAAGCTTTGCCTCCTATTTATTTCAAATAAAAATAATTTCAAAATAAATTCTATAACTAATACATATCCTAAGTAGAGAAAGGAGTTTGTTTATATGATCAACAAATCCAGTAAAGTTCTCTTAATAACCCTTTGTATAGTCATTGTTTTTAGTTCCTTTAGCTTTAGCTCTAGCAGTCTTAGTGATGAATCTAAAGAGAATCTTTATAAAGACTTCCTACTAACTTTTCTTTCATCATATATAGCGGACTCTATTACTGAATACTATGGATATAGCAAGAGTTTTGACTTATGGGATGCAAAAGTCTTGTCTTTAGAAAGATTAGAACAAGGGTTATATTACTTTAAAATAATAGTTCAAGTTAAAACTTTTCAAGGGGCTCACAATCCTCCATATGGAATAGAAACAGTTACTATACAACAAGATGTTCATGGTATAAAGGTAATTGACTTTATACATGAAGATTTTAAAGATGATAAGAGTTAGCAAGCGAATATTTAAAAAGAAAAGACCATTTGTTTTTAGGTCTTTTCTTTTTTAAGAGAATATAAAGAAAAACCCTTAAGTTATCAATTTCTAACTATTGTGTACTTTACATCTGTTCATATAGCTTGCCCCTCAGAATTTCTAACTGCTCTTTTAACTTCATTAATTTTTACTTTTACTACTTTCGTAATTATATATATCCCTCTATAATCAGATTATATTTCATATATAAATTACTATAAAATTAATAATTATATATAAAGTAATCCATATTATATGTTTCCATAAGAGTGCTGCATAAAATACTATAGCTACTATTTAATTTCCTAAACTATATTTCTTATTCTTTATACTTTGAGTAGAATAATACTTTCTAGAGGCGGAACATTCACACATATATTTTCAGATATAGTTCTTATATTTTTATCGTCTAGAATACTATTCATATTTTCTATCTTATAATCCCTTACATCTATATTTACTTCTACTTCTTCTTTACTTCTATTTATAAGTATTATGCTTAGATTATCTTCTTTTTTCTGTTCAAAGGTATCTGTAGAGTTTTTTATCTCTCTTATATATCCATACACATCTTTGTTCAGATTTAACGATTTAAAACTTCCAGTTTTAAATATATCGTTATTGTTTCTAAGGGATGTTATTCTCTTATACCAATCTAATATCTCTTTATCCTCATTTCCCCATGGATAAGTTCTTCTATTTAATGGATCTGTGTAACCTTCTACCCCAGCTTCATCTCCATAATATATTGACGGAACTCCTGGAAATGTCATCTGAACTAATGTTATTAACTTTAGTCTCGATATGGCTAACTTTCTATTTTCCGTGTTTAATTTAAATCGTTCCTTTTCTTCTTGTGAAATATCATGTTCATTAGGTGATTCTCCTAATATAGTTAATATGCGAGGTGAGTCATGAGTTCCTACTAAATTCATCATAGAATAGAAGTGGTGAATCGGATAGTTTTCATAAATACTCATTATTTTAGAGTGAACATCATATGAGTCTATATTACCCATTATAAAGTTAATAAATATGTCTCTAAATGGATAATTCATAACAGAATCTAGTTCATCACCAAGTAGATATTCCCGTCTTTCTCCATAACTGATTTTATTTGATGCATCTTCCCAGACCTCTCCTATTAAAATAGATTCATCATTTATCTCCCTTAGCTTTCCTTTAAAATTCTTTATGAATTCTGCTGGAAGTTCATCTGCTACATCTAGCCTCCACCCTTTAATTCCACAATTCATCCACTTATTTAAAACACTGTCATCATTGTTTATTATATAATTCTGGTATCCTATATCTAATTCATTTACATTTGGAAGTACATCTACTCCCCACCAAGATTCATACTTGTTAGGATATTCCTCGAATCTGTACCAACTATAATATTCCGATTCTTTAGATTGGTAAGCGCCTAGTGAATTATATCTGTTTTCTTTATTAAAATAGATACTGTCACTACCTGTATGGCTAAATACACCGTCTAGTATTATACTTATTCCTTTTTCTTCTGCCGTTTTACAAAGTTCAATAAATGTTTCTTCATCTCCAAACATCTGATCAATTTTTTTATAGTCCCCTGTGTCGTATTTATGATTACTAGCTGCATCAAATATAGGATTTAAATAAATTATGTTTACACCTAGCTCTTTTAAGTAATCCAACTTTTTTATTATCCCTAATAAATTGCCTCCAAAGTAGTCAAAATATGTTACCCTGCCTTCATTATCTCTAATATACGATGGAGTATCGTTCCAGTCTGAACGTACTATCATATCTCTAGATGGTTTCAATAGTTTTCCGTCCTCATTTCCGTTATAGAATCTGTCCGGAAATATTTGATATATTACCCCATCTTTAAACCAGTTAGGTGTACTATTTTGTTTTTTATATACTGTTATTTGATAAGAAGGAGGAATAGAGCTGTATATTGCTCCTATTCCCCCTAATGAGTTTTTATTGTTTCCATAATAATAAGTGTTTCCGTCTCTTTTTATGGAAAAGTAATACCACAGTAATCCTGTTATCTCTCTTATATTTATATCACATGCGTATATATTAAAGCCGCCTTCAGTAGTTTCTAACTTCATACCTACTTCAGTTTTGTCTCCACCATCATTTGATATATTCAAGTTTAATTCTTCTATATTGTATGTTTTATTTATCTTTATTTTTATATTTATACTACTTCCACATTCCACCGCTCCAAATGGACTTCTGTAGAATAAGTCGTGAGAATTATGAAATATGTCTAACATTATTTTAGTACCTCTTCTATATTCCAAATCTCTTCAGCATATTCTTTAATAGTTCTATCACTAGAGAATATACCTGCATTAGCTATATTGACTATACAAGATTCCGCCCAACTGTTTTTATCCTTAAATTTTTGTTCTACTTTATTCTGAGTTCTTACATACTCTTCAAAGTCCTTAAGCACAAAGTATTGGTCATTATGATATAGTAGTGAATCATATATACATCTAAATCTGTCTTTCGTTCCAAATATACTTCCGTCTACTAAGCTGTTTAATATTCTCTTTATTCTAAAGTTTCTATCATATATCTCTCTAGAGTTATATCCTCCATCTGCATAATACTTCAGAACCTCTTGTACAGTTAAACCAAATTTGAAGAAATTTTCATCTCCTACTGCATTTCTTATTTCAATATTAGCTCCATCTAACGTTCCTATAGTAAGTGCACCATTTAGCATAAACTTCATATTTCCAGTACCTGATGCTTCTTTACTGGCTGTAGATATTTGTTCACTAACATCAGTGGCTGGAAATATTCTCTCAGCAAGAGATGCTCTATATCCCTCTAAATATATAACTTTTATTTTATCATTTAAGCTTTTATCATTATTTACTATCTTACCTACTGAATTTATAAGGTTTATAACTCTCTTAGCCATAAAGTAACCAGGTGCAGCTTTACCTCCAAATATAAATGTACGAGGATATATATCTAACTTAGGATTATCTTTTAATCTATAGTAAAGATCTAGTATGTGAAGTACATTTAATAGCTGTCTCTTATATTCATGTATTCGCTTTACTTGAACATCGATTATAGAATTAGTATCTATACTTATTCCATGCTTATCTTCTATTATCTTTTGTAATAACTCTTTATTTTCTTTTTTACTCTTCATTACTTGTTCTTTAAAAGAGTTATCTTCTTTAAACCTTAAAAGATCCGTAAGGTGAGATGGTTTAGTTATCCAAGTATCCCCTATTGCACTTGTAATTAATTTAGATAAACTTGGATTAGCTTTTAACAGCCAAGTTCTATGTGTTATTCCGTTTGTTTTATTATTGAACTTTTCAGGATAAAACTCATAGAAATTCTTCATAACTTGATTTTTTAGTATCTCTGTATGAACCTTAGCAACCCCATTTACGCTATGACTGCCGATTATTGCAAGATTAGCCATATGTACTTGCCCATGATACAATATTGACATTTCTCTTTTCTTGTTTTCATCTTGCCCATACTTTCTTTCAAGTTCTAAGTTAAATCTTCTATTTATTTCTTCTACTATCATATATATTCTAGGAAGTAATCCTTTGAACATATCTATACTCCACTTTTCTAACGCTTCTGGCATTATAGTGTGATTAGTATAAGATATAGTTTTAGTCACAATTCCCCAAGCTTCATCCCAACCTAATTTGTATTCATCCAGGAATATTCTCATAAGTTCTGGAATAGCTAAAGATGGATGTGTATCATTTATATGAATTGCTATATCTTTATAGAAATTTCTTATTGCTCCACCTTTTCTTCTATATCTTTTAATTATAGTTTGTAGTCCTGCAGATACTAAAAAATACTGTTGTTTAAGTCTAAGAACTTTCCCCTCGTGACTTTCATCATTAGGATATAGAGACTCTGATATTTTCTTTACTGCTACTTCATATTCTAGTGACTTTCTTGTTTCATCTCCGCTTAAAAGTGTATAGTCTACTTCTTCTTTTACTTCTGCACTAAATAACCTTAGTGTATTTACAGTATTGTTGTTGTATCCTATAACTGGCATATCATGAGGCACTGCTAAAACAGTATCATAATTTTCATGTATAAATACCGTTCTTCCATCCACATTATCCATTTTTACATTTCCACCAAATTTCACTTCTACAGCTCTGTTAGGTTTTCTTACTTCCCATACATTGCCATTCTCAATCCAATCGTCTATTACTTCAACTTGATCTTCTCCAATTATCTTTTGTCTAAAAAGACCATGCTCATATCTAATAGTACATCCATGTCCTGGTAGATTAGATGATGCCATTGACTCTAGGAAACAAGATCCAAGTCTTCCAAGTCCACCATTCCCTATACCAGGATCATTTTCTATACTTTCAAGCTCTTCTAAGCTTATATTTAAGTCTGATAATGCTTCTTTACATATATCTGTAAGCCCTAAATTTAGTAGATTAGTTCCTAGCTGTTTTCCTGGCAAAAACTCTATAGAAAGATAATATACTTGCTTAGCTTTAGCATCATTATATCTCTTATGTGTTTGAACCCAGTTTCTGTGAATATAGTCTTTTATCATGCTTGATAGTGCAGTGTATTGTTCTAAATCTGACGACTCCTCTAAAGATATTCCATATATTGTTTCTATCCTATCTACGAATATTTCTTTAAACTTCTCTTTACTTCTTAACATTAAACACACTCCTTATTTTACAGCTAATTTGTTGTATAGCTCTATATATTCAAGTGCTGAATTATCCCAACTATAATCCTCTTTCATAGCATTACTTATTATCTTATTCCACATATCTTCGTTTCTATAAGTATCTATAGCTTTCTTTATAGTAAATAACATATCATGAGCATTAAAGTTTTTAAACGTAAAACCGTTCCCTTCTCCTGTAGCTTTATTAAAAAACTTTACTGTATCATTAAGTCCACCTGTTTCTCTTACAATAGGTATAGTCCCATATCTTAAGGCTATAAGTTGACTTAGCCCACAAGGTTCAAGTCTTGAAGGCATCAAAAGCATGTCAGATGATGCATATACCTTATTTGCAAGTTCATTATTAAACATTATGTTTGCTGATATCCTGCCACTATATTTATACTCCATATATTTAAAAGTATCTTCATAGACTTTATCCCCTGTCCCTAATATAACTATCTGTACATCTAGTGTATTCATTATCTCCTCTATAACATGTATGACTAAATCCATTCCCTTTATGTCAACTAGTCTAGACACTATGCTAATAATCGGTGTGTTTTCATTTAAATTAAGAGATAGTTCCTCTTGAAGTTTCAACTTGTTTTTGACTTTATTCTCTATTGTTTCAAGATTATAATTATGGTAGATATATGGATCATTCTGAGGATCGTATAGCTTCTCGTCTATACCATTAACTATTCCCCTTAAGTCTCCTTCACGCTTTCTTAGTATTCCATCTAGTCCTTCTCCAAAGTAAGGGTAAGTTATTTCTTTAGCATAAGTTTTACTAACAGTACTTATTAAGTCAGAAAATACTATTCCGCCTTTCATACAGTTAACTGCTCCACTATATTCTAGTGTTTCTATTGTAAAGTTCTCTTCTCCCAAGTCTAAAATATCCCTTAGTATATCTTTTGAAAACACTCCTTGATAGTGTAAGTTGTGTATAGTAAAAAGTGTTTTCATATTTTTATAAAAGTCATTATGCATATAATGAGTTTTTAAGAACACACTTACAAGCCCAGTATGCCAATCATGACAGTGTAATATATCTGGTTTAAAGTCTAATATAGGTAATACATCTAAAACTGCCTTGCTATAGAATGCAAACCTTTCAGCATCATCATAATATCCATATACACCATCTCTTTTGAAATAGTATTCATTATCTATAAAGTAGAATATAACACCATCATATTCCATCTCAAATATTCCACAATATTGACTTCTCCATGAAAGTTGTACATTTTTATTAGTTTTGTATTTTAATTTTTCCCCATATTTAAAAATTATATCCTTATACAAAGGTAGCATTACCCTAACATCTATATTCTTATCTTTAAGTGCTTTAGGTAGTGATCCAATAACATCTGCTAGCCCTCCTGTCTTAATAAAGGGGACGGATTCTGATGCAACGATTAGAACTTTCAATTATCATACACTCCTCTTTTCATATTAGTATTTATATTGTAGTTTTCTTTCCTACCACTATTGGATAATTTAAGCATCCAATGATTTTTTGATTTTTACTTATATAACAATCTTTATCTACTATTACATTCTCTAAAACAACACCTTCTTCTATTTTGCATCCTTGCATTATTATACTGTTCTTAATTGATCCACCCTTTTCTATTTTTACTTCTCTAAACATTATACTGTTAGACACCTCTCCATCTATTACACATCCATTTGCCACTACAGTATTATGTACATTGGAGTACTTTCCATATTTAGCTGGCGCTAAGTCCTTCATCTTTGTATATATTAATCCAGACTTATAGAAAAGCTCTTTCCATATCCCAACATCTAATAATTCCATGCTGTGATGATAGTAACTTTGTATTGAGTTAATATTAGCGGAGTATCCATCAAATCTATATCCATAAACTTTTAATTTATTTAGATTCTTTACTATACCGTCTTTAACTAAATCATGCTCTCCTCTTCCTGTGCATCCATATACTATGTCTATAAGCAAATCTTTGCTCATTATATACATTTCTAATGAGACATTTCCTCCACTTATCTTATTAGTGTTTACTTCCATATCCATTATCTTTTCATCTTTATCTATTTTAATTTGAGTATAACTAGATATATCATTTATGTCTCCATCTAATTTCTTATATATAACTGTTATATCATTGTTATTTTCTCTATGAAATTCTACAGCTTTACTATAGTCTATATTGCATATTATATTAGCTCCCGTTATAAGAACGTATTGCTGTTTACTTCTTATTAAATAATCCATATTTCCTTGTAATACCTCTAAATCTCCTTTTAGATTAACCCATTCTTGATTTTCATTATCTGGTGGAAGTATAAAAATTCCATCTTTTTTTCTATCTAAGTCCCACTCTTTAGGTGAGCGAACATGTCCTAATAGTGATCTATAGTTCTTTCTGACTAATATACCCACATTTTGTATTCCTGAATTAACCATATTTGATAAGTGAAAATCCACTAATCTGTATCTTCCCCCAAATGGTATTGTTGCTAGTGATCTTCCTTTTATAATATCATTTAGTCTTTTTTCTTCTTTTGTGTTATTTATAATACTTAGAACATCATACACACTTTTTCCCCCTCAATTTAGACTCACTATATGATACTATTTTCTCCTATTACTAATATTCCACTTTGTGATATTTCATAGCTAGTCTCTTTATAGTCATTGTATTTTTGTCCAATTTTCTTTCCATCATAAATTTTACTATTTTCTCCTATTATAGCTTTCTCTATAGTCACGTTATCACCTATTTCTACATTCGGAAATATTAAAGAATCCTTTATCACAGAGTTTCTTCCAATACTAACTCCCTGAAAAAGAATAGAGTTTTTTACTTTACCTGAAACTGAACATCCTTCATTTATCAGTGAACTATTCACTTCGCTCTCTACGGCTATATGACTTGGGGGGTAGTTTGTGTTCTCAGAGTATATTTTCCAATTACTTTCATATAAGCTCAACTCAGGCATCTCAGATAGTAAGTCCATATTAGCTTCCCAGAAGCTTTCTATAGTTCCGACATCTTTCCAATATCCTTTGAACCTATATGCATAGATTTCTTTTCCGTCACTAACCATCTTAGGTATTATATCTTTTCCAAAGTCATGACTTGAATTGCTGTTATTTTCATCTTCTATTAGATACTGCCTTAGTACATCCCAGTTGAATATGTATATTCCCATAGATGCTAAATTATTTTTAGGCTCTTTAGGTTTTTCTTCAAATTCATATATTTTATCGTTGTTATCGGTATTCATAATTCCGAACCTACTTGCTTCGTCTAAAGGAACCTCTATTACACTTATAGTAGCATCTGCATTACTTTCCTTATGATAATTTATCATTTCTGAATAATTCATTTTGTATATATGATCTCCAGATAATACAATCACATATTCAGGTTTTATCTGATCTATATAATATATATTTTGATATATAGCATTCGCTGTTCCCTTGTACCACTCCCCACCTTTACCGTCTACATATGGTGGTAATAGTGTAACACCTTCTTTACGTCTATCTAAGTCCCATGGTCTACCTATCCCTATATGACTATTTAGTATAAGTGGCTGATACTGTGTTAAGATTCCAACTGTATCAATTCCTGAATTACTGCAGTTACTAAGTGTAAAGTCTATTATTCTATATTTACCGCCAAATGGTACTGCTGGTTTAGCTAAGTTCTTAGTTAGAGTTCCTAGCCTACTTCCTTGTCCCCCTGCCAGTATCATTGCTATGCACTCTTTCTTTTTAGTTTCCATTAAATATCCCGTTGCCAAAACCTTATAAAACTCTATAAAGCTTGTTTAATTCCCTGTTCATTATGTCCGATTTTATAGTTCTAAGAACCTACTACTTTCGTTTGATATAACACTCCGAGGGCTTAACTTCGGATACAACGTTTCCTACACCTCAAACATAACTGTTTTAGTAGTTATGCTGAATATCTGCTTAAATTAATTGATGCATTTAAATCTCTATCTATTATAGTTTTACATTCTTCACAGATATAGGTTCTTTCTGATAGTGATAATTTAGCTTTCAAATGACCACACTCACTACATGTCTTTGATGATGGATACCATTTATCAGCTTCAATAAATTCAATCCCATAGTATTCACATTTATATTGAAGTTGTCTTTTAAACTCATACAACCCTTGTTTGGCTATAGCTTTTGATAAATGTTTATTCTTCATCATTCCTTTTATATTAAGTGTTTCCATTACTACTCTTGATGGCTTGGTTTTCACTATCTTAGTAGTTGCCTGGTGTAAGTGGTTGTTTCTAATATTAGATAACTTTCTATGAAGTAATCTAATTTGCTTTTCAAGTTTTATAATGTTGCTTGTTTTGACGAACTTCCTCCCTTCTTTATTTAATTCATACTTTCTTGATACTTTACGTTGCAACCTACGTAATCTTTTTTCTAATTTCTTTACTAACCTTGTTTTATTAATATTTTTAAAAACCATTCCATTAGAGCATATGGCAAGATCTTTAATTCCAACATCTATACCTATGCTTTCACCAGTCAATTCTATTTTGGGATATTTTTTCTCAATTCCTACAGATATATACCAGTACTTCCCATCAAAACTTACTCTTGGATTAGTATACTTAACATCCATTGGTATTTGTTCTGATGTTTTAATCCAACCTACTTTTTCTATAAGAATCTGTTTATATTTAACTTTTAGTTTTTCATTGTCATTATAAAATGATGGCTTGCTTCTTCTTTTGCTTTTAAATCTTGGCTTATCTGCTAATCCTTTAAAGAATCTTTTATAAGCATTACAAGCATCTTTTACTGCCTGTTTTGCTATATTGTTAGACACTCCTTTAAGCCATTTATATTCTTCTGTTTGCTTCATTAAAGTGATTTCTTTTCTTAAATCTCCATCACTTATAAATTTATCACCATTTTCATAGTTCTCTTCTTGTCTTTTAAGTGTCCAGTTATATATAAATCTTGCAGTTCCAACAGATTTCCAAAGTTGTTGTTCTTCTTCTGTATTAGGTATAATTCTAACTTTCTTCGCCAGTATCATCCTCTAATAGCTCCTTAATCATTTTCTTTGCTTTATTTACTTTCTTACCTTCTAACTTACTAAAGAGTGTAACAGTTTGAACTAAATCCTAAACTAATTCTGTTCTTCTATCTTTTCAGTATTATCTATAATTTCAATAGTAGTATCATACTCATTACATAGATTTTCTATGATTTCAAAGTCAAATCTTAATTATCTATCTTTATATAGAATTACTATCTCTTCAACTTCTGAATTAGATATCATATATGTTTTAACATTTTCAATTTAACGTTCCAAATCATCTTTTTGTTCGTGAAAGCTGACTCTACAATACCCTATTATCTTTTTATTTAGTTGTCTTTCTCTTTTAATTCCCCCAAAATGATTAAGTTGTTCTTTGGAATATCATCTAAAACTACCTTTAGATATATGATGTAGCTTTAATTGTCCATCATTATCCAAACTTCTTAAAGTCTATACTGCCTTTACAGTTAATTTTGAAAACTCACCTATTGAATAATATTTCATTTGTATGACCATCTATATAAATAGCAAACAATAAACTTAAAATATTTATATAGTTTTATATATTTATCTTGACTGTTGCTTACCCCTTTTTTTCCGTACTCTTTTCAATTAAATTCTCTAGTTTGAAATAGGCTACCCCAAGAGGTGGTATATTTATTTCTAAGGAATATTTTTGATTATTCCATTTAGCATTATCTGATACTAATATTTCTTTGTTAATAAAGTTCGAGCCTCCATACTTTTCATAATCACTATTAAACACTTCTTGATATTCTCCTAGAAAAGGAACTCCTATCTTATATTTTTCATATACCTGAGGAGTAAAATTACACACTATAATTAATAAGTCTCTTTCTTTCTTACCTTTTCTCATAAAAGTGATTATACTTTGTTCACTGTTATTAGGATCTATCCATTCAAATCCCTCTTGCTTATGGTCTAATTCCCATAACGATCTTTCCTCTTTGTAAAGGGCATTTAAATCCCTAGTGTAGTTTTTAACTTTCTCATGCATATCATAATCTAGTAAAAACCAATCTAGCTCATCATCATATTTCCACTCTATAAACTGTCCAAATTCTCCACCCATAAATAACAACTTTTTACCTGGATGTCCCATCATATAACCATAGAGTAATCTTAAGTTAGCAAATTTCTGCCAATAGTCTCCGGGCATTTTATCTAGTAGTGATTTCTTACCGTGGACAACTTCATCATGAGATAATGGTAGTATGAAGTTTTCAGAGTACGTGTACATAATAGAAAAGGTAATCAAATTATGATGCCATTTTCTATGTATGGTTTCTTTCTCCATATACTCTAATATGTCGTTCATCCATCCCATATTCCACTTATAGTTATATCCTAGCCCTCCTAAATAAGTTGGACTACTTACCAAAGGCCATGCTGAGGATTCTTCTGCTATCATAAATGTGTTAGGATAATTTTCATATATTGTTTCATTCATTTTTCGCATAAATTCAATAGCCTCTAAATTTTCTCTTCCACCATATCTATTTGGTATCCATTGACCGTGCTCTTTACAAAAATCTAAATATAACATACTACTAACTGCATCTACCCTTAGTCCATCTATATGAAATACATCTATATAAAATATTGCATTAGATATCAGATAGCTAATAACCTCATCTCTTCCTAAATCGAAATTCAGTGTGCCCCACTGATAGTTTTCAGCTTTCATATGATTTCCATATTCATATAAACAAGTTCCATCAAATTTAGCTAGTCCATGTATGTCTTTACAAAAGTGGGCAGGTATCCAGTCCAATATAACACCTATACCAGCTTGGTGACACTTATCTACAAAGTACATAAAATCTCTAGGTTCACCGTATCTACTAGTCACTGAATAGTATCCGACACCTTGATAGCCCCATGATCCATCGTATGGGTGCTCTATAATAGGCATGATTTCTATGTGCGTATATCCCATGTCTAGTGTATATTCTACAAGTTCATCTGCTAATTCCCTATAAGTCATGAATTCTCCGTCCTTTTTCCTTTTCCATGATCCTAGATGAACTTCATATATATTTATAGGTCCTTCATACATTTTATTTACTCTTTTTCCTCTTCTGAACCCTACATCATTCCATTGATATTCAAATAAGTCGTATACTATAGAAGCTGTATTTGGTCTTTTTTCATGTAGAAATCCATACGGATCTGACTTTAAAACTCTTTTTCCATTTACATCTTCTATATCATATTTATATAAATCTCCTTCTTTTAATCCTGGTATAAATAGTGACCACATTCCAGTATCTTTGTCCTTTATCATTTTATGCTTACGACCGTTCCAATCATTAAAATCTCCAGCCACGCTTACTTGTCTAGCATTAGGAGCCCATACTGAAAATCTTACGCCATTCTGCTTGTTCTCAGTTCGTATGTGTGCTCCCATTTTCTTATAGTTTCTTATTTCTATATTATCCAATTAGTAACTCACACCCCTTTTGATCTAGCTTAGATGTATTCTCTTTCTAGTAAGTCAAACATATTTTTCTTATACTCTTCTACCCCTGGTTGATTAAATGGATTTATTCCTAATAGGTATCCGCTTACTGCACATGATTTCTGAAAAAAGTAGATTAGTTGTCCAATGTAATACTCATCAATTTTAGGTACATTTACAATTAAATTTGGAACTCCACCTGAAACATGGGCTTTTATGGTTCCTTCCATTGCTCTTTTACATATAAAATCTATGCTTTTTCCGCTTAAATAGTTTAGTTCATCTATATTGTCACTATCTTCAAACATATATATTTCTTTTTTAGGCTTTTCTATATTTATTAAAGTTTCAAATATATTTCTTCTTCCGTCCTGTATATATTGACCAAGTGAATGTAAGTCTGTTGTGTAGCATATAGATGCTGGAAATATCCCTCTTCCGTCTTTTCCTTCAGTTTCACCAAATAATTGCTTCCACCATTCAGAAAAAAAGTGCAAAGAAAATTCATGTGTTGCTAATAGCTCTATGTCCTTACCTCTTCTATTAAGAATATTTCTAATAGCTGCATACTTATAACAGTTATTTTTATGTAAGTCCTTTTCTTCATATTCCTTTACAGCATCATATGCACCTTCCATAAGTCTATCTATATCTACTCCTGCTACTGCTATAGGGAGAAGCCCTACAGGTGTTAGTACAGAATATCTACCTCCAATATCATCTGGTATAGTAAATGTTTGATATCCTTCTTGTATTGCTAACTGTCTAAGACTTCCACTCTCTTTATCTGTAGTAACATATATTCGCTCTTTAGCTCTATCTCCATAGATTTTTTTCATATAATCTCTTAATACTCTGAACGCTATAGCAGGTTCTGTAGTAGTTCCAGATTTAGATATAACATTTAGACTTATATCCTTTCCTTCTATAGATTCCATAAGTTCACTAATATAAGTGCTGCTTAAGTTATTTCCTACAAATAATATTTTAGTATTATTACTTTTTTCTTTTGGTAGTAAATCATGAAATGAATGTTGAAGTGATTCTATAACCGCTCTTGCCCCTAAGTAAGATCCTCCTATCCCTATTACAATCATAATATCAGAATCTTGCTTTATTTTTTCTGAAACCCTCTTTATATCTTCAAATTCTTTTTTGTCATAGTTTATGGGATAATCTACCCATCCTAAATATTCATTACCTATTCCGACTTTATTATGTATATTATCGTGTATAATATCTATTTGTTGTTTTAATGCTACAATCTCATGTTCTTTAATTAAAGAATTAGAATAATCAAATTCAACTGATCTCATGAGAAACATTCACCTACCTCTTTACATTTATTTTTAACTCTTATATTAGTATGCTATTATTCTAATTTTAATATCAATTTTTTAACGAACTGTGATTTTCTAAAACAATAAATCATTATATAGTTTAACTTGGATAAAATATACCCTATGTAAATAAGAGTAAACAGAGCTCTACATGTATACATTTGCTCTTCAAAGATTTATACTATATATTATTAGTGTAAATATTATTAGTTATGAGGTGATGTCTAATGAATAAAAATTATAAGTTTTTTCAAAATAAGAAATGCGAATATTTTCCTTGTCATAAAACTCATGACTTAGAACATTTTAATTGTCTATTTTGCTTTTGCCCGTTATATGCTCTTGGAAATAAATGTGGTGGTAATTTTAAATATAAAAATGATATAAAAGATTGCTCTGATTGCTTAGCTTCTCATGGTAAAAACGGATATGAGTTTGTTATGTCTAAGATAAAAGAAGTCATAGATTTAGGAAGTAAAAAGCAGTAGTTTTTTACTAAGACTTCTATTATGTTAATAGAATTTTTTCGTATATAAAAATAAAACTCCTTCTCAAATTATATTTTATTTGAAAAAGAGTTTTATTTTTTATATTTTTAAAAACTTTTCATTCTAATTTTTCTAAATATAAATTACTATTTAAATTTACACTTACTAAAAAACATGAATTTTATTTATTTTTAATTTTACTTTTCCTTTTATATTTTCTGAAGTCCAAGGTGTGACAGTAGTTATTGTTATGTCCTCTATTTTAATTATTAAATGTACTTCTTTACCTAACATCTGATAGTTTATAATTTCACCTTCAAAGTCGAAGTCATCACTTTTCACTATAGATATATCTTCTGGTCTTATCCCTATTTTAGTTACTGTATTATTTAATTCTGATTCCTCACAACAATTTCTTATATTTATGACTTTACTAAAACCTTTAACTTTTATTTTATCTTTATCTATTATTTCATCAACTTCTAGTAAGTTTATTTCTGGATTTCCTAAAAATCTAGCTACAAACTCATTTTTAGGTTTTAAATACATGTCTGACGGTGTATCAAACTGTTGAAGAACTCCATCTTTCATTAGTAGTATTCTATCTGATATACTCATTGCTTCTTCTTGGTCATGAGTTACAAACAATGTAGTTATATTTAACTCTTGTTGTATTCTTTTAATTTCATGTTTAAGTTGTATACGTAGCCGAGCATCAAGATTAGAAAAAGGCTCGTCCAATAATAGTATTCGAGGTTTCTTTATTAAGGCTCTTGCTATAGCTACTCTTTGTTGTTGTCCTCCAGAAAGTTGTGAAGGCTTTCTTTTAAGAAGTTCCGTTATATGTAAGAATTTCGACATCTCTTCCACTCTATGTTTAATATCATTTTTATTTAACTTTTGCATTTTTAACGGAAACCCTATATTTTTTTCTACGGTCATATGCGGATATAATGCATAGTTTTGAAATACCATTCCTATTCCTCTTTTTTCTATAGGAACATCATTTATTAATTTGTCACCAAAATATATATTTCCTGAAGTAGGAGTGTGAAGACCAGCTATTAAAAATAATGTTGTACTTTTTCCACATCCACTCGGTCCAAGGATAGATACTAGCTCTCCTTCTTTAATATTTGCATTTAAGTTTTTCACACCATAAACTTGATTGAACTTTTTTGTAAGATTTTGAATTGTTATTCCCATATACTTTTTACCCTCATATTTCTATATTATATTAGTTCTTTCTACATAAATACTTGTTTGTTTCCCTCTGCGTCATAATATCATGTATATCTACATTTATTCAAATATTTTATTCTTATCAACTTACATAAGTATATAGATTTTTCCTATTTTGATTCATTTAAACTATCCATCTCTTACTAAAAAACTTCTACAAATATTATTTCTATTGTAGAAGTCTTTTATATCTTTATGGTAGTCTTTTATAACATAAGTACCAATCTATACAATTTAGTCTAGGATCATTTTCTCTCTCTAATAATTCCTGATATGTCATTGGAGGTGGGACTAGTACATCATCACCTGGCATCCAATTAGCAGGTGTAACTACTTTGTATTTATCCGTAGTTTGTAAACCATCAACTAATCTTAGTATCTCTGTAATATTTCTACCATTAGTTAATGGATAAGTTAGTATAGCTCTTATAATCTGCTTGTCATCTATAATAAATACACTTCTAACTGTTTCCGTCGTACTAACATCTTCCGCTATCATCCCATAAAGTCTAGATATTTTACCATCTCTATCTGCTATTATAGGAAATGGTATTTTAACTCCTGTATTTTCATATATGTTATGAATCCATGCAAGGTGGGAAGGATTACTATCTATACTTAGTCCAAGTAACTCTACGTTTCTTTCTGTAAAACAATGATAATATTTAGAGAAAGAAATAAATTCTGTAGTACAAACTGGTGTGAAATCTCCTGGGTGTGAAAATAGAACTATCCACTTTCCACTTAAATTAGATAGTCTTAAAGAACCAAAAGTAGTAGTCGCTTTGAAATCAGGTGCTTTCATACCTATTTTAAGACATTTGCTACTATAACAATTTTCATTCAATCTAAAACACCTCCTGCCATATATTTTCTTTATATAATATGAACAGTATATGGTTATGTGATTATGTTACTTATTTTATGTTATAGTTATTAAAACACATATTATATTAGGAGTGATTCTATGGACATGAGATGGAGTATGGACGAACTATATAAATCTATCGATTCTAAAGAATTTGACAATGATCTTTCTTTATGTGATGAAAAGTTAAGCTACATAAGTTCTTGGACAAAATCTAATCTAAATTCATATAAGGATGCTAAAGACAAAATCGAAAATTTTTTAAAGATGAAAATTGACTTTTTAAAGGTATTTACTAAATTAATAACTTACGCTAACTTATCTATAAGTGTAAATGCTAGGAATGAAGAAGCTATTAAATCATTCGAAAAACTACAAATTAAGTATACTGAATTTACAAAGCCTTTAGTAACTTTTAAGTCTTGGATAAAATTATTAGATAATTTAGATTCTTTAGTAAATAGCTCTGACTTTCTAAAAGAACATGAATTTTATCTTAAAGAGATTAAACTTAAATCTAATTATCTTTTAAGTGATAGAGAAGAAATAATAATCTCTAAGATGATAAATACTGGTTCAAAAGCTTGGATGAAACTCTACGAGAAGTTAGTGTCTACATTATTAGTAGATATCGACAGTGAACAATTACCTTTATCTGTAGTTAGAAATCTGGCTTATGATAAAGACAAAGATATACGAAAAAAAGCTTATGAAATGGAGCTTAAGTCCTATAAAAGAATTGAGGATTCATCTGCATCATGTTTAAATGGAATTAAAGGTGAAGTAATAACTTTATCTAGTATGAGAGGTTTCTCATCTCCTTTGGAGGAAACTTTAATTAATTCTAGAATGGATGCAGAAACTCTAGATACAATGATGAGTGCAGTAGTCGAGGATTTATCTAGTTTCCATAAGTATTTTAAAAGAAAAGCTGAAATACTTGGTCATAAAAACGGACTTCCTTTTTATGATTTATTTGCGCCAATAGGAGATATCGATATAAAGTTCACTTATAAACAAGCTCAAGACTTTATAGTAGATAATTTTAGAACTTTTAGTACAAATTTATCTGATTTTGCCTATAAAGCATTTAAAAATAAATGGATTGATGCTGAACCAAGAGAAGGTAAAAGTGGTGGAGCTTTTTGTTCAAGTATTCATTCGATAGGTGAGAGCAGAATTCTTTCAAATTTTGATGGTAGCTTTAGTAGTGTAACAACTCTTGCTCACGAGTTAGGTCATGCTTATCATGGTTCCTTATTATCTGATCAGACAATATTAAATACTCGCTACCCTATGCCCATTGCAGAGACGGCTTCTACTTTTTGTGAAACTATAGTAATTAATGCTGCTCTAAGTGAAGCTAATGATAAGGAAGCTTTATGTATTCTTGAATCTTTAGTTTCTGATGCAGGACAAATAGTTGTAGATATCTATAGCAGATATCTATTTGAAAGTGAAGTTTTTAAAAGAAGGCAAGAGGCAGCTCTTTCTGTAGATGAATTTAAAGAAATTATGATTAATTCTCAAAAGACAGCTTATGGCTGTGGGATTGATGACAAGTATTTACATCCATATATGTGGATAGCTAAATCTCATTACTATAGTAGCTCTAGAAGTTTCTACAATTTTCCCTACACTTTTGGATTATTATTTGCTAAAGGACTATATAGTCAGTATTTAAAGTTGGGAAGTGATTTTGTAAAAGAATATGATAATTTATTGAGCTATACTGGGAAGGATAATATATATAATATATGTAAAACTGCAGGTTTCGATATTCATTCTATAGATTTCTGGAGAGAATCTCTTGCACTAGTTAAAGATAATATAGATAGTTTCATTATAAAAAGCAAATAAAAAATAAGGCTTTACTTTTATAAGTAAAGCCTTATTTTTTATTACCTATTATTTTTTATATAGTCTTCTACTAAACTTTCATATCCATTCATTATATTTATTATTGTTTTATTGTTCATCGAATCAAATTTAATATCATCTATAGTTACTATAGGCAATACTCCTATTGGCGTAGTTGACATAAATACACCATCTAAATCTTTTATTTCGCTTATATGAATATTCTTTTCTATGACATCTATTCTTAATTCTTTACATATATTCATTATCTTACTTCTAGTTATACCTATTAAAACATCTTTAGCTGGTGCCGTATAGACTTTATCTCCTTTTACAAAAAGCATATTCGATCTACTACCTTCTGTAATATATCCTTCCTCATTTTCTAATAGTGCCTCAAAGGCGTTATTTTCCTTGAGTGATTTGTTTATTTCCTCTCTCTGCTTTGCATTTATAATTTTTATGTTTGGATTATCTCTTTTAGTTCTATATACGATAGTGCTAGCACCTATTTTAGGAACGTCTTCTATGTTATAGCTAGATTTAGTAAAGTAAGTAAGAAAATTTTGATTTTCACTATCTAGGTTACTACATACCAATTTGATATTGTTATTTATAGCTTCGTTTATATTAACTAGTTTAATTATTTCCTCAGTTATTTCTTCTTTCGACTTTTTCATCTTATAACCTAGCATTTCCGCACTTTTTTCCATTCTGTTCAAATGTTCTTCCTTAAATAAAATAACACCATTTTTTACCCTTATTACTTCGTATATAGATAAAGTATCTGTTTTGTTGAATCCTTCGTTTTGTGAAGTATCATATACATTTCCGTTATATATATATTTCTTTAACATTGCATCGTTGTTCATATTATTTCCCACCTTTTTCACTATATTATATCAATTTATAGAGGAAAATAATACTACTGTCAATATATTAGTACAGCATAGTACTCTAAAATATATTATTCCCCAGGAAATACTTTATTTTTTATTTTTCTCTCATTGTTTTTATATTTTCATTTATAATCTCTTTCTTTATCTCAAGTAATTTTATGTCTTTGCTATTTAATGATTCTTTCATTGAATCTATTGCTAACCCTAGTTTTGATAACTGCTCTTTTTTCTTTTTATTTTCTTCTTCTTTCTTCTTCTTTTTCTTTTTTGCTTCTTCTTTTTCTTTTTTATTTTTAGGTTCTTTTTCTTTTTCAGCATTAGTATCCTGCTTTAATTTTTATCAAGTTCTTTAGAAACCTTTTTATATTGACTATCTACTTTTTTCATACTTTCATTAGTCTTATTCCAGTCGCCTTTAAGACCATCTATATAAACCTTATCTACATCATATTTCAGAGCTATAATCTCAGCATCATAATTCTCATATAATTTAAGAAAATAGTAAATTCCACTATACATCTCGTTATTATTTACTAAAGTTGATAAATAATCTTTTTTTCTGCGGATATAGTTAAATTATTTAATTTTTCTTCAAATTTTTTTACTTCTTCATTATTTGCTTTTTCTTTATTGCTTCTACCTTATAGTCACTCCATTTTTTATGAATACTTTCCACATTTCCATTTATGTCCTTCCACATATTATGAATTCTAACTTTTTGAATTTCTTCACTTTCCATTCCCTCTTCTTTGCTGCTTCCAGAGCTTCCAGAACTCGCAGGTGAACTACTTGAACCTTCAGAGCCTCCTCCTGAACTACCTTCCTCTCCGCCAGATCCACCTCCTGATTGTTCTCCACCTTGACCTTGCTGAGAACCACCTCCTGAACCACCTTCCTTACCAGATCGTAATTTCTGCTCTTCTTCTAACTTTTTTATTATTTTTTGTTTTTCCATTTCAATTTCTATTTCCGGAGATTTTTTCACTTTCTTTTTGTATTCCTTTTATTCCTTTCTCCACTTTCTCTATATCACCTAATATACTCCCTAATTTCTGTGGTACTTTATTCTCTTTTTTTACTTGATTTATCTTTTTCTGTTTTTGTTGACATCCCGATATAGATATAAGTAGAGTAATAGTTATTGCTATCATAAAAAGATTAATGATTTTATTTTTCTTATTCATAAACATCACCTCAGACTTATTATGTCCATAAGGTATTATTCTAAAACAATTCTAAATCATTTTATACTTGAAAATGAATGATATCTATAATACCATTTATGTTAAATTATAGTTTTAACTTTTATAGGAGGAGAAACATATGCAATTAATAGCTTTTTTAATTCTAAGTTTTATAGGATTCTTTATATCTTTGTCTATATCTGCAAATTTTGATGGAGGAAATGAAACAGCAGCTATAGTAATGTCAATTTGTATACTGATTGGAGTTATAGTAGGCTTCTCAACTTTAATACTTTGGAATTTGTCTGATATAAATAATGCTTTAAACAATAAAGATCAGAATAAAATAAAAAACGCAGAATAATATCTGCGTTTTTCATTATTTTTTTCTAGCTTTAGCTCTTAAGCTTTTATCTAGTATACTTTTTCTAATTCTTAAGCTAAGTGGTGTTACTTCTACTAATTCATCATCAGTTATAAATTCTAGTGCTTCTTCTAAGCTCAATACTTTTGGAGTTGTAAGTTTTAATGCATCGTCTGAACCAGATGCTCTAACGTTTGTAAGTTGTTTTTTCTTACAAACATTGACTTCCATATCTTCTGATTTTGCATTTTGTCCAACTATCATACCTGCATAAACTTTAGTTCCTGGCGTTATGAAAAGAGTTCCCCTATCTTGCGCTCCATAAAGACCATAAGCTACAGCTTCTCCAGTTTCAAATGAAATTAATGACCCTTGTGGTCTCATAACTATTTCACCTTTGTATGGCTCATACCCCTCAAATATAGTGTTTATTATACCATTTCCTCTAGTATCAGTCATGAATTCTGAACGATATCCTATAAGACCTCTAGCCGGCATCTTAAACTCTAGACGAGTATATCCTCCATTAGATGGAGTCATAGTTTCTAGTTCACCTTTTCTTTGTCCTAATTTTTCTATAACAGCTCCTACATATTCCTCTGGAACATCTATAATTGCTTTCTCAATAGGTTCACATTTTTTTCCGTCTATATCTTTGTATAGTACTTCTGGCTTAGATACTTGGAACTCGTATCCTTCTCTTCTCATATTTTCTATTAAAACAGAAAGATGTAGCTCTCCTCTACCTGATACTTTAAATGCATCTGTTTTCTCTGTATCTTCCACTCTTAATCCAACGTCTGTTTGAAGTTCTTTATATAGTCTATCTCTTACTTGTCTAGATGTTACGAATTTACCTTCTTGACCTGCAAGTGGACTGTCGTTAACTGAGAATGTCATAGAAAGAGTTGGTTCTGATATTTTAACAAATGGTAATGCTTCAGGATTACTAACATCACATATAGTGTCTCCTATATGAATTCCCTCTACTCCTGATACAGCTATTATATCGCCTACTGTTGCTTCTTTTACTTCAACTCTATTTAATCCTTCGAACTCATATATCTTAGTTATTCTTACTTTTTTGCTTTCGCCTTCTTTTTCTTTGTTTACTATAACTGCTTCTTGATTTAATTTTATAGTTCCTCTTTCTACTTTTCCGATCCCTATTCTTCCTACAAATTCATTGTAGTCTATCGTAGAAATAAGAAGTTGAAGTGGGTCTTCTTCACTTCCTGCTGGTGCTGGCACAAAATCTACTATCGTTTCAAATAGTGGCTTCATATCTTCTTCTTGTTTCTCCATATCTAATGAAGATGTTCCTTCTCTAGCTGATGCAAATATAAACGGACAGTCTAGTTGCTCTTCATTAGCTCCTAGTTCTATAAATAAGTCTAACACTTCGTCTATTACTCCATCAGGTCTTGCTTCTGGTCTATCTATTTTGTTTATACATACTATTACTGGTAAGTCTAACTCTAATGCTTTTTTTAGTACAAATTTAGTTTGAGGCATTGGTCCTTCAAACGAATCTACTACTAGTACAACTCCACTTACCATTTTTAATACACGCTCTACTTCTCCACCAAAGTCGGCATGTCCTGGTGTATCTATTATGTTTATTTTAGTATCTCCATAATAAATAGCTGTATTTTTTGCAAGTATTGTTATTCCTCTTTCTTTCTCTATATCATTAGAGTCCATTACTCTTTCTTCTACTACTTGGTTACTTCTAAAAGTACCACTTTGTCTCAATAATGCATCTACTAGTGTAGTTTTACCGTGATCAACGTGTGCTATTATGGCTATATTTCTAATATCTTTAATTTTATTCAAAATTACGCCTACTTTCTATTTTCAGTTTTCTTTTTTTACCATTGTTTATTCTAACATATTTACTTAGTATATTCAAAAGATTTTTGAGCAAATATCTGAAAAATCCCCATTTTTCGCAAAGTTAAAAAGTGTAGAACAATTACCTTTTCCTTCTATTTTTACTATCTTTAGTTCTACTAGTTTTTTTACTTCTATTATCCCTAACACTATTTTTCTTAGTGTTTTTGTTCTTTGTACCATTTCTACTGTCGGTATCATTAGGTTTGTTGTTATTTCTTGGTCTTATTAAGCATTTTGAACCAAAGCCTACTAAATCTAATCTTCCTGCTTTTCTTAATGCTTCTAAAACTAAATCATAATTTTTAGGATTTCGATATTGTATTAACGCCCTTTGCATTGCCTTTTCATGTGGAGATTTTGGAACATAAACTTTTTTCATAGTCATAGGGTCTAAACCTGTATAATACATACACGTAGAAAGCGTAGACGGTGTTGGATAGAAGTCTTGCACTTGCTCTGGCATATATCCAAGATCTCTTAAGTATTCAGCTAGCTCCACAGCTTCATTTAGTGTAGATCCTGGATGACTAGACATTAGATACGGAACTAGAAATTGGTTCATTCCTAATTCTTTATTTATTTTTTTATATTTATTTACGAACTTATCATATACTTCTCTATTAGGCTTTCCCATCTTTTCTAGTACTTTTGAAGATATATGCTCTGGTGCAACTTTTAGCTGTCCACTTATATGGTGTTCACACAATTCTTTAAAAAAACTATCATCTTTATCATGTATTAGATAGTCATATCTAATTCCTGAACGAACAAATACCTTTTTCACATTTGGAATATCTCTTAGCTTTCTTAATAGACTTAAATAGTCTTTGTGATCTATTTTTAAATTTTTACATGGTTCTGGGAAAAGACATTGTTTACTTTTACATACTCCATGTTCTATTTGCTTATCACACGCTCTATTTCTAAAGTTTGCAGTTGGTCCACCTACATCATGAATATATCCTTTAAAATCTGGCTCCCAAACTATTTGTTCAGCTTCCCTATATATAGATTCATGACTTCTAGATTGTAATACTCGTCCTTGATGGAATGCTAAAGCACAAAAACTACAGTTTCCAAAACATCCTCTATTACTTATCAAGCTAAACTTAACTTCTTTAATAGCAGGTATTCCTCCATCTTTTTCATATATAGGATGGTAGTCTCTCATGTATGGCAAAGAGTAAACTCTATCCAATTCTGACTGTTCCATAGGATCCTGTGATTTATTTTGTACTACATAAGTATTACTGTAGGATTCTATTAGTGGTCTACCTTGTATTGAATCTAAATTCTCATATTGAATTTTAAAACTTTCAGCATATTTTATCTTAGATTCTACTATTTCATCGAATGTAGGTAGAAATATAGGGTTATATGCTCTATCTTTGTCATTTGTTTTGTAAACAGTTCCGTTTATAAAAGTTATTTCTTCAACTGGAATTCCACTTGCTAATGCTTCTGCTATTTCTACTATAGGCTTTTCACCCATACCATATATAAGCAAATCTGCTGTCGAATCTAATATTATAGATCTCCTTATTTTATTATCCCAATAATCGTAATGACCAAGTCTTCTTAAGCTTGCTTCTATACCACCTATTATTATAGGAACTTTTTTGTAAGCCTCTCTTACTTTTTGGCAATAAACTATAGTGGCTCTATCTGGTCTGAGCCCACCTTTACCACCTGGTGAATATGCATCGTCTTTTCTTCTCTTTTTAGCTACTGAATAATGGTTTACCATAGGATCTATGTTTCCACCATTTATTAGAAACCCTAATTTAGGTCTTCCTAACCTTTTAAAGTCATTAGTATCTTTCCAAGAGGGTTGTGCTATTATACCTACTTTATAGCCATGTAGTTCCAACAATCTACTTATTATTGCAGTACCGAAGGAGGGATGATCCACATATGCGTCTCCTGTAATTAATACAAAATCTAACTGATCCCATCCCCTTTTTTTCATATCTTCTTTATTTATAGGTAAAAAGTCGTTCATCTTATCATCCTTACTTTTCTATCTTTTCTCATATAGTTTGAAATCTTATATATAAATTATGTTTTACTTATATATTGTTTTCTAATCTTATATATATTATTATAACTGTATATGTCTATCAAGTAAAATAGAAAGGAGTTTTCTCATGGATATTTTAAATCAATTTGTAAAATATATCGAGTTAGATGATGAAAAGAGAATTTTAGTGTCACTTCAAAGTCATCTAGAGCCTTATTTAAAAGATAAACAAACCAGAAGCATGCTTAAAGAATCTATTAAAGGTATATTAAAAGATGACTTTGTTCAACTTGAGGTTGGGAAAAACATCTGTAGAGTTACAGTTAAAGAAGGTACTGAGGAAAGTAATTTAGAACTTGTAAAGACTGAACTTATAAAAAATATTCAAATGGCTATGGAGTTCTTAAACCAAATGCAAGGTAATAAATAGTATTAATCTTGATATTAAAAAATACACCTATTTAAGTAAAAAACTCTTTTCTTAGAAAGAATTAGAATAACAATTCGAACTAGAAAAGAGTTTTTTATTATTATATTAACTAAGGGATCACCGAAATTTATAGTTGTAAATTTTAGTTTTAAGACACATTATAATTAATAAATTATTTAGACGGAATATTGATATTTATTTTTTCTATATTATACTTACCTGTGTCAGTATTACTACTGTCGATATCTAGTATTCGAATCTCATATTTTGAAGGATTCTTAGCCCAATTCATATCTTGTGAGAACAAAATTTTATTACTGTTATGGAAATATACAGGTCTACTAGCATGTGACTTAAGATCTGTTACTTGCTTAGATTCTTTTGTTTCTAAATTCATAATAAAGAGATCGTAATGGAAAATACCTCTTTCGTTCGAAACAGTAGAAAATGTTAAAAACTTATCATCTTGAGATAAAGCCGGATAATATAAACTACTTTTCTTAAGATTTTTTGGTTCAATAGTATCTATCTTTTTAGAACCATCTAATTGGAGTAAATAAATAGTCTCTTCATATTCTTCAAATTTAGTAAAAATTAAAGCATTCCCACCAGGCGTTATATTTAAACTTCCAAGATTATATGATTTATCAAATGTAAGTTGTTTTAAGTCTTTTCCATCGATACTTATAGAATATATATCAAAGCCATGATGGCTCTTACGAGCTATTGGTGAGAAATTTTTATAGCTTGTTGACTTTGAAAAGTATATACGATTTTGATCTGGCGAAAAGACAGCTTTGTTTATAAATCCATCAGCTTTCATAATCTCTTTTTTATTACTTCCATCTTGATCCATTATCCAAATAGAAGATTCTAAACTAGTCTGACTTTTTGGAGTTGATATAAACATAATCTTAGATCCGTCTGAAGAATAAACAGGATATAGATGAGAGTTTTTCTCTTCTTCATCCTTAGTCAGTTGAACAACATCCGTACCATCAATTTTGGAAGTATAGATGGATGCAACTCCTTTTTGATAATAAGAAAAAACTATTCTATCATCATTTGGAGAAATATCTATACTTGGATCTAATCCTACAAAGTTATTAGATGCAAATGTAATCGGCGATTGTAATATGCATACTATAGTAATAACAAAAATTAAAGTAAATGTAATATATTTTCTCATTTAACACTCCCCTTTTTGATTTTTACTTAATACTAAATGATAAGCAATAGATAAAAACCATATTTTAGACTAATTTACAGTTTACTCATGGTTAGTATATCAAATATATAAAAATAGTCAATCTTAAGAAGTGTGCTATTGAGAATAAGCTATGTTTTTACAAGGCGATTCACAAGCTTTTCATTTTAATAAAAATAAATAGAGATCATTAACAACCTCTATTTATTCTTTCACTATGAATCCATACTTCTCATATATTGCCTTACTTGTGTCTGTCTGTAGGTATTCTAATAATTTTTGTACTGTTTCTTTATCTTTACTAGAAACTATAATAGCAGCTGGATAAATTATTGGACTGTGTAAGTCCCCATCAAAAGTTTGTATTATAATAAAATTTAATTTCTTATTATTTTACTTGCCTCAACTACATCTGATTCATAAACTATTCCTGCCGCAGCTTCACCCTTATTTATTCTACTTATTACCTATCTAACGTTTTCTGTAAGTAATAAATTTGGCTGTTCCTTATCCCATAAATTTAAATTTCTACGAATTGTCCAATTTTCTCTTTTAAGGCTCTTTCATATATACGTCTAGCTGTAACTATATCAAGCACTCCACTGCCAACAGTTTTGAATAATGTGATTTCATCTTCATTTTCTCTAGACGATATTGAACCCATTATTAGTTCTCCCAGTTCCCCAGTAACTCTATCTTCAGAAAACTTATTTTGTCTTATTGGTATTATTAAATCACCACTCTCGTTTAAAGCACCATCCCTTGTATCTACGTATAATTTGTCAGCATTACATATTATATATTCATCTAATTCCTGCATGTCAGGTGTATATGATCCGACTCCATTTATGTGGGCACCTTTCTTAACAAGTTTACCATCGAATACTGGCTTTTTTGACGTAGTAACAGCAGTTATTATATCTGCATCTTTCACAGCTTCGTCTGGACTTTTAACAGAATTTATTTTGACCTTAAATTTATCCGCAAATTTTTCATTCATTGCTTTTACAAATGTCTCGGCATTTTCTGGATTAATATCATAAACCCTAACTTCTTCTATATCCCTAATCGTTAATACTGCTTCAAGCTGTTCTTCCGCCTGTCCACCAGTACCAAATAAACTAAAAATCTTCGAATCTTTTCTAGATAAAAGATCTGTAGCTGCTCCAGCTACTGCACCAGTTCTTATTCTTGTTAGATATGTTCCATCTATCAGAGAGCATACCTCTCCAGTCTCATTATCTAAAAGAACCATTGTAGCAGGTACTGTACTTATTCCTTTTTTTATATTGTTTGGATAAACAGATATTATTTTTACTCCCAATGCATTTGCATCAGCTGCATACCCTGGCATATAAAGACTCTGTGCATCTTGATTAGGTATGTCTATATTAATTCTTAAAGGTATGTCGCTTTTTCCTCTTGAATACAGTTCTAAAGCATCTTTACAAGACTGTATAGCATCTTTCATAGTAAATACTTTTTTATATCTTCCTTTTTTAAAACTATAATTTCCATTATAATCTATTCCTTTCACTAAACTGATTTTTTTATAAAGCTTCCCTCACTTATTTCTTTGAAGGCTAAATCTAGCTCTTCTTTTGTATTCATAACTATAGGCCCTCCCCAAGATATAGGTTCATTAAGAGGCTTTCCAGCTATAAGTAAAAATCTTCCTCCATTTTCTTTTGTATTTATTCTTACATAGTCTCCTTCTTTATAAAGTACACCTTTAGGATGACTTACAATTTCTTCTTTATCAGTGTTGAAATTAGCTTCACCACCTACTAAAAAAGTGAACACGTTAAAACTAGAATCTAATTGAAACTCAAACTCTGAATTTGGTACAAGTTCTACATCTAAAAATATTGGCTCTGCATCTATACCTTCTATTGGCCCTTCTATTCCTTTAAACTTTCCTGCTAAAACTTTTACAGTCATATTTTCATCTTTATACTCAGGTATCATTTCTTTTCTGATATCTCTGTACTTTGGATCTGTCATCTTATCTTTTTTAGGTAAATTGACCCATAGCTGTATTCCTAACATCTTCGGTGATGCCTTTGGCATTTCTTGATGCATTATACCTGACCCTGCTGTCATCCACTGGCAGTCACCATCATAGATAGTTCCTTTATTTCCGATACTATCTTCATGCTCTATTTCACCTGATATAAGATATGTTACTGTCTCTATACCTCTATGGGGATGCCAAGGGAACCCTTTTGTATAGTCTTCTGGGTTTTCTGAGTCGAAAAAGTCCATCATTAAAAATGGATCAAAATCTGGTATTTCATGATATCCAAATGTACGATACAGGCTAACCCCTGCTCCATCTTCAGCTTTATTTCCATTAAAATATCTATCTATCTTTCTTATCTCTCCCATTGTTATCTATCTCCTTTTTTTTAAAGTATTAATTAAATTATACCCAATATATCTATCGCTAATTAAATTAACACTTTAAATATAAAATGCACTGGTTTAAATTTAACTTTCAACCAATGCATAAGATACATAACTATAATACTTTACTGATAAAATAAGTAAAAAATAAGTACATAGTTTGTGATACCTCTATAGTAAATCCTATAGTGTCTCCTGTCATACCTCCTATTTTACCCTTTATATATTTAGTAAGGAATATAACTAAAATTTGAGTAAATAAAATTGGTATTATCATTAATAACTTTAGCTTTAATATTATAAAAACTAATAGAGTAAATGTAATCGCAAATATCACTTCTTTTCTCTTGCAATTCTCAACTATAATAGTTCCCATACCCATCTCACTTCTAGCATATTTGCTTAAAGAACAAGCTATTATAGAAGACAGTCTTCCAACTACAGGCGCTAGTATTAATATCTTATAATCTATATAGTAGCTTAGAGTTATATTAGACAATAAAATAAATAGTAAACCGATGACCCCGAAAGTTCCTATTCTACTATCTTTCATTATCTCTAAAATTCTCTCTTTATCTCTATTACTAAATATACCATCAAAAGTATCTGTGAGTCCGTCAATATGAAGCCCACCTGTTATCCAAATATAAGTAAGCCAAACTAGTATTATAATAATAGGTTTATCTAGATAACCTCTAAATAATGTTGGTGTGAAAATAGCTAGTCCTACTATTAACCCAATTACAGGGATTAACTTTACTCCTTTTATAAAGTCTTCATCTTTATATTCGTAAGGATATCTTATTGGTATCCTTGTAAGAAAAACTATCATAAGCAATAAACTTTTCATACAAAACCTCACTTAATTTTCATTGGTATTCCTGATACAGTTAAATATACTTCACTCGCAATACTTGCTAAATATTGATTTATTCTTCCTGCAATATCTCTAAATATAGATCCCAGTTTATATGATGGGACTATTCCCATACCTACCTCATTAGTAACTATTATGAGCTTCTTTTTATGTCTTTCCATAGTTGATATAAGCTCTTCTACCTCACTAAATATACTTTTCTCTATTTTATCTATCTCGTTATAGTCACAGTTATCGTAATCTATATTGTTCTCGAACATTAGGTTTGAAACCATCAAAGTCATACAGTCTAATAATATTAAGTCTGAGTCTATAAAACTCTCATGTTTATCTATCTCTTTAAACTCTTTATATTTTTCTATAGTATCCCAATCATTTGGTCTAGATTGTCTATGTTTTTTTATTCTATCTTTAGTCCCCTCATCAAAGGGTATTGATGTTGCTATATAAACTATACTTTTACCTATCTCTTTAGCCTTGCTTTCGGCAAATGTACTCTTTCCACTTCTAGCTCCACCTGTTACTAAAATAAAGTTTTTCATTTTTTCACCTTCTGATGTATTATACTTTACACTATCTAAATATGTCATCTATCAAACAAATATTATTTGATTTTTTTAAAAAAACATTTAATTTCTTTTAATAGTAATTCATTTTCCTCTCTTGTTCTTATAGCTAGTCTTAAATATTCTTGATTTAAACCATAAAAATCTTCACAAGTTCTAATATATATTTTTTTATCTAATAAGTACTCCTTAATCACTTTAGAATCTGACTTTTTTAACTTACATAAAAAAAAGTTACCATTACTTTCATATGTTTTTATATCTTCTATCTTTTCAAGATTTTCTTTTAAGTATTTCTTCTCAAATTTATACCAATCATTAGTTTTTCTAAAATAATTCTCATCCCCTAATAAAATAGGAATCGCTTCTAAGGCAAGTGAATTTATAGTCCATGGCTCTTTTTGTTTTTTCAACTTTTCTATAAGAGATTTATTTCCTAGCCCATATCCTAGCCTTAATCCTGGTATAGCGTAAGTTTTAGTCATTGAACGTAATATAAATGTAGGATAACTTTCTATAAATGATATATACGACTTTTTATCTGTAAAATCTATAAATGACTCATCTATAAATAAATACGAGTTTATCTCTTTTAACTTATTTAAAATTTTCATCATAGATTCTGCCTCTGTGAATATTCCTGTTGGATTGTTTGGATTGCACATTACTAGTAAATCTGGTCTTATCTTTTCTATTTCTTCTAGTAATCTCTCTATATTTATTTGAAAATTTTCTTTTTCTAGAGTTTCAAAATGATATATTTCACTTTCGTTTAGTTTAAACGCTCTTTCATATTCTGTAAACGTTGGTTCTATTATCATTACTTTTTTTGGCTTTAGTGCTCTAGAAAAAAGATATATAAGTTCAGTAGCTCCATTTCCAAGTATTATATTTTCAGTATTTATATTTAGTCTCCTTGATAGCTCTATCTTTCCAGATTCTCCATCTATCTCTGGATATCTTTCTAAATGTTTTAAACTTTCTTGAAGCCTATTTATTAATTTGTTTGGTACTCCTAGGGGATTTATATTAACACTAAAATCTATTATCTTGTTTTTATTTTCTCCAAAATAACCTCCATGTTTATTCACATTATCTCCTCTTTTCACATTGTAAATTTTAGTGACAGTATAGTCATGATTAGTATAACCAGTATAATTTCAGAAGCATACATTATTTTTATAGTATCTACTATATTGCTAGGGACAATTTCACTATTCTTGTCTCCAATAGTAGGCTTGTATACTTTTTCTCCAAAATAAGTATTTGTTCCTCCTAATTGAATGTTTAATAGTCCAGCTACTACAGATTCAGGATATCCGCAATTAGGACTCTTATGATTTCTATTATCTCTTTTTAATATTTTAAATCCATTTTTAAGATTGTATCCTAATAGAGATCCTCCTATTAACATTAGGAAACTGCCTAGTCTAGCTGGTATATAGTTAGCTATATCATCTAATTTTGCTGATGCAAAACCTATATCTTTATACTTTTCATTAATATATCCCACCATAGAATCTAAGGTATTTATAGATTTATATAAAAATGCAAATTGCACTGGCGCATCAAAGTACATACCCACCCCTATAAACATAAGTGGAGCTAGTACACCATCTATAGTATTTTCAGCTACTGTTTCAACAGCCCCTCTTGTAACTTCTTCCTTACTTAAACTAGTTGTATCTCTACCCACTAGATATGAAAGCATTTTTCTACTTTCATTTATATCATCCTCTGAAAGTGCTCTATATACTTTTCTAGTTTCTACGTCTAGGCATTTACTCGCGAGTGATGTATATAAAAAGTATATTGAGATTACAATGTTTAAGTTATGACTTATTTTTTCCGCCAACATAAGTATAGCTGTAATTACTCCTGTTACTGTTATTAGTGTTAATCCAGTTAGAAGGAATCCACCTATTTTTAAATTTATATTAGATTTTCTAATTATGTTTTCATACTTTTTTATGATCCATCCTATATATCTTATAGGATGTGGAAAATTTGGTGGATCTCCTATTATCATATCTAGTAGTACTGGTATTATTAATAGTAGTATATATTTCATAGTCTAAATCCCTATTATTTCTTTTATCATTTTAATATCTATATTGTTACTTATTATATCTGCTAGTTTGTCATACTCCTTATCCCTTAACTCGTCATCTTCTATTCTTTCGCCTCTTTTACCATCTACTATGCTGTCCTCTTCTTCTATATTAAGTTCGAAGTATGGCACAACACCTAAACATGGTTTATTTACTTTTTCCTCTATCATTTTTATTCCAGGCTTTAGAATTTCTATATCTCCTCTAAACTTATTTATTATAAATCCTTTTATCCTGTCCTTTTCACTTTCACTCATAAGCATTATAGTTCCATAAATAGATGCAAAAACCCCTCCTCTATCTATATCTCCAACTATTATAACCGGAGCATCTACCATCTCTGCAAGTCCCATATTTACAAAATCATTTTCTCTTAAATTTATTTCTGCTGGACTTCCAGCCCCTTCTATGACTACTATGTCATATCGTTCTTCTAGTGATTTATAAGACTGCTTTACTATTTCTCTGAACTTTGACTTTGTTTCATGGTATTCCCATGCATTAGTATTTCCGTAATCAATTCCATTCACTAAGATTTTACTTCCTGTGTCACTATTCGGAACTAATAATATTGGATTCATCTCAGGTAATGGCTTTGTCTTTGCAGCTTCCGCTTGAACCACTTGAGATCCTGCTATTTTAATATTTTCTCCTATGTCCACAGCATTTCTAGTCATATTCTGAGATTTAAATGGTGATACATTTATACCTTCATTTTTTAATATTCTACATAATGCTGTTACTAATGTACTTTTTCCAGCACTTGATGATGTTCCTTGAAACATTATATTTTTAGTCAAGACTATTCCTCCTTGAAGTACAAAATACATAAACAATTTTATACTCTTCTGTTTATGTATTCAAACAGTTGTTAAATATATTATAAACGTCTATATTCATCAATTATATACTTAACATCTTCTTTTTTTATATCACTGTACATTTTTCCGTTTATGCTTATAACAGGCGCAATTATACATGCCCCAGTACATTTAGTTGCTTCTATACTGAATCTTTCATCATTAGTCATTTCCCCTTCCCTTATATTAAGTAGGTTTTCAAGCTCACTAAGAATTTCTGGTCCACCTTTTAATTTACAAGTTGTACCTAAGCATACGCTTATATGAAACCTTCCTTTTGGCTCTTCTTTTAATGAATTATACTTTATTATTCCACGTACTTTTGCTTCTGGAATATCTAATTTTTCACAAATATAGTTTTGAACCTCTTTAGACAAACATCCAAATATTTGTTGAGCTTTAATAGTTATAGCTAAATAGTCTTCCTTATCCTCAATACTGTCTATATAAGTATCAAATTCTTTACGTTTTTTTGCTAACTTTCTATGACACATTTTTTCACCTCAAAGTAATAACGTATTTTAGTTAATTTAATCTATATGTATATTATTATCCTAATCTACTGGACTTAGTCTCTTTATAAATGCAAAGTTATTACTATATTCGATTTCTACAAATGAACAATTCTTACATTGAAAGTTCCACATCTTCTTTAAATCTAGATCTAGTAAATATGTTATTGCCACTTGCATAACCGCCGCATGAGTAACTAGTAGACAGTCTTTATCTCCTTGCTTAAGATTATCTATAAGGGGCCTTATTCTATCAAGTAAATCTATCAAATTCTCTCCTTGAGGTAGTCTAAAGTTAACATAATCTTTATGCCATGAATCCCAGTGTTCTCCATGCTCAGCTTGTATTTCCTCTCCTGTCTTTCCTTCGAATATTCCAAAGTTTACTTCCTTTAGATTATCTGTAACTATTATCTCTCTTTCTATAGACTTAGAAACTATATTAGCTGTTTTTAAAGCCCTGTCTAGTGGACTCGAGTATAGTTTATCTATGTTATAATTTTTTTTAAGCATATATCCCAATCGCTTTGCCTGCTTTATTCCCTTTTCAGTAAGAGGATAATCTGTCCATCCACTAAATATACGGTTTGCATTTGCCTCTGTTTCTGCATGCCTTGCTATTATAAATTTCAATATTTATCACCCTTTTATTTTTTTATCTATATATATATTATCATAAAGTAATAATTATTATATAACATAAAATAACTCCCCTTATAGTGTTAGATTTTTATTTTCAAATTTGTCTACTATAAAGGGAGAATATAATTTCCTATAAGTTTATTCTTTTAATTATCTTTGTTTATTTCTTTTAAAATGGCCTTTAATTTTTCAGGAATTGGTAACCCTATCTTAGATGAATTTTCTAATATACTTATTCCTTCATTTGAAATATAGAAAAAAACAATAGCTGTCCGAATAGTATTTCCATCTTTAATTAAATAGTCATCAATTACATTTCCTATCGCAATCATTGCAAATATTAAAACTTTTCTAAATATGCCCCTAAATCCTATATCACTTGATACTCGTTTATCTAATACTGAAACCATAACTCCTGTTATATAGTCAATTACAACAAACATTATCAGTGCATATATAAATCCATCGATTCCACCTACAACCCAACCTATATATCCGCCTATGGTTGTAAAAATGATTTGAAAGGTACTAATCATATCCTCCATTATTTCACCCTTTTATTTTCTTTATAGACTTAGAATATATTAAGTGCTTATACTGTATCTCAGAATTAATTTGAAGATAATTTTTCCATTTATAAATCCCCTTAATTATAAATATGCTCGTCTATAAAAAATGGTGACACTTTAAAGGTATAATTAATATGTATTTTGCTATATTCTATTTTCTATTTAATATATTATATATTAATACAGCTGCTTCATCTCTTCTTAAATTATCTTTCGGTCTGAAGTTTCCTTCTCCGCTTATAATTCCTAGTCCTTTAGCTATTGCAACATGTCCTCTTAGGCTACTATCAATCTGGTCTGCATCATTATAATCTATTCTATATATATCTCCCAAGTTACCCGACTGCTCTTGTCCAAAAGCTCTAACTATATACTTTATAGCTTCTTCTCTTGTTACTTTTCCTCCTGGGTTTTTTTCTTCATTACTTACAATATTTTCTTCTGCTAACACTTCATATAAATAGTCGTCATCATCCCAAATATAGAACATACCCTTAGTTTGTACAAGTAATTTTAGAAAATCTTTTTGTGTTATCTCTGACTTTGGTTTGAAGTCTTCACCTTTAAATAAAATTATACTTTCTTGTAATTTTTCTATCTGATTCTTTGCAAAGCTATTCCCTATATCTTTATATGCTTTATTACTGTATTTATCGCTAAACTCTTTTTTGTCGTCTATAATTTCTCCCGTTTTTGCATCTACTACTAAATGCTTATCTTTGAAGTCATAAACTAGTTTAATATTTTCTTTATCTTCATTTTCACCTTGATATTCTAACTCTAGTTCCTTACCATCGAATATTATTTCTTTGGCTTTGTCTTCACCTATAATATCCTCTGCTAAAGGAAACTCTGAATCATCCCAGCTATAGGAATAGTCAACTATGTTTCCTGTTACACCACTTATCATTACTCTAAAACCACTATTTTCAACTTTAATATCATTTAACTTTCTAATAAATATAAATTGATATATTTTATTTTCTTCATATGGATCTACATCAACACTTTCTATATACTCTATCTCTTTATATTTTTCAGGGCTATTCTTTTGTACGAAATCTTTTGCTTTTCTAAGTAACTCTTCCTTACTATATTTTATTTTTCCATTATCGGCTTCATTCCATGATCCTGGATCAGAGAAGTCTATAATCTCACCTGTCTTAGCATCTACTGCTGCACCTGTGGTACTACTTCCATTTCCTCTATATTTCGTGATCATTACTTCCCATATATACTGATCATCTTCTCGAACCTTTTCTAATTGAGATGTGTATATTTCATATCCATCTCCTAGATTAAATGTATCTACTATTTTTCTACTAGCATCTTCTTTACTTATTATTGATTTAGAGTTTATCAATTTACGTTCATCTTCACTTGATACGCTTTCTAGGCCTTTTTCGTATAAGGAGTACCTATCTAATGGATAATAGTATTTTTGAGAAGTACTTATTATTTCTTTAGTTTTAGCATCTATAGTCTTATCTGTATTAGTTATATTATATGCTAAATAACGTTCAAATTCATTATCTACACCTCTTAGTTTATATACTAGCTCTAATCCCACTTTTCCTTTATATAGTTCTTTAGCTTCATCTTCTGATATTATTCCTTCTTTACTTGGAAATTTTAAATCTTTTTGTCCATGAGAATAAAGACTTACTACTTCTCCACTCTGTCCGTCTACCATAACGTTTATAATTTCATCATTAACAGGAACTTTATTCTCAGTTCTTGTAAAGTTATAAGTATATCCCTCTAAATTATATCCGTCATACATTACATATCGTTCAGGATTATCTATAATTTCAATCTTGCCCGCTATTTCAGGCGATATTCTTTTTATAAGGTCTCTAGCTATTTTTTCTCCCTCTTCTTTGTTTATCTTAGGAAATCTATAAACTTTTTCATCTCTATTCATATTATGCTTCCAGTTATAGTACCTTAATATATTTCCTTCTGAATCAATAGATACATTTATTTCTCCTTTATCTCTACTAGACCATGATAGTTCTATTATATCTTCTCTTCTATATCTGTTTGTTCTAAAGTTATCGTAATCATCACTTATCTGAAAAATTGCTTTTATTTTAGGTATGTATTTATCAATATCTATACTTGAACTACTTATTATTGCTGTACTATTAGATTCCGCTAATGTTTGAACTGGAGATAGTGTAGTAAGCAATACCCCTACTGATAGTGCTAATGAAATTTTCTTTTTCATTTAAATCATTCCTCCTATTGTTACATATTTATATTACAGTTTTCTTATTCATAAATTGTATAATATTTCTATATACTTTTCAAACTTATGTAATATAAAAAACCACTATTTAAGAACTTTACATATCTTATCCTTAAATAGTGGCTCTTTATTACGTCATTGCTTAAAATCTCTGTACTAGTTACTTCTATTTAATATATTGTATATTAATACAGCTGCCTCGTCTCTTCTTAAATTATCTTTTGGTCTAAAGTTTCCTTCTCCACTTATAATTCCTAGTCCTTTAGCTATTGCAACATGTCCTCTTAGACTACTATCAATCTGGTCTGCATCATTATAATCTATTCTATATATCTCTCCCAAGTTACCCGACTGTTCTTGTCCAAAAGCTCTAACTATATACTTCATTGCTTCTTCTCTCGTTACTTTTCCATCAGGATTTTTTTCCTCATTTTTTACAATATTTTGTCTCACTAATACTTCATATAAATAATCTTCATCATCCCAACCATAGAACATCCTCTTAGTTTGTATAAGTAATTTGAAGAAATCTTTTTGCGTTATTTCCGACTTTGGCTTAAAATCTTCACCTTCAAATAAAGTTATATTTTCTTGTAGTTTTTCTATTTGATTCTTTGCAAAGCTATTTTCTATATCCTTGTAGGTTTTTTTACCGTATTTTCGCTCTAACTCTTTTTTATTATCTACAATTTCTCCCGTTTTTGCATCTACTACTAAATGCTTATCTTTGAAGTCATAAACTAGTTTAATATTTTCTTTATCTTCATTTTCACCTTGATATTCTAGTTCTAGTTCCTTACCATCGAATATTACTTCTTTGGCTTTGTCTTCACCTATAATATCCTCTGCTAAAGGAAGCTCTGAATCATCCCAGCTATAGGAATAGTCAACTACGTTTCCTGTTACACCACTTATCACTACTCTAAAACCACTATTTTCAACTTTGATATCGTTTGACTTTCTAATAAATTGGAATTGATACTCATTGCTATATCCATATTGATCTATGCCACTGATTTCTACATATTCTGTTTCTTTATATTTCTCTGGATTATTCTTTTGTATAAATTCTTTTGCCTTTTTTAATAGTTCTTCCTTGCTATATTTTACTTTTTCATTATCGTCTTCATCCCATGATCTAGGGTCAGAAAATCCTATAATCTCACCAGTCTTAGCATTTACAGCTGCATCTGCACTACTACTTCCATCTTTCTCGTATCTCATAATCGATACTACCCATATGTAATTATCTTCTTCTTTAATCTTTTCTATATGGGATGTAGATACTTCATATCCCTCACCTAGTTTAAATGTATCTAATATTTTTTTACTCGCATCATTCCTACTTATTATTGCTTTAGAGTTTATTAGTGTATTTTCCTCTGCACTTGATACATTCTCTACTCCTTTTTCGTATAAGTATTGTCTATATATTGGATACATATAATTTTCAGAAGTACTTACTATGTCTTTAGTTTTAGCATCTATTGTCTTATCCGTATTAGTTATGGTATATCCTAAGTAACGCTCAAAGTTATTATCTACTCCTCTTAATTTATACATTAACTCTAGCCCTACTTTTTCTCTATATAGTTCTTTAGCTTCATCTTCTGATATTATTCCTTCTTTATTTGGAAGCTTTAAATTTTTTTGTCCATATGGGTAATAGCTTATTACTTCCCCATTTTGACCATCCACTGTAACATTTATAGATTTATCACTAATAGGTACATTATTCTCGGTTTCTGTAAATATATAAGTATATCCCTCTAAACTATGTTCATTATATATTCCGTATCGTTCATAATCATCTTTAAGTTCAATTTTATCTGCTATTTCCGGTGATATTTTTCTTATAAAATCTCTAGCTATTTTTTCTCCCTCTTCTTTGCTTATCTTAGGAAATTTATAGACTTTTTCCTCTCTATTCATATCATTTTTCCAGTTATAATATCTTACTATATTTCCTTCTGAATCAATAGATACACTTATTTCTCCTTTGTCTGTAATATACCATGATAGTTCTATTATATCTTCGTCTCTATATTTATTCGTTCTAAAGTTGTCGTAATCATCACTTATCTGAAAAATTGCTTTTATTTTAGGTATATATTTATCAACATCTATACTTGAACTACTTATTATCGCTGTATTACTAGATTTTGCTAATGTCTGAACCGGAGATAATGTAGTAAGTAGCACCCCTACTGACAGTGCTAATGAAATTTTCTTTTTCATATTAATCGCTCCCTTTCATTGTAAAGTTTGTCTTATTACACATTTGTATTCCTAAATTGTATAATATTGCTAGAACGTTTTCAAGTTATTTAGTAAGAGGAATGCCAGATTAAGAGTTGTCTATATGCAAATCTTTAAATATATCTCTTTATTTCGCTATAAGTTGTAATCTTCTTAATGTTTAATCATTCATAATTTTATTTCATTTTTATTATAAAAATAGACTAACGAGTTTACCTTTACACTTCGCTAGTCTATACACTTAATTTAACTCTATTTTCTATTCAATATATTATATATTAATACAGCTGCTTCATCTCTTCTTAGATTATCTTTTGGTCTGAAGTTTCCTTCTCCACTTATAACTCCTAGTCCTTTAGCTATTGCAACATGTCCCTTTAAGTTTTCATCTATTTGATCTGCATCATTATAGTCCATTTTATAAATATCTCCTAAATTTCCCGACTGCTCTTGCCCAAAAGCCCTAACTATATATTTTATAGCTTCTTCTCTCGTTACCTTTCCTTCTGGATTTTTTTCTTCATTCTTTATAACATTCTCTATAATCAAAGATTCATATAAGTATTCTTCATCATGTGATAACCCTTTAACTTGTGCAAGTAAACTTAAAAAATCTTTTTGTATTATCTCTGACTTAGGTTTAAAATCTTCACCTTCAAATAGAACAATATATTCTTGCAGCTTATTTATCTGATCTTTTGCAAAGCTATTTTCTATATCCTTGTAGTCTTTTTTATCAAGTTTCTCCCCTAACTCTTTTTTATAATCTATAATTTCTCCTGTTTTTGCGTCTACTACTAAATGTTTATCTTTGAAGTCATAAACCAGTTTAGCACTACTCTCATCCTGATTTTCACTTTGATATTGTAGCTCTAGTTTATTACCGTTAAACAATATTTCTTTAGCTTTATCTTTGTCTATAATATTTTCTACTAAAGGAAGCTCTAAATCATCCCAATTATAATCATAGTCAACTATATTTCCTGTGATAGCACTTATTCCCACTCTAAATCCACTATTTTCAACTTTAATATCATTTAATTTTTTAATAAATTCAAATTGATATGTTTTGTTGTATTCATCTAGGATGTCTATACTCTCTACATACTCTACTTCCTTATATTTTTCAGGATTATTCTTTTGTATGAAATCCTCTGCTTTCTTAAGTAGCTCTTCTTTTTTATACTTTACTTCACCCTTCTTATCGTCTCCCCATGCTCCTGGATCAGAAAAGCTTATAATTTGTCCTGTTTTAGCGTCTATTGTTACTGTTGTACCACTGCCATTTCGTCCTTCATATTTCATAACATTTATGTCCCAGAAATATTTATCTTCTCCTTTAATCTTCCTTAGTTGACCTCCTGATACTTCGTATCCATCCCCTAAGCTAAATGTGTCTACTATTTTTTTGCTAGCATCTGTTCTACTTATTATTACCTTAGAATTTATTAAATTGCTTTCATCTTTACTTGATACACTTTCGACATAATTTGAATACCTACTTATAGGATATCGATATTGATATGAGGTACTTTCTATGTCTTTATTTTTAGCATTTATTGTTTTATCTGTGTCTACTATACTGTATCCTAAATAGGGTTCAAGATCACTGTCTATACCTCTTAGCTTATACATTAACTCTAGTCCTACTTTTTCTCTATATAGTTCTCTGGCTTCCTCTTCCGATATTATTCCCTCTTTGCCCGGGAACTTATAATTTTTTTGTCCGTGTAAATTAAAGTCTGTTACTTCTCCTTTTTGATTGTCTACACTAACATATATACTTTGATTATTAAAAGGTATATCATTTTCAACTCTTGTAAATTTATAAAAGTAACCTCTTAAGTTATACATATCATAGTCATAATTATCATTACTAATTTTTACCTTATCAGCCATCTCTGGCAATACCTTATTTACAAATTCCTTAGCTATTTTTTCTCCATCTTTTTTACTTAGTTTTGGGAATTGATAAAGTTCTCTATTACTATTTGTTCCATATTCGCTTTTATAATATCCTACTATATCTCCATCCTTATCGATAGATACCCCTATACTTCCACTACTGTTGCGCCATGTTAATTGAATTAAATTCATTCCATTAAATTGGTGTGTTTCAAATTCATTATATTCATCACCTATTTGAAAAATTGACTTTATTTTAGGTATGTATTTTTCTACATCTAATCTATCTACAACATTTGAAGTTCCTACTACTACTCTCACATTATCTGCATTCGCCACTGTTTGTAATGGAGATAGTGTAGTAAGTAATACCCCTACTGATAATGCTAATGAAATTTTCTTTTTCATTTTAATCGTTCCTCCTCTTGTAACATATTTAAATTATAGTTTTATTATCATAAATTGTATAATATTTCTATGTACTTTACAAACTTATGCAATATAAAAAACCATTATTTAAGAACATTACATATCTCATTCTTAAATAATGGCTATTTATTACGTCATTGCTTAAAATCTCTATACTAGTTACTTCTATTTAGTATATTGTATATTAATACAGCTGCTTCATCTCTTCTCAAGTTATCTTTTGGTCTGAAGTTTCCTTCTCCACTTATAATTCCTAATCCTTTAGCTATTGCAACATTGCCCTTTAGTTTCTCGTCTATCTGCTCTTCATCATTATAGCCTATCTTATAGATATCTCCTGGATCGTCTGATTGTTCTTGTCCAAAAGCTCTAACTATATATTTTATAGCTTCTTCTCTCGTTACCTTTCCTTCTGGATTTTTTTCTTCATCTTCTATAATGTTCCTCATAACCAATAATTCATATAAAAATTCTTCATCACTTCCTGGATAAAAAGATTCTTTAGTTTGTATAAGTAAACTTAAAAAATCTTTTTGTGTTATCTCTGACTTTGGTTTGAAATCTTCACCTTCAAATAAAACAATGTTTTCTTGTAATCTTTTTATCTGATCTTTTGCAAAGCTATTTTCTATATCTCTGTAATTACTTTTACCATATATATTCATTATTTCATTTCTATTATCTATAATCTCTCCTGTTTTTGCATCTATTGATAAGTGTTTATCTTTAAAGTCATATACTAATTTGATATTCTTTTGATCGTTATTTTCACTTTGATATTGAAGCTCTAGTGTTTTATCATCTAGTAATATACTCTTTGCTTTATCTTTGTCTATGATATTTTCTACTAAAGGAAGGTCTGAATCATCCCAATTATAATTATAGCCAACTATATTTCCTGTAACAGCACTTATCGTCACTCTAAATCCACTATTTTCAACTTTAATATCATTTAATTTTTTAATAAACTGAAAATCATATACTTTAATTTCACCGTCTACGTACATATCATTATTTTCTACATACTCTACCTCTTTATACTTTTCAGGATTACTCTTTTGTATAAAGTCTTTTGCTTTTTTGAGTAATTCTTCTTTACTATATTTCGAACTCTCTCTTTCGTAAACACCACTTGATCCAGGATCAGAGAAACTTATAATTTGACCTGTCTTAGCATCTAGCTCTGCTCTTGAAGCTGAACCATAGTTTTCTTCATTTTTTGAAACCATCATATACCATATATACTGATCTTTTTCTTTGCATTTTACCAGTTGATGTCCAGATACTTCATAACCTTCACCTAGCTTGAATGTGTCTATCATTTTTTCACTTGCGTCTTGCTTACTTATTATTACTTTGGAATTTACTAACTTACTTTCCTCTTCACTTGATAATTCTTCCTGTTGATTGTATTCATATAGATGATAATAGTATTGTTGTGAATTACTTACTATATCTTTTGTCCTAGCATCTACTACTTTATCTATGCTAGTTATACTGTATCCTAAATAGGGTTCAAATCCATTGTCTATTCCTCTTAACTTATACATTAACTCTAGTCCTACATTCTCTTTATATAACTCTTTAGCCTCATCTTCTGACATTATCCCTTCTTTACCTGGGAATCTAAGATTTTTTTCAATACTTGAGCTAAAACTAGTGACTTCACCTTTCTGATTATCTACTCGAACATATATAGTGTTATTTTCAAAAGGTACATCGTTTTCGGTTCTTATAAAGTTATATGAATACTCTCCTAAGCTATACATATTATAAGTGTCATAGCCATATTTCATATTTTTTTCAATTTTATTTGATATCTCTGGAAATACCTTATTTATAAGATCTTTAGCAATTTTTTCTCCCTCTTCTATAGTTATCTTAGGAAATTTGTAGACTCTTTCATCTCTATTTGTGTAGTTTTCATGCTTCCAGTAGCCTACTACATTTCCATCCCTATCGATATCTACACTTATATTTCCATTATCATTCACCCAATCTAGTCCAATTGTGTCACTTCTACCATTTCTAAGTACGTAGAAATTATCGTACTCATCACCTATTTGAAAAATTGACTTTATTCTAGGTATGTACTTTTCCACATCTACTTCTGAATTAAGTACTATTTCAGTATTATTGGTCTTTGCGAATCCTTGTACTGGAGATAATGTTGTAAGTAATACTCCTACCGATAGTGCTAATGAAATTTTCTTTTTCATGTTAATCACTCCTATTTTTATAGAATGTATGCATTATTACACTCATATTCCTAAATTGTATAATACTAGTACATGCTTTTCAAGTCTCCACGTTAATAAAAGCCACCGTTTAAGAAATTTATGTCTACTATTCTTAAACGGTGGCTCTTTATTATAATTTTTCTTGCTATTTAGAGTTTAGAACGTTATAAATCATTATAGCTCCTTGCTCTCTTGTAAGTTCTGATTTAGGATTAAAGTTACCTCCATTTGCTCCCTTAACTATATCTAAACCTGTAGCTATAGCTATATATCCTTTTAATTTTGGATCTATATTGTCTGCATCTTTAAAGTTTACATTATATATTCCTTGTATATCTGCTATTTTATCGTACTTTAACGATCTTATTATAAATTTAATAGCATCTTCTCTAGTTATAGTGGAATCAGCAGACTTCTCTCCTTTTCTTACTATATTTTCTCTAGAAAGAAATTTGTACAATTCCTCTGTGTCTTCATATTTAACATAATTATTTTTGCTTTTAGCTAGTAAATATAAGAAGTCTTTTTGAGTTATCTTTTCTTTAGGTTCAAACTTTTCTCCTGGTAGATAAATTTTTAGCTTTGCTAGCATCTCTATCTGGTTTTTAGCTATACTGTTCTCTATATCTGTATATTCAGATGCTTCTTCTATGTCTTCCATATATCCACCTAAGTTTATTGGCTTTCCTGTCTTAGCATCTATATCCAATTTATCTTTATTACTCAATACATATGCTAACTTCGTTTCTTTCTTTTTATTATCAGCATCTTCAGGAGATGTAATGTACTGTAATTCTAACTTACCTTCTTTTAGAAATGTATCGTATGCTTGTTCTTTGGAAACCACATTATCCTTTGAAGGTATTTCTCCTTTATACCATGATTGACTATACCCTAATATTTCTCCAGTTCTAGAGTCTACTCTTATGTAAAATCCGTCACCTTCAAATAGTACTCCATCTACACTTCTTGTAAATGAAAAATAGTACTCACTAGGTTCTTCTTCCCCATATGCTATCTCATTTAGAGAAGGTATATCAATATATTCTACTTGTCCTGATTTTTCTTTTTGCATTTTATTTAAATATTCTGTTGCTATTTTTAAGGCTTGATCTTTGCTATATTTAATTTTTTCTTTAGAATTATTGCCTCTATATTTATTAAAAGACAATACCTCTTTAGTTTTTCCGTCTACTAGAACATATCCAAAAGAATAGTTATCTTTCTCTTCTTTACTAAAGTGTAGATTCCATACATACTCATCACTTGATTTGTCCCTATCTAATCTTAAATAATTCAATTCAATGTCATTACTTATGTTAGCAAACTTTCTTGCTATACTTTCTGCTTCACTTTCACTCATTATCTTCTGAGACTTTTTAATAGCTTCTATCTCTTCCTTTGTTAGTTGTATTTCATTAGCTTGAGAAGATTTCAGATTATCAAACATTAAAGACTCTTTATATCTAAAATCATCTACTCCATAATAATCATTTGAATAGTCTAATACTTCTCCTGTTTTAGCATCTATTGATTTATTTTTGTCTCTAACAGAGTAAACCAATTGTGGTTTCATGTCTTTTCCATCATAATTATACTTATACATTAATTCTAAATTTACTTTTTCTCTATATGATTTTTCTGCTTCACTTTGTGATATAACTCCATCCTCACTGGGGAATTTTATATCTTTATCCCAGTTAAGTCTAAAACTTTTAACCTCACCTGTTATATTATCAACATTTACATTAACAGTGTCATTTACGAATGGAATATTCTTTTCTGTTCTTACATATCTAAAGTAATAGTCTGTTGTATATATTCCTATATCATATTTATTTCCTGTATATTTGATATTTTCAGCTATTTGAGGGTTTATTTTTTTTATAAATTCTTTAGCTATATTTAGTCCCTCTTCTTCAGTTATACTAGGTATTCTGTTTTCATAACTGTCATTATTACTATACTTATCGTAACTTAATATTTCACCTTCACTGTTTATGGCTGCCTCTATGTGACTTGTTTCATCAGCATTTAACCATCTTAAGTCATAAATAGTAGTTCCTTGATTTTTACTTATAGAATAGTCAAACTGTTCGTACTCTTCTCCTATTCCTAATAGTGATTTAGTCCTTTTAATAGCTGTCTGAAGTTGCTCATCTTGACTTGCCATCGAAATAACAGGCATAACCATAGTTATCAACATCACTATTACTAAGGATATTGAAATTCTTTTTTTCATTAGTTTCACTCCCTTTATTTATTTTTTTAAATTTGATTATTATACAACAGTTCTTCAAAGTAATTTATAGATTTTTTTATGATATTATCGGATTGTAATACTTAACTACCTCTACCCTATTACTTTCTATCAAAAGTTCATCACTTAAACCATCTACTATTACAAGTCCCCTTCCATTTGGGTTTAAATCTAAAGGATTGTATGCATTTTTATCATATGTAAAGCCTTCACCCTCATCTACTACCTCTACTTTTATAGAACTGTCATTTATCTCTATTTTTAATTCTATCTTCTTACTCTCATCTAAGTTGTTACCATGTATAGCACTATTTATCACTAGTTCATTTAGAATTAACCTTATATCAAAAATTAAATCTTCTTGTTTTAAAAATTCTCCCATGCTATGCAATATTCCTTCTATTGTATTTTTTATCTCTGATAAATTACTTCTGAGTATAACACTAGTCTTGAATTTCAAACTAATCACTTCCCATCATCTGCATTTTGTATTCATTTTTCTATTTTTTATTTTACCCACTATAAATACTATTAATCTGCATAGTAAACATAATTTCTTAAGAATTTTTAAATTTTTCTAAATAAATGTTTACAATCATTTATTTGGGATATTATTAGTATAGAAAATATATTTTTATGAGAGGAGAATTTTAATATGGATAAATACGTTTGTATACCATGTGGTTACATATATGACCCTGCTGATGGAGACCCAGATGGAGGTATAGCTCCTGGAACTGCTTTTGCTGATATTCCAGATGACTGGGTATGTCCTATATGTGGAGTAAGTAAAGACGATTTTGAATTATATCAAGACTAGTAAAAAAAGCTGCTCTTTAAATTATGAGCAGTCTTTTTTTATATCCCATTCCTTAGATTTCTATTCTATTCAGTTTCTTCTGTTATTTTCTCTATCTCAGCTAACGGATCATAGTCACTATTTATATCTAAAATTGTCTGTATAGTATCTAGAACTCCCTCAGTATTTTGCTTTTTCAACGATGAGAATGGTATTATAAAGTCTCTATCTTCTACACCTAGTTTTTTAGCTATTATAGATATATGTTTTTGCCAGTTACCTCTCGATATCTTATCTGATTTTGTTGCTACTATTATTCCATTAAACCCGCAAGCCTTGATCCAGTCATACATCATCTTGTCATGTTCTCCTGGCTCATGTCTTATGTCTAAGAGTAATATTACCTCTATTAAGCTCTTTCTATTTTTAAAATAAATTTCTATCATTTCTGCCCATTTTTGTCTTGCTGACTTAGAAACCTTAGCATATCCATAACCCGGTAAGTCAACTAATCTAAATTCTTCATCATTCATAGAATAGAAGTTAACTGTTTGAGTTTTTCCAGGCTGTCCACTAGTCCTTGCTAATCCTTTTCTATTCACTAAGGTATTTATAAGTGATGATTTTCCTACATTAGATCTTCCAGCAAACGCTATCTCTAATGGTCCTTCAGGTGGATATTGATCCAGTCTACCAGCAGTTATCAGTAGTTCTGCTTTTTTTATCTTCATTATTTATCATCCTCTTTAACTAAAGCATGTTCTAACACTTCGTCCATATTTTTAACAAACACAAACTCTATTTCTTTTTTTGTCTTATTAGGTACATCTTCCATATCCTTTTTACAGTCCCAAGGAAGTAGTATTTTAGTTATTCCTGCTCTATGTGCGGCTAGTACCTTTTCTTTTATTCCTCCAACAGGTAATACTCTACCTCTTAGAGTTATTTCTCCAGTCATAGCTACATTTTTATATACTGGTGTATTTGATAATGCTGATATTACTGCTGTAGCCATAGTTATACCAGCAGATGGTCCATCTTTAGGTATAGCACCTTCAGGAACATGGATATGGATATCTTTATTTTTATAGAATTCTACATCTATTCCTAACTCTTCAGCACGAGATCTTATATAGCTTATACCGGCCATTGCAGATTCTTTCATAACATCTCCAAGTTTTCCTGTTAGCTGTAGTTTTCCTACTCCATTCATTGGTGTTACTTCTATAGATAAAGTATCTCCTCCAACAGATGTCCATGCAAGTCCAGTTACTATACCTACTTGATTTTCTTCATTTATTGTATCATAACTAAATCTATATATTCCTAAGTAGTTTTGAAGGTTTGAACTATTTATTCTAACTACGTTTATATCTTCCTCTACTATTCTTTTAGCAGCTTTTCTACAAACATTAGCTATTTGTCTTTCAAGTCCCCTTACTCCAGCTTCTCTAGTATACTTACTTATTATATCTTTTATAGTATTCTCAGATATTTGAAGATTTTCTTCTTTAAGCCCATGTTCCTCTAATTGCTTTGGTAGTAAATATCTAATAGCTATTTGAAGTTTTTCTTCTTCTGTATATCCCGATACCCTTATTACTTCCATTCTATCTAATAGAGGTCCTGGTATAGTGTTTAGAGCATTTGCTGTAGTTATAAACATAACCTTAGATAAATCAAATGGAGCTTCTAAGAAGTGATCTGTAAAAGTATTGTTTTGCTCTGGATCTAATACCTCTAACAACGCAGATGCTGGATCTCCTCTAAAGTCACCACTTAGTTTATCTATTTCATCAAGTAAGAATACTGGGTTTTTAGAATCTACTTTTTTCATTGAAGATATTATTCTTCCTGGAATTGCTCCTACATAAGTTCTTCTATGACCTCTTATCTCAGCTTCATCCCTAACTCCACCAAGAGACATTCTTACAAATTTTCTACTTAATGCTGTAGCTATAGACTTTGCTATAGAAGTTTTACCTACCCCTGGCGGTCCTACTAAACATATAATTGGTGCCTTCATATTATTAGATAGTTTTCTTATAGCTAAATATTCTAATATTCTCTCTTTAACATCTTTAAGTCCATAGTGATCTTTATCTAGTACTTCTCTTGATTTTTTTATATCTACTGTATCTTTAGTTTCCTTATCCCAAGGTAACTCTATTATCCAGTCTAAATAATTTCTAATTATACCTACTTCTGATGAAGAAGGTGGTAACTTAGAAAGTCTATTTATCTCTTTTAATGCTTTTTCTTTAACTTCTTCAGGCATTTTAATCTTATTTATTTTTTCTTTTAATTCTTCAACTTCACTTAATATATCTTCGCCTTCACCTAGCTCACTTTGTATAGCCTTCAGTTGTTCTCTCAGATAGTACTCTTTTTGTACTTTATTTACTTGCTTTTTCACTCTTTCGCTTATCTTTTCTTCAAGCTTTAATATCTCTGTTTCTTCACTTAGTATCATTTCCAATGTTTCTAATCTTTCATATGGATGGAATGATTCTAGTATTCTTTGTTTATTTTCTGGAGTTAAAAATATATATGATGCTATAACATCGGCAAGTCTTCCCGGTTCTTGTATTTCTGACACCGAAACAAGTATTTCTCCCGATATTTTATTTCCGATGCTTATGTACTCTTCAAAGGAATCTACAACAATTCTCATAAGTGCTTCTGTTTTTCTATCTTTTTCAGTTTCCTCATCATAAATGAATTCTTCAATCTCTGCCTCAAAATAAGGCTCTTCTTCAATTATTTCTTTTATTTTCCCTCTATTTATTCCTTCTACCAATACTCTAATAGTATCGCCTGGTAACTTTAACATTTGTTTTATTTTACATATAGTTCCTGTCTCATAGAAATCACCTACTTCAGGTACATCTATTGTAGCTTCTTTTTGTGAAGTTAGAAAAACAAGTGAGTCATTTATCATTGCCTCTTCTAGGGCGTTGATAGATTTGTCTCTTCCTACATCGAAGTGTATTACCATATAGGGGAAAATTGAAAGCCCTCTAAGTGGTATCACTGGCATTTTTCTGAATTCAACTTTATAATTCATAATATCACTCCCTTAAAACTGTCTTTATCTTAAGTTTAAATAGTTTAAACCCTATACAGCACTATTATACATAGTAATGTAATTAAGAGTCTTTAGTCAATAGAGTATATTTACTTTGTGGTGAAATTTTATCATATGCCATTTTAGTAAATAAACAAAACACCTTCTATCCTAAATCCTATTTAAAAATAGAAGATGTTTTATATATTAGTATTAAATTATATCATACTACCCTAAGTTTTTTCTTAACAATTTAAGCTTACATCTTTTTTGAACTTATCAAGTCCTATTCGATCTATAAAGTCTCCCAATTTTTCACCTGGCTCTGCATTCTCCTTATAGTAATTAAATATATTGTCTATTAGAACCAGTGCTTTTTCCTCTGTTAAATCTCGTTCTACAATATCTGATAATCGTGGATTAAATCCTGCAGATCCTCCTGCTGTTACTATCAACAAACCATTAATATCTGCAACTACACCAATATCTTTACTATATACACTACCACACGCATTTCTACATCCTGCTACACCTATTTTAGTCCTACATGGTACTTCCATCTGGTGATACTTATTAAATAGCTTTACCCCTATACCAATAGTATTATACTTTACTCTTTTACAAAATCCTGCTGGACATATCTCAATATTTTTTACTGAGTTTTGAGTTACTACTGCTGGTTCCATATCCAGTTCATCCCATATCTTAGGTAGATCTTCTTCATTTAGGTTTGTTATAAGTATTCTTTGCCCTGATGTTAATTTTAATACTCCATTATATTTTTTAGCCACTTTTGCTATTCTCTCTAAATCTTCTGGCAATATGAATCCTCCTAATATATTTGGAGTTATACCATACTTTCTTTTTCCATCTACTATCCTCTGTAAGTTACCATAGTGTTTTTCCATAGTTTGCTCCTTTTGAATTATTATATTAATATAATTTAAAGCTTATTGTTGATGATTGAAGCTTTTATATAGCTTAAATATATCATCTTTGTGATTAATGAAACTTTCTACTATGTATGGATCAAAGTGTTTTCCTTTACCCTCAACAATAATATTAAAGGATTTCTCAAAAGAAAAAGCCTCTTTGTAAACTCTCTTACTTGTTAAAGCATCAAATACATCTGCCATAGCAACAATTCTAGCACTTAACGGAATATCTTCTCCAGATACATTATGAGGATATCCTGTTCCATCCCATTTCTCATGGTGACCTTCTGCTATCTCTATTCCTAACTTATAAAGACTTCTATGTTGCTTCATTATATTTTCTTCAGCAACTCTTAAAATTTCGCCTCCATAAATTGCATGATTTCTCATTGCTTTAAATTCTTCATCAGTTAATTTTCCTGCTTTAAGTAATATTCCATCAGGCACTCCGACTTTTCCTATATCGTGCATAGGTGCAAATTTCTCTAAGTCTTTAATATATGAAATAGTTAATTGTTCTAAATATAATCCGTCTTTTACTAAGCACTCGGCAATTAATTTAGTGTATTGTTTCATACCCTCTAAGTGTTCACCAGTGTCTTCATCTCTTGACTCAGCCATCTTAGCCAGTGCTAATGTACTACTATAAATAAGTTCATCTATGAATATACTTTTATTAAAGCTGATTGCAATACTGCTTGCAATAGTCTCTAAAAAGTTAATATGTTCTTCTTTATAAACATTTTTATTTACACTAGAGAAAAATATAACTCCTATAACTTTTCTATTAACCCTTAATGGTAAGCTAATTGAAGATTTTATACCTTCTGATAGCAATACTCTGTTATAATCTGTTTCTTTTCCATATACATACTTTTCTAAATCATTTATAGTTCTAGCCATACTGTTTTTTATAATATTCTCCAGGCTTGTATCACTTAATTTAGCTTTTATTCCAACTAATTTTTTTGGTAAATCGCCTATACTGGGTTCTGAAATACCATAAGAAGCCTCTAGCTCTTGTTTTTCTTCATTTAATAAAGCTATACCAATATGTTGATAAGGAATAAAAGGAGAGAATGAATTGTAAATATAGTTTAATACTTCATCAAAGGACATATCTTTACTTATATTTTCAATAAGCTCAATTAGCCCATTGAGCTTTTTAAATCCTTCATCAATTTCAGAAACTATAGGAGTTAACTCATTATTCACAAAATAATTATTTTTAAAATCCTTTTTTAAAACTCCTACCTTATCTATTTCTCCAAACAGCTTGTCCAATGGTGTAATAATATATTTTGTTAGTTCCCTTAAAGTTATAGTTATTAATACCGTAAATACAATAAGTAAAATAATCATTATACTTGTACTTTTATTTATTCTATCATTATTGTTCTCTAGTATTTTTTGAACTAAAAAGTCAGATTCATAAATTAACTTCTCACTATTTTCATTAATATATTCTAGTGCTTCTATTGTATCTTTACTAATTTCACTACTCTCTACAATTACTGAAACTGCCTCGCTATATTTCTCCCAATCCTTATTTATATGATCTAATATGTTTTCTGTATCATTAAGAGGATTATTAACACTAATAATACCCTTATTAGTGTTAATCTCACCTTTTTTTAATGAATCTAATGTAGAACTAAAGTCTCTTTTAGCTTTTTCAATTGAAGTGTTAGTTTCAATTATCTTGGCTTCAAGATCAGTTTTTGTTTCTATAGATAGTTCTCCTTCAAGTGCTTGAAGATTTTGAAATTTTTGATTTGCTTCCTTAGCAATTATCTGTGCTCGCATACTCTGTCTTCCAAATATATTAATTATATTCAACTGTCTCTTGCTATTATTGTTGTTTATGAAAAAGATTAATGACAATGTAGTAATAGTAATCAGGATCAATATGAAGATTATGTATAACTTTTTCCTTATTAATAATTTGAATTTTCTTCGATTAGCCATTTTGTCACTTCCTTTTACTTAAATTATTCATTTTCTTTTAGTAAACTTTTAAATTTAAGTGTGAAAGCAGCTACCGTAACTGTTGTTGCAATAACATCTGCGACGGGCTCTGCAAAAAATACAGCAAAAACTTTATTCGAGAAAAATAGTGGAAAAATATATATAAGTGGAATTAACAAAATGACTTTCCTTAAAAGTGCTAAGAAAAGTGAAATCTTAGCTTGACCAAGTGCTATAAATGTCTGTTGACAAGAAATCTGTGCCCCTAGTACCAAAGCAGCTCCTAAGTAAATTCTTATAGCCCAAACAGTAATCTTAATAAGTTCAGGATCACGAGTAAATAATGATACAAATACCTTTGGAAGCAACATCATAAGCAACCATAATACTGTTGAAAATACAATTGATGATATAAGTAATAATCTAAACGCTTCTTTTACACGACTATTCTTTTTAGCTCCATAGTTATAACTTATTATAGGTTGTGCTCCTTGTGTTAATCCTGTTAGAGGTAAAAACATAAGTTGCATTAAACTAGCTAATATAGTCATAGCACCAACTGCTATATCTCCTCCATATTTTTGTAATGAAGAGTTTAAGGATATATTCAATATACTTTCCGTACTCTGCATTATAAAAGGTGATATTCCTAGTAAAAGTATAGGAATTACTACTTCTTTTTTAATCTTTAAATTCTTTTTGCGAATTTTAAGTTTAGTTTTGTCTCCCACCATAAACTTAATAACCCAGATGGCCGATGCAGCCTGTGAAATTACAGTTGCTATAGCAGCTCCCTTAACTCCCATATTAAATCCAAATATAAGTATAGGATCTAGTATTATATTTATAATAGCCCCTATAATTACTGTTAGCATGCTAGTTTTAGCAAATCCTTGATTAGTTATAAAACTATTAAGTCCTAGTGTGGTCATTACGAATATAGTTCCTATTACATATATACTTAAATAACTATCTGCATATAATATGGTTTCACTACTTGCTCCAAATTTCATTAAAAGACTTTTTCCTGTAACTGAAAAGAAAACTGTAAGTATAATTGATAATAATACTATTAGTGAAACGCAGTTACCCAAGATCTGTTCAGCTTCTTCATCCTTTTTTTCACCCATTTTTATTGCAGCTCTAGGAGCGCCTCCCATACCTATAAGTGAACTAAATGCTGTTATTAATATAATAATTGGGAATGCAACTCCCACTCCAGTTAATGCAATTGCTCCTATTTCTGGTATATGCCCTATGTAAATACGATCAACTATATTGTAAAGCATATTTATTAGTTGTGCTATTATTGCTGGTAGTGCTAAGCTTAATAGAAGCTTTCCAATACTTTGTGTTCCTAATTTATCAGTTGTTTCATTACTCATTTAAAATATACTCCTATCTAATTTAAAATTCTTTTGCATACATAATTGTATCATAATTTCATGCTTGTATTTTCACAAATATATTTTTATTAATATATTTAAATTTATACTATAAAGTCTAAGTATATTAAAAAATAAAGAAATAAATCTCCCTTAGATACTCATAGGGAGATTCATTTCCGTTAAAACTTTAGCTTATATCATTAGCTTGCAAATATTATTTGTAAAGTCTATAGAATCTTCAACTGGTAGTCCTTCTATTAAAAGAGCTTGATTGTATAATAAGTTTGTATATAATTTTAACTTTTCTTTATCCTTATCATAAGCATCTTTTAAAGATTTATACACATCATGATTTACATTGATTTCTAATACCTTATCTGCTTTAACATCTTGGTCATTAGACATTGATTTTAATACCTTTTCCATTTCTATAGATATCTCGCCTTCATTTGAAAAACATACTGGATGATGTTTCAATCGCTTAGATACCCTTACATCTTTTACTTTGTCAGATAGTATATCTTTCATATATTCAAATAGTTCTTTACTATCGTCTTTATTATCATCATTTTTATCTTCATCTGTTTCGATGCCTAAATCACTACTTGACACAGATTTAAATTCTTTCTCTTTATAGTTCACTAGTGTCTTAATTATGAATTCATCTATATCTTCAACTAAGTATAGTATCTCATATCCCTCTTCTGAAACTAACTCTGTTTGTGGTAGTTTCTCAATTCTCTCGATTGATTCTCCAGATGCATAATATATATATTTTTGTTCTTCTGGCATTCTTGAAACATATTCATCTAGTGTTACAAGCTTTTTATCTTTAGATGAATAGAATAGCAGTAAGTCTTGTAGCTCTTCTTTATTCATTCCAAAGTCATTATATACTCCAAACTTTAATTGTCTACCGAAAGACTTAAAGAATGATTCATACTTTTCTCTTTCATTTTTTAATAATGATACTAATTCATTTTTGATTTTATTTTTAATATTTCTAGCTATTAACTTAAGTTGTCTATCATGTTGCAACATTTCTCTTGAGATATTAAGTGATAAATCTTCAGAGTCTACCATACCTTTAACGAAACTAAAGTAGTCAGGTAACAACTCTGAGCATTTATTCATTATAAGTACACCATTTGAATATAACTCTAAGCCTTTTTCATATTCTTTTGTATAATAATCGAAAGGTATTTTTTCTGGTATATATAAAATAGCACTATAGTTAATAGTTCCTTCTGCATCTATATGAATATGTTTTACAGGTTTATCAAATCCATAATGCTTTTCAGAGTAAAAATCTTCATAATCTTTATCTGTAAGCTCGTTTTTATTTTTTCTCCATATAGGAACCATACTATTTATAATTTGTTCTTCTTTATAGCTTTCGTACTCATTTTCACTACCATCTTTTAATTTACTCATAGTTACATCCATTTTTATTGGATATCTAATAAAGTCTGAGTATTTCTTTATAATGTTTTTTAATCTATATTCATTTAAATAGTCATCATAATTTTCATCTTCTGTATTATCTTTTATTTTTAATATAATTTCAGTACCAACTGAATCTTTTTCACATGGCTCTATAGTATATCCTTCTGCCCCTTCAGATTCCCATTTATATGCCTCATTACTACCTAAAGCTCTACTTATAACTATAACTTTTTCAGCTACCATAAAAGCTGAATAGAATCCAACTCCAAATTGACCTATTATATCATATCCATCTTTTAATTCATTCTCTTTTTTAAATGCAAATGATCCACTTCTAGCAATAGTTCCTAAGCTATCCTCTAGTTCCTCTTTAGTCATACCTATACCAGTATCTATTACTTTTAATTCTCTTTTTTCCTCATCTGAAACTATTTTTATATAATAATCATCTTTTTCAAAAGAAACACTATCGTCTACTAATGCCTTATAATAAATTTTATCAACAGCATCACTAGCATTAGATATAAGTTCTCTTAAAAAAATTTCTTTATGAGTATAGATTGAATTGATCATTAAATCTAAAAGTCTTTTAGACTCCGCTTTAAATTGTTTTGTTTCCAAGTAAAACTCCCCCTCTTAACTTTTGTAATAAAGTTATACTTATAATTTTCATCTGTTAGCACTCTGCGATATAGAGTGCTAAGTCTTAATCTTTATATATCATATTTTTTTAAACGTGTCAATAAAGTTTCTTAGTATATAAGTGCACTCTTAGATTACTTTTCCTAAACATATTTATTTGTTATCTGTATTATCTTTAGCCTTAAATCATAAAAGGATAGAGGAAGACTTATCAAGAGTAAATTTATAAAAAGTATTAAAATATAAAATCTTTAACGTATTATATATGTGTAGTATGTTGTGATAATAAAAAACTCCAATGAATTTAATCATTGGAGTTTTTGCTTTATATTTTTAATACTAATCTAGGGTATACTATCTTAATTTTTATTCTATTTTATTAGCTTTACTGATTTGTTTTTTGCTAAAATCATCAATATATTATCTTTATGTGCAAAGAAGTCAGAAACTTCATCTGTAACCGTTAATACCATCTGTCCATTTTCGTCAAATATTTTAATTCCATAGTCTTCTCCACTAACTAGTTTAGCTATCAGTTTTCCACTTAATATTTCAACTCTATCTACTTTTTCTTTAAGTAAAAGACTATCTTCTTTATCCATTTCTACTTTATATATACTTTGTTTGTTTTCTTCATTCGAAGTTGCATAGTATACATTTCCATTCAATTCTTCATACCATGCATCATACTCAGGCAAACTATTATCAGACAATTTTTTCTCACTCGTTCCATCTAGATTCGATGAGTAAAGATGTTTATCTATACTTTTTACGTAATAAAGTTTGTTATTTATAACTTTTAAACTCTCAACTCCAAAATCTGTAATCTGTAAAGTTTCATTTGTATTTATATTAACTTTGTAAATTTTATGTACCTTTTCACCTTCGAAAGGATACTTTGCTCCTAATACATATACATTATCTCCTTGTAGTGATATTTTGCTTCTATATAATAAACCTGTATCTCCTATTCTTTTCCCCTCTTCATAGTTTTTTCCTTTAGGTATATATATCAACATACTTCCTTGTGCTGTTGGTGGTTGACTTAAAGCTAAAGTACCTTCTGGTATTACTTCTATAAAGTTTATATGTCCTCTATATTCTTCTGTAGCTTTTCCATCATTATTTATCTTACAGAAGATATCTGACCCCATTACTGCTCCACCATAGTGATATGAGAACCAAAGTTCTCCATTTTTTATTTCAAATTTTAATAGATTTTGAAATCCATAGTGAGGGTCTATTTCATATGAGTATACTAATTCTTTTTTTGTAGTGTTACTCCCATGTACCCTATATATGTTATTTGTATGGTCTACTGTTTCCACAAAATAATAATATCCATCATACATAGCAACGCTGTTTTCTCCTGCATATTTAGGTAAATTTATTGTCATTAACTGTTTGTTATTAGAATTTATACTAAGTCCCTTTGAGTTGCTCCAATCATATTTCCAATTAAATTCATTGTGAGCAAATTTCCATGTAAGTGGAAAATAAGTTACATCTCTAAAGCTTAAAAGTGGATATTCTTCATTAGAGTTGTTTATCAACTTTCCATTTAATGTTATTTTAAAGTCTAGAGTTTTAGCATACTGTGTGTTAGCATTTTTTAATTTGGTACTATAGTCTTCAAAAGATGAAGTAATTTTCTTTTGTTCTATTTTAAGACCATTAGTCTGTGACCACTCTGTTTCAATTCCTAAAAGTCTAGAATCAAACCAAGTCATAGGAAAGTATGTGATATCTTTATACACTAAAAGAGGAAACTGTCTATACTGATTATTAACCTTATTTCCATTTAGTGTTACCGTAAAATTAGGTAGTGTAGTTTTTACAGTTTGCTCTTTTGCAAAACTCTTTTCTGTAGGTAATATAAGTATTGCACAAATCGTGACTATAATTGACATTGTAAATATTCTTTTTTCATAAGTATTACCCTCCTAGTTTCGTAATATCTTACTTTTGTGTACTACTATCATTTTAATTCTTTTCTTTCTTCTTTCTATATGTTTGCTTACCTTGTATTATATTTTTATGTCCTTAAAACTGTATGGTGCTTTTCTCTAACTGTCCATTTAATACTTTTCATATTATAATTAAATATAATGAAAGTTAGCCTTTCATTATATTTATTACTCGTACACAAAATCTTACTAATGCAAATTAATCCCTGCACTATAATTATAAAACAATTATAGTTATATATTCCATTGTATCATATGTTCTTATAAATATCTGCATAGTTGATTTTAACTTGCTCTTTGAGTTCTTTATTTTCTTCTTCTAATTTTTTAATTTTTCTTTTTAAACTTGATATGATAGCGTCTTTATTGTTATCATCCATTTCTCTTTTAACTTGTAATGGAGTAGGTACTTGTGATTGTTGATGTCTAAGATTTTTAAATACGTTCTCTAATATCTTTATTGTCATATAAAGTTTTTTAGTAACACCACTTTCACTTGCAACACTATTAAAATTAATAGGCTTTTGGGTTTTTATAAGCCTTTGAATTGCTTTATCTACCTTTTCTTGAGTTATAGCCTTACGTTTACTATGCAACTCTTTTAAATGCTCTGAACGATTATAGTCACTCAATTAATTCACCTTCTTTTTCAACTTATCTAATCTACTATAAATCATATTCCCTTGTGATATTTTAGAGTAAATATCTTCATATCGTTTTAGTAATTCTTCATTTTCACTTATCGTTTCAGTTCTATTATACATTTTAGCATTTTCAATCATATTTTTAGTTGAGTTAATCAATATCTCATATTTAATAATATCGCCTTCAAACGCTCCAACACACAGGTCTTTACAAGGATTTCCATTATTACAGGTTAAGCAAGGTGGTTGTTTTGCATAACTACATTTACCATTTGCTCTTTGCATACAAGTACCATAAGGTGTATCAAGAGCATTTAATTTATGGTTTGTATATAGCATATCTATAATATCATAAGGTATCTCACCATCATTTTCTTCTTTTAACTTATCACTTTCATCAAAACTAAATATGCCCTGTTTTACTGCTTTATCGAAGACTTTTCTCTTTGTATCATCAAGCAATTTAGCATATCGCATAGTCATCTCTGGTGAAGCATGAGCGAGTAATTCTTTAACTGTCAGTATATCAACACCACCATTAAGCATTTTGACAGCATAGGTATGCCTTAAAGAGTGATTTTTAAAGTGATATCTGTTGCCAAGTTCATCTGTTATATTATTATCTATTGCAAATAAATTAAGTTTGCCTCTATTAACTAACTTAATTCTATGACCTTTATTGTGGTCAAAAACAATATCTTCGATAAATAGAGATAAGGCTTCGCCTATTCTAAGTCCTGTTTCATACAATAATTTAATTAAAAATTCATCTCTTATGTTAGTAGTAGCATCATATACCTTTTGCATCTCTTCTTTAGTCAGAACTTTAACTTTACGTCTTGGTTCTTTTATTTTCAATATATTCTTGCTTGAAGGTTTATCTTTATTTACATGATATAGAAAGTCTTTATAATGTTTATGACCTCCTGCAAATACTTGCTTCATAAGTTTATCATCCATATCATTATTTATTTCTTCTGTTCTATATAAATAGTCATAAAAGTTTGTTACAACTGTTATAGTTAAATTTACAGTCTTTTCAGTCCTTTTTGCTTTAGTTGGTTTTAATGTAACGACTTTATTATTTTCGTATGGGTTTCTAAGCCATCCTACAAAGTTAGATAGTATATTGATATTAACATTCTTATAATCTATATCTATCTCTTGTAGGTACTCAAAATATAGTTTAAAAGAGTAAGCATATGTCTTTTGAGTATTAAAACTCTTTTCACTATTATCAATATACTTTAAATACTTTGCTACTGGTATTATTGGAAATCCATTATCGTCAACTAACAAATATCTTCTTTGGTTGTTGTCTAACTTAACCTCTTGTACTTTCAATAATCTTTCTCCTTTACAATATTATATATCTATTATGCAAACATATGTTCCTTGATACCATAAGTAAATTATACCAACTATACTATCTTTTTTACCTATATTTATTAAATATAATATAATAAAAAAAGATACAGAAAGTAGTGTATATTACACCATCTATTCTGTATCTATAATACTATATTTAAAACTTTCTCTATCCTTTTAGCTTTAAGTATATGTTGTTCTTAAATACTAAAATATTAAATAAATTATGATTGTTGTCCTAAGATTTTTATTAAATCTGCTCTACTCACTATTCCTACTAGTTTATCATCTCTTGTTATTGGAATACGATTAATCTTTTTATCTATCATAATAGACGCAATTTTATTTATATCTGTATCCTCTGATTCAGATATAACTTCAGTTGTCATAATCTCAGAAGCTTTCATAGCAGAAAGTTTCTTTATGTCTTCTTCATATTTTTTATAATCTCCTAAATAAGTAAAGCTTCCAAATGCAGATATAGGATAGATAGTTGGTATTCTTGGGTTAGCTTCTTTGTGTAGAAGATCTCCTTCGCTCACTATACCTACTATCTTATCATCGTCAACTACAGGAACTCCTGAAATATTATTATCTGATAATATCTTTGCTATTTCTTCTATCTTAGTATCTGGTCCTACAGTTATAACTGACGTTTGCATAATATCTTTTGCTTTCATAAAGAAATCATCTCCCCATAAGTATATATTATATGTTTACCCTAAAAGAAAGAATTTAAAGATATAATTACAATATTTTCACACAACGATTTTTATTTTCTACTCCAATCATTATTTCATTTAAGGTTATATATTATCCATGCGACCCCACTTCATTTCAATTCCTTCTTTATTATACTTTTTTCGTTTTCCAGTTATCTCTTTTATATCTATTCTTAGAACACAAGTCCTATTCAAACTAGCCTCTATAGCGTCTTCAAAATATGGCATATTTTCAGGTACATATTTTTCTGAAATTAGCTTCAAACCCAATATTTTTTCATTCTTATCTTCTACTATTTCTACAGTACCAAATATAACAGCAGATTCAAACTCAGTTGTGAATTTTTTACTAACTATCTTTCCAATTCCTCCGCCTTCACTTACAGCTTTTTCATACTCTTCTTTAGTTATTGGTGTTGGAACTTTTACATCTCCTACAAATGACATACTTATATTTGGATTTCTTTTTATATTTTCTATTTTTCTTCCTTGATAGGCGGAGTGAATATAGATTTTATCACCATATCTCGCAGTTGATATAGGAACACAGTAAGGAGTACCATATTCATTTAAAGTTGCAAGGGTTCCAAACTCAGATTTATCTATAATAGAGTATGCAAAATCTTTATCCATTTCACGATCTTTTCTTCTCATTTTACTTCTCCTCCTATATATTTATTTTTTAAATTTTAAAATCTATATCAAATGTATCTTGATCTAACTTTAATAATCTTTTTGCGGGCTTTGTTTCAGAAATTACTTTTCCTTTTCGAATTACGTACAAGCATTCGCTAGTAAGTCTTATAGATTCTTTTTCATCTCTAGCATCTAGTATTAAACAATCAGCTTGATTACCAACCTTTATATCATATTCTTCTTCATTAATAGTCTTAGCTCCATTCACGGTAATCATATCGAATAGTTTTAATATTTGCTCATTTCCACTTAAATGTGCAGTATGCAATAATAAATGAGCTGCTTGTAACATATTTCCCTTTCCTAAAGGTCCAAATGGATCCATAATATTATCATTTCCTATACTTACATTTACTCCTCTATCTATTAGTTCATCTACTCTCGTATGACCTCTTCTTCTTGGATATCCATCTAATCTATTCTGTAAGACTGTATTCGAAAAAGGATTTGTGACTATGTTTACATCTGCTCTTTTTAATATTCCTATTATTTTTGAAGCATAGTCATTATTATAGTTATGCATTGCAGTTGCATGACTTGCAGTAACTAGTCCTTCCATTCCACTACTAATTGTATGCTTAGCTATCACTTCTATAAATCTAGATTGATCATCACTAGTTTCATCTGTATGAATGTCTATGAGTTTGTTATATTTATTAGCTAGGTTAAAAATGTATTCAATAGATTTAATTCCATCTTCTCTTGTTAACTCAACTTGTGGAATTCCACCAACAACATCTGCACCCATCTTTAAGGCTTTCTCTATTTGCTTGTCCATATCTTTTATAGAGAAAATCCCATCCTGTGGAAAAGCTACTATTTGAATATCTACATACTCTTTCATCTCTTCTTTAACTTCTAAAATAGCCTCTAAAGTCATTAAGCTTGGTTCAGTTACGTCTGAGTGTGTTCTGATTCTAAGAACTCCATTTGCAATCTGCCACTTTATAGTTTCTATTGCATTTTTCTTAATATCTTCTTTAGTTAAAGTTCTTTTCCTTTCTCCCCAAATTTCTATACCTTCCAGAAGAGTACCACTTTCGTTATACCTTGGAACTCCTGCACTAAGTGCAGAATCTAAATGTATGTGAGATTCTACAAATGGGGATGTTAGTAAGTAGCCATTCGCATTTATTTCTTTTGAAGCTTTAGCGTGGATTTTCTCATTTATTTCTATAAATTTTCCATCTTTAATTCCTATATCTACTAAATTCTCCTGCCTTCTTATCTTCGCATTTCTAATAATTAGATCCATATAACTTCCTCTCCTTAATTAGTATCCTTTCTCTATTTTAACTACATTTAATAGTTCTTCATCATTCACATATCTCTTAAGATTTTCATAAAAAAGATTCCATCTTCGTTCCCCAATCATTTCGCTAATCCATGAATTATGAGAAGTTATTACTACTCTATCAATATCCCATAACCTACTCTTTTTAGATAGTGGCTCTTTTTCAAACACGTCTAGTGCAACACCTTTTAAGTTTCCACCATCTAAGTGTGAAACTAAATCATCTTCACTAATAATTGCACCCCTTGATACATTTATAAGATAAGCGTCTTTTTTCATCTTACATAATCTTTCTTTATTAAAAAGATGTTTAGTTTTATCAGTATTAGGTAAGCATATGACTACTATGTCACTTTCTTTTAAAACATCGTCTATATCATCAATTGAAAAGCATTTATCAAATCCATTTATATCTCTTCCATCTGTGTTGACTCCTAATATATCTACTCCGAAACCACTTAGTCTCTTAACAGACTCTTTTGCTATGTCTCCAGTCCCTATAAAAGCTATCTTTTTTCTATATACTTCTTTCACCGAAAAGTCCATATACCATCTTTTATTCATCTGATTTTGATAAGCACTTTTTCTATTCTTTATAAGCTCTAAAATATTAAGCACTACCCATTCACCCATAGGTATGCTATACCCGCCTTTATTATTAGTAACAGTTATATTTCTTTTTAATACTTCTTCTTTAGGAACTTGCTCAAACCCCATGCTAGTTAATTGAATCCATTTGAGAGAAGGAAAATCATTAATATCAGCCTTTTTAAACACGCTATGACACATCAATGCATCTATATCTTTCATATAGCTCTTATATTCAAATGTGGATTCATCCTCGTAATATACCTTATATCCTAAATCTTCTAAGATAGACTTTCTTTCTTCCATCTTTCCATCTTCGAATCCATATGTAAGTAATACTTTTTTCATATTTAAAGTCTCCTTTTTTTTGATTCTAACAATACTTTATCATTAAGGATGTTTTAAGTAAATCTCTTTACATAAATAGGTATATATTTTAGTTCATCATTTATTCTAGTACTCTCCATCCAAAAAATTTTATCTACTATTATATCTACGCTATCTATGTTGCTCTTTTCCTTTAACTTATGAAATTCTTCATTTAATACTACCTGTCTTCCAAGAGTAATGTGAGATGTAAAGCTCCTTTTTTCTTTTTTAATTCCTATTTTCTCAAGTAATGACTCTAAGCTCAAATGTATTTTTTCTAGATCGTTATTTAATTTTAGCCCAACCTAAACTACAGATTTGTTTCCTCTTAAAAATTGACCTATTTTATCTAACTTTAATTGAAAGCTTCTTTGGTTTAAAGATGCTCTATCAATGCATCCTTCTATTTTTTCTATATCAGATATTTTTACTTCTCTAATAAATTTAAGAGTTAAGTGAAAGTTTTCTTTACTAGTAAAGCTACCTCTTTTAGATTCCATGTAGAAAATCTTTTATGCTTTCTGTAAATTCTATTGCAATGAAAACTCTTTTAATATCATTAATAAGTAATTTGGACAATTATAATCACCTCTTTTATCTTTAATATTATCCACATTTGATGCTCCTATTCAGCTTATATTAAAACATAAAGTACTCGTCAAAGATTTAGTAATTACCTAGTATAGATAGTTAAGCTATGATATAATTAGTTTGATAATATAAAAAATAGAAAATATAGCTAGGGGAGCTTTTGCTGAGAAGGTTAAGTCCTGACCCTTTGAACCTGATGTGGTTAGTACCATCGTAGGGAAGCTTTTCATTTTATAAACGATAAAAGTATTTATATAGAAAATATAAGATTTATTACAATTTCTATACAATTAAACTCGTCTATAACAAATCAAAAGGCTTACCACTACGGTAAGCCTTTTTTTATTTTAATAATATAGGGGGAAGATAAAATGAGTTATACAACACAAATGGATGCTGCTAAAAAAGGAATATTAACTAAAGAAATGAAAATAGTAGCTGAAAAGGAGCAAATGGATTTAGAAACACTAAGAGAATTAATTGCAGAGGGTAAGGTAGTAATACCTGCCAACAAAAATCATAAAAGTTTAGATCCAGAAGGAATAGGGCAAGGACTTAAAACTAAAGTTAATGTAAACTTAGGTATATCTAAAGATTGTCAAAATATTGACTTGGAGATGAAGAAGGTAAAAAAATCTATAGAGCTAAAAGCAGAAGCAATAATGGATTTAAGCTCATTTGGAAAGACAGAAGAGTTTAGACAAAGACTTATAGACTATTCAAAAGCCATGATAGGTACAGTTCCTATTTATGATGCTGTAGGGTTTTATGATAAAGAACTACAGGACATAAGTGAGAAGGAATTCTTAAATGTGGTAGAAAAACACGCTAAAGATGGTGTAGATTTTATGACTATTCATGCTGGAATAAATAAAGCTACAGCTGAAAGATTTAAAAAGAACAAAAGAATTACACATATAGTATCAAGAGGTGGAAGCCTATTGTTTGCTTGGATGGAACTTAACAAGAAAGAAAATCCTTTTTATGAATATTTTGATAAAGTATTAGACATATGTGAGAAGTACGATGTAACACTAAGTTTAGGCGATGCTTGTAGACCTGGTAGTATAGCAGACTCTACAGATGCATCTCAGGTAGAAGAGCTTATAGTATTAGGAGAGCTCACAAAAAGAGCTTGGGAAAAAAATGTACAAGTTATGATAGAAGGACCAGGACATATGGCTATAAATGAAATAGCAGGAAATATGATGTTGGAAAAAAGATTGTGTCATGGAGCACCGTTCTATGTACTTGGGCCCCTAGTTACAGATATAACTCCAGGGTACGATCATATAACTAGTGCTATAGGTGGAGCAATTGCAGCATCTAACGGTGCAGATTTTTTATGCTATGTAACTCCAGCCGAACATTTAAGACTGCCTAATTTAGATGATATGAAAGAAGGTATTATAGCTAGTAAAATAGCAGCTCATGCAGCAGATATTGCAAATGGAATAAAAGGTGCTAGAGATTGGGACAATGAAATGAGTAAAGCTAGAGCAGATCTAGATTGGGAAAAGATGTTTGAGCTTTCTATAGATCCTGAAAAAGCTAGAAGATATAGAGCGGAGTCAACACCAGAGCATGAAGATAGCTGTACTATGTGTGGAAAGATGTGTTCAATGAGAAATATGAAAAAGATATTAAATGGCGAAGATATTAATATTTTAAGAGATTAGTCTAAAGTTTTATGAAGAGTGATATATTAAAAGTTCTACAAAAATTCGGAGCATTCCAAAGAGGACACTTTGTACTACCATCAGGAAAACATAGTGATATATATATACAATGTGCAAGATTGCTACAGTACCCTGATAAATCTATGGAGTTTATAGAAATAGTTGCAAAGAAAATTAAAAATTCTAATTTAAATTTCGATATTATTCTTGGCCCTGCAATAGGTGGTATTTTAATATCATACGAGTTAGCAAGGCAACTAAATAAACCTATGATATATATAGAAAAAGTATCTGGAAAAATGACTTTAGGAAAAGATTTTGAAATTAAGAATAGTCAAAAAATTCTTATAGCAGAAGATGTCATAACTAGTGGAAAAACAGTTTCCGAAACTATAAATCTAGTAGAAGAGTTGGGTGGAGAAGTTGTTGGGATCGCTTGTATGGTAAATAAAGAAAATATAACATTAGATAAGAAAATTTATAGCTGTATAAATCTAGATCTCAAAAGCTATGAAGAATACGAATGTCCTTTTTGTAAAAAAAACTTACCTATACAACCATGTAAAATATAGAACCGTGGAGTCAACTCTCCACGGTTCTATACTTTATTAGACTTTCTTTTATACTTTTATACTTTAGTGATAGTATTTGAGCAGCCAGTATTCCAGCATTATAACTATTGTTTATTCCTACTGTAGCAACAGGTATTGGTTTTGGCATTTGAACTATAGATAGTAGTGAATCAAATCCATTTAGCTCTACATTTATTGGCACTCCTATTACTGGTAGTATTGTATTTGAAGCTATAAATCCAGGTAAGTGAGCAGATAGTCCTGCTCCCGATATTATACATTCACAGCCTAACTTTTCAACTCTTTCTATAGTTTCTAATAGTAGTTTTGGATTTCTATGGGCTGAAATAACAAACACTTCATACTCTATACTAAACTTATCTAGTGCTTCACTTGCACCATTCATTACTTCTTCGTCTGACTTACTTCCGTATATTATTGCGACTTTCACTTCATCACCCCTAAATTCCATTCTGTATCTAGTGTTAATTAATAACCAAAATATTTTTTAATCTTAATATTTTAATGGAACTTTTTCAACTAAGAAACTTTTTTAACAATACCTTTATCTTTAGTTACATATATCTTATCATAATCATAAAGTATTTTTCGAACTTCTCCAGATAATATAAACAATGCTATAATGTTTGGTATGGCCATTATACCCATGAACATATCTGCTAACTTCCATACAAATGTAGCATCTATTAAAGTACCTATTACTAATGCTACTATAACTAAAAATTTAAATGTTTTTAATGTTTTAGCCTTAGAATTAAATACTAACTTAACATTGGATTCAGCAAAGAAGTAATATCCTCTGAACCAGAAATGTCTGTTTCCATATCTATATTTCAAGTCTGCAAATTTTTCAAATATCATAAGACTACTTTTTCCTTTTAAATATCATACAAAGCCTGACACACTCATCTTTGATGGAATAGATACTAACATATGTATATGATCTACACATGCATTAGCCTCAATTATTCGAACTCCTTTCCATTCACATAACTGTGTTAATATTTTTCCTATCTCTGTTTTCTTTTTACCATATATCACTTTTCTTCTAAACTTAGGTGCAAAAACTATATAGTACTTACAATTCCATTTTGTATGTACTAATTCTATTACTATCCACTTAGGATAACCTCCTTTTGATATTTGAATTGGTCGGTGAAACCTATTCTATTCTAATCAAATGGAGGTTTTTTGTGCAACGCTTAAGCTCTTCAGAACTCACCAGCATAGCTGGTGGTTTTCTTTATACAATAAAATAAAAACCACTTAACTTTTGTTAAGTGGTTAAAGTAGTATATAATTATTTATTCAAAACTCCAATTGATAATTGTCCATCTTCTGAGTAATCAACTTTGAAGTAGATATCACTATCTTCTTTTGAAAACTCAAGATATTTTTTATTTGTGTCAATCTTAATCCCTTGTTTTTCCGCTTCTTGTAGTTTTTCATTTGGAAGGTTACCATAAAAATCTTTAAACTCATAAGAATATGAATCAATATCTGAATACAAGCTTCCAATCATTGCTTTTGCTTGAAGAACAATATCTTCTTTACTCATTTCTTTATAGTTCTCATTCCAGTTATATCTGCCAACATGATGAAATTCACCTGTTGCATTATCAATATCAAATACAAATTTAAGACCATCTTTTTCTAATTGAATTGAACTCCAATTCATTATTTCATAATCTACTCTTCCTTCACCTGCATTAATACCTGTAATATCAAATTCTTTTAATTCAGGGAACGCTGTATAAATTTTGTTTAAAGCTGTTTGTTGAACAGAAGTAAGGTTAGAACTGTCTGGAATATATTCCGATAATTTCATATCAACATTTTCCTCTTGAATAATTACTGTTTTAAACGCTTCAATAATACGTGGCGCTGCAAGTGCCCCTAAAGGAAGTATTACTGCTATTGCTAAAGCTGCGGTACTTAATATAATTTTCTTTTTCATAAATCTTTGCTCTCCTTTTCTAATAACATTATTTATATACAAGTTTCGTGTTTTAAAATATGCTTGTTCAGGACACTCTATGCTGTCAGCATAGTTTGACAATTGTTCTTTTAATTTTTTTCAATATCCATTCTTTATCTTCGCGACCTCCATCCACATTATTTATTAAATCTATCCGCCTTTTTAACTGCTTCAAAGCCGAGTGATGTCTTGATTTTACCGTTCCCAAAGGTACTTCTAATATATCTGCAATCTCTTGCAGTGAATAATCATAACAGTATCTTAAAACTATTACTGCTTTTAGTTTATCTGATAAACTATTAATCAACTCCATTATTTTACTTTCTAATTCAGAGTGAACAATGTTTGGCTCATAACTCATATCCTCTCTACTTAGCATTGAACGTTGTTTTTCAAAGATCCGAAAAACACGCCAATTTTTTCTTCTAAAATTACTAATTTGACGAATAGTTATTCCATGAAGCCATGCTCGAAAAGGTTTATCTAAGTTATAATTATTAATTGAACTCCACAATTGAACATAAACTTCATTCATAATATCCTCTCTATCCATGTGATTATAAACAATCATTGAAATCAATCTATAAACATCACTACTAGTTTCATTATAAATAAAGTCAAAAGATTCGATTGAGCCATCTCTCATCTCTTTTATATGCTTATAAAGCTCGTAGTCTTTTTCTTTTGACTGGTCTGACAATATTTTTTCCTCCTTTCTAAGCATTTAAATTGAAAATTTGTTTTGCAAGCTGCTTACATAATGTATTGGTCTGATTTATATAAAAGGTTCACTTTTTATTTATTTTATAGGTTGTTAAATAATTTAACTTTTCTGAGTATAAGTTTTACTAATATAAATTGATTCTTATTTATTCAAAGAAAACTTATTACACTTAACCCCTTGATTTTTATCTAATAATTTTTCAATTAAATATAATAGTATAGTCCACATTACATGAGACTTATATTTGTTAAAACCATATAATCTTGGATTTTCTAATCCATAACTTATTCTTAAAATATTATATCCTGTTAAATAGCTAAATTTAGAAATAACGAAACGAGTAAATAACAATATTATATACTATAATTTTTTAAAGCTTTTATATTAAAGTTATGTAAAACTGTACTTTTACTGATGATAAAAATAGTTATTCAACAATCTAATTATATATAATAAAACCGCCTTTCCAAAAGTGGATTGGCGGTTTTGTTTATTAGTTTATTCAGAACGTAATGATTCAACAGGGTCTTTATTTGAAGCCATCTTTGCTGGAATAGCTCCACCAAGCATTGTCAGTAAAACACTGATAACAACTAGAAGAATAGCATGAAGCGGATTAAGTTGTGCTACATTAACTAAGTCTGTAACGTCTTCTAGTATTATATTAACTGGAATTGTCAGTAAATATGCAATTCCTATTCCTAGTAACCCGGAAAAAGTACCTATAATAAATGTCTCGGCATTAAATACACGAGTAATATCTTTCTTTCTACCACCGAGTGCTCTTAAAATACCTATTTCTTTCGTACGCTCGAGAACAGAAATGTAGGTAATAATACCAATCATGATTAATGATACTATAAGAGAAACTGCTGCGAAAGCAATTAACACTAATGTTATAGCATCCATAATCCCACCTGAAAGAGAAGAAAAAGTATGAGCCATGTCAGTATATAATACTTGCTCTTCAATAGGCTTGCCTTCATTCCAGTCATTAAGATACTTAATAACATCACCTTTTGCAGTAAAGTTTGTAGGATATAATGAAATCATATATGGAGTACCTTTTGCTCCAAGTACAGACAACATATCATCTTTTGTCATTGGTTTATTACTGCCACCAGCACTTTGCATCATTGTTACAGGGCTTCCTGATGGAATATTCGTATTTGCGCCTTTTAAATCTTCAGCAAAACTTTCTCCAGTTAAAACATTATAGTCAGCATTCATTTGACTTTTAACAATATCAGATTTTTTTGCATCTTCTATAAAAAACTTAGAAAGTTCATCAGAATAACTTATACCGGCTGGTAAAGCTTCTAACTTATTATCTTTGTTTGCACGAATTATACCTGAAATTTTTAGCGTAATAGCATTTTCACTATTATACAGTTCCTTCAATGCATCCGGAGAAGCATTCATTATAAAATGTGATCCGTTTTTAATATAAAAATCATCATTTAAAACTACTTTAAGTTCATGTCCTATAAGATCATCAAAACTAATACTTTCTGCATTAGAGTCTATACCCAATTCCTTTAAAACAGAAATATCTAACTTATTGTAGCCATCAACTATGAGCACTAAATCTTTCATATCCTTTGGATATTTTCCAGCAAGTAAATCATAATTCATTTCAAGATAACTTTTTTTGTTTTTATCAAGGTTTGTTGGATAAGCTGTAAAGTTAATTGAAGAAGATTTTACAACAGACACATCATCTCCACTTATATCCTTATTAAGCATATTCATATTTACAAGTCTTGTATAAGAAACTCCTGACAAAAGTGATGAATCTATGTTCTCTATATAATTCATATAATCATCTGTAATTACATTAGTGTGAATCATATTGTTGTCATTAGGATCGTATGGATAAATCACTTTATCAGTTGGATACTTGCCTTCTTTTTCAGTTTTTCCAAGTGCTTCTTTGTTTTGCTCTCTCATCTGTTCCATATCAATATTAGCAGTTGTCTGATTAATCATAATAGGAAAACCAGATAAAGTGGTAGATTCAAAGCTATCAATTTGCTTATTGAATCCATTTGATAAGGCTAGGACTAAAGCAATTCCAATTATTCCTATACTAGAAGCAAATGCAGTTAAAAACGTACGTCCTTTCTTAGTACGAATATTATTGAACGAAAGACTTAATGCCGTTAGAAAGTTCATGCTTGTTTTTTTCAGATTAAACCCTTCAGATTTCGTATCTTCCTTATATCGATTCGTATCAGATATAATATGACCATCTTTAAAACGAATAGTACGATCTGCATACTGTTCTGCTAGCTCAGGATTATGAGTAACCATAATAACTAGACGATCTTTTGCCACATTTTTAATAAGTTCCATGATCTGAACACTAGTCGCGGTATCCAGAGCTCCCGTTGGCTCGTCACATAGTAGAATTTCCGGATCGTTTGCTAGTGCACGAGCAATAGCAACACGTTGCATTTGTCCACCAGAAAGTTGATTTGGCTTTTTATGAAGATGATCCTTCAATCCAACTTGTTCTAATACTTCAATAGCACGTTCATTTTTTCTTTCTTTGGAAACTCCGCTTAGTGTCATACCTAACTCAACATTAGCAACGATACTTAAATGCGGAATTAGATTATAGCTTTGAAATACAAATCCTATAGAATTATTTCTATATGCGTCCCAGTCACTATCTTTAAAATCTTTAGTTTTCTTTCCCTTAATAATAAGGTCTCCCGAGTCATATCTATCTAGCCCTCCGATAATATTTAAGCATGTAGTTTTACCAGAACCACTTGTACCAAGTATGGCTACAAATTCTTTTTCACGGAATGCTACACTTATGTCATCGAGTGCCTTTGTTTCTATATCTCCTATTTTATAAGTTTTTCTAATATGTTTAAGCTCTAACATATCATCTATCCTTTCTAGCTTGTATTATCCAAAATGCATTGATTCCTTCAAATGATAACTACAGGTAGTATCATATGCTTTTGATATATGCTAAATTATATTTCATAAAGTTAAACTGAATATAAACTCAGCTGAAAATAATTATGAAATATTTTTAATATTACTCTTTAAATGGAAGAATTATAGTAAATGTAGTCCCAATATTAGGTTTACTTTGAACATCTATAGTTCCATAACATAAGTCAACAATACGCTTAACTAAGGAAAGACCAAGTCCATTTCCCTCTGTAGATCTATTATGATTTCCTTGGTAGAACTTTTCAAAGATATGTTCTTGTACTTCTGGTGACATGCCAACACCCGTATCTGAAAATATAATATATATATCATTATTCTGTACATATAGCTCAGCAAAAATTGATCCAAATTCGTTAGTAAATTTTATTGCGTTTCCAATGATATTTAGCCATATCTGCATCATTAAGTCAGCATTTCCACAATAAATAACTGGACTTAATTCAGGATAAACTCGAATATTCTTCTGACTCCACTGTGGCTCTAACATTAAAAATGCTTGTCTAATTTGCTCATCAAGTTGAAATGGAGCTTTATCCATCACGATTTCTTGATTCTCCAACTTGGATAAGCTCAAAATATTAGATGAAAGCTTAGAAAGCTGGTTAGTACTGTCTATAATCATTTGTGTATATTCATGCCGTTCCTCAGTTGAAATGTTTTCATCTTGAAGAAGAGTAGCGTAACCTTTAATTGAAGCAATTGGTGTCTTAAACTCATGAGAAACATTAGCTATAAAATCTGTTCTCAGCATTTCAATTCCCTTCAGCTCTAAAGCCATTTTATTAAAATCCTGAATCAGATGATCAAAGTTTATAGGTACAGGATATTCAGGTACAGAAACATCAAAGTTACCTTTTGCAATTTCTTTAGTAGCTTTTGTTAGTAAAATTATAGGAGACATAAGTCTTTTTCCCACTATAGCTGTCATAATTGTACCTAATAAAATACTAGTGATAGTAAAAGCAATTACGCCAGCAATAAAATTTGGCTCTCCTAGTGTGAACAGTTCAAGCTTTAATAGCATAAGTGAAACTCCAGCCATAATTAATGATGCTAGTATCATTAATACAAAGACATAGATAATCAGTGTCAACCACCAGTCAGGAAAAAGTCTATTAAATAGCTTCATTATGACCTCACCACCTTATATCCCAAGCCTCTAACAGTTATAATCTCAAATTCTTTACATTCTTTAAAACGTTCTCTAAGTCTATTAATATGGACATCTACTGTACGTATATCTGTTTCAGAGTCTATTCCCCAAATTTCATTCATCAGTGTTTGCCTAGTAAAAATCTTATTTGGATAAGACATTAGTTTATACAATAGTAGAAATTCTTTCTGTGGAAGTAATATCTCTTCTCCACTTGAACGGACTGTGAATGTATCATAATTTAACGTCAATTCTCCAAATGTAAGCTTATGTTCATTTGTAATCTTTGCCCTACGAAATAAAGCTCCTACTCTTAAAACCATTTCATTGACATCAATAGGTTTTACCATATAATCATCTGCTCCAACAAGAAATGCTTTCTTTTTATCCTGAAATGATTCTTTCGCAGTTATCATTAAAATAGGCATATTATAATTTGCTGATCGCAAGCTTTCCGTTAATTCAAATCCATTCATATTTGGCATCATAATATCTGAAACTATCAAATCAATATATTGCTTCTCTAAAATATTAAGTGCCTCCAATCCATCTTTTGCCGGAAAGGACTGATATCCATTTTTATTTAATACGGTACACATCAACTTTCTTAACTTAAAATCATCTTCTACAACAAGAATATTAAACACGTTATTACCTCTTTTTATTTTAAATTTATTAAATATAGTATTACCATATTTAATAATTCTAGTTAGTAATTGCATAATAGATTATAAAAATATAAAACCATGGTATTAAAATACCATGGTTTTATATTTTTGCTTTAATGTTATTTTCTATAAACATAATTTTTAAGTTTGAATTAACAATTTGTTTATTGTCCCTTATTATTTATACGATATTAGTCTTGGCTTTTCTGAAATCTTTGGTACTCCAAATCGTACTACCGCTGGAAAAGATGACGGTTTACATCCTTGGCAAATCTCAAAAGAACCTGCTGCTGACATATATAAGTAAGAGTCTGTTTTATCCCACCCATAAGCTTGAGATATTAACGTTTGTATTTGTTGTGATGAGTACTTTAAAGCCTTTTCAAATTCTTCATCACTTGCTATTGCATACCATGTATCTTCTGTTTCTAGTACTGGCCATTTTAGATCTAAGTCTTTTATTAGATCTAACTTTACAGTAACTTCGCCACCAATTTCAATTCCTGAACCACAAATTTCTCCATCTCCCATAGATGCGTGTAAATCTCCTAGTTGAAATAGAGCACCTTTTACATTTACAGGAAGATATAGTCTACTTTTTTCAATAACTTTATTACAGTCCATATTTCCGCCATGAGCCCCAGGAAGCCCACAAGGAATACTTTCTTCTTTTGGTGCAACTCCTATAACTCCTATCATTGGATTAGGTGTAATTTCAATATCATTAAATATTATCTTGTTATCTTGTATCGAGATTTTTTTAGTTCTAAGTCCATCTACTTCATCAAACAATGGGCCTGTTTCTGGTAAAGTAGATATAGTTCCTACATCTTCAACTTTAATTTCTAGTATATCTACTACTAGTACATCTCCCTCTTCTGAATCCTCTATAAACACTGGCCCTGTAGCTGGATTTACTTTATTAAAGTCAATTGATGTAACTAATTGTTCTTCTGAACGTACTTGATTACTAAAGCAATCTAGTGTTTTAAATATAACAACATCACCTTTCTTAACCCTTTTTACTGGTTTATTTTCTGAAGAAAAATGATATACATATTCTTTAATCATAAAATTTTCCCCCTTCTCTATTATTAAAGCTTTGTTTATAGTTATTTTATATATAATGTTTTTATATCTATATACATCCTTGTAGATTTTAATCTCTTGTTTTATTAGTTCTAATCTTTAGTTAACCTTCATTATATCACTCTTTCTGTAAAATAAAACCGTCTCTCCATAATGGATTGACGGCTTTGCTCATTATTCAATCATTTCAACCAAATATTTAACTCTTTTTTATAGTTTACATGCAAACTCTATTTTTCCCTTGGTTCTTTGCATTATAGAGTGCGACATCTGCTCGCTTAATTGCTGAGTTAAAGTCATTATCAAAATCATCAAAATAGGAAACTCCCATAGAGATAGTGACTTTATATTTGTTATCATTACTTTCATATTCAAACTGAGATATTGAATCTAATAATTTATTTGCAAATGAAAAGACATCATCAGCTTTTAATCTATCACAAATCAGTAAAAATTCTTCTCCTCCCCATCGACATAAGATATCTGTACTTCTTATATGCTTATTTAATATTTCAGCAATATTTATAAGGACAAAATCACCTGCATCATGTCCATAAGTATCGTTTATCTTTTTGAAGTCATCTACATCAATCATGATTATCGCAGGACTTAAACCTGTTTTTTTAAAATTTTTAAAAGCTGAGCTTATATGAGATACAGCTGCTCGTCTGTTATAAGCTTTAGTAAGAGGATCTATATATATTTCCTTATTTAGTGTCATATTATAATTTTTATAGTACCATTTTTCTAATAGTGTCAGAAAGAATATAATCAGTATTATTATCCATATGATCCATAAAGCTATGTGTGTAACCATTCTAGTAATAATCTGCTTACTTTCTGTTGTTGTCTTCTCGACATAAGATTCAATATCATCCATATAAACTCCCATTGCGATTATCCAATCATATTCTTTATATAGTTTTGCATAAGTTAACTTCTCTGAAATAATATTGCTATTTTTCTTTTGAAAATAGTAATTAAAGAATATCTCACCATTCTTTTTTACTCCATTAAGTTCAGTTAAGTACGGATGATTGCCTTTAATATCTTTTGTATTTGTAGATAATAATTCATTCTCTGTATCAGTTAAATTAGGATGTACACGTCGGATAGCATAATTGTCTCCACCCTCATAGTTCACAACCTCATTTATCCATATATAAGCATCATTTGAGAACTTTGAGTTATGAATTTCATCATGAATTTGCTTTTTTATTATATCGTCAATATAGTCTTTACTTACTCCCCAGAACACATCATACTGTCCATAACTATTTTGAAAGTATGAAGAGAGATTGTGTTTCATAAGACTTATTCTTTCAGTATAGCTGGCCTCTTTATTAGAGTTGGAGTAATCTCTATCATAAATTATTGTATTAGACACTTTATCTAATATTAAAACGGAAAAAATATCTTTATTATCTTTAAATTTAAAATATTCAATACATAAGTCTAAAAATATATTTTGTGAGTGTTGGTAGTATTCATCAAGTATTTCTGATGAATTATCAGTAAGCTGTTTATAATACTTAGTCTTCTTTTCTTTTTTTTGTTCAATATTTGATATTATATTATTTACATTATCTTTAATAAATGACTTTTTTACATCTATAATACTCTCTTCTGCGTATTGCTCATAGATATCTTCTACACTTTTCATACTATAAAGGTATATAACACCGATAATTATTCCCATAACTAATACTATAATTAAAATTAATATTTGATATTTTTTTCTGATATTATCCATGACATCACCCCTATGTACACTATATATAAAGTATATACTAATATAAACATAGTGATTTTTCCACTACATTTATTTTCAGGTAACAAATCACTATTTATAATTAATTTGTATATTTGATTTATCTGTAAACTTGGTATTCATCTCTTATATACTATTCTTTTTCATAAAAAATAGCATTTTTATACTAATTACAATGTGTATACTGACTATACTTGAAACCTATGAACTTAATACAAAGTATATGAATAACTATTTCATTTACTACCCTAGTACAAAAAATATAATTATATAATTTATTAAAACTTTTTCAACTACATGATGGTCTAATAAGTAGATAATAAAAATGAGCTCATATTTTGTTTATAAGGAGGAGGTTATCCTGAAAAAATTAGTTATTAAAGCAATAAAGGGAGACACTGAAAGCTTTACTACCCTTTTAAATAGTAAAAAAGAAGATTTATATAGAATTGCATATAGTTATGTGCACAATGAGCAAGACGCTCTTGATATTATCGGAGAAGCAGTATATAAGGCGTATATATCTATAAATAAGCTAAATCATCCAGAATATTTTAATACATGGCTTATCCGTATAGTTATTAATTGTTCAATAAACTTTATAAATAAGTCTAAAAAAACTTTATATTTAGATAATGAAACTATTGAAAATTTTAAAGATGAAGAAATAAATATCTTCGAAAATATAGACTTAAAAGAAGCTTTAGAAAAATTAGACTATAACTACAAGACCGTTATAACATTGAGATACTTTCAGGATTTGAAGCTGAAAGATATCTCCGATATTCTAGATATTCCTTTGAGTACGGTAAAAACTCGGCTTTATAAAGCTATTGAATTTTTACAGATAGAACTAAAGGAGGGCGAAAGTTTTGAAAAATAGTGTAGATGACTTAAAAAGAACTTACTCAGATATAAAAATACCTGATAACTTAGATGAAACAATTAACAGAGCAATATCAAAGGGGGAAAATGATATGAAAAAGAATACTAGAAATAAAAAAAGAATAGTTAATGGGCTTGTATCAGTAGCCGCATCAATAGGAATATTTACTCTAGGTATAAATGTCTCTCCATCTTTTGCACATAGTCTTGAAGATATCCCTGTTCTAGGCACACTAGTTAACATACTTCAATTTAATAATGGAAAATCCCAAGGCGGCAAAGTAACAGATGGCATTGATGTAAACTTTATATCTTTAGATCAAGAAAATAAGTCCGATATTATCACAATAAACTTTAGTGGGTTTGATAAAGAGAGTGAACAAATAGCTCCACATTTTAATGTTGATTATAAAAAAGCACCTTATACAATGGAGTTTTCTATATCTGGTGCAAGAGGATTTTCAGCAAAAGAATATTTTGAAGAACTTAAAAAAAGTAAATATATTAAAGATGTCTATGAGTTAATAACTCTAGATGATTCTCAACAGAGATTTAATATAGTATTTAATCAACCAGTTAATTTCAAAGTAGAAGAGTACAAAAATCCAGCTTATGTGCAGATAAAGATTTCAGAAAATACTGAAAAAGTTATAGAGCAAAAGCTATATTCTATAAGAACTAGTTCTTATGAACAAGGAGAAGAATTTGCATCTCTTGAGGAAGTATTATTTGAAATAGAGAACCTTAGAGTATTAAAGGATAACAAAGGAACATATCTCTATGAATTAGGTCAATATAGCTCAGATGAAGAAGCAAAAACAAAATTAAAGGATTATCAAAATATTCTTAAGGATAATGGCAAGTTGTATATTGAAGAAAGAAATCTTAATCAAATTCCTAAAAATATGAAGTAGGGAAATAAATAATTATTAACCTAAGAATCTTTATATTTTATTTTCAAAGTATATCTTTCTATATTCATTATATAAACTAAAAACACCTCAAAATCATATGATTTTGAGGTGTTTTTTTGTACTATACTTTATTGCTTATCTTTTAATTCCCCAAGTGACTCATGAATTTTAAATATAACTATCAGAAGTTCGCAATAAACTCTAACTATTATAGGTGAAATGACTAATACTATAATTCCAGTAAAAATTTGAATACTACCTCCACGAGAGGCTATTCCTGTAATAATTTGACCTAATCCTATTAGTACAGAAGCTGCCAAGCCTATGTAGAAAACAATTTGTATTATAGCAGGTGTAATCATTCTGTCAAATCTAAAAAAGTTCTTTAATGCTATATTTTCTTTCGAATCTTTTTTTACATCTTCCATATTTCACCCTCCTTTCTTACAACTATTGTATTATATGAGATTGTATCGAAATATAGAACATATAAACCTTTATAATCCTATTAGTTAGCATTTACTTATGACTGTCCTTTAATTAATCTCTAATGAAAAATCCCTCCAACTTAAGTAAAGTGGAGGGATTCTATATTAAAACTATAGTTTATAATTATAATTTGCCTTTATGATTATGCATGTCTAATATTTGTGAATTCTGAAATTTCTCTATTAATTGTACATAAGTCCTCAACTGACATGTCATGAATATTGTCATGTCCTGTTATTCTAGCAAAAGTTTTAAGCTCATTTAAGGAACAATTCAAGAAGTTTGCAACTCTCTTAGCTGCCGCTTCTCCTTTTAATCTTTCTCTTAGTTCTGGATCTTGTGTTGCCACTCCAACAGGACACATTCCTGTTCCGCAAATTCTATACTGCTGACATGCTGCTGCTATTAATCCAGCAGATGCTATTGCTACTGCATCAGCTCCCATAGCTATAGCTTTTGCAAAGTCTGCAGATACTCTTAGTCCACCTGTTATTATAAGTGAAATATCTGAACGAACTGAATCTAAGTATTTTCTTGCTCTGTATAGTGCATATATAGTTGGCATACTAGTAGCATCTCTAATTATTTTAGGACTAGCTCCTGTAGCTCCTCCTCTTCCATCTATAGTAATAAAGTCTGGATCTGCAAATACACAATACTCCATGTCTCTTTCAATACGTCCAGCTGCTATTTTAATTCCTATAGGTCTTCCACCAGACTCTGTACGCAGTTTTGAAACTAACTCCTTCAAGTCTTCTTTTGTATTAATATCTGAGAACTTTGAAGGGCTGATAACATCTTGTCCAAGTGGTTTATTTCTAATCTCTGCTATCTCAGGTGTTACCTTGCCACCAGGTAAATGTCCACCCATACCAGGTTTTGTTCCCTGTCCAATCTTAATTTCTATAGCATCTGCTTTTTGCAAATTTTCCTTCGTTACACTATAAAGGTTAGGTACATATTCAAATATATATTTATAGGATTCCTCCATCTCTTCTGGTAAAATTCCCCCCTCACCACTGCACATTGCAGTTTTAGCCATTGCACTTCCTTTTGCAAGAGCTATTTTAGTTTCTCTTGATAAAGCTCCAAATGACATGTGTGAAATATAAACAGGGTTACTTAATATCATTGGCTTTTTAGCATTTTTGCCTATCACTGTTGTTGTCATAACTGGAGCATGCTCATCTAGTGGTGGTGGGTTCAATTGTGCTCCTAATACTAAAATATCATCCCAACTAGGCATTGACATCTGTGTTCCCATTGCCTCAATAATTGACTCTCCTGTAACTGCCATCTTATGAATCTCTGACATATAGCGACATGATTTATCTTGACGAGCATATTCTTTTGGATATGATAAATCTGTAGTTTCCTCTGACATTATCTCTATATCTTCCTCAGACTTTTCTATGTCTTCTCCTACTTTTTCGAACACATTTACAGGTTGTTTGCAGATAGGACATTCCTCTAACTCCGAAAACGACCTTGATTCATTACTTTCATCGTGAATATGACCACAAACACTACACTTATATTTTGCCATGATATACCTCCTAGTATTTAATCCTTGTATTTTATTAATGTATTCACTACTGATGTGTTTTAGTAGTACAGCTATAAAGTTTAACCTTTGTTCTTAGCCCATCATATATGAACATTATAACAAAAATTTGATCTTTGTTTATAATGTTTACAACTATAAGTTCAATTAGCATGTAAACAATCCACTTGTACGTAATATGTCTTACATTTAAGGCTTATTGATTCACAAAATTATAATTTTAAAAGTAGCTATAAGATAATTTAAATTATCAGTAGCTACTTTTCATATAAAAATCAATAGAATATTCTTCTGTTATAAGTGCAATAACTCTTCAATAAGTTTTTTCTAGTTAAACACCTTTCTTAGCAAAATCTTTAGCTATATGCTTTTTATCGTAATCATCAAGTATTTTTCGAACCTCTTTAGATAATAGGAATAGTGCTATGATATTAGGTATAGCCATTATACCCATGAACATATCTGCTAGCTTCCATACAAATGTAGCATCTATTAAAGTCCCTATTACTAATGCTACTATAACTAAAAATTTGAATGTTTTTAATGTTTTAGCTTTAGAATTAAATACTAACTTAACATTTGATTCAGCAAAGAAGTACCATCCTACTATTGTAGTAAGTGAAAAAAATGATAAACATATAGATAAAAACATTCCACCAAACGAACCAAATCCTGAGGCAAATCCACTTTGTGTCATTATAGTTGCTGTTGCATTCATTTCAACTGCTGATATATTTGGATTATATGATTGTGATGTAAGATTAACCATAACTGTTGATAAGCAAATCAGGAATGTAGATATAAATACTCCTATCATAGCAGTAAAACCTTGTTCTGCTGGATGATCAGTATCAGCTACAGCATGTGAATGTGGAGTTGATCCCATACCAGCTTCGTTTGAAAAAAGTCCTCTTGATAAACCATATCTAATAGTTTGTTGAATTGTAATACCAAGTGCCCCTCCACCTATTGCTTTAGGTGAAAATGCTCCTATAAAGATACTTTTTATTGCAGGAATAAAATTTTCTATATTGAAAAAAATTATTAATAAACTTCCAAGTATATATGCCAGAGCCATAATTGGTACTACTGTTTCTGCAAAAGATGCTATTCTTCCCATTCCACCCATTAATATAAGCGCCACAACCATTGTAAGTACTATTGTAATACCAATAGTCGGTATTCCAAATGCATCACTAACTGATCCAGCTACTGAATTAGATTGTACCATGATACCAACTATACCTAATGCAAATATGCAAGCTATTGCGAAAAATAAGGATAATCCTTTAGAATTTAGACCATTTTTTATATAGTATGCAGGTCCACCTACTAATTGTCCATCTTTAATTTCTCTATACTTTTGAGCTAGAACTGCTTCACTAAATATAGTCGACATTCCAAAGAATGCAGATACCATCATCCAAAATGCAGCTCCAGGCCCACCTGATGCTATAGCTGTAGCTACTCCTACTATATTACCTGTACCAACTTGAGCTGCCACTGCCGTCGATAAAGCTTGAACAGGTGTCATTTTTCCTTCTTCTACTGGCTCTTTATTCATTAGTCCGGAAAACATTTTCCTCAACGCTGGAAATAACCTAGTAAACTGTGGAAACTTAAGTCTCACAGTCATAAAAATACCTATACCCATTAAAGCAACTATCAGTATATAGTCCCACAATATAGTATTTATGGAGTCAACTATTAGTTTGATTGTTTCCATAGTAGCAATCTTCCTCCCTTTTATAAATTTAAAACACGTTTTTTGAGATCTCAATTCAATTATAATTTATGACCTTCACAAACCTTCAAAAAGTTTCAAAAAATCACTCTAAATATTTATATCTTTTTGTAGTTAGCCATGTAATAAAAAAGTTGGATAAGAATTCTTGCTCTTATCCAACCTTTTTATTCATTTCTATTACTGTAGAAAACCATCCCATCAATAAATTTCTTCACGTTTACCGTTCCTCTTTTGTTACTCTTGCCCCTTATATAGTCCATCTCTATTTTTATTTGTTCAAAATTATATAATCCATTGGAGTATTCATTATATATCTCATTCATATAGTCCTCTATTCCTATATTTGCAAGATTTATCATACCAACAGTAGCTGTTCTTCTAATTCTTTGCTCCATAGTCTTGGGTTGGTCAGTGAATTTACTGCAAAGCTCTTTGGCAGTATATCCAAACGTACTTTGTTTTGTATCAATTAAATACTTCGTTATATTGATGATATCTTGACTTCCTGACTCACCCATAATTCCAATTCTTTGCATTATCTTTTTTATGTTTTCAACTCTATCAAATTCTTTTTCTATTTCACTATTGTTGTTGTCTTTAATAAACAAACTTTGGATTTGATTTAGTTTTCTATTCATATCTATTTTATCCTGTACTTTACGAATAACACTTTCAATCTCAATAGCGTTAATAGGTTTTGAAATAAAGTATTCTATCCCACTCTCATACGACTTACCTATCATATCTTTAGAGGATACTTGTGATATCATAATAAATTGTATATTAGGATGTATAGATCGTACTTCTCTTACTAAGCTTATTCCATCCTTACCTGGCATTAGTAAATCCACTAAAACTATATCAGGCTTTTGAGCTTGTATCTCTTCTAGACCAGTAACTCCATCATTAGCATAACCTAATAAAGTTCCTAATTCTCTATCTTTTATTATTTTCTCTAGAACTCTAATAATGTTATTATCATCTTCAACAATGAATATGTTCATCAGAATCCACCTCCACAGAGTTCCTTGGTATATAAACATGAAATGTTGTCCCTTTATCTTTTATAGAATCTACAGTAACTCTCCCCTCAAAGTGTCTTTCAACTATATCTTGAACTACACTTAAGCCTAGTCCTCTATTAATTTGACCCGTGTTATAATTTATCTTAGTTGAAAATCCAGGTGAAAAAATATGCTCTAAGTCTTCATAATCTATTCCACATCCAGTATCGGAAATTATGAAAATATGTTGTCCTTCTTGAACTTTATGAATAAAGTTAATCTTACCAACCTTGTCTGACTCAGGTATTGAATCTATAGCATTCATAATTAAGTTTCTAAATACTGACATAAGATAGTAGTGTTTTGAAGTATAAAAATTTTCTTCAACTTGAAAAACTAGTTCTATATTTTTATCTAAATGTCTTATTTCTCTCTTCATAGTCTCATCTAATATTCTAATGATATCTTTGAACTTCATTCCCTCATCTTGGAGTTTATTTTCTGTAAGTTCTTTTATACCACGAATAGCTAGTTCATATTCTTTTTTTATTTCATGAACATCTTTAGCAATAGTTACTGCTCTATTTGCCCAACTATCTTCATTTTCTCTAAGACTAATTTTTTCAAATAGTTCATAAGAGTTATACATAATTCTTTCTATATTATCCATATTCTTTTCCATCCAGTACATCTCTAGCTTTAACTGTGCAGTTAACCATAAAAGTTTTGTATATCTTTTCTCATGCTCTTCTTTTATAAGAAGCATTTTATAATACTTGAGTCCAGTTAATACAAGCCACACTATACTAGAACGTACTATGGCCACAAATAACAGGGTTATAATAATCTTCTGATTAAACTGTGCATCTTCTACTATAATTCTCACAAGGATCTCTATTAAGTTAGCACATAGATCACTAACTATTAAAACAAATACCAGTTTGTTGATTCTATCTCTATTGATTTTTTTAATTAATAATGAATATACAATTCCATAAAAAGTATAAAATAAAATCTCTAATTGGTATGAAAATATAACATCTTTAAGATCATCTTTTCCTAAGATACAAACTATCACTCTAAGAATGTACACTGCTATACCTGATATTAAACTCATTGGAATAGGTTTCATATCTTTATAGTGAAAAAGAAATAATGCAAAGAATATTATACCTGCTGAAACTCTAAAATCAGTATTTAGTATTCCAATATTAATTTGTGAAGCTAATGCAACTATAATTGAAGCACCTATTATTCTTTTTAAATGTTTCAAGTTACTCACTTCCAGTCTAATCTCTTGTTAAATTATGAATATACTTGTTATTTTAGTGGTAAGTTTTCTATTGCATAAATTAATTCCGATTCTCTTAAATCGTTTGTTACATTAAGCCTAGGAATTTCTCTAAGATCTTTTAAGTCTTTAAATTCACGCACCCCATTAGCTATAGTAACTGTTCCTTGAAATCCAAGCTTGGCCACAATATGCTCTGTATCTTTATTATATGCACCGTATGGATAAACTAAAAATGTCGGAGTATAGCCAAGCTTTGAGTTTATCTCCATATTAAGTTTCGTTAAATCTTCTTTTAGTCTTAATTCATATTCAGAAAACCCCTCATTTTGTAAAGGTAAGACACCTACTTCACAAGAATTAGAATAGCCATAACTTAATCCTGGTCGAGAATGTAAGTCAAATGTATGATTTTGAATATCTACTAACCCACTATCATACATTATCTTAGCTTGATCCCATGTGAAGTGAGGTGTTATAGGGTTACTATTATCAATAAAGGTACTTCTTCCTACAGACCAACCGATAATAGAAACTGTAAATTTCATTCCTGTTTTTTTAGCAACTGGAAAGGCATGTTCATAGTTTGAATAATATCCATCATCAAAAGTTATAACAATTGGTTTTTCAGGTAATTCTTTTGATCCTTTTAAATAAAGTGCTAGATCTTTTAGAAAAATTGCCTCATAGCCAGCTTCTTTAAGTGTAATCATATCTTCTAAGTATTTTTCTGGTGTAACTGCTAAAGTTGAATTTACTTCATTTGATATATGATGATACATCAATACAGGTATCTTTTTCTTTTCAACACTTTTAGTATCTTTCTTGCTATAAGCATCTACTTTTTTTTTCAGCATTAGCAGTATTTATGTACTTTCTATTAGCATTATTTCCTTCAGCAAAAGATACTCCAAAAAAAGATGCTGTTGTAATAAACACTGTTAATAAAATCATTATTTTTTTCAACTAAATCCTCCTCTTTAGTATGTAAACCATTATTCTTTTATAAAATAAGCCTAACTTTATGTATTTCTACAATAAAATTCTTATTCCTCTATTTATTCAGTCCTTTATTAAATATGACATATGTCAAATATGTATTAATTTTCTCTTTTACAAATTTGTATTATCCTATACAATGAATATATAATTGACTTTTCATATACTTTCGGATTGTCTTATAATTCTACTGTTTAAGAAAGTATCTATATTAAGTATATGAACAAAATAACATGACAAAGGAGTGTAAACATTGAGTAAATTTAGGATTAAGTTAAATTTATTAGCATTACTATTGACTTTGGTACTGTACTATATATTTCTACCACCAATTAATATATACTCGGAGAGCTTTTATATCAGTTTAATTCCTGTATTAGCTATCTTCGCAATAGTAAACTTACCAAATCCAACTTCAGCTGAAAGTAGCAGTCATCGAATATCAAAATATTTTTTTATAATTATTTTTGCTCTTATTATAGTTGTTGTATTTGGAAGGGTATTCTCATCACCTATATTTAATGCAAAGAAATATGCTAATCTATTAGATAAAAAAGAGAGTACGTTCTCAGAAGATGTTAAACAAGTTGACTTTAATCAACTACCTACTGTTGATAGAGATACAGCTCAAAAACTAGGTTCGAGAAAGATGGGAGAAATGGGTAATCTAGTCTCTCAATATAACATAGATAGTAGTTATAGCCAGGTAAACATAGCTGGAAAACCCGTAAGAGTTTCTCCTTTAGAATATTCAAGCTTGTTTAAATGGTTTTCTAATAGGAATAAAGGTATACCATACTATATAAGTGTTGATATGGTTACTCAGGAAGCTAATTTAAATAAACTAGATAAGCCAATAAAATATTCTTTTAGTGACAAATTTTCGAGAGATATATTAAGACATATAAGATTTGCTTATCCAACTTATATTTTTGAAGATGTAAACTTTGAAATAGATGATAAAGGAAATCCATACTGGATAGTTTCAGTATTAGAACCTAAGATAGGCTTATTTGGAGGTAAGGATCTAAAATCTTTACTTGTAGTAGACGCTACTAATGGAAAAATTGAAGAATATAATAAGGAGAATGTTCCAACTTGGATTGACAGGGTATATTCAGCTGATTTAGTTTTAGATCAATTAGAGTATAATGGAAAGTATCAAAATGGCTTCTTAAATTCAAAATTTAAACAAGAAGGAGTTACTGTTCCTACTGAAGGATATAACTATTTATCTATAGATGAAGATATATATCTATATACTGGTATAACTTCAGTTATATCTGATGAGTCTAACATAGGTTTTGTATTAGTAAACATGAGAACTAAAGAAACTAAGTTTTATCCTGTTTCATCAGCAGAGGAATACTCTGTAATGGATAGTGCCGCTGGATCTGTTCAAGAGAAAAATTATAAGGCAACTTTCCCTATATTAATAAATGTAAATGACAGACCGACTTATTTCATGTCTTTAAAAGATAATGCAGGATTAACAAAAATGTTTGCATTAGTAGATGCTCAAAGTTATCAGAAGGTAGCTACAGGCAACAGTATATCGGAAGTCGTTTCTAATTATAACAAGATAAACTCTTCGTTAGTTCAAGACAATAAGTCTGTAGAGGAAAAGACTATAGTTGTATCTGAGGTCAATAATGTAGTTATAGATGGAAATACAGTATATCTCATCAAATCACAACAAGATGATATTATATATATTACAAATATTTCAGTCTCAAAAGAACTAGCATTTATAAAGCCAGGAGATACAGTTAAGTTAAAAGGAGTTCTAGCTAAAAATCAATTTAATGTAACAGAATTTCTAAAATAGAAAGTTTAAAACACCAGTGACTACCGTTACTGGTGTTTTAGTATATTAGTTGAAAAGTTATTGGCTTGCTAAGTCTTTAAGTACATCTCCTGTAATTCTATATACCGTCCAATCCTCCATTGCCTCTGCACCAAGAGATAGATAAAAGTCAATGCTAGGTTTATTCCAATCCAAGCACCACCATTCTAAACGTCCACATCCTCTTTCTACCGCAATCTCGGCTAATTTCTTTAGAAATGCTTTTCCATATCCCTTACCTCTAAATTCTGGTCTTACATATAGATCTTCTAAGTAAATACCTGCACGTCCAAGAAATGTAGAAAAGTTATGAAAGAATAGTGCAAAGCCAACTGGAATTCCGTTAACCTTTCCAATAATAACTTCTGCTTTATTCTTTTCAAATAGCCATTCATGTAAGAGCTCTTCTGTAGCCACAACTTCGTCTAACATTTTTTCGTATTCAGCTAGTTCTTTTATAAATTTAAAAACTAGAGGTACATCTGCTCTTTCTGCATAGCGAAACTCAATTGTATTATTTTGCTCTACCTTACTCATGCTAGTTTACACCTCTTCCTATTAATAACTTGCTTTAATATAAAATCTTATGTTTTCTATACAAGTATACTATTCGAAAAAAGTTACTTCAACTCTAGCATATATCCTAGTAAAGACTAATAATTTAACTGATCTATTTTTTATTTAAATAATTATTTTTTCTAAATTATCTTATTTATAATCTTATTAATTCCACAAATTATTAGTGTCTATAATCTCTAGATCTTCGTTATAACAAACACTTCTACCTACTTTAGATAATGGATAGAATTTGCTATTCACTTTTACTCTTACAATATCTGCTGTATAATCATTATTTGTTCCGTTACAGCTAGAATTCTCAAGTAAACTTGATCCTACACCATAAATATCTACTGGAGCATTAATCTCTTCAAACCTGCTAATCTTATCTGCATTGAATCCACCTGTAACTGCTATCTTTATATCATTACAAAACACCTTAGCTAAAGCAGTTGCCTCACTCATATCAATATAGTTGTAATCCTTCACTAACTCTTCCCAATAAGCATCTATTGCCTTACGAATGTTATAAACTAATCTTGGAGTAACTCCGTTATCAAGTTCTTTAACGAATAAAGGCTCTACTGATTCGTCTCTCATATTTTGAGAAGTATCAGGTCTTACTCCAAACAATCTGTATCTTTCAGCTTCTTCCTTATTTCCTATCCTCCAATTTTTCCAAAATTCATTCCACATAGCTTTAATTACTTTTATACTTTCTCCTATGCAGTCATTATGAAAATCTACTAATGCTATTCTTGGAACTTCTATAGGCATTAGTCTTGCAAATTGTACCATAGTCTCAGCAGTATTTCCTAAAAAACAAGCTATTGTTGAATGAGAAATTGTTCCTCCTGCTTTTCCACCCCACCAGTCACCTTGCTCATGAGTGGATACAGAAGCTTTAGCATCTATTCCAAAATCCATTTTATATCTTTGAACTGCTATCCAGTAAGCGTATCCATCTATACCTTGCATTTTATAGTGATCAAATCTAGCAGGAAAAAATAATATTTGCTTTCCCTTAGACGCCATTAGTACATTATATACATTGGTAGCTACCCTTGTAGGTACTGACAATACCCCTAGTATAGTAGTTTCTAAATGTCCAAAATATCTATACTTTCCTCTTATTTTTAGTACTGGTTTTATATTTAGGGGATTTCCATCATAACTTACAATATTACCATCCTGGATAGCCTCTATCTCTAATTCTTCAAAGGTATTTATAAATATTCCATCTTCATCTCTATATCCTGTGCCCACTTTTAATATTGCTAAAGCTTCATCAACTCCTACAACTAAAGAAAATGGCTTTCTTCTTGTGAAAAATTGCATTTCTACAATAATGTCTCCATTTTCCACTTCTCTAACAGATACTATACCGTTCAAGTCATTTTCTTTATCTCCAAACTTATAGCCTTCTTTTGATAATGATGTTAATACTCTTAAAGTATTATTAAAGTACTCATCTGAATACCATCCACTTCTTATTTTATCTATAATCTCTTCTGTCATTTTAAATATTTCTATAGGCAATCTTTTCCCATTGAATACACTCATTCTCACTATCCCCCTTAGTTTTTTGATATTATCATATTGACAATATTGTTTTTCAAGAATAAGTATCAAACTTTTTATAAAATTATCTTATTATATGCTATTCATTAGAATCTGAGTGTATTTCTTTTCATTTAAAAATCTAATCATTAGACTAATTTGCTATTGATAAAATATTGCCGTAATTAAAAAGTTAGTTCCGTATTTTTCATTAGAGATTATTCCACATTCCGACCACTTTCCAAGTCCTGCTTCCACCGCCAAAGGTCTTAGATCTCCATATAATGAAAATATGCCTTTAGTCCAAACCTTATCATAACCATATAACTTTATAATCCTTTTTATTTCTTTTAAGTTTCTATTTGCAGCTCTGTTGACTTTGAAGGTATCACTAAGAACATTAAAAAATCTTTATAAAATAACGTACTCTTACAATAATGAGCAAATAATATACAATTAAGATCTCCTTTGATCTTGATATTTCCCTTTAATATAACATTATATTTATCACTAGTTTCATATACTTTTTTAATTAAATCATTGTTCTCCATTGTTAATCTCCTATTTAAACATTTGTTAGTAAATATAAATACTTTTATTATGTTTAGGATGAGCCTTTAACGTAGTTTTAATTCATATGACTTTCTTTGTTATATTTAAGGATTATAGTTAAAATTTCATATGTCAATATTTCCGTTCATTTTAAATGTGACATATATTCAAATGCTGTTACTCCATATATTCTTTTAAAGTGCTTATTTAAATGAGTTAAGTCAACAAAACCATATTCTGATATAGCAGAGTAAATATCTTTGTTCTTTTCTATTGATTGTTTTGCAAATTCTACCTTACAATTTAAGAAATATTGATATGGTGGGATTCCAGTGCTCGCTTTAAATAATCTAATAAATTTAAATTTTGACATATTAAGTTCTTTGCAAATGTCGTCCAGTCTTAGTGTACTTTCCAAGTTATAATATATCATTTCCTTTGCTTTTTTAATTGTAGCATCATCTTTTCTGTATACTGTACTAATGTCAGCCTTAGATAAATTGTCTGCAAGAGATAAAAGTAATTCACTGCATAAAGCTTCATCTTTTTCATTTAATATTGCATTAGATAAGTTTAATATACTCTGTTCAAGTCTACAGTCATAAACAATAGGAGAAGAAAAATAGACTATTTCTTTTTTCTCAAGTATATCTAGGAACATATTTGGATCAATATAAACCATTACATAGTCAATTCCTGTTTTGTCCTGTGATCTACCGTCATGAGACTGCTCAGGATTAAAAAGCATAATTCCACTTTGATATGATGACTGTAAGCTTCCATCTAAATTATATTGCTGTATACCGCGCAATGTTACACCTAGGGCGTACTCTTTATGACAATGTTTTTTATATGCAAAGTCCTTAAGGCTTGCTGATAGTACAGTAACCCCTGCCGACTTCTTATATATAAATTTCTCCATGCAAATCACCTCTTAAATAAGCTCAAATACTCCTGATATCATTATCGCAGAATAGACTAAAAATAACGCCATAATTATATTAATAATTTTTTCATATTTATTTAAAAATCTTTTGAATATTGTACCAAATAGCAACCAAGTGATAAATGATAGAAACCCAATAATTGTTATGGTTATAACAGATATACTTAGTATAACTGATGATTGATAGTATGGTGTAATAAACATTGGAATCACGGTCATTGTAAACATCAAAATTTTTGGATTAACAAACTGCATAAGAAAGCCAGACATAAAAGTAGCAGAATGTTTTTCAATTGATTTTGATGTATCATTTTTATATATTTTGTAAGCAAGATAAAGCATATATATACCTCCTATTATCTGCATAAAGACTAAAATCTTTGGTACTATAGTCATGAGGGTAGTATTTAATATAGCTGAAATAACAAGGAGTATACTAAAGGCAGTAGTGGCTCCATATGTGTATTCCATTGCCTTTCTCGCCCCAAAGTTATTTACTATATATAGTATCTCAATATTTGCGGGTCCAGGTGTGAATGTTACAATAATACAATATATTAAAAAAGATGTAATATTCATAAATAAAACTCCTCTCAAAGTATTACCATGAATTATACATCCTCGAATTTAAAACTGTATAGTACATTATTGCATTACTATAACTGCTGAATTTTAGCTTTCCCATTTCTATTTTTTTATTATTAGGTAACAATAGTGTCTTTTTTATATTTTCTTAATAATTCTATCTTTCTTTAAGATAAAGGATACAATATAGGATTTTAAAGAATTATTTCAATTTTAGTTCCTACTCCAATCTCACTTTCTATATTTATGACTCCACCGTGTGTTTCTATAATATCTCTTGCTATAGCCATTCCAAGCCCAGAACCTTTATGCCTTTTTCCTGTATTTGTTCCTCGATAATATCTTTCAAAGATATACTTAAGCTCTTCTTTTTTGATCCCTTTTCCATTATCTTTTATGAAAATATAAATTTTGTCTCTTTTCTCTACTCTAACTTCTATATCTACATTTTTATCATTATGCACTATAGCGTTATATAGCATATTAGTAATAACTCTTTTTATTAATATCTCGTCTACATCTTTTTCAATAACTTCCCTTGTTGCTGAAAAATCAATATTTACATTACTAGTTTGCGGATTATTTAGAATATCTATTATAGCTCCCCTAACTAAACTTACAATATTGGTGTTTTTTAAATTCAGAACAAGTACTTTATTCTTTAATCTAGTACTTAGATTTAGGTCATCTATAAGGTCTTTTATATAGTTAGACTTATCTTCTATTATTTTACTGTACTCTCTTACTTCCTCTTTAGTACAATTATATTCTTCACTAGATAAAATTTCAGCATAACCTTTTACTGATACCAGAGGGGTTTTTATATCATGAGAAATATTTGATATCCATTCTTCTCTCATTTTATCTAATTTTTTTCTTTCATCTTCGTTACTTCTAAGTTTTTCAGATAAGTTATTTATGCTGTAATAAATTTCTTTATAAGTTCCTCTTTCATCTCTTCTTAAATTATACTCTCCCTCTGACAGGGTCTTAACATCATCTATAATATTTACTAATGGTTTAGTAAGTCTTCTACTAAATAAATATCCAAATATTAAGGCTATAATTGCATCTACAAATAAAATTATATAAATTGCACTCTTAAAACTATTCCTTAAATTATACTTATCATAAGTAATAACATTTCGCTCTATCCTTTGGGATGGAAATCCTATGATATAACTATAACTTTTGTTTTCAAATTTCTTTTCTGCTACAAATATGGTAGACATACTATCTTTAGTAAGATATTTATATGAATGTATCAATTCCATAGGTGTATAGTGATCTTTAACTTTATCAGGCTTTTCATAACTATAAACTTCATTTCCTTCTTCATCTAGAATTTGTATCCATGCTTCTTCTTCTTTTAAAAACTTTTTTCCATCACTATTTACATATATTTTTTCTTTATCTCCTATCAGATACTCTGCAAACCCTCTTGTAAACTCCTCTGGTGAAGAATAGCTAGTGTCTTTTGTTATATTTATATCGCTTTTACTTTTCGTAATTAGAAAAGTGATTCCACCGATAATATTGATAACTATCACAATGATAGAAACTAAAGCTACAGTTATAATAAACCTTCCTGTTATCTTCCAGTTCATAATTATTCATCCTTTAAAACAAACTTATATCCTAAACCTTTTACATTAATAATATATTTAGGTTTAGATGGATCTTCTTCAACTTTCTCTCTTAACCTTCTTATATGCACCATTATGGTGTTATCAAAACCTATATAGTCTTCTCCCCATATTTCGTTACACAATTTCTCCTTACTCATAATTTGATTAGGATGCTTTGCCATATATAAAAACATTCTATATTCTTTTGGTTTTAAATCTATTAGTTCTCCATTTTTCCTTACTTCTATTTTCTCTTCATTTATTTGAAAAGGACCAAAATTTAATATAGTACTTTTATTTTCTTCTTCACCATTATAATTGCTTCTTCTTAAGTGAGCTTTTATTCTATAGGCTACCTCTTTAGTACTAAATGGCTTTGTTATATAGTCATCTCCACCTAGTGCAAATCCTAGCACCCTATCAATCTCTTCAGTTTTTGCTGATATAAATAGAATGGGAACATTAGATGTTCTTCTAATTTTTTTACAAACTTCATAACCTTCTGAGTCAGGTAGCATTATGTCTAAAAGAATAATATCTGGATTAACTCTTTCAAATAAATCAAGTCCGCTTTCTGCTTCTTCAGCTGTATATATATTTTCGAAACCTTCTTTTTTTAATACCATAGATAATAACTTCAGTATATCCTCTTCATCATCTATTATTAATATCTTTTTCTTATTTAGTGATGTTTCCATATTAAACACTCCTATTAATTTTTGTAATTATGTCCTAACATCATTATATCCTATAAAAAAAGAACCAAATAATATTTTTCAAAATCTGGCTCTTTTTCTTATTTTTTATGTTTTTAATAATTAATATGTTACCTTATTATTTATAAGGATAAAAAATATATACTAGCATTAATCCTAATATAAAAAATATGAAGCCTATGAGCAGATAAATTAACGTATTTCCATTCCATGCTTCCCTATTTGTAAAAGCTCTCCATCTATAGGATAGTCCACTCATTCCTATAAAAGCAAAACCTATAAATAGAATTATTAAGCTTAATAAGAATAAGTTATTTGCCATAAACACACCTCTTAACTTTACTATTTATCTTCTTCCTTCTTCAGTAAATGCATCATACGTTAGCTTAGGGAAGATTAAATATCCTGCTATAAACACAATCCCTTGCATTAATATTATTCCTATACTTGCTTTGTCCTTTATTAACTGGGAAGACATCATTCCCCATAATGGAGTCATAACAACAATTTTGCTAGGTAAGAGCCCTCCCAATACATACGGTATTCCCATGATTAAACCACCGAAGATAAATGGTACAGAAGCAGACTTACTTATAGATGACAAATACAGTCCTAACTGTGAAAAGAAAAAAGATCCTAAAACTACTGTAATGCTTACTATGATCATCATTTCTAGTACATTTAAATCTGAGTCTATCCCTTTAAAATACCAAAGATTTTTTAATGGCATTTCTAAATTTTTAAAATTTGTTTTTATAAGACCACTTAAATATATTGTAATTACGATAGATAAGTTTACTATAGATGTTGCTATACCAGATCCTATTCCTTTAGCCATAACTAATTTTTTCTTTCCGTTCTTCGTAGTATTTATTAAATCTCTCATGTTTGAATCATATTCTAGAGTATATGATCCAGATAAAATCATGAACATAATTAACCCAATTATCGGTGCATACCCATAACTTTTAGAAAAAATATCTGCATAGACTTCACTTGAAGTACCATTGTGAACTAGTAATGACCCTAACAGCAACGATGCTATCCAAGTTATTAAGATACTTTTCTTAAATAGCATCTTTCTTAATTCTGATTTTATAAGTGTGCTCATTTATTATACCTCCCTTGTATTTTCTAAGTCGAAGTAAAACATATAAACATCTTCAAATTTAGGCTCTATAATCTCTGCATTTGCATATGGTACAGCTTTATCACTTACAACTCTAAGTTCGGTAAAGTCTATTCCTCTTTGAAGATTTACAACTTTATATTTACGTTGTATTTCTGACAATTGACTTTCATCATTAGTTCTTATTCTATATACCTTTCCATTCATGTCAGAAAGAATTTCTCTATGGCTCCCTTGCATAATTACTTCACCATTTTTTATCATAATAGTTTCTTTAGCTATAGACTCTATGTCAGAAATTATATGAGTTGAAAGTATTATTATTTTATCTTTAGATATCTCTGATAGTAGATTTCTAAATCTTGTTCTCTCCTGAGGATCTAGCCCTGCAGTTGGTTCGTCCAATATTATAATTTGGGGATCATTCAATAATGCTTGGGCTATTCCTACTCTTCTTTTCATTCCTCCTGAAAATTTTCCAACAGCTTTATTTCTTACATCGTATAAACCAACTAATTTTAGCAATTCATCTATCTTTTTATCTGCATCTCTTTTATCTATACCTTTTAATGCTGCTACGTACTGTAAGAATTTTTTAGCCGAGAAGTTCTTATAAACTCCAAACTCTTGTGGTAAATATCCTATAACCCCTCTATATTGATCCTCTATATTATAAATATTTTTATCATTATAAATTATCTCTCCACTAGTAGGCTTATTTAGTGTGGCTATTTGCTTCATTAATGTTGTTTTTCCAGCCCCATTAGGACCTAAAAGTCCATATACACCATTTTCTAATGTAAGAGTTATGTTTTTATTTGCATTTTTATTTCCATAGCTTTTAGTCAAGCTTTTTATTTCAAGTTTATTCATAATTAACCCCTCCTAATTTATCTTGTTAAGAAACTTTTAAATATTCTCGTACATAAAAATATGCTTATAAATAAAATAGATATCATGATACCTATACATAAATTCGTTATATCTAAACTCATGTTAAATAAATTAATTCTTCCAAAGTACATTCCAGCAAATGTGTTGAAGTAAAACACCAAGTCTATATAATTAATTTTTGAGAATATTGCTAAGACTTCTTTTGGTAACACCTTCACTAAAGTTATTAACTTTCCTAAAATCACAAATATTAAAAATCCGCTCGTAGATTGAATAGAGTTTTTAGTAATGAAAGAAAATAAGCTTGCTACAACTCCTAAAGTCATTAAAATTATAAGAATTATACCTATTTTAAGTAGTATAAATTCATTTATCGTATATGCATCTTTAAGAAGAATTATATTATCTACTATTCTTATAGCCTGTAAGTCTCCATTGATAGGTTTTCCGTATTGTATATATGTGATTATAAATTGTGTCACTAAATGTACAATATATAGAACCGCCGGAATTCCTATACTCAAAGCTAGTTTTGAATACAAAGCTTTGCTTTTATTTCTTGATGATAAAATTAAATCATCAACATTTGATACAACTTCATCCGTATATATGTTAGAAAAAACTATTGTTATAATAACTAACATAATAAACATCATAAATGGATGAGACATCCTATGATTAAATACCTTCCAAAATTTAACATCCTTATATTCATTAGACTCTATTGCAGATAATTTCTTACTGGATATCTCTTTGATATCCTTTGAAACATCATCTTTTACTTCAGTTTTACTAAGTTCTCTTAGTTGTTCTACTTTCATCTCGAATTGCTCTTGCACTGTTATTGTCTTTCTATTTCCATCTTGAACTGACTGATAATTTTCATTTCCATAGTTATTTATATCTCCTGTTTGGGGCTTCATAAATACCATAGATACAGAAAGAATAAAGAATAATACTAAAGCAATTATTCCATTTCTTGACTTAAGTATTTTTTTTATCTCCCAAGTAATCATTATTTTTCCTCCTCCCTTTTCTTAACCGCAATACTATCTTAACTCCTCACTCTTAACTCTTAATAACATTAATCTTAATTAAATCTTACAATTTAAAAGTTATGATTTTATAAAATAAAAGGAGGTCGTAAACTAGTTTACGACCTCCTTTTATTTTATCTCTTCATCATTAAGCTTGAAGCAATGTAAAAAATATAAATGTGAGCTGGATAGAAAATATAGAATAAATACTTCATTCCTCTTCCTTTTTGACCATTATACAAATGCATTAGTGGTGCTGCGAAAACCATCATCCACTGATAATTATTAAATAGAATTGTTTTAATACTTAATTCGCCTGTAAACATAAGAGCTAAACTCATTATCGTGTATACTATAAATACGTTCTTTCTGTTTTCTCTTAATAAATACATGAATATACCTATAAGTATAAACAATGGTCCACCTTCAACAAGAATAGGTAATGGAATTAAACGCATTAAATATGATAAAATGCTTATGTTACTCATATTGCTCATAAGAATGATAAAAGCTACTGACAAAGCTATAGGTAATATGAGTAATACTACACCTAAAGCTATCTTCAAAGTGCTTTTTTTGTTCATAGCATTTTTAATAAAATCTATAATACATAAATACAAAGTAATTAAAAATAAAGTAGCAAATATATTATTTGATAATATTGCACCATCTGCTCTACTAAAGTATTTATAAACTAAATCATTTCCTATACTCATTAAAACTGATGCTAAATAAAGTCTAAGCATATATTTTTTCTTATTTCTGGTATGCACATACCCCTCTACTGTCATAAATATAAATATAGGTGCTACTATTCTTCCTGCCCATTTAAAAACTACAGGTATATTGCCTATAGCTCCAAAAAGCGAGTAAATATGATCAAATATCATAAGTATTAGTCCTATTATCTTTAATTGAAATCCCGTAAGTCCTTTTTCTTTCATTTTTATTATCCTCCTTCTAACTTATTATCTCATTTCAATTATAGATAAGTAAACTTAACTGATGATAACTTTAATATTAAATAAACCTTAATTATTTAACTAATAGTTGTTTAGGTTTAAAGTAGAGCTTAATTTTCCTATATTTATTTAAGTTATTCTATCTTTTAACGCTAAAAAACTCATGGGAAAACCCATGAGTTTAAAAGTAAAAACTTATTAATGCTTTATTATAATAGATACATTTTTATTACTGATTCTGTTTCATCTCTTGCTATTGCTATTAACTGTAGTGATTATTTCTGCTTGATATTCATAGTTTTAAGCTCCTTTGGCCATTCTCATAAATCTTTTTCCTCCAAAATACCCCATAATTAAGATACTTAGAACTATACCTAAAGTACTAAATTGTAATGGCATATGAGGTATTTGTGGAGTCAATATTGACCTTAAAGCTTCATTTACATATACTAAAGGATTAATTAATACCAACTTCTGAATAATTGGTGTTGCACTTAAGTCACTCCAAGAGAAGAATATAGCTCCTAAAAATACCATTGGCATTAAGAAACCCGGAAACATAGCTGCAATTTGCATTGGCTTAATAATAGTTCCTACCAGTAGTCCTAATGTTGCTGATGCAATAGATGTAAGCAATAATATAGGAATTAGGATTAGAATATTTTCAAGGTTTATTGTAACGTCTAAAGAACTTCCCATTAGAATTAAAGAAAAAGGTAGTACTATTAATCCACCAATCCAAGATTCTATAATACCTACAAACATTTTTGCTAGTGCAACTGTTCTAATATTAACTGGAGCCATCAGTCTATCTTCTATCTCCCTAGAGTTATTAAAATCCATTGTAAGAGGAACTCCAGTACCATGTATTCCTGTAACAATCATACTCATTCCAACCATTCCTGAGAACATTTGAGTTGGAAATGTGCTTGGTACTAAACCTATCTTTGGTAGTATATATCCGTATGCTAATATCAGTATGAATGGTAGCATTGCCACACGAAAAACAAACTCCCACTTATCGCGAGCCTGTATTACTAAGTCTCGTTTAACCATTGTTTTAAAAGACGTCCATGTCACATTTTTATATTTCTTATCATTATTTACTTTCGCCATTGCCTACACTCCCCTTTCCAGTTAAGTGAATAAACACATCATCAAGTGTACTTGTACTTAAGCTTATATTTTGTAATGAAGTATTTAGTGTTTTTACCCATTCAAGAATGTTATTGAAATCAGGATGTTCATTTTTCATATATAGAAGCAATAATCCATTTTGAATAACAGCATTTTTAACATCTGGTAATGTTTTAGCCTTTTTCACAAAATCGTTTTTCAATTCAGCTAATTTTATAGTTACTATATTGTTAGTAGGAATTAAAGCCTTCAATTCATCAGCAGTACCAATTCCCTTTAGCTCTCCCTGATCAACTATTGCAATTCTATCGCATAATTTCTCAGGCTCTTCCATATAGTGAGTTGTTAAAAATATAGTTGTACCTGCTTTGTTTAAAGCTAACATTTGTTCCCATAAAATAGTTCTGTAGCTAGGATCTAAACCAGTTGTCGGTTCATCTAGAAACAAGATATCAGGATTATGCATAATTGCTCTTGCAATCTTTAATCGTTGTGCCATTCCACCAGAATAACTTCTAACATAATCATGTTGACGATCTGTTAGACCAAACTTTTCAAGATATTCATCAGCTCTTTTATTTGCAGTTACATTATCTATTCCAAAATATTTCGCATGGTATATAAGATTTTCTCGTGCAGTTAATCCTCTATCTAAGTTATTATGTTGAGCTACGACACCAATCTTTCTACGGGCATGAGCTGGATTTTTCACTAAAGATTCTCCATCAATAAGAATATCACCAGATGTAGCCTCTTTCTGTGTTGTAAGCATACTTATAGTAGTACTTTTTCCTGCACCATTTGGTCCTAAAAATCCAAATACCTCTCCTCGTCTTACATCAAAGCTTATGCCTTTAACTGCTTTGATCTTTCGATCTTTACTTAATGTAAATTCTTTTCTTAAATTTTTTACTTCCAAAATATTGTTTGACATTATATCGCTCCTTTCTTATCTAGATAAATTTTATAGTTGAAGTTTTTATAATAATTTCATTTCGACCCCTCCCCCATAGGGGTCGGTGTTTATCTTTATAATAATACTTCTTTTTTCATATGTCAACAATTACTTTACATTTTTTATATCTGTATTCTAACCCTTATAGGTTATAAATATCCTACTATTGTTAATCATATATTCTCTAAATGATTAAGTTGTTTGCAATATCTTATTACTATAAAGTCTATAAATAACTCTAATCAAAACCGTCTTAATATTTTAAATCATCATCCACAAAAGCTACCCCTTCTAGATACAGCCTTATTGATAATTTTTATTCTAGTTTAATAAAATAAACAGAGTTAACTCTTTATACACATTGTATTAGGAGCTATTAGAACACTTTTAGTTTCTCATTCCATATCTCCTTTATTTAATTAATTACCTTGTTTAGTTTTAGACTCCTAAGTAAAAAAATAGTTTTTAGAGTAACTTAAACATTTCTAAACTATAAAGCACAAAAAACACCTATAGAAAAAACTATAGGTGTTTTTTATGAATTTTTATTATTTAACCAGCATCATTATCATAGGTAGTCACTCTATTTTACTTAAACTACGTGCGAAAAGTTCATAAGGAATATGAAATTTTTCATTATTAATCAGAAGCTCCTGAGTGTTACTAATAAAGTCATCGTCTTCCTTAATTTGCTTCATTTCCTTATGGATGTTCTCCATTTTTTGATCTAACTCTGCTACTGAGTCTGCTGCTCCCTTAAGTTCTATTAGCATTTTTTCAGGAATCTCTTTATCATACTTATAATAAATTTTATGCTCTAAGCTTGCCCAGAAATCCATAGCAATAGTACGAATTTGAACTTCAACACAAATATTCTCTACTCTATCAGACATAAAAATAGGAATTTCTAATATTAGGTGTAAGCTTTTATATCCATTAGGCTTAGGATTTTTTATATAATCCTTGCATTCTATTAATTTTATATCATTTTGTTTTTGTAGCATATTACTTATTTCATAAATATCAGAAATGAATGAACAAATAATTCTAATTCCAGCTATATCTCGAATGTTTTCTTTTATAGAATGTAATGAACACTCATATCCTTTTCTATAAACTTTTTTTAAAATACTTTCTGGTGTCTTAAGTCGCGAGTTTACATGTTCAATAGGATTATAGCTATGAATATACTGAAATTCTTGTTGTAAAATATTAATCTTTGTATTAATTTCATCCATTGCAAATTTATAATACATCATAAATCTAGTCAAGTCTGTTTTAAATGATTGTAGTTGCATAAGATCTATATCTTGAATCTCTTGCATTTTCAACAACTCCTTTATTCTTTACCATTTGTTATATTCTCTATATTTTTAATATTAAATTATATATCTTAACAATAGTCATTTTTCATGCTTTCTGGTTATTCTTTAGTTTATAAGGAATAGTATCTTTAGCTCTTAAGTAATATTTAATAAAAGTATGTTTCATAATTCTTCTCTCTAATATTAGCGTTATTCTACACAATTATTTTTATATATTTTCACTCACTATTTACTTATTTTAACTTAATATTTTTCAATTAATCATACAACAACCTATATTAGGACTCGACAACTATACTTCTATACTTCATATTAAGTATTTTTCTAACATTTCATGAATATATTGCTCATCCAATGTCATATACATAACTAAACCCCATATTCTAATCCCTAAATTTTTGCGCAGATCTAAACAAGTACATAAATAAGTTTAGTTCTGCGTAATTGTTATATCCAATAAAAAATGCTACTCTCGATATGCGGAAGTAACATTTTTATTCAAAAAGTTTATTACTTATCTTACCACTCTATATTTTTTCTTTACTAAGTACTTAATCTTTACAAGTTTCCTTTCATTAATCTTCGCAATTAATTTATCATTGATATTTATTCAATTTGTAATTAACTTAAATATTATTTCTTTCGATTAGATATATAATAGACTTATTTATTCTTCATCTTATCAATATTATAAAAGACCTCAGCTAACTCTAAATTTCTTTATCGTAAGCTGAGGTCTTTATATAGTATTAAACTAAATAACTATTCCTATAGTTTGGATAACATTTCACCAATTGTTTTTACACTTTTAGATTCTTGTTCAACAGATGTTTTAAGAACTTGTTTCTGTCTTTCTAAAGCTTCCTTTAATGACTTTAGCTCATCTGATACATCTGCATTTGTCTGATCGTATTTTTGTAAAAGAGAATTTATAGTGTCATATAAATCTTCATGATCTACTATTCTACCGTCACCCCACATTAATCTTTCTGAAGGTTGATCTAGAACATAATTAGTAAAGTAATTATAAACATCTTTATCAAAACTATATCCGTACCAGTTGTTATCGATCTTATATAAATGATCATCAACAGCAGTCTTTATATCACCTTTTTCTAATGATTCAATAGATAATATTAAATTCTCTATGTTACTCTGTGAATGCTGATGTGGAAAAATTGGCTCATCTTCCCATGTAAGTTTTACTAGATTATCTTGTGCAAATTTAAATACCTTTAAAAGTTCTTTGTTTAACGATCTACTTTCATCGTATAATCTTTTAGCAGTTTTAGTATCTCCACTATTTAATGATTCCATATATTCTTCATTTATTTTATTCACTTTACTATTTATATCTTTAGCAAATCCAGTTGCTTTATCTATTTCAGAGATAAGTCCATTTGAAGATACTTGAGATTTATCAAATATATCTTTATTTATACTATTCTTCAGTTCGCTTAATCTAACAGTAAAGTCCAGTGGAACCACTGCAGTTCTATCATAGTATATTGCTAACAACCCATATAGGTTTTGGTGGAACGATAGTGCATTTTGATTATAAGTATCTTCATTATCAAACTGTGAGTGATAATGAGTTCTCATAAATTCACTATCTTGAAAATCGTTTCTAAGTGCTGGAATACCTGCTATAGAAAATGAAAAGTCATCTGACCATGTTCTAAGTGGTGAAACTACTGATATTCCATCTTTATAAACTCCATCTATCTTAGGTACACTTGGTGTGAACTTCTCAAGATATTTTTGTAACTCATAAACTGATCGAATCTCATCAGCAGAAGTGTGCTCATAAGCTGGAAGTTCAAAATTCATATTTGCAACAGCTTTTCCCGCCCATTCTGGATGAACTCTGAATACTTGATTATATGCTCCAGTTGACCAGTCATAACGAGTATTTGATACTCCCCATTCTTCAGCTGCAAGCGCATTAAATATAATAGTTTTTTCTGGCTTATAACCACTATCTATAAGACCCTTTGCAACCCCTAACATAAGTCCAATAGCCGCATTGTCATCTTGAAAACCTGAAAAATAAGAGTCATAATGAGCTGATAAAATTATATATGAATCTGGATCCTTACCGATAATTTTACCATAGTGATTATATGTTTCTTGATTTAAAGTAACAGTTGATTTAGCATCGAAATTAACTGTTACTGAATCATTTTCACCTGATTCTATTGCGTCTTTTAGTACTTGTGAATCTACTTTAGACATAGAAAATGCTGGTGCATATGCTGGCCCACAAATATCTTGTGCGTTTAGTGCCTTTGGATCAATTTCAGCATATCCGCCTTCTTGCACAGTTATAACTGCAGCTGCTCCTTTTAAGTGAGCTTGATAGGTAGGATAATTTACCCACCATTCTTCATTTTGATTTATATCTATTAAAACTAGTTTATCTTTAACGTCAAGCTTTTCAAGATCATTTTTCGTACCTTTTCCAGCATAAATAATTTCATATTCTTTAACACCTTTAGTATCAAAATTAGTTTGATAACCTCCTAAAACAGCAATATGCTCTTTTCCATCCTTATCTTTAAACATCATTTCTGCTTTCTCAAATTCCCATTTATCAGTGTTAAACTTATCTCTTGTTACTTCTTCTAGTCCAATTTTTTTCATTTCCTCATAAATTTTATTTCCTGTTTTTATTTCTGCATCTGAACCAGATGTCCTATAACCTAGCTTTTCATTAGTTTTAAACTCCTCTAAACTTTTTGCAAAGCTAAAAGAATAGTCAACATCTACCTTTGATAAATAAGCTTTATTTACTTCCTCAATAGTTTTGCTCTTTGTATTGCTATTATTACATGCAGTAAAAAGATATGTTATGACAAGTAAAATAGCAATACCTTTTAAATTCTTTTTCAATTATTCACATCCTCCTAAATATAGTTTCATATTATTTAACTATATTTTTGTTTGGGTTTCAAGTTGTTTTTTGATGCTATAATAGATTTTTATTTGATCTTAATATTAGGCTATTCTCATAATTTTTCGTTCTATACTTCTATTGTTACTATCTAGAAGTATATATTCTAGAGTTATTTTAAAACTATATAAAGCAATAGCTTTTATTTACCTATCTATGATTTTTAAAAACCTTATTTTAATGTATTTTTCTTATAAGTATACAAGCATATATATGATACAATTAGGTAAATTATAATTATCAAGAAGGAAAATAAATCTATGAAATATATACCTAATTTAATTTCTTTTTTAAGAATCATTTTGTCATTTCTCATGATCTCTTCATTAAAAAAACCATTTTTTTTAATAACATTACTGTTTCTAGGTGGAATTAGTGATGTAGCAGATGGATATATAGCACGATCTTTTAATGTGAAGTCTAAACTAGGAGCAAAACTTGATAGCTTAGCTGATTTTTTCTTCTTCAGTGTTAGTCTATTCGTATTGTTATATAAAATGAAAGTAAAATTAGATAATTATATTTTTATATGGATAATTATAATTGCAGCAATTAAAGTATTTAATCTACTTTTGACTTTGTTTAAATTTAAGCAGTTAGGAAGCTTACATACCATTGGAAATAAACTTTCAGGTCTTGCTCTCTTTATAATTATAGCCACCAGTATTGCTCTTAACAATATTCATTATATACTCATGATAATAACTGGAGTTCTTGCTACTCTATCCTCTTTAGAGGAAAGCATATTATTATTAACTATGAAAAAGTATAGTGTGAACGTAAAGAGTATTTTGTCAGTAACAGATAAGTACCTTTAGTTCTAGTTTGGTATTGTCTTATGTTAAGTTTAGCTAAACCTCTTATAGCTTTTATTTTAAAAATAGTCTTACTTTGAATTATTGTTAATCTTAGTATAATAAATTCATTAAAAAGTAACTTTAGATATTATATTTTTTCGTATCCTATTACAAGAATAGCTTAAGTCTATATATAACATTAAGTATGCAAACAGCTTCACTGAAAGGCCTACTATAAAAGAATTAAACCTCTTCTAAATTTTCTGATATAAAAAAGGTTGTTATGTGACTAATAGTTTCATTAGTCACATAACAACCTTTTTTTCAATAGTTCAAATATTTTATTTAATACTAATACAAATATAATTTTTACTTTTTACATGACTTTGTTTCTTCCTGATTTTTTTGCCTTATAAAGATGATTATCAACTTCTTTTAAAATATAGTCAGAAGTAGGAAGATCATGAAATTGACTGAGTGTATAGACTCCAATACTACAAGTTGTCTTTATTTCATTTCCATCATAGACAAAGATTTTTTGCTCTATGGATTTTCTGATCTGATCCGCAATTGTTTTTGCTTTTGAGTTGTTTACTCCTATTAGGCACAGTAAAAATTCATCTCCACCGTAACGTGCTATCCAATCCACATCCTTACGAATGTTTTTCCTCAACTCTATTGCAAACTCATATAAAAAATAGTCTCCTGCTGAATGACCATAGTCATCGTTGATTTCTTTGAAATAATCTAAATCTGTAAATAGCACTGACAAGGGTATCTCCTGATTAACACAGTCAGCAATATCAAGTGGTAGAGTATGGTTAATATATCTTCGGTTATATAATCCTGTCAATTCATCAGTAACAGATAACCTATATGCGTTATTCAAAGCATTAGCACTTTCATCTAACGATCCATTTATTGTTATCCTTCCAGTTATATTAGCTATGCACTCCATAACAAGCTTCTCTTTATCTATGCTAACAGGTAGTACTGCAAAAAGCAGTAAAAGCTGTCCCTCTTGTTCAACTTGATAAATGGCTTTGTTTCTTGCAATACAATTGTTATATAACTCCTGTCTTTTTTTATAAACAAATGGTGGAACAGAAATTAAAGAAGAATTTATACGCTGTTCATAAAATACACTTTTATCTTTAATATCTATAATGCGTATATAATCAAACAGTTTGTCAACAGGCTCTATCTCCTTCAATTTTTCATAATATTCTTCCATTAGCTCCCTCCCTTCATATCATCAAAAGAAAGATACCATTTACTTTACTTCCAGACCTTGTAAGCTATTAGTTTATATTTTCTTATTATTCGAATATCTTCAGGAAATTCTATTTTTCTCTTAATTTCAGTATATTTCTTCCTATTTTTGTACATATTATTTATCTAATTATAAGCTATTAGCCTATTAAAATCAATATCTATAAGCTTATTTTGAAACTAATAGCTTAATATACAATATAGCTAAGGGGTGTTGAGATGAAAAAGAAAGATTTAGATATACAGATTGGACTTCGTGTCCGAGCTAAAAGAGAAGAACTAAAATTAAGTAGAGAGAAGCTCGCAGAAATCATTGATGTATCCCCACAATTTCTTGCACAAATTGAGCTTGGTAGAAGAGGTATGTCCTCAGCCACACTTTATAAAGTATGTAACTCTTTAAGCGCGTCAGCTGATTATATTGTTCTGGGCAAAAAAGGAAGCAACGATTTGTCTGTATTCAATGAAATGTTATCAAACCTTGACCCTAAATATCTCCCTTATGCAGAAGACCTATTAAAAACATTTATACTTGCAATTAACAAATAAAGAACCTTAACTAGCTATGCTAACTGTCTATGTATTTTCCTAGAGCATAAGAAAAAGGTTCAGATGTTTCAAAACACTCGAACCTTTCCCCTTTTTTATATCAATTTTAATTAATTTGATCTTATATCTAGTGAATTTTCACAAAATTAATTCTTTTTAATATGACTTCTATAGTAGACACCTATTGCTTATAATGCCTATCCATGTTTATTTCCTATTTCGATAAAATCTTTTCCTTTAAAAGTTCTCACTGCATTTCCTCTTTGTATATCTTTATGCTTTTTCCAACGAATTTTATCAAGATTTTTATCATTTTCAGCCTTTAATGCTTCAATCTTTTTAATTAATCTGGATATAGCAAGTTTTTTATTTTGGTATTGGCTTCTTTCTTCCTGTGCTATTGCAGTGATACCTGTTAGTATATGTGTAACCCTAACCCCTGTTTCTAGTTTATTCACATTTTGTCCGCCGTTCCCACTACATCTCATTGTTTCTATTTTAATGTCTTTGAAATCTATATCTATACTATCTTCTTCATCAAATATTTCAACTTCAATAAACCAGTTCTTTCTTTTGTTATTTGAACGAAATTCGCTTTTGCATATCCACTGTATACTTCCTTCAATTGACTTTGCATATTCTTTAGAATGTTCTCCACTTAACTTTAGAAATACAGACTTTATAGTTTCTTTTTTATCGTCTTCTATACAGTCAATAAGTTCTAACTTAATTTTTTTAGATTTGCATTCTTTCTCAACATATTTTAAAAACTTATATGCAAATCTACAACACTCTATTGGTGCTAATCCTGCACTTATCTGAACCCACATAATTACACCTTATAAGTTATAAGAGGATTTAAACTTGCTACAACTTTTATCATATTTTCATTAACCATATCCTCTATTACATTTTCAATATTCTTATAAGCTTCAGGTGCTTCTTCATACACTACAGATTTATCTTTATATATTAAATTATATACTAGTTTATTTTGTCTTACCGATTTTTTAGAGTACATATTCTCCAATTTTTCTTTGCATCCAAACCTCGACCACTTTCTTCCACTCCCATGAGAAATAGAAAAAGCATAATCGTAAAGATTTTCATAGGGTTTTACAATATAGGACTTAGTCCCTCTTGATCCTGCAACTATAACACACCCCTCATCTGATGGAGCTGTTCCTTTTCTATGAATATAGTGTTCTTGACTATCTATCTCTTTTTTACTTATACCGTTATGGACACTATCTAGTATCTTTTGATTATCTTTTGCACCAATAGCCTTCAAGATTCTATATGCTATCAACTCTCTATTTAATTTTGCGAACTCTAATGCCCTTTCATGATCTGCCATATACTTATTAAAAGCATCTGAACCTATATAGAGTCCATCTTGACAAGAGTAATCTTCTATAAACTTTCTTAGAATACTTTCTCCATAGCTTCTTGAACCACTATGAACTAATAGATATATTATAGATTTGTTCATAGATATACTATCTAGTTCTTCATTATCATATACTTCATCTATTTCTTGAAGTTCTGCGAAGTGATTTCCGCCTCCAATAGTTCCTAGCTTTTCTTTAAAAGGTAGATGTGTTTTTTCTAAAAAATCTTCTATACTTATATTTTCAATTCCATTTAAACCATCTAATTTCTTAATGATTTTATCTAGTTTAAATTTGTTTTTCTTTATACCTGTTGAAAAAATCCCCATTCCACATCCTATATCATTACCTATTATGTGAGGATAAATAATATCTTTAGTTATAAAACTTGCTCCAGCAGGAGTTTTTCCAGCATGTAAATCTGGTAGCCCTACACCTTTAAGAACTCCTTCTAAGTTAGTAACTTTAATAAGCTGTTCTACCGCATTGCTTTCGATCCAAGATTTATTACTTTTTACGATTTTAATTTTATTGTCCATATTCTCTCCTTTAATTTTTAAAGTCTGGTTTATGTGAGAGAATATAATTATTATTTACTTATATTTTCTCACCTTATTTTTTAATCTCATCATAAATACCACGTCCTTTCTGATAAATCTTAAATATAATATTAACATATATAGTAATATTATTCTATTAGTATAATTTATGTTTTGCTATAATAGCTTCTATGCATATTGAAGTAGTTTAATCAAATAATTAATTTTAAAAATCATTAAAATAAAAAAGACCATAGTGATACAAAGTCACTATAGTCTTTAAACCTTTAATTTATACAAAAGTATATCTTAATAATAACTATAAATTAAAAAAATCAAATAATTTATAGTTTTAAAATCATCTCATATTGACTAACACTATGCTTGAATCCTATTTTAGATAAAAAATCTTTAGTAGATTCAAATTTATTATCTACATTAAGAATACTTATTTTATGAGATTCTGTATTTTCTATCATATCTGTAATTATACTTCTAGCAATTCCTTTACGTCTATGACGCTTACTTACTGCTATCTGAGCAATATCTCCTGTTTTTTTATCAATAATTCCATAACCAACAATATCCTTGTCAAAGCGTACAATTGAATATATGAACGATTCCGATATAGCATCAATTGAATCAACAGAGTTCTGCCAAGAAGGTTTAAAGTCCCAAAATTCTATTAATTGACTCCATTCAATTCTGTCAACATGCTCAACCCTGTAGTTTTTTGTTGGACTATATTTATCTTTATCTAGCTGAAAGCACATGAACTCTCTTTGAATCTCGAATCCCTGTTTTTTGTAAAGTTGTACTGCGGATGTGTTAGATTTAATCACCTCAAGTAAATATTGATCTACTTGCTTTTCTTTAAACACTTCCTTAGCGCTCATAAGCATATTGCTAGTTATCCCTTGTCTTCTATACTCTCCTACAACACCTGTACCTATATCGTATGCAGTTCGATTTTCATTCCAGCTACGAAGTCCATTTAAAACAAATCCAACTAGTCTATCATTTTCAAATGCACCTATAGATATATCTGGCACATATCCTCTTCTTTTGAGCATTTGTTTAAACTTTAAAAGTGGCAAATCCATTTTAACTTGATAGTCAGAAAATGCATCTATGAATGTTTTATGAATTTCTTCAGCACTTGTTTTGTCCAATATTTTATAGCTGAACATTTCTCATCTTCTCCTCTATATTAACTAGAAAGTTTTTAAGTATTATCTTTAAAAATATGTATATAGTTATCTTCGGCTTATTTAATAGAATAAGCTAATATTAAGAATACCGTCTTTACTATGCATTCTCGTTACTCTTTTTAACAACAGGAATCCAAACTTCAAATTTTGCATTATGAGGATCTGGTGAAAGATATACCTCAATATCAGGTGCATTATCATATTCGTAACCTGATGTAGGAAGCCATTCTGTAACGATTCTCTTTTCAAGCTCTTGTATAGAATGTGGCATAGTGCCTTCTCCAGAAAAAACAGCCCAAATAAATAGTTATATGAGATTATTTGAACATCCCATAGTGATATAGCCTTATTGAACTCATTATATCATAGGTCTATTAATATCAAACATAACTTCATAAGCATTATAAATTATGATTATAGTATAAATATTAAAACAAATAAAATAAGGTAGATTATAAAATTTATAATCTACCTTATTCATATAGTTTTTATTTAAGAGTATACCACTATAGCTTGGTATCCCTTAGTCTTTAGTTCATTAACTAAACTATCTGCATTAGCTTTTACACTAAAAGCTCCAACTTGTACTTTATATAGTCCGTCTACTTGAACTACTATAGGGCTATATCCTTTAGTTTTAAGTTCATTTACAAGACTATCCGCATTTGCTCTTACACTAAAAGCACCTACTTGAACTCTATAAAGTCCTCCTGAACTTTCTTTGTAAGGTATTCCTAGATTATTTAATATTCCTTTTGATACTGCTATAGCTAATTCATTTTGTTTATTTCTTAGTATTTCGGCATCCTGAGCATTACTAATGAATGCTAACTCTACTAATGCTGCTGGCATATTAGTTAATCTTAATACTGCAAAGTTTGCTGTTTTAGTTCCTCTATTTGCGGTATATACTTTACTTGCAATTATACTATCTTGTATATTTTTTGATAACCTAGCTCCTGTTGTGCTACCTGGATAACTGTATGTTTCCACTCCTTTTGCTGATGAATCACTAAATGAATTGCAGTGGATTGAAACAAATGCGTTTACACCTAAACTATTTGCTTTTGCAGCTCTATCTGCGAGTTCTAAAAATACATCTGTAGTTCTAGTGTAACTTACACCTACACCATGATTTTTTAATATCTCTCCAATCTTTAATGTAACTGATAATGCTATATTTTTTTCCTGTAATCCATTACCTACTGCTCCTGGATCATGTGCACCATGCCCTGCATCTAAAAATACTTTTGCCATAAATAAAACCCCCTTAGTTTTTTTAAGACTATTTTAGTCGACTATTTTGTCTTATATATTAGAAAGCATTTCTAATAGTAAAAGTAAACTTTTCTATAAAATAAAAACACTTTCAATACGTATATAAGTATTAAAAGTGTTTTTTACTATCTTGATTTTCTTTTTATTTTAATTTGTTAAAATTCACTCGTAGTCTTCTCCTAAAAAAGTATCTTATTTATTACTAAAATATATACAGGACACTAGTGTTGCCTACTTAGGCTATATCCTTTCCATTGTTCATTTGTGTAGATGATTTCTTTCTATATATTTGAAATATTTTTTAAAACTATTATATTTCAAGTAACCACAAATACGTACATGCCTACTATAGTTTTAGAAGTCAATAGAACTCTATTATAATTATATTTAGACTTTCTATATAGCCATAGAGATATTGCTATGGGTACTAATATCTTTACGATTATAAACAATTTACTATCAACTATTAAGCTCATTATTGGATTAACTTCAGCTGCTCCTAAGTTTATAGCAATTTTTGTACTTATTAAATCCAAGATATTTAATATCACAATGAAAACTAAATAAAGCTTTAACAGCCATATCACCTCATTTTTATAATAAAAAGCACTCCTTATGGAGTGCACATTTCTAGATTAAGTCTTATACATATCACATTTTACCTATATGGTTAAGTTATCATTAATATACATTAAGTATTGGGAAACCAATATATGTATATATTAGAAAAGTAAAAAAGGATTAATTTCGTACCCTTTTTTATATAGCATTTATTCTTACTTTTTACTTAGCTTTGTTTTTTAATTTAATATTTCTATATTAAGTCCCACAAAAAGTTACATAAGGATGTGTAGATGATTCAGGCAACTTAGAATACTCGGCTTGTTCAGCCGAATGAGCATATGGAGTTGACAGAACATCAAGAAGACGATTCATCACGCTGTAATCTCCTTCTTTTACTGCTGCTTCTAATGCCTCTTCTACACGATGATTACGGGGAATTACAGCAGGATTAGATTTTTGCATTAATTGATTTGAGCAATCTTTTGATTCTTGTTGTCTATCTAATCTAGCTTGCCAAAGCTCATTCCACTTAGTAAATTCATCAGATTTAAAAACCTTCATATCTTCAAGTTTGCTGAAAGTTAATGCAAGAAAAGTATTTGTATAGTCAGCATTGTACTTATGCATTATACTAAGAAGGTCTTCAATAAGAGATTTATCCTCTAGCTCTTTATTAAATATTCCTAATTTTGCCCTCATTCCATCAAGCCAATCATTATGATATATTTCAGTGAAATCTGAGATTGCGTCCTCAGCCAATTTGATAGCCTGCTCATGATTAACATCTATTAATGGTAGTAGAGTTTCAGCAAATTGTGTAAGATTCCATATTGCAATGTGCGGCTGATTTCCATAAGCGTATCGACCATATCTGTCGATAGAGCTAAATACTGTTGATGGGTCATAGATATCCATAAAAGCACAAGGACCATAATCAATAGTTTCTCCACTAATAGTCATGTTATCGGTATTCATAACTCCATGAACAAATCCAACTAGTTGCCATTTTGCAATTAATTCAGCCTGACGTTTTATTACTTCCTTAAGTAAAGAAAGATAACGATTTTCGTCAGTATTAACATATGGAAAGTGTCTTTTTAATGTATAATCAGCAAGAGCTCTTAAGTCTTCAATACTTCCCCATTTCGAAGCATACTGAAAAGTACCTACTCGCAGATGACTGGCAGCCACCCGAGTCAAAATTGCACCAGGTTGTTCACTTTCTCGAATTATTAACTCTCCAGTTGTCACTACTGCTAGACTACGGGTAGTAGGAATACCAAGTGCGTGCATTGCTTCACTGATTATGTATTCGCGTAGCATAGGACCAAGTGCCGCTCTACCGTCACCTCCACGGGAATATGGTGTTCTACCCGAACCCTTGAGTTGAACATCAAATCTCTCACCTGAAGGAGTAATCTGTTCTCCAATTAATAAAGCCCTACCATCTCCTAACATGGTGAAATATCCAAATTGATGTCCTCCATAAGCTTGAGCAAGAGGTAAAGCTCCTTTAGGAGTTTGATTACCAGCAAGTACTTCCACACCATCATTGCTTCGTAGAATCTGAGCATTTAAGCCTAAAGATGTTGCCAACGAGTCGTTGAGAATTACTAACTCTGGTGATCTTACAGGGTTTAAACTAATGTTAGAAAAAAATGATTTAGGTAGACGAGCATAACTATTATCTAGATTCCATCCTGTTTCTATCTTTTCTTCTCTCTGTATCATGATATCTTCCTTTCTTCTGTCTTTCTGTATTCTATTTTTTATGTAAAATAAAAATCATAGATATTCTATAATGTTTGGATTTCTATATGATTTAGTATCTACTTCTATCAATTTATTATACCCTCGGTACCTTAAATACCATCATTTTCTTAATTACTTTAAGATATAAATATATGCAAAGTTTTCTTCCAAACTCCCCCTGTATAACTCTCTAAGAATAGGAGTCTAATACTTTAGTATGATGTATCTCTGTATCCTATATTGTTCTCTATAATTTTGTTTAATTTCTTAAATAAAGAAGTGTACCCGATCATCTACCTTATTTCAACCAATCTTTAACTTTGGTTTGCTGAATGAATTTACCCTTAGAAATAAATCTCAAATAATTCGGAGTAAATGTTTATCTATAACTCATACTAACCGGTTTGTATAAATATTTGACATACATATAAAAGCCTCTAAATTCAAATTTGAATTTAGAGGCTTTTACTATCTTATATTCAAAACATCTATTTTCGTAATGACTTTATTTTTATCTTACGTGGTAATTCATCATTTATACAAATATATTTGTTCTAACCTACTTCCAAGTCTGCTTAAAATTTCATTTGTTATAGTATTTGCTTGCTCTGCCATATCCATAGCTGTAATTCTTTCATCACCAGATTCTCCAATTATGGTAGCAATATCATTAGGTTGAACATCTGGAATGTCTGTAATATCAACTAACATTTGATCCATGCAAACGCGACCAATAATATTTGCACGTTTATTTCTTATAAGAACATGTCCCATACCATTTGATAAGCACCTTGGAATTCCATCAGCATACCCAATAGAAACAACAGCAACTTTCGTATTACGCTTTGCTGTAAATTGTAGTCCATATCCCATTGATTCACCACAGGAAAGCTGTCTCGTCATTTGGATCCTTGCTTTAACTGATAAAGCTGGTTTCAATGGAATACTATACTTTTCAGAATCATCCTTTTCACTAAAGACACCATATAGTGCAATACCTATACGAGCATAATCGCATTGTAAAAATGGGTAATTTATAGCACCATAACTACTTTGAATATGGACTTTAGGACATACAATACCTTGTTCTTCTATTGCTTGGACTACTGAATAGAACTTTTCAATTTGTAGCTTAGTAAATGCTTCATCATCAGATTGGTGACTATCTGACACACACAGATGCGTGTATATTCCTTTTACCTCTAAGTTCTTCATATGAAATATTCCCAGTATCTTAGGAATATGTTCACAGTTTTCACCCAAACGATGCATTCCAGTATCAATTTTAATATGCACTGGTAAGCTTTTTCCATAATCATTCAACTGATTTGCATAGTTATAGTCAATTACTGTTTGAGTTAAATGATATCTTTTAAGAAGATAAAACTGCTTTGGGTGGGTATATCCAAGTATTAATATTTCTCCACTAACTCCAGACTTTCTTAAAGAAATACCTTCCAAAATAGAAGCCACACAAAAAGCTTTTATCCCTAGTTTGTTTAGTTCTTTTGATACTCGTATTGCACCATGACCATATGCATTCGCTTTTACTGCTGCCATGAATTCACAACTTGGAGGCAATAGCTCCTTTATAGTATCTACATTGACCCTTAATGCATTTAAATCAATCTCTGTCCATGCTCTACCTTTATGAAAGGTATTCTTTTCACGGTGATTCATAGTGTAATAAATAAACGACGAAAAACATATAGAAAGACTGCTAACCGCTAGATAGTGCAGAAAGCTATTGTTAATCAAAATATTTCTTGTATTTGTAGCTTCAGCTATTCCTCGTACCACAACAATCATAATAGGATGAATTAAATAAATCCAAAGAGTAATACTTCTTATTGATTTTGACGTATTGCCTTTGTATTTAACCAAAAGTTGAAATAGAAAAAACATGCAAGGCAATAAGAGTAAATACATACTATTATGTCGTTGTATTTGAAATTTATATAATATCAAACCCTCAAGTACCATTAACAAAAGTGAAGTAAAGAAACAAGTCAAATATTTTGGCTTTGAAATTTTACTATCTCTTAATGCAATGATTTCACCCATTACCAGAAATATTGGTGCATAGAATATACCGTTTCTTGTGTAAGAAGATACTGAAAATATTCCATCATAAAATTTAGCTATATAAGGATTGTTACTGATTAAACCATAGTAACTATCTCCAAATAATCCAATCAAATATAGAAGTAAAGTAATAGTGAAGGTAGTTTTTAGGTTGAATTTTTTTCTAAAAAAATAAACAATTAAAACTCCAGTAATGACAGCAGGAAAGTACCATAGGTGATAAAAAGTACCATCAAATATGATTGCTTTTATTATATCTACTGGTAAGTTTCCTTGTACAAAATGTTTAGCATAAATATTGAGAGGAATATATAGTATGATAGCCATAAGATAAATCTTACTATTCTTTATTAGAAACTTAAGTAAAGTTTCCCTATCTTGTAAGCATTTATTCAGTGAAAAATATCCGGTAATCATTAGGAAAAAAGGAACAGCTATACGAGATATAACATACGTGAATATAAAATCAGCAGTAGTGTCTAGTGATGTAAATGGTGAGGTATGAATAGCCACAACCATAAGGGCTGCAACTATTCTAAAACTATCTAATCCATTGAAGCTATCATTTTTATTCATTAATGATCCCTCCAAATGGTTATAATAAAGCCATCAACGTTATTTCCAGAGATTAGGCAATTGTTAGTATTCCGAATATTTAGTGATATATCCTCTTGTGTCTTAACCTGCAAGTATGAAATTTCTATTAGTTCTTCTTGGTAGGCTATTTCTAAAGGATTCTTATCATGTTCATACTGTTTTATCCACTCAATATATTCCTCTAAACAAAACTTATGCTGTTCCATAATCATTGAATGTGGAAATCCAACATATCTAAAGTGCCAAGGCTCATGTGCTATTTTGGTTATATCTTCTTTTCCTAATGGATACCTCTCTATAAATCCAAATTGAATAGATTTCTTCCGGAACAAATTACATACTTCATTATACGGGAACTCTGGTCGTATAAAATCTATATTTGGTTTATCAATTGCTAGATCAACACAAAGTCCCGTTTGATGTTCACTATGATTGGGCAAAGCCACATATTTTTTTGTAAACTCTAATCCATTTTCTTTTATAGAATTTTGATATAAATTTTCTTGCTCTAATCTACTACGATATCCACTTACAGGTATTATTTTTCTAAAGTCCTCTGATTCTTCTAGTATATTCTTAAAAACAGTTGTGACTCTAGAGTTTAAAAGGATATTGCCAATTTTTGATAAGAGATTTTCAGGATAATTTGAATGAATAGGATACTTTTCATTTACTAAAATTAAATTACCAGTGAATATCTCTTCTCTAGTTAAAAGAACTTTTTTCATTCTTTCACCGCCAAGTCTAGAATATGTGCTATAACGTCTTCAAATGTCATTCCAATCCCCTTCATCATATTTGGATATCGGCTATGGGAAGTAAAACCTGGTATAGTATTTACTTCATTAAAAACTATTTCTCCATCTGGAGTTATGAACATATCTACTCTAGCAAAATCCTTACATCCTAAAGCTCTATATATTTTAACTGCTATGCTTTTTATTTCTTTTGACTTGCTTTCTTCAACTCTCGCTGGCATGTGGATTTCAGATGCCTTTAAGGTGTATTTTTGTATATAGTCAAAAAAACCATCTTCTACTTCTATTTCATCTAACTCTCCTACAGTCAAATCCTCATTCCCTAAAATCGCACACCCGACTTCAAACCCATATATATTTTCCTCTAATACTACCTCATTGTCATGCTGAAATGCTTCTAATATAGCAGGAATTAATTCATTCTCATTCTTTACTTTAGTAATTCCAAATGATGATCCAGCTTTAACTGGTTTTACAAAAAGAGGGTATCCTAGCTTTTTCGCCTCAGTATAAATTATATTTTCATCTATAATATTTTGTAATACATAGGATTCTGGCACTTTTATACCAGAAGCTTTTACAACTCGATGAGCCATATCCTTGTCCATGCATAGTGCAGAGGATAATGTATCGCACCCAATAATAGGTATGCCTGCCAGTTCACAAAGACCTTGTATCGTTCCATCTTCACCATTTTTCCCATGTAAAATAGGAAATGCCATATCAATCCAAACTTTTTTAATCTGATCCTTCTCAAATAATAAAATTCCATGATCCACTCTGTTTGGCGAAAACATTACAGGACAACAAGTATTATCTTCCATCCATGTGTTTTCAGCTATTTTTGATAACTCATTTTTGTAATGTAACCATGTTCCATCTTTCGTAATTCCTATTAAAAACAGATTATACTTATCTCTATCTATAGCCTGAATAATAGAGCTCGCAGACTGTAGTGATACTTCATACTCCGATGAACAACCTCCAAATATTATTGCTATCGTTTTTTTCATTTCTTATTACCTCCGCATTTTTATTATTGAGTAAATTTTTCATCCTGATAATTTATTGCTCATTGAATCGTATTTTTCATATAGGACTTAGATCTTACTGCCATCCTTATAGGCACTGATTAGTTTCATGCTACAGCTTCTTATAAAACTGTTATTAGTACATTCTCAAGAAGTCTCATCATAATTTATTAAAATATCTGGTGATAGCTCGTACCCTATTTCACAGTAATTATCATATAAATGGTCTCGAGCAATATACTCGCTTGAATCAACATGAATTTCATCTCTATAAATTGATACTTTTTCATAAACTTTATTTCTTTCTTTAATATAAGAAAGATTTTCAGTTCTTATTTCATACCTTTTATCAATAGATTTGTCAGTTAATAAGCTTCCATAAATCTTGTCTTTGTCAAATTCAATGCTAATTTGAAAAGTATAGCGTGTATTGTTAAGCAATTTTAAGTCAAGCCATCCCTCAGACACAGTAGCATCAACGCCTTTTGGAGTATCTATAGAAGGATCTGGAAACTTTTTTACTTTGTGTGTATGTCTTTCAACAATTACAAGTGGGGAATGTAGGAACATCCAGAATAATAAGTTACTCATTTGACAGATTCCTCCCCCATAAGTTGTTGTAAGCTTTCCATCTGTTATTGTTAGTCCATTTTTATAAGGTATTTCACGATCAGCATGTCTAACTGCTTGCCAGAATGAAAAAGTTTCATTAGGCTTTATGATCATGCCATTCAAAGTTTTAGCTGCTAATTTTAGATTAAAGACTTTATTCTTCTGATATGTCATATCAACACCTGTTTTATAATTGTAAAGAGGAGTGTTTGTTTCAAATAAAGTATGTGGTAATACAATAGATAGTAATGTTTTGGAATAATTCCTATTGTCTAGCTGCATTCCTAGATAAAAAGCTGCCTTTCTTTGAATTTTTCTAACAGGCAGTAGCCATGGAAATGTCTGTGTTAATCTTTTTCTTTTCACTTTATAAATCACTATCCTTTCAAAAAACAAAAAAGCTGCTTGTTTTAGTAATCTTATCTTACACAAAACAAGCAGGCTATTCTTTAATATAAAGTTGTTTAATTCCTAAGAATTTATTAAGAAAATATATATTTTTTATTAACATAGAATTTAAGACTGATTTTGCACTTAATCTAGACTTGTCAGTTTCCATGTTGAGAATATCTATCTTTAATCAATAGAACTTTACGAAATAGAAAATAGATTATATTCAAAAATTGTTTTTCCTATCCTTTTAGGTTAAATATATAGCCAAATCATCTTTTTTTATCTTTTAATCTATACATATATTTCATAACTTCTAATAATACATATTACTTTTTGTAGTTTTGTAAAAATATTTAATGGTCTAGGAAATAGTGCAGTAATAAATAATAAGAAAAATTAACAGAGTGATCACTCCTAATAGAATAGATAATTTTTGACGGAGAATCTATTAATAAATTACTCTTATCTCCATATTTATTAAACGGAAATTATTTTCTAAATAGCTTGATAAGTTAATTATCAAGTTTTTCTCTAAATAGATCTTTTAAAGCCATAGGAAATATTAAAATAAAGCTGTTATACAGAATTTTAGAAAGCAGTATACTTTTACTTCTCAATTTTATATCCTACTCCCCATATTGTCTTTATATATTTTGAATTTTCAATAGAGTCATTCATTTTTTCTCTTAAGTTCCTTATATGAACAGCAACTGTGTTATTACTTTTTGTAAAGTACTCATCTTTCCAAATTCTAATGAACAGTTCTTCCCCGCTCACTACATTACCTTTTTCTTCACATAAAATTCTTAAAATAGAGAACTCAGTTGGTGTAAGAATAAGGGGCTTTTCATTAAGTAAGCATTCATGTGTATTAACATTCAGAACTAATCCTGAATGAATAATTAATTTATCTTCTGGTTCTTGTGGAATATTATATTTTTTATATCTACGTAACTGAGCTTTAATTCTTGCCATCAATTCTAAAGGTATAAAAGGCTTATTAATGCAATCATCTGCGCCAAGTGTTAAGCCCATGATCTTATCTACTTCTTTTCTTTTTGCTGTAATGATAATAATAGGATAATTATATTTTTCCCTTATCTTTTGACAAATAGTAAGACCACTTATACCTGGCATAGTTATGTTAAGTATTACTAAATCAAGATCTGTAGTATCTATAAACTTCAAAGCTTGCTTTGCATCATAACATTTATATACAGTATAACTTTCATTTTGCAAATATAGATCAATTAAACCAGCAACTTCACGTTCATCATCAACTATAAGTATTTTATCGCTCATAAAATATCCTCCCAAGGCATTATAAAGTGATATTTAATTTTATCAAAACTAAGATAATAAAAACTGATTTAATTCTTAATAATTTATTAAGAATTTACTAAGACGTGTCATTCATACTATATCTTAATTATATCGAAAGAGTCATTTCTATGTATTTTATATGGAATAGAGTAAAGCATTCTAATGCTTATTTTAACTATATTTTAGTTAAACTCTAATAAAATGTACCTTTTCGTTTTTTTAATAGGGTAATGTTTGGAATAAGTTAAAGTGATATGGATTTATTGAAAATGCTAATATTATAACAGAGCATATAATATATTGAGGTAAAAGTAAGAAATATAATTTCATATTTTTTAATCATTTATACTTTAGTAATATCTATAATCATTGTTTTATGGTAATGAATAATAAAAAGCTATCTGTTCTGAAGAATTATTTTCCATATAGTAAATTATCCACAAGTATGGACACCTATTCTGAAGTTATTAACAAAATTAATCAGAATATTGTTAATACATTGGATTCTATCGTATCAAATATAAAAAAACTAAACTTCTACCAATCCAATTTTTCAATAAAGAATGGTAGAAGTTTAGCTTTTTTAGTCTCATCTAACAATTATAAGTTTGTATATTATAGTACTCGTTTATCTTCTCATAAAGTTAATCTGCCGGCATATGTTGGGTTATACAGTGTATTCCGCCTCCCCATAGATTTAAATCATCTGAATCAATACCAATAATATCCCGTCCAGGGAATACATCACGCAATATTTCTTTAACTCTATCTTCAGTTTGTTTTAGTTCACTTGATAATCCTGGTTTCCAATAAGTCTGCATAACTACGGATCCGTTCGTAACAGCATAGTTCAAATAACTTCGTATAGGTATTTTTCCTTCGCTATTTGGTCTTTGATAAATTGTAGAAGGCATTGGGACTCTTATTATATTAAAAGACTTACCGTCCTGATCCGTTGCATTTTTAAGAATGTTATAGTTTTCTTCAAGTCGTAAGTAAGATTCACTAGAAGCTTCATTTACATATCTGTCCTCTGGTAGAATTTGAGCTAAAAGTATCGTATTTTGATCTGTAAAACGTGCGATCTCATTGATGTGTCCACTTGTGATATGGTCATCCTCAGCTAGACCTTTTTTCAGCCATATTATTTTTTTTACTCCAAGAACCCTTTTATATTCATCCTCTATCTGTTGTTTTGTCATTTCAGGATTACGCTTTAAAACCACAGACTCTGTCGTCATTAATGTCCCTTGTCCATTTGACTCTATAGCACCACCTTCAGAAATAAGTTTTGTATCTACAACTGGCAGTTTATATAATTCAGCTACTGATTTGTCTATCTGACTCTCTATACGTATGTAGTCTTCACTACCACCTCTACTGTAATTATTAAAACCAAAGTCCACAACATTTAGTTTGTTTTCACTGTCTTTAATAAAAATAGGTCCAACGTCCCTTGTCCATATAGATGAGTGACTAATTTCATGAAAGTGTATGTTTGTACCAGAATAGCCACTGTTTTTAAGCATACTCTCTATTTTATTAATATCATCATTATCACGTACCATAACGTTGACCTTAATATATGACTCAAAAGCCTTCATGATATTAATAATAATAGGACTTACAGGATGAGCTTCATCTTGATCATATACTTCTGGTGGCCACTGCATCCAGATAGCCTGTTGCTTTTCGAATTCAGCTGGAAATCTATAAGTAGTCGGCTTCTCCTCTACATTTAATTCTAATTTACTATACTGGCTATAATCTTTATCATTTAGATTATTTTTAATATCTTTCTTGTTTCTACTACCCTGAGTATAGTTACATGCTCCTGCTAATAGTACTACAACTACACAAACAGAAGCTAATGCAATCATTGAATATTGTTTTTTCATTTTACTCCTACCTTAAATATATTTTTTATTAGTATACCTATTTTGAAGGTTATTAATGTATTGACTATTATTTAAGATAGACTAGTAAAATGAATATAATGTTCTGTTAATAGTAATTATTTATTTTATTTAATTTATTTAATTTGAATTTAGCTATTTTTCCTCATTTACTAACATAACTTATAATTAGCTTTAGCATGTATTTTCTGAATTCATTATTACAAAGTACATAAAAGACTGGACAAACACTTCCTATTTGTCCAGTCTCTTATATAAAAACGTATCATCTAATCTTTTTTCTAGTATCTTAAAATTCAATAATTTTATAAGACACCTCTACTATTAGTATTATAACTACTATATACTTTTGATTTTTACTATCTATGTATATACTTTTAATGCTTGTTTATGAGCAAATACTTTAACTTATCTACTATATTAATTTAAAAAATTCTATCTATTGAAATAATAAGAGTATCGATTGTTATAATGCCCTTATTATTATCTATCTCTTCAATTACTATATTTGTTGAATATATTTGTACAGTGATTCTAATTTTAAATTTATTTTTATAGTATCCTTTATATTTTTTACTTTTTAACTTCTTTCTTACTTATATTTATTTAATATCTCTTTTACATCATCTTTGGTAACTTCAGTATATCTATCGTCCATGTTTACACTAACAACAGGTGCCTTTCTACATCCTCCTCTACATCCCGATTCATACATGCTAAACTTACCATCCTTAGTTATCTCTCCTGGCTTTATGTCGAGAAGTCTTTTAAATTCTTCAAGATTTTCAGAATAACCTTTTCTAGTGCAGTGTAATCCCGTACATACTCTTATATCATATTTTCCTATTGGTCTTTCTTTTAGACGATTATTTTTTACCAGTCTTTGAATTTCCACTTCTGAAGCTCCTAGTTTTTGTGATATATAGTTCTGAACCTCTTTAGGTAAATATCCGAACATATCCTGTGCTTTTAAGAGAATAGATAAATAATCTTCTTCACTTTTATTATTATCTATATACTCACTAAGTTCATTATATTTTGTTTCTAAAGACTCATTACACACATATTTCACATCCTCTTTTAAATTTATATTAATTATTTCTATACTAGTTTTCCTCATTCCTTCTATGATAATTTTAAATTAATCATAGTGAATAGATTAAAACTTTAATCTTATGTTATCACATTTTTTATACCAATTTGCATTCCTTCCATAGAAGTATCTTACTTTATATATTGTTTTACATATCCCCAATATATCAGGCAGTAATACAAGTAGTAAATACATATAAGTTAAAATCCCGAATGTTTTGAAATTCGGGATTTTAATCAAATTATCTAACTCTATATACATTAAATAATTCCATATTCTTTTAATAACTCTTCAATTTCTGTTCCTGCTATTCGTTTTAAAACTTTACGTTTAGCCAGTGGTGATAATTTAATTTCTGGTTTTTCTCCATCTAGTAAGCTTTTACCTGCATTTAATAAATAACGGATATCATATCTCGAACCATATACTTCAGGAACTCCTTTTTCAACTCCAGTTAATACATATACTGCTTCCATTGCTGTACGTCCTGAGTACTCGATAGTAAATACAGTATCACGTCCTGGATCATCTAATGTTTCAGCAAATTGTCCGAGGAAAGCAAAGTTTACTGCATTCTTTGGTACAACATAAGGACGATCTCCAAATTCACGAGGCATAAATTGAGATGTTATAAATGGCATCATTACAGGAACTGCAGTACATGATTCTGCCAATTTCTCAATTTGATCTGTAGGAACACCTATATGATATAACCATTCTTTTGTAATTTCCTTACCAGTACAATCTCTCATAGGTTTTTTAATGTAGTCTCCAGAAACATCGGAAAATAAACCATATACCCAAACAGCAACATCTTTTTCAGGCTGTCCATAATATTGTTCTTGACGGTTTATAGTCCAACTCATCAGCCATGAAGAATCAAGAGCTGTAACTATACCACCTGTTACAGTACGTCCACCGTATGGCGAACGTTTTGTGATCTTTTCGATATACTTAGGGACACGTTCATCATGACAAGTTACTGTACAAGACTCCCAATTAGATTTTTCTGGGTCTGTACAGAATTTATCTGGATTCCCAAATTCATCTGATTGAGCCGCTATATTTCTCCACAACTCCCAACATCCTTCTGGTTCCTTATTGAATGGAGCAGGAGTATTGTCATCACCATATCCAGAGCCCTCAGTCATAGAACCATTAGTAATAAATACTAAGTCATTTTCTGTTAAGTCAATAGAAATATCCTTTCCATCTCTATCTGTTGCAACTATTCTCTTTGCAACCTTTTTATCATCTGAAATTGAGAACTCAACGTTATTGACAGTAATTCCATATTCAAATTTAGCACCATGATCTTCTAAATATTTAATCATAGGTTTTATAAACGAAGTATATTGATCATGTCTTGAAAATTGTAATGCCGAAAGATTTGGTAACCCGCCAACATGGTGAATGAAACGATTCATATATAGTTTCATCTCTAAAGCACTATGCCAGTTCTCAAAAGCAAACATCGTTCTCCAGTATGTCCAGAAATCACTATTTAAAAGTTCCTCAGAAAAAATATCTTCTATAGATTTATTTTGAAGATCTTCGTCTTTTATCATTACAAAAGCAGCTAATTCTTTTGCCAACTTTTGACCTAAATTAAATTTTCCATTATCATAGCGCTCACCTTGGTTTTTAGTAATACGACAATTGCTAAAGTTTGGATCATCATAGTTTGTATAATAAAAATGATCTAACACAGTCATATTAGGATCTTCTGTAGATGGTAGCGAACTAAATAAACTCCATAAGACCTCAAAATGATGTCCCATTTCACGTCCGCCACGTGACACATAACCCATATTCTGACGAACCTCAGCATCCAAAGATCCACCAGGAATATCTAATTGTTCTAGAAAGGTAATCTTACTACCATCCATATGGGCATCACGAATTAAAAAACAACCAGCAGCTAAAGCTCCAATTCCCGTACCAATCAAGTATGCTTTTTTGTCGTCAATTCCTTTAGGTTTTCTTGCATTTACTAAAGCATGATAAGTTCCATTTGTAAGTTTAAGTCTGTCATCATGTGTTTTTAATTTCATTTTATCTCCTTCTTTCTTAATTTTTTGATAGTTTTTTTAAATCTTCCTATTACACTTAGAGTTCTTCTATATTCACTCTATTAGTATTCCCCCAGGGTATAATAAATAATAAGCTCTTTTAACTTTGTGAATACTTATTATCTGTATTATTTGTATAAATACATAATATAGTTTTTTGGTGTCGTTTTCATTAGATAAACAAACTGCGGTGTTCGATTTTCGAACACCGCAGTTTGTTTATCTAACTTTTAGGCATTGAAGCTAAAATGTCTAATATAAAAGAAATATTCTATTATTTTTTAATAAACATCATTTAGATCAGCACTTCGTTTAAGAGACAACTCAATATTTCCATCAAAAAGTTGCCCGATTCGTCTAATAATAGTATTAGGGTCTTCCTTCATTCCTGAAGCAATCCAACGTAATACCATTTCAGTTAGGGCACACTGATAAAAGGAAGCAATCAGTTTTTTATCTTCTGAAGAAGCTGAGATACAATTACTTACTTTTTCAACGTATCGAATCATGACATTTCCTGATACATTGTATATATAGTCGACTAATTCTTCTCTCTGCATAGAATTATATACATGGTAGACAGCTGTTTTGTTTTCTAAAGCAAATTTAGCAGCTAAAACAAAGCTTTCCTCCCATGAAAATGTATCATTATATTCATCAATGACTGTCTGAAGTTCTGTTTGAAATATTTCTGACAGAAGTGCATATATATCTGTGTAATAATAGTAAAAAGTATTTCGGTTAATCTCACATAATGTAGAAATATCCTTAACCGTAATTTTATTAAGTGGACGCTCATTCAGCATCTTTATAAATACCTCACGAATCATCTTTCTGGTATATTGCTGTGCCAAGTGGCCACCTCCTTAACGCTTTATATGTATTAAAATTATAACATATGGTAAGTTATTTGAGAATAATCCATCATCATTATAATTCCTAGTAGTTAATACCTTTAATTTTCATGTTCTGTTTCCTCTAAAGCCCATATAGTGTAAGTCAAAGTAACCTTTCTATACGCTTTCCACATTTAGACTCAGTAAATTACTTCAAAAAACTAGCACTCTATTTTTAAATTTATTTTAGAGTGCTAGTCTTAAAATTACTAGTATTTATTATAGGTACTTTTTATAAAAATTATTATTCTATCTAGTGTTAATTCATTAAATTTACTATTTTGAATCTATATCAAGTATAGTAGATTTTTTTTCATTTTTAACAGTCAATTTACCATTTTTTATTACATATAATTTAGTTGCTTGACCTATTAGTGCATCAGCTGCAGATTCTGCATCGAGTATTACTATATCTGCTCTATCTCCAACCTTTAGTCCATAATTAGTATATCCCATTACCTTAGCTGGATTGTATGTTCCCATATCATAAACTGTATTTAGATCCGTTTTAGTTCCATACTGAATAATTTGTGCAGTAAGTAATCCCTCTTCTAGCATATCCCCATTACCAAATGGTCTGAATGGATCTCTAATATTATCAGAAGCATAGCTTACCGTAACACCTGCCTTTAACAGCCCATCTACTCTTGTAGGACCACGACGTATAATCCCAGTGTCACTTCTACCCATTAGATACATATTGCAAGATGTAAGTGAAGTTACATTTATTCCTGATTCTGCAGCTTTCTTTATTGCTTTAGCAGCTACGTCGTCATCAACTGCACTAAGTGCAGTTACATGACCTACAGTTACCTTTCCTTGCATTCCAGTCTCTATAGTCTTGTCAATAATATATAGAAAGCAGTCTATATTAGGCTCATCAGATTCATCTACATGGATATCTATTGGTAAATTATATTTTTGTGCTAACTCAAAAGCTTTATCTATAGTTCCATTTTCTATAGAGTTCCATTCAGGTTGTGCATAAGCACCTATACAATCTATCCATCCTTTTTCTATTGCTGGGCCTATTATATCCTCATCTGTTATATGTGTAGCAATTTGTATATCAATATAATCTTTGTATTTAACTTTTAGCTCGTGTACAGCTTCTATAGCCTCAATATGTAAATCTACATTTGTTCTTATTCCAGTAGTTCCATTTTTAATCATTCTTATAATAGTTTTTTCTGCTCTTTCTTTTACATCTTTTTTTATTTGTTCGCTATCTTTAAAGTTCTCCCAATATTCTTCAGTATCTTTTACAGCCTCCATTAAAGTCTTAGATTCTTTACCTGTATCAATGTTGGTTTTACCTAAATGATTATGTGTATCTAAATACCCTGGTGAAATAAATTTTCCATCAGCATTTATATTTAACTTAGCACTTCCTTTTATATTAGGCTTAACTGCAACTATAACTCCATCTTTAATTGCCATATCTAATTTATTGCCCTCTTTATACACATTTCCTGACTTTATAAGTATGTCGTAATCATAGCTATTACTTTGCTGTTGATTGTTTTGACTATTACTTGCTATTTGATAACTATCCATAACCAGAGCATTATCCGCAAAGCCAATAGTCGAAGTAAAAATCATAGTAGTAATTAACATTAAAATCCATAACTTTAATTTTCTCATATTATCCCCCTTTAGAATTTTTTAAAAGTATGTATATGTCTAAATTTTATCATTTTTATAAGTTTATGTAAACAAATGTTTTGTTTTTAATCATATATTTAGATAATTTAATATCCTCTTATTTAATTTCAATAAATATAATACTTTTAATACTATATTTTTCAGGAGCCATATAATTATAGTTACTAATGTTACACTAAAATAATAGTTATAATGTATGCTATATTTAAAGATTTCTTCATTATTAGTATTTTTCTACACTTATATATAAAGATTATAATCTTTTAAGTTTATTTTCTATTTACAATATATACATCTCAACACTATAATCGGCTTTAGCGATCTTAATGCTATGATTTTTATAATCCATAGTAAAGTTTACTATTGCTGATTGAAGGTCTATATTTTTCAAAAAATGAATTGTACAATAATTATTCTTATTATCATCTGTAAATCTTATAATGATATTTCTAACTTCTATAAGTTGAAATCTATCTGAAATATATTCTGGCATATTATTAATATGAAGGTTTACAACACGTAAATCTAATGGTATTAATAAGTCTATATCACTATTTTCCTCTCTAAGCTTTCTTATTTCAAAATCACTATGTATGACCAAATTGGATTTTTCATACTTATTCACTTTGATCCCTCATCCCTTTTAAAATTCTGTTTTGATAACGATATATAAAATGGTAATTTGAACTTAATTATAATCAGATACAGTATTTCTACTAATGGTAAAAAGCTTATTTTTTACACTATTTGCGTTCAACTATTTGAATCTCTATATATTTAAATTATTTTTAAAGAAAAAACTAATTGATGGATTTGAAGAAGTTATTATTCTTCTAATGATAATACCAATATATTTTGCATATACCATAGATAATACTTCTATAATCTACCTTCACAATAGTATATTATAGAAGTATTATCTATTTCATATAAATATCGTATATATAGTATTTATTATGCATTCTTTATTATTAAACCTTTTATTTCTCTTTTCTTCTTGTAAAATTTACTTTTTTTCAACATATTCAAATAAAAAAGAACTACCATTTCTATAAAATCTAGGATCATAAATACCAAGTTTATTTTGATCCTCAATAATTACTACAAAAGGTGACCACTGAGCTAAAACCTCTGCCTTTAAGTTTTCAGCGAATAAAGGTGTTAAGTCTGTTTCTTCTTTTGAATGTAATATCTGAATTTTTTTCTTCTCTGTCCAAACTGTCTTACTATAAATTTCTACAGTATCTCCATTTTTACCAATAATCGAAAAGTTCCATGGAACAAAACTAGCAGATATAGCAGACTTTTCATAGAATAACTTAGCTTCATTATGAATAATTTGTCCTTGTACAGATTGTATTGCAACATGAATAAAGATTACTATCCACACAATTCTCCAAATCTTATATTTCGGGTATGACTTCTTAACCTTAGTAAAAATAAGTCCAATAAGCATAATCACCCAAATAACCACATCTACTATTGGTATCAACCCAAGACTTACTCTAGTAGAAGCAAATGGTTCAAAAATTCCAGTTCCCCAGGTATTAAGTGAATCAAAACCAATGTGTAAAAAAACACTTAGCAATGCTATGCAAAAAATCATTTTATCTTTCACTTTCCATATAAGATAACAGATAGCATAAATTACTAAGGCCCAAATAGGAGCCATAATTAAGGAGTGACTTACTCCTCTATGCCACATCTGATACATTAGTCTTCCTTTTTCAGTGAGTTGAAGAATCATATCTATATCAGGAATTTGACTTCCAACAGCAGAAGCTACAAAAATTGACTTCTTTACTTTGGGATCTATATCTTTCTTCTTTACAGTACCATATACAGTAAGACCCATCAGCGTATGAGTTATCGAATCCATTACCATACCTCCTTCTAATCTATTAAAACTTTTTAGGTTTCCTATATGATTTTCTTATATTTTAACATAATAAGATTAAATAATAACTACTATGAATGAATACTTATATCTAATAGATTAGAATATACACCTATAAATTTAATTTATAATTGAAAAGCAGTTTACCAGTCTTTATCTCCAACTATTCATTAAAGTAGAAACAATGGAATATCTGAAAGTTTTTTTGACTCTATGATCTTTAAGTATTTAGATAAAATATCTTTATTATATACAAAAAGTAACAATAGCAGAAATATAAAAGATAGGCTGCAATAACATCAAGTCTTTCAGTAAATCTAACTTGTGGTAATGGATTATATCTTTTTTTCTTTATCATTATTCTTCTAATGTTTTTTCAGCCATTATAAGTCGTGGTATGTTCATTTTATCTATCTTTTATTTATATCATCTAAAAGATCTTTATAGTAAACTACCACTAGTACTATAAAAATAAAACACTCTTTTATAATTTGAATTTACATTTCAATTCTCGTTATAAAAGAGTGTTAATTTTCATATACTATTTTTTTGATTTCACTCTAATCTTCTTAACCTATACATATTCAAAATCTTCTTCTGCTTTAAACCATTTATTTCTATTAAGATGTAATATAAAGCTTATTACTGCGACAATTACATAACCAATTACAAATGGTGATTTAAAGTTGATGGTTAACTCAGCGCTATGAATAAATCCAAATAGTGAAAGTCCTGCTGCTACAAGTGCAGTCATTCCTACTTTATCTAATCTTCTATCAATGATAAATACAGTCATTGTACTTAATAATATACCAATAACAACTGCACCCGATTTAACTGCTGGGACTCCGTTCCACATTACTCCATTAGCAATAAGTGAGTCTGTTATTTCGCTATTATATCCACTTAAACCTGATGGAAGTGTTTCAGTCCAAATATTCGAAACTCCTAAAGCTCCTGTAACCTGTGTATACATGTAATCAGCAACAGGTGGAACCATAGCAATACCAACAGCTGCATAATGTTTTACATTACATGCTTTGAATGCTTGAGCTACCATTACAATAGAACACCATAAGAATGTAATTGCACATACTGCTGGTGGAACTAATCCACTTAATAGTGTAAAGAGTCCTAAAATACCCGCAAGCCCTAATATAACACCTGATACTAAAGAATATCCGATTCCTGCACCAGCTTTCTTAAGCCCTGCGTGACCTAACCATACTGTGTTTGGAACTACTCCACCAAATATTGCAGAAATCATAGTGCATATTCCATCTCCAAATAATGTTGCTCTTACTGGATAATTATCATCTGCAGCATGTGCAGCCTCAACATTATCCATAGTTTCTACAAAGTTATATATTTCGACAGGTATCACGATTGTTAAAAAAGGTATTACAACCACAAATCCATTAATTAATGCTTGTATTGAATTTACAGGGTTTGGGAAGTAAAAGCCTACTCCTGTAAAATCAACACTTGTTCTTCCTAAAAGGAAAGCATAAATTATTCCACCAACAATTGCAACAGTAAGAGGTGGTATTTTTTTAGGAAATAGGTAACCTCCAAAGACACCAAGCATAGCTATGATTAAAACTGGTAATCCAATCAATGGATCTGCATAAACATCAAGTACTCCTTGAGTCGCCATCCATATAAATCCAATACCTGCAACCGTTCCAAGAAGAGCTGCACGTGGTAGTTTATTCTTAAGCCAAGGACCAATAAACCCTCCCATAAACTCTATGAATCCACCGGTAAAGCATGCTGCCACTGCTGCTGACCATGCAAGTTCAGGATCATCTAGAGCATAATGAAGTGGCATTACAACACCATATAAAATTACAAACATCGCAGGAGTTGAAACTCCTGAAGGTAAAGCTGTGACATCACTTCTACCTTCTTTTACAGATAACTTATATCCAAGATAGGCATAGTATAATCCACCAACTAATAATCCTATTGACATCCCTGGTATTACTCTCCCATAAACTATTTCATCAGGCCAACCTAGTAAACCTGAAAGTGTGGCTATAACTATAAGATAGTTGATAATATTATTAGTTATAGTATATGTTAATCCCCCGATATCTCCTTTTCGAAAAAATGGTACTATCCCTGAATTTTCATCTTTTACTTTCGAACTACTACTCATAATTTAATACCCCCCTGTTTTCATATCACCCTTTAAGTGAGTTTACTTAAAAGTTATTTCATTAAATAACGTATTCTGTTTGGAAATCTACCTTTTGGCTATAATTGTTGAATTTTTTATTTCTCTATTAATTCAATAATAGGATCAAATGTTGTAAGTGCAACACAGTCAACAGGACCTACATCTGTAATAGCATAATCTTGTATAGCTGTTATAGGTAGAAAGAACATATACATTAAAGGCTCTGGTAATTCACACCCTAAACCACGAGCAGCCTTTGTCAGAAGATCTTCTCTATATGCAATTTCTTCAGGCTCTAAGTCACTAACAATCCCGCCAACTGGTAGTGATAGAAATTCAACAATCTCTCCATCTGATACAACAACTTGTCCTCCACCATTTTTAATTAAATGATTTACAGCAATTGACATATCTTCTGCATCAACACCCATTACAATTATGTTGTTATCATCTGGTGCAGCAGACGATGCCATAGCTCCTTTTTTTAGTTTCCAACCTGAACAAAAAGCTAAGGACTTATTCCCATTTCGTCCAAACCTCTCAAGAACCGAAACCATCGCAACATCTTGCTCAATATCTGGAAGTACAACTGAATTCTCTACTTTTAAAAGTACATCTCTTCTTTTTCTAACAAATGGTCCTTTTACATCCATAGAAAGAACTTTTGCTTGTCCATTTTTAATATCAACTTTATATTCAAAATCTTCTTTAGTTGTTGTTTTACACTTTAGTTCACTACTTAAAATAGGACTTCTTTTTGGTGCTTTAAGTTCAAAGGTAAGTTTTTTATCTCTTGCAACAAGTTTACCATTACTAATAACAGCTTCTACGTTGAACTTTTCTGGATCATCAACTATTAGTATATCCGCTAATCTTCCTGGAGAAATTGATCCAATAAGATGATCTATTCGATATGCCTCCGCACTATTTATCGTGCCCATTTGAATCGCTGTCATTGGCTCAACACCAGCTTTAATTGCTAATCTAACAACATTATCTAAATGGCCATTGTTAAGTACATCAGTAGCCGTAACATCATCTGTGCAGAAACTCACACGTCTTGCCATTCTTGGATTGACTTCTGTAATAGCTCTAATATTTTCTTCTAAGAAGTGCGTAACTGATGATTCACGAATAAGCATATGCATACCTTTTCTCATTTTCTCTACAACTTCTTCATGATCATAGCTTTCATGATCAAGTCTTACTCCAGAACATAAGTATCCATTTAAATCTTTTCCTCTAGCCATTGGCGCGCAGCCAAATACAGGTAATCTATTTTTATATGCTTCTACAACTGCACCTAAAGTATCTTCATCTTCTTCTATTATGAACTCTCTTACTACTTCCCATACTCCAAAGCACTCTTCCCATTTTTGAACTTCAGCATGAACTGATGGGTCAAAATTAAATGCAACTGTAGATTTTGGAATTGTATACGGTGTTTTGTAAGGTGCACCCCAAAATACTTTCAAAGGTGTCTGCTTAATTTCTTCAAAAATCTCTTTAAGTCCCTCAAGTCCTGAAACCGAAATGTATTCATCTAAACCTGAAATAATACTTGTTGTCCCACAAGGAACTACTGCTTTAGCAAAGCTTGTAATACTAAGTTTGCTGCATTCACTATGAATGTGTCCATCTATTAATCCCGGAGAAAGATATTTGCCTGTAGCGTCTATAACTTCAGTTTCTGAGCCAATATAGTCCTTCACATCTCCAGTCGCTACAATAGTATCACCATAAATAGCAATATCTGCTGGATAAATTTCACTAGTCATTACATTTATGAGTGTACCATTTAAAATTACTTTATCTGCGGGTATTATCCCCCTACCTGCGCGTATCAAAGTTTTAAGATTGTTTACTGTCTTTTCCATATTAAACCCTCCATATAAAATATTTGGTGCACTGACCTTATCTGGTGAGCCAGGTTTCCCGTCCTGCATATTGCACCTGAAGAATTTTTTAATATATAATTGACTATTCCTTGCTTCCCAACTTACAAGAAATAGTCAATAATATTCCAGTTATAACAGTAAAGATTTAAATTATATGTAACTATCTATACTTATAACAACTATGTTGACATCTCTTATGTAGCGAAATATATTATAAGTCCTCAATATTTTTGTAACATTATGTAATGTATTTAATATACTACCCTAATTGCAATTCTTTGTCAATAATGAAAGAAGATTCTTGCAGATAAACTAGTAAAATTTTCATAACTTATTTTTCATTTTGTAGAATTATGTATGCCTAAAATTAACTTTTCATAGTCTTAACAATAAAATATAAATGTTTATTTCCGTAATATATAGTAGTACAGAGCATTACATATATCACTAAAAAGTAATCTACAATGCCCATATCCATTAAATAATTTATTGCTATTATTCATATTTTGCTTTATATCCATTCCTTCATCGATAATAGTCTTATCAACACTTTAACTCATGTCATAATGGAATTTCTCATCTTCATCTAGCAATGCTTCTCTCAGTTCATTATCTTCTGAGCCATAAATAGTAACCTCTATTTTTGGTGAAAAACCATCATATTATAATCAACTCTTAGAACTCTTGCTCTCCAAGTCTTAAAATATACCACGAACATAAGGAATGTTAGATACTAAAAGAAACATACAAACTAAAATTAGCATATTTCTACTTTAAATTTAAATTCGACATGATATAAATTTCCCCTTCCATTATATCCAATTTTTTTACTTTTTCTAAAAAGTAACTATAATTTCTGCTATCATAACTGGTTCATTACATATTTCTGTAATTTTAACAACTGAGTAGTCATCACTTTCAAGTCTAAAATATCTTAGTCCAACAGAAAAATTAATTTTTTATGTTTTTAATAAAAAAGCCTAATTCAATTATTTATAAATAATTGAATTAGGCTTTCTTCTATAATCTGAGGAAAATTATTTTCATATTTACCTTTTTAGATTAACATATTATAAGTATTCTATCTTTTTCATTGCTAAATCACGTCTAGCATTCCATTTTACAAAATTAACTACTGCTATACTCAGTAAAAAAGTTAATACTAAGACATAATAAAGTTTAAAGTTAAAGTCTATTAATTGACCGTATATTAATTGTCCTGGTGCAATACTTACTGTAGCAACGGCAGTGGAAAAAGCACTGACTCTTCCAAGCATTTCTTCTTTAATTTCACTTTGAATATAAGTTAAAGACACAACATTTGACAATGCTAAAGATAACATTATTCCAAGACCACCCATTGAGTAAATACCTAGAATAACAAATTTACTTTCTGTAGTTAAATAAGTAGATATAGCCATAGCCATGATAGCGATTATCATAGGGTACATTGTTTTGTGTATGTCCTTCATCTTAAACATTTTCGGTTTAAAAGTTACTAATAATCCACCTATTATCATTCCTAAAACAAATATAGCTTCTACAAAACCATATACAGCTGAAGACATACTTAGTTCTACTTTTATAAAATATGGAGATACGATGCTTAAAATTGGCACTACAAATATATTTGTTAATCCATAAGAAGCAATGATTCCCAGTACAATTTTCTTTTTCTCTCTTAAATATATAAAGCTCTTTTTCATTTCACTGAACGACTTTAATATAGGATTTTTTATTTTTTCTTTTAATTCTAAGCTTGGAATTTGTAAAAACATTTCTAAAATAGCTGATATAAAAAAGCTAACAGCATTTATCATCACTATTACTTTGATATCAAAAAAACTATATAATATTCCAGCAACAATAGGCCCAAGTAGATTAACTATTGCTCCTACTTGTTGAATTATTCCGTTAGCTGATGCAAGTTTTTCTTTATCAACAATCTGTGGAATACATGCCGTAACAGAAGGGCTATACAGTGTATAGATAATAGATAATATAAACATTACAATTCCCACTATCATAACATTATCCATTCCGTTTATTAAGACTATTGAATATATTGCTAATAGTAAAGAACTAATAAAATCAAGATATACCATTATCTTTTTACGATTTACTGTATCAGCCAATAGTCCTGCAATGGGGGCAAACAATATATATGGAATATTTGATATCGCCAATATTGTTGAGAAAATAGCTGCGCTTCCTGTTAAATCTAAGATATATAAAGACATACAAAATCTTTGAATTGCATTACCAAATAAAGATATTATTTGTCCTATAACTACTATAATAAAGTTTTTATTTTTCATTTTACCCCCTTAATAAGCTCATAATCTACACATATAGGATATTTTTTATTCTCACTTAATTGTAATTTAGTCTCTATTCTATAGATTTCTTTTAAGTTTTCTTGTGTTATAACATCCATAGGATCCCCCTGGCAGATGACTTTTCCGTTTTTTAATCCAATAATGTTGCTTGCAAACCTACAAGCATTATTTAATTCATGTAATACCATAACAATAGTTATTTTCTTTTCTTTATTTAGCTTATCTAGTACTTGTAGAACTTCTAACTGATAAGACATATCTAAATAAGTTGTTGGTTCATCTAGCATAATAATGTCAGTCTCTTGTGCTAAAGTCATTGCAATCCAAGCTCTTTGTCTTTGTCCTCCAGATAGACTCTCCACTTCTCTATCTCTATAGTCTTTAAGTCCAGTTTCTTCAATCGCCCAGTCGATAATTTGCTTATCATGACTTTTCAATCCACCTATCATTTTCTGATGTGGAAATCTACCATATGCAACTAATTCTTTAACAGTCATTCCACTAGGACAGACTGGACCTTGAGGTAAGAAAGCAATTTGAGTAGCTAGAAATTTTTCTTTTTGATCCTTTATGTTTTTTCCATTAATAAAAATTTCTCCACCTTTAGGCTTTATAACTCTTGCTATACTTTTCAAAAGAGTTGATTTCCCACACCCATTTGAACCTATAATGATACTAACCTTTTCTTTAGGAATATCAAGAGTCATTTCATCGATTATTAAGTTGTCTTCATAGGCTACTGATAATTTTTTTACACTTATAGCTTCCATTTATTTCTCCTTCATCATTAAATAAATAAAATAAGGTACTCCAAATATTGAAATCATAATTCCTACTGGTATCTCAATTGGAGAAAACAAGTTTCTTGAAACAGCATCTGCAAGCAAAATGATAATTACACTTATCATTGCAGAGATTATTAAAAAGTTTTTATGATATGATCCTACTAACTTTTTAGCTATATTAGGAGATATTAGTCCAATAAATCCAACATTACCTGCAAAAGCTGTTGCTCCTCCAGCTAGTATAACTGAATAGGCTAAAAGCTTTTTTCTTTCATTATTTAAGTTTAGTCCAAGAGAAATAGCATGTTCATCAGATAAGTTAAGAACATCTAATTTTTTATAATTTAATAAAACTAAACTAAATAATATTATTACTAGTGGAACTATTACTTTTACATATTCCCATCCAGACCCCCAAAGACTCCCCGAAGTCCATATTAATACTCTATTATAGTCACCTACTCCACCTCTAAAAGTAAAAAACGTAATAAAGGCATTTAAACCGGCATTAATCGCAAGCCCCATAAGCAGCAATCTCTTTGGTCTTACTCTATCTCTACTTGATAAAGAATAGACTATAACTGCAGAAATTGCCGCACCTATAATAGCCATAAGTGGAAGTACATAAACTGATAATGAACCTAGTTCTCTGTAATAGTTTGCTGTTTTTAATGAAATAAATATAACAGCTGCTACCGCTGCACCAGCGTTAATTCCTATTATTCCTGGGTCTGCTAATTCATTTTTTGTTATTGTTTGCAATAATGCTCCTGCTGTAGATAAAGCTATTCCAACAGAAATACCTACTAACATTCTTGGAAATCTAATTTGCAAAATTGTTGCATTCTGAAATTTTGTTCCTCCACCAGTTAGTGTTTTTATAATGTCTAGTAAACCAACTTTATAGCTTCCCCAACTTAAATATATAGCTATAGACATTATTAGTAATATACCTAATACCAAAACCATTAGATTAAATCTGGTTTTCTTCATATTAGCCTCGCTCCTTTCTCGCAACAACTATAAAGAAGGGAACTCCAATTAGTGCTGTAAATATTCCAATTGGCACTTCATAAGGACTATATATAAGTCTTGCAGCTATGTCTGAATAAACTAAAAGAACTGCACCTAATAAGAATGATAATGGTATATTCTTTATATAGTCCTCACCAAATATTTTCTTACTATTTGTGGCATTATTAATCCTACAAATCCTATGTTTTTTCCAACTGCTACAGCCGCAGCACACATTGGTATCATTATAATAAATGTCAATAATCTGATTTTTTCTGGTTTTTCTCCAAGACTAATTGCCACATCATCACCTAAACTAAGTATGTTTATTTTCTTTGATAATAACATTGCTAAAATTAATCCTATTGTTCCAACAACCATAACTAATTTAAAATCTGACCAAGTTGCATTTCTAAATCCACCTGAAACCCAAAATGCAATAAATTGAGATTGATTTGATAAAAGTCCTATTATAGTTGTTAGTGAAATAAAAAAAGTACTAATAGCAGTACCTGCCAAAAGTATCTTCGTAATAGAACTGCCCTTTGTTTGCCTTGTTAGAAAACCTATTACTATTAGCCCGCTAAATACAGCTCCAATTAGTGAAGCAATCATAACATTTGTAGTATTTATTGTTATTCCTATTGCATAAAAAATAGCTATAACTAAGGTTGCTCCTTGACTAACCCCTAGTAGAGAAGGTTCTGCTATTGGATTTCTTGTAACCCCCTGAATCATAGCTCCAACTGCGCCCAAAATCCCTCCAGTAAATAGTACAGAGAGAACTCTTGGTATACGCACATCTCTAATTGTCATGAGATCAAGAGTTTCAGTATAGTTAAATATACTGTTCCATATATCTGAAATTCCAATATTAGTTGCTCCTAGCGTAATAGCTAGGAACAAACCAATTATTAAAAATATAATATTGAAGCTTACAAAAGCTTTTATACTATTTTGTTTCATTTAACATCTCCACAATCTCATCTAAAAGTAGATCTCTTCCTATAGGGCTATATCCTTGATTAAAATAAGGTGAAGCTCCTAGATGAATAACTTTTCCTTCTTTTACTTGAGGTAAGTTGTTCCAAATAGGATTTGCTTTAAGTGTTTCTAAATCTTCATCTGTTGCAATAGCAAATATATAATCTGATTTTATTGAAGCTAATCCTTCGTAAGTAACAACAGGTAAACTTATATCATTTTGTTCTGGCATACCTTCTGGTTTACTTAATCCCATGTCTTGATATAATACACTACCAAATCCAGCCCCATCAAATACATAGAATTGTCCACCACTTGCTAAAAATGCTAAATAGCTTGTATCCTCACCATAAGTTTCTTTTATTTTCTCTCCAGTTTCTTTTGCTTTTACATCATATTTTTCCAGCCATTCTTCAGCAACATCTAATTTATTAAATACTTTTCCTAATGCTTTCATGTCTTCTTTCCAATCTAATGCTTCTAACTGAACCATAACTGTTGGGGCTATATTACTTAATTGATCATACATTTTTTCTTGTACAGTAGATATAATAATTAAGTCAGGATTTAAGTTCATTATGGCCTCAACATCCATAGTGTCTTGCATACTATATCCAAGTATAGTAGCACCCTTTAATGTATCTTCTAAGTATGAAGGAAATTTTTTATAGTCGTAAGCATCACTATTTGCAGTTCCTGTTACCTTATATCCTAAAATTGATAAAATATCACTATTACCACTTAAGTCTACTATTCTCTGAGGTTTCTCTGGAATTTCAACTTCTCCTCTAACGTCATTTATAGTTATAGTTTTTTCTTCACTTAATTTTTCTTCAGCTGGACTGCTTGAACAACCTACAAAAGCAATCATTGCCATACAGATAAATAAAGCTATTTTAAAAGTTGAATTTTTTTTCATTTGATATCTTCCTTTCAAAATTTAAATTGTATATACTTCTGATAAAAGTTATTGTATATGATAACGATTATCATTTCAATTCATTCACCCAATTTAATTATTTTTGCATCTATGTGAATTATATTATTGAATAGTTTATATAATTTTTATATAATTTTATAAGAACTTGAAATTTATTTGTACGTAAAGGAGGACATTTATGATAGTAAAATCTAACGAGGAATTCAAAAATACAGTTTTAAAAGTACTGTCTTTTGATAAAACTGAGTACGATAACTATACCTTATTTACAAATAAAAAAGACCTGACCTTGGATACTTAATTAGCTATTCAAGAGACGGATACTATAATTTAGGCATTGCAGATTATACCATACCTAAAGATTTTTCCATCACTTTTGATAATCCCGAACATTTAATGCGCTTTGGTGTAGTGTATAAGGGTGTTACAAAATTCAAAATTGAAAACAATCCTGTGTCTTCTTTTAGTCCCTCCTCATTTTTTGTTATTGAGAAAGATTTAAAAGGACAACAAAGCTGGAAAAAAGGTCAGCATTTTCATGGAACTGAAATAACCATTTTCGAACGGTATTTTAAGGAGATCATAAAGCCTAGCTTTCCACATATAATAGATTTTGATACTTTTATGAAAAACTATACCTACACTTACCTTCCATTGGAGATTGTTGAAATTATTCATCAATTGCAAAGTTTAAATCATCAAAATTCTCTGAATAGTATTTATCTAGAGGGTAAGATTTTAGAGTGTATTGCTATTCTAATAAACGAAGTTACTAAATCTCCTAAAAATGCTTTTACTAATCAAATAGATTATGGAAATATTAATATTGGCAGTAATAGAGTAATCAAACTTACATCCTATGATATAAATGCTATACAGAAAGCTCATGATATTTTGCAAAAGAATTATATCAATCCTCCTAATATAAAAACTTTAAGTAAGATGGTGTTTTTAAGTGAACAGAAATTAAAGGCAGGTTTTTCAAAGCATTATCATATGTCTATTGGTGAGTATACTAATCATATAAAAATGACTGTTGCTGCAAACTTATTATCTACAACAGATCTAAGCATTGAAGATATAGCTAATAAAGTTGGATATAATTATTCCGCAAATTTTTCTAAGATGTTTAAAAAAACCTATGGAAAAACTCCTCTTAAGTTTAGGAAGACGAAATGAATTGTTAATAGTAAAAAAGATATTACCAGTGATTTTTCTGGTAATATCTTTTTTATAAATAGTATTATGTTATAAGAGTTTCAATTATTTTTACTTATGTTCAACTAGTTGAATCTCTATACCATTCGGATCATCTATAAAGAAAAATCTAGTTGTCGGAATTGGAGAAATAGGTCCTCTCTTAATAGAAATATTATTCTCTTTTACATACTCTATAGCTTTATCTAGTGAGTCAACTTCAAAGCCAATAGATATGCCATTACTTTGAACTTCAACTTTATTATCTTCACTGCATATTAGCTCTATTTTTGGCTTATCTTGTTCTCCAAGCATAACAATTTCTGTACCTTCTCCAGCATTAAATCTTTCTGAAATCTTTAAGCCCAGCAATTCATGATAAAACTTTAGTGATTCATCCATGTTTTTAACGTGTAACGTTATCCAGCAAAATTTCATAGTAAATACCTCCATAATATATTTCTTACCCTAAGCTTTTAATAAAATCTAATGTAATTCTATAACTATTAATTAATTATTTCAATAAGCTTTCCTTTTTATTAAACTTTTATTTTTCTTTTTTATTGAGTTAAATTGTTGAATAACTATTTTACTACTAAAAAACTACAAAAGGCAATTGGGAGCCATAAAACTATATTCTTTAATTACACCTTATTACTATTAACAGGTAATTTAATGTTTATTGTGATTATCTCTTCATCACGTTCAGCCCAAATCTGACCATCATGAAGGTCTACTATTTTTTTAGAAATTGCTAGTCCAAGTCCTGATCCCTTAACGTTACTTGACCTTGAAATGTCAACTCTATAAAATTTTTCAAACATTCTATTTAACTTATCCTGATCTATATGTCCGCCTCTATTAGATATAGATATTACAACATTAGATTCCTTATTATCTACCTTAACAATTATATCTGATGGTTTGGAACTATATTTTTCTGCATTGCTTAATATATTCTCAAAAACCCTAACCATTTTTTCAACATCTGTCTTTACGGGTAGTTCTGTCTCAGAGATCTGTGTTATAACTTTTAATCCTTTACTTTCAAGCATAGGAGCATATTCTCCTACTATTTGACTAATAATAGGACATATGTCTACCTCTACAAGCTCCATAACGACTCCTTTACTCGATAGCTTTGTATATTCAAAAAGTTCATCGATTAATTTTTTTAACTTCATAGAAAGATTATAAGACGAATTTAAGTATTCCTTTCCTTCTTCTTTGGTGCTAAATTTTTCATTTCTTAAAATATCTAAATATGCAATAATTGGTGTAAGAGGCGTTCTTAAATCATGAGAAACATTTGTTATAAGCTCTGACTTTGTTCTTTCTAGATCTCTTTCATATTCAAATTTATCTTTTAATTCTTTTGACATAGAGTTTATGTTTATGCACAATTCGGCAAGTTCATCCTTTCCTTTAACCTCAAGTGTTTTTCCTAAATTTCCACTAGCGATAAAGTTTACTTCTCTTGCTATATACTTAATATACTTTATATGTTTGCTTGACATTAATAAAAAGCATAAAACAAAAACTCCAATAGCAGATATCAAATATACTAATGTGAAATAATAAGCAAATGATACACTCAAATTATTTTGATTTTTTTCATAATAAGGGGCAAGTACATAAAAGGAGAAAATATATAGATACACTAATGTTAGTATAAAACTCAATAGTATCTCAATCAAAAGCTTTAATTTTAGACTTATAGTAATGTCATCTTTTTTCATATCTTATACCCAACTCCCCAAACTGTTTTAATATATATAGGTCTCTTAGGGTCTTCTTCTATCTTTTCTCTTATTTTAGTTATATGAACCATTATAGTATTATCAGATTTGTAAAAATCTTCACCCCATACTCTTTCATAAATCTTTTCTATACTAAAAACGATTCCTTTATTACTTGCGAGAAGATGTAATATATCAAATTCTTTTGGAGTAAGTCTAACGTCTTTATTACCCACAATCACTTGTCTTGTGTCAGTATTTATAGTTAAGTTACCAACTTCAATTATATTTTTAGGTGTTCTTAACTCAGTTGTATACCTAGTGTACCTTCTTATCTGAGATTTAACCCTTGCGATTAACTCCATTGCACTAAAAGGCTTGGTAATATAGTCATCAGCCCCAGAAGCTAGACCTTGAATTTTATCTAAATCTTCTGATTTTGCAGATAAAAAAATTATTGGCATAATACTATCTTCTCTAATCTTCATACAAACTTCTGTACCATTCATACCACGCATCATAATGTCCAAAAGTACAAGGGCAACCTCATTTTCAGCTATAAGTTTTAATGCTTGCTCTCCATTTTCAGCTTTAAGTATTTCATACCCTTCATTTTCTAAATATATTCCTATAACTTTCCTTATTTCTTCATCATCATCAACTATTAAAATTTTCTTTGACATAAATAAATTCACTCCTATTAAAAATTCTTACATTTTAAAACATAAGCGGGTGGCACATTAAGTACAACTCTTTTAAGTTCTATTTCTTTAAAATAGTTAGCAATAAATTCTTTCTTTAGAAGAGTGTACTGAAATGTTATAAATAATCCATCTTTTTTTAATATGGTTTTAGTTTTCTTTAAAATTTTATTTGAAATACTTTTGGGTAGACTGGCAAAAGGCAAACCTGAAACTACATAATCTACCTTCTTAATGTTATACTTTTTCAAATATATATATACATTTTCAGCAGAATCATTGATAATTATAATATTATTATTTCCACTATATCTATCTTCTAGTTGCTTGCAAAATCCTTTATTGTATTCTAACAGTATTAGTAATGTGTCTTTATTTTTTCTTTCAACAAGTTTATCGGTAAAAACTCCTGTACCAGAGCCATATTCAACTATACATTTTGTATTTTTAAAGTCCATGTCAGCAACCATTTTTACTGCCAGTCTTTCTGAGCTTGGTGCTACAGCTCCTACAGTTCTTGGTGATTTAATATATTCTACTAAAAATTTTATAAGTTTCATACTAAAGTCTCTCCTTATTTCTTAAATTATGAACATTTAACGATGTTCGGTTTTTGATAATCATTTTATGACTTTAGTATAAATATCAAATCTTAAAATTTTCTTTTAAAATATCTTAAGAATTCTTAAATTTTAAGAAAATATATAACCCAGACCTCTAATAAAAAGTAAAGAACCTTATCATGTAAGATTCTTTACTTTTTAATTAATGACTGACTTGGATTTCTCCGATGCTGGTGCGGAATCATCATCAGATTCCTCTACCTCAATTTAGTACTAATAGAACATTTCTAATCATATTCTTATAAAAGAAAATAATATAAAGGAGTGTAGAGTTAGTTGTTAAAAAAAATTAGAGTTAGTTTACGGCCTATTGCTGGTAAGATAAATATGCCTACCGTTTTGAAAACAGCTATACTTCCAGGTGACTCAATGGAAAGATTATTTATTGCAACCCAGGTAGGAGAAATCTTTTACATAGGAAACGGGGTTATAAGAACTTTTTTAGATATTCGTCCAAGAATCATAAAACTAGGTTTTTCTGGTGGCAAATATGACGAACGTGGATTGATAGGTCTAGCATTTCATCCCCAATTTTATTATAACGGGTTGTTTTACCTTCATTATTCAGTAGCTGGAACACAAGGTCCAGGTGCTCTTCCAAGTTCAGAAGTTTCACAAGATCTTCCTGAACCTTTTAAACCTAACCCATGTGACCCCAGAACCTTAGACCAGAAGTGGATAAATAGAGAAGTTAACTATGATCATATTGATACAGTTGAAGAATGGATTTTACTATCCTATGGTCAACCTCAAAAACGACGGACATTACTTAATTTAAGAAGACCATTTTTTAATCATAATGGTGTCAATAGCTTAAACTTTTCACCTGAAACAGGAAAACTTGTTTTAACAACCGGCGATGGTGGATCAGGCTATGATCCATTTAATTTAAGCCAGAATGATATGGAAATCGCCGGTAAAATAATTGAAATTGATGTGACTAAGAATACATTTATCAATAATCCACCGGTAGTCACACGTTTTGATGAACTTCCTGTACCTATTCAGGAAACACTTACGGTAATTGCCAAAGGGGTTCGCAATATACCTGGCATTTCATTTCAAAGGTTTTATAACCAGTATATCAAATATGTAGGATTTGTCGGACAGGATCTAGCAGAGTCGATTTTTTCATTCGTTCATTATAAGCCAATACCGGTTACTCAACTTATTCAAGCTTCTTTAATGAAATCTAATCTTGACCAAGAGGGATTTATTAACTTTGGTTGGCGGGGGTGGGAAGGTTCTTTTCCTACTTCGATCATAAGGGACTGCTCTACAAATCCAACTTTAGATGAGAAAACAGTTGCTTATTATAATGAAGCAGTAAAAACTTCAGTGCAGCGTCTTCAGCCTCTAACTAGTTACTTTCATAAAGATCCACGACCAGATAAGTTTGGAGGAACTGCACTTACAGGAGTCCAGTCATATATGGGGAATAGAATTCCCGGTTTAGCTGGAAGCGTTGTGTTTACTGATTTTGCCCGGAATGAAGGATCTCAACCTCCGATTAGAGGTGTTTTAGCTTATACCAGGATAAGAACAGATTGTAAACTAAGTGATTTTAGTGTCATTGAAACGGATTATAATTTTGGGTCACAATCAGCTTTTTATGCTAGTTTGGGAACGAATCTGGATCAAACCAGACTATATTTAGGAGTTTATGGCTCTATGAATGTGACTGATCTTAACCAGGGTACTGTTTTTGAAATTGTTCCATGATTCATAACTATAAAATTAGACTTAATACCAGATAAATTTCTTTCTAGGATTTATGGAATCGAAATATAAAACAAACAAGAGAGCAACCATATTCTCTCGTCAATTTTGAAACTGACTTGATGTAAATGATAAAAGCCTTCACTGAAGGTATAATACCTTCAGTGCTTATACAGAAATATGCGTGTATCAATCAGTATTTAAAATACTAGTATCACCTGATAGGGGGCATTTAAATTGAAAACAATGAATATAAGCAGGTTTATTTGTATTGGAGGTATATTAACAACAATAGCTGTACTATTTCAGTCAGCACCTGTATTTTTACCCGCGATTGGGTTGGCCTTAAGTCCATTAAGTACTCTGCCTATTGCAATAGCTGCTGTTTCTAATATTTCTCTTGGTTTTACTGTATTTTTTCTTCTGCATTAATTCTTGCTATAGTTAGTGCGCATGAGACAATAATACTACTTTTTACCACTGGACTACTAGGTATAGTTATCGGAACATTGCTCTATAGGAAGGGAATAATAATTTCTATATTATTTTCAAGCATAGCACTATCTCTTGGAATGATATTTTTAACTTATATAGTAGGTATTTCGGCATTTGTAGATTTAACTAGTTCATTATCAACTCCTTTAACTCTTTTAATTTTTTTCTCGTTTTCGCTTGCGTACGCGAGCATCTGGAATATTTGTTTTAGAAAATTCATGAATTATCTTATAAAAATAAAATTGATTAGCTAACTCAAATATCAATTTCTTATCATTTTGACTATTTAGAGTTTTCAACATGAAGGCGATATAATCAGAATTTATTATTTCATAATTGATTCTAATAAACAAAAGTCTTTCAATACTACATTGTTACATCATAAAATCCCTAGATATGATCTATAATCTGTCCTTTTCTTGTCGCAAGTAGCATAAAGGGCTTATCCTGAGTATCAAACCGATTGAACAGGCGAAGATTTCCTGTGCAAAAAAGCTGTTCAATGAGATTTTTACGAGTAAGGCTAACATGTGAACAGCTATCAAAGTTTTCTTAAAATCATGAGTACGTTGTAGCAAATCCGCTAATATTGTGAGGCTTTAGATGACAAAAACTGCTCATTTGAAGCTAGCAATAAATTTGACCAATTTTTTTTGTAAGTGAGGATTAGCATAGGCAATGAATCATATCCCGAGTTATACTTAACTCAGAACTGATTATAAAGATGTATATTGAGTTAATTTGAAAATAATAGCTTTTAGATTTTCATATTTGGAATTGCGTTTTAAGGTTGTCATCATCAAGAATACTGGATGTCATCTATAAAATGTCTCAAAACCAGAAGTACAAATGAAACCATTGAAATTCTAGAAAATATTATAAAATTATTGATCTTACTTGCTTAGGCATCAAATCCAACACGTCCTAAATTATCGGAAATAGTAATTGGATTGCAAAACCCTTTCCGTACTCAGACTCAACTTCAATTTCAATCTGTAATTCATCACACAATTTCTTTACAAGATATAGTCCTATTCCAGTAGACTGGCTTCGATTAGAATTATCTCCTGTAAATCCTTTGTCAAAAATGAAAGGAAGATCAGAATTCAACACTCCAATACCATTATCGGAGATTCTTAAATAATACCTATTCTCTACACTATCAAAACCAGTTTTTAGCCAGATAAAGCTCTCGATTTCTTCATTAGAGTATTTCACTGCATTAACCAATATTTGTGTAAAAATAAACTGAAGCGTCTTCTCATCGGATACAATTGGGACATCTTCTATCTGAGAAATAACTATAACTTCTTTTTCCTCAAATAATGCTTGGAGTTCCAAGCGTACGTCTTCACAGCAAAGATCTAACGAGACTCGCTCTAAGCGGTAGTCAACGTGTGATGCCTGTAATCTTGCATAAAATAGTATTTGTTCAACATCATCACTAATATTAATTCTTGCATGCTCAAGTCTTTGATACACCAGCTTTGACATTTCTTCTTTACGATTTTCCAAAACAAACGTTGCTAAAGAAATAGGTGTTTTTATCTCATGAACCCAACTTTCAATAAACTCTTCATAGTTTATTGATTGCAGTTTCGCATCATCTAATTGATCATTTTGAATCCGCAATTTATTAGCTAGATAATTCACTTCTTCTTTATGCAAATCACCAATGAATTCTATCAATCGACATTCATGCTCAGGCGAGGGTTCTTGAAGAAAATCATAGAATATTTTTCTTTGTTTTTGCTTATTTTTCCAAACAAATAACATACCAATGACAACACTAATTACAGAAAAAATAACCATGATACCAACCAGAAGTCCGAATGTTTCTGGATATGCTAACCAAGCCAGAAAAATGAAAAAAATATCACTTATACAAAGAAGTAATATCCAAGGACGTGATTCGTTTAAGACATTAAGCCAATCTCTTGGCTTCATTCGCAGTCACCTCCTTTTAATTGATAACCAATTCCTCTTACCGTCTTGATTAGATTAGACAATCCAACCTCATCAAGTGTCTTACGTAATCTGGTCATATTTACTTGTAATATATTCTCATCAACATAGTCACTACTTCCCCATAGCAGGCTAAAAAGTTCCTCTTTTTCTACTACAGAAGGAGCAGCTTTCACCAAAGCTTTAATAATAATTCCTTCATTCTCCGATAATGAAATGGAATTCTCACCAACATATAATATATTTGTATTCTCATCTAACTGAAAATCACCAACATCTAACAGTACCCGCATATTTGCATAGAGATGAATTAACTTTTGAATTCTAGCAACTAGACGTTGGGGATGACACGGTTTCGTTAAGTAATCATCCGCACCTAAATCTAGTGCATGCAACTCATCACAAAGTTGATTACGTGAAGTCAATACCAGAATAGGCCCTATTCCTCTAGCCTTAAGCGTCCGACAAATATCGAATCCAGAAATCTTGGGCAAATTCAAATCTAATACAATTAGTGAAGGAGAAGTCGAGGTAATATCCTCCAAAACGGTATCGAAAGAAGAGATACACTCTACAGAGTATCCCTCTTTCTCTAATATATTTTCTAACTCGACACGTAGAAAGATATCGTCCTCAACAATGACTATCTTTTCCACGCTTTCACCTCCTATCGAACCTCTTCTAATTTCTTGATTTCTTCATCACTCTTCCTCTGAATCATCAGTATATAGCAAAGCTCAAAAACAGTAAAGATAATAAGTGTAATTCCTACCAGCAAAATAATGGTTCTATTGTCTGATGTTTTTGGAATAACCCTGAAACTTTTTAACATCGACCAAATACCAAAAATTGAACTAATCAGTGCTACAGAAATAACCAAACCAAAATACCACCATATTTGTATTCTTCCTGATGAACACAGAGATTTAACACTTGCTCCTAACATAGACAATGTGGAATATCTATGCCTTGTACTTCTTTGCTGCATAAGAAGCTCCAATCCTAGCACTGTGTTTGCAATGATAAGGAACATCACACCTAAATAAAGTGTCGTATAACTCCCTGCGACTATATAAAACAACTGTCTTGCCATGCTAGCAAGATAGCTTTCATAGTTTAAGCCAGATGTACTGAGTAACTCATCTACTTGATACATAGCTTGCATCAGACCTTTTTCACGAACAAAATCAGAATCTAGAACCATATTCCAGCGTAATGTTTTTTCAGAATTTCCACTCAACGCATTGTACATATCGTCGGGAACAATCAAAGCATACAAAATAGTAATCGATCGATCTGCAACAAGGTTACTTGTGTATAATGTTGATGTTAATTCGTATTGTTTTTCATCAATATAAATTGTTGGATTAGTTTCCAATACTTTTCTTAATATATCATGATAGAATGAATACCCACCATTAGAATACATTGAAACTTCATTATCTCCTAATACAATAGGAGATTTATTGTTAGATTCAAGCAGTGTATTGTAACTTGTAAGCGAAATTAAATAAGGACTGTCTTCATAAGATAAATGGCTTAATAGATTTTCTTTTTCTTCTGAATTTTTTTCTCTCGAAACTGCTTCTTCTAATCCTGCCCAAGAAAATGTGTATGCTACAGTATCTTCAGGCATACCTGTATAAGGTGTCCTTAAAAGATCAAGCTTCATAGGATAATAATCCTTTACATAGGGGGTCAATTTATCAGACGTCAGTACAGAGACAATTTCTTTTTCTGACCCTTCAAAAGTAAAATCTACGGTTCTGCCTAATGCTCCACCTCGATTTAAAGATATAGAAATACCATAAGCAAAACAAACCATCGCTAAAAGTATTAAGAGTGAAGATATAGCAAGAGAACTAGATTGATTTAAAACATTCTCTTGAAGTTGCCTTCCTGTAAACGTAAGTAATCCGGTAGATGAACTGTTTTTATGCCTTATCCATCGTCCAATCAAACTTCCTAACCCACGAAATAGCATAAAAGTTCCACTGATGCCAGCTAACAATATTAATGCAAACATTAGAACATCAAAAGTACGCAAATATAAAATTGCCAATACATAAGCTGAACATAGCAAAACTGCTCCCAGTAGTAAACTAACCCAACCCCATACAGTCGGAAGAATTCTTTGTGATTCTTCTTTCTGTTCATCTAGCAAATCTACAGGTTCCTTCTTGCTCATTCTCAAGCTAAGAATAAACACTGCTAATAGTTGCACCATAATGAAACCAAATACTGTTAATCCTAGACCTGTCCAGGAGATACGAAACTGATGACCAATGATGCCCATTCCAACAAGTCTAGAAGTTGTCAAACTAATTAGCTCTGTTAAAAATAAGGAAATTGGAATTCCAATGAGCAGAGCGACTAAACCATTCCACAATGTTTCCCCCATGATCATTGCGAACAACCTGCTTCGTTTCATCCCCATCATCAAATAGATTCCAAATTCATGACTACGACGTTGTAATTGGTATCTGTTAGCAAAATAAACCAGGAAAAATACGAAGAACAGTGAGACGGCATAGAGCACCGGAATCATTAACAAAAGCTTAGCTACCGCTTCACTCTCAACCGTCTTTAGATACACTATAACATCCTGTTCGCCAAGGGAAAGGATGACATAAAAAGAAACAATAGAAATAACGAGTGAGGCAAAATAAACCCCATTTTCTTTTCGAATCTTACTACTGTTTCGTTTGATGAAATCAAAGAACATTAGCACTGCCCCCTCCCACCTGTGCCATAACAGTTAAAATACGTTCATAAAACGAATTTTTAGTTTCTCCAGGCACCTTCTTTCGAAGCTCATGAAAAATCACACCATCTTGGATAAATAAGATTCTTGAGCAAAAGCTTGCTGCATTGGCATCGTGAGTAACCATCAAAATCGTGGTTCCATCTGTCTGATTGGTTGAAGATAGTTTTTCCATCAAATTTTTTGCATTTTTGGAATCTAGGGCACCGGTTGGCTCATCTGCTAATACAATGCTTGGATTCGAAATTAGTGATCTTGCTGCTGCAACTCTCTGCTTCTCGCCTCCTGACATTTGAGAGGGAAATTTATTTAATACCTCCTCAATATCAAATTGCTTCGCTAATTTTTGAAGTTGTTCCTCTTCATTTTTGGGGTTCTCTCCATGTATCGACAACGGCAAAACGATATTTTCTCTCGCAGTTAAGTTATCTAATAACTCAAATTCTTGAAATAAATATCCAATTTTACTCCCTCGATATTTTGCTAGTTGAGATCCTCCGAATGAAGAAATATTCTGTCCCTCTAATAAGACTTGTCCAGATGTTGGTTTAAGCATAGTTGCAATGCAATTAAGCAATGTCGTCTTGCCTGACCCACTTGCACCCATGATTCCAAGAAACTCTCCTGGAAAAACATCAAAAGTAATTCCCTTTAATGCAACGGTTTCACTTTGTCCCTTACCATATGTCTTATGTACTTCCTGAACTCGAAGCAACTTATTTGAAATTTTCATATCATACCTCCCTATACTTTTTCTTTATCTATTAGTACTATATAATGAAAATTTACTAATTAACACTTACAATTGTTGTAAGATTCGTAATGAGAGGAATATTTCCTTTATTAAGTTAATAATCAGGCACCGTCTACATTCTGATGTTTTATACATCAAATTATAAGCAGTGAGACCATCAAGTATATTTTTTATTTTGAAAACTTTATTTTTCACGATTATACTTCTATATTTTTACTTTTATTCAATACTTAATATATAATCTTTAAGTATCAATAAAACCCATAATCCCTTCCAAAACCTTTATGCTCTATTTACTAGAAAGAAGTCTAATTTCACATCCTATTTTTCTTTATATAACTTTATCTTCTGTAGTAATATATAACCTAATATAAATACTAAGCTAAATACATATTCACCTATCATTTACTTGATTCTTAATTATTTCAATCAGCGCTTTAAAACTCTTTGTTTGAAATTTGTCTTTATGAAATACAATATGATTTATATTAACTAACTCAAAATCATTTACCTTTATTTCGAATATTTCGCCACTAGCAATTTCTTCTTGGACTAATATTTTAGGCAACACACTTATTCCTAGATTTTGTTTTACTACATGAATAAGAGCTTGTGAATTTATGCTTGTCCATTCTGGGTTTGATCTTAAATTGTGTAGCAATAATGCACTATCAAAGACATCACGAATTGCACTGCCTTTTTCTCTAAGTAATAATCTTTCTTGTATTAATTTATTGATATCTATAGGTTCTTCTAAAGCTAATTTATGTTTAGGAGAACATATTATTGCTAATTTATAAGATGAAAATGGAATTTTTATTAATTCTTCATTATAGATAACTCCTTCAATTAGGCCTAAATCAATTTCATTATTATATAGCATCTCTTCGATTTTTCTAGCATTTGCAACTATAACCTTTGTCGGAGTATCCTTATGAATTGTTTCAAATTCTACTATTGCTTTAGGCAAAATAAAGTTCGCAATAGTTATGCTTGACCCGACTTTGATAGTTGCATTGTCTTCTAATTCTTTAACATTTTGTTCTAAGTCATCATAGAAATCTAACAATTTTATTACCTTTACTAAGAATAACTTACCTGTCTCATTTAAATAAATCCTTCTTGAAATTCTATCAAACAAGCAAATACCTAAGTGATTTTCTAATTCACTAATTGCATTAGAAACTGCAGGTTGTGTCATAAATAATTTCTCTGCTGCCTTTGTAATACTTTCTTCCTCACATACCATTTTAAAAATACGCAAATGCCTTATTTTCATATCTATCTCCTTACTCATAATCATTTAGTTATGTATTTCATAAAATTATATTATTATACTTATGTTAAATCAAGATGTATACTAACAATGTTGAAGATTAGTCTATTGGAGGTATCACTATTATGAAGATTAATAAATTAAAACTTTACTTTTTGCTCTTTAGAATCACATTTTATATAAGCGCTTTTACTTTTGGAGGAGGTAACTAACAGTTACAAATAGATTATAAAAGGATATATAACACTATAAAATTTTTATAATTTAGAAAATTGTTGACAGCCTCCCATGTTCATAAAGAGCATGGAGTTGATAGGAAAAATCTATCCAAAATCCTTTGAATTGCTGGGAACTCGTAAAGACACGTTGACTACAGCATAATCTGAAAAGATAAGTGCGAATGTTGCGAAAGCAGAAAAAACTAATGTGTATAGCATAAGGTTAAATCCTAAGTGCAGAAACAATCGACAATCAGCAGGTAAGACTCTAAGTCGAAAGATAAGAGTAAACTTCAACGACTATCCCAAAAGGGAGTACACTATAAGCGATTGATAGTGGAAGCGGAGGACACCAAACAGGTGATGATATAGTCTACGCTTATGTGAAAGCATAAGAAGTTCATGGTCAAAGACCTGAGAACTGTATATGTCTAGCGAACATATATGAATAAGCATAAAGCTTATAGAATTTTATAAATATATAATTAAATACAACGATATGGAACGCTTGTTCAATTCATATTTCATTAAATCACTAACTTGTATTATAATGGATATAAGGAGGTGAGGAAATGATAAAGTCAGTAAAAATAAGACTACTACCTACAAAAGAACAAGAAATATTAATGTTTAAATCAGTTGGTGTATCTAGATTTGCATATAACTGGGGATTAGCAAAATGGGAAGAAGAATATAAAAGTGGTTTAAAACCCAACAGCAGTTCAATAAAAAAGAAGTTTAACAATGATATAAAAAAGCAAGAACAATACAAGTGGCTATATGAAGTATCAGCACAAATAACTTCACAAGTATTTAAAGACTTACAAAATGCTTTTAATGGCTTCTTTAAGAAAACAGCTAAATACCCTAGATTTAAATCCAAGAAAAAATCTAGACAATCTTTCTATGTTAGACATGATGCATTAAAAATAAAAGACAACACAGTAAACATAGAAAAGATAGGGAAAGTAAAATTTGCTACTAGCTACGATATACCTATACTAGATAGCTACAACAACCCCAGATGTAGCTATGACGGCAAATACTGGTACCTATCATTTGGTTATGAACAAGGCGAAAATCAAGCTAAGTTAAATCAAGATTTAAGTATAGGAATAGACCTAGGAATATCAGTATTAGCAGTAGTAAACAAACTAGACAAACCAATAAAAAATATTAATAAAACAAAAACAGTAAGAAAGTTAAAAAAGAAGTTAAAAAGACAGGTAAGTAGAAAATATGAAATGAACAAAGAAGGAACTAAGTTTATAAAAACTAGTAATATAATAAAACTAGAAAAGAAAATAAAACTAATCCATAGAAGACTATCAAATATAAGACAAAATCATATACATCAGGCTACAAACAAAATAATAAAGTTAAGACCAATAAGAATAGTTATGGAGGATCTTAATATTAGTAGAATGATGAAAAACAAATACCTATCAAAAGCAATAGCAGATGTGGAGAAATAAAAAAGATCTAAAGCTTTCAGATAGAGTATATAAATGCATCTGTGGATTAGAAATAGATAGAGATAAAAATGCTAGTATAAACTTAGGAGAATATAAATTGGTATAAAATCAACAAAAAAGATGATACCAATATGTACCATGCGTTGTATGGGAATTTAAGCCTTTAGAAAAAGCATTTGCTCAGTGCCACACAAACTAGAGTAGATTATCTTAGTATAATCAAAATAGGGTACTATGAAGAAGGAATTAAAGTAAAACTTATATATTTATAAACTTTTATAAGCTTTATGCAACGGATATGTGGTTATACCTATGATGCGTAAATACTTCGTTAATGACCTAAAATTAATTAATGAGCAAGAACTATTAGACATGGCTGCAATCGCGCAGTCAACTCCAGGTGCTATTGCAGTTAATATTTCTGTATTAGTGGGTTATCGCATTTCTGGAATTATAGGTGCTATTATTAGTTGTATTGGGACAATCCTACCTCCCTTGCTAATACTATCAATCATCTCTTTTTTTTACAAAGCCTTTAGAGATAATAGATTTATTTCTGCAATTTTAAAAGGTATGGAAGCAGGAGTTGCTGCTACAATTGTAGATTTAGTAATCGATATGGTTCAAGGAATTTTAAAAGAAAAAAACTTGTTATTAACATTAATGACTCCCTTTACGTTTTTAGCTAGCTTCATTTTTAATGTCAATGTGTTAATTATAATCATTTTCTGCTCTATTCTATGTTTTATTCAAACTTATATTAAAAGTAGAAGAGGAGGAATAGAAGGTGAGTAAAACTATTTTCACTTTATTTATTAGTTTTTTACAGATTGGTTTATTCAGCATTGGTGGCGGATATGCTATAATACCATTGATACAGGAGCAAGTGGTGAATTCTTATGGCTGGCTTACATTGAAGGAGTTTACAGATATTATTACAATTTCTCAAATGACACCTGGTCCCTTAGCTGTTAACACTGCATCTTTTGTGGGAACACGTATAGCTGGTATCTCTGGGGCTATAGTAGCTACTTTAGGATGTATTATATCTGGATTTATTATTTCTATATTTTTATATAATTTTTTAAAAAATATAAAAGTATAGATAGTGTTTCTAACATATTAAAAGGACTACGTTCTAGCTCTGTTGGGCTTATTGCATCTTCTGCATCTACTATTATTTTGATTGCTTTCTTTGAATCTTCATCATTTAATATTAAAGCTGGTAACCTAAATATTACTGCTATAATTGTATTTATAGTTTCTCTTTTTTTACTCAAAAAGTATAAAGTAAATCCAATATCGATTATGATCTTAACTGGTGTAATGGGCTTGTTTTTTATTAATAACACAAATCAAATAGATCTACCTAAATTTCTTTTGAACTATCGTCCCAGAGAATATAAAGCAACTAAATGGGAAGACATATAAGTTGTTCCATTTAGTTGCATTCAACCTATTTCTTTTCTATCAACACCCAAAGTGGACTTTCACCACCAAGCTGCCCATGCTAGCACACAAGTAAAAGAATTTATTAGGTTTTGTCCAAAACGAAGGGGTTAATCCACATTAATATAATTCTAACATAGATACATTCTAATATATAAGGGCTTGCAATTGTAACATGTTTAGGTTATAATCTGCAACTGTAAAGTCTACCATGGAACATAACGAAACCTTCTGTAAATTGTGTCATCTGATTGTTCTGGTAATTCTCTCTCATCGTTATCAGGTAAATAGGATTTAATTGGATCGCGATGACCTTTTGTTGCTATTAAGCCCTGAGGAAATGAAAAAATATTTTCGGGATCATATTTTAGTTTTATCCTAATCAGTTCTTTTACATGCTTTCCATAGTACTCCATTCGATAGTCAGGAAGTCTTCCATAGGGAAAGTTTACATAGGAACCTGTGGTTATTGATTCAATATATGGAAACCGATTATTAATCCACTCCCTATTCTCCGCAGCATATCGATTCTTCTCCCAGATTGTCTCCAGCCATATAATATACTTTGCCCGGCGATAATAAAATGCCGTATCATTGGTATCTACATCTGCCACTCTTCCGCCCAGAGCATACAAGGATATTCCAGCAAAAACAGAACCCTGAGAACGCTCTTTGACTAACCCAACAATCTCTGATATCTCGTTACAGGAAAAATCCTTTAGTACAAAACGACTGACCGACTGAAATTTTTCAAAAGGAGGATATACACTTCCAATAATTGTTACTGCCTCTAGGAAGGTCATATATTCAAAATTATATACTGCTTCTTCAAGCTCTAGGAAATCGGCTAACATTTCTTCCGCCTCATACGGATCACCGTAGAAGATTCCCCTAACCAGCATAGCCAGGTCATCATTAACCGAATTGTAGATTCGTGAAATCAATGTCATCCTTCTATCACCTGTATTAAGCCATTCCTGCCAAGTTTGAAGGAATTTCTTCTGTTCCTCTGAACTGACCTTTCGATAATCAATTTCTATCAGAGTAACTTTATTTACTGGTTTAGGAAGTCTGAATGACATAGATACGATTATTCCATAATTTCCTCCGCCTGCACCACGACAAGCCCAAAAAAGGTCAGAATTTACAAAGCAGTTTGCTTTAATAACAGTTCCTTCGTAATTTACCATTTCAATCTCATCAAGACTGTCACAACCAAGCCCAAGGTAACGGCAGGAAAGTCCCCATCCTCCTCCAAGTGCATATCCACTCAAACCAACTGTAGGACATGTACCTCCCGGAAAGGGATATCCCTTTGAGGCTACGAACTCGTATAATTGCTTGTTGTTTACTCCAGCCCCAACACATAACCGGTTATTGTAATCATCGATACACATGCTATTTAATGCACTTATATCAATAACCAGGGTACAGTCTCCATTGGAATAGCCTTCATAATTATGTCCTCCACTTCGTATTCGAATCGGTACCCTATGCTTTCGTGACCAGATCACTGCATTTGATACATCCCGCTTATTCTTACAGTACACAATTATTAATGGATATTGTTGAATTGCCCTGTTAAACCCCTGTCTTGCCTCATTATATATCGGTTCGAATGGCGTAACAATATCTCCTGTTAATCCATATAAAAAATCATTCATAATTTGCATCTCCAGTCTATATAATTTATTTTTTAAAAGAATCTCAAAATTTGAGCTAATATTATTATATGACTGTGATTAGTTTTTGCTGTATATGCAATAAGGGGAGGCTCCACAATCATTACACACAAGCAAATTTCCTAAGAGATATTTTCCGTTATATTTGCTTTTACTGAAGTTCACTGTGTCATCCTTTTCATGAACAAACCTTGCCTAACTTGCCACTTCTTCCTGAACCTTATCAAATACTTCGACTGAAACTATGGTTGGTTGACTATTCGTTACATAGTAGTGACCCCTTTGCCCAACACTCTTGCTTTTTCTGCCTGTTATGAAATCTTCAGTATGGGGCTTTTGCAGCATAGTATCTCCCTTGTATTTCTCATTCTTGAGTATTTTCTGAATAGTAGTTGTATCCCAATGATCATTACCTGTAACAGCTTTAATTCCCATTGACTCTAGGTAATCTTTTATCTGTCCAAATGATAAACCTTGTAATACAAGTCAAATATCCTTCTAACAACCTCAGCCTGTTCTGGAACAATTACCATTTCGCCATCAACACATGTATATTTCATAAAATTCTTATACTTTATAAAAATATCACCTCATCTAATCTGATAGAGTCTAAGGTTTCATTTTCAAACAGGATTTCTTGGTACATGTCATTAATAACTACAAGATACCCAATTCCTTTATTAATCAACATTACGCAATCTTGAAACCAGACTTTCCTTCTGAAATAGTCTTACTAGAACACTGGAAACAACTAAAGGCACTATAGTAATAATTATAATATATATAATAAAGTACCATATCGGAAAACGGTAGTGAGCGTATTTTACTCCAGAGTTCTGTATTATTCGTACTAATCCATATCCTAATGCTGTCCCAAATACCAAAGTTATTACTAAATTCCCAAAAGATAAGCCTAGTCCTTCAAATTGAATCATTCTTGCTAATTGCTTATTGCTTAATCCAATAGATTGAAGCATTGCAAATTCTTTTTTTCTTGAAATAATATTAGTTATTATTGTATTAACTAGATTGATTAAACTAAATAAGATGATAAATCCACTTAATCCTACTATCACTTTATTTCTTAAGCCAAATGACTCTTTGTCTTCTGCTAATCTTTCCCTTAATGTATTCATCTCAAGTAAAGGACTTCTTTCTATTAAATTATATATATTTTCTTCTACTTTATCCCCTTCCTTCTCAAAGTCATTTACAGATATTATTAATGTATCTATTGTATTAATACTTGGAAATAACTGTTTTAGCTTTTCAATTGGCAGTACAAATATACCATAATTAGTTGTAACTTTACTGTCATCTATAGACCCTATAATCTTAAAAGATTTTTCAACCTCTTTCTCTCCATCAAAGAATCTAAGATTAACTTTATCTCCAATGTCAAATTTCCATCCATAGAATTCTTTAATAAAATCATTTAATGTAACGAGGATTTCATCATTTTTTATCATTTCATCATAATTAAAAGATCCTTCTAGCAATGTTTTATTTATTATATCAATGTCTTCTCTATTAAATGCTGATAGATAATCTTTTTTATTAACTACTTCTTTATAATCATATCTTATAGATGTTCTATGAAATTTAATGATTTCATTAATTTCCGGTATTGATTCTATCTTTTTTATCAATTCTTCATTCATTGGGTTTTTCAATTGGGCTCCTGTTATTCCCTTATCAATGGTCTGTACTGTATTATAATCAAAACCAATAATATATTCTCCCAATCCATACATGCCTTGTCTTGAATATTGTTCCAAAGAAGTAGATACTATCAAAGTTGTACTCATAATAAATAAAGCTCCACCTATTCCAAGTGAAATTAGTGTTAAAAGAGATTTATTCTTATTTCTTTTTAAACTAATTTTCGCCATAGAAAAGGAAGATAATTTTCTATGCAATTCATTAGTTTCCTTTAGTTCTCTTTCTTTGTATCCTGAAAATTTCGATGCCTCTACAGGTGAAATAGCAGAAGCTATTTTTGCCGGTTTTTGAACTGATATGATAATAGTGATTAGTTCAGTAATTGCTATCATTAAACTTATAATAAGTGTATACTTCAAACTCCATCCTTCTGGAATAATCCAGTATGAAATTATCCAAGCTATTAAAAGTCCTATAGGGGTTCCCATATAAAACATGATTTTTCCCTCTCTTCTTACAATAGCTTTAATTTGTTTTTTAGAAGTTCCTATTGTTCTAAGTTGACCGAATCTTTGAATATTCTCTAAAACTGAAATATAGAATATACTATATACAACCAATATGCTCACGAATAGAACTCCTAAAGATACGACAATTATGACTAAACCATCTTGTATGGATAGGGTTAGATAATTTGCAAAAAAGTTATTTGGATTTATGTCTTTTCTTTCAATCCCTGCATTTTTTCCAATTCCTCTTACAGTATCTAAAAATTGATTTTCTGACATCATATCTGCATTTTTTATTTTGCAAAGAATCGTATAAGGTATATCTTTCAGCTGTTGTCCATTTTCTGAATATTCTTTAGAAAATAATACTCTATAGACACTAGAATTCTCGTTTCCTTCCATAAATCCACTAATAATAAATTCCTCTTCTCTACCATCTAAAAATTTTATCTTTATATTATCTCCTATGTTTTTTACATTATCAAATAAGTTTAACATAGGCTTATACACTACAATTTCATTTGATTTTTCAGGATAATTTCCCTCCGATATTGCTATTGTCTTTATGCTCTTTGTATCCTTTTCAAAATAAACTGGATAAATCATCTCATTCTGTATCTTAAAACTATCACCAAACTTCGCTACAGTTAAAAAATCTACTTCATCAGAAGCTTTTAATTTCTCAATGTTCTCTTCATTTACATTCTCATACATAACATGCTGTGACATATTAAGTTGACTTTTCATTTTCTGTTGTCTTGCTGATTGAGTAAGGGATATAACACCTACTAATGAAACGGATAATATAATAGTTATTAGTATAAAAATATTTCTTGTTCCATTAAATTTTACACTTCTATTAGCTAATTTTTGTATGACTTTTTTATTATTATTTGCTATCATGACCATCCTCCTATCTATTAGAAATTCTCCCATCTTCAATTCGGATTATACGATCGGCTAATTGGGCAATTTCATTATTATGGGTAATCATCACGATAGTTTGATTAAATTGTTTACTTGTTCTTTTTAATAGACCCAAAACTTCAGAGCTAGTTTTGCTGTCCAAATTCCCAGTAGGCTCATCTGCTAAAATGATGGATGGCTTAGTTGCCAAAGCTCTTGCTATTGCCCCTCTTTGTTGCTCTCCTCCTGATAAATAATTAGGAAACCTTTGTTTTTTATCTTTTAAATGTAATAACTTAATTATTTCTTCTATATACTCTTCATCAATTGTTTCTCCGTCTAGATCCAGTGGTAGAACAATATTTTCATAAAGATTTAACATAGGTATTAGATTGTAGTTTTGAAAAACAAATCCTACATTTCTTCTTCTAAATATAGTTAATTCGTCATCAGACAGTTGAGAAATATCCTTTTCAGCTACAATCACCTTTCCTTTAGTAGGATTATCTAAACCACCTAATATATTTAACAAAGTAGACTTACCTGATCCTGAGGTTCCCACAATTGCAAGAAACTCACCGTTTTTCACAGTTAAGTTTACCTCATCTAAAGCTTTTACAATATTGGGTTCTTCTCCATAGTATTTTTTTAAGTCCATTGCTTCTAATATATTCATTCTGTTTTCCCCCTTTCTTAAGATAACTTTATCAAGTAAAACTAACAGAAATATAACAAAAAATCTTATTTTGCTAAAAAAATAGTACCAATTCTAACTTTTTTGTTAGAATTGGTACTAGATATAACCTTTAAAAATCATTTGGCAAAAAAACAGAAAAAGTTGAACCTTCTCCTACAATGGATGCTACCTTTATATATCCATCTTGTTTTTGAATAATCTCTCGTGATAAATAAAGTCCAATTCCTACTCCTTCTTTGTCATAACTACTTTCTTGTCTAAAAAACCTTTGAAATACCTTCCCAAAATCCTTTTCATGAATGCCTATACCTTCATCTATAATATCTATCTTTGTGTACATCTTCCACTTTTGTACCTTAACTTCTATTCTTGTATTCTCTGGCGAGTATTTAATTGCATTTTCTAATACATTAAATAAAGCTTCTGCTGTCCACTTTTTGTCATGTGACAAAATATATTTTTCTGGACAATCTACAATAATTTCTATACCTTTCTTTTCAGCGTTTACTGTAATACCAGATATAGCTTCAGCAATAGTGTCAAATAAATTCAATTGGATCTTTTTTAATTGAATTAATCCTGTTTCTAATCTTGATGATTTAATCATAGAATCTAGTAGAAAATGTATTTTGTCCAACTGACCATCCATAGATTTTAATAGTTTTTCCTTATCTTTTTTAGATACTTTATCATTACCTAAAGCTAGTTGTAGCATCTTCAGATTAGTTATAGGAGTTTTTACTTGATGAGATACATCTGAAATTAAACTTTGTAAATTCTTTTTTTCTTTTAATCCTTGCAAAGATTCTTCCTGCCAAATTTTCGATAATCTCAATATCTTTTGATTTACTTTTGAATCAAAGGTTTCGTCTAAAGTTCGTAGTTTATTAAGTTTTTGATAATCTCTATTAATTAAATAAGTTAGTGAGTCATTTAAGATATTGATAAAATTCATATACTTATTAATAGTCTTTTTCTTGTTAGTATAAAAAATCAATATGATGATAAGATAAGTAGCTGATGAAAATAATAGTAATTTTATACTATTCTCCATAGGTATCTCCCACCCATTGATATCCCATTCCATAGATTGTCTTAATGTATTTTTTATCTTTAGTCTCAATCTTTGATCGAATACGACTAATCATCATAGTTAAGGCGTTTTCATCCACATATTTTTCATTTTCATCCCATAGCTTTTCCAATAACAGTCTTCTTGTTAATACCATTCTATAGTTCGCAACAAGTAGATATAATAGATTGAACTCCCCTGTAGTCATTTCAAGATTTTCGCCTTGTAGCATAGATGTTCGCTTAGTAAAGTTTAAAAACAAATTTCCATCATCATAGATATGTTCTATACTCTTTTTACTAGTATTTTTTAATAAAACTCCTACTTTTTTAAGAAAAACACTAACATGGAATGGTTTTGTAATATAATCCTCTGCGCCTAGCTCATATCCCTTTAGCATATCACTTTCCATGTCATTTGCAGTTAAAAATATAATAGGTGCTGTTGTTTTATCACTCCACATTTTACATAAATCAAAACCGTTTCCATCAGGAAGATTTATATCTAGTATAATCAAGTCAAAATTATCTCTTGAGAAATATTCTATAGAAGATACTGTATTATGTGAAGAGATTACTTCATATCCTTCTGTTGTTAAATGAAAAGCTAAAGTTTGATTCAATAACCAATCATCTTCCACTAATAATATCTTTTTCATTCTCTTCACCATCCTTATATTTTTTCTCAATACATAAGGTTTATGTATTTATAACACCGTACATACATCATCTCAATAGAAAAGTTAAGGTTTTGTTGAATAAATATTGTCTTTATACATTTTTATTCGATGATACTTGACCACTTAATTTTAAAATTATTTATCTTGTCAACTCTAATTATATTCTAAGCGTGTAAGTTTCTCAAACAAATATAAGAAATATTTCCAATTATTTTTACTCGTATTTAACCATAACAAAAGACATCTACTATAATTACTGTAGATGTCTTTTATTATACCTAAACATTATATTCATTCTATATTAAACTTACTTCTCCATATCTTTTATAACTGCAAGATTTATTTAATACATTTTTCTCTTTAACAAATTAATCTTAAAGCTATCATAGAACTAAAATTCCTGACTGAAAGTTTATTTCTGAGCATCAAGTATAAATAAAGATGCATCATGATTCATAAATATTTTACTTCCGGTATAAAAAATTTTGGATTGAGTTTCTTTAAATCCTAATTTAGTCATAAGCTTAATAAGCTCTACTTGATCAAATCCGTTATGGACCATATCTGAAACTACTTTCTCATTTTTATTAAAATCTACTATTATTAAATGTCCTCCTACATTTAAAATTTCATATAGTCTTGATAAAACTAACTCTATATCATTAATATGAAGTAGAACCTGAGACATAAAAATATAGTCCACACGTAAATCCAATAAGCTTTCTTTTTCCAAATCAAAACATAATGTATCTACATTTTGAATGTTAAAGTCAATAATTTTTTGTTTTATCTGATCAATCATATTCTGTGACGTATCCATAAAAATCATAGAATTGAATTCATTTAATAAGTTCCTTCCAACAAGACCAGTTTCACATCCAAAATCAATAGCATTCTTATTATTAGAATCGATTAAGCATTCACGAATGGCATCTGATGTTAACTTTGCAATTTGAATCCTTTCAAAAGTATCATATCTGCTAGCCATCATATTAAAGGTATGGGTATTTCCCATATTTAATTCTCCCATCGGTCTTATTCTTAAGATCCCAAATACATACTACGACATCAAAATTATAGTTTCATACTCACAAAGCATTAGAATTTTATCCATCACTCTATCTATTTTGTTCTTTGTCAAAAGAACAACCGTCTCCGCATGCCTTGAGGATACAAAATAGATGCGTTAGAATCCAGTACTTGCTTGGTGAGAGGTGCCTTTCTTAAAAAGACTCATCATTTTTTTAAGTTTAAATCAGATAATCTTTCAGAGAAATATGTTTAATTTTTATATCATTTTACGTCTCCTCTAATTTTAGATACATTTTGATTCATAAGCTTTCTACCAATATTCTGATAAAACCATTTCTTCAATGGCGAGAATTCTTGACTATGCTTCCTGAAGAATTCATCCGGAGAGTTAAATATTCCATAGTCCTGATTGATCCCTTCCTTTTGTATATAGGTATCATTTTTATTCCAATAGATTTGTGGTTTTTTAAAATCATTGGTTGCTACACAGTATCCACAAAAATTTCCATTACATTCATAAAACTTTTCTTGGAGTTTGTTTAAATAAGGAACATCAAGTATAAACCCCTCTATATTTAACCAGTTTCCTTCAAAAAAAATCTCCACCCAACTATGGACAATATTTTGGGGAGCAACACTGTACATTAAACCTGTCATAGCGCCTTTTTGAAGAGCTTTGTTGATAGTAAACCCATGAATTCGGCATGGGATACCAACAGATCTAAGCAGAGCCATAAATAAAGTCCCTTTAGTATTACACTGCCCATAACCGTCTTCTAAAACTCTACTTGCTTTTATGGTGTCATCAACATTATAGCCAAATTTTATTTCATCCCTAACAAAATTATATATCTCAAGTATCTTTTGAAACTCATCTTTATCTTTCCATTTCCTGTTTTTAACTAACTGCTGTATCACATTACTATCATAATTCAACATAGGTGTTACCTGTAAATACTCTTTCATAATATGACCTCCTTATATCTTGATAATCATATTATACAAATTTATTTATAGACTTAATTTCAAAAATCTGCTATCTGCGATAATATCCCTTGCTGACATACCCGTCATTTTTTTATTGATAAAAGCAAAATGTGACGATGAATTAAATCCTGATTCTATTGCTGCATCTGTAATACTTTCACCGTCAAATATCTTTTGGTATACTCTTTGTAGCTTATGAAGAACAATATAACTTTTCAGTAGAATACCAGTTTCTTCTTTGAAAAGATGCGAGAGCCTGCTTTCTGATATGGACATTGCTTTTGCGATATATTTCACCTGATGAAGTGTCTCATCACAATCACAGGTATCTATCATTCTTAATAACATCTCTATTCTTTGATCAATTGCAATTGGTGTATAGCCATCGAAATAGCTGACAACGTTTTTTATTAACACCGAATAGTTATGGCTTTTTCCATAATTAATTGCATTTAATAGATGCATTTGTAATTTGACTGCTCTATCCTCACAAATAATATAATACGGATTATCTTTTAGTAAGTATACTCGCATAAATTTCCCTAATTGAGTTGTTGGATCTACCAACATTGTAAAATGAATTAAATTTCCAGAATAAAACTCATGCATTGTATTCACATTCACAGCTATGGCTCGGCAATTTATTCTTTGACCCTCTACGTTAATTATTAGTTTTTCATCAGCGCCAATAAATAGCTGTAACAGCCAATGCTTATGCAAGTCTGATTTTATACTATTTGTTATAGCACCGAAATTTTGTCCAAACATAAAAATATCATTCATTTCCTCAGCTCCTGTTCAAAAATCAGCCTCAGTAATCTGCTTTTTAGAATTTCCACATCCGCGCATTCACATCGAAAGTATCATTCTTTTTTCCCAGCACTTTGAAGTGCTGCTACAACTTATATCTTTTCGCTTTCTCTTTTAATTTTAATATTTGATCTTCCATTTTAGAGAGTTTTTCCATAGTCAAGTCAAAATGTCTTCTTACAGGAGTACCAAGTTCTGTAAAATAAAAATTGCAAAATCAATCTCTCTTGTATTTATCTGCAATAGCATTTTAAAATCATTAAATCCTTTCATACTAAAAAAATTTGTTATTTTATCAATATCTGTTTTTACCATATTATTTACCTAAAGATATTGTTCGTATCTATCCCATGTATCAAGAATATTAAGAGATATGTACCTATACGTTCATATCTTTTAATATTTAACTTACAATGTCTAACTTATTCTTATTTTAGAATAATTAAAGGTATGATCATAACAAGAAGCTAGAGCGCATATTCTAGTTGGCAATCACAAGGTTCTTCAGCAACTAATTTTAAATTGTATTCTGTTGCCTCATTACAGCCAATAGCTTTATAAAAAGCCCGTGATTCTTCCGACGAATGAGCCGATATATACAACTTCTCAGCACCCATCTGTTTTGCTTTTTCACACACAAGTAAAAACAGTTCTTTACCTATTCCTATACAACGTTTCCCATAAGAGGTGTATATATTTGAGAGCTGCAGATATTTTGATTTTGAACCAAACAATTGATTTTCAATAGAGGCAAATCCCACAAGTATATCGGCATAAAAAGCACCAAATACTACACCTCCTGTTTTAATAGTACTATGTAAACATTTTATCAAGTGATCATATTCAGGTAAGTCCCACTGTTCTGTAAAGGAAATATCTTTTAATATCCACTCATTGTTTTCCTTGCGCCAACATTTTTTCACATCTTGATAACGGTTAAAGTCTGCAAATAACTGTAAATTTATTTCGGATATTTTTAATTCTTTGTAGCTGATAGTTTGCAAAATGTTTCCTCCTATTATATAAATAATCTATTTATGAATGTCTCTTTAAACATTTCAATAAATTCATCTTCTGTTGCATCCAATGATCTAATTACTAATTGAAGATTACCATAGAACAATAGTCTCAACGTGTCTTGAGAATACAAAGAAGATCCTCTTTGAACATAGTATGACCTTGCTTTCTGATAATATAGACATTAAAAAATAAGATGAAATAATTTTCTGTTGATTCATTTTTTACTATCCGTTCTATAAAACTTTAAATTCAATAACATATAATACTAACTTAAATGAAAAACACCACTGTTTCCAAATTCAAATTTTCCTCCTGCCCCTATCTCGAAATGTTTCTTTGCAATACCTAAATCAATCAGATCCATTGAATAATCATCCACAATTCGAGCACTTAAGATGTTGCTCTCATACTTAAACATTGCTTTTTGTGTGTTTTTAGCACTTGGTGCAAGTAATACAGCTTTCATTCCGTTTTGTACCCATTGAGGCAAAGGTTGATCGCTTATGATTCGTTCTTCCATGCTCTTTATTTTTCTATGTGTAGCCAACCGAATCATTTTTTCTGTTAGTGAAGGAGCTGCCACTTTGCCTACTAAAATAACACAAACCAACTCCTCGCTGTCATCAACAATTAATTCGTCTTTATCAAAGGTACCTCCAACCCAACAGGTTCCCAAGCCTAAATCAGTTATAGCAAGAACTAAATCTTCTCCGTAATAACCAACCTTTTCCTTCAAGTCTTTGAGATCTTTTTTTCCTTTCATCAATATAACTGAACGCACATTCGTAAATAAACCATAACTCTTTCTTAATTTCTGAAAAGCATTACTTCCGTCCTCCAAGAATTCGATTGCTAAGTCAGATGCTTCATTTAATTCATTAATAAGAAAAATGATTTTTCCCTTTTCCTGATCTGTAACCGGCTCTTTTTCAAACTTTCTTCTTGAAATTCTATTTTCCATTGTACTGCTCATAAAATCACCTCCAAATTATTCATCAGTTTCCTTGATAAAATTCTTTCATAAAATCTTCAATATCGGATACAAGAATTTTTGACAATTCATAAAATTCTCTCTTATCAACTTAAGTTGCTCGTGTTTATCCATATAGGCACCTCTTAAATCTTGTTAAATAGTTCAATCCAATAAACCATATGTAAATCATATAACAGCTTTTAGCCCTATGCAATATTGGGAGAGAAAATTAAGACTAATTTATTCCAACTAGACATTTAAAATCATCGTCCGAAAGTCATATTAGTTTTTGGTCGGTATATAAAAACAAAGGCATCAAGATTTTTTGATCCTGATACCTTTGGATTTTATGTCTAAAATTTCTACTTTGGAGGCTGTGTCTCTTCGAATATCCTATGGCCATGCTCTTTTATTTTTATCTCGACCACAGTTCATTATTACTACTGTCTCAACATGTAAGGATTGCTTATACAAATGTAATTTTTCAAAATTTATTATTTTTAAAAACTACTTAGAAAGCAAGTTAAGTCCCATATTTCCTGCTTCCACTTCAGCAATTATATCATTAGCAATTATAGCATCTCCCGTAACACTTTCTAGTGTTTTTACTTTAGTACCATCAGATACTCTTGTATATGCTCCATCACTACATGTCATTATAGAATACTGATCTTCAACTCCACCTCCATAGTATGGAACTATCAATTCTCTTGCACCATTTGTAACAGTATCACTAATAACAACTGGAGTATGAACTAATTTGAAATCTTGATTTACATGCAGCTTACCACCATTTTCAACTACCCATAGTGCACTACTTCCACCAGTTCCACTTGTATAAGGACCCATAACAACTACAAATATTTCGTTTACTCCATCCTTATTTAAGTCTACATAGTTATAATAATATCTTGTAGTTTCATAATACTCTTCTGGAATTTGATAATATTCGATAATAAGATCTCTCAAGCTTTGGTTGACCGAAGTCTCTGACTTAATCCCTCTAATTCCTTTTGGTAAATTAATCATAGGTATTTCGTCTAACTTACCTACTTTGTCTTGTAACTTCATAATTTCTTGTTTCTTACTGCCGTTATTCAAATCTCCATCTTCTTTTAAATAATCTTTAATACTATTAGTCAATTTTACTCCTACATCGCTTCTGTAATTATATGCATAAGCCCCTGCAGAAGCTATCGTAACTAAAATCAAAGAACAACCTATTACACTTTTAAAATATTTTGTTTTCATAATTTTTCCTCCTAGTTTAACCTTTTAAATGTTAAAGCATTTTATATATTCATTATTACATTTAGTTGTATCACATTTGTATCATACTACTTGTTTTGAATATATTCTTTCCATTCTTTTTGCAATGTGTTTAGGTGTTTTTCTTCGTCATCTTTTAGTTTTTCTTGTGATTCTATTTTTATTATTTTCCCATATTCCTCTTCTAACACAATACTATAAACTATATCCTTAATTTTCACAGTACCTTTCCAAATAATCATTGTATGAGATGGGGTCTGAGAGTTTATTAAAAGAAATGGCTTTATATCAATTTCTTCTTTAATAGGTCCATAGATATCCATTTTCAAAGAAGAAATTTTACATAGTTCCCTATAACTCTGCATTCTAGCTTCATATAAACTATAAGTATCTCCTGTATCAAGAGATATCCATTCAATATTTCCTTCTTCCAAATTCACCATCTTTATTTTGTCTTCAAGACTCATTGAGAATTCAGGTGTTGTATGAATATTCGGAGATTCAACTTTTATACTAACTTCTTTATTCAATAATTTTTTATCCTGTATAAAGAAGAATGTGCGTGGTAAAAACATTATAATAAACATTAATAATATAGTTATTGCACCTTTTAGCAGATGATTAGTTACGTTCTTCATTCTTCATCTCCTTCCACACCAAAGATACTTTTGTTCCTTTGTTCAACTCACTTTCATATATCATATCTCCATTATGCAATTTCATTATCTGTGTACATATAGTTAATCCTAGTCCAGCTCCACCTTCTTTTCTAGAGCGTGACTTGTCCACCATATAGAAAGCTTCTTTTATTTTTTCTAAATCTTTTTTTGGAATGCCTTTACCGTTATCTATAATATCTATCTTTATATTTTCCTCTTCTTTTTGCGCTTTAATTCTAATAATGCCTTCGATATTTATAGCTTTTCTTGCATTATCTATTAAGTTAATTAAAACTGTTTTCATAAGATCCTCATCTACATTCACGTAAAAAGAATTTATATCTAAGTCAACTTTAATTTCTTTCTCTACTAAGCTTCTATCTGTTATTTTCAATACATCATCTATCAATTTTGTTATCGAAATTTTTTTATATTTAATTTGTGTTTTTCTTTCTACAATTAATTCTAGCAACTTTATAGACAGATTTTCTAATCTTTTTCCTTCTGAAAAAATGTAATTAGCTGCAGTAAACGTAGTACTTTCATCTAGTTTTTTGCTTCTAAGAATGTCTGCGTATCCAATGATTGATGTCAATGGGGTTTTTATTTCATGTGCAAAACTTCCCACAAAATCTTCCTGTCTTCTTGCGGCTTCTTTTAAGTCATTCATATTTTTCTCTAATGACTCTGTCATTGAATTAAAATAGTTAGCTAAAGTTCCAAGTTCATCCGTGCTTTTATTTTCAACTCTAACAGTCAAATTACCTGACATAATCTTTTTCATTGCTTTTGTCATTTCATTAATAGGTTTTGATATCCAACGAACAACTACCCAGTTTATTAATCCACCTATTCCTCCTATAACAAGTGCCACTTGTAAAAAAATAGTCTGTTGTTCTTTTCTATATGAAAATACAGATGATAAATTTTTAGAATTTTCAATTATAATTTCTTTTTCATTTAATTTAAGAAGTGTGTTTACTTGTACATAGTATGATTCTTTATCTCTATAAATTTTGTAATTTAACTCTTCTTCAATATTAGCCACATTATTCATATTAATAAAATCAGTAAATCCTTGGCTTTCAGTAATTACTCTATTATTTTTATCTATAATCCTAAACTGTCTTTTTTCTTTTTTCCAGTTTTCACTCAATGTTTCTAGAACCGAATCTAGAGCTTCCCTTTCATTTCTATATATTGCTCTATTGTAGTTTCTCACAAGTGTAGCAATTTCCATTCTCATCATCAAATTTTCACGTTGTGCATGTTCTATCTCACTATCAATAGCATTATTAAAAGTTACTGTTAGCATTATTGTTTCACCTATACTTAGTGTGAACATAATCAATAGTAGTGTACTAATAAATATCTTATATGAAAATTTCATTTACGCCTCCAATCTATATCCAACTTTATGAACTGAAACAATCTTTTTTTCCCAACCCATTTTTTTTCGTAAGCGTTGTATATGCAAGTCTACAGTTCTACTATTTTCTTGATATTCACCTTCCCATACTCTTTCGTAAATTTGTTCACGAAACATTGCCATATTCTTATTTTCAATAAAAAATATTAAGAGTCTATATTCTTTTTCTGTTAATATAATTTCTTTTTGACCTTTTTTTATCATATGAGCTTTTGTGTCAACAATTACATCCTCGAATTCAACTTTATTTGAAACTTTATGAAATCGCCTTAATACAGCTTCTACCCTAGCTAATAGTTCTAATACTTCAAATGGCTTTGTTAAGTAGTCATCTGCACCTAATTTAAATCCTTTTATCTTATCCTCTAATCTTCCTTTTGCAGACAAAAATATAACTGGTATATCCATATGCTTAATGAATTCTATTAGCTCATATCCATCTACTTCCGGAAGCATTATATCTAATAGAATCAAGTCATATCTCTTTTCTAGCAACTTATCTGATGCTTCCATACCATCATATGCCATATCGCAAATATATCCTGAGGAACTTAAGCTTAATGCTATTAGATCCGATATGGGCTTTTCATCTTCTACAATTAAAATCGTAATCATTATTTTCCTCCTTATTCTATTTGAAAATTTCTTACCTTGAAAATATCTGATATTAGTAGCATAGTACATGCTTATTTTTCTCTATTCGATAATAATCCTATTAAGTATAAATTTTTTATAGCTTTGTACTTCGGTTTTAATTATAACTTTTTATATATTAATTATCTATCCTAAAATATTTAAGAAAAATCAGTATTATAGGTACCAAATCCAAAATTTGATTCATCATTTTTGTAATTGTAGTTAGCAAACACACTTCATTCTCTATTACCATAATTAACCCTTTTAATATAATTTTAAAAAAAGCACTAGATACATTTTAATTTATATCTAGTGCTTTTTTAAATTATATTTTTTATTAGTAAAATCATTTTTTTAATATCTATTTTTTCTAGTTATATTAGTCAAAAAGTTTATTTCTGAGCATCAAGTATAAATAAAGATGCGTCATGATTCATGAATATTTTACTTCCAGTATAAAAAGTTTTGAATTGAGTTTCTTTAAATCCTAATTTAGTCATAAGATTAATAAGCTCTACTTGATCAAATTCATCATGAACCATATCTGAGACTACTTTTTCATTTTTATTAAAATCTACGATTATTAAATGTCCTCCTACATTTAAAATATCATATAGTCTTGATAAAACTAACTCTATATCATTAATATGAAGTAGAACCTGAGACATAAAAATATAGTCCATATGTAAATCTAATAAACTTTCTTTTTCCAAATCAAAACATAATGTATCTACATTTTGAATGTTAAAGTCAATAATCTTTTGTTTTATCTGATCAATCATATTCTGTGACGTATCCATAAAAATCATAGAATTGAATTCATTTAATAAGTTCATTCCAACAAGACCGGTTCCACATCCAAAATCAATAGCATTCTTATTATTAGAGTCAATTAGGTATTCACGAATAGCATCTGATACTAACTTTGCAATTTGAATCCTTTCAAAAGTGTCATATCTACTAGCCATCATATTAAAGATATCAGTATTTTCCATATTAAATTCTCCCGTCTGTCTTATTCTTAAGATCACAAATATATACCACAACATCATTAACATGAATAAAGCGCAATCCCTGTTCTCATTTTCGTAAGCAGCAGCGCAGTCAATATGTCGATATCCTGTCTTGATTGCATTTAATGCAGACTTCTCTATTTCCTCTCCACTAGGTGTACGGAACGTACTGAATCCTATATTCAGAATCTTATAATCATTGCTTAATGAGTAAAAGTTTCCCTCATAATTATCTTACTTCGTTATCTATTATCGTATAAAGTTTGTCATAACACGATCTTCTTCTACAGGAAAAGGTACTTTTTCTTTTCCAGCATCAATTGTCTTAAGGAGCCAAGCCATTGATCTTGCATTTTTATGGATGGTCTGAATACCCTCTCCGTCCTGATGAACTTCTCCTTTTTTAGCACCATATGCTATTGTCCAGTATTGAGACGGCGGCATGACTGTCTCAGCTAAGTTAAGATAGTTATTTAGTTGATGTACTACATCTACACCACCTGCACGTCTTACAACTGAAATGGAAGTTGCAACTTTATATTTAAAATAAGATGAACTCGTGTAGAATACTCTGTCTAAGAAAGACTTCATTGTTCCTGCTATTCCTGCATAATAAGTAGGAGATGCAAGAATAAGGCCATCTGCTTCACGCATTTTTTTCGCAACCTCATTGACAATATCATCTTTGAAAACACAGTGATTTTCCTCAGACGTCCAACAATATCCACAACCAATACACCCATGAATATTGAGCTGACCAATTTGAATAGTTTCAACTTCTATACCTTGTTGTTCTAACTCATCTGACATAACCTTTAGTGCCTGACTTGTGTTACCATCTTTACGAGGGCTACCGTTAATAGCTATTACTTTCATAAATCCACACTCCTTTTTCTTCTATATGCCAAGTATAGACCTTACACTTAACTCTAAGTCAATAGTATATGTGAAAATTTTTTTCATATTCATAAATGCATACCCCTTCTTCCAAGGCAGGACAGATATAGCATTGCATTTAACAATTTTCATAATCATCCTTGACTTAAAGCTAAGTGTAAGTTATATAATATATAAAAACTATCTGAGGTGATAAACGTGAACTATACCATAGCGCAGGCCGCTAAAAAAATGAATTTAACAACATACACATTAAGATACTATGACCGTGAAGGACTACTCACTAATGTTAAAAGAGATAAATCAGGCAACCGTATTTTCACAAGGGATGATATGGAAATGCTCTCACTCATATGCTGTCTTAAGAATACTGGAATGCCTATTAAGAAAATAAAGCAATTTATGGATTGGCAAAATGAAGGAAATGATACTCTTCATGCACGTAACGATATGTTAATCAACCACAAAGATGATGTCTTGAAGCAAATCGAAGACTTAAAAAAATATCTTCGCTCGATTGATCGAAAACTTGATTATTACCATGATGCCTGCCAGGCATATGATACAGACTCGCCAATTCCAACCTGTTGCGAATATACGGATAATGATTCAGATTTTTAAGTTTAATTTTAACAACTGTTTCTATCTTTTTTATGAATTATACGGAATCTGTATTTTTGTCTTTAAGAAACGAAAAAGGAAGCTGTTTCTCTACTCATTAATCAATTAGTTTTGAAACAGCCCCCTTATTCATTTTTTTAAACATGCTAGTTAATAAATCGATTCGACACTACACTCATTTTAAATAACAACATTATTTTACACATACCTCATTCAATTAAAAACCTTCAAGATCTAAAATGAGCCTATTTTTTTACTCAAGTATATATCTTAAAACTAACATTATAATTCATTTTCATAACACAACTGTCCACAAGCAGCACTAATCTCAGAACCAAATTGTGTTCTAACAGTTGCATTAATACCAGCTTTCTTTAGTGTACTATAAAATTGCTTGATATCACTTGAAGGTTGAAATTTAAAAGTTGTTTTGTCCGTAGAATTATAAGGTATCAAATCAATATGATATAAATGCTTCCATGAACCTCGACTTTTCAATAGACCTATAACTGCCTCTGCATGTTCTTTCGAATCATTAATTCCTTTAAGCATAATATAAGCAATAAACACTCGCCGTCCCGTATGAATGACATGTTCATCTAATGCCTTCATTACATCATTCAATGGAAATGTTTTATTTATAGGCATTAAATCACTTCGTTGACTTTCAAATGGTGAATGAAGTGAAAAAGCCAGATTCACTTGTGGAAATTCTTTGGTCAATCTTTGAATTCCTGGTATAATACCAATTGTTGAAATAGTAATTCTTCTTTGACTTAATCCAAATAAATTTCGATCAGTCAAAATTTTTACTGCATCAAATAACTCTGGATTTGCAAAAGCCTCACCCATTCCCATAAATGAAATACTATTCAGTCTATGGTTATTAAAATAGAAATAAAGTAATTGGTCAGTTATCTCATCAGCAGTAAGATTGCGCTTGAACCCAGCACTTCCCGTTGCACAAAAACTACATCCAAAGCCACAACCACATTGGGAAGAAACACAAAACGATTCCCACCCCTGCTTATATTTTAGCGCAACAGCTTCTATTCTTTCTCCATCAGTCAATTCGAATAACAATTTTTGAACTTGTTTAGAATCTTGTGAAAAAACAGGTATTATACTAGATACATTCTTTCCAAACTCATTTACTAAAGCTATCCTTAAAGCCTTTGGCAGTATACGCATATCATCAAAATTATCTATTCTTTGATGAAAAATAGCTTTTGTAACTTGTTCGTACCTATAGTCAGGTAATTTTAAATTTGATACTATTTGTTTTATTTTCTCATATTTCGTTTTTGTCTGTTTCATGTAGGCTTCCTCCTCACTATTAATAGTTAGGAAGCAAAGCCAGTATAATTAGTGCGACTTATATTACTCCATGCAAGCGTCGCCCAAAACATCTGGCTTTGCATGGAGCCTATTATGTGTTATTTTTATATTTCCATTAAACATGTTAATTGTCATTCCTACCTTTATAATTTTATTATTTTTGTTGCAACATTTTCACAAAATGCGCTATCATGCTCAACAAACAAAATTGTAGGTTCATGTTCAATTAACAATTGTTCAATCTGCATACGAGAAATGACATCAATAAAATTCAATGGTTCATCCCAAATATACAAATGTGCCCGTTCACACAAACTTTGGGCAATCAATACCTTTTTCTTCTGCCCTCCGCTAAAATCTTCTATATTCTTTTCAAACTGTTCTCTTGAAAAATCAAGCTTTCTAAGCATAGATTTAAATAGACTCTCGTCAATACAGTGTTTACCTGCATACTCGGATAAGTTACCATATAAATCTGAAGTATCTTGTGAAACATATGAAATGATTAACTTATTATTTTTTCTTACATTTCCACTATGGGGGATGTCTTCTCCATAAATTAATTTCAATATACTTGATTTTCCGCTGCCATTCTTTCCTTGAATAGCAATTCTTTCACCTTGTTCTATAGTAAAATTTACTCCTTCACAGACAATTCTATCATCGTATTCAATTGCAACATCCATAAGCTCTACAAGCTTTTTATCATGGAAAGTAAGTGGTACTATTTTTAAACTTTCATTGGATTCAATATTTTTAAGAAGCTTTGATTTTTCCTCAATCATGTTTTGTTGTCTAGCTTCTATATTTTTAGCACGCTTCATCATTTTTGCAGCTTTATGTCCAACAAATCCTTTATCTAATTTGCTTCCAGAATTAGTAGTTCCATGCTTGCTGCTTTCAACGCTATCTGACCACGTAGACGTACGTTTTGCCGATCTGGAAAGTCTGTTAATATCCTTTTTCAATTTTTCGTTTTCTGCTAGCTCAAAACCATCTTGTAATTCTTTGTTTCTCCACCATGAAGAAAAATTTCCTTTTTGTATTTCAATATTAGTTTTATTAATAGATAAGATATGATCAATACAATTATCTAAAAAAGATCTATCATGTGAAATCAGAATAAATCCTTTCTTTTTTTTCAAGTAACTACATAGTTTTTGCCTAGCTTCAGTATCCAAATGATTAGTAGGCTCATCAATAAGCAAGAAGGAGTTTTCTTTCAAAAACATAGCAGCCAACAATGCTTTGGTTTGCTCTCCTTTAGATAGTGTATAAAACTCTCTATATAAAGCATCGTAATCCATATCTAACAAAGATAATTCTTTTACTATTTCCCAATCCATTGAATTTGGACTAATCTCCCTTATAACATCTATGGTGAATTTGCTTTGATCATGCACCTCATAAGGAAAATATTCAAAAGTCACATCAGCTGAAATGTTTCCACTATATTCGTATTTTCCAAGCAAAAGATTCATAAAAGTAGTCTTTCCTCTTCCATTCCTTCCAGTGAATCCTAATTTCCAATCAGTATCAATTTGAAAACTTACATTTTCAAAAATATTATCATAGCTACCTTCATAAGCAAAGGTTAGGTTTGTAACACTTATTAAAGACATATTTTTGTCCCCCTCTGTATTTAATAGTATAAATAACAAAGTCGGAACAATAGGCGACCTCGTTATTACTCCATATGAGTGTCGCCTGCAATATCCGACTCTATATGGAGATTATCATGTGTTATCAAAGTGTCTTTATTTACCATAGTATTATTCATCCTCCTTATTTGAATTATTTATAAAAAATAAGAGCTGCAAGAATTAATTATTCTTACAGCTCTTAAACATGCGTAGTTAAGCTAATCATTATAGCATAACACAAGTTTGTATATTAAGAGAAAAAAGAATAACTTTCTTGCACAAGTACAACAAAACAAACAGAACACACCTGTTTATTTTTGTATTAAATGTACTTTAAAAATTAGCAAGAAAAATTAATCATTTTTTCACCTCAAATTTCAAATTTTCTATTATTGTACTATAATACGTCTAAAAAGTCAATAAAGGGTGAAGTTTCTGTTAAGTGTTTTAAAAATAAGATTTTAAATAACTGATTAAATACAGATATCCAATTTAAAGCTTCGTTTTAATCCCGGTTTTTAAATATAATGTTACGTACGATATAATAAAATCTTATCAATTAACCCATATTCTTTTGCTTGCTCAGCCGTCATATAACAGTCTCTTTCCATGTCTTCATTAATCTTTTGGATTGGCTGGCCTGTAAGCCTACTATATATTCCATTCAGAGTTTCTTTTGTTTTTTCAAGCCAGTCACTATGAATTTTAATATCTGTGGCCTGCCCCTGTAGTCCGCCAGATATTGATGGCTGATGAATCATCACTTCACTGTTTTTCAGGGCAAAACGTTTACCTTTCTTCCCCGACGCCAGAAGTAATGAAGCTGCGCTCCCTGATTGGCCTACACTGATTGTAGAAACATCGCATTTAATATAATTCATTGTATCTATAATAGCAAAGCCGTCTGTTACTGAGCCACCTGGACTGTTAATGTAGAAATGAATGTCCTTGTCACAGTCAGCAGATTCCAAGAAGAGCATTTGGGCAATAATTAAACTCGCAGACTCATTTGTTACCATGCCGTTAAGCATGATAATCCTATCGTTTAACAACCTCGAAAAAATATCGTAAGAGCGTTCTCCTCGAGATGTTTGTTCAATTACCACTGGTATAAGATTACTCATATTAACCTCCATTCGCTGCTTATGCAGCCATATTCGTGATTCTGTTGAAGTCAGAACTGAATTCGATAACATTATTGAATTTGCCACTTCTATATACTCTCCGATATTTTCCAGGTGTCAAATCATAAATCCTCATAAAGGCTCTAGAAAAGGATTCCTGAGAAGCATATTGATACTTCAGTGCAATATCAATAATCGGCTGTTCTGTTTGAACAAGCTCTTCTGCAGCCTTCTCCATACGCCTCTTAGTAATATATCTGGTGACGGATTCACCTGTTATTCTGCGAAAAAGTCTATGATAATGATATTTTGACAGATAAGCTTTTTGAGCAAGGTCATTAAGTTTAATCTTATTATCCAGATTTTTTTCAATATACTCAAGTGAATCACGTACTTTTAAGTGATAATCCATATGCATTCTCCTTTCCAAGAATATATCATATATTATATACTCAGTCATAAGTTAATTCTTGATAATTCTTGCTCAAATTTCATCTAATAAAGTGGGGATAAATGTCAATGTTAGAATGTAACTTTTTACTCATCCTCTTCTTTAAGATGATCTTTTAAACGATATGATTTGCCATTAAATATGCATGATGTAAAATATTATCTAAGATAGTGTTAGCTATGATAGGATCATAAAATACACTGGCAAAAATCCAGTCCAGCTGCTCTGATATCATCATTGTATAAGATTTGATTTACCAATCAAGACTACGCTTCTGAACCAAGCTTAATGTGCCAACTCAATAACATGCTGTGACTCTCAACTTTTTATATTCTGGCGATTTAGCTGGTATGACTATTATCTTTTCTATAAATCAATCACCAACTTCTATACATAATGAGTATCTCATATATTTTTATATAAAAAAGACATGAAAGCCTTTACTCTCATGTCTTCAATTGTAACTCATTTTATTAATTTTTTCGCAATATTTTAACTGTTTTTTCTATGCAACAACACTATGAATATCCACATGTAGTGTTTGTTGACACTTAATACTGTGCTATATTTGTAAATGTTTTAACGTTATTTAATGTCAAGGTTAAAGCCACATATAGAAGTATATAGATTTAAGTATTTTGATTATGTCACAGCAAGAATAAAACTATTTGAGTATACCGAGGTATGGTGCAATAGAAAAAAGAATTCATAAAAGGATAGAATTTATAACTCCATGAATAGGAAATCTTATCTAGAGTAAATTAAAATTCGATTTTTTGTGTCTATGATATTGACATAGATCCAGTACCATACATAAATAATTTTGATATTGTTTCCATTCCTTTCTTTCTTTTTTGAGTGTAAAAAAGAGGCTAAGTTTATAAATCATAAGATCGATCTAGAACTTAGCCTCTTAATTTTTAAAAATATACTTCTGATGAGTAACTTTGTCAATGAGTAAATTAGAATAATCATATACTGATATTCGTGGTGTTAAATACAAATATAAAGAATAATCTAATTTTATATTTGGTCTCTTAAGCATACTCATTTTTTTGAGATGCCTCTCTTTTTTTATTTAATTTTATAACTAATAAATTGCTACTGGCCCATACGGACCATCAATAATTTCTATTTTTGTTTCAAAAATATCCGACAAAATTTCCGAGTCCATAACCTCTTCTGCTGTTCCAAAAGCGGCAATTTGTCCATTTTTCATAGCACAAATTCTATCAGAATATTTGGCTGCAAAATTTATATCATGGAGAACAGTCAGAATTGTTCTTCCAAATTCATTAGCAGCACGCCTTAAATGCTCCATCATTTGAACAGAACGAGCAACATCAAGATTGTTCAGCGGCTCGTCCAAAAGTACATATTCAGTCTCTTGGCACAAAACCATTGCTACATATGCCCTTTGCCTTTGACCACCAGAAAGCTCATCTAAATATCTATTTTCTAGATCAGTCAAGCCTAAAAAGTCGATATATTTAGAAATAATAGCCTCATCCTCTTTCGTTAATCTTCCCTTTGAATAAGGAAAACGTCCAAATCCAGCTAATTGTCTAACAGTAAGCCTGGTTACAAAATGATTTTCTTGTCGCAAAATAGTCAAAATTTTTGCTAAGTCTTCTGATTTAGATTCAGAGACATCTATATTTGCCACCTTGATTTGACCTTCATCCATATCTAAAAGTCTTCCGATCATCAAAAGTGTGGTAGACTTTCCAGCACCATTTGGCCCAATTAAAGCAGTAAGACCAGCTTTTGGTATCTTAATATTCAAAGGTCCTATTTTTACCTCATCAGAATATGCCTTTTTAACATTATCAATTTTTATCATAGAGTCCCCTTCCTTAAAATTACAATTAAAAACGTTATACCACCAAACATTTCGATAATAACTGAAACTACACCTTGAGCAGAAAATACATGATTCATAAAAAAGTATGCACCCGTTAATATCAAAAATCCTATAGCAAGAGCCATCGGAAAAACATATCTGTGATCATAAGTTGGCGCCACTTGATAACTCAAAGTTGCAACTAAAAACCCATAGAAAGTAAGTGGTCCAATCAAAGCTGTGGAAATTGACATCAAAACAGAAACTAATACAAGAGTATAAATCACACCACGCTGATGATTAACTCCTAAAGAAGCACATATATCCTTTCCAAGTGATAATACGTTTAATTTCTTAGAATAAATAAGAATGAGTAATGCTGCAATTACTACAATTGGAATTGCAATAGAAAAATATTCAGATTCTGCATTGTTTACAGAACCAAACAATCTTGCCTGTAATATATCAAACTCAGACGGCGAAAGGACTCTCCTCATAAAAGATGACAAAGACCTTAGCCCAGTTCCAATAATAACTCCAACTAAAAGCATAAGTTGTAAATTTCCATACTTTCCAGAAAGCAACCACCCATAAAGTATCAAGCACATCAGAACCATAGCAACAACTTGAAATACAAATGATTCAATTCCACTAAAATTTATAAATGTATTAGCTCCAAAGAAAAATATTGTACTGGTCTGAATTGTTGAGTAAAGAGCTTCAAAACCTAAGAGTGAAGGGGTTATAACTCTATTATTCGTAGTCGATTGGAAAGCAACGGTTGACAAGCTCTGACAAATTGCAGCAATAATCATTGCAACAAGAGCTACCACCCTTCTTCTAACAACTGGAATAAAAGAAGGAGAATCTATTGGAACTGGATTGTTGTAAACCAAAAGTCCATAGGAAGAAAGAGCACCCAAAGCAATCAATGTTATCAGCAAAATCCAATAACGCTTTTCTTCTTTCTTAGAACGAAAAGCTCTAGCTGATCTATTTTCATTATTAAGATATTCTAATCCGCTCATCTTAGCCTCCTTTTTCTCAATAAAACAGTAATAAATACGACTGACCCTACTGTTCCAAGTATCAAAGAGACAGGTACTTCAAAAGGCTTTATAATCGTTCGAGAAATTATGTCACAAACAGTTATCGTACCCATTCCTAATACACATACCCAGGGTAAATTAGTCCTAAGATCATCTCCTCTATACATTGAAACAATATTCGGTACAATTAACCCTAAGAAAGGTAAGTTTCCAATAACAGCTGCAACAATTCCAACTGCAAAAGAAATAAGACCAGTACCCAAAAGAACTATCCTATTATAGTTTAAACCTAGACTTGTTGTAACATCTTCCCCTAGTCCAGCTAAAGTCAATCTATTAGCATAGATAAAAATAAGAACAGTAACTATAACAATTAGCCACAAGTATTCATACCTTCCAATTTGAACTGATGCAAAAGAACCTACAAACCAAGATTCAATATTTTGCGTCATTTGAAAAACAAGTCCAATAAAAGTGGAAATTGCAGAGATCACAGCTCCAAGCATCATACCAATGATCGGTACAATTAAAGACGAACGAAGTCTAATTTTTCTTAAAAATAAAAAGAAAATCATAGTTCCTATAAAAGAAAACAAGATTGCACCAGTCATTCGTTGAACTAAAGTTGGTGCAGGAAATAATAAATAAACAAAAACAAGCCCTAAGCCTGCCCATTCAATAGTTCCTGTTGTAGTAGATTCAACTAAACGATTCTGTGTAATAAGTTGCATTACCAATCCTGCCATTGACATTGCAGCTCCAGTAAGCATTAGTGCAGCTGTTCTTGGAACACGAGTTATGAAAAACATATTAATTCCATCCTCTTGTCCTAATATGTCATATACTCCAGTAAACAGTGATATAATACCTAATATAATAACAACCATAACTGTTAATATAAAAGGTTTCGTCCATATTTTATTGTGATTATAATGTTGGGGCTGAGAATTCTCAGCCCTATACATTTTTTTTATTGTACTCTTCAACACTATGTTATACTCCTTTATGCTATTTAGCTAAAGCATCCTTAATTTCTTTAAATAACTCTAAATAAGTTTGTATTGACTCATTTGTGTAAGTGTCATCTGGTGCATAAACGATTTTCCCTTCAGAAACAGCAGTTGTGCTTTTAAGGGCAGGTGAATTATCGATAACATCCTGAGCAGGAACTTTATCAGTCGTAGAAGATACTGCAGCATCACGATCTAGTACGAAAATCCAATCAGGATTACTTTGTGCAATAGCTTCAACAGAAATATCATCACCTTTATGATCTGAGGAAGCACCATTAACTTCTAATGACGAAACCCATCCAAAGATTTCATACATTGGTCCCCAAACACGTCCAGAACCAGGAGCTGAAAAACCAATATCTCCACCAGAAACTACAACACTCATAACTGTATCCGTTCCATTATATGCAGACTTAGCATCCTTGATAGCTTGATCAAAATCAGCTACCAATTTTTCAGCCTCTTTATTTTTATCAAAAATTTGTCCTAAAGCAATTGTAGAATTTTTAAGTCCATTTACTAAGTTTTCTCCGGGTTTATCAGTTTCCTCAGAAATATCAAAATTAAGATCAATAACAGTTGCATTTGGCACTAATTTTTTTATTTCCTCATAGTAATTAGCAAATCTTTGACCTACAATTACAAGTTCAGGATCTGCAGCTGCTATAATTTCAAGATTTGGTTCACGATGATCTCCAATATCTTGAACTGACTCATCAGCCACATATGGTGAATCTGCAGGCATTACAGCCTTTGGAGCAGCTGCTAATTCGATTCCCCAATCAGCTAAAGTTTCAAAAGCTCTACTATCCAAAGCAACTACCTTTTTTGGATTTACAGGAACAGTAACCTTTCCATGAAGATCTGTGATTTCAACTGTTGAAGCTTTAGTAGACCCACTTGTTTGCTCGGAATTATTATCTTCATTACTTGAATTTGTACAAGCTGTCAGCATCAAAGTAAAGATTGACATAACAATAGCTAATTTGAAAAATTTAGATTTTTTCATACATAATCTCTCCTTTATATAATTTATATAATTATGATAGAATTGATAAAATCAATATCTATGTTATATTTTTATATTTGATTTAAGTAATAATTATCCCTATTTCACTATATTGAACAGAGACAATATAAACGTTTTGATAGTGATTCTCAATTCTATTTGAGTATAACCTATAAAAAAATATTGTCAACTATTCTTTTATAGCTTTAATTTTTTAAACTTCGGAATATAGCCTGAGATTGTTTTTATTTTTATTTTAATACTAGGAATAAGTCTTTTTTCAAAGGATACTGATACTTCAAGCTTTCCACTTCTTCTTGAAGGAAAATTAGGTGTCATCAACAGTAGCTATGATGTTAGTATAATAAGCTACATTTAATCGAACTGACTATAATAAAGCTATGTTGGAAAGGATGGGTCAAAAGTGAGTAATAAAAAAGAAAAATATACAAAAGAATTTAAAGATATAATTATTGAATTATATAAATCTGGTAAATCGTTAGCAGAGCTTAATGCTGAGTATGGCATTTCAACATCAACAATATCTACTTGGGCTAAGGAAAATTCACCAGTGGTATCATCTTGTGAAGATTCTATGGCTCTAAAAGAATTTAAAGCACTAGAAAAAAACTAAGCAAAATTAAAGAGGAAAACGAAATATTAAAAAGACTATGATCATACTAGCAAAAAACTAGGCTCTATAGTTGATCTGATTGATAATTCTAAAGAAGAACATAATGTATATTTAATGTGTAAAGTATTAGGAAGTGCAAGGAGTACATATCATCATTTTAAAGGGAATAAAGCTAGTAAAAGAAGCCTCAAAAATACTATCTTAAAACAAGAAATAAAAGCTATCTCTTTCTATCACCTTAATTTTTATGGTAATTCTACACTAGCTTTCTGCTTTATAATTACAAATTCTATTATTATCATTTTTCATAGAAGAGAAATCATACTTTTATAATAATAAGTTAAGATTTACCAACTCCAAATTATGCTCGTTATCAGAAACATATTTCTTTTATAACAAGAATATTCACCACTAGTGCTTAATAAATAGATAAAATATCTATTGACGAATCCTAACTGCTATTTAATTAATGAATTACCATAGACTTAGATTACCTTGTTGAATAGCTAAATTTGGAAATAACAAAACAGGTAATTATCCACACCTTATATACTATAATTTTCTTAAAGTTTTTATATTAAGCTTAGCTAATCTTGCGTTTTCACCATTGGTAAAAATAGTTGTTCAACAACCTAAAATAATAATAAAGAAGAGATAGAAACAGTCTATCTCTAAAGGAAAGTATATCCTATTATTTACTCTACCTTACATATGCTGAAAAACAAAGCAATTAGAAATAAATATAGCTATCTTAAAAAAGAACTAAAAGAAGATTATGATATAGCAATTGGTCAGTTAAAACTAAAATTTAACATATAAAAAGTTTCAGTTAATAGAAATAAAAACGAACTTTATGTTCCAAAAAGAATAAGAATATAAACAGTTGGATAAACAAGAATTGAAATTGAAGTAATTATATACATTGTCATTTCACCTTTAGTAAGCTTTCTTTTCCATTTAGTTAGTTTAAGTTCTCTATTATAAACAACACTAGAAATAAACATTAATAAAAAAGATAATTCTTTTATACTTTTTAAAAAAGTAATCAAGCTAATCACTCCTTTAAGTTTCATTATATTAAAATGACAAAAAGCAGATGGGTAGTTTTACTGAAAAAAGCTGGTACTTATGAAATCTATGGCTAATGATATTATAAAATAAGGGAAAAAGCAAAAGTGATAATTTCAAACAGATAGAAGCTTTTTACAGCCATATTTGATCTTATGCAATCTTCTAGTTATTCCCTCTTTTTTGCTTAAAACCAGACTGCGATACCTATGTTACCTTTTTGTATGTTATTTGGTGAATAAAGCTTTTTCATTTTCGTACTTTAGTTGTTTTGAAACGGAAAAATCAAGTGATAAATGTGCAAATCATTCAACAAAATCAGATTTATATTCATTCTTCAAAATACTCATAATAATGATATCATGCCAATTCCCAGCACGATAAAGTGCCTGCCTTAATCTTCCTTCATGTACAAATCCTATTTTCTCATAGAGCTTAATTGCTCTTTCATTGAATGAGAATACTTGCAAATATATTCGATGCAAATTTAACTCATTAAAGGCAAACTCAAGAATTAAAGAAATAGCTGATGTTCCAATACCCTTTCCCCACATATCTTTTTCGCCAATATCAATAATACATTCAGCAGAGCGATTTTTATAATCTATATTAATTAAAGAAACAATACCAACTGATTGCTCAGTTTTTTTATATTCAATAATATAACCTTTGGCATTAGGTTGAGAGGCTATCGTTGAAATGTATTGTTCCGTTTCTTCTAAAGTATATATTTCAAGTTGAGGACTAGTGCTTTGCATGACCTCCGTATCGTTACGCCAATTATGATAAGTAGTGTAATCATTAGGAGATAATCTTCGTAGCTTAATAATTTTATTTTCAAACATTTAATAACTCTCCTTTAAGATAGAATATTCTCAATCATCGTATCTATTAAATCAAATATTCCCGAAAGATTAATACTCAAAGAATATTGATAATATTGATGCAGCATAACCCCATCAATCATTGCAATAATCAGCTCAGAAAAAGAACTTACATCAATTTGATTTTTAAATTCTCCTGTCTTAATCCCCATACTAATAAATAGTTGAATATCCTGTGCAAGTTTTTCATGTCTTTCTCGTAAATATGGAACTTCTACAACATTATGAGAAAGAAAAAATTCGGATTTTGCACGTACTAAACTTGCTTCATTATTTTCAATTGACAACCTCATTTTATAAATCCAGTATTTTAATTGAGGTAATAAAGGTTCTTTTGGATTAGGGACTAATAACTGATCACATGATAAAGAATCATCATATTTTAATGCAGCTATAAAAACAGAATCAATATTTTTAAAATGTGCATATAAACCGCCTCTTGACACTTTTGCCTCATCCATAATATCTTTCATTGAGGCATTAGAGTAACCTTTCTTAGAAAATACGTTAATAGCAGCCTTTGCTATCTTATTCTTTCGAGCTTCTAAATACTTCTCACTTACCTGTGGCATGAAATACACCCCTATACTAAAATAGATAACACTGTCTATTTTAGTATAGGGGTGTATAATTAATTTGTCAATATATAATATAAAATTATAAGTTCTTACAAGCGACTTGTGGTGCTTTTATTTTACCCGATTAAAATTTTTCTAATATTTTTAGCTTATCCATAAAAAATACCGGTCAAAGTGAATTCCACTAACCGGTATTTTTTAATCTATTCAATTCTATATTAAATTTCTGTCTTATCTAATTATGCTTAATTTTTCAATAGCCTGCTTTTCATTAGGTAAGAAAAATATATCTTTTCCATTATTACATTCATAGATAAAATCATTCAAACTCTTACTCGTATACACAGAGAAATCTCCTACAATGACTATCTTCACATAATAGTTGATAAACTTTTGTAGTATTTCTCCTGCAAGTTTTGTTCTTAAATGAAAAAATCTTCACATATTGCTGACTTATTTAAAACTATACGATCACATCCAGTCTCATATCTTACTGTTGCTATAAAGTCTAAAGCTGACTGAACATCTGTTATCAATAACTCATTACTTTTTATAATGGCAATTTCTATATTATTTTCTCTTATAGTACTTATTTCCATGATAATCCTCCAATTTTCTATTATTTTTAAGCTACCTATTACATAACAGTTCCATCATCGAAACTTTAGCAGAAATTCAGCCTTTTCATCATTAAACTATTTCTTAATAGATTCAGCTGAATTCCAACCATATATTGTATATAACTTAGAGTATTTTACCACAGTTGAGCTAGCAGCAATAGTAGTCGAGAGAATAAATTCTACATGTACAAATACGTTTATCTTTTTCCATAACTCTCACTACTACTTTTCAAAGTCTATGTATATTTGTTCTGTCTTACGCTGTGATTCTCTTAGCATTATTACTGATTCTTGTACTACTTCACTTCCTTTTTCCTGTAATAACGTCAATACCGTGGATACATCAGCAAATATGGAATCATACATTTTTCGATAAACTATATCTGATGTCTCATCTATGCAATCATCTCTATCAATATCCATCTTTTTCATCATATCCAGCATAATTAAAAAACCTACTTTTATAACTATTTCTGTGTAAACATCGGTTATCTCACTGGCTAATCTATTCATAGAGTTTATCAGTTTGGATTTTCTATCATCGTCATAGGTTAATGCTACTTTCTCAAACTCTTCAAATGCTTTATCCATCCTTATTTCATAGTCTTTATCTTCCCCCTGTGTCTTCTCTTGATAAAGTAAATAGTCTATTATGCCCTTTATTGTAGCTCGCTCAAATATTTGATCTACATATCCCATTTTTTCTCCTCCAATTATCGGTATACGGTTAATCTATCATAGTTTCATGCACAAGTCAACGGTACACCGTTAATATTGTTTAACAAAACATCATATACTTTTGTTAACCGTACAAAGTTAAGGAGGAGACTATGACTTATTCTGATGCTATTATCAAGAGATTAACTGAATTATGTGCCAAGCGTAATATAACTATAAATAAACTTGCAACTTTATCCGGCATTACACAGTCCACTGTAGATAATTTGATGAAAGGTAAAACTAAGAATCCTAAGTTGAAAACTCTACATAAACTTGCTGTAGGATTAGATATGACTGTTTCTGAGTTACTCGATTTTCCGGAGATGAATGAAGCTGCTTTTGAGGATGAATAAAGACAAGCTCTATTAACCTTGATGGAAAATAGAGCTTGTCTTTTCAATACTTTAACAGAATCTATTAATACTGTATTCTATATTTTCAGAAATTTTTCTTAAAAACCATTCCTACTGCTTGGGCTTCATGAATAGAAAGTCAAACAGTTCCTCAATCAACTTCAAAATAAAATCCCAACAACATTCATTTAAACAATGAATGTTGTAGAAGAATCTATGAAAAAAGCGGGGATTTAACATCTTTTAATTATATTGAGTCTTTCTTGTGATATATATTTATAAAATCATTAGCTATGTATTCAAATAATACTTATCAATTTGATGATTATTCAAAATATAAAGCAATACATAGACAAAAAAACTCTCTTACTTGAAAAGGCTTCTTTGTCGTTAATCTACATATCAACTTCAGTGTCATGCTCAACTTTTATCATAATGACCTTATCATCTTCTAAGAACAATGTATCACCATCCGGAACAATTATGTCATTACTATTACGTTGCACCATAATGATGAGGCGATCATGTGGCAATTCTAACTCTTTGATATGTTTGTTTTCCCATTGGTGACCACTTGGAATAGTGAATTCAATGAGGTCTTGTCCACTTTCATCAAAGTGTGTTTCACCACCTAAAACAAGCAGGTCATTTTCCTCAATGATTGTTTTTCCTCTAGGAACAATTGTTGTGCCATTGCGTTCAATCTTAGCTACGATTAAGTCTAATGTAAGATTCAAATCCTTTACCTCACTACCAATTAAACTACTATTCGGATGAATTCTTGTTTCTAAGAATCCAATTTTAGCTTTATACTGATAGTAGTTAAAGGTTTTTAAGACAGTATCACTAGGGTCAAGCATATTCCATCTTTTTGCTGCTGGTGACATTAAGTAACCTTGTGCCAAGGAAGAAAGCACACATATACCAAATACAATATGATAAATGTCTACAGAAATAATGGCATCACTATTCACAGCCATTATTGCAAAGGCAATGGCAGCAGCACCTCGTATACCCGCCAATGAAATAATGTTCAATTTATTACGTTCGAGGCGAAATGGCAACATAAGACCATAAACGGTTACTGGTCGTGCAATGATGGTCATAAATAACATAATAGCAAGCGCTATGGGGAATGTCGCAATAAAATCTGTTAAGTTAGATAATAGACCTAATATGAAAAATAGACCAATCTGCATGATTTCGGTAAAACCGTCAAAAAAGAAAACAACATCACGCTTACCTTGAAATTCCATATTACCAAGATAAATACCTAAGATATAAAGAGCTAGGTAACCATTTCCGCCTATAAGACTTGTAGCATCATAAGTAATTAGCATAGCTGCGGCCATAAAGACAGCATAAAGACCATCAGCTTCTAGACGAAGATTCTTAAGCAGTTTTCCAATAACAAATGCAAAGACAAAACCCATAACAACACCAAGGGCTACCTGAGATAAAATCAAAATTGGGATAGACACTTTCGACCCTATAATTACAGATAAGAATACCATTGTCATTGTATAAGCAGTCGGATCGTTTGATCCGCTCTCAAGTTCTAGTAGAGGTGCTGTGCTGTATTTCAAGTTCAAATTTCTTGAACGCAAAATATTTGAGACACTCGCATAGTCGGTTGATCCAACAATAGAACCAATTAGCATACCTTCCAATAATTTGAAACCTAGAACATAATGACAGAACAAACCTGTGACTAAAGCGGTGGCAATAACACCCAAGGAACTAAGAACAATCGCTTCTTTTGCAACTGGTTTAGCCATCCTCCAGTTAGTACCAAACCCGCCATAAAACATAATGACCATAAGTGCGACGGTAGCAAATTTATCAGCAAATTCAAAATTCTCAAATTCTAACCCCAGTACACCAAAGACCATACCCAGCACAATAAATAATAATAGTGCAGGAATTCCATGTTTATTGGAAAAACGAATGGCGAAGAGTGCAAGTATAAAAACAATACCTATAAATAAATAACTCATAATAAACTCCTTTCTCACTTTATTATTAAAACACAAAAAAAGATTGAAACTTTTAATTCCAATCTTAAGATTATCTAGTATTCTCACCAATTTTCATTATATCATAAATTATGCAAAGCCTCAACAACTTATAGTTACTCACATTTAAACTGAGTAATACAATAAACTTATTAAACTCCTTAAAAAATCAAAAATTTTAAATGACGAATGATATTTTAAAGCAGGCAGAGCTGATAATAGCACAAAAATAGAATGATTGAATATTTTACCATTTACAAGTCCATTATAACGCCATTCTTCTTTATCAAATATAGCCAGTGCTTCTTCAGAAAAATTATATATACCATAATAATCCACTACATATCCACATTGCTTTATTATATTCTTTTTTATATCCCCTAAGCATAAGTTCTATTTATCCTTATATCCAAGTTTATTAAGAAATGCTCTAAATTTAATATTTAATTTTTCCATTTTTTCTCTTTTTAATATCTTGTTTTAATTTCAGTATTACTTGTTGTACCTGCTCAATAACCCAACCTCTTACTCAATTTATTTTAATATTCCTAATATATCCAAAGTCTTTATCTCTTTCAAAGTACTATCTATATTATTAAATTCTTTAATAATATAGATATCTTTTTTACCCATCATACTCTGATTTCCATTATACAACTTCATTCTACGTTTGTCATATATTACATAAGGCATGGTAAAAAGCTATAACTATTTCAACTGTATTTATTTTTTACCTAACTCCTAATCCCTCAAATCTTAAAGATAAGAAGGTATCTCCCGTTTAATTCTACGGCTTTATTCTTGTTCATATTTTTTAACCCTTCTTCGTTACCTACTATGAACCGTCATAATAAACTTTTGCTTTTTTACACACCTCAAATTCTGATAACTTCGTCAAATTTAATAATAAAGTCTTGCTTTTGTTCAATCATTTTCTCAGTTCTATCCTCTTAATTCTTAACCCTTGCCCTTTCCCCTTCCTTATCTCTACAGCTCTATATACGTTGGATTTCCAAGCTCTTCTCCTACTCTTCCCCCTTGAACCTTTTCCCTTAATCATAATTTTCCTCTCTCTTTTTGGAAAAGAAAAAGGCTCATTGGGCAAAGCCCATGAGCCTAAGCAAAACTTTATTATGTTTAAAACAAAGGCTTATTGTTGAAAGCAAGGGTTTATTTTGGAGTTATAAGCTTTTTTTGATTGACACAACCATCTCCACATGTGGGGAGTGTTTATCACAGATGCTTTTTATAAATTAAAACTGATAATTCTTTCTCATACTTTCGAAAGAACCAGTATTATCTTAGCATTAATAACCCTCTACTTGACAGGGTTCAAATCAAATAATAATTCAAACTAGATAAGAGCTTTTAAAATTTATATCCTATATTTGGTTCAGTTGTTCTTTTTATTTTATATACATTATTTAATTTTTCATAATATAGATATATACTATCTATAAACCTTTGTAGCTCATATGCATTGTAATCAATCTTATCATTCATACTATCTAAAAATATTTTAGACACTATTAGTTCATATTCTGCTACTTTTCTCTCCATAATTTCTATCTCTTGATTATTTAAACCCTCCTGTTGTAAGTAATAGTTTAAACTAGCATCTATTCCTATTGTCATTCTATTAATCTCTTCTTTAGATTTAGTGCCCTCATTATAGTCATAATTAGGATAATACTGATTTGAGAACTTTCTTAATTCAATATTATTCATATATTTATCAATTATTTCTTTAACTTCCTTATTCATAATTTATCCCCTTTAAGTATAGTTTGCCATTATTCATTTTTACCAATTTATGCAATTTGCTTCTAAGCGTCTTTATTAAATTCAATAGATAATATAATATTAGTTTCATTTAATTGTTTACTCATAATTTCAAAGCTATCTTCAGATTGTTTTTACAACCAACTTTCTATGATATTGCTAAGGTTTTTGATAAGTCAGTAGAAGAAGTATTAACTTTAACTTTCTTCCCTAGTAGAACAAAATAATCAGAGATATGTTCCTATATTTACAGAACTTAGTGCTTTTCACTAATGTTCTTCTCTTTTAAATCTAGATCAAAAATTATCCCATATATACATTCACTATATAAAAAGTCATCTATTTTACTATAATCATTGGTATTGTAAAAATCCGTAAGCCTTCTATTAAACCTTGCCAATTTTTTTCTTCAATCATTGATATTCCTTTACCTTGTGATATTAAAAACTTATTTGCACTTATTATGCTAGTTCTTTTATTTCCATTCCAGAAGGGTTGACTTCTACAACTCCGCTTTCAGTTTATAATTATAAATTATATCATACCATTAACTTTTAACCCTTATTTTTTTCCAAGTTAGAAATTCTATCATCTAGTGATTTTAACAACTCCATCTACTCTTGTTGAATTACCTTAATTGGCTCTAATTTACTATCTATAATTTCTGATATAGCATCTAAAAGTTTTTCATGTTCTATATTAATCCCTATATACTCATTTTTTACATAAGGCTTATATGAAACATTTCTTTCACTAGACTCATCAGTAAATACATTAACTTCTTCTATGCCTATCATTTTAAAAGTCGGCTTGAATATTTGTGAATATCTAGATTCTATTATACCTTTGGTAAATTCATTGGGAACAACTATAATTAGAGTATTTCCTTCTCTATACATTTTTTCAATAGACTCTATCCAAGTTTTGAAACTAACCTCTGTAAGCTCTCTTTGTATATCTCTTATTCCCTGCTCTAGCTCTGTAGATATGACTGATTTCCACATATTACCCATAGTTGTGAACCTTCATATTCTATTTAACTTTATTATATTTCAATTTATGTTAGTTACCAAATTTTCGAATTTGTTTCAATACAGTAGACACAAAAAGATTAATGAATATGTTGAATCCTATGCAGCTTCATGAGCTGCACTTGGAGTCATATTTGAATCTATAATAAGATAAAACTCCCACCAAATAAAATTCCTAGTGGAAAAATGGTGGAAGTTTGCTATGTTTTTAGTTTAAAACAATTCATAAACATGTATTTTATCGAGTTAGTTTAACCATGGTCTCCACGTGGCACGAGAGGATTTATATGATGTCAAACCTGTTTAGGTAACATTCGAGAATAAATTCGACTGCTTTTTGCCCTTATATTCTCCATATTGTGTAATAAATACCTCAAGTTCCTAAGGCATATCGTTGACCTCCTAAAGGTTGCGGCGATAGGCATAATTTCATATTTGCTCACAATAAATTAGTACTTAAAACTTAAACTCAATTCTTTCAACAATTTCAGTTTTACGGAATTTTTTATCTTCCCAAAACTTCACAGGCAGCTCAATATACTTAGGTGTTTCACTATCGATCTCATATACCAGAAACAGCTTAAACTGATTCGGGTTTTGTTTTGCGAATTCCAATTCACCAGGACTGATCATGAAAGATTTTCCGTCACCTGTTTTCACTTCAACAAAGAATTCTGTTCCTGACTCATCCTTATAGGAAAGATCATACTTTCCAGAACTCGCCTGACCAGGTTTTAATATACCAACTTCAACAAATGCTTCCGATTTCGGAAATACATTTTCTTCCCCGAACTGTTCGCATAATAGATTATATATAACTAATTCGCCTTTGTTACCAAACACCTTTTGGTTTCTATTTCTACGCTCCGCTGAACCTTGAGTATAGGTGCCATTCGATCTAGGTTTACTTGGACTCTCCATGCTACCAGGGTCTCTGAATACAGCTTCTTCTTTTTGAGGAATAACACCCTTATATTTTGAATAAATATCTGCCGGTTTGTTTGTATTTGATTGTTGGGCATTCTTTTGTGCATCTAACCAAGTTTCAAATTTCTTAGCTTTATTAAAATAAATCATTTGTTGGACATTAGAATTATTTGAAATTTCATCTTCAAAGAGTCTATCTAGGTTAAGTAATTCGTAGTTTTTTGAGTATTCTGTATTCGAGTCTAATAATTTGTTACCCTCAAACTCGTCATTGTTCCAATTACCAAAGAACCCTCTTACGAATGTCTCAACATCGAAATAAATTGAATTCTCGTACTTCTCAATTTCAAAGTTTTCAAATCTTCTTACATTTTCTAAGAAGCTGCCCTGCAAACTTTCGTCCTTAACCGCCTTGTTATATAAACTGTTTTTAAATCTTCTTTTTTCGTTGTTTATGAAGTTCATTAACTTGACTTTGTAGTGTGGAATTAAATTTATTGTAAATACAAAACCTGCCTTCTTAAATTGATCTATATCCGTTTCAATATCTAAAAGTAGTTTTATTAGCTTTTCAGAATTTTGTTCACTGGAGAAATTCTCAAAATCAATATCAATTTCGTCGATAGGATAGTTTTTATTCGTTTTTTGAATAGTTTCAATAAAGTTATTCCTAATCTCATTTTTATAAGATTCGTCTGCAATTACATCCAACGAACCAAACTCCTTTTTAATAAGAAATTCTCTGTCTGCTTTTTCTTTAGCTCTGAATAGCTCTCCTAGCTTGCCAGATTCAAATCCTGGTGTATTTGCAATGTTGGCACAAATATTTTCTATTGCTTCGGAAATTTGGTTAATGCCATATTCATTTCCCAATACCGTGATATACCAGCTTGTAGCACTTTCTCTGATGCAGACATATTCATCGGTAATTTTTACCACTTGATCATTTTCAATAATAGTAATTTTATCCACTAAGATTATAGAAAGCTTTCCAATATCACGTTCAAAATTTTCATTTCGCTCACTATAAGCCCTGGCATACTTTAGAAACTCACTAAAATAATGCTGAAAAACTGGATTGCTTTTGCCCTCTGAAATAGTTTCTTTTTTAATAGAGTATTCTTTATTATATTGCTGACATCCAAATATTCGTACAAAATTATCAGTATTCGTACGTTGTCCCTTTTCTACGATTGGAACATTCTGTTTACTAATAATCTTAGTGCTTGGCAGATACGATTCTTTAGATGCATAATATTGAAGTTTTCCCTGGTATTGAACTAAAACATTACCACTTTTAAAGAACTTATTCTTGTTTTCAGATGCTTCATAGTTTTTTGTAAAATTCGCTTGTTCGATAATTCTGTATATCATTTTCGATAGTTCAACACTTTTTTGAAAATCATACTCTGGAAGCTGTAACATCAACCCATAAAAATCATCAGAATTCAAATCAGTAACCCTATCACAAAAATCAAAGAGTTCCATAATTTTAAGGACTTCAATATAATCTATTTTCAGACATTGAGCTATATCTTTCAAAAATTCAGTGTTTATCACAGGTAGCAACTCAGAAAATTTTTGATTATTCCTTGAGTTTATATCTTTTAATATTTGTTTCGGCGAATATCTTTTTCCATCTATTTCAAGCCATTTTATCTCATTAAAAACAGCTAAAATATAATTCCTAACTTTACCATAATATTTACGAGATAATTTTTGTAAATTCCCATAATAACTTATCTCCGCATTCTCTGAATAATACGGACTACTTAAATAAGAATTAAGTGTATAATCCTCATAAATCCATTTAACAATTTCTGCTGTAGTCAATTCTTTTAACTTGTCTTCAAGTTGTTTAATAAACGGTATATTATAAGTAATATATATATAAGATGATGAACCAATATCACCGTTTAACTTTATTATTTTATCATATTCCACTTGATACGAATCTAACGGATAAACTTTCTGTTTTTCAATTATAGGGAATTTTTTAACCCCAAACTTTGCTATAAACTCTTGAAATATATCAAGGTCTTTTTTATTTACTGAAAAAGTTTCTAGATTAGGAAATGCGTTATAATTTCCATCGAACAATTTTTCAGATAAATCATTTCCATAATCAGAACCAAAATATAAATTTTCGCTGTTTTTCACAGCTTTTTCATCGGCACTTGGAAACTTATATTTAAATGAGAAATTGTCAGAACGTCCTGGTGGTGTCCAATCTTCACTTTCTTCTCGATAATTACTCCAAAGCCAATTTACAAAGTCTATCGATTTGTTATAGCTATCTACGGAACTATTTACCGTAGAGATAATGTTGCTACGATCACGATAAGCAAATTTGACCAATGGATAAACGTTTTTTTGAGAAATCAAGCGCGAAATATGTGTTACTTTATCATTTTCTCTCACTTTTTGTATTTCTTCTGACGTTTCTGCATGCCTAAAAAGTAATTCTTGATATTCATCGTCCAATGACGGTACTTTTACCCAAGATGGAAGCCCTTTGTTAGTAAAATCTCCAACCAGAAAATAGCACTCCTCACCATACTCTAACCATTTTCCTGTTTGAGTTTTTAACAATTTCGGCAAAGACTCCTTATAATTGCGATTCCACCAGTCAAATACTTCAATCTGCTGAGATGGTTTCCAAATATTTGTTAGGTTATTAATAATCGGCAATAATTCACTTTCGGTTATCTTAAGATTTTTGCTAAGACGATTAGATATTGTTTGAATTAGTAAAATAGCTTTTTCATTTAACACTGGTTTGAGCAAAGTGCTAAACTCAGAACCAGTAAAAAAATGTGGGAAATCACAATCGAACATTTTTGGATTGCCTTCCACAGATATATACTCATCATTCACTGTTAGAAGCATCTTTACTTTTTCTATCAGATTTAAGTAAACTTCCTCTACTTCAAATTTTGAGAAAGCCGAAAAAAATTTCCAATTTTTTCCTGTAAAATTAATTGGTGTTAGTAAAGATAAAGCGATGTTATGCTGCTGACATTCTATGAATTGATTTGCAATTTCAATTAGGAAATACAGCTGTTCAATCACTATCCTCTTATTTACAGCATCTCTATTAATTGTATCACGATGATCCCCCAAAGCATATGAAGCATGCATTACACAATTGAATGGAGATTCTGTATCTAATAAAGGAAAAAACGAATATAAATATCCACTTTGAAATGAGTCAAAATTTCTTGGAACTGCTATTGCAAGTCGTATATCTTTCTTTGTGTTATCTTCCTCAATTGCTTTTTCAATTGTTTTATTATATAAATAAAATTGCTCTTTTGTTTTAATTTCATTGTTAACAAGTTTTTGCAAAGTGATATATTTAAGCTCAGTTTCAGATCTTGTTCGTTCATAAATAATTTGCATATCTTCTGTTACAATTTCAATTTTTCTTATATTGGGCAGAAACAATAGGATTCTCAAATCAATATTTTCTATTTGCTTTGATACTCCATAATCGTCATTTGATTTTTTTGGATTTATAGTAATTTCAATTGTAGTTCTATCTTTATTTCCGTTTCCCTCTATATTCGCAGGCACTGCCAACATCGGAATATATAGATCAGATTGTTTTAACATTTGTCTTTGAATTTGTTTTTCATTCTTAATTTCTCGTAATTTGGCTGCTGCAATTTCTTTAGAAAATTCAATATTAAAATCGCCTGAATAAATCTTTACTTTATCCGCCCAATTCAAAATTGAACGAAACCCCGTTCCTTTATTTCCTATATATTTACCTGATTTTGGACTATTGTTTCCTTGAACAATAGCCTTGATTCCTTCTTTATCAAAAAATGTTCCTGTATTCGAAACCGTAAGGATATTATTTTTATACTCTATTAATAACTCTAATTCACATTCAGGCTTTTCACCCATGTCAATGCTCTTTTGATATGCATCGTCTGCATTCTGCAAAAGTTCAAGTATTTCACGACCGTGATACCCTTTAATATCTCTCTTTTCAATGTTATTTTCAGTTATAAGTTCATCACGTTCTTGTTCTCTTATATGATTAGCAATGTACTCATTACATAATTTTTCAATATATTTCTGACTTTCCCTCTTTTCTTTGTAATTATAAAAACACAACTCCATAGATATATCTCCCCCAGACTCAGTTGCAAAAACTGTTTTTGCATTTCATAAGCATATCTTCAACTCCTGCCAAATAGTTACTGTTTGGCATCATCCTCAAATATTTTACCACGACTCTTAGGTCCGTCTAATTTCATTTGTGAATAGTTATTAATTAGTGAATTAAAGAATACCACAAATCTGAAGAATATTAAGTATTAAAGACCCTGCTGCAACAACAGCAATCCCAATCTTCCAACCTAATTTACTTGTTATAGCATCAAGGCTTTCTATTCTATCTTTTAAATCTGTGAGTTTATTATAAACTTCTTTATCTTTATTTAAAATTTCTTCCTTTAACTCGGTAATAGTATTTATTAACTTTTCCTCAACGGAATTAATTTCATCTGATAAATCAACTTCTACTTTAGATAGGTCCTCTTTAACCGAAGATATTTGAGTATTCACACTTTCCAAAATCGAGGAAATATTTCCCTTAATTGTTTCACTATCTTTATTAGTAGTATCCGTTAAATTGGATAATTCATCTTTTATCTGTTTTGTTGTATCTGCATACTTTTTATCCAATGTACTAATTTTTTCTGTCAATGCTTGTTCTTGGTGTTTTAAAGAGTTTTTAAGACCTTTTATTTTATCTGTATTATGACTAGTTTCCTGTTCAAGTTTAGCATTCTTTTTCTGTTGTTCTTCAAAATCTTTGTCATGCTTCAACAGTTTTTCAAAATGGGAGACTATTATGTTATCCTGCTGCTCGTCCAATTTCTCAATATTATCCAACTGTCTATTTATGCTTTCAAGTTGACCTTGATGTTTTTTAACCTTAACTGTTAATTCCGCTTGTTTCTTCATCATATCTTCTTGAGCTTTAAGCTGTATAATAACATTCTTTAACTCTTGCCTTGCCAAATCAGAGATTTCCTCTTCTGACGCGCCCTTTAATTTCAACTCTAATTCTCTTACAACACTTCTATTCATTGCAAGGTTACTTACACCAAGACCAAACAAAAACTTTGAAATTTCAGTAAGTTTTGTCTGATACTCAAAAGAAACTTTCTGCGCTTCTGCTGCTGTCATTAGCCCCTCTGCTAATCCTTCAGATGCTGACTGAAGCAAATTTATTGCTTCTTTTTTGCTGAAATCAAACAAACCTATTTTCACCTGTGCATTTTCAGCTTTATTTTTCGCTTCTACTGCCATATTTACTGCCTTTTGCACATTGGTTTCTAAGACAACAAGTTTGTCAAACTGTGAGGTGAGTATGGAAGGCAACTCTTGATGGTTTACGGTACTTACGTCTAAAACGTTTACTTCTTCACTCATACTTCATTACCCCCACTCAATCAAATCTAATAGTTCTTGTGCAAAGTCACCATCATCTTTATTTATCTTATCAATGTATTCTCTTCTTTTTTCTGAACCTTCTCTTATTTCATTCCATGTGTCTACAAAATCTTCTGCAGCTTTCTCCATAATAACATAGACTTCTTCAATTGCCTTATCGATGTTTTCTGCAGCAATCCACATATCAGCTTCTTTATAAAATACTTTTGCATTTAAGAGTTGTAATCCCTCTCCCCTTAAACGTATCCTCTCATTTTCCTTTTTGCTTTTCTTTATGCCCATTGCTACATCAGTAGTAACAGCAATAGCAAAACGTCCAATGCCAACAAAGTTTACTCTTAATATAAAATTACCCAATGTTGCCGGATTAAAACCACCAGACTTAATTACAGCACGAATACCTGCATCTGCTAAATCTATTGCTGTAAATGTGCCTGTTGCAATTGTCATCATTCTAACAATAGTTCTATTTTTAAATGGTAATGTCTTCTTCCATTCAATATGCTTTAAACTTTCCTTTTCTTTTAATTGCTGTATTAAGCGACGAAGAAAATAGAAACCTCTTACCAAAGCTTCATTTACAACAACAGGAATGGCTTGTCTTCCAATTTCGTACGCTACACCCACTTCTGTTCTTAAATCAAACTTTTCAATTAATGGCTTTCCATCAGGACCTTTCATAATCTTACCGTTTTCATCTCGTTTTGCTAATAATGTTCCATTAAACAATTTGGATATGTTAACCCTTAATTCTTGAATTGCCTTACTGTTATTAAAGATGGGAAGAGAAGATAATTCTTTCACAAGAGATAATATAGGACCCGGCAACCCTGTTCCTGCACCTGCATTTACATTAGAACCCACCATATCACTTGCCATATGTAAAAACCAATATACAAGTCCAAAAGTTATCTTTTCAGGGAAGTTTTCCCCTATGAAAGACTTATTCTCAACGGGAACAACTTGAAATGCACCCAAGGTATTTGTACCATAAGCCATACCTGTAAATTGAGTAAGTAATGAAAATGTTAAACCAACAGGAGTTGGATGATGAGCAAAATCCCTTAAATGATGTTGCTTACCTCCACCAAATTGTGCTGTTACACTATCACTTGGAGTTCCAAACTGTTCAAGGTGTCTTATAGCACCTTGAAGATCATCTCCTTTGTAGCCTTTCTTCTTTGCTAAGTTCATGACAAAATTATTTACTTTGCCATTACTCCATTCCTTACCTCTGTCAAGTGAAAACTCCCTCACATAAAAAATATCAATGGCACCTGCAATAATACCACTTGCAACAGCAATAGTATAGTCTAACCCATCTGCATGATTCGTTAATCTATCAATTTCTGCGTTTAATTCTTCAACCTTGTGGTTTATTATTGCTAATCTTTCGTCAACTTCAGCAATGCCATTATAGATCTCAACTTTTCTTCTATCGGAAAAATCTATAGGAGTTATCATTTCAAATTCAATTCCTTTTAAATCAGTTGAAGTTTCATCCTCATACACATCATTAGGTAGAGTAGTGTAATCATCTATTTCCAACTTAATCAAAGATTTCTCTTGTGTTGTTGTCAACATATTAAATCTCCTTTTGACAAATAAATTATAATATAAAGTTGTCTTTCATTTATACCCGTATATATATAAGTTTTTATAAATTATTTTTTATCCGTTTTACCTATTATTTTTTTTAACCAATAAGCTGTACCACCAGCAATCGATCCTATTGGTCCTAACAACCCCGCACCTATTATTCCAATGGGAGCTAATAATCCAGCAAACATAGACGCAAGAGTAGCTCCAGTAATGCCTCCAGCAGCAGAAATCGAAACTGCTGAAATGGCTTCTTTTAATTTATTATAATCTTTTTCATCAAACTCGTCCGCTTTATCAAGTAAAATAGTGACCACTTGTGGAAGTACTGTATTTTCTTTGTTATTGGCAATCTCATAATCTAATATTGCTCGAATAGCTATATATTGTGTAAGATTCATAGGAGTTCTTTTGTTTTCTAAATTACTGATTGTTTGTTTAGTTACACCTATTTTCGCACCAAACTCTTCTGCTGTCCAACCTGCTATTTTTCTAATAGCCATAAGATTTTGTTGCAAATGATTTATTTGTATTTGAGTATTTTTTTCCATAGTCTACCTCCTAATAATCTAATTATATATAATGCTTTTATTATTGTCAAATTATTTTACCTAATTAACTTTATTTTATTTAAGCAAAATAACACCCTGCTAGTTTATTACAAACTACCAGGGTGTTATCACTATATTTTGATATTGAATTTTACACCTCCACGTCTATCTCCATTCCTGATTTAAATTCTACTGTGATTTTCTCATCGTAAACCGTAATTTTTTCTATCAGCTTACGCACAATCTACTCGTCATACTCCTGTAGGACGCCTTTCTGCTCTTTAAGAAATTTTGTCATTTCGCCCATTCGCTGTTTCTGACTTGCAAATCCCGCATTCTTAGCCAATGCAGCCTCTTTCTCATCTCGAAGTCGATAAATCTCATCAGTAAGAATAGAATAATCCTGATTGTTATTCGCTAGTTTGAGCAGTTCCTTCTGCAGCTGTTCCAACTTCTGATTAATCAGTTCTACCTCACCGCCATCAACCTGGCTCATGACTACCGCAATTTTTCGACTCAGAATACTCGTGAACTGTGTCTTGGATTCGAAAACCTTATTGACCGCCTGCACCACCGCATTCTGCAAATCTTCTTCTCGCATAGTTCGTGCTGGACAATCCACCTCTGTTTTATCAAGCCTGCTCGCACACCTCCATACAATAGATTTACAACCATGATTATTCCAGTGAATTCTTTGAAAAATATCTCCACAATGTCCGCAGACTACTATGGTGGATAAAGCATATTTACTGCTGTAGACTCGTTTCTTTCCACTTTTTCCACTGTGTATATTGATCCTACGCTCCATTTCCTCCTGCACCTGCATAAATAAATCTCTCGGTATGATTGCCTCATGGTTGTTCTCTACATAATACTGAGGAACAATGCCATCATTCTTTACTCGATTTTTGGTAAGAAAATCTACTGTGTAAGTTTTCTGCAAAAGAGCATCGCCGATATACTTCTCATTCTGAAGGATTTTTTATGGTTTCTGGTCGCCACTTCGCTTTCCCGGCAGAAGTCAGAATATTATCAGCCATCAACCCTCTTGCTATTTCTATCAGACTTGCACCTTCTAAATACTCTCGATAAATTCGTTTTACAACCTTCCCTGCTGTTCTATTGCTTCTAATTTCATTCGGTATGCAAATGCTTTCTCACTTGGCCTAATGTTCTCTCTCTGTAAGTTGCTATCAACCTTCGCAATGGCCGCCTGACAATTATCAAGTTCACGAATAATAACAGGCACTTCCGTCACCCCTGTCCACTCACAAGCAGCTTTTCTTCTATGACCAGAAATCAACTCATAGCCTTCTCCATTCGGATTAGGTCTGGCTAGCAGTGGAACGAGAACTCCATCCTTTTCTATGCTCTGCATTAATTCAAACAACTCTGTATTCGTCTCTACCTTAAACGGATGATCTTTAAAATTTACAAGCTGATTTAGCCTTAAATTCTTGATTTTATCCACCTGTGTATTCGTTTTGCCTTCTATCACAACCTCTTCTTGCGAAGAAGAATACTCCTTCATTTTCCTACCCATACCTGAAATCACATCCTTTCTAAAATAAATTTCTGAAAACAAAAAGAGACCGTCCATTCTCAATTTAGCTTGAAAATGAACGATTTCACGACATGTTCTTATTTAGTTGAATAATAAAAAAATAGTAAAAATGTTAACCTTACTTAGATGTGTTCCCAGACACCATATCAAGAACCACTGACACGTTCATACCGTCAGAAATTGTTTTTTTCTTCCCTTTTCGGTCACTTTGTGAAAATTGAAAAAACCCCTCAAAGTGCCTAAAATCAAGGACTCTTAGATACTTTTCCGATGTAGTAGTATCACACTCTCCACATGTGGCGTCATAGGAAACATATCCACACACTGGACTTTCTCTACTTTATATCCTCTTTCTATAAACACTGGTAAGTCTCTAGCTAGTGAAGTAGGCTTACAAGATACATATACGAATTCCTCTGGTGCGAAGTCTATTATCTTGTGTATAGCTTTTGGATGTATTCCATCTCTTGGTGGATCTAGTATTATTATATCCGGTTTTTCTGTTAGTTCCTTAACCTTTTCCATAACATCTCCAGCTATAAATTCACAATTATCTAGTCCATTTAATTCTGCATTTTCCTTAGCTCTTTCTACAGCTTCTTCAACGATCTCTATTCCATAAACTTTCTTAGCTATAGGTGCTACTATCTGAGCTATAGTTCCAGTTCCACAATAAAGGTCAAATACTACTTTATCTTTAGTCTCACCTGCGAAATCTCTTACTACTGAATATAGCTTTTCAGCTCCTAGTGAATTTGTCTGGAAGAATGAAAATGCGGATATTTTAAATTTAAGTCCTAGCAATTCTTCAGTTATATAATCTTGTCCATATAGTATTCTAGTTTCATCGCTTTGAACAGTATCTGATAGTCCGTCATTTATAGTGTGTAGGATTCCTTTTAACTTACTATTTAATTTTAGATCTTTAATCTTTTCAACTAATTCATCTAATTGTAACTCTCCTTGTGAGCTAGTTACTAAGTTTATTAGTATTTGCTTTTCTTTTATAGCTTTTCTAACCACTAAGTGTCTTAATATTCCTTCATGTCTATTTTTATTATAGAATGGTGTCTTCTTTTCTCTGAAGTATTCTAGAATAGTAGTTAGTATGCTAGTGAAGTCTTCATCAACTATTTTACAGTCATCTACTACTACAATTTCATAAAATCTACCTTTCTCATGCATACCCAAGGCTAGTTCTCCACCCTTTTCCACATCTCCAAAAGTAAATTCCATCTTATTTCTATATTCAAATTTATTCGGACTAGGTACTATATCTAAGAATTCATAATCCCCTATGTCCGCACTATCTAAAAGCTCTTTAACTTGACTTTGTTTTAATTTAAGCTGTTCTTCGTATGGTAATGTTTGATATGAACAACCTCCACATTTACCAAAGTGAGTACATTCTGAATCTACTTCTATTGGTGATTTTTCTATCACTTCTAATATTTTAGCTTCTACCTTGTCCTTCTTATTCTTAGTTATTCTCGCTCTAACTTTTTGATCTTTAATAGCATTTTTTACAGTTATCTCTTTGTCATCTACATATGCTAAACCTTTGTTTGGAAACTTTACTTCTTTTATATATAGATCTATTATTTCATTTTTTTTAACCATTTAACATTCCTCATTCCTGTCTATTTATATATAATTTAACCGTTATTTTCTATATTATTTTAACAATCTTTTCATATGATTTTACCATAGTTTTAAAGCAAAGATAAGTCTTCATTTTTACTTTTAGTCTTACTTATCATTGTTATCTTCCATAATGTCATTAATCTAGCTTATTTGGGTTTTACTACATATTATGATAAGATATAATTGGACTACTTTAATTCGCAACCGCACTTAACTTAAATGAAGGAGGAACTTTGGATGGATAGAACTATCAAAAGAAGGCAAATAGCTCTTGATAGAGCTAAAGAACTAAAGTCTAGAATTCAAGATTATCTTGATGCGAAAAAAAATATTTCGAAAGGAATGTCATTAGAACAAGAGAAAAAAGTAAAAGAAAAACAAAAACTACTCTCTATCTTAAATGCAACTGAAGATGATTGGAATAATTATAAATGGCAGTTATCTAATAGAATCTCAGATGTAAATATATTAACTCAAGTTATATCACTTGATGCAGAAGAAATTGAAGGTATAAAAAATGTAGAGAAAAGCTATCGTTGGGGAATTTCACCCTACTATTTATCATTAATAGACGATGATAATAAACTTGATCCAATCAAACTACAATCAATTCCAACAAGTCTTGAACTATTAGGTGAAGGTATAGATGATCCTATGGGTGAAGAGTTCACCAATCCAGCAGGCTCTATAACTAGAAGATATCCTGATAGACTTATCATAAACGTTACTAATGAATGTGCTATGTATTGTAGACACTGCCAAAGGAGAAGAAATATAGGTTCATGTGATAATGATACCTCAATCGAAGCTCTTAAAGAATCTATAGATTATATAAAAGAAAATCCAGAAATAAGAGATGTTCTAATTACTGGTGGGGATGCCCTAGCTCTTTCTGATGAAAGACTCGATTGGCTTTTGGGAGAGATTCATGCCATTCCTTCAGTTGAATATATTAGACTTGGAACTAGAACTCTAGTCACATTACCTCAAAGAATTACTGATAATCTAGTAAATATTTTAAAAAAGTATCCCCCACTGTATATAAACACTCAGTTCAATCATCCTATGGAAATAACTAAAGAAGTAAAAAAAGCCTGTGATAAATTATCTCTTTCAGGTATTCCACTAGGAAATCAAGCTGTTCTTCTAAATGGTGTCAATAACGATAAATATGTAATGCGACTTTTAAATCATGAACTTTTAAAATGTAGAATTAGACCTTATTATATATTCCATGCTAAAGAAGTAATTGGAACTACGCACTTTAATACATCTGTTGATGATGGAATAGAAATAGTGGAATACTTAAGGGGTTATACTTCTGGTATGGCTGTGCCTACTTATATTTTAAATGCTCCTGATGGAGACGGAAAAACTCCTATTGCTCCACAGTACTTAATTTCAAGAGGAAAAGATTCGATAAAAATAAGAACATGGGAAGGAAAAGTTGTAGACTATCCAAATAATCCTACGCAAAATCTAGAAAAATTACTATAAAGCTAGCTAACTCATAAATATATTATAAATTTACTAACAGCATAAAATTAATAATTTTATCTTTTTAATTTTTTCTTACAGTATCTAAAAATTAAAATTCTAAATTCTCTACTATGCTCACTATTTGATTTCTTGCCCATTCCCTTTTTCTATACATATTTTGATACCTATAAGTTTTTTCTATTAGACACCAAACGACTTATTTTAATAGAATTAGATATAAGTAGATGTTTAAATAAATATGTATTTTTTATAAAATATAATGAAAAGGGGTGAATGCTGTTAGTAAAGCTTATTATTCATCTTATGAGTTTTATATAACGGCTGACATATGAATTTTAATTTACCAAAAGCTTTTAATGAATTTGATGAAGCTAGACAACAAGGATTTATGAACATAAAAGAGTTGAAGGAACAAGGTAAACATATAATAGGAACTTATTGTGTATATACTCCTTATGAAATAATGATAGCTGGAGGAGCTATTCCTATATCACTTTGTTCTATGAGCGACGAATCTATACCTGCGGCAGAAAAACACTTACCAAGAAATCTTTGTCCTCTTATTAAAGCAAGCTACGGTTTTGCTATCACTGATACATGTCCTTATTTCTATTTTGCTGATCTTATAGTTGGAGAAACTACTTGTGATGGTAAAAAGAAAATGTTCGAATATATGAACGAAGTTAAACCTGTTCATGTAATGCAATTACCTCAAGTTTCTGACACTGAAGATGCTTTTAACTTATGGCGTAACGAAATGGTTAGATTAAAAGAGAGAATTGAAAAAGAACTTAATGTTACTATAACTGATGAGGATCTAAAAAAAGCTATAAAATCACGTAATGAAGAAAGAGTAGCTCTTAAAGAATTTTATGAATTATCTAAGCTTTGTCCTCCTCCAATGACAGGTATGGAAATGCTTAGTGTACTTTTCGGATCTACTTTTAAAACTGATCAAGCTGAGAAGATAAACAGTATAAAAGAAGTTTCTAAAAATATAATGGATGAATACAATAGTGGAGTTAGAAAAGTTAGTGAAGATGCTCCTAGAATCCTTATAACAGGATGTCCTATAGGTGGTGCTACTCAAAAAGTAGTTAAGCTAATAGAAGAAGCTGGTGGTGTTGTAGTATGTTACGAAAACTGTACTGGAGTTAAAAGTTACGAGGAATTAGTAGATGAAACTATAGAACCATACGATGCTTTAACTAAAAAATATCTAAATATACCTTGTTCTTGTATGTCTCCTAATGATGGTAGATTAAAACTACTTGATAATTTAGTTGATGAATATAAGGTTGATGGTGTTATAGATATGATTCTTCAAGCTTGCCACACTTATAACGTTGAAACTTTTAGAATTAAAAACTTTGTTAACGGTGAGAAAAATATCCCTTACATGAGTTTAGAAACAGACTATTCTCAATCTGATATCGGACAACTTCAAACTCGTATATCTGCATTTGTTGAGATGCTTTAGGAGGTGTTATAATTGTACTCTGTAGGTATTGACTCTGGATCAGTTGCTACTAAGGGAGTCTTATTCGATGGTGAAAACTTTGAATATATTATTCTTCCTACTGGATGGAGTCCAAAAAATGCTTGTACTGAAGCCTTAAATTCTTTATTATCTAAAGCTAATCTTAAAAGGGAAGATGTTTTTATAGTCTCAACTGGTTATGGTAGAGTTTCTATTGATTTTGCGGATAAGGATATTACTGAAATAACTTGTCATGGTAAAGGAGCCCATTATTTAAACAGTGATGTTAGAACTATACTTGATATTGGGGGTCAAGATAGTAAGGTTATAAAGCTTGATAGAGACGGTAATCTAGCTGATTTCCTTATGAATGATAAATGTGCTGCGGGTACTGGTAGATTTCTTGAAGTTATGTCTAATCTATTAGGGTCTGATATAAGTGACATTGATAGTTTAACTAAAGGAGCAACTCCTGAAAATATTAACAGTATGTGTACTGTATTTGCAGAATCTGAAGTTATAAGTTTACTTGCTAGTGGATCTACTAAAGAGTCTGTTGCTTGTGGAATTCTTCACTCTATAGCTAATCGTATAGCTAATTTAGCTAACAAAATGGGTGTTGAAGAAGGTATTGCTTTTACTGGTGGACTAGCTAAAAGTAAAGAGCTTACTAATATTATAAGCGAGAAACTAGGTAATAAGAAAATTTATACTTCACCTTATTCTCAATATAATGGAGCTATAGGGGCTGCTGTTATAGGTCAGGATATGCTTAGAAGAAAACGTAGATAATAAAATAGCCTATATCTTTATTTACAAATAAAGATATAGGCTTTATGTTTGTCTTCATTATGTTCATCTCATAGTATTTAATAAGTTATAATTAATGAAGCAATTAGTTATAACTTATTAACCAAACTTAAAGTCATTATAAATCTTGAATATTCATCTTATCAATTTCTCTATTCTTTTTAAACTTCTTACGGCATCCAAAATAAATTGCTAATAGTATCATTGTTGGAATATTGCACATTAAAAATAACATTACATTCTGTATCACAATTATACCAAATGCTTCATTTGAGTAAGAAACTATCCCTAGTAATACCATAATTGAAAGTATTACGTTTATAATTGGAAGTATAAGTCCAAGCCATTTATTTTCTTTCTGTGATAAAAATATTTGTAAAATTACTACTCCTGCAAGGAGCAATAGTGAAATTATTATATTACTTATAATAAACATTTTAGTCGTTCTCCTTTTTAACTTTTTTATACTCTGAAATTAATAACTTAGCTGTATCAAAATCAATTTTCTCGTCCAATGCCAATCTCTTAACCAAAGAAATATATGGTTCATTTATATTCTCTTCATTAGTTTGAATCTTTTGTATAAGTCTATCAAGTCTAAGTCTTACTGTTGGATAAGTAACGCCATACTGCTTCGCTATTTCTTTTAAAGACCCAGACGTAAGAAGAAAATTCTTTATAAAGTTAATATCTTCATCATCTAAATTAATCATCCATTCAGGTACAACTTCAATTGTCATAATGCATCTCCTTTTAAATTAGTCATTTAATCTTTTGTTCTAGTTAAAGTTAATATCTATAAAAAATATAATAATGAATAAGATTAAGTTAGTTCAGAACATATTCATTATATATCGCTACTATAATTTAGCTTTTAATTGAATAAATACTTTACTTTAAATTATTAATTATAATTTCAGCTTGCTGACTAAAATTATCATATCCATACTCATTTTTTATATATTCTAAGCTTTTTTCACTATCACTTTTTTGTATAAGTACTTCATCTCTAAGAACATCATAAATTAATTCATTATTTTCTACTCTATCTTTCCAGTTAACTTGTAGTTTATCTAAAAGCATTCCTTCTAAAGAACCTACATAATAGTATAGATCTTTATCCATAAAACCATTTAAGCTACTTTTACTAGTGAAATCCTGTAATGATTTTTTACTAAATACATCTGTAAATTTATAGGTTTTCCCATTTGCAGTAAGTGGTGGCGTAACAATATCTCCTACTTGATTTGAATATTTATATTCTGTATATTGGGCACATCCTTCCAAAGTTTCAACAGATTTTTCTTGTTTCATATATTCAAATTTACTATAGCGATCATCTCTTATAGTTATAAAGTCACTTAAAATATTTATTAACTCATTTTTATTACTTGTAGCCCACGCTTTATCTAAAATAGAAAGCTCTGTTAGTAAAAGTTGATATTGTTCCTTATTTCTTTCTTCTACATATATACTTGAACTTAACTCATTCACATTCTTCCATACTGGAACCTGTCTATATTCATGAAATACTTCATGCATTAAAAAATATTTAAAAGATCTTTCTGTATTTGATGTTTGAATAGTAGTAGGATTATATTTAAAAAATGTAACATGCTGCTCTCCTATGTTCTTAAACGAGAAATTAGCTGGTATCCACGACCGAATTAACGATGGAGATAAAGATGATACCCTATATATTGGTGGCAACTTTACTTCTTTTGGCACTTCAATTCTCTTAGAAAATATAGATTTTTCTAATTTATCCACCCCTATCACATATGAATATGCATGTATCATTCCTTTATCTTTATTAACAGGTGTCAGTACAAGAGGAATATTATTAAAGTTATATCCTTCTTTCCATATATTTTGAGATTCATTATTATATGTTTCATAAACTTGTGAAATTTGCTTTAGCATATTCTTGTCCATATCATTTAATGATTGATACTCTGTGTTAACTAACTTATTAAAACCTAAGTTAATCCCAATCAATAAAAACATACCTATTAAAATAACCTTAAAAATTTTTTAGATTTTTGTTTCATCTTAAACTCTCCTTATACTACTCTATATTAGCTTTATAGCATTGTAGATTTTTGAATAAGTACTTCATATAAAATGTTGCTATTTGCCTACCGTCACTTAAAACTTTAGTTATTAAATAAACTAATACAATATATTAGTTAAACATTATCTTTAATAAAATTAAATATAACATTTAACTTTATTAAAGTCAATATGTATTTTATGTTTAATAAAGTTAAAAAGAGCCATCATTAATGATAGCTCTTTTATCTACTTTTATGGATAAATTCTAATTTTACACATCTAACAATTATATTGATTTTTACGATAAATGCATTATATAATTCATATCTATACCAGTTATTGATGTAGTATTGCAAGGGCATGGTCATAGTCATTCTTATGAACATAGATATAGTATAAGTTTGAATAACTCATGTTTTCCCCAAATGTACCCCTTCTTCCCCTTCCTGATCCAAACACATATGGATTGCTATTATTAACTATCTTGTATTCATACTTAATTTGATTTGCATTAAGAATCTGACATACCTCATTAAAGCTCTGCAATGAATGTCCAACAAAAACTTCTTTTCTATTCCAAATCATAATCATAAAACTACCCCTTTGACTTATAATTTTTTAATGAAGCTTCGATTTGCCTTTACGCTTAATATTCGTGGCTTAAATTCCCAATGTAGTTTTACATTAAAAGTTATAATAGTTTAAGTATCTAAACTTCAATAATTTTAGATACTTTTAAGTACTATTTATTAAACACTATTGGCTTTTTTCTTTTAGATGGTGTTAGTTTATTTTCCATATACCCCATGCTCATAGGACAAACTAATTCATATTGTTCTGGTACCCCATATTTTGCTTTAAATTCTTTAGTATTTAAAGTATGTTCCGCAAAACCAATCCAACAAGTTCCAATCCCCATATTATGAGCAGCTAACATGATATTCCCTGCTGCCATACTACAGTCATAAACATACCAGTGTGATTCTGTATTTCCATAAATAATTAATAACGTATTTGAATGATTAAAAACACTGTATTTAGGATTTTCTAGCCAACTTTTATACTGATGTAAATATGGATATTCTTCAAAATTATCTAATAAATATTTTTTCGTCATTTCAGATAAAGAGTCGATTTCATTTTTATCTTGAATTATCACAAATCCCCATGGTTCCATTCCAGAACCAGTAGCAGACTTTGTACCAAGTTCTATAATATTAGTTAAAGTTTCCTCAGGTATTAGTTTATCTGTATATTTTCTAACACTCCTTCTACCATTAATGCATTCTAATATGTCCAATATACTATCTCCTTTCTATATTTTAAATGATTATAAAATAAAGAATAGAGGATATATACTTATCCTCTATTCTGGCTTCTTAATTATACTTTATCATAATTTGGTAATTTTGACTGTTATATAGAATTTATTTAAAAATTTATTTTCCTCAAGGCTTTTTATTATTTAAAATTACTTATTAAACTCTGGTAGAGACTCTCTTTCTCTTCTATTTATTCCTGTAGGAGCTTTAACATCATAAGTTAGTGTTTTTGGTAACTCCTGAATACTTTGTCTTTTTACTAATTGTCCGAATCCAGGCTTAACCATTATTCCTTTTATTCTTCTTACATCTTCATCTATTTTTTCAGGGTGCTCTTTTCTATAGCTTCTATCGTATTCAGCTGAGTGTAAGTTAGGGAATTGTTCGAATATGTCTGCATAATCTTCTTCAACTCCTGCTGGATAGTTATGAACTATTGTTTTCATTTCTTCATCAGTTAATGATGGTAATACACCTTCTTGTGTATCATCAAATACTATATTTCCACGAACTATTGTTTTAACTATTCTACCTTTTAATTTCATTCCTTCAAGTGGAGTATATCCGCACATTGAAGCTTGGTTTTCTTTTGAATCTATTACCCATTCTTTATCAAGGTCAACTATAGCAAAGTCAGCATCCGAACCTATTTCTAATGCACCTTTTTTAGGGTATAGTCCATATTGTTTTGCAGCACTTGTTGATAACACTTCTATAGTTCTACTAAGTGATAATCTACCCTTATTTAATCCTTCTGATATTATTATTGGAGCCATAGTTTCTGTTCCAGGGAATCCTGGGAACGCAGTCCAAATATTCATTCCTTCTTTCTTTTTCTCTGATTCTATCTCGTAAGGAGCATGGTCAGTAGCCATAAAGTCTATACTTCCATCTCTTAATCCTTCCCATTGTTCTTCAATATCCGCTGAAGTTCTTAGTGGAGGAGCAACTTTAGCAAATGAACCAAACTTAGTTAAAGTATCTTGATAATTAAGTGTTAAATAGTGAGGACAAGACTCTGCAGTTACATTAATTCCTCTTCTCTTAGCATCTGCTACTAGTTTTGCACCAATTCCTGTGCTCATATGAACTACATGGTATCTTGCTCCTGTAGCTTCAGCAAAACTTATTCCTAATTCTATAGCAACCTTTTCTGCTAACTCATTTCTTGCTTCTGACCAAGCTGGAGCATCCATTCTTCCTTCTTCTTGAAACTTCTTAACGTAATAATCACATATAGCAAAGTTCTCAGCATGAACTCCTACTGGAAGTCCTGTTTTTGCAACAGCCTTAAAAATTTCAAGCATTTCTGGATCAGTAACTCTTGGATAAGTTGGCACTGATGGAGTCATATAAACTTTAAAACCAACTACTCCGTAATCAGCTTGTTCTTTAACATTGTGAAGCCAACCTTCTCTAACATCTTCTCCAGTTACTCCTCCCCACATAGCATAGTCTATTACAGCTTGTGGAGCACAAACATCTATTTTTAGTTTTAATTGATCAACACTTCTTGCTGATGGAACTGAACAACATGGCATATCTACAACTGTTGTTATTCCTCCTCTTGCAGATGCTGCTGACCCTGTTAAGAAGTTTTCTCTGTGAGGAAATCCTTGATACATATAGTGAGTGTGTGAATCTATAAATCCTGGAGCTGTTAAATTTCCTTCTGCATCTATTATATTTTTTGCTTCTATTCCGTCAATACAGTTGATAAAACCTGCTATTTTCTCATCCTTAACTAAGATATTAGTTAGTACAGTATTATCTCCTTGCGGTATTCTAGCATTTTTAATTATTACATCATAACTCATTTTAATTCCTCCTAATAATTTAAAGTATAACTTTTATTCTTCCTAGAGCTTAGTTTTAAATATTTTACTATTCCTCCAGTAGTGCTACTGCACGAATAGGTGAAGCAGTTCCTCCAGGTATTTTTAATGGAAGACCAAAGTATAAAAATCTCTTATTTACAAGTTGATCTAAATTGCAAAGGTTTTCCGTATTGGTAATACCATATTCTCCACAAACTTTATGTCCTGCAAAAGTTAAGTCATCTGGAGTTTGGTCTATAGCTGGAGAATCAACTCCTATATTTACTACTCCGTTTTCTGCTAACCATTTAGCAGCTTCATATGTTAAACCTGTATAATGATTTCTATATCCTGCACCTGGATATTCTCTGTCATATAGTCCAGTGTACATAAGGAATATGTCACCTTTTCTTAACTCTTGCCCAGACTTAGCAATAGCTTCCTTTAAATCTTTAACCTCTATATATTCAGGATATCTTTTGTGAGTTAAGTCTACACATATTGCGCTACCATAGAAACATTCCATAGGCATTTCCACTATATCCATACCACCTGGCTTGAATTCAAGTACAGCATCACTATGAGTTCCACAATGCTCGCTTATGAGAAGATTTCTAGCATAAAATCCTAAATCACTTCCTGTAGCAGCTTTACTTTGTTCATGAGTTTGATTCGTCATTATAAATGTTTTTTGATGTATTCCATATAGAGGCATACCTTCATAAATATCTTGCGTTAAATCAACCATACGTAAGCCCATAATAATTTTCTCTCCTTTCTAATGTATTTTTAACTTATCTATCTGTTATAATTATATTATTATAAACTAGTTGAAAACCATAAGTATATTACCCTAAAATAAAACTATATTAGCGAGGTGCTTAGTATGCGCTTGAATAATTTGGATGTTGATAGTAATTTACAATCAGAAATAGAATATGGTTCTTTCGAATTCCCCTTAGAAGTTTTTTTTGACGAGCCATATAAATATGATATAGGTTTTATTCGTTGGCATTGGCATAAAGAGGTACAGTTTGCATTTGTAAAGAGAGGTGTCGTTGAACTATCATTTTTTGATAGATCTTTTACCTTACCAGAAGGAAGTGGCATATTTATTAATTCAAATGTACTTCATCAAGTAAAACCTATAACTCAGGATAGTATAGTAATTGATATAGTATTTGATCCAGTTTTGATAAGTGGACACAATTTGTCTGTTATAGATAAAAAGTATGTATATCCTATTATAAGTAACGATAGTCTTGATTTTATGATTTTCGATAATAGTATCGACTGGCATAAAGATATAGTTATGAAACTATTTGAGATTTACGACTTATATGAAAAAAAAGAATTTGCATATGAACTTTCAATAAAGAACTCTCTGTGTAGTTTGTGGCTAACTCTAGCTTCCAAATTAGTTCCAAACTTAAATTCAAAGTCTACACCACATAATAAGCTTGATGGAGAACGGATTAAAACAATGCTTGAATATATTCATAATAATTTCTCAAACAAAGTTACTCTTGAAGACATAGCCACATCAGTTCATATTAGTAAGTCAGAGTGCTGTAGATGTTTTAAAAAGTACCTAAGAATGTCACCATTTGAATATCTAATGCAATATAGAGTTATAGAAGCATCTAATATTCTTAAGACTACCAGTAAATCTTTATCTGAAGTTATGAGCTTAGTGGGATTTAATGATGCAAGCTATTTTACAAAAATATTTAAGAGATTTACTGGTTATACTCCTACAGAGTATCGTAAAAAATGTGATTAGTGTTTAGCATATAAATGATTTTTATTATAGGAAAACAATAATGAATGGAATAAAAAAAGGGTTGAAATAATAAATCAAGTAATTTTGATTTATCATTTCAACTCTATATACTAAATGAAAATATATTTTAAGAATTATTGTGATGTTAGTATAATAAGGCAATCATTATCTTTTATCTAAATACAACGTACTGTCCTTCATACTCCGCTAATAGGGTTTCTTGTTTGTAGCAATAAACATTAATATTTATTCTACTTTTTTTATGTCTTTCATACATATTTAAAAATTTTCTTTTGCTCTCTTCATCGGTTAAACTGCACTCTGCAACAAAGTCCTCTCTAATAGGTTGAACATAATTTATATTGCTTTTTTGAATAACTATATGTGCATATGGATCTATTTCTTTAATATTTTTAAACACTAATGCCCATCCACATACAGTCATTAAGCTATTTATACTTCCCCCAAATGCTGTTGATTTATGATTAATATTTGGTTCTAGCCTTGCTGATATCCTTACTTTTGATTGTGTAAATTCTAAAATATTAAATCCCATTTCTTTTGTTATTGGTATTTGTTGATATAGAAACTCTTCAAATTCACCTTTATTCATTTAGTGACCACCTCTATTCTTATCCCTTAATAAATTACTTCCATAATAATTAAATTTTTTTACATTCTTCATCGTAAAAGAAACATGCCTAAGCCTCTGATATTGTCTATATAGTATCTTATCAAAGATTTTAACTTTACTTTGGATTCTGCACTATAACTACAATCCCTTTTCTTCAAGTATCTTTTCAAACTTTTTATCACTTAAAATATCATTTGTTATAAACTCACCATTATAAAATAAACTATATGTAGTAAATGGAGCTGGCGCATTTTGTGCTTGTTCTGTTGTCTCATATTTTATAACTTTAAATTCAATTTTCTTATCCTTAGCTATTTCTTCAATCAATGGAACATACTTAGCAGTAAAAGGACATTGATTACTGTAGTAAAGCACGAATCCTTTTTCTTCTATTTTTCCTGCTTTTGCACAAGATTTAAAATAAGGTTTTTCTTCATTTTCTTCAAATGGAAGATACATAAGTTGATAGTAAGGTTCTGCATTATCAGCTACTATAAATCCTTTATAACTTAAAAACTTAGGATCTGATATATAAGGGATTTTTTTCTTTGAAGACAAAATAACTAATCCTTTTTTACCCTTACTTTTACTATCAATAATACACTCATTTAACAACTTAGTAGAGATTCCCTGTCCTTTATATTTCCCTGACACCCATAAGCAATTAATAAACATATATCCATCAGCAACAATTGGACACCATGCATTTTCAGCAGGAATATACTCAATAAAAACTTTTCCTCTAACATCTGCTTTCTTAAAAGTAAGTCCATCTTTAAATCTTTCTTTCAACCAGGCCTTCTTAGAAGCTACTTGACACTCTCCTTTTTTATCAGCTATAGCACAGCATATATGCTCTTTCTCAAGGTTTTCACTATCTACAGTAATAATGTTCATATTCTCACCTTTTTTCTCCTAGATAAAATATAAATAATTTTAGTTTTAAATCCTTCTTTATAACCAAATAATACCTTATATCTTTTAAGCAATCAATGATCTACTACAAAATATTCATTTTACTGAAACTAAAAAACTCTTAATAACAGTATTAACTTTCCTTAAGAGTTCTTTCAATGATTACAAATATTTAATCCTAAATTTTTAAGTTTACCTGATCTATAGCACCTTTCATTGCCCTTGTTCCTCCACCTTGACTTATTATATCTAGTAGCTCAAGAGGTTTTCTTACTATTGCTCCAGCTAAAACACTTACACCATATTTTTTAAATACCTCTGGGCATAGGGGTGTAGAGGATCCCACTATATATACTTCTCTAGCATTTTTAGTTTTTTTCAATACTTCATCTATAGTTTTATTTATAATACTAGTAGCTGTTATTAGAACTACATCGCATTTAGTCAAATATTCATCCATTGCTGACTCTGGATATATTTCAGGATTGTCAGTTTTCTGTCTTTCAAATATGTATATGTTTTCTGTCCTTTTTTTTACCTCTTTCAAAATAGGTTTAAAATTACCTACCATACCGAATCTCTCATTTTCTTTTACATCTATTAAGTCTACTATTCCACTTTTCTCAATTACATCAATCTTACTATTAATAATTGCATTAATTGTTGCTATTCCTATAGTAGACTTTGCTAAATTCTCATCTCTACCCCACAGTATAAGTTCCTCAGCAGACCTTCCTTTCATTTTTCCAGCTTGTCCGAAAACGCTACAACAAGAACCTAGCTCACTTCTAAAAGTATATGCTAATCCACAGCTATTATCATCTAAAAGAACCCCTGTATAGCCTAACCCTAAGCGTAAATCAGCTACTTTTTTATTACCGCAACTTTCTAAAGCTACTTTTATAAGTTCATCAATAATCAACTCATCATCCCCTTATCAAAGTATTAAAGTTTTATATGCAATAAAACTTAGTATTTAGACTAATTATTAACCTGCCTAAATACTAAGTTTTAGTTTATATACTTTCACACCATTTATGACATTGTTTATTGTTTTTATTACAAAGAACTTCCTCAGATCCACACGAAGGACATGAATCTCTGTCTTGCTCGTAGCTTATATCATATGTTTTTCCACAGTGTTTACATTTAAACTTGCAATCTCCTGTAGTGTAGTGCCCTCCGCTTATTTCTATCGCTTTTCCTTCCGTTAATGCTATAGCTATTTTTTTGTGGGCATTATATATTATATTTTGAAATGTCTGTCTAGATACTTCCATACTTTTAGCACACTCTTCTTGATTTAGCCCTTCCATGTCTTTAAGTCTTATAGCCTCAAGTTCTTCTATTTTTAAAGTTACGCTTTCTATACTGCACTTAGGTTTTCCTAATGGTATAAAGCTAGTATTCTCTGGGAAAAATTCTACTCTTCTACATTTTTTAGGTCTAGCCATTATTTCATCTCCCTTACTCTATATACAGATATAGTATATCAAAGAGTGATGATCATTTTCTAGAATCTTTACATATATCTCTTTCATTATGATAATGAAGAAACTATTTGTTTAGTAATATCTTTTATAGTAGCATCTACATCTGCACTTAATTTTTCTTTATTTATATTATTTACTTCTCTAGTCATAGGTAATTCACCTAATAGTTTTAAATTCATATCTTTTAAGAATGCATCTATATCTTCGTTTTCAAACATTCTTATCTTTTTATCACAGTCTGGACAAATTATATAACTCATGTTTTGAATTAGTCCTATTACGTCTATTTTCATAGTCTTAGTCATATTAACTGCTTTAGCAACTATCATTGAAACTAAGTCTTGTGGAATTGAAACCATTACTATTCCATCTATAGGTATTGACTGCATTGCCGTAAGTGCAACATCTCCTGTTCCAGGTGGCATATCTATAACTAAATAGTCAAGTTCTTCCCATATTACGTCTTTATAGAATTGTTTAACTATTTCACCGATCATAGGTCCTCTCCATATTACAGGGTCACTTTCTTCCTTAATTAACAGATTTAAAGACATTACTTTTATGCCTTCTTTTGTTTCAACTGGAATTAATGTTCCATCTTCTTTACCGTAAGCTCTTTCTTCACTTATATCTAAAAGTCTTGGTATACTAGGTCCTGTTATATCTGCGTCCAATACACCTACTTTATATCCTTGTTTTTTTAATTCTTTAGCTAAAAGAACTGATACTGTAGACTTACCTACTCCACCTTTTCCACTCATAACTCCTATTATTTTTCCTATTTTGCTATGTGGATTATTTACTATCATGCTTCCGCAGTTTTCTTTATCTTGTTCACTACAACTACTACTTGATGGGCATGTTTGACACTCTGACATATTATCACTCCTCATTAGTTATACTTATAATAGTTTAACCATTTAATTATAAGTTAAAACAATAGTTACTGTCAAATGCCAATAACTATTGTTCTACTCTACTTAATGATTTCCACAACTACCTGAATGTTCGTGTTTATTACATACGCTACCTGTTGATTTTAGATTTCCGCTTATATATTCTTTAACTGCTTCTTCGATATTTCCCTGTACTCCAACTACTACTTTTATATTATTTTCACTAAACAGTGCTTGAGCCTTTTCTCCCATTCCACCAGTTATAATTACATCTACATTTTGTTCACCTAAATACTTAGGTAAGAATCCTGGTTTATGCCCTGGGTTGTCAAGAAATACACTTCCTAATATATCTCTATCTTTAACTTCATATATTGTAAAACCTTCACAATGTCCAAAATGTCCACTTACTTTATTTTCTTCACTTGCTACTGCTATTCTCATTACTTATCCCTCCAAATTTAATTTGTTTTTTATAGTTTCCCACATAAATCTTATTTCTTTGTTAGCTTTACTATCTGGATAGTATACTATTGGCCTAAAGCTATTAATTGATTCTAATACCATATCATCAAATGATATTCTTCCAACTATATTGATATCACCCTCTTTACAGTATTCTTCTATTTGTTTTGAAATTTCTTTGTTCATATCGTATTTATTTATGCAGACTAAAACTGGCATACTAAAGTGATCACAAAGTTCTTTAATTCTAAAGAAATCACTTAAACCCGACTTAGACGGTTCTATAACTAATAGAGCTATATCACTTCCTGTAATTGATGCTATAACTGGACATCCGATTCCAGGTGAGCCATCTATTATGGTTATATCGTTTTCAGAAGTATATTTTTTTGCCATTTGTTTAATTTCATTTATTAGCTTACCAGAGCCTTCAGCTCCTATATCCATATCTGCTTTAGATATTATTCCATTATTAGTTTTTATTATAAATGTATCTGCGTTTCTAATTTCCTTTAGTTCTATAGCATCATTAGGACATACTATCTTACATACTCCACACCCTTCACAAGTAAGACTATTTACTTTACCTGAGTTTATGCTATCAAACTTACAGTAGTCAGTACATTTACCACACTCAGTACATAAATCTTTATCTACAAAAGATATCTTGTTCCCCATATATTGTCTTTGTTCTATTATTTCTCCGTTATAATATAAGTGCATATTAGCCGCATCTACATCACAGTCTATCTTAATTGTATTTCCTATAAGTTCAGATAAGGCAATAGCAATTGTAGTTTTTCCAGTTCCACCTTTTCCACTTAAAACTACAATCTTCATATTATACCCACCCCCTTAACTTTTCGCCTAGGTTTATAAATATATCCTTATATTTATCTGTTTCTACTAATAGTTCTCCTTTAGAATAAATTTCAGCGATTTCTTTGCTATAAGGTATAGTGGATAATATCTTTATATTTTCATCTTCACAATATTGGTGAATTAGTGTTTTGTCATCTGTAGATCGATTTATAACTACTCCATATGATACATTAAGCTTTTTACAAAGCTCTACTGCTCTTTTTAAGTCATGCAGTCCAAATTCTGTAGACTCTGTTACAAGTATAGCTTTATCTATATATTCAAGAGAGGTTACAACATTGCAAGACGTTCCAGGAGAACAATCTATAATATTTAATTTATCTGGTAAGTTTCTTAGTAACTCTTTTACAACAGGTACAGCCATTGCCTCGCCTATATTTAAAGTTCCTTGGATACACTTAATATCTTTGTATTTTCCCTCGTCTATTTTTCCTATTCTTCTCTTTTCATATTTTAAAGCATTTGTTGGACATATCATTTCACATGCACCACAGCTATGGCAAAGTGTTTCAAATATAAATATTTTCTTTGATTTAGCAAGTGCATTAAACTCACAGATACTTACACATTGTCCGCACAACGTACACTTTGTACTGTCTACAGTTGGATAGTCGACTAGCACATCTTTGCTATCTATGTTCGTAGGATTTAAAAAAATAAATCCGTTGGGCTCTTCAACATCACAGTCTATATAATTTCCGCTCATGGCTAGTGCTAAGTTTGTAGATATTAGAGTTTTTCCTGTACCCCCTTTTCCACTTAAAACACCTATATTCAAAGTTTTCTCTCCCTTCTAGTTATGCTCTATGTGGTGACCCTGCTTTATTTATTTTTTCTAGTTTATTTTCAATATATAGATTTATGGCTTGTTCTACGCTTCCCTCATTGCAGCTATAAGTTTCTATATTAGATTCAGATAAAAGATTATATGCATTTGGTCCAAGATGGCCTGTTATAACTACATCCACATTTTCATCTATGACTTGTTGTGAGGCTCCTATACCTGCTCCATGGTCTGAACTTTTTCCTACATTCTCTATTGCTTTATACGCTCTAGCTTCTGTATCAAATATTTGAAAATAATCACCTCTACCAAATCTAGGATCTACTGAATCTGTACTTTGTTTACCAACCGATGAAACTAATATTTTCATATTTATTCCTCCCATAAGTTATTGGCATATGACATTTACTTTTTGATTATAAATCAAGAAATAGTTATTGTCAAATGCCAATAATAAAAAAAGATGATTTCCATGTTTAATGGAAATCATCTTTTTTTATTATTAATAAGTGCATTTTATCTTTTTAAAAAATTATTATCATAATCCTTAATTATCGCTGATGCTTGTGGTGCTAAGATCAACAGTGCTATTAAGTTTGGAATAACCATTAGACCATTAAACATATCTGCCAATTTCCATACAAAATCTACATCTAAAAAAGAACCTAATACTATGAAAACTAGTACTAATACTCTATAAGCTTTTATTCCTTTAATTCCAAATAAAAATTTTATATTTGCCTCGCCAAAAAAGTACCAGCCAATTATAGTTGTAAGTGCAAAGAAGAATAGCCCTATAGCAATAAAGGTTAATCCAAAACTACCCAAACCTAATTCAAAAGCTTTTTGAGTCATTTCAATACCCGTAAGTCCTAAAGTGTTTGCCTGCGTAACTAAATTTATTAGTGCTGTAACTGTACATATAATAACTGTATCTATTATAACTCCAACCATAGCAACCATACCTTGTTGTGCTGGATGAGCTACTTTTGCTACAGCATGAGCATGTGGAGTTGAACCCATTCCTGCTTCATTTGAGAAAAGTCCTCTTGCAATACCGAATCTTACTGCATTTTTAACAGTTATACCTAATGCTCCACCGACTGCAGCTCTAGGAGAGAATGCCCCAACAAATATACTTTTTAAAGCTATTAATACTTGGTCATGAAACTTAAATAAAATTACAATACTTCCTAGTATGTAGAATCCTGCCATTATAGGTACTACTAATTCTGCAAAATTAGCTATTCGCTTCATTCCACCCACTAATATGAGAGCTACTATTATAGAAGTTATTATTCCTACAACTATTTTATTAACTCCAAAAGCTGAATATACCGCTGTTGATATTGAATTTGATTGTACCATACTTCCTACAAATCCTAGAGCTATAATTATGGTTACAGCAAAGAATGTCGCTAAAAATTTACTCTTCACACCTTTAGATATATAGTATGCAGGTCCCCCTGTTCTTTCCCCATCTATTTCAGTTGAATACTTTTGCGCTAGTACAGCTTCTCCAAAATTTGTAGCCATTCCAAGTACAGCAGATACCCACATCCAAAAAATAGCTCCCGGTCCTCCCGAAGATATGGCTGTTGCTACCCCTGCTAAATTTCCTGTACCTACTTGTGCAGCTACTGCTGTTGATAATGCCTGAAAGGAAGTCATTCCACTTACATCCGAATCTTTGTCTTTCTTAAATATACTCCCAAATGTTTGCTTAAATCCTGGTACTATTTTGCTTAATTGCGGAACTTTAAGTCTTATAGTGTAGTAAATACCTATTCCTAATAGTGCATATATTAAGAAATTATCCCATAAAAATGTATTTACTACATCTACGAATTTATCCATATTATTTAATCCTCCCTAATTTATTATTTTCTTTTAGTTTTATTATACCCTTTTCCGATAAGTTAACTTATTTATTTGAAATATTTTTACTCTGTTCACTTAGTAACATTTACTCCATTCTTGACATAAACATTTAAATAAATTAATATGTAATCATCAGATATTGATTATGATTATCATTTATAACATCTAATCATTATTAACTTGCTAATTTAACAACATAAAAAGTAGCTTATTAGTACTTATTTATAAATACATATGATAAACAAAAGGAGGCATTTTATGGAGGATTATGGAGGTCAATGCTTTTATAAGATTTGTCACGATATTATTGAATGCCTTGTTGGTGCATTAGAAGCAAAAGATTCCTACACTTGCGGCCACTCTTCTAGAGTGGCTGATATGTCATATAAACTAGCTAAGCATATGGGGATTGATGGGAAACACCTCGAAGAGATTCATATATCAGCCCATCTTCATGATATAGGAAAAATAGGTGTTCCTGATATGATTCTTAATAAACGCGGAAAGCTTCTTCCCGATGAATGGAAGTACATACAAGAGCATCCTGCTATAGGCTATAATATTTTAACCCGCTCTAAGGATCTGAAAAGTATGGCTAAGATAGTTCTTTACCACCATGAACGTTGGGATGGATCAGGCTATCCTTGGGGACTTAAAGGTAGTGACATACCTCTCGGCTCAAGAATTATTGCCGTTTGTGATGCTATTGATGCCATGACCTCTAATAGACCGTATAGAAAAGCTTTGTCATGGAATGAATGTAGAGTAGAGATAATTAAGAATAAAGGAATTCAATTTGATCCTACCATTGTGGAAAGTATGGAATCCTTATGGGGTGAATTGACCTTAGAGCACGCATGATTTCTCATACAATATACTTTAATTGATTAAAGTGTAGTGATATAATTTATATTATCTAAACTAGTTAGTTGATTTGTTTAAAGTTATGGAGGGAAAAATATGAAAATAGAAACAAAATGTTTACATGAAGGATATCATCCTGGAAATGGTGAAACTAGAGCTCTACCTATATATCAAAGCACGACTTATACTTATGATTCTACTGAACATATTGGAAAGCTGTTTGACCTTACAGCTGAGGGACATATGTATTCCCGTATCTCAAATCCAACAGTTGGAGCAGTTGAAGATAAAATAGCAGCACTTGAAGGTGGAGTAGGTGCCTTATGTACTACTTCTGGACAAGCAGCTTCACTAATTAGTATTCTTAATATTATGAGTGTCGGAGATCATTTTATAAGTGTATCTACAATATATGGAGGAACTATAAACCTATTTGCTGTAACTCTTAAAAGGTTTGGTATAGAATGCACTTTTGTTGATACTAATGCGTCTGAAGAAGATATTCAAAAAGAATTTAGACCAAATACAAAAGCTGTATTCGGCGAGACTATTGCAAATCCAGCCTTATCTGTTTTCGATATTGAGAAGTTTGCTAATATTGCTCATAAAAATGGTGTTCCTCTTATAGTAGATAATACTTTTGCTACACCTATACTTTGTAGACCATTTGAATTTGGAGCTGATATAGTTATTCACTCTACAACTAAGTATATGGATGGACACGCTATTCAAGTTGGAGGAGTTATTGTAGATAGCGGAAAATTTGATTGGACAAATGGTAAGTTCCCAGAGTTTACTGAACCTGATGAATCTTATCACGGAGTAGTTTATACAAAAGAATTTGGTGAATCCGCATATATTGTTAAAGCCAGAGTTCAACTTATGAGAGACCTTGGCGCATATCCATCTGCTAATGCAGCTTTTCTTTTAAACTTAGGTCTTGAAACACTTCCAGTTAGAATGGAAAAACACTGTAGAAATGCTGAAAAAGTAGCTTCTTATTTAAATGAATGTGATAAAATTGAATTTGTGAACTATCCAGCATTAGAAGGCAGTAAGTACCATGATCTTCAGCAAAAATACTTACCTTCAGGATGTAGCGGTGTTATCTCATTCTCTATTAAAGGTGGAAGAGAAACTGCAGTTAAATTTATGGATAATTTAAAACTTGCCTCAAATGTTGTTCATGTAGCGGATATTCGTACTTGTGTACTTCATCCAGCTAGTGCAACTCACAGACAACTTTCAGATGAGCAACTTATAGCAGCAGGTATAACTCCTGGACTTGTTAGAATTTCTGTTGGTCTTGAAAATATAGATGATATAATTGAAGATATAGATCAAGCTTTAAATATTGCGTTTAAATAAATAAAAAAACCAGTACATTGACAACTTCTCTGTACTGGTTTTTTTATATCTTAGTCTACTTTAAGTATATACACTTTTTTATTTTATTTACTTATCTAATAAATCTACTTTCAACTCAATATTTTATATTTAATTCATCTTAGTACCTACTATATACTAAATTATTTTATTAGATAATTATAGTTTGTAACTTATAATTTATTATTTTTCTACTTTTAAAAAAATGTTCCTTGGGTATATTAATCATATAATTACTAGTATTGGAATACCAGAGAGGAGATTTTTTAATGGATAATATTAAGTTAGCTATAATATATTATAGTATGGGTGGCACAAACTATCAGCTAGCAAAGTGGGCTGAAGAAGCTGGAAAAGAAGTTGGTGCAGAAGTTAGATTACTAAAAGTACAAGAATTAGCACCAGATTCAGTTGTTCAATCTAATGAAGTCTGGAGAGCTACAACTGAGATGACTAAAGATATTCCTGTTGCTACATCACAGGATTTAGAATGGGCAGATGCTATTATATTTTCATCACCAACTCGCTTTGGAAATATAGCATCTCAAATGAAGCAGTTCTTAGATTTACAAGGTGGATTCTGGGCTCAAGGAAAAACTATAAACAAAGTAGTTTCTGCAATGAGTTCAGCTCAAAATCCTCATGGAGGACAAGAGCAAACTATTCATGCAATATATACGAGCATGATGCACTGGGGAGCTATAATAGTACCACCAGGATATACAGATGATTCTATATTTAAAGCTGGCGGTAATCCTTATGGAACTAGTGTTACAGTTGGCCAAGATGGTAAAATGATAGAAGATGTAGAAGCATCTGTTAAGCATCAAGCTAAACGTACTATAGAAATTGCTAAAGCATTAAAAGCTGGAAGTAAATAATTGTAGATATTTTTATTTTGACTATTGCTAGAACACACTATTATATAAGTGAGTTTTGGCAATAGTCTTTTAATTTGTTTAAAACTTTATATTTGAGTTATTATACTACCCATCCCTTAGCCTCTTCTTGCTCTTTATACATATTATAGTAACGTCTTTTATTTTTAACTAGTTCTTCATGATTACCTATCTCTTCTATTTTCCCATCATTTAGAACTATTATTTGATCTGAGTTTACTATTGTATTTAACTTATGTGCTATTACTATTACAGTTTTTCCTTCAGTTAGTTTCTCTAGTGATCTTTGTATCTCTATCTCATTATCTGCATCAAGAGATGCTGTTGCCTCATCTAAGAGTATAATAGGAGAATCTTTCAATATTGCTCTTGCTATTGATATTCTTTGCTTTTCTCCTCCTGATAGAGTAGATCCTCCTTCTCCTATCATGGTTTCGTACTTACCTTTAAGTTTTTCTATAAATTCATGACAATTAGCAAGTTTTGCAGCCTTTACTACTTCCTCATAACTAGCATTCGGTCTTCCAAGCTTTATATTGTTGTATATAGTATCATTTAAAAGATATACATCTTGAAATACCACACTTATATGCTGAAGTATATAATCTGGATTTATATTAGATATATTATTTTCTCCAATCTTAATTTCACCTTTGTCATTGTCCCAAAATCTAGCGATTAGGCTAGTTATAGTAGTCTTTCCAGACCCCGAAGGTCCTACTAATGCTGTAGTTGTTCCTTCCTTTACTTTAAAACTTATATTTTTCAGTATATCTTTTTCTTCTTCGTATCCAAATGTAACATCTTTAAATTCTATATCAAAGTTTTTAAAGTCTACTTTGTCCTTACTAAACTCTAGTGACTTTTTATCATAAGTGCTTATTATCTTTTCTGCTGCAAGCTTTAATGCTTTGTACTCAGGATACTGCGCTGATAGTCCTTTTAATATATTAGTTAATGAAATACTTATAATTAAAAAAGCTATGAATGTTTTTTCATCTATATTTCCACCCAAAAGTATATATGACCCTGTAAGTAATACTACAGGAAGTATGAAGTCAGATAGTATCTGAAATGCTAATACAAATGGAGCTACAGAAAGCTCTATCATTATACTCTCTTTTTTAAATGTCCTAAACGAATCTTCTAATCTTTTAAACTTATCTCCTGTTTGATTATATGATTTAAATACTTTTATTCCATTTATATATTCTATTATTCTAGATATTACATCACTTAAAACTGCTCTTTTTCTTAATCCAAATTTTTGTGCCATTTTACCACTTGCTATTAAGATTGGTGCTGCTATTAATATAGTTATAAGCTGTGCTAAAGCAATTCTAGTATCTATAAAGAAAGATATTATGATTATATAAGGTATTAGTACAATTGCTTTTATAATATCTCCTAAACTATGTGTTAGAATCCTTTCAAAGTCGGTAACATCAGCTGTCAATATATTCATTAAATTCCCGATACTATTCTTATTAAAGTAACCTAAATTTAAACTTCTTATATGATCTCCCAAGCTAACTCTCATATCTTTTATAATGTCTGAGCCTCTAAGATGATTTAATTTATATCCTACACTTATCATAATGCATCTAAATATGAATGACCCTATAAGTATAGATGTGTATATTTTGAGTTTATCCATAGTAAATGAGTCACTACTTATATCCATTAGTAGTTTATAAAGAACTCCTATAAATGTCATCATCCCTAAACTATCTAAAAACATAAGAGTAATAGGTAAATATAGCTTTTTTATATCTTTTCCTATTATAGCCTTTATAGTACTTATCATCTTAAGCACCCCCTTTTATTGCTAGCTTTTCACTCTCTACATAAGTTTCCCACATCTCTTTATATAACCCATTTTTACTTACTAGCTCATCATGACTACCTTCTTCTTTCATCTGTCCTTCACTAAATACAACTATTTTGTCTACATTCTTTATTGTATGGAGTCTATGAGCTATCATTATAGTTGTTTTATTTTTCAACATATTTTCAAGTGCTATTTGTATTTTTCTTTCGTTTTCTATATCTGCATAAGATGTAGCTTCATCAAATATAACTATAGGTGAATCTTTAAGTATCGCTCTTGCTATTGATACTCTCTGTTTTTCTCCACCACTTAGTTTTATACCATTCTCACCCATTTTAGTGTCGTATCCATCGGGTAAAGTCATTATAAAGTCATGAATTTGAGCTTTCTTAGCTGCATCTATGACATCTTCTGTATTAACATTCTCATTACCCATTCTTATATTTTCATATATGGTATCATTTAGCATGAATATATCTTGAAATACAAATGCTAAAGAATCCATTAAATCTTCTGTATTTATATCTTTTATATTCTTACCGTCTATCAATATTTCTCCATCATTTACATCCCAAAATCTCCCTATAAGTTGAGCTAACGTGGTTTTTCCTGCACCCGATGCTCCTACAAATGCATTTATAGTTCCTTTTTTAAGAGTAGTATTTATATTTCTTAATACATTTTTATCTTCATATTTAAACGAAACATTTTTAACTTGTATATCGTAACTTCCACTTTTAGATAGTGAGCTCTTGCCTGATTCTTGATTAGATATTTCTAGAATATTTCTAACTCTTTTTACACCTTCAAATATCATAGAAAAGTTTGACCCTAACTCTAGTAACGTTTTAAATGAATTAAAGAGACCCATACTTATAACTATAAATAGTAAATATGTTCCTAAATCTATACCACCGTTAAGATAAAAATATCCTCCCAAAGGTATAGTAAACAATAGTCCTGAATCCATAATAGCTAAAAATATTGAGTGTGATTGTGAATTTTCCTCAGTTATCTGTTTCCAGTAATCTGCATACGACTCTATAGATTCCCTATATTTTTTAAACGATAAAGATGATACGTTAAACGCCTTCATTACTGATATACCTTGTATAAACTGAACTATAGTAGAGTTCATATTCTCAAGTAAACTATAGTAGTGATCCATTCTTTCTTCAAACTTTTTAAACATTATATTTTGAATAATTACTCCTATGATTATAGGTATTAATAAGACTAGTGCCATCTTATAATTCAAATATAGAAGATATATAAACATGATAAAAGGTGCTATGGCAGCTGATGATATGTCTGGTATATGATGTGCTAAGAAATTTTCCATTTTTTCTATATCTTCATTTATAACTTTCTTTAGTTCCCCTGAAGTTTTATTTGTAAAGAAACCTAAATTTAAATTACCCATATGCTTTATTATTTTCATTCTTATATCATAAAGAATATTAAATGCCGCTACATGAGATAGTGCACCTGATGCTACAAAAAATATTATTCTTAGTACAATAAATACTACGGCTGTTATTGCTAACCTATACACCTCGCTATAGTTTACGTTGCCTCCAAATAAAGTCATTATCATATTATATATAATAATATAAGGTGCGAAAGCTAGGATTGAGCTGATTACACTTAGAATAACTGATAAAAATAATTTCTTTTTTCACCTCCGGCTAAATATAAAAGATAGCTTACATTTGATTCTTTTTTCATCTTGTCAACTCCCTTCTATGATTAACTTTATATCTATTGATAATGATTATCAACTCTTAGGGGTATTCTTTTTACTCCTAAAAGAAGAAGGAAATAAGTAATGGTTAATATTAATGAATTAAATTAAGAGCTAGTATTTACATTAAGCATGAGTCTTTTAAAGAAACTATAAAGTTACATAAAATAAAACCCGCTTATTTTAGTAAGCGGGTTTTATTTTATGCTTTTTTAATTAGTTCTTCGACTTTGGCATTTGCCTCATGTACTATTTTTTCTTCATCTATAGTTATAAGTTTTCCATCTTTCACTACAATGTTTCCTCCAACTATAGTATAGTCTACACTTCCTTTTACTCCTACAGTTCCTAGAACTGACTTAGGATCATATTGAGTTCCTACAAATTCAAGTCTATTAGTATCTATCATAAATAAGTCTGCTGCTTTTCCTACTGAAAGTTCTCCAATATCTTTTCTTCCAAGTAATCTTGCCCCACCTTTTGTAGCAAGTTTTAATATATCATATCCTGTTGGAGCCTGACGGCTTGAGTTTAATCTGTGAAGAAGATATGAAACTCTTATCTCTTCAAGTAAATTTGATCCATCATTACTTGCACTTCCATCTACTGCAAGCCCTACTGGTATGTCAAGATCTATCATTTCTGGAATTCTAGCTATACCTGAAGATAGTTTCATGTTAGATATAGGACAATGAGCAACTCCAGTTTTAGTTTCAGCTAATCTTCTTAGTTCTTTGTCATTAAAGTGTATTCCATGAGCATACCATACATCTTCTCCAATCCATCCCAAGCTTTCCATATACTCAAGAGGTCTCATATTAAACTTTTCTAGTGTAAACTCCTCCTCATCAATAGTTTCTGCCAAGTGAGTGTGAAGTCTAACACCAAGTTTTCTTGCTAGTATGGCAGATTCTTTCAATAGTTCTCCAGTTACACTGAATGGAGAACAAGGAGCTAAAACTACCTGTCTCATTGAAAACTCACTATTATCATGATACTTTTTAACAAGCCTTTCTGAATCATATAATATTTTATCTAACTCTTGAACTACTGAATCCGGCGGAAGACCACCATCTTTTTTACTTAGAGACATACTTCCTCTCGAAGCATGCATTCTAATTCCAAGTTCTGATGCAGCTTGAAACTGAGTATCTATAAGCTCATCACTTGTATTTTGAGGAAATACATAATGATGATCAAAGCATGTAGTACATCCGTTCTTAAGCAAATCCCCCATACCTACAAATGAACTGTATCTTATAACATCAGGATCTAATCCCTTCCAAATTTCATATAATGTAACAAGCCAATCAAATAGCTCCATGTTTTGAACTTGTGGAAGATTTCTTGTAAATGTTTGATATAGATGGTGATGAGTATTCACAAGTCCAGGATAAGCTATCATACTCTTACCATCTATAACTTCATCAGCATCAAATTCTTCTTTACTTATGTTTTTAATTATACCATCTTCTATATAAATGTTAACGTTTTCTAGTACAGCATCATTCTCATCACATGTAACTATTGTCTTAATATTCTTTATAAAAAGTGATTTAGTCATAATTTTAACCCCCTTAATATTATCATCTAATAATGAACTTCTCACTAATATTATATATTAGCCAATATTCTGTTCTTTCCTTCTTTTTCTATCATCTATCATATCTTTAAATGTATAATGTTTTTCAACATCAAAGTCATAATTTAGTACCTTAGCTGCCAATTGTATGAAATATCCTAGTGTTAAAGCAGCTATTATTGTTCCGATTCCCATAGGTCCTTTTAAAAATATAGCTCCTATTACAGCAAATATTTCTAATGCAGCTCTTATATATTGAACAGATACTTTTGTTGCATTTATGAGATACTCCATAAGCCCATCTCTAGATCCTACTCCTATTCTAGCTTTTAGTGCAATTATTATTCCAAATCCGAATAATACAAGACTTGCAAGTAGCATAAGAGCTTGTAAAGGAATTGCACTAGGTGTTTCAATTCCAAACTTCATCGAGACGTCTATAAAGAAACCTATAAAATAAGCGTTCAAAACTGTTCCCACACCTGGTATTACTTTTCTAGTCAGGTTAAATACTAAAATTACAAACGCTATTATTTGAGAAGCCTGCCCTAAAGTTATGGGCAGATAGTTGGTCATTCCCACTTGTAATGCATCCCAAGGATTTGCTCCAAGTCCGCATTTTACAGCTAATACAATCGCAAGTCCACATAAAAACAAGCCAAATATATTCATAACTATTTTAATTATCCACTGAGTTGCCGAAGGTCTTTGCTTTTCCATATTCCTTCCTCCTTAAGATACGTTTTCCTATAACTTAAATAAACTAACTTAGTTATATTTGCATGATACGTCTTAATCTATACAACTTATTAACTTATTCTTTATAGGCTACATTTCTACATATTGTAAACTTTATGAACTTGTCAGTGTAAAACTCTGTATTATACATCAAAGCTATACTATCAGAAGTATATTCAAGTACATCGAACTTTAATATCGGTGTATTTATCTCAATATCAAATAGTTTTGCCAAATATTCGTCAGCCCCACAAGGATATAATTGGACTACATCATGAGTTATTGATTTCTGACATAGGTTCTCTATAATTGGGAAGATATGAGGTCTTAAGTCCTCTGCAGTAAAGTCTTTTGTCTTTAAAAGCTTCTCTGGTACTCTATCTATATAAACTGCTGCAACCATATCATTCGCATATAGTATCTTCTTTACTACAAGAATATTATCTTCAGAGTCTATTTCAAGCTTAGTCTCTTCTATCTTTGTAGGTTTTCTAAATTCTAGTCCATCAACTTCAAATCTAACATCATATCCACTTTGTCTAAGACGACCTTCTATATCACTTCCACAATCTATTCTATTTTCAAGCTTTGTTACAAAAGAATTAATTAAAGTTCCTTTACCCTGTACCCTAGATACTACCCCCTCTCTTTCTAAAACTGTTATAGCTTCTCTCAATGTAAGCCTGCTTACTCCTAGATATTGAGAAAGCTCATCTTCATTTGGAAGAACTTCGCTCTCTATACTTCTTATATACTCTCTGATATTTTCTAGTGCTTTTTGCACTGCCGTAGTTTTACTAACCCTTCTAATTCTTTTTATCTGATCCATTATTTTGGTCTCCCTTAAATTTAGATTTTTATATTAGAGATTTATTTATATTCAATACTAATATAATATCCTAAATTTAAGAATTCTTAAACGGTATTAGTAAAAACATACAGAAGAATCACTACTGGAAGAACATAATATGAGCTAATCATAAAGTCATCAGATGATTTTACTATAGCTTATTTTCATTATATACAAATTTGCAAGTTATACCACTACTTTTTTATCTATAAATATTTTTTTGTGATTAACCTACAATTTGTTATGTTTTCAGATAAGACTAGTTTATAACTATTATTCATTGCATGTAACCGATGATATCATGAAGTTTTGAAAATATCATAAAGTAATAAAACCTGTCATTAACTGACAGGTTCTACTTAAGCACAATTGTATACTTTTTATAAGATTTATTTTCTTAAAAGAGTGCTAGGTTTACATATAATTACTTTTTATTTTCAAATTTATTCTTTATTAGTTATCCACTAAAATCTTTTTGAATACTTCTTGTGCTTTTTTAATATCATCTTCATCTGGATGACTACTTGCATCTTCATGTCTTTTTCTTCTTTCTTCTGTCATACCATGTGGATGATCTTTAGGTAATTTTTCAAACATTTCTATTAACTTAGGGTCAACTTTACCTTGGCATAAAAATTCTGCTATTACTTCGTTTTGTGGCTCCAAAAGTTCTTTTGTTCTTATTATAGATTGCCTACCATGCTCTGAATCAGGATATGCACCTAGTGTTCCGAAAATCCCTACTTTTTTACCTTTTATCTTATCAATGTATTTCATTGCCTTTGCATCTGCTATACCTTTATCTACCCAAAAACCAATTAATATTATATCGAATTCATCTGGTTCTATATTTTCTTCTATAGGTAAAATAATGCTATCCTTAGGCAATATTTCTAGTATTCCTTCAGCAATTTTTTTTGTATTACCTGTTTTACTTGAATAGGTAACTAAAATCTTCATATGCTTCCCTCCATATATTAATAATATTAATATTCAATATCACTAATATATAATATTTTTCATATGATGTTTTTTAATATATTGCTGTTTTTTACTTTATTTTTATATTTTTATTTCTTATTTATCGTATTTGATACTTCTATAGTGTTTAGATTTTTAAGCTAATGCTTTAAGAACATCATCAATTTTCTTACTATGTGATATTACACCATAATTCATCCAAGTCATAAAATCAACCTCATACACATGGTTATTTTTAACTGCTAAAAGTGACTTCCATAATGGATTATTAAGTATTTTTCTTTCATCACCCTCGGATTGACTGTAATGCTTATCAAAGGTAATGAATAGGTGATCTGCATTAAGTTGAGAAAGTAACTTTGGTGTTAATCTTACTCTCCTTTCTTTAAAAGCTAGTTGCTGCACTAGTGGATGTGGTTTTAACTTTAGGTCTCCATATAGTATTGGTCCAGTATAACCTTGATTCTCACCAGAATAAAGGTCAACACCAATTGAAGATATCCTTAAACATGCTACCGTTTGTTCCCTAACAGATGCACCAAGAATTCTTCTCGCTAGACTTACCTTTTCTTCGTAATGACCTATTACATCTTCTACTTTTTGTATTTTTCCCACTAAATCAGCAACTGTATAAAGTATAGAGCGCCAATCTTCACCAGGATGAGATAGGACATAAGTTGGTGCAAGTTGTTTAAATCTGTTATTATCCTGATGCTTAATTACTTCATCAATCATAATAAAGTCGGGTTTATTATTTGATAAAAGCTTCAGATCCTCCCTGAGAATATCTAAAGCAGGAATATCATTTAAACCTAGATAATCTTGCTTTCCACAATTAGAGTGTAAACACTGAGCAATAGGTGTAACCCCTAGAGATAAAAGAAAGTCTTCAAGATATGGGGCAAATATTCTAATATTTTGCCTATTATTATATCTATATTGACCAGGAGAAATCCCAACTGTTTGCTTAAATCGTCTACTAAAATAATATTCATCATTAAATCCAACATTTCGAGCAATATCAAATAGTTTATCATCTGTCATTAATAATAGTCGCTTAGCTCTATTAATTCGAATTTCATTTATATAATTAAGAGGAACTTGACCTGTTATTTTTTTAAACAAAGATGTATATCTATTTCTATTAACATCAGAAATTATAGATAATTCATCTACGGTTAAAATATCCTTAAAATTTTGTTTTATATATTCAATAGATTCGCTTACTCGCACATATATATCTGTCTCTTTTCTAGAATCATTATGTTGAAAAATATAGAGTAATAATTGCTGAAATCGAACATGATTATTGAAAGCTACTATTTCATTTTTACGATAACAATCTTTGAATATATTCTCTACTAAATCAATACATTGAGAAAATGGAGCACAGTCAACTTTTCCTTCACAAGGAAGTTTAATCTTTAGATTCCCTACAGTATCATTTGATTTAATCTCCTCTGATATCACTACATCAAATGTGAGTAAATAAAAACAAAGTTCATCCGCTTGCTCTTTTATATTATTTGTCATGTCTGGTGTAAGAATAAAACAGTCCCCTCTTTCAAGACTGAATATCATATTATCTATGCTTACTACTCCTTTTCCACTTGTAATAATTAATATATTATAGCCTGTAGGAATTTTGTCCTCTTCGTTCCACTCGGTGAAGTATTTGATATCAATCAATTTATAAAATAAACTAGGATTGACTATAGATGTGGCTATTTTTTCCTTCATTTATTTTCCTCCAATTAATAATGATTATCATTTTATATTATAAATCAAAAAAGGAAGCTATTCAATAATAATTGAATGACTTCCTTTCCATTAATCTCATGAAGAACCCCTTTATTCTATTTAGTAAGTTCCTTAAGTACATCATCTATCTGCATTGACTTTGCTTTAATTGCTGTCGTTTGCCAATGTGATCTATCCACCTTATAAACATGTCCATTTTTAACAGCAGGTAGGTTCTGCCATAGCTTTCCTTCCTCCACACTCTTTATTGCCTCTTTATTTTCTGGTGAAGACCAGTCTCCGTTAGATGGAAAGATAAAAATATGGTCTGCATCAAGTTGTGGTATAATTTCTAATGATAGTACACTGTGATAGTCTTTCACGTCTTTAACCATTTGATGTGGTGTTAGACCAAGATCATTATACATTGTCGATCCTATGAATCCTTTCTCTGAACTGAATAAAGCTAATGATTTGTCCCCTATATTTACACGAATAACAGCTACCGTTTCATTTCCAACTGTCTTTTTTAATTCTTCTTTTGCCTTAGCTGCTTTTTCCTCATAACTTTTTAGAACCTCTTTTGCTTTCTCTGGTACTCCTAGTATATCTCCTATAGTTTGAATAGTCTTTGACATGTTTTGATTTACATCTTTAGGCAACCAGTAAGTTGGGGCTATCTTTGAATATTTTTCATATTTCTCCGCATCAGGCTCCCCTTCTAGTATAATTAAATCTGGATTAGAATCTAATAATACTTCTATATCTCCGTTTATATCAAATAAAGGTACATCTAGATTTAAATAATCCTGTTTACCCCAAGTTTGAGTATACCACTGTACTACCGGTTCCTTTCCTAAAGCAACTAGATAGTCTTCTAAATAAGGTGCTACTATACGCTCAGCTTTTACAGGTATCTCAACTTCACCAAAAGCATCTCTCACAGTCCTAGTTTTTATTTGTCCTTTGTCTATACTCTTCTCCTCTCCTGTCATGTTGTTTTGAGACTTCTGTGAATCTTCTTTATCTTGTTTCCCACATCCCACTAGTCCTATAATCATAACGGATACTAATATTATAATTCTAAATGACTTAATCATTATATAATTCCTCCTTCAAGATATCCTATTAATCGTTAGATAAGGATTATCATTATCGTTTGATTTATTTGAATTATATCATTTGATATTTACTGACACAATGTACTTTCTCATTTCGATTTTTGTACAAACTCATCTTATACAAAACATAAAAAATACTCTCCTTTTAAAACAGATTCCCATTTTCTAATCTGTCGTTAAAAGAAGAGTATTTGGATTTATAATCTATACCAATAGTTGTTATATCAGCTTTTTTATACAATTTTTAAAGATTTGTTATTCTTTATATCAATGTTACTATGAGCTAGCTCATAAGGTAAGCATAAAGGTACACCTTCTCTTGGATCCATTATTATATCGGCTTCTATACCAAATACCTCTCTCAGAACTTCTTGAGTCATAACTTTTGCTGGTTCTCCCTCACTAATTACAGTTCCTTTTTTGATTGCTACCATATGGTGGGCATACCTAGCGGCATGATTCAAATCATGAACCACCATAATAATGGTCCTTTTTTCTTCCTTATTTAACTTCTCTAATAACTTTAATACTTCTAGCTGATGAGCCATATCTAAAAATGTAGTAGGTTCATCTAGAAATAAAATCTCTGTCTGCTGTGCAAGTGCCATAGCAATCCAAGCTCTTTGTCTCTGCCCCCCAGAAAGCTGATCTGCTGGTCTATCATAAAATTCTTTCATTCCTGTCATCTCTAATGCCCAATAAATAATATCTTTATCTTCAGAAGTTAACGATCCAAACCCTTTTTGATGTGGAAAACGCCCATAGGCAATAAGCTCATAAACAGTCAATCCATTAGGTGCAGTAGGATTTTGTGGTAATATTGCTAGCTGTTTAGCTACCTCTTTAGTCGACTGTGAGTGTATAGATTTACCATCTAATAATACATTACCATTCTTAGGATTCATAATTCTTGCCATAGTTTTTAATATTGTTGATTTTCCAGAACCATTAGATCCTACTAAAGCTGTTATCTTGCCTGTAGGTATTTTTAAGTTTAGCTGCTTTACAATTAACGATCCGTCATACCCTATATCGAGTTCCTTTGTACTCAAACGATCTAACAATGTTATCACCTCTCTATCAGTTGTTTTCATCCCTTTAATACTTTATTCTCTTGTCTTAGCTAGTAAATATAGGAAATATGGTGCTCCAACCACTGCTACAACTATACCTGTCGGTATTTCTGATGGCTGTAAAATCCAACGTGCCAAAGTATCAGATACAATAAGTAGTAATGATCCTATGAGCGCAGATGCAGGAAGCAAATATGCATGTTTTGGACCTACAAGTCGTCTAGCTAAGTGAGGACCTATTAATCCTACGAAGCTTATTCCTCCACTTACAGCAACACAAGAACCTGCTAATGCAACTGCACTTGCTAGTAAAGCTCTTCTTTCTTTTTCAACAGGAACACCAAGACCCGTTGCAATTTGGTCTCCCATACTAAGTGCATCAAGAGTTTTTCCTTTATAAAGTGTATATGGAATAAATACTAGTAGCCAAGGTAATAGAGCAAGTACAAACTTCCAATTAGACCCCCAAATGTTTCCTGCTAGCCAAACAGCTACAAACTTATATTTCTCTGGATTTAAACGAAGGGTAAGAACAATCATTGCTGCGCTTATTCCAGCTTGAACAGCTATTCCTGTTAATAAAAGTCGTGTTGGTAACAATCCTTGATGTCTTTTATAAGCTAACGCATAAATTAATATAGCTGTTAATCCCGCACCTAATAAGGCTAAGAATGGTAGTAAAAAAATAGAAGAAATCGAGTTAGTTGAAAAAAATGAAACAAATATTACTACCATTAATCCTGCACCAGAATTAATTCCTAAAATACCCGGATCAGCCAAAGCATTTTTAGATATACCCTGCATAATACATCCTGATAAAGCAAGTCCTGCTCCAACCATGACAGATATTACAATACGCGGTAGTCTAAATTCAAAGAGAATTAAGTTTTCTTTATCATTCCCATTTCCAAATAAAGTTCTTAGTACATCTAAAGGAGCTAGTCTAATATATCCTGTATTCATGCTTATAATAAGTGTTATTATTATTAGAACAGTAAGTATACTAAGTATAGTAATACCTCTTATTCTTTTCTTTTTTCTTTTAAAGAAATATCCGCAATATTCAATTATAATTCCCTCCTTTCCTTTCGTGCTAGATATAGGAAAAAGGGTACTCCTATAAGTGAAATAATAGCTCCTATAGGCGTTTCATATGGAGGATTAATTCCTCTTCCAACAAGGTCTGCTAGTACTACTAATAGACTTCCGAGTACTCCAGAGCATGGAATAATATATCGATAATCAACTCCTACTAAATATCTAGTAAGATGAGGAATAATTAACCCTACAAATCCTACTGCACCAACAACTGATACTGCTACACCTGCTAACATAAGAACAATAATTGTGGCTATTATTTTTACTAATTTGGTTTGTAGTCCAAGACCTTTGGCAACTTCATCACCTAAACTTAAAAGAGTTATTGAAGGTGATAGAATAATAGCTCCAGCTATTGCGATAGCCACCCAAGGAGCTATTATCTTAAGTTGTATCCAAGTAGTACCAGCTACTCCTCCAGCTGTCCAAAATGCTAAATCCTGTCCAATATCAAAGTAAATAGCTATACCCTGACTGAATGCACTTAACAGGGTACTTACAGCAGCACCAGCTAATACTAACCTTACTGGTGTTAGTCCATTTTTGGAAAGTGAACCTACTCCAAAAACAATAGCTGCTCCCATCCCTGCACCTAAAAACGAATATAGGATTAAGTGCAAGTATGGAGTTCCTGGAAAGAATGCAAAACAAACAGCTAATGCAAACCCAGCTCCAGAGTTTAATCCCATTATTCCAGAGTCAGCTAGAGGATTTCGTGTCATTCCTTGCATTATAGCCCCTGATATAGCAAAGCAAGCACCTACTATAGCACCCCCTAGTACCCTAGGTAATCTAAGATCTTGTATAATTATATGTTCCGTCAGATTAGGATTAAAGTTAAATATAGCTTCCCATACAGTAGATACTTTAATATTTGCAGCTCCAAATGATACCGATAATGCTATTCCTAATACTAAAGCAACTATTCCACCGACTATAATAAACGATGCTAACAATGGACGACTCCTGATATTTAATTTATCATTCACTTCAATCTCATCTGTTTTTGTTTCTACCATCATAAATACCTTCCTTAATACTACAATATTTAAAATCCAAATTGTGCTTTATAAAGATTACTATATACACCATCTCTATCTAGAAGATCATTGTGGTTACCTTCTTCTATAATTCCTTCTTCAGTTACTACAACTATTCGATCTGCATTTTTTATAGTTGCTAATCTATGTGCAATAATTAGTGTTGTTCTTCCATGAGACAATTCTTCAAGTGCTTTTTGAATTGCTGCTTCAGTTTCTGTATCTAATGCTGAGGTAGCCTCATCTAAAATAAGTATAGATGGATTTTTAAGAAACATTCTAGCTATAGAAAGTCTCTGTTTTTGTCCTCCAGACAATTTTACTCCACGCTCTCCAATAACAGTATCTAATCCTTCCGGTTGTGATTGTATTAATTCCTCAAGTTGTGCTCTTCTCAAAGCTTGCCAGATTTCGTCCTCTGTAGCATCTAACTTTCCATAAACTATATTTTCTCTAATAGTTCCATTAAATAAAAATACATCTTGTTGAACGATCCCTATATGACTACGTAAAGACTCTAATGTCATTTTTCTTATATCTATACCATCTATGGTAATTGCTCCCGATTCAACTTCATAAAAACGTGGAAGTAAACTACATAAAGTTGTCTTTCCAGCTCCAGAAGGTCCAACTAAAGCAATGGTTTCTCCTGCATTGATAGTTAAATCTATATTTTTAAGTATCTTATGTCCACCCTCATATCCAAAGTCAACTTGACTATATTCTATATTTCCTTTTAAATTATCAACATGAATAGCATCCTCAGAATCTTCTATATCTGGAGATGTTTCTAAAAGATCTATATATCTTTTAAATCCAGCTATTCCCTTTGGATACATTTCAATGACAGAGTTAATTTGTTTAATAGGTTGTAAGAATACATTTGACAGTAGCACAAATGCCATGAACTCTCCATATGTCATATCTTCTCTAATTACGAACCAAGTTCCACATACTAAAACAAATAAGGTTACAAATTTCATAAGAACATAACTAATAGAAGAGTTCCAAGCCATGATTTTATAAGAGTCTAATTTTGTTTGACGAAAGCGTTCATTATTTACATTGTACTTATCTATTTCATATTTTTCGTTAGCAAAAGCCTTTACAACACGTATACCACTTACATTATTTTCTACTCTAGCGTTAAAATCAGCAATATCAGTATACATACGATCAAATGCCCTTGTCATTTTACGACTAAAGTATATTGACAGGTATATTAAGAAAGGAATTGTGATAAAGGTAAGTAGTGCTAGCCTCCAGTTTATAGAGATCATTAATCCAAAAGCTCCTACTAGTGTCATAACTGCAATAAACAATTCTTCTGGACCATGATGTGCAATTTCACCTATATCCATTAAATCATTAGTCATTCTAGATACTAAATGACCAGTTTTCTTATTATCAAAGAAACTAAAAGATAACTTTTGTACATGAGTAAAAAGTTTCTTTCTCATATCCCCTTCAATATTGATTCCTAGCTTATGTCCCCAATATGTGACTACATAGTGTAAGATAGAGCTAAACATATATATCCCAAGTAAACCCATGCAACCCCATAAAATTAAGCTCCAATCTTGACCAGGTAGTAAATCATCAACTACCTTATTAAGAGCTAATGGAAATGTAAGCTCTAATAATGCAGCGATAATAGCACATGAAAAATCCAGTATGAATAAGCTTTTATAAGGTTTGTAGTATGAAAAAAATCGCTTAAGCATTCATTAATCCCTCCATTTATTAAGATGTCTATGATATTGATTATCATTATATTTCTTCAAATGTTATTATAGGCTCATATTTACATCTTAGTCAATGGACAAATAGGAATGTTTTTTGTACAAAACATAACATTTAATCTTATTTACTCTTATTCTTTTCAACTAGCATGTCTGCAACCTTTTCAGTTTGATTGATTACAGCTATTGGATCATAAGGCCAGAAAAAGTCTGGTTCCATATAAAGTACTTTGTCATTTTTTACGACATCGAGAGATTGCCAAACTTGACTATTTTTATCAAAAGCCCCTTCTCCTGATTCATCAATAAAAAATACATAGTCCCCAGAATAGTCTTTCATTACTTCAAGGGATATTTGCTTAAAAGTTTCACCAGCATCTATTAATTCTTTTTGTATAACTTGTGGTGGTGTTAATTCGAGATTTCTATAAATAGCCTGTCCACCTCTATATCCACCATTACCGTATACATAACAAGATTTATTGAAAGCTCCGAGTATTGAAACTGTTTCTTTCTCATCAATTACTGATTTAACTTTTTCTTTAGCAACGTTAACTCTTTTATCATATTCTTTAAGCCACTCTTCAGCTTCTTTCTCCTTACCAAGTATTTCTCCGAATGCCTTCATTTCCTCGTGAACATTCTTATAAGTATCAAATGGAATTGTAATAGTTGGAGCAATTTTTGAAATATTATCATGTTTCTCCTTGTCGTCACCAAATCCTAATGTAATAATTAAATCAGGTTTCAAGCTTAAAATTGCTTCAGGAGATACTTGTCCTCCTAAGCCCTCTCCTATACTTTCAATTCCAGAAACCATATCCTTTATGTGTATATTCTTAGTATCTTGCTTAGTAGCACCTACTGGATTTACACCCAATGCCAATACAGTAGGTAAGTATCCGTGTACTACTACTCTCTTTGGCTCTGCTGGTATTTCTATATCTCCATCTACTGTTTTTATAATTTTAGTTTTACTTTCTTTACTTTCCTGTGAAACTTTTTCTTCATTTTTTCCACTGCAGGCAGTAATAAATAAAGAAAGGATAATAGTTAAAACAATTAACAACTTACTTGATCTCTTTTTTAACATAAGTACACCCCTTATATGATAATGATTATCACTCTTGTTTTTTCTATTTCATTCTATCAACCTACTACTAAGAAGTCAATATAAAAAGCTATAATTCTAATATTGTATTTCTTACATATTAAAAATAGGTTCCCTCAGTATTTAAATATACATAAGAGAACCTATTTTCATATATTGCTATTTATTTTTTAAAAGAACATCTACTATAGTCTCAAGTTGAAGCTCTAAAGAATATGGATCTTCCATTACAAATTCATCATCAAACTGACCGTATATATAAAGCTTTCCCTGCTCAACTGCGGGAACCTTTTTCCAGATAGAACTGTTTAAAATCTTTTCTGAATCTTCTTTAGAATTTACATATACAAATATTGATTTCTCACTTATTTGAACTACCGATACTGTTTCTCCCTCTTTAACAATACCTTTAATATGTAAGTCAATGTAACAAATATAATATAAAAATTAATATCTTATATAAATTAAAAAGGCCAAATGCTCCGTTCTTATATAGACTCGAGATATTTCGCCTTTTATTTTTACATTTTTTATATAATAATTATATATTTACTTTTTCCTGTAAGATTTTTAACAATGAGTTCAAGCTGTTTATCCAGAGAAACAGGATCATTGAAATACCATATATCATCATCTATAGTAAACACTCTATTGTTTTTTACTGCTGGTAGTGACTTCCATAAATCATTTTCTCTAATTTCTTCTTCCAGATTTTCTGCTACAAATATATAATCTCCAGCATACTCTGGAAGTTTTTCGAGTGAAAGAAGGGCATATCCTTCTTTTTTATCCATTGTTGCTTCTTGAATAATCTTTGAAGCTTTTAATTGAAATTCTCCATAAAGTATTTCTCCACCCCTACCAAAATTTTCTCCATATGCATAAATTCCTTTAGAACTTCCCACTAAGATAGTAACTGTTTTATCTTTCATAATCTCTTGAATAGTAGGTTTATATTCTAAAACTTTCTTATCCCAATTTGTAATCCATTCTCCGGCTTCTTTTTCTTTTCCAAGTATCTTTCCAAATTCACGTAACTGTTCTCTAAAGTCTTTCTCACCATATTTTATTGCAACTGTTGGAGCTATTTTTTCCATCTTGTCTAGCGCTTCCATATTATCAAATGTAAAAATTAAATCAGGTTTTAATTCTAAAATTTTTTCTACTGATTGATTATCTCCATAGCTTTCTATTCCGTCAACTTTTCCTTCAAAAAATGGGTGTCCTAATGCATAGTCTGACATTCCAACTGGCTTGATACCTAAAGCTAGTAGATATCCTACGTAACTATCCGATACAGTTAGCACTCTTTGTGGATTTTCTGGAATTTCAATTTCTCCATTTTCAGCTTCATACATAACCATTTTTCCCTTAGGTTGTATATTTTCATTTATTGAAGTATTATTAGTAGTTCCAGAACAAGCACTTAACAATAAAGTAAAACAAAGAGATAAAGTTAACACCATTGATTTTATAAGCCTTTTATACATTAATAAATCATCCTTTCCATCGTACTGATCCAGATTCTCATTCTCAATTTTATTGTAACATCGTATATTTTTATTCACAATGGACGATATCAACTTATCATTTGTACTATTGGACACCTTTTTCTGATTTATTGTATATTCTTTAAATTTCCCTGGAGTTATTCCTGTATGTTTTTTAAAAATACGAGTAAAGTAAAACTTATCTGAATATCCTACATACTTTGCAACCTCTTCAATCGTAGCGTTAGTGCTTCTCATTATTTCTTGTGCCTTTTCAATTCTAACATCAGTTAATAAAGTAATTGGACTTTTTCCCGTCTGACTTTTAAATTTTCTAGATAGATACTTATGATTATAGTTTAGTTCCTTTGCCATAGATTCGAGTGTAATCTGTTCATTATATCTTTCACATATATATTGTGTGGTTTGTTCAACTAAATCAAGTTTAGTCTTATTAGCCTTTTTATTACTTATTTGATGTAAAATCTCATATACAAATTCATATAACAATGCCTTAACGTGAAGCTTTTCCAATGAATTTCCGCTGTTCCATTTTTGGTTCATTAGACTCACCTTATCAAACAAAAAAATTGGATTGTTAGGGTAAATTAAGTATGGAATTTGAGATATATTTTCTTTTCTAAAATTTAACGGAGTTATTAGCTTGTACAAAATCAAATAGCACTCAAAGCTATCCACTTCCATAATATCAAGATACATTCCTTTGGCTCCATGAAATACATAAAATCTTTCAGTCATTTTTATTATATTATCAATACTCACTTTTGCATTACCCCTAGTTGCATATAGAAATGCACTTGCAGGTAATCTGTATGATCTAAGTTCTTCACCATATTCCATGGTTATATGACGTATATCAAGTACTTTGATTGATGTGCGATTCCAGAGCAGAATATGGTCATCTATTTTCACCACTTCATCTCCTCTTTTAAAATATTTATATCTGCAAATGATAACAATTATCATTTTATTGTATTTTTTATTCTATCAACTTACTATTAATAAGTCAACGTAGCAAGTCATGATTCTAATTAGTTAATTCATGTTTTGTTCTATCAAAAAAATAGATATTCTCATGCTACTACATATCTCATGAGAATACCTTAAAATTCAATTTATTAAAATTGTTTATAGTAAACATAAGGGTTGTTTTTTAAATAACAAGATTCAAAATATTTAACATATTAAGCAAATATTTTACAATAATTTTAATTTTTACTTCGCTTTTTTGAAGCAGTCTCTACAATTTTATCAGCTAGTTCTTCTATCTGGTACATCACAGATATTGGATCTGAAGAAAAATATCTTTTTACATCTAATTCTATTACTTCATCATTTTTCACCGCATCAAGTTCTGTCCATGTTGCTGGTAAATCTTCTTTTTTATCAGAACGAACTGTTGCCAATACATAATCTCCTATATAGTCACCAATAACCTCATGTGATATCTCATAACTACCACCAGAAGATTTTTCAGTATCGTATTTTTTTTGAACATTTTTTTGTGGCTTCATATCTAAAACTTGAAATAACGCTCTACCTCCATTCACGCTATCATTACCAACCACAAAAGCACTTTTCTCATTTATACCAAGAATACTAAATGTATCATCTTCACTAATAACTTCATTAATTTTAGTCTTTGCTTTTTCAGTTCGTCTATCAAATTCCGCTAAAAATTTTTTTGCTTCTTCATTACGATTTAAATATTTTCCCATTGCAGTGATTTCTTCGTGCACTGTCTTGTACTTAGCTTCTGAAAACACAATTGTTGGTGCTATTTTTGAGTACCTCTCTACAGCGTCCTTGTCCCAAGTAATAATTAAGTCTGGATTTACATCCACTAATTTCTCTAAAGATGCTTTAGTATCACCTATATCACTAATATCGCCATCGTTGTAATAATTTTTTAAGTAAAGTGAATAGTCTACATACCTCATATCTGCTCCAACTGGTACTACATCTAGTGAAAGTACTTGTCCTACAAACCAGTCTGTTGCAATACGTTCTGGTTTTTCTGGTATTTCTACTTTCCTACCCGCATCATCAGTAATTGTTATTGTTTTATTTTTAGTTTGTACAACATTTTCTTTATTCTCTGTTAATGTAGTTTCACCTGTCCTACTAGAACAAGCACCCAACAATAAGATAAAGCAAAGTAATAAAGTTGCTACCATTGGTGTTTTGATTTTTCTGTACATTGGTAAATCATTCCCTTCATAGTATTGATTATGATTATCATCTTCACAAATACTATAGCATTGCATATTTCCATTTACAATGGGGGATATGGACCTATTATATATACAATTAGACTCTTTTTTATTTGCTATCATGTAATCTTTAAACTTCATAGGAGTCATTCCAGTATGTTTTTTGAAAATACGACTAAAGTAAAACATGTCTGAATATCCTATATGTTCCGCAATCTCCTGAAGAGATGCATTTGTGCTTGTTAGTAGGTGTTGTGCTTTTTTAATTCTTATCTGAACTAAAAATGCAATAGGACTCATTCCTATCTGTTTCTTAAATTTTCTAGATAAATAACGAGTACTGTAATTTAAGTCCTCAGATATAGAGTCCAGTGTAATCTGCTCACTATATCTATCATGTAGATAACGAATAGCTTGAGTAACTATATCAGGCTTACTCAGTTCAATATTTTGATGATTTAACTGCCATAGTAAATCATGTACAAATTGATATAATAATGTTTTAGTGTGCAACTTTTCTAACATACCTCCCACGACCCATTGCTGGTTCATCAATTCTACCTTGCCCAATAATGAAAGTGGATATTGAGGGGAAAAGTTATACTGGGATTGAAATATATTTTCATTATCTATTAATTTAAAAATCCTTTTCTCAGAATATGAAGGAATTGTTGCTTTATATATAATTAGATAGTACTCAAAGCTATCTCCTGCCATAATATCAAGGTACATGCCCTTTCCCCCATGAAAAACATGAAATCTTTCTACTATCTGTACGACTCCATCTATCCATACTTGTGCACTGCCATTAATTCCATATAAAAATGTACTTGAAGGTAATTGGTAAGAAAGAAGCTTTTCCTCATGCTTCATATTTACATAGCGTACATCTAGTACTTTGATTGATGTGCGATTCCAGAGCAGAATATGGTCATCTATTTTCACCACTTCATCTCCCATTTTAAAGTATTTATATCTATATATGATAACGATTCTCATTTCATTGTATTTTTTATTCTATCAACTCACTATTAATTAGTCAACTCATGTTTTGTTCTATAAAAAATAAGATATTCTCAGGACGCTACATATTCATGAGAATATCTTAAAATTTAATTTTTGTTTCGCTTTTTTGAAGTAACTTCTACGATTTTATTAACTAGTTCTTCAGCTTGGTACATTATTATATTAGGTCTAAGATAAAACAGTTTTTTGTTTCTAATTTTATTACTTCATCTTTTTTCACTATATCCAACTCTGTCCACGTTGCTGGGAATTCTTCTTTTTTATTAAAATCAGCTAATTTCAAATACTCAGTCTCCTATATAGTCACCAGTAATCTCATAACTAACACCAGAATATTTTTCAGTATTATATTTTTTTGCGACTTCATATCTAAGACTTTAAATAACACTCTACCTTGATTCATGCTATTATTAACAATCACAAAAGTATTTTTCTCATTTATTATTAAAGTAGTAAATGTGTCATCTTTACTAATAACCTCATTCATTTCAATCTTTGCTTTTTCAATTTATCTATTAAATTCCTCTAAAAACTTTTTTACTTCTTTTCTACGACTTAAAATCAACTAGTATGAATATATGTTTCGTAATTAAAAGTAAACATAGATATAATTAATATTACTATATTAAAAATTTTAATTTAAATATCCATAAACACTTTGAATTGGAGACCATACTGACCATATCTTATTGCCCTCTTTCAGTGCCATCTCTGTTCTCGTGTCACTAGAGTAGATCTCATATGTTTCTATGATATCATCTTTTTTACTGTTATTATTTCATTTTTCTCATCACATTCTATAACTTCATAAGCTTGCGTTTCTACATAGCCCGAATTAGGTGTAAAGAAAATCATATCATTTTCATTTACTTTCAATACAATTTTACCTTGTTCTGAGTCATCTTTTTTCATATCCCAGTATCTTATTAATAGGTTTTTTCCATATTCTATCGAATCGTATTTTTTGCCTGATAAGCTACTAACTATCTTTACTCCTTCTTCCGGAGTGAATTTAAAATCTTTATAAGTTACCTTCCCATCTTTATATTCATATGTAACTAGTAGTTTTCCATATGTGCCATTGCCCCAAAGAGTTATTGGAAGTTCTAATTTTGCTATGTTTCGAATCCTATCTTTAACTACCTTATATTCTCCCATATTGAAGCGCTGGTACTCTGTGTCAAATATGTTCATTTCCCAATCAGTCTGTAGTATATAAGACTTTCTTTTATCCTGTGAAAAGATTTTCAACTGATTATCACTTATTGTTGATATATCTAAATCTAATAGTACAGAATCAGAATCATATATATTTTTAACCTTGTTATTTCTAAAATCCAATATTTCTATTTTATTTATCGTAAAGTTTGATGAATGTGCTCTATTATAGTAAAGCTCTGGTTTACCATCACCAGTAAAATCACCTAATTCAATATGTATATCTGCAATCTCATGTGACATTGGTTCATCAGTTTCATATATTACTTTAGATTTATTATTAAAAACTTTAAGATTAACTTGTACATATGAATCTTTATTATATTCTATTCCTTTATTTCCAAGGGCAACTGCGATCTCATTTTTCCCATCATCATTTAAATCTTCAACTATAATATCTATTATTTCAGAATTACCTATATTATCATTTATTATATATTCTCTATATATATCAATAGGAAGTTTTATATTCGAAAATCCATCTTCAACTAAATATCTTATTGTTTTTTCATCACCTATTGATTTATAATAATCAAATATTTTATTATATGTATTTTCATCTTGATATTTTAAACCTTTTTTTGTAGACTCTTCTAATACTTCTTTTAATTTTTCTATATCATCTAGTTCATCATATATTTCTATTAGTCCAAGGTATGCCTTTTTCGAATTCTGTATATCCTTATCATTTGACACTTTAATAAATATATCTTCAGCCTTTTTATATTCTTGTGCTTTTAAATATTCGTATGCTTTGTTTAGTTGTCTTTCATTACAACCAGTTAAAGATAAAATTAAAATCAAAGCTAATAATACTTTTTTCATAAGTCAATTTTCTCCTTTTGAAAGAAATATCACATCAGTTATTTAATATGATGTTTCTTTTTTCTTTGTTAACATTAAATTTTGAACTATCTATTTCAAAATAAAGCCATCTGTCCTATAGTTAATTTATTGATTTCTTTAATAACTTTCAAATGATTTGTACTGATATTGGTATATCGACCATATGAAGCAATTCATCTTCTGAAATAGATAAAGCTTTGTATAGTTTTTCATCTAAATAAAATATTTGTGTTTTCTGAAGTATTGATCCCAGAGTAAGTTGAATCAATTTTATCTTCAAGTTGTTTAAAATTAAAATGAATAAATCCTAATTTGAAATTAGCCTAAGTATCTGTTATGTTTTATTTCTTCTGATATTTTCTTATGTAAACAGTTTTACTTTTATTGTCCCAATCCACTTTCTTCTTCATAGCTTCATCAACTGTTCTAACTGGTAAATATGTAGTTTCATTGTAAATGAAAGGTTCTATTTTACTTCCAATTAAATTTACTTTAAAAGTTGCTAGATTTCCATATGCAACTAGTCTAATATTACTATAAAGAACATATATGTTTTCTTATTGATTCTGATTCAAATCTAGCTATTGAACCTGTCAATATAGGCGCGAAATACCTCCTATGATAAACCCTATAATATTAAATTTATTTATCATAAAACTCCTCCCTAATATATTTTATAAATTCTAATACATTATAGCATTTTATGATAAATTTTTCTAACTTTCCTGTTATTTCTACCTATTGCTACATAATCAATAGTTGTCATCATTCTATGTTTAGAATTTATCTTCTGTTGTGTTGATCGTATTGCAAAGAAAGTAGTGCATAATTTTTCTTATAATTTTCTAAAATACTTTAAATTTTTTATGTTAGAACTCCACTTCATTTCTAAAACTACTGTACTTATGTTTCTATTTTTTTGTGGTTTTTATTTTCATTTAACTTTATGGTAATATATAAAAGCACTATCAATATAGTATTTTTTACTAATATTAATAGTGCTAATTCTAAATATTTTTCAATATGGATTCATCTTATCTATTAATTTCATAATCTCTTTATTAGATTTTGGAGGAATCATTGCTTTATACATAATTAAATAGTACTCAAGACTTTCCTTTGGGATAATATCAAGACACATTCCCTTGCCACCATGAATTATATGAAATGATTCAGTAATTTGCATATCTCCGTCCATATATATTTTCGCACTACCCCTTGTAATATATAAGAATGTACTTGTAGGTAAATAGTAAGAATCTAATTGTTCTCCAAGTTTCATTGTCATATAACGAACATCAAGAATCTTAATTGATGCATAATTCTAAAGTAATATTTGATTATCTGATTTTTTCAATAAGTTACCTCCTTTCTATTTATTTTTGTACAAAAAAAATTTATGCTATTTATCTTTGTCCATTGATACAATGATAAACTATCTTTATAATAAATGATAATGAATTTCATTAGTATTATCTTATAAACTTGGAGGTATTTAATTATGAAGTATGCAAAAAGAATGATTTTATCTTTCTCTCTCTTACTACTAGTGAGTGTGTTTATAACTGCATGTAACTCTAAAACAGTGGAAAAGGATAATGAAATATCAACTCAAAATGAATCTGAGAAATCAAAAACTCGCAAATATAAAGATTATATGGGACATGAAGTTGATATCCCTGCTTCACCAAAGCGAGTAATTTTTCATGGCGAAAATTTTGGTGACCTTCTAGCCATTGGTGTAGATGCAGTTGGTACAGGTAATGTATGGATTAAAGATCATATCTATGAAGATCGTGCGAAAGATGTGGAAGATGTGGGGTTTCCAGTTAACCTAGAAAAAGTATTAGAACTTAAGCCAGACTTATTTGTTTTTGCAGGTTCAGATGAAAAAGTCTATGAACAGCTATCAAAAATTGCTCCAACAATAGTGTTTGATAGTTTTGCCCCACTAGAAGATAGATTATCTGAGCTAGGAGATATATTAGGAAAGAAACAAGAAGCAGATAATTGGTTGAAAGAATATAATAAGAAATTATCACATATGTGGCAACAACTTATAGAGGATGGAACGATACAACCTGGAGAAACAGCTACAGTACTTACCTACTATCCTGGAAATAGATTATTTATTATGGGAACTACTGGTCTTTCTCAAGTGCTATATTCTCCTCAAGGTTTTAAACCAGGAGATAAAATTCAAAAGTTTCTTGATGAAAAAAAGGGTTTCGCAGAAATATCCTTAGAACTCCTTCCTGAGTATGCAGGAGATAGGATTTTCGTTCTTAATCCTGAAACTAACTTGCACGATGCAAAGGAATCAACAGCTAAAATGATAAATAGTCAGCTATGGAATGATCTACCTGCTGTTAAAAATGGACATGTTTATTTCATAGATATTCAAAAAAGTAATAGTGATGCATCTACTAGAGAATGGTTATTAGAAGAAGTTCCTAGAATGTTAAAAAAATAGTTATAAGGAGGCTTTCATCTTAAAGTTGAAATGCCTCTTTATTTTTTATATAATTTTAGTAACTGATAATTACTTTCATTTATGTAAGGAGAGAATTTGTTTATGACTAGTAATCAAAGTCTATTTAAACAATCACTATTTTTTCAACTAATTGATATTAGCTATATTAAGTGGGATAGTAACTGGAATTTTAACAATTTTAATTCTAACTTTCACACTTTATTTATTTTTATAGATGGAAGCGCAACTGTTTCTATCGAAAGTGAACCTTTTTTTGCAACGCAGGGTAAATGCTTCGTATTAAAACCAGAAACTCTGCTAGAGATGGTAAATGTAGATAAAAATTTTCTAAGCTTCTATAAACTTACGTATAAAGTTATTCAAAGTAATGAAAATCAAGAGCCATCACTTTATTCGGAAGATGTATTTCATAATCAGATTGAGTTTTCTATCTACCCACTTACCCGCTTATATCGCTTGACCGAAGAATTATATAAGAATAGAGATAATAAAAATAGTTTAGAACATTTAAATAAACAAATACAGTTTTATGAACTATTAAAGATATTAATTGAATACCAAGTAGATAATGATGATACTAAAGATAATACAACAGCGGTTCAACAAACAATTAAGTTCATCAATGAACAATATTGTCAAGATTTAACAGTTAAACAACTAGCAGATAGAGCTAAAATCCCTTCATGGCAGTATAGTCGTATTTTTAAAACCTTAACCGGCCAAAAACCACTCGACTACTTAACAACCTTAAGAATTAAAAATGCCAAGCACCTACTTCATGAATCTGATGAGCCCTTGAGAAAAATTGCACAGCGTGTTGGATTTAATGATGAATACTATTTTAATCGTCGTTTTCGTCAAGTAGTAGGTGTTCCACCAAAACAGTATGCCCATTTCATGAGACAAAAAGTTTTGATAAGGGATTGGACAGGTCATAATGTAGAAATACCTTCATCACCTAAACGAATAATTTATCATGGTGAATCATTGGGTGATTTATTAGCACTTGGAATATGCCCTATAGGTAGTAATATAGAAAATACTTTTTATAAAAATTATGTTCGCTCTGTCCACGATATAGGATTTCCTTTTAACACCGGAAAGTGTCTTAAACTTGATCCAGATTTAATTATCTTCACAAATGATGATGAAGTGCAATATAAAGAGATCTCTAAAATTGCTCCTACAGTTACTCATAATTCTTGGGCATCATTAGAAAACCGTATGAAGACTTTGGGAAAGTGGCTTAATAAACAAGAAGAGGCGGAAGACTGGATTAGTCGTTATAATATGAGAGAAAATATTATGTGGCAGCAACTTCAATCAACATTAAGATATGGCGAAACAGCTTCCGTTTTTACATTTGATCATGGAAAGAGATTATTTGTTATGGGGCTTAAAGGTCTTCCATCCTCTCTCTATCATAGCTATGGATTTCAACCAGTAGATCCTGTTAAAAAAATTATAGATGATGGTTTAGGCTATATGGAAATATCCTTAGATTTATTATCTGATTATGCGGGTGATAGGGTTTTCATTCTATTCCCTGAAGCAATAGAATCAAGATTAGCTACAGAAGAACTAATAGAAACTTCTCTTTGGAAGAGTCTTCCCGCTGTGAGAAATGGACACGCCTATCTCGTTAATAATGCAAAATGGAGCTCTGGTGATGCATTTACAAGAGAAAGACTATTAGAAGAGCTACCTAAAATCTTATTAGAATAAAGTTATTCTAATAAGATTTTTCGAACTTTAGATATTTCTCAAAATCTATCTTTACTTTGTAAGTCATTTTTTGATTAGAGAAAGCTAATGTATTTACCTGCTTTCTCTAATTTAGATAAATTATCTTTTATTCTTTCAAATATAGCTTCTCTTCGTAGTTGAAAGAATACACTTTCCATATAAATCATATATTTAATCGATATAATAAAGTCTTTATATTCTACTAATAAATTTATTATATTAAAAAACCTCTTAAGGATTTAGTGATGATATCAAATATGTAACATCTTAAAATATTAATTTCACCATTTTTTAATCAATAATAATTCCCCTAAGCTTGGTAACTCATTGCTTTTTTTCTAAGTATCCTCCATCGTAATAAATTAAATAATATTTTACTATAATATTATTTCTAGCATAGTCGTTACATATGTCTATTTGGTTTTTATAAATTCACCTTTCATAGTTTATTTTGATTTTCTTACATAAATGGCTGTAATTTTCACTTTATCGCCTTTATATGTTATTTGCTCTGTGGGATAATATTTATTATAATCTTAATTAATAAATTCATAGTATGGATAACTTAAATATAAAGTCTTGTAATGTATATTAAAAGTATAAATTACAAGATAGATTATAGAGATTAGGAGAGATAAAATGCAATATAAAAAAATAAAAGACTTCACTGTAAATGAACGTATAGATGGATTTTTTATGTTGAAGTCTGTTGAAAAAAAAGTAGCTTCAAATGGAAATTGCTTTTTAGATATAACATTATCAGATGATACAGGAGAAATGAACGGAAAACTATGGGATTATAAGGGAGATGATAATGCTTATATCCAAAATAGTATAATAAAGATAAGAGGCGATATTTTAGAATGGCAAGGAAAAAAGCAATTAAAGATAATGAAATTAAGAAATATAAATGATGAGGATGATTTAAATATAGAAGACTTTGTTCAATCTGCACCTTTAAGTTCAAAAGAAATGTATAATTGTATATTAATTTACATAGATCAAATGGAAAATGAGGATATTAAAAGATTAGTTCACAGGATAGTTACTGAGAACAAGGAAAAATTACTATACTATCCTGCAGCTAAAAAAAATCATCATGCTATACGTTCAGGCCTTATGTATCATATTCTTAGAATGATTAACTCTGGTGAAAAGCTTTCTGAAATATATACTTTTATAAATAGAGACTTATTATATGCAGGTATAATATTACATGATATGGCTAAGTTAGAGGAAATGAATTCTAGCAATTTAGGAATAGTTTCTGAATACACTATAGAAGGACAACTTCTAGGACATATTATACAAGGAATAGAAAATATAGATAGGGTTTGTAGAGAATTAAATATAGATCCGGAAATTAATCTTCTCATTAAACATATGATACTTACACATCACTATCATCCTGAGTATGGAAGTCCAAAAAAACCAATGATACCAGAAGCTGAACTTTTACACTATCTAGACACTATAGACGCATCTATGTATGATATGGAGAAAGCTCTCAAAGATACTAATCAAAGTGAATTTACAGAAAGAATATGGTCTTTAGATAATAGACAGCTTTATAAGTCTGGTATTAATAAAGAAGATACAGATGAATTATAAAAATGTAAATGGGGATGAAATATTTCATCTCCATTTACATTTGAAATAGAATGAGTCATATATACTTTTTATCATAGCTATACCCCTCTAGAGCTAAATCATATAGTACGTGGTTTTCTGAATTTAAAACAACACTTTATTGATAATAATATTAATTATCAATAAAGTGTTGTTTTGGTACTAATTCTAAGTTGCATAGTAACTTTCAATTATATTTTTATTCTAGTAAATATGTCTTTATTCTATATCTTAAATCTATTAATTATTTCTTTAAGCTTTAATGATAATTCTGATAAATTATTGCTGAAGCTAGCTAACTCTTCTATAGAAGAACTTTGTTCTTCAGTTGTAACAGAAACTTGCTGAGTACTATCTGAGTTATGATCTGCAACTACTGAAAGCCTATCGAATGCATTCATAATATCACTTTTGTTAGACATTATTTCTCCTTCTAGTAGATTTAATTCATCTACCTTTTTTCTAGATTCTTCAATTTCATCTGCTAAATTCAGAAATACTCTTTTAGTATCATCTATAGCTATTGTTTGTTCTTGTATGATTTCTTTAACTTTCTCCATTGTCTCTACAGTTTGAGTCGATTTACACTGTAATTCATTAGTTATGTTCTTAATATCACTAACTGAGTTAGATGACTGTTCTGCAAGCTTTTTGATTTCTTCCGCTACTACTGAGAATCCACGACCAGCCTCTCCTGATCTTGCTGATTCAATAGAAGCATTTAATGCAAGTAAACTTGTTTGACTAGCAATATCATTAATCACACTAATAATATCATTAATTTTTTTAGTGCTTTCATTGGTTTCACTTACCATCTTAGATATTTCTTCTATTGATAAGTTACTTAAGTCTGACTTATCAGTCACATTCTCGTTGTCTATAATTCCTTTATCTTTTAAGGATTCTATTTTATCAGATATATCTCTTAATTCTTTTGTAAGCGAGCTTAATTTATACGTATTTTGTTCTAGCTTCATAGCTTTCTCTAAACCACTCTTAACATCCTCTGCTTGTTTTACTGAACCTGTTGCTATATCTTCAATAACCTTAGATATTTCTTGTGATGTATCTGATAGTTGATATGAGCTAGCAGCTAGCTCTTCACTGCTAGAAGTAACTATTTCGGCAGATGATAGTACTTCTTTTATTATATCCCTAACACTATTTACTGTATTATTAAAACTTTTGAACATAGTTCCCATTTCATCATCAGAGTCTAAATGAATGTTTCTTGTTAAATCTCCTCTACTTACAAAGTCTAGTTCAACTAAAAAGTTTTTTATCTTTTTGGCGATAAGCTTTTGAAATATCATGTATACTCCAAGTGCAACTATTATAAGAGTTATTATAGAAAAGATCATAGAAGTTCTTTGTACTATCCAAGTTTTTTCTTCAACTTCCTTAATTCCCATTGCTGCTGTAATATATAATCCTAATCTTTTTTCATAAATACCATAATACTCTATACCTTTTTCTACAAATTTAATTTCTCCAGATTCATTTTCTACAACTGTCTTTAGAAAATCTTTATTTTCTATAGATGTACCTACAAGTTCTTGATTAGAGTGTACTTTTATTTTACCATCGCTGTTAAAAGCCATTACTACACCTGTTTTACCTATCTGTGTTTGACCTATCGAGCTTTGAGGATTAGAGTCTTCGTGTATTTTATTATGTGGCTTAGAACTAAATCCTATTTGAATGGCACCTTTTTTATCTATACGGGGTACACTAATGTACTGAATTAGATCTGTACCCATAGCAGGAGCTGGTCCAACCACAACCTCTCCATTTAATGCCTCTAACCCTGATGATATTTTCTCTTCACCTTTTACATCTTTTCCAATATTACTTTCTACTGTACTGCTAATTATAATGCCTTGTTCATCAATAATATTGATTTCTTCAGCCCCCATATTTTGTCCAACTTCTTTGACCTCTTCTACAGAGTAGTTGCTCTTTGATAAAAAGTTAGCAATTGCTTTAGAAATTATCACGGTACGCTCATTCATAGCCTCATTTGCAGACTTATTTGTAACACTAGCGGATGTGAATGTATCATATACTGTTGAATGTGCATTCTTCACTTTCTCTAATTCCATATTATACACTATATTTTTTACGTATTTGTATAAAGAGGCCTGAGTCAGGAAAGATATCAAAATAAAAATTACTACTGTAAAGAAAATAATTTTTGATATAATACTTCTATTTTTTATTGATAAATTTCCTAAAAGTGTTTTAGAAACGCCCTCATTGTTCATGTTTTTATCACTCCCTTTCATATTTTATTGTTAATTGCATCTTTTAAAATTTTACATTTACTATATATTTTCTATATTGAAATATTGATATGTTCATTAAAGAACTTTTCCCCAAACATAACACGATAGATTTCACTCATTTCTTGATAAATTTCTTTATCATTTAATTCTTTACTCAAGTTTAAAGTTATTATTATATAATCATCTACTGAAACACTACTTTTCACACTACTTACTTTAAATCCATTTTTTAAATAAAATGCAATACGACGTTCTCTCATAGATCTATCATTATCATCACATGCAAACTCTGGATTTTCAACTTCACCAAGTAATAATGAATACTTACCATGAAGTTTGTCTTTTATAGATCCAATAATTTTACTACCAATACCATTAGATCTATATTGCTTGTTAACAGCAAAATAATCTAATAATAACGTATTAGAACTTTTAGTTTTTACAAAGTATGTATATCCTAACAGATCCTCACCCTCAAAAAAGCCATAGCAAACATAATTATCTTTCTCAATTAAACCTTCAATCTGTTTAAGTGGTTTAACTTCACTCTCAGGAAAGTCTACCGTTAAGTGATTATTATAAACATTCTCTCTTTGATTTATTGATAATTCTTCTATTCTCATTACTCATTCTCCTCGTATGATTATTTAATTTTTCACAAAAAACTCTGTGAACATTTCTTTTTTATTCTTTTATATAATTGTAATTTAACATTTCAAATATACTTAATATTTATTATAAATATCTTTATATTATAAAGTACAAACTATCTATTTTTTTATAAATCATAATAATATTTTACGTTTCCTTCTAAAATTATCTTTTATTTTCTAAATATTCTTTGATACTCTATAAATAACAAAATATAAATATATTCAAAAGATTTTAAGAAGTAATATTCTCTATGTTCTGTAAAATTATACTTTCTTCTCAACTTTCTCCTTATTGTACTGTATATCATTTATAGTTTTTTATGTCAATAGGAAGTGATATATTTTAAGTTATACACAAGGTTTGAGGCTTTTAATTTTACTCTACTATATATATTGGTACTAAGTTAATTGATTTAATTTAAAAGCTTATAAAGTTTTATTAATTATCTCACTATATTATTATAATATGAAACTTTTTAGTTATATATAACGAGAGACATTTTATGAGCTCTATCTCTTGTTAACATAGACTATAATAAAACCCTACACTATAACACCAGACTTCTATTTAATGCTATGATGTACAAAAATATTGGAGGTGAGATTACAGAATGACGGTATATAGAACATCTGAAATTGCAAAAATAATCGGCATACATCCCAATACTGTGAGACTTTATGAGAGATTAAATTTAATATCTAAGCCAGAACGACAGTCAAATGGATACCGTATATTTACTGATCTTCACTTAGAACAATTCAAACTCGCAAGAACTGCTTTAAAAGTAGAGATTCTGCAAAATGGATTGCGAAAGAAAGTAATTGATATTATCAAAGCTTCAGCTAATAAAAATTTTGATAAGTCCATTATCCTTGCAAAAAGTTACTTGCAACAAATTAAGACTGAACAGAAGAATGCTGAAGAAGCTATAGAAATTGTGACAAAAGTATTATCTAAAACTAATCAAAGAACTAACAAATTGTATCTCACTAGAAAGGAAACAGCTAATTATCTGCAAATCTCAATAGATACCTTAAGAAATTGGGAAATGAACGGTTTGCTGACTGTGAAGAGAAAACACAACGGTTATCGTGTATATACTGATAAAGATATTGATCAATTAAAAATCATTCGCTCTCTTCGCTGTGCAAATTACTCACTTTCTGCTATTTTGAGAATGCTAGGAGCTTTATCTAACAATTCCAAAGTTGACATAAGAAAGATAATTGATACTCCAAATGAAAATGAGGATATCGTCTCTGCATATGATAAGCTACTCACATCTTTGTCTCATGCTGAGCAAAATGTACTAGATATAATTGCTCGCCTTGAAAAGATGCAAGAAAAATTCAAAACAAACCCTACACCTTAACACCAGACTTTGATCTGGTGTTATCCTTTTTGTATAAATAAAAAGAATAGGAGGTAGTTGTAAGAATGGAAACAACAATCAAAGTGGAGAATTTAAGCAAGTCATATGCTGGTATAAGCGCAGTTGAAAATGTTAATATTTCAGTTCGTCGTGGTGAAGTATTTGGTCTACTTGGAGCAAATGGTGCAGGTAAAAGTACAACTATTGAATGTATCTTAGGTATTAAAAAGTGTGACAGTGGAGTCATATCAATTTTAGAGATGAACCCCCAAACAGAACGAAAACAGCTATTTAGCAGAATAGGTGTTCAATTTCAGGAGGTAGTTTATCAAGATAAAATAACAGTAGCTGAGCTTTGTGAAGTCACACAATCGCTTTATAAGAACTACTTGAATTATGATACCCTATTAAATCAATTTGGTCTTTCCAACAAATTGAAAAGTCAAGTAAATCAACTTTCTGGTGGACAGAAACAGAGATTGTCCATTGTCCTTGCTCTAATTCCTAATCCTGATGTTGTGTTTTTAGATGAGTTAACTACAGGACTAGATGCTAAAGCAAGGCGAGATGTATGGAAATGCCTTTCTGATCTAAAAGATAAAGGTTTAACTATATTCTTAACATCTCATTTTATGGATGAGATAGAAGCTTTATGTGACAAAATCAGTATTCTAAGAGACGGAAAAATTATATTTTCAGGAACAGTACAGGAAGCAATTACAGATAGTCCTTTCGAGAGTTTTGAGGATGCTTACCTTTGGTACACGGAAGAGGAGGATAAAGAGAATGAAAGCATTTAACACATTGTTTAAAACTGAATTGAAGCTATCTATACGTAACATGGATATGGTCATCTTCGCGGTTTGTATGCCAATTGTGATAATGATAATTCTCGGAATTATTTATGGGAACAAGTTGGCTTTTGATGGAGCTAAATATACATTTTTTAGCTCAGTCATTCGGTGCAGTAGTGTCTATTGGAATATGTGCTGCAGGAGTTATGGGACTTCCCCTAGTAATCTCAGATTATAGGCATAAAAAAATACTCAAGCGTTTTAAGGTAACACCAATAAGCCCAGCTTTACTTTTGATTGTTCAGGTTGCAATTAATGCACTTATGTCTATAGTTTCCTTAGTTCTTGTCTATATAGTGGCTGTTATTTTCTTCAATTATCAAATGTATGGTTCATGGCTTTCATTTATTGGAGCTTATTTTTTGGTAATGATATCAATCTACAGTATAGGAATGATGGTCGCAGGAGTTGCATCTAATATTAAAATAGCTAACCTATTGTGTTGTGTACTATACTTTCCAATGCTTATTTTTTCAGGTGCTACGTTGCCTTATGAAATTATGCCCACATCACTTCAAAGGATATCAGATATATTACCTTTGACACAAGGAATTAAGCTACTCAAAGCTACTTCTTTGGGTTTACCAATCCATGCCTCCTTATCTTCAATCATTATAATGGTATCAATTATGGTTGTTTGCGTAAGTGTTTCTATACGTTTTTTCCGCTGGGAATAAAACTGACATTAGATATTCTAATAGTTATTTTACATTAAAATATATAAACCTGGTAAATACAAAAGAAGTCATAAGTAATAATAATTATTACTTATGACTTCAAGTGTTCTTATTAACGATTCTATACTTGGTAACTTCTAATTAAACTTTATCTTACAGTTTTAACTATATGAAAATAAGATATTATACGTTTTTATTATCTCCTTCTATATTAATGTATACTTCTCTCAAAAGATCATCACTTACATGAGTGGTTATAACTGTATTGTTTCGTTTGTTATTTAAGTTATTTAATTTTTCAAGACTCTTCTTTCTAATATAATTTACGTTACTATTTGTAGATATTTCATAAGGATATTCAGTAGCGATATCGTCGTTTTCTATATGACTGTAATTTGACTCTTTTGGTAGGTTAATAGTTATATCATTAAGAGTAGTTGCCGTTATGATTGAATTAACGTTATCAATGCTCGATAAACTTATATTTATTCCTTCATTTTGTAACTTTGGAATGTTACTTATAAAAGTTGCTGTATCTAATGGATTCAGATCAGTGCCTACAATGCTTCCGATATTTGTTTGAGCATATATTTTTGAAGAAATATTGTTTAACTCTATATCACCAATCTCGTTGTAAACACGAAGTTCTTTAATTGTATCTGGTATTTGAATATCAAAATTAATATTTATACCGTTACCATTTAACTCAGATGAAATCCATTCCCAATAATTGCGACTTGTATCTTTATTGTAGAGAGGTTCAAAGTAAATTACACCATTACGAATTTGTGGTTGGATTACAAGGTTTTCAAGCTTTTTATCTATATCCTTAAGTTCTTTTGTTTGTTCTAGTTGAGCGATCACAATAACTTTATCACTTTCAGATCGTGATATTTTTATATCTCCTACTGTATTAAATATTGATAACACTTCTGCTTCTGTAGCTTCTTCATAATTAAATGTTTGATGTAGAATAGAATTAGATAGTTTGCTATTAGTTAACTCTGCTTTTAATTGATCTGAGTCACAGCCTCCTATCATAAACACCAAAACACATGCTATTGCTATTACTAAGAGTTTACGAGTTCTCATAATAATTTATCCTCCTTTCTCTATTTAACAACTTTATTACTTATGTATATTATTAAGTACATTTAAAAAATGATTTGTATAGTACTTAAAATCATATAAAAATCTATCTATTGTAACTATAATACATTTATGGTGTAACGTTGCCTAGTTGGTACCATTATATGCATATGATATTTATACTGTCAAGTTATTCTACTAATTGCTACTATATTATAAAAGTTTATATAAAAATAAAGACTCCCTGAAACTGCTACTATTAATACTGAAAGTAGCACCACTTCAAGAAGTCTTATTATCTACACTATATACTATTAATTATAATAAATAACTTATTACTCCTTTATTATTTACTATAATCTTAAAGTTTAATATGCTTGCTTTGATCTTAATGCGTTAAATTCTTTTTTAACCATAATAATAGTTCCCATTACAATAACTACGTCTATTCCAAATGTTCCATAATATATACCTAGAACCCCTATCATTTTAGGCAAAATTATCATTACTGGTACATAGAAAACTAGCTGTCTTACAATCCCTATTATAGCTGATGGTCTTCCTCTATCTATAGCAGGGAAAAATGTCATTGCCATAAAAATTGTTGATAATAATGGAAGTATCGCCATATAAATTCTAAAACACATTAATTGAGTTCCCGAGAATATTTGATCTGGTAGCATTAGTCCTAAAATAGAATTTGGAGATAACATAGAAATAATCCAAAATGGTAATGTTAATATTGTAGATGCAACTATAAAAGTTTTAAAAGAACTAATAACACGCTCGTATTGCTCTGATCCATAGTTAATACCGGCTACTGGTTGTAATGCGCGCATTAGTCCAAATATAGGTGTTAGTAAAAATGTGAATATACGATATACTGCGCCATAAAATGCTATATCTGCAACTGTACCATATTTAGCTAGCGCATTAAAAACAATAACTGCTTGAACTAAGTTCATTATAATCATAATAAGAGATGACGTACCTAAACGTATAATTGAACTTATAATATCTTTGTCTCTATAGATTGAAAAAACTTTTGTTTTAAAAGAAGAAAATCCCTTTCCAAAATAAATCCAACCCAAAAGAGTATATACAAACATACCGATATTTGTTCCCCATGCAGCTCCTTCTACTCCTAGCCCTAAATTTACAATTAAAATATAGTTAGCGATTATATTAACAACTAATCCTATTCCCATCATTAATGCTGCTGACTTCATTTTTCCTTCAGACCTTACAATCATATTCCCTGCTAGTCCATATATCCAGAAAATTGAACCAAAGATTGTAATTCTAAAGTAACTATCTCCTAAAACTAAAGATTCTCCTACCCCTCCCATAATTTTTACTAGCTGAGTCGAAAAAAATAGTCCTAATACCATGTATATAAGTGTTGATACAATAGAAAGGTAGTTAACATTTCCTATTAGACGCTCTTGTGTTCTTTTATCTTTACTACCTAGCGCTATACTAAGAACTGAACCAGCTCCGACTCCAATTAGAGATCCTAGCCCTACACTAATTTGAGATCCTAGCCCTACACTAATTTGAGAAAGAGGATAAGCTACTGAAACACCTGCTAGTGCACTTTCTCCCACAAACTTTCCGACAAATATACCGTCTATTACTGAATTTAGACCGTATAAAACCATAGCTATAACTGCTGGCCATGATAATTCAAACATTACCTTCCACATGTTACTTGATAAAATAAATTGTTTTTGCCTTTCTTTTTGATTTGTTACAGCTTCACTCAAATTAATCCCTCCTCACGTTTTATGTAAATTGTATCCGTATTGATAACAATTATCAACTCTGGTTAGTATTCTTTCTGCTCCAAAAAGAAAAAGTCATAAATAATATTTTCTATTACTTATGACTTTAAATATTTTTATTAACTTTTCTACACTCACTAGGCGTTATATTATATTTAATCTTAAATGCTTCTGAGAATTTGCTTGGATTAGTATAACCTACACTACTTGCAATCTCTGATATAGTCATGTCTGTATTCTCAAGTAGATATTTTCCTTTATGCATTCTAGTTTCTCTTAGATATCCGTAAGGAGTATTATTAAATAACTCTTTAAATCCTTTCTTTAACTTATATGTGTTTGTGCTACAAAGGCTTGCTAACTCTTCTATACTAGGTGGTTCATCTATATTATTATTCAATATATCTTTAGCTTTATATATTTCTTCTATATCTGATTTACTTAGATTTATTTCTTTTCTTTTATTAATTCCATAGTTTAAACTCTTTGATATAATCTCCATAAGTTTACTTTGACATAAGAGTAAGCTTGTAACATCTTCAAATTTATAGTTATAATTAAGAAGATCTTTTATATCCCACTCTATACTAGATGGAGCTTTTACTTTAAAGTGAGTGCTTCCCTTAAATATAGACTCTATAGATCTATCCCACTCTTCTAACATTTCTTTCTCACGTTCAGGAAAGAAAATCTTTTTAAGCTCATCACCATCTAGTCCTATTATAACTCCAGTATAGTTATTAAGCTCCATACTAAATCTTTCTGTCTTCTCCAACTTATCGTTTCTGTAAAACATTAAGTCTCCTTTTTCTAGGTTAATGCAGTTTTTTTCACTTGCTAATTTTATACTTCCTTTTCCGCTTATACAGTAGTTAATTTCTATAAATCGCTTCTCGTTAAGTTCAGAATTTAGTAACTCTCTATTAAGAGTATGATCTCTACATATACAAAATTCTAAGCCTTTATTTAGTATCACCCGACTTATCATTCCAGTACCTAAGTCGTCCTTTACTCTATACTCAATAAGCGTAGGCTTATCCATAGTTCTAGTTAAAAATTTCTTTTCCATCAGATTAAAGTATACTTCATTTATATTTTTCTCCATTTCCTATCCCCATTCTTTACATATTAGAAAATGCAAATAATATTCATTATCATTATTATATGATATAATTTGAGTTTAATAAAGATAGTATATTCTAGTTAGGATACTTTTCTTTTTCTTTATAATCTCTTTTAGGATTCTTAGGAAATCTTCCTGCTAGTACCCTTTCTTCCTGCTCTATGACTTCTTTTATACTCCAGAAGCAACAAAATGCGAATATACCAAAAGAGTTTGATATAATACTTTCTGTATTTAGTGAAGCAACTAAGGAAAATATACCTGCTATTATGAAAATAACTATACTTTTTCTTCCTAAATAATACTCTGCTTTTATTACAATAGGATGAAAAACTCCTATTAGTATAAATGCAACTAAACCATGTAAGATTCCTAAATAATTCATTTCTTCTCTCCCAATAAATATATTTTATTATAATTTTTTCTTTCTAATTGTAATGTACACCATTTAGAGTTTTCATGTCAATTAAAAAAATCATACACTCTAAGATATCATATACATCTTATTGACTATACATATTCTCGATTTAAGTTAACTTAATCCTTCTCTGATTAGATAAAGTATATAAACCCTTATCCTTAAACATTAACATTAATCTCATTTAATATGATTTATATAAGTTGGGCTATTACTATACTGGTATGACCAACTCATCGTATGGCTGCAATATGAACTCTCTGATAAACAAAAATTCTGAGAACTACGTTCTTATATCCTTGTATCTGTCAAGCAAACTATGAAGACTAACGAACAATTTAATAATATAGCTTCTATATGTCTAATCTTATAACCTTCAGTACCTTTATTATTCTAGTATGTAATTTTATAAGTCTGATATAATTAAGTTATATATAAGTTAAGGAGGATAATTTTATGAGTAGAAATATAGTACTCTACATTGCAGCAAGTTTAGATGGATATATAGCAAGAAGTAATGGTTCTATTGATTGGTTAAGTGGAGATAGCGATAACGATAATACTGATAACGGATATGATAAATTTTATAGTACTGTAGATACGATTGTAATGGGTAGAACTACATATGATCAGGTTATTAATGAGCTTTCTCCTGATATTTGGGTATATGAGGGGAAAAAGTGTTATGTAGCAACTACAAAGAAATATGAACCTGATAACAATGTAGAGTTTATATCAGAAAATATTACTGAATTTATCAAGAATCTAAAGAAGCAACAAGGAAAAGATATTTGGCTCGTTGGTGGCGGAAAGTTAATTGACCAGTTTATCAAGCAAGATTTAATAGATAAGTATATTATATCTATAATTCCAACTATTTTAGGTGATGGCATTCCTCTATTTTTAAGAAACAATCCCCAAATCAAATTAAAACTTATTGAAACAAAAAATATTAATGGAATAGTTGAACTTACCTATGTAAAAAATGATTAATATATTAAAGGAAGGTAATTAGCTTTCTATATAGCTATCAGTCATAGTTTTATCTATCCTACTTACCTAAAACGCATAATTAAAGTCATAAGTATTACTTATAGTATATCTTATGACTTTAATTATTCTTATTAACTTTTCTATATTTACTAAAAGCTATATTACCTTTAGCTTCAAATAATATTGAGACCATCTTTTTATGATATCACTATTACATTCCGTCCATATCAACATAGTCTCATTATACTTATTCATCCTTTCCGATTTAGATGAATTTCTTTTTACTTAATTTGAGCTAAGGCATTATCTAATGTTTGAATGCTACTATTGTGTAGCCTTAAGCTAGGTATATTTTTTTTCTTCATTATCTTGTTAGTAGTATTAACTAGTTTGTGTGAAACTACATCAGTGAACATCACGATATAGTCAGGGTTTCCTATTCTTTTACATAGGTCACCTTGCATTTTTGTAAATATTTTAATCTTATATCCATGCCTTTTTCCTACATCTATATAATCCCTCTCCATTCGTTCATGTCCTCCTACAATAACTATACTCATACTTATCTCTCCTTTCGTATTTGATAACGATTATCATTATTGTTCTTATTTTATCATATGTACTTTGTTTGTCAAGTATACATCGTATTTTATTAAAAAGAGTAAGTAATTAACTAAAAAATAGAAAGTAACCTTTTAAATCACTTTCTATTTTAAAATTTAATATTGTTAAATTATCTTATCTCTAACGCTAACAGTCAGCCGTTATCCATACTTTCTCTTTATCAATTTTAGAAAGTATTCTTCTATTACATTAGTAAACTCTTCTATACTTTGTACTCTAAGTGAGTGAACATCATAAGTTCCTAATCCAACCACTGTCCTAAAATTCTCAGCTTTAAGAATATCTATGAGCAATAACTTCTAACGTGATGCTCCAAATATGATTACATCTGCTTTCTATATTATTAGAATAAAGTTTAGCTAAAAATAGATTTTTCTTATTTATATTATGTTTTATCATAAGTTAACCCGTTGTGCTAGTAAAACTTACTAATAAAAAAACTCTAGCAATTATGTTAGCCTATCATTGATAGCTAGCTATTGAAAAAGGTGTTCCTGATGATAGTATAATTGCTACACCTAAAGATAAGATAAAGGCTAAAGATGATAAGATAAAGCAGCTATATGAAGAAATTAAGAAACTTAAAGAAGATAAGCCAAACTTAATTATTCAATTAGTTGAAATGGAAGATCTAAAAGATGAAAATAGAAGACTTAGAGAACAGTTAGATAAATTGAAAAGTATGAAGTAAGTCACAATCGTAATCTTTTGTGACGTAATTATATATTTAAATGTATTTAAAATTAGTTACGGTGAACCGTACCACAAATGACGTAGACTTTTTCAATATCCTCATAATAAGATTTATAGGATAGGCTTAATATAAGGTTTGAAGGCCTTACTTTACTAGAGTAAGACCTCTTATAGATTTGCAAAGATATTGTAATATAATAATTCACTTACATACTTTTACAAATTAGCCTGTTTAACAAATCTTACGCCCATATCGAAAGCAGATTGACAATCTATAGGAAATTGCTCTTTTCTAACTTTTGCCTTTTTCTTTTCATCGAATACTGTTACAACATATTTTGAATAATCATTAAATTGATATGTGTCGTTTACAATTAATGATTCAAAGGATCCAAAAAGTCTCGACGTATATTCTTCTACGAATTTAAGACCTTGTTCATATTCTAAATTTTTCATTTGTTCATTAGTTACATTCATGGAGTAAATGGCCCCAGTTGGCATTTTTCTTCCGAAAAGACTTGGATAACCAGGAGCATACATTGAATATGGAAACATGAACCTTTCTAAAAAAGACTTCATAGCTCCCGAAATTGTATTAAAATATATTGGAGAACCAAGGATAATGGCATCAGCATTTGAAGCCTTTTCAAGGATAGGTGTTAAATCATCCTTGAAAGCACATTTACCATAGCTTTTACCATTTTTCATTTTGCAAGCAAAACAGCTTACACAACCTTTATAATTCAGATCATAAAGATGAATAAGCTCTGTTTCAGCTCCTTGTGAAGCTGCTCCTTCAAGTGCTTTATTAAGAAGAGTAGCAGTATTTTTATCTTTTCTTGGACTTCCGTTAATTGCTATTACTTTCATTAATTCAACCTCCATTTATATATACTTGACTTCATAATATGGATTATATATTATTATAGGAAAATAGATAAGTATGCACTTATTTGTTATATACTAACCTAAAAGTGAGTAAAGGAGGTATTATATGAAAAGCTTTGAAAGTAAATATAACAGTTGTCCACTGTACTATACAATATCTATCATTGAAGGAAAGTGGAAATGGATTATATTATGGGAAGTATACCAAGCTGAAGTAATAAGATATAACAAGTTAAAAAATACGTTAGAACCAATTGCACACAAAACATTAAGCAACCAACTAAAAGAATTAGAAAGCAGCAACTTAATTCACAGGGAACAGTATAATGAAATTCCACCAAAGGTTGAATACTCGCTAACAGAAGAGGGTAAAACATTAGTACCAATACTTAAACTTATGTATCAATGGGGTGAGAAACATATCACTAAATAGGCATATTTTTATAAATGGATATAATATTGCATTAATTAAATATTATTAATAGTTGCTGCAGTCGAAAAGCAGATAGTAATTCCTAGCGCCTGATATAAATAAAAATAATACGAGAGTAAAAGTATGTTGATTAATTTATTAAAGAACGTCATAGTTGAAGTATTAACTCAAAAAAATAAGTATTGATAAATGAGTATAATTACTTAGTCACTTCTCGAATTTCTTCTTAAATAAATCTAAATCGCCGAATTTTGCTAACATAAAAATATCTGCTTTTTCTGTTGGCATTTAAGACACTCCTTTATTCATGTTTATGACTCCCATTTGCTGATGGACTCTCAGGTCTATAGTTTTTGACATTCTATATCAATCTTTAAATTCTTGTTTAGTAATTTCATCGTCTATGTATTTCTTATGCCATCCGCTATATTTATTTTCTGTGTGTGCCCCATATACCATTGACCTTTTCTCGATTTCGTTTTGTCTCAGAATAATTTTTCAAATGAAAAACTTTGAAAGACTAAAAGCCAATCAAGGTTTCATCAATCTTAATTTTTAAAGACTCAATGGTTTTGATTAATATTTATATCATATACCCTCATCCACATATTTATTTCATCATAGCCTAGAGCTCTTCCCTTAACCCATCGACCATAACTTAAATCATATTCACCACTATAAATACCAATCAAATCTTCTACTTTTAAAATCCATCCATGAGGATAATAATAAGCTACTTTAATGTAATTACCATTTACATCAAATTTATAGTGTGCTTTTTTCTCACCTGTAATTCGGTGTCCATTCTTACTCGTCTTATATTTCTCGATCTATCAAGATGCAGGTTAAGTTATATAATTAAGAAATTATATATAAAAATAGAGAGACATATATGCCTCTCTAAAATTTTCATTCTTTATTTTATTAATGATAGTATTAACTACTTAGAATAATACTCAATAATTAAGTAGTCATTTATAATTATAGGAATGTCGTTTCTATCAGGTATAGATAAAAGTCTGGCTTTTAAATCTTCTTTATCCTTTTCTATATAAGATAAAGTATTTAGGTTGCTTTCAAAGTTTTCTTTGAATAAATCTATTTTCTTAGACTTCTCTTTCATGCTTATCTCGTCACCTGGCTTTACCTCAAATGATGGTCTGTCTACTTTTGATCCGTTTACAAGTATATGTCCATGATTTACCATCTGTCTAGCTTGACGGATAGATGAGGCGAACCCCATTCTGTAAACCATATTATCTAGTCTACATTCTAACAATTTAACTAACTCTTCACCTGATATTCCAGGAGCTTTCATAGCTCTATCTGCATATTTTTTCATCTGTTTTTCCATGACTCCATAATATGCTCTTAGTCTCTGCTTTTCTAAAAGCTGCTCTCCGTAATTTGATAACTTTTTATCTGCTCTACTAGTTCCTCTTCCTGCACGATCCATTGCTTTTGGGTGTCCAATTACATTTAGTCCTAGCCTTCTACATAGCTTAAAACGTGGTCCTTTCATGTTTGCCATACTCATATCTCCTCCATTACTTTCTATTAATTTTTATCAAACTAAGCATCCTACTTTATGATTTAATATATCAATAAATCTATTTTTCAAGAATTTATTATCATATATATTTTCACATGTTTCCTTCCATTGTATTTTTGTCATACCTATGTCTTCTTCCATTATTTCTTCAAAAAAGTTATTCTCTTCTCCTGTAAACACGAACTCGCCTATTTCTGTAGACCTTTGAAAAACTCTAAAGTATAATAATCTATCATCGTATTCTTTCCATTGCTTATTAAATTCTTTTGAGAAGTTTTTAAGTTCTCTTATATTATCAGAATCATCCATTAACCATAATGTTCTTAAATCTTTTATCTGTTCTCTCATGGTCAATATATCAGATTCAGGTCTGTCTTTTTCAACCATTACATTCAAAACTTCATCTACGGTAGCTATAGGAGTTTTAAATCCCTCCGTTTCATTATCAAGCCATGTGAAGAAAGCTGTTGGTAGAAAAACATACTCAATAAATCCTAGCAAAGATTTAATATCTGGATAATATGCCCAACTATTTTTAAATACATCCTTATTTTTATCCATTATGAATGAATATATGAATATAGAATCTTTAGTTAATGATAGATTTTTAAATGAACTATTCCACAAGGGTTGATCTGTTAAGACCATGTTTCCCCAATACCAGTATTCCTTATATTTTGAACTCATTTTTTATCCCCCTACTCAAATAGAATGTAAATGATATTCATTATCTCATAAGGTTAATTTTATTATAATCTAAATGAGATTGTTTATAAAAAATACTGTTGTTTTTTAAGAAAATAATATACTAAAAGCACTATCAAATTAGTAATTCATACTAATATTAATAGTGCTCATATTAACAATTTTAAATACATATATGTTTTGTTATACTGCTAGCTTCCCTTTTTCCAGTTCATATAAACATTGTATAAGATATAGTGCTCCACTAAATCCTACGAAAGGTGTATATGGATAAATATTATGTTTCAAAAGATTTGGATTTGAGATTTGGAACTTTAATTCACTTTTATTCTGAAGCTTTAAAGTACCTCCATCCCCTAGTAGAAGGTATATTTCTTGAGAGTTTAAATATTTTTCTATCTCCATTTCACTTAAATCAAATTCTATTATTTTCTTATATCTTTCAGGTACAGTTTCTTTCACTTTTTTAGAAGTGCTATGCTTAACTATGATTTTTTCAACTAAAAGCCCTATCTCCTCTACAAATGAAGTTAGTCCAACTACTACGTCTAAATCTCCTACTAAAATTACTTTTTTGTTTTTAAGTTCCCTCGTCATCATTTTATAGCTAATCATATTTCTTCTTAGCCTAGATACTTCATCTTTTATATACTGTTCATTTATAATTAAATTATGTTTCTCACTTATATTTGTTATCCAATCCATTGTTCCTTTAAGTCCATAAGGTCTTCCATAGTGATAAGGAATACTATTTGACTTTTCTAATATTTTAGCTCCCTTTATTCCTTCGTTTCTTAAAATTAAGTTTATCTCAGCGCTACCTGCATTTTCTATTTCATCTATTGATGTATATGCTGTAAATGTAGTATTTACATCCATATTAAATGCACATTTCATCATCTTTTTTATTTCCTCTGTATCGGATAAAAAGTTATACATATCTATATTACTTCCTATGATATTATAAGTATTTTTCTTTTTAGTATCACTCGTTCTTACAATTTCTTTGCATAACATTTCAAGTGTTTTCTCTATACCTAAAGAATAATCACCGTTATATCCCCCTGTAGTTATAGGAATTAGCCTTGCATTCACTTTGTCTTCAAGATTAATACATACGTTTTCAATATCTGTCCCTATTATTGCAGATATTGAAGATGCCATTACAAATATTACTTTGGGATTATGATTCTGATCAACTTCTACTATAGCTTTTTCCAATCTTTCAGTTTTTCCAAAAGACACATCCGACTCATCTAAGTCTGTTGTAAATACACTAGCCTTACTTTCTCCATTTAACTGCATCATACCTTCAATAGCAAAGTGAGTAGTTCCAGCTGGGCCAAACTCTACTATATATACTTCATCTATAGAGCTAAGAGTCCATATAGTTCCCATTCTATCTGACGGTTTAGGAAAAAATTTATATAGCTCCATGTTTTATACCTCCCATCGATTTACTCTGTTCTAAACATAGCAATATCTTCTTTATACTAGTCATACATACTTCATATCCTAACCCCTTAGTTGCCTCATCTAATGTTACTTGAACTATACCTCTTCTAGCTAATTCCATAGGGTTTTCATGACCTATATAAAAGTCTGGCTTAAATTCATCATAAAGCTTTCTTAAAGGTGATATATTAGCTATTTTAGTTACGTATGGATTATAATTTCTTGCTCTTATTTCTTCTATATATATTTTATCATTCTCATATAAGTCTCTTGCTTGTATAACTATAGGTTCAATACCTATACTACTTAAAAAGCTTGAAACCTCAAATGCGTTCATAGGAGTATTTCCATACATGAAGGTTTTTCCACTTAACTTTTCTCTAGCTTCTTCAATCATTAATTCAAGTTCTTTTTCTTTTGCCTTCAATCTGTCTGATATATTTATATCGAGAACATTTTGTATCTTTGTATATCCTTCTTTTATCCTTTCCATAGACAAATACTTGTCAAAATATATAAAAGGTATATCAAACTTCTTCTCCATTTCTCTAGCTAAAGGTAGTGCTACAAAATCTGTTACTAAGTTTAGTTCCCCTCTTGGTGCTATTTCTAAACTTTCTATACTTGATTCTGATGGTATTATAGTATTTATTTTTATATTTTCATCTTTTAAAATTTTAAACAATTCTGTCTTTTCTATATCATGCTGTCTATGACCTAGTATATTTATGCTTCCCTTTTCTTTTTGCTGAGGTTCCATTAGGACTATTAGTTCCTCTAGCGCATCTTCCATGCCCACAATATGATTATTGCATTTAAAGTGTTCTGTCTTTACTACTAAAAGTTTAGCATTTATATCGTCCTGTAATAAGTTCTTTATCCCTTCTGTATCTTCACCTATAACTTCTAATACACAAGTTGTTACCATCATTATTGCTTTTGGCTTCATATTCATGTCTATATATTTTATAGCTTCTTTTATCTTTTCTTCACAGCCAAACGTTATATCATGCTTGTTAACAACTAAAGAATAGAAATTATCTTTTCCTTTTTGTCTCAAGTATGCAAAGTCTTTAGAGTAATAAGTGCATTCCTGTGTTCCTAAAACTACGACTACTAAATCTTCTATAAATGATGCTATCATAGTCACACCAAATAATGGACAGTGAGTTCCTGGAAACATTGCATAAGACAATGGTTTAATATCTTCTCTGGTATTTATATCTGTTAATTTTAGTATAGTATTTAAACTACTCATAAGCTTCACGTCCTTCTTCTCTTTTACAAACTTCTATAGGATATATCATAAGCTCACCCTTTATGATATCTTTTCTTATACATGTGTCTACATTATAGACATCCTTTATAAGTTCTCTAGTTAAGACTTTCTCCGGAGAACCTTCTACTACTAAGTTACCTCTTTTAATTACTATAACTTTGTCGCTATATTTAGCAGCGTGGCCTAAGTCATGTAAGACCATAATTACTGTAAGGTTTAAAGTTTTATTCAACTTCCTTATAAGTTCCATTACCTCTAACTGATGGCATATGTCTAGATAAGTGGTAGGCTCATCTAGCAAAAGAATTTTAGGTTTTTGTGCTAAAGCCATCGCTATCCAAACTCTTTGTCTTTCACCACCAGAAAGTGAAGATACCTTCTTATTCTCATATCCTCCTAATGAGGTTTCCTTGATGGCCCAACTTATTATATCTTCATCTTCAGAATTTCTTTTTTCATACCACTTCTTATGAGGTACTCTTCCGTAGTAAATTAACTCTTTCACTGTTATATCTTCTGGGCTTCTATTATACTGTGATAGCGATGCCATTTCTTTAGCTATATCTTTTATGTTCATTTTACTCATATCTCTTTTATCAAAATAAACTAAACCTTCTTTAGCTTTTATGAATCTTGATATAGCTTTTAGTAAAGTAGATTTTCCTGATCCATTAGGCCCTATTATAGATATAACTTCTCCTTTTTCTGCATTAAACGAAAAATCATTTACTATAATTTTCTCTTCATACCCTATGCATAACTTCTCAGCACCTATCATTGCTTTTGCCCCTTTCTTAATAAATATAGGAAGAATGGACCGCCAATTATAGCCATTATTATACCTACAGGCAATTCTATAGGACTTGCAACTGTTCTAGCAAATGTATCTCCTAATACAAGTAATATACTTCCGATTATTATGCTTAAAGGTAGTAAATATTTATAGTCTGAACCTATAAGAAGTCTTGATATATGAGGAACTACAAGACCTACGAATCCTATAATACCTACTAATGATGTAGATACTGCTGCTATAAATACTGCAACTAAAGATATTATTAATCTATACTTACTTATATCTACACCTAAGTTTGTTGCCATTTCATCTCCCAGCTGAAGTATATTAGCCTTTCTTATACAAAGTATGGACAAAATTAGTCCTATAAAACTATATATACTTATAAGCTTTATATCTGCCCAATTCTTTCCACTAATACTTCCGTTTACCCATAAAAGTATCCCTTGTATTTTATCGTTGTATAATATTGACAGAAGGTTTGTACCTCCACCTAGCATAGCATTCACAGCTACACCTGCTAATATTATTCTTACTGGTTTTATACCATCTTTCCAAGCTAGCATATAAACTAGACCACACGCTATTGTACCACCTAAAAATGCAACTAAAGGAACTAAATTAGAATACATTGGGAACATTAACATTACAATTATAGCTGCTAAGCTAGCACCTGATGACACACCTGTTAGTCCTGGATCTGCTAATGGATTTTGCATAACTGATTGAAGTAGTGCTCCGGATACTGCTAAGTTAGCTCCTAATATCATTGAAAGTATGATTCTTGGAAGTCTTATATATAAAATCACATTTTTATCGGGAGTCATTTCACTGCTCTTCATTAAATTTATTATTTCACCTAGAGTATAATCTACGCTTCCAAGTCTAATTGAAAGTACAATTGAAAATATCAATAGCATTATAGAAATACTAATTATTATTATTTTATTCTCGCTTTTTTCCACCAGTTTTGTTGCCATATTAATCTCCTATTTATAAAGTATATCTGCTAGTCTTTCTAAACTTTCACTTGCTCTACTATTTGCAGTTACTCCAAAGTACTCAGGATCTAAGCTATATACTTTATTATTTTTTATTACGTGCATATTTTTCCACAGCCCTTTAGAGAACTCTTTATCAAATGCAGCTTTACTCGCCTCTACTTCCATATGAGTTAAACAAAGTATCATATCAGGATCTAACTTAGCCACTTGCTCTAGACTAAACGGAACGTAAGGTGTAGTTCCCTTTTGGTCAATTTCTTCTGTTATGTTAGTAGCCCCTAGTTTCTCCACTAAACTTCCTACAAAAGAATCTTTAGTTGCTAACATAAAGCTTTCTGTTGTTCCAAATATAACCATGACTTTAGGACTCTTCTTACCTTCTATCTTTTTCATAATTTGCTCTTCTTTTTGCTTCATATCTTTTATAACCTTTTCAGCTTTATCTTCTTTTTCAAATGCTTTTCCTAGTGATTCTATAGTTTTGATTAAATCTTCATAAGAATTATTGTTCATGTATATTATATCTATATCTTTTCCCTTTAATTGTACGTCTAACGATTCCTTTAAAGTTGAATCTGTTACTAACACATTCGTTCCTAATGAAACTATTTTTTCTATATCTGGCTTCATAGACATCCCTATTTCTGTTAGTCCATTATATCTTTCTGGTAAGCCTTTTTTTGTACTAGGAACTCCTACTAATTCTATATCTAGTAAATCTAGTAGTTCTGAGGCCATAACTGTACCTGCTACTATTTTTGCATCTTTAGGTATCTTTAAATTACTAGCTTCACTAGACTCACTTTCTTTCTTTGGTGATGCTGTACTCTGTGTATCTGCTTTACCTGACTTATCTGCGTTTTGTACATTTATACCACAACCTGAAAGTAAAATAGCTGTCGAAAGCATCAATACTAGTATTTTTTCATTTTATCCCTCCATTATTTTTTAGCTAATTCTATATAAATATTTGACATTTCCGAATCAGCAAAAGCCTCTACTACTGTATTTCCTTCATTTTCCGCTTCTTGCACAAGTTTATTTCTAGGTATATAGTGAAATATTCTTGTGTCTATTTCCTTACATAACTTTTCAACTAACTCAACCTCATTTTCTACATTCTTAGCATTTAAAATAAGTCCCTTTAATCTTGCATATCCTCTCTTTTTAAACTGATTTACCGCGCTTGATATATTAGTAGCTGCATACATAGACATCATTTCACCCGATGTAACTACATATACTTCTTCAGCATAGTTATTTCTAATTGGCATAGCAAATCCACCACATACTACATCTCCTAAAACATCATATATAACTATATCTGGTTGATATTCTTCAAAGACTTCTAGCTCTTCCAACTTCTCAAAAGCTGTTATTATTCCTCTACCTGCGCACCCAACTCCAGGAGTAGGTCCTCCCGCTTCTACGCATAAAATATCGTTATAACCCTTAAATACTATATCTTCTATCTCTACATTATCTTCTTTTTCTTTTAGAACATCTAAAACTGTAGGTATGAACTTACCCTTCATAAGGTTCTTAGTGGAGTCAGCTTTAGGATCACAGCCTACTTGCATAACCTTATATCCTAAAGTAGAAAGTGCTGCTGATAAATTAGAAACTGTAGTTGATTTTCCTATACCGCCCTTTCCGTATACTGCTATTTTCTTCATTAGTAAATCTCCCTTCCATGATAATGATTCTCAATATTGTTTATGTATAAAATATATCATTTCTAATATCTATGTTTTTATAAAATCCTTACTTTCTTTTATAATATATTGTGACTGCATATATTTTATAATTTAAATTACACTTTACAGTTTTTTTATGATATAATGATAATTATTATCATTTTCATTTTGAGGTGTATAATATGCTTGATAAAATTCATTTTCCTAAACATAATAGAGATAAGTACTACCATGATCATGACTTTGAAACTAGTTTATTAAATAGTATTTTGAGTGGTGATTCTAATACGAGCTTAAATATATTTAATAAATTTTTTAATAAAAATCGTTTCTGTGATTCGTATGAAAGTCATGACTTAAGATCTGTAAAAAATCATATGATTTCTTTATTATCCGTGATTTGTCATAATGTAATAAAGAAAGGCGTGTCACCATATAGTGCTAAAGCTATGCATCAAGATTCAATAAAGTATATTGAGAAAGCTACTGATATTGGTGGAGTTATTGATTTATGTGGCTACGCAATTGTCGGATTTAGTGTTCAAACTATAACTGGATTAACTAAATTTAAAACTAATAATCCTTATATAAGAAAAGCCCTAAATTACATACATGATAATTTAGGACAACCATTAAGTTTAGATGAGATATCTGATCATGTTCATTTAAATAAATACTATTTCTGTAATTTGTTCAAAGAGGAAATGAAAATGCGTTTCTCAGACTATTTGAATCATACTCGCATAGAAAAAAGTAAGTTCTTTCTTTGTCATTCTCAAAAATCTATTTTAGATATAGCAATCCTTTTAGGCTTTAGTAATCAGGCTTACTTTACATCCGTTTTTAAGAAGTACACAGGAACTACCCCTAAAAACTTTAAACTAAAAATAAGTCTTATTACTAAAAAATAAAATCCTAATATATAATATATTAGGATTTATTTTTTAACTTAGTTCATCTAACAATCTACTTATATTTTTTATAGTAAAAGTATTTTTGTTGTATTCAATCATACCATCTTTTTTATACTGCATTAATATTTTTAGAAACTGCTGGCCTAGTACCATTAAGAAAATCCGCCATTTCCTCTCTATTCATATCTATACTAAACGTATTTGACTTATATCTTTCGAATTCATCAAGTAAGAATGTAGCTACTCGCTTTTTAAGAGATTTAATTCCCATATACTTCATCTTAGTATTTATAAATATGCTATATTCAGCTAATCTTCTCAACATATTAAGATTTACTTTACTTCTATATTTACAACTGGTGCTCTCATCACTTGAAATCTTCTTACCATCTATATATATAATAGTAGTATGTTTTTTAGCTCTAAGTGTATATAGCGAACTCTTTAACCCAGAATAAATTATATCTTCTCCAAAGGTATCGTACTTTTTTAGAACATCTACAATAGCATAATCACCATCTGGCCTATCTTTAGTTACTATTACTTCACCTTCAATAATTATTCCTATTTCCTTTAGTTCATCTCCCTGTAAAATTATAAACTCATTTTTATCATATTCACGTTGATAATATGATAAGCAATTCAATACTTTAGCTATTTCATCACTTTCCATATCTTTAAATAATAATACAGGCTTTAACTTGTGAGCATATTTAAACATACAACCATACACCTCATTATTTAACTAGTATATTAAATGACTTTGAATCTTTCGTTGCATATATTCCATAATTTAAGTTACTTGGTAGAGCTATCAATTCTCCTTCTTTTAGGGTAACTTCTTTTTTCTCGTTTTCTTCATCATATAAAACTTTTAACTCTCCTTCTATTATATAAATAATAGAATCTTCCTCTTGAAATTCTTTACTTATGCTTTCATCTTTTGCGTAAGAAAAAAACCTAATATCTGTACTTTCAGTATTACATATTGCTTTACTTGCAATAGATCCACTACTATTACTAATTATATCATTAATTTTCATTGGGTTGATAGGGCTTATATTTTTAATAACTTTCATCTTAATTATCCTCTCTAACTACTACTAAAAGCATTTTCATATCTTCCTTAGCTGTAACTTGATGCGGAATTCCTGTAGGCATTAAAACTACTTGCCCCTTAGTAGCTTCCTGCACTTCATCCCCTATAGTTACAGTTGCAACTCCTTCATGAATATATATAAGTGCATCTCCATTAGCTGTATGTGGTCCTACGCCCTCACCTTTTCCAAATGCTAGTGCAGTAAGCCCTACTCCTTTTTTCTGAGCTAGAGTTTTAGTTTCTATTTGCCCCTCATTAACACTTACTAAACTATCAAAATCTATTGCTTTTCCCCTTACAATATTTTTTATTAATTCCATATTAATTCCTCCTTAAATATTATTATTAATATCTTTATTTTTCCTCTTTAACTGTTATTTTCTTAAATATATCATGATCTTCTTAAACATTACGTATCCGTGGATACATATTCTAAATATTCTATTAATCTGCCCTTAAGCTTGCAGTTTATACTAAAATAATGAGAAGTCATGGTTAAAATATTTTATTTATCTATAACTTTAATATCTCTTGTCATCTTAATTTATTTTATTGTGCTGTTTTTTATCACCCTAATAATACCATCCAGAATAGCTGCTATTACAACAGCTATTATTGACCATGCAAATACCCCTGATGTATTTAAATTTGCTTTTTCAATATAAAAACTTGTACCTATTGAAACTTTAGGTTGGCTTAGAACTTCTGCTGCTATTATTACCTTTAAATTAAGTCCCATAGCTAATGAAGATCCAGTAATTAAATGAGATTTAATTGATGGAAGATATATATCTTTTACTATTTTTAACTTTCTTATTTTATATAGTCTAGCCATTTCTAATAGTTTTTTATCTATATTTCTTATTCCATGAACAACATTGCTATATAGTATTGGAAATATAACTAAAAATCCAACTAAAATAGGTGCTATTTCTGACTTCAGCCATATAAGTGCAATAAGTATAATAGACATAGTTGGTATAGCTTTGTTTAATAATATTACAGGTCTTAATAAGTAATATATAGGTTTAAAAAAGCCAGCTATCATACCAAGGACTATAGATAAAATAAATGCGAATGAAAATCCTATTACAGTTCTAGTTAATGTATTTATTATTGAAGGTAAAAACTTATCACTTTTAATAATTACTATCATCTCTTTAAATGTGCTTTCTGGAGAAGGAATAATTATTTCCTTCCCCACCCAAATAGATATGACTTTCCATAAAATTAATAGTAACATAACAGAGATAGTGGTAATTGCTATTTCCCTATGCTTTTTATTTTGTATAGTAAAATTCCTCATCTGGTAGTTTTCCTCCTAATAAGTCAGGTGAGTAATCCATTAATATATTGAAGTAAGCTTTTATAGATTCTTTAGCATTAAGAGCATCTACATATTTTATATTTGTTCTTTCTATTCCACTTTCAACTACCTTTGCATTAAGTTCAGTTTCTAACTCTTCACTGTAATTTCCCGCTTGTGTTGGATTTTCATTAGCCCAGTTTATACTGCTTTTAAACTCTTTAAGAAAAGCCTCTACAACTTCTGGATGATTTTCTATAATATCTGATTTTATTATTAAAGATGCTTGTGGATAACCATTTTCCATTTTAGTAGCCTTAGACCACTCTTCTTGAATATCTAATACTACTTTTATATCCTTTTTCTTCATAAGAACTTTTGAAAGCACAGGTTCTGGAATTAGAGATGTTTTGCTTTCACCTGCTATAAGACTAGATGCTAGTTCTGTTCCTCCAGTAAGATATTTTAAACTTACATCTTTTTCAGGATCTATTCCATTTTGCTCCAATAAATACCTAAATACTATATCCGGTGTTAGTCCGCGTCCCATAGTATAAATTTCTTTTCCTTTCAAGTCATCAAAAGTTTTTATATCCTCAACACTTGATAAGTACAATGATCCCCAAACATTAGATGCCACAAGTCTATATGGAAGCCCTTTGTTATAAATAGTAGCTGCTAAATTAGTTGGTACTATTGCTATATCTGCTTCATTTGCCATCAATTTAGAGGACAATACATCTGGTGATTTTATATTTTCATAGTCAATTTCAACATTTTCACCTATCACAGGTTTTTCTTTAAACATTTTTATCATACTTAATGTGGGCGCTCCCTCTGGTGATACTACCTTAATATTAATCTTTTCATTACCATTACTCTTTATTTTAGACTTATCTATTGCTTGTCCAGTTTTTTCAGTATTCTTAGTATTTGTACATCCTCCTAGTATCCCTATTGATAGTACTAGAATTAGTAGTAAGCCAGCAATCTTTTTCATTTTTTATATTCCTCCTCTTTTTGTGTAATAAATATTTCTATTATTTCATTACGAATTCTATTAAGATTTTTATCATTTAGCTTTCTCTCTGTTTGATTAGTGCCTATATTAAAAATCTTTTTTACAGACGTTGGTCTATTAGACAACACCATTATTCTATTTCCTAGAAGTAAGGCTTCATCTATCTCATGCGTTACAAACACTATAGAGTTTTTACTCTTTACCCATATATTTATTAAGTGATTTATCATACTAATTCTTAAGTTATAGTCTAAAGATTTAAAAGGCTCATCCATAAGCAATAGTTCTGAATTATAGTTAAATGCTCTTGCTATGGAACATCTTTGTCTCATTCCTCCACTTAATTCTCTAGGATACTTATTTTCAAATCCTTTTAAATCCATATCATCAATTAAGTTAATTATTTTAGCTTTGTTATCTCCAACTATTTGTATATTTTCATATACCGTTTTCCATGGAATAAGTCTATCCTCTTGAAAAACATATCCTATTTTTTCAGCTTCATTTTTTACAAGTCCTATATCAGGACTAATTAGTCCTGATATAAGATTTAAAATTGTAGATTTTCCACATCCAGAAGGTCCTAGTACACAAAATATCTCTTTTCTATTTACACCAAAGGACATGTCTTTTAATACTTTAATATCACCATAGTCTTTATATACTCTATCCATTACTAAAACCAATTTATCACTCCTTATGTCTATATATAATACATAAAAGACTCTACTTTCATTTCATCACTCTTATTTTTATTTCCGTCGAATGTTAAGTTTAGAATTGGTTTTGATTTATCTTGATTAGTTTCTTTTTCAATTATATTTAATATAGTATTTGTGTTCTCATACATAGATGCTAACGTTAAAATCCCATCTATATTCTTTAAATTTCCTAGAGTTTTAGCTTGTCTATATCTACCGTTTCCTCCTGAATACTTCTTTAAATTTTCATCAGCTATACATACTAATTCTTCTAAATCTTTCTCAAATGAAGTCTCTTCTAGTAACATATCCGATATATTACTCATATATAATTTTAATTTATTTAATCTTTGTTCTATAGTTTTTTGTAACGACTTAACCTTTTTATCTTTAGTGTTACTTAAAAAGTCTTTCCATACAAACCACATGTATTCACTCATTGGTGCATATACTACTCTATTTTTCTGGTCTTCAATATCCTTAAGTGTATAGTTACTTAAAAAATCATTAAAAAGTATCATAGGCTCTCCTATTACTAAGATTTTCTTTTTCATTTCTACACTTTTTAAATCTAGATATATTTCTTTTGAAATATCTTTTAAGTTCTCTATACTAAATTTGTTATTATTTATTAAGCTTAATATTTTCTTTAATACTATTTCTCTATTAGATACATCTGATAATCTAACTATATCTCCTGCTATAAATCCTAAGAATATCTTCTCTAAATTCTCTTCACTTTCAAGTATCAAATCTTCTATAAATGGAGATATCACATTTATATTTTCAAATCCTTCTTCATCTAGTTTTGTTCTTACTAGCCTACTATATTGGCGACTCGCTTCTGTTCCTTCAGATGTTGGAATTATGAAGTTTATATTTTCACTTGAATTTAATTCTCTTATTTTTTTAAATACATCTCCTAACATGCTTGTAAGTGAAAGGTACTCTTTAGTTATAGTAAACTCTCTACCTATCTCAATAGATTTTTCATCTGTCATAGGTAATATCTTAGTATCTATACCTTCTTTAACTAAAATCTCTTTAAAAATATCAGAGTAAGGATACATATATGGTATAAAAGCTAAGTCTTCCTCTTTTATATTGTTTAAGTTATTATGCATATTAACTTCTTTGTGAGCTACCATGTCTGAATAAACCTTTAAGCTCTTTGCCTTTTCACTACTAGCTTTTTCAGTGCCTATACTATTAATAAATGCCTCTACTCTAGTTATTACTCCTACACTTGAAGAATGTTCATCTACCTCTATAGCTAAATACGGTTTTTCTTTCATCTCTTCTTTGAAGTAGTGTGCTAAGATTGTATCAGGTCCACAACCATGATTCGTTAGATATATAGCATATAGGTTAGGATGCTTGTTCACAATTTGAGCACCTGACAATATATGTTGTCCGAAAGGCCAGTACATATTAGGATGTTCTTTAGATGTATCATGATCATGTGCCGGTAAGTTTGATAATGTTATCACCTTATATCCCATTTTCATAATTTTTTCTGCTATTCCCATGTTAAGCACTGGATCTATTACACCATAAGCTCTAGTAATTATTACGAAAACTTTTTCATCAGGTTCTAAGTTTTCGATTATTCTATCTCCTATTTTCTCAACACTTTTTTCAAAAGTTTTTAATGCAACCATTCCTTTTTGAATAGCTCTAGCAGTTTGAATGGTTTTTTTATCTAAACTTTTCCCTAAATCTAATAATGTTTTCATCATATATCTTTTGCCAAAGTTGAATGATAGAACTGGAGACAATAGCTTAATTCCTCTTTCTTCAAGTCTCATGGTTTGTTGAACTATTTTGGGTGCTTGTTGCATATATGCACATCCATAGTCTTGTCTAGTAGTTGATACATCATGCTTCATAGTATAAAGACTTGGCAAAAATATATAGTCTACATTTTTACTTATTAGTTCTGCAACGTGTCCATTTATCAATTTCACTGGATAACAAGTTTCATCTAATGAATTTTCTTGACTTAAAGCTACTGTTTTTTCATTAGTTTGATCTGAAAGTATTACGTTAAATCCTAGAGTTTTAAAATATATATTAAACATTGGGAATAGTTTGTGTAAAAATAATACTCTTGGTATCCCTACTGTTTGTTTCTTATCATCTATTATTCCATCATAGTTTTTTAGATATAGTAATTCTGTTTCTTCATATATGTTTGACTCGTTCTTTTTAAGTTCTTTATTAGTATTTTCTTTTATCCAATCGTAGTTTTTATCTATTTTAAATCCTCTAAAACTAGTTTTCCTATCCATCATTTGTTCTTTAGCTAAAATAGCTACCCCTAAAGCACCTGTCACACTGAAGAATGGTGGAACAATCACTTCTTTACCAATTGTTTGTCTAAATGCATTTACTATCCCCTGATTATAAGCAATACCTCCTTGTAAGAATATTTTTTCTCCTATTTTTTTCTGTCCTACTACTCTATTAAGGTAATTTTTAACTATCGAATAGCAAAGACCTGAAACTATATCTTCTATCTCTGCTCCTTTAGCTAGACTAGTAGCTACATTTGTTTCTATAAATACTGTACATCTCTCTCCTAGATTTATAGCAGAATTACTCTTAAGTGATAACTGGCTTAACTCATTTAAAGGAACGTTAAGCTTCTTAGCTTGTTCTTCTATGAATGAACCTGTTCCAGCAGCACATATCTTATTCATTTCAAAATCTGTTATTACTCCATCTTTACAGCTTATATATTTAGAATCTTGGCCACCTATTTCAAATATAGTGTCTACATTTTTATCTATAGTAGTTGCGGCTTTCCCTTGAGCAGTTATTTCATCCTTTATAATGTCTGCCCCTATAAGCTTTCCTACCATATATCTTCCTGAACCTGTAGTTCCTACTCCCGCAACTTTTATTTTATTTTTAAATTCACTTTCTAATTCTTTCAGCCCTTTATTTACTGCTTCAACTGGATCACCTAGTGTTCTTAAATATTTATATGATAGAACTTCATTATTACTATCTATAAGAACTAAATTTGTACTAGTTGAACCTATATCTACTCCTAAGAAACAATCTAATTTATTTTCACTGTTATCTAGAGATTTACATATATGTTTGTTTACACTATCACCATCTCCAAATAGTTTTAGCTTAGGTAATGTATTGATATGTTCTTGTATTTGAACTTTATCTAATTTCTCTATACTTTCTATTATTTGTTCCATACTTATCTTTTTGTTTTCTTTTTTAGCTATTATAGATGCTCCTAAAGATGCTATATTACTAAAGTATTCTGGTACAATTAATTCATCTTCATCTAATACAAGTACGTCTTCTAATGCTCTTATAATACTAGTATTACTCGCAACACCTCCAATAAATAATATAGGTTTCTTAATTGGTAGTTTCTTTATAATAGTTCCTTTATAGTTCTTAATTACAGAGTATGAAAGCCCTAATAATATATCTTCAACCGAAACCCCTTCTTGTTGATGATGTATTATATCTGTTTTAGCAAATACACTACATCTTCCAGCTATTCTTGGTATAGTTTTCGCTCTGTCTGTTAACTTTGAGTAGTCCTCTAGTTTTAGATTTAGTCTATATATTTGTTCTTCTAAAAATGCCCCTGTTCCAGCTGCACAGTTTGAATTTATAGAAAATTTTATTTGTGATTTATCATTCTCACTAAAATCAGTTATATATTTAGCACTTTGTCCACCTATTTCAATAATTGATCCTATATTTTTATCTATATTTAAACTTCCTTCTATAATGGATGTTATCTCATTAACAGCATCTATTTCTTTGCTTTTAGTTAAAATTTCACTTCCGCTTCCTGTTACAGCTCCAAATCCTATATCTTCTCTATCATATTTTAATAGTAAGTCATGGATAGATTTTCTAAATGCTTCTTTTATATTTCCCTTATGAAGTAAGTATTCCTTATACTTAACCTCATTGTTTTTATTTATAAGTGTTAACTTAATAGATGAATAGCCTATATCTATTCCTAAACTGTACACATCTTCACCTCTTTTCAATATTGAATCTCATTATCATTTACTTCTTTCATAGATTATACTATAATATATTTCAGAAAGAAGTATCTACGGAAACACTTTATTATTTTTAGAAAGGAGAGTTAAGTAATATGTTAAATATTCTTAAAGAATGTAGTCTATTCAAAGGCCAAGCTTTAAGTCATATAGAGCATCTTTTGGGAAGTATAAATTATAGAGTTGAACATTTTAAAGAAAATGAAATTGTCTTCTCCTATGAAAAGATTGCTGATACAATAGGAATTATCTTATCTGGATCTATAGATGTTCAAAAAATATTTCCTTGTGGAAAGGTTGTAACAGTAACTACGAGAACTGCACCTGACCTAATTGCTAATGCCTCAATGTTTTCTAAAATTGAATATTACCCATCTAACATCTCTGCATGTAGTCCGTCTGATATATTGCTTATTCATAAGAATGAACTACTAAAATTGTTTTTAATTGATAAGAGAATAATGATAAACTTTTTAGAGTCTGTATCTAATCGTATACTAGAATTAAATAAAAAAATCGAAATACTTTCTTTAAATTCTATTAAAGAAAAGATAGCTTTCTTTCTTATCAATGAATGTGAAAAAAATAATTCTAATAAGATAACTTTATCTTTTTCAAAAAAATCTTGGTCTGAGCATATGAATGTTTCAAGATCTTCACTTTCAAGAGAGCTTAGAGATTTAAGTGATAAAGGTATATTAACATTTGACAAAAGAACTATTATAATTAAGGATTTAGAAGAGTTGAACTTAATTCTTTATGAAAGCTAAAAAAAGTCATACTTAGTTGTTATAGTTTAACTAAGTATGACTTTTGAAATTTCTTTTATACACTTAAAGTCTTCAATTTCTTTTTAGTTACTTTAAATATTTGATGAATTAACAAATAAGCAGCACTTATTAAAAATACAAACCAGAAAGTAACAAATCTTAACATTATAGAAATTGCCATTCCATTGTATGATGGTACCCCGATAGACGTAAGCAGTAAAATCATAGTTCCTTCAAAACTACCAGCACCACCTGGTAATAATGGAATCATAGATACCATATATGTAAGATAAGTTATAACAGACATTTGTATAAGACTAACATCTACATTTAGTCCTTTTGCTATAAGATAAGCTTTTACTCCATAAAACTGCCATATAATAATCGAAAGTATAGTTTGTAAAATGAGTAATCTTTTATTCTTTATCATTTCTCTAAAAGATTTATTAAAACCATCAATTCCATCTTCTATTTTTTGTTTAAATCTATTTTCATTTTTCATAAATTTGGTGATATATTTAATCTTCTGTGGGTAAAATAGCATTAGGCTTATAAGTGCGAATATCACCGTTAATACTATAAAACTAATTACTATTACATTAATAATATTAGAACTTAAATTAGTACTTTGAATTATAAATAAAAGTAATGATATTATATTGAGTACTATGAATGTGAAGATACTAATTGTCTTTTGAACTCCTACTATTGCTGTTGACTTGCTTGTCGATATGTTTGCAATTGACTTTATCATAAGTATCTTTGTTAGTTCTCCTCCAAATTTTACTGAAGGAGTTATACTTTCTGTAAATGTTCCAGCCATATTTATATGAAAAATGTTTTTAAAAGATATCTTCTGTCCAATTTGTATACTAATTGTATACCATTGTATATTAAGCAACATCACAGTTATTATCTGTAGAACACATCCTATGATAATGATACTCATATCAAAAGATTTTATAGCGTTAAATACCTTATTAAAGTCAGCTAACCATAATATCATTACTACCGATGCTATGCTTGCTAGCAGAAGAAGGTATTTTTTCACACTTATTCACTCCTTTATTTTTCTAAATAATAGAGTCGCATTCATTGTACAGTTATCTTGATCTATAGATTGATTCTGATATTGATTATCAGTAATTTCGAATTCCTTGAAGTATAATGACTTAAGATGCTCTTTGGGACTACGAACTAGCACTCTGGTTTCACTAGAACATCTTTTTAAGATATTTTTAAGTATTTTATCTTTAGGGAATACTTGTAATGCCATATGTATTACTGAATATTTTGAAGGATCTATATCTTCTCCTCTTGATATAAATACGCGTACTCTTTCTGACATATTAAGTTTGTCTATAACTCTTTGAGCACAACTTACAGCCACAGGATCACAGTCTACTACGCAAACCTTTGCTCCTGTCTGGTAAGCTATTTCTAATGCTGTGCATGGAAATGGTCCTCCTCCTATGCAAAGCACTTTATCTTCTTCAGTCAATTGTCCTAACTCAACTTCTTTTTCTACTATATCTTTATAATAAAGACTATAAAAGTACACTAGTCTTGGAAAGAAGGACGTTATTCTTTCCAAGGACTTAGTAAATCTAGGTATTATGCTCATCTTTTTTCCTCCATTTATCTATATTATTTGTAACACGAAACTTCCTATTTGGTTTACTATTCCACCAAATAAAAACGCTAATATTATCGTTATTGCTGATATAGTTAAAGCTATTTTCATGCCAAATTCTTTTATAAGTACGCCCACAACAGATAAGCATGGTATATAAAATAGTGCTACTATTGATCCTACTAATAATTGTAGAGTGTTTAAGTTTAACTCTAGCATAGGAAGTACTGCAAGTTCTCTTCTTATAATTCCTAAAATAAGTCCTAATGTTGCTTCCTTAGGTAATCCTAACCATCCTTCTATAACAGGTTCTAACACTTTACTAGCCGAATTTAGAACTCCTGTCTCAGCCACTAAGGCTGCAAATGCAACTCCAATTAACATTGGTACTTCAGCTTCAATCATAAAACTTTTTGTACGTATCCATATTTTCTTCACCATAGATTTTAAATCTGGTTTAAGTAAGTTCGGAATTTCTAGTAGTATAGGATCTGACTTTCCTGGTATCATTTTATTTAATATAAGTCCACCACAAATCATAACTATAAAAGATATAATGTATACTAAAACTAATAACGCAGCTGAATGAGATCCTAGTAATGCTATAAATGCACCTGTCTGAGCTACACATGGAATTCCTAACGACACTACAGAAGCTACTATTATTCTTTCTTTATAAGATGTAGCAGCTCTACTTCCTAATATAGCTGGAACTGCACATCCATATCCCATTATAAGTGGTACTACATTTCCACCTTGAATTCCTATTTTTCTAAATATACTATCTACTAAAACTGCTATTCTTGGTAAATACCCACTATCTTCTAAGAACGCTAATACTATGTAGAATAAAAACACATACGGTAATATAAGTGCGAAAGGCCATTCTATACCCTTAATTAAAACTCCATATTCACCAACTAATACGTTATATATTAGACTACCTTCTGTAGCAAATTTAGATACTATACTAGTAAAGAAAGGTGTTACAAAATTATTTATAAGAGGCAAGAGTAATCCTGCTCTTAATCCTTTACCTATACCAACTACTATTGCTAATGATAGTAGTAAAACTAAAGCTGCTATTGGTATTCCCGGCATAGGCCTTAGGGTGTATTCACCCATTTTTTCCATGAATGTAGGTTCTTTGTCTTCTATAGTCTGCACTTTTTCTACTATCTCCCCTACTTTCATCCATCTATCACCTTGTGACATCTTTTTTACTTCTTCATTATTGTTACCTTTGTCTTCACATAACTCTGAAATCTTATTTATTATGTCTCTAAGCCCTATATTTCTAGTAGCAACAGTAGGTATAACTGGTGAATTAAGTTCCTTACTTAGTTTTTGCACATCTATTTTTATTCCTTGTTGCTCGGCCACATCCGTAAGGTTTAGTGCAAATATGATAGGTATATTGTATTCTTTTATTTGCAGAGCTAAATTTAAGTTTCTTTCTAAATTTGTAGAATCTAGTACACACAGTACCACATCCGCTCCTTGATTTAAAAAGTCTATTGCTACTTCTTCCGCTGGAGATGTAGCCTGTAAAGAATATGTACCAGGTACATCTATAAGAGTTCCCTCTTTCCCCTTTACATTAACTGATCCATGAGTGAACCCTACTGTTGTTCCCGTATAATTTGATGCTATAACTTCCTTTCCAGTAAGTTTTGAGAACATAACACTCTTACCTACATTGGGATTTCCCATTAAAAGTATTTTTATACCTATGGAATCGTCTAATGGTAATGCTTTAGCTTCATCATGACAACTCATTATTATTCCTCCTCGATTTCAATCTGACACGCTATGTCTTTTGATATAGCTATATTTCTTTTATCCACTTGTACCACAATTGGTCCTCCTAGTGGTTGTTTTGTAACCATTGATACTTTCTTGCCTTCTCTTACTCCTATTGAATTTAACAGTGAGTTACCTGGAGTTTTCGCAAGAATACATTTCCTAGATTTGTCTAATTCATATAAAGTCATATAATCCCTCCATTGATAGATATTATCATTATCATTGTTATATCATGCTTTCATTGCTAAGTCAACCCAATTGATAATTAAAATCACTTGCACTCATTACAAAAATAAAAGCTCATCTTTCAAAACTTGAAAAAGATGAGCTTTTATCTTTATTATTATTTTCTATTATAATTTTTTGCTATTCAAAAACCTTCTCCACATCTTCTACCATTTTTAAAGCTGTATTAAGTCCTCCTGGTGCAACATACCAAACATGTGAGTCAAGGTATATAATTTTATTATTTTTTATGCTTCTGTTTTCTTAACTATATCATTTTCTAAAGTCTCTTTATCCGATGTATTTCCACCTACAACTGCAGCTCTATCTATAACAAATATATAGCTATATACTCATAAGTAAAATTGACAACGAGTAGTCCTAAGAAAGTTATAGATCCAACTAATGCTGTAGATATTGCCACAAGTATAGATATTATAATAAACATCTTTTTTATATTATTCATTTCATAATTCACTTACATAACTGTATATTTTCTGATTCTTTTAAAATAGAGTTATTTCTTATATATTCTATCCCATTATCATTTATCTTCAGTAAGTCATCTTCAATGCTTATATATTTATATTTACTTAAACGCTCTATAATCTCATTTAAAAATTGTTCTTCCCATCTCAAGTGCTCTACTATAGTTGGCTTTTTCAACTCTATCTCTTCATACTCAATCTCTTGATGATTAAGTAAGTGCATTAGTAGAGATAATTCTGCAAATTCATATTTTTGTCTTTTTCTTCTCTTTAATATAGTTAATAATCCTTTCTTAGGACTGAATATGAATACTATTAAAAATATAACTCCTGACATTACAGACATAGAGCCCGCAATAGATATATCCAGTCTAAAGGCTATTAAAAGTCCAATTATGGCGCTTAGAGCTCCAAAAATCGTACTCCATATAATCATCTTCTTTAGATCTTCCACCCAGAAATAAGCTGTACTAGGTGGTACTATCATTAAAGCTACTACTAATATTGCCCCAACTGCATTAAACGCTCCTACAGTTGTAACTGATACTAAAGTCATTAATGAATAATGTACTATAATAGGTGAAATACCTATAGCAGTTGCTAATGCACTGTCGAATGTAACTATTTTTAACTCCTTATAAAATAACACTATATATATCAAGTCTAATAAAAATATTACACCCATTACATATATAGATTTTGCCCCTAAGTCTAATCCTCTTATAACTAATCTATCAAAAGGCGCAAATGCTAACTCACCAAGTAAGACTGAGTCTATATCCAAATGAATATTCCCTGCATACAAACTAATCAAAATTATTCCTATACTAAATAGAAAAGGAAATATGGTTCCGATAGATGCATCTTCACTAACTAACTTAGTTTTCTGCAGCATTTCTACCAAGAATACTGTTGCTAATCCCGTTAGTGTAGCTCCAATAATTAATAGCGGTGAAGATAAGTCTTGAGTAATAAAAAAAGCAACTACAATTCCCAAAAGAATAGTATGACTTATGGCATCACTCATCATTGCCATTTTTCTTAGTATAAGAAAACTACCTATGAGTGCACAAGATGCAGATGTTAGAACTGCAATTATTAATATTTCTACTTGTGCTAAATTCATTTTCTCCCCTCCTTATATGGCTAATTTATAAAGCTGATATCTTTTCTTTACTATTTAGTTCGTTTAATGCTCTTTTTTATTTACTGTTTCTTTGTTTTTTCTATTCTTAATCTTATTCCAAATTACACCTCTGCTAGGTGCAAATAAGATTGATATAAAAACTATACAACTCATAATAATTACTATTACAGGTCCTGTTGGCATTTTGGGAATAAAGAAGCTTACTAAAGTTCCGCTAATACCAGATACAGAACCAAATATAGCTGATAGTACAGTCATAAGCCAAAGTTTATCTGTCCACTGTCTTGCAGCTACTGCTGGTGCAATAATCATAGCACTCATTAATATTACTCCTACAGTCTGAAGCCCCATAACTATAGATAATACTAATAAGCAAGTTAATAAAAAATCTAATTTTTTCATAGGTAAACCCAAGCTTGCACCAAATTCACTATTAAAGCATAATATTTTAAATTCTTTCCACAGTAGTGAAGTTATAATTATCACTATAATAGCTACAGCACCCATAATCTTAACATCTATTTTCAATAGTGTAGATGCCTGACCGAATAGAAATTTATCTAGTCCAGCTTGATTTGCATTAGGTATTTTTTGAATATAAGTTAAAAGTACTAACCCTAATCCAAAAAACACTGACAAGATCATTCCTAAGGAACTGTCATACTTAACCTTAGATACTTTAGTTATATACATAACTATTACACTAGCAACTATTCCTGATATCAGTGCACCTATAAGAAATAATGGTGTACTCTTAGTTCCTGTCAGAAGAAACATTATACATATTCCGGGTAAAGTAGCATGAGATATAGCATCTCCTATTAAACTCTGTTTCCTAAGAACTGCAAACGTACCTAATATACCACTAATTGCTCCGAATGCAGTGGCTCCTAAACCTACTGTAATAAAAGTATGATCCAATAAAACATCTTTTAAAAAATTCAACACTATCACCTCCAGTTTAAATATAGTCACTTTAGTTATTAACAGCATAAGTCTTTAATATTTTTTCATCAGTAAATACTTCTTTTACAGGCCCTGATTCTATTACTTTCTTATTTAACAATGTAACATAGTCAAAGTACTTATCTACTGTTTGTAAATCATGATGTACTACTACTACTGTTTTTCCTTGAGAACGAAGTTCTTTTAATAAATTTATTATAGCTTCTTCTGTCTTTGCATCTACTCCTTGGAAAGGTTCATCCATGAAGTAAATTTCAGCACTTTGTGCTAAAGCTCTTGCTAAAAACACTCTCTGTTGCTGTCCTCCTGATAGTTGACTAATTTGTCTGTCTGAGAATTCAGTCATACCTACTTTCTCAATTGCTTCTATCGTAAGTACTTTATCTAATCTCTTCGGTCTTTTGAACCATCCTAGGTCTCCATATCTCCCCATCATTACTACATCATATACATTCGTTGGAAAGTCCCAATCTACTGACCCTCTTTGTGGTACATAAGCTATATTTTTTATCATTTCTTCATAAGGACTACCCCAGAATGTTACTCTTCCAGCTACTGGTTTTATCAGATTCAGCATAGTTTTAATAAGTGTCGACTTTCCTGCTCCGTTAGGCCCTACTATAGCCATTAATATTCCTGAAGGTATTTCTAAATTTATATCCCACAAAACAGGCTTTTCTTCATAAGCAACTGTTAAGTCTTCAACTTTTATTATTTTACTCATCTAAAACTCCTCCTTCTTAGATCATTTCTCAAAATTCTTAGTTATGGTATCTATATTATGTTTAACCATTCCTGCATAATCTCCACCTTCTGTACCTACTTCTCCAAGTGAGTCTGAGAAAAGTTCTCCTCCAATTTCTACATCAAATCCTCTAGCTTTTACAGCCTCTTGTAATGCTTCAACATTTCTTCTAGGTAGGGACGACTCTATAAATATTGCAGGTATCTTTTCTTCTACTATAAATTCAGCTAAATTTTTAACATCAGAAGTTCCAGCTTCTGAGGCTGTACTTATTCCTTGAAGTCCTTTTACCTCAAACTTATATGCTCTTCCAAAATAATTGAATGCATCATGAGCTGTTATAAGTATTCTTTTTTCTTGTGGAACCTTCTCTACCTTATCTATTACATATTGATTAAGCTTTCTTAATTGTTCCATATATTCTTCTGCATTTTTTTCGTATTCTTGCTTGTTAGCCGCGTCTAACTCTATGAGAGAGTTTTTTACTGTTTCAGTAGCCTTTATCCACAATGACACATCAAACCATATATGCGGATCAAAGTTTCCCTCGAATTCTTCTGACTGAAGTAGTTCTGACTTATCTATGTCTTTACTTATAGCCACAGTTTTTATATTAATCTTCTCCAAGTTCTCAAATATTTCTCCCATCTTTCCTTCCAAATAAAGTCCATTATAGAAAATAGCATCAGCATTTTGCATTTTATTTACGTCCCCTGCACTAGCTTTATATAGATGTGGATCTATTCCCGGTCCTACTAGCCCTTGTACTTCTATATTTTCTCCACCTATAGCTTTTACTAGGTCTGTTATCATTGTAGTTGTAGCTACCACTTTAATCTTTTCATTTTCTTTACTATCTGTTATCTCATCTTGTGGCTTATTATTACAACCTATTAATGTTAAAACAAGTAAACTAAGAATCATAATAATAGATATAAAGCGTTTCATTTCACACACTCCTTTTATATAGTTAATCCTTTAATTGATAATCATTTTCATTTCATTTTATATATACTATAATATTGCTTTAAATATGAATAATAAAAAATATCGAACTTTTTATAATTTATACTAGTCTACTATATGATTACATACTTGTACTTGGTTCTGCCTAACTTACAAAAAATAAAAAAATCCTAATTATTTAGGATTTTTTATTTTTATAGCTATATTTATTGTTCCTTATATAGCCCTACTATAGGATGAAGTATAAACAACATATTTAATTGGGCTGGCTTGTATTTTCTTTATTATTTTCTTCTTTTATATTTTCTACCAACTCGTTATTATTTATATCTTCAACCTTTATCTTTTCTTTTTTCTCAACATCTTCTCCTAGTAATTCATCTATATTTTTTTGAAGCATGTTAATTTGTTTAAGTATTTTATTAATTTCATTCAGCAATGAATCAGACGCATCTGAAAGTAATGCTAGTGCCTCGAAAGGATTATTTTTTATGTCTATATCTTTAAAGTCAATTTTATCTTTACTTTCTTCTTTTTCATTGACTTCTTCTTTTTCAAGAGATGGTAATTCTATGTCGTTATATTCACTCATATTATTATCTTTATCTTTAATATCTTCAGTATTATTAACATTAGTTTTCTGATTGTTTTTAACTGCTTCATCCACAATATGTTGAATATCTTCTAACATGTCTTTTACTTCTGAATCTATATTCTCCTTTTCCTCTGTGGAGACATTATCTTTCATAGACTCCAGAATTAATTTTCTAGCTAACTGTATAGTAGATTGTGCATCTTCAAATATTTTAAGTCTTTGTTCTAAAACCTCTTTATATTCATCTTTTCTCTTTTCTAGTTTATCAGCTTGTGTAAGATTTCTTAGTTTAAGTTTTAGCATTCCTTCGTCAGATATCTCTAACATATCTTTTTTCATATTTATATTTGCCTGAACTTTTTCTCCTAACTTGTTCGCACTTTCTACATACTTCCCTGACTTATACATTTGATTAGTAAATAAAGTTGAATTCTCGTTTAGTTTAATATCCATAAAGCTATCCCCCTATAAGCTATTCTCCTATATTTTGTACAATTAACCATATTATCGACTTATATTCCCTATTCTTTAATATTAACTTTGCTTTGATACTCTAGATATACTTTTATATCAATCTAGATTAATCTTTAAGTTTTAAAAAATAAAAGTCATAAGACTTAGACTTATTGCCTTTATCTTATGACTTTTGTTTTAAATAAAAATATATAAATGATTAAACTTCCCTAGTACTTATTTTTAACCACTCTTTTTCTTCTTCATTTAAATAAACTGATAGCTTCTCATATACATCTTTATGATATTCATTTAACCATCTTTTTTCTTCTTCAGTAAGTAGTTCTACAGATACTCCATTTAAATCTATAGGACAAAATGTAGTAACTTCAAACTTCATAAACTTTCCGAACTCAGTTTTTTTATCTTCTGTAACTAACAAAATATTTTCGGTTCTTATACCATGCTTATTTTCTTTGTATAGTCCTGGTTCGTTAGTAATAAGCATTCCTGGTTCAAGTTTAATGTCATTATGTGCATATGAAATCCTCTGTGGACCTTCATGTACTCCTAACAGATAACCTACACCATGTCCTGTGCCATGTTTAAAATCTAGACCCTGTTCCCATAAAGGAAGTCTTGCTAATATGTCTAATCTTGAGCCTGTTGTTCCATATAAAAATTTAGCTTTACTTAATGAAATATTTCCTTTCAGAACTAATGTAAAGTCTCTCTTTTCTTCTTCTGTCACCTTACCTAAGACTATAGTTCTTGTTATATCAGTAGTTCCATCTAGATATTGTCCTCCTGAATCTAGCAGGAGCATCCCTTCATTTTTTAATATGTATTGACTATCTTCACTCGCACTATAATGGACTATTGCTCCATGATCTTTATATCCAGATATAGTCTCAAAACTTGGTTCTATATAATTTTCACCTAGTCTTCTGAATTCTTCTAACTTTTCACTTACAGATAATTCTGTTATCTTCTCTTTTCCTATATTTTTATCTAGCCAACAAAGAAATTTAACCATAGCTACACCATCTCTTATTTGGCATTTTTTAAAATTCTCTATTTCTATGTCATTTTTTATAGCCTTTAAATTCATTACTATATCTTTTCCATATATTTTTTCACATGTTGAAGGAATACTGTCATGAAGCCATACACTCGTTTTAGAAGAATCCAGATATATATTTGACTTCCAATCTAGCTTTTCCATAACAGTTTTTATATCACTATATTCTTTTATTTCTACTCCATTTTTACATAAATATTCTTTAACACTAGACGTAAGCTTTGTATCGTCTATAAACAATGTGGCATTATTGGTAGATACTAAAGTATAGGATATAGCTATAGGATTACAAGGTATATCTCTACCTCTTATATTAAAAAGCCAAGCTATATCGTCTAGTGAACTTAGCACATAAAAATCTGCATTTTTTTCCTTCATTTTTTTTCTTACTACTTCTAATTTTTCCTTTACGCTTTTTCCTGAGTATTTTACATCATGTGTAAATATCTTTTCATTAGGTAGTTGAGGTCTCTCACCCCATAGTTCTCCAATTAAATCATAGCTTGAGTTTATTTTTATATTTTTCTTTTTGAAAGTCTTCTTCATATTCTTTACCTGATCATATGAAAATAATTTTCCATCAAATCCTACGCATGATGAAGATTCCAGCTGATCTTCTAGATATTTATTGATACTTGGAACTTTATCTTGACCCATTTTATATAGTTTTATTTCACTACTCTTTAACTCTTTCTCAGCTTGTATAAAATATCTACCATCTGTCCATAGTCCACTTTCTTTCATAGTTACAACTACAGTTCCAGCTGAGCCTGTAAATCCAGAAATCCATTCTCTCCCTTTCCAATAGTCTGGAACATATTCACTTTGATGTGGATCAGAGGTTGGTATTATGTATGCATCTAAATTTTTTTCTTTCATCAGCTTTCTAAGTGATGTTATTTTTTCATTTACTTTCAATTTCTTATCCTCCTTTATATTGAGATAAATTAAGTTTAAATATTAATTTATCTCAACATATTTTAATTTCCCAGGAAATGCGACAAAATTTATTTGCATATTTCCCTATATATCTTCAACTATATTTTTAACCCACTTCTTAGATATTAATCTTGGCATTCCTAATAATGTCTTTATTATTTCTTCAGTATATGCACAAGCCACAACCCAATATACAGGTAGCTTAAATACTAGTGCACCTATAAATGCAAATGGTACTCCTATTAACCATACACATCCTACTTCAAGCATCATAGAATACTTAGTATCTCCACCACCTCTAAATACTCCTACTATCATAACAGTAGTGAATAGCTTACAAGGTATAAAGACTGATATGACTGCAAGAACCTTTTTACTAGTTTCATAAAGTTGAGGAGATGTACTACTAAATATCTTCAGTATATACGGAGATGAAAGATATAAAATTAATCCTAAACATATTCCGGCAATTGCACCTATAACACAAAACTTCTTCGCATATAGTATTCCTTCCTCTTCTTCACCTGATCCAATTTTATTACCTATCATTGTAGCACATGCACTTGCTAATCCCAGTGAAAGTACCATAAATATATTTTGTATAGTGATAGCTACTTGAACTGCTGCCGTAGCTTCTTTTCCTCCAGATGCATAAGCAATAGAGTACATTACTACTCCTAGCGACCACATTCCTTCATTCATTATAACTGGCAGTGTTGTATGGATAAACTTTTTTACAAAATTTGATGATATATCTGTAAGTTCTCTTATCTTTGCTTTTAGTACATTTCCTTCATCTCTATATATTATTGATACTATTAGAAAAGATTCTATCATTCTAGCTATTACTGTTGCTATAGCTGCTCCTTCTATTCCCATTGCCTTAAATCCAAAGTTACCAAATATAAAAGTATAATTTAGTAACGTATTTAATAGTATAGAGATGAAACTTATAAGCATAGGTAACTTTGCTTGTCGTACACTTCTACAGGCACCACTATATGCATAAGTTATAGCTGTAAATATATAACTTATACAAACTATCTTCAAATATTTAGAACCAAGTGCTATAACTTCTGCGTCATTTATTAAAATTCTCATTATCTGTTTCGAAAAAAGTAGAGCTGCAAAAGTAAATATTAGACTTAATGATACTCCTAAAATAATTGCTAAACCTAATACTCTTCTAATATTTATTCTATCTCTTTTACCCCAGAACTGTGCTATAAATATAGACGCCCCACTGCTTATTCCAAATAAGAGTAATGTAAGTAGAAAAAACACTTGATTAGCTTGTCCCACCGCTGCTACATTTGTTGATCCTAATTTAGTAACCATGAGTGTGTCTACCATATTTAGTGATGATGAAATTAAATTTTGAATAGTTACAGGTATCGCTATAGAAAACATAGCTTTATAAAATGTTTTGTCTTTTTTTATTAGATCCATATTTCTCCTCCGTTCATTAGTATATATTATATTGTAAACTTATATCAGTATTTTATAGATACAAGATATCAATAAAAATAAGTAAACTGCTTACTCCAATAAAATGGATTTAATAATCTTACTATGTTAACATTTGTGAAGAATATTATGTAGTTAAATGGGTATATCAATGTCAACTTAGCTTTAAATATCCTTCTTATAATAACTTAATATATCAAAAAACTATATATATCTCCCATGAATAATTTACCAATATATTTTTTGTAACCTCTATAATCATTTATTTTTACCGTTTTGTCATACTTTTTTCATTTTTAGTCCACAATTTTCCACTTTTCTTTTGTTTCTTTTCAATGTTATACTGAAAAAAAGCTAAGCACACTAAGCTTATAAAATACTAAGGAGGCAACATATATGAAAAATTCTATCAAGAAAATATCTATATCGTTAATGGCAGGAACAGTTATTTTAGGAAGCGTAGGTAGTGTTAATGCACAAACTTTAAACTATAACACTAAGTGTGATATATCTAAATTACCAAGTAACAATAAATTTGTGTATTATTTAAAAAATAACAAAAACGATAACTGTCCGAATAAAACACCTAATAAGCCAAACACTAACGATCAAAACCAAAAACCAAGTAAACCAAACACTAATGATCAAAATCAAAAACCATGTAAACCAAACACTAATGATCAAGCTCAAAAACCAAGTAAGCCAGATACTAGTGACCAAACTCAAAAACCAAATAAACCAGATACTAACGATCAAACTCAAAAACCAAGCAAACCAGATACTTCTACTCCAACTGAGAACAATCAAGATCAAAGTACTCCATCTAATGTTTCAAGTATAGAATCTGAAGTTGTAAGATTAGTAAATGTTGAAAGAAGTAAACAAGGTTTAGCTCCATTAAAAATGAGCGCTGAATTATCAAAGGTAGCTCGTACTAAATCTCAAGATATGGCCGATAAAAATTACTTTAGCCATACTTCACCAACTTACGGAAGTCCATTTGACATGATGAAACAATTCGGAATTAAATACAATACAGCAGGAGAAAATATAGCTAAAGGCTATGACTCAGCTCAAAGCGTAGTTACTGGATGGATGAACTCTCCAGGACATAGAGCTAACATTCTTTCATCTAACTTTGGAACTATTGGTGTAGGATATGTTGAGAAAAATGGTACTACTTACTGGACTCAAATGTTCACTAACTAATTAGTTGTAACTATAAAGCACTTCCTAGAATACTATAAAATAAGTATGTTTAGGAGGTGTTTTTTTGTTAAATATAAGATGTCCTGAGGGCACCAGAAAATATAGAGTTAGACCTGGTGACACTCTATCCAAAATCGCGATGGATTTTAACATATCTGTTCCAATTCTATTAATCCTGAATCCTACGATTAATCCGTACAACTTATCTGTAGGTCAGGAGATATGTGTGCCATTAGGTGGTGAGTCTACTTGTCCGAATGGATTTTTCCACACAGTTAGAAGAGGTGACGACTTCTATAGAATTGCTCAGCAATATGGATTAACTGTTAGAGAACTTAGAGAGGCTAATCCTTTCGTAGATCCTTACGCATTGCATGTAGGTCAAAGGATATGTATACCTAGAAGAGAAAGACGATGCCCTGCTGGAAGTAGAGAATATGAAGTAAGAAGAGGGGACACTTTGCATAAAATCGCTATAAACTTTAATGTCTCATACAATTCTTTAGTTCAGGCAAACCCAGGCGTAAACTTTAATAATTTAAGAGTTGGTCAGAAATTGTGTATTCCACCATCAAGACCATCAACAGTTTGTCCTAGAGGAACTACCTCTTATATAATCAGAGCAAATGAAAACTTAACTAGTATTGCAGAGAAGTTTACAGTTTCAGTTTCGGATTTATTAAGAGCTAACCCTCACCTATCACCTAGTGAATTTGTTCAGGGAAGGCATATATGTATACCTAGAGCTACCAATGTTTAGAAGTGAAAAACATAAAAAGCCCACAGGTCGTGGGCCTTTTATTAAGCTGTTTCTTCATCTGTTTCTTCTGTTGATTTGTTTTTTCTTTTTTCTGAAAGAACTAGTGTTGGTTCTTTATTTTCTTTTATAGTATCTTTAGTTATAATACACTTTTCTATATCTTCTCGTGATGGTATCTCATACATAATGTCTAGCATTATTTCTTCTATGATTCCTCTTAAACCTCTTGCACCTGTTTTTCTCTCTATTGCCTTTTCTGCAACTAATTCTAGTGCTTCTTTTTCTATCTCTAATTCCACACCATCCATAGCTAATAGCTCTTTGTATTGCTTAGTTAGTGCATTTTTAGGTTTAGTAAGAATATCTACTAATGCATCTCTATCTAGTTGTTCTAAAGTCACCATTATTGGTAATCTTCCAACAAACTCTGGTATTAGACCAAATTTTAAAAGGTCTTCCGGTTGAAGATTCTTTAAAAGTTCACTTGTATCTTTATCATTTTTACTTTGAATCTCTGCCCCAAATCCCATAGATTTTTTACCTATTCTTTGTTGTACTACATCCTGTATTCCGTCAAATGCTCCGCCTACTATAAACAGTATATTAGTAGTATCTATTTGTATAAACTCTTGATGAGGATGCTTTCTTCCACCTTGTGGTGGTACACTTGCTACTGTTCCTTCTAGAATCTTTAGTAATGCTTGTTGTACTCCTTCACCACTAACATCCCTAGTTATAGAAGGGTTTTCTGATTTTCTAGCTATTTTATCTATCTCATCAATGTAGATTATACCTTTCTCTGCTCTTTCTACATCATAATCTGCCGCTTGTATCAGCTTTAAAATAATATTTTCAACATCTTCCCCAACGTATCCTGCTTCTGTTAAAGAAGTTGCATCAGCGATAGCAAATGGTACATTTAGTATCTTAGCTAAGGTCTGAGCAAGTAATGTCTTTCCTGATCCTGTTGGCCCTATCATTACTATATTACTTTTTTGTAACTCTATATCATTGTTTGAAGATTTCTTATTTATTCTTTTATAGTGATTATATACTGCAACAGCTAATGCACGCTTTGCTTTTTCCTGTTGTATTACATATTCATCTAGAGTTTCTTTTATTTCCGATGGTTTTGGTAATTCAGTAAAATCAACTTCGAAATCAACTTCAAACTCTTCTTCTATTATCTCTTGACATAAGTCTATACATTCATCACATATAAACACATTTGGTCCTGCTACAAGTCTTCTAACTTGCTCCTGAGTTTTTCCACAAAAAGAGCATTTTAGTTGCTTTTCTTCAATCTTTGCCATCGTTAATTCACCTCTTTTTTAAGATAATAGTTAGTTTCACTAACTATTTTCCACGAACTATAACTTCATCTATTAGTCCATATTCTTTTGCTTCTTCAGCACTCATGAAGTTATCTCTATCAGTATCTTTTTCTATTCTTTCTAGAGGTTGACCTGTTCTTTCACTCAGTATCTGGTTAAGTTGCTCTCTTGTTTTGATTATTCTTTCTGCATGTATCTTGATGTCTTCAGCTTGACCTCTAGTTCCCCCAAGTGGCTGGTGTATCATTACTTCTGCATTTGGTAATGCAAATCTCTTACCTTTAGCTCCAGCAGCAAGTAGGAATGCTCCCATACTAGCTGCCATACCTATGCATGTAGTTGAAACATCAGGTTTTATATACTGCATAGTGTCATATATAGCAAACCCAGATGTTATAGACCCACCAGGACTGTTTATATACATCTGTATATCTTTATCTGGATCTTCAGATTCTAGGAATAAAAGTTGTGCTACTACAAGGCTAGCAGTTACGTCATTTATTTCGTCACTGATAAATATGATTCTATCTTTTAGCAGTCTAGAGTAAATGTCATATGATCTTTCTCCTCTGCCGGTTTGTTCAACAACTACTGGTACTAAAGCCACAATATCCCCTCCTGTAATTTATTTCTTTAGTAATATTTAGGCTATTTTAACATTTTCCATTAATAGTTCTATAGCCTTTTTCTTAATTATTCCCATTTTTATATATTCTAAATCTTCATCTGTAAATGTTTTTTAACTTGTTCTAATTCTTGTTTGTATTGTTTTGCAATATTTTCTAGTTCTGTATTTAATTCTTCCTCACTAGCTTCAATTCCTTCTTTTTCTGCTATAGCTTCTAGAACTAAATCACCTTTTACTAATTTTTGTGCATCTTCTCTAAATTGCTCTCTGAAATCTTGTATTTTTGTTCCAGTTAACTCTAAGTATCTCTCTAGCTCTAAACCTTGGAATCTTAGTCTATAAGCAAAATCTTGTACACTACTATCTATTTGTCTTTCAACTAAAACCTCTGGAACTTCAACTTCTGATAATTCACAAACTTTTTCTATAGTTGAATTTTCAAATTCAGCTTTCTCTCTTTTTTCTGCTCCTTCTTCTAGCTTACTCTTTAGATCAGCTTTTAATTCTTCTAATGTATCAAATTCACTTACATCTTTAGCTAATTCATCATCAAGTGATGGTAGCTCTTTTAATTTTATTTCGTGAATTTTTACTTTGAATATAGCTTCTTTTCCAGCTAGGTCTAGTGCATGGTAGTCTTCTGGGAAGTTTACTTTAACGTCTACTTCTTCACCAGCATTTTTTCCAACTAGTTGTTCTTCAAATCCTGGGATAAAGCTGTTTGAACCTAGTTCTAGTGGTTGATTTTTAGCTGTACCACCTTCAAATTGCTCTTCTCCGATGAATCCTGAGTAGTCTATAGTTAAAGTATCTCCTTCTTGAGATGCTCTGTCCTCAACTTCTACAAGTCTAGCATTTCTTTCTTGGATATTTTTAAGCTCTGCATCTATATCTTCTTCTGTTACATTATATTCTTTTTTCTCTACTTCTATACCCTTATATTCACCTAATTTAACTTCAGGTTTTACTTCTACTTCTACTATGAATACTACTGGCTTTCCTTTTTCTATTTGGTCTAAGTCTAAAGATGGTCTATCTATTGTATCTAGTCCATGTTCTTTTATAGCTTCGTCATATACTTTAGGGAATATACCATTTATAGCATCTTCGTAGAATACACCTTCACCATAGTTTGTTTCTATAATTTTTCTTGGAACTTTTCCTTTTCTGAATCCTGGTATATTGAATCTTCCTTTACTTCTGTTATATGCTTGTTGTACTTCCTTTTCGAACTCTTCGTAACTTACTTCGATTTTTAAAGTTACTTTATTATTTTCTTTTTTTTCAATTTTTGAACTCATTTATGTTCCTCCTCATTCATAGGTAGTTTATAATTTAATAAGTATCATATACTGTGATCTTCTATTTTATCTGCAGTTTTTTAACCATTCTATTATATCATAAAAATCACCAGTGTCTATCCTTACCCTTCATTATATCATAAAAGTAATCTAAATATTGCTATTATTATATGCAAAAAAACCAATGGATCATCCATTGGTCAACTGGTGCGGAAAAGAGGACTTGAACCCCCACGCCTTGCGGCACTAGATCCTAAGTCTAGCGCGTCTGCCAATTCCGCCATTTCCGCATATTATTTTTTAATTGCCTTACCGACAAAAATAATTATAACATTTTTGTCGAAAAAGTCAATACTATTTTTTAAAAAACTCTAATTTAATAAGTAACATTTACAAAAAAATTTCTAAGTTTATACTGTTATATGCCAGAAAAAATACTCAATATTTATTACGAAAGGAATATGTTAAGATGGTGACAAAAAACAAAAGATCATTAGCAATAATAAGTGCAATTTTTACGACCATTCTTTGGGGACTATCTTTTTTGAGTATAAAAACCTCAGTTAAGGTAGTACCCCCTATGACTCTAGGATTTAGTAGGTTTTTAATTGCATCATTGGTATTATTTATAGCTACAAAATTAATGAAAACAGATCTAAGTGTAAGCAAAAGAGATTTACCTTACTTAGCCTTAGCAGGTCTTATAGGTATAACTTTATATTTCGCATTTGAGAATAATGGTGTCAAGATACTTCCTGCCTCTAGTGCTTCTTTAATAACTGCTACGGTGCCTATAGCTACATTGATACTTGAATCTATATTCTTCAAAACTAAATTAAGTAAAGTAAAAGTAATAAGTATAATTTTATCTTTTATAGGTGTTCTTTTAATAGTTGATATAGATTTTAAAAATCTTTCCTCTGTAGCTTCTCATAACTATACTAAAGGTTATATCCTTATGTTTGGTGCCGTTGGATGTTGGGTTGTTTACACCTTATCTACGAAAAAACTCTATGAAAAATACTCACAATTAGCTGTAGTATTTTACCAAGAGTTATTTGGAACTATATTTTTTATACCATTCATATTTTTCGAAAAAACTAATTTATCAGATATAGATGGAGTAATCGTTCTTAACATACTTTATTTAGGAGTATTTTGTTCTGCTCTTGGATATTGCACATATGTATACGCCTTAGGTCAATTAGGTGCATCTTCTACATCACTATTTATAAATATAATACCTTTAGTTGCTGTGGTAGCTAGTTTCTTTATATTAAAAGAAAGTATCAACATTACTCAAATTTTAGGTGGAATACTTATAATACTATCTGTGTATTTTGTTAGCTTTTTTCGAAAAAGAAGAAAAATCTCTATCCACAGAATAAAAGTTTTTTGTAAAAGAAACGTTTAGGATGATTAGAAAATAATAGGCATTAAAAAAGGTCATAATTGACTACTTAAGATTAGTTAATTATGACCTTTTTATATCCTTTAGTATTATTGTAATATAAAATTAATCCTCTCTCTGAAAGCTCTTTAATAATCTTACAAAGTAATTCGCTTCACGAAGTACGTGATCTCCTAGTAAAGGTATTATTATAGATTTGATTTTACAGTCTAATATTCCTTCTATACCTTGTGTATTAAAATCAACCTCTTTATTTGCAGCTTTAAGAATTGAATCAGTAATATCATCAATTGGCAAGGATTTATCAATAGCTTCTTTCAGTTCTTTTGTTAATTCATCAAATTCATTAGCGAGGTTATTAGCTATATTTATTAAATCATCTTCATCTGGGTCTAATAATCCGCGTATGAATTTGGAATGATCCGCCATAATCCTATTCCAGAATAATTCTTGACCATAGTTTTCTTTTTTCAAGTCAATCCTTTCTCTTTTTTGAAGTTTAATAATCATTCGTAAGTATAACTTAGCCTCTCTCATAATATGATCAATTAGAGAAGGATAGTTGGATGTAAACATATTGCATGATAAGACATTCGATAAAACATTAGACTTAAAGTCTATTATATCCCTTATTAATTTTATTGCCTTATCATTGAGTGCACATATAGCACGTTCAAATGCAGGGTCAAAATTTTTACATGTTCCTGCTCTTAACTCCATTTCTGCCTTTGTAATATACTCTGGTATGTTTACGCCAGTAAGATATGAAGATACATTTTCAGCTCTTAATGTATATGGCGTTACTATTTCTCCTGAATTAATAACACTGGAACTTACAACACCGTTTGATAAACAAACAACCTCCCATAGAAGCTTATCAAACTCCATTCTAAGTTCATCTGCACGTCTAGAAAAACTTGCATCTCTTGGTGTAAAACTTAATTGTAAAAAAAACGAATGCTCTTTCATAATTCTAGCAAAGAATAGATGTATCTCTAAAGATCGTCTTATAAATTCATTACTTGATAGCATATTATTCCTCCCTTTTAATTTAAACAAATACATTATGCTATCATATGTATTAATATTTTTTAGTATTTATTCCTTGTTCTGCTCTTGAATATTGCACATATGTATACGCCTTAGGTCAATTAGGTGCATCTTCTACATCACTATTTATAAATATAATACCTTTAGTTGCTGTGGTAGCTAGTTTCTTCATATTAAAAGAAAGTATCAATATTACTCAAGTTTTAGGTGGAATACTTATAATACTATCTGTGTATTTTGTTAGCTTTTTCGAAAAAGAAGGAAAATCTTTGTCCACAGAATAAAAATCTTTTATAAAAGAGATATTTAGGACGATTAAAAAATCATAGACATTAAAAAAGGTCATAATTAACTACTTAAGTAGTTAATTATGACCTTTTTTATCTCCTTTAGTTTTATTGCAATACAGAATTAATCCTCTTCCTGAAAACTTTTTAATAGTCTTATGAAATGATTCGCTTCACGAAGTACGTGATCTCCTAGTAAAGGAATTATTATAGATCTTATTTCACAGTCTAGTATTCCTTTTGTACTTTGTGTATTAAAATTATGAACTTTCTTTGTAGCTTCAAATATTGCATCAGTAATCTTATCCGTTGGCAGAGACTTGTCAATAGCTGCTTTCAGTTCTTTTGTTAATTTATCAAATTCTTTGGCAAAGTCATCAGCTAATTTGATTAAGTTTTCTTCAGTAGGATCTAGTAATCCACGTATAAATTTAGAGTGATCTGCCATCATTTTATTCCAGAATAACTCCTGACCATAAATTTCTTTTTCTATGTCGATATTTTCTCTTTTCTGAAGCTTAGTAATCATTCGTAAATATAACTTAGCTTCCCTTAAAATATGATCTATCATCAATGGATAGTTAGTCGTAAACATTTTGCATGATAAAACATTAGATAAGACACTAGACTTAAATTCTATTATCGATCTTATCAAATCTATTGCCCTATTATTAAGTGTACATACACCTCTTTCAAATGCAGGGTCAAAATTCTTACATGTTCCTGCTCTTAACTCCATTTCTGCCTTTGTAATATACTCTGGTATTTTTACACCCGTAAGATATGAAGTTATGTTCTCCGCTCTTAATGTATACGGTGTTACTATTTCACCTGAGTTAATAACACTATTTCTTATGACACCATTTGATAAACATACAACGTCCCATAAAAGTTCGTCAAACTCCATTCTAAGTTCATCTGCACGTCTAGAAAAACTTGCATCTCTTGGTGTAAAGCTTAATTGTAAAAAAAGTGAATGCTCTTTCATAATTCTAGCGAAAAAGATATGTACCTCTAAAGATCGTCTTACAAACTCATTGCTTGATAGCATATTATTCCTCCTTTTTAATTTAAACAAATGCATTATGCTATCATAGTATTAATATTTCTCAGTGTTTATTCCTCAATGTTGCTTACATATTCAATTAGTGTATTCTCAGATATCTATTCTTTCTATTTCTATATACTTATACTTTTCCATCTTCCTCTTTTATATCTTATCCTCATCAATATAGCTTCTGCTACATATTGCATTGCTGTAGCCAGCCACACATATTCTATTCTTGCTTTTGCTATAAACACAATTATAAAGATCAAAGGTAGTCTCACAAATAAATTTATTATAAGTGCTATCTTAAATGGCCCTTTAGTATCTCCAGCACCTTTAAGTGCCCCAGAATAAACCATAGCAATAGCTATAGGTATCTGTTCAAGTGCTCCAACTCTTAAACATCTTGCTGCTATGCTTACTGAATCAAGATTATTACTATATAATCTCATTATTGGATATGGAATAGTGAAAAATATAATTGCTATAGCTGCCATCATGATTACTGCATATTTTTGTGATTTTTTAACAGTCAACTCTGCTCTATCTATGTTTCTAGCTCCCATACTCCGTCCAATTAAAGCAGTAGTTGCAATAGTGAATCCATTGCCCGGCATATATGATACTGACTCTGCAGCTGATGCTAGTGAATGACCTGAAAATGCTAGCGTTCCTAGTTGTGCTACCCAGAATGCAGATATTAATCTACTTCCTTCATTCATTGTAACTTCCAATGTAGCTGGTAAACTAAGATTTACTATACTCTTTATATCTCTAAGCTTAAATTTAAAAATATTTTTTAGCTTCACTTTAATGTCAGTTTTCCCTAACATTAAAAATGTTAATGTTATTGTAAGCCCTAATAATTGTGAACCTGCTGTAGCAATAGCCGCTCCTCTTACTTCTAGTCTTGGAAATCCGAACTTACCAAATATAAGTATATAGTCCCATACTATATTGAATATATTTGCAACCACAGCTGATATAAGTGGTATTACTGTATTTCCACTACCTCTTATTATTGCATTTGTTATAAGTAAAGGAATTAAAAATATACTTCCTATAAATAAAATTTCCAAATACTGTGTACCAAGAGTTACAACTTCTGGATCTTTAACAATATTTCTAAATATCATGTTTGAAGTTAATATTCCTGTTATACCAATTAATAAACTTATAATTATACCTATTCCTATAGACTGTGTAGCTATTCTTTCTGCCTTTTCTTTATCATTTGCACCTATGTATCTAGCAACTAAAGCTGTCGCTCCTATACCTAATCCTCCTAAAATACTACTTATAGTAAATACCATTTGAGAACCTAAGTTCACAGATGAAATAGATGCTGGATCAAGTCTTCCAACCATAGCTGTATCTGCAGTCCACACTAAAGTATGTAACATCATTTCTAATATAGCTGGTATTGCTAATGCAAATATATCTCTTCTAATGCCTCTAACTTGTTGTTTTTCCTTTTCCATGCTTGCTCCTTTTCTCTAACTGCTTGATTTTATACACTATAAATAACCTAAATATATTATGTGGCAAAATAGAACTTAATTCAATAAATTTTCAAACAAAAAACCACTCATTAAAATTTCAATGAATGGTGTCTCAGTGTACTGTTTTCTTTAATTTTTCATATATATTTAATAGCTTATCTAACTTTTGACTTTCTAATACCATGGTTTTATCCGTAAAGTCATAGTTATCATCAATTAAACTATATAAGCTTTTTCTACGCATTTCTATTTTTCTTTCTATTTCCTGTAGTTCAATATTGGATATTACCTCAGTCATAGCACAGTCACATTTCTTATGAGCCAATGTAATCTCCCCTTTCTATTATAGTTAACTACTATTTATATGATACCCATATTTTGATTTATCTAAAAGTAAAAAAGGTGAAACTTTTAAGATTTCACCTTTTTTCTAATATTTGGCCTTCTCTCATACATCTAATTTTCATATAAATACATCAGAAGTATATTAACCGTACTTTTTCAACACTCCCTAGTATATAATATTAATTTAATATTTGCAACTTATTTATAAATTTAATAAAATCTATTTTTTCCATATCATTACTATACCTATTTCTCTATTTTCCTCAGTGTCTTTCTAATATTTTAAAAATTATTAAAAATTAAGACCTCACAAGTATAAATAATTACTTCAATAGAATTATAGTCATTAATTAAGTAGTATTTATACATAGACTATATTTATGTTATTTGCGTTTCATGCTACGAATTAATGTTTTCGTTTCTTTATCTATCCTTAATGACTCCGTAATTTTTTGTAACGATTTATTATAAGTAAAGTCATCTAAATTATTCTTTTGTAAATATTTCATAGTTCTTTCTGGAAACTTTATATAGCAAATAGATATATTCCACGCAATTGCCATTTTAACATAGTAACCCTCATGTTTTATTGTGTCTAGTAGCTGTAACACTCTATCTATATAGTCTTCTTCAATATAATAATTAAGAAGCATTACAATACCAAAGCGTACATCAAATTCTTCTTCTGAATACAAATATGGATTTAAGAAGCTCCAAACACGCTCCATATTCTGTTTTGTGAACTTTAGTCCATTACAGAAGCTATCACAAACACCCCAGTTATTGATTTTAGGAACAAATTCCTCAATATAACCTAGCAACTCTTCAATGTAGACCTTTACATATCCCAAAACTATGCCTTGTAACATCACTTCTTCATAGTATTCATCTTGAGCCATTTTCATATACTCTCGCCAATCACCTTTAGCAATTTGCTTAGCGAGGTTTCTTAACAGTGGCATTCTAACTCCTACAATATTATCAACTCCAGGGCATAGTTTACTATGAAACTTTCTATATTCTTCATCTGCTAATTCAAATATTTGATCTCTTATTGTCTTTTCCAACGTCACATGCTCCTTTATGAGTATACTTTCTTCATATTCATAAGTTATTCTTTAGTGAAACTATATAAGATTAAGATACTTAACTTAACTTATCTATATTTTGTTTTTCTATTTGTAAAAGCTTTTCTTTCATATCTAGTCCACCTGCATAACCAACTAACTTACCGTTAGATCCTATCACACGATGACAAGGGATAAATATCATAATTGGATTTTTATTGTTTGCCATTCCCACAGCACGACATGCCTTTACATTACCTATATTTTCTGCTATATCTTTATAACTATAAGTTTTGCCATAAGGAATTTCTTTTAATGAGTTCCAAACCTTTTGCTGAAATTCTGTGCCATTTGGCTCAAGAGATATATTAAATTTTTTTCTTTTTCCATCAAGATATTCTATTAACTCATTTTTTGCTTGTTTTAATAAGGATGTTTCTATAATGTCTACACCATTAGGTATATCTTCTCCCAAGTATGCATGAGTAATTGCCGTTCCATTCTCTATAATTACTATTTTACCAATCATAGTTTCATAACAAAATGCATTCTTCATGTTATTCCCTCCCTAGAATCTATGTTCTCTTTATAATATATTTTATCTTATTTATTTAAAATTGTCTTTCAAATTATTATCTTGTAATTGATTATCTTGTTACTGAGAATTATCAATTTTACTATATTCGTTCTAAATAGTTTAAAAAGTCTATTACCTATTTATATTTTTAAACCATGCTTTATTTAATATATTAACCCCCTCAACTATTTCTTTCTCGCTTAATGAACTAAATCCTAAAAGAATTATGTTTTTGGGACAATTGTCTTCGTTTATCCAGTATGGATATGTAGGATATACTTTTACCTTATATTCTTTAGCCCTTTTTATCAGCCAGTCTTGACTCTCTCCATTTAAAAACTCTAATAGGATATGTAGTCCTGCATTATTTCCATATATATTTACCTTGTCACCCATAACATCATTAACTGTTTTAACTAAAATATCGTGCTTATTTTTATTCAATAAACATGATTTTCTAATGTATCTCTCAAAGTGACCTCTTTCAATATATAGGCTAACGACTTTTTGTTGCAACCATGAAACTGTAGAATAATATCCTGAAAATATATCATTATATCTAGCTATTAATGAATTTGGCAATACCATATAGCTCATACGTAGCCCTGGAGATAACGCCTTTGAAAAAGTGCCTAAGTAAATTACTCTATCATTAACATTAATAGATTGTAGTGATGGAATTGGTCTTGAATTATATCGAAATTCACTATCATAGTCATCTTCAATAATAAAAACATTGTTTTGAGTTGCCCAATTAAGCAATTCATTTCTATTCTGGATAGGCATAATTGCACCTGTAGGAAATTGATGTGATGGCGTAATATAAACAGCTTTTACATTCAAATTTACTAGTTCTTTCAATCTTATTCCATCAATTCCTACTGGTACAGGAAAAATTTCAAACCCATTATTGTTGAAGACAATTTTTGCTCCATTATATCCTGGTTCCTCCATTGCCAATTTACGTTCTTCAAATGGTATGAGCTTACATATCAAGTCAATTGCATGTTGTACTCCACTGCACAATATAATTTGATTAGGACTACAGCGTATTCCTCTTGACTTCCTTAAATGTTTCATTATTTCAATTCGTAAACTAATGTCACCTTGCTTATCACTATAATTATTAATATCTCTAATGTCTTCTGAATTTAAAGCTTCTGAGGTTAAGCGTCTCCATAATGAGTACGGAAATCCTTCACTATCAAGACTTCCATACTCAAAGTTATATTTATAATATTTTTCACTTTCTACAGCCTCCAAATTGAATATTTCATTCTCATTATGACTTTCATTAGCCGTTGTGTCACTTGTACCTTTAGATTCTACAAATAAGTTATCATCAATAGTTTGAACTACAAATCCTGATCCGACTTTACTAATAACATAACCTTCTATACAAAGTTGAAAATAAGCTCTCTCTACTGTATTTCTAGATACACATAGTGTCTTTGCTAGCTCTCTCGTAGAAATTAACTTATCCCCAGCTTTAAGATTTCCTATGATAATCTCACTTTTTATCTGTTGATATATCTGTTGATATAGTGGTGTTTTTATTAAATTATTTATATAAATCATATTATCACCTCATATTTAACTGTATCCTATTTTTATTACAGAAGTGGTTCTTTTTATATGTCCAATTTATAGTATAATATTGCCAATGGAATAAATCCAACAAATATTTAAAATATGAGGTGATATGCTATGCAAAATAGAATGAAAAAGCATCAATTAACTTCAGATCAAATAGTTTCTCTATTTAACAGAGCTCATATAGGTACACTTGCAACCTTAAATTCTGATGGATTCCCCTATGCAATTGCAATGCACTTTGTTTACCTAAATGAAAAAATATATCTACATGGTCTTCCTAAAGGTCAAAAAATTGATAATATAATCAGAAACCCTAAGGTTTGCTTTGAAATTAATGAAATGCTTGGACTCATAGCAAGTGATACTGACCCTTGTGATACTAATACTGAATATAATAGTATTGTTGCATTAGGATACGCTAAGATAGTAGACGACTTAAGTCTTAAAAGAGAAGTATTAAACAAAATAATAAATAAATTTACACCAAACTTTTCTGGCTATGATCTGCCTGAAAATATGGTGAAAGGTACTGCTGTTATAGAAATTGAGATTAAAGAATGCACAGGTAAGTACTATAAATAAAAAATAAGATCAGAATTGAATTCAATTCTGATCTTATTTTTTATTGGCACATCCTGAGGGACTCGAACCCCCAACCAACTGGTTCGAAGCCAGCTACTCTATCCAATTGAGCTAAGGATGCATGGATATTTTCGCCGTAATACAAACAAACATTTGCCTTAACAAAAGCAAATGTTCATTTATTCGTTTTATATGTAATTGGTGCGGGAAAGAGGACTTGAACCCCCACGCCTTGCGGCACTAGATCCTAAGTCTAGCGCGTCTGCCAATTCCGCCATTCCCGCATAAGTGGTGACCCATCCGCGACTCGAACGCGGGACACCCTGATTAAAAGTCAGGTGCTCTACCGACTGAGCTAATAGGTCATTTGGGGTGGATAGTGGGACTCGAACCCACGGTCTTCGGAACCACAATCCGACGCGTTAACCAACTACGCTATACCCACCATGTTTAATCGCTAACAATAATAAATTATACTAGCTTTTGTTTCTTGTGTCAATACTTTTTTTAAAAGATATTTAAAGTTTTTAAACGACATTTAATATCTTTTAACCTCTCTGTCCGACAAAATTCATTCTATCATGTAATCTAGTATCATGTCAACAACTTTAATTTATTTTTTTATATTTTAATCAATATTTATTATTTCACTTTTTATTTCTCCATTTACTATCTCTATAATTCCTATACTCTTTTTACTTCCACCCCTTGGTATAGTTGGGCTACCTGGATTTAATATTAGTATATTTTCACTTTCAATTTTCATAGATGCGTGACTATGTCCAAATAGTATCATGTCCGCATCTAACTCTTTTCCCCTGTAAAAAACTCTATTCATATCACTTTTCACATTATATAAATGTCCGTGAGTTATAAATATTTTTTTACCTTCTATTTCTATTAATTTATCTTCTTCTACATTATTTTCTGAAAAGTCACAGTTGCCTTTTACATATATAACTTTCTTACCTAATTCATTTTCTATTTTTATCGCATCTTTCACATAGTCACCTAAATGAATTATAATATTTAAATTATCTATCTGCTTTAATTTTTCTAGGCATCCATCAATATAGCCATGTGTATCACTTATAACACCTATCTTCAACTTAACTCATCCTTTGTAATATGTTTTTTAATTCTACTTTCAACTTTTTTAAAGCATCTGCTCTATGACTAATACTATTTTTATTTTTGAATCTAGTTCTCCAAAAGTTTTGTCATATCCGTCTGGAATAAACAGAGGATCGTATCCAAAGCCATTGTCTCCTCTTTTCTCCCATATTATCTTTCCACTACAATCTCCAACTACAGTTTTTATACTTTTATCCTCTAATACTATAGCTATAGCTGTTTTAAACTTTGCAGTTCTCTCTTCTAGAGGTACACCTTCTAAGTTTTTTAGTAATTTAACATTATTAGCATTATCATTTCCTTCTTCTCCAGAATATCTAGCAGAGTATACTCCCGGCTCCTCATTCAATTTGTCCACGAACAGTCCACTGTCATCTGATATTACTATGCCATCAGTATACTTAGATATCTCTACTGCCTTTTTTATAGCATTATCCTCTAATGTATTTCCATCCTCTATTACATCTAAGTTTTTTAAACCTATTTCATCTTTTGATAGTACATTTATATTTAGATCACTTAAAATATCTTTTATTTCTTTAATTTTATTAATATTTCCGCTTGAAACAATCAAATTTTTCTTATTCATTACTCTCATCTACTCCTATAAGATTCGCTATTTCTCCTAGTGCTTCTTTTTGTTTTTCTATAAGCTCTCTATTTCCTTTCTGACCTAATTTTATTAACTCATTTAACTCATCAAATGTAAAAGGTGACTCCTCTCCCGTCCCTTGTAATTCTACAAATTCTCCTTTATCTGTCATAACTACATTCATGTCAACTTTAGCACTTGAATCTTCTTTATAGCATAAATCTAGCATACTTTCTCCCTGTACTACCCCTACGCTAATCGCTGACAAAAAACTCTTAAGCGGAATATTATTTATACTCTTTTGTAAATAAAGTTTATGTAGTGCATCTGCTAAAGCTACAAATGATCCAGTTATAGAGGCTGTTCTAGTTCCACCATCGGCCTGTATTACATCGCAATCTATCCATATAGTTTTCTCCCCTAATTTCTCTAAATCCACTACTGATCTTAGTGCTCTTCCTATTAGTCTTTGTATTTCCTGTGTTCTACCCTCTATTCTTCCTCTACTAGATTCTCTTACTTTTCTACCTATAGTAGATGATGGTAACATAGAGTATTCTGCTGTTATCCAGCCCTTTCCACAGCCTCTTAAAAAATGTGGTACTTTATCTTCTATCATAGCCGTACATATTACTTTAGTATCTCCCACTTCTATAAGTACAGATCCCTGAGGATGTTTTAAATAATTTCTTGTAATCTTAACACTTCTAATTTCATCATATTTTCTTTCGTCTATTCTCATTCGTATCACCTTTCTACTATTAGTATCTTAAGAATTATTCCCATATTTATCTTAATAATAACAGATATCTTTTCTTTTTTCTACTTATTACTAGTCTCTAATATTCATTAGCGAATGCAGGTACAGTATCCTGTAATTTTTTACCCTCCACCAGCAGTTCTATATTTTTTATATCTTTAAACTGATTTAAAGTTAATCCTATATTTTTAGTCATTTTATCAACAACATCTTGCTCTTTCAGAGCCTCTTTATCTTTTAAGTCTAAACTTAAATATATAGTATCATCTGTTACCTTTGCTTCCTTAAACTCTACACCATTAGGTATATCTGTATATAAACCAGAGAGTTCTTTAGAAGGTTTCTTAAATAGTTTCTCTACTGCCATTTCTGGATTTACTATTGGTGCAGATACTGGAATTGTAATTGGAACATAATGATCATACTTTTTATCATTAGTACCCTTATAGTATACTAATATTTTAGAATATCCTCCATCATTATTTACTTCTGAAGTTTCTATTAAATTTATATTTTCTCTTTTTAAAGGTTTTGATATGTCAGTCCCGTGCTTTAGCGTACTACCCTCTTTTCCGTCTATCATTATCTGAACTTCTTTTATATTAGGAAACTCTGTTAATGTATATACTATTGCCTTTACTAAATTTGCCTCTTGCTTTTTTGTTTCATAATTAAGAATATCACTACTAAAGTCAACTTTACAAAGACCTGTTGTTTCACTTACAGTCATTCCTAAAACTTTAGTTCCTGATGGAATTATAGGTTTAAATCCTATCTTCTCTATATCTTCCCTTATAGCTGAGCTGTCTATCATATTTTTTAAGACAGACTTCCCTATACCTTCTTCCCAGGGTATTTCCCTCTTTACAGGAACTAGATAACCTTTATCGTTTTCATAGTATATAATCGTTTCTCTTAAGTTAGATTCCATACTAACTTTTATGTCCTCCTCATCACTTCTTATGAACTCTACGTCAGGATCTTCTTCGAATATCATACTTTTAACCTTATCTATAGAGCTACAACCGTATAAGCTTAGAGATATTAGTCCTATTGAAACTATAGATACAATTCTTTTAATTTTTCTCATACCTTGAGCCTCCTTTTAAATGCATTAGTAATTTATATTAAAGAGGTACAGAAAGTATGAATACTTAAAATAAAAAACTCCTTTATAAAGGAGTTTTCTATTTGTTGCTATTTACTTAAAAAGCTGTGTATACCATTTGCTATTGCTTGTGCACACTTATCTAAGTAATCTTCTGTTACGATAACTAACTCGTCCTTAGGATTACTTATAAAGCCTAATTCTGTTAATACAGCGTAAGTATTTGTGTTTCTAGTTACTGAGAGATTCTGTTCTTTTACTCCCCTATTTACTACACCTAAAGTTCCTATTAATTCATTTTGTATAGCTTGGGCAAGAGGCTTGTCCTTAGCTTTACCTGGTTGATAAAGAGTCTCTATACCTGTAGCTGAAGTTGCAGTAGCTGAGTTAAAGTGTATACTCACAAAAGCACTTGCATTATTATTATTAGCTACATTAGCTCTTGCTTTTAAATCTTCAACAGTACTTTCATTAAGTCTAGTATCTGCACTTCTTGTCATTATAACTTTATATCCTAAATCTTTAAGTTTTTGTTCAGTTTTTAAAGCTACTTTAAGAGCTAAGTCTTTCTCTCTATGATTTCTACTAGCTGATAATGCTCCTGAGTCTGACCCTCCATGACCTGCATCTATAACAACGATTTTTTGATTACCATTATTATTATTATTGTTATTGTTGTTATTGTTGTTATTATTGTTATTATTGTTATCTATAGGAGGACTAGTTTTTTTAGTTGCTTCAACATATAGTATTAGCTTGTCCCCTGATGCTTCTATATTAACCTTGGCATTTGAATAGTTTTCGCTAATATCAAGAACTACTCTTGTTACCTTCTCTCCACTTGCATATTCTCCTCCATCATACTGACCTAATCTAACTTTTTTTACTACATCTGTACTTATATTTTTATCAACATTGTTTAAGTCAGTATCTCTAATATCTACTACTATCCTATCAGGATTAGATAATGTAAATGAATTAGTTTTAGGAAGATAAGCATTCTCTATTACTATAGCTTCTTTTCCATTTATGGTTTCCTTTTTTACATCTTTAATAGTGTTTAAGAATGTAACTGTTATATTTTTACTATCTGGTGATTTAACAATCTGAGGTTGAATAGTTTTTTGTAAATCTATTATGACTCTAACTGATTCTTTTCCACTATCTTCTGTTAACTGTATTGCTCTTATAGACTTGAATATATTATTATTTGATTCTACCTGGAATTCTCCATTTTTATTTAAAATATTTTTACTTAATTTTGCATCAGCTATATCTATAAGTAATCTTGAAGGATTCTCTAAATTCGTAGTTGTATAATCTAGTTGCCCACTTCCATTTATATGTATTTGCGGCATACTGCTATTACTTATATTTTTTGTAGATATTGATGTTATTTCTTTAGAAGTTGTTTGTGATGGCTTTTCATCTACTTTGTTTTCCTTTTTTATGTTCGCCGTTAGTGTTTTCTGATCCCAATCTACTTCACATCCTAATGTTTCTGAAACGAATCTTAATGGAACCATAGTTCTTGCACTAGCTGAATATGCTGTACTTACTAACTTTGCTGGAACATTATAAGGTATGCTTTGTACTTTTCCATTGACACTTACCTGTGAGCTGTTTGCTTTTAAGATGATATCTTTATCTGATGTCTTTATAGTTGCTTCTTGAGATTCTTGATTCCAAGCAACTTTTGCATCTAGATTCTCCGCAACAAATCTAATAGGTACTAATGTTCTTTCATCGTACATTATAGGTGGTACATCTGAGTTTAAAAGCTTGTCATTGAAGTTTACATTAACTTTTTGTAAACTCATACTTTTTCCATCTACAGATACATTTATTGATGGATTGCTATTAGCTGCTGCTAAAGTAGTAGTCACTGTTCCAATTAAGATAATAAGAGAGAATAGCGCCACTAATATCCTTTTCATAATTATCACTCCTAGCTTATTGTATTTTTTATCCTTCGTTTGTATCTACTCTATTTATATCATTTCGTGAAAGTTAATGTCAATCTATTGATACCGTTTGTAATGTTTATTTAATATTATGGTAACATACTAGAAATAATAACTCCCTATGAAATCTATTCCTTCATAGGGAGTTATGTCTATATAACTTTGTACAGCTCATCACTTCCTGGTGGATCTATATTTAATATTTGATCTTTTTCTTTCATCTTTATTCCGTCTTCTACAATTTCACCAATAACTGTACATTCTATATTTTCTTTTTTAAGTTCTTCTTTTAATATATCTACATTTTTATTTGGTGCCACTATAAGCATACTTCCACTTGAAATAAGTCTATATGGATCTATATCTAACACTTTACATATTTCTATGGTAGACTTTTTTAGAGGTATAGAGTCTTTATTTACTAAGACTCCTTTACCTGTAGCTTTTGATGCTTCCCATATGGCTCCCATCACTCCGCCCTCTGTGATGTCATGCATATATCTAACTCCTATTTTAGAAGATATCATACCTTCTTTAACTACACTTATACTATCGTTTAGCTCTATAGCTTCCTCTAGAAGTTCTACTGATACTTTTCCTTCTAATTTTTCTTTCAATTCATTAGCTATTATAGCTGTTCCTTCTATACCAGCAGATTTAGTTATAAGTATTTTATCTCCAATAATACTTTCTTCTGCATTCAATACATTTTCCTTCAGTTGTCTTCCTATAACAGTAGTAGTTATAACTACCCTATTTACAGCATCTGTTACTTCAGTATGTCCACCTATTATTTCTATATTTAATTTTTTTGATGTTTCCCCTGCTTGTCTCATTATATCTTCTAGTTCTGCTTCTGTAGTCTTAGGTGGTACTAAAATAGTCATCAACACACCTATAGGCTCTGCCCCACTAGATGCTATATCATTACATGATATATTTATCGCCAAACTTCCTATATTATGAGTTGCTCCCGTTATAGGATCTGTTGATACTACACAGCCATACTTTTCAAAATCTAACACTGCACAATCTTTCCCTATTCCAGCAGAAACTAATACTTCTTCTCTCTTATTCTTTATATTTGAAAATACTAATTTTTCTAACACTTCATTAGGTACTTTTCCTATTTCCATTTCCATCCTACCTTTCAATCTGTATGGTTACAATTTGATAATTAGAGCGTATTTTAAACTTTGTCATTATATTTTTCTACTTATAGTTTATCAGATATGGTTACAATTTTCACTGTATATATAAAAAATTACCCTACTAAATTCTCTCTATAAGACATATATTATTGTCTTCTTTATTTAGTAGGGTTTCTTATTGTAATACAAATACATTTTTATTTAGTTTTTCGAAATACAGTTCTATAGAAGTTCTCTCCTAATTCAGTATTTTCTTCAAGCTTCAGATCATGTTTATCACATAATTTTTTTATATCGTCATTAGATAGTCTTTCCTCCAATGGAGGTCCAAAATCTGTTTTTTGTTTCTTAAATTCTATTATTAAAAACTTTCCATCTGGCTTTAATATTCTATTTACTTCACTTATTATATTATCTTTTTCATCTATCTCATGTAAAACAGTTACCATTATAACTATATCACTTGACTGATCATCTAGCTTTATTCTATTTTCATTTACATCTTGCTTTATTATATCTATGTTTTTAATATTTCTCTCTTTAATTCTTTCTTCTTGAATCTCTATCATAATATCTGACATCTCTACAGAGTATATTTTACTATTTTCATATTTACTAGCCTCAAATAAAAATAATCCTGTTCCTGAACCTATATCACATAGCGTCATATTATCAGAAAAACCTACAGCTTCTAAATTACCTCTTGGATCTAATTCTCTTGTTCTAGTTTCTGATTCAAATTTATTAATCTTGCTATTTTTAATATCTTTCATATCTATACACCTCACTATACTTGTAAAATTATTAAGTTAATTATATCATACGTTCTTTGAAAAGTACTCAATCCAACCTTCTACAGTAGTGAACTCATGATCAGAAACTATATACATTGGAGTTATGTCTTCCGGCTTTATATCGTGAAATACTAATACTTCCTCGTCATAGTCTTCAACTCTATCTTTTCTTAGCTTTAAGTTATCTAAAAAACTAAGTGATGTTTCCCAATATCTCTTACACATATTTTCTCCATTTTTATCTAGATAATCTTTGGCACAATTAAATATTTCTACATCTTTTAATATAAATGGCTCATATATTTTATTTGCTAAGCTTTCATTCGCAATCCAACATCTTTCAGGATTAATTTTCAAACCCAATATAACGCTATGGGAATGCCAGTCATGATCTTTAGGATAATTCATAGTTGCATATATTGCATGTTCTCTTTTTACCCAGTCAGGTATATCTACCTTTTTATGATTATCTATATATTTATGAAAGTCTAAGTATTTGCTTAAATATGTTGATTTATCATTATATTTTATTCCATTTTCCAATATTTCTTTTAAATCCGTAATTGGTGCTACATGGTATATATTTCTTGTATCCTCATAATCTGAAAAAAACACTTATTATCACCCTTTTTCCATTTATTATAATAATATTTTTATATTTTCTGGTTAAAATATTTTCTATAAGAAGTTATAATCCTTGTCAGTCGCTAATTATCCAAAGAATAAGCAACTTCTACAATTTTAGAAAATCACTAAAATTGGTTCACTGCTTATAGTATGTTTAATTAATTAGAACTTAATTCAAATATCATTATAAACAAAATTATTTGGCTTGAGTTTTACTTGATGGAGGTGATGGTTTTCAATATAAATTGTACCGATAACTGCTTACACCAAGATGATGGTGTATGTATGCTAAATCATATCACGTCCTCTAGTGGAGATACTTCTAGTAAATGTCCTTACTTTAGGGATAAAGAAAAAAGTGAAGAATATAAAGATAAAGAAAAAGCTTTTAAACTACTAGATTTGTGGTAGTTTAAAAGCTTTCAATTTTTATTTTATTAAATTAATGTTTTACTACATAAGCATTTTTAAAGCTCATATCCGCTCCTGCAGCATGTCTTTCTACACCTTTTACATAATCTTTTTGAAGATATAGTTTAGTTGCTTGATAAAGTGGGAATATTGGTAAATCCTTAGCTAGTAATTTCTCAGCCTCAATCATAGTATTCACTCTTTCATCTCCACTACTTTCTATAGCCTTTTTAACTAAAGCATCATATTCTTGACTTGAATAAGAAGCATAGTTGTTTCCTCCGCCTGTAACAAATAGACTTATAAACGTCATTGGATCATCATAGTCCGCACCCCAACCTGACATAGTCATTGAGAAGTCTTTTCTTATATATCTATCTAATCTTAATTTAAACGATACAGTTTCTATTTTAACTTCTACCCCTAATGCTTGCTTCCACATTTGTTGTAATGCTTGAGCTTCTTTTATAGCATTTGGTTTATCTTCTGTTAAGTAGCTAATATTTTTTTCTAATTCTTCTTTAGTTACACCTAATTCTTTTAATCCTTTTTCAAATGATTCTTTAGCTTTTTTAGCATTATAATTATAATCTTTTAATGCATTACCACGAACTTCCCCAAACATTTCTCCCTGTTTAGATTGAATACTATCTGGTACTAGTCCTTGTGAAACTATTGAACCATCTCTTCGAACATTATCAACAAGTGACTTTTTATCTATAGAAAGAGCAAATGCTTCTCTTATATTTTTGTTAGCCATATATTTGTTTTCTAGATTATATTGCATATACCATGTTACTGAATCTGGCTCTATTAGATAATCTGGGCTATCTTTATATTTATCTACAAGTACAGGCGGAACTCTCATTACGTCTAACTCGTCTGTATCATAAAGATTAGCCATACCATTAGCATCTGTTATCATATCGCCTTCTATTCTTTCAAGTTTAACATTAGCAGCATCCCAGTATTTTGGATTTTTCTCTAATGTTAACTTTTGTTCTTTAGTCCATTCTTTAATTACAAATGGACCTGAGTATACCATTTTATCTGGTTCTGATGCAAATTTATCTCCAAAGTTTTCCACAGCAGCTTTTTGCACTGGTAAGAAAGTTATATATGAAGTTAAGTTTAAGAAAAATGGTGTTGGTCTTTCAAGTGTTACTTCTAATGTCTTTTCATCTAGTGCTTTTACTCCTACCTGACTAGCATCTGGTGTTTTTCCTGTATTAAAGTCTTCTCCACCTTTAATATGGTAGAATAGATCAGCATATTGTGATGCTACTTTTGGATCTAATGCTCTCTTCCAAGCAAATTCAAAGTCTCCTGCAGTTATTGGAGTTCCGTCTGACCACTGTGCGTCTCTTAAAGTAAATGTGTAAACAGTTTCATCTTCATTTACCTTCCAACTTTTAGCTAAACCTGATCCTTGTTTGATTTTTCCGTCTTTATCCACTCTTACAAGACCTTCATAGATGTTGTTTAATATCCATCCTGATACTTGGTCTGTAGAAATTTGTGGGTCTAAACTTGGTGGTTCAGTCTCCCAGTTTACTTTAACTACTTGTTCCTCTGCTAATTCAGTCTCTACTTTAGATGGATTTTTATCACCAGTTCCGTTATCTTTACCCCCACATCCTGTTAATACCATAGAAAGTGATAGAACAGAAACTAGCCCTAGTGATAGAAGCTTTTTAAATTTCATCTTTTTATATACCTCCCATTTTTTATTTAAAGACTTAGTTTTATTTAAGCCTAAATAACTATAATATATGACATGCTACAAAATGATCTGGCGAAACTTCTCTAAGCTTTGGTGTTTCTTTACCACAAATATCTTTAACATACTTACATCTTGTTTTAAATTTACATCCTTCTGGAGGATTAATTGGGCTTGGTACATCTCCTTCTAGCATTATCCTACTTCTACTTCTCTCCACTTCTGGATCTGGTATAGGTACCGCAGATAATAATGCTTGTGTATAAGGATGTTTTGGATTATCATAAAGCTCATTACTAGATGCAAGCTCTACTATATTACCAAGATACATTACTGCAATTCTGTCTGAAATATGTTTAACCATACTTAAGTCATGGGCTATAAATATATATGTTAGTCCAAACTCTTTTTGTAAGTCTTCTAATAAGTTAACAACCTGTGCTTGTATAGAAACATCTAGCGCAGATATAGGCTCATCACAAACTATAAGTTTTGGTTCTATGGCTAATGCTCTTGCTATACCTATACGTTGTCTTTGTCCTCCACTGAATTCATGTGGATATCTATTCGCATGCTCCCTATTTAATCCAACCAATTCTAATAGTTCGTATATCTTCTTTTGTCTGGCCTCACCGGAGTATAATTTATGAATATCTATTCCTTCTCCTATGATGTCTGTTACAGTCATTCTTGGATTAAGTGACGCATAAGGATCCTGAAATATCATTTGAACTTCTCTTGTAAATTGTTTTTTCTCTGCTCTACTTAACCTACTAGTACTTTTTCCATCAAATATTACTTCTCCCTCAGTAGGTTCATAAAGACCTATGATAGTTCTTCCCGCTGTAGATTTTCCACATCCTGACTCACCTACAAGTCCTAGTGTTTCCCCTTCTTTAATTTGTAGGTTTATACCATCTACTGCTTTTAGTATCTGACCTTTGCCTACATTGAAGTGTTTCTTTAGATTCTTAATATCTATTAATATTTTTTCTTTATTTTTCATCTTTATGGCCTCCTTTGGTTATAGGGTTTGTCACCTTAGGGGCTAATTCATGTTTTAACCAACAATTTACATGATGGGTATCTGTAATTTTAGTTTGTTCAGGATAAGCATCTATACATACTTTCATAGCATGTTCACATCTAGACGCAAATGGACATCCTTTAGGTGGTGCTATTAAATCTGGAGGAGTTCCCTCTATTGGTATAAGTCTCTCTCCCTCTTCAGTATCTAGTCTAGGAACTGATTTTAATAGTCCCCAAGTATATGGATGCTGTGGGTTATAGAACAATTCATTTACAGTTCCTGTTTCTATAATAACACCTGCATACATAACTACTACTCTATCTGCTATATCGGCAACTACTCCTAAATCATGAGTAATCATTATTATAGAAGTATCTAATTTTTCCTGTAAATCTCTCATAAGATCAATAATTTGAGCTTGAATAGTAACATCCAATGCCGTTGTTGGCTCGTCCGCTATAAGAAGTTTGGGATTACAAGCTAGTGCTATAGCTATCATAGCTCTTTGTCTCATACCCCCACTAAACTCATGAGGATATTGCTCTACACGTTTTTCTGGTGTAGGTAGTCCTACTAGTCGTAACATTTCTATGGCTTTTTCTTTGGCCTCTTTCTTTGACATGTCCTGATGTTTCATAAGAACTTCCATTATCTGTTTTCCAATTTTCATCGTAGGATTTAGAGATGTCATTGGATCTTGGAATATCATACTTATATCCTTACCTCGTATTGATTCCATTGCTTTATCTGTAAGTTTAGTTAAATCTTTTCCTTCAAACTCTATAGAACCACTTTTTATTTTTCCTGGAGGCATAGGTATAAGTCTCATTATAGTTTGAGCTGTTACCGATTTCCCACAACCTGATTCTCCTACTATAGCTAGAGTTTCTCCTTTATTTACATAAAAGCTTGTTCCTCTAACTGACTGTACCTCGCCAGCATAAGTTTCAAAAGATACTGCTAAATCTTTAACATCTAGTAACTTTTTATCCATAATTTTTCTTCTCCCTACTTTCTAAGCTTAGGATCTAGAGCATCCCTAATTCCGTCTCCTAGTACATTAAATACAAGCATAGTTAAACTTATTAACAATGCTGGAAAAACTATTTGATAAGGATACATTGTAAGTGCTAATGTTCCCTCGTTAGCTAATGTTCCCCAGCTTGCAAGTGGCGCTGGTACTCCAAGTCCTATATAACTTAAGAATGCTTCTGTAAAGATAGCATCTGGAACTTGGAAAGTTAAGTTTATTATTATAGGTCCCATAGCATTTGGTATTAAGTGCTTAAATATAATTCTCCATGAACTTGCTCCTAATGTTTGAGACGCTAATACATATTCTGTTTGTTTTAACTGTAATACTTGTCCTCTAACTAGACGTGCCATTCCACCCCATCCAGTTATTGATATTGCAATTATTATTGTAGCTAATCCTTGTCCCATTATAAGCATTAATAAAATAACCCATAAAAGTGATGGTATTGAGTAAATTATTTCTACTATACGCATCATTACGATGTCTACATATCCACCACGATATCCTGCTATTCCTCCATATATGATTCCTATGGTAACATTTATTACTGCTGCTACAAGTCCTATAAATAGTGATATTTTAGCCCCTTCCCAGCATCTTACGAAAAGGTCTCTTCCCAGTGAATCAGTTCCAAACCAATGAACTGAATTTGGTGCTTGATTTATAACCATAAAATCTTGATAGTCATAAGCAAACGGTCTAATTTTAGATCCGATAAGTGCCATAACAACTATACCAATTAATAGTGCTAAAGACACTATTGCTAATTTATTTTCTTTTAATCTTCTCCAGGCATCTGCCCAATAAGTTAAACTTGCTCTAACTATTTTTTGAGAATCCTTGATATCTTTTTCAACTGGTTTAAACATATCTTCAGTCAAATTCATATTAGAAATCTTTTCCACCATTTTCACCTGCTTTCCATTACTTATCTAGTTTAATTCTAGGGTCTACCAATCCATAGACTATATCTATTACATACATCATCACTACTAGTATTGTTGAGTAGAATACAGTTGTTCCTAATATAAGCGTATAGTCATTCTGCTGAATACTTTGAACATAGTATTTACCTATTCCAGGAATTGCGAATATTGATTCAATTACGAATGATCCTACAACCACTCCTGCTATAAGTGCTCCAAGTATAGTTATGATAGGTAATATTGCATTTCTGATAGTATGTTTTATTATTATGCTACTTTGCGAAAGACCTTTAGCTTTGGCAGTTTTTATATAATCTTGCCCTAAAACATCAAGCATACTAGTTCTCATCATTCTAGCTATATATGCTACCATACTAAATCCTAATGCCATTACAGGTAATACATAGTGTGCTATTGTTCCCCATCTAGCAACCGGGAACCATCCTAGCTTATTTCCAAACCAGTATTGAAATAGTGCTGCGAACACGAAACTGGGTACGGATACCCCTATAACTGCAAGAATTATTATAAAGTAATCAAACTTTTTCCCTCTATTAAGTGCTGCTATTATACCGCCTACAACTCCTAAACCTGCTCCAACAACTGCTGACACAACTCCTAATTTAGCCGATACAGGAAATCCAGTTGTGAGTATACTTGTTACAGATCTTGACTTATACTTCATTGAATCTCCTAAGTCACCTTGTAGTAAATTTTTTAAGTAAATACCATACTGAACTATAAGTGGCTTATCTAACCCATATTTAGCCTCTAAATTCGCCATTATCTCTGGTGGTATCTTTTTCTGGTCTGTAAAAGGATCACCAGGTATTGAGTGCATTAGAAAAAAAGTTATAGTTATAATAACCCATATTGTTAGTAAAGATATTACGCCTCTTTTAAGAGAATACTTTAACACATTGAAACACCTCCAAGTCTTTTTTTATATTTTTTCATATTTATATGTCTTTTTCATATCATAAAAGTTAAAAAATGACATTTAAATCATACAGATAAATTTAGAACATACTAAGTTTAATGATATAATATTGATAATTGCCAGTCAATCTTTTTTTAGCTTTTAAAAATTTCCTTATGTTAACTACTGAATATTTACTCATATTTTTAGTATATTTTATCGTTTTTTGTCGTTTGATATAGTTTTTTATATATTTGATGACATAATGTCGTTAATATTTTCTCAATATTACTTATAATAATTCATCAATTGATATACGATAATAAGATTTTATTTACTTTTTTAGGATTAGCCTTTCCTTTAGTTTCTTTCATTACTTGTCCTATTAAAAATCCCAATACTCTTTCTTTTCCATTCCTGTATTCTTCTACTGATTGTTCATTTTCTAAAACAATTGCTTTTACTATATCTTTTAGTTTTTCCTCATCATTTATTTGAGATAATCCTAGTCGATTTATTATTTCTCTTGGCTTTTTATTTTCTTCAAACATTACTTTTAAGACCTTTTTACCTGCGTTATTACTGATCTCTCTATTATTAACCATATTTATAAGTTCCGCTAAGTCTTCTGGCTTAAATTTTACATCCAAAACGTCTATATTGTCTTCATTTAGTCTTCTAATTACATCTCCCATTATCCAATTGCTCGTACTCTTAGGGTCATTTGTATATTTATTCGTGCTTTCAAATAGTACAGATAAATATTTATTATTAGTTAATATTTCAGAATCGTATTCTGGAAGATTGTAATATTTAATAAAACGCTCTTTTTTTTCCCAGCTAAACTCTGGTAACTTCTTTCTTATATTAGATATTAATTCTTTATCTACCAATACTTCTTTTATATCACCCTCATGGAAGTACATATAGTTTTCTACACTATCTTTTTTTCTCATTAAATAAGTTTTGCTTTCACCTTCATCCCATCTTCTAGTTTCTTTATTTCCTATTTCTCCGTTTTTCAATAAAAGCGTATGCCTATTTATCTCATATTCTGTGGCTCTTATTATAGATCTAAAAGAGTTCAAATTTTTGAGTTCTGATATTTCAGTCTTTTTATTAGTATTTTTATCTATGAGATTAATATTTACATCACATCTAAGTGATCCCTCTTCCATCTTACAGTCAGATATTTCAGTATACTCTATTATTGACTTTAATTTATTTAGAAAAAGTTGTAACTCTTTAGAAGAATTTATATCTGGTTCAGTTACTACTTCTATAAGGGGAACTCCACTTCTGTTATAATCTAAGTATAAGTTTCCCTTTTCATCATATATTGTTTTTCCTGTATCTTCCTCTATATGTATTCTCTTTATTCTTATTTTTTTATCTATGTCTTCACTATTTAGTTCTATGTATCCATCTTTGCATAATGGGTTAAAGTATTGAGTAGTTTGAAATCCTTTTACTAAGTCTGGATAAAAGTAATTTTTTCTATCCATATCTATTTTTTCTGATATGTTGCAATTCAAGGCTAATCCTGCCATTATACCATACTCTACTACTTTCTTATTGAGCATGGGAAGTATCCCAGGTAACCCTAGACATACTGGACAAGTCTGAGTATTTGGCTCTCTTCCAAATTCAGTAGAGCATCTACAAAATATCTTACTTTTAGTTTTTAGCTCTATATGTATTTCAAGACCTATTAATACTTCATAACTCATTATTTTTCATCCTCTCTTCTTTATGGTAAGCTTAATATATCTTAGCTATTGAAATTCTTCGTGAAGAGCTTATCGCATAAGTAAGCTATTCTTAATATTTCTTTTTCTCTAAATTTATCGCCTGTTATCTGCATACTCACATCTCCACATGGAATAGATATTGTCGGTATTCCTGATAGACTCGTATAGTTCATATTATCACCAGGACATACAATTACATCTATTTTATTGAATATATTATAAATTTCTTTCGTTATCATATTTTTTAATTTAATAGCCCTATCGTAATAATCATTATTATTACATGAACTCAAAAAGTAAGTTCCTAATAATATATTTTTTTTAACTTCATTACTTAACCCTTCACTTCTAGTCTTTATTATTAAATCATCTATAGATTCATAGCTCTCTGTCCTAGTTCCGTATCTTATACCATCAAATCTAGATAAATTTGAGCTTGCCTCTGCACTTGATATTATCTTACATAATTGTTCTGAGTATTCTATATATGGTAGTGATATTTCTTCTATTTTTGCCCCTAACTTCTCTAGATTTTGTACAATATTTAATACTTTTTCTTTTTTCTTATTGCCTATCTCACTATCAAAATATTCTTTAGGTAATCCTATCTTCATATTCTCTATTTTTTTTAGTGAATCTTCAGAAAACAAGCTTATATAATCTATTTTTTCTGTTTTTATTGAAGTTGAGTCTAACTCATCATATCCTGATAATATATCTAGAACTAACCCTAAATCCTTTACATCTTTAGTTTTAGTCATTATATAGTCTAATGTGTTAGAGTAAGGGACTACTCCATACCTAGAGATAAGTCCATATGTGGGTCTGAACCAATAACCTGAGGCATCAGCTATAGACCCATCTGTAAATGAGCCTATAAAAAGTGGAGTTTGACTAGAGTTAATACTATATTTAGAAATATCACGAGCTGAACTCCCATGTGATGGTATGTCAAATTCATTCATATTAGTTTTTCCTATTATTATTGCACCTTGATTTTTTAATCTTTTAACTAATGTAGCATCATAAGGTGATATAAAATTTCTTAGCAGTTTAGATCCACAAGTTAATTTCATACCTTTTACTGATATATTGTCTTTTATAGATACTGGTATTCCTTCTAGTAGTCCTATGTTTTCCCTATTTTTTATTTTCATATCGGACTTTTTAGCATTTGATATTGCTTCTTGTTTATTTATTGTAATAAACTCTTTAGTTCTATCATTATTTACCTCAATCTTAGATAAATAATGTTTTACTATTTCTACTGAGGATACTTCTCTTTTCATAAGTTTTTCTTTTAAATTATATATAGTACTATTCATCAAGGTATCCAATTTATTACTCCTTTCTTGCTAGAACCTTAATATATCCATTCTCTACATCTATAGTATTGGATAAAATATCTTCTCTTTTCATTGATTCTAAAACTTTATCTTCTCTTAGAAATTCTTCCATATTTCCGCTATTATTAAATCTGTCATTACAATCTTCTATTTTTTTATCTAGATCAATTTCCTTGATTTTATCAATATTCTTTAAAAGATCATTGAAATCTTTATAATATTCTTCTAATTCTGTTTCATTTAACTCTAGTTTAGCAACTTGAGCTAAATTTTTTATATCTTCTTTAGTCATATTAGAAGTGGTTACTCCTTTCACATATCTATTGAATTTCACTTATTATCTGTTTTAGCTCATCATTTTGAATTATTCTAATTCCTAACTCAACAGCTTTCTCAGCCTTAGATCCTGGATTTTCTCCTACTATAACTATATCTGTCTTTTTACTTACACTGCCTGTTACTTTGCCTCCTAATCTTGTTACTATTTCACCTGCTTCTGTCCTACTAATACCATCCAATGTTCCTGTTATTACTACTGTTTTTCCATTAAATATACTATCCTCTCTTATTATTTCAGTCTCTTCATGGCTAATCTTCAAGCCCTCAGACAATAGTTTCTCTATACTTTCATGTATCTTATCATCGTGGAAAAATTCTACTATACTTTCTGCTACTATATCGCCTATATCCGGTATTTGTATAAGTTCCTCATGTTCTGCATTCATAACATTTTCTAATGACTTAAAATTATTAGCTAGTTCAGTAGCTGTTTTCTTACCTACATTCGGTATTCCTAGTGAATATATAAATGAATCCAATGCACAGTCTTTACTTTTTTCTATAGCATATAATAGGTTTTGAGCTTTTTTAGGTCCAAATCTTTCTAAGTTGATTAAATCTTCATATTTTAATTCATAAAGATCCGATATATTTTTCAACTCTAGCTCTTCAAATAGTTGATTAGCTGTTTTTTCACTAAATCCTTCTATATTCATAGCGTCCCTACTAGCGAAGTGTACTAGTCTAGATACTAATTGTGGCTTACATGATAATGAATTTGAGCAAAACAAATGGACTCCTTCATGTTGAAGTTCACTTTCACAGTAAGGACAATGTTCTGGTTTTATTATTTCTTCATGTTTTTCACAATCTTCTACTGCTCCCATTATTTCAGGTATAACATCATTTGATCTTCTTATCCAAACTCTACAACCTAAAGCTACCTTTTTTCTTTGTATATCGTCCCAATTATTTAATGTAGCTCTTTTTACAGTAACTCCACCTATATCCACAGGTTCTAAAAGAGCTGTAGGAGTTACCTTCCCTGTTCTTCCTACGTTCCAATCAATTCCTAGCAATTTAGTAGTTACTTCTTCCGCCTCAAATTTATATGCAATTGCCCATCTTGGGAATCTTTGAGTATATCCTAATATTTCTCTAGTTCTTATATCATTTATCTTTATAACTATCCCATCAGTTAGTACATCTAGTTTATTTATGTTTTCCTTTATCCCTTCAATTTCTTTTATAACTTCTTCTATGCTAGAATACGCTTTCAAATAATCATTAACAGGAAATTTATTTTCCTTTAAAAAGTTCATCATATTTATATGACTATCAAATCTTATATTGTCTGAATAGCCAACATTATAAATATAAGATATAAGATGTCTTTCTCTCGTTACTTTTGGATCTAAATTTCTTAATGCTCCAGCAGCTGCATTTCTAGCATTTTTTAAAGGCTCAAGTGCCTTTTCATTATACTTTTCTAGCGCTGATAAAGGCATCAATCCTTCACCTTGAACTTCTATGGTTCCATCTTTATACGGTATACTTAGTGGAATATTTCTTATAGTTTTTATTTGGGGAAGTATGGCCTCTCCCTCTATTCCATTTCCTCTAGTAGCTCCTTGTATTAGTTCACCATTTTCATATGTAAGGTTTATAGTAAGTCCATCAAACTTATATTCCATAACATATGTTGGATATGGTATCTGCTCTCCATACTCCAAATTATATTGGTCTATAAGCTTTTTTACCCTATTATCCCAGCTTCTAAGTTCTTCCACGCTCTGACTCTTATCTAAACTCCAAAGACTGCCTAAGTGTCTATGCTTGATAAATTTATCTAAAACTTCTCCCCCAACTCTTTGCGTTGGAGAATCAGAAAGTACAGTGGCTGTCTCCTTTTCTAACATGACCAATTCGTCATATATTTTATCATATTCCTTGTCACTAACTTTTGGGTTATCTAATGTGTAATATTGGTAGTTTAAATCATTTAATATTTCGATTAATTCTCTCATCCTAGATATCTTAGTATCCATTTCTATCTCCTCTTTATCTATTATCTTTTTTATAATCTCATATAAAGTATAAGGAAGAATCTTAAGTAGCCTTATAAGTTCATGAACGCTAGAAGTTCACTGATTCTAAAAAATAATAAAACTAATCGTACACTCAAGATTCTTCCTTCATTTATAATAATAACTTTTTAAATTTACATTATATAACTTCTATAGGTGCATAGGCTAACATAATCTTTTTAATTCCCTGACTTTCAAATGCTACAGTTACCTCGGTACTGTCTCCTTCACCTTTTACTTGTACTACAGTTCCTACTCCCCATGATTTATGCTTTACTTTTGAACCCGTGCTTATTTTTCCCGCTCCACTTACTTTCTTAGGTTCAGGTTTTTTATATTCAATAGCAAATCCTTTAAAATATTTACTACTTGTACTTCCCATATTACTCGCCTTATTTATATCTTTAATAATGGATTTATCTTTATTACAACCTTCAACTAAGTTTTCTGGTAACTCTCTTAAAAATCTCGAAGGTATATTATAGTTAGTTTTTCCATATAGCATACGTTGGTTAGAGTAAGTCATGAAAAGCTCTTGTTCTGCTCTAGTTATACCTACATAACAAAGTCTTCTCTCTTCTTCTAATTGATTTTCATCTGTAAGTGCTCTTGATGAAGGAAATAGACCTTCCTCCATTCCGACCATAAATACTATTGGGAATTCAAGACCTTTCGCACTGTGTAGAGTCATAAGTGTAACTGTATCTGTTTCTTCTTCATCTAATCTATCTATATCTGAAAGAAGTGATATATTAGCTAGAAAATCTTCTAAGTTGCTTTCCTCACTGCTATTTTCATAGTCTATAGCAACAGATAAGAACTCTTCTATATTTTCTATTCTACCTCTTGCTTCTATTGTATCTTCTTGTTCTAGTTCTCTTATATATCCAGTTGAATCTATTACATTCTCTATCAAAGATTTTACTCCTAATAATTCTTTCATAGCCATGAATTTTCCGATATTTGATATGAAGTCTTTTAAGTTATTAACAGCTCTTTGAGAAAGCCCTGGTATTTCTTCTGCATCTATCATAACACTATACATGCTTTCCCCTTTTTCTACACTATAGCTCTCTACTTTATCTATTGTAGTTTTACCTATCCCTCTTTTAGGAGTATTTATTATTCTTTTTAAACTAATATTGTCCACAGGATTTTGAATAACTCTTAGATAAGCTACTATATCCTTTATTTCCTTTCTATCGTAGAATTTTAATCCTCCTACAATTCTATAAGGTATATTGGATCTCATCAAACTTTCCTCTACTACACGTGATTGGGCATTTGTTCTATAAAGTATAGCAAAGTCATTTAAGCTTTTTTCTTCTACTATTTCCTTTATCTTTGATACTATGAATTGCGACTCACTATGCTCGTCTGATGCATTATATATATTGATACAGTTACCATCTTCATTAGAAGTCCACAGATCTTTTCCTTTTCTACCTAAGTTATTTCCTATAACTGAATTCGCAGCATTTAATATAGTTTTTGTTGAACGATAGTTTTGTTCTAATTTTATAGTTTTAGATTGAGGATAGTCTTTTTCGAAATCTAGTATATTTCTTATATCTGCTCCTCTCCATCCATATATTGAGTTATGAACTACTATTCCCTGAGATATATATTGTCTAAAGTTTGGCACTGATATATCATAAACGAATCCATTATATTCTTCTATAATAACTTCTTCTACTATGTCCTCTTTTATTTTATTGTCTTCAAGTACTGCAATACTCATAGAAGGCTTTATATGAGAAGCCGGCATATAATTAAATGCTGTATCTTCTGTTAGTTTAGTCCTTCTATCTACTTCTAAATCATCATGCAAAGCCATTAGCTTTTTAGCATATTCATTTATCTCATCATAATCTTTTCTTTCAGTCTCTACCCTCCATGTTTCTCTTTTTCCATCTCTTACTGGAAATTTTGAAGATTCTGCCTTTTCTCTTAATTCTTCCCCTGAAGTATTCAAGCATATTCTATGACTATGCCATCCTGATTCTTCCCCTGTTACTCTGCCTCCAAAAAACGTTAGTTTTACTAATCTTCTAAAGGTATTATTTCTTATTACAGCACCTGCCCTATGATGTGGGTATTCTTCAAATACCATTAAATCTTCCATAAGTTTTATCACGTTATTGTGAGTATCTATCTCACTATATAGACGATTTATATACTCTTGATTAAAGTTAATTCTTCTTGATCTTGGATGGAATAAAACTGTAGGTATATTGTATTTGAAAGCATATAATTGTTCATAATATGATGCATCTTCTTTGCTTTCACAAACTTTTAATATCCATATCTTGTCTGCATTTTCCTGATTAAGTCTAACAGCTAATCCATTACAGATATCGCCTTTTCTTTTAGATCTTACCCCTTGAGTTTGTCCAATCCTATATCCTAATTCCTTCTTATACATTAAATATACATAATATATTCCTACTTCAGGATTTAATTTAGCAAAAGTTATATGATTTGGAGTAAGTTTTATCTCTTTTCCGGATTTAGTTTTTATATTAACTATAGATCCATTATATTCTTTTTTTATAACTTTATTAATACTTCCTTCCATAACTTTTCCCCATCCAGAAGGAGAATACACTTTATCGTTTTCTAAAAGCTTTTCTATAGGAATTTCACCATTTGGAGTGTTAACTTTCATGCCCTCAACTAAGCATTGATCGTCATCGCCAACTACGCAAATATTCTTATATCTTTCTGATAATAGTCTTATTAAAGTGTATTGAGCTCTATTAGTATCTTGGTACTCATCTACAAGAATATATTTAAACTTATTTTGGTAGTATTCTAATACATCTGGATTATCTTTTAGTAGCTCTATAGTTTTCCCTATAAGATCATCAAAATCTAGTGCATTATTTACTTTGAGTTTCTTCTGATAGAGCGCATAAAGTTCTCCTTTTTGTCTTTCTCTAAAATCTCCATCGTTTTCCTTTATATACATCTCTGGCGAAATAAGCTTGTCTTTCTGAGAACTTATAAAATTTAGCATTGAGTTTGGATCATACATTTTTTCATTCAGATCTTTTTCTTTTATACAGTCTTTAACTAAAGTTTTTTGATCTGTAGTATCATATATTACAAAACTTCTATCATATCCAATCTTATCTATATCTCTTCTTAAAATTCTCACACAGATAGAGTGAAAAGTTCCTGCCCATACGTCATCTACTCTATCACCTATAAGTTTTTTTATTCTTTCTTTCATTTCATTAGCAGCTTTATTTGTAAATGTAAGTGTTAATATACTATAAGGACTTACACCTTTTTCTTCTATTAAGTGTGCTATTCTATAAGTTAACACTCTAGTTTTACCACTACCTGCTCCTGCAAGGACTAAAAGGGGTCCCTCAGTAGCAAGTACAGCTTCCTTTTGTCTGTCATTCATTCCATCTAGAAAATTCATTTGATTTTCTCCTTTCGTAACTCGTATATATGATATTATATATAATTTTATCTATTTTTGCATTTTAAAAAACATTTGTTCTAACTCTATATTTATATTTAACTAACTATAGATTATTTAAGTCCACTTATACATTCTATTTTTAATTATCTTTTCCTGTCTATTACTCTAATATATCTTTTATATGTCGTTGTTATCAGCTACAATATGTAATATAATACTTGTAAGTTTATAGTTAACTAATATTTTTTAAGGAGACTTTACCATGAACCTTGAATACTTATATCTCCTAAGTTTTATACTGTTCTATATATGTTTTATTTCTATAGGATATATTGCAATAAGCTCTATGAAATCACCAATTATATTTAAAAATATAATTAACTATGAAGCAGAGAGTAATAGATTCTTAAATTACAATATATATCTAGAAAAGATGGACTATATACCGTATGAAAAGTATGAGATTTGGCGCTTTTATTTTCCAGCTTAACTATTAGATATAATATTTCTTACTCAAAATTAATTTAGGAGGAGATTTTTATGTCTAATTTATTAAGTAGTATTTTAAATATATTATTTACCTTTACTAACGACTGGGGTTTATCAATAGCTTTGCTAACTATCTCTGTAAAATTTTTATTAATTCCATTATCTATAAAGCAAAAGATATCTATGTCTAAACGAGGTGATTTTTCAAATGGAATTAATAAGATAAAAGAAGAATATAAAAATGACGAAAAGAAAATGAATGAAGAACTAAGTAAATATTATACTGAAAATAGCAAAAGCTTATTTGGTTGCTTCACTATTTTACTTCAAATACCTATTCTAATGAGTTTGTTTAAAATTGTTAAAGCCATAAATATAGATTCAGGCTCAATATTAGTTCCATGGGTCTCAAGTTTAAAAAGTTATGACACATATTATATAATTCCCATTATATATGCTTTAATTTCTATAGCACCTTCTTTATTAAACTATATAAGTTTTTTAAAGTTATCTAATCCAAATATATCTTTAAAACAGAACATAATAAGTATTCTTATAATGTCAATTATGTTAACGTCTAGAAGCCCTGTGGCCTTAGGAATATATTTTATAACTAGTAGTCTAGTAACCCTTTTAGAAGAGATTATATACAGGTTAGTTTTTAATAAGGGATTACAAAAAATATAGTTTTCTATATAGCATTAAATAAAAATAAGTCTCCGTTTTTACTGCGGAGACTTATTTTCTATTTTAGGATATTGACTTCATTAAAAAGTCTGCTAATTGTACAGGATCAATATCACTTGAATACTCTTTGTTATAGTTTAATTTATCTACATAGTATTGATTTATTGTTGACATAATAGATATCCATGCAATTTCTTTATTTATATCACTTCTGATATCTCCGCTTGCAATACCATCATCTATAAACTTATATAAAAGATTTTTTAATCTCTCTCTTTTAATATTAGCCATAGACTTTATTTTATCCGAAGATATTGGACTTGATTGACCAATCATTGTATGAGCTAAATTAATATATTGCAATAAATATTTATGATGGAATTTTGCTAATTCTATTAATCTTTCTCTTATGGTTATATCTTTTAGTAATATTTCATTTATACCACTGTAGTATCTGTCTAAAGAGTATTCTATCATTTGTTCAAATAATTCTTTTTTACTTGAAAAATATAAATAAACTGTTCCTTTTCCTATACCAGCTTCATTTGCGATATCCTCAATGGTAGCCTTATGATATCCTTTTTGAGAGAATACTTTAATACATGCCTGTAGTATACTGCTTCTTTTATCTTTTATATTAGACATATATTGGTCACCCTCTCTAAGCTTCTACTGTCTTGTTTCTAAATATCTTTCTTTTTATAAATTTAGTTAAGTCATCAAACATAGTATACATAACAGGTACAAATACAAGTGTTAAAACTGTAGATAAAGTTAATCCTCCTACAACTACTGTTGCCATTGGAGCCATTGCTTCAGCCCCATCTCCTATACCTAAAGCCATTGGAATAAGACCAAGAACAGTTGTTAATGTAGTCATAAGTATAGGTCTAAGTCTTATTGGCCCTGCATTTATAATGGCTTCTTGTCTTTCCTCTCCACTTTTTCTTCTAATTTCAATATAGTCAATTAGAACTATCGCATTATTAACAACTACACCGGCTAGTGTAATTACCCCTATAAATGCTGGAACACTTAAAGATCTTCCAGTTACAAATAGCCCCAGAGCTCCACCTGAAAAAGCAAGTGGTACTGATAGCATTATAGTAAACGGATGTAATAATGATTCAAACTGTGAAGCAATAACCATGTATACTAGCACAAGTGCAAGAAGTAAAGCTAACAATAGACTTTTAAATGATTCCATCATTTCTTTATTTTCTCCACCCGATTCATAAGTATACCCTTCTGGCATATCATATTTTGATAGTTTTTCTTCTATATCATTCGTTATACTTCCTAAATCTCTATCTACTATTTGACTTGAAACACTTATTGTTCTTACTTGTGATTCTCTATCTATAGTAATAGGACCTTTTTCTATTACTACATTAGCAACTTGCTCTAGAGGAATAGTTATTCCAAGTGGTGTATTTATAGATGACTGTCTTAAATTTGATATACTCTCTTTATATATACTGTCCCCTTTTATAAATACATCTATTTCCTCTTCATTTAATTTGTATCTTGTAGCTAATTGTCCTGATATATTTCCTTTTACTGATGACGCAATTTGTGCTGCTGTTAGTCCGTAATGCGAAGCATTTTCTCTATTAACTACTATTTGAACTTCTGGTATTCCTTCTTCCATACTACTTTTAACTTCTCTAGTTCCTTCAACAGATTCTACTATTTCCTTTACATCTTCTCCAATTATTTCAAGCTTGTCTAAGTTGTCTCCTTTAATTTTTATATTAACAGGACTTCCTCCACCAAATCCTGAAGTCATAGAACTTACTTGAACGCTTATTTCTGCTCCAGGTATATCTTTAACAAAATTTCTAGCTTCATCAGCTACCTGATCTACAGACCTATTTCTATCTTTTAAATCTTTCAATCTTACATTAATAGTTCCATTATTAGATCCATTACTTCCCATTTGCATTTGATTTCCGGAAGATCCTACACTAGAGAATATAGCATCTATTTCTTTTATTTTCTCAAGATGACCTTCAATTTGCTGTACTATATTATCAGTCTTATCCAGTTCAGACCCTTCTGGTAATTTTACATTTATCGTAAATTCACCTTGATCCATGTTAGGAAAAAACTCCATACCTATAGCTGGAATCAAAGATATAGTTCCTAGGAATATTCCTAATGCAATCAATATTGTTGATTTTCTATGGTTTAATGCCCATCTTAATATTCTCTTATAAATATTTTCTACCTTTTCAAATACCTTATCAAATATATCATGGAAGAAATCAAATATTCCTAATATTTTAAATATTCCACGACGTTTTTTTTCTTTTGTTTCATCAATTTCTAGTAACTTTGATGATAACATCGGAACTATAGTTATCGATACTAATAGTGATGCTATTAAAGACATACTTATAGTTAGCGCAAGTTCTTTAAACATAACAGCTGCCATACCATCCACAAAGGCAATTGGAAGAAATACTGCCAGTGTTGTTAAAGTTGATGCAATTACTGCCATGCCAACTTCGCCAGCACCTTTCACTGCTGCTTCTATCTTTGAATGTCCCTCTTCTCTGAATCTATATATATTCTCAAGAACAACTATAGCATTGTCAACTAGCATACCTATCCCTAATACTAGTCCCCCTAAGGTCATTAGGTTAAGAGTTATACCATTAAAGTACATAAGTATGAAAGTACATATTATAGACATAGGTATTGATGTAGCAACTACAAGCGTTGATCTAACGTTTCTTAAAAATAAATATAGTATAGCTACAGCTAATACAGCACCAGATATAGCATTATCAACTACATTGTTAATTGAATCTTTTATATAAACTGACTGATCCATAACTACATCTATTTTCACACCCGGTAGATCTTTTTGAAGTTTCTTTATTTCATCATGTATAGCTTCTACTACTTTTACAGTATTAGTTCCTGATTGTTTTTGTATTGAGACACTCATACTTCTTTTACCATCAGATTTAACTATTGAACTAATATCTTTGTAAGTCATATTTACTTCAGAAACATCTTTTAAAGCTACTACTCCACCACTTGACAATGGAATAGAAAGATTTTTTATCTCATCTAAAGAAGTGAACTGTCCTTTAGTTCTAATCGTAAGCTTCTGAGAACCCTTCGTCACTTCTCCACCCGGTAAGTTCAAGTTCTCTGCTCTTAAAACTTGAGATATACTATCTATTGATAATCCATATCCTTTTAATCTTTCTTCATTTACGATTATCTCTATCTGATTCTCATATCCACCTGATATACTTACAGATGCAACCCCTGCAATCCTTTCTAGTCTAGGCTGTATAGTATCTTCACCTATAGTCTGTAACTCAGATAAGTCTTCATTACCTGTAATAGCAAGTTGTAATACTGGCATAGAGTTAGGATCGACTTTAATAACCATTGGATCTTTAGCATCTTGTGGTAAAAATCCTTTTACTAAGTCAATCTTTTCTCTCATTTCTAATGCTGCAAAATCCATGTCCGTGCCTTGAGTAAATTCTGCTATGATAATTGAAGCTCCCTCTGAAGATGTAGAGCTTACTTGCTTTATATTAGACACTGTAGATACTGAGTTCTCTAGAGGTTTAGTAATGAGCTCTTCTATTTCTTGAGGTCCAACACCTTCATATGTAGTCATTACAACACTTACAGGGATGTCCATTTCAGGAAGTAAATCTATAGGTAATCTTGATAAAGATATAGCTCCAAGAATCACTACAATTAGGGCAACCATTATAGTAGTTACTGGTTTATTAACTGATATCTTAGATAAATTCATTATTCCTCACCCCTAATGACTTTTACTTTAGAGCCATTTTCCACGTATTGTTGCCCTTTTGTTATGATAGTCTCTCCTTTTTTAAGTCCTTCTACCACTTCAATATATTCTCCTGTATCAAATCCCACTTTTACATCTCTTCTTACAGCTTTATTGTCTTGAAGTAAGTATACGTAAGTTTTTCCGCCATCTTCTAATACTGCATCACTCTTTACTGCAGTAACATTTACTTTGGAATAAGTGTTTAAAGATACTTTAGCAAACATCCCTGACTTTATAGCTTTACCATCATTATTTATAAGAACTTTTACTTGATATAGTTGAGTTCTAGGGTCTGTAGTAGGACTTACTACTTCAATTACACCAGTTAACTTTTTCTCAGCTGATGATGGAACCTCTATGTCCACCTTTTGTCCTACAGATACTTTACTTATGATATTTTCAGGTACATCTATTTGAACATATAGTTTACTAACGTCTACTATAGTCACTGCTGGTTGTGCCCCTGATGCCATCTCACCTTGATTTATATTTACTGCTGAAACCACTCCACCAATAGAAGCCACCGTCGTTGTATCTTTTAAAGAGTCCAATGCCTGATTATATGCGAGTTCTGCTTGTTCACACTGAATCCTAATAGTATTTAATGTAGAGTCAGAAGCTGCAAGTTCTGCTTGCTCATATTGTGATTTAGGTATAGCTCCCTCTTCATAAAGCTCTTTCGTTCTCTCAAAGTTTACTTTTGCGTTGTCTATTTGTTCTTTAGCTTTTTCATAATTAGACCATGCTATGTCTACTGACTTCTTAGCTTGATCAACTTGTTTTTGTATATCATCTTGCTCTATTGTGAAAAGCACTGAACCCGCACTTACGGTTTTACCAACCTCAGCATTCAAACTAGTAACTTTTCCTGGTATCTTAGGAAACACCATTACTTCTTTATTAGGAATGATTTTACCACTAAAGGTGGTTTTTTCTGATATTGTTCTAGCATCTACATTTTCCACATTAACTGGTATGTATTTTTCCTGCTCAACAGCTTCACTACTAGTTTTTTTTGCTTTTTCTTTGCATCCAGATAGGATTCCCATAGTTAAAGCTATTATCAGAATCAGCGATACAATTCTCTTCAAATTTTGTTCCCCCTTGCTTAGTTTATTGTTCTAAATGTTATATACTTGGTGCACTAGTTATGGATCTACCTATCCCAGTTACCTCATCAAATTTTAAAACTGCGAGATTATATTCTAATATTGAGTTATATAATCCAAGTTCTGCTTGCATAAGAGTATTCTGAGCCTTCTCTAAGTCTGTAAAAACACCAACACCTGCTTCATAAGATAATTTTGATAATCTCAATCCTTCTTTAGCTAGTTCTAATGATTTTTGTCCTTTTTTAATTTCTTCTTCTTTTTGAAGCATTTCTAAATAAGTACTTCTAACTTCCATCTCTATGTTCTTTTTAGCATCTTCAAATGATTGCTTGGCTTTTTCTAGTTTTACTTCTTGCTCTCTATACTTATAAGTTATATTTGCATATTCCCCTTTAGTAACTTCCATATTAAACTTTTCTAATTCGTAGTTGAACTCTGCTGCTTTAATTTCATTTCTGTTTTCTAGTGCTTTATTTACAGCATCATCTATACTTTCAACTTTAAATTCTTTATATTTTAACTCATCTGTAAGTTTTGTATCTTGTAAAACATCATATCCTAACTTCGTATTAAATAGCATTTTAGCATTCTTTAAATTCTTTACTGATTGATCATAATCATTTTGCGCATTTATCTGGTTTAATTCACTACTTAGAACTTCTTGCTTAGTTGTTACACCTAAGTCTAACTTCTTTTTCGATATATTGTATAGTTCTTTAGATAAGTCTATATTATTTTTATTGATTTCTGTTAACTTCTCCGCCTGTAATAATCTGAAGTATTGCTCTTCTATATCACATTTAATATTTTCAATTGTAGCATTATGATTTCTTTCAGCATTCACTAATGAAAAGTCACTCGTGATTTCTAAAAGCTTTACACCTTTAAGATACTCAAGAGATCTCTCTTTATCATCATTGATAAGTCTTCTATTTTTTCTCATAAGAGATCTTGTCTCTTCAAAGTTTACCTGTGCTTGTTCAACACCGAGCTTGCTTTGCTCTATAGTTGGATTATTAGTTAGAGCTTCTTCTATAGCTTTATTAAGAGTAAGCTCTACTACACCCTTTTTAGATGATTCAACTTTTACGTTATCTTGTTCTGCATATGCTAAAGTTACAGAACCAGATAAAGATAATGCTAATACTGTTATTGCTATTACTCTCTTTGCTTTCATAATATATTCCTCCTTGATTTTTTATCGTCTCATTTACTGACTGAACAGTCAGTCATGATTTCATTATATATGTTTTAAAAATTAAAGTAAAGAGTATACAATTCTAAGTATACTCTAGTATAGATTATAATTTTTAGTTAAATACTCCATAAATTCTAGATTTATATATTCTTTTAGCTTTTTATATTCATTTATATCTGTATTTATATCTGTATCATGTTCATATATCCAAAGTCTATTAGCTAACTTAGATAATTCTTTTAAACAAATATATGGAGTGTAAATTTTTACCCTCTCTACTATATCCCTATCACGTTTATCTAGGTACATTATATAAGTTTTAAAGAAATCATCTTTTTCATCTTCAGAAAATGCATAATCACCTGTCCACATTGTAGTTATAGGTGATAGAAAATAAGATAATTCTATAGAAGGATCTGCTATCACTGGTTTTTCCCAATCTAATAGATATGCCTTTCTATTTCTATCTGATATTATAAAGTTATCTAAATGAGGCTCCGTATTATTTATAACCTGCCATTTATCTTTTTCGAAAAACTTCTTACATTTCTTATTTTTTTCTCCCCATTCTAAGAAATCATTAATCTTTATCTTCACATCAGCGTCTATTTTAGGAGATTTGAAAAAGTTTTTCAGATTAATTCTACTTTTTTCCAGACAATCTTCAATAATATCATCTCTTACTATAAAATTAGATACGTCTATTTTATCTAAATTTAAAGAATGAATTTTTCCAAATGTTTTTGCAACTTCATGAAAATCTCTTTGATATTCTAATCGTCTTCCCTTTATATATTGCATAATGAGTACTCCATAGTCGAAAAAGGTTGTGGAGTCATCTAGGAAAAATGTTCTTGGGGTAACATAACTTTTCTCTAAAATTTTCAAAGCATCATATTCATATTTTATCTGATTTTTTAATCCCAATTGACTATTTTTGCTTAGTCTAAATATGTACTTCTCCAATCCTACATCTATTAGAAAATTTATATTACTTTCACTTTCTGTTAGAAATATAACCTTATGTTTATCGTCTAAAAGATTGCTATATCCTAAATACATATCTATATCATTCGTCAATTCATCAATTAACATCTATAAATTACCTCTTTTCTTATCTAGGATTCTAATCTTTATCCTTATGTTTACTATATCCTAGTCTATCAAGCACCATATCATAGCCTTCAGCACCATAGTTTAATACTCTATTAACCCTACTTATTGTAGCTGTACTTGCTCCTGTTTTCTCTTCTATATCATTATAAGTCTTTTCAAGCTTTAGTAATTTTGCTACTTGTAATCTTTGACTAATCGATTTTATTTCCTTTATAGTACAAACATCTTCAAAGAACCTGTAACAATCATCTATATTTTTTAATTTCAATATACCTTCAAACAGTTCATCTATATATTCATCTTTAATTTTTGAATGATGCTCCATTCTCCTCAACTCCTCAAGTAATCTATATCTCTATTTTAATATTAATGTATGTACATGGCAATAGCTTAAACTAATAAAAAAACTATCTAAATATTTGCATACTTAGATAGTTTTTTATATTTTTAACAGATTAATTCATTAATTAGAATAATCCTATTATTTCTCCGTTTGGAAGAACGTCCATTCTGTTTGCAGCTGGAACTTTTGGAAGTCCTGGCATTCTCATTATATCTCCTGTTAATGCTACTATGAATCCTGCTCCTGCAGCTAACTCAAGATCTCTTATAGTAAGTTCAAATCCTTCTGGTGCTCCTAGTAAAGCTGGGTCATCAGAGAATGAGTATTGTGTTTTAGCCATACAGATTGGAAGTTTGTCTAATCCTAATTTTTCTAATTCAGCTATTTGTTTTTTAGCTGCTTTAGAGAAGTTAACTTTGTCAGCTCTGTATATTTCTTTAGCTATTTTAGTTATTTTTTCTGGTATTGACTCTTCTACATCGTAAAGCACTTTGAAGTCTGATTTTTTGTTTTCACAAACATCGATTACTTTTTGAGCTAATTCAACTCCACCGTCTCCACCTTTAGCGAATACGTCAGATATAGCAACGTCTACTCCCATTTCTTTACACTTATCGAATACTAATTGCTTTTCAGCTTCAGTATCAGTTGGGAATGCGTTTATAGCTACTACTGATGGTACACCAAATTTAGCTACGTTTTCTATATGTCTTTCTAAGTTTGTCATACCTTTTGCTAATGCATCTAAGTTTTCAGTTCCTAGATCTTCTTTAGCTACTCCACCGTGCATTTTTAATGCTCTTACAGTTGCAACTATTACTGCAACGTCTGGGTTTAAACCTGCATATCTACACTTAATATCGAAGAACTTTTCAGCTCCTAAGTCAGCTCCAAATCCAGCTTCTGTAACTGCATAATCTCCAGTTTTAAGAGCTAATTTAGTAGCTAATACAGAGTTACAACCATGTGCAATGTTTGCGAATGGTCCACCGTGTATGAATGCTGGTGTATTTTCTAATGTTTGTACTATATTAGGGTTTATAGCATCTTTAAGTATTAATGTAAGTGCACCTTGAGCTTCTAAATCTTTAGCTCTTACTGCATCTCCATCTACGTTGTAAGCTACAACCATGTTTCCTAATCTTTCTTTTAGGTCTTCTCTATCATTAGCTAAACAAAGTATAGCCATTATCTCAGATGCAACAGTTATGTCAAATCCGTCTTCTCTAGTTATACCTTGAGCTTTTCCACCTAAACCAACAACTATTTTTCTTAGTGCACGGTCGTTCATGTCTACTACTCTTTTCCATACTATTCTGTTAGTATCGATTCTAAGAGCGTTTCCATGATGTAAGTGGTTGTCCACTAATGCAGCTAATAAGCTGTGTGCTGAAGTTATAGCATGGAAGTCTCCTGTAAAGTGAAGGTTTATGTCTGCCATTGGAACAACTTGAGCATATCCACCACCAGCAGCTCCACCTTTAACACCAAAGCTTGGTCCTAATGATGGCTCTCTAAGTGCTGTACTAGTTTTCTTACCTAATTTGTTAAGTCCCATTGATAATCCGATGTTAGTAGTAGTTTTTCCTTCTCCTGCTGGAGTTGGGTTTATAGCTGTAACTAATACTAATTTTCCGTCTGGCTTATCTTTTAATTGATCTAAAACGTCTAAAGATACTTTAGCTTTATATTTACCATATAACTCTAAATCATCCTCATGTATATCTATTAATTCAGCAACATCTTTAATATGTTTCATTTGAGCTTCTTGAGCTATTTGAATATCTGTTTTCATATTTGTTCTTTGCCTCCCCGGTTCAGAATTATAGTTGTTTTTATTCTGTCTATCATCTAATTATTAGACAACAGACAGAATATTATTCATAATTGTATAAATATTATTATTCCTTAAAATAAATTAGTCATATAAGTGAGTTTCTAATATTTGATCTATTCTAAATCCTTGTAGTCCTAGGTAGTACTCTAAAGAATTTACAACATATGCTAATTTGATTGGTCCAACTAATTCTGAACCAGTTACAGCTATTCCGTATCTAGCCGCTTCTTGTTTAACTAATTCGAATACTCTGTATACTGGAGTATTTTCACAGTCAAACATGTTTACAGAAACAACAACTCCTTGGTATTCAGGGAATTTGATTCCAACTGCTCTTGTAGTTGAGAATCCACCACTTGGTCCTCTAACAGCTTTAGCTATTTTCTTAGCTATATCAACATCTTCAGTGTTTAAGAATACGTTGTAAGCAGTTAATCCTTCTGCTTCAGCTGAACATATAGTAGCTCCTGATTTATCTGATAATAAACCATCTGTACTTAAGTCTGGTTTTCTTGACTCATATTCGTCTTTTCTTGAAGCATCATCTTTGATTTCTTTTAATAAATCTCTTAATCCTTCATATTGTCCTTTTCTTATGAATGCTAATGCTTTTCTATCTTCTGTAGTAGCATTGTCCGCAGCATAGAATATAGGTACTCCAGTTTTTTCGTGTAATTCTTTACCGATTTCATCAGCTAGTTTCACACACTCTTCAACTGTAGCATTCATTAATGGGAATAGAGGTATAGTATCTTGAGCACCAATTCTTGGGTGAGTACCACTTTGCTCTCTCATGTCGATTAATTCAATAGATTTAGAAGCCATTTTTATTAATGCTTCTTTTAATGGTGCTGGCTCTCCTATTACAGTAACAACTGTTCTGTTGAAATCATGCTCTGGCTCAACACTTACTAGTTTAACTCCTTCAATTCCTTTAAGTTCACCAGTAACAGCTTCGATTACATCTTCTCTTCTACCGTCACTAAAGTTAGGCACAGCTAAAATATATTGTTTTTCTTGTGACATTATAACTCCTCCTCTTTATTGTTATATATAAAAAAATATAAACCTATGTAAGAAGCCCAAGTCTATATTTTTTTCAGGCTACTTCACAATGTCATTATATCATAAAATTATATATATGCAAAACATTATAATAGCGTTTTTTTATAAAATAAAAACCCCCTTGACCAATTGTTAACAAGCCTTAGCATACCTTGGTATTGAAAGAACTATATGTATCCTCAAAATCAAATAAATACCTTATAGTTCTTCCAAATAAGTGCCCTCTTAAACACTGAACTTTGATATAGAACTTTCTAAACTATTAGAAAGTTGTCTTAGTGTTTGAATTGACGATGTTATAGTATGAATAGATGAGGTTTGCTCTTCAGACGATGCTGTAATTTCTTCTGAAGTGGCAGCTGTCTGCTGTGAAGATGAAGTTATTTTATAAATAGCTTCCGCTGTATGATCTTTTTCTCTAGCCATTTTCTTCATAGCGTTGTTTAGTACTTCAGCCTCTTCCTTTATATCATCTATATTGTTAACTATATTTTCAAATACATTTTTGGTATTTACAACTATCTTACTGTTCTCTGCAATTAAATCATTAGATTTTTCCATAGCTACTACTGACTTCTCTATTTCTTTCTGAATCTCTCCAATTATTTTTTCAATTTCATCAGTAGATTTTTTAGACTCTTCTGCTAACTTCCCTATTTCAGTTGCAACTACGCCAAATCCTCTACCTGCATCACCTGCTCTTGCTGCTTCTATAGATGCATTTAATGCAAGTAGACCTGTCTCATCCGATATATGTTTTATCATATTTACTATATCTTCTATATGAGTAGATTTTTCGTTGAGTATTGATACAGCGCTAGATACTTGCTCAGATGAATCTACTGTTTCCTTCATAGTTTTATCTAAAATGTTTACTGTTTCTATACCTTGAGAAGTTAAACTTTCAGCATTATTTGTTTTCTCTGATATAATAACTGATACTGATTCTACTTCTTGAGTGATTTGCTCTATAGCTTCAACTATACCTTCTGTTTGTGTTGATTGTTCATAAGTTTCTGTTGCTAAATCAGATATTGCCTGTGTTATCTCTTCTGCTGATATAGAGACCTGATCTGACATCTGAGAAAGTACATTTGCCGAATCTATTATGTCGTCTGAGATAACTTTTGAGCTTTGTATTAGTGTTTTTATATTTTCTGTCATATTATTAAAGCTTTCAGATAATTGAGCTACTTCATCCTTTCCTTTTATTTCAGACCTGACATTAAAGTTACCTTCTTCAACCTCTTTCATTAAATCTCTTATTCTCTGAATTGGTTTAGATATTCCTTTAGATATTATAATAGAAACTATTAATGATATTAATAATATAGCTACTCCCAGAGAAATTATAGAATAGTTTATAGCATTAGTTTTTTGTAATAGTTCACTCTTAGGTATTACTGATATGTATTTCCATCCATTTACTTTAGATATGTGTGTACTCATTATGTAGTCTTCTTTATCATCTTTAATTTCTATTATTTCTTCATCTTTGGTTTTTAGTTCTTTTAAATTTGTTTCTGATATGTTTTTAAAGTTCAAGTCACTTTTTTTAGGATGTGATAATATTGTGCCTGTATCTTCAATAAGGATGATATAGCCTTCTTTTCCTACTTTTATGTCAGATATCATGTCTGTCAGTCCACTTAGAGCTATATCCATAGCCTGAACACCTATAGTTTCACCTGCATTGTTGGTTACAGTTGACACTACGCTCACGTTTGCTGCGTTTGCTCCTGCCCAATAATATGCTTCTGTCTGCAAAGGTTTTCCCGGTTCTGTCATTGCTTTCTTAAACCACGGTCTTTCAGTAGGATTATAATTGTTTTTTACTGAACCTTCCGCATATTGAACATACCTACCATCTGTTGTAGCAAAGTATACATCCGATATACCAGGATGTGTCTTAGCAAAATTTTCATATACCTTATACATTTCTGTTTCTATTCCACCATTTTCTCTAGGTGTCATCTTTATTTCTCCACTTGGATCTGTCTTATCTATGTAACTAACTATAGTATCATCAGCTTGCTTTACTATTTCATTCTCGGCTAGCATACTAATATTATTAAACATTTCATTAAAATAGGTATTCACTAAGTTCTCTACTTTCAATATTTCATTTTTGTTGCTAAACACAAATTCATCCCGCATAGTCTTTTCCACTACTTGGCTCATTATAATAGACATAGCTAATACACATACTGATATACTGACTAGAAGTGATGATATTAATTTACTCTTTATGCTTTTAAACAAAACAATTCCTCCTGTCTTTTGAATATTTATTATTTCTAAATTATATTTGGTATTGTGAATTTTTTAACATTGAATTATGTGTCTATGCACATTTCAACACCATTTAGAATAACTATATTTTTTAGTTTTCCTTTTTTATTATGTATATGATATATATCCAGAACTGTTAGTGTTTAATCATATTTTTAATTTTTTAAAATTAGAAGTAAAATAAAAGTCAGTAGAATTTTCTTACTTGACTTTTATTTTACTTCTAGTGTTTAAAATGTCTAATTCCTGTAAGTATCATTGCAATCCTGTACTTGTTCGCTAGCTTTATAGATTCCTCATCATTTATGGATCCCCCAGGATGTATAATGGCAGTTATACCTGCTAAGTGAGCTTCTTCTACACAGTCTGAAAATGGGAAAAACGCATCCGATGCTAATACACTTCCTTTTATTCGCTTCCCACCCTGTCTTATTGCATTTTGCAGTGACCATATTCTACTTACTTGACCAGGTCCAACTCCTGTAGTTCCTTTATCTTTAGCAACAACTATAGCATTCGATTTTACTCCTTTTACTGCTTTCCATGCAAAATATAAATCTTCAATTTCTTTTTCTGTAGGCTTTCTATCTGTTACTACTCTAATTTCTTCATCATTAAATAATTTTGTATTTCTTTGTTGTAATAAAAGTCCTCCCAAAGTTTTTGTCATACTAAAGCTTTCATAGTCTTTTTTATCTATGTTTGAAAGTTCTAAAATTCTAATATTTTTCTTTGATTTAAGTATTTCTAGTGACTTCTCATTGTACGAAGGGGCTATAACTATTTCTATAAATATATCATTTATAAGTTGTGCAGTTCTCTCATTAACTTCTCTATTTAATGCTATTACTCCCCCAAATATAGATACTTTATCACATTCATATGCCTTTATAAATGCATCTTCTATATTTATTGCACTTCCTATTCCACAAGGATTTCCATGTTTCACAGCTACTACTGTAGGTTCTTCAAATTCCTTTAAGATTTCTATAGCACCATTGCTATCTCCTATATTATTATAAGAAAGCTCTTTTCCATGCAATTGTCTAGCATTAGCAATAGTTCCTTCAACATCTTTGATTTCAGTATAATAAGCTGCTTTTTGTTGTGGATTTTCTCCATATCTCAAATCTTGTTTTTTCTCATATGTAAGAGAAATTACTTCTGGAAAGTCTATATTAGCAATCTTATTAAAGTAACTAGAGATTAAAGCGTCATAGTGACTAGTTTGACTGAAAACTTTACTAGCAAGATATAGTCTAGTTTCTTCTTTTGTGTCTTTATTGTCAGCAAGTTCATCTAAAACCATTTGATAGTCTTTAGGATCTACTAGAACTGTTACAAACTTATAATTTTTTGCAGCAGCTCTAAGCATAGATGGACCACCTATATCTATGTTTTCTATTATTTCTTCATGACTTACTCCTTCTTTTAAAATTGTTTCTTTAAACGGATAAAGATTATTTACAACCATGTCTATTGAATCTATATCTAACTTCTTCATCATGGATACATGATCTTCATTATCCCTTAATGCAAGTAACCCTCCATGTATTTTAGGATGAAGTGTCTTTACTCTTCCATCAAAGCACTCTGGAAACTCTGTAATATCTGAAACATCTACTACTTCTATTCCTTCTTCTTTTAATATTTTTGATGTTCCGCCTGTAGATAAAATCTCCCATCCCAATGAAACTAATCTTTTAGTAAACTCTACTATACCAGTTTTATCATAAACACTTATTAAAGCTCTTTTCATTTCTAGCAACGTCCTTTCATACTTTAATCCTTTATCTCATTAACTTATTATAACATATATAATACTATACTTGTTCTACTCTATGCTTCATTAATATAAACATTAAATAAAAAATGGTGGCTATAACCTTATAATAAGTTATAGCCACCATTCTTTATTCTCATATTTGCTTTAATTTTATTCCCACTCAATAGTTGCAGGTGGTTTTGTTGTTATATCATAAACTACTCTACTTATTCCTTTTACTTCAGTTACTATTCTTCTTGAAACTTTTTCAAGTATATCATATGGTATTCTTGCCCAATCTGCTGTCATAGCATCTTCTGTGTGTATCGCTCTAAGTGCTATAGTGTGGTTATATGTTCTTTCACCTTCTGTCATACCAACACTTCTGATGTCTAGTATTGCTGCAAAGTATTGCCATATCTCTTTGTTAAGTCCTGCATCTTCTAATTCTGTTCTGAATATCCAGTCTGCTTCTCTTAATGTATCTAACTTTTCTTTAGTTATTTCACCTATTACTCTTACTCCTAGTCCTGGCCCTGGGAATGGTTGTCTGTCTACTAGTTTATCTGGTATTCCTAATATTCTTCCAACTTCTCTTACTTCGTATTTGTATAGCGCTTTAACTGGCTCTACTAGTTCAAAATCCACATCTTCAGGAAGCCCACCTACGTTGTGGTGACTTTTTATAACTTGACCTTCATCCGTTTTACTTTCTACGATGTCTGGATATATTGTTCCTTGAACTAAAAAGTCCGTTTTTCCTATTTTTTCTTTTTCCTCTTCAAATACTCTTATAAACTCTTCACCTATTATTTTTCTCTTTTGCTCTGGATCAGTTACGCCTTTTAGTTTTCCTAAAAATCTATCTTGAGCATTTACTCTTATAAGGTTCATATCAAAAGTTTTTTTGAATATCTCTTCAACTTGGTCTCCCTCGTCTTTTCTCATAAGACCATGATCTACGAATATACAAGTTAAATTAGAGCCTATTGCTTTATGAACTAAGACTGCCGCTACTGATGAATCTACTCCACCTGATAGTGCACATATAGCTTTTCTGTCTCCAATTTGCTTTTTAATTTCTTCTATAGTTTCTTTAGCAAATACTTCTGCGTCCCAATTTGCTTCTACTTTACTACGTATGTCTTGATTTGTTTCCATATTTTACCTCCTCTTAAAGTAAAAAGTATTTATTCCGCTACACTTAAGTTTTACCCATCCTCAAACTTATTATGTCCAATAATTATTATAGTTTATATGAATAAATTTTAAAAGTATTTTTTTTCAAAAAAATATCATTTTTTTCTTGTTCATATAATAAGTTCGATGTAAACAATCATTATACAACAAAACAACAAAGAAACAAAGTCTTATTATGTATATAAAAAAATAGATTTGTAAACGGACACTAGTTACATTCTCATCCCGTTTACAAATCTATAGTTTAATTTTCTAAGAATGTTTTGCTCAACGTACTTTTTTAAAGTTTGTTTTACATCATCGGCATTCCGCCAGGCATTCCTCCACCCATTGGCATTGCATTGTCTTCTTCAGGAAGATCTGTTATAGCACTTTCTGTAGTTAATACCATTGAAGATACTGATGCAGCGTTTTGTAATGCTGATCTTGTAACTTTAGTTGGATCAACTATTCCTGCTCCTATCATATCTACATATTTTTCATTTAATGCATCAAATCCTATTCCTACATCACTTGTTTTAACTTTTTCAACTATAACTGAACCTTCAAGTCCTGCATTTATAGCTATTTGTTTTACTGGCTCTTCTATTGCTTTTAGAATTATAGATATACCTGTTTTTTCATCGCCTTCACTTGACTCTAATAATTTTTCTATTGCCGATGAAGTATTTAATAGAGCAGTTCCACCTCCAGGTACTATACCTTCTTCAACTGCAGCTCTTGTAGCAGCTAATGCATCTTCTATTCTTAACTTTGTTTCTTTAAGTTCAGTTTCTGTAGCAGCTCCAACTTGAATTACTGCAACTCCACCTGAAAGCTTAGCAAGTCTTTCTTGTAATTTTTCACTATCAAATTCTGAAGTAGTGTCTTCTAATTGAGCTTTTATTTGGTTTATTCTGTCTTTTATATCTTGTTCTGCTCCTCCACCACTTACTATAGTTGTATTGTCTTTATCAACTTTTACAGTTTGAGCAGTTCCTAACATATCTAGTGTGGCTTCTTTTAAGTCATATCCTAGTTCTTCTGATATAACTTCTCCACCTGTAAGAATAGCTATGTCTCTTAACATTTCTTTTCTTCTATCTCCGAATCCTGGTGCTTTAACAGCAACACAGTTGAAAGTTCCTCTTAATTTATTTACTACTAATGTAGCTAAAGCTTCTCCTTCTATATCATCTGCTATTATTAGTAATGATTTTCCTTGTTGTACTATTTGCTCTAATACTGGTAATAACTCTTGAATGTTTGAAACTTTTTTATCAGTAACTAATATATATGGGTTGTCTAACTCTGAAACCATTTTTTCAGTGTCAGTTACCATATATGGTGAAAGATATCCTCTGTCAAATTGCATTCCTTCAACTACCTCTAGTGTAGTTCCCATTGATCTTGATTCTTCTACAGTTATAACTCCGTCTTTTCCTACCTTTTCCATAGCTTCGGCTATTAGGCTACCTATATTTTCATCTGCCGCTGATATAGATGCAACTTGAGCTATAGCTTCTTTACTTTCAACAACTTTTGAGAATGTTTTAATTTCTTCTACAACTGTCTCTACTGCTTTTATTATTCCTTTTCTAAGTATCATTGGATTAGCTCCAGCAGCTACGTTTTTAAGACCTTCTCTAATTATAGCTTGAGCTAAAAGTGTAGCTGTAGTAGTTCCATCACCTGCTACATCATTAGTTTTAGTAGATACTTCTTTTACTAATTGAGCACCCATATTTTCAAATGGATCTTCTAATTCTATTTCACGTGCTATAGTTACACCATCATTAGTTATAAGTGGTGATCCAAACTTTTTATCTAATACTACATTTCTTCCTTTTGGTCCTAATGTAACTTTAACTGTATCTGCTAATTTATTTATTCCTCTTTCCATTGAACGACGTGCGTCTTCTCCGAATTTTATATCTTTAGCCATTAAATTCACACTCCTATTTATATTTATAAAATTTTCATTCCAAATAACTTCATTTCAAAACACAATATACAAAAATTATCTTGGTAATTTAATCTTTAAATCTTTCTTATAAATATTTTTAAGTACACAAATAACAAGTAATTTATAAACTAAATTACTATTGAATTTATTTGCTTATCCTAATACAGCTAGTACATCTGCTATTTTTAGTATAGTATATTCTTCCCCATCCACTTCAACTTCTGATCCAGCATATTTCGAGAATATTACTTTATCCCCAACTTTAACTTCATTTTTTAACTTTTCATCATTAAGTACTCCTGCTCCAATAGCAACTATTTCTGCTACCTGTGGCTCTTCTTTTGCTGATCCAGTAAGGATTATACCACTTTTAGTTTTTTCCTCAACTTCAACTTTCTTAATAACTACTCTGTCTCCTAATGGTTTTATGCTCATTTAAGACCCTCCTTATATTTATATTAATATTATTTTCACTTCGTTATTAGCACTCATTATTAGAGAGTGCTAATCCTTATGAGTACTATGTTACTTAATAAATTTTATCTAATCAAGCTTCATTTTTAATTATATCAAACTTTTATATGTATTTATATATGATTAATTTAATTTATATTAATTTTATATTGTTTTTCTTAATTTATTATCCATATACATCATCTTCCATGCAATTAATAGTCATATTTTTATATTATATACTCTTATTTAAAGCATTATACCAATATAAAAATTCTCAATCAACTATCTTACCCTTTACTATTAGTCTATGTGTTGGATTAATCATAGGATGACATGTAATTAATGTTATTTCTTTATCTTTATTATTTCCTTCTAATACACTTACCTCTTCCGGTTCAACATAAAGCTTTTCTGATACAATAAATATATATTTTTCTCTTTCAGTCTCTACTTCTATGCTATCTCCTTTTTTAAGTTCATCTAGTCTGTTAAAGTTTCGTCCATAGGTATGACTTCTATGTCCAGCTATAGAATAATTTCCGACTTCACCTACCTTAGTTGTGTCATTTACACTTGCCACTGTGCTGTTAAGGTTTTTCGGTGTTGCTCCTTTAAGTATTGGTAACTCTAAGTTGATCTTTCTTATCCTCAGTATTCCATCCATGTTTCTATTACTATATTCCTTATTATCTTCTTTCTTACTACCTTGTTCCTGCACCTCTTCTATATCTCCACTATCTATTAGACTTAAACTTTTACTCCACTCACTTTTAAGTCTTTGCTGCTTATAGTCATTTCGTATCTCCATAGATTTAGGATATGCTATAATGGATAGTCCAACTATTATAAAAATTGTTGAGATTAACCTCCTCTTCACATTCAACTCTCCTTGTTTTTATTAAAAAAGACAGATTATACAATCTGCCTTTTAAAATTTAATTATATGTTCTCTTTCTTATTAATATTCCTGATAATATTAATAATGTTCCTAATATATAAAATACTGTTTTTTTCATTTCACCTGTTTTAGGTAGTACTTCTTTGGCTTTTGTCTCATCTTGAATCTGAGCGTTAGCATTAAGCAGCCCCTTTGTTTCTTCTAATTTTATTTGTTTCTCTATTTCACTCGGCTTTATTGATTCTTCTATATTCTCTATATCTACAGATTCATCTTGGTCATCAGTCTCTAGTTGATTATTCGGATTTTCTGAATCTATCGGGTATAATGGATGTTCTGGATCTGTCGTTTCCTCTGGTATTTTTTCTTCCTGTGGATTTGTTGGTTTATCTTTTTCTTTTGATCTTCGTTTTTCTCTCGGTCTCTCTTTGTTTTCTGAATCTGTCGGATCTACTGGATCTATTGGTGGTGAAGTTAACTTTATATTTTTTACTTCTAATAAAGCTATCTTATCAATATTAGTGCCGTTTATAGTTACATTATGTTTAGTGGTATTTAGCTTATATCCAATAGGTGCTTTTGTCTCTACTACTGTATAATTTCCAAATGACAACTCTTCTGATATGGCTACTCCATCATTATCTGTAATCAATGTTTGTATTAAATATCCATCAGAATCTCTAATCTCGAATACTGCTCCGAATAAAAACGTTGCAAGGTCTTTACTGTCTACCTTAGTTATCTTTAGTCTTCCAACGCTGTCTTGTGATTTCTTAAAGTTTTTCAATTCAATTTCAAGTGCATCAGTAACATTACTTCTATCTATAGTTACAGTGTACTCTGTATCATCCATCTTATATAGATTTGGTGCCTTTGTTTCCTTTATTAGATATTCTCCAAATGGTAAGTTTTCTATAATGGCCATTCCATTCATATCTGTAACCACTGTTTTTATAAGTTTACCACTAGAGTTTCTAACCTCAAATTGTGCTCCTTGTAGTTTTATGTCTATGTCTTCACTGTCTACTTTAATTATTTTTAATTTACCAAATTCACTTTCTGGATTCTGTGGTGTCTCTGGTCTTTTTTCGTTCTGTATTTTTAGTTCAATTAATTTCGAACTATTTTCATCTACATTTAGTTCATATCTTGTAGTATCTAACTTGTATCCACTAGGTGCTTTTGTCTCTATAAATGTATATTTTCCTAGTGATAAGTTATCTATCTTACCTTTACCATTCGTATCAGTAATAACAGATCCTACTCTTTTTCCACCTAAATCTCTAACTTCAAATACCGCGCCTGATAGTAATTTACTTTCATCTTCGCTATCTACTTTTAAAATCTCTAGTGAAACTTGGCTATAGTTCTTTACCTCTAGCAATATAGGTTTATTCACCTTTTCTTTTGTCACTTCTATAGTATATTCTTTAGTATCTAGCTCATAGCCTTGTGGTGATTTTGTCTCCTTTACCGTATATGTTCCAAACTCTAGACCGTCTAGGGTAGCCTTTCCATCAATACCTGTAGTTATTGTACCTATAACATTTCCTTCAGAATCCTTAACTTCAAATTCACCTCCTGAAAGTTTAGTATCATCTCTACCATCTATTTTTAGAACTTCTAATACTCCTAATTTATAGTTTTTAATTGTTTGCTCTGTATCCTTTTTATTTATAGTTACTTTTATATCTTCTTCGAGAGCTTGATATCCATCTATCATTTTAGTTTCTCTTAAAGTGTATTCACCGTAAAAAAGACTCGGTAAGTATATGACTCCCTTATTATTAGTGTTAAGCGTCTTCATGCTTTTTCCTCTTGAGTTATATATAGTGAATTCTACTCCTTCTAAAGCAGTTTCATCATGTCCGTCAACTTTATTTATAGTTAAACTTCCAAACTCGCCTATGGCAGAGCCATCTCCACTTGTTAAACGAATTTGTACATTACCTTGGTCTGGACTACCTAGCTGATTTTGCCCTTCACCTTTAAAATAAACCTTATTTGTAAGATTTGTACCGTTTTCTAGCACTATAATCTCTGTTTGATATTCAACTGTGTACATAGTATCTATTGTATTTGTAAAGTTTAATTCAAAATTTTGAGTCTTTGATGTATCTGTCCATACCTCTTCACTGACATCTAGATTATAGTCTACTCCTTTTTCAAGAATTTTTGTTGGATTCTTAGTTTCGTAAACTTTAAAGCTATCTTCTTTTACTAAATGTCCACCTGTTGATTCATCTATTAGTGTTGCATCTTGTATCCTAGACAAACTCTTATTAACATCAATTTTCCAATCTATATTTTTACCATTTTGCTTTCCTGACTTTTCTACAAACTTTTCTGAATCATTGTAGCTTACTGAAGCTGAATATCCAATATTACCTACATTAGCAGTATTCTCATAATTACTTTGTGTTATAGATTTGATAATTTTAGTCTTAAACACTACTCTATAAGGCTTATTTACGTCTTTAAATGTAATATCAAAACCTTTTTTATTGTTAGTATTTATTTCATATTCACTTTTATCTACTGAATTTCCACGAGTCCTGTCTCCAGTACTGACAACACTATATTCATAGATTTCTATAGAGTCAGTAATCAATTCTTGATCATCTGATATATTATCATTTAAAGTTATTGAGCCTAAATTTTCAGACAAATAGTTAAGATCTACAGTCCACTCAATCTCTTTAGATTCACGACTCATAAGCCTACCTGATTTTTCACCATTATTTCCTGCTACGTCAATTATAGTTTGATTTGCATTTCTAGATGTTGAACCACCTTCCCATGCAAAGCTTGCAGTATTCTCATATCTTAACTTTCCGTTTAGTGCATTCTCCCTATAATCTTTATGTGAAGGACGATCAAATTCAGTTTTATATGTTATTTCATATATTGCTTCATTTACTTCATAGTTGTTAAATTTCAATATAAAACCTTTCTTCCAATCATCATCTGTAGCCTCAATAGTATATTCTGTCCCTTCAGTAAGAGTAGTGCTTCCTTTTTTAACAATCAGAGTATCTTCTAACATCTTAAGACCATCTTTGGGGAATGTATCCGTTATAGTAAGTCCTTTTATACCAACCTTAGTAGGATTTACTCTAATTCTCCATGACATAGTATTATTTGAATAATCTATGCCTCTTCCACTCTTTTCAAAAGTGTTTTGTATAGTTGGTGTTACTGTAGCTTTCTTGTCTATCCCTATACCAACTCCACTTAAATTAACATCATTTTCATATATAGATAAACTATCATGATCTGTAATTTTTGTTTCATATTCTATCCTATATGCCTTATTTATATCTCCTAGCTTTAGGTTAAATCCCTTCTTATCACTATTTTCATTTATTGTAAAGCTAGTAGTAACGTTACTTCCGACATTTACACTCCCATTACTAGAATAACTTATTTCTTTAACTGTTATTGTTCCTGGTACTAATTCTAGACCATTTCCTATAATATCGATAAGTTGTGCATCGTTTATAGAAAGCTCTCTTCCGTTCATATCAATAGTCCAATTAATATACTTCGCATCATTGTAGCTTATATTTGCAGTTCCTGATTTTTTCAGTTTCTCACCTATACTTATATTTATAGTCTTAGAAACTTTTCCACCCTCAAATTCTGCATTGTTTTTAAATGATGTTTTTTCTTTATCTATTATTTCAGTCTCGTATATTATCTTATATGCCTTATTTATTTCTCCACCGAATTCTATTTCAAGTTTCTTTTCATTTTCATAATGATTTTTAGTGAATCCTGTAGTTATTTGATTCGCACTATTCTCATTACCATTGTTGTCTAAAGTTAGTTCATAAACTTTCACAGTACTTTCATTTAATTTTAGTCCTTCTCCATAAATATCTGTAAGAACACCACTATTTATTTTAGATTCTGATTTGTTTACATACACCGTCCATGTAATCTTATCAGCATTAAAACTTCTGTCTGTCTCTCCATTTTTCTCTATCACACTACCCCTATTTATAGTTACTGTAGGACTAGATGATCCACCATTAAACTTTGCAACATTTTTGAAACTGGTCTTTTCAAAATCTTCTATTTCCGTTTTGTACTCTATTCTGTATGCATCACTTATATCTCCGAGATTTAAGGTAAATCCATCTCCAGATATCTGCGGAGTCAATCCTGAGATTTCCTCTCCTAGTGTAGCCTTTCCATCTAAGTCCACTTTTAATTTATTAATTCTCATGGAGCCTGTTTTGAAACTCATACCTGTATCAAATGTATCTTCTATTAATGCATTTTTAACCCCATTTAAAGACTTATTTACATCTATAGTCCAAGTTATCTCATTAGCATTTACAGTTTTATTAGGTACTCCTGATTTTTGCACCGGCCCAGATACATTATTGGGTTTAAATTTAATTGTAATACCTGTAGTTTGAGATTCATTTATTGGAAACTTTATTACCTTAGGATTTTCTCCTTTTAAGTTTCCTCTATCAAAAGAAGTCTCAAAGTTTACGTACCCCTCCACGCCATATAAATTATCTGCGTAATCATTAAATGTCAGTCTAAGAGTTCCATCTTTGCTAAGCTTATAAGTTCCGGCAGACTCTCCACCTGATACAGAAAGCCGTCCATTCACTTCATTGTAGATTTCAAATATATCTGGTAGTTTAACCTCTGTATAGTCACCATCATTAACTTTTTCTTGATCTGATAGTTCCCAAATATACGATATTTTAACTTCTACATTCTGATCTAAAGGTTCATCTGGATTTAGCACTATTTCCTTGCCATTGCTATAATAGCTTAACTTTACGTTCTTTATAGAATCAATATACTTCGGGGATTCTAATAAGCTATTGATATCATAGTTCATTAAACCCAAGTCATTTGGAACTTGAATATCCTTTTCTTCTATAGTTTCTTCTTCACTATACTCTTCACTTGTAAATTTCCCCACTGTAGATTCTTCTGAATCATCCTCACCTTCTGGTGGTTCACTTTCTAGTTCTGAATTATCAATCTCCGTATCTTTAGCTACATCTTCTTCCTCTAAGTCTAAGTTATCATTAGACTCGTTAACTTCAGAATTTACTGATTCTGCAAATGAATTGTAACTAAAAGTAGGAGCTACTAGTTGGAGTACTAGCGCTATAATCATGATAATAATATGCAGGTTAAACCTCTTATTTTTAATAAACTTCAATTCAATCCTCCTTTATATATTAGTTAGCATCTACAGGTTTATAGTTATGATTATTTCTATGATTATAAAGTAACTTATTCAAGACAAACCCTTAACCTTATGAAGCTTTGTCCCCTCCTTTTTAAATTGTTATCTAAATTCTACCAAAACCCATCTGAACAATTTCTGAACAATTTTACTTTTGTTTCTATATAAGTTATTTAATCCATTTCATATTATTCAAGTTATTTTAGACGAAAATAAAAATCCCTCAATTTAAATTGAGGGATTTTTATTATATCTATGGATTTTTATAGTTAACTTTCTTTAATGAATGAATTTAGTATAAGTATACTTTAGAACATAAAATATATTACAGGTATTAATATAGACGGCAACATATTTCCTATTTTTATATTTTTTATATTTAGTACATTAAGTCCTATGGCTATTATAAGTATTCCACCTACTGCTGATATTTCCGTTATCATTGGGTCTGTTAGAAAACCCTTTATAAGTGATGCAGCAAGTACTATTGACCCTTGATATATCAGTACTGGTATAGTTGAAAATAATACTCCTATCCCTAGAGTGGAACTAAATATAGTAGATGAAACTCCATCTAAAATAGATTTAGCATATAAAGTTTGATGGTTTCCAGACAATCCACTTTCAAGAGAACCCAAGATACCCATAGCTCCTACACAAAATATAAGTGAAGTTGTCACAAATGCTTTTGAAAAACTAGAGTCATTAGAGCTATCTTTGCTAAATTTACTACCCATAAACTCTCCAAGTTTATTAAGTTTTCCTTCTATATCTAGTATTTCACCTATTAAACTTCCAAGTACGATACTCACTATTACTAATAAGAACTCTTTAGATTTAATGGCACTCATAATACCCATTATTATTACCGAAAGCCCTAATCCGTTCATAATAGTCTCTTTATAAGATTCTTTTATAAATCTTTTAAATATAAGACCCAAAGTTCCTCCTACAATAATTGCTAAGACATTTACTATGACTCCTAACATTTTTTTCCTCCCAATTTTAAGTTTATATAATATATTAACATAAACATAATAAAGACACTATATGCATGTTGATTTTATTAATACATATAGTGCCTCATAATGAATAAATTTAACTTTACTTGTAAGAAACTTTACTTCTTTTTGGCTACTTAGATAATAAAGTTCTGTCTGATAGCATTCCTTGAACATCATCAAAGCTAGAAAGTAGTTTTTCTACAGTCAATGCTTTCTTTTCTTCCCCTCTAATATCTAATACAACATTTCCCCTATGCATCATTATTACTCTATTACCAAGCTTAGTAACATGACTTAAATCATGAGTAACCATCATTGTAGTAATATTGTCTCTATTTACTATTTCAGATGTAAGCTCTATTATTCTAGCTGAAGTTTTAGGGTCTAATGCTGCTGTATGCTCATCTAATAGAAGAACTTTAGGTCTGCACATCGTAGACATTATTAACGATAGTGATTGTCTTTGTCCTCCAGATAGCAATCCTACCTTTTCATCCATCTTATTTTCTAATCCTAAATTTAAAGTTGAAACTAACTCTTTAAATAAGCCTATATTTTTTTTACTTACACCTCTAGTTAATCCAAAAGTTTTACCCTTATTATATGCCATAGACATATTTTCAAGTATACTCATTGAAGGAGAAACTCCTTTAGATGGATCTTGAAATACTCTAGCGATTTGTCTAGTTCGTTTGTACTCCGGAAGATTAGTTATATCCTTCCCATCTAATATTAACGTCCCTTCATCCATTGAAAGTACACCTGAAATTACATTTAAAAGAGTAGATTTTCCCGCTCCATTACTTCCTATTATAGTAATAAAGTCACCCTTATTTATTTCTATTGAAAAATTATTGAATATTACATTTTCATTCACAGTATTTTTATTGAATACTTTTACAAGATTATTTACTTTAAGCATTAGACTCACCTCTACTTTTAGCAGATTTCTTAAAGAGTCCTTTAAATATATCTCCTCTATTATTAATTCCTAGAAGTATTATAACTATTATCGCAGTAATAAGTTTTAAATCATTAGCATCAAATCCTAATTTAAGTGCTAAAGCTATACAGTATTTATATACGATAGATCCTACTAGTACTGCCATAGTGATTTTTACAGCTCTAAGTCTACTAAACATAGCCTCTCCTATAATTATAGAAGCTAGTCCTATAACTATAACACCTGTTCCCATTCCAACATCTGCAAAGCTATTCCTTTGAGCAAGTATTGATCCAGATAATGCAACTAGTCCATTTGAAATTGCAACTCCTAATATTTTAGCCTTTCCGATATCTACTCCTAAAGAAGTTACCAACTGAGGGTTGTCTCCTGTAGCTCTTAATACAAATCCAGACTTTGTAGATAAATATAAGTCTAGTAGAATCTTAACTACAGCTACAATTACCAAGATTATTATAAGTGGAACTATGTTATATCCTAGAAAGTCTATTGAAGGAAGGTCATATGAAAAAATACTCTTAACATTAAATAACGATGTATTTGGTTTACCCATTATTCTTAAATTTATAGAATAAAGCCCTGTCATAACTATAATTCCAGATAATAAATTTGTAATTCTTAATCTAACATGAAGAAATCCAGTTACATATCCTGCTATTACTCCTGCCATTATAGATAATATTATTGCTAAAAAAGGATTCATTCCTTGTGTAAGACAATAAGCAGTAACGGAAGCTCCCAAAGGGAAGCTTCCATCAACTGATAAGTCTGGAAAGTCTAATATTTTATAGGTTATATATACTCCAAGAACCATTATTCCAAATATAAGTCCTTGCTCTAATGTGCTTAATAAATAACTAATCACCTTTCACACTTCCTATCATTTCTGCTTTTGCTTTTAATTCTTCAGGTAATTCTATTGATAATTTTCCTAAAGTTTCTTTATTAACATTTAATATATATTCATTAGCTGTTTGAACAGGCATATCAGCTGGTTTCTTTCCTTCTAATATTTCTACTGCCATAAGTCCTGTTTGATATCCTAGTTTATAGTAGTCAATTCCTTCCGTAGCTAACGCTCCATTCTCTACTTGACCTTTTTCTGATCCTATTATAGGTATTTTTTTATCTATAGTTTTAGAGTATATTAAAGGCATTGAATTAACTATGATATTGTCTGTTGGTATATACATAGCATCTATTTTTCCTATTATATGTTCTAATGATTGTGCTACATCATTAGTAGTTGCAACACCAGCCTCAACTATTTTAAAACCAAATTCAGGCGCTTTTGCTTTTATTTCTTTTAATTGTACTTCTGAGTTTGATTCACTAGTAGTATATAGTACTCCTATATTCTTAGCATTTGGTGCTAGCTTTTTAAGTAGTTCAAATTGTAATTTTAAATCTAATGCATCTGAAGTTCCTGTAACATTAGTCTCAGGTTTTTCCATTGATTTTGTAAGTCCAGCTCCTACTGGATCAGTTACTGCTGTTATAAGAATTGGTGTGTCCTTAGTTGCATTGTATAACGCTTGTGCTGAAGGTGTACCTATACCTAATAGCAAATCTTTTTTATCTGCTACAAAGTTTTGTGCTATAGTTTGCATAGTCGCTGAATCTCCTTGAGCATTTTGCAAATCTATTTTTATTTTTTCTCCATCCCTGTATCCTTTTTCCTCAAGTGCTGCCACAAATCCCTCTCTAGTAGAATCTAGAGCACCGTGTGATATGACTTGAGATATACCTATCTTTATCACTTTATCTTGTGCATTATTATTTGATGCTTTTTCACTAGTATCTGTGCTTCCATTTCCACACCCTACCAACATAGTTCCAGCTAGGGCTGATGTTAGGGCTAGTGCTACAGCTTTTTTTCCTAGTCTTTTAAACTTATTTACCATTCTACCGTCACTCCTAAATATTTTTATTTTGAAACCTACTATACTACAATACTACAATTTTTATCACTATAAAGTGATAAAGTACAGGGTCGCTACCTATCCCACCGTACTTTTTATATACCTGAAATTATATATAAAAAACCTTTGCAAGTCAATATACGGCACGCCTTTCCCAGATTCTTCAAAATAACTAATTATCTGATATTGACCTATGACCTATTCCTACTACCACTTCATCTAAATGAAGTAATCCAACGCTTAGAAAAATACATACTGTTAGATGTCCTTTGCATCTAGCTATACCTATTTTACCGCCTATATTTAGACCTATAGTCTTAGAAGATACTTGTATTATAGCTTCTCTTGTAGCCCCTGCTACTGCTCCATCATGTACAAAGCACTCCTTTGTTACTCCACTACGTCTTGAAGCAACTACAGCTCTCTCTATTATCTTAGGTATAGAAGCTACCAAATCTCCTCCAATATCTACTCCTGCACCTAAAATATTTTGTTTCTTAAACTCTTTTATAAGTTCAACTTCTTCTCCTCTAGTTGACATAGCTATTTTTATAGCCGCTTTTGCGACTTCTATTCCTGCATCCTTCATCTTAACAACTCCTTGTATTTAATATATCTATATTATAAATGATTTGTTATTATAAGCAAAATTAATAAAAAATATATCTGCCACTGTAGTTTTATTCTACAGCGACAGATATATTCTACTCCATACATTTTATTCTTTTTATATACATGCCTCTTATTATGAAAAAATATCCTATCTGAAAAACTAAATATCCTATTGCTACTAAAATTCCATTAGTAAAAAGATTTCTGCCCATTAAATTTGATAATGATTTTAATGCAAATAGTGAGTGTGATGTACTTACTAAAAATGGTAGGAAGAAAATAACTGCTATTTGTTTAGTTATAATTCTATTTATCTCACTTCTAGTAGTTCCTATTTTTCTTAAAATATTGTATTCCATACTATCTTGTTTTAACTCATTAAATAACTTAAAGTATATTATACTTCCTGCCGCAATAAGGAATAAGAATGCTATAAAGAATCCTATAAATAAACTCATTCCAAAACTATTTCTTATCATTCTATATACTATAGATTTTGAATAATAATTATCCTGATACTTTTCTCCTAATACTTCTCCTATTTCTTTTGAAGCATTGTAAGACTGTCTCCAGTTATCTAACTTTATCTCATTATATAAGACTTTATTTTCATCTTTAGTTTTCTGAGATATATCGTTAAACTCAGAATCATTCATCACAAGAATATGACTATATCCTTTCATGCTTAGTCTACTAAGATTTTCATATATCTCTTTATCCAGATTAAATTCCTTTGACTCGCCATTTAGATTTATTTTTAGTTTATTATTTTTAAATATCTTATTTTTTTCATTTAATTCTACTCCTGATAAATATTTATATGGATAGTTGTAAACCACTTCATTTTCGTTAACTTTTATTTGCTCTTTTCCTAGTGATTTAGCAAGCTCATTATATTTTGAGTTAGATATTAAAAGAAAATTCTCTATAGTTTCTCTAGAGTTATTTCCCTTTATTTCTTGTGCAGTTTCATTCTTAGCTATAATACCTTCTACTTCTCTAGACTCCATTATACTTACTTTATGCTTTTTAAGTATCTCTTCTATCATTACTATAGATTGTTTATCTCTTACATTTTCTTTTTCTCTAAATAAGGTAATATCTTGATTGCCAACCTCTTCAGTCATCATAGTTGCTTCTTGTAAAAGAGAGTACATTGTTTCCGTAGCTGTAACTGTAATAGCTCCTAATATGGATGCTAAAAAAAGTACTTTCGCTGTATCTTGAAGTTTAAATATCATTTGAGAAAAAGCAACAATATTTATTTTATTATATAGTACTTTTTTGCTTTTAAGAATTTTATTGGCAACTGCTATGCTAAGCTGAGTAAATGTAAAATACGTTCCTATGGACACTATAAATATTACTGGTAACATAGCTATTATCACAACTACATCATATGCATTCCAGGCTACTATATATCCAACTACTATAAGTGCTATTCCTAATATTGCTTTCGTTTTAGAAAACTCAGGTACTACTTTAGGTACTTTATCAGACTTTAATTGTTGAGATATTTCTTTTCCCTTTATTTGAAAAGTCATGATGGCACTTATTATTTCAAATAGAGCTAAGAATATCAGAGAAGTAATTCCTACTGCTTTTAATGATACATTAAACAGCATTTCTGCATCTAAAAATACCTCCATTATCATAAGAAACAATTTTAGAAAAATAACTCCTGTCACTAATCCTGTTACTAAAGATAATATAGATATTATAGTATTTTCTATTAAAACATATTTTCTTATTTGACTTTTAGTCATTCCAAACAATGATAGAAGTCCAAACTCTTTTCCCCTTGACTTTATAAATATAGATGTAGAATAGCTTACAAATAGTATTGAAAATATTACTATTATGATTTGACTAGCTATCATACCCTGTACGGCTCCTAGCTTAATAGTTTCACTTTGAGCAATAGTATCGCTGGTTAAAGATGGATGAAATATGAAATTAGCAAATAAAAAAATGCACTTACTGCAAAGGAATTGCTTAAATAATACATTATATATCTATATAAGTTCCCCTTCACATTATTTATAGCTATATTAGATATTTTCATTATACCCACCTCCGAGAAGGGATAATGCGTCTAATATCTCTTTAAAAAACACTTGCCTACTAGAACTTTTATTTATTTCTAAAAAGAACTTTCCGTCTTTTATCATTATTATTCTATTACAGAAGCTTGCAGCAAAAGCATCATGAGTTACCATTACTATAGTAGCTTTCTTTTCTGCATTTATCTTTTCTAATGATTCCATTAAGTCATAAGATGACTTTGAGTCTAAATTCCCAGTAGGCTCATCTGCCAATATCATAGATGGCTTATTTATAAGTGCCCTTGCACAAGCAGTTCTTTGTTGTTGACCCCCTGAAACTTCATAAGTTCTTTTATTCAATATTTCTTTTATATTCAATACAGATGATATTTCTTGCAACTTTTCTTCTATTTCTGTATTTTTTGCTCCCTCTAGCACTAATGGAAGTATTATATTTTCTTTTATTGAAAGAGTATCTAAAAGGTTAAAGTCCTGAAATATAAAACCCAGATTTTGTCTTCTAAACAGTGCTAATTTATCTTCATTTAATTTATGAGGATTTTGTCCCCCTATTAGAACCTCTCCCGATGATGGTGAATCTATAGTGGCAAGAATGTTCAAAAGAGTAGTCTTTCCGCTTCCCGATGGACCCATTACCCCTACAAATTCTCCCTCTTTTATGTTCATATTAAAATTATCTAATGCTTTTACAACTATTCCTTTTCCCTTACTACCATAAACTTTAGACAATTCTTTAGTTTCTAAAACTAACACGATATTACCCCCTATATAAAATATAATCTTTAGAAATCAATCTTTGCTTCATAAAGATTATAATAAAACAAGAGAAATCATAGTATTGATTTCTCTTTCAATTTAATAGTTATATCTTACAATATTGTAATGATAGCACTACTCACTTATATTATAAATACTTTTTCCATCGTAAAAAGTTATATTTACTCTTGTCCATTCTCCTTCTATAGATTCTACACTTATATCATGTCCTAGTTTATCGCATACATCTTTTGCAAGATATAGTCCCATACCCGTAGATTCTTTATATTTTCTTCCATTTTTACCTGTGTAAAAAGAATTAAACACTCTTCCTATATCTTCTTTAGGTATTCCTACCCCTTGATCCGCTACTGAAAGTATCGTTCTATCACTTGATCTATCTAAACTTATCTTTATAGCTTTATTATCACTTTTCTTTACTTTAGAGTATTTTATACTATTACATATAATTTGGCTTAAAACAAATTTAATCCACTTTTTATCACTCTTTACTTTTATATTTTCACTTGAAGTTATTTTAGGATAAATTGAGTTCATTATAAAAGTATTTTTATTTTCATTTATAATTCCTCTTACTACATCTAGTATTTCTACTTCCTCTACTTTAAAGTCTAGCTCAAAATCATTTACTCTTAAAGTGTATAATGCCATTTCAAGCCCATGAGATAGCTTTTCTATCTCTTCTTCTATACTTTCATAACTTCTTCTGGTGCTTTTCTCCGTAGTCTTATCCTTTTCATTTTCAAGCATAAGTTTTATAACTGATACAGGTGTCTTCATTTGATGTATCCATCTACTTTTAAAGTCCATTTGAGTTTTATAGTTTTTCTTATATTTTTCTAGTGTATCTTCATAGTTCATATAATTATTGACTAATAGTTTTTTAAAAATATCATGCTCATGGCTAATGTTATCTGGAATATTAAATATATGTCCCATATCATATTCTGCATCTAATCCATAATTTATAGAATCATAAACACTTTTCTTCTTCATATAGTCTAAAATTATTGCAAATACCAATAATACAAATACCAATATAAAAGAATAAATTATATTCTCTATCATTATTTTTCTTTTATAATTATCAGATCTAACATCATTATAATTATAGTTAAAGCTGAGCTTAAAAAGTAAAGTAATATATATATTAACCTATCTTTTAAATAGAATCTTAAATTCATTTCTTCACCTAATCCCAAGTTTTAGTCATAATATAGCCTTGACCTCTTTTTGTTTGAATCGAATCATAAATTCCTATCTCTTCTAGTCTCTTTCTAAGTCTAGCAATATTTACTGATAGAGTATTATCGTCTACAAATTCTACATCGTCCCATAACTCTGCTAAAATAGATTCTCTAGGTACTATTTCATTTAAGTTAGCTATAAGTATATATAACAAAGCGAACTCTTTTTTACTAAGCTCTATCTTTTTTTCATTATACTCAACTATATTTTGCTTTATATATAAATAAACTCCTTTACATTCATATATATCCTTTGATTCACTTTCAGCATATTCCCCATAACTTCTTCGAATAACACCTTTAATTTTTGCCAAGAGAAGATCAAAAGAAAATGGTTTTATAATATAATCGTCTCCACCATTTTCTATTGCCATAACTTGATCCATATCAGAGAATCTAGCTGAGATGAATATAATAGGAACTTTAGATATACTTCTTATCTCTCTACACCAGAAAAAACCATCAAAGTTTGGTAAGTTAATATCTAATAGTACTAGATGTGGCTTTTCTGATATAAACTCTCCTCTAATATTAGAGTAGTCTTTAACAGTAACAACTTCATATCCATATCTTTTTAGTCTCTCTTTTATAAGATCTATCAATTTCTCATCGTCTTCAACAACTAGAATTTTATACATAAATTATCTTACTCCCTATTTTTTCTTACCTATTCCTAGTTCCCTAGCATAGTAAAATAAGTACTGCTGTGCAAATCCAGCTAATTCTCTGAATTTATCTCCTGCATATTTCTGTATGTCATTTAATTTTGTATCTTCTTCTAAGTAAAAATGTTCCATAATTCTTTTCACCCACACATCTATAGGAAATGCATCTGCTTTTCCCATGGAAAATAGCATTATACAATCAGAAACTTTAGGCCCAACTCCCGAAAAAGTCATAAGTTCTTCTCTAGCTTCTTCTGTAGAAAGATTTTCTAATTTATATATGTCTATCTCCTTATCTAAAACTCTATTTATGGCAGCTGATATATACTTAGCTCTGAAACCTGTTTTACAGTTTTCTATGTCCTCTATAGATGCATCTTTTAAGTTTTCTGGTGTTGGAAATGCATAATACTTTTTCCCATTAAACTCACCTATAAACTCACCGTACTTTTCACTTAATATATCTATTGCCTTTTTTATCATAGGTATTCTATTATTTGCTGATATTATAAATGAAATTAAGATTTCCCACTCGTCTTGTCTTAATATCCTTATCCCTTCTCCAAATTTTATAGCCTCTTTTAGTATTGGATCATTGCTTAATTTCTCTTTAACTTCACCATAATTCCTACCTAAGTCTAAATAATCGTACCATATATCTTCAAACTCTTTTATATTAGTGTTAGATATTATTATATTATCTTCTTCTTTTTTTATATTTACAACCTTACCAAAAGCAACTCCTGTAAAACTACCGTCACCTTCATCATTCCATCTAAAACATTGTCCACATTCAAATATATGTTTAGGTTCAAAATCTTTTACATTTTCTATTATCACTTTTCCGTCTTTTTCATAAGTATTGTACTTCAAATTAATTTCTCCTTTCAATATCTATTGTATAACAAGCTAACTATATCTTACACTTTTAGCAGTATACTTAATACCCTTTTGTTTCAATTAATCTTCAAAAACAAAAAAGAATCTCGATATACAAAGATCCCCCATTTCTTTGTATATTAAGATTCTTACCTATAAACAAAATTAATATTATTTATTTTATATTATTCATTGTTTAAACTATTCAAGTTAGTGTTAAGATATAGTTCACTTTTATATATAGTGTTTTCTTTTTCTAATTTCCCTGCTGATGTTCTTTCTCCATAAACAGTTATACCAATTGCTAATAAAGTTGATAGTGCTATTATTAAAATTGTTTTTTTATCTTCCAATCCCATTACCCCCAATAACTATAATTTATAAAGTTCTCTATTAAAAATATACTACTATTTTGTTATATGAAAATTATGCTTTAGTAAATATTAAGTTAACTTATTCTTATTTATCCCGTATATTTACTTGGTTTTATTACACCCATTGCATTTATCTCAATTTACTCATTAGTATTTAACATTTAAAATATTTTCTACAACGAAATAAAAGTATACTCTAATTTGTTATTTTTGACAATTGTATATTGTAACTAAAAATTTCTCTAGGAAAACATTTGATACTTTGAATCGTTTGTGTAGTATATATTAAAGCAAAATAAAACCCTAAAGTTTGACAGTTCATTCATTAAATATAACTTCAACTTTAGGGTTTTATACAACTTTATATTATATTTTAATTATACTTTTTCTAGTATATTCCTTGTGCATACATAGCTTCTGCTACTTTTAAGAATCCTGCTATATTAGCTCCTGCAACTAAATTATATCCGAATCCATAATCTTCTGCTGCTTTCATAGCACTATTATGAATATTTATCATTATTTGATGAAGCTTTTCATCAACTTCTTCTTCTGTCCAAGCGAGTCGCATGCTGTTCTGAGTCATTTCTAATGCTGAAGTAGCTACTCCACCAGCATTAGCTGCTTTTGCAGGTCCTATTATTGTGTTATTATCTTGAAGGTATTTTATAGCTTCATTACTTGTAGGCATGTTAGCAGCTTCAACTAAATATTTTACTCTGTTATCTACTAATTTCTTAGCTTCTTCCATTCCTATTTCATTTTGAGTAGCACATGGAATAGCTATATCTACTTTAACTCCCCATGGTTTTTGAGCTTCAAAGAATTCTACTCCAAATTTGTCAGCATAGTCTTTAACTTTATCTCTACCTGATAGTCTCATCTCTACCATATAATCTATCTTTTCTCCAGATACTCCGTCTGGATCGTATATATATCCATCTGGACCTGATAGTGTAACTACTTTTCCGCCTAATTCACTTACTTTTATACATACTCCCCAAGCAACATTACCGAATCCTGAAACTGATACAGTTTTTCCCTCTATTGAATCTCCCTCATGCTTAAGTATCTCATTACAGAAGTAAGTAACTCCATATCCTGTAGCTTCTGGTCTTATCAAACTTCCACCATAAGATAGTCCTTTACCTGTCAATACTCCGTTCTCAAAAGCTCCTCTAAGTCTTCTATAGTATCCATATAAATATCCTATTTCTCTAGCCCCTACTCCTATATCTCCTGCTGGAACGTCAACATCTGGACCTATATGTCTATATAGTTCTGTCATGAAGCTTTCACAAAATCTTCTTATTTCGCTATCAGACTTCCCTCTAGGATCGAAGTCTGAACCACCTTTTCCTCCACCTATTGGAAGTCCTGTAAGTGAGTTTTTAAAAGTTTGTTCAAAACCTAAGAATTTTAATACACTTAAGTTTACTGTTGGGTGAAATCTCAGTCCACCTTTATATGGCCCTATAGAACCATTAAATTGAACTCTAAATCCACGACTTACGTGAACTTTTCCATTGTCATCATCCCATGGTACTTTAAACATTATAACTCTTTCAGGTTCACAAATTCTTTCTAATATGTTTGTATCTACATATTCAGGATGCTTTTCTATAACTGGGCTTAAAGAATGTAGAACCTCTTCCACTGCTTGTATAAATTCAGGTTCATGCTCATCTCTTTTTTTAACTTTTTCAAGAACTTCTTCTATATAGTTTGTCATGTTTTCGTCTCCTTTTTTATTTTATTTTATATTATATTTTTAAAATCCAAAAAAATCAACTAATTCTTATTCATTATATTGAATTTTAACACGCTATTTTACAATTAATTTTTTTACAGTTACATTTATGCCTAGTATATTTAAAGAAGTCATGTTCTCTATTTCACTAGCTATCCTTTTCTGCATATATTTTACTGTATCTAATATACTATATCCATAAACCATACTTACTTCTATATTTATGAATAGTCCTTCTTTATAGTTCCTAATATATATATTTGAAACTTTATGTAGTCCGTCTACTTTTCTTGTAACATATTTAATTATATCCTTTATTACACTATCTGATATAGTATACTTCCCTAGGTAACTGAAAGTAGGTCTAACTACAGTTTTTTCATATACATGCTCTTTTATACTATCTCTTTTTCGAAGTATTTTCAATGTATCTAGGAAGTATCCTGAAAAATCTTTTTTCACTTCAAAAGTTGGTACTGGTATCACGTGCTTTCCTTGCTTCTTTCTTTCTTCACTAGCGATTCTTATTTCTTCTTCCGAAGATATTTCTTGTATATATATTCGTTCTTGTATTTTAGGTAAATCTAGTTCTTCAGTTATTCTCTCTATCATTTTGTCTGAAGTTCCAAGTATCAATATACTATTAGGACTTAAAATTCTAATTACGTCTTTTACTTCTTTTCTATGATTATAATCTGTAAATACTGCCCTTTTAACTGCACTTATAGTTGTGCTTTCTCCTTTTGCAGATTTACCAGCAATTATCTTGTTTCCTTGTATGAGTAATCCATCATCTATTATATATTCAATATCTAAATCTTTAGCTAACATTATAGCTTTATAGCTTTTACCACTTCCACTTTGACCTACTAAACTTACTACACGCATACTCTCAACTCCTATTATAAAGACCACTAAAAAGTATGCTTAAGATTAATACTTCTTGGTGGTCTTTATAGTTTTACTTATTATATTTTAAACTTGCTCATCTCTTCACTCAACTTATCTGCAAGCTCATTAAGCACTTCTGCTGACTTTGCTACTTCTTGTGTTGCTGATGTCTGCTGTTGTATAGATGCTACCACTTCTTCTGACGCTGCTGCTGTCTCTTCTGATACGGCAGATATATTCTCCATTGAACTTACCACTTTATCTTTATCTTCGTTTATTTCATATATATACTTGCCTATACTCTCTATCTTAGCAGTTATATCTTCTATTAGGTTATTTATGTTATTAAATGATTCATTTACTTGCATTACTATATCATTTTGTTCTTGATTTCGGTCTTTCACATCTTTCATTACTTCTACTGTCTTTTTACTTTCTAATTGAACATTAGTTATTATATCCTTTATATTGTCAGATGATAGCTTAGACTCACTTGCAAGTTTTCTTATCTCTTCTGCTACTACAGCGAATCCTTTTCCATGTTCTCCAGCTCTTGCTGCTTCTATTGACGCATTTAGTGCTAGTAAATTTGTCTGCTCTGCTATTTGATCTATTGTAAATAGTATATTTCCTATTTCACCAATCTTATTATCTAATTTTACTATTTCTTCTTCTACTTTATTTGTATTTTCATTATTTATTTCAGTCTTTTCCTTAAGATCTTCTACTATTTTAGTGCTTTCTATACTCGTATGTCTTACTTCTTCAACTGAATTTAACATAACTTCTGAGTTGTTATTAAGCTCTAATAGCTTATCAGATAAACTTGCAATAAGTTGTACGCCTTCTTCTGTATCATTGGCTTGTTCTGATGATCCCCTAGCTATTTCATCTATAGCTCTAGACACCTCTTCTGAAGATGCACTTGTTTGTTGCGATGTTGCTGCTAATAGGCCTGATGATGAACTTACTTCACTTGAGATATCTTTAATGTTTGAGATAAGTTCACTTAATTTAATCATCATATTATTAAATATATCTCTTACCTCACCGAACTCATCATTATTTTTTATACTAAGTCTTTCTGTAAAGTCTCCACTTTCCATTTTCTTTATACTTTCTAAGACTCTATATATAGGTTTTGTAATAGTTCTAGCAAATAGGATTGATATTATAACCCCTACTATCATAGTTAATATTCCTATTAAACTTGTATTTTGTAGCATCAACTTAGTTCCTTCTTTAACATTGTCAATAGGAACTATAGTTATTAGTTTCCAGTCTAACTTTTCTATATTATTAATAATCGTAAATTGTTCTTGAACTTTATCATTATTTTTATATACATTTCTTATGACTTTATTTTTCTCAGTCATTCCTACAAAGTTTTCTTTTCCATTGAATTCAGTTCCTATTTGATCAGTATCTTTAAGAGCTATCTTTACTCCATTACTATCAACAAGTATTGGGAATCCTCTTCCACCTATTCTGATTTTAGATAATACTTCATCGAATAAGTCTATTGAAACGTCTATACCTAGTACTCCTATTAATTTATCTCCTGAATATACAGGTTTACTAGTAGTCAAGTACCATGATCCATTAGAGTTGTCTTTTTTTATGTTACTCCACACTGTTTCATTTTTTTCTATGGCATTATTATACCATTCATTTTGAGTATTATTGAACTCATTACCATCATTCGATTGAGCGTATATCTCTCCCTGTTCAGTTACAAAGTATATACTCTTTAATTTATATTTATCTATAAATCTTCCAAATTCCGCTAACATAACCTGAGAGTTTTCTGGTTCTGTAACTATACTACTTATAGCACCTGATGAAGATAAGTATTCTAGACCTTTTTCAATCTCACTAATCTTAACCTGTGTCCCGCGAGTTATTTCAGTTCCAATGGTTTGTCCTAAATCTCTATACTGGTTCGTCATCATGTTTGAAAATAATTTATAAGATATACCCCCTACTATACTTATTGGGGTTACAATTAGTATTAGCATGATGATGATTATCTTGGCTTTAACTTTTAGTTTAAACATCCGCCTTTTCTCCCCTCTTCTGTCTAGACAAAATTCAACTAATTTATATCTAATTTTAATTTACTTTAAGTTCACTTTAAATTCACCTAGTTTTTCATTTAAAGCATTAGCTAATTCATTAAGCTTTTCTGCATATCGTGATACTTCTTCAGTTGCTGTTGTTTGATCTACTACTGATGTTACTACAGATTCTGATGATGCTGCAGTTTGCTCTGATATCGCAGATATATCTTCAATTGAATTTACTACTTTATTTTTATCTTCATTTATATCATGTATATATTTACCTATGCTTTCTATTTTGACTGTTATGTCTTCTATAAGGTTGTTTATGTTTCTAAATGACTCATTTACTTTAAACACTATATCTGTTTGCTCTTGGTTCATCTCTTTTACATTTTTCATTACTTCCACAGTTTTTTTACTCTCTAACTGAACATTAGTTATTATATCCTTTATATTGTCAGATGATAATTTAGATTCACCTGCAAGTTTTCTTATCTCTTCTGCCACTACAGCGAATCCTTTTCCATGTTCTCCAGCTCTTGCTGCTTCTATTGATGCATTTAGTGCTAGTAAGTTTGTCTGCTCTGCTATTTGATCTATTGTAAATAGTATATTACCTATCTCACCAATTTTATTATCTAAATTTATTATTTCTTCTTCTACTTTGCATGTATTCGTATTATTAGTTTCAGCCTTTTCTAAAAGATTTCCTACGATACCAATACTATCTTCACTTGTTTGTTTTACTTCTTCAACAGATCTTAGCATTACTTCTGAATTATTATCGAGCTCTATTAATTTATCGGATAGTCCTTCTATAAGGTTTACACCTAATTCTATATCTTTTGCTTGTTCTAAAGAGCCTTTCGCTATTTCTTTTACTGTTGTCGATACTTCCTCAGAGGATGCACTTGTTTCCTCAGACATTGCTGCCAATGTTTCTGATTCTCCACTTACTTGTCTTGCAATATCTTGAATATTTAATATCATTGTGCTTAATTTATCCATCATACTATTAAAGCCATTTCTAACTTCACCAAATTCATCTTCATTTTTTATATCAAGTCTTGCTGTAAAGTCCCCCTCTTCCATCTTTCTTACACTTTTTAATGTTCTGCCTATAGGTTTTAATATAGTTCTAGCAAATATTATGGCAATAATTAATCCCGCTATCGTAGTTATAACCCCTGTGATAATGGTATTAATCATAATACGACTTGAGTTTGACTTGATATTATCTATAGGTATTATATTTATAACTTTCCATCCTACATTTTTCATATTATTTACTATTACTAATTGTCTTTCAACTATTCCATTATTCTCATATTCCTTTTCTATTATTTTATTTTCTTCAGTCATATTCATAAACATTTCTTTTCCTTCAAAGTCTTTTCCTATAAATGAATTGTCTTTATAAGTAATTACTTTTCCATTTCTATCAACTAATATTGGATAATCCGCTGTTCCCTCATATGTTTCTTTTATACTGTTACTAAATATTGAAAATGGAATGTCTATTCCTATAACCCCAACTAGTTGGCTATCTTTATATACAGGTTTGCTTACAGTCACAAGATTTTCTTTACTTGCTTCATCCATATATACATTACTCCATGATATGCTATCTTTTTTAATAGCATCTTTATACCAATCTCTGTCTAATGGATTATAGTCTGACGGTAAGTTCACATTAGGATACACATAAAGATCTCCATTAACAGTGGCTAAATATGCATTTTCAATTTCATAAGTATCTTTAAATCTTCTAAGTTCATCTAATAAAATGCTACTTACTTCTGGATTTTCTATAATCATATGTACATTATTTGAGCTAGCTAGAAATTCCACTTCTTTCTCTATCTCGTTTATTTGATTTTCTATAGTACGCTTTGTCTCCTCTCCAATAGTCTTACCTAACTCTTTATATTGATATTCCATAGATTTTGAGGAGAATAGATAGGATATACTTCCAAGTATAAGTATTGGAACAACTACTATAAATATCATCATAGCTACTATTTTTTGCTTTATTCTTAAATTGAAAAATTTCAACCCCTCACTTCCCTTCCCTTAAATTTATATATTGCTATAGTTAGTATATTCTTCATCTGTAAGTAATTATATAGAAAAGAAACGTTTTCTGTCAACAAAACTCAGCGAAAAACTACATGCACAGACTTTTACATGTCGTATGAACAATAGTAATATTATTATTTTTAATACTATATGCAAAAAAAAGCTAATAGGTGATGATTCACCCATTAGCTTTTATAAGTTTATATCTTGAATATATTTATTTCTTCACCAAGAGTATTTGCAAGCTCATTTAGTTTATTAGCTGAATTTGCTACATCTTCCGTAGCAGCTGTCTGCTGTTGAATTGAGGCTGTTACTTCCTCAGATGCAGCTGCTGTTTCTTCCGAAACTGCAGAAATATTTTGCATTGAATCTACTATATTATTTCTATCTCTATTCATTTTATCTGATTGTTCTCCAATATTATTTATCTTTGATACAATATCTTCTATAAGCTTACTTATAGTGTCAAACGACTCATTAACTTTATAAACTGCTTCGGCTTGATCTTCACTTCTCTCTTTTACGTCTTTAACTACATCCACTGTCACTTTACTTTCAGCCTGTACGTTACTTATTATGTCTTTTATATTATTAGATGATTCTTTAGATTCCTGAGCAAGCTTTCTTATTTCTTCTGCTACAACTGCGAATCCTTTTCCATATTCTCCTGCTCTTGCTGCTTCTATTGATGCATTTAATGCTAGTAAATTTGTCTGCTCAGCGATAGCATCTATTGTAGATAGTATGTTGGACACTTGACTAATTTTTTCATCTAAAGTTATAATTTCTTGCTGAACTCTATCAGTACTCATATTATTCATTTCTGTCTTTTCTTTAAGTTCTTCTACTACTTGGAAACTATCTTGGCTAGTTTTTCTAATATTATCTACTAGCCCTAACATTTCTCTTGAAGAATTGTCTAATTCTAAAAGTTCTTCTGATAGTTTATTTATTATACCTACACCTTTTTCTGTATCTGATGCTTGTTCTGATGCTCCTCTTGCTATTTCCTCAGCCGTTGATGATACTTCAAGCGAAGCTGCGCTAACTTCTTCAGATATGGCTGCTAAGTTTCCTGAATGCTCTCCTAGATTTATTGAGACTTCTTTGATGTTCTTTATAAGTGATCCAAGCGTGACTATCATTGTATTAAAACTATCTCTGACTTCTCCAAATTCATCCTCACTTTTTATATCAATTCTTGATGTTAAGTCTCCTTTTTCCATTTTTCTTAAAACTTCTAACACCTTATTTATAGATATAGATATACCTCTTCCAAAGATAACCGATACTATAACTCCTGCAATACATGCTATTAATCCTACAACTATGATATTTTTAATTATACTGTTTTTACTTTCTACTATTGAGTCTAGTGAAAGTATAGATGCCGTTTTCCAACCCGTCTTTTCTATATTCGTCAAGACTATAAGTTCTTTTTCCTCTACTCCATTCTGTTTATCTACAAAAGTATATTCTAATAACTTTGTTCCTGATTTCAGATTTATTGCTTCTTCTTTGGGCTGAAACTCTTTTCCTAGTCTAGATTTGTCTTTGTGACCAATTACAACTCCATTTTTATCTATAAGCATAGGATAGCCTTTTTCTGAAATCTTTATCTTACTCATAATTTCTATAAAACTTTCTAAGGATATATCCATTCCTATTACACCTAAGAACTCGTCTCCTTTATATACAGGTTTACTTAATGTAACAGCCTGTATTCCCGCTATTTCGTCTAGATATACATCACTCCATACTATATCATTTTTCTCAACTGCACTTTTATACCAGTCTCTCTCTAAAGGATTTAAATTGTTATTTGTTGATTCTTTTATGGATTCTGTATACATGTTACCTTCTTTAGTTCCAAAGTATATGTTTTCAAGGTTATAGTTTTCTAGTGACCTTCTAAGTACATCTCTCATCATATCTATTTCTTCTGGGTTATCTAGCAAGTTAACTATACTTGGTGATGAACTTATATAGTTTGCTGCTCGTTCAATATTGTCTATTCGCTCTTCTAATATGTAACGAACTTCATTTCCTATAACCTCTCCTAGTTCTCTATATTGTTTAGTCATTACTTTAGAAGACGTATTGTAAGAACTTAGTCCCAAGGAAGTTATAGGTATAATTATTACTAATACCATAATTCCTATAATTTTATTTCTAATATTTAATTTAATTTTTCTCAACTTAACAGCCTCCTACATCCATAATATTTTAGTTCTAGATAATATACCCTTATATATGGATAGAAAACGTTTTTATTATTTAAATGTTGAATAATTAAACATAAATATAAAGACCTTGAATAGTCATAATCTATATATTATGAATCTTCAAGATCTTTATATGTAATATTTAAGCTCTTTATTTTATATTTTGTTTTAGTAGAAATGATAAAGTATATAAACTCTCATTTAAGTCTACGTTTTCTACTATTATATCTTTATCAACTTTTAAATCTATAGGTGCAAAGTTCCATATAGCTCTTATACCACAACTCACTACCTTATCTGCCACATCTTGTGCCTGTTCTTTAGGAGTAGTTATTATAGCTATATCTATTTCATTTTCTCTAGTGAACTTTTCTATATCGTCCAAGTCCTTAATTTCTATGTCCCTAATTTTTAATCCTATAAGTTTAGGATTCTTTTCAAAAAGTGCTAAGGTTCTAAACCCTCTATCCTCAAAGCTCCTATAGTTTGCAATTGCTTGCCCTAAGTTTCCCGCACCAACTATTATAGCACTATAACCTTTATCTAGTCCTAGTATTTTAGCTAGCTCATCTTTAAGTACTTCTACACTATAGCCGTACCCTTGTTGTCCAAAACCTCCAAAGTTGTTTAAGTCTTGTCTAATTTGAGAGGCTGTGAACCCTGTAAGTTTACTTAATTCATATGAAGATATTCTTGACACGTCTTTTTCTATCAATTCGTTTATATATCTATAATACTTTGGTAATCTTCTTATAACTGCCATAGATACATTTTCATATTTATTCATATTTTTTATTCACCCACTTAATTTATTCCCACTAATTCTATACGGTTAATCTTATGTACTTGTTGTATGTTATTTTATCATTAACTTAAATACCTGTCAATTCAAGTAAACAAGAGTTTTTCAAGGTTCCATTAGTATACAAAATACTGTATAGACCTTTTATATTTTCACCTTATTTCTTTTAGTATGATTTTTTGATAAAATTATATACATAAATGAATATTAAAAATTCATTTATTTAGTATGTAGGTAAAGGAGGATTCTTTATGATAGTTTTATCATGTAGTAATATATCCAAAAGTTATATAGTCGATAAAATTCTTGATGATATTAATTTTTCTATAAATCATGATGAAAAAGTTGGACTAGTTGGGCTTAATGGAGCCGGCAAATCTACACTTTTTAATATATTAATTGGTGAACTTTCTCAAGATAGTGGAAACATATATATTTCTAAAGATTGCAAGTTAGGATATTTAGAGCAACAAACTGGAATAGAAACTGAAAACACTATATTTGAAGAAGTACTGGAAGTATTTAAACCATTATTTGATATGGAAAATAAACTCAGATCTTTAGAGCAGGAAATAAGTATAGAAGGACAGAATCAAGATTCTAAACGATTACAGACTCTAATGGATGAATATTCAAAAGTTTCGGAGGAATTTCAAGACTCAAATGGATATGGATTTAAAAGTGAAATAAAAGGCGTATTAAAAGGACTAGGCTTTTCTGAGGAACAGTTTGATACCCCTCTGGAGAAACTTAGTGGTGGACAAAAAGCAAGAGTAGCTTTAGCAAAAATCTTACTAGAAAAACCTGATATACTTTTATTAGACGAGCCTACCAATCATTTAGATATAGAAGCTATAGATTGGCTTGAAAAATATATTAGGGAGTATAAAGGCGCAGCAATTATAATTTCTCATGATAGATATTTCTTAGATAACACTGTATCTAAAATATTTTATTTAGAAAACTCTAAACTTAATATATATACAGGAAACTACACTAAGTTTATGAAAAAGAGAAAAGATGAGTTAGAGTTACTTGAGAAAAAGTATGAAGAGCAACAGAAAGAAATCTCAAGACAAGAGGATATTATAAGAAGATTTATATCCAATGGTGGAGAGAAGTTTGCTAGACAAGCTAAAAGTAGACAAAAAATGCTTGATAAAATGAATAAAATAGAAAGTAGTGCTATTTCATCTAAAAAATCTAAACTAAGATTTGAACCACAAATTCAAAGTGGTAGAGATGTGTTGTCTGTTGTAGATATCGGCAAACAGTTTGAAGATAGTGAACTTTTTAAAAATATAAGTTTTAATATATATAAAGGAGAAAGAGTTGGTCTAATAGGTCCAAATGGAATAGGTAAAACTACTCTTTTTAAAATAATAATGAATAGCATAGAACCTTCTGGTGGAAAATCAACTTTAGGTCACCAAGTAAATATAGGATATTATGATCAGGAACAGTCTAATCTGAATAGTGATAAAACTATAGTAGATGAAATATGGGATGATCACCCTTATTTAGATCATTATCAGATAAGAACTCTCTTAGCTCAATTTCTATTTATTGGTGATGATATATTTAAAGATATTTCCGACCTAAGTGGTGGAGAGAAATCTAGAGTTGCACTTTTAAAACTTATGCTCTCTAAAGCAAACTTTTTACTTATGGATGAGCCTACAAACCACTTAGATATTGATTCTAAGGAAGTTTTAGAAGACGCTCTACTAAATTATGACGGCACTTTACTAGTAATATCTCATGATAGATATTTTTTGAATAAAGTTACAGATAAAATTCTAGACTTATCTCAAGATGGTGTAACAGAATATCTTGGAAACTATAGCTATTATTTAGAAAAGAAAAACGCACCTTTACTAGATGATGAAGATGATACATCTTCTGTAACCAAAACTCAAATCAAAGCAGACCGTAGAAAAGAAAAAGATAGGGATAGGGCAGAAAGACAAGTAAGAAAAAACATTAAAAAACTTGAAGAAAACATTGCTAATCTTGAAGAAGAAATTTCTAGTCTTGAGGAACTTATGTGTAGTCCCGAAGTTTATTCGGATCATGAAAAAAGTCAGGAAATACATGAAAAAACACTCAATCTAAAAACTAAACTTGAAGAACTTTATCTTCAGTGGATGGAACTTACTGAAGGTGAAAATGTATAACTAAATTTATCTTTGAGCAAAGTGAGCTGAAAAATAATCTTTATGTGTAAATAATATTCTAAATATTTTAGAGCTTGCTTTGCTCGTAAAAGATACTTATCTTTCTATCTAATAAGTATTTGATTTACTCTTTTAGCTTTTCCCTAACATTTTCATTAGGCTTTATTGTTACTTCTTTTATTTTACTAAGATTATTATTTTTCCATTTGTAAAGTTGTGCTATAGATTTACCTTCTCTCTCATCATCTTTTATAAGAATAACTTCTTGTTTCCCATCGCTATCTACATCTTCTACAACATACTTAGAATAATAGTCTTCAAATATCTCCTCTGTCTTTCCGTCTTTGTATCTATATATACTTAATCCCTTACTAGTATTTTCTCCTACTTTAAATCCTGCAACTATTTCTAAGTTTCCATCACCAGTAATATCCTTGTACAATATCTTATCAAAGCTTTGCCCTACATTCTTTATTTCATTTTTTACAATCCAGTTATCTTTTTCTTTAGAGAGAACTAAAATTCTGAGTGGTTCTTTCTTAGTCTTAACTTTGTAATTTATTATACATTCATCTTGTCCGTCCCCATCTAAATCTATAGTTTTAACATTTTCCTCTATACTTATGTCTTGTGATAGTTTTCCGTCTATAAAGTGTTCTATGTCTTTTAAATCAATATCATTATCTTTAGCCATATTATATATCTCAGTATTAGATGCATTCTTACTACATCCTACCATTATTGTTGTCGTAGAAATTAAAGTTAAAATTATGGTCAGTAATTTTTTTATCATAAATTTATCCCCTTTCTTAATAGACAAGGAAAACTTAATTAGTAAAATAATATACTATCATAATTATAATAATATTTAAGCATAAAATAAGTTACAAAATGGTTAAAATACTATTATCCACAGTTATCAACAATGATATCAACATTATCCACAACTTTATCAACATATATTTCCCTTTTATAATGTAGTTTATTAGTACATTTCCACATTATCAACATATCTGTTGATAAGCAGTCTGTTTATTTGTGGACAAGATGAAATCTGTAAAATTATAAGTTATTTTTCAAAAATATTGTCGTTTGGTACTGCATTTAAGTCTAAATCTGCAACTTTTCCTCTAATATAATTATAGTATGCTACACATCCTATCATAGCGGCATTATCTGTACATAATATTCTAGATGGATATTTTAATGTTAAGTTTTCAGACTTACATCTTTCTTCTAGTGCACTTCTCAGTCCCTCATTAGAAGCAACTCCACCTGCTATTGCTATAGTCTTAGTTCCATTTTCTTTTCCAGCTTTTATAGTTTTTTCTACTAATACATCAACAACTGCTTGCTGAAAACTTGCTGCTATATCTTCTACTTTTATATTCAAACCCTTTTGTTTCGCACTATTTATGTAGTTTAGTACTGCTGACTTTAAACCACTAAAACTAAAATCATAAGTATCATCATCTAAAAAAACTCTCGGGAATTTTATAGCATCCTTATCTCCTTCTTTAGCTAATTTATCTATAATAGGTCCTCCTGGATATCCTAATCCCATTGTTCTTGCTACTTTATCAAAAGCTTCACCAGCAGCATCATCACGAGTTCTTCCAAGTAATTGATATTGCCCATAGTCTTTTACGTATACCAGATGAGTATGTCCACCAGATACTATTAAACATGTAAACGGAGGCTCTAGTTCCTTGTGCTCTATAAAGTTAGCAAATATATGTCCTTCTATATGATTTACAGGTACTAAGGGAATTCCTTTTCCAAATGCTAATGCTTTAGCACTAGATAATCCAACCAATAGTGCCCCAACCAGTCCTGGTCCATAAGTTGCTCCTATATTATCTATATCGTCTAAAGTAACTTTAGCTTCATCTAATGCACTTTGTATTATTCTATTTATACTCTCAATATGTTTTCTTGAAGCAACTTCTGGGACTACTCCCCCAAATTTCTTGTGTATATCTATCTGAGATGAAATCACATTAGACAAAACTTCTCTACCATTTTTAACTACAGCTACTGATGTCTCATCACAAGAAGTTTCTATAGCTAAAGTTATTATTTGTTTTTCATTAATTTTCAATCCTATCCCTCCAAATCAAGTAAAACTAATATTCTTATTATAACTCAGCATAGTAATGTTTTGTTAATATATAAGCAAAAAATCTCCTAATTTAATATATAGGAGATTTTTATTATATTCACACTTTTTCATAAATTTTTTTAGTTAATTGAAGACCATACTACACGCATTAGATCAACTTGACATCTATCTTTATATAAGTGTGCACAGTTTATACAACTTTTTGTACCTTCTGGTGCACTCAGAGATGATGTGAAATTATCTTTACCTTCGTAGTTATATCCAGTACAATTATTTGCTATATTTATTAAATCTTCTTTAGTTTCTACATAGTTTTTATTCTTCATTTTTATTACCTCCTTTTAATATGATACACACATATTATTTGGCTAAAAGGAGAATTTTATTCTTTATAATCTAACTGATTTGTTAATTGAAATTAAGTACTTGCACTTGCTATAAGTATAGCAACTAACTAGATTGGTAATACTAATATAGTAAAATTTTTTGATATCAAATTGACTTTAGAAGTCCCTATATATTAAGTATTTAATTCCATATTGAAAATATAAATATTTGATTTAATACTATATAAATAAAAATTTTGCTCATAGATTCTAGCATTAATACTGAAAAAGATGCATTTATAGGTTAAATTTCTCCTATTTCAAATTCTATGAGTAATAATATCACTTCACCTATATATGCCGACAGGTAGTATATAACAACCTGATAATACTCTTTCTAATTCAGTTTGTTGTCCACTGAAAAAGTTGCTGATAAGTTTATAATAAATACTTGTAGTGATTTTGCACCAATTATAATTCTAATAGTGGCTATTATAGTTAAATTACCTATAACTTTCAGTAATTTCGGGATTTGGCATTGTAAATTCTATTACTAGTCCTATAATAGAAACTATCTAAATTATTACAATTGGTAGTGCAAGGTTGGGATTTTTTTATGTCTTCAAACACTCTGTTTGCATTTTTCAATAATTTAGTTAACTCCTTATTTTTTTACTACTCTACTCATATCTTAAAGCTTCAATAGGATCTAGTTTTGCAGCCTTATTTGCAGGATAGATTCCAAAAAACACTCCTACTATACTTGAAAATCCAACTGCTATAAGTATGGTAGATATAGATATAGACGGTTTTACACCTAGTATTGTAGTTATAACTAATTGGATACTTATTCCTAAAATAGTTCCTATAAGTCCACCCGTTCCAGATATTATAACTGACTCTATTAAAAATTGAACTAATATGTCTTTTCTAGTGGCACCTATAGCTTTTCTTATACCTATTTCCCTAGTTCTTTCTGTTACAGAAACTAACATTATATTCATTACTCCAATTCCTCCAACTACTAGAGATATAGCAGCTATAGCACCTATTACTGTTGATACTATTCCTAAAACTCCATTTACCATGTCTAATTGTTGTTTTGCACTCTCACTACCGTATACTCCCTTGTCAGCATTTTTGTGTCTAATTTCTATAAAGTCTATAATCTTTTCAGCTACTTCATCTATCTTTGAGTTATCCTTAACAGATATCCATAAGTTGTACATACTACCGTCCCAGCCTAAATTTTTCATATATGAATATGGTATATAGCTGGTTGTTGTATCCCTATTACCTCCACCCATGCTTTCAAACAATCCTGGCTTGTTCTCATAAATACCTACTATAGTAAACTTTTTCTTTTCACCAGATATATTAACTGTTAGCTTTTCTCCTAGTACATCTGTTGTTTTATATAACTTCTCTGCTAATTTTTTATCTATAATTATTACATTTCTACCGCTTCTTACATCCGATTCTAATAAGAATCTTCCTTTTATCATATTTATAGATTGTATCTTATTAAATTCATCACTTACTGGCTGTAGATATAAGCTGCTCTTTTCATTTTCATGTACAGCTTCTCCAGATTCCCATAACTGAGGACTTATAGCATTTATCTCTGTTGCAAATTTATCTTTTATAGCTTCCATATCATTCACAGTCATAAAATCTTCTTCTCTAACCTCATCACTACCACCAACATATATAATTGTAGTATTAGTTCCGAATTGCTCAAACTCGCTTCCTATCTGTGATTGACTCACTTGACCTAAAGATACTATAGTTATAACAGAAGATATTCCTATTATTATTCCCAGCATAGTTAAAAAAGATCTCATTTTATTTCCCCACAAGCTAGATAAAGCAACTTTTATACATTCTAAGAAATTCAAATCACTTCACCTCTTATAGTTCTGTTTTCTACTAATCTATCTTCTATTATTTCGCCGTCTCTAAACACTACTATTCTTTTTGTATACTCTGCTATCTCCAGTTCATGTGTTACGAGCACTATAGTAACCCCTTCATTATTTAACTGTTGAAATATTCCCATAACTTCATCACCAGATTTACTATCTAGATTTCCCGTTGGTTCATCAGCTAATAATATAGATGGATTATTTACTAATGCTCTAGCTATTGCAACCCTTTGTCTTTGTCCCCCTGAAAGTTCATTTGGCTTATGTTCTATCCTATTTCCAAGTCCTACTTTTTCTAAAACCTCTATAGCTTTTTCTCTTCTTTCTTTAGGTGAAACTCCAGCATACATCATTGGGAGTTCAACATTTTTTAAAGTAGAGATACGAGGAAGCAAGTTAAACGATTGAAATACAAACCCAATTTTTTTATTTCTCACTACTGCTAGCTCATCCTCTTTTAAGTCTTGAACGTCTACTCCATCTAATATATATTTTCCTGAAGTTAAGCTATCTAAGCAACCTAATACATTCATAAACGTAGACTTTCCAGATCCAGACGGTCCCATTATAGATACAAATTCCTTGTTACCAATACTCAAATTAATATCTTTTAAAGCTCTTAGCTCTATAGCTCCATTTTTATATACTTTATCTAAATTTTCTATCTTTATCATAAGATCACCTACTTACTTTCAGTATTATTTACTCTTTTTTTCATCATTCTTCTTATTATTTTCAGAGTCTTCTATCACATTAACTTTCATACCGCTTTTAGTACTTTCATTTGGAGCCAATATTATTTTATCTCCTGCTTTAATCTTATCACTTATTATTTCTTGTTTTATATCTCCTGATATACCTGTTCTAACACTTATCTCTTTTACTACATTGTCTTTGCCCACTAAAAATACAACATCTTTACCATCTTGTTTTTTGTATATAGATTCATAAGGAACTACTAATGCTTTGTCTTTATGGGAAGTACTTATAACAGTATTTGCATTATATCCTGGCTTAAGACCTTTTGTGTTTCCCTCTAAATCAATTTTTACTGTTACTTTAGATTCTTTCGATCCGCCAGAAGCTTGATTATTTGTCGATGCAGCAACTATATCGCCTGCACTTGGAGCTATATATGAAACTGTTCCAGATAGTTTTTTATCTTTAAAAGCATCCCCTGTTATTTCCGTTTTTTGACCTAGTCGGATACTAGATATATCGTATTCCCCTACTTCAACCTCTACTTCAAGCTTATCAGTATTACTTATTGTAAATAGTGGATTAGCAGTTGTAGCTAGTATACCTACTTTTGTATTTGATAATGTTATAGTTCCGTCTATAGGGCTTTTTATTACTGCATTATCTAAAGACTCTCTTTCTTTCTTTAAATTTATCTCCTGAAGTTCTATAGTCTTCTTTTGAACCTCTATACTACCTTGTATTTCATCCTTACTTCTTCCATTACTATCTCCATTTTCTCTTACTTCTCTTAATCTACTTTCTGTAATTTCTAGTGTATTTTTAGCACTAAGCATTTTCCTCTCATCTGAATCCATTTTTTCTTTACTAACAGCTCCTGATTCAAACAACTGTTTTGAAGTTTCATAATCATTTTTAGCACCTGAATAATCTATTCTTGCATTCTCTATATTTTTCTCTAACTCTAATGTATTACTAGGTTTAGACGCTCTTGCTAAGTCTGTTTGTAAGCTTTTAAGTCTTTCTTTTTCTAAATTTAGATTTACTTCAGCACTAGATATTTTACTTACTATATCTTGTGTTTCAAGTTTAGCAATTATATCTCCTTTTTTTACTACATCTCCTTCTTTAACAAGTACCTCTATGACTTTAGATGGGATATCTGTTGTTATACTTACTTCTTCTTTAGACTTTATAACTCCATCTATATCAAGAGTAGAGCTAAAGTCTTTTGCACTTTCCACCTTTACAGTTTCAACTACCATATCAGATGATTTAGCCTGATTTTTAGATTTGGCAACCCCTAGTCCAATAAGTGAAGTACTTAGAATAATACCAGCTGTTATTCCGACAATCTTTTTATTAAATTTCAAAATTTTTTTCCTCCTTTATTAAAATATATATTATATTATTATATTTAATGCTTGTCTTATTTTATTATACTATAATATCATGAGAATTCCTTCAAATACCTTTTATATCATATCTTACAATATTGTAACTTTATTTTTGTCCTTATATATGTAAAAATAGAAGGTATCTAATTAATTAGATACCTTCTATTTTCTATCCTAAAATCTATATAAACATATCTCTTATGTTATTATTTGTAATAAGTCTTATTCCTAAATAAATTCCACACACCATATCCGTTCCTGACATATCCCCGAAGCTAATTGCTTCTCTTATTGATTGACAAACTTCTTCTTTATCTTCTTCATATATAACACTGTGTATAAGATTTATTATCATTTTTTGAGCTTTACCTTCTGCTGAGCTTATGAGTAAATCATGGCTTATTTCCTCTTTATTTATCTCTATCTTACTAATCATGTCTTTATTAAGCTTATATATTTTTTCTAAATCTAGATTATAGTACATACCGATATATACTAGTGAATTCATAAATCCACAAAGAAAATCATCAGAAGATGGAGTTACTCCAGGTCCAAATCCTATAAATTCTTTAACAGTATTAGATATATTCTCAATATCTTTATCTACAATTTCAAATATAAACTCGATTATTCTATTGGATATAAATGAGCTATACAAATTATTATGTATATTCATTTCTGACAAGGGCTTTAACTCTTCTATATATTCCCCTATATTAAATATGAGTGGAGCTATCCCTTCATGTTTGCCATGTTTGAAGATACCTTCTTCAAGGGTTAGCAAATTATTTTTAATAATTTCTTCAGAAGTTTCTTTCGATGGTAAAGATGGGCTAGCATCCCATGGTAAACAGTTATCTATCTCTATCTCTATCTTATGAGAGTCGATTGTGATTTTATCTTTGTTAAAAAGAACTTTAGTATCTTGAGTAAGATTTAAGTCCTTAAAACTTCCTATATCCTCTAATACTACAGACATTGGTGCTATATACTTTTTATTATTTAAAAAATAGATTAAATCATTATCTTCAGTAATTACCGTAAATAAACATTTATATACAGATGATATATTTCCTTCCAGATGATCACCGTTATCTAATCTATTCATTAAGTCTATACACATATAATTAGCTTGCATAAAATCATTCCTCAGTCTTCTATTTTATTCAGTTGCATATAATAAGTATTATTATCTATTCTCATTAGAATGTCAACCACATTATAATTGCATCTTCGTTATTATCTGAATAATATTTAGGTCTTATTCCTATTTCTTCAAAATTAAATTTTTTATAAAGATTTTTAGCTGCTTCATTAGATTTTCTAACTTCTAAAGTCATACTTGTCATATTTTTCTGTTTACACAATCTTATAAGTTCATCTAAGATAAGGCTTCCTATTTCTTTTCCTCTATATTGAGTATGTACTGCGATATTAGTAACATGACCTTCATCTATTATAAGCCATACGCCTCCATAAGCTACAACCCTATCATCATCCTTAGCAACTACATATACTGCTAACTTATTTTTTAGTTCATTCTCAAAAGATTCTTTTGACCATGGTGTCACAAATGACATGTTTTCTACTTCCACAACTCCATCTATGTCTTCATAACTCATTTCCTTAACTATTATATCGTTCATAATTATGCTCTCGTCTTTTCATCATACTCTCTTTGAGCCTGAGATTCTCTTAAATATTCTGGTACTAGATCAAAGTAGCTTTGTGTTTCTCCATTTTTTGCTTTTTCCATTACTATGTCTGCTACAGAAGATGCTCTTGCAGCATTAGAACTTTTCGGGGCAAAACTCGCTATCTCCTCTAGTTCCTGTATTAAAATATCCTTATATACTAAAGTTCCATCTCCATTAAATACAGCAGATTCTCTTTTTCTTTTAAAATAGTTATGAGTTCACTAAGTTCTATAACATCTGGTTCCATAATAGTTTTAAGTTCTTCAGTTTCCCATTTGTATATAGCTGTAAATACCCTATCTCTTCTTGCATCCATTATTGGTACTATTAAACTTTGACTAAATGGAATATTTAGTGCAAGTGCTTCTAGTGAAGATACTCCAACTACTCTTTTTTCCACAGCGTGTGCTAAACTCTTGATAGTAGCAACTCCTATTCTAAGCCCTGTAAATGATCCTGGACCAATTGCTGCTCCATATATATCTATATCTTCAGGTTTCAACTTACAATTTTCTAATACTTGCTTTATCATAGGTAGAAGTTTTTGTGAATGGGTAGTCTTATCGTTTAATATAACTTCTCCTAAAAGTTTTTCATCATCCATTATGGCACAACTAGCTACGGTACTTGATGTATCTATTGCTAACACTTTCACTAATAATTCAACTCCTTAATTAAGTCTTCGTACTTTTGACCTGTTCCATCTATTATAATATCCCTCGTGTTATCATCTATTCCTCTTTTTATTTCTATAGTGATTCTTTCCTTAGGTAGTATATCCTCTATCAAGTTTGACCATTCTATTATGCATACTCCATCTGAATAAAAGTATTCTTCATATCCTAGGTCATACATTTCTTCTACGTCTCCTATTCTATATACATCGAAGTGATATAGTTTTAGTCTACCTTCGTATTCATTAACTATAGTAAATGTAGGACTAGTTATATAGTCTTCTATTTCAAGTCCTCTTGCTAATGATTTTGTCATAGTGGTTTTTCCCGCTCCTAAATCCCCTACCATACAAATTATCTCTCCACCACTAAGTGATTTTCCTATATTATATCCTATTTCTTCAGTTTCTTCAGGACTTTTAGTGCTAATCTTCAACAATTTTTTCATCCTTTCAAATGATAATCTTTTGAATGTTTATTTCAAATATTTTTCTTTTTAAAAAAATTTATCTATATCTTATTATATATAATGATATCATTTTTTAGAGTTTTATGAGTAAAAAAATTTCAAAATAAAAAAGAAATCCCTACTTAAATAGGAATTTCTTCTTACGATTTACTTTACTTGTGTAATATTGCAGACAATCTTTTATATATAGGTAAGGTTATTATAGATACTACTGCACCCTTTAATAAGTTAAATGGCAGTACTGCAAATATAACAAGTGTTTTTAAATCAACCACCAATGAATTTACTGCTTTAGCCCACTGTAATATTTCTTCTACTGGCATCACTTTACTATAAATTGGTAACAAGACATAGTAGTTTAGAAGTGAACCAATTATAGACATTACTATAGTTCCTAATATCATTCCCTTTATAGCAGTCGATTTTGTTTTATTTTTATTATATATATATCCTGCTATCCCTACATATAATGCTCCAATTAAAAAGTTAGCGAATTCTCCTATACCACCTGTTATGCTTCCTGTAAATACTACATTTAATAGATTTTTTATAAGTTCAATCATTATTCCTGCTACTGGGCCTAATGAAAGTGCTCCTATCAGTGCTGGTAAGTCACTAAAGTCTATTTTATAAAATTCAGGTGCAAACCATAATGGAAATTCAACCATCATTATGATAAATGATATAGCCCCCAAAAGTGATACTTTTACTAATGTTGATAATGACAATCTTTTACTCATTATACCACTCCTTTTAGTCTGTGTTTTGTAACTCCAGGGATTATGCAATATAAAAAACCCTGATATTTCATATCAGGGTGCCATTCATTAATTATATCCACTTTTAAAATATATTTTCTGAAATAATAACTATATAATAAGTATTATTCATATAATATAAATTATAAGATGGATTTTTCTTCTTTCATCCAGACTTTACTGTCGGTCTTGGAATTTCACCAAGTCAACTGCATTAGCAGCTCGTGGACTTTACCACCGGTCGGGAATTACACCCTGCCCTGAAGATTTAAAATATATTTAATTGTTATCAATATTATTTCATATTAAAAATATTATGTCAATGCTAATTTTTTAGCCGTCTATCTGATTATAAACAATCTTTCCATCTATAATAGTCATAAGCACTTTACACATAATATCTCTTAGTGGGTGTCCATCAAATATTACTATATCCGCATCTTTTCCTACTTCTATACTTCCAACTCTTTCATCTATTCCTAGTATCTCAGCTGGATTTATTGTTATGGCTTTTAGTGCCTCCATCTCATCTAATCCTGATTTTACTGCTAGGCCTGCACATAGTGGTAGATAGTATACAGGTGTTTCTGGAGAGTCTGTCATTATTGCTATTTTCACTCCAGCATTATGTAATACACCTGGTGTTTCAAAAGTTAAATTTCTAAGCTCAATTTTTGATCTATCTGATAAAGATGGTCCAACTATAGCATATTTACCTTCTTGTTTTATATACTCAGAAATTAAGTGACCTTCTGTACAGTGATCCAACGTTATTTCTACATCGAATTCCTTCGCTATCCTAAGCGCTGTAAATATATCGTCAGTTCTATGGGCATGAACTTTTAGCGGTATCTCTTTTGTTAGTACTTTTGCCATCGCTTCCATCTTCATATCAAAATTTGGTTTTTCAGAATTCATATACTCCCTAGCTTTGAATAAAGTTTCCCTCAGTATAGCGGCTGTTGCCATTCTAGTCATTGGATATCGTTTTTCTTTACCGTATATAGTCTTTGGGTTTTCTCCAAGTGCTACTTTCATGGCTACAGGTTCTTTTATTATCATATCATCTATTCTTTTCCCATAAGTTTTTATGGCTGCAAATTGACCACAGATTACATTTGAACTTCCTGGTCCTGTAGCTACAGTAGTAATTCCATTCTGATATGCTTCTTCAAAACCTCTATCCATAGGATTTATTCCATCTATTGCTCTTAACTCAGGAGTGACTGGATCTGACATCTCATTGGTATCATCCCCTTCAAATCCCATTCCATCCTCTATCATTCCAAGATGGCAGTGGGCATCTATAATTCCAGGCATGACTATACAGTCATTTGCATCGATTATTTCTACCCCATCTAAGTCATCTATGCCTTTAGAATACGCTTCCTTCTTTATTATCTCTTTTATCTTACCTTCCTTTATTAAGATGCTTCCATTTTCTATTACTTCTTCTTGCATTGTATATATTTTTGCATTTTTTATAAGTATCATTTGTTTTTCCTCCGTAATAGTACATAAACTGTTATACTATGTCCGTTCTATATCTTTTCATGTAAATCTTAAATGTTGTTCCTACTCCTATCTTACTGTCTACTTCGATAGTACCGTTATGCTTCTCAATTATTTTCTTACATATGCTAAGTCCTAGCCCTGTTCCTTTTTCACCTTTTGTACTAAAGAATGGTTCAAATATATTAGACATAGTTTCTTCATCCATACCAATACCAGTATCTTGTACTTTTATTACTACTTTGTCACCCTCATCATATGTTTCTATTTTTAACTGTCCACCACTTTCTAAAGAGTCTATGGCATTCAAAATTATATTAAGGGTAATCTCTCTTATTTCTCTAGCATTACAATTTATTTTGCTTTTAGATTGAAGATTTTCTATAACTTCTATCTTTACACCCTTTTTCTCATTGATATTCTTCCATTTGATACTTGCCATTTTAATTGTACTTTCAACTACATCATTAACTTCTACAAGGGACATATTATCACTTTTTTCATTTTTACTAAAATTCTTTATTCTACTTACTATGGCTTCTCCATCTAATGCTGATTCATATATCATTTCCATATAGCTCTTTAAATCTTTATCTAACCTCTTATCATTCATAATAATTTGTGTAAATCCTAATATGGTCGTAAGTGAATTATTAAAGTCATGAGATATTTCTCCAGCTAACTCCCCTAGTGTACTTAATCGTTGATATCTAAAATCTTTATCCATTGAAAAAAAGTCTTTAGATTTTTCCATTTTGATCCCCCTCTATTCCCAAATTACATAATGTGTTATTTTATGCCCATTCTTACTATATACCCTTCATACTCAAAGCTATTCTTCCTTTAGGAATATCTACCTCTATTATTTTTACTTTAACTATATCTCCTACAGATATTATATCCATAGGATTCTTTACAAATTTATCACTTAAATTAGATATATGAACTAGTCCATCTTCTTTTACGCCTATATCTATAAAGGCTCCGAAGTCTACTACATTTCTAACTGTACCAGTCAAAATCATATCTTCCTTTAAATCCTCTATTTTCAGAACATCACTTCTAAATACTGGTATCGGCATATCTTCTCTTGGATCTCTTCCCGGTTTTTTTATCTCTTGAACTATGTCCCTAAGTGTTGGTACCCCCGTTTCCAACTCTTGGGCTATAGCTTCTAAACTTTCTTCGGTAGATACTTTACTGTCTATACTCTTAAGTTTACCCCCTTTTATATCTTCTTTACTATATCCTAATTTCTCCACTAATTTTAGAGTCACATCATAACTTTCAGGATGTACAGAAGTGTTATCTAGTGGATTCTCACTATCTGCTAGCCTTAAGAAACCTGCACATTGAGTGTATGTGGCTTGTCCTAGCCTTTTAACTTTTAGTAGTTCTTTTCTATTTTTAAATCTTCCTGCTTCTTCCCTATAGCTTACAATATTTTTAGCAACACTTGGTGATATACCAGATACGTAGCTTAATAGTGACACTGATGCCGTATTTAAATCTATTCCGACACTATTTACACAGTCTTCTACTACACCCTTTAATGTTTCATCTAATTTGCCCTGATTTAAATCATGTTGATATTGACCTACTCCTACATGTTTTGGATCGATTTTTACAAGCTCAGCTAGTGGATCTTGAAGTCTTTTGGCTATAGATATAGCACCTCTTATAGATACATTTATATCTGGGTATTCCTCATTTGCTACCTTTGAGGCAGAATAAATAGATGCTCCAGCCTCACTTACTATAGTGAAATACACTTTTTTATCTATCTCTTTTATCATATCGGCTATTATTGTCTCAGATTCTCTAGATGCAGTTCCATTTCCTATTGCTATCATGTCTATATCATACTTATTTATAAGGTTTATAAGTTCTTTTTTAGTTTCTTCTACTTTATTTTGAGGTTCTGTAGGATAGACAGTAGTAAAGTCTAGTAGTTTTCCAGTATCGTCAACTACCGCAACCTTGCATCCGGTTCTAAATCCAGGATCAAATCCCATTACTACTTTTCCTTTTATAGGTGATTGCATTAAGAGAGGACTTAAATTTTTTCCAAACACTTTTATAGCGTGTTCTTCAGCTCGTTCAGTCAATATGTTTCTTATTTCTCTTTCTATGGATGGGAATATTAATCTTTTATAACTATCTTCTATACTTGATAATAAGTATTCTGTAGTTATAGCATCTTTATTTACTATAACTTTACTGTTTAATATACTTACTATGTCCTCGTCTAAGCTGTCTATTTTTACTCTTATAAACTTTTCCTTCTCACCCCTATTTATAGCTAATATTCTATGGTTAGCTATATTTCTAACGGGTTCACTATATTCATAATACATCTCATATACTGACTTTTCTTTATCATCTACAGCTTGAGTTAATATATCGCTTTTATTATATAATCTGTTTCTTATAGTTTCTCTATACCCTGCATTGTCAGAGATAATCTCTGCTATGATATCCATTGCTCCTGTAAGTGCATCTTCCACTGAATTTACTTCTTTTTCATCATTTATGTACTTAGACGCTATATCTTTTATGTCTCCTTCTGTCAGACTTTGATCCAGTATAATATCTGCTAATGGTTCCAATCCTTTTTCTTTGGCTATAGTTGCTCTAGTCCTTCTCTTTGGTCTAAATGGTCTGTATAAGTCATCTATTTTTTGTAATGTATTCGCACTCCATATATCTTTTTTTAATTCTTCTGTAAGTTTGCCTTGTTCTTCTATGAGTCTAATTACTTCTTCCTTTCTAGACTCTAAGTTTCTTAAATATATAAGTCTTTCATAAAGTTCACGAAGTACTACGTCGCTAAGCTCCCCTGTTTGTTCCTTTCTATATCGCGCTATGAATGGTATGGTATTTCCCTCATCTATAAGCTTTATAGTATTTTCTACCTGGAACTTTTTTATGTTAAATTCTTTTATTAGTATTTCGTTTATATTCATAGTTGCACCCCTTATATATAAATTTTCTTAGACTAAAGTTATTTTAGCTTTTAAATTTTATTTTATATATGATTTAAGATAGAAAAAAGAGAACCAATCTTAATGATTAATTCTCTTTATCTATTCGGCAAAACCATATAAAAATCCTCTAACTTATTGATATATCATCAATCTATATGTTTTTTGATCTATATTTTAGATATTCATTCATAAAAATATCTATACTACCATCCATAACTCTGTCTGTGTTTCCTACCTCTGCATTAGTTCTGTGATCCTTTACTAAATTATATGGGTGAAATACATAACTTCTTATTTGAGATCCCCAAGATATCTGATTATAGGTGCCTTGTAGGTCTTCTATCGTTTCTTTTCTTTCTGTTTCTTTAAGCTCTATTAGCTTTGCCATTAACATTCTCATAGCTGTAGCTTTATTAGAGTGTTGTGACCTTTCATTTTGACACTGAACTACTACCCCTGTAGGTATATGAGTTATCCTAATTGCTGAATCTGTAGTGTTTACATGTTGCCCACCAGCACCACCAGATCTGTAGGTATCTATCCTTAAATCATTTGGATTTATATCAACTTCTACGTTTTCATCTAACTCTGGGAATATATCTACTGATGCAAATGAAGTATGCCTTCTTCCTGATGAATCAAATGGAGATATTCTTACTAATCTATGAACACCTTTTTCACTTTTTAGGTATCCATATGCATTTATACCTTTAACTAGTATAGTAACACTCTTTATACCCCCTTCAGTATCTGGAAGTATATCTAAGGTCTCGACAGTATATTCTCTATGATCAGCCCATCTCGTATACATTCTTAAAAGCATTTCCGCCCAATCTTGTGCTTCTAATCCACCTGCTCCTGAGTGTATAGAGAGTATAGCATTGTTTGAATCATAGTCTCCACTTAGAAGAGTAGCTATCTTAAAATTATCTACTCTTTTTTCTAAAAAAGATATTTTTCTCTCAAGCTCTTTACATATATCATCATCTTCACATTCATTTAATAACTCTATAGTAAACTCTACCTCTTCTATAGAGTTTACTATTTCATCATATTCAGTTACTTTATCTTTTTTAAATTTAATCTCTTGCAATATCTTTTGAGCATTTTCACTATCATTCCAGAAGTCTGGTTTCATAGTGTTATCCTCTAGTTCACAAAGTTCTTTATTTAACTCATCTATGTCAAAGAGAAACCCTGATTTCTTCTAAAGTCTCTTTAACGGAATTTATCATTTCTTTATAAGTTTCCAGTTCTATTAACAAAAGGTTCAGCTCCTTTTAGTCTATAACCTGTTATTTCCCACAACAAACTTTATATTTTTTACCACTTCCGCAAGGGCATGGATCATTTCTTCCTATCTTTTCTTTAACTACCACAGGTTTCTTTTTAACTTCCTCATCTCCATGACTTGTAGAGATAGGTTCTGCTACTCTTTCTCTTTCTATATTTTCTGCTCTTTGTAGGTGATAAAGATTTTTAAGAGTATCTTCCTGAATACTATTTATCATTTCTTCAAACATATCAAATCCTTCTGTTTGATATGCACGAACAGGGTCCTGTTGTCCCATAGCTCTTAAACCTATACCTTGTTTTAATTGATCCATAGCATCTATATGATCCATCCACTTAGTATCAACCATTCTAAGAAGAATAACTCTTTCAAGTTCTCTTAAAGCTTCTTCTCCTACTTCTTCTTCTTTTTGTTCATACAGTAGTCTAGCCTTTTCTTTTAATGTATCAACTAAGCTTTCTTTAGTTAAACTTTCTACATTCTCTATATTAAGTTCACCCATTGGTATTACATTATTTATATAGTTTTCAAGTCCAGCAAAATCCCATTCCTCAGGATATTTTTCATCTTTAGTATATATATCTATTCCACTTTGTAAGAAGCCCTCAACCATACTCATTACATGCTCTTTTAGGTTTTCACCTTCTAAAACTCTTCTTCTCTCAGCATATATAACTTCTCTTTGTTTGTTCATAACGTCGTCATATTGAAGTACATGCTTTCTTATACTAAAGTTATTACCCTCTATTTTCTTTTGAGCATTTTCTATAGATTTAGATAACATTCTATGTTCTAATGCTTCATCATCTGGCATTCCAAGTGACTCTATCATACTTTTTACTCTATCTCCACCGAATAGTCTCATAAGATCATCTTCAAGAGATACAAAGAATCTTGATGAACCTGGATCTCCTTGACGACCAGAACGACCTCTTAACTGATTATCTATACGTCTAGATTCATGTCTTTCTGTACCAATTATGTGAAGTCCACCAGCTTCTATTACTTTTTTATTTTCTTCATCAGTTTGTACTTTAACTTTTTCTAACGTTTCTCTATATACTTTTCTTGCTTCTAATATTTCTTCATCTTCTGTGTCTACAAAGCTATCTACTTCTGTTATTAATTCTTCACTGTATCCTTTTTTTCTCATCTCTACTTTAGCTACAAATTCAGGATTACCACCTAAAACTATATCAGTACCACGACCAGCCATATTAGTAGCTATAGTAACTCCACCAAATCTACCAGCTTGAGCTACTATTTCTGCCTCTCTATCATGTTGCTTAGCATTTAAAACTTCATGCTTTACATTAACTCTTTTTAAAAGTTTGCTTAAAACTTCTGACATCTCTATAGAAATAGTACCTACTAAAACTGGTTGACCTTTCTCATTTTTTTCTTTTATGTCATTAACTACTGCGTTTAATTTAGCTTCTAAAGTTTTATAAACTGCATCTGGATTATCTTCTCTTATAATTGGTTTGTTAGTTGGAATCTCTATAACATCAACATTATATATTTCTCTAAACTCGGCCTCTTCTGTTTTTGCAGTACCAGTCATACCAGATAGCTTTTTATACATTCTAAAGTAGTTTTGGAATGTGATAGTAGCCAAAGTTTTAGATTCTCTATTTACTTCTAATCCCTCTTTAGCTTCTATAGCTTGGTGTAATCCCTCACTATATCTTCTACCATGCATAAGTCTACCTGTAAATTCATCAACTATAAGGATTTCTCCGTCTTTAACTACATAGTCTATATCTCTTTTCATTGTGTTTTGTGCTTTTAAAGCTTGATTTATATGATGTAAAATTTCCATATTTGTAGGGTCTGAAAGATTCTCTACTGAGAAATATTTTTCTGCCTTCTCTACACCAACTTCAGTAAGTGTTACTGTTTTTGCTTTTTCATCTATAACAAAATCTACTGTTTCTACTACATATTCACGATCAAACATATCTTTCTTTTCATTTGGATCCATTGATCTACCTTTTAGAGTCTTAACAAAATGGTCTGCAATACTATAAAGTTTGGTAGATTTATCCCCCATTCCTGAGATTATAAGAGGCGTTCTCGCTTCATCTACTAAGATACTGTCTACCTCATCAACTATACAATAGTTTAAGTCTCTCTGAACCATCTCATGTTTATATATGACCATATTGTCTCTTAGATAATCAAAGCCAAATTCATTATTAGTACCATAAGTTATATCTGCACCGTATGCTATTCTTCTTTCCGAACTGTCCATGCTATTTAGTATGCAACCTACAGAAAGTCCTAAAAACTCATAGACTTTTCCCATCTGCTCTTTATCTCTCTCCGCTAAGTAATCATTTACAGTTACAACATGTACACCTTTTCCTGAAAGTGCATTTAAATATACTGGTAATGTAGCCATAAGCGTTTTACCTTCACCTGTTTTCATCTCTGCTATTCTTCCTTGGTGAAGAACTATACCAGCTATTAACTGCACTCTGTAATGTTTCATTCCAAGTACTCTGTAAGCTGCTTCTCTCATAACCGCGAAAGCTTCTGGTAATATATCGTCTAGACAACATTCACTTCCTGACAGCCTTTCCCTAAACTCGTCAGTCTTTCCCCTAAGTTGCTCATCTGATAGTTTTTGCATCTCACTATCTAAGCTTTCTATTTTGTTTACTATAGGCTCTATTCTTTTTATTTCTCTATCACTGTGGCTTCCAAATATCTTTTCTAAGAATGTTTTCAATTTTCCCCACCTCATAACATTTTATCATTACTCTATTTTATCATTAATGTTTTTGAGTTACAAGTGCTGGGAAAATACTTCAAATGTGCATAAAATTTTTAACTTTATGTTTTAAATATTCCTCTTTAATATGATATATATCAACTATTTATACATGAAATATCACATAAAAATATCGGATATAAGCTTTTACACTTATATCCGATATTTCACACACTATATTTTAAATTTATTAAAAGGGTTAATAGGGCTTTTTTAAGTTTAATACTGTGGCTCTATTAGGCCATAGTTTCCATCTTTTCTTTTGTATACTACTTTTACTTCATCTGTCTGTCCATCTATATATACGAAAAAGTTATGTCTAAGTAACTCCATTTGAAGAATAGCTTCTTCTTCATCCATTGGTTTTATTGTAAACTTTTTAGTTTTTACTATTTTTGACTCTTCATCTTCATTATATGGAAGTACTTGGATGTTTTCAAATCTTATAGTCTCTCCAGCTTTAGTTCTTCTTTGTAATTTAGTTTTATGCTTTCTCACTTGTCTTTCTAATACATCTATAACTTTATCTATAGAAGCATACATGTCTGGAGTTGCTTCTTCTGCTCTTAACATTGCACCTGAAAAAGGAATCGTAGCCTCAACTATTTGTCTTCCTTTCTGAACACTTAATGTAACATTCACTGGAATCTCCTTGTGGAAATATTTATCTAATCTTTCGAATTTTTCATCTATAACAACCTTTAAGGCATCAGTTACTTCCATTTGTTTTCCACTAATAGTTAGTTTCATATAATACATCCCCTCTCAATGTGTTTGGTGACTTTACCATTTGTTAATAAAAATTTAACTTTATCTTAATTATATGATACCCCGTGATTTCTATTACTAACATTTTTTTTGAACTATTTTTTATAAGCCTCTAGACATGATAAAGAGTAAAAAAATAGTCTAAAGTATATTCTTCTACCCTAGACCACACGCGCCATTCTATCTTGCTGCTTTAAGCTTCGCTATATCGCTCCAATTATCAGCAGTATTTATTTCAATTCTTGATATAGTTGACTTAATATTCTTAAGTTCTTCTTTTACTTCTTCTCTAAATTCTGTTAAATCAGCAGTTTGATTTATAACACAATTCAATTTACTTATTATTTCTTCTTGTCCTTCTTCTAAGCTCTTCTGTCTTGTCTCTAAGTTCTTCTGTCCTACTTCCAAGCTCCCCTGCCTTGTTTCAAGACTCTTCTGTCCCTCTTCTAAATTCTTTTGTCTTGTTTCAAGATTTTTTTGTCCTTCTTCCAGGTTCTTTTGTCTTGCTTCAAGACTTTTCTGCCCATCTTCTAAGTTTCTCTGTCTTGTTTCAAGACTTTTTTGTCCTATCTCTAAGTTTTCTAGTTTCTCTATTACTATTCTTTGAAACTCTTCATTAGTCACAGTAATCACCTCGCTAACTAAAATATTTTCTAGTTCTATTACAACCAGTATATACTAAAATTTAGTACTAAACAATAATAAAATACAATAGATATGTATTGAGCACCTATATCACTTACAACATATTTAGATTTTAATATCTTAGTTTCTCTAATTTGATAGCATAATTCCAGAAGATTTATCACAAATCTTTTCATAAAAAACTTCATTCTCTTTTACTCTCTACTTATCTACATATTTATCCTCAACTGTTGATATTATATTATCTGAATTTATACTTTTTCAAAAATCTTCTCAATTTTTGTTGCATTTCTATAAACTTATGTTATACATTAAAACACCAAAATATAATATCTTTTGTCAAATTACTTTCATAGTTGGATTACCTGAGATGTTTATTCTAAATATAATATGTCGAAATAACATTGGCTATTTGTTTTATTATTCGTTCATATGAATATAATTACAATAGTTTGTCCACATAGCTGTGAAGTGTATATGTGGATAGTATATGCTCATTTCTGTGGATAATGTTAATAACTCTGTGGACAATTGTATAATGGACAAGTATTCATGTGGAAATATTGTGTATACATTTTGGACAAGTTGTTTATAATGTTACTCATTGCACTATGTAATTATAGTTATTCAAAAAAGCACTGTCAGCATTATTAGAGTTAACCTCAATAATTGACAGTGCTTTTCTTTATTATATTTCTTTAATTGTCTAATAATTTAATATTGAATGTTAAAAATACTTTATTCTCTACTTAAGAATCTTGATCTATAAATAGTGTTCCACCTTGTGCAGTAAATGATGCATAAGGATCACTATTACTATAGCCTTTCATAGCTCTTTGACCTTGTCTAACTTCTTTTAATTTTCCACCCATATCTTCTATAGCTCTATTTAGATTTTTATTGTTTTCATCGTCTACTAACTTTATATTGTTCAGTAAAGCTTGAATAATTTTTAACTTTTCTGTTAAAATATCATCTTCTAATAGTTTGTTTAAGCTTTTTTCTTTATATATACTGTCTATTTCATCTATATTCCGTATCAAAATATCTTTTTTATCTAAAAGAGATGATAATCTTTCAACATCTTCATCTGTTATAGCTTGTTTTTGCTGACTTGTTATAGACAAAATTTCCTCTAAATAATTTAGTTTCTTATCTACCAACATCATTAGTTCATTTAAAATATTTTTTTCCATATTATCTCGCACCCTGAGCAAACTTCTGTCTCTTTACTTCTTCTATAACAAGCTTCCAAGTATCTCTCATTTCTTCTATTATAGGAAGGATTTCTTCTATTATCTTAATATCTTTTTGTATATTCGCATCTATTAATTTCTCTAGTATAAATGTGTATAATGTTCTTAGATTTTCTGATATAGGATAATTCATATTTAATGATCCATTTAATTCTCGAATTATATCTTGAGATCTAACTATAGCTTCATTAGTTCTTTCTATATTTTTTGCTTCCATCTCTATTTTAGCTATATTTACAAATTTTATAGCACCATTGTAAAGCATAAGAGTGAGTTCTTCTGGTGAAGCTGTTGTTACTGAATTTTGTTTATATTGATTATAAGGATTATTTATAGCCATATTCAATTACTCATCCTTTCATTTACATATCTTATTAAGTGTTAATTTCACCCACCTAGCTGTTGTGCTAACCATGAGCTTTGAGAATTCATCTGCTGCATAGCTTTTTCCATTGCAGTAAATCTTGAATAATAAGACATCTCTCTTCTATATAAAATTGTATTTAAATCATCTATTCTTTTTTCAAGTTTAAGTACTTCATCCTCTAAGTAACCTACACTACCCTTTTTAGATAGATTATTAGTACCAGTAACAAAATCTATTAGTAAATTGCTTTTTACCTGTCTAAAAAGATCAGGTTCACTACCTGTTCCTGCTCTATCAACTAAATCTTTTATTCCAAGAGTCAAGTTATCAAATATTCTAGTAACTATACCACTATTAGCTCTTTTCTCTTTAAGTTGAGTTTCAGATAATTTAGTATCGTCACTATAGAAATATTCGTCACTTTCCTTAAATAACATTTCCATAACACCATCTGCATCTCTATCTATTGCTGCTCTTAGTGCCTCTTCATTAAGCTCTAGCTTTCCACCTGTTGATCCAGACGAGTATTTCTGTGTGGATATACCTATATCAGTTAGTAGCTTAAATACACCACTACTTGTTTCCACCTTTTCGTATATATCGCTCCTCATGCCAGATAGTGTATTATTTAATGTATTATCATTGCGTAGAATTCCATTTCTAGCTTTCTTTTCCCATAGTTCTATATCCTTCTCAGTCATAGCTTCTTTTTCTTCAGAAGTAAGGGGTTTATAATTCCTGTCAACCTTTTCAACTAAAAGAGATCCTGCTTTTTCTATTATTTTATTGTATTCATCTATAAAGTTTTTAACTTTTTCTACTATAGTGTCTGCATCTGTAGTTACATTTACAGAAAATTGACCTTTATCTTTTATGTTGAAAACAACACCGTTTATTTCAAAGTTATTGGACTGTTTTTCTATGTTATCTACTCCATTATAACTCAGTTTTGCATTTATACCCTTATATATCCCAGTATTTAATACTAGAGATCCTTCTAGCTTTCTTGGTATTTCCTCACCATTAACATTATCATATATAAGTTCATTATTTGAATCATACTCATAGCTTTTTACATTTAAATTAAGAGCATTGAAAAAAGTCTCTGCTGGTTTTCCCGCTTCAGCTTCTATACTCAAACTAGCATCTGATCCTGTAGATGTAGTTTGCATAAAAAACCTATCTATTCCACTATCATAGCTAGTTTTCATTCCTAGTCCAGATAATACAGTTCCTTTATCATCCTTTATGCTTGCACTATTTATAGTACTTACTATATCACTTAATTTTAACTCGTCTAAAGACTTGTTTATGTGTATGGTATCTACTCCATTCACTTTTCCATCTTCAAGTCCGTCTATAGTTGTCTCTCCAAATACAAATCTAACTGTACCTTTATCAGTAGTTATTTTAAAGTCTATAACATCGTTAGACTCTAAACCAAACTGTTCTTTAACATTACCTGTAAGTTTTTTACCATCTTTAACTTTTGATATGTCACTCTTACTTACAGCAGAAATGCCTTCAGCTATTCGTTCGACATTTATATCATGTTTTCCTGTTATTGTTCCTAGCTTAGCACTTGCAGTAGCTATATTCTCATTTGAAGACATAGCTTTCTTATGCCAACTAATTCCACTAGATCTTACTCCACTGTATCCAAAATCTTTTCTAGCATTTAGTATAAAGTTTGCAAAACTTTTATTCAAAGAATTGTATATCTCTGTTTTCCATAATAATGTCTGTTTTTGCTGTTCTACTCTATCTACTTTTACTCTTTCAGCTTTCATAAGCTCTTTTACCATACTATCTGTATCAATACCAGATGCAAGCCCTGATAATCTCAAAGCCATATCGATCACCTCTTCCTATATTTTTTTATCCATCAGTAATCCTAGCGTTTCTTTTCTTTTAGCAACAATATCTAACACTTTTTCTGGTGGTATTTCTCTTATAACTTCATCCGTATTCACATCTATGACTTTCACCATTATTTGTTTTGTTTTCTCATGTATCGATATATCTAATCTTCTGTCGTACATAAGCATTTGCTTATTAGATTTGTTTAGTATAGACTCTATCTGTTCTATATTTATATCTTTTTCTTTATTTCTTTCTATGCTATCTCTAAGTTGTAAATCTATTTCTTTATCAGTACTATCTGCTATAACACTTATATCTCCTACAGAGTGTTGTGATTGTTCGTAAGTCACTGAGTTTGAAATATTCATATCCCATCCCTCCTTTAAGCTCTGTTTTATGTAATTTATATCGGCATAATAATACTTTTTTTAAGCTAAACTATATTTTTATTTGCTATAACTTTCTAAAAAATGATCTATTATATCTTCAAAAGATATAACCCCTACAACTTTCTTATCTTCTAACACTGGCATAGCAACTATATTATTTTCTCTTAGTCTTCTAGCAACCTCATCTATATATTCTTCCGATTCACAAGTTATGGGACTCTTACTCATAACCCAGTCTACTGGACAATCTGCTATATGTCCTGGTTCTATCATAAATCTATATATATCTGCTTTAACAATCATTCCTATCAAACTATTTTCTTTATCTATTACTGGAGCTCCGTTTATGTTATTTTTACTCATTATATATAAAATGTCTCCTATAGTATCATTAGCACTAACTGTAATAGCCGGTTTAGTCATAATATCTTTTATTAGCATATTCCTTCCTCCCTAGTTCTATATTTAAATTCAGTTATTTATATGCATATAATATCGTCAGATCATATTAAAGCTTAAATTTATTTATAAAAATAAACTCAGTAAAGCAATTACTGAGTCTCTTTATCCGCTTATATTACCAATCATCCGTAATACTTGTATGAAATTTACCTCTTCCTTTTAGTATCCTACTTATAATTTTAAGATACTCACCTGACTCTATATCTTCAGGCTTAATATTGCTTTCAGTATAGCTCAATCCACCTTCTTCTACAAATCTATTAAGTGTTTTTAGTGATACTCCTGTTTTATCTATAATCTCTAGCACTATTGCATCTGGATTTTTCTTCAGGTACTCTAGTATTAAATTATATTCTTTTTCATTCTTATCGTAACATTTATCACAGTATCCTACCTTATTTCCATCAAAAATACGATTGCACCTCTTGCATACCTGTCGGCTCATAAAAATCACTCCCTATTATATGCTGTAGACATTATATGTAATATATAACCTTATATTATCTCCTTAAACTTCTAGGGACAAATTTATTTCTTATTTTTGCTCTTTCTTTTTTATTAAATTTATCTATTTCTTTATTTATTTCTTCTTCTCTTAAATTTAAAGATATATTTTCATTAAAAACCTCACTATAAGTTGCTCCACCTTCTGCTAAAAATATGTTCACATCTTTTAGTTTGACTCCAGTATTGTTAACTATTTCCAAAATAGATGAGTTTGGAAATTCTTCTAAGTACTCTTTTATCTTACTATGAGAAACGTTTAGCTTTTCATCACACTCATCGCAATAACTTTTTCCATTTTCACTAAAAAACCTTTGGCATTTTTTGCAAATCTTATATGCCATATTATTCATCTCCCATTCGTCTTATAGATTAGTATACAAACATTATACCATTTAATATAATCTGTAAGACAAAACAAGTCTAGAATTTATTTAGTCTAGACTATTATCGTTTATTTATTTCTATAGCTTAATATCTATACTTCCTCCAATATGAGGATTTACTGATTGTTCCATCATTTTAGTATTAATATCCATCATTTGCGTTAAATCTGATGTCTGTATCTTAACTGAATCCATAGCCATTTTCATTATCGAAAGATTAGCCTGTTGAGCTATCTTTATTTGGCTTAATCCTATTGATAATGCTGCTATATCCATAATATCAGCTCCATTCTATATGATTAATAAAGATTCTAATTTTTCATTCATTTTCTTAAATATAGGAACTATTTTTTGTGATAATAAATCTCCAATGTTTGTAATATTATTATTTTTCATAGCTTGTTCAATTTCTATTAGAAGGTCATTTAATGAGCGTACTTCTTTAACATATTCATTCCAAATTTCATAGCTAGAAATTATATTATTAAGATCCTCAAGACTGTCTATATTTTGATATGACTCTAAAAGCCAACCTACACCTTCGAATAAATCTCCTATCTCGTGCCAGTCCTCTTCTCTAGGTTCTGTATGAAATCTTTCTGATAACTTGTTTAAAGATGGTATAGCTCTATCTATATAATCCTTTGTAGTAACTATATTATCTTGTATAAGCTCTTTCAATGTTAGCACTATTACTTTTATTTCACTTATATTCTTGATATTATCTTCTATATAATATTCAAATTCATCATATATATCTTTACCATCTATTATCATATAGCTAAAATTATAATCTTTTTCATTTTCATACAATGCTTCATTTATCATATTAAAGATTGTCTCTATAGATTCTAGTTTGTTTTCAAGTACTACTTCTTTATCTAGTATATAAATTTTCATTTTATTCCTCCAATTAACATAACTTTTTGTATTAATAATATCGACAAAATTACGGATTTATTTATCTTTTCCATTTACTTTTAGCAAGTAGTATGATGTTTAATTTTTATTTCTCCTATTTACTTTTATGCAAATATCCTATCTTCATGTCTATTTTTTGTACATTTCATAGTAATCTTCTTACACTATTAACTATGCTTAAGTTCACTATATATACTTATATAATTAGCATTCAAGCATAATTATGAATTTCTTTTTTTAGTAATTTTTTTGTTAAATTCTTTTCGGTATTCACTAGGTAATTTACCTATAAAATTAGCTAATGATATAATTGTCATTACTAAGCCTGAAACAACTTCAAGTATAGCTATACTAGATAGCACTTGATACTGACTTTTAGCCATACTAGCCACAAGCTCATAGTTCAAGGTAGTCAAGCAAAGAAAACTAGATTCAATATAATACTTATATCTTGATATGTCCTTACAATTTGATAACTTTAATATAGCAACTATCATAATAACATACCAAAAGATAATTTCTATATAGTTATATAATAATAAAATCACAGTGCGAGTAGGTGACTTTATTCTATAGTCTTTGTTCCTTAATTTGCTCCGATATCTATCAAATAGATTTACATTAATTTGATAAACAATAATTTCAAAAACACGCAGGAATGCATAAAAAAATGCTAATGATAATATTACTTTATTGTTGATAAACTTAACAATAAGATATGACATTATTATAGAAAGTAATATGTTGCTAATAACCCATGAGTCTACAAAGTTATGCATATCTTTTATTTTTCTGTTTCTTCTAAGTAAGGTGAATAAGGATATTTTTCCCAAGTAGTAAAACAACCTTTCATTTAAATCAACTATTAAGCCTTCACTTCTAGAATGTTGACGATTCTTTAAAAAATCCTTCATAATGAGTTTACTCCTTAAAATAAAACAACTATATTTATAAAATAGCTACATAATCTAAACTTAAATAAAAGTATTTCTCTTCAAAGCATAAAAATATTTATAGATATAAGTAAAAAATAATATAATAAAAAACAGTTAAGAATTTAAATGCATATTACTCTAAAGATAATAATCATATACGAACTCACAAAAGCATAAGTTCGATATTTTAAGATAGTTCTATATTCTCACATATGAAATATAACTTACTTTTGTAAGCTGTGTAGCTACTGAGAATATACTATTTTTCGTTTAGAGTAATCTACTTTAATTATATCTATATTCTTACAGCTATAATTTTTCATATACTTAATTTAAATATTAAAGTTTCTTTCTTAATTTTTTACTAGTATTGACATGTAAGCTAAACTATCATATCCATTGTCTTTTAATAATTTTATAATGCCTTGTATATAAGCACTATTGTGAAGAACTACTTTCGAAAAAGACTGTATAAGCTTTATAGTTATATCGTCATTTAACCCATCATTGTATCCTGCCATTCCTATTAGATGTAGCTTTACCATACTATATAGCACACATAAGAATATATATGAATCCCATATAGACTTATAACTTCCAAAAGGCATTAATTCTTTAAAATACTCATTTACTAAGTAATTTTCTAAAATATATTCTTTCTCTTCTAAATATGAAGCCAAATATTTACTATAATTTTCATCATATTTTTGTATCACTTTTTTTAGGTCTTCTCCTTCTATATATCCTATACCTAATAAAGTTTCTTTTAAACACTCTAGATATCTATTACTCATTATTCCCTGAACTACTTTTCTATCTGTTAATTCTTTTGCTAATCTCATCTGTATTTGAGTATTTGTAGGAATCTTTTCTAGCTCCTTCTTTAAACTCCCCGATTCTATAATTTCGTTCATCTTTGTCAAAAAATCAGGTATATCTTTTGATAAATTACTTGTTGATAATTCTTCTAGCTTTTTATATACCATGCCTAAAATTATAAGTCTTTCTCCTAAGTTATAATCCCTATTTTGTAATAGTGAAAGACCAAATAATCTAATTTCCCAAAAATATCTTTGAGGTCTATTTAAGTATAGATGCCCTTCAGTATCAAAAACATTATGTATCTTTATTCTTATATCTGCATCTTCTTCTATTTGTTCAAAACCTATTCCATCTAGATTTAATAATACTAATCTTGCTATTTCTGGACATGACACAGTGGAACTTCTTTCAAATTTTCCATCTACTTTATTCAGGTAACGTGGATATAGTGCACAAGTATTTGATAAGTAGTCCTCTCCTAGTTTACTATGTATATAACACAAACTTTGTTCATCTAGAAATGGACATTTCCCATCTGACTTCATCCTTATTTTTCCATGAGAAATATCATTTTTTTCATTATGCTTTCTATTTACCATTTTATCAAATATAGATTTTAAATCTTTATCTTGAACTTTCTTATACTTTAAATAAGTTTCTTTATCTAAATCTACTCTCCAACCTATGCAACAGCTATCCTCACATTCTTGTCCAATGCAACTAAATGACTTCATATACTCTGGTTGTAGTACATTTCTTTTTTTATATGACATAGGATTTTTTCCTCCCTCAAACTTTCTGTATCTTTGATATCGACATATTTATATAAATTGTTTAATAAAAAAGCCAGAGGAAAAATCCCCTGACTTTCTATCTTTATATATAAAGATTCAATTATCTTAATAATTGAAGTACTCCTTGTGGAGCTTGGTTTGCTTGCGCAAGCATTGCTTGAGCAGCTTGCTGTAGTATGTTTTGTTTTGTTAAATTCATCATTTCTTTAGCCATATCTACGTCTCTAATTCTTGATTCTGCAGCTTGTAAGTTTTCTGCTGAAGTATCTAAGTTTTTGATAGTATGCTCTAATCTATTTTGAACAGCTCCAAGCTTAGATCTTTCTGCTGAAACTTTTTCTATAGCATTGTTGATAACTGTTACAGATGCTGCTGCTGCTTTATGGCTTGATACGTCTAGTGAATATTCTGCAGCTGTATTGTCAGTTCCGTCAGTAACAGATTTATCACTAGCAAAACCTGCTCCAGCTTTTGCTGAAGATATTCCAAGAGCTACAGATCTCATATCATTTATGTCTAATGACATTGCTTGATTTTCGTTAGCTCCAACTTGGAATGTAAGTGAACGATCTTCTGTATCAGCTGGTGTAGTTACTGTTGGTTCACTCACTACATCTTTAGTTTCAGTTTTAAGTTCAAATGATCCATTAACAGTAGCTGCGTTAGTTGCACCTGCAACAGCATTAAATGTGAAAGAAATTCCATTTTCATTATAGTTTAAAGTCTCTCCTGCAGCTAGTGAAAATTCTGTTTTAGAAACTTGAGTCCCTGCACCGTCATATGAAGTTGCTGTGAATTTTCCTGCTGCCTCATCCCAAGCTATATCAAGTTTAGCAACATCTTGAAGTGCAGCAGCTTCTGTTACAGTTATTGATGACATGCTTGAAGTAGTTGTATCAGGATCAGTTACTGTTAAAGCCACCTTTTGAGCAACAGAAGTATGTGTTCCTGTTGCATCAGCACCAATAGTATTTAAATCTAATGTAAATGAATCTGTGTTTGCCCAATTTGCAACATCTTCTGCAGTGAAAGAGAATTCAACTCCTTGGTTTTTATATGAATATGTTGAAGTAGAAGCATCAAACACCATTTTTTCGGCATCAATTTTTAAAGTTTTACCACTTCCATCTTTTCCATCAAAGTCAACTGTAAAGTCATCACCTGAACGTGACACAACTATTTTATTTGTACCAGTTGCGTCAAGTGTAGACCAGTCAAATCCATTGTCTCCATTACCACTAATTTTTACATCAAATTTTGATTGTGAAGTATCATTACTCCATGCAACTGGCTCATCTCCAACTAGAACTGTTTGATCTACAGCTTTTGTTACTGAAACAGTTTTTCCAGGTGTAGTTACTGCAGCATTTACTTCATAATCTTTTGATCTGCTACCATCTACTAGTTTCATTGTATTGAACTCTGTAGTATTTCCGATTCTGTTGATTTCTGAAGTTAATTGGTTGATCTCTTTTTGGATTTCTCCTCTATCTTGAGTTACGTTAGTATCGTTCGCTGCTTGAACTGCAAGCTCTCTCATTCTTTGAAGGATTGCGTGAGTTTCGTTTAATGCACCTTCTGCTGTTTGGATAAGAGATATACCGTCTTGAGAGTTTTTAGAAGCCATGTTTAAACCTCTGATTTGTCCTCTCATTTTTTCAGAGATCGCTAATCCTGCTGCGTCATCTCCAGCTCTGTTGATTTTAAATCCTGAAGATAATTTCTCCATTGATTTCGATTGATTTGTACCTGTTATACCCATTTGTCTATGAGTATTCATAGCTAATAAGTTGTTATTAATTCTCATTGTAATTTCCTCCTTGAATTTTATTTTGAAGGCTTCCTTGCCTTCTTAATATACTTATCGGTGTTTTAAAAAGTATCTTTAATATATTTTTAATTTTTTTGAAAATCTCCTTAAATATATTTAAGTTTACATTCTTATTACTTATAGCTTCTTTATTTTCTTTTTGTATTGCTTCATAAACTTCACGTCTATGTATATCTACATCCTTAGGTGCTTCTATTCCAATTCTTACTTTTCCATCCTGTATATCAGCTATAGTTATTTCTATATTTCCATTTATTATTATGCTTTCACCTTTTTTTCTACTCAATATAAGCATATACTTAGTCTCCTATTCTTTGTTCATTTCTTCTAGTATATAGTGCTTCGTAGTATATATATTTTCATTAAGTATTACTTGTTTACCTATCATATTTTTAGTGTTTATTATGATAGGTGCTTGTAAGTTCGCTGTCATTTTTGTATAATCTTCTGGCACTACTACTATTGAGTATACTAATATATCGCTTTTGTCCCGTATTTCTAGTCTTTCTATAGCTGATTTAGGTATATCAAATTCATAGTCTTCCTTAAATAAAAAAGGATTTACTATAATAAATGAAAGCTCTGGCTCATCTACTGATTGTAATTTATGAAATGGATTTTCGCTGTCTTCATTTAGTTCTATTATATAGTTTTTATATTCAACAAATCCCGGTATTCCGTCTATAAACTTTATTTTTTTATCCTCAATAGCTTCCTGTTCATCATCAATCTTTGCTATAGCATTCATTTTATTCACTCTCCAACTTAGTAGATTTTTTATATTTTATCATCTATATATTGATATTTTATTTCTGGGTACTGTTTCATATATATATTCACTTTTCCTAAGTTATAATCAATTTCATGTTTTTTAGGAGAATAACTTATTTCTGCTCCTCCCAGTTCCCAATTTATATTCAGGTATCCTTCTACATCTATCTTTGGTCTACTAGTTGGTATCAACTTAAAATTAAACTCGTACTGAGTTGGTCTAGAGTTTTTTTCTGCTAGCTCTGGTATGGCTGGCGGCATTCTTTTCTGTATCATAGCCATACGATTTCCATCCTCTACTATTCTTCCTATAGCTTTTATTGCCGCTTGCTTACCTAATTGGGCCACTTCTGTTATAAAATCTATATTATTTTTTAAACCTACCTCCGCAAAACAGTCGTATTGGTCTATTATTACTTTAGGAGCTTGTTTATCTATATTCATTTTTGCAGATTTTTGAGTTATACTTTGCTCTCCCTTAGGTTGTCTTATACTATAACTACCTCTTGCTGTGTCTATACCTATCTGACCTTTTACAGTTGTTATACTAAGGTTATTCATATTTATCATCCTATCTCAAGAAGTCTACAAGTGTAGGTTGTATAATCTTACTTCCAACTGCTAATGAAGCATTATATACTGCTTCTGCCATTTTAGCTTCCATTATAACCTCTGCTTCATCTACATCTTCATTTAATGAAAGAACTTTCTTAAAGTTTAGCTTTTCTGATGATAGTCTATTTTCAGTCATTTCAAGTCTATTAGTCTTTGCACCTATTTCTGCCCTTATTGCAAGTACACTCTCTTTAACTTTATCTACATCTTCTATCATACTACTTATTTTTTCATGTTCACCTTTTTCTAAGTTTTTAATTAAGTTGTCAAAAACTTGAACTAGAGCACTCTTTGAACTTTCATCATTTCCTTCTGTAGATATATCATCTACTTGGACTTTATCTTTAGAAAATCCTAAGTCTGTTATGTCAACTTCTCCATATTCTTCTATCATATTGTTCCACAATTCACCAAAGTTTGTTGCATCTCCAGTTTTTATATTTGCAGATTCTAGCTCACTTTTAATTACATCATAGTCATTTGAAAGTGCAAAGTTATCTACTAATTCAGTAAGTGTTTTAGGATCTCCTTGTACGCTTACTCCTACCTCTTTTAAACTAGATTTAAATGCATCAAAATTAGGAGGATTCATACTATCTACTAGTTCTCTAAGTGTTGTTGAATCTTCTTTTATAGTTATTCCTGAGTTCTTTAAGCTAGTTTTAAGCTCACCAAGTTTATCATCAGGAACAGATGGAAGAGTAATATTGTCTACTAGTCCTGCAAGTGTTGTCTGTGTTCCAACTATCTCTATTCCCGAATTATTTAGTTCATTTACAACTTTATTAAAAGCAGAAGCATCTACACTAATAGCTAACTCTGCAAGTGTCTTTGGATCTCCGTTTATAGTTATTCCAGCCTCTGTTAACTTTCCTTTAATCATATCTAAATTATCGCTTTTTATTTTACTATTTGACAATACCCCAAACACTTTTATTCCTACTGTATTAACTTCTATGCTTTCTGATATTCCTACGTTATATATTGAAGTATCAGTGCTATTTAAGTCTATAATATAGTTTCCATCCTTATCCAAAAGGTCTTTGTCTGTTTTAAATCCTGTAAAGATACTTCTCCCTGCATGTCTACTATTAGCCAGTTTTATAATTTGCTCTCTTAGTTGTTTTATTTCCTCTGATATTTTTTGTGTATCTTCTGGTGTTTTCGGTCCATTTGCAGCATCAACACATAGTTCCCTAGTTCTTTGCAATATTTCTCCAAGTTCTATAAAGGCATTTTCTGTACTATGCATCCATGAAGTTGCATCTCTTAAGTTTCTTTCATATTGTTCTGTTTTAGATACATCTGTATAAAGTTTTAAGCTCTTAGACATACCTATAGGGTCTTCTGATGGTCTCTCAAATTTTCTTCCTGATGCTATCTGTCGTTGATACCTCTCCATTCTATTTAAGTTGCTGTTTAGATTTTGCATCATATTATTTATAAGCATTCCATTAGTTATTCTCAAATTTCTCGCTCCTTTCTATCATATCTCTTCATGATTGTAAGAGGACTACAGTACTTACAGATATTAAATAAACGACTAATATAATTCGAAAAAATAATTTATTCTATTTATCAATTACCTACCTACTATTCCTAATCTATTTATAGTAGTTTCATATATTTGATCAAATGTTGTTATCATTCTTGCTGATGCATTATATAATTGTTGAAACTTCAACATATCTGCCATTTCCTCGTCTAAATCTACTCCCGAAACTGAGAGCCTATTTTTTATTACTCCATTAACTATCGATTTTTGAATTCCACTCATCCTATTGCTTTGCTGAGAATCTGTTCCTAGTGTTGAAAATATAGATGTCATGAAGTCCTCTGGCCTACCTTGATATTTAGCTGTTCTATCAAAAAATGTTGTGCTTTCTCTTGCTTCTAATATTTCTTTTAAAATTTTATTGTCTTCTATATTTTCGCTATCCTCAGAGTCTATAGTAGCTATATTGTTCAAGTCATTTATTATATCATCTGATAATTTAATATTATCAGCTCTCATATTTTCCTTCACAAATTTTTCATATGACGTATTACTTATAAGTAGGTTTCCTGCTGAGTCTTTCGTAAAGTTATCCGATGAACCCTTTACATCTCCATCCTTATCCATTATAGTGGTTTCTGTTCCATCAGAATTAAGTTTAACGATGTTCCCGTCTGTTTTCTTCACTAACTTATATTCATCAGCACCTGTCCCTAGAGTTATTTCTACATTGCCATCCCCATTTTTTATAATCTTAACATCACTTGAGATAGTCCCTAGTACATTTCCATCTACATCTACTAGTTTACCATCAGCATCTGGAACTCCCCAGTTTTTATTATTCGCATCTACTATTTCTCCATCTTCATTGATTGTCCCCAGTATTTTTCCATTTTCATCTCTTATTTTTATATTTCCAGTAGTATCTATTAATATATTTCCATATTTTTGTTTTATACTATCATCTACATCAAACAGAAGGACTCCAGTACCTTTATTTAAATTTATACCTTTACTGTGAATTTCATTTATTTTACTAGCAAATCCACTAGCAAACTCATCTAATCTTTTTATATAATAAGGTATCCCGTTATACCCTTTAAATTGATATTTAGCATCTGAAGTATTCTTTATATTATCACCAGCTATCTCATCTGAGGCTTCATACCCTCCGTCTCTTATCTGTAATAGTCCCTTTAACTCACCACTTTTAAGTTTCACTTCTCCACCACTTGCCCATTCTACCTTATATAGTGGTTCTTCTGGATTTAATGTATTCTGCATTACGTCTGGAGGATATTTTAATTTACTAGTTCTATTATGGTCTACTAAAGTCATTCCTCCTATTCGTACTTCAAATTGCCTTACTTCTATTTTTCCTTTTTGTTTGCTCTCTTCTAAATTTACTACTTTTTCTTCTACTTCTATATCTACTATTTGTGATAATTTATCTACTATAATATCTCTTTGATCTCTTAAATCATTCGCTTTATGGCCATCCACTTCCATCACGAATATTTGATCATTTAGAGACTTTATTTGATCTGCTAAATCATTTATTTCTTTAACTTTCGTTTTTACTTCAAAGTTTATATCTTTTTGTTGTTTATATAATCTTTTAACTGTTTCATTTATAGTAACATTAAGTGTATTTGTCTTTTCTCTGAATGCAGTTCTACGTGACATATCACTTGGATCTGTACTAAGATCTCCTATTGCCTTAAAAAATTCATCTATATTTACATTTATACCTTCTTCTTGACTTCCTCTTAGTACATTTTCTATTTCACTTAATCCTAATTGCTTTATGTTCCATTCTCCAAGAGATGCACTTTCTGTTCTGTACTTTTTATCTAGATATATATCTCTTATCCTATCTACTGAATTTATGCTTACCCCTGTTCCTATATATCCCATTCCTGTTATATGTCTAGGTATACTCGAACTTTCATTTACTTTTTGTCTCGAATAACCCTCTCTACTTGCATTTGCTACATTATGATTTACTGTATACAACTTTCTCTGACTTCCAAACAATCCTGATACCGCCGTATTAAGTCCTAACCAAGCCAAAACTCATCCCCCCTATTTTATCTTCCCATTCTATTAATTATCACATCTAACATTTCATCTATTGCATTTATAAACCTTGTATTTGCCGAATACGCATGCTGAAACTTTAGCATATCTGACATTTCTTCATCTAGTGAAACTGCTGATATAGATTGTTTCTTATTGTCTAATTCTATTATTATTCTTCCATGTGACTCCATCATATTGTATGCTGCTTCTCCGCCTATTCCGAAGTCTGATATTACGTCTCTATAATAATCATCTATATTTAACTTTCCACTATTATATAGTAGTTGTTTTCTAATTTTAAGGATTGCTTCTGCATTCTTGCTATTTCCCTTTACTCCAGCTTGATCGGATGCTGCTATATCATTTAAACTCTCTATATTTAATCTTATATTACTCGCATCTATATCTCCTCCATCCTCAGAAATAAAAAATAATTTATCCGTCTTAGGATCTCCTTCTACACTATCCAATGTATATCCATTTGTTTGTTGTTCATTTATAGCTGTTGCTATAATCCTTACGAGTTCATTTAATTTTTCTTTCATAGTAGGTATTACTTCTATAAATTCACCTGAATTAGGATTTGGCTTTTTTCCTTCTCCGCTCCCCCTAGCCTGCAATACTGCTAGTAATTCTCCACCCTTTAAGTCCTTTCCTAGAACTAGAGGATCTTTTTCATCTTTCCAATGTACATTTACTAGGTGTCCTTTATCAGGTGGCATAGGTGTTTTATACTCTAGTTCTTTAGCTGACCCTTCAAGTACTATATGAGTTCCAGCTATGGCTACATTCACATATCCTTTTGAATCTTCACTTACTGATATATCTACTATCTGAGATAATCTATCTATTAGTCCATTTCTTTGATCTCTATAGTCATTTGCCTTTACTCCACTTGCTTCCCCTGATACTATTTTTTTGTTTAAATCTGCTATTTCTCTAGCTATCTTATTAGTTTCATCTACTAAATCTATTACTTCTGTGTTTAAGTTTTTTTGTAATGTATCTAACTGGTCATACATATGTCTTACAACAGTAACAAATCCTTCGGAGCTTTCTTTTAGAACTCCTCTTACTGTTAAGTTACTTGGATCTTTGGCTAGTTCATCCCATGACTTCCAGAAGTCATCCATTGTTTTTGCTAGTCCTCCTGTTACCTTGTCATTTATTTGACCTTTTTCATTTATTATGCTTTCAACTTGACTAAAGATACTGTATCTTTGTCCCCAGTATCCATATTTAGAAACTTCATTTCTAAGCTTTGTGTCCAAAAACTCGTCCCTTATTTGATTTATAGATTGAACACTTACTCCTGTTCCACGCTTTTGACTTCCAACATTTATATACGGTGAATCCGCACTTGTAACTCTCTGTCTAGTGTATGTTGGATTATCTGCGTTAGCTATATTATGTGACACTGTTTCCAATGCCCTTCTATTCGCTAATAATCCTGATATCCCTATAGATAAACTTCCAAAAGAACTCATATTCTCACGCCTCTCCCTCTTTTTATCTTTCTATCCTTTTATGTCAAATAAATTTCTATTTTGTGTTTCTATTTCTCCACTTTTAGACCCATATGTTCCTTCACTGGTTGCTGCTGTCATTAGATTCAAGCTTACCCCGATATATTCTAGTGCATCCTTTATTAATATATTATTTAAGTCATTTACAGTTTTTAATTGTGTAAGTGTTTTTGCAAATTCATCTTTTGTACTTTGTAGCTCTTTTCTTAATTCTTCATCTAATATGTGACTTAAAAGTGTAGATATATCTATTACTTTTTCTATACTCAACTCTTTTTCTATTTCTGCTATTCTATCTTCTCTTTTATATTCTAGTATTTTTGCATCTTGTACATATTGTTCTTCTAATTTAGTTATTTTTTGTATTTCATCTATATTATCTTCTGATATAAGCTGTGTTTTTTTGTTTGCAAGTTCTAGTATTTTTTTATATATTTCATTTTCTTGTAAAAGTATATCTTTAAGCATTTGTATTTTTTTCACTTGTTTCACTTCCTAGCTTTTAAATTAATAAAGAAAATTTACTTCTTAGCTACCACTTATAGTTTAATATCTATCTTAGAGCTTTCTACTATTTTCTCTGCTATTTTATCTGCATTTATTTCGTACGTTCCTGTTTGTATTTGTCTTTTTATCTCTTCAACTTTTTCTGTTCTTATGTCTGGTAATTTTTTAACTTCATTTTTTGCAAACTGACAATCCCTTGCCATATTTGATATATTAACTTGGTCTGGTTTCTTAGATTGTTGAGCTTTATTTACTTTTTTTGTATTTCCATTATTTCTATATATGTTAAGAATATTTTCTATTCTATTTCCAAATATCTTCATAAAAAACACCCCATTCCTACCTGTACTCTTATACTTCTTATCGGTAAAAACGGGGCATACTTTAAATTTATTTATTTTTTATATCTAAATACTACATGCATCTTCTCATCAGCCTTTTTAGAGTCCTTTTTCTCTTGCTTTGGTGCCTCTGGCTTTATTTCACCTATAGCTCCCTTAAATTCTTTTTCCATTTCAGCTACACATTTCTTACAGAATCTACCTGTATTTACTGCTTTCCCACATCTTTCACACGAAAGCAATGTGTTAGCACTTCCTTCTGCTATTTCTATTCTACCTTCTTTTAAATATCGTAATATTTTTTTTAGATCTACTCCTGTTTCTTTTGTTACTTTGTTTACATCTGCTCCTGGATTATCATATAAATATTCTTTTACTATTTTAAAATCTTCATCATCTTCATATCTACACTTTGGGCATAAATCCTCACCATCATATGAGAATGCTCTTTCGCATTTTAAACAGCTTCTTATATCCATATTTATTCCTCCTATCTGTTATATAGCCTTTATTGTGAGGCAATCGCAATAGTTGCCACAAATACTTCTTTTGCTCCATTATCTAATAGTAGTTTTGAACATTCATCTACTGTTGATCCTGTTGTATATATATCGTCTATTAACAGTACTCTCTTTTGGATAAATATATCTTTCTTTATTATTTTAAAAACTCCTTCTACATTTCTTATTCTTTCGCTTCTCTTTAGTTTATTTTGTTCTTGTGTTTTGGTTATTCTTATTAGATTTTCTTTATCTATTGGTAATTCTAATTTTTTTGATATATATTTTGCCAATAGATAGGACTGGTTAAATCCCCTTTTTCTTTGTCTATACTTATGAAGTGGTACTGGTACTATCATATCTATGTATTCTAGGTCATTATCAACAACCGACTTAACCATGAGTTCCCCAAACAACTTGTACATATATGGTTTGTTATTATATTTAAAGTCGTATATAGCCTTTTTTATTGCCTCATTATATACTAACGGTGCTACTGTCTTAGTAAAGTAGTGTGGAGTCTTTAGACAGTTTCTACATTTTATTAGTTTATCACTATTCGTATCTATTTTTCTTCCACATGTTTTGCACTTACTTTCTTTTATAAACACTAGCTTCGATATGCAGTCTGGACACAGGTTGTTTTTTATAGTGATATCATATTCATCACATATAAAACATATATTTTTTTCTGGAAATACTAAGTTTATTAAGGTTTTAAAAATCTTCATCACCTCATTAAATACTCAAAAACTTTAAACAACCTCTTATTGAGCCCTGAATATCTCTTAGTTATTTTATTATTATTTATCATATACCCCAAACATTTTTGATCTCCCACTAAAACTACTAGTTCCTTTGCTCTAGTTATTGCTGTATATAATAGATTTCTCATTAATAGCATTGGTGGTCCCCAATATATTGGCATTATTACGACTGGAAATTCACTACCTTGACTTTTGTGAACTGTGGTTGCATACGCTAATCTTATCTCATCTAATTGACTAAAATTATATATTACTTCTCTGTTATCATCAAATAATACTACTAATTCATTTTCTTCTTCATCTATATCTGTTATTAATCCAAAATCTCCATTAAATACGCCTTCTCCTTCTTGTGTGATCCTATCCCCCTCTAATAACTTCCACTTTGTATTATAGTTATTTTTTATCTGCATTATCTTATCTCCGACTCTTAGTATCTGGTCACCTATTTTTCTCTCACTTTTATACCTTGCTTTTGGATTCAATGCCTCTTGTAGTTTATCGTTTAGTATATTAACCCCTACGTCGCCTTTTCTACTACATGAAAGTATCTGTATATCTTTTATTGGGTCATATCCATTATATTTAGGAAGTCTCTCCTTCGCTAAATCTATTACCGTTTTTACTACAACCTCCGGTTTTTGTCCATTTAGAAAGAAGAAGTCCTTATCTTTTACATTCAACTTAGGATGTTCTCCCTTATTTATCTTATGTGCATTCACTATTATCATGCTTTCCTGTGCTTGTCTAAAGATCTCATCTAACTTTACTACTTTTACTATTTTACTTTCTATTATATCTTTTAGTACATTTCCTGCTCCTACTGATGGTAACTGATCTGTATCTCCCACTAATATTACTCTAGTTCCTGGCATAATTGCCTTTAATAAATTGTTCATAAGTAATATATCTACCATTGACATTTCATCTATTATTATCACATCTGTTTCTAGCGGAGTTCCCTCGTCCTTTGAAAATATCATCCCAATACTCTCGTCCACAAATCCATACTCTAATAGCCTATGTATTGTTTTAGCTTCTCTTCCAGTAGCCTCGCTCATTCTCTTAGCTGCTCTTCCTGTTGGTGCCGCTAAATGTATTTTTAAATCCTGACTTTCAAATAGCTGTATTATTGTATTTATAGTCGTGGTCTTACCTGTTCCAGGTCCTCCTGTTATTACTAATAATCCGTTTTCTACTGATTGTCTAATAGCTTCTTTTTGATTATCTGCTAAACTTATATTATTTTCGCTCTCTAGTTCTTCTATTTCATTTTCTATATTTACTTCTAACTTTTTTATTTCACTTTGTGATAATTCTATTATCTTTTTGCTTACATTAGTCTCTGCGTAATAGTATGGCATATAGTACACGCATATTTCATCATCAAAGTTTTCTAATTGTACTTCTTGCCTTAATGCTAAATCCATAAGTCCTTCTTCAACTAATGTATTATCTACTTCCAGTAATCTTGAACATTTATGTATTAGTTCTTGCCTTGGTGCATATGTATGGCCTTCTGATGCAAATCCAGTTAAACAAAATTTAATTCCCGCACTTATTCTATAACTAGAGTTTGGTTCAACACCCATGCTTTTTGCTATTTTATCTGCTAACTTAAATCCTATTCCTATTATTTCTTCTGATAATCTATAAGGATTTTCCTGAACTTTTTCTATGGTCTCCGTACCATACTTTTTATATATCTTTATTCCTAATGCTGGAGTTATATCATACTGTTGTAAAAATACCATTATATCTTTTAATTCTCTTTGTTCTTCAAATGATGCCACTATCTTTTCTAACTTTTTGTCCCCGATTCCCTCTATTTCTTTTAACCTATTAGGATTATACTGAAGTATGTCCAGTGAATCTGTTCCAAATCTTTCTACTATTCTTTCTGCCGTTTTAGGACCTATTCCCGGTATTAAACCTGATGATAAATATTTTATTATTCCATTAATTGTAGCTGGTGCTATTAGCTCATATGCTTCTACTTTTAGCTGTTCTCCGTATGTAGGGTGATTTATTATTGTTCCATGTACTTTCAATGATTCTCCGTCTCTGATTAAAGGGATATTTCCTACTATAGTTACTACATCATCTTCTGTTCCTAATATGGCTACAGTGTATCCATTATCCTCATTATGAAATATTATTTCTTCTATATCTCCCTGTAGTGTTATCACGCTATCCCTCCATTTTACTCAGCTACTATCATCTGATAAAACATTAAAAACTAATGTAGTATTTAAATACAATTTATTTTTAAAATTCTTAACTTAGTCTAGTATACCACTTATAACCCACATTTCACTTAACTTCTTTTATCATATACAGTATATCATTTCTAAGGGCTGCTATGTCGCCTTTTGTTGCTGGAGTATTGTAATCTTGATAAAAATCGATATTTCTTTCTGATACTATAACGTTACCTCTACCATTATATATACTTTCTACCAACTTTCCGTTTCTTATGTGTTTCTCTACAGTTTCTAGTCTTTGATATGTATCTATCTGTACACCATCATTAAGATAAATTACTCCTAGTTCATCTTTTTCTTTTATCTTCTCTATATATTTTATATTTATATATCCAAATGAACTATCATTTTTACTTATTGCCGCTCTTACTTTTATAGGAGCAAATATATTTTCTTTACTAAAAGGTATTGGAATTAAGTTTTTACAGCCTATCTTATTTCCATAAAATCTTCTAGTTTCCTTCAAATCAATATGGTTATATCTTGCTAGAAGATTTATTATTGCCCTTATACTTTTATATATGTAATATTCGTTAGAGTTTTTGGTTATAACTTTTGTTGAATCTCCTATCATTTCTATATAGGTCGGGATTAAAGCCATTATGCCATTTTTATAGTATTCTTTCATTTTATCCAATATTATCAACTCCTTTTTTAAACATTTTAATCGAACATGTGTTCGATGTCAAGCTTGTTTGAATTTTTTAGGAGTTTCAGAGCATAAAAAAACATTAGAGTATAATACTCTAATGTTTTCTATATTTAATATTTACTTTTCTTTATGTCCTAAGAATAGTCCTAATAAGTTTTCCATTAACATTGCGTTAGTTGTAGTTCCTACTCCTCCTGGTACTGGAGTTATTAATGATGCTTTTTTCGATACTTCTTCAAAGTCAGCATCTCCTACTATTTTTCCATCTTCTAATACGTTTATAGCTGCATCTATAACTACTACGCCTTCTTTAACTGCATCTCCAGGTATTAATCCTGCTACTCCTGCTGCCCCTATAACTATGTCTGCTTGTTGTAGGTGTTTTTTAAGATCTTTTGTAAATTGGTGACATACTGTTACAGTTGCACCCTCATGTAATAATAATTGAGATATTGGTTTTCCTACTGTACGTCCGTTTCCTACTAGTGTAACGTCTTTACCTTGTAGTTCTACTCCTGATTCTTTAAGGATTCTTACCATACCTTTTGGAGTACAAGGAACCATTCCTTCTATTCCCATTAAAAGTTTTCCTAAGTTTACTGAAGTTATTCCGTCAACATCTTTGTCTGGTGATAGTGTATTAGCTATTTTGTCTTGATCTATGTGTCTTGGTAGTGGGTATTGGATTATTACTCCGTGTACTTTTGGATCATTGTTTAATCTTTCTATTTCTTTTATTAATTCTGCTTCTGTTATGTTTTCATCGTATTGTGCAAAGTTATGGTTTACTTCCATATTGTCACAAGTTCTGATTATACTTTTTACATATGAAACTGATGATGGATGAGCTCCTACTTGTACTATTTCAAGAAATGGTTTTTCACCATGTTTTTGTGTTGCAGCTGCTATATCTGCTTTTACGTTCTCTCTTAATTTTGCTGCTATTGCTTTACAATCTATTGTTGCCATTTTAATATCTCCTCCATTTATATAATTTATATTTTTTATTCACATTTTCACTATGTATAAAGTGCAGTTTTTCTTATCATATATATATTATCATAAATTTTAATAAAGTCTATTAGTTTTCTACAATTATATCAACATACTATCTAACATTATATACTAAAAAAGCCATATAGTTAAATAGTATTTTAATACTGTTATCAATATGACTGTCTGAAAAATCGTTTACTTTATTAATTTTTTGAAGAAATTATAGCTTTTAAAAGATTAGCTATGATTTCCGTAAATACTATTAAGTTCGAATAAGAATTAGATAAAATGAAAACGAGCAACCAACTTAATAGTCAGGTTGCTCGTTTTCTATATATATCTTCATACTCCTTATGTTACAATTCTAAGCTTCGGCCTTCTCTCTATTTCTAATTTTACCTGCTAGACAACTTAAGACTGTAAATATAACAGATAGAGTTATAAATTTATTTAATGTGAAAATATTTGTTATAAGAAATATTGTTAAAGCTATCATTCTTTGCTTTTTGAATCACTCCTTATACCCTACTTATTTAAAACTTTCGGCATTTTAGTTTCTACAAAAGATTATGAACAAACTAAAGCTTATTATACAACCATAGTAAATACACCTACTAATGCAACTAAGCCTGTCCCTAATATCTTTGCAAATCTTTTATTCATTTGATTCCGCCTCTTTTATAGACTTTTCTAAATATGCTTCACATACTCTTTTATATCTTTTTATAGTATCACTATCATCTGTTGCATCTAATAATCTTAGTAACAACTCATCACCTTCTTTTAGTAAAGTTTCTTCATACTTATAGTAATCTTTTGTTCTATTTAAGATATAAACTGTTACTGCTATAAATAATAGATTTTCTATAAAATATATAGTCATATTTAGATTCAAGTCTTTTGGATCTAAAATGTTCATATTTATCTTTAAGTATAAATCTGTATAGGTTGAGTTAAATATAAGAAGTATCATTATGATTTTTTCATTAGCTTTTAATCTATAACAACCTCTACTAACTACACTATTATTAGTTAGTGAAATTTCAAATTTATGTAAGCATATTAAAATTATAATTTGTATAATTCTAGTAATTAAAGTTACGTTAAATCTATCTTCAAAGTATTTACCTTCTGCAATGTATTTCAGTATAGGAAAGGTGATTATTTCAGTTGAAAATATTATAAACATTACTAAACTTCCAATTATTATACTTTTTCTTATATTCATTCTAAATAAACTTCTGAAAGTCACTATATAAGCTAAGAGGCTAGATATACCTATAGCTTGTATGTTAGTCAATCTACTTCTAGCAAAGAATATAATGCAAAGTATTAAGACATTTGCTATTACAACTCTAAATATTAAAAAGTTTAATCTTTTATAAAACTCTTTACCATAACCTAGCAAAAGTCCTATAATTAACATAATAGTTATTTCTGGTACTCCGACTAGTACGATGTCGATGAACTTCATCTCATCCATATAATACCCCCTCTACTATATGCTAACATTAATCTAGTTACCTGGGAACCCATTCATTTATATTATATTTCATCATTTTATTACAAATTTGTCTATAAAACTTATTTTTTATACTTTATATTACAGTTATTTAAAATCCAGGCGTAAAATATAATAATACATTTACTAGTTTTGCATCTGAAGCTAGAAATAATAGTACTGGACTTTGGAATGAATCTGCTAAGGCTCAATATAAAGCTAGTAAAAGTGTTACTAATACTGCTAATAGTAATTACAGTACAAATACTCAATCACAGCAAAATACTAGTTGAAATCTTGTTACAACTATGACAGGTAAAAAGTATCACAAGGCTAATTGTAGGACTGTAAAACAAATGAGACAATATATTACAGCAAGTGAAGATCAAAATATGGGATGTACTTCCTGTAAAGTTTGTAATCCTTAGAATTCTGATATTAATTTGATAAAATGAAAACGAGCAACCAACTTAATAGTCAGGTTGCTCGTTTTCTATATATATCTTCATACTCCTTATATTACAACTCTAAATTTCAGCCTTCTCTCTATTTCTAATTTTACCTGCTATACAACTTAAGACTGTAAATATAACAGATAGAGTTATAAATTTATTTAATGTAAAAATATTTATTATAAGAAGTATTGTTAAAACTATCATTCCTTGCTTTTTGAATCTCTTCTTAGCTTCTATAGTTAATTGTCTGTTTTTATTATCAATTGTTCCTAATTTAAATAATATAAGTGCAGAAATTAAGTAAGTGCTTAGGATTGTAATTTTGCTTATATGTATGTCTTTGAAGAAGAAGTATACTGAAAATGGAAATATTACACTTGCAACGAAACATAAAAGTTCACTTTCTAAGTGTACACCTCCAAACTTCGCTCTTAATAATAAAAAACTACCTGTAAATACATATATGTTCATATCTAACTTAAAAATATATATCAGTATAGCTAATGATAGTATAAACAGTGTAAATACAGTCATTCTATGAAACATATATTCTAGAATTTCAATCCAATCTTCCTTACTATACTTGCCACGACTAAATTCATATGTATCATTAGCTATCTTTTTTACTACTCTGCTCATCTATTCTCACCCTCATTTTAAAATAAAGGTTGAGGGGATTTCCCCCCATACTCTATTTATTTAAAGCTTTCGGCATTTTAGTTTCTCCAAAATTTACTGCACAAGCTGAAGCTTGTTGTACAAACACAGTAAATACACCTACTAAAGCAACTAAGCCTGTCCCTAATATCTTTGCAAATTTTTTATTCATTTTATTTCACCTCCTTTATAGACTTTTCTAAATATGCTTCACATAATCTTATATACCTTCTTATAGTATCACTATCATCTGTTGCATCTAGTAACCTTAGTAACAACTCATCCTCTCCTTTTAATAGAATTTCTTCATACTTATAGTAATCTTTTGTTCTATTTAAGATATAAACTGTTACTGCTATAAATAATAAGTTTTCTATAAAATATATAGTCATATTTATATTCAAGTCTTTTGAATTTAAAGTGTTCATATTTATCTTTAAGCATAAATCAGAATAGCTTGTGTTGAATATAACACATAGCATAAGTAATAGCATAACAAATATCGATGTGATCTTTTCATTGGTTTTTAATCTATACCACCCTCTACTAACTGCGCTAATATTAGTTAGTGAAATCTCAAATTTATGTAAGCATATTAAAATTATAAATTGTATAATTCTAGTAATTAAAGTTACGTTAAATCTATCTTCAAAGTATTTACCTTCTGCAATGTATTTCAGTATAGGAAAGGTAACTATTTCAGTTGCAGATATTATAAAGATCGCTAGACTTCCAGTTACTATGCTTTTTCTTATATTCATTCCAAACAAACTCTTGAAAGTTACTATATAGATTAAAAGACTAGACATACCTATAGCTTGTATACTAGTCAATCTGCTTCTAACAAAGAATATAGCACAAAGTATTAAGACAGTTGCTATTACAACTCTAAACATTAAAAAGTTTAATCTTTTATAAAACCCCTTACCATAACCTAATAAAAGTCCTATAAGCAACATCATAGTCGTTTCTGGCACTCCTACTAGTGCGAAGTCAATAAACTTCATTATATCCATATAATTACCTCCTTACTACACTATAACATAACTTTAACTATTTATGAACTCATTGATTTATATGGTATTTCAACATTTTACTACAAAATTATTTACAAAACTCATTTTTTATACTTTATGTTACATTAAAAGAAGCAACAGCATTTTCAGTTGCTCCAAAGACTTTTTTATATTTAATTTTGTTTTATCTATAAAAAACACTTCAATTTGCCATCTGATTTTATATATTTAGACTATAACTTCAACAGAAATATTCATGAGATTTATACATACTCTTATTTCTTCTCCGTTATAGTCTTTTAAAAAATGACCCTATATCTTTGAAGAAATTATAACTTTTGAAAGATTATCTATGCTTTCCGTAAGGTGGTCTAATTTTCCTTCAATCCTAACTAGCAAATAGATAGAAACTACTATAGGAAATCCTAGATTTGCTACATTAGTGTATATATTCTCCATGTTTATCAGCCTCGCTTTCAATTTGGATGTTAGAAAGGAGCTGATAATCAGCTCCTTTCTCCTTTTTTTATTGTACTTCTAATTCTCTAGTCTCAGTTGTTACTATTTTTGCTCTTGATATTGAAACTATATTTCCGGTTTTAGTTCTAAATACATCTTCGCTTACTATATCTTCCATAGCAGCTTTTACTTCTAATTCAGTTAATTCATTACTTGGATCTTCTACAGTTAGGGTTACGTTTGAGTTACTTTCATTCTTAAATATTAGTTGTAGTTTTTCAGTCTTCACTATATCACCTTCCTTTCTACTGTGTAGTTACTTATTGTTTCGAGATTACTACTTCATCTACTCTTGATACCTCTATAAGGGGTAGCTTTTGTAGCTTAGATATTGTATCTGCTACTTGATAGATGCTTTCATTTGTTGCTTCTGGTTTTAGATTTGAGAAAGTTTTAGATTTTGCGATTGGTTCACCTTTATCGTTTTTTCCCTTCTCTAAAATAAGTTTTAATTTTGAACTTTTAGTTTCTGTTGTTATTGGCATGTTGTCACCTCCTTTAATCCCTATATAGAAATAAGGAGATGTATTTACTATAAGAAGAAAATTAAATTCAAAGTTTCTTTAATTTAGGAATTGATTATATAGTAACCATAAAGGATTGAGTGTGCTTACGAACAAAGCTAGGTATCTGATACATCTATCTTTCATTTAAAGTAAAAAGCTTTTTTAATGCTGTGGTTTTTGTATTTACAACTGTTCTGTAAGATATACCCAACTTTTTTGCTATATAATTTATGGACTTTTCCTCTACATAAAAAAGTATAACTATATCTCGTTGTCTTTCCGTAAGTTCTAATAAACTATTCCAAAGTTCTCTTTGTTCTTCTTTTTTTACTATGATGTTGTCCTGAGTTAAGTTAGGATCTTCTAACATATCTACTAGTTCTAAATTTTCACCATCACTTATATTGTGATTTATAGATATAGAACTTTCCTTTATTTTATGTTTGTCTAAGTAATGAAACCTTAAAGCATTCTTTATATATCCTAAGAAGTGTTTTCCACTTTCTAGTTTCTTTTCTTGCAATATAGTTAATATAACTTCATATCCTTCTTGAATAAGGTCATCGTACATTTGATAATTATTATAGTATTTCTTTATTGACGATATTATCAGTGGTTTCAAATCTTCTAAAATCTCCTCTTTATATTTACTATCTATTGGTCCTCCACTTTTAATCTGTTCGTAAAAGTGATTTATCTTTATATACATACTTACCTCCGTTAGGAGTACTCCATTGTTTATTCCTAGGTAAGTATAGTTTATATATGTAGACTTATTTGGTAAATTTAGGAGTTGAGTAAAAGTCCGCTTAAGATATCTTTCAAGTCCGTTCTTTTCTATTTAGTGTATATATAAAGTCGTGCTAACTATGTAATAGAGTTTCATTAACTACTTGTATTTTTTTGCAATAAAAAAGAGCCTTGTATAGGCTCTTTTTTATTGTTTTATTGGTTTATTATTGTCCTAGTCCTTCTTTTCTTAAGATTTCAGCTTTATCTGTTTTCTCCCAAGATAATCCTAAGTCTTCTCTTCCGAAGTGTCCGTATGCTGCTATTTGTCTGTATACTGGTTTTCTTAAGTCTAAATCTCTTATTATTGCAGCTGGTCTTAAGTCAAAATGTTTTTTAACTAGTTCTTCTATTTTAGTTTCTTCTATCTTATTAGTTCCGAAAGTATCTACAAGTATAGATACTGGTTGTGCAACCCCTATAGCGTATGCAAGTTGAAGCTCACATTTATCTGCAAGTCCTGCAGCTACTATATTTTTTGCAACGTATCTTGCAGCATAGGCAGCTGATCTATCTACTTTTGTTGGATCTTTTCCTGAGAAAGCTCCTCCTCCATGTTTTGCATATCCACCATAAGTATCTACGATTATTTTTCTTCCTGTAAGTCCAGTATCTCCTTGTGGCCCTCCAACTACGAATCTTCCAGTTGGGTTAATATAGTATTTAGTATCTTCATCTAATAATTCTTTTGGTATTATTGGACTTATTACATTATCTTTTAAGTCTTTCTCTATAGTCTCTTGATCTATTTCTGGTCCATGTTGAGTAGATATAACTATAGCGTCTACTCTAACTGGTTTATTATCATGGTATTCTACTGTTACTTGAGTTTTTCCGTCTGGTCTTAAGTAGTCTAGTGTTCCATCTTTTCTTACATCTGTTAATCTCTTTGCTAGTTTATGAGCTAATGATATTGGAAGCGGCATAAGCTCTTTAGTCTCATTACAAGCAAAACCAAACATTATACCTTGGTCTCCTGCTCCAATTAGATCTAATTCATTTTTTTGCCCTTCTCTATGTTCTAAAGCTTCATCTACTCCTTGAGCTATATCTGCTGACTGTTCGTCTATAGTAGTCATAACTGCACAAGTTTCTGCATCAAATCCATACTTCGCTCTAGTATACCCTATCTCTTCTACAGTCTTTCTTACTAACTTAGGTATGTCCACATAAGTATTTGTAGTTATTTCCCCTGCTACCATCACAAGCCCTGTAGTTACTGTAGTTTCACAAGCAACTCTTGACGATGGATCTTTTTCAAGCATAGCATCTAGTATAGCATCTGATATTTGATCACACATTTTATCTGGATGTCCTTCTGTTACTGACTCCGATGTAAATAACCATTTTCTCATTTTAACATATCACTCCTTATATTTATTATTCACAATAAGACGCATATTGAGTATCTTATCCTTCTCATTGTTTATAATTCTTAATCCCCTATGTCGATAGTTTCTTCTATGTCATTGATAAGAATATTAATAACTCATGTAATTTCAAAAGTACATTGAAATTGGTTTGTTAACTAAAAAGGACCCTTCTAAAAGAAGAGCCCTTATTTCTTATTATAATAAGACCTCATCTTCCAGAACTCTAGTCCTGCAGGATTTAGCACCAAATAATTTAAATTATCGGTTGCCGGGTTTCATAGGGCCTGTCCCTCCACCTCTCTTGATAAGGTAATCAAGTTTTTTATTCTATTTTCAATAGAGTAATGTTACCACATAGTTTTTTTATGTCAATAGCTATCTCAAACTCACATGCTAATTACAGTCCTTCTTTCTTCATATACTTTCTTGAACTCCCAACAATACATGCAACATCGGCTTTTTTATAATAAGTTTTGTATTTGACTTTTAATCTATAAGTTCATCTCTACTTACAGGTACTGCTCTAAGTGTTCTGTTGATGCTTCTATTATCTTGCTTTCAGTTCTTACTAACTAATAATCTAACTTTAATATTCCAATACTAGTTTTACATCAGAAGCCAAAGATAATAGTACAGGACTTTGGAACGAATCTGCTAAGGCTCAATACGAAGCTAAAGTACTGCTAGTAATAACTATAATGCGAATACTCAATCACAGCAAAACACCAGTGTAGATCTTGTTATAGTCATGACAGATAAAAAGTATCACAGAGCTAACTGTAGAACTGTAAGACAAATAAAGCAATACGTTACGTCAAGTGAAGCTCAAGTCACGGTATATACTGCCTGTAAAGTTTGTAACCCTTAAGAGATGTATTAATTGCATATCTTTTTTTATACCTAAAACCCTCTCACTGCAACCTCTCTTCCATGATTATTATAAAAAGATCATGTAAGGATAATTTGCTCCACAGGCTTAAAAGACAAGGCTTTACTCTAGTATTCAGATAACCTATAACCTTTTTTAAAAAATTAACTAAAACTTTATTTCCCTTCAGGAACACTCGCGTGAGCCAGAAGGATAACTGAGAAAAACATTCGGTTGATCTTCGGTTCTTAGTGTAAAACTCTACCTTGATTACAATCTAAACATTTTAACCTGTAATAGGTATTTAAATAAAAAATAGTTTAATTTGACACTTAATTCTTTATGTCATATGATTGATTTATGCTAGCATTTGTAAATTTAATATTTCAACGTTGAAAAAACAAATGGAAAGGGTGCATATTTATATGAGAATGATTAAATCGTTAACCAAATATCTATCACTTTTTTTAATTGCTACCATACTCACTTTATCAGTTTCTATTGATTCTTATGCTTCTAATGACACGATTGATTCCACACAAACTTTGGATTTAAATAACTCTGATGTTACAATTAGTGATCCTAAAACACTAGATGAATTAGCAGAAAGCTTATCTGAAAAATCTAATATTAGTAAAAATGAAGCTAAAGAAATGCTTCAAAATAGTTTAGAAACAGATGCTATATCTTTACGTACTGCTAGTGGAACAGAATATAGGGAGATTTCTCAAACTATATTCGTAAAAGGTAAATATTACGTTCAAATGGTTTTTTACTGTGAAGTAAATAAATCTGGCCCTATGGTTATTCATAGAATTTTGAACTATACTTTAGATAGGGGTTATAGGGGTGGTACATATGGATTCCAGGGTGATATTTATGTTAATTTAGAAAATAGCAAGTCTATATACTATTCTATCAATGGCGATTTTTATAGGAATAGCCAATTAGGTGTTGAAGTTGGTGGAGGACTTGGTATTGGAGAATCAGGTACATTATCACTTAAAGTTTCAGGTAAACTAGATCACTTTGCTTACTTATACAATAGTGATAGAATCTCTTGGTGAAAGTAGGTAAATCTTCATGTCTTATATGGGATATCAAAATTTTATAAAAAACAATGCTCATATTTTACTACTTATAACACTAGCATTTTGGATACTTTCTTTATGGGTTGAAAAAATATTCACTCCTAATCATTTATGTCAAAAAATTTTATTTTCAATCTATATTGTAGTTGTATTTTTCTATTTAGTATCTTATTTAGTATATTAAAAGAAAATATTAATGAGTAAAATTCTTGTGTATATAAGTAAAAACAGAAAAATGGACAATAAGCTGAATATAGCTTTTTTTGTCCATTTTTTTACTTAATCGGGAATTAAATCGCTGCATGATTTATATATACCCTCTGGAAGAGTTCTGTTGTTTAAAAGTTATAAGTTGTCAAGAAGCTAATATTTCATAAAAAATGGGAATGTTCTAATAAAGCATATTCCTGTTTCTTATGCTCTAGAACCTCTTACAAGACTTATATTTAGTTTTCTAACCCAAGTTAATATAAAACTATACTTTATTCAATAAAAACGATTAAAATTTAGATACGTTCATTTAAATTATTAAATAAATTCTCAATGTATTCAATATCTAAAGCATCATCTTTAACCTTTAAAAGAAATATCTGATCTTTTCCTCTCTGTATATATACCATTATTTCATTTTCGTTATAAACATGAATACTCTTTTCTTCACCTGTTTTAGTATTCTCAAACATAAATTTAGTGACTTCATCATCAAAGTTAAATTCCTCACATTTTTCATATTCAAAAGAATTAAAGTATTCAAGTATTTTGTTTATGTGGTCTATATCATTGTCTTTTCTATAATCAGAATCTTCTCTATTATCAAAAGATAGTTTCAATCCTATGACTTGATCAAAACTATTTAGCTTAAAATCGTTAAAAATTACTTTTACATATTTATTAAAATCATAATATTTACTTATTAGTAATAATAAAGTTATTGCGACTGCAGCTAACTTAATTTTTTTTTGCAATAGACTAGACCCCCTTTTTCAATTAAATACTCTAGTAGCACTATTCGCACACTCATCACTCATATAATATCACACTATTACATCTTATTTCTAAAAGGTCAATACCTTCAACTTATAGACATAATCATAGTAAGTTATAAACCTCTAAAAAATACATATACTAAATAGATATAGAATCACTAACTCTCAGAAACTAGTCTGATAGTTCAGTACATCTAATTTATTAGTAATTTTAGATATCGGTTAATATAGAAAAAGACAAAAAAGCTAGATGCAAGCATTATCAACAATTATAAGAGTTATGTTAAAAACTAAGTCAGACTAGATAAGTATAAAACTAAGGCTAACATTATATAAACTCTGACTTAATATTAATAATAAAAATCTCTGTTAATGTCAAAAGATTTTAGTTAAAAATAGTTATAAAATTAGTTTAAATATTAAATTAAAGCATGAAGAAACAGAAGATCCGTATCCTTCTATTTTAAAATATTCAATTGTGTAAATTCATTTTTTATTCTTACACGTGTCTATAAATGCTTCTACAGAAGTTCTAAAGTATGCACATAGTTGTTCTATTTTACTTCCATCTGCATCTAGTAATTCTCCATGATTATTATGTAAAACTCCTTATAGTGCTGCAATCCCCGCATTGAAATATAAATCTCCGTATTCCACGTACATTTGAGTCATATCCTCTAATGCTTCTTTATCTTTAAAGAACTTATATAGACCTATATTAGCTAATATCTTATCAACTATATTGAAAGCTAAAGGATTATTTTTTATATGTGACTTAGATATAAAAGGTCTAAATAACTTGCTCAAAGCATTTTGATTAATACCTATAACATACCCAGTAACTTTAGATACATTATCTTTAGTCCTTTTAACTATATTAGTTACACTAAGACCTATATCTTTTATTTTACATACAATTCTATCAAGATCCTTTGAATTAACTCTTTTAATTTTTAGTTACCAAAGTATCTTTTAAGAATGGTCTGCCGAACTCTGCTTATCCTATCAATTCATAGTTTTGTTTATCTTTAGATACTTTTATACTTCTTAACTTTTTGAAAGAAGCAGCAGTATTTAAAAAAGCTAAATAGAATGATGTTAGTACCTCTAAGACTTCATCCTTACTATACTTCAAGAACTTATCATTAAAAACTAAGCCAGCAAATATTTTTATGTAATAATCATCTAATTATGCTACAACTCTATAGTCCTTTTAAATCTAATTTCTACACTTTGTACATCAAATACTTTCCTTCTATAATCTAGGACAGAATACAAAATGGCAGTTTATTAATGATACTGTTGTTTTAGCTCTTCTATAGTTTTTCATAATTAAACTATATAATTATATGTGTATGTTGTTAATTTATTTATAGATATTTTTAAAATCACCCATGTATTTAAAAGACTAAAAAAGGCTATTCATTTCATTAGTAAAGTGGTGAGCTTTCCGCCGACTTATTGTAATACACTTGTAAAGTAAACTAAACCTTTTTTGTTATATAATAGATATACGTTAATAATAAGAGATTTATATTCTAATCTATGAAAGGATGATTTCATTGAATAAATTTGTTAAGAAAGTAATGATAGGGCTTACTTCTATTACTATTACTTTTTCTAGTTTTAGTTCGGCACTAGCTATGCCCCTATTGTTACATGAGGATAAAACTAGTAAGAATCTATCTAGCGGTGTAGTACATGAGAGTATAAAGCAATTTCATGCTAATGGCTGGTGGAATATTAATGTACTTAGAGTAAATTTAAATGATCAATATACTAATATAGGAACTCTTTTTAGTAATAAAGGGATTTCTCAAAAAGATACTTTAACTAATATGATGAAAGATGATCCTAATGTTATAGGAGCTATAAATGGTGACTTTTTCTCTATGTCAAATCCAGGATTTCCTATAGGTCCTACTGTATCTAACGGTAAGATAATTTCTTCTCCAAAGTTTAATGAAGGTAAAGGAATGTCTCCTGTATTTACTGTTGACAATGCTAAGAATCCATCTATATCGTATTGGGATTGGAGTATCAATGTGGTAGCTGAAAATGGAAACACTCTACCTGTTATTACTATAAACAAAGATTCTGGTAGTCAACACCAAGCTATTGTATTTAATGATAGCTGGGGAGGTCTTTCTCATAATGGAAAAACAAGTGATGTAGTAGACTTAGTAGTTCAAAATGGTGTTGTAACAGAGGTGAGAGTTGGACAAGCTCCAATATATGTTCCTTATCAAGGTTATGTTGTGTCCGGAAAAGGTCCTGCTAAAGAGTTTCTTTTAAACAATTTTGCAGTTGGAAGTAAACTTACATTCCAAACTAGTGGTAATGTTAATTTTGATAATATAACTGCTGCTATAGGTGGTGGTAGCTGGCTTCTAAAAGATGGTGCTAAAACTGGCTTCGACATGAATGTAACAGGTAATCGTTCTAGAACTGCAGTTGGTATAACTCAAGATAGAAAACAACTTATAATGATGACTATAGATCAAGATGGAAGAAATAAAGTTTACAGTGGTGTGTCTCAAGAAGTAGTTGCTGATATAATGAAACACTTAGGTGCTTATGATGCTATCAACCTTGACGGTGGTGGATCTACTACTATGGCTGTAAGAGAGAGGGAAGATACAGGTGTTAAGCTTGTAAACATTCCTTCTGATGGAAATCAAAGAAGAATAACTAATGGTCTTGGAGTATTTGATAATGCCCCTATGGGTAATTTAAAATATCTAGAATTATCTACTGATGATACTAATATGTTTGCTAATACTTCTAGAAGCTTTTCTATAAAAGGATACGATGAGTTCTTTCATCCTATGAATGTAAATATAAATGATGTTAAGTTTACTGTTGAAGGTGTAGAAGGAACTTTTGAAGGAAACAAATTAATTGCAAGTTCTACTGGTATGGGTAAAGTTAAAGCTGAACTAAACGGAGCTACTGGTGAGATTCCAATAAATGTATTAAGTGGCGTGAAAGAAATCAAAACTGACTTTGATAAAATAGGTATAGGTACTTCTGCTAGCGTACCTTTAGGGGACATGTACGGTATAGATAATAAAGGCGTTAAGTCTAAGTTTAATCCTGGTGATATAAATTGGGAAGTTATAGGAAACGTTGGTAGCGTAAAAGATGGTGTTTTCTATGCTTCTGATAACTCTGCATCGGGTGCTATAGTAGCTAGATTAGGAGATGCTGTTAAAACTATCTTAGTTTCTGTAGGATTAGATAGTAGACCTATAAATGATCTTGAGTCTGTAGATGGAATAGGTGTTTCTTCTTATCCACAAAATTTAGTTACTGGTGGAGTAGAATTAAGTGGAGACAGCAAAGTTGGTAATGCTTCTATTAAGCTTAACTATGATTTTACTAAAACTGATCAAACTAGAGCATTTTATGCTTCACTAGGACAAGGAATTTCTTTAAGTAATGAAATCAGTGGACTAGGGCTATGGATAAATGGTAATGCTGACAACACTTGGGTTAGAGGTGATATAGTAGATTCTACTGGAAAGACTTTCAAAGTAGACTTTGCAAAGGAAGTAGACTGGAACGGTTGGAAGTGGACTAATGCTCAAATGCCAACTGGTATGAGTTATCCTGTAACTCTAAAAACAGTATATGTAGCTCAAACAGATCCTAATAATAAAGCTGCAAATAGTATAATGATAGACGGACTTTCTGGATTATACGCTAAGGATGTAAATGAAGAAGATAAATCTAAGCTTCCTACCTCTACTGTATTTGTAGATGAATATAACAAAAAAGCTGAAATGACAGAGGGTGGATATAAATTCTTAGCTTCTTTCGTATCTAATACTGATCCTTTTAGAAATATATTAGGTGATAATAAACATGCGTTTTTACTTGGAGGATTAAACCCAGCTATATCTAATGGATTAAATACTAGCATAGTGTCTTTAGATAATGGTTTTGAAGTTAAGAATGATAAGGACACTGCATTTATAAAAGTGAACAATGCTAACGGAGGTATAAGAGCTTCTAATTCTGAGCAATGGTTATGGCTAAAATCTGCATTAAGTAATGCTACCGAAAAAAATATAGTATTATTCTTACCTAGATCTATATATGGATTCAACGATAAGATGGAAGAAGAGTTATTCCATAATCTTATTAAAGAGTACAAATCTAAAGGTAAAAATATGTATATAGTATATGGTGGAAATAAAACCGCTATAGAGTTAAAAGATGGTGTAAAGTATTTTGAAATTAATCTTAACCAATCTGGAAATTATATTCAGTTTGCTGTAAATAACGGAGATATAACTTATGAAATACTACCTATAAAATAAGAAGTAGATACGAGGGGGATATCCCCCTCTGAATAATCTACTTCTATCTTTAATGTAGATATAAACATCATAGTAATAATTGTTAATATAATGGCTATAATTGAATAATAAACTTTACTTGTGTCCATTTTTATCCCCTTTCATATTTCATTTCTTTATATCCTTATTGTGCTCAAAAAATAAAATGCTAAACTCCAATATAACTTGAAATCTAGCATTTTTACATTTTATGAAACTTTATTATATAAAGCCATTTATATTAAGTTTTCCATCTTGTTATTTATTACTTCTCTTATAGCTTCTACCTTTAATTTTGACTCTTCCATACTTGTTCCCATAGCTGATATATATACCTTTAGTTTTGGTTCTGTCCCTGAAGGTCTTAGCGCATACCATGACTCATTATCAAATACATACTTCATTACGTTCTCTCTATGCAAATTAGTATCTTCTATTTTTCCTGTAGCAAGGGTTGTAACTGTTCCCTCTTTATAGTCACTTACTTGTAAAAGGTTGGAATCTTTTATCTTCTTACTATATTCATTCCTAAATGAATCCATGATCTTTTCTATTTTAGCTTTACCTTCTACTCCTTCTAATACTATTGAATATGAATCATCTGTAAAATATCCTACCTTCTTATATATCTCCTCGAGTGCCTCTAATAAAGTCTTTCCTTGTTTTTTATGGTATGCAGCCATTTCACATGCCAACATAGTTGAAAGCACACCATCTTTATCTCTAGCTTCTGTCCATGGTAGATATCCGAAGCTTTCTTCATATCCAAATTCATAAGTAAAGTTACCTTCTCTCTCAAAGTCCCTTATCTTTCCTGCTATGAATTTAAATCCTGTAAGGGTATCTATAGTCTCTAGTTCATAGTATTCAGCTACTTTCCTTCCTATTTCACTAGTAACTATAGTTTTTACTACTATTCCATTCTTAGACAATATACCTTTTTCTTTTTTCCCACTTAGTACATAATCCAGTAGTAGTGCACCTGTGTCATTTCCACTTATAAGGGTATAATCACCATCGTTATTTTTACTTACAATACCTATTCTATCACTATCCGGATCTGTTGCTACTAGAATATCTGCATCTACTTTTTTTCCAAGTTCTATAGACAATTCAAAAGACTTTGGATCTTCTGGGTTAGGATATGAAACTGTTGAAAAGTCAGGATCTGGTTTTGATTGTTCTTCTACTACATGTACGTTCTTAAATCCTACTTCTCTTAATACCCTTCTCACAGGTACATTACCTGCACCATGTAAAGGTGTATATACTATATTTATATCTTTATCTATATCTTCTCTTAGACTCTGTTTTTTAACTTTATCAATATATACATCGTCTATTTCACTTCCTATTATACTTAAAAGATTTTTTATTCTGGCTTCTTGTTCATCTATCATTTTTACATTTTCAATACTTCCAACTTGCTTCGCCTTTTCTACTACTATGTCTGCTTCTTTAGGTGGTAGTTGTGCACCATCGCTACCATATGCTTTATATCCATTATATTTAGGTGGATTATGGCTTGCAGTTATTACTATGCCTGTATCAGCTTTTAAGTGTCTTATAGCAAAAGAAAGTTCAGGAGTAGGTCTTAAACTTTCAAATAAATAAGTTTTTATATTGTTTCCACCTAGAACCAATGCAGATATCTTAGCAAATTCATCTGACTTATTTCTACAGTCGTAAGCTATAACTGCACTAAGTGGCTTCCCTTTAGAATTTTCTTTTAAGTAATCTGCAAGTCCTTGTGTCGCTCTTGCCACTGTATACCTATTCATTCTATTAGTTCCTGCTCCTACAATTCCCCTTAATCCTCCAGTTCCAAATTCTAAATCTTTATAAAATCTATCTTCTATTTCCGCCTGATCATTTTTAATAGTTTCTAACTCTTTTCTAGTTTCCTCGTCAATACTTTCATCTTTAATCCATTGATTGTACTTCTCTAAAAAACTCATAAAGCTTCCCCCTTGCATAACTTACTCTTACCTATTATTTCATTTACCCAATTTATACCCTCTTCAAAATATTTTTCACCTTTATATTCAAAGTTAGGCTCAAATATTATATATATGTCCTTATTATAATTTAATGCCAAATTTAAAGTTTCTTCAATATCTATCCATCCGTCTTCGCTCTTTTGACTTGGATGAACAGGTATATATCCGTATTCTTGCATACATTCTTTAGAAGTTACATTCCACAAATACATAACCTTCGTATATGGTAATAGTTTTTCTAGCTCCGTAAAATAGTCTAGACCATAAGTCTGACATACCATGTATAAATGTCCTATGTCTAAACATATTCCTAAATTATCGTAATCTTTAACCACTTCTACAAAGTCTTCTGGTTTATCGAATCTATTATTATAACTTGTATATTCTAAATAAATAGGCAATTCATATTGTCTACTTAACATATCTATTCTTTCTGCACTTTTGTTAGCAAAATGTCTAAGTTCATGATCAGTTATATTTTCATTCATGCTATTAGAAGTGAAATGTATTATTACATAGTCTGTAGGTAAAGATTGAGCCATCTTTAAATTTATTTCTAATATTTCAAATGTAGCTTCTCTTAGTCTGAAGTTGCTATTTAAGTAGTACGTAAGCGTAGGGTCTACTTGATGAAAAACAGGTGCATGATAACTCACTCTTATAGGATGATTTTTATTCATTCTAAGTAGTGAAGTTATATCACCTGCTCCTGAAAACTTATGACAAAGTTGTATTCTCTTATATTCATGTTTTTGAATGTACTCTACTCCAACTCCATGTATGCATATACCTAGCTGCGGATTCATTCATATCCCCCTTACAGTTTTAACAATTATTTAATATATATTATAGCATACGTCAGAGTATTAATTAAATAGTCTATATATTGCAGCTTTTGCTTCCCCTTTAGTCACTTTTCCCTTAGGATCAAACTCGTTTTCAGACTTACCTTCTAATATATCAAGTTTTATAAGTCTTGCTACATGTGGCTTAGCCCAGTCTTCTATATCTTCCTTATCCTTAAATACCTCTAGTGTCTTTTCTATATCTTGTTCGCTCATATTTATAATACTATCTTTATACTTAGTAACATTACTTAGAACAACTGCCATTTCACTTCTTGATACTTTAGATTCAGGTCTAAATGTATTATCACCATATCCATTTACAAGCCCTAGCTTCTTAGCCGTAGATATATAGTCCGCGTATTCATCTTCTTCACCTACATCTATAAACTCATCCTGATATTTTGTAAATTCTATACTACTATTTTTAAATATCTCTTCAAGCAATTCAGCCCTACTTATTTCTTGATTTAATTCACTATTAGCACCCTTTACAGCACTATCTTCTTGCTGTAGTACTATTGGCTTTATATCTATAAGTCCTATTACTCCACATATATCGCTATAGACTCTTTCTAAACCTTTATATCTTATTGTGTTCTCAAGTCCCTTTAATATTAAATTTACTCCTTCTTTATCTTTATTACTTAACTCTAATTTTGTACTTTTATTAATATTTTGTATAAGTTCATCTTTAATTTGTAATTTCAATTCCTTAAATTCTCTACTATATATGTCATAGAATCCTACTCCATATCCACTATGTATAGTTTCAACTATTATTTTTATTAGAACGTCTATTTTTTCCTCTTCATCTTCATAGTGGTTGTCTAGTGTATTTTTAAATTCATCAGGCATTATATCATATAGATTTTTTGCTAAAGTATCTATTTTATCATCATATTTTAAATAATCTAAAGATCCTTCTTTATCTACTAACACAGTTTTTATAATAGAATTTATTAAGTTCTCCTCATTATCTAAATCACTTAATTGAGGGATCTCACCATCTATGAATGCTATTATTTCACCAATCTTATCTAGAGTGAAACCTTTACTTTCTAAGTATGTTTTAACTTCAATATTACTCTCTAGCTCTTTTGAAATATTGTCTAGAAGCTCACTTTCACCATATATTTGATGGGCAACGTCTAGTCCTACTATAACTTCCTTATAGTATAAACTATTTATACCCTCTGCTAACTGATGAAAAAATTCTATTCTATATTCTTGTTTAGCCATAACCTCTATAGGTAATAGGATACTATTCATTACTATAGTTAAAGCTATAAATAAAGTAGATACTTTTTTATACATAAAACAACCTCCTTATAAGTACATTATAGTACAGATAAGAAGGTTCTTTTATTACAGTTTGAATACTATTCTATCCCTGTAATTGCAAACATAAGCTCATCTTTTAAAGTTAGTTTAACGAACTATATTTCTCCCATGATATTTCTTTGTCATATATAAATCCACAGATAAGAGATGTAAGAGGTGATACCAGTACTAACCCTATACAACCTACAAAAGTATGCAATATCTCTGCTGATATAGTCTTGGAATTTAGTATGTTCATCATTGGAGTTCCCTGAGCCATATATACCATCATAACTGTTATGTAACTACCCATGTAAGCAAGAAGCAATGTCGTAGTTTGACTCCCAACTACTGACTTACCAATATTAAGTCCAGACTTCACTAAATCTTTTTTAGATACATTTGGATTGTTTCTTACAATTTCTTCTAATGCAGATGATATATCTATAGCCAAGTCAAGTATAGCACCTGATGACGCTAAATATATTCCAGACTGAAATATAGCAGTTAGATTAAGATTCATAAATCCAGCATAAAGCAATGACTCTGACCACTGCATTACTGCACCATGTATTTTGAACAAATTGCCAAATGTTATGGCCAGTATACATGTAACCAAAGAACAGACTATAGAGCTTAGTATTGCAGCATATGCCTTTTTTGTAAATCCTGCTACCAATAGAAGTGTAGCGATAGTTAATATATTTCCAACAATTAATGCTATAAGTAGGGGGTTTAATCCCTTTAGCATTAATGGGATAAGTATTTTCCATATACTTAGCAACGCAAAAGCAAATGAAAGTAGAGTTCTAACACCCGTAAAGCCTGAAAATATAATAATTGTCAATGCAAACAGACCAATCAAAATTATTTCCTTATTTATACGATAGTGATCTATCATATTTCCAAGTATAATATTATCTTCTTCATCAAACTCTAACAAAACCCAAGCTTTATCTCCTACTTGAAAAATCTTATCAAATTCTAATTTACCTATTAATAAATTAGTTCCTTCAATTTGTTCTCCTTTATGAGTTCCTGTCTCTATTTCAATCAGACATATTTGACTACCTTGATTAATAATGCCTGTCTTATATATTCCTGAATTATCTGTAGAAATTACTTTTGCACGGACACCCTCAGAATTAAAATAAATTGCTTTTTCAAATCCAGTTGGTATAATACTTAGTATCGCTAGTATGATAATGAAACTAATAGTAAAGGCTACTTCTTTTCTATCTGCATTTTTAAGTATCTTAATCAAAATATTACTCCTTTCAAAAAATTAGGCTGGATATCTATCCAGCCTAATTTCATTATATTTACTTAAAACTATTATTTCTTAATCTTAGTAACCTGGATAAGCTTGTGAAATACATCTGTATTATCGTATGATCCACTGAAGACTTCCGCTCCTTGCCCATATGCGTATACTGGTACTGGAGTACCTGTATGAGAATATGATGTCCAACCAATACCTGCTTTGTTATTTAGTATATGAGTAAGTGTTACTGAAAGCGGATCATATCCACCATATAAAAGTTCTGTTTCTTCACTTTTGATACGCTCACTTTCAGACTTCATTGATTCAGCAAATCCATCTTTTAATTTTTTTAGCTCTAATTCGGATAGAACTAGTGCTGAATTTTTTTCACTTTTTGCTTCACCAGAGTTAGGCAAAACTAGACCAAAGTTTTCTGTAATAATTGGCATTACTTGTTCAAACGTCATATTAGGAGTTTTTTTCTTTAAACCTCCCATTAATTCATCAAAAGCTACATAAGACATCTTTTGATGATCAAGTATATTAAACGCTGTATCATAGCCAGTTGACGCATAGCCTATTGTCATACCGCCAGTCTCGTGATCTCCTGTTACAACTATTAATGTATCTTCTGGGTATTTTTTTGCAAAATCAAGAGCTACTTGAACTGCACTTTCAAGCGAAAGAACATCATGAATATTACTCTTTGCATCATTAGCATGACCTGACCAGTCAATCTTGCCTGATTCAGCCATTAAAAAGAATCCTTTTTCATTATCTAACACATCGATACCTTTCTTTACAAAATCAGCAAGAGTTAAGTCTCCTTTTTTATTGTCTATTGCATAAGGCATAGCACCACTATCTTGAAGTACTGGACTTACGGCATAAGTCTTTCCAGATTTATTATTAAGTGCCATTATATCTTCTTTTGTATCTACAATACTATAACCTTTATCCTTTAGAACTTCATAAGCATCTTTTTGGTCTTTATCTTTACCTGTTGGTTGACTTATTGAACCACCTGCAAAGTAGTCAAAACCTGAGTCTGCCATTTGCATCGCTATATCATAGTAGTTGCTTCTTGAAGCTACATGAGAATAGTATGCCGCTGGAGTTGCATGGTTTATTGTAACTGTTGATACTATACCTACTTTCATATCCTTTTGTTCCTTAAGTAATTCTGTTATAGCTTTAGGTTTTGTAGTCTTATCTGCTCCAAGACCTATAACACCACTATGTGTTTTTATTCCAGAAGAAAGAGAAGTAGCAGTTGAAGCAGAGTCTGGAGCAAAAGATGTTGAATCGTGAGTTGTAGCATATCCTGCTACTGGGAATTTAGAAAAGTTTAAATTTCTAGTATTAACCTCTCCATAAGTATTATTTCCTTCATATACCTGTGCTGAATTTACTTGAACATGACTCATGCCATCTCCAATAAACATAAATATGTATTTAGGAGCTTTTCCTGTACTAGCTGCATTTACAACATTTATTGATTGTGGAGCAACGCCTGATTCTTGGGTTTGTATAGCTCCTGCCATGATTGCTAGTAACATTATAGTACATAATGATGCTGATAAAATTTTCTTAAACATAGCTTAACCTCCTATTATTTATTTTCGTTTCAAAGTAATCATAAAACAATAGTATTAAATCTAGGTTAGACTAAAGTAAGCATATGGTTAAACTTATGTAAAATCCATAAAATACTGATTTTTATATTCTTATAGCTAATACCAGCTAGAGTATTTCATTTTATAATAAAACACCCCCTTATAAGTACATTATCGTACTTATAAGGGGGTGTTAAAAGATGTTGTGTTATCTGCTTATACCTCTGTAATTGCAAACATAAGCTCACCTTTACAAGCCAGTTCACCATCTACATAAGCTATAGCATCTGCTTTTCCTATTCCTCTTCTCATAGATGTTAACTCTACTTCTATTTTAAGCGTGTCTCCTGGTCTAACCTGTTTTTTAAATCTTACTTTATCTATACCTGCAAATACTGCAAGCTTCCCTCTATACTCTTCTAAAGACATAAGTACAACAGTTCCTACCTGCGCCATAGCCTCAACTATAAGTACTCCTGGCATAAGTGGATTTCCTGGGAAGTGACCTTGAAAGAAAGGTTCATTTGCTGTTACATTTTTCAGTCCTACTGCTCTTTTTCCCTCTTCAAGTTCTAATATCTTATCTACTAATAGGAACGGATATCTGTGTGGTATAAGTTTTTGAATTTGTATATTATCTAGCAAGCTTCCGCCTCCTTTTCTAATCCTTATTAATGCTACTGTGATTTAAGCTCATTTTCATCTGATCATAGAGCATCTTAGCAATTCCGATTCCACCATCATTAGATGTACTTATATTGCCCGCTATCTCTTGGTCAAACATATCTTCAAATATCTTTGTACCCTGACTTTTTGGTATTAATCCATCTTCTGATGCTGAGGAAGATCGTGCACTTTTCAACATCATATGAATAAATATAGCTTCAAAGTCTTGGCATGATTTCATTAAGGCTTTTTCATCTTTTGACATATCACTACTTTCACTTAACCTCTTTATATTATCCTCTTTATAAGTATCAGTAGGTATAAGTGCATTTGAGATTCCATCTATCATAGCCATCTACATCACCTCAAATTATCTTTTTAAGTTATTTGCAATTTGTAACATATCATCTGCTGTCGTTATGGCTTTTGAATTTATTTCATATGCTCTTTGAGCCGTTATCATCTTCACCATCTCATCTACTACTTGAACGTTTGATGATTCTAAGTATCCTTGTAGTATTTTACTTTCCATTTCTTCTGATGGTATGTCTACAGCTTCTCCCGAAACTTGTGTTTGCGAGTAAAGATTTTTACCTTCACTTAAAAGTCCTGATGGATTTATGAAGTCCACAAATTTTAGTCTTCCTATTTCTACTATCTCTCCATCTTCATCTTCAGCTGTTATGTATCCTAGTTCATCTATTTGTAACTCTTTAAGTCCTTCTTCTATTTCTATTATATCATCATCTTCACTTAATACATAGTATCCATCAGACGTAACTAAAAATCTTGATCCATCTTCTACACTTAATTTAAAGCTACCATCTCTAGTATACTTTATATTTTCATTTGGCATTTGAACTGAAAAGAATCCACTACCTTCAATAGCTACATCCAGATTATTTTGTGTATCTATTAGTCCTCCATTTTTGAAGTCTCTAGTTGTAGCAACTGTAGCTACTCCATGTCCAACTTGTAAGTTTACTGGTCTACCTACACCTTCATTTCTATTGCTTTTTTGCATATTTACATATAGTAAATCCTTAAACTCTGCTCTTTGACCCTTATATCCTGTTGTATTTACGTTTGAAAGGTTATTCGATATTACATCTACATTTAATTGTTGGGCTTTCATTCCTGTTGCAGAAGTCCATAGTGCACGCATCATTTTATTTTTCCTCCCTAAACTTTCTTAATATGCTCTTATACTCTTCCTAAATCATTCACCACTTTTCCTAGTAGTTCATCCTGAGTAGTTATGATTTTTTGACTTGATTCATAATTTCTAAAAGCTGTAATCATGTTTACCATCTCTTTTATTACGTTTACGTTAGAGCCTTCTATATATCCATTCACAACTTCACCAGTAAAAGGTGCTTCTTGTATCTGACTATTTTCTACTGCTGCATATAGATTATCGCCTTGCTTTCTTAGGTCTTCTTTGTTATTAACTTGAACTATATTTAACATATCTATGAGTTGTCCATTTGAGAATATGCTTCCATTTTCGTGTAGCTCTATTTCATTCCCTTGTAATTGTATTGGACCATCTTGACCTAAAACTATTTTTCCATCCTTAGTCATAAGTGTTCCTTCATTGTTTATTGTGAAAGAGCCATCTCTAGTATAATAAATTTGCCCATCTTGTGACTGTACTTTAAAAAATCCCTGTCCTTTTATAGCAAAGTCCAGATCGTTTCCTGTTTTTATGTAGCTTCCATCAGTAAAGTCTGTTATTACTTTGTCTAGTCTAACCCCTGCACTAGTAGTTCCTATAATCTGATGACTTGGTAAAAATAATATGTTATCTACTACTTGACCATTCGATATTATGTTTCCATTTGGAGATATCTGTATATCTTGTCCTTCTACTCTTATAGGCTTACCATTCCTACCCAATAAATAATTTTCATCATTAGTTCTTCTATTTCCGTCTATATCTGTATAGAAAGTTTTTAGATATCCATTTTGATCTATAGTAAATTCTATTTCTCTATTATGACTCATTCCTGCTGGTGTACTCAGTCTAAAATATCCTGAGTTTATAGAAAGTGAATACACTCCATCTTCACTTTCTTCTATCTTTACTCCTGTAAATGGTACGTGATTGTCAAGGTCATCTTTGTCTTTAATTTTAGCGAGTAAAACTTCTGGAAAAGATTCTATTATAGGCATGTCTCTTTTAAATCCAGTAGTGTTTGCATTAGCTAAATTATTAGATGTTATATCTGTAGTTTTCTGATTTGTTATCATTGATGTTGTCGCTATATACATGGAGTTATTCATAAAATTTACTCCTTTCTTTTTAATTTTCTCTGTTAGATATATCGGCTATAAAATTTTTTCTTTATATTCTTCTTCTAAATCTAAAATTAAAAATTTAAATATTTTCTAAAACATCAATTGATTCTAATGATCTTCCTGTTCCTGTCGCTACACATGATACTGGATCTTCTGCTATATTTACTTTTATTCCCGTTCTCTCTTTTATTAGCTTGTCTATCCCGTGAAGTAATGAACTTCCACCTGTCATCATAATCCCTTTTTCACCTATATCTGATGCTAATTCTGGTGGCGTTTTTTCTAGCACAGATTTTACTGCGTCTACTATAGCTTCTAGTGGCTCACTTAATGCTTCTAGCAGTTCTGAAGATGTAACTTGTACTATCTCTGGTAGTCCCGTTAATAGGTATCTTCCTCTTATATCCATAGAAACTTCTTTTTCTCTTTTATACGCCGTACCTATAACTACTTTTAGTTCTTCCGCACTTCTTTCTCCTATCATGAGATTGTGTTTTTTTCTTATATATCTAGTTATATACGTATCAAATGTATTACCGCCTACCTTTATAGAACTGTTTACTACTATTCCACCTAGTGATATTACCGCTACGTCTGTAGTTCCACCGCCTATATCTATTATCATTTTTCCTCTTGGTTCTGTTATATCTAAATCCGCTCCTATTGCTGCTGCTATAGGCTCTTCTATAAGATATGTTTTTCTTGCTCCTGCTTGATTACTCGCTTGTATTACCGCTCTTTTTTCAACTTCAGTTATTCCACTTGGAACACAAACTACAATTCTTGGTCTTAGAAAAAGATTATTTTTTCCTATGGCCTTTTCTATAAAATATTTAAGCATTCTTTGTGTCACTTCATAGTCAGATATAACACCATCTTTTAATGGTCTTATAGCTATTATATTTCCCGGAGTTCTTCCTAACATTCTTCTAGCATCTTCTCCTACTGCTAATAGCTTATTAGTATCTCTATCTATTGCAACTACAGAAGGTTCCTGTATTACTACCCCTTTTCCTTTTATATATACTAATACACTTGCTGTCCCTAAGTCTATACCTATATCACTTTTAAAAAACACTTTACTCAACTTCTCCCTTCAACCTATCATAATCTATTCGTATAAATATCTATCCCTATATATTTCTATTTTTTTTACTAAATCCTTTTATTTAAAGCAAAATTCTTATTTTTTTACCAAAGATTAAATATTTTTCTCCGTGTTCATATAATTGGTTTATAAAACAACAAAAGATATTATTTCTATATTTATATAGAAATAATATCTTTCCTTATCATTTATTGTTCACCAGTATTTTCATATTTTAGTTTAGTTGCTTCTCCGCCTCTTATATGTCTTTCTGCCTTGTTCATATCTAGTACCCATTTAACTTTCCCTGCCAGAAGAGGATTGATTTTAGGAAGGCGTTCTGTTACATCTTTATGTACAGTGCTTTTACTGACACCAAAAATGGTGGCTGTTTGTCTTACTGTGGATTTTTTCTTTATTATATATTTCGCAATCTCTAGTGCTCTTTCTTCTATATACTCTTTCAAAGTGTACCCCCCTTTTTACCATTTCCTTAAATAGAACACTTTCTTAATGTTTATGCATTTTGTTTATTGTATAGAACTGGTTTTATTATTTAAAAAGATAGTTAGATTAGCATACTCTCTGAACGATCGAGAATATTAAATAATCATTTAGTTAAGTATTTTGAATATTTACGCCTGTTTTTAACAGTTTTATTAAATATATTTCTTTATTTAATAAATTGTTTTGGATCTAAGTTTTTCCCATTTTTTATAACTTCAAAATGTACATGGGGATCTTCTAACTTTGAAAATCCTGCTCCTTTTCCTACCTTGCTTATAGCACTACCTTTTTTATACTTTGTCCTTTTTTAATCATGTCATCTGTTGCTAAATTTCCATATTTGGTTTCTAGTCCATTTCCATGGTCTATTGTTATAACTATTCCGAGTGCATCATCTTTTTTTATCTCTTTGATAGTACCATCCATGGCTGCTAAAACTGCTGTACCTTCACTAGCTTGTATATCAATTCCACTGTGGGTAGTCCATTGTTCTAGTGTTTTAGAATACACAAGCTTGTCTTTAGCAAAATCTATAGAAATATTACCTTTAACTGGATGATTCATTGCTATAGCTGATTGCTCTGTTATATCACTTGAAGCTGCCTGGGTTTGTGGCTGTGCTTGAGCTTGTGATTGTATGTTGTTTTGAGCTACTTTATTTTGTGCTTGATTAGATTGTTCTACTTCCTCTGTCTTTTGTTTTGCAACTTCTTGCTCAGTTTCTTCTTTTTGAACTTGTTCCTTTTCTATATCTGCTTTCTTTTCTATTGGAGCTTTTTCTAGGTTTAACTCTATTTCTTCTTTACTGTCACTTTCTTCATTGAATTTTTTTGCTATATCTAAATTGCTCTTTGAAACCCATACTCCTGATATTGCTACTATGCATATACATACGAATAGGACTACATAAAATGGATCTCTCATAATGATCTTTTTTAGTCTATCCACGTATACCACCTCCACTGTATTGTTATTATTATTATGGCCTGTTTAATTTTTTCCATACATATAAAAAAATCAATTTTTCATATTTTGTTATTATTTATATAGTGAAGGTTATTAGCACTTTATCGTGTTAATTATATTGAAATAATCGCCTTTAGTACTTGAGTATAAAATCAGTATATTCCTATAAAACTACATATATTATTAAGTTATAAATATACTTTTAGAGAATTTCTAAAACTGGTTTCATAATAAAAAATGACTCCTGATTAAATCAGAAGTCATCTAAAAGTTTTCTACAACTGTACCTGTATAATAATGAGTTAATATTTCTTTATAAGTTTTTCCTTCTTTAGCCATTCCATTAGCTCCCCATTGGCTCATTCCAACTCCATGTCCGTATCCTATAGTCTCTATATTTATATTATCTCCTGCTAGTTTTATTTTAAAGTTAGTAGAATTTAAGTTAAACATTTGTCTAAACTCTGAACCTTCTATAAATTGATTATCCACTACTACTTTTTTTATTCTTCCTGCATCAGTCTTCTCTCCTACTTTTATTTTATCTTTTAAATTATTCTTATCTATATTAGCACCAGGGTACTTTTGCTTTATAGTCTTTATAAATTCATCTACAGTCATACTTACACTATCTTTAAACTTCGGTGCATTTTCTTCTAGTGGACTATCTACTGATTTTAAATAAGGGTGTGATACTGCAAAAACCGCTTCCGAGCTTTCTGTTTTTCCCCCACTTGTTGAATGAAATAGTGGCTCACTCACTAAATTACCTTCATATGTCAGTATTTGTCCTTTAGTTCCTTCAATCACGTTCTGCAGTTTCTCCCAGTAGTCTGCTATCCATTGCTCTCCATGGGTCTGTATTAATTCTTCTTTTGACTTCCATGCCTGACAGTGTACATCTGTACATAATGGTGCATCTTTATGATCCGGATGTCCTTCTTTAAACTTTTCTGCTCTACTTAAAGCGTATGTTCTTGCTGCTACTGCTTGTGCTTTTAGCGCTTCTTCATGAAAAGCTGCTGGCATTTCAGATGCAACTACACCTAATATATATTCTTCCAAACCTATTTCTTCTGTCTTTTTAGTCTTTGTATTATATATTTTTATTTTCTTCGTATCTTTAAAGTTTATATCTTGTATTGTGCTTATATCAGCTTTTGACATATTACTTTCACCTTTTTCGCTTTTATATACTTGTACTAAAATTGAAGGTATTATAATAGTAGCAAATAGTATAAATAGTACGTATATTCCTATTTTTTTCATATATCCACCCCTTTCCTTTTTTCTCTAACAGTTTAGTTCTTTATAATTTATATGTTATATTAAGTGAATATATGATTTTTATAGACAAATAAAAAAAAGCTCTAAATTTTCCTATATCTAAACATAAGAAAATTTAGAGCTTTTTCTACTCAACTCTATATATATTTGCACCTAGACTTCTAAATTTATCTTCTATATCAGAGTATCCTCTATCTATATGATAGATGTCACTTATTTCTGTTTTTCCATCTGATATAAGTCCTGCCAGTATAAGAGCTGCTCCTGCTCTTAAGTCAGTGGCTTTTACAGGTGCTCCCTGTAGCTTATCTACACCTTGTATTATAGCGCTTCTTCCGTCTATCTTTATATTAGCTCCCATTCGCTTTAACTCATCTACATGCATAAATCTGTTTTCAAATACAGTTTCTATCATCATGCTAGTTCCTTTAGCTAACCCCATAAGTGTCATAAACTGAGACTGCATATCTGTAGGAAATCCCGGATATGGCAGTGTCTTAATGTCTATAGGCTTTAACTTCCCATTTCCTTTGACTCTTATGCTCTCTCCATTTTCCTCTACTTTTGCTCCTGCCTCTTTTAATTTAGCTATTATAGGTTTCATATGATCTGTAATTATATTTTCTACTGTAACGTCCCCATCTGTTAGTGCTGCTGCTACCATAAATGTTCCGGCTTCTATTCTATCTGGTATTACAGTATGTCTACATCCTTTTAAAGACTTAACTCCGTTTATTCTTATAGTGCTAGTTCCTGCTCCTTTTACACTACCACCCATTTTATTTATGATATTAGCTAAATCAACTATTTCTGGTTCCATAGCAGAGTTTTCTATTATAGTTTCTCCCTCTGCAAGCGATGCCGCCATCATTATATTTTCTGTCGCTCCGACACTTGGAAAGTCCAAGTAAATTCTATTTCCTATTAACTTTTCTGCTCTTGCTTCTACATATCCACTTCCAACTTCTATTTCAGCCCCAAGAGCTTTAAATCCTTTTAGATGAAGATCTATTGGTCTAGTACCTATAGCACATCCTCCTGGTAGCGAAATCTTAGCCTTACCCATTCTAGCTATTAATGGACCCATTACTAAGAAAGATGCTCTCATTTTGCTCATTAGCTCATATGGTGCTGTTATACTTTTTATATTTGAAGAGTTTATTTCAATCTTTTCTTTACCTATTTCTTTTACCTCTGCACCTAATATACTTAATACTTCACTTATTATTTTTACATCTTCTAACATAGGCACATCTTCTAGTACACAAGTCTCAGATGATAGCAATGAAGCTGCTAAAATTGGAAGTGCTGAATTCTTTGCTCCACTTATTCTTACACTTCCTTTTAAGGCTGGACTTTTTTCAACTATAATCTTTGGCACAATTGTTCCTCCCCTTTAATACCCTGTTGTAATTATAGGTGTCCCTATTAACATATATGTTTTATTTTCATATTCATTATATCTCATCGATACATTTAAATTCATTTTTTTATCTCCTGAAAATATATATCTATCTATATATTCTGAATATAGCGAAACACTAGTTATAGATGGGTCTATAAGAGACTCTACTGGCTTGCCTTTAGTTATGTTTACTATCTGTTCTATTTTTCCCATCTTATAGTCACTTTCTAATTTTCCCTCAAATGTTCCAACAATGCAACTGGTGATTTCTACGTTTGTATCATATTTTTTGAGTGTATGAGACAATTTACTAGTCATTTCATCTAATTCCTCATATTTATTGGTTTCATTAATGTCTAAAAAGATAGTCGTTTCTCCTTTTTGAGATTCTTCATCAAAAAACGAATATGCTACTATTGTTATGTTTCTTTCACTATCATCTTGTGCATATGTAGTTACTTGATTCATATTCGTTTCCTCTATCTCTTCACTATTTATTTTTATGAGACCAATTGATTTACTTATATCTTCAGTTGTTTGTCTTAGATCTTCTATATTTGTAAATTTATTTGATAGCACACCTCTATAGTTTATATTAAAACTCTGAAAATTGCTATCTGTTTTTTCAAAAGCCTTGATTAATATATCTTCGTTTGTTAATTTGTTTTTATCTGCTTTAACAGAACCCATCACTACTAATAATATTGCTAATGTTATGTACAGTATTCCTCTTTTTTTCATAATTGCACCTCCACATATGATAAAGACATTAATTTATGCCATTTCGATTATATCTGAAAAAATTTTAGCCTTACTTTGTTATAAAAGTAACTAGTTATATTTATATTTATGGGCTTGGACTATTTAATTATGCTTAAAACTTTCAATCTATTACATATAAAAAATAGATCTTTTAAATTATGTATATATTAAGTTATAAATAGAACAAGGAAAGATAGATTTGAAAGTAAGTCTGTAAAGGGGGAAAACATATTTACTTTCAAATTGCTCTTTCCTTATTCTAAGTATTAACCGTTATAAAGTTTATATACATATTTTTAAAAAATTATATAAAAAAAACTACCTATTCCATAGGTAGTTTTTATCTTTAATCTCCAAGTCTTATTCTATTTATAGCTCTCTTAAGAGCGAGTTCTGCTCTAAGAACATCTGTATCCTTATTCTTTTTGCTAATTCGTTCTTCAGCTCTCTTTTTAGCTTCTTCGGCTCTTCTTCTATCGATTTCTTCTGGCCATTCTGCACTTTCTGTCACTATAGTAGTTTTCTCCTTAGTAACTTCCATATACCCTCCAGCTATAGAAGCCTTTTTAGATGTTCCATCTTCATAGTTCATCTTTATTATTCCTATATCTAGAGGTGTTACTAAAGGAATATGATTTTTAAGTATAGCCATATCTCCATCTATAGTTCTAGCCACAAGCATCGATACATCTGCTTCTAGAAATTTTCTATCTGGAGTTACTATCTCTAGTTTAAACTGTGACAAATGTTGCACCTCCCTTTATACCTTTAAGGGTCTATTAGTTTGCCTTTTTAGCTTTTTCTATGGCCTCTTCTATAGTACCAACGAAAAGGAAAGCAGACTCAGGTAAATCATCATGTTTACCTTCTAATATCTCTTTAAATCCTCTTATAGTATCTTTAATAGATACATAAGCTCCTGTCATACCTGTAAATTGTTCAGCTACATGGAATGGTTGAGATAAGAAACGTTGAATTCTTCTTGCACGTGCAACCGTTATTTTATCTTCTTCTGATAACTCATCCATACCTAGTATAGCTATAATATCTTGTAATTCTTTGTATCTTTGAAGTATCTCTTGAACGTCATGAGCTATTTTATAGTGCTCTTCTCCAACTACTAGTGGATCTAATATTCTAGATGTTGAATCTAGAGGATCAACTGCTGGATATATACCAAGCTCAGCTATTTGACGTGATAAAACTGTTGTTGCATCTAAGTGAGAGAATGTTGTTGCTGGTGCCGGGTCAGTTAAGTCATCCGCTGGAACGTAAACTGCTTGAACAGAAGTTATAGATCCTTTCTTTGTAGATGTAATTCTCTCTTGAAGTTGACCCATCTCTGTAGCTAGTGTAGGTTGGTAACCAACGGCACTAGGCATACGTCCAAGAAGAGCCGAAACTTCAGAACCCGCTTGTGTAAATCTGAATATATTATCAATAAATAGTAACACGTCTTGTCCTTCTTGGTCTCTAAAGTGCTCTGCCATAGTAAGTCCAGTTAATGCAACCCTCATTCTTGCTCCAGGTGGCTCATTCATTTGACCAAATACTAGAGCTGTTCTATCAATAACTCCTGATTCTTTCATCTCATAATAAAGGTCATTACCTTCTCTGGTTCTCTCTCCAACACCAGAGAATACTGATAATCCACCGTGTTGTGTAGCTATGTTATTTATAAGCTCCTGAATAAGAACTGTTTTTCCAACTCCAGCTCCACCAAATAGTCCTATCTTACCACCTTTTGCATAAGGTGCTATAAGGTCTATAACTTTTATACCAGTTTCAAAGATTTCTGTAGCTACTTCTTGCTCTTCGAATGAAGGAGCCTGTCTATGAATAGGTGCCGACTTAGCATTCTTTACAGGACCTTGTTTATCTATAGTCTCTCCTAGAACATTAAATAATCTTCCTAGAGTTCCTTTACCAACTGGTACTGTAATAGCTGATCCTGTGTCTACTGCATCCATTCCTCTTACAAGTCCATCAGTTGAAGACATGGCGATACATCTAACAGTATCGTCTCCTATATGTTGCGCTACTTCAGCTACTAATTTTTCTCCCTTATTATCTATCTCGATGGCATTTAAAAGCTTTGGTAGATTTTCTTCACTAAATCTTATATCTAACACAGGTCCTATTATTTGTGATATTTTACCTATGTTTTTTTCAGCCATTTGCTTCACTCCTCTGCCTAAAAAATTGTACAACTATTTAAGAGCCTCTGCTCCACCTACTATTTCTGATATTTCCTGAGTTATAGCAGCCTGACGTGCTCTGTTATATTTTAATCCTAGTTCATCTATCATTTCCTCTGCATTATCTGTAGCAGACTCCATAGCTGTCATTCTGGCTCCTTGTTGACTTGCAGCAGATTCTACAAGTCCGCCATATATAGCACTTTGGATGTACTTAGGTATAAGATAATCTATAACCTCTTCTGGTGACGGCTCATACTGTACTTGTACCAAACTCTTCTCTTCTTGTACATTGTCTGTATCTATATCTGATGGAAGAAGTTTATTTACTGTAGGCTCCTGAGATATCACACTTATAAATTTTGTATAGATAAGTTTTACCTCATCCACTTCTCTTTTTCTATATAACTCTATAGCTATATTTGCAGCATTTCTTGCATGAATAAATTCTGGCTCTTCAGTCATACCAATATAAGACTCTATAACATTATAGCCTCTTTTAGTAAAGTAATCTTTTCCTTTAGAACCCATTACTATTACAACTGACTTTTCTTTATCTATTTCATGCTCAGATACTCTAAGAATATTACTGTTAAATCCTCCTGCTAGCCCTCTATCAGCTGTTACTACTATATACGCTGTTTTTTTAACTTCTCTATTTTCTAGAAAAGGATGTTTAAGCCCAGTAGTTGAAGATAGTATTCTTTTTACACTATTTACTATAGTTTCATAATAAGGTCTACTTTTTTCAACGTTTTCCTTAGCTTTTCTTAATTTCGCTGAGGAAACAAGGTGCATAGCTTTAGTGATCTTCATAGTACTTCCGATACTACGCATCCTTCTCTTTATGTCTTTCATTCCTTGAGCCACGGCTTGTATTCACCTCTTTCTTTAAGTGCTTGCCGATCTTTAGTTCTATGAGAAACTTTTCTTAAACTCTTCTAATGCTTTAACTAACTCTTTTTCTGTCTCTTCAGTAAGATCTTTAGTCTCAACTATAGATTTACCTACTTGAGGATAACTAGTTTCCATAAAACTTAAGAATTCAGATTCAAAAGCAGCCACTCTATTTACAGGTATATCAGTTAGATATTTCTTAGTAACTGCATATATTATCATAACTTGTTTCTCTACTGATAACGGTTTGTACTGTCCTTGTTTAAGGATTTCCATTATTCTTTCACCTTGGTCAAGTCTCTCTTTAGTTTCTTTATCAAGATCCGATCCAAACTGTGAGAATGCAGCTAACTCCGCATATTGTGCAAGTTCAAGTTTAAGTCCACCTGATACTTTTTTCATAGCTTTAATTTGTGCGGCTCCCCCAACACGTGATACCGAAAGTCCAGCATTAACTGCAGGTCTTTGTCCTGCGAAGAATAATTCCGACTCCAGGAATATCTGTCCATCTGTGATAGATATTACGTTTGTCGGGATATATGCTGATATATCTCCTTCAAGAGTTTCTATTATCGGTAGTGCAGTTATTGATCCTCCACCATTTTCTTTGTTTACCCTTGCAGCTCTTTCAAGCAGTCTTGAGTGTAAGTAGAATACATCTCCAGGGTATGCCTCACGTCCTGGTGGTCTACGAAGTAATAAAGACATTGCACGATAAGCAACCGCATGTTTCGATAAATCATCATATATTATAAGAACGTCTTTTCCGTTATACATAAATTCTTCTCCAATAGTAACTCCTGTGTAAGGTGCTATATATTGAAGTGGTGCAAGCTCACTTGCTGTAGCTGAAACTACTATACTGTAGTCCATAGCTCCTCTAGACTCTAGAGTGTTTACTATTTGAGCTACTGTTGATCTTTTTTGTCCGATAGCTACATATATACAAATTATATCTTGACCTTTTTGATTCAATATAGTATCTATAGCTAAAGCTGTTTTACCTGTTTGTCTATCTCCTATTATAAGCTCCCTTTGTCCTCTACCTATTGGGAACATAGAGTCAATAGACTTTATACCTGTTTGAAGAGGAACTGATACAGACTCTCTCGCTATAACTCCAGAAGCAGGTGCTTCTATTGGTCTAAACTTATCAGTATTTAGAGGCCCTTTACCATCTATTGGTTGCCCTAATGAGTTTACAACTCTACCTACAAGAGATTCACCAACTGGAACTTCAACTATTCTTTCAGTTCTCTTTACTGTATCTCCCTCTTTGATATTGTCATCTGAACCTAATAAAACGCAACCTACATTATCTTCCTCTAAGTTAAGAGCCATCCCATAAACGTCTCCTGGAAATTCTAATAGCTCACCAGCCATACAGTTCTCCAGTCCATGAACTCTGGCAATACCATCTCCAACTTGAATAACTGTCCCAACGTCTACAACGTCAAGCTTTTTTTCATATCTTTTAATCTGTTCTTTTATAATTGAACTGATTTCTTCAGGTCTTAGATTCATTAGTCTTTCACCCCTACTCTCTTGTCAATTTCATATTATTAAGGCTTCTATATATATCATCTAGTTTGCCTTTTATACTACCATCTATAATTTTATCTCCTACTTTTACAAGAACTCCTCCAACTATTGAACTGTCTATAGTGTTAGTAAGGACAACTTTTTTGTTCAATTGTTTTGAAAGTTTTTCTTGTAATTGAGCTATTTCTTCTTCACTCATGGTAATAGCTGTAGTAGCTATAGCTTCAACTATTCCCTGTTGCTTGTTTGAAAGCTCTTTATATTCTTTGCTTATAATTCCAAGATATTTTTCTCTTCTTTTATCTATAGCTATATAGCAAAGATTCAGTATTTCACCTGATACTTTTTCCTTAAACAATGCATTTATAATATCTTTTTTTCATTTTTAGAAAGCTTAGGGTGCTCAAAGGCAGACTTTAGCTTTTTTTCACTTTCAAAAACATCTGATACAAATTTTATTTCATTTTTAAATTCTTCTAGTTTATTTAACTCCAAACCAGCTTCGAAAAGAGCCTCAGCATATCTTTTACCTACTAATTTTTCCATTTTGATTCCCCTACCTCAGTGATAAACTTGTTTATCATGTTTTTGTGGGTATTTTCATCTAAATCTTTTTCTACTACTTTAGTAGCTGCAAGCATTGCTATTTCTACTACTTCTGATTTTAAGTCATTAAGAACTTTTTCTTTCTCTCTTTCCATATCAGTTCTAGCTTTTGCTAGTATATTGCTTGACTCATTCTTAGCTTCCAGAACAATTTCATCTTTGAGTTGGTCTCCTCTTTTCTTAGCTCCTTCTACTATATTTCTTGCCTCGTCTTTAGCTTCTTGAATTCTTGATTCATACTCTATTCTTAAGCTTGTAGCTTCTTCATTTTGTTTTTTAGCTTCTGCCATTTCTTCATAAACCTTTTCACTTCTAGCTGCTAGCATTCTCACTATTGGTGCATATAAGAAGTGTCTCAAAACTAAAAATAAAACTAGTGTAGATGAAATTTGCAGCACTAAATTGGGTATGTCTGGCATTAATTTTACTTCCAATATAGTTCGCCTCCTTCTTTCATATAAAGGGAAATATATTTAAGAGATGGATAGGTCAACCCACCTCTCTCTTATATCTCACTCATATATCTTATAATGCACCCATTAATGGTCTTACAAATAATAATATAATTGCTATAACTAGTCCGTAGATACCAGTTGACTCAGCAACCGCCTGACCAAGAATCATCGTTTTTATGATGTCCCCTTGAGCTTCTGGTTGTCTACCAACTGCTTCTGCCGCTCTACCTGCAGCACTTCCCTGTCCTATACCAGCTCCTATACCTGTTATAACAGCTAAGCCAGCTCCTATTGCTGAACATCCTAATACAAAAGCTTCACTTGAAATTCCTTGAATCATTTTTATTTCCTCCTTTAAGAGTTTTATTATTTTAATATTAAACAAAGTATCTTATATATTAAGAAATTAACTTTGCTATAAACTTATTTATCATCTGCTTCAGATGGTAAATTCTCACTTATTTTAACCATAGAGATCATAATGAATATAAATGTTTGTAGTAGTCCTCCCCATACGTCAAAGTAAGCATGTAAGGGTAATGATACAAATGGTACTATAAATGCTGTTATTGCTTTTAACCCATTGTATACTAGACTTAATATTATTCCACCTGCTAATATGTTTCCAAATAAACGGAAAGAAAGTGAAATTGGATCTGCAAATACACCTACTGCATTAAGTGGGAACATTACAGCTACAGGTTCGAAATATCCTTTAAGATATCCCCCTAGCTTATTAGTTTTCAACCCGTAATAGTGCACTAGTCCAAAAGTTATTATAGTAAGCCCTAGTGTAACATTATAGTCTGAGGTTGGCGACGAAAATCCTAGAAGTCCAAATAAATTAGCACATGCTAAGAAAATTGCCAATGTAAATATATATGGCTTCAATGCATCTCTAGTTTTACCTTTACCCATAGTCTGATCAACCAAGCCCTGAACTGCTGTTACAAGTATTTCTAATACATTTAATATTCCTTTAGGTTTTTCACCAGGATTAGTATTTTTAATTTTCTTGTTTATAATTATAGCGAATATGGACAAGGCTATAACTATAATCCATGAGTTCACAACTGTATCATTGATAGTGCTACCAAATATTTTAAGTTCAATCCCCATACGTAGTTTTACCTCCTTTCTTGCTGGTTTAAGTTTTAGATTAATATTGATGTTTGAAAATTAAAAAATTTATATTTTAAATTTATATTAAAATATCTTTAGTTGGGTAACGTTTTCTTGCGATTTGGACATACAAAATAATAACTACTCTATATATATTTTACATTTATTTTCGTTTTCCTCTTATTTCGTCAAGAAAAGTGTCTGCTAGAATAACTATTTTGACTATAAAAAAACCTAATATTACTGTTATTAAATTTATATAATCTGCTTTGGAGGCTACCAATATAACTATGCCGTATATAGTGAATCGTATAAAGTAGTTTCTTGTTACATGAGACTGTGCACCACCAAATGAAAGTGACATGGCTTTTTTTGTCGATATATACATAAGCCTAAAGTTCAAAAGATTTATAATAGAGCCAAATATAATTCCATATAAATATGGCTTAGGGTCTTTAAAAGTTATCAGTATTATTCCTGAAATAATGGCTACTAGTATTATACTTCGCTTTACAATTGTACTAAAGTAATTTTCACCTAAGCTCATATTTTCACTTCCTTTTTTCGTCAAAGTCTTTAGATACCAACTTATAAACACTTGTAAATGCTGATCCTACCCCTATAGTTATGAATATGACTAAAAAAATAAGATTAGTATTAAACTTTTTATCCAAATAATTGCCTAATAATATACATATTATGATTGGTGTTATCATAGATATTCCTATTTGTGAAACCAAGGCAATATTTTGAAGTGCTTTTTTATTTAACTTCAATTTTATCACTCCTATTTTTTTTGCAACACTATATAAGTAAAATTTAAAATCTTTACAAGCATACTTTTTCAAATAATATATGTTTAGTTCTTGGAAAATTTTCAATTCATGATACAAATACCTACAAAATTCTTGATCGTTTGTTTTCTATTGTAAAACAAAAACAAAAATAAGACAAGTATATCTGACCATGTATACACATACTGTATACATGATACAATTACTTGTCTTATTATTTCACCATTCTATTTTAAATTTTTTACTATTATTTCAACTATTCTATCCGAAGCCTTGCCATCTCCATAAGGATTAACTGCATTAGCCATTTTTTCATATTCATCTTTGTTGTTTACAAGTAAGTCTACTTCTCTAAATATGTCTTCTTTTTCCAGACCTAATAATTTTGCCGTACCAGATTCTATTCCCTCTGGTCTTTCTGTTTCCTTTCTAACTACTAATACAGGCTTGCCAAGAGTTGGTGCTTCTTCCTGTATACCTCCAGAATCTGTAACTATTAGATAAGTTTTAGCTTGAAGGTTTGCAAATGGTAAATAGTCTAATGGCTCTATTATATGTATCCTATCATGATTAGATAGAATTCCATTTGCTATTTCTCTTACTCTTGGGTTCAAGTGTATAGGAAATACAACTTCTACATCTTCATTTTTTTCTACTACTTCTTTCATAGCAGTAAATATATTCTCCATAGGTGTTCCTAAATTTTCTCTTCTATGAGAAGTTAATAATATTATCTTTTTATTTTTATAGTCTAAATTGTTCAGTAGATCATTTTCAAACTTATAGTCATCAGAAACCACTTGTAACAATGCATCTATTGATGTATTTCCTGTTATATATATCTTTTCTTCTTCATAACCCTCACTTAATAAATTTCTTTTACTAGTTTCTGTAGGAGCAAAGTGAAAATTCGTAACAACTCCTGTTAGCTTTCTATTTGCTTCTTCGGGAAAAGGAGAATAAAGATCTCCACTTCTAAGTCCTGCTTCAACATGACCTATCTTCACTCCATTATAGAATCCTGCTAGTGCACCAGAAAATACTGTAGTTGTATCTCCCTGAACTAGAAGTATATCTGGTTCAAATTCTTTTATTATACTTTCTAATCCTTCTAATGATCTAGTAGTTATCTCTGTAAGTGTTTGTCCACTTTGAAAAATATTTAAATCATAATCTGGTACTATATTGAATATCTCTAATACTTGATCTAGCATTTCTCTATGCTGACCTGTAACACAAGCCTTGTGAATTATATTTTCGTTTTCGTTTAATTTTTTTATTATAGGTGCCATTTTTATACCTTCAGGTCTTGTCCCAAATACAGTTAACACCTTTATTTTATTCATCTTCATATCTCCTATCTATCTTTATGTTTTCTTTTCGTTTGAGTTGCTCTTATTCCCAGTTTATTTCTTGTACTAGCTGCATTGTAAATTAAACTTGATACTAGTCCTAGAACTACTACTCCAATTCCAAAGCTTAAATTTGTAAATAGTATGGCAGATATTCCCAGTAATATACTTATGCTATATAGTACTAATACTGTTTGTTTTTGAGAAAATCCTTTATCTAAAAGTCTATGATGGAGATGCCCTCTATCTGCTTCCATTATAGGTTTTTTATTTGCTAATCTTCTAAGTATTGCAAATGATGTGTCAAATATTGGTATACCTAATATAAGTATTGGTATTACTACTGCTATAGTAGCAAAGCTTTTTAGATATCCTTCTATAGCTATGATAGAAAGCATAAATCCTAAAAACAGCGAACCAGTATCCCCCATAAATATCCTAGCTGGATTAAAATTATGTGGTAAAAATCCAAACGCAGATCCTGCTAATATTACTGCCATAAGTATTGGTAATACCATAATGCTAGGATCATCAAGCTTTGAAGCTACATTTAGTCCAACAAATAAAAATGATAAGGATGAAATTCCACTTACTCCAGCAGAAAGTCCATCCAGTCCATCTATAAGATTTAATGTGTTAGTTATTCCAACTATCCAAAATATAGTTATAGGTATGGCAAATCCTTTTAATGCTAAAAGTTCTTTACTAGAAGGATTTGTAATAAATTCTATTTTGACTCCTCCAAAGATAACTACTACTGCTGCTAATATTTGAAATAACAGTTTAACTTTAGCTGACATCGGTTTTATATCATCTATAATTCCAGTTACAGCTATTATCGTTCCACCTATTAGAATAGATATAGTAGTTTTATCTATTGGAGCTAAAATTATTATCGAAATGATAGTTGCTAAATATATTGCTAGACCTCCAAGTCTTGGTATAGGCTGTTTGTGAACTCTTCTCTCATCTTTTGGAACGTCTATAGCTCCTACTTTGTGAGCTAACTTTTTAGCAATTGGTGTAAATATATAAGCCAATACGAATGGTAAAATAAAGGCTATTAAGTAAGATATTGTCATATCAGCACTCTCCTCTTATCTAGAAGTACACACACTTCTACCTAGATACACATCTTAGAAAGATTTTACTATATATATATTCCTTAGTCAATGTATCTAGCATTATCTACAGTTCATATATTCGTATATTACTAAGTTTTAGCTATTTATTAAAATTTTATTACATATTTATATCTGTAGTAGTTCTATCCCTGCTTCCTTCAGCATTTCTAAAGACAGTCCGTCTGGATATCCATTCTCATAAACTACCTTTTCTATACCTGCATTTATTATCATTTTAGTACATAGTATGCATGGCTGCGTAGTGGAATAAAGAATAGAACCTTTTAGGCTAACTCCAAAATTTGCTGCATTTACGATTGCATTTTGTTCAGCATGTAATCCTCTACAAAGTTCATGTCTTTCTCCTGATGGTATTTTTAGTTTATCCCTTAAACATCCTACCTCATCACAATGTTTAATTCCCGTAGGAACTCCATTATATCCTGTTGATAATATTCTTTTTTCTTTTACTATTACTGCTCCTACTTGTCTTCTTGAGCATGTTGATCTCTTTTTGGCCACATTGGCTATTTCCATAAAGTATTCATCCCATGTAGGTCTCATATTAGCCTCCTATAAAATAGTCTCCAACAATCTCTTTTAATTCTATTATAGTTTATTTTAGTTGTCATTTTCAAGAAACAAAATAATTAAAAAGGCACTGTCAATATTAAACTTAATATATTGACAGTGCCTTTTACTTTTTACTTTGTTCCGAATAGTCTATCTCCTGCATCTCCAAGTCCCGGAAGTATATACCCATGATCATTTAATTTTTCATCTAAACATCCTAAGTATATATCTACATCTGGATGCTCTTTATGAATTGTAGCTACTCCCTCTGGGCATCCTAGTATACTTACTAATTTTATATTTTTAGCTCCTCTATTTTTCAGGAATGTAATAGCAGCCTTAGCTGATCCGCCAGTAGCAAGCATAGGATCTATAACTATAAGCTCTCTTTCTTCTACATCTGTTGGTAATTTGCAGTAGTACTCTACTGGCTCTAATGTTTCTGGATCTCTATATAATCCAATATGTCCTACCTTAGCTGTTGGTATTAAGTTTAGCATACCATCTACCATTCCAAGTCCAGCTCTTAATATAGGTATTATTCCTAATTTTTTACCTGATATAACTTCTGACTCTGTAGTTGTAAGTGGAGTTTCTATTTCTACTTTTTTAAGAGGTAGCTCTCTAGTAACTTCGTAGGCCATTAGCATTGCTACTTCTTTTATAAGCTCTCTAAATTCTTTTGCTCCTGTACTTTTGTCTTTAATATAAGTTATTTTGTGTTTTATTAATGGATGATCCATAACTATGAGTTTTTCCATATAAAAATCTCCTCTCAAGTATATAAAATTTTTAAAATTGAACTTTATGTATCTTTCAATTTCAAAAATTTTATATATAGTTTTTTGTTGTAATTTTTACTTCATATAGTCTTTTTCTATATCACTAATTTTCTCTATTCTTGTTTGATGTCTGCCACCTTCAAAGTCTGTTTTTATCCATGTATCAACTATTTCTAATGCTAGTCCTTCCCCTGTCACTCTTTGTCCAAGGGCTAGTACGTTTGAATCATTATGCTCTCTAGTCATCTTAGCTGAGAATGTATCGCCACATAAAGCACATCTTACTCCTTTTACTTTGTTAGCTGCTATAGATATTCCTATACCTGTCCCGCAGCAAACTATACCTTTATCACACTCTCCACTTACAACCGCTTCTCCTACTTTTCTTCCAAACTCCGGATAGTCTACAGAATCTTCTGAGTTAGTTCCATAGTCTATGCATTCTATGCCTTTTTCTTCTAAGTGTTTTTTTATCTTTTCTTTTAACTGATAACCACCATGATCGCTACCTAATCCTATTTTCATTAGCGCTCCTCCTCTATTAACTTTTGAGTTAGTCTTTGTAAAGCTATTTTTATATCTTTTAAGCTCTCTTCGTATATTTCTATCGATCCTCCAAATGGATCTGCTATATCTCCATCTAGTCCTACAAATTCCTTGAGTGTAAATACTTTACTATTTATACCAGGACTTGCTTGTAATATAGCTTGCTTATGTCCATTAGTCATCGTAAGTATTATATCAGACTCTTCTATCATTTCCATAGTTATTTGTTTAGATCTATGATTTGAAATATCTACTAATTTATTCTTCATAGCTATTATAGCGTTCTCAGATGCACTTTGATTATTCATAGCATATATTCCTGCTGACGATACAGATATTTCATTATCTTTTCCCAAACTTTTAAGCATATCTTTAAATAGTCCTTCAGCCATACTACTACGACAAGTGTTCCCTGTACATACAAATAGAACCTTCAAAAAAATACCTCCCTATCTTTCAAAACCTACACTATATATTATACGTAAGTTATATCTCCACCAGCTGCTTTTTTCATTCTGTTCATAATAGCTTTTCCTATTCCACTTTCTTCTACACCTTCTGCTATTATTATGTCTACATTTAGTTTATCAAATTGTCTAAGTATATGGAATAGATTTGTAGCTATTGTTTGTGGATTTTTTTTGTCACCCATTACTATAGTATTTTCACAGCTGTATCTGTCTTTGCTTTCACTAGTAATCATTATGCCTACTTTATAACCTTCTTTTACATATTCATTACTTAATTTTTGTATCTCATTATATACATTTTCTGAATTTCCACTAAATATTTTCATCATTGCTTTTGGTGAATAATGTCTATATTTTTGTCCTGGTGATCTTGGAGTGATATCCTGATTATTGTTTTCTAGTGCTGGATCATATTCTACTTTTGGAAAAATCAAAAGTAAATCTTCCAACGTAATACCACCTGGTCTTAGTATCACTGGTATTTCTGTAGATATGTCTAGAACTGTTGATTCTAGTCCTACTCCTGTATTTCCTCCATCTACTAATACATCTATCTTTCCTTCTAAATCTTCCATAACATGTGATGGATTTGTAGGACTTGGTTTTCCAGATGTATTTGCACTTGGTGCTGCTATTGGTAAGTTGGACTGTTTTATTAGTTCTAATGCTATTTTATTATCTGGCATTCTTATAGCTACTGTATCTAGACCACCAGAAGTCTTTAGTGGTACTAATTGACTTTTTTTAAATAAAAGTGTTAAAGATCCAGGCCAAAACTTTTCCATTAAGATTTTTGCTCTCTCAGGTATTTCTTCTACTAAATCATCTAATTGATTTACATCACATATATGAACTATAAGTGGATTATCACTTGGTCTGCCCTTTGCCTTAAATATTTTTGATACTGCATTTTCATCTAATGCATTTGCTCCTAACCCATATACTGTTTCTGTAGGAAATGCAACTAGGCCACCTTCTTTTATTACCTGAGAAGCTTCTTTCATCTTTTCTCTTTCAGTATTTATATTTTTTATCTTTATTAGTTTTGTAGACTTTTTTCATATTTTTCCCTTCCTAATTTATTAATTAGTATTTTTCACAAAAAAATAAGGGGCTATCCCCTTAAAAGAAGTTAAGTTCTATTTAGTTAATTTTAATGTTGCTATATCCGACCAATTCTTTGCTGTTATAATTTCTACTTTTGATATATCAGACCTAATTCCCCCAATTTCTCCTTCAATATGAGCTAAATTCACGTTAGTTTTATCTTGTTCTGCTTTTACAACATCCGTTTTGTGTTCTAAGATTCTTAATAATTGAGTGTGTTCTTCTTGAGTGGCTTTAATACTGGATATATCTTCTTTCAACCTAGATAAATCCTTTTGCATGTCTTTTAATATTCTTAATATTTCATTTTCCATGCATATCACCTCTCCAACTTAATTTAACGTTATTATACCACATATTCTATATAGTAATCCATTTTTTAAATAATATTTTCTCTACTATATTCATATCTTTTACTAAGGTGGTGATGTTCTTGAATGATACTTTAGTTATTTCACTAATTGGATGCCTAGTTGGTGTTTTAGGAGCTGGACTAGGTGCTATCTTAGCAGTTAAGTTTATACGACCTAGTGATAGAGTCATGGGTCTTGTGTTAGGTATAACTAGTGGAGTTATGTTAGCTGTAGTAACTTTCGATCTTTTACCTGAGTCTTTTGAAATTGGAGGACTATGGATTGAAATATTTGGAGTATCCCTTGGTATGCTGATAATGTTCCTTGTTGAAAATCTTATGCATGAAGGCAACTCTAATTCTTTTAATAAAAGCAAAAATAAATTTACCAGGGCTGGTATACTTTTAGGTATAGGTATAGGACTACACAACTTTCCAGAAGGTTTAGCTATAGGTTCTAGTTTCATAGTTAACCCTAAGTTCGGCTTAACTATGGCTATTATTATAGCCCTACATGATCTACCAGAGGGTATGGCTGTAGCCATTCCTTTAAAAATTGGTGGTATGTCTGATCTAAGAATATTTCTACTAAGTATTCTTACAGGTATTCCTACTGGAATTGGTGCTCTTTTAGGTGCTATTTTAGGTAACATCTCTAGTAATCTTATAGCTCTTTGCTTAGCATTTGCTGGTGGTGCTATGCTTTACATAACTTGTGGTGAGCTTATTCCAAATGCTAAAGGTCTATATAAAGGAAGATTTTCCACAATTGGAATAGGTGTAGGATTTTTATTAGGAATGTTTATAAGTGGAGTAATATAATTACTCCACTTGTTGTAGTTTTTCTGCTTGTGCTGTAGTTATCAATGAGTCTAACATTTCGTTTATATCACCATCTAAAAATGCGTCTAGCTTATATACTGTTAAGTTGACTCTATGGTCTGTTATTCTTCCTTGTGGGAAGTTATAAGTTCTTATTTTTGCACTTCTATCTCCAGTACCAACTTGAGACTTTCTTTCTTGAGCTATTTCAGCATTTTGCTCCTCTATCATTTTATCATAAAGTCTAGCCTTAAGAATTTTAAATGCTTTTTCTTTATTTTTTAGCTGCGATTTCTCATCTTGACAAGATACAACTATACCTGTAGGTGTGTGTGTAAGTCTAACTGCCGAGTCAGTAGTATTAACACTTTGCCCACCATTACCAGATGAACGGAAAACATCTACCCTTACATCATTTTGGTTTATTACTATATCTACGTCATCTGCTTCTGGAAGTACTGCTACAGTAGCTGTTGAAGTATGAATTCTACCACTTGATTCTGTTGCTGGAACTCTTTGTACTCTGTGTACTCCACTTTCATATTTAAGTCTACTATATGCTCCCTTACCTTTTATTAGGAAAGATGCTTCTTTAACTCCTCCTACACCTTGATCGTGTAAGCTCATCATTTCAGTTTTCCAACCTTGTCTTTCTGCGTATCTAGTATACATTCTAAGTAAGTCTCCTGCAAAGATACCACCTTCATCTCCACCAGCACCTGCACGAATTTCTACTATAACGTTTTTGTCATCATTAGGATCCTTTGGTATTAGTAATACTTTTAATTCTTCAGATATTACCTCTATTTTTTCTTCTAGTTCATCTACTTCTAATTTCACTAACTCTCTAAAGTCTTCATCTAGTTTATCTTTTAACATTTCTTTATTTTCTTCTAATTGTTCTAAACAAGCTTTATATTCTTTGTATTTTAGTACTACATCTTCTATATCTGAATGTTCTTTAACGTATTTTTGCCACTCTGAAATATTGCTAATGATTTCTGGATCAGCTATCTTTTCATTTAGTTCTTGATATCTTTTTTCTATAAATTCCAATTTGTCTAACAAATTTTTCACCTCTCATATAATTATATGAAAATTTTTCAATCTCATTTACAGTTTCTTTTTGAATTCATTCAACCATATATTTTAGCATATTTATTTAATAAAGTAAAACACCTAATACACCAGATAAAACAATAATTAATATTGTATTTACTTTCCTAAATGCCATCAAGTAAAATATCAAAATAGCTATAAGTACACTTTTAAAGTCAATAAATACTCCTTTTCCTATATCTACTGCTGCCGATGCTATAAGTCCAAGTATTATGGGTCTTAACCCCTTGAATATTCTTTCTACAGTTTTAGACTTTTTAAACTTTTCAAAGAATAGAGATATAAGTAGTACTATGATAAACGAAGGCATAACTACTGCAGTTGTAGCTACTATAGATCCTAAAACCCCTTTTAGCTGATATCCTACAAACGTAGCTGTATTTATAGACACTGGACCTGGTGTTATCTGAGCTATTGCTAGAATATCTAAAAAATCATGAGGAGTTAACCAATTATGTACTTCTATAACTTCTTTCTGCATGAATGGAAGCATTGCATATCCTCCACCAAAGCTAAACATTCCTACTTTGAAAAAAGCCCAAAATAATTTAAAAATCATTCCCCTTCACCTTCTTTATCTTCTCCAGCATCTTTATACTTATAGTAAAATGCAGAAAATGTTCCTCCTATTAGTATTACAATTACAGGATTCACATCTAAAAAGACTATTATAATAAAGCTTACTATAGCCATTATAGTTGTTTCTTTTTTTAATTTTAATGATTTACCTAAAAAGTATACAGCTGATGCAATCATTGCCACTACTGCTGGTCTTATACCTAAAAATATTTTTTTTATTACCTCTATATCTTTGAATTTATAAAAAAACATAGCTATAGCTAAGATAGATATAAGAGATGGGAGAACTGTTCCAAGTGTACATACTATTGCTCCTAGAAATCCATTTAACTTATATCCAATAAATATAGATATATTTATCGCTACTGCACCTGGTGAAGTTTGTGATATGGCAATTGCATCTAGAAATTCATCTGTCGTAAGCCAACCATTTTCATCTACAACCTCTCTTTGTATAAGAGGAAGCATTGCATATCCCCCACCAATAGTGAAAAATCCTATCTTAAAAAAAGCTATAAAAAGCTTAAATAAATTCATATTTACAACTCCCTGCTTTAAAACTAAAGGTTTTACTTATCTTAGACTTAGTGCAAATCTAAAGTAGTCTAACTTTGTTCATCGTGAAACCCTAATACAACTCTATCTAATCCTGATAAGTCTTTAATTATTTTTATATCTTCAAATTTACCATTTTTTTTCAATAGATTTTTTACTGCTTCTCCTTGGTCATATCCTATCTCAAATGCTATCATACCCTTTGATGATAAATATATATCAGAACTTTTTATTATATCTCTATAGAAGTCTAATCCATCCTCTCCACCATCTAGTGCCAGCCTAGGCTCATAATCTGAAACTTCTGTTTGAAGATCATCTATAACATTTGATGGGATATATGGTGGATTAGATACTAATATATCAACTCTATTTTTTAACTCTTCTTTTTGTAAAGGTTCCAGTAAGTTTCCTTTCAAAAATTTCACTCTATTATTTAGTGAAAGATTTATACTATTTTTCGTTGCTACTTCTATAGGTATATCACTAATATCTACAGAATAAACAAAAGAATTCTTTATGTAGTGAGCTAAACTTAATGTTATAGCTCCACTTCCAGTACCTATATCTACTATATTCAAGTTTTCTTTATCTTTAAAATACCCATTTTTCACTATATCTATTATACTTTCTACCAAAATTTCTGTATCTGCTCTAGGTACTAGAACCCCTTCTTTTACGAAGAAGTCTAATCCCATAAATTCCTGCTTTCCTATAATATACTGAAGAGGATATCTTTTTTTTCTTTTTTCTATTAATTCAAGAAATCTTTCCATATCTTTATTATCTACAATATCATCTTTATGAGTATAAAGATACATTCTTTCAACATCTAGTACAAATCCTAAAAGTATTTGTGAATCAAGAAGAGGATTTAAATAATCCCCTTCCCCTAAATTTTCTATTCCTTTTTTTAAAAGTGTATTTATAGTATATTCTACCATTTGTCCGCTTCCTTATCTTCTACTAATACTCCTTTGAGTGCTGCTATAGCTACTTCAATCTGAGAAGCATCTGGTTCTTTTGTTGTGGCGAATTTTTGAATTAGAAGTCCTGGATAAGAAACGATATAGGCGAATTTCCCATTGCTTTTACCTATAATTCTATTTATTTCATAAGATATACCTGCTATTACTGGTAATAGCACTATTCTTGATATAAATCTTTGAAGCGGACTTGGCCATCCAAAAAATGAGAAAACTAATATGCTTATTATCATTACTGTAAACAGGAAGCTAGTTCCACATCTTGGATGAAGGATTGGATACTTCATTACATTTTCTACTGTAAGTTCTTCTTCATTTTCATAACAATGTATAGTTTTATGCTCTGCCCCATGATACTCAAATACTCTTTTAACATCTTCTAATCTAGATACAGATAATACATATATTAAGAATATTGCTACTCTTATCAATCCTTCTAGAAGATTTAGCAATATAGGTGTTTGTACTTTATTTTTAAGAAAATTTGTTACAAATGTAGGTGCTAACATGAAAAGTCCTATAGATATTAATATAGATACAAAAACTGTGATATATATAGATATGTCTTCTGCTTTATCTTTAAATACTTTTTCTATAAATTTGTCAAACTTAGTAGGTTCACTTTCACCTGTATCCTCAAAAAATTCCGCTGAATACATAAGTGATTTAGTACCTAAAACCATTGCTTCTATAAGACCTACCACACCTCTTATAATTGGAAGCTTAAAGAATTTATTTCTAGTGGTTAAATTTTCTATTGGATCTACTTTTAATTCTATTTCTCCATCTGGCTTTCTAACTGCTATTCCTATATCTTTAGGTCCTCTCATCATAACTCCTTCTATAAGAGCCTGACCACCTATTTTAGTTATATGTTTGGGTTTTCTATCTAAGTCCTTTATACTTGACAAGATTTCACCTCCGAACTATTAAAAAAAGACTAGAAGCTTAAAGCATCTAGCCTATTTAACACCATATTTTTTATTGAATTTCTCTACACGTCCACCAGCGTCAACAAATTTTTGACGTCCTGTGAAGAATGGGTGGCATTCTGAGCAAACTTCAACTTTAATTTCTTCTTTTACTGAACCTGATTCAAATGTACTTCCACATGCACAGCTAACTTTAGCTTTTTTGTAATCTGGATGTATTCCTTGTTTCACAACATTCACCTCTCTCTTTAAGTGTATAAAACTATATATTTAATTTTGATTTAGTTTTCAACTAATTTAGTATATCATATGAATTTCCTAAATTCAAGAATATATATAATTTATTTTACTCTTCATTCATTTTGGATAGAATGTCTATAAATTCCATATTATTTCGTGTTTTATAAAGTTTATCGATCACATTTTCTGTTACTTCTGCTACTGGTGAATTTGAAAGAGCCCTTCTTATAGACCATGTTACTTCCAACTCATCTTTATTTAGAAGTAGATCTTCTTTTCTAGTTCCTGATTTATGGATATCTATAGCAGGGAATATTCTTTTCTCTGAAAGTTTTCTATCTAGATGTATTTCCATATTTCCTGTCCCTTTAAACTCTTCAAATATAACATCATCCATCCTACTTCCAGTTTCTATAAGGGCAGTAGCAAGTATAGTAAGACTTCCACCATTTTCTATATTTCTAGCTGCACCAAAAAATCTCTTAGGCTTATGTAATGCCCCTGGATCTAGTCCCCCTGAAAGCGTTCTTCCAGTAGGTGGTATAGTTAAGTTATAAGCTCTTGCTAATCTAGTTATACTATCTAAAAGAATTACTACATCTTTACCATGCTCCACTAGTCTTTTAGCTCTTTCTAAAACTATTTCCGCAACTTTCGCATGGTGTCTTGGAAGCTCATCAAAAGTTGAATATACCACATCACCTTTCACAGATCTTTGCATATCTGTTACTTCCTCTGGTCTTTCATCTATTAAAAGAAATATTATTTCAATATCAGGATGATTTTCAGCTATACTATTAGCTATATTTTTTAGAAGTATAGTCTTTCCAGCTTTAGGAGGTGCTACTATCATACCTCTTTGTCCCTTTCCTAATGGAGCTATAAGGTCTATTACTCTCATAGATAGGTTTTCTTTATTAGTCTCTAAAGTTATTCTTTCTTCTGGATATATTGGGGTAAGAGTGTCAAAATCAGGTCTTCTGGTTGCAGTTTCTGGATCTTCTCCGTTTACCTTTTTTACATACAGTAGTGCTTTATATTTTTCTCCAGCTTTAGGTGGTCTAGTTATTCCGAATATTTTGTCTCCTGTTCTTAAGTTAAATCTTCTTATTTGAGACGGAGATACATATATATCTTCACTTCCAGATAAATAATTTTCACACCTTAAGAACCCATAACCACCTTCTATAAGTTCTAGTATTCCCTCTGCTGTGTTTATATCATCTGAACATTCCATTTCTTCTGTTAATTTTTGAGGAATTTTGTATGTAATTTCATCCTCTACCTTTACTTCTTTCTCTTCTTCACTTTGAATTTCTTCTTTATCTTTATTCATTAAAATTAAATCTATTAATTCACTTTTTCTATATTTAGTATGGCTTTTTATACCAATAGATTTAGCTATCTCTCTTAAGTCATCTAATTTTTTACTACTTAGTTCGTTTCGATTCAATCGAGTTTGCACCTCCGAATTTTGTGGAATTATATAAGATTAGCATGTCAGGACAGGACTTTTCTATAACTATATTTTATATTACCACTTAGAATTATTATAGTCAACGTATATAGAATATGTAAGGGGCAGTAATATTTTACTACCCCGATTAGTTATATTAATATGCGTATTCAGGTTTTTGATCTAATCTGTGAACCGCTTCTACAAATCTAACTGTACCAGTCTCAGCTCTTGTAACCATAGAATGAGTCTTAGCTTTATTGTTCTCAAAGTATACTACACCTTTTAGTAAGTCTCCATCCGATATTCCAGTTGCTGCAAAGAATACTTCATTTCCTTTTACTAAGTCTTCCATAGTTAATACTTCATTAACATCGCTAATTCCCATGTCTTTGCATCTTTGACGTTCTTCATCATTATATGGTACTAATTTACCTTGGAACTCCCCGCCCATGCATTTAAGTGCTGCTGCTGCTATAACTCCTTCTGGTGCTCCTCCTATTCCTAGCATAATATCTACTCCTGAATCATCAAAACACGTAGCTATAGCTGTAGCCACGTCACCATCATTAAAAAGCTTTATTCTTGCTCCTGCTTTTCTTATCCTATCTATAGTTTCTTGATGTCTTTCTCTATCTAATATAGTTACAGTAAGTTCTGATATATCCTTTTTAAGAGCTTTTGAAACTGCTTTTAAATTTTCTTCTACTGGTGCATTTATATCTATACATCCTTTTGCCTTTGGTCCTACTGCTATTTTATCCATATACATATCTGGTGCGTGAAGTAAGCATCCCTTAGGTGCTATCGCCACTACTGCTATAGCATTTGAAAGTCCTTTTGCAACTGCAGTAGTTCCATCTACAGGATCTACTGCTATATCTACTTTTATTCCATTCTCACTACCTTTTCCTATCTGCTCTCCTATATAAAGCATAGGAGCCTCATCCATTTCACCTTCACCTATTACTACTGTTCCATCTATGTTTAATGTATCAAACATTTTTCTCATTCCGTCTACTGCTGCTTGATCTGCTGCAATTTTATCTCCTCTTCCTAAATACTTTGCAGAAGCTAATGCAGCTGCCTCAGTTACTCTGACCATATTTAAAGCTAAATTTCTATCCATACTATTTAAGCATTCCTTTCTTCTTTATGTCTTTAGTTAATAATAATATTTAAAATATTCAAGACTTAAGTATCTCTTCTTAAAAAGATATCTGAAAGGTAAACTTTTAAGTTACTTAGCACCTTCCCAGTCTTTTAAGAATTTTTCTATCCCTATGTCAGTCATTGGATGTTTTAGCATATCCTTAAATACTTTATATGGTATTGTAGATATATGTGCACCTGCTTTTGCTGAGTCCAAAACATGCATAGGGTGTCTTATACTTGCCGATATTACTTCTGTTTCTAATCCATGTATATCAAATATTGTTATTATATCCTCTATTATATTAATTCCTTCATTTCCTATGTCATCCATTCTTCCTACGAATGGACTTACATAGCTTGCTCCAGCTTTAGCTGCTAAAAGAGCTTGGTTAGCCGAAAACACTAATGTAACATTAGTCTTTATACTTTTACTTGATAATACCTTTACAGCTTTTAATCCCTCATCCGTCATCGGAACTTTTATAACCACGTTTTTGTGGATTTTTGAAAGTTCCAGAGCTTCTTGTACCATCTCTTCTGACTTAAGACTTATTACTTCTGCACTTATAGGCCCATCAACTATAGATGTTATTTCTTTTATAACTTCTACAAAGTCTCTTCCTTCTTTTACTATTAAGGATGGATTTGTGGTTACCCCGTTTATTACTCCCCAGTCATTTATCTCTTTTATTTCTTCTATATTAGCAGTATCTATAAATAGTTTCATTATAATCCCCCTTTAGCTTTCCTCTCAGGAAATTCAACTCCCGCGAGTATATTATTACTCAGAAATAACTAATTATTATAATTTTATAAAACCATTAGAAATAATTTCCCAATTATGCTCTATTTACTGATCCGAATACTTCCATTTTTTCCATTACAGCTTTTTTCATTTCTTCTTTAGCAGGCCCTAGTATTTTTCTTGGGTCATATTCGTTAGGATTTTTAGATATAAGTTCGCTTACTCCCTTAGCAAATGCCATTCTAACGTCTGTATCTATATTTATTTTACTTACACCTAAACTTATAGCCTTTTTAAGACTTTCATATGGTACTCCTGATGAACCATGAAGTACTATTGGTGTACTTATTCTTTCTCTTATATCTTTAAGTCTATCAAAATCTAACTTTGGTTCTCCTTTATATGGTCCATGTGCTGTTCCTATAGCTATTGCTAAGAAGTCTACATCTGTTTCTTCTACAAACCTTTGTGCTTCTTCTGGATTTGTATATAGAGCGTCTTTCTCATCTACAGTTATATCGTCTTCTGTTCCACCAATTTTACCAAGCTCTGCCTCAACTGAAACTCCTACAGCTCTTGCTACTTCTATAACTTTTTTAGTTATAGCTATGTTTTCTTCTAGTACATATTTAGATCCATCTATCATAACTGAAGTAAATCCATATCTTATACACTTCATTATTTGTGTAAAATCTGTACCATGATCTAAGTGAATAGCCACTGGAACACTTGCATTTTTTGCAGCTAATTGTCCAAGTGCAGCTATGTATTCTACTCCTGCATATTTTAATCCACCTTGACTAGCTTGTAATATAACTGGTGACTTAGTTTCCTCAGCTGCTTCTATTATGGCTTGCACTATCTCCATATTATTTACGTTAAAAGCACCTACTGCATATCCATTTTTTTCAGCATCTAATAATAATTCTTTACCTGTTACTAACATTCTATCACTCCTTGTGTTTTTTCATCTATTTATTGTTGTCGGAATTTTTTATAGCATCTATAAATTCAAATTCATACTTATGCATATTGATTTTATTTTTACAATAAAAATTATTTAAGTCTTCTTGACTTTCAGCATAAATTACCTTTGTGCTATGGCATCTAGTGCATCTTAATTCTATTCTATCAAAGTATACCTCTATAATGATATCCTCATTTCCGCAATCACAGTTTACCCTTCCATTTTCTCTTAACCACTGTAATCTTTCAAGACTTTGTTTCATTATATAGTGATCCGTGAAGAAATACTGAAATTTTTCGTCATTCAACGCTTCTAATGTATTCTTTTCAGCATCTTTTATATATCTGCTTATATCCTTAGTGTTTCCTATAATAGCTATCCCCATGCCATTTTCCATACAAAGTATTTCTGTTCCCTTGATAAAATTTTTAACTTTATATTTATAAAAATGTTCTTCGCCACAGTCAACACAATTTATTCTTAAGTATATATTTTTTAAATTCCTAGAATTTATTATAGCATTTAAGGAGCCACATGAACATGATAGTTTTACTTTTTCATCTCTATTCAAATTAAATAAATTTAATTGTTCAACATTTATCCTACCGCATTTATGACATGTTACAGCGACTTTAATATTACTATCGATTATCACTTCCTCTGGCACCTCCCCTTATAACTAAAGTATTCTTCATAAATGATATAATTCCTTCCCATAATAAAAAATAACACTATCAGGCTTACGGTCTAGGGTAAGTCTGATAGTGTCATTATTAATTATAAAATGTGCTATAATTACATCTTTCTACTATATTCCTCAACTTTTTCTTCATAGATAATATATCAAATGGCTTATGCAGTATATATTCTGGTTCAAATGACTTAATTTCACTCAACATGTCGTCTTCTGTATATCCAGTAATCATAACTACTTTAGTACTACTATCTACTTCTCTTATGTGATTTAGAACTTCTGTCCCCTTCATGTCTTCTAAACACATATCTAACATTACCACATCTGGTCTAAAATCCTTAAATGCTTGTATCGCTTCTTTGCCTGTCCCCACAGTTTTTACGTTGTAGTCTTCTTTTAAGATTTCTTTCAGTAGCATTCTTATCCCCATTTGATCATCTACACATATAACCCTACTTTTCATAGGATTACCCCCCTTTGCCTACTGTTTTGGTTACTTCCCCAAGTAACTTTTTTCCCCTACACTAATACTTATTCTCTATTCGGGAAATTATTCCTCTTATTTTTGATAATTTTTTAAATTTTTGTAGGAGTCATGGGAAATAAATAGTTATCACTTAAAAGCAATAAAAAAGCAGGTATTATATAAATTTATATAATACCTGCTTTACTAATATATATTCTATTTTTTATAAGATAGTACTATAGCTGTGGCAGCATTTAATATTCTTCCATCGTGGTTACCCACTACAGTCACAGTGTCTCCTTCTTTTAAGCTACTAAATCTCACTGTATTTCCTTTGCTATCTATTATATTCGCATCATACAGTGAAACTTGTACTTCTTTCTTATTACCGCTATCTATAGATAGAACAGTAACTACTTCAGCATTTTTATTAATATATTCTATAATACCTGTAACGCTATCATTAACACTTACTTCACTAGCTTTAACAGATACTACCTCTTCCCCTTCTATTTCTAGTTCTACATATTGTCCTAATTTAATGTCTGATGTGCTTTTTCTTTCACCATCTATAGATACTCTTGCTCCTTTAGAAATATAATAACTACTTTCATCATCATCATTATTAGATATAGTTATCTGTACACCACTAGATGTATACTTCATTCCTGTTATAGTTCCTTTATCATCTTTATCTACAGATTCAGCATATATTTCTGTTATTTCATCATCTTCAACTGTTATTTCTACCTCGTCGCCTCTTCTTAAATCATCTATACTTGCTGTTTTCCTATTTCTTTTTATAGTAGCTTTATTTTTTACCGGGTATTTATAAGTCTCCTTATCATCACCCTTTATTGTTAAAATAGTTTCCTTTTTGTATTCTATTTCCTTTATAACACCTTCTATTTCTTTGTTCTTACTGTCTACATCGATGTCAGTTATCTTAGTATTCACTACTGTTATTTCCACTGAGTCACCTTTGCTTATATTTTTTAGATATCCCGTTTTACCATCTATTTTTATCTTTGCATTTGAATCTACTTTAAATGTTTTTCTCTCAGTTTTATCACTATTTTTACTTATTTTATATTCTACAGTCATAGTATTATCTGATGTACTTACACCATAAACTGTGCCCTCATAATCCTCAGTTATACTATCAGTCTTCATACTAACTACCTTTTTATCTTGTGTAACTTCAAGAGTTACTTCCATGTCTTTTGCAAAATCATTTATGCTTGTAGTTTTATTATCTATATAAAATTTAGTATTGGTGTTTATAGTGTACCCTACTAGATTATAGTTAGTATCTCTTATAGTTAAGTACATCTCATTACTATTCGTAGCATTGTTTATAATGCTATATATAGTTCCTTTTACCTGTGTAGTTACTCCTGGCGTTGTAGTATTTCCTTTTCTATAATCGTTCGCTACAGAAAGAACTTTTGCCATTTCTGATCTAGTTAGACTATTATTAGGATTAAAATTACCGTTAGAATCTCCATTTATAATTTTCTTTTCTGACATTATGCTTATGTACGGCATATCGTCTTTTTTTATCTTCTCTGAATCTTTGAAAGGTAGATTAAAGGTTGTCTTACTTTTAGCCTCGTTTTCCAGTCCTAAAACTCTTGTAAGGTATTTACACACTTCTGATCTAATAGCCTTTGGCTGAGATCCATCTTTATTGAAAAGTGTACTTAGTTCACTTTCTTGTATAATTCCTCTTGAAAGTGCAGAAGCTATTTCCGCTTTAGCCCATTCTGGCACAAATGCTTTAGTTAGCGCACTTTCATATTTAATCTTAGCCTGATTTACTTCGCCTTGATCCGGTTTAACTAATCTAGTTAAAAGTATAATTACTTGCGATCTTGATATACTTTCTTCTGGTTTAAATATGTTGTTCTCGTATCCTGTAAATAATCCTTCTTTACTAACACTATCTATATATTGTTTTGCCCAGTGATTACTAGGAACATCTTTAAAACCATTTGCAGTATTAGCAAATACACTGCATGTGCTCATAGTTATCATAGTAGCTAGTCCTAAAGATATAAATTTTTTTCCTCTTATCTTCATAATGTGTATATTACCACTTAAATAAATCTATGGTGGTAATTCCTCCTCTCTTAACTATTTATTAGTTATCGTTATCGTCATCTGTATCATCATCATTATCAGAGTCATCGTCTATATCATTTATGTCGTCTTTATCATCTACATCATCACTATTATCTTCATCATCTATTTCTACTGTTTGACTCTCATCGTCCCATTCAACTTTTAGTCCTAAATTTTCACTTATAAATCTTAGAGGTACATAAGTACGATTACTAAAAGTATTTGCATTAACATCTAGTTTTACTTCTTTTCCATTCACTAGTGCTATGTCACTACCTATTTTTAATATTATTTCATTTCCGTCTTTATTTATTTTCACTTCTTTAGTTTCTTCATTCCATTCTAAGTTTGCACCAAATCCTTCTGTGATAGCTCTCACTGGAATTAGAGTTCTTCCTTCTTTTATTACTGGAGGTGTGTCAAACTTTATATCCTTGTTTTTCACTGCTATATTCTCAACTGGAAGAACTTTTATATCTTTATGAATTTGTTTTAATTCATTAACTATACTTTCTATTTTTTGTAGCTCTTCCTGGCTATATTGACCTCTTCTTATTTCTTTTAACTCTTTTTTAAGTTCTTTAATTTTACTCTTTATTTCCCAAAAATCTTTCTCATTTTCCTTGCCTTCGGCTTTTTCTTTTTCTTTAAGCTCTTTTTCTTTCTCTTTCAGTAACTTTTCTTTTTCTTTACGTTCTTGTTTCTCTTGATCTTCTTTTTCTTTACGCTCTACTTTCTCCTGCTTTTCTTTTCTTTGCGTTCTACTTTCTCTTGATCTTCTTTTTCTTTACGCTCTTCTTTTTCTTGTTTTTCTTTCTCTTTACGTTCTTCCTTTTCCTTTTTCTCTTTCTCTTTTGCTACTTTCTCACTTTCTTTGCGTTCTTCTTTTTCTTTTTTCTCTTTCTCTTTATATTCTTTATCTTTATCTTTTGATTTATTATCATTATAAGTTATTATATTGGTGTCGCTTTGGGCTAAACCTATACTTGTACCAGATATTATTAAAGTTGAAACTAGGATTGTAGAAATAATTTTTTTGTTTTTTCATAAAAGTTACCCCCATTTAGTAGTTTATATTCATAAGTGTCATTAAAGCATAAATCTCTTTTGATTAAAAACTTCTTCATCTAACGTTATATATACTTTATCGTCTTTTTTAATTTTTTTATATCTTTATTCCCTGTAACTTTTATAGAACCTTCTTCACTTAATAGATAGTTCATGACTTCTTTTACCTCTGTTAGCTTCACCTTAGTAGTCTTTGTTATATGATCTACAGAGCAAGTTAATTTACCATTATTATTTAGTATTAATGTAAATAGCATGTTTAAAGCTTGTTCATGCTTTATCTCAAATTTTATATTATCTAGTGTTTTTAACTCTTCTTCATCTATGTTTAGTACTTCTTGTGGCCTTTTTATAGGATATACATGTACATATATATCTTCACCATCTTCATCCTTAGACATTTCTATAAGGTTATACTTCAACAGCAAGTCTATATCTTCCTGTCTATTTTCTGGATACTTAAATCCTAGCTTATTTAATATGTCTTTCTTCTCTTGAATGACTCTTGGTATATTATTTTCTATTTCTATTTGTGCGTCTAAGATAGCTCTTTTTTTGTTTAAATAAGCTATTAAAGCATATACCTTATAAGTAGTTTCTGGTAGATACCTTGTCCAAAGATACTCAGATATTTCCCCTGGTACTTTTATATTATTTTCCTCACTCATTTCATTCTCTCCTATCTTCAACTACACATTTTACCTATATCCAATACTAGGTGTCATAAACATAATTTGCTCTATTTATAGCTTATAATAGTTAATTTTCATTGTCAATGAAAGTAAAGAACTTGTAATAATTTTTAAACATATTGAAAACAAAAAATAGGAAGCTACATAGCTCCCTATTTTTAGATAAAATATTAACAAAATTATTCATTATAAAAAAGATTATCTGTCGGATATTCTGGATCACAAGTTACATCTATACCTAATTTCCTAAAAGTTTGATCGTTGCTCAGGCTTAATATGGTAGTTGAATGAGCTTGACAACCATCGAGCTCAGATAACTTCTCCATTGCTACTTGAGCCGTTGGATTTGTTGCCGCGCAAATACTTAAAGCTATTAATATTTCCTCACAGTTTAAAGCTGCACTTACACTTCCTAGAGTCTTCATCTTTAAGTCTCTAATAGGCTTAAGTATAACTGGTGATATTAAGTGAATATTGTCAGATATATTCGCAAGATACTTTATAGCATTTAATATAACTGCCGATGTAGAGTCCATTATTTCAGAACTTCTACCTGTTAATATTTTTCCATCTTCAAGTTCTATACTTACTACTGGACAAATTTCGTTTTTCCCACAATCATCTTTTAGCTTAGTAGAATATTCTCTTGCAGGAATTACAACCGATCTATCATTTTCTTTTAAGTCTAACTCTTCCATAATTAACTTTACTCTCTGGAAAGTGTCTTTGTCTACATAACCCTTCTTGTATTCACAACTTGTTTTAAAGTACCTTCTTATTATTTCCTGATTAGATGCCTCTTTAATAACTTTATCATCAGTTATACCGAATCCTACTCTGTTTACGCCCATATCTGTAGGAGACTTATATGCTGCTTCTTCCCCTGTTATCTTCTCTATTATTCTTTTCAACACGGGAAATGTTTCTATATCACGATTATAATTTGTAGCTAATACGTTATAGGCATCATAATGAAATGAATCTATCATGTTTACGTCTTTAAGATCAGCTGTTGCTGCTTCATAGGCTATGTTTAATGGATGTTTTAAAGGAATATTCCAAACTGGAAATGTTTCAAACTTTGAATATCCTGAAGATTTCCCATTGCTATATTCATGATACATTTGATTAAGACACGTTGCTAATTTCCCGCTCCCTGGTCCCGGCGCTGTAACTACTACTATAGACTTCGTAGTTTCTATATAAGGGTTTTGTCCGTATCCTTCCTCACTTACTACTGTATCTATATCTGTTGGATAACCTTTTGTTGCTCTATGCTTATAAACTTTTATACCCCTACGCTCAAGTTTATTGATGAATACAGTAGCTGAAGGCTGATCATCATATCTTGTTATAACAACACTGTTAACTAGTAAGTTATATGCTCTTAAATCGTCTATGAGTCTTAGTACATCCATATCATAAGTAATCCCATAGTCCCCTCTTATCTTATTTCTTTCTATATCTCCTGCATATACACATATAACTATTTCAACTTTTTCTCGTAGTTTGCATAGTAGCTTAATTTTAGCATTTTCATCGAATCCAGGTAAAACCCTCTTTGCATGAAAATCGCCTATAAGTTTTCCTCCAAATTCTAAATAAAGCTTATCGTACTTATTAACTCTTTCTAAAATGTATTGAGATTGTTCTTCAAGGTACTTCCTGTCATCAAATCCTATCTTCATTGCTATTCCTCTCTTCTTAAAATGTTTTTACCGTTGTTTTATCCCATTTTAAAACTCCCACCTGTAGAAGTGAGAGTTATATTTTATTAATCACATTTTTATATTATCTCATATATTGACTTATAAGTGAATGACTTTTATATTATTATATCAATTTAATTTAAATCTATTAGCATGAAAAATATCAGTATAAATACCTGTCACTCCATTTTTACTTAATTCCTCAAAAATATAGAAGTCATTTACTGTATGAGCGTATGTATTTACATTTATATGTTTCAATTTCATTGGTAAATCAGAATACCCTCTTTCAATAGGCATAGTCACAGCAAAAACAGTATTTCCCTTAACAAATTCTAATACTTCATCATCATTAATATTCTCTTTATATAAAGTTAATATAATGTCTTTATATCCCATATCTTTTACCGGGAAATATTCGCCTTGAGAATATACTTGAGGTATTATTTGATCTTGTATATTTTTATAGTCTTGAGATATAAGCTTTAAAAACTCTATATTATCCTTCTTCATATCTGTAATTATAGATACATCCTTTTTAGTTTCAAGCCACTTAGCTAAATCATCTAAATCCATTAAAGTTAAATCTTGAAAAACCTTTGAATTTTTAAACTCATACAGGCTATAAACTTTTGATTCAGACATAAGCATTCTCTTAGCCATAGAGTCCCAATCATGTATTGCTACAACCTTACCATCAGATGTCCATTCAAAGTCTATCTCTATTAAGTTAAATCCGTTCTTGTAGCTTTCTTCTAAAGCTTCAAGAGAATTAGTATATTTAAAACCATATATAGAGCCACCAGCATGAGCTACTAATGGATTGATGGGTTGTATTTTATCAGATTTACTTTGAGCAAATACTCTTTTATCTGAAACAGAAAATATTGTTATAAATAAAATTATAAATAAAAGCATATACTTCGACTTAATAAAAAGCATCTTTCTCAATTTATCTTCCTCCTAGTTATAATTTTACTGTAATTATTTAGAAAAGCTTAATTCTATAGGATAAGTTTTCAATAATCTTATTATAATATAGAAAGGTCATGTAGTCTATAATGCAGAAATACCTCAAATGTAAAAATACATTTGAGGTATTTATCTTAATTTTAAGATTTTCCATTTATCTAGTATTTAAATAAACAGCATTCCAATAGGAGCTACTATAATTGAAAGTCCATATAGTAATGATATTTCGAAAAACTTCCAAATTATCATTATAGATAAAGGTAGTATTATAAAGTTATCACCTATCATTAATCCTATAAAGGAATCCCAAACAAATACTGAAAAATAAAATAAAAAACCGCTTATAATTGCAAGTAGTATTTATACTAAGACTTCTTTGACTTCGATATATTCATAACGCAGTCATAGCAAAACTTATTTGGTGAATCCTTAAGTTATCATATTAATTATAGTTGGGCGCTTTTCCTTATGATATAACAAAACCCCTAAGGATTAAATCCTTGGGGGTTTGCCTGTATCAATGACTATTATTTAATTACATTGTTCCATCTGCTATTTCAGCTTCATATGTTTCTATTGCTGATCTTAAAGCATTTATTGCAGCTGTAACTTCTTCATTTGTTGTTGCCGATTCTAAAGCTTCTTCAGCTTTCAATATTGCAGCATCTAGTGCTTCTTTAACGTCTTGAGTAACCCACTTTTTTCCTACCTCAATATCAGTACCATCAGCACTTATTTCAACATCAGCTTTAGCTTCTTTAGCGTTAGCTATCTCAGCTTCTAAATTCGTTGTATCTATTGGATCTGGAGTTTCAGGTTCTGTTGTTGTTGGGTTTTTTTCCTCAACCGATACAATAACTCCATTACGTACTGAGAATTTAACTTCTTTTCCTGATAATGCTTGTAAATCTGTAAGTTCTTGCGATCCACCATATTCATAGTCTCTATCATTTATTGTTACATAAATTAGACTACCTTTTTTGTATGCAAATTGTAACACATCAGTTTTAGTGTTACCACCGCTATTTCCTTTTCCATTAAGAATTACTACTTGAACGTGTGTATCTGATCCTGGCTCAAAGTATAATATTACTTCTTCACCTATAACATTTCTAGCCGCTATGTCTTTACGCTCAGTAGATCTATCATCATAGTATTTACCTACGATTGTATACTCATTATTATTTGTATCTACTAGTTTACTGTTAGTTGCACTCTTAACTGTTACTGGTGCAGACTTCTCTACATCGTTTCCTATTAATATCCTCTTAACTTCTTTGTCCTTATCTCCAACTCTAAGAACCACTACCTCATTAACTTCGTCTCTTAACTCTGATAATGTATAGTCTTTGAAAGCATCTTTTTTACCTTCATATATATCTGGTTTATTACCATTTACTTCTATTTCAAATTCATATCTTTCTTTACCTTTTCTTTCTTGAACATCTCTTAATATTCCAACTACAGCGTTAGTATCTCCATCGTTATCAGTCTCTTCTGCGAAGATAGCTACTGCTCTTCCTTGGTCATCTGCATATACCCATCCTTTTTGTATCTCAGTAAAGTATTTATCTGCTTGATCCCAAGTAAATGTTTCGTAGTTTTTAACTTCATTTTCTCCATCTCTCCAGAATATTTGAGTTTTACTTTGTAGCTTATATCCTGCTGCATAGTCGCTTTTTAATCTTACTTTATTATCACCAGTTATTTCTTTTGGTAATCTTGTTTCTGATGTTTTTTCTACTTTTGTTGGCTTATTGTTTGCATCAAGTGATAATTTAATTATGTTTTTCTCTACAATTGTGTCTTTCCACTCAGCTTCTGATTTTAGGAAATCTTCACTTGTATCCTTAATATCTTTTGCTTTTATATCAAATTCTAATACTTTTCCTTCAGAATTCAATACGTCTAATTTATAGTAGTCTTCTCCACGATTTTTAAATGATTCACTACTAGTTTCTTTTACCATTGCGTAGTTACCTGATACTTCTTCAGCTTTACCATCAATAAATACTACTTTATCATCAAATGAGAAGTAAACTGTTATTTTTCCGTTGTCTCTCATTTCGTCCATTACGTCTGCATCTACTTCTTCTAAGCTATCTCCAGAAAGATACTTAATTGTACCGTAATCATTATCATATTGATATATTTCTCCATCAAATCTAAATCCATCTTTGTAAACTCTTTCAACTTCACCTTGTTTAGTATTTGTAACAACTACTGCATATTCCTCTTTTGAGTTGTATAATAATACGTCTTTTTTACTTAAGTCATCTGATAATATTTGCTTACCATCTTTTATGATAGTATAGTCATCTATATCATCTAAACTTTCATCATCATAACCTTTAAGAACGTCTTTTTCAACTTTATCTACTACTATTGGTCCGTCTAGTGAATATGCATCTATCCACGAAACATTATTGTAATCATTTAATATAATTTTAGCAAAGTTATATTCTTTTTCATCTAATTCTAATTCACTTGCGTCAATTTTTTCTCCATCAATCTTGATTACTGCGTCATCAGCAACATCGTATTTTTTATCTTCTGTTAGAAGTTTGATTTCTGCATCTCTACTTTTAGTTGCTTCTTTAGTTACTTCGAAACCATCGAACTTAACTTGGAAGTCATTTTCAACTTTAACATCAATTAGCTCATCGTTTTTGTCATTGTACCATACTGTAACTCTTAATCCTTCTAATCCTGCAAAGTTAAAGTTTTTCTCAACTTTAAGTGTTTTTCCTTTGTTATAATCTGAACTGTTTCTATCTTCTACTTTTACTACTACTTTGTTTTTATCTTTATCTGCTTCTGTTATAGTTGCTTTTTCTAGTCTTTTAAGTCCTAGATCATCAAATAAGTATTGTTTTACAGTACCTTCTGTTCCTGATACAACCCATTTAGCTTGATCTCCATATCCAGTTTGGATCATTTTTTCAATGTCTAATGCGTTGTCAAGTAATTGTGCAACTAATCCTCTTGTTGCTGGTGTTCCTTGTGTTCCACTTTTAACATCTTTTAATAATCCTGTTTCTGATGCTACTGATAAGTGTCCATATGGATATCCACCTTGAGTTTTAGCTTTTTCTTCATATCCTAATGCTCTTACTACTAATGTAACTGCTTGTTCATAAGTGATTTGAGATTCTGGAGCAAATATTCCATTTCCCATACCATTTACTAAACCAAGTTTTGATGCTTGGTTAACATATCCTGATGCCCAGTGATTAGCTGTAACATCTGTGAAAGGAGTATCTCCTTTAGAGTTTTGAGAAGCTGCTTCAAGTCCTCTCGCTCTAGCTACTGCTGCAGAGAATTCTGCTCTTGTTATTGTGTTTTCTGGTTTGAATGACCCATCTGGGTATCCTGTTAATATTGATAATTTGTTCAGTCTTGTAACTGCATCTTCATAGTCAGTTCCAACTACATCGCTTGAAACTTTCGTATCTGCAAATGCAAAACTGAAGCTTCCTAATACTAATGTTAAAACTAGTACTAGTGATAGAATCTTCTTGTTCATTTTGTATAAACCCCCTTAGTTTATGTTTTTAATTTTTTAGGATATAAAATCAGGAAAATAAACTATTTCCTGAATCTATTCCCTATTATAACATCTGTTACCATGCCCGTCAACTTTGAAATTTTTCTGTAATAGAATCGTAATATTTAAGTTGATGAGTACTTACAGATGTTTCTTTACTCAATGGTATTATACTATACAAAAAGTATTTGTAACATTACAGTTATGTTACACTTTTAACGTATATACCTTTTAAGCCTGTAAAGCTATTTTAACTTTAGGCTTTATAATATATATTTAGACAAAAAGAGAAGATCTCCTTCCTTATTTAGAAAAAAATCTTCTTTTTTTAATTTTTTATTTATTATTTTTAAGTACCTCTACAGCTTTTTTTAACATAATGTCGTCTTCTGCTAATATATCTGGTTCTATACCTACTTTATTTACTTTATTACGATTAGGTGTAAAGTATTCTGCTATTGTTAATTTTACTGCTCCACCATCTTTAAGTGTTGCTATATCTTGAACTGATCCTTTTCCATATGTCTTTTCACCTATTACTTTTCCTGCTCCACTTTCTTTTACAGCTCCTGCAAATATCTCAGATGCACTTGCACTATTTTTATTCGCCATTACTGACACCTTATATTTTGGCGATTCATTAAATGATTTATAAGTAACTTCTTCTCCTGTCGAATACTTCACATGAACTATTGGGCCTTTTGGTACTATTAGTCTAAGTATATTTATTACCTCTGTAAGTGATCCTCCAGGATTGTCTCTTACATCAAATACTACATTATATATACCTTTGCTTTCAAACTCTCCTAATGCTTTCGACACTTCTTCAAATGAGTGTTGATTAAACTCTTCTATCTTTATATATCCTATATTGTCGTCTAGTACTTCAGACTTGATTGGATTATATATCACTTTTGCTCTAGTTATGTCAAAGTTTAATGTATCTTTTTCACCTTCTCTTACTACTCCTATTTTTACCTTACTTCCTTCTTCTCCTTTTATAAGAGCTACTATATTATCAATTGGAAGTCCATTTATGCTTTGACCATCTACAGATACTATTATGTCTTCTGACTTTAGTCCTGCTTTTTCTGATGATGAATTTTTTATTACATCTATTACTTTTACATATCCACTGTGTTCCATTACTCTTACACCTATACCAGCTTCTTGCATTTCTCCTGTTAATTGTTCTTCAAGCTTTTTATATTCTTCTGCTGTATAGTAGTTACTGTATGGATCTAGGTGATAGAAGAGGCCTTTTATTGCCCCTTCTGTTAATTGCTCGTCTGTTATTTCATAAAGATAATTGTCTTTTACAAATTGAGCCATTGCATCCACATATCCTAAGTCTAATGCTGGTTCCGCTTTTATAACGCTAGTGCTAAACATTATAGCCCCACTAAGCGCTAACGCTGATAATCTCTTACTAAATTTATTCATATATGTTCCCCTTCCTTTACTTTTTAGGGTCTAGTTTATTATGTGTTCTCTATAGTTTACCTTTAAGTCTTGCTGTAAATAGTTTATAAGTCTGTTTATGAATGTTGCTGCTTCTGCTTTAGTCATAACTTCGTTTGGATATATATACCCTTCTGGTGTTCCTTTCGATATACCTACCTGGTCTGCCACATATACTGACCTTTTAGCCCAAACTGGTATACTTCCATCGTCTCTAAATCTAGTTTGGAAATATCCATTTGGTGCTAGTCTTTCTAGTCCAAGAGATCTTATTACTATAGTTATAGCTTCTGCTCTTGTTAGACTTCCATCCGGTGAAAATCTATTTTCGCCTATTCCATTCATTATTTCTTTTTCTGTTATTACCTTTATATAGTCATAATCGGGATATACTTTTGTAACGTCTGAGAAAAGGTCTACTTTTTCTTCCTTTTTTCTTCTACTAGTTCTTGACGAGCTATCCTCTTCTTGAATTAAGTCCATAGACTTTGCTATCCATTTTGCAAACTCAGATCTTTTTATGCTTAGGTTTGGTCCAAAATATGTTTTATCATCTAAAACTTCCAGTCCACCTAATTTCTTTATATCCCACTCTGCCCAATGTCCTTTTATGTCTTTATATTGTGGTATAAACAGTTTTTTCTGAGTAGGCACTGTATCGTATCTTTCTGTACCATGTCCTATATTTTTTTGTTCTTTTATTTTTCCATTCCTATCTATTATAGGTAGACTATATGAATACTTCATTATAGTTTGGTCTTGCTCTGTCAGTGTATATACTCCATCAAAACTAGACTGATTTGGAATATTTGAAAAGTACGTCATATCTTTGGTTCTATTGAAAGACACATCTATGTCAGAGTTACCATACCAAGTCATAGTTTTATCATCTTCTGTTTTTCGACTATAATTTATGTCTTGGTGTATCTTTTGTGTTTCTGTTCCTCCCCAAAAATGATCATACCCATAAGTAGTTCCTGATATACTTACTTCTATTTCTCCTTCATCTCTATTTATAGCATACGTTTTAGTTCCTTCCCAGTTACCTTGGTAAAATGTTACTACTGGTTGATTATCGTCTACTGTAGAATTATGAAGTTGATAGTCTGTTAAAGTATATGTCGTTCTTTCACCTTCACTTTGGTCTGTTATCGTTTCTGTATATTTTGTTATATTATTTACTTCTACTATCTGCTTTTGATTATTTGAAAAGTTTATTTCCCTATCAAATTCTAAGTTTCTCTTTAGTTGTACAGTCTTATCTTTATTTGCAAGCGTATATTTATAAGTTACTTTTTTATCGCTATACTTAGGTTCTATAGTTCCTTCTAACATTACTGGTTTGCCTGTGATTAACAGTAGCTCTTTATATTCTTTTGTTTTTTTTGAATCCCTTTCATTTTTGTGTATTCCCCCTTCAAATCCTGCATTTCCAAATTCGGCAAATGCACTTAGTGGAGATATAAGAAGTATGGTTGTCATTAGTGCTGCTATGAACTTTTTCAATTTATCACTCCTTTGTGACAATAGTTATCTGCATATTACTATATACCCTCTATCGTTTCTTCTCATTATATATATACTCTCTGTTCCTCTTATTTCATTTAAGCTTACTGGCTTACCATCTTTTATAAACATGGCTTCACTAATATCTAGCTCTATTTCTGCACTATTTACATTCCATTTTTCTCTAAACTCACTCCAGTCTCTTACATTTTTAAGAGTCATTATTTCTTTTTCTCTATCTATACTTTTTATATCTGATATTGATATTGTTTGGTGCTCTGTATTAGAGTTTATGATGTTTATTGCTAGTGCCATGTCTCCTTTAGCTATTACATACACATCTTCGTCATAGTAGCTATCTTTTCCTTTGTCTTTTAAGAATCTGCTATCTGTAAATTCTTTTACAGATACTCTTTCTATCTCTTTTCCTCTACTATCTATTATCTTCGTATCTTCACTTAATTTAATATCTCTATTCCTTCTATTATCCTTTTCTAATCCATCTATTATAGTAGGTCTATAAAGTTCTAGACCATATTGTTCTATCTCTTCTATTTCACCTCTATATACTACCATTCCTGTGCTTTCATGTTTCGTTCCTTCTATTGATATGAACGATGCTGTATCATTAGATAGTCCATGAGATACTAAGAATACATCGTCATCCTCTCTTAGATTATATGGTTGAACTAGTCTTCCATCCTTTACTATTATTGTACTATCATCATAGTACACGCTATTATAGTCTACAGTTATTTTTCTATCTCCAAATGTTACTCCTTGTACTGCGTTCTGATAATTTTTTTCGTAGCCACTTTTGAATACTAATTTTACAGCCTCTTCTTTTCCAAAATTATCTCCTAATGCTACATATATATCTCTATTTAAATAGTTCTTTAGCAACTCTTTAGATATACCCCTACCATTTATATATATCTGTGAATTATATCCTAAGTCTATTACTTTATCTTGAGATGTTTTACTCCATGATGCATTATTATAGTAGTATGGATCTTTAATTATTATTTGATTCTTACTTGGATTATAGTGCGTTACAGTTCCTTTATATATATTAGTAATTTCTCTTTCTGGCTCTAGTACATGAACTTTCATAGGAATATTTCCTTGATATTGATCAAATTCTAGTCTTACTGTATCGCCTTCTTTTATGCTGTTTATTTCTATGTTTCTATTTCCCTTTACTATAGGTATAGATGGATCTATTAGAAACTCAGCTTGCTTTTCTCCATCTATAACAGTTAATTTTCCTTTTTCTCTATCTATATAAAGTACTTTTCCCATATCTATTCTCTCTCCTGGATGTATATATCCATCTTCTCCTTGGTCTAAGCTTCCTTCAATAGATACTACTTTTCCGTTTGATACTTTTACTTCTACTTCTTGATCATATAAGAGATTTTTTAGTTCTGTCCACTCTTTATTTATCTTTACATCTACATCTGCTATTATGTCATATTTATGAACTTGTCCATAATAGTCTCTAATTGTTATAGTTTTTTGTTCTGTATTTATATCTTCTATATTTCCTTTAATATTTATATCTTCATTTCTTATAGTTTCAACGTAAACTACTTTTCCCTGATTATTTATATAGTATTTTACATAGTCTCCTGGTCTTAGAGAGTTTGCTAGTCCTATTTGTCCATTTTTATATACTACAAATCCATTATTAGCTCCGTAGGATAGACCAATAGACGAATTGTCATAGTTCTTTATTTTTATCAAATTGTCCTGTGACTTTTGATTTTCTTTAGTTCGAGATAATGCTTCTATAGATTCTATAGTTCCTGTACCTATAATATATCCTTGATTCTTTAAAGTTTTTTCATGAGCATTATCTAATATTCTTGCTGCCTCACTTCTTTTTAACGATGACTTTGGTCTAAATGTACCATCTGTGTTCCCAGATATTATTCCTGCTTGTAAAGCTGCTTCTATCATAGGAACATATCTTCCATCCATATTTGACCAGTCTCTAAAATTATATACTGACTGCTGAGAGTTTCCTTGTACGCTTGCAAGTCCTGCTCCTTTAGCTACCCAAGCAGCTACTCTTTCTCTTTCAGCTGGTTTTTTCCAAGTAAGTGTTATCTTTACTTTTTCATTAAGTTGTGTTTTTATATTTTCTAACTGTTCTTGACTTAAATTTTTATTATTATATGTTCCTAGTTTTTGTTCGGCTTGTTTAGCTATATCTTCTATTTGATTTTCTGATAAGCTTTCTATTTCCTTCACTTCATCATCTGTTAGTATTCCTGATTTCTTTGCTACTTCTATATATCCTCTTAGCCAGTAGTCACTAGGTTCTAATATATTATATTGTCCTGTGTCTACATTTTGTGCCATTTCATTTCCTAATGCTTGTCCTTGTCCTTCCAGCCCTGCGAGGCGAATAACAAGGGTCAAAGCCTCTTGTCTTGTTAATGTTCCTTCAGGACTAAACAAGCTTTGACCCAATCCTCTTATTATTGATAATGCACTCATCTTATATACTGAATCTTTTGACCAATGATTTGATATATCTCTAAAGTTCACATTGTTATATAGTTGATTATAAGATTCTATACCATCATAAATTTTTAACTGATCTAGATTTTGTGCATTAATAGGGCTTTGGATAAGGGTAGTGAAGATCATTGCTATAGCTAGTGCTATTGATAGTTGTTTTTTAACCTTTCCAATTTTCAAACACCCCTACTTTTTATATATTATAGTGTACTTTCCTGCGGCATTTATATTGCCGTATATTGCATATATTCTTTTATTTGTCATATAGTCTACATATTGAGATACTGTTGCCGTGTTTCTTAATAAGTTGTTACTCTCTGGTGAGTATCTTCCCATATATACACTATTTGTATTTGGTATTGCTTTGTCTGTATAGACTGTAAGTGAAGCTGATCCTCTTACTGCAATAGGTGTTACTTCTCTTTCATTTTGCACTTCAAATTTTATTTCATATCCATCTTCAAGTACTGCTTCATTTCTTTCTATTCCTTTAGTTATTCGTCCTTTTTCTTGACTATCTAATTTTGATAAAGTAACTATTACATTTGCATCATCATTTTGCTTATAGTAAGCGATATCACTGAATATACCTAATGGTATATCAAATAATATATCTTGTGTTTTCACTTGGACATTACCATATAGCGATTTTGCGACATTTATCGGTATACTTATTCTCATATTTTTATAGTTACTATATTTAGCATCTGATAAATCTTGATAATATTGACCATAGTTATATCTATCTGCTAGATTTATTGATAATTCCCCATTTGTATAATTTATGACTGTATCTTTTCTACTCTCAGTGTCGTTATCATATTTATTTCTTCCATCATCATCTTTATTTCTGAAAGTTCTTGCATCATCATAATCATAACTTATAGATTCTCCATATTTATTTAGACTCCATAGTCTAAAGTAATATCTTGTGTCTGGTTCTAAGTCTTTTACTATATATTCTAAGTCTGTAGTCTCTCCTAAGAATTCATAATCGCTTCTTCTACCTGACTTTGAAGCAAATATCTTATATCTTCCTGCATCCTCTACTTTATCCCATGTCAATGTTATTGATCTCTCATGTCCAGCAGTTGCTCTAAATCCTGAAGGTGTATCTGGTATAGGATGTGTAATTTCAAGTCCATTCCTTGATGTGTATTTCCCTCCATCTGGATTTTCTATTGTCACATCTCTAAATACACTTTCTTCTCTTGAATTTATTTCTACTTTCGGAGAAATTGTCATTTCTATAGTTTGACTGTCTTTAAATTCTAATTCACTTATTGCTACGTCCCCTAAGTCTCCTATAGTTACTTTTATGCCTTCCATAAATCCTGATCCTTTTATAGTTACTTTATGTTCTCCATCATTTTTGACCCTATCTGGATCTATGCTTGTTATAATTGGAGATGAGATATATGTGTAACCATCTTTTACTACTATTTCACCTAGTGCTTTTGTATTTTTAATATGAACATCTACTTTTCCAACCATATCTCCTTGTGGTGTTATTACTACTAATCTATCGTATCTTGATTCACTTTGTACAACTGTTGCCAATCTTCCTCCAAATTTTACTTCTACTTGTTCTGGTCTAAAATCATTTCCAGTTATAACTACTCTTTCTCCACCTTTTATACTTCCTATGTTTGGATCTATCTTCGTTACTTTTGGAGAACTATCTGCATTTCTATATATATAGTATGCTTGCTTTCCCTGAGCTCCTATTTTTACTTTTTCTGCATCGTTTGATGCCACTACTCCACCATCTTCGTTTAATATTGTTATTATAAGTTTTTTGTCTATATCAGTTGTTCTTGCTCTTGGAGATCTTACTATTAGGTTATCATCATTTGGCCCCTTACTTAATATCTGAGCTTCTTGATCCCCTATTAAAACTTTTACTCCTGTTCTGAAGTCACTTCCGTATATAGTGAATGTAATATTTCCTTCTGCTGTTGATTCTACTGAATAAAAGTCTAAGGCATTACTCGCATCATAGTTTTCTATCTTAGGTTCTATGTTTGTTATCTTAGGATTACTTGCTGGATTTTTTACTGTTACTTTTCCTTTTGCTTCTCCACCATCTTTATTTGTTATTACTATATCCCTTTCTCCCACTCCATCCATTGGTGGTGTCGTGATCTCTAGAGTGTTTCCATCTATCCACTCTACTTTTGTTGCTAATCTCCTAGTAACCGTTAAGTTATTTCCTTCTATTGATACCTTTATTCCTTCAAGATATTCACTATCTTTTGTAGTTTTCATAGCTACTAATAATGGATTGTTTCTACTTATTCTTTCAGTAAATTCTTTTTCTTCAAAATCACTTTTAACTTTTATTGTAGGATTTTGGCTATCTCTTGCATCATATACTACATCTATAGTTCCTACTTTTAGTTCTGCAAATCCACCTATTATTTGTCTTGTACCTTTTTCATTTCCCAATATAGTTTGTAAATCTAATGTGTCTATGTCTATCTTGTTTTCATATTCGCCTTTTATAAATCCTGATCCTTTTATAGTTATTACTGTGCCACCATTTTTATCTATTACTGATGGCGTAATACTAGTTATTGTTGGTTTAGACGTTCCATAGGTGAATCCGCCTTTAGATATTGCTGTCCCTGCATCTGGATTCACTATAACTACGTCTACCCTTCCTGATTGATTATATGATGGTGTAGTCACTATTAATTGACTATTCCCAGCATACCTAACATTTATGGCTTCTTCTCCACCGAAGTATACCCTTGGTATTTCGTCTCCCTCTTCATATCTATCTTTCTTCTCGTTACCCTCAGCCTTTTTATATCTAAAATCTCCACCAGTTATAACGACTGTATCATTTCCCGCCATAGTTCCACTTGCTGGATCTATTTTATTTATAAATGGGAAGCTACCTGGTATTCGATATTCGAATCCATTATCAATTGTGTTCGCTCCTCCATCATAGTTCACTACTGTTAGATGTACCTTTATATTATCCATATTTGTAGAATCTATTGGGTATGATGGTGTTTCCACTATAATTTCTGTCCCATCCCCGTTTACTATAGGCTTTATACCTTTCTTCTCTCCAAAGTATACTTCCACATTATCTGTAAAGCCTTCTCCTTTTATCTTTACCATAGTCCCACCATTTATAGTTCCGTAGTTTGGTTCTATAGAATATATTTGAGGATTTGTTTGAGGCTCTAAGTAATTAAATCCATTTTTAACTGCATCTCTTGCAGTGTCTGGATTTTCTACTATTACATCTTTGAATCCTAGTGGTAATCCACTTGGAAGAGTTAATTCTATAGTCTTTGTATCTATTATTTCTATTTTTCCTTCTGTTTCTTCACCAAATCTATCTTTTCCATAAGATTCGCCATTTTTTATCTCATGGTTTCCAAACCATACCCTTGTACCGGAGTTAGGAATTGGATTATCGTCTTCATCTTTTTCAGGTATTACAAAGTCGCTTCCTTTTATAATAACTTTTGCTCCTGCTCCTCCATAGTTCGGTGCTATAACAGTTATCTTTGGAGCTGATGTTACTCTAGTATAATATAGCTTTCTATTTAATTTTCCTTCCGGTGTTTCTGTATTTGATATGTCTGATGTAGCTGTTCCACCATCTCTATTTATAACTTGAACTATTTTCAGTCCTGCTTTTCCTGGTGGAGTTACCACTGTGATTATTTGTCTATTTTCTTCATTAGTTATTACTCTGTCTATTTTTTCTATTTTAGAAACTTCTCCATCTATAGTTACTATTATGTCGCTTACAAGTGGATCTATATTTTTTCCTTCTATAGTTATCTTTTCTCCACCTTTTGCATTTACTTTCATTGGTTTTATTTCTATTATTTCTGGTTCGGTAGACGGTTTCTTATAAATAAAAGCATCTTTCATTCTTAAATATCCACCATCAGGATTTACTATTACTATATCCTTTGGACCTTCTTTTTCATGTGGATATGCTGGTAATTCTGCAACTATCTTTGTTGCTAATTTATTAAATACTCCATCTGCTTCTACTGTCTCTCCAGATGAATCTAATGAAACTTCCCTTACTTTTGCTCTGTATTTATCTACTCCTACATTTGATTTTATAACGCTATCTGATACATCACTTGGGACTACGAATACTTTAGGTCTTTCCACTTTACGTACTCCATCTGCTCCAACTTTACTTTCAACTAAGAACTTCTCCCCCTTTATTGATACTGTAGGAAAGTTTACTCCCTCATCTCTATTTACTTCTACTTCTGGAGTTTTCACATCGTCTACATCAGATGTAGATCCCAGTGTAGGAGTCACTTTTTCTACCTTTGGAATTTTTACAGTTTCATATATAAATTCTCTAAATTCTCTCTCTACTATTTCTAAATCTTTTAATTCATTATCCGAGTTTTCTGGCTTATCTTTATAGAATTTAGTTATTACTTCAACTGCTAGACTTACTACTGTATCCTCTTGTACTGCCATTGATGGTGTAACTATCTTTAACATCTGTTCTCCAGTCTTTGGATCCATTCTAGTTAAATCCTCTAGACTTTTAATTGGTTCTTCCAACTTATACGTTGCAGACTCCCCGCCTACAGTCACCTTGACTGCTCTTGTTCTATACTTAGCTTCTTCTGTAGGTCTCTTAAATCCTATTTTTTCTTTTGAAACATCTTTCTTAAACATTAATACCTCGTCTCCATCACTAATTTCAACGTCTCCGGTACCTTCGTCTGATATGAATTTTCTACCCTCTTCTTCTCCATCTCCTTTTGTAAGTTGAAAGTTAAATCCTCTTATTTCTACTATATCTCCACCTAATACATTACCTCTGTCAGGAGCTATTCCCGTTACTAAGAGACTATTTCCTGTTGCAATATATGTGAACGTACCTACTCCTTTTCCATTTATAGTAATTGTAACTGGACCAGTTATATCTGATTTTGGGGCTGAAACTACTAATCTTTTTTCTTCACTATTTCCCACTATATCCTCTAATTTTATTATTCTAGCTAGATTATCTCCAAATCTTACTGTGGCTGTATCCGTAAGACCCTTCCCTGTTATTCTTACTTCTGTCCCTCCTGTAGTTGGTCCAGCTGTAGGAGTTATATTACTTACATCTATTATTGTTGACTCTAAGTTTATTTCTACTGCTTCTATAAATGTTACTTTGGCGACAGGTAAGCCAGATTCTGAAACCTGTGCACTTTCTATTACTATATCATTTAGACCTGTTGTTACATTTTTATCCTTGTCTACTTTTCCCGTGATGTTGTTATCTGAGCTTGTAGTATACATAGCCTCAGAAATAGTATTTCCTTTTTTAAATTTTAGTTTAGCATCTTTAAGTCCTGTTCCTACTATACTTATCTCATCACCTATATTCAGCACAGTTTTATTAGGTTCATGTGTAATGTCAGGCTTTCTGTCTACACTAAAAAATTTAGATTCCTCAATCTCTGTTTTCGTTACATTATCTTCTTTATATTCATAAGTTATCTCAACCTTATAATTTAAATTTGACTCTATAGGTGAATCACCATCAAGTGTTACTCTTATCTTACCTCCTCCCACTACATTAAATGTACTTGTAAGTTCCTTCTGTGGTATTGGTGGTTTATCACTACTATATTGTTTTATCTTAACATTCTTTATAGTGACATCCCTAAACCCAAAACCTTCGATATCAACAAAATCTGTTTTTCTAAGGCTGGTTTGCCCATTCGAATTTTGCCTTCTTATTTCCGTATTTATCTGCATATTAGTTATGTCTATTTTTCCATCTGCACTTGCTATTGCTATATCCCCAAAGGGAATATAAGTAAGTAGCATAATGATTGCTAAAAACATTGATATTATTCTTTTCAAGACTTTTCCCCCTTTTCTTATTTTGAGTTAGATCTATGTAAAATGGAGCTTTTCTCCAATTAAATAATTTTTAATTATAGTACTCCATTTATATTATCGACTCACATTCATATAATTTGATTACTTCTATGTTACAATATAGTTACATTTTTATTTTTTTATTAACTTACTGATATAATTAAAGATATCTTGGTAAATAAGATATATACAATTTTCAATACAAAGGAGAGTTTTTATGAGTTTTAAAATTAAAAATTTAGTTTTATCTGGAGTCCTTTTAGGTTTGACTCTTTTGTTTTCATCTATATTTCATATGACTGGAATTGACGGCACTATTTTTTCTCCTATGCACTTACCGGTATTATTAGCGGGATTTATAGTTGGTCCTTTTTGGGGACTTTTAGTTGGAATTCTGGCTCCAGTATTAAATCTTATTGTGTCTGGAATGCCATCTGTTCCTATAGTCTTCGTTATGATGCTTGAGCTTGGAATATATGGTCTTTTAGCAGGAGTATTTTTTAATTTCTTAAAGATCACCATCCTACCTTCTCTTGTTTTTAGTATGATTATTGGCAGACTAGCTGGTGGTGCTTTTAGCTACTTATTAGGTCAATTATTTGGATTTGAGCTTGGATTTACTACTTTTCTAAAAGCTGCCTTTATATATGCTTGGCCTGCTATAATTATACAAATTATATTAGTACCTATATTAGTTAAAGCTTATTATAGAAACAGTAATATATCTGTTAGATACATATAGGTGTCATTAATCAACTCCTTAGTTAATATAATTTACTATATTGACTAAGGAGTTGATTTTTTTGGTTACGGATGCACAAAGACATGAAATGATTTTAAATGAATTAAAAGAATTAAATAGAGTTGAAGACTATGATTGTATTTTGAGTTGTCTAGGGCCTCCTCAAAACATTACTACCATAGCTAATCCAGGTCGATTTAAGGGGGTTAAGGTTGGAATAATTGGTGCTGGTGCTGCTGGTCTTGCCGCTGCTTTTGAGCTTAGAAAATTAGGATTTGATATTAAAATATTTGAGGCCACCAATCGTATAGGTGGTAGAATTCGTACTTACTACTTCGATAAGAGTGGAAAATATTATGGTGAGTTAGGACCTATGAGAATTCCTGTATCTCACGAAACTACTTGGCACTATATTAACATGTTTAAATTAACTACTACTCCTTTTATACAGTCTTCTCCAGAAGCTTTTAAATATGTAAGAGGAGTCAGAGTCAGAAATGATCCAAATGGTGAAGAAGTATCCAAATACATATATCCTCAATTCCCTATGGCTAATTGGGAAACTAAAGTACCTTGGACTGATCTCTTTGACTATGTGGGTGAAGGTCTATTATTAACTATTCCTCCTGAAATTCGTAAGGAGCTTCTACAAACTAAGCCTAAGTATGACTCAATAATAGAATTTTGGGACTATACTAGTACTAGAAAAGCCATGGAAATGCTCAAACTTAGTGATGGTGCTATAGATATGTTATCTAGTGTAGATCCCATGACTTTTGGTTTTTGGTATGACTCTCATATTGAAATTTTAAATGAATATATGGGTTTAGTCTTTTCAAATCTTTATAAAGTAGTGGGAGGATTTTCTAGATTACCTTTTGCTTTTTATAATTCACTAACTAGTCCTAATCCTACCGAATACGGCAATATATCTAATAGTGATTTAGGAAATGTTACTTTTAAGCTAAATCACCCTGTGGAAGGTATTTATCAAGGATCTGATAATAGTGTGATACTAAGATCTAGAAATACAGATTCTAAAAAGCTTAAAGATGAAAGTTTTGACTATGTAATTTGTGCTATACCTTTTAGTGCCCTTAGAACTGTTGATACTTTTCCTTTATTCTCACAAAAGAAATTTCAAGCTATAAGAGAAACATATTATGTTAATGCTCAAAAAACTCTACTTTTATGTAATAAAAGATTTTGGCAAGAGGATAACCCTTCCGGAAGGATTGTAGGTGGTGGGTCTTTTACTGACTTACCTATAGCATCTATATGGTATCCTGACTATGCACCTAATGATACTCCTGGTGTCTTACTTGCTTCTTACAACGTTAGTAAAGATGCAGATCGAATTGGTAATTTACCTATAGAAAGAAGAGTAGACTTAGTAATGAGACAAGTGGAAGAAGTGCATGGCCTTCGTCCTGGATATCTCGATTCTATAGTAGATGGATATGCTTCTATAAACTGGAGAAGTGAACCTTATGAGTTAGGGTGCTTCCTTTACTTCCAACCTGAGCAAAAAAGATTGTTCTCTTACTCTATGATTACACCAGAATATGATAATAGATTATTCTTTGCTGGTGAGCATACTTCTAACTCTCATGGTTGGCAAAACGGAGCTTATCAGACTGGAATGATAGCTGCAAATGATATAGCTACAGAATGTTTAAGGAGATAAACATTCTAGCTCATCCAAAAATCTAGTATTTCATTTGTATACTCTTGCCAATTGCATTTTGACGTATTTATTATTTTAGTATCTAGTACTGATAATTTGCTATGTTCTACAAGCTTTTCTTGCATATTTTTATACTTTTCGCTAGCGTACTCAATTCCTTCAAAAGACATTATATATCTATACCAGCTATTATTTCTTCTTTTAAAGGAATCTTCTAATCTTTTAGATATAATATTTTCATCTATAGTTAATATAACGAGCTTAAAGTTTAGCTCGTTTAATTTTTTGTCTATATCTTTAAATGGTAAAAAGTTTAATTCTTCTACTGAATGTGTTAGATGAAACCTTTCTAATAAGTAACATGGCTTGACTTCCGATTGTTGTATTCTCTTAAACCTTGAATTATAGAAGTTTGAATTTAGATTATCTATTATTTCTACATAATTCTGCAGTAGCTTTATCCTCTCTTCTATTTTAGGTCTAGGATACTCTATTACTCTTTCTGTCATAAATTCGTTCAATTGAATTTTAGTTTCCATTCTTATATATCTTTCATTATTAGATATATACTTTAATATTGTACTTTTTCCTGAAGTACAAACTCCTTCTAATATGAGTCCTGCCAAATAAATCCCTCTATTCTTCTAAATCTATTTTACATTATATCTACAGATAGTTTGTTGTTTACCTCAGACCCCATTATATTTAATTTATATTTTATCTCAATTTTTCCTGTCCCATTTTCGTTTACATCTACATCTATATGATTTGTTACTACATCCATGTCCATATTCCCATATGGAGTTGCATATTCACATGTATGTTTTTTTCCTCTTTCAAATATCATACTTGAATTACTTGTTCCAAATCTTTTCATAAGAACTTTTCTACCTTGGATTTTTAATGTGGTAGTTGCTCCCTCCATACCTGATATTTCACTTTCATCATATACTATAAAATAGCTTCCTAACTTCTCGTAAAACTTCCCTCTAGTAGTCAGTTCCATAGTATCTTCTTCTCCATCTGATGTGGTCTGAATTCCTATTATCTTAAGTGTAACTTCTTTCAACTTTTATCCTCCGATCTATTCTACAAGTTTTCAATCTCTACCATTTCTATATCTACAATATTCTTATTTAAAATATTTCCACCTATTCTTCTAAATTTCTCTGGATCATCACTTACATAAAATTCTTGCTTTGACTTATCCGCTTTATTTGAAAGCATATCCTTCGACTTCAATAATTGCTTTACTTCCTTAGCCGTTTCATATGCAGGATTTACTAAATTTACGTTATCTCCCATAACTTTAGATAACGTGTATCTAAGTATAGGATAATGTGTACATCCTAATACTAAAGTATCTATATTATGTTCTTTTAACTCTATTAGATATTTCTCAGCTGTCATCATAGCTATTTCTGTATCTTCCCATCCATCTTCAACTATCGGAACAAATAGAGGGCAAGCTATCCCTATTACTTCTGCTGATTTGTTTAGCTTTCTTATTCCTTTTTGGTAAGCTTCACTATTTATAGTTCCAGTAGTTCCTATTATTCCTATTTTATTATTCTTAGTTGTAGCTACCGCTGTTTTTACTCCTGGATCTATTACCCCTATTATTGGTACATCAAAGTGCTCTAGTGCAGTTTTTAGCGCTGCTGATGTAGCCGTATTGCATGCTATCACTATCGCCTTTATATTTTTACTTAGTAAAAATTTTATACATTGAAAGGAATATTTTATAACTGTTTCCGTTGATCTTGTTCCATATGGAACTCTTGCAGTATCTCCAAAATATATTATATCTTCATGTGGAAGTTGCTCTGATATTTCTTTTAAAACTGTTAATCCGCCTATGCCTGAGTCAAATATACCTATAGGTCTATTATCCATTTTAGACATCCCTCCCTTTAAATCGTCAATTGAATTTCAAACCATGAAAAACTTTACTATACTCTATCTTAAAACATCGCTCAGGAAATACTGTCTATGAAGCTCTGATAAAACTAAGTATAGATTATAGTAGAGATAAAGACTTCTTTTAACTTCATAAGGATCTACACTATTTATCTCTATAAGCATAATCATTAAGATGTTTCAGAAAAGCTTATCAAAGAAAGTAATTTTTAAATTTTTCATTAAATAATATTTTATTATAACAAGTTTTTTTTTACAACGAAAAAGACATTTTACTTTTAGATAAAGTAAAATGTCTTTAGTGACTACATGGTCACTAAATTTAGAATGTTAGTGTACCATTTTCATCTTTTATTACTCTTAATATTTGTTCTTCTTGTGCTGTATTTGCGTTTATATATACTATGAAATTATCCCCTTCATAGTTACCTTTGAATTCATAACATAATACTTCATCTTTAGTTCCTTTTGGAATTATAGCTAATCTAGTACTAGTTATATCAAAGTCATATCTCACTTTTGCTCTTGCCTGCTCTAGTGTTATAGTTGGTTTTTGAATATTTCTTTCGTGATGCTCTTTTAAATAGTGTAACGCATCAAAACCTACTATTTCGCCATTGTCTAGCGCTACTTTCACTTTTATAAGGTCTGGATATATTGTTACATTGTCTAATGTATATGCAAAGTTAAGTGTTGCTACATTATGATTATTTAGTGAGTAGTTAAGCTCCATATTTTTGAAACCTTTTTCTTCTAAGAATTGTTTTGCTCTCTTATGTGCATCTTCCATAGATATGCTTGCTTTACTTACGTTTCTAGGATTTGACATCCAAACTATGTCTCCTCCTGTTTTACTCACACTTATATATATTGCCTGTTCTTTTTCCTTGTTCTTTGGAGCTACACTAAATGTATATGACGGTATAGTCGCCTCATTATCTAAATCTTTACCTGATTCAAATTTAGTGATCTTTCCTACCTTTTTAGTTCCTATAAATGTTTCTGCTTTCTTTTTAGCTTCTTCTCTATTTACTTTTTTAGTTCCTAATCCTTTTGCTTTTATCTTTCTTGCTTGATCTGAGAAAGGTCCATCATATATTAACTCTGGATATTTTGTCATTTCCTCTTCTAGTTTTACTAAGCTAGTATTTAGCATATTTTCATTAGCTTTCTTTAATTCTCTTTTTTCATTGTGTCTTACTAGATCAAAGTCCAGATCACCCTTCATAAATTTATTATGAAGATTTGACATTTCACCAGATAAGTACGTTGAGTATTTCCCTAATTCTTTTAGAGAATCTCTCTGTTCTTTAGTTATGTCTTTTCCTTCTAAGTGGCCCTTTATTAATGAGTAACAATAATCTGATACTTGAGTTAAATATTTTGTAGTTTTATTTATATCAGTATGATTTACAGGCATTTGTGATAACTTTTCTTGTGCAGACTGTGATTGTTGCACTACTTGTGACAAATGTAATATATTTTGCTCTTTTGAGTCTGAAAGCACAGCTTTTGAAAGAGATACCTCTACATTATTTATGTGTGCTTTAGTATCATAGAAAAGCCTTTGGTAGTCATTGTTTAGTGCTGTTTTATATTCCCCTTTAACTCTTCTTTGATTTATACCAAACAATGCTGTTGCTATTAGTGCTACAGTCAGTAATCCTACTAATATATAGTTATTTCTTCTTCTATGATCGTTGTTATCATTATCCTCATTATTATCTAATTCATCATACATTCTATCGTTTCTTTTGTTATCATCCATCTTCTCACCTCCATTTTATACACCAAACCAGTGTTTACCTATTTTTAACATTACCTTTCTACTCCATATCCACTTACTAGTAGCAGTCTGAGGATTCCAATAGTATGTGCAACCATAAGTTGGATCCCATCCATTTAATGCATCTCTTGCTGCTTTCATAGATTCCTCATCTGGTGTTAAGTTTATTTGACCATCTGCTACTGCTGTAAATGCAAGCGGTTGATATATTACACCTGCTATGGTGTTTGGAAACTCACTAGCTTGAACTCTATTTAATATAACTGCTGCTACTGCTACCTTTCCTATATATGGTTCTCCTCTTGCCTCTCCATGAATTGCTCTTGCTAACAGGTATACATCATCTTCTCTATTTATATTATTACCAGCAGCAGCAGCCCCTCCTAGAGTTATTCCTATTTTTTGTGCTGTTTCTCCACCTACTATTCCATCTTCTGCTATCCCATGATGTCTTTGAAATCTTCTTACTCCTCGGTATGTATCTGCTCCGTACACACCATCAACATCTCCACTGAAAAATCCCCAGTTCAGTAATTTTTGTTGAACAGTTCTTACCTCTTCACCTGAAGATCCCCATGTAAGAACATTTCCATTTGCTGCTGAAGATACTTGCTGTTCTTCTATTTTAGGTTTATTATAGTCTAAGTATAGAGATCCGCCTATAAAAGTTATTAATATAGCTATACTCAGATATATTGATGTTCTTTTCAAGAATTCTTCCTCCTCCTTTTTATAAAAGTTTAAAGCTATGTAACTGTATTTTCTGTAATTTTTCAAAATTTATTCAATAAAATAGAAATTAATTATATTAAATTATAAAAATAAGCTATAACTTTTAAATATAAATAAAAAGAGGGTCACTAGACCCCCTTCTTTATATGTATTTCTCTATTAATTCTGCTATTTTAGACTTTAACTTTATAGTATTTTCTTCTTCTATGACTACTTTACCATCCATAATATTATCTTCAGTATTTTTTATGTCTTCAATATCTTTTATGTCTTCTATATCTTCTTTGTCTTTTTTATCTTTATTAGTAATTATCTTTTCATACTCTTCTTCAGTTAAGTACTTCTTCATATTTTCTTCCGTCTTTGTATCTGTTACTCCGTTTACTACATCTACAAAACATAGCGGTGGAAACATTACACACCACCAATTTTGTCCTTTTGCTTCTCCTATTAAAACTCTTACAGCTTCATATTCTCCTGCTGGCAGTGTAAACTTCCCATATGATTTTGTTGGAAAATTGCTTTTTTCTAGCTTTATATCTACATTATAGTCTTTCCCATTTTTATGTATCTCATTTAATGCTATATTTTTCATGTTTTCTATATTTTCGCTTATTATTTGTCTAGTTTCTTCTATAGATGATGACTTTTCAAACTCACTATTCATATTTTCTATTATACTATCTCTTACTTTTAGCTTTAATTCTTGATCCGCTGGTGAGTCACTATTAGCTAATACGTGAAATCTTATTAGCTTATCTTTATAGCTCTCATTATAGTTTTGATTATTAACTTCAACTCTATTTTGTTTTTGTATATACATTGTACTCATAAGTATTGAAACAGTAATAATTGCTATGGCAATAAAAATCCCCTTTTTGTTCATCATGAAACATCCTCCTATATAATCATCTTAATAAGAGTATTGACAAAAAAGAGGCTTCTATACTATTTTTTAAATATTCTTCTATAGAGTTTTAATAATCAAAGTAATTAATGAAGTTTTTACTTCACAGTCCCTATATCTGTAATAGATGAAGTTACCTTCACATTTATATCTACCGTTGGATATACTTCTCTCCAATCATGTTCTACTTGTTTCCATATCTTAGGTTCATATCTCTTTAGGTGATCTCCTATTCCTATTATATCTACTTCCATTTCTTTTTGAACTTTATTTATAATTCTTTCAGCTTCATCTTTTATTTGTTTCTCTATAATTTCTTCTAATTCTTTTAAAAAATCCACATCAGTAAGTCTAGGTTCCTTCCCTACAATATACTGTTGTATATCACCTTTAGTTGATATCATTATATCTATAACTATTTTTCCATCTTCTATCTTCGCACTTTTTTTAGTTCTTGCTCTCTCTACCATATAAGGTATATTAATTCCATTATAATCAACCTCTAGTATTGCTTTTTTAACGTTATTGGTTAAAAATGCCACTGCCCTTGTTTCTTCTTCTTCTAACCATGCAAAAAATTTCTTCTCTTTTATTACTGCACTACCTGCTACCTTTACTTCTGTATCACTTGCCTGAATCCTTGGTATAACTGCATCTCCTGCTAGCACATCATTTATAACTTCTTCTAATGTTTTTGGAATATACATAGGTGTCCCTCTATATGCTTGCCCCATTCCTTGTAGTTTATATTCTAATGGTTTCAATGTAGATTTTACACTCAGAATATCATTAGATTGCTCATTTGTTACAAATATATGTATTTTGCTACTTATATCAGTGTTTCTTTCTAACCCATCTAATACTTCCATAAAATATTGTTCATTTTCAACTACACCTATTCCAAATACAAATGCTTTCATATGTTGAAAAAACGGTCTACTATCCATTCTGGCTGTGAGTTCTCTAGTTCCTCTATAAGCACTTTTCGCCACTGTCTGGAGTACTATTGCACCTGATTGCTGTTCACTAGAAGGGGCTTCTTTTATTGCTGCAAATCTTGGTAGAACATAAGTTATCTTATATCTATTTTCTTCATTTTTAGGTGGCTTATGCCGTTCTCCACTCGTACTCTTTTCAGGATCATATAAATCTAACCCCATCATGACCACAAATGCTCTGTTATCTATTTCAATTCTATCCCAACATCCTGTTGTGAATAATAATACTGTCATAGCTATAGCTATAATCTTAGTAAATCTACCCATTTAAACTCTCCCTTTTTCTTTACCTTTAACCTTCGATATAACAATGTATAATTACTATAGCTAAAGTAATGAACAATTTCACTTATTATATATTACATAGTGTATTTTTAATAAACAGTGATCCTTAAAATCATAGATAAATCGCTAAATGTAATTCCAATCTACATATAGAACCATTTACAAGTTTAAATAAAACCTTGTAAATTAAAATAATTGGTGATTTTTTTATTCTACAGTACCTACATCTATAATACTTGAGGTTACTTTTACGTTTACATCTACTGTCGGATATACTTCTCTCCAATCACGCTCTACTTGTTTCCATATTTTCGGATTATATCTTTTTAGATGATCTCCTATTCCTATTATATCTACCTTCATTTCTTTTTGAAGTTTGTTTATAACTCTTTCAGCTTCATGCTTTATTTCTTCCTGCACTATTACTTCTAGTTCTTCTATAAAACCTACATCAGTAAGTCTAGGTTCCCTGTCTATAATATATTCTAGTACATCACCTTTAGTTGATATCATTATATCCATAACTATCTTTCCATCTTCTATCCTTGCAACTTTTCTAGTTTCCGCGTCCTGTACCATATATGGTATATTAATGCCCTTATAATCAGCCTGCATTATACCCTTCTTCACATTATTAGTTAAAAATGATACTAGCTTTGTTTCATCTTCTCCTAGCCATGCGAAAAATTTTTTATCTTTTATTATTGCACTACCTGCAACTTTTATTTCTGTACCACTTGCTTGAATTCTTGGTATAATGGCATCACCTTGCTCTACTTCAGTAATAACTTCTTCCAATGTTTTTGGAATATATACGGTTGTTCCTCTATATGCTTCTCCCATACCCTGTAATTTATATGCTAATGGCTTCAGTATAGACTTAACAGTCAAAACATCACTAGCCTGATCATTTGCAACAAACATCTGTATCTTTCCACTTATATCAACTTCTCTTTCTAATCCATCTAATGCCTCCATAAAGTATTTTTCGTTTTTAACTACATCCACTCCAAGTATAGATGCTTTCATATGTTGAAAGAATGGTCTACTATCCATTCTAGCTGTAAGCTCCCTAGTTCCTTTATAAGCACTTTTTGCCACTGTTTGAAACACTACGCTACTTGCACCACCGGAAATAGACTCTTTTATTGCTGCAAATCTTGGTAGTACATAAGTTATCTTATATCTATTTTCTTCATTTTTAGGTGGCTTATATCTTTCTCCACTCGTACTCTTTTCAGGATCATATAAATCTAATCCTGTCATGACTACAAATGCTCTGTCATTTATTTCAACCCTATCCCAACATCCTGTCGTTAATAGTAATATAATCATGGATATAGTTATAATTTTAGTAAATCTATTCATTTAAACTCTCCTTCTTTTATCTCTAACCTTTTATATTAGAAAGTATAGATAGTATAAGTATAATTAACTATATTAGAACTTATCCATTGTTTTCTGGTTCTATAAATAGCTTTGGTCAATTTTGAAGAAATAACTGACAACTACATAATATTTAATATAGATAAAGTTAAGAAGTATTTTTTATTTTCCACAAATAAAGAATACCTATATTAACTTTAAAACATTCTTTCATAAACCTTTATATCTTAAAGTACTTAGCAAAAACTCTATTTTACAGTGCCTATATCTGTAATACTTGAAGTCACTTTCACATTTATATCTACTGTTGGATATATATCTCTCCAATCATGATCTACTTCCTTCCATATTTCCGGATTATATCTTCTTAGATGATCTTCTATCCCTATTATATCTACCTTCATTTCTTTTTGAAGTTTGTTTATAACTCTTTCAGCTTCATGTTTTATTTTTTCCTGTATTGTTACTTCTATGTCTTCTAGAAAGTCTACATCTGTAAGCCTAGGTTCTCTACCTATAATGTACTCTTGTATATCTCCTCGAGTTGATATCATTATATCTATAACTATCTTTCCATCTTCAACCCTTGCACTCTTCCTAGTTTTTGTGTTCTCTATCATATATGGTATATTAATTCCCTTATGATCAGCCTCCATTATACCTTTCTTTATATTATTAGTTAAAAATGATACTATCTTTGTTTCCTCTTCTCCTAACCATGAGAAAAACTTTTTATCTTTTATTATTGCACTACCTGCAACCTTTACTTCTGTATCACTTGCTTGAATTCTTGGTATAATGGCATCTCCTTGCTTTACTTCAGTAATAACTTCTTCCAATGTTTTTGGAATATATATAGGTGTTCCTCTATATCCTTGTCCCATGCCTTGTAATTTATATGATAATGGCTTAAGTATGGACTTAACATTCAAGACATCACTAGCCTGATCACTTGCAATGAATATATGTATCTTTTTACTTATTTCATCTTGCCTTTCTAATCCATCTAGTGCCTCCATAAAATATTGTTCATTTTTAATTACATCTACTCCAAGTATAGATGCTTTCATATGTTGAAAGAATGGTCTACTATCCATTCTAGCTGTAAGCTCCCTAGTTCCTTTATAAGAGCTTTTTGCTACTGTCTGAAGCACTATTCTATTTTCTCCACTAGGAGATGTCTGCTTTATTGCCGCAAAACTTGGTAGTACATAAGTTATTTTATATCTGTTTTCTTCATTTTTAGGTGGCTTATGTCTTTCTTCACCCGCACTCTTTTCAGGATCATATAAATCCAATCCCGTCAGGACTACAAATGCCCTTTCGTTTATTTCAACCCTATCCCAACATCCTGTTGTTGATAACAGTATTATCATAACTATAGCTATAGTTTTAATAAACCTACCCATTTAGACTCTCCTTCTTTTTATCTTTAACTTTAGATATTATGAAGTATATAACTGGTACTGTAAATATAGTTACTGCACTAAACTTAGGCATAACTGTCTTAGCAAATAAGTATGTTTGAGATAAATTTGAAGGAATAACTGATAAGTACATCATAATTAGTACAGCCGGAATAGCAAAGGGTTTTATTTGTCGTGTATTACATAATCTGCTTGCAATAAATGAAGCACCAAATAATACTGATGATAGCGTGGTAAATACAGTTATTATCCATATAGATAGAACTAATGCATCTATATTTTCTACAAACGCTGATGGTATCTGAATACTCCTCATAAGAGACATAGGTGGCCAAATTTGAGATTTCATTTTATCCACACCATATTTACCTAAGGTAGCGAAAAACGTTAGTAAATAAAATACTATTAAGAATATTACAGACATTACATTGTATTTTATAGTTTTATCCTTATCTTCTTTTACAAAGAGCACTAGTAAAAATGCAATCTGAAATCCTGAATAACTACTTATAGTGCTTGTTACAGACTTTGCTAAAGTTTTTGTATCAAACTGAAACAAAGGTAGAAAGTTTTTTAGCTTTATATCAGTTAATAAAGTTAATCCTGCAAACAATACAATTGGAATAAGTAACATTGTTGCTACAATAAAAAGTCTTCCCATAGGTTCTATACCACTTCTAACCATATATACGGCTAACATAGCTATAGTTATATTAATTATGACGTATGGTGTATTTACAAGTAGGAATATACCTACAACTTCGTTAAACAGTCTTATGACTAGCGACCCAATGATCAAAAATTCAACCATATATATAAAACTTATAGTATTTGCTATAGCAGGTGGCAGAAGCTCTCTTGAAAATTCAACCATTGACTTTCCAGGGTACTTTAAAGCCACGCTAGTTATCATAGCCATTATAGCAGCACTTAATAATCCACCTAGTATTATACTTATCCAACCACTTGTTCCTATTTCGTCTGCTAATCTATTAGGAAGTGATAGAACTTCTACACCCATCATAGTATTAAATAAAATCATAGATAATTGTGTTTTATTTATTTTACTGTTGTCATCCATCATTTTTTATTCACACCTTTTATTTTATATAATTATTTAGACTTATCATCAGGTAGCCTAGTCTGGTCAGTAATATGTCCAAAACGAGCTCTCTTTCTCATTTTATTTAGCGGTATTCTAATAAAGCTATCTTGTAAATCATCTAAGTACTTGCCTAAGATTCCAAATGGTGAAAGATATGGCGTCCCAAAGCTTACCAATTTAGATAAATGTATTCCTGTAGCTATAGCGCCTAGCATCATTCCATAAAAACCTAATATAGATGCTAGAAATATCATTGTGAAGCACAAAAGTCTAATACTCCCACTAAAGTTATAGTTTGGTATCATAAATATCGATACTGTGGTTAATGCTGTTATAATTACCATTAGTGGTGATACGAGACCCGCTTCTACTGCCGATTGTCCCATAACTAGTCCTCCTACAACCCCTATTGTAGTTCCTATCGGTCCTGATATTCTAGTCCCTGACTCTCTTAAAAACTCTACAACTAAAATCATCATAAACGTTTCTAAAAACGCTGGAAAAGGTGTTGTAGCTCTACTAGCCGCTATATGAAGTGCTAGTCTAGTTGGTAGTAACCCAGGATGGTATGAAGTTACTGCAATATAAAATGCCGGAGCAAATACTGCTATCATAGCTGCAAGATATCTTATTGGTCTCAGTATAAATGTTACAGTCCATCTTTCATAATAATCTTCCGATGACTGGAAAAGACTATTTATATTTATTGGTACCATTAAACCAAATGGTGTATTATCTACCAATATAGCTACTCTACCTTCATAAAGTCCAGACGCTATAGCATCAGGTCTTTCTGTATTCTCAGTCTGTGGAAATATCGTATAGTTATCATCCTCTATAAATCCTTCTATATATGAACTCTCTAATACAGCATCTATATCTATTTGTTCAAGCCTAGATTTAACCTCATTTACTATTCTTTCATCTGCTATGTCTGATATGTAAAGCACTGCTACATCTGTTTTTGATCTTCTACCTATTTGCATAGTTTTTACTTTTAACTTTGTATCTCTTATCCTTCTTCTAACCAGAGTTATATTTGTCTTTAATGTTTCATTAAATCCATCTCTTGGTCCTCTTACTAATGCCTCTGACTGTGGTTCTGAAATGCTTCTAGTTGGCCACCCTTTAGAACCTATTACCATTGCTTTTTGATATCCATCTATTATAAGTACAGTATCTCCTCCAAGTATACTGTTAGTCATATCATCTATAGTTTTTATGTCTTCCATTTCCGGTGCAGAAACATTTCCTTCTTCTATAACTTTATATAAATTTGCCTTTACATCTTCTGGTTTCCTTCCTCTAGCTTGTTGCATTAATGCCTGAGTGACATTATCAGCAATCAAAGTTTTATCCACTAGACCGTCTATATATACCATAACCAGCTTAGTATCTAGCTTTGGTCCTATTACAAAGTTTTTAAATACAATATCATCACAATCTTTAAATAGTTCTTTTAAAATCTTTATATTGTCATCTATGTTTATTAATATATTTGATCCATCTTCTTTTAAATATGAATCATCTGAGCTTTCTTCTTTATTTACAGCTTTTTTTTCATTATCATATTTTTGCTTATTTTTTTTCGTTTTAGTTCTTCTGAAGAAGTTCTTTAAAAATTTCAACTTATGACCTCCTTAAAAAATCCTTGGGATTGCAAATATAATTATTCCTATTATAATACCGCCAATATACATACCTTTTGCTATCTTTTTCTCTCTATCTAATCCCTCTTTATTAAATAGTTTTAAATCTATTATAAGTCCGTACATACATGCTAATATAGTAAATGCTAAATTATATGCATTAAACATATATCTTAGTGCTTGTTGAATTTCAAATGACAAATTGTATCACCCCTTAGTAATTTAATATTTCCACTTTAAAAGAAGTTATACAATAAATGAGATTTTTAGATACTAATTTCAACTATATTTTTAAGCAAAATATTTATGTTTTTATGCATAAAAAAAGAAGGTTAATATTAACCTTCTTTTTTCTGCGTTATTTGATTTAATAAGTAATTACCTATATTTCCTATATGTTCTTGAGCTACCTCGTCAGCTTTTTCTGAATCCCTTTTTGATATAGCATCTACTATTCTGCTATGCTCTATTTTTATATTTTCATCATTTTTATACTCCGTAAAGTATATAACCCTAAATCTTTGAACTTGATCTCCAAGGCCCTCCACTATATTTACAAGCTTATCGTTTCTAGATGCATTCAATAGTACATTATGGAACTCTGTATCTTTTTGTATCATTCCTTCTTTATTATTTTCCTTTGACATTTGTTCAAATTCTTTTGCTTTTTCTTTTAGTTCTTTTATTTCATCATCTGTTATTCTTTCTGCAGCTAATGATGCAGCTAATCCTTCAAGAGATGCTCTTATTTCTAATACATTTAATACATCTTTTATAGATACATCCGCTACATAAGCACCTTTTCTTGGTATCATTACTAGCAGTCCTTCTAACTCTAGTTTTCTTATAGCTTCTCTTACTGGAGTTCTACTTACTCCTAACTTCTCAGCAAGTTGAACTTCCATAACTCTCTCTCCTGGTTTCAACTTTCCACTTAATATAGCTTCTCTTAATGTTTCAAATACTATATCTCTTAGAGGTTTGTATTGCTCTATCTCTATTCTTCCTATGTCTTTCAATATATCTCCGTTGCCAAAACCTTATAAAACTCCATAAAGCTTGTTTAATTCCCTGTTCATTATGTCCGATTTTGTAGTTCTAAGAACATACTACTTTCGTTTGATATAACACTCCAAGGGCTTAACTTCGGATACAACGATTCCTACACCTCAAGCACAACTGTTTTAGTAGTTATGCTGAATATCTGCTTAAATTAATTGAAGCATTAAAATCTCTATCTATTACTGCTCCACATTCTTCACAGATATAGGTTCTCTCTGACAGTGATAATTTACCTTTTATATGCCTACACTCACTACATGTCTTTGATGAAGGATACCATTTATCTGCTTCTATAAATTCAATTCCATAGAATTCACATTTATATTGAAGTTGTCTTTTAAACTCGTATAATCCTTGTTTGGCTATAGCTTTTGATAAATGTTTATTTTTCATCATGCCTTTTATATTAAGTGTTTCCATTACTACTCTTGATGGCTTGGTTTTCACTATCTTAGTAGTTGCTTGGTGTAAGTGATTGTTCCTAATATTAAATAACTTTCTATGAAGTAATCTAATTTGCTTTTCAAGTTTTATAATGTTGCTTGTTTTGACGAACTTCCTCCCTTCTTTATTCACTTTATATTTTCTTGATACTTTACGTTGCAACCTACGTAATCTTTTTTCTAATTTTTTAACCAACCTTGTTTTATTAATATTTTTAAAAATCATTCCATTAGAGCATATAGCGAGGTCTTTAATTCCAACATCTATGCCCATGCTTTTATCAGTTAATTCCACTTTCAAGTTTTCTTTCTCAGTACCTACGGATATATACCAATACTTCCCATCAAAACTTACTCTTGGATTAGTATACTTAACACCAATTGGTATTTGTTCTGATGTTTTAATCCAACCTACTTTTTCTATAATAATCTGCTTATGTTTAACTTTTAGCTTTACATTGTCATTATAAAACGATGGCTTGCTTTTTCTTTTGCTTTTAAACTTTGGCCTATTTGCTAATCCTTTAAAAAATCTTTTATAAGCACTACAGGCATCTTTTACAGCCTGTTTTGCTATATTGTTAGACACTTCTTTAAGCCATTTGTATTCTTCTGTTTGTTTCATTAAAGTGATTTTTTTTCTTAAATCCCCATCACTTATAAATTTACCACCATTTTTATAATTCCCTTCTTGTTTTGCGAGTGTCCAGTTATATATAAACCTTGCAGTTCCAACAGATTTCCAAAGTTGTTGTTCTTGTTCTATATTAGGAATAATTCTAACTTTCTTAGCCAGTATCATTCTCTAACAACTCCTTAACCATTTTCTTTGCTTTATTTGCTCTCTTACCTTGCAACCTACAAAATACTGTAATAATTTTAATTAAGTCCTCAATTAGCCCCTACTCTTCTGTATTTTCACCATTATCTATAATTTCAAAGCCGAATCTTAATAATATATATTTATATAGAATTACTATCTTTTTAACTTCTGAATTAATCATCATATTTATTAGTTGATTTAATCCTTTTTTATTGTAGTTAATTCAACTTCCTATATCTTGTATTATTTCAAACTGATAACCCCTTGTTACATATATGTTTTAATATTTTCAATTTGACGTTCCATATCATCTTTTTGCTTGTTGGAACTATCTCTACAATATCCTATTTTCTTTTTATTAGTTGCCTGTTGTTATTACAATTTCTTAAAGTCTCTACTGTCTTTTCAATTAACTCTGAAAACTCACCTATTCGATAATCTTTTCTTTGTATCATCACCTATATAAATATCATACTATAAACCTATAATATTTATATAGTCTTATATATTTATTTTAACTGTTGTTTGCCTCCTATTAAATTGTCTTTGTGCATATAACTGTATCTATTTTTTTCTCTAGTATTTTTTTACAATTTTCAAGCTTTTCTTCACTATCGAATATTCCAAATACAGTTGCACCACTTCCACTCATTAAACTACCTACTGCTCCATTTGAAATCATACTCTGCTTTATTTCATCTATTATGGGATTTTCTTTTATAGTTACACTCTCTAGTACATTTGACATTTCTTTAGAAAGTGAATATATATCAGATTGTTCTATATATCTTATTATGTTATTTATATCTGGTCTTTTCTCTATTGTTTTTAAATTCAAGTTTTTATATACATGTGAAGTTGAAACTTCTATCCCTGGATTAGCTAGTAGTATGTACTTATTCGAAAATGATTTTATTTTTGTTAGTTTTTCTCCTATTCCTTCTGCCAGTGCTGTTCCACCTATTATACAAAACGGTACATCAGCTCCTACTTTTAAACCTATGTCCATAAGTTCAGCATCTGTAAGATTTAGTGACCACAGTTTATTTAATCCCTTTAATACTGCCGCAGCATCTGTACTTCCTCCGGCTAATCCTGCCGATATAGGTATATTTTTCTCTATACTTACACGTACTCCTTTATTTCCACTATATTTCTTTGATATCTCTTCCCATGCCCTATATACTATATTTGAGTTATCTAATGGTACTTTAGAGCTATTTGAGTTTATCTCTATACTATTTTGTATTCCGTTTACTTCCTCGATAGTTATTATATCTTTTAAGTCTATTTGTTGCATTATCATGGAAAGCTCATGATACCCATTTTCTCTTTTTCCTAGAACATCTAGTGATAGATTTATTTTTGCATAAGCATTCAATTTTACTTTTCTCATTCATTCAGCTCCTTGTGCAAAATCATATATCAATAAAACTCCGCTCCATACGTCGCCGAGTAAGCGACTCATACAATTTTAGCATATTCTTAAAATTGGTTCGCTGCCTATATTATATAATATCTCATAACGAATACAAAATCCATTTGTTAATTTTTTTATTTTTTTCTTAAAAACACAAAAAAGCCCCTGATAACAAGGGCTATTACTCTTTTACTTATAGCTGGTAAACTGTATCTACATGCTTTTCTATTATTATTTTTTCTCCTGGCATTATATTTTCCTGATTTACTATATCGTTTGTTCTTATTATCTCATCTACCGTAGTATTGTACCTTTTAGCTATATCCCATATTGTATCTTCTTTTTGAACCATATATATCGTTATGCTTGGTCTTGACTTCTTATCTAATTCCTCATCTAATTCTATAGCTTCTTTTACTATATTTATGTTTTTTACTCTATTTATATATACTTGATTTTTTAGTGTTATTTCTAATTCTACTTCTTTATCGCTAGTCTTATTATAGTCTATATTATCTAATATATTTACTATATCTACATCTATATCGCTCTTTGTATCTTCAATATCTATATATGACTTGAAAGGAATTTCTTGTTTAACACTATTTAAGCTACTATTGGTATCGGATAAATAAAGCATATCTACTTCTATAAGCCCTTCTATTATCACTTTTCCTTCTAATATTCTGTAATCACTTAATACTGGTTTTGCGCTTATGTTACAGATATCTTCTACTTTATCTCCATGTCCTACTTCTACTACTCCTTTTAACGTTTCATCTACTGAATGCTTCCCTATGTTTTCTGTAATTACTATCTGTTCATTTTTAACATCAAACTTTTTAACCGTAGAGTATGTATCTGTTGTAACTTCTTTTTCTGATTGAGTATATACTTTTGCCTCTATTCTTACAGAAGTTTCTACATCTATTATTCTTAGATCTCCGTTTATGTCCCCTCTTACGTCATAATTAATATCACCAGATTGTAGTGACAACGTATAGTCCATATCCTTATATGCCCCTGGTATTTCTACAAAATGTGTAAATGGAATCTCTTGACTTATGTAGTTTATTTTCTTCTCTTCATCGTCTGAGAAATACATTATAAAGCACTCTAATGCTCCACCTACTATTACTTTTCCCTCTACTACCCTAGTCTCTTTTTCATACACTTTTGCATTCACTCTTAATACATCTAGTACATTTGGCATTTCTTCTTCTAGTTCAAATGTTTCTTTTACTACACTTCTAGTAGTATTAGACCCTATTGTATCATTATATTTTATAGTTTCTTTTAATATTTGTATTCCTTCCCCACCTTGTATATCTCTAACTATATCTATAGTATTATCTAATTGTAGCTTACTTCTTATATCGATTACTGTCTTTACTGCTACTTTATAGTCTGTAATTTTTGTATATTCTAAATGCTCTATATCTGCTGTTACTACAGGTATTGCCCCTGGATATTCTTCCTCTAAGAGTATCTCTTCTCTAAAATCTGTTTTGGACTCTAAACTGTGTATAGATTGCTCTTCATCTTCTTCTGTAGTATAAAGAGTCTTAAAGTTAACTATTCCTGTTACTATAAGTCTATCTTCTCGTACCAGTTTATTAGTTATTTCTACTGATCCGTCTAGTGTTATTACATTTTCTATCTTAGGCTTATTTTCTGGTAATGTGATTTCCCCTTCTACTAGTGACTGTATTTCTTCTTTTCCGACTAACTGGTCTATCTTAAGTCTATCTTTAATTAACTCAACTGCCATAAATACTCCCCCTTCAAAATATAAAAAATCCACAATTCATACTATTTAATAATATGAGTTACAAGGTAGGAATATTCTTATTTATTATAATTTTTTTAATCGGATCTATAAAATTAAGTTAGTGTCATATATTATTATAGGAAAACCTTACTTTTTATACCAAAATATTATTAGGAATATATAAACTTCTCTCACTATATCTGTATAGAAACTCAGCTTCCATCAGTCATTCAGTACTTACACAGTTCAGAAAAAACTTATATAAGCTAGTTGCTTATAGCTAATACTAATTCTCTTAATACTTTACATGCTACTGCTGTTGATGCTCCACTTTGATCATAGTGGGGTGATAATTCCACTACATCTGCTCCTACTATATTTAGTCTTTGCAATTTTTCTATTATAACCATCATATCGTTAAAACTTATTCCTCCAGGTTCTGGTGTTCCTGTCCCTGACATTACTGATGGATCTAATATGTCTAAGTCTATAGTCACATACACAGGGCTATCACCTATAGATGTTACCGTTTCATCAAGCCCCTCGTATGTAAACTTAGTTAAATTTGTATGCTTTTCCGCCCACTTAAACTCTTCTCTCTCTCCTGATCTGATTCCGAACTGATGTATTCTATTATCTCCAACTAGATCCCAAGCCCTTCTTATAACTGTTGCATGAGATAGCTTTTCTCCAAATAATTCATCTCTTAAATCTGTATGTGCATCAAAGTGTAATATGTGAAGATTTTCATATTTTTCATATACAGACTTTATTACAGGATAGCTTACTAGATGCTCTCCGCCTATCATGACAGGTATCTTGTTACTGTTTAATACATCTTTTGAGAACTCCTCTATAACCATCATTGTCTTTTCTGTATTCCCTAAAGGCAATTCTAAGTCTCCAACATCACATATTTTCGTATCTTCTAAATCCTTATCTAAATAAGGACTATATGTTTCTAAACCATACGATTCATTTCTCATAATGCTCGGAGCAAATCTAGCTCCCGGTCTAAATGATGTTGTGCCATCAAATGGTGCTCCAAATACTATTATTTCAGAATCCTCATACTCACTGTCAAAGCCTATGAAAGTTAAAACATTCTTATGCTTTTGCACCGTCTATCATCTCCTTGACATAAGTAGGAAGGGCAAATGCGCCTTTATGAATATCTGTGTTATAGTATTTAGTTTTTATTTCTAAGCTTTCCCACTTTTTCGGATCAAAATCATTTATTGGATGAAGCTCTTTTGATGAAAATCCAAATAACCAATGTCCTGATGGATAAGTTGGCATATGGTATTGATACACTTCGAATATAGGGAATATTTCTGAAAGCTTATTAACTGCTCTAGCCATTTCTTTAGCATTGCCTTCGTAATATGGACTTTCATTTTGATTTATTAATATACCCTTATCTGTTAATGCTTTGTAGCAGTTTCTGTAAAATTCCCTAGTAAATAGTCCTTCACCAGGTCCTATTGGATCTGTTGAATCCACTATTATTAAGTCATATTCATTAATTTTGTCTTCTACAAATTTTATACCATCTTCAAAATACAGGTTTACTCTAGGATCATCTAGCTTAGAAGCAGTTATTGGTAAAAATTCTTTAGATACTTTAACTACAAGTTCATCTATTTCCACCATGTCTATATGATCTATGTTTTTGTACCTTGTAAGCTCTCTTACAGTTCCACCATCTCCTGCTCCTATTACTAGTACTCTTTTAATTTCAGGGTTAGTAGACATAGCAACATGTGTTATCATATCGTGATATATAAACTCATCCTTTTCTGTAACCATTACTAGTCCATCTATAGTAAGCACTTTTCCAAAGTCATAAGTGTCTATTACATCTACTTTTTGAAAATCACTTTGACCTGTAAATAAGTGTTCTTTTACCTTCATTGAAAATCTAACGTTATCTGTCTGCTCTTCTGTATACCACAATTCCATCTAATTTCTTTTCTCCTTCCATTTCTTTATAATTCCAATAAAAACTTTAATAGCTTCATGTCTAAAATACCTTTTGTCCTAAAATAACAGACGAACTATTGTATATTTTTTAAAATTGCACTGTTCTGATTGTAGCTCATTTACCAGTATTTATTTATAATGTTTACAACTTAGTCTGCTTTTAAGAAAAGATAATTTAATTTAAGATATTAAAACTTTCTATATAACTTTCGCTTTAAAATCCTCTATCTCTATATCATCTTCTGAAAATCTCTCTATTTTATCTACAAGTCCCCTAGGTACTTCTAGAGTTTCAGTTCTATTTGATTTCAACATTTTCTTTAAGTGTGCAAAGCCAGTCCAAGGATCTACTTCTTCTCCACATGTAAATAGATCTACTGCTGCATATCCATATTCTGGCCATGTGTGTATAGTTAAATGTGATTCTTGAATTACTACTACACCACTAACTCCCCAAGGATTAAAATGATGAAAAACACTCTTAACTATTGTTGCTTTAGCATTCACTGCTGCCTCATTCATATATTGTTCTATTAATTCATGATTATTTAATATATCATTGTCGCAGTTATAAAACTCAACTAAGATATGTCTCCCTAACTGTTCTATTTTCAATGTTTACATCCCCTTCCTGTCATTTAAAAGTTTGTTCAAAGTACACTTTTGCTATATATTTTGTTTATTTTTACTAAACTTTTTCGCCAAAAAAATTTGATTACTTTAAGTAAACTTTATGTTTACATTTATTATACTATAGATAATATACTTTCATTTTTTTAAAATGTCAATAATTTTTTTATGATTTTTTTATGATTTTTTATTTTTCCCCTTTAATTTTAGTAATGTGCAATGCTCATGTTTTTTATACAAATCGACAAAAAATTAAAATGGTTCATCTTAAAATTTAAGATGAACCATTTTAACCAGATCATTTAACTTATTAGTATTTCATTTTCACTTTCTTTATCAAATACTGTCAACTCAACTGTTGATGTTAGTATATCTGAATAGCAGTAGGATACTCTTCTTGTGGAATTATATCCTCCATCGATTTTTACTACAAATAAACTAGGGTACGCTCCTTCGATTACTCCTTCTCTAACGGTAGTTCTCTTTCTCCCTTTATTAGCTTTAAGTCTCACTTTCTGACCTATATAGTTCTCTACATTTGATCTTATTTCAGCTAAAGGATTTTTTTGCACAAAGCAGCACCTCTTTCTTTGTTCAATAAATAAATTTCCCACGACTATATACTATCATAGTAAAATTTCGTTGTCAAGTTTAATCTATCATTTTACTATATACACATATATATTGTCAATTATATTTTGGATTTATTTTATCTTTTCCCTAAAAAAGATTTTTATTCAATTTATTTAAATTTGTCGTATTATGAAAAGATCATTTAAGGAAAAGAAGGAGTTTCTGTTATATATATCTAACTATATTAATATATATCTTTGTTATATGGGCTTATTATTTAATTATATATTGCTATTTTATTTGAAAAGGAGTGCTTAAAATGAAAGGTACAATGGTATCGGTTTGGGTTAAAACGTCTAGAAAGCTATATGGAGACGATTTAATCGATGAAGCTCTAAATTCAGTTAATATTTCTTCTGACAAAGTTTTTAAGCCTACAGAAGATATTGATGACAGTTCAGCTAAAGGTATAGTAACTTATATATCTAAGAAAATAGGAAAATCTGAGTATGACACTTGGAAAGAGATCGGTATAGACAACGTAATTACTTTTGCTGAAGACTATCCTGCTTTCTTTAAACAGAAAAATCTTTATTCATTCTTAAAATCTATGTACGATGTTCATATGGTAATAGCTAGTAGAATTCCAGGTGCTCGTCCACCTATTTTACATGTAAATCCTGTAAGTGATCATGTTGCAGAAATGTCTTATGAATCCAAGCGTGGCATGTTTGCTTACTTCCATGGAATGTTAGAAGGTGCTGCGAGGTATTTTAAAGAGAATATAAACATTGAAACTGTTGAAAAAACAGATAGCTTTACTAAAATATTGATTACTTTCTCTAATCAAATATATTTTCATAAATCGTATTCTGTCAACAAATTCTTCTCTTTAGGTTTCATTAAAAGTCTAGAAACTAAAGTAGCTATCATGAGCTTAGTCTTTTTAGGGGTACCCTCTATTATAATATCTAAAGTTTTGGATAATGGAATTGGGAGTCTAATTACAATAATCTTAAGTATAATAGTTCCTTTCCTAGCTACTAAAGTTCTAAACTCGCCACTTGACATCATCTTTAGTCAACTAAATGACTTAAAGGAAAGGAAATTCTCTGTAGACACTGAAATATCTACCAATGACGAATTCGAAGATTTGAATAAACTTATAAGTAAATATAAAGATGTGGTAAAAAGTGACTTTGTAGGATTTAAGGGACTTACTGATGAGTTAAATGTATTTAGTGATAGATTTAATGAGACTTCTTTGAACATGAGTCATATATCCAAAGATATCTCAAGCGTCGTAGAAGAAGTCGCTCATGTAGCTGTAAATCAAGCAGAAGAAACCGAAGGATCTGCTTATTTACTTAATAATAATATATCTACTCTAAATAAAATTGTCGAAGATGAGAATAAAAGTAAAGATGATCTTGAATCTACTGTAGAAAGAATAAATAAGGATTATGAAAATCTTAAGTTTACATCTGCTAATTTGGATAATATATTAACAGAATTCTCTGAAGTTAAAGAAAACAGTATAGATCTGCAACAAAAAGCTCAAGATGTTACTAAAATTGTTGAGGCAGTTGAACGTATAGCTGATCAGACTAATCTTCTAGCCCTCAATGCTGCTATAGAAGCTGCCAGAGCTGGTGAGTTTGGAAAAGGCTTTGCCGTTGTTGCAGAAGAAATTAGAGATTTAGCTGAAGAGTCTAAGTCTGCTGTTAAGAATATAAATGACAATTTAGTTTCTTTTATAAACGATATTGACTCCATGGTTAAACAAATAGAATCTCAGTATGTAGTTCTAGAAGATGAAAATGGTAAGCTTTCAGATGTTGCTGACAGTAACTATGAAACTGTTAAGTCTATTAAAAATGTTTCTAATTCTATAATTGACATGATAAACCAGTTAACTCATGAAACTGATTCTATTAATAAAGTTTCTTTAAGTATAGAATCATTAGCTGCAATAGCCGAAGAAAACTCGGCTTCATCTGAGGAAGTTAGTTCAAGTGTATCCACGTTTACTCATGAATTAGGAAAAATGATGGAGGATATTTCAGAATTTAAAAGAGTCTCTGAGACATTTAAAGGCGATTTAGAAAAATATAATTTATAAACTTAAAAATAAGAACCCCAGAAATAAAGCCTGATATCAGCTTAATTCTTGGGGTTTTGCATTTTATCCTAAAATTAAATCACCTATTAGAAGCCCAACTGGCTCTCCTTTTTTGTTGTTAACAGGAACTGTTATCGCTATACAGTAGTTATATGTATCATCAGAAATATAAGGTTGTGACTGATAGTCAAGTCCTTCGTGAACACTAGCTTTAAAGTAAGGACGGTGTGAGAAGTTCACATATGTTTCTTGTTCGGTATAGTCAAGAGTTATAGCCTTTCTAAGTCCATCTTTTTGCATGAGAGTAAAGAGATCAAACTCGGGATGTTTTTTTATACTATCCCTAAGAAGACTTGTGCATTTGTGGTAATCCATAGTAAGAAACATTTCATTTTTAGAAAGTTCTTTTAGTGCTTTAAGTCCATTTTCTATATATCTTTTTGTGCTATCTGTAATTTCATAGTTCTTAGCAAATGATGCTATAGATATTTTAAGACTTTTATTCATTTCATTTAAATTATTTATTGAACCTAATGTTCGTCGTATAGTATCTAGCTGTGATTTAGAAGATATATTTACTTTATCAGTCTCATATACTGTATGTTCTGAAAGTGAACATACTTTATTTATCAATTGTCTAATTCCATTTATTTTGTCATTTTGTAAATGTATTATTTTATTTATATCTCTTACTGATGATAAAGTATTATTACTTTCAGTAGATATCTTATCAAGGTTTTCTTTAGTTATATCTGAGAACTTTATATTTTCATTTATTATTTCAACCTCTTCTTTCATCCACATTGATATCTCTGAAATCTCAGAGTTAATATCATTTATTATACTTTGAATTTCATTTGCCTGTTCTGATGATATCTTAGCTAACTTTCCAATTTCAGCTGCTACGACAGAAAATCCATGACCACTAACGTTCGATCTTGCAGCTTCAATTGCAGCATTTAGTGAAAGTAGGTTAGTATTTTCACTTATCTCTCTTACTCCATCTGCAATTTTTTGAATCTTATATGCCTTATCATTTAGGGTAGATACTTTAGCTGACAGATTTAAATTAGATGTAGCAGAGCTCTCAAGCTTTATCTTAAGTTGTTTATATACTTCATTTCCCTCATCCACGGATTTCATCATAGAACTTGCCATCTCGTCTATTGTTTTTGAGTTTTCAAGTACTTTATCATGATCAGTCACTATTTCACTTATAAGGGACTCTGCATGGGAAGTGTCTTTTAACTGAACCTCCGTCTCTGCAGATATTTCCTCTATGGCTTTACAGTTCTCATGTGAAGCAGTTTTAATTGTAGTAGCATCATTTTCTAATTCATAACAATAGTCTATAAGTTTATCTGTCATATTTGTAGACTGATTTATGAGTTCCCTTATTTTTAAAATTAGAAAGTTCATATTCTTACATAAATGTTTTATGCTATTCTCCCTTATTTCAAGCTTTTGTGTCAAATCTCCGTGTGCCATTTGATAAATCTTATTACTTATAAAATTAATGTCTCTTTTCATTTTTAAAATAATCACTATAGGTATTACTATTATAAATAACACTATAGCTACAAGCATTACTATTAAAGTTGGACTTATATACATGAAAACCCCTCCCAATCTATATAATTCATATAGGTTTAGTATATTATATGATAAATTTTCAAATTGTACAATAAAATTTAATAAATAAAGAATTTTTTTCAAAAATAAAAAAATGCTGTTAGTATCATTAAATTTGTTTGATACTAACAGCATTTTTAATAGATTTTTATATATCTAGAACTCTTATAAAGTCTATATCCTCATCTTGTGGTCCCTGAATTAAGGTCTTTTGTCTTTTTAATACTTTTACATACTCTATCATATGTTTAGTAAATCTTTCTCCAGGTGTTACTATTGGAATCCCAGGTGGATAAGCCATTATAAATTCTCCACTAACTAACCCCTCAGCATCTTCAAGTGATACTGATTTCTTATTACTATAGTATGCCTCCCTTGGTAAAAGGACTACTTCTGGATTTTCCAGTACCGGAGTCTTATCAAATTCTATCTTAGTTCCTCTAAATTTCTCACTTATATCCTTGAGTGCATTTATTAATTGATTTATACTTTCAATGTCATCGCCTATGCTTATTATCGCTAGTATATTATATACATCTCCAAGCTCCACTTGAATATTATATTCATCTCTCAATCTATCATATACTTCAAATCCTGTAAGCCCAAGCTTTGATACATTTACTCCTAACTTTGTTTCATCAAAATCAAATACACCATCTGTCCCAATTAGTTCTTTTCCAAATGCATAAAGTCCACTTATCTTATTTATCTCTTCACGGGCATATCTACTTAGATCTAAAGCTCCTTGTAGCAACTTTTCTCCACTTACTGCTAGAGCTTTTCTAGATACATCTAAGCTAGTCATTAAAAGATATGACGCGCTAGTAGTCTGTGTAAGTTCTATTGCAGTTCTAACTTCCTCGGGTTTTATTAACCCTTCATTTAGCAATAACATAGAACTTTGGGTAAGAGATCCCCCTGTCTTATGTGAGCTTACAGATACAATGTCTGCCCCTAATGAAATTGCACTTTTCGGAAATTCTTTATGAAATGCAAAATGAGCTCCATGAGCTTCATCCACCAATACTCTTATATTATGATCATGTGAAAGTTTCACTATATTCCCTATATCAGAAGTAGCTCCATAGTACGTTGGGTTAATTATAAGAATAGCTTTTGCATCTGGGTTTTCATCTATAGCTTTCTCCACACTTTTAGTAGAAATACCCATAGCAATTCCTAACTCTCCATCTATCTCTGGTTGAATATATACAGGTTTACTTCCTGTTAAAATTATTGCATTTATTACTGATTTGTGAACATTTCTTGGTAATATTATCTTATCTCCTGGTTTGCATACGCTCATGACCATACCTTGTACTGCTGATGTAGTACCATTAACTAGAAAATAAGCATAGTCTGCACCATATGCTTTAGCTGCTAAATCTTCAGCATCTTTTATCACACCTGTAGGTTTGTTTAAGTTATCTAAGCATTTCATGGAGTTAACATCTACCTCTAGTACTTTTTGTCCTAAAAACTCTGCTAATTCGCTTAATCCTTTCCCATGCTTATGTCCAGGTACATCAAAAGGAATAACTTTTCTCTCATGATACTCCCTTAGAGCATCTAGTAGTGGAGTTTTATTTTGATCTATATTCATATATTCACCCCTATCATCTATTTACATATGGTTGAAATTCTATAATTTTTGTTTTTTAATTGTCAAAGCCTATTTAGGGTTATATTTCTTTTTTATAGGTTTCAATCATAATGTTTTCTTTTAATTACTAGTTATTATATTTTATTATATGTTACGAGGTGCTCTTTTAACCCAATAAAACCATATAAGCTCAAAAAATCCCTGATAAATCATATGATTTATCAGGGATTTTTTTATATAAATAATTTATTAATTTTATAATTTTTCTTAATTGTGAATGACAAAAATACTTTAAGTTTTACTCTAATTACATTGTTAATTTTAAAACATTCTTTTCTTAGCTAAAATCGCAGCCACAATTCCACATATTGTAGTAGTAATAATTATTACTGTTGCAAATGCCATCGGATATCCATTAAGTGGTATACCTTCAACGTTCATTCCAAAGAACCCTGACACTATATTAGGGATTGCCATTACGATAGTTATTGTGGTTAAAAATTTCATCACTATGTTTTGATTATTAGATATTATTGATGCAAAAGCATCCATGGTTCCACTTAGTATATTACTATATATAGTTGTCATTTCTATAGCTTGCTTATTTTCTATAATTACGTCTTCTAGTAGTTCTTGATCTTCTGGATATAGTTTTATTGCCTCCATTTTTAGTATTTTTTGCATCACTACATCATTTGATTTTAGTGAAGTTGAAAAATAAACTAAACTTTTTTGAAGTTCTAACATTTGTATAAGTTCTTTATTCCTAGTTGATTTATGAAGTCTATATTCTATATCATCACTTATTTTATCTATTTGTTTAAGATATAACAAATATCTTGTTGCTATTTTAAATAATATTTGAAGTAAAAATCTATTTTTCTTAAATGTAAAAAATGATTTAACTTTATGTTGTATAAATTGGTCTATCAAATAACTTGATTTTAAGCATGTAGTTATAATATTTCTTTCAGTTATAATTATTCCTAATGGTAGTGTATAGTATGTTATTGAATTCTCATCTTCATCCACCATAGGCATATCTACAATTATTAACTCTTGATTGTTTTCTATCTCAAGTCTTGGACTTTCCTCATCATCTAGTGGTGCCTTTATAAAGTCTATATCTATGCCTAACTCTGAACTAACTTTTTGTATTTCACTTTCAGTAGGGTTTGTTAGGTTTATCCAACTGCCTTTTTCAAAATCCTCTACTTCTTGCAGTTCTCCCGTTAACGATGATTTGTATATATTTAACATAATCATTCTCCTTCCTTGTCAAATGTTTATTTCATACATATGACAAGGAAGTCGTTTTCTGTGACTATCTATGTCATATGTAATGAATCTGGACTGAATCTGACTTTGTCAAACTAGGCCCTTCGTCCACTTTCATCACTCCTATCTTCTTTTTAATACAATATAAAAAACCTTTCTAACATTAGAAAGGTTTTTATACTCTTATATTATTCTATCTTATTTTTTTTTATTTAACAACTATTTAAAATACTTATCTAATATACTTAGTATTTCATCTATCTTTTCATCGCCTTCGCCTTTTACTATTGCATCTTTTACACAACTCTTTATGTGTTGTTCTAGGATTTTCAAATTTGCTTTTTCAAGAAGTCCTTTTGCTGCGAGTATTTGATTTGCTATATCTACGCAGTATCTATCATCTTCTATCATTTTTATGACTGCTTCTATCTGTCCTTTAGAGGTTTTTAATAGTGTTACTGCTTTCTTTTTCTCTTCATTCATATTACTCAATTCCTACTACATCAAATCCTATATTTTCTATACTATCTTTTATATCTTTGTCATCTACATTTTCACATTCTATTACTGCCTTTTTTCCTTCTAAGTTAACATCTACTGAAGTTACTCGTGATAATTTACTTAAAGCCTCTGTTACTGCGCTAGTACAGTGTCCACAGCTCATTCCTTCAATTAATATTGTTTTTTTCATATTTATTCCTCCTCTTATATTTATCTTTTTGCTTTAAATCTTTTTAATCTAAGTGAGTTACTTAAAACTGATACCGAGCTAAATGCCATAGCCCCACCTGCTATCATAGGGTTCAATAGTCCTAATGCTGCTAGTGGAATACCTGCCGTATTATATGCAAATGCCCAGAATAAGTTTTGTTTTATAGTTCTCATAGTTTTTCTACTTAAACGTATTGATGTAGGAATATCTCTTAGATCTCCTTTTATAAGTGTTATATCTGCAGCTTCCATTGCTATATCTGTACCTGTTCCTATTGCAAATCCTATATCTGCTGCTACTAGTGCTGGAGCATCATTAATTCCGTCTCCTACCATTCCCACTTTTTTACCCTTTGCTTTTATCTTTTCTACTTCTTCAGCTTTATGCTCTGGAAGTACTTCTGCTAGTATATTTTCTATACCTACTTGTTTTCCTATAGCATTTGCTGTTCTTTTATTATCTCCTGTTATCATATAAATTTCAATTCCCATTTCTTTCAGTCTATCTATGGCTTGCTTTGATGTATCTTTTACTGTATCCGCTACTGCTATTATTCCACCTGCTTTTCCATCTATAGACATTAACATAGCTGTTTTTCCCTCGTCCTCTAGTCTTTCTAATTGGGCTAACATTGAATCTATATCTATATTTTTATCTCTCATAAGCTTTCTATTACCTATATATATATCTTTACCATCTATAAGTGAGTAAATTCCATGTCCAGGTATTGCTTCGAACTTTTCTGGATCTGATAATTCTATTTTTCTATTTTTAGCTTCTTCTACTATTGACTCACCTAATGGATGTTCTGATGATTTCTCCGCTATAGCTGCATATCTTAGTATATTTTCTTCACTTTCTGTAATAGCTATGATATCTGTAACTTCTGGTTCTCCCTTAGTTATAGTACCTGTCTTATCTAGTACTACTACATCTAATTGATGAGTTTTTTCTAAGTGTTCTCCACCTTTTATTAATATTCCATTTTCAGCACCTTTTCCTGTTCCTACCATTATAGCTGTAGGTGTCGCAAGTCCTAATGCACAAGGACACGCTATTACTAGAACTGATACTGCACTTATCAATGCCTGATTAAAGTCTCCAAATACAAAGTACCATACAGCAAATGTTATAAATGCTATAACAACTACCGCCGGAACAAATATTCCAGAGATTTTATCTGCTAGTCTCTGTACTGGTGCTTTTGAAACTTGAGCATCTTCTACTAATTTTATAATTTGTGCAAGTGCCGTGTCTTTTCCAATTTTAGTAGCCTTAAATTTAAATACTCCATGCTTGTTAATAGTGGCACCTATTACTTCATCTCCTGCACTTTTATCTACTGGAACGCTTTCTCCAGTAAGCATAGACTCATCTACTGATGAATGTCCCTCTACAACTACTCCGTCTACTGGTATCTTTTCTCCAGGACGAACTACTATTATCTCATCTAATAATACTTCTTCTATTGGTATATCTATTTCTTTACCATCTCTTACTACTCTTGCGGTTTTAGCTTGTAGTCCCATAAGCTTTTTTATAGCTTCTGAAGTTCTTCCTTTTGCTATTGCCTCTAAATATTTTCCTAGCAGTATCAAAGTTATTATAACTGCTGATGATTCATAGTAATATTCATGAATTCCTACTATAGTGTTGTATAGACTATAAAAGTAGGCTGCTGATGTACCCATAGCAATTAGTACATCCATATTTGCTCCCCCACCTCTTAGTGAGTTATATGCACCCTTGTAAAATCTATATCCAACTATAAACTGAACCGGTGTAGCTAATGCAAGTTGAAAGTATCCATTAGATAGTATATTGTTTATTCCTGCCATGTGGAAAAACATAGCTGAAAAAAGTGGCACTGATAATATTGTAGAAACTATTAGTAAGTTTCTCAGTGATTTTATCTCACTCTCTCTAGCTTTTCTTTCCCTATCTTCATCTTCTTCTATTTCTTCATGAGCTTTAAATCCTGCCTTTTTAACTGCTTCTATAATTTGTTGTAATGTAACTTCTCCTTCTATAAACTCTACCGTTCCTTTATTTAACGTTAAGTTTACACTAGCTTGCTTTACCCCATCAAGTTTGGATATTACTTTCTCCACTCTATTTGAGCATGCTGCACAAGTCATTCCCTGTATACTTAAATTAACTTTTCTCATTGGCACTTTAAAGCCTGCTTTTTCTATTGCTTTTATTAAATCTTCTACCTTTAGCCTTTCTTCATCATACTCTATATTGGCTTTCTTAGACATTAAATTTACTGATGCTGAGGTTACTCCATCTAGTTTTGAGAGTACTTTTTCTACTCTAGATGAACACGCAGCACAAGTCATGCCTTCTACATTTAGAATAGTTTTCATTGATATCACTCCTTTTTTATACCCCTCCCCTATAGGGGGTGTACCTTCATTATAATACTATTATTTGTATTTGTAAATAGTGATATGCAATAATTTTATAATATCCTAGTTTAGCCCTTCCAAATACTCTAAATCTTTTATGATTATTGTCTTGTTTCCTACAAGTTCTAGTATTCCATCTTCCTGCATACTATTTAACTTTCTACTTATGGTCTCCCTAGTGACTCCTATATAATTAGCCATATCTTCTCTGCTTAATGGTATTTCTAATTTCACATCATTATCTTGTGGAACTCCAAAATCTTTTATAAAGCTAAGTAAAAGTCCTGATATTCTAGATTCTATATCTTTTGTACTTAAACTTTGTATTAGGTTTTCTAACTTATAAATCCTTTCATACAATACTTCTAATATTTTTAAAGCTATCTCCGGATTTTTCATAACTATATCATCAAAGTCATCTTTAGTTAATTGACATAGACTTACATCTTCTAATGCTTCTGCATTAAATTTAAATTCATCTTTCTTGAGAAGACTTAAATCTCCTAAAAAATCTCCATTAGATAATATATATAGTATTTGTTCTTTTCCCTCTTTTGTATATTTAAATATTTTAATTTTTCCATGATTTATAACATGCAGCTTGTCTGATATATCACCTTCAAAAAAAATAATTTCACCCTTTTTATAAGTCTTTCTGGTTATATTATCTGTTATTTCTTTTAATTGTGGTTCTTCTAGTATTGAGAATATTGATGCTTTACCTGCACAGTATCTTCCCTTACATTTCTTACATGCCTCTTCAGTTCCACACATTTTAATCATATTTTCACCTCTTTTTATATTTGTGATATTTATCACATCTTCGATTGATTGTACTCATATTTTTTCTTCTCATTTTCAATTAGAATTTAATTAGTGGATAGTGAAATATTTACTGTCTATGAATAAAAAAGTTAAACAAATTTATACTATATAGAAGAAGTGACATTTGTTACATTATAACATAAGGAGGTCTTTTTATGAGTAGATTTTTAGCTCCAATACATTCTTGGCTTTTTAATAAAATAAAGCTTCATGAGGAACTTGAAAGTGAAGTTATATCAAGATTTGTATCTAAATACGGGGACGATGTATATGAGATTGAGAGATCAAGTATAAATAAATATGGGGAAAGAATACCACAAGCTCCACTAGAAGATATAATAGATCAAAATAATATACATGGATGGTTACAAAATAAGATAAGCATTGCTGAAACTAGGCAAGCAGGAATATTGGCTGATTTATTTAATATTTATAAAAATGATGCAGTTGAACTTGTCAAAGATGTATATATAGAAAATGCTATAAAGAACGCAAACTTAGCAAGAGAAAGTGTTCAAGCTTTTACTCCAGAAGATATATTTAAAGTTATAAATAATTTTATACTTGATGGTATGCCTTGCGATAGTGTAAATAAGATAATTGAATCTAATGATGATTTATTAGAATATGAAAAAGTTAGCTGTCTTCATATAGATTATTGGAGATCTGTTGGTGTAGATGCTAATATTATGTATGATTTAAGACATGCTTGGATAGGTGCTTTTGTAAGTACACTAAATCCTGATTTTGAATATAAAATTGAGGGATCTTTACACAAAATTATAAAAAACAATAGAATAAAAAATGTCATCCTGAGTGCATGCGAAGGATTTAAGTGTAGGGTTTTCAATTTCCTACTTCTCGAGTAAGCGACTAGTAAAATTTATAACTTTTAACTATCTCTATACTTAATATTCTTCACTGTATTCAGAATGACAAAACTGGTTATATTAAAACCGTCGTATTCATCCGTATTCGATAATCTTTTTTATTTTTCATAATTTACGTTACATTTTTTATGATCTTATTATAATTCTACTTTCTGTTATAACATAGTCCAGAGGCACATCGTGACTTTCCATTTCTAAGAAGCTTTCTATTATCTGAAAATCATAAGCAACCCCTATAGTAGGAATCCCAAAGTTTAGTTCTCCAAGGAATCTATCATAATAGCCTGCTCCAAATCCTATTCTATAACATTTCTTATCAAAGGCTATTCCAGGAAGTATTATAAGATCTATTTCATCTGCACTTACTGGATCTACAAATTCTTCTTCAATCTCCATATAACCCATATCATGGGTTCTAAGTGGTATGTCTAGGCTTTTTATTTCGGTTGGTATTATTTTCATATCCTTCTTTACACAAAATGGTACTACTACTTTTTTTCCACTCTCAAGACAAGCTTTTATTAGCTCATAGCTATCTACTTCGTTACCAAAGCTTAAGTAAAGCATTATAGTTTTACTTTTTTGATATATAGGTAATTTCATTAGTTTGAGTTTTATCTCTTTACTTAGACTTTCAACTTTATCCCTATTCATTTGTTGTCTTATATTTAACATTCTTTTTCTTATGGCCTTCTTGTCTAAAAACGACATATTTACCCGCAACAAAGCCTACTTAATTGTTAAGTATGGCCTCTGTAGCGGAATCACTCCCTTCAACATATAAATTTAGACATACTACCTTAATATATATCCAAATTTTTTGTGTGTAAACAATTTTTTTATTATTTTTTATAATTTTATTTAAGTATAATATTAAATCCTCTTTTTAAACCTTCTTCTTCATAGTCTATAGAAACATTATCTATTATTTCCTCTAGATTTTTTTGAACAAGTATTTTTATACCTTCAACATCTACTACTATATCATCTTCCTTTTCTTTATCTACTGATAAAGAAAATTGAGGTTCTCCAGTACTACACTTACTTCCTGTTAGTATTATTCTACCACCTTTTTCATTATCTTGATTTATACCTTTAAGTTCCTTTTTTGCACTTTCTGTTATACTAATTTTCATTTTAATCTTCCTTTCTTGTTTATTTATATTTTACACATACCTAGCAATCCTATCGATATCATCGTAGATTATCTATATTTAATGTTTACCTATATTTTTTATTTTAAACATGTAAAAAGGACCTTAATTCTCCAAGGTCCTTTTAAATATGGTTAAACTTAAAGTGCAGATTTTCCAGGTATAATTGCATCTATTACACCTATAATTAACGCTCCTATTATAGCTCCCCATACTGAAATATCAAATCCTGCTACTAAGTACTTAGTAGCGTAAAGTATCAACGCTGATACTACAAATCCTACAATTCCTCTTCCAAATGGTGTAGCATCCACCCCTGTAAGTTTAGCTATAATGTAATCTACTAATGCTATTACTATACTCGCTACTATTAAACTCCATATGTTTCTTATTGAAAATCCAGGAGTTAAAAAAGCAGCTATACCTACAACTACTATAGTTGTTATAACCCTTATTAATATCGCCTTTATGTCAAAACCCATGTCATCATCTCTTTCTCTATCAGACACTTTTCTTCACCTCCATATACTTATTATCAGTTTTTTTCCTAATTTTATTCACAAATATTTTATTTTTTTAAATAGTATAGGTCATTCAGTTTTTGTCAAAACTAAAAGATAATAAAATGTTTTTTAATTTCTATCTTTTAAGGAGGTATTGCTTTGACTTTAAAAAAGTTTTTTACTATTACTTTATTTATAACTTTAACTTTAATAATGGTTTACTGCACTACTTTTACTTATAAATTAGCTCTAGTAATTAAAGATATTGCTAATTTGTCTCCACTTATAGCATTCTCTATTTTTCTTATATTATTTATGAATATATCATTTTTGTTTAATAATTTTAAAAATATAATAAAAAATACAGAAAAACTTAGCTAGATAGTTCGGCAAGAATCATATATTATATAATTATGTGATTTTAATCATTTTATTTTTCTTTAAATATGGTATGATTATATTGAATTATTAAGTTTTACTTTTAAAAGGAGGAATTTACTCATGATAACTAAAGACATGTTAATAGGTGAAATCTTAAGAACTAAACCTGAGGCTGCACAAATCTTAATGGGATTTGGTATGGGATGTATAGGATGCCCTTCTTCTCAAATGGAATCTTTAGAGCAAGCTGCTGCAGTTCATGGAATTAATGTAGATGATCTTATAGAAGCTCTAAATAAATAATAAAAAGGACTGTACCTAAGAATTTCTTAGAACAGTCCTTTTCATTATAAAGTTTTTTCTAATTTATCTTTGTCAAATCCTTGTATTTCTTCTTCTCCTACAACAATTACTGGAACTCCCATATAACCTTTTTGAATAAGTTCTTTTCTTGCTTCAGGATCTGTTTGAACATTCTTTTCTGTATATTCTACGCCCTTTTCTTTAAGATACTCTTTCGCCGTTACGCAGTGTGGACAAGTGTTACTTGTATATATAGTTACTTTTGACATAATATATCCCTCCTAAATTTATATCGTTAATATGCTTTTTACTAATTTTATGATACCCTACTATATAATTTTTAATCTAGTTTTAAATTAAAAATTTATTTTATTCATGATTTATATGTTCAAGTCCCTGGCTAAATAATCCTAGTACATGATCATCATCTAATGAATATACTGCTGATTTTCCTTCTTTTCTATACTTTACTAACCTTAAGTTTCTGAGTACTCTTAATTGATGTGATATAGCAGATTGATTCATTTCTAAAAGTAGTGCTATGTCACATACACAGAGCTCTCTTTTTGATAAACTGTATATTATCTTTAATCTAGTAGGATCACCAAGTGCTTTAAATATTTTAGATAATTCTATCACTGTTTCTTCCGATAAGTTTTCCTTTTTCATGGTATTAACTATCTCTTCATTTTGAAGTTTTTCTTCACAGATATCATCTTTCATATTTAATCTCCTTTTATCATTATAGTAAAAAAGACCTCATCTTTAAAGAGGTCTCACTATATTTCCTGTTAGAGCATCTATATATATAATCCAATATCCTAGGTTGTCATCATCCTCTTCTTTCTCAAACCATGTTACAAATCCTGTTTTACCTCCATATGGCTGATCTTCTTCTGTAAACTTCCCAGGTATTCCATATACATAGTGTCTTATTTTTTGGTTTTCTTGTACCACACCAAATATATAGTGTTCATGCTTCTTTATTTGACTCTGACTAGTTGCATATTTAGTTATGCAGTTATAAGGATAGTACATATTTACAAGATAATTATAGTATGGCAAGAATCCTCTGTTTATATTTCTCTTGTCATATTCTATTTCCCACCATGTATATCCTTCAAATTCCTGTTTAAAAGGACTTACTTTCTTAAAGAATTTAAGTATATTCAATGTATAATTAGCTATTTGCTGGCTATAGTTGGCAAAGCTATCATTTGTATATTTATTATTAGCATAACTTTCGTTATATAGATAGTTCTGGTCATTCATAAATGCACTTGCACCTTGAGCATTTCTTACGTCATATAATAAGTCTTCTTCACCTTTTATATAGTCATCTTCTAAATAATCATCTTCAGTATAATACTCTGAATTATCTTCTATATCTTCTTCTACATGAGTATCTTCGGAGTCATCTTCTAAATCTTCCGCATTTATTATCTCTTTATCTATGAGATATTCTTGTAAATCTTGTATAAATCCATGTTCACCTTTTTTAAACATTGGTCTTACTGATTTATATTCCTCTTCATCTTCAATATATTCATCAGTATCAGCACTGATTTCTTCAATTTCCTCTTGAATTATCGTATCTTCTAAATTATCTTGTATAATTCTTTCTATCTCTTCTACTTCATCTTCTTCTACTTCATCTATTTCTTTTGGATCTTCTGTATATTCTATATCTTCTTCAACTTCACCTATATCTTCAATCCCATCTGTTTCTTCTATTTCTTCTAAATTTTCTATTTCTTCAGGATCTTGTTCTAAACTTTCTTCTAATTCAATATCTTTTTCTTCAATATTTTCTTCTTCTGCTTCTTGTGTTTCTTCTATTTTTTCGGTATCTAATATCTCTGTCTCTTTTATCTTTGTTTCTTTTAGTCTAACTTTCTTTACTTCCTTTTCTAGTTTATTCATAACTATCTGTATTGTTCTATCATCTGTATGAATATATCCGCCTAAAGGTATTTCTAATTTGCTACTATGATTAGTTTCTAGCTTTATAAGTACAATGTTGAAATTTGCTATGTCTATTCCTGTACCTCCAACTGAACTTGAATTAAATTCCCAGTCAAGAGTACCTCTACCGTCTTTTGTAAGATCCACAATGCCTATATCTACGCTTTTAAAGTTGTTTTTTTCATTAGATACTAAATACCCTTTATATATATCATCTTCATCTAATTGTGTATCTAATCCCTCTAAGTTTAAAGAAACTTTTCCCTTGCCACTTCTTACTTCTAGTTTGGCATGTCCTTTAGCATTTTGGTCACTTTTTTTATTTAATATGATGAATTTTCTTAAAAACACTACTCCCCCTCCTTTAGTCATTATTACTTAGTATATGTATGACAATGGGAATAGTGAACTGTTTTTAAAAAGATAAACAAAATATATAAATTACTTTTTTAAAGAGCATATTTTATCTGATATATTAACAAAATCTTCTATAGCTAATACTTCCCCTCTCTTTTTAGGATCTATATTTGCTTCTTCTAGTACTTTACTTACTTCTTCTTTAGTCAAGTTTAAATTTCCTCCACTTAATGCATTTAAAAGTGTTTTTCTTCTTTGGCCAAATGCTGACTTTACTACGTTAAACATTAGCTTTTCATCTTTAACTTTAACTTTAGGTTCATCATATACACTTAACATTATTACTGCTGAATCCACATTAGGTCTTGGTATAAATACTGATGCAGGAACATTAGCTATTATTTCTGGTTGTGAATAATACTGTACTGCTATTGATAGTGCTCCATAATCTTTATTTCCTGGATTTGCTTGCATTCTTAAGGCTACTTCTTTCTGAATCATTACTACTATTTGTTGTATATCTAACTTACTTTCAAGAAGTTTCATTATAATAGGAGTGGTTATATAATAAGGAAGATTTGCCACCACTTTTACATTCAATCCTTTAAATTCTTCTTCTATTAATCTTTCTAAATCTACTTTAAGTACATCTTCATTTATTACCTTAACGTTTTCACACTCACTTAAAGTTTCCTCTAAAATTGGTAATAGCTTTTTATCTAATTCTATAGCTACTACTTTTTTTGCATATTTAGATAATTGTTGAGTAAGAGTTCCTATCCCAGGTCCTATCTCTATTATTCCATCTTCTTCAGTTATATTTGCACCTTCACATATGTTTCTTATGATATTTCCATCCACCAAAAAATTTTGTCCTAAGCTTTTAGAGAACTTAAATCCATACTTACTCACTATTTCCTTAGTGACACTTGGTATATACAGTTCATTACTCATGTTCTACTAACACACTCCTTATAGCTTCTTCAAATTCTTCTCTACCTATGCTGTAATTATTCAATCTTTTCAAAAACTGTTTTGAATTACAGTATCCTATACCTAATATTCTTCCCAATAAGTCTCTTTTCTTACTTGAATCTTCAGTCCCTATTAAACCGTACTTTAAAAGATCAGACTTTGAAAATTCATTATTTGGTCTTATAGTCTCTACTCTAGCTTTATTTAATGCTTGTATTATATCCTCCGGCTTTGCATTTTCTATTCCTATATCTCCGTCTTTTAAAGCTTTATCTTTTGGTAAGAAAGCATGCTTACAGTTCTTAACCCCTTCTGAAACTATTTTTCTAATTTTTTCTCCAGGATAATCTGGATCTGTGAATATTATAACGCCTCGTCTTTCTCCCGCTATCCTTATTTGCTTTAAGGTTTCCTCTGTTATCCCAAGTCCATGAGTTGCTATTACTTCAGCTTCTACGGCCTTTTTCACCGCTGATATATCATCTCTTCCTTCAACTACTATTATTTCCTTTATCATAAGTTCACTTCCTTTAGATAAATATCTACTTGGCTACTTTACCTATCTTACAGTTCAAATTAGTCTTTCTTATACTATATTATATCACTACAAGTCTAGTTTCTATTAGTTTTTTAATTTCCAATAAAAAAGGTTGCTAAAAAGCAACCTGTATATTATCTATTTTTATTTAATCTAATATATAAACTTTTACTTGTCTTCTTCCGAATTCTTTAGTTCCACTTTGAAGGAATACATCTATCTTGTTTCCTTTTATAGCTCCACCTGTATCCTCAGCTACTGCATACCCATACGATGGATATCCGTCCATAGACTCTACATATAGTTTTGTTCCAAGTGGAATAACTTTAGGGTCTACTGCAACTACTCCAGGTCTTACTTGAGTTCCTGAAGCTGTAAGTCCATACCCCCTATCCCCAGGATTTTTTCCTGTACTTTGGAATGATAAGTCGTATGCTGTTGCTGTCATAACTATACTTCTCTTGCCTGCTAGTGAAACGTTTGAGCTCTGTCCACTGGGAGTGCTTTTTCCTCCCCTAGATGCAACCATAACAGCTTTAGTTCCCTTTTGAACTATTTCATCCACTGGTTCTCTAACCACATTTGATTCTACGATTTCTTTAGATATAAGTGAGCCATCTTGATATATTTCTTTTATTTTATTTTCCCTTAAACCTTTTATACCTTCTTGAACTTTTAGTGTTCTCCCGCTGTCTAAATTTCCATTATTATTTGTTACAACTTTGTAGTCCATTTCTTCTGCTACTGTTTGTATTTTCTCTTCAACTTCTACTACTGAGATTTCTGTATTTGGCTTTATTTTTTCATCTAGCGCCGGTGTTATTACATCGTCCTTATCATAGTAGATTGCTAATGATTTTAAAACATCTTTTACTGTTTCTTCTGTAGTTTTAACCTCAACTACATTGTTCTTTAATTTTATTGATATTGGCATAGCTTTTCTTATTTTTATATCAAATTTATCTTTTAATTTCTCATCCATTGAGACATTTATGCTATCTTCATCTTTTACTTTTATCTTTTGTTCTTCTAGTAACTCTGAAACAGTACTTTTTTTAGTTTTTAGTTCGACTTTCTTATCGTCAATAGTTAAGGACCCCTCTTTAGTATTGAAGTCATATACTCCAATTGCAGCTGTTGTTGTCACTAACATTATGGCTATAGCATATATAACCGTGACAAGCCTTTTGTTCCTAGTTATCCTTTTCATAAAATTACCTCCTAGTTTTTTGGCTCTTTTGTATTCTATTCTACTTTGATACATTTGTCAAACATTTTTTATTATTATGTAACTTTTTTGTAATAACTTCAATAAAGAAAAAGCTAAAGCAGAATATCAATCATTCAGCTCTAGCCATATATATATGTTTACTCACTTTTTATTAAATTATTCATAATATTTTAATTCTTTTTAATTTTCTTCCTCTGAGTCTGTACTTTCTATAAATTCTTCTAATTCTTCGCTGTAGTAATCATATTCTTCAAAATTATGTTCTATTCCTTCATATAAATCATAGGCCTCCGGGTATCTATCCTCATTTTCTACTTCTACTTCATCCATTCTATAATATCCTCTTTCCCATGGCATATGATGATCCATATGTGGCCTTTGTGGTGCCATTCTTGGCATAGGTACACATCCATGTTGTCTAAGGCAATTTAATACACATCTTCTGATCATTGGATTCATCATAAGATGGTTTAAATCCATGCCTGGCATTATCATATGTGGACGGTGATGAGGACGGTGGCATGGATTGTGATGTGGACGATGGTGAGGATTGTGGCATGGATTGTGGTGCGGATATGGACAAGGATACATACTTTCTGGATGTTTTGGACGTGTTGGTAACATTGGATAATCACAATCTGGATAACTTGGTTTTGGTCTAACTGGATATTCACAGTCCGGATGGCTTGGTCTCGATGGTTTAGTTGGCATTGGCTTTTCCGGTGGTGTTGGCTTAACTACTGGCTTGTGTTCTGGTTTCTTAGCTGGTTTTCTATCATCTCTACGTACTCCCTTAGGTCGTAACATTTAACAATCACTCCTTATATATTAATTTTCTATATTAGTATATGGGTATATATTCATGTATGTTACTATTTTGTATAAGTATATATTTTTCAAGTAGGAAGTGCTTATAAATTGCAAAGATATTTACCTAAAAAACGGTCAAAACATTCCATTATATTTTTATTTCCCAGGAAATTCGACTTTTAAATTATACTTTTATATCAAAAAAAGAATTCTTATAGAAAATTATTTTCTATAAGAATTCTTTTCAGTGTTGACAATAAAATTTTATATCTATATATTCAAATATTCATAATTTTAATACTATAACAGTTTCTTTTAAGCTTGTTAATTAATCCCGAACAGTTTTTTTGCATTTTTATTTGTAACTTCTACTATTTCCTCATATGAAATATCTTTTAACTTAGCTATAGTTTCAGCTACATACCTTACATAAGTCGGATCATTTCTCTTTCCTCTATATGGTTCTGGTGTTAAATATGGAGAGTCTGTTTCTATCAACAGTTTATCTAAAGGTATTTCACTTGCTACCTCTTTAGGTTTTTTTGCATTTTTAAAAGTTACAGGTCCAGCAAATGAAATATAGAATCCCATCTTGATATATTCTCTTGCCATTTCTAAACTTCCAGAAAAGCAGTGAATAACACCTGTTAAGTTTTCGTTGGACTCTTCTTTCAGTATATTATATACATCTTCACTTGCTTCTCTTTCATGAACTACTATAGGTAGTTTAAGCTCTTTTGCTAGCTTTATCTGTTCTCTAAACCATTTTCTTTGCACATCTCTAGGAGAATTATCATAATGATAATCTAATCCTATCTCTCCTATTCCTACTACCTTATCCTTTTTAGCTAAAGCCCTCAGTAGTTCTATGGTAGTTTCATCTACATCTTTTGAATCATGAGGATGAACTCCTACTGTAGCATATATATTTTCATATTCTTCTGATAATGACACTCCTTTTACTGATGATGGTATATCTGCTCCTATATTTATAACTAATTCTACTCCATTACTGTTTAGATTTTTTATTATATTTTCTCTATCATCATCAAATCTTTTATCATCTAAATGTGCATGACTATCTAATAACATCTTTTCATTTCTCCTCTTTATTACTCTTCTTAGCAAACTTTGTTCTCTTGATGAGTAAGTGGCTCGCACAAAGTCAAAAACTTGATTTTGGTTTATTACTTAACTTTAGCTCCGCTTGCTATATCTTCTAGTGTACTTGCTAAAGTAAGTTTTTTCCTTTATCTGCTGCTAAAATCATTCCATGAGACTCTATTCCTCTTAGTTTTACTGGCTTTAAGTTATATACGAGTATTACCTTTTTGCCTATTAAATCTTCTGGGCTGTAGTATTTAGCTATTCCTGATACTACTTGCCTTGTTTCTTCTCCTAGTTTTAATTGTAATACTAAAAGTCTATCAGCATCAGGATGTTTCTCTGCCTTTATTACTTCCGCTACTCTTAAATCTATCTTATCAAAATCGTCTATAGTTATACTATCATCCTCAACTATCTCTTCTTCTTGATTTTGTCCTCTTCTTTTTGCTATAAATTCTTGATTAGTTTTTACTAAGTTTTCTAACTCTTTTTTAATATCTAGTCGTGGGAACATTGGCTCACCTTTTTGTACTTGTAATCCTGATTGTAATTTTCCCCACTCTTTTATATCTTCCCAGTTAGCTTTACTTTCACCTAGTCCTAATTGTCTTAAGATATTGTCTGAAGTTTTCTCCATAAATGGTCTTATAAGAATTGACACAACTCTTATAGTTTCTGCTAAATTGTATAATACTGTGTTTAATCTTTCTTTATTTTCTTCTTCTTTTGCTAGTATCCAAGGTGCTGTTTCATCTACATATTTGTTTGCTCTACTTATAACCTTCCATATCTCTTCTAGTGCATTACTGAAGCTAACCTTTTCCATATGATCTTCAACTTTAGCATAAGCATTTACAACCAATTCTTTAAGTGAATCATCAAACTCACCATCTTTTGTAGGCTGTGGTATTATTCCATCATTATACTTTTCTATCATAGCTATAGTTCTACTAACTAAGTTTCCTAAATCATTTGCAAGATCTGCATTAAGTCTTTGTAAAAACTTCTCATTAGTATAAGAGCCATCATTTCCAAATGAGAATTCTCTTAGTAAGAAATATTTTAAAGCATCCACTCCATACAGCTCAATTAGTGGTTCTGGATATATTACATTTCCTTTTGATTTTGACATCTTATCATCGTCAAATAGTATCCAACCGTGACCAAATACTTTCTTAGGAAGCTCTATATCTAAAGCCATTAAAATTGCAGGCCATATAATAGTGTGGAATCTAACTATCTCTTTTCCTACAAATTGAATATCTGCTGGCCAATATTTTTTAAATTCTTCATCATTACCAGTTAAATATCCAAGCGCTGTTATATAGTTGCTTAGTGCATCTATCCAAACATATATTACATGTTTATCGTCAAATGGCACCTTTATTCCCCAATCAAATGACGATCTAGTCACACTTAAATCTTCTAGTCCTGGCTTTATGAAGTTATTTATCATTTCATTTCTTCTTGATTCTGGTTGTAAAAAATCATCTCTTTGTAATAATTCTAATAATCTATCTTGATATTTTGATAATCTGAAAAAATAAGTCTCTTCTTTTGCAAACTTCACTTCTCTTTTACAATCTGGACACTTTCCATCTTCTAGTTGGGTTTCTGTCCAAAATGATTCACAAGGAGTACAATAGTGTCCTTCATAGAATCCTTTATATATATCACCTTTATCATATAATTTTTGAAATATCTTTTGTACTATTTCTTTATGATCTTCATCTGTAGTTCTTATAAATCTGTCATATGATATATCTAAAGCTTTCCATAATTCTTTTATATTACCTACTATTCCATCTAGAAATTCCTTTGGCTTAAGTCCTTTTTCTTTAGCCACTGTTTGAATTTTCTGACCATGCTCATCTGTTCCTGTTAAAAATTTAACATCATATCCTTGTAATCTTTTAAATCTAGCCATTGTATCTGTTGCAACAGTACAGTAAGTATGACCTATATGTAAATTATCACTTGGATAATAGATAGGTGTTGTTACGTAAAAACTTTTTTTACTCATTTTCTCATCCTCCATCGTTTATATTTTTATATAAAAAAACCTTCTATCTCTTTATCAAGAAATAATACAATTTTTCAGAATTATATTATTCTTTGATAAGTTCAACTAAAATTCAGCCAGATATAAAATCTAACTAAATTAAGTATCACTTTATAGAGACGAAGGCTTAGTCTTCGCGGTACCACTCTAATTTATCTAAACTTCACAATTTAGAACTCACTAGGTCTTTAACCCATCAATATAACGGTTGATTTCCGATATAGCCTACTTAATTTCAACTATATAACTCAGGGGCCATATTCAGAATAACTTTTAACGCCAACTTTCACCTATCTTGGCTCTCTTTCAGATAAAAATTAATCCTACTCTTCCCTTCATAGTTTCTATTTATCTTAAACTATTTAACTAAAGCTATATAAAAAATATATTTAGTCGTATAAAATTTCAATCATATTTAGATAGTACTTATAATTAGCTTGATACTATTATAACCGATTATATCACAAGGTAAAAGATACTTCTATATAATTAATTTACTCTAACTACATTTATATATTTTTGTAGCTTAAATACTATTTATTATTTCAATATGTGTAATTGATTATACTTAATATAACACCATAATATATTTTTATTTATTCCAGCATATGATACTACGTTTTTTATCAAAACAGAAAATAATTAAGATTTCAATTAAATAAGAAATAAGATACCAGAAAATTCATATATTTATCTGGTATCTTATTTCTCTCCATTTATAAATTAAAACACAATACTACATACCACGACCGATGCTATTGTACCAGCTAAATGTGACACTAAAGCTGCTCCTAATGTATGTCTAGAATCTTTTATTCCTACAGCTCCAAAATAAACCGCCATAGTATATATAATAGTTTCTGCAGAACCCATCATTGTCGATGATACTCTTCCTATAAATGAATCTGGTCCATATGTAGTTATTATATCCTTTAAGACTCCAAGTGACGCACTTCCTGATATAGGTCTTATAATGAATAATGGCATAGTTTCTTGTGGTATACCCGCCAGTCTTCCTAATGGACTTAGTATCTTAGTGAGTATTTCCATTGATCCTGATTTTCTAAATAGTCCTATAGCTATAAAGATCGCTATAAGATATGGTATTATCCTTATTGCTGACTTGAATCCTTCTTTAGCTCCTTCTACAAAACAGTCATAAAGATCGACTTTATTTATGTATCCATGTATGAGTATTATACTCATTATTATTGGTATTATTGCTACAGATGCTATATTTATTATATCTACCATAATATCACCTTCCCCTCTGTAATATCTTTGCAGTGAGAACCCCTATTACAGTAGATACAAGTGTAGCTATCAAAGTAGTTCCTATAATCTCTGTTGGATTAGCAGATCCTGCATCTGCTCTTAATTTTAATACTGTAATGGGAATTAGTTGTATAGATGACATGTTTATAACAAGAAACATACACATGTCATTAGTTGCTTTCCTTTTATCCCTATTTAAAGTATTCATTTCTTCCATTGCTTTGATACCTATGGCTGTTGCTGAATTCCCTGCTCCAAACATATTAGTAACCATATTCATAACTATAGAACTCATTGCCGGATGATTCTTGGGTATATTAGGAAATAAGAAAGATGTTATTGGAGTTATAATCTTACCTATAGTTCTTAATAATCCTGATTTTTCTGCTATCTTTATAAGTCCCATCCACATAGCCATTATTCCTATTAAACTTATTCCAAAAGTTACTCCCTCTTGTGCATCTGTCATTATTGATTGATTTATAACATCTAATTTGCCATTCAATGCAGATACTACTATACTTATAAGTATTAGAAAAAACCAAATATAATTTATCATTTTAATTCTCCCGACTTAGTTAATTTTTATCTAGTAAATATATATGTTAAGAGAATTATTTTAATTACCTTGAGTAGATTTTTTGTAACGTTATATCTTTAGATACTTGGCTTTAATTATAAATGTCCTTAATTCCATATAATTGTCGAATAAACAGTTAATAAAACCCGTGAAAATGCTTTCCTTTTTACATAATACAAGAATTATTTTTATAATTTTCTATCATTCGACATCTTTTTTATTTTTTTGCGGTTTTTGTGTTGACTGTTATTGTAATATATGGTACTATTTAAAGTGAATAAAGCAGTCGAATTTTGACGCATTTAAACTTAGGAGGATTGTAATTATGAAATCAACAGGTATAGTGAGAAAAGTAGACGAATTAGGTAGAGTTGTTATTCCTATAGAACTTAGAAGAACTCTAGACATCGCAGAAAAGGATTCTTTAGAAATTTATGTAGATGGCGAACAAATAATACTTAAAAAATATGCTCCAGCGTGTCTTTTCTGTGGACAAGCTAAAGATATAACAAACTTTAAAGGAAAAAATATTTGTCCTGCTTGTATGGACGAACTTCAAAAATAATTTAAATAAATTTTGTACTTAAAGTGGCGATCTATTTTTCGCCACTCCTTTTTTTATAGATCTAAACCTTCTTTATATACTTCATTTTTGTGAAGCTTTCTATCTTTTGCTACCTTTTTAATAGCATCTTTTTTACTTAGATTCTGACTCATATATAAGGTGATGTGATCTCTTATACTTAAGTTTTCCCACTTATCACGTTCTTCTCTTTCTATTTCTTGAATAGATACTCCTTGTATCACTACTACGAATTCACCTCTCGGGTCTTCTCTATTAAATCTATCTAAAGCCTCCTCTATATTTCCTCTAAATATTTCTTCATATTTCTTAGTGAGTTCTCTAGATACAGATATATTCCTATTACCCATTATTTCCTTCATGTCTTCTAAAAGGTCCTTTATTCTATGTGGAGATTCATATAATATAATAGTTCTTGTTTCTTTTTCAAGCTTTCTCAATTCTTCTTTTCTTTCTTTTTTATTTGATGAGAGAAACCCTTCATATACAAATTTCCTAGTATTAAGCCCAGAAAGAACTAGTCCAAGTACAAATGCTGTAGGCCCTGGAAGTGCTGTTACTTCTATACCATTCTCTATAGCTAATTTAACTAAATCTTCGCCTGGATCTGATATTCCTGGCATTCCAGCGTCTGAAACTACAGCTATATTTTCACCTTGTATCATTCTGTCTATTAATACTTTTCCCTTTTCTTTTTTATTATGCTCATGATAGCTTGTAAGGGGTTTTTTTATTTCAAAGTGGTTTAATAGCTTTATGGTATGTCTAGTATCTTCAGCAGCTATTAAATCCACCTCATTTAATGTTTTTATTACTCTAAATGTAATATCCTCTAAATTTCCTATAGGGGTAGGGCATATAAATAAGCGTCCCATATTTTTTGTTTTATCCATTTTTATCTTCCTTTACTTCCTTATCCATCCCGTATATCTTTAATATTTCATCTGTATAGTTTCCTCTATCATCATAAACATACAGTGGTTCTTCAAACTTCAAATCTGGCTTCGAAGCTTTTATACTCTTTATAAGGACTAGATTCGGTCTTTCTCCTACTTTTGGATAGATAAATCTTATATTTTTAGGTTCCAGCTTATATTGTCTAAGTAAAGTAAATATATCTACTATTCTATTAGGTCTGTGAACTAAAAAAAACTTTCCATTGTGTTTTAAAAGTCTGCTTGCTACTTTTATGACATCTTCCAAGTCACATTTCACTTCGTGTCTTGAAATAGTCTTTTTATCTTGTTTATTTTGAAGTCCACTTCCACAGTTCATATATGGCGGATTCGATGTCACTACATCAAATTTATTTACTCCTAATTTTTCTACTGCTTCTTTTAAATCTATATTAACTATTTCTATTTTTTCTTCAAGGTTATTTAGTAATACTGTTCTATTAGCCATTTCTGCAACTTCTTCTTGGATTTCAACTGCATATATCTTTTTCACTTCGTTTTTACCACATAAAAGAACTGGTATTATACCTGTTCCTGTTCCTAAATCTACTACTGTTGAGTTTTTCTTTATATCACAATAGTTCGCTAAAAGAACTGCATCCATTCCAAAGCAAAACCAATCTTTATTTTGAATTATTTTTAATCCTTTACACTGTAAATCATCTATTCTTTCGTTTTGTCTCAAAGTCAAGTTTTCCATATTATTCTCCTATAATAAAAAAACTACTCCTTTTAAACCGATTAAAAGGAGTAGTTCTTTGTTAACTATGTGCGAACTACGCTTGTACTGGTGCGTCTACTGGACAAACACCTGCACATGCTCCACAGTCTATGCAAGTATCCGCATCGATAACGTATCTGTCATCTCCTGAACTTATTGCATTTACTGGGCATTCTGGTTCACATGCTCCACAGCTTATGCATGCTTCATTGATTACGTAAGCCATTATTTTCACCTCCGCAAATCTAATATACTAACTCCACTATATTCTATCACTTTTCTAATTATAATGAAAGCGCTTTTTTTATCTTTTCATATATTTTGTAACGTTGATTATTACTCCTTTAACAGCCGTTCTAACTCCGCTCTTTCTTCTGGATCTATATCTTCCATTTCCAGTATACTTCTCATATCTTTCTCATTTTCATGTGATTTAAAACTTCTTTTATTCTTTTCTTCCAGCTCTTTTACTTCTTCTATTATGAACGGTACTATTTCTTCTGTGCCCTCATCAGATTTAACTCTAACTTTTACTAATTCTAAAAGTGTTACTGTATCTACTACTATACCTTCACCACTAGGTGTCATAACTCTTGATCCTACGTGCGGAAGTCTTTCTAATATATCCTCATAAGCTTCATGCTCATATTTTAAACAACACATTAATCTTCCACATATTCCCGATATCTTAGTTGGATTCAATGATAAGTTTTGTTCTTTTGCCATTTTTATAGACACAGGATCAAATTCTCCTAAAAATGTAGCACAACATAAGGATCTTCCACAAGGTCCTAATCCACCTATCATCTTTGCCTCATCTCTAACTCCTATTTGTCTTAGCTCTATTCTAGTCCTAAATATTGAAGCTAGATCTTTAACTAACTCTCTGAAGTCTACTCTTCCTTCAGATGTAAAGTAAAATATAACTTTATTATTATCAAAAGTATACTCTACATCTATTAACTTCATATCTAACTTATGTTGCTCTATTTTCTCTAAACATATTCTAAAAGCTTCTAGTTGTTTAGATTGATTTTCATCATGCTTTTCTATATCTTCTTCTGTTGCAGCTCTTAATACCTTTTTAAGAGGAGCAACTATTTCATCTTCATATATTTCCTTAGGTCCTACTACAATATGTCCGAACTCTATACCTCTCGCAGTCTCTACTATAACATAATCTTCTTTCTTTACATCTATATTATCAGGATCAAAGTAGTATATCTTACCTGCTTTTTTAAATCTAACTCCTACTACAGTTACCATATCAAACCTCCTGAATCTGTAAAAGCATCATCTCTATAGCTAATCCAAAATTTACTTTTGAATCTATGCTTTCTTTAGTATTTATTACAGTTTCTATTATATCATGTATTTTTTCTATATTTAAATTTTTAGAGTGATTTATGATAGTGTGAACTTTATCTTTATTTACCAGATAATTCTCATTATTACTTTCTTTATATATTAGTATATCTCTAAACCATAATAAAATCATATCTAAAATATCTTCTATATCATCTTTATTCTCTTGAAAAAACTCACTTGTAGAAAATACTTTGGTTCTGTCTTCATTTAATGTGGTATCTATTGCAGTAATTAGCTCTTCTCTTATCTTTTTAAAATCTTCACTTTCCGACAGCGCTATTGCTTTTCCTACTATTCCATTTGAAAATAAAGATAAGAACTTAGCCTCTGCGTCACTTTTCTTAAGCCTTTCTACGAGTGACTTCTCTATCTTTGAGCTTTCTACAAGTGTGAAATTTATGGTTTGGCATCTAGACAATATAGTAGGTACTAATTTGTACTTATTAACTGTAGTCATTATTATAACCGCGTATTCAGGTGGTTCTTCTAATGTCTTTAAGAAGCTATTTTGTGCTTCTATAGTCATCTTTTCTATATCTTTTAATATATATACTTTCCTATATGAATTAAAGGGCTTTATTCTTATATCTCTTTGAATTTCTTCAGCCTGATCTTTTTTAAAAGACTGCCCATCTGGATAAATTATTTTAAAATCTGGATGATTAGTCTTATCAAACTGTATACATGATTGACATATATTGCAAGGCTCTACTGACCTTTTTTCACAAAGTAATGTTTTTGCAAATACTTTTCCTAAGGTCTCTTTTCCTATAAGTTTTGATCCCTCAAATAAATAACTATGTGCTACATGGTCATTCCTAATAGTATTCTTAAGGTTAGATATTATCTTTTCATGACCTATTACATCATTAAAATCCATTATGATCCTCCGATTACATATATATATCTACTATAAGTCCTCTTATATCTTGCATCTTTTTTAGTATATTTATATTATCACTCTCTTTTGAAAGCACATCCTTTGTCAATGCTTCTAGCTCACTATCTACTTTTTTTACCAATGAGTGAACTCTGTGTCTTCCACGTCTATCTAAAAAACTATCCTTAGTAAACTTAGCCATGGAACTAACCGATTCTTGTAAAAACTCTGATATTAACTTTTTATATACTATAAGCTCTTTTATGTCTACTTTAGCAGATAGTTTTTCAGACTGTTTATCTATTTTTGTAAGAAGATACTCAAGCTTTTCCTTTACTGTTAATTCGTCTAAATGAGCGAGCTCCTTAGAGAACTTCTTATTACCAACCTTTTTATTTAAATTATCTTTATTAATATTATCTATTTGTTGAGGCGATCCACTCTTTATATCATTTATTTTTATCATTTTTTATTCTCTCCTATACTTTCGCAAACTTGTCTACGTCTAGTACGAATATAGTTGCCCCACCTATTGGAACTTCTATAGCTTGAGGTATATATGCTGTTGGTATCCATGTGGTAGTTATTGGTGTCGATGTTACCTTAGTTCTGCTTTTGCACTTCTCTTCTATTATAGATATAACATAGTCCACTTTCTCTTTCTCTATCCCTATCAATAATGTTGTGTTCCCAGATTTCAGAAACCCACCTGTTGAAGCTAACTTAGTGGAACTTATCTTCTCTTCTGTAAGCCTATCTACAAGTTCTTGAGTATCCTCATCTTGAATAATAGCTACTATAAGTTTCATCATACCACCCTTTCTTTATTTGTCTTCATTTAACAATATATCGACAATATTCCTTACTTGATTAAATACTTCTTCCTTACTTTTAGAAGCATCTATCACTTTAATTTTCTCTGAGTAGATCTCTGTAAGATGTTTATATCCTTTATATACTTTCTCATGAAAGCTTATATCTTCTTTCTCTAGTCTATCGCCTTTAGATTTTCTAGTCTTTCTTTTTAAAGCTATTTTGGGATTTATATCAAAAAAGAGTATAGCGTCTGGTTCTATGCCTTGAATTGCAAAATCATTTATCATCTTTACACTATCTATTCCTAGACCCCTTCCTATACCTTGATATACTAAACTTGATAGTACAAATCTATCACATATTATTATCCTTCCATCATCTATAGCTGGCACTATCTTCTCCGATATATGCTGTGCTCTAGAAGCTGCGTATAATAAAGCTTCTGTTGTATACGCTATTTCCGTATTTTTATTGTCTAATATAATATGTCTTATCTTCTCACTTATGTCTGTTCCACCTGGTTCTCTGGTTAATGTTACTCTAAGCCCTCTTTCCCTTAGATATGATGCCAACATTCTTGACACTGTACTTTTACCAGATCCATCTGGTCCCTCTAATGTTATGAATAAGCCCTTCATTTGTTCTCCTCTCACTTCGTTATAAGTATATTTCCATTCGTTAGTCCTAATATCTGTACGTTATTTTCTATAAGTTTTTCTATATATTCAACAATTTCCTTAGTTACAATTTCTCCTGGTGCTAGTATAGGTATTCCTGGCGGATATGGAATTATAAAATCCCCAGATATCTTACCTATGCTCTCCTTTAATTGTACACTAATTTTGTTGTTATAAAAAGCTTCATATAGTGACATTACTATTTTAGGATTTATATTCCTTATATCATTAAATTCTTTAATTGCTAAATCCTTATTTGTGTATTCATCTTTTTTAGATATATCCTCTATTGCAAGTGCTAATTTTTCTAAGTCACTATTTTCATCTAGTATTGAAGTAAGAGCTAGTCCGTAATAGTAATCACTCATTTCTAGTTGTATATGATAGTCTCGTCTTAATATTTCTTCAAGTTTCTTACCTGTGATTCCTTCTACATTAAAAAGTAGTTTTGTATTATCAAAATCATGAAAGTTGTTATGCACTATATCATTCTTATTAAATATTTTGACTTTTTGTAATCTTTCCAAATAGATAGTGACTTCTTGTATTTTATCTAAGATTACATTAAGTTTTTCTCTACCATATACGTCCATATATCCTACAGCATAATCAATTGAAGATAGTAGTAGATATGATGGACTAGTTGTTTGATATATTGACATCATTTTTTCTAGCTTTTCTATATCTACTCTATCTGTGCCTACATGAACCATAGAGCTCTGAGTAAAAGCTGGTAATGTCTTATGTGTACTCTGTATTACTATATCAGCTCCTGCTTCTATTGATGACTTTGGTAGTCTTTCACTAAATCCTAGATGACTTCCATGAGCTTCATCTACAATTAATAACTTGTTATACCTATGTGCTATTTTACATATTTTTTCAATATCACTACATACTCCATAATATGATGGATAAGTTATAACTATTGCTTTTATTTCACTATCTTCTTTTAATTTTTTCTCTATATCATCGGGATTTATCCCTGTTAGTATATTACATTTACTGTCATAGACTGGATACATATAGTCATGATCTATTCTTCCTAGTACTAATGCATTATGAACTGATCTATGACAATCTCTCTGGATTAATATTTTTTCTCCTGGTTTAACTTGACTGGTTATAGCTGCATATATCCCTCCTGTGGTTCCATTTACTGAATAAAATGTCTTTTTAGCCTTAAAGGTTTTGGCAGCTAATTCTTGGCTTGATTTTATCATTGCGGTTGGAAGATGTAGATTATCTGTTCCCTCGACTTCTGTTACGTCTATATATGGTATTAACATTCCTAGTTCTTGTAGTTCTTTTTTCCTTTATGCCCTGGCATATGGAATCTTATATTTTCTTCTTTTATGTATTTTTTAAGTCCGTCTATTATTGGCGTTTTCATAAAATTATCCTCCTAGTATATTTATTCTACTCTAATCTGCTTTTTCCTTTTATAGTATTGTAGAAATATGTATATAGAAAAGATAATAATTTTTAAATATTTATTTGAATATATCCTGTATTAGTTATATAATGAAATGGAGATAAAATTTTCTTTAAATAATAAACCCCTTTATTATAAACGTTAAAAAGATATAGGAGATTCCTATATCTTTCTTTTTTGTTGTATTCTATTTTTCACAATTTATTTTTCTTTAATTAAGTCTCATCTTATAATAATCAGTCCAAACTTTGCCTATGACAGACTTATAGTATTCATAAGCTAAGTCTCCTACCTCTAGATTAGTTATAGAGTCTAAACATTCTCTACATATATGTACTCCTAATAAATCTATTCCTCCATCATTATCCTTTTTACAAGTTTTACAGTAACTAGCTTCCACTAATATCAACCCCTTATTTTTTATGTATGGTTTGATTATTTCCAGATTGATTTATTTTATTCTTAGGGCTTGGTTATTGTTACAATAACTAAATTTATAACTATGTATATAAATAGTCGTATTACTGTTTTTAAGCGTAATGCTGGAACTCTTCAAATATAAGATATCTTTATACATTTTTCTTTTCACGTTTGGTTAATCAAATAAGGGTAAAAAATATCCTATAGGATGTTTTCATTTTTTCTCTCCTATAGGAATTCTTATCAAAGTAAATTTTCATTTTATTTAAGTTTTTCTTCCACAGCTTTTCTTACAGCCTCTGCTACTACTGGCATTACTCTTTTATCAAATGGATCTGGTATTATATATTCTTCGTTTATTTCTTCATCAGATATAATACTAGCTATAGCTTTTGCTGCTTCTATTTTCATTTCATCAGTTATTTCTTCTGCTCTTGCATCTAATGCTCCTCTAAATATTCCCGGAAATGCTAGCACATTATTTATTTGATTCGGGAAGTCTGATCTTCCTGTAGCTATTATTTTTGCCCCATTCGCTTGTGCTACATCTGGCATTATTTCAGGTATTGGATTTGCTAGTGCAAATATTATAGAATCGTTACTCATGCTCTTTACCATTTCACCTGTAAGTATGTTTGGAGCTGATACTCCTATAAATACATCCTTTCCTACTATGATATCTTCTAGCCTTCCACTTTCTAGATCTTTATTAGTAATTTCTGATATTTCTTCTTTTATCCAGTTTAAATTTTCTCTGCCTTTATAGATAGCTCCTTTAGTATCACAAAGTATTATGTCTTTTACGCCTACTTTAGATAATATCTTGCATATTGCTATACCTGCTGATCCTGAGCCATTTATAACTATCTTTAAGTCTTCTATATTTTTATTTAGTAGCCTGCAACTATTCAGTATTCCTGTCAAAACTACTATAGCTGTTCCATGCTGATCGTCATGAAATACTGGTATACCTAATTCCTTTTTTAGTCTTTCTTCTATCTCGAAACACCTTGGAGCTGATATATCTTCTAAATTTATACCTCCAAGTGTTGGACTTATCAATTTTACTGTTTGTATTATAGTTTCTACATCTTTTGAATCTATACATATAGGCAAAGCATCCACATCTGCAAATTCTTTAAATAAGATACATTTACCTTCCATAACTGGCAGTGATGCCTCTGGGCCTATATCTCCTAGTCCTAAAACTGCACTACCATCAGTTATTACTGCTACTGTATTTCCTTTTGACGTATATTTATATACATCTTCTTTGTTGGCATGTATTTTTCTGCATGGCTCTGCTACACCTGGAGTATACGCTAATGATAAATCCTCTTTGTTTTCTACTTTTACTTTAGATTTGATGGATAGCTTTCCTTTATTTTCTTCATGAAGTCTTAATGATCTTTCGTTAACATCCATTTTATTCCCCTCTTTCAAATAGGCTATTTCCCTGTGAATCTATTGCGACTATTGCTGGCATATTTTCTATATATATTTTTCTAATAGCTTCAGTTCCTAAATCCTCATAAGCTATAACTTCTACTTCTTTTATACAACTAGAGATTAGTGCTCCTGCCCCACCTATAACTGCAAAGTAAACACTTTTATTTTTTATCATGCTTGATATTACTTCCTTAGATCTTTCTCCTTTACCTATCATTCCTCTTAGTCCTCTATCTAAAAGTGTAGGAGTATATGAGTCCATTCTATAGCTTGTAGTTGGTCCTGATGAACCTATTATTTCTCCGGGTCTCGGTGGACACGGCCCCGTATAGTATATGGTGGAGTCTTTTATATCAAATGGTAAATCCTTTCCCACTTCTAGCTCCTCTATCATTCTTTTGTGAGCAGCATCTCTAGCAGTATATACTATTCCGCTTATATAAACTTGATCTCCCGCTTTTAGTTCAAGTGTTTTTTCTTCTGTTAATGGAGTTTGTATATATTTTGCCTTTACTTGTTCCAACTTTATATCACTCCTTAATTTTCTTCGCTCACATGCTTATATTTCTGCCTCTATATGTCTAGAAACGTGGCAATTTATATTTACTGCAACAGGAAGCCCAGCTATATGTGTAGGAAAAGTCTCTATATTTACTCCTAATGCTGTAGTATTTCCTCCTAGCCCCTGTGGTCCTATTCCTAAGTTGTTTATCTTTTCTATGAGTTCTACCTCAAGTTGTTTTATATGTTCTTTTTTATTATGTATTCCTAATTTCCTAAATAATGCTTTTTTTGCTAACTGGCAAGCCTTATCCATAGTTCCACCTATACCTACGCCTACTACTATTGGGGGACATGGATTAGCACCTGCACTTCTCACTGTATCTATTACAAATTGCTTTATTCCATCTATACCGTCCGATGGTTTCAACATCTTTAGTGCCCCCATATTCTCACTTCCAAAGCCTTTAGGTGCCAAGCTTATCTTTAATTTATCTCCTTCTACTATATTATAGTGGATTATAGCTGGAGTATTATCATTAGTGTTTACTCTTAATATTGGATCTCCTACTACTGATTTTCTTAAGAAACCTTCACTATAACCTTGTCGTACACCCTCATTTATGGCTTCTGTAAGACTTCCATCCTCTATATATACTTCTTGTCCTATATCTATAAAAAATACTGCCATTCCTGTGTCCTGACATATTGGAACTTGCTTCGTTCTTGCTATATTTGTATTTTCTATCATCTTTTCTAATATATCTTTTCCTATTTCTGACCTTTCACTTTCTTTTGACTCTTGTATTTTTTCTAACACATCATCAGAAAGTTCATAATTTGACTTTTTACACATCTCCTTTACAGTGTCTATTATAAGGCTTACATTTATTTTTCTCATTTATTTTCCTTTCTCCATTTTCTTAGTCTTATTAATCTTTATTATCTATTTTAATATAATTATATAATATTTCCAAACCATTATATGATTATTTTATGAATTATTTTTAGTTTATTCGTATGTATATTCATATCATATTTTGTCAGTCAATCATTCTTTATGTGTACTTTTGTTACTTATAAGGTTTTTTTTTATGTGGATAAGCATTAATACTTATGCTATAATATGACTTAAGAGTCTTATTAAAAGTGGGGTTGATCAAATGAAAATTTTACTTTTGTTTATATTAATTATGCCTATATTTTCATTTTTAAAGTTTATACTATTCGACTTAGTGGATAGTATAGATGGCAAGCCTAAAAATAAGAGAGCTAAAAGTAGAAGGGTCCCATCTGCTAAGACAAGTACATATAGAGAATATAGACGTAAAGCGCAATAGATACATAATATTTATTCTAATTAAAATTAAAACTCTCTATGTAAAGATTAATCTTTACATAGAGAGTTTTTCACTATCTTATTTATTATTTTCCAGATCCTTATTCTTCGCTACCTTCGTTGGAGCTAGACACCTCAGTTACATCTGAAGCATCTACTTCTTCTCCACCATCTTCAGCTTCTTCTTGCATTGTAGCTGCTACTATAGAAGCTATAACTTCTTCCCCATCATTTACTATGGTAAAATCACCTTCTACCTTTATATCTGACACTGTAAAACTATCTCCTACGCCTAAGTGTGATACATCTATAGTTATATTTCTTGGTATATCTACTGCTAGACAATCTATATCTAATCCGTCTAATTGTTGTTGTAATACACCTTCATTAGCTTTTAGCTCTCTTCCTACTAAAATAATTGGAACTTGTACTTGAATTCTTTCTGTACTACTTACCTGCTGCAAGTCTATATGTAGTATTTTATTTCCAACAGGTACTCTTTGTATATCCTTTATCATTGCAGTTTCTAGTTTTCCATCTATCTCTACCTTTACTAATGCATTTTCTCCCAGCTTTCTTAAAGCCTCTCTTATCTCTTTGTCGTTTAAGGCTATAACATGGTTCGAAAAGTTACTCCCATATATAACTGCTGGTATATATCCTGCTGTTCTTAATCTTCCTGATTTCCTGCTTCCTTTATCTTCTCTAGCAACACAATTCACTATCATCTCTGAATTCCTCCTCATTTAGATTATATTTATATTTTTGTACGCATTTCTAAACCTTATGTTATTTTATCCATTATATCATAAATTATCACTTGGTACAAATTTAACTATTTTTATTATACGGATTCCTAAAATAGAAAAAGTACCCAGTAAAAACTGGGTACTTTTTTATAGTATTATTTGCAATACAAATAGCAATATTACACCTGGAATCCCTAGAAAACCTGCTACTAGAGCAGTTATAGGATTTATTCCTACCGTTATACCTATTAATCCTCCTAGTAAGTTAGCTAAAATTAATAGAATTCCACCTATTATTCCATTCCATATTAATTTAGTTATAATCTTTATAGGAATTACCAAAATCATCCCTATTATATATAGAGCTACAAGTCCAAATGCAAATGCAAATATTGTACTTAATTCTAAGCCCAAAAAATCACCTCTTAGTATGTTTCAACAAACACCTCAAAGTATTTTTGTTCGTGAGCACAAGCCGGACATAGCTTTGGTGCACTTTTTCCTTTATGGATATATCCACAGTTATTACACTTCCACTCAACTTCAGTATCTTTTTCAAATACTTTATTATTTTCTATATTAGAAAGTAACTTTCTATATCTTATTTCATGACGTTCTTCTGCTTCGGCTATCTCTCTAAACACATATGCTATATCTGGAAATCCCTCTTGATCAGCAACGTCTGCAAATGCAGGATATAATTCTGACCATTCTTCATTTTCTCCATTAGCTGCCGCTAGTAAATTAGCTCTAGTATCACCTAATGCAACTGGATATGCAGCTGTTATTTCTACTGCATCACCATCTAGACTTTCTTTTAAGAATTTAAAGAATCTTTTAGCATGCTCTTTTTCATTCTCTGCTGTTTCTAAAAATATATTAGAAATTTGAACATATCCTTCTTTTTTTGCTGTAGACGCATAGTATGTGTATCTAGTTCTTGCTTGAGATTCTCCCGCAAATGATTTCATTAAATTTTCTGCTGTCTTAGTTCCTCTTAAAGATTTCATTTAAAATCTCCTCCAATTCAAGTAGTTTTTTATTTAAATAAATATTAAGCATTTTTATATAATTTGTAATAACTGTAACCCAGTAATCATTACAATATATATACCCTTATTTTACTCATATAAGCAATAATATTCATTAAATCTCTCTTCTACCCTCTAAAGCTTTAGAAAGCGTAACTTCATCTGCATATTCTAGATCCCCACCAACTGGTATTCCATGAGCTATTCTAGTTGTCTTTATACCTATAGGCTTCAGAAGTTTAGATATATACATAGCAGTAGCTTCACCTTCTATGGTCGGGCTTGTTGCTAATATTACCTCTTTAACATCATCTCCACTAGATTGAATTCTTTGTAATAATTCTTTTATCTTTATTTCCTCTGGTCCAATTCCTTCCATAGGAGAAATATTTCCATGAAGCACATGATAAAATCCATTAAATTCTCTAGTTTTTTCTATAGCTATAACATCCTTAGGATCTGCTACTACACATATTACTGAACTATCTCTTTTATTATTACTGCATATATTACATACATCTTTATCTGTCAAGTTACTGCATACATTGCAATACTTTATATTTCTTTTTACATTTACTATTGCAGTAGCTAGACTGTGTGCATCATTATCATTCATACTTATAACATGAAATGCTAGCCTTTGTGCAGTCTTTTTACCTATACCAGGTAACTTAGAAAACTCTTCTATTAAGTTTGCTACTGGATGTGCAAAGTACTCCATATAATTCCTCCTAGAATAATCCAGGTATGTTCATTCCTCCTGTGATTTTGCCCATTTCTTTAGCCATCATATCTTCTGATGATCTTAAAGCCTCATTAGTTGCTGCCAATACTAAGTCTTGTAGCATTTCTACATCTTCTGGATCTACAACATCTGGATCTATCGTAATTGAAACTATTTCTTTTTTTCCATTAGCTCTTACTGTAACTGCTCCTCCACCAGAGCTAGCCTCTACTTCTTTTTCATTTAGCTCCTCTTGCATTTTTGCCATTTGCTTTTGCATCTTCTGAACCTGCTTCATCATGTTACCCATATTTCCACCTGGAAACTTCATCATATTGATTCCCTCCTATTTTTTAATTTAAAATTATTCTTCAATTTCAACTAGTTCTTCTCCAAATATATCTATTACTTCTTTTATTAACTCATTTTTTTCACTTTCATTATTATCATTCATATCTTCATTATCCATCACAAGCTTTAGCTCTATAGTCGTATTTAAATAGCTTCCAATGATGCTTTCTATAGATTCTTTGTTTTCTTTTTTTCTAATGCATCTCTATGAAATGCAAATCCTTCTCCAAATGATAAAGTTATTATATTGTTTTTAAACTTTGATAGCTTTCCTTCCATTATGAGTGCGTGAAGCCCTATTTTCTTTTTCTTAATAGTATTTAGTATATTACTCCACTCTGATGATACTGTCTCATAATCTATATTTGTTGAACTAGTGTATTTCACCTTTGTACTATTTACTTCTTCTTTCTTGTTCTCAATTCCTTTTACACTTGTACTTTTATTTTCTTTTTTCTCTATTCTTTTATTTTGAGATATTTGTATATTTCCATTCTTCAATTGTTCTTCTAACTTATTTATTCTATTTACTAGACTACCTATATCTAAACTTACTGGTGTCTCCATCATCTTTATTACACTCACTTCTAATATAACTCTAGGTTGAGTTGACCATTTACTCTTTGTTTCTGCCTCTGATAATATATTTAGAAAAGTAATAATTGTATTTAAGTCTATCTTCTCTGACTGAACTTTCAGCTGATGTATAAACTCTTGAGATCCATCTATAGTATTTTCTGAATTCGATGATGTTTTAGATATCATTAAATTTCTAAAGTGAAGTATCATATCTTTTATAAATTGATTTATGTCTATTCCATTTTGTACTATCGTATCTATAAAGTTTAATACGTTATCTATATCATTGTCTATTATACCATTTACTATCTCAAACATTAAGTCATTATTTACTATCCCTAATGTAGACAATATATAATCGTATGTTATTTCTCCATCTATAAACGAGATACATTGATCTAATATACTTAAAGCATCTCTCATAGCTCCATCTGAATTTCTTGCTATAAGATAAAGTGCTTTTTCTTCTATATTTACATCTATCTCTAGGCATATATCCTTCATATTTTTAACTATGTCTTCTATTGAAACCCTTTTGAAGTCATATCTTTGACATCTAGATATTATAGTTGCTGGTAGCTTTTGTGGTTCTGTAGTGGCCAATATGAATATAAGATGTTTCGGTGGCTCTTCTAAAACTTTCAGCAAGGCATTAAACGCACCTTTAGAAAGCATATGAACCTCGTCTACTATATATACCTTATATCTACACTTAGAAGGTGGATACTTAGAGTTTTCTCTAAGCTCTCTTATATCTTCTACACTATTATTAGATGCAGCATCAATTTCGACTATATCCATTATACTTTCATCTAGTATTTCTTCACATACTTCACAAGTATTGCAAGGATTACCGTCCTTGTTATCTATACAGTTTATAGCCCTTGCCAGTATTCTAGCCGTAGATGTCTTTCCCGTTCCTCTAGTTCCTGAGAATAGATAGGCGTGGGCTATATTGTCATTTAATATTTGATTCTTGAGTATTGTAGTAATATGCTCTTGTCCTAGAACATCATCAAAAACTCTAGGTCTAAACTTTCTATATATTGCTTTATAAGACATCTATAAGCTCCTTCCTAGCTAAATTGAGTTCTCTATTATATTATATCAAACTTTAGCTATATCTACTATATTTTAACCATACTAGATAGTTTTTAGATAAAAATAAAAAGCCCTTAGTTTAAAACTAAAGACTTTTTATTTGGAACGATTTTTTAAAATTAGAGTCATGCACCTAGCTTCGACATACTACCATAAGCGTTACCTAAATAGTTAGCTCGGACTAGGCACCCCCGCGGCACACGAGAGTTACTACTTACCGCTGCTTCCTTCCGGACCTGACGGGATTCATAGGTTCCCGTTGCGCAGGACCCAATCGTCAACACCACTTTTTTAGGGCAGGCCTCACAGTAAATATGCCTATACTAGGAATTCAACCCTGCTATAGCGGATTGCAGGTTACAGGGCACCGCTACCTCCCCGTCTAGCATGACAAACCTGGCATAATGGCGGAGAAAGTGGGATTTGAACCCACGAGACAATAAATGCCTACCCGCGTTCCAGGCGAGCGCTTTCAACCATACTCAGCCATCTCTCCGTATTTTTCAGCATTAGCTGATTTTTATTGTAGTAAAATTTATAAGTTGATAGATTCTAATTATATTATATATATGTACATATGTCAAGTTTCTTTAATAAGTGCCCTTTTTCTTTATCCAGAAGTTCACACCATAAACTACCGCGAAGCTGAATATTACTTCTATAAGAACCAATGTATTAGCAAGTGATGTTTTTCCCGTTTCTACTGCAAAGTATATAGCTAATGGTATATTTTGAGTTTTACCAGGTATATTTCCTGCAACCATAAGCGTTGCTCCAAACTCTCCTAAGGCTCTTGCAAATGTTAGTACTAGTCCATTTAAAATACCTTTTGAGGCTAAAGGTAAAGTTACTTTGGTAAATACCTGCCATTTGTTAGCACCTAAACTTTTTGCCGCATCTTCTATATTTTTATCTATACTTAAGAAAGCACTTTTACAATTTTGATACATTAATGGGAATGACACTACCGCTGCGGCTATACATCCAGCAACCCAAGTAAATATAAGTTGATAATCAAATACGTCTAGTAGGAATTTCCCTACAAATCCTCTTTTTCCTATAACAATTAGTAGTGCGTATCCTACAACCGAAGGTGGCAATATCATTGGCAGTAAGAATATAGTTTCTATTATATCCTTTCCTCTAAAGTCATATTTTGTTAATAGTTTTGCTAATGTGATCCCTAATATTAGAACTACTATTGTTGCGATTATTGCAATTTTTAATGATATAGTTATTATACTAAACATATAGCATCAACCTTTGTATGTTTTATGTTAATTCAGAATTTATCCTCTATATTAAATATAGAGGATAAATTTTTGAAAATTTGCTTTCATTATTCAAAGATAATAAATCCATACTTTTCAAGTATTGTCTTAGATTTGTCTGTTTTTAAGTAATCTAAAAATATTTTAGCCGTTTCTTTTTCTTTACTTGATTCTATAATAGCCGCTGGATAAACTATTGGTTTGTGTAAGCTTTCATCAAATACTTGTACTTGTTCACTATTTTTTGCTCTAAATACATCTGAACTATAAACTATACCTGCTGCAACGTTTCCATCATCAACATGTTTTAATACTTCACTAACATCTTTAGATTGTATTATATTTTCAGTTTTTATCTTATCCCATAATCCTAAGTTAGTTAACGCTTCTTTTGAATATTGACCTACCGGTACCGTTTCTGTCTCCGCTAATGCTATTTGTAAGTTTTTATCTACAACATCATTTATAGTTTTTATACCATCTTTATTGTCTTTAGGTACTATTAAAACTAATTTATTTTTTAATAAGTCTAATCTACTATCTTTTACTATTAGGTTCTTTTCTTCTAGTGCATCCATTTGTTTTTGTCCAGCTGATATAAACGCATCTGCTGGTGCACCTTCTTCTATTTGTTTTTGAAGCGCTCCTGATGATCCATAGTTAGGTACTAGCTTTATGTTTTCATCCTTTTCAAGTTCTGCTGATATTTCATCTAATGCTTCTGTTAAACTAGCTGCTGCACTTATAGTAAGTTCTTTTGCCTCTTTCTTTTGATCTTGTTGCTCTGTAGTGTTTCCTTGTTCTTCCGTTCCCTCTTTCGGTGCACTATTACAAGCTATAAGTGCAAAGCTTAAAACAAACACCATAAGCAAAGATAATAGTCTTTTTATATTTTTCATAGTTTTACCTCCTGTTTTATGTATATTTTACCTCTACAAGTTAAATTTATTTAATTTGTAGAGCTTGTATAACTTTTGTTATCTTTGTCGAGTATTACGATGATGAAAAAAAAATTATAATAACTCTTTATAAGTATTTCAATAGTTTTTTAAATCTCACTCTTCTTTATATATATCTTTTTATATTTTATCTCTATAAATTAAATCTATTTAGTTTGTAGAGCTTGTATAACTTTTGTTATCTCTGTTGAATATTACGGTGATGAAAAAAAATTATAATAACTCTTTATTGAGTCTTTCAATAGTTTTTTGGATCTCATCTTCAACATAATTGAACTTCTCTATAAAGATTTCACCTTTTTCTGTAAGGGTCGAGCTTCCTCCTGAAGCACCACCTGCTTTTTTTCTAGAAGCTTATAACCTAATACATCTTCTATTCTATCTATAAGATTCCAAGCTTTACTATATGACATTCTCATAGACGATGCCGCTTTACTTAACGATCCATATTCCTTAGTTCTAACTAGTAATTCTCTTGGGCCTTGTCCAAAAATTATTTGATCTTTTTCTTCTAGCCAAATTTTAGTCTTTACTTTCATTTATATCACCTTTTCGTATATATAACTTAATAACGTTTACTTTCTTATATTTTAAATTTACTCTTTCTTCTAAATTATATCAACTTCATTATATTTGTCAATAATCATTTTAAAGCCTACGATTTTTTCATATCTGCTAATTATAAAAGCATTATCAAATTTGTTAAATTCTTAAATTTGATAATGCCTTCATAAGTTTATTGTAAGTTTGATATTACACTTTCTACCGATTGAACTATTTCACCTTTGTTTCTAGTACTACTTGTTAAAGCACTTTTAGCACTTTCTAAAGAACTTTGTAGTGAGCTATTAGTACCCGTGCTAGAGCTCAGTCTACCATTAGGATTTAGAACTGTATCTGCACCTGAATTCATTATTGAAGAACCTGATGACGAATCTGAAGCTGCACTTGATAACACATTAACACTTGATAATAATTTATCTACACTTTCTTTACTATTAGTTGTTTTATATTCATCTAATTGTGATCTTAATTTATTTTTCATAAATTTATCCTCCTAAATATGTTTTTTAATTCTATAAATATACTTTCCATATTAGAAGGATATTATTCTAACGTTAAATCACTAGTCAAAATAAAACACTATAGTATCTGTATTTCCTCTAGAGTCTATGTTAATTTCTTTCAAATGCACATTTGTATATATAATATCCGCTATTGTTTTTTCAAGTAAGCCTATATTTTCTTCATAAAATAATTTTCTGTTATATTCTACTAAAGAGTTATTATTATTATTAGAAATAAGAGTAATTTCAAACAACGTAAGAGTTTCATTAGCTTTTATTTCTATTTGATTTCCTGATATAAATACATTTATATTCTTAGGCCCTTTTCCTGAATATGTTTTTATAAATAATGCTACTTCTCTTTTTATCTTTTCTTCTAGCTCATGTTTAGTTTCCTTGTCTAAAAACATCCTATTATTTACCACAGTCCCATTTAACTTGTTTTTTAATATATCAGATGCTAAATTTTCCATAGTAGATATAAGTTCCTGAGTATTCACTGGTTTTACTAGATATTTTACTATACCAATATCTACAGCTTCTAATATACTCTGACTATCTGAGAGTGCAGATATTATTATAATCCTACATTCCTTATCTATTTCTCTTATCTTTCTAACCATTTCTAATCCATCCATATTAGGCATTCTCAAATCTGTAACTACTATATCTGGGGTGTTTTTTTTAAAACTCTCTATACCCTCTATCCCATTTTTAGCTATAAATAGCTTTCCTGCTCTTCTTTTTATAATTTTAGCCAACTCTTGTCTAGTAATTTCTTCGTCTTCTACATATAATAATTTTAAATTTTGCAATAGGCTCTTGTCTTTATTATTCATCTTTGATGTTTTCCTCCTTGATTTTAGGAATAGCTACTCTTATATCTGCACCTTCATTTACATCTATTATTTCCACTTTTCCACGCATATTATTTTCAATTATAGTTTTAGTTATATAAAGTCCTAATCCTGTACCCTTAGAGCTATCTTTCGTAGTAAAATATATATCAAATATCTTTTCTTCTATATCTTTACTTAGTCCTATTCCATTGTCTTTAAAGTCTACTATCACCATTTCAGAATTTTCTGATATATTTATTAATATATATTTATCTTTTTTATTAGATGATACCAGAGCATCTATAGAATTATTTATTATATTAAATACAGCTTGTAAATATTGATTTGAATATCCATATCCGCTTACAGATTCTAGACCACTTAATTCTACTTTAACGTTATTAAACTTTAAATTTTCTTCGAGTAAATATATTACTGTTAAGATACTTTCTCGTATAGAGAATTTTTCTTTTTTGTTATTTGGATTTAGGAAATCTCTAAAATCATCTATAGTATCTGACATCTTAGATATTAGATTTCTACATCTTTCTACCGAAGTACTTAAGTAATGCTTATTTAGTTCATTATACTCATATGCATCTTGTATATTAGATATTATAAGTCCCAAATTGTTCAAGGGTTGTCTCCATTGATGAGCTATATTTCCTACCATCTCTCCCATTGCTGCTAATCTTGCTTGATGAATTATTAGTGCTTCTTTCTTTTTATTTTCATCTAGCTCTTTTTTAAACATTCGTTCCAATTCTATATTTATTTCTTCTAATTTAAGAGAAAGCTTGTTTTTTCTATCTACTATATTTTCTATATCTTTAAGGTCATCTTCATATAAACTAGATTTATCACTATTTTCTGTATTCGAAATTCCTGAAGCCACTTGAGTTATTATACTTCTAAATCTCTGTTCACTTCTTTTCAATACTTCTTCATCTAGTTTTCTATTAGTAATATCTTGCACCATTCCTAGTTTTACTTTTTCATCATTATCTTTATCATCTATGGTAGTCATAAACAGATGTCCCCAAAATACTCGACCATCACTTCTTACATACTTTCTTTCAAGATCGTAGCTTTCTACCATATCCTTCATCAATTTATTTATAAGTTCTGTATCTGCATGTTTATTATCCTCAGCTATAAAGTTGATTATATTTTTATTTAGTACTTCCTCGCGTTTATACCCCATCATATTCAGCCATTTATCATTTACTTGTAATATCGTTCCATCCTTGTCAGTTATAGTTATTCCAAGCACTGAGTTTTCAAATATAGCCTGATATCTTTGAGTGCTACTTTTAACTTTCTTTTCCGCCCTTTCCCTCTCTTCTATTTTCTCTTTCAATATTCTATTTTTCTCTGTAAGGTGTGCTAGAAGTATAACACATATTATTGTAAATGATACTACTAATGTTAATGCTGTAATTGTATTCATAGTTTACCATTCTCTTTTCATATTTTATTTTATGAACCTTCTTTACCGTATTATATCACATGGTGAATTAAGTTGATAAATCATACTAATACTTCTTTTATAACCCTTTCAAAGTTTTTATAGCTTATTTTTTCTATATCATTTTGGCTAAATCCTCTATATCTAAGTTGTTCTATAATATTTTGTACCTTTGATGCATTTTCTACTCCTGATATATTTATCTCATTATCATATTCTTCTAAGTATTCACAGAAGTCAAATCCAAATCCTATATGATCTATACCAATCAAATTTATTATATATTCTATATGATTTATCATCTCATGTATATTTTGTTTATCACTATCTACATGAATAAAATCCCTATATATGTTTATTCCTATTACTCCATTTCTTTCTCCTATGGCTTTTATCTGATTGTTAGTAAGGTTTCTTGGACAATTGCAAATAGATATGCAGTTTGAATGAGAAGCTATAAATGGTTTTCTAGTATTATTATATATATCCCAAAATGTCTTTTCATTTGCATGAGAAACATCTATTATCATACCCATTCTCTCCATTTTCTTGATAGCTTCAAATCCTAATTTAGTGAGTCCTCTATCTTTTCTACCATTAACACCTGTTGCTAGTCTATTTTCCTCATTCCAAGTAAGTGATGCGTGTCTTATCCCATACATATATAACAGATTTATCATATCTATGTTTTCTTCTATGCACTTTAATCCTTCAATCCCCATAACTATAGGCATTTTGTTTTCTCTTAATCCTATATCTAGATCGTTACCGTCTTTAACTACTTTAAATATTTCTCTATTTTCTATTATCTCAGTAGAAGTATACTCCATTATTTCTATTAATCTTTTTTTAGAATCATCAGTGTTATATGGGTCTATCCATATAACAAATATACCTCCATTTATATTCCCACTTTTAAATTTATCTAAATGTCTATTTTTGAATACATCCTTCATCCCTTTTTTTCTATAATCAGCTACATCTATCCATATGTCGGCATGTCCGTCAAATATCATGTCTTTCACCCCCTAAAATAATTATTATGATTGACATTAATATCTATATGAAATAGAGTTAAAGTTAATTCTATTTGAATTTATATTAAGATAATTTTATTATACTTTAATTTTTTATAACATTAAACTTAAATTAGTTTCTATTTATCTATAACTGGGTAAAGCTAATATTAAGTTAATAGCCTGAAGGGAGGGTTCTTATGATTGGAAGTGAAGTTTCTCTTTTTATAGCTTTTGGAGCTGGATTTTTATCTTTCTTATCTCCATGTATATTACCTCTAATACCCGCTTATATAATGTATATTACTGGTTGTAGCAATGAATATGATATTAAAAATAAGAAGTTATTTACTCTGATTAGAACAATTGGTTTTGTTATAGGATTTACATTGATCTTTATGGTTATGGGATCCTCAGCTAGCTTTTTAGGAAAGATTTTCATAAGAAATAAAGATATCTTTTCTAAGTTAAGTGGTATTATAATATCTGTTTTTGGATTGTACTTAATGGGATTTATAAATTTTAAGTTTTTAAATATAGAGAAAAGAATCTCTGCGCCTAAAAATATGAATAACTGGTTTAGTTCAATCCTTATGGGAATGGCTTTTGCAGCTGGATGGACTCCTTGTTTTGGTCCCGTGCTCGGCTCTATATTATTTTATGCAGGGTCATCTGCTACAGTTTCAAAAGGAACTCTCCTTTTACTAGTATATTCTGTAGGAATGGCTGTCCCTTTTATACTCACAGCTCTGTTTACAGATATCTTTAATAAATTTTTAATAAGAGCAGGATGGTTTCTAAAGTATATTCCTAAGATAAGTGGACTTGTTATGTTTATATTTGGAATTCTCGTATTTTTTAATAAAGTTGTAGTTATAAGCAATTTGTTCATTTAAATGATTATCTATAACGTATCATAAAATATAAGAAAGTGTGGTGTATGACAGAGTATGAGTAGAAAAATTTTAATTATTTTATCTTTAACTTTAATATCTTTAGTTTTAGTAGTAGGATGTTCAAAGAAAGAATCTAGCAGCGATAAAAATTCAGATAAAAATGTGTCTACAGAAAATGAGATCAATGATAAGAGTAACAACTTGAGTTCTGAAAATGACTCTAATGAAAATAGTAACGATATAGTAGTTGGAGAAGCCGCACCTAATTTTACTCTTAAAGATCTTGATGGGAATGATGTCTCTCTTAAGGACTATAGAGATAAGATAGTTCTTATAAATTTCTGGGCTACAACTTGCGGATATTGCCGTGAAGAAATGCCCTATTTGCAAAAAATAAGCTCTGAAAATGAAGATCTAGTGGTATTATCTGTAGACGTTATGGAAGATAAACCTACTGTAAACAAATTCATCAAAGAAAACGGTTATACTTTTCCTGTACTTCTTGATGAAGATGGTAAAGTTGCAAGTACTTATTTAGTTAGTGGTTTTCCTACAGCCTATTTTATAGATAAAGATGGTACTTTGTTAGGACGTAAAGTTGGGTTTATGGACTATGATCAGATGAATAGTATCCTTAAAGATATAAGAGAAAACACTTTAAAAGTTGGAGAGTAGGATGTTTTTATCCTACTCTTTATTTTATTAAATCATTTATTTTTTATAAAACTCAATATTTTTCTTTGACAATTTTTCTTCACAAATCATTAGTAGCAAATCTAGATCATCCTTGTAATCCACTTTTGACTCGTCCTTGTCATACTCAAGCTTCTCAAATATTTCAACAGTGAACTTTTCTTCACCATACTGATTCCAATCCTCTTGTAGTTGCTTGATAGGATGATTCCCAAGATTCAATTGAAACTTAGCACGATTCATAGTGCTTCTCAGATTTTGAGTCCCTTCAATATAACATTTATTATCAGTACTAGACTTAATAATAACTATTCCCATATCAGGCCTCATTTGCTTATATTGTTCTTTCAATTCTTTTTTCTATCCATCAGCTTAATATCCCATTTCTTTTAATATTCTTGATAACGTACGTAGTCTTTCTCCCATAAGTTCATCATCATCACTAAGGGCTTGATTAAACAGTTGAATATCTTCATCAATCTTTTCATTTTCAGTACATACAGCTACTGTCATAGCATCTCCTTGAAGCCCTACTCTATCTATAATAGGATTTTCTATATCATATAGTTTTTCATGTTTATATGATTCTCTAAAGTGAAGCTTTGCTCTACAAACAAGTATTGCAAGGTCAAGTACTCTATGAAGTGGTAACTCCTCTGATTGTCTAGACCATTTATCTCCTGTGTGTCTCCATACTTTAGCCGAAATATCTACCTTTCCTCTATCATTCCATTGAGCAAGTCCTAGTGAAAGACCTTTTGTATCCGTGTTATATGCATATCTTCCATCAACGTTTTCATAGTTTTCTGACACTATAACCGGTTTATGTTTTAAATTAGTTGGTATTTTCATTATTCCTACCTCCTTATTTTTAGTAATTTACTAAATTACTAATTTACTAAATTCATTTTATTACTATTAATTAGTTTTGTCAATTATTTATATGTTAAGAGCAAACTACAATAAAAAAGAACCTTTTAAATAGGTTCTTTAAATTTTATATAAATCTTATATTTATTTTTAATATATTAACCCTTCCCCTAAAATCATCTTCTTATCATCATCTATATTGCTTCCTATGGTAGTTAAGTAGTCTCCTACCAGTAGAGCATTAGCTCCTCCTCTTAATCCAACATTTTGTTTATCTCTTAATGCGTTTCTCCCTCCCGCATACCTTATATGAGATTTTGGAACTATATATCTGTATACTGCTATAGTTTTCAATATCTCCATAGGCTCTAGTATTTCTAGATTCTCTAATGGAGTACCTTTTATAGGATTAAGTACATTTACTGGAATAGAATCTACTTCTAAGTCTCTTATCTCAAACATCATATTTAATCTATCTTCTATACTTTCTCCCATACCAATAATTACACCACAACAAACTTCCATTCCAGCACTCTTTATATTTCTTATAGTTCCCACTCTTTCCTCATAAGAATGAGTGGTACATATTTCATTATAATAATTCTTACTAGTTTCTATATTATGATGATACATATTAATTCCAGTATCCTTTAATTTCTTAGCCTGTTCATATGATATTACTCCATGAGAAGCACATAAACTTATATTGGTGTTTTCATTCAACTTTCCATAAATGTCTAGTAGATTACTAAATTCTTCGTCCGTTACTCCTTTTCCACTTGTAACTAGTGAAAATCTATCGACTCCCTTTTGCTCCATTTCGCTAACCCTCTGATATGCCTCATCATAATTTATTAATGAATATTCATTTATTCCTGTAGTATAATGACCTGATTGGGCACAGAATTTACAGTCTTCAGAACATTTCCCTGATTTAGCATTCATTATACTACACATGTCTACTTTATCACCATTATATTTTTCTCTTATTTGATCTGCTCCATCCAGTAACAATTTTAAGTTATCTATGTCACCATTATCTATACTTATAAGCTTCAACGCTTCCTTATAGTCTATATTACTACCTTCTAATACTTTGTTTTTAATTTGATTTATAAAATTTTTCATATTAATGTACAGCTTCCTTTTTCACTTCTAAGTATCCTGATTTTCTTAGTGCTGGAATTATTAATACTGAAGTAGCTGAAACTATAGCACACTTCACTAAATCCTGACCTAAGAATGCTAAAAATCCTGTTTTTACTACTCCGTTAAGTGTTGTAGGACTATTCATTACTTTAGTTAAGATTAAGTAAAGGTAAGGTACTGCAACTATATAAACTACTAATAAGCCTGACACTGTTGCCAAAGCTATCTTAAAAATGTTCACGTCCTTAAAGTTCTCTGTAATCTTACCTGAAACATATGCACAAGCTATAAATCCTAGTAAGTAACCAAATGTAGGGCTAATTATAATTGAAGGGCCACCATTTCCTTCTGCAAAGATAGGAAGTCCAGCAAGTCCTAGTAATACATATAATATTTGAGAAAAAGCTCCTTTTTTAGATCCTAATAATATTCCCGAATACATACAAAATAGTACTTGTAACGTAAATGGTATTGGCTCTGTTGGTATCCTTAATTGTGCACCTATAGCTGTGAGAGCAGCAAACATAGATATAAGTATCATATCTCTTGTATTTATTTTCATTAAACTTTCCCCTTTCATTCATTTTTAAATAATTTCATCTTTTAAATTGACTTTCACTTTATTAAATTTTCTTTATTTTATATTAAATCCGCATTATTGTCAACTCATTATTTTCATATGTTAACAATATAGTTGACAATTGCTTTAAGATAATACTTATTAAACTTAACTCTTTAATTTCTTATCAAATAAAAAAATCATGATTATAATATTATAATCATGATTTTTTTATTTGATAGACTCTTTAGTTTATTTAACCATTAATCTCTTTTTCTTTATACTATAAGAAATAGCGTCTCTGCAACTCTTGAAACATACTACTGACAATATTACTGTCATAATTTCTGCTAAAGGTAGTGTTAACCATACCCCATCTATACCAAATACTTTTGGCAGTATTGCTAAGAATAAAATTATAAAAATAAATCCTCTAGAAAGAGAAATTATCATAGAAGTTCTTGCCTGTTCTGTAGACTGTATATATGAAGCCATAACTATATTTAGTCCCATAAATATAAAAGCTATAAAATACAGTCTTATTCCCCTAGATGTTATATCCGCAAGTTCTGCGTTATCTTTATTAAATATTGAGATAAGAGCATTCGGAAATAATATTCCTATCATATAAAATACAACACCAAGACCCAATGCCCAGTATATAGCCATCCTAGCAGATTCATAAACTCTCTCAATTTTACGAGCACCATAGTTTATGCTAACAATAGGCTGTATTGCCTGACCTATACCTGTGAATATAGCTGTACATACTAGTGACAGGTTAGCAATAATGCTATAAGCAGATACACCAATGTCTCCAGTTATGTCAAGTATAACATTGTTAAATGCAAATATAACAATACCTGATGAAATCTCTACTATAAAGCTAGAACCACCATTTGCAACTATTCTTTTCAATATATTTAATTGTAATTTTGTTTTAATAATCTTGATAGTATTATTTTTTCTAATAAAGTGCGTACTTAGTATCACTAAACTTATCACTGGAGACATTCCTGTAGCAACAGCTGCACCCCACATTCCCCAGCCAAATATAAATATGAATACATAGTCTAGTATTACATTCGCTATACTACCTGAAAGCATACCCCACATAGCCAATTTAGGTGCTCCATCGTTACGCACAAACACTGTAAGAGCACTATTTAATAAAAATGCTATACTAAATGACATAACAGCTCCTAGATAATCCTTAGCCATTTGAAGCGTTGTTCCTGAAGCACCTAAGAATGTACATAGTTCGTCTAAAAAAAATATACGAACTATTGTAAATATTATTCCTAGCAAACCAGCCATCAACATAGCCTTAGTAAAAATATGATTTACTTGATCTTCATCGTTTTGTCCCCTACTTATGGAAAGAGCTGTTGCCCCTCCGATTCCAAATAAAAGTCCTAATCCGTTAAACACATTCATCATAGGTATAGAGATATTTAGTGCCGCCAATCCCTGGCTTCCTATTCCTCTTCCTACAAACATAGTATCTGCTAAAACATATAGTGAAGTACCTAGCATTCCACCTATACTCGGTATCAAATACCTAAAAAAAGTTTTACGGACATCATCGTTTAATAAATCTACTTTATTACTCATATAACTTCACCTCTAGAATATTATTATACTAATTCACATTTTAAAGGTTATAGTAACTATAATGTCAATATTTTTTTACAGGAATCTGTATCTCATTTATATACTCTTCTTCAAAGTCCGAAAATACAGAATCCGTTATAGTAATTAATAAACTATCGCCTACTACTTGTAAGTTATGTTCTTTTATCCAGTTTAACAACTTTTCATAGTACTCTTTTCCTTTATCGTAGTTTCCCCCATATACTATACTTGCATATTTACCAGCTGGTATAGTTTCTATATTTTCATTCTCTAGTAAATGTTCACTAAATAGTAAACCTATAGAGCTCCAATAATCATATATACCTTTTTCTATACTTTTTTTATCTATAACGCATGTTATCATACTATTAAAGAAGTATATTTCATCTCCAATTAGCTTACTAAGAGTTTTTAAGCCATATTCAAAATCTGTCTTACTTTTACTAAGCTTAGATTTTAAATGCACCATATTTCTTGAAGGTATATCTTTTAATTGATAATTATTATATTCTTTTTTTTGCATATAGAGCTCTATCATAGATACCTTATCTTGAAGGTTTCTTTGTCTTCTTTTCAATAATTTTATTTGTTTCTCGATATCGCTATCCCTTTGCTTCAGTAGTTCTAGTACACTTTCTATATCTCTTTTTTTAAAATATTCTTTTATTTGCTCAAGACTCATACCTAACTCTTTTAAAAATAGTATTGAGTCAAGGTGTGCGAATTGCTCTATATTGTAGTATCTATAATTATTATCTTTGTCCATATATTCAGGCTTTAGTAAACCTATTTTATCGTAATATCTTAACGTTTGTGCAGATATATTGTGTAGTTTAGCCATCTCTCCAATTTGAATTTTATTATGCATATTTGACACAACCTTTTAATATTAACTTTCAGTAATCAAAGGTAAAGTTATAGTAACAACTGTACCTACGTTTAATGTACTTTCTATATCTAGTGTTCCATTATGCAACTTTATTATTTCATCACATACTGCTAGCCCTATACCACTTCCCGACTTTTTACTTTGTCCTTTGTAGAACTTTTCTTTTACTTTTGGAAGATCCTCTTCATTTATTCCTGCACCTTCATCTTTTATCTTAATTATTACATTCTCTTCATCTGAATATATATCTACATAAACTTTTTTGCCGCTATCAGTAAACTTAATTGCATTATCTAATATATTTATAAATACTTGTTTTAATCTATTTTGGTCTGCCATTATTTCTGGAATCTCTTCTTGATGAGTATATTCTAACGTTACTCCATCTTTTATTCCTCTAAGCTTAGTTATGTGAACTATATCACTCAACTCACTTACTATATCTATCTGTTGCAAATGTAGAAATATTCTTCCGCTTTCTATTCTTGAGAAGTCTAATAATTCCTCTACCATTTGTGCTAATCTAGTAGTTTCTTTTATAATTATTTTAAGTCCTACTTCTGCTTCATACTTATCTTCTAGACCTCCAGTAAGTATAGTCTCTCCCCATCCTTTTATTGAAGTTAAAGGAGTTCTTAGTTCATGTGATATTGAAGATATAAATTCATTTTTGAGCTGAGTAGTTTTAACTATTTCTCCCGCCATGTAATTTAGAGTATCCGATAACTCTCCAATTTCATCGTTATACCGCTTCTCTACCCTCTCTGAGAATTGACCCTGAGCCATTTTTTTTGCTACCTCATTTAATTCGTTTAACGGATTTATTATTGATTTACTAAATATCATACTCAGCACAAGCATTAAGAAAAGCATTATAAATATAAATATAAGAGAGCTTGCTATTAGAATTTTAATTACGTTATCTGTCTCTTCTAGTGATGTTATATATCTTACTACCCCTACAACTTTATTTTTTCCTTGCTTTAATGGACTAGATACACTCATTATTTTTTCCCCGGTCTCTTTATTAATTCCAGTCCAGTTTGAAGATTGTCCTTTTATTGCACTTTTATAGTCTCCTGTAGTTACTTTTTCATACATTACAAACCCGCTAGAGCTCATAACTATATTTCCTTCTGTATCTATAATTTGAAGTTCTAATTGCTCTTTATGAGCAAAATCTTTAACTAACTGTTCTGCTATATTACCTACTGTATCTAGTTTATTATTTAAATATTTATTATAAAAGTCTGTGGCTGTATTAACTTTATTAGATAAATTTTGTGATATGCTATCGTAATAATAGTTTTTTATAAATATGATAAATGCGCCCTCTAGTAATAAAAGTACACTTGAAATTATAAGTATATAGTTGTACACCCATCTTCTTTTTATTCCTTGCAAGCTAATCTTCTTCCTTTCTCCATCTATATCCATATCCCCAAACAGTTCTTATATATTTCGGATCAGAAGGATTATCTTCTATCTTTCTTCTAAGTCTTCTAATATTTACATCTACTATTTTAGGATCTCCATAGTAGTCTTTTCCCCATACACTTTTTAATATCTCTTCTCTAGTTAATGATTGATCTTCATTTTCTATAAAAAGCTTCATAATCATATATTCTATTTGAGTAAGATCTATCTCACGATTATTTTTTAATATTACTCTAGCTGAAGTGTCTATAGTAAATGGACCTGAAGATGCATTTTTCATGTCATTACTTTTACCTTTGAGTAGGTCTACTCTTCTAACCAATGCATCTATCCTAGCAGTTAATTCTGCTGGACTAAATGGTTTTAATATATAGTCGTCCGCTCCCATAGAAAGACCACTTATCTTATCTAACTCCTGTGCCTTTGCTGTAAGCATTACTATTCCCATAGTTTTGTCTTTATCTCTGATTTGTCTACAAACTTCAAATCCATCAATTCCTGGTAACATGACATCTAATACTGAAATATCTATATTTTTTTCTGTAGAAATTATATCTAATGCTTCTTCTCCTGTTGCAGCTTGTAGTACTTCATAACCAGCCCTCTTAAGATTTATAACTATAAAGGCCCTAATATCATCTTCATCTTCTAATACTAATATTCTAGACATTCCTAAACCCTCCTAGCCTATCGCTCTAAAATTTTAAAGCTTTCGATTATTTTATCAACTTCTTCACTAATTTTTTATTTTTTCTTTCTTAATGTCATCTCCTAAAACTATGAAGTAATTCTTATCTATGTCCTCTAAAATCTTCACAGGCTCTTCTTTATTTTTACTATGATCTTTTCTTTTAAGTCCTTCATCTGTATATATATATATTGTAAATAGATGATATCGCTTAGGTTTTTCACTATTATCTCTATAGTCTACTTTAATCCATTCTTCATCACTTATAATGTTTGTATCCTTTTTTGAGTTAGTTACAATAATATTTTCTCTCCATGTCAGTGGGAAGTCAAAAGAAAAATTTGAAATTTCATCATAATAGTTTATTTTCTTCAGTACTATAGACTTATCACCATCCCATGAATACCACTCTGTTAACCAGCTAGTAGGATTTTCAATTTGTTCATCATTTCGTTTTTGTACCTTTGGAATAGCAAATTCCATTATTCCATCTTTATCTATATCTTGAGGTAGTACATATTCTATATTAGGTACTTTTTCACTTTCTATAAAGCCACCTTCTACTACATTTACTAAACTATTATCCTCAGCTTTTAATATATATATTTTTAATAACTTATCAATACCTGTAGTGCTTATTACTACACCCTGAGTATTTTCGCCTATATATCCTTCTTTTATAGAGTTAATCTCAGAGATATTTTCAAAATTTACTTCATCCATCATTTCTACTTTTCCTTGATTATACTTATATAGCTCTCCACGCACTTGCTTTTGTTCTTTATTCGATTTTAAAAGAATGGTTTCAGCTAGTCCATCATTATTTAAATCTTCTACTACTAAATGCTCATACGTACTTTCAAGAAGCTCATCGATATTTCCATTTTTAAAACTATATATATTTAAATTCTTAGATAAAGAGTATCTTACCTTAGATCCTATAATTATATCTAAGCCACCATCTCCATCTATATCTTTAAAAAATACTTTATCTAAATCCTGTCCTAATATTTTGAGCTCACCCTTATTGTTCCATTTCTTATTTTCATTTTTTAAAATTAATGCCCTTAATGGATTTTCATCTAAATCTAAATTATAAAAAATGATTGCCTCTCTCTTTCCATCCCCATCTAAATCTAAAAACTTTATAGCACTTGGTTTATCATTACTTGGAGGAATAACTAGTTTTGCATTCTGAGGTAAATACTCTTGTAGTGCTACTTTAACTTGTTCCCTGTTACTTTCCAGTTTAGGAGGTCTCATCAAATCTTCTGGAGATCCATTAATAGAACATCCTGAAACTATGGTGGTAAGGATTGATAATATGACCACTGAAAAAATTCTTTTTATCATTTTATTTCTCCTTAATTTAAATTTTCAAGCTGTTAAAAGAAAAGAGAACCTTTATTCATAGTAAAAGATTCCCTTTCCTTTTAACACACCTTTGTTCTTTACTTAGCAGCCTCTAGCATATCAGCAGCTTTATAAGAACTTCTAACTAGTGGGCTAGATGCAACAAATTTAAATCCTAGTTTAAGCGCCTCTTCCTTATATTTATCGAATTGTTCCGGAGTAATGTATTCCTTTAATTCTACATGTTTTGATGATGGAGGTAAGTATTGTCCTACAGTTAAAAAGTCGCAGTCTACTTCTCTTAGATCCTTAAATAGCTCTATAACTTCTTCCTCAGTTTCTCCAAGACCAAGCATTATTCCTGATTTTGTGAATATCTTGGGATTTAATTTCTTAATATTTCCTATAACATCTAAAGATCTTTTATATATAGCCATAGGTCTTACCTTATCATATAAGCTAGGAACGGTCTCTACATTATGATTTATTATATCTGGGTTAGCATCTACTATTACTTTAAGATCTTCTATCCTTCCCTTAAGATCTGATATTAATACTTCTATTATTATATCATTATTTCTTTTTCTTATCTCTTCTATTGTCTTAGCGAAATGTCCTGCACCACCGTCTTTTAAGTCATCTCTTGTAACACAAGTAATAACAACGTGTTTTAGTCCTAATTCTTCTGTAGCTTTAGCTATATTTTCTGGTTCATTAGGATCTGGTTCTTGTAGTTTTCCATGTGTAACGTTGCAAAACTTACAGTTTCTTGAACATTCACTTCCTAAAATCATAAATGTAGCAGTCTTTTTACTAAAACATTCTGCTCTATTAGGACAGTTAGCGGCTTCACATACAGTATTTAAAGATAGTTTGTTTAGCAATCCCTTTACATATCCTAAGTTTTGTCCTTTTCTCTTTTCTATTCTAAGCCATTCTGGTTTTCTTTTTAATTCTGCCATGACTATACCTCCAAATCATCTATAGTTACTTCTTTTATACTAGTGTAATTAAATATTTCTATAAAGTATCTTAATAGGTCTGACTTTTCTTGTTCAAGATCTACTTCTTTTCCTGTGAGTTTTTCAACAGTAGTAACACCTCTTCCTTGTACTCCACAAGGTACTATAAGATTGAAAAAGTTTAAATCAGTACCCACATTAAATGCAAAACCGTGCATAGTAACCCATCTCTTCACAGCCAATCCTAATGCCACTATCTTATTCTTATCAACCCATACGCCATTATTTATATTATCTCTTATCGCAATTATACCATATTTTTCATTTAATAACGCTATAAAAACTTCTTCCAATTTAGATACAAAATCTTTTATTCCCATTTTCTTTTCTTTTATATTTATTATGGGATATCCTACTATTTGACCTGGCCCATGATAGGTAACATCTCCACCTCTATTTATTTCTACCAAATCTATTCCATTCTTTTTTAGATGTTCACCTGAAACTAATATATTTTCTTTATGAGCATTTTTTCCTAGAGTTATAACATGGGGATGTTCTACCAATATTAATGTATCTTTTATCTTATCTTCTTGTCTTTTTTTTAAAAGATCAAATTGAAGTTCCAAACTTTTTTCATAATTATATTTTCCCAGAGATAGTACATTTAGTTCCATAATTATCCTCTTTTCTAAAATAAAAAAGGGGCCAATCATTTACGATAGCCCCTGTTTTATTACTTTGTATATTTTAGTATTAGATCTTTTGCCGCTTTAGCTTCGTCAACTCTTCTTACTTGTGTAGTAAACGGTGCGTTGTGTAGTTTGTCTGGATCTTCTTTAGCTTCTTTAGCTATTGTGATTAATGTTTCTATGAATCCATCCATAGTTGCTTTACTTTCTGTTTCAGTTGGTTCGATCATCATTGCTTCGTTTATTATTAATGGGAAGTAAACTGTTGGTGGGTGGTATCCAAAGTCAAGTAATCTCTTAGCTACATCCATAGTTGTAACTCCTGTTGACTTGTCTTGTAGTCCACCTAATACGAACTCATGTTTACAAACTTGGTCGATTGGTAAATAGTAATCTTCTTTAAGTTTGTTCATCATGTAGTTTGCATTTAATACAGCTGATTCACTAGCTTCTCTTAATCCTTCAGCTCCCATAGTTAATATATAAGTGTATGCTCTTACTAATACACTAAAGTTTCCGTAGTATCCTTTGATACTTCCTATTGAGTTAGGTCTATCATAGTCTAATACGAATTTGTCATCTTTTTTCTCTATAACTGGAGTTGGTAAGAATTCAACTAAGTCTTCTCTTACTCCTATTGGACCTGCTCCTGGTCCACCACAGCCGTGAGGTGTTGACATAGTTTTGTGTAAGTTATAGTGCATTACGTCAAATCCCATGTCTCCAGGTCTTACTTTACCCATGATAGCATTCATGTTAGCTCCATCATAGTAGTTTAGTCCACCTGCTTCATGTACTAAGCTAGTTATTTCTTTTATATTTCTTTCAAATAGCCCTAATGTACTTGGGTTTGTAAGCATTAGTCCTGCTATTTCTTCTTTGTTTTCTAAAGCTGCTTTTAAGCTTTCTACGTTAACTGAACCATCTTTATTTGATTTTATTTCAATTATATCAAATCCAGCAACTTGAGCTGAAGATGGGTTAGTACCGTGTGCTGAATCTGGAACTATTATTTTAGTTCTTTGAGTATCTCCGTTTTTCTCATGGTATGCTTTTATAACTAAAAGTCCTGTATACTCTCCATGTGAACCCGCTGCTGGCTGAAGAGTTGTTCTTGCGAAACCTGCTATTTCAGAAAGTTTCTCATCAAGGTTATACATAACTTCTAATGCACCTTGTACTGTATCTTCTGATTGATATGGATGTATGTTTGTAAATCCGCTTAATCCAGCCATATCTTCATTTATTTTAGGATTGTACTTCATAGTACATGATCCTAGTGGATAAAATCCTGCATCTAGTCCATGGTTTTTGTTTGAAAGGTTAGTAAAGTGTCTTACTACTTCAAACTCTCCTACTTCTGGTAAGTCAATTTTACCTTCATTTAGATATTTGCTAGGAATTATATCACTTAATTCAACTTCTGCAACGTCTAACTGAGGTAAACTATATCCTTTGCTACCTTCTTTTGACACTTCAAATATTAATTTATCGTATTTGTTCGCCATGTTATAACACCTCCATAGCAGATACTAGCTTGTCGATTTCTTCTTTTGTTCTCTTTTCAGTAACAGCTAGAAGTAAACCGTTTGCAAGTTCACTGTAGTCTTTACTTAACTCATATCCACCTAGGATGTTTTCTTTAAGAAGTCCTTCGTTTACTTCTTTAGCACATTTATCGCTAGTTACTGCGAACTCTTTAAAGAATGATTGACCTGGGAATAGAGGTTTGTATTTACCGCTCTTAGTTAACTCGTTAAATGCATAGTGTGCTTTTTGAGTAGATTGTAATGCAACTTCTCTAAGTCCTTCTTTACCCATAGTTGTAAGGTAAATAGTAGTCATAATTGCATTTAATCCTTGGTTTGAACAGATATTTGATGTAGCTTTGTATCTTCTTATGTGTTGCTCTCTTGCTTGAAGAGTAAGAACGAAAGCTCTGTTTCCATCAACATCTTCTGTTTGTCCTACTATTCTACCTGGTATCTTTCTAACTAATTTAGAATTAACCGCTAAGAAACCTATATGAGGACCACCAAATGCCATAGGGCTACCTAAAACTTGAGCATCTCCAACTACTATATCTACGTTCATGTCTTTAGGTGATTTTAGTACAGCTAAAGATATTGGATCTGTGTACATTATTAATTTTGCTTTTTTAGCTTGACGAGTTATTTTTTCTACTTCTTCAACATCTTCTATGATACCAAAGAAGTTAGGGCTTTGTACTATAACTCCTGCTGTGTCTTCATCAACTAAAGATTTTAGTTGTTCAAGATTAGTAGCACCATTTTCAGTGTCTACTTCAACTATTTCTAAGTTTCTAGCATGTAAATAAGGCTTTAGAACTTCTCTAGTTTCAGGGTTTACTGATTTAGATACTATAATTTTATCTTTTTTCGCATCTGAACAAGCTAGTATTGCAGCTTCTACACAAGCTGTAGGTCCATCATACATAGACGCATTAGTTACGTCCATACCAGTTAAGTTACAGATCATTGATTGGTATTCAAATATGATTTGTAGAGTTCCTTGACTTATTTCTGGTTGATAAGGAGTGTATGCTGTATAGAACTCTGATCTGAATGCTAAGTGTTTTACTATTGATGGTATATAGTGATCATAAGTTCCTGCTCCTAAGAAACAAGTTAACTCTTCTGTAGTTTTGTTTTTACTTACAAGATCTTGCATGTGTTTTACTACTTCTAATTCTGACAGTCCTTTACCAATGTTTAAGTCTCCTTGGAATCTTAAATCACTAGGAATGTCACTGAATAGGTCTTCGATAGAACTTACCCCGATGCTATCAAGCATTTCTTTTTTCTCAGCATCAGTGTTAGGTATATATCTATGCATAGTTACACCTCCGTTTAAGATTTAATCATTACGTTTTATCTATATATTTAAGCACATTATAAATTCTTATCTTCTATCTTATTTCAATAGAAGATAAGAATTCTATATCTTATAATTTATATTATTCTGCACAGAATGCTTCGTATTTTGCAGCATCCATTAATGAATCTAATTCTGAAGCATCTGATAATTCAACTTTTACTATCCAGTTAGCGTAAGCGTCTTCGTTTACTAGTCCTGGTTCGTCATCTAAAGCTTCGTTTACTTCTACTATTTTTCCTGATACTGGTAAGAATGAGTCTGATGCAGCTTTAACTGATTCTATAACTCCGAATGCATCTCCAGCGTTGAACTCATCGTCAACTTCTGGTAATTCTACGTATACTATTTCTCCTAGTTGATCTTGTGCATGATCTGTTACTCCTATTGTTACTACGTTTCCTTCTACTTTTATCCACTCGTGGTCTTCTGAATATAATAATCCTTCTACTATTTTGCTCATTTTAAAATCCTCCTTAAATGTTTGGTTTGTATTTTTTTTTACTGCATAATCATTTTAGCAAATGAGTCGCTATAAGCGCAACTCTAACTCAACAAATTTATTATAACAGTATTATTTTGATTTATTGTGTCTTTCTAAGAACTTTCTGCTTATAACTTTCGCTTTAGCTTTTTTCTTTCTTATAACTATTTCTAATTCTGTTCCTAATTCAGTATATTCTATATCAACCATAGCCATACCTATAGTTTTTCCTACTGATGGAGCTGCATATCCAGTTGTTACATATCCTACTTCTTTACCATTTACTTCAACTGGGTATCCGTGTCTTGGAATTCCTTTGTCTACTAATTCGAATCCAACTACTTTTCTTTTTAATCCTTCTTCTTTTTGTTTTTGAAGAGCTGCTTTTCCTATGAAGTCGCTTTCTTTATTCACTTTAACGAAGAAACCGTATCCAGCTTCTAATGGTGAATTATCTTTTGTTAATTCATTTCCATAAAGAGGTAAGTTAGCTTCGAATCTTAATGTATCTCTACATCCAAGTCCTGCTGGTTGTATTCCAAATTCTTCTCCAGCTTCAAATACTGCTTCCCAAACTTTAATTGAATCATCATTTGCAAAGTATACTTCGAATCCGTCTTCTCCAGTATATCCAGTTCTAGATACTATACATTTTACTCCAGCTACGTCTACATCTTCTTTGAAGTGGAAGAATTTTATTTCATCTAAATCAAAGTTAACTAATTTTTGAAGAGTTGCTTGAGCTTTTGGTCCTTGAACTGCTACTTCTGATATTTGTGGTGAGCTATCTATAACTGTAACATCAAATTTAGAAGCGTGTTGGTTTATCCATTCAACGTCTTTATCTATGTTAGCACCATTTACAACTAATAATAAATCTTGATCATTACGTTTGTAAACTAGTAAGTCTTCAACTATTCCTCCGTCTTCATAACAGAAGTAAGTATATATAACTTGACCGTCTCCTATTGAATCTAAATCATTTGTCATTAAATATTGAGCAAATTTAGACGCTTCTGGTCCTTTGATTTCGATTTCTCCCATGTGAGAAACATCGAATACACCTACTGCATTTCTTACTGCTTGATGTTCTGCTACAAGTCCTAGTCCTGCGAAGTCACTTGATAGTTCCCATCCTGCGTAATCTACTAATTTACCACCGTGTTTTTTATGCATTTCATAAAGAGCTGTTCTTTTAGCCATTATAATATTACCTCCTTATATTTTTGTGTATTTTTAGCCCACTCTTCTGTAATTATTATGTAAATACAGAATTTCATGCTATGTTATAAAAAAAGGAATATAGAGGCGCGTAAATTAAGCTGCCTATATATTCCTCTGTTTTCAAACCTGAGAGCTTCTACACATAAGTGTATTTCTCCTTCGGTGTCGATTTACATCGATCTCTTCAGAGACCCATCCAATAGCGTTCCTTTTGCCTGAAAGTTTCTATAAAAGTTGGCATACTTTTATATTGCTTCTTCGGCTATCTCCAATAGATATCTCACACTATCTTCATCTGGTTCTATATTACATTTCTTATTTCACCATTATCTTATAATATATCTTTTATATTTTCAACTATTGTTAATTTATTAACACGCTTATTTCAATCCTTACATTTAGGTCAAGATACTACTCTTGAACTTCGATCATATGCTTACAAGTTAGTTCATCTATAAAAACTACATATGTATCGCTTATACTATCATGCCAGGTCTGTTTTCGAGGACTGAAACCACACCATATATACCCTAAGTGAAGTCCTAAAAGCTGAGATATAAATCTGCCAATTCCCTCACGATATACAAGTGTTATCCAGTCTAACTCTTTATTGTCTATTCTAACTACTTTTATTCCCATAATCATTTTTCCCAGAGTTTGACCTAGCAATTTAGTCATTACTGTAAAATATATAAAGCCAATTATACCAATAGATACCATACTTATGCCTAAGAAAGGAATCTCCTTAGCATAACCTCTTAATATTATTCCGGATATTGATACAATGGTTAAAATATCTATCATATAAGCCAAAAATCTAGTCCAAAATCCTGCTAATCTATAAGTCCTCATGATTACCACCCCTTATTGAATCCATAAATACATTAGCTTTGGACGGTCTGATTTCGTAAATTTATCTATTTCTATCATATTAGTTCCTAATGACTTATTATAGTATTTTGATACATAGCTAAATACAGTGTCAAATGCGGACCACTTAGGTTGCTTAAACTTAACGACTGTAGGATTATCTGCATTTGAAAGCTTAGCAGCACTAGATATAGCATCTTCCAAGTATCCGATTTCATCTATTAATCCTAACTCTTTTGCTTGTAATGCACTATAAATTCTTCCATCAGCTATTTCTAGCACTCTTTCCTTACTTAATTTTCTGCCTTCAGATATGACATCTACAAAGAATTGATAACTTTCATCTACTAAGGACTGTAATATTGCTCGCTCTTCAGGGGTCATCTCTTTCATAGGACTAAATATATCTTTGTAAGCCCCACTTTTTATAACATCTGTTTTTACCCCATAGTTTTCTGCAAGTTGGTGATAATTTGTCCCTTCCATTATAACTCCAAGTGAACCTGTCATAGTATTTCTATTTGCAACTATTTTATCTGCAGGTGCTGAAATATAATATCCTCCAGAAGCTGCAACCCCGTCCATATATACTACTACTGGCTTTTTATGTTCTTTTTTCAGCAAGCTTATTTTTCTATGAATTTCATCACTCTCTAATACTCCACCTCCAGGTGAATTTACTTTTAAAACAACTCCTTTTATACTTTCATTTTCAAAAGCATACTCAAGTTGTTTTAAAAATGTCTGATGATTATAATTAGTTCCAAGTCCTGCATATCCAGACCCAGTGTCTTGAATAATTCCGTCAACTTCTAACAGTGCTAATTGTTCAATCGAACCCTGAGTGTGTATCTCTTCATACCATTCTCCTTTAGAAGTGTAAATACTATTTTCTACACTACTAAACGCAGTATTTAAAATAAGTAATAGTATAAATACCCCTAATGCAACTAACCTTTTTTGTTTCATTTCACTCCCCCTTTGTATTGTTGAGACTACTCCATAGTAACTACTACTAGCTTTTGAACCCCTTCTATACTTTTTACTTCTTCTATTACTTCCTCTATACTTATCTTTATGTGACTAACATCAAAAGTTATGCTTACATTTGCCACATCATGTATAGGAATGTCTTGATTAATAGTTAATACATTCCCGCCGTTAGCAGATATAGTTTGTAATACATTCGATAATACCCCTTGCATATGACTCAATAAGAAAGATAGTGTAACTTTCTTACCCATAGATCTTTCATCTAACGTAAATACACTATCTTTATATTTGTAGAAAGTACTTCTACTTATTCCTACTTTCTTAACTGCTTCCGTTATCTCCTTAACCTCACCTGTTCTTAAAAGCTCTTTTGCTAATAATACCTTCTCAAATACATCAGGAAGTATATCTTTATCTATCACTAGATACTTACTTTCTATAGAATACATATTATACTCTACTCCTATCTTTAATCTAAACTTTCTTAAAGAAAGCTCCTTTATAGTCTATACTTAATTCTTTTATCTCCCATTTATTCTCCAATGTATCAAGAATTTTATTTATCTCTTTATAAGTTTCATTATCATCTTCTTCTACTGCTACAAGTATAGTTGGGCCTGCTCCACTTAGAAATACTCCTTTTACTCCGATATTTTTACAATGTTCAAGTATTATGTCATATCCGTCTATTAAAGCACCTCTATATTGTTGGTGTAATTTATCCTGACCACCTATCTTTAATAAATCAAACTCTCCGTTTTGTAATGCTGATATCATAAGTGCTACCCTTCCTACGTTGAATATAGCATCACTATGAGGAACAACTTTTGGGAGTACCGATCTAGACTTTTTAGTAGATAGTTTAAAGTTTGGTATAAGGGCTAAAAATTTTAATCCTTTTGCTATATTTACTTTACTATAATAAACTTTTTCGTCATATACGGAAGTAATCATTCCTCCAAATAGTGCAGGTGCTACATTGTCTGGATGTCCTTCCATCTCTGTTGCAAGTTCTAGTATTTTCTTTTTATTTAAGGGAGATCCAGCTAATTCATTAGCAGCTATTATTCCGCCTACTATACAAGTAGCGCTACTTCCTAATCCCCTTGATACTGGAATATCAGTTTCTATAGATATTTTTATTCCCTTTGGCTCATATCCTACTTTTTCAAAGCACTTAACCATAGACTGGTATACTAGATTACTTTCATCTGCATACTTCTCTTCGCAACCTTCTATTATTAATCCTGCCTCTATTTCTTCGACTGTAAACTTGTTGTAAATATTGAGTGCAATCCCTAAAGTATCAAAGCCCGGCCCTATGTTAGCACTTGTTGCTGGTACTATAACCTCTATCATAAATTTTCACCTAACTTTTTAATATTTTTTTATAGCTTCTTTTATCTCATCCTTATTGCAAACTGTTTTGTGTAAGATTTCTCTAGTTTCTAAATCCTTTATAGAATTTGGTATTATTAGTCCAGTCTTGTTAGATAGTTCTTTTATAAGTTCAAAGTCATTCTTACCTTCTATCTCTATTCCTAATGAATCACTAACACTTCTTGTGAACTTAAATGGACTCGCTGTCGAATCTATTATTGTAGGAGTATTGTCTCCTGTTTCATCTTTATATTTTTCATATACAGAATAAGCTACCGCAGTATGAGTATCCATTACATAATCTGTACCTTTGTATACTTTTGATATTGCACTGTGTGTTTCCTCTTCCGTTGCAAAGTTACCATAGAAATCCTTTAATCCAACTTTTATTCTATCCGAAACTTCATATATACCATCTTGTGAAAGTTTATCCATAAGTTCTTTTAAATTCTCATCATCTTCACCGCTTAATTCATATAATAGTCTTTCTAAGTTACTTGAAATCAATATATCCATAGATGGTGAATTAGTAAGCTTTAATTCCCTTCTTCTATCATATACACCATCTTTAAAGAAGTCTGATAGTACATTATTCTCATTAGATGCACATATAAATCTGTTTATAGGTAAGCCCATTTTTTTAGCATAAAAGGCTGCTAATATATTTCCAAAGTTTCCTGTAGGAACTACTACGTTTATTTTATCTCCTTCTTTTATCTTACCACTTCTTAAAAGCTCTATATATCCGTGGAAGTAATATACCACTTGTGGAACTAGCCTTCCTATATTTATAGAATTCGCTGAAGATAATACATATCCTTCACTATCTAAATCTAAATTAAATTCTCTATTGTTAAAGGCTTCCTTTACTCCACTTTGAGCATCATCAAAGTTTCCTTTTATTCCAACTACATAAGTGTTTTTTCCTTCTTGAGTTATCATCTGTCTTTCTTGCACTTCGCTAACTCCGTTTTCTGGATAATAAACTATTATCTTTATTCCATCTACATCTTTAAATCCTTCTAGTGCAGCTTTCCCAGTATCTCCAGAAGTAGCTGTAAGTATTACTATCTCTTTTAAATAGTCTAATTTTGTAGCTGATGTTTTTAATAAATAAGGTAGTATTGAAAGTGCCATATCCTTAAATGCTAATGTTGGACCATGAAATAACTCTAAAAAATAAGCTCCTGACTTTTCTACTATTGGTGCTATTTCTTTAGTATCAAATTTTTCATCATACGCACTATTTACACAGTCTTTAAGCTCTTCCTCGCTAAAGTCTGGAAAGAATTTATTTATAATATAGTATGCTAATTCTTGATAGTTCATTTTAGATAATTCATTTAAGCTCATATCTATTTTTTCTATATATGAAGGTACATATAAACCTCCATCATTTGCTATACCTTTAACTATTGCTTCTAGTGAATTTACTTTTTCACTGTCTCCTCTAGTACTTTTATAATATAAACTCATATCTATTACCTCCGAGTATTTTTTTAAAAATATTTATAAAACCTATTGATTAATGTCTATTATATGATATAATGTTTTTCAGTGAAACACAAGTGTTTTTTATACAATTACACTTTGAAATATTTAAGTAGTGACTAAGCGGGGTTCATTTGCTTTGATATATAAAGTTTAATTAACGAAAACTATTTAAAAGTGGTTATTTTATGCGCTAGGTTTTTAATATCGGATAATAAATTATATACGAAAGGGTGGTTATTGGTAATGGTTAAGGTTGGTTTATTAGGTCTGGGAACTGTGGGTTCTGGGGTTTATGAAATATTGAGAGATAAAAAGGAAAGCTTAAAAAAAGCTACTGGAAAAAATATTGAGATATCTAAAATATTAGTTAGAGATAAGAGCAAAGATAGAGGTTTAGGTGTAGATCCTAGTATTTTAACTGAAAATGTGGATGACATTTTAAACGACTCTAGCATAGATATATTAGTAGAAGTTTTAGGTGGTATAGAACTACCTTATGAATATATCATTAAGTCTCTTAGAAGTGGTAAACATGTAGTTACAGCTAATAAAGCAGTTATCTCACCATACTTAGATGAACTTCACAAATTAGCTGATGAAAATAACGTAGGACTTTTATATGAGGCTAGTGTTGCCGGCGGTATACCTGTTATAAAAGGCCTTAAAGACATTATAAAAATAAACTCTGTTTCTAATATAAAAGGGATATTAAATGGAACTACAAACTTCATATTATCTAAAATGTATGATGAAGATTTAAGTTTTGATGAAGCTTTATCTCTAGCTCATAAATACGGATATGCTGAAGCTGATCCAACTGATGATATTGAAGGTTTCGATGCTGCTAGAAAAATCTCTATATTAGCATCTTTAGGATTTGGAGCTCATGTAGGTTTTGATGATGTTGTGTGTAGAGGTATAACTTCTGTATCTGCTTCAGATATAAAAAACTTTAAAGATTTATCTCTTGTACCTAAACTTATTGGGAGTGCCACTATTGCTGGTAATGAATGTTCGGCTTCTGTAGAGCCATTACTTGTAGATGATTCTGCTCCTTTTGCTAGTGTAAAAGATGCTTTCAACATCGTTTCTATAGAGGGAGACATAGTAGACGAGCTACAATTCTATGGTAGAGGTGCTGGTAAAAATCCTACTGCAAATGCTGTAGTTACTGATATACTAGATATAGTTCTTGAAAACTATAAAGAGTATAGCTTTACTAACAACACTGATATAAAACCAAGTGGTTCTAAATTATTTAAAGGAAATTACTATATGAGAGTATCCAATGTAAATAGTGATAAGTTATTAAATAGTATTAATGATATTGGATTAAATCATAAGGTTATATCTTCAGGACACGAACTAGTTATATTAACAGAAAAAATAGATTCTGAAAGTATGGAGTCTATGATAGCTAAACTTAATTTACCAAAGGGAAGTTTCTGCTATTTAAGAATCGAAAGCGAGAACGTTAATATATAACATCGTAATAAAAATATATTATAGAAGGGAGTGAATCCCGTTAGTAAAACTTTTGGCAAAATCAAGTGCATTGAACAAATAGGTTTTGCATAACGGACTTTAGATGGAAAATATAATAGTTCAAAAATATGGTGGAACATCCGTAGGAAATGTGGAAAGAATATTTAATGTAGCAAAGAGAATTATTAAAACTAAAGAAAGTGGTAGTGATGTAATAGTGGTGGTTTCCGCTATGGGAGATACTACTGATGAACTTATAGAGAAAGCAAAGCAAGTAACTCTAAATCCATCTAGTAGAGAGTTAGATATGCTTGTTTCGACTGGAGAACAGATATCTATATCACTTCTATCTATGGCCATAAACTCTTTAGGGCACAAAGCTATCTCACTTACTGGACCTCAATGTGGTGTTTTAACTACAGGTAAGCATAAAAATGCACGTATTAAGGAGATTAATACTCAAAGACTTAAAAGTGAACTGAGTAAAGGAAACATAATTATAGTAGCTGGTTTCCAAGGTATAAATGAAAAAAACGATATAACTACTCTAGGTAGAGGTGGATCTGACACTTCGGCAGTTGCTATAGCATCATCTATAGGAGCTAAAAAGTGTGAGATATATACAGATGTTGATGGTGTATATACTACAGACCCTAGATTGGTTAGTACAGCTAACAAAATAGATAAGATTAGCTATGATGAGATGTTAGAATTAGCAAGTTTAGGCGCAGGTGTTCTTCACCCAAGAGCCGTAGAATTAGCTAGAAAGTATAATATGCCTCTTATAGTTAGATCTAGTCTAAATGATAATCCTGGGACAGAAATTGCGGAGGTGAATTCTATGGAAAAAGCGATAGTAAGTGGTGTGGCACTAGATAAAGATATAGCTAAAGTATCAGTTATAGAGGTTCCTGATAAACCTGGTATAGCTTTTAAGGTATTCTCTGCTTTAGCTTCTAATGGTATATTCTTTGATATGATAATACAAAACGTAACTAGAAATTCAGTAAATGATATTACTTTTACTGTCAAAGGTGATGAACTTAACGAAGCTTTAGACGTTACAAGAAAAGTTGCTGAAGAAATAGGAGCTAAAGAGGTACTATATGATAGATCTGTAGTTAAGGTATCTATAGTAGGTACTGGTATAGCTGGAAGTGCAGATATAGCATCTTCTTTCTTCCAAACTCTATACGATTTAGGAATAAATATCGGTATGATAAGCACATCTGAAATCAAAATCTCTTGTATAATAGAGGAAGGTAAAGGTGTTGAGGCTCTTAATGCACTTCATAGTAAATTTGGACTAGATAAAGTGTCTGGAAAAAATAAAGCTGTTTAATTAGAGGATAAAAAATGTTTCTTGCAAAGACACCTAGCAAGAAACATTTTTTATTAAGAAAAATATAATGATTTCTGTGATATCCTGTGAAGTAGCTTTTTATTCTATACTATTTAGTTCACAAAGTTATTGATATCATATTTTTACTATAATGTAGCCCCACCCCTTATGAAAGTTGTTTCATCTTACTTTAGTCTTAATAAGACTAAAAATGAATTTTATAGTAATAAACCCTTATCCCACATATCTAGGATAACATTCTATATTTATTTTTCAATATATTTAGTACAACTAGTCTTCTCTTAAGTATAAATGGCTGGTTGTTACACACCTTCACATATGGTTAATTGGTACTTAATTTGATAGTAACAAATTATTGTAATCGTATGGTTTAATATCTTTTAATAAGAAAACTGTACTTCCATTTATACTGAAAATATATAGCTATACTGATATCTATGATTAAAACAAATACTTTTCACATTGATATGATTTAGAAGTAAATCAAGATTTAAAAGAGCTCTAAAGGATTTAGGTATAACTACTGCAAACATTATATTAGAAAGCAACTTTAGAAGGTTGGTTTCTAATATAATGATTTAATAAAGTGATTAAATTCTTGACTCCAACTCGTGAACTACTCTCATCTACAGGAGTGTGAGCTCCTTGGACAATACTACCAATGTAGCAATCCTGTCCGAGATACCTTTATTATTCCAACAGTTATAATAATACCAGTTTCTGTTCTTGGCTAGAACCACCACAATAGGCGATTATATAGCGATGCTTGTGTAGGTCAAGGCTTGGTTTTCGCTCACTACACAAGGGCGAATGCTTGAGTATTTTATGCTATAGAGCATTTCCTATAGCAACTCCATATATTCAATTTTATAAATACATCGAGTATTTACTGAATTGATGTTAGCCGTCTCCCATCTATAGAAAATGAGAGAGTCCAAATTAGATTTTAAATAAAATAAAAGATTTCCCAACTTATATATAGTAAGGAAACCTTCTATTTTATAATATTAATTAATCTTTTTAAATTTTCTAACTCCTTCTGGAACTTTAGGTTGATGCGATATCCAAGTAGATGTCGTATTTGCAGATAATGATACCGCGAATGCTGATATAGATCCAACATATTTTAGTATAGAAGTTAAATATTTTTTCATATCTTTATTCCCTCCTTATTTTTTTTATAATTGCTAAAATTAACATTATAAAAATCCACACTAATACAGACGCTGAATATAATACATATTCATAAATAGGTTTATATTTTATACCCAATAATACAAATATGAGCACTATACTAGTTAAAAGTATAGCCACTTTTTTATAACTCTTTCTTTGTCTAGTACTTAGTGGATTGTATCTATGTTCAATAGGAGCTAAAAGACAAATTCCTATATAACTTATAAGGGTTGTACATATTATAACTTCATTAAGATTCATATAGCTTAATTTATCTAATGTAATTATATTAATTGAAAATATAAATACAAATACTAACAGACAGTTTCTATAACTATTTGCATGATACCCACCCGTAAATTGTCTTATTGGACAGTAACAAGTTAAAAATAACAAAGTTTGAACAAACTTGCCTACTATCAATCCTAATAACAATATAACCGATATATTTATTATAAAAGCTAACAACGTTTCAAATCCATATGAGTACACTTCATATTCTTCATCATTTATTGCATCATTGGAAACTAAAAAAGATGTTACTTTATTAGCACATGATTTAATCATTTTCTTCTCCTTTAAATCTTCTCATGCTTAAGATAACATCATCCATTAATATCTTCAATGTATTTTGTACAACTGGTCATTTTTTAGGTATAACTGGTTAACTTTTATTGCAACGGAATATATATATTCATAATAAATTTGTCTTTTTTGTGTTCAATAGCAATTTCTCCATTATACTTTTCAACCGAACTTTTTATACTAATTATTCCTAATCCATGTAAAAAAGAATCTCTTTTATCAGTTATTACTTTATTGCCTTTCATAATAACATTATTAATTTTAGAATTTTCAACTTTTAGGACAAAAAATTTATTAACTATGGTGCCTCTGATTTTTATGTATTTGACTATAGTTTTGCTATCTATCTTTTCACAAGCTTCTATTGCATTATCTAATATGTTAGAAAATATACTGCATACATCTACCATATCTATAAAATCGCACATCGAAAAGTTAATATCTGAAATAAACTCTATACTATTTTTATCACAAATTGATTTCTTTTCATTTAATATAATATCTAGAATCATATTTCCTGTCTTGTAAATATCTGCACAGCTACTAATCTCTTTATTTATACTATCAATATATTTTTCAATTGTATCATCATTAATATGTATATTTTGTATACATATAATATGGTTTTTTATATCATGATATAGTTTCCTTACCTTCATCTGATTATCTTGTAACTTTAAATAGTACTCATATTTAGTATTTATTTTCTCTTTAATTATTTTATTTTCAATCCTTAATTTACTATCTTTCATAATTCTATATACTATTATTACTAATGATATATTAGATAATAGTAGTAAAGATGACATAATAAACATTATTATATTTTGAATAAAGTTACTTTCTTCTTGCTTAAATGAATATATAAAGATCGCAATAATACTTACTATATTGGTTATAATAGGAATACCTACATATACCAGCTCTCTTTTTTTAATATTTAATTGTACTCTTTTTAGATTAAATTTTCTAAATATAAAAGTTAAAAACAATAAGAATAACTTAGATATTATGATAAGCTCCAATCTAAATATATTTTCATCTAATAATTTGTTTAAATCGTGCATAGAGTTTATTATGGTTACAATACTAGCACTTATAATGTCAATCCCTAAAAATAGCATCCAATATACTAAGGAAACAATAGTACTTTTTAAAGTTGTAACTTCATAGTTAAATATATAAAATACAAATCCTAAGATCATTCCTATAAATAGCTTTATATTAGATTCCATTTTTAAAAAGCTAAAAGTCGTTATTATTAAAATAAGTGTGCTAAGAGATACATACAACGTTATTTTATCCTTTTTTAAAATGCTGATTTTATTTAATATGAAGTTAAATACAAGCCATTCTATAGATACAGAGATTACAGTAACAATACCCCAGGGCAAGCCATTTAACATATCATCTCACCTAATACATAAGCTAATTTGGTTTTGAAATCTCTCATTCTATGTCTACTAACTGGTACTTCCTCATTGTTAACTATGACTGAATCTTGTTTTAAATTCTGTATATGTTTCATATTAACCAAGTAACTTTTATGACATCTAAAAAAATTATACTTAGATAAATTTTTTTCCATACTTTTCAAAGTCATTTTCAATTTATATTTTGTCTTTACCGTATTAATAGTCATATCCTTTCTTAATATTTCTATGTATGTAATATCATCTACTAAAATTTTATGCATCTCACCTTTTTCCTGAACAAATATATAGTTTTCACGATTTTTTATAATTTCACTTATACATGACAGCATATGCTTTTTTAGTTCTTTCTTATTAATTGGTTTTAATAAATACCTGTAAGCCCTAACCTCATAGCCATCTTGTATGTAATCTACCAGTGAGGTTATAAATATTATTTCTACCTCATTATCAAACTCTCTAATTTTTCTTGCAACATCCATGCCTGTAAGTTTGTCCATCAGAATATCTAATAAAATAATATCTATATCCTTTTCATAACTTTTAAGTAACTCTTCCCCTGATTTAAATTCTATAATCTCATACTGTTTATTTGTGTATTTAAATATGGTGTCTAGATATTTTTTTAAAATAGTTCTATGAATCTCTTCATCCTCACATATAGCTATTTTTATCATAGTAATACCTCCTACCTTTAATTTAATTAAATAAAACCATGTTTAGAAAATATTTGAATGTTTAGCCATATTATATATATAATTTGCTTATACTTCAATATTTGAATGTATATAGCTATTGTAATCACGAATTGCGCCTTGCTATAGATAGTAAGTATTCACTAGTTTAGCTTAACATCATAAACTTATGACTTAATTAATATTTATATTAATGTTTTTTCGTTATATATATATATAATTTCTCATCTAAAATAAAAAAAGAGCATAGAAATCGACAACTAAAAAGCTGACCTTTTGCTCCTTTAAGAAATATTTTTTTGATTGTCTGGTTGTTCTTATATTTATTAGTTAAGATATGGTTTCTGCTACGACTTTTAAATTTTTTAACAGTACTATATATTTTTCTACTGTCTCTTATAACTAAACCAACTTAGATTCTGTAAGTTGACCATTTGACATAGTTAATCCTTTTTTAAAAAAGGGTACACAAAATAATATCTTCAAGTGGCACTTTTCTTCTTCTCGTAAAGCTCTTCGAATTATCTAGAGGAGCATATTTACTCATAGTGTCTGAATTAACCGTTTTTCCAATTTTTTTCCTTATAACGATTAACCACTTAACTGCTCCCAAACTTATTTTGACGTAAATATAGAGAAAAGGAAGCCTAATAAACATTAAGTGATTTATCAAGTTTTCTTAAGTATATGATGTTACCCATAGCAGGTGGTTTTCTTTATAAAATAATAAAATTAGGATATCAGATTGATAGCCTAATTTAAGAGTTCTTTATTCATACTTTCTATAAAATGTTTCGGAAACTATTTAAAAATACATGCTCTTCAACATTTTACTTAAGTTTTACTATTTTATTACACATTTTAGATACATCCTTATCATGAGTAACTATGATTACAGTTTTTCCACCTTTATTAACTTTCTTTAAAAAGTCCATAATAATTTCCTTATTTATATCATCTAAAGAACCTGTTGGTTCATCTGCTAAAATTATATTACAAGGCTTTAAAAACACCATTGAAATAGATACTCTTTGTTGTTCTCCACCAGACAATTCATATATCTTACTATTTATTTTATCCGGTAATCCTATCTCTTTTAATATCTTAAGTTTTACATTTTCTTTATCTTTTATATCATCTCTATAAGTTAAGGCTATATCTAAATTTTCACTTACAGTCACGTTATCTATAAGTGCAAAGTTTTGAAATATATAACCTATTTCATGTCTTCTCAACTTTTCCGCATCTTTACTACTAGATTTTAAGTTTTTATTTCCTGATACTATCAACTCTCCAGAGTCAAAGTCATCTAACATTCCTATTATATTTAATAAAGTACTTTTACCTGAACCACTTTCTCCAACAATCGCAATAAATTCTCCTTTTTCTATCTCAAGATTAAAGTTATCTAAAATTTTATTACTTCCAAAACTTTTATTTATATTTTTTAAACTTATTATACTCATTATAATTCTCCTTTAAGACCGTCTAGTATTGACTTATCTTCTTTCTTACTTAGATATAAATATGTTATAATTAGTTCTAGTAAATAAAACAATATACCTATCGTAATTATCAAGTAATATACTTTAGTTGATATGGCTACAAATCTTTTTAAATACATCTGCCCTATTATAGTAGATATAATTATTATTATTAAATCTACTGCTGAAATCATAATAAAATAACTCTTATATCTATTTAAAAAGTTTAGTCCATATAATTTTAATACACCTATTTTTTTTCTATTTCTATATAAATAGCTTGTACTTTCATAAAAAATTAAACCTAGTATTATTAAAATACAACTAACAGATATACCCCCTGAAAGCATAAGCATAGTTTTTGTATTGTTTATATCATCAACAGCATAGTCATAAACTGTAGTCATTACTACTAAACTGTCTAACAATTCATGTTTTTCTAGTAAAGGTACTATTCCATCTTCAGGATATTTATAATCTTCAAATCTAAATTTCATTGTGCCACTCGTTAGTGAACTAACTTTTAAGTTCTCTTTTAAATTGTCATTAGTCATTATAAAAAGTATTGGATCTGTAATAGTCTTATCAATATCATTATAGTATCCTTTGAAATCTTTTCTATATAGATTCATTTCTCCAGTATCATAAGTAAATAATCTCTGATCATTTGCTGTATAGATGATTTTTTGTTTTAAAAACGAATATTCTTTTTCAAGATATTCTTTAAATTCTTCCATTCCTTGTTCGCTTTTTCTTTTTCCTTCTTTAATTTCTAAAGCCTCTTTATAAAAAATATTTACAAGATCATAGTGACCTAAGTGAATATATCTAAGAGAATCCTTTAATAATTTTTCTTTATTCTTAAATTGACTTGGTACAAGTACTGTAACTGTATCCTCATCATCATCTATTTCCCTTATTCTATCTCCATTCTCATCTAATACAGTATTTTCTTTTAAATAATTTTCATTTACTAGCATCATATATGCTAGATTAGGCTGTATCCTTTCTTTTTCAATTATATCATTTGTAACTAATTGCTGATAACCAGCCATTATTCCTCCATTATCATTGATATCATTCCAAAGACTCCCCAACTTCACTTCATATGGATAAAAACTTATTATAGTATCAATTGCATCACCTGGAAATTTAAATCCTATAAATCCTAAATTTCTTGCCTTGTCCCAATTTTCTAAATTATCACTTTTAGCCTTATAATTATTAAAGGTATTGAGGTTTAAAGTTAAAGTCAATATGACAATAATAGACATCATAATCTTCATAATTGTATTCAATAATATGATATTCCTTCTTTTACCCTTTAACATCAACTGTATGTTATCTTTTCCTTTAAAAAGTGACACAATTACTGTCATTATTATCATCAATATTATGTCTACTGCACATATTAATAAGAGATAAATACTTATGTATTGTTTAAATCCTGCTAAACCATTTTTAAAGTATAGTGAAATAGTTATAAATAAAATTGAAGAGATATTAGATAAAGCTATAACCTTTAAAATATCTTCTTTGAATATTTCAGATACTATCTTAAAGTCTGAGTATCCGTATAGCTTTTTTATTCCAAAACTCTTACTTCTTCCAATAACCTCATAAAGAAACAGCAGTATACCTAAAAATAGTATGAAAAATAATAAAATAATTATATAATACATAGAATATATAGAGTACTCATTCATATCCACAAATGAATTAACAGAACTCTCTTTTACAGAAAAACTTTTCTGTTCACTGTTTATAGTGCTAATTACTTCATTTAAAGTATATCTATCATTATTTAAATGTAGTTTATAGTCGGTTTCAATAAGTCTGTTTTTCATATCTGATAAAGGTCGAATGTATATTTCTCTGGAGCTATCATCAAATATGGAAAACCTACCCACTTGTTTTTTATCCTTTGTATCTATATTGCTTAAAAATTCTCCTTCTTTTAAATTAGAATTTAACTTTTTTCCACCTTTAATGGATAAAACACCGTTAAACCAATCAAAGTCATTTATAGATACATATGCTGTTAAGCTCTTTCTATTTTTTCCATCTCCAGGAAAAGCTATTGCTCTTTCAATATCCATGTCATACCTTTTACCATAGTCCTCTAAAGTGCTTAATACATCCTCTTTTGAAATATCTTCTACTATAGTTAAATGTATAGAAGCATCATATCTTCCTGTGAAAATTCTTGAAGATTCGTACATTCCATAATATTTAGTAAATATAATAGTAAATAAAATAAAAAATAAAAGTATCAATAACCTGTATGTTTTTTTCATATTCCCTCCTTAAATATTAAAAAAGACACTCTCTAGAGAGCATCTTCTTTAATATTTATACTAAAATTCTACTATAATATACCCCTTTCCCCTATTAGAAAGTTTTTTCATCATATTAGCCCTAGATAGAGCAGTTGGTGAAATATATAATAGGAAACCGTAATATCCTTATACTTAAGGTAACATTATGTATTTATTTTTTCAATATATCTAGTACAACTGGTAACTTTTCATACATAACTGGATTACTTTTACTTTAGAGGAATATATCTATTTATAATAAACTTATTCTTAGAATAATCAATAGTAACTTCACCATTATGCTTTTTAACTGAACTTTTTATATTACTTACTCCAACCTATGTAAAATGAAGTTTTTTTATCAGTTAAAATTTTATCATCTTTTATAGTAATCCTATTAATTTTAGAGTTTTCAGCTTTTAGAACGGAGAATCTATTGACTATAGTTCCTCTAATTTTAGTGTATCTATTTATCCCTCATCATCTATTTTCTCACATGCTTCTATCATATGTACAAGGCTGCATTTTAAGAATTTAATCTCTGTAAAAAACTTTATATTATTTTCATCGCAGGTTGATTTTTTTCATTTAATATAATATCTAAAATTACATTTCCTGTTTTATAAATATCTTCACAACTAATGATCTCTATATTTATACTATCAATATAGTTTTCAATGGTATTATCACTATATGTAGATTCTGTATACATACAATATGATATTTTATATAATGATATGTAAGTTTTACTATTATAACGTGGTAATTTAGAAGCTGTATAAAAAACTAGAACCTTTTAAGTCACTCTATATAGAATTTCAGACTTTTTCTATACTGCTAATCCTAAAAATTAATTTCACCATCATGTTCTTCATCATTCTCTATGGTTATATATCTTTTATCTTTACCATAATTTTTTTCATTTCTATTAATACTATGATTTTCTTCTGAACCATTTAATTGCTTTTCGTTTAATTCATATAGCTTATTTTCAATCTTATTCTCTAACTTAGATAACCCGTCTTTCAATTTATCATATTCTTCATACTTATACTTTGTTGCTTTTCCATCTAAGCTTCTTGACTCATCAAGTTCAATTTCTTTTTCTAATACACTAATACTTCCTTTAGCTTTATCTTTTAAAGAAGACATTACCTTTAGATCTTGTAAATCAGAACTTGCAGAGATAAGGTAACTCATATTCTGATCAGATATATCATTATCTGTATTGTTTGAATAGTTATGTATTTTTTTATCTTTCTTTTCTTCTTCATTTTCTTTATCTATTCCTATATTTTTTTGCTGCTCTTCAAATTGAAGTTTTGCTATTTGTTTATCTATATCCTTTAGTTGCTCTTCTATACCTTTTGTCATTTCATTTATATAAGATATATCCATATCCTTTTCTAACATATTTGTTACCATATCACTCTTGCGTTCAGTTAAGTTTTCTTTTTGTTTCATCAGATTTTCTATAACATTATTTACTTTATTTTGACCTAAAAACTTTTTACTCATATTAAGCCCTTGAGAACTTATTGTAATTTTATCTCCCATAATATTTTTACCCATTTGGGAATTCATATCTTTTGTAGATATGCTCCTATTTATAGGAGAACTATTAATAGAACTAGTATTTCTCATACTAAAGTTATACTGATTTAAGTTGAGATTTATACTCATATTCTTTTCTCTCCTTTTTAATATATAGTATACGATTACATTATATATCGGAATAAGTCTGGAAATGTTTACATAATCAAGTAAATACATTTTAATTTCTTATTTATAGTATAAAATTTAGGCTATCAGTCTGATAGCCTAGCTTAAAGATCCCTCATTTGTGCTCTGTGTAAAATCACTTCCAAAACTATTTAAAAATACATTTTCTCTGGCATCCTTTTTAGGATTTGTATATTTATATTCATCTACTTTTCCTATTGGAGTCATATTTATGATTGTCACTAATATATGAATATAAGCTATTGTAGTAACCAGTGTATTTACTCTCATACATGCGGGTTTATATATGGAGCTTTATTATATGATGAAAATGAAGTGTTATTACTTGTTAGTACACATTATACCTAGGAATAATTTTGATAGTTTAATGTACAATATTGCTCATAAACTTATTGTACTGCATGTAGCTCATCTTTTGCCTGAAGGAAGCTTGTATATATTTCATTTGTATCAATTAGGTGATCATGATAACCATCAGCAACAATAGTACCATTTTGAAACATAATAATTTTGGCGTTTATGTATTGCATATTTTCTGGCCTATGGGTAATTAATATAGTTATTTTATTCTTTGATTCAGAACGAATTAACTTAAAAATATCTTTTTCTCGGATAGGATCTATTGACGCTGTTGGTTCATCTAAGATTAATATATTACTATCTCTAAAAAGAACCCTTGCTATAGCAACTCTTTGCCACTCCCCTGTTGACAACATTTCCCCGGAGAACCAAGTGCCCATTTGTGTGTCTATTCCATCACTAAATTTATCTATTTTTTCTTTCAGATGTGATTTATATAACACATCATATATTAAAAAATCATTATTAATTTTTTCAATATTTCCAAAACCTATATTTTCCCGTAAACTAAATTCATACTTATTAAAATCTTGAAAGATAACACCCATTTTCTTTCTTAAACTATCTTTATCTATATCTCTTAAGTTAAAATTGTTTATAAATATTTCACCATCATAATCATCATAAAATCCGCACAATAATTTAATAAATGTGGTTTTTCCACTTCCATTTTCCCCTATTATACCTAGTATATCCTCTTGTATAATTGTAATATTAATATCTCTTATTGCATAATGATCTGTATCTTTATATTTATAAGACAAATTAACGGTTTCTATTTTTTCTATTATCTCGTCTTCATCAAACTTATATAAATCGTTTCTTTTATCTCCTACTTCGAAATCAATCAAATAAAAATATTGACTTATGTATAATGTGTCGTTGTATATTTCCGTTAAATTTTGTAATAGGCTACTTATATTGCTTTGAATTGTTGTAAAAGAATTTATATATGCCATAGTACTACCTATCAACAATTCTCCACTCAATGTCATAGTAAAAGTTCTTATAGTAACAATAATTTGTATAACTTCATCTAAAATTCCTAGATTTAATAACCATTTTGCTCGTTTTCTAATTATACAAATATCTTGATTTGCTATTTCCTTCGTAGTTTTTTTATGCATATTAGAAAGATATTCACCTATACCGTAACTTTTTACTTCTTTATAAGCAATATCATTTGTCAATAAATAATTAATATATGATGCTTTACGCACTTCTTCCATTCTTTCCATACGCATCTTATAATTTAAATATCCTAATCTACTATTTACAATGGTAGATATTATCGGAACAACAAAAATTAAAAGAAATAAAGGGGAAGACCATTCTAAGATAATCGTGGATATAGAAATCACCGATATTAACTGAGTAACTATTGAGACTAAATTCATAAACACAGAAAATATCTTAATTTGCCCTTCATCTGTTGCTCTATTAATTGAATTATAAACTTCAGAATTTTCAAAGTCTAATAAACTTAAGTCGATACATTTTTTCAGTATATCTCTGTTCGTGTGATAATTTAATAAGACCTGATGTTTTTCCAAGATATAACCTGACAACTGTTTCAAAATTCTAACTAGCAAATTAATTATAAAGTATATGATAAATGAATGAATAACTATGTTCATACTTCTATAGTTTGCGATTGAATTAATTAGAAGTTCACTAGAATAAATAATAAAAGTTGAACTCACACCTAGTATCACTATTAAACTAGTATTCAATATAAGTAATTTAGGGGAAAATTTATAAATATATTTTATTAGCCTCTTTAATATCTTTAATATATCGGTTGTATCTAATCTATTCATATCATTATTCACAAATAATTTCCCCCTTATTTTTTCATATTGTTTGAACTATATCGCCTATGAAGTACTTTCTTTTTTGTTGTAAATTGCTCCTGCCATAAGAAATCCTAGAATAGCGACTATGGCATTAAAGAATACTCTAAAATAAGGTCCCCAAACGCCATATATAATGTCCATTCCCCTTAAAGAATCAAACATAATGATTCCACTTCCACTACTAGGTAACATTCCAAGTAGCAATCTAGGTAATTGACCCATAGGCATTATGTATAAACCTATAAATGTAAAAACAACAAACACTAGTATTCCAAGAGTTAAAGATTGACTTGGTTTTTTCGTTAGAGAAGATATAAGCATCATAACAGCTGACATAGCTAACATACTAACTAATCCTCCCACTATTATTGAAAGAAGTACTTGCTTTAATGTCATAGGTGCAACTGAATAAATATACCTTATTTGAAAAGATGTATTAAGTCCTTCAGTTCCAAGAAAAACAGATAATATTGCTACATATATACCTATACTTAAAAAATATAATAAAATACTAGATATAATATGAGAAAAAATTTTGGCAATAGTTATGTCTTTCCTGCCATATCTAGTGGTTTTTATAATATCATCAACTCGATTGTCATAAACCTCTGAAAATATAGAGCTATTAAAAATCAAACAAACAAAGGAAAGAATGACAGTAATCATACCTAAATGTTCTATTGACACTCCCCAAAATTTATAACCTGGAGAAAATACAAAGGGTTTTTCTATCTTTTTATTTAATTCAGTTATTTTATCTTTACTTCTATCTGAGTCCTTAGGAAAATTATACCCAAAAATTTTTTCCACTTTTTTATCTCTAATAGTATAGAAATTATTTACAAAATCCTTAGTTATATCATTGCCATTATCATACTTAAAATCATCAATATAAGGGGGATAAAAAGCTAGTTCTTGTATTAAATTAATCATAGGAGCGTATGCCATATAATCTTCTCTTAGATTGTCTTTTATAAAACCTTTTTCAAGATTCCTTTTATATAAATCAAACCCCTCTAATAATCGCTCTTCTGTTACTGTACCGTCTGTTTTTACTTCTGCTTTTCTCCTCATTTCGAGTGACTCTTTTGTTGAATAATGTACTAAGCTTCCATCTTCATATTTCACAGTGGATGTCATAGTTCTTGTAAAAAGCAGAAAAAAAGCAATTGGAATAATAATTATAAAACCTAAAAATATTTTACTTTGTTTACCCTTCCATAACCTTCTTAATTCATTTATAAATATCATAGCTATCACCATGTATCCTTTCAATCATATCTAGATAAACATCATTCAACTCCGTTTTTACTAATTTTCCACCGTCAATAGGATCCTTTGAGATAAATCTTATATGCATTCGGTTTTCAGATTCATTTCGAAAATTAATGATATTTACTTTTTCTTCCCAATAACTAAAATCCTCCTCAGAGATAATAACTTCCCACACCATATTATTTAATCTGTCAACTAATTTACTAGTAGTTTCATTGACAATTAATTTTCCCTTATTAACCATAGCAATACGATTAGAAATAAACTCTATATCTGAAGCTATATGAGTGGATATAATAACTATACGATTTCTAGCAAACTCAGAGATATATTTTCTAAAACTTCTTCTTTCGTCCATGTCCAGTCCAGCTGTAGGTTCATCTAAAATCAGTATATCTGGATCATTTAAAAGTGCCATAGCAATACCTACTCTTTGCCTCATACCATGGGATAATTCTTTCATTTTTTTATACTTAGCGTCTAATAATTGAACCATATTTAATAAATATTCAATTTTTTCTTGGATAGTTTTTTTATCTAGACCCTTAAGTACAGAGATATACTCTAAATATTCTATAATAGATAGATTTTCATAATATCCAAAGTCCTGTGGTAAATATCCTATTTTATCCCTATATATATCTCCTAAATCTTGTACTTTTGCATCATTATATAAAATTTCTCCTCCTGTAGGATTAAGTAGCCCCACCATCATTTTCATAAGCGTAGTTTTACCTGCTCCATTAGGCCCCAAAAGCCCCCATATACCTGGAGTAAAGTCAATATCTATATTATTAACTGCTAGGTAATTTCCATATTTTTTGCCTAAGCCTCTTATGTGTAATACCATATTAATATACCTCCTATGGATATAAATGAGATAAAGCACATTCAGTATAATTCTTCTCTGAATGTGCTTTAGAACAATTTCTAAATTATTCTACTGATCCTGACTTTCTTACTGTTCTAAATGCTTTGCTTGAGTTCCCAGCATTTACATCTGAGTCACTACAACTACATCCACAGTGGAAACAACTATCATCACCTCTTGCATTAGAAAAAAGATTACTACACATACATGCATAAGGTTGAGCTCCTGGTGCATTTGTTGTAAGATCTCTTCCTAATGGATTAATCATCTTCATAAATCTCACCCCCTTTAAAATAAGGTATATGGTAATGTACATTACTGACTATTTTGTTATTATATTAGACTATACTCTTCAAGAACTTGCATTGCATCGGGATGCTTTTCTAATATTTCATGATATTCTGATAAGCAACGCTCTATCATAATTCTATTAACCTCACATTTATCGTGTCTATACGATAGACGTACACCCTCTTCATCAAAGCAGTTCATGTAGCAAAAGGTACATAAGTGAATAGCCCAACAATTTCCACAATATTTTAATGCTTCCTTTCTAAAGCTATCAACATAATGGTTTCTGACCTCATCTATATTTATACCATTATAAACATCTCCTATTTTAGGGCTTGATCCCAATCGCTCGCATGGCATATATTTTCCTTCAGTTGTTACATATGTTCTTCTGGCTCCTGGTATACAACACCCATTCATTCTATATTGTGAAACAGGTTCATCTGTTAAAAAGCGATTATGAATAAAATACAATCTTTTTATAAAGTCATCTCCATCTATAGATACATTATCAAAATAATCTGTTTTATTATTAGAACTAGCAAGATTAGAATAGTTAATTTTATCTATAATACTAAAGTTTGGATTTGTCTCTGATAAACTTCTAAGATATACCTCTCTTTCTGAATCAATTCCATTATACTCTACATCTTCATCACTTACTGTTGTATATGAATAAGTGATACGTGTGTTTTCATTTGTCCATTCTAGAGAATTCACAAATCCTTGAATACTTTCAATCTCTTCTTTTGTTAACTCTTCAGAAAATACTGCATTTATCCCAATGCGAGAACCTGCCTCTTCGCCCATAGCTTTCACTAATAAATTAAGACCTCTCATTGTTGCATCAAATGTACCCTCACCATTTTTGAATATCCTATTAGAATTATGTATGTTCCTAGGACCATCAATACTAATCAACATATGAGTAAGCCCTTTAAGATTTGCTAGCCAATCTGCAATTTCTTCATCAATAAGAGTTGCATTAGTAGTCATAGAATAGTCTATAATTCTATTTTTGTATGTATCCTGACAATATTCTACACATTGTTTAATTAAATCAAATTTGACCAAAGGTTCTCCGCCATAAAATGTTATAGATACTTGGTCAGATTTAGTAGAATCTCTCATAAATTCATCTATTGCTTTTTTAGCTACATCGAATGTCATATCTTTATTTCCAAAATTTCTATATCCACCTTGACCATCATGATATATACAGTATTTACATCGCATATTGCATTTCTCTGTTAACTCTAACGTTAATTGTTCACGTCTATTAAGCAATCTATCATCTAATGCTACTACTGCATCTCCTGTTAGTTCTTTTACAGTTGGTGCCTTTAATATATTTTCAAATTCTACAATTTTTTGTACCTCTTTTAATTTTTCTAATAATATTTCATTTGAAATGTTTATTTCAAATAGTTTTTTGAAACTATTGTATTTAATTAATGTATTGAATATCCTATAAAGGGTATCATCTACTTGAAAGACTTTCCCTGTTCCTACATCATAGATATAATAATCACTTTTTGTTTTAAATGTTCTGCATAGTCTAGAGAAACGGCTGTTTTTTGTCAAATTTTCAAACAATTCTTCAAACTTAACAAATCTTTCATCATTCAGTTTAATCTTCTCCTTCCACTTATACTTATATTTGTACTTTGCTAACTGTAAGTATATGAATTTAATAATGTTTCAAATTCTTCTGGATATTTTTCTAATAAATAATGATATCTGATTAAATCTTCTTCTATAGAAGCTCTATTAAGCTCACATTTTTGATGTCTATAAGAAATATTAATTCCATCCTCCTTATAACAACTCATATAGCAAAGTGAACATAAATGAATTGCCCAACAATCCTTACAATACTTTACAGACTCATTTCTAAAGTCTTCTACATAATGTTTTCTTATCTTATTTTTATCTAAGCCATTAAATACATCCCCTATACTAGGACATGGTCCTATTCTCTCACATAATAGATATTCACCTTTTACTGTTACATAGGTTCTACGAGAACCTGGTACACAACAACCATTCATTTTATACTGGTTAACAGGTTCATCATTTAATATTCTATTATGAATAAAATTTAATTCTTGAACTAGAGCTCCTTTGCCAATTTCTAGTTTAGATTTAGAGTTATTTTTATCTTGATTCTCAAACTGTTCTACTAATCTCTGGAATGAAAACTTATCTAGTACACTATGGTTTTTCTGCTTATTTTTTTCTCTAATGTTTTGTTCTCTTTCTGAATCAATTCCTAGATATTCAACATCCCTATCCTCTTTAAGAATATAAGATAATGTTATTGTTGTATCTGGTGTTGTCCACTCTATCGAAGAAAAAAATTCGTTTAAAGCTTTCATATAATCTAAGTCTACATTATCGTCAATTACAGCATTAAAAGATATGTATTCGTTTACCTTATCACCAAATGCATTTGATAGTAATTTAACACCATTCATAGTATCTATAAAACTACCTTTTCCGTTCATCAATACTCTATGTTTATCATGTACTTCTTTAGAACCATCTAAACTTACCGTAATACTAAAATTATCAATAGTAGAAATAAAGTTTGCTATTTCTTTATCTATTAATGTTGCATTAGTTGTCATTGTATAATATATTTTCTTATCTTTATATTCTTCTTGACAGTAGTTTATACAGTTCTTAATTAGGCCAAAGTTTAATAGCGGCTCTCCTCCATAAAATCCTATAGAAACCTCTTTCATTCCTTGTGATTTATTCATCAATTCATCAATAGCTATTTTTGCAATATCAAAGGACATATTAGCCTCACCAAAGTTCCTAAAGCCAATATCAGAGCTATGATATATACAGTATTTACATCTCATATTGCAACTCTCTGTCACTTCAAGAGTTATTTGTTCCAGTGAAGAATCTAGTGCTTGATCTAAATTTACTACTGAGTTTCCTGTCAACTCGTTCACTGGGGGCGCCTGTAAAATATTTTCATTTTCTATCACTTCTTTAAGTTGCTCTAGGGCATTTATTAGTTCACTTTCACTTGTCTTTCTTAGAGTAAAAATGCTATCAAATTTATTGGTTATAGATAAAGCTTGCAAAATATCATATAAAATGTTATCAACTTGAAATACTTTACCCGTTCCAACATCATAGAAATAGTAATTCATATCTGTTTTAAATACTCTTCCTAATCTAGAGAACTTGCAATCTTTTATAATTCTATTAAATAATTCTTTATATGGATTAAATACTTCTGTCATTTTACACCTCTTCATTTCTCATTATATTTGTATGTTAGGTTTCAAATATTTAATTCCGTATCTCTTGACCCTTGAATCTCTACATGTCGTAAACATACATAACTTCAAATTTTAGGATAATATGCGCGCATTTAATCACCGTTAGTTAGCTTAATATATACAGCTAAAGTTAAAAAACAAACTTTATATTTTAGATATTCATTTAACATAACAATTTTATTTTGAATATAAAGATCTTAGCTACTCATATATGACTAAATTTTTATAAATCAATTTAAAAAGTATAATTTATTTAATGTATTTTCTAATGAGAAATCAAAAACCTTTTAATAATTTAGTATTTTAAATTCTCTATATATTGAAAAGATAAATTCATCTTTATCCTTTCAATATATAGATTCAGAAATTTTTGTCTTAATAGTTTTAATGAATTTATACTTAAAAATTTATAACGTTCTTACTATTTAAGATAACACTATATATATCTTTTTCAATACTATTTATACAACTTGCCATTTTATAGGTACAACTGGTATGTTTTTATTGCAAATATATATTCATGGTAATTTTATTTAGTTTAGATTTTCCGATTTTTAAAGTCCTTCTGATTTTATATTTTTTCAATTGCATGAATAGTCATGTCCTTTCTTATTATCTCTACGTAGGTTATATCTTCTATTAAAACTTTATGTATTTCATTTCTTTCTTGAATAAATGTATAACTTTCATTATTTTTTCTAATTTCATCTATGAATGATACTATATATTTTTTTAACTCTTTACAGTTTATTGGTTTTATTAAATATCTACAGGCTCTAACTTCATATCGTTGTTGAGCATAATCTAATATTGAAGTTGTAAATATTATTTCTACTTTATCATCAAACTTCCTAATTTTTCTTACAACATCTATGCCCGTAAGATTGTCCATTAATATATCTAGTAAAATAATATCTACTTCTTACGGATAATTTTTAAGTAGCTCCTCTCCTGAACTAAATTTTAAAATTGCATAATGACACTTTATATTTTCAAAATTATTCATTGCATGATCTCTTAAAATAGTTCTATGAGTTCGTTCATCTTCGTATATAACTATTTTTATCATAAAGCAATCTCCTATATTTTACTTCTCTATTAGCTTTTCTTTTTTTACATAGCATCATCTAAAATCCTACTTTGTATAAACACTATAATCTATTTTATTCAACATAAAAATTAGGCTATCAATCTGATAGCCTAATTTAAAAGTCCTTTATTTGTACTCTCTGTAAAAGCACTTCCGAAACTATTTAAAAATACATGTTCTTTGACATCCTTTTTAGGATTTGTAGGTTTATATTCATCTGCTTTTCCTATTGGAGTCATAGCTATAATTCTATATCTATCTGGTATAGATAGTGCTTGTTTTACCTTCTGTTCATCCCATACTCCTATCCAACAAGTACCGTAACCCTCACTTGTGGCAGCTAATACTAAGTGCTCCATAGCTATAGCTCCATCTACTAAATAGTATTCCTTACCATCTATGATACCTGATTCAGACGGATCTCCCACTATTACAGCTACAACCGGTGCTTCTTTTATAGATGTACTTGCTTCATCAGTTTTATTTTTCACCGCACTTGATAACTGATCTTTTATGCTAGATTCAGTTACTAAAATTATTCTATAGGATGTGTTGTCTTTCCAAGATGGACTTCTCATAGCTGCGTTTATTATCCTATCTAGACTCTCCTTATCTATAGGAGTATCGCTAAATCTTTTAGCACTATTTCTACTTTCTATTACCTCATAAAATTTCATAATATTTTCACCTTCCTTAAAAATATTATGCTCATTAGATATATTCTATATGCAATAAAAGCGTTCATTGTATCTATTAAACATATATTTCAACTTATTTTTTGATTTTAATAACTTTTTTATAAGCTATTGGATAACTTAATAATTATTAAGCTATAATCTAATGTACTAGGGATAATTCAATCTATTCACTATGAAAGGTATATATTGATGTTTGTATGCCGATATACTGTATAGTATAATTATAATTATTTATGTTCTAGAAAGGGGGATTTTCTTAACCATGGCTAGAGTAGGTATGAGGAATTTTAAAACAGCTATTGCAGTTGCAATATGCCTTATAGTTTTAAAGTTTGTAGGAGTAGAAAATCCATTTTTCTCATGCATGACTGCAATATACACTATGCAAACGGATTTTTCTACATCTCTTAAGATGGGATCTTATAGGCTTTTTGGTACCATTTTTGGTTCTATAATAGGATCTATATTTGCAGTTATAGCATACAAATATCTTCCTATGGATATTGTTTTTATAGAAGCATTAGTTATTCCCATAGGAATCATGTTAATAATTCATATTCTAACTATGTTGAAACTTAAAGATACTGTTCTTATATCTTGTGTAGTTTTTTTAGCTATTATGATAAATGTAGAGGGGAATGTTATGCCTAAAAGTTATGCAATAGACAGAACTCTTTCAACCATTTTTGGAGCTGCTGTTGCCCTTTTGGTTAATAGATTCATATATCCTTATAAAGTAAATGAAAATAGTGTAGAGACAGAATAAATATTATTTAGCCTTTAAAAACTAAAATAAAAAAGCCATGAAATCAAGTTTTAAAATTTGGTTTCATGGCTTATCTTTATTTTTGATTATCTATAGCTATTTTTAATTTAGGATAAGGATCTTCCCAATATGGGGGCTTTATAGTTTTTCCATTTTCATCTTCATGATGTTTTCCATCTTCCCATAGTTTGTTCATATTTGCATTGTGAACTATTTCAAATATTTCATTCGGTCTTACTCCCATTTCTACAAGTGTGCCTATTGCAAAGTACATTAAGTCTATCATAGCATCTGCTTGTTCGTATATATCTTCAGCCTCTTTAAATTCATCTATTTCTTCTAGCATCCAATCATACCTTTTTTCTACTCTATCTTTTTCTAGTAAACAAGGACTATCTTTATATGGATGTCCAAATTTTTCTTGAAAATCTCGTACCATTTTCCACCATTCATTATTCAAACTATCACCTCTAATAACATGTTTTTATCTATATCTAATTATAATATTTATATAAATTTGATACAACAGTAGTGTCTTTATATTTTTTATCGTCATCAGGTATATACATAAATTATAAAATACACGTAAACTCTTTTGTACTATCTTTAGAGTTTGCGTGTATTTTTATTTTCTACTTTATAAAAGCTTTCAGTATTTCATTCTCATTGTCTAATTCTGTATTTATACTTAGTGTATATATAACTCCATTCTGCTCCCATTTATATATTTTTAGCTTAACATTTTGCTCTGTTTCTTGAGTTATTCTATTGGAATAATGTTCTTGCTCTACTTCATATTTAAGTACTTCTACTTCATCTATATTTATTTTTTCTAGTCCATTACCTTTAGACTTTTCTAATTTTTCAATATAATCATCTGTATAACTTTTTATTTGCCTAAAACTTATTTGCACTTCTGAATTATTCTTTATATCATAGTAACTTTTTAAATCTCTAAGCTTCTGATATTCATTATTCTTTTCATCTGAAGCATAAAGAACTTCTCCTACCTGTGATAACTTCATTGTAAGCCCCTCTGGTAAGTTTAATTTAAATTTAGGAGTGAATCCCAGCTGTTTTTCTGCCTTTCTGAAATCTTTTTCTCCATAAATATTAAAGTAAGGCTCCCAAGACTTCGATATATAGCTTACATTTGAAATATCTTTAAAATGCTTTAGTGATGCTATTATTTTTTCCATATCTACTTTGGAGATTTCACTTAAATACTCACTTCTATCAGAAATATTATCATATCTATAGTATTTAATTCCATACCACAATCCATTAGTCTCCCAGATAAAATACTTTTGAACTTCATAAATATCTCTTAACTCTTGATTTGGGTCATTTTCAAATTTTCTTGTTTTTATTAAGTTTATTCCTTTTATATTAGATATAGTCATTGGTTTCTCTTCTATCGTTACTCTTTCATTATCTTTAAATGTTTTTTTTATATTTTCTACTATACTCTCTGTAGATACTATGTAGTCAAAATGCTCTTCATTATTATTAGTATCTCTTATGTCCCTTCCAAAATCTATTTTTATTTGATTGTCTTTTTCAACATGTATTTGATATAGCTCATAGCCTTCTGGTATATAATCAGGAACTCTAAGATCGAAGCTTATAAAATCTGCTGCCCTCTCTAGGTTATTAAAACTTTTATATGGTACGTCTAATTCTTTATACTTGTGTAGCTCTTTTTGTTCAATATTCATATTTACATAAGTGTCTGAACTAATATTATATCCACTAGCATTAGTTAGCGTAACAGCTGAAAGTAGTGTAATCACTAATGCTCCACCTACAGAAATTTTATATGAATCTTTTCTAAATCGTTTTATCAAATTTATTCTCCTCTCAATTTGATTTTTATCTTCATAGAAATATAAATTTATCAATCTTTTGTCACTATTATTTAGTTTAATTTTAGAAAGTGTTATTATAGTCATTCCATAATCTATAGATTCCTCTTCTCCAATAGTCTCTAATACTAAATTATCACATGCGACTTCTCTGTCTTGTCTCATTTTCTTCATTGAAATCCACACTATTGGATTAAACCAATGAACTATTATCGCTAATATTGAGAGTAAATTCCAGATTAAGTCTTTTCTTTTATAGTGAATTAATTCATGTAAAATTATATAATTTAATTCACTTTCATTGCATAAGCTTAATATCTGCTTTGGAATATATACTTTTGGTTTTAATATTCCGTAGATAAATGGAGTTTTTATCTTATTACTAGTATATATAGAGATATCTTTTTTTAATTTTAATTTTTCTTTAGTTAGATTTAAAATATTGATGGTCTTTAAATCTTTTACCTTACTAAAATTTACTTTATTCTTCTTAAATGATATACTAGATACAAGAACTAATGCCCCTAGAAATATAGTTCCAGTAGTCCATAAGCATACACTTATTTCTATAGCTTTATCTTTTAAAGATATTTTTTCTTTACTTGTTTTCTTTTTTTTATCATTTGTCTTCATTTTTAAATTATCTCTATCTTCGCTTATACCACTTATCCATTTATCATTTAATCTTTCTTCTCTTATATAGATTCTGCTTAAATTAGCTTCTTCATATGTTGTACTTATAATATTTTGAGGAAAAAGATTAAATATACTTATATCGCTTTGTAGAGAAAAGGGTATCAAGAGCTTTATTAATACTAAGAACCATAAAGCATGCTGAACTCTAGGTTTAATATGATTATTGCAAATCTTCTTAATCAGAATAATTATTGTTGATATTAGACTAGCTGTTATTGAAGAATATATAACCCATAAAAATATTTCTTTTAATATATTCATAATAATTTACTCCTTCTTAGGAATTTTAAGAAGATTTTTAATCTCTACTGTTAATATCATTCTTTTTCTCTTTTAAAATATTTTCTAGCTTTTCAATATCTTTTTCTGTTAAATCTTCTTCCTCTATAAACTTTGAGAATAACATATCTAAAGCTCCATTATAAATTCTTTCAAGAAAAGACTTATTTTCTACTTTTATGTACTCTTCATAAGATATTAATGGATAATAACGATAGTTTCTTCCTTCTTTTTTAAAGCCTATTACTTCTTTATTAAGAAGTCTATTTAAAAAAGTTTTTATCGTTTGACCTGACCAGGTTACCTTATGTTCTAATAAGTTTATAATCTCATTAGATGATAAAAAACTTTTGCTCCAAAGAACCTTCATTATTTCTAACTCTGATTCTGATATTTTTGAAATCTTATTCATTTTACCACCTCCTAGATTTAGTCTGAAATTACATTTGTAATTTCAATTATAAGTTTACATTTGTAATCCTATATTGTCAATACCTTTTAAAATAAATTTATTAACATGAAATTCATGAAATTATTAATTTACGCTATTTAGTAGAATAAAAAGGATAGTATTTAGTTCTTCATTTTAGTATTTATATAATCTCATACAATTTTTCTTCAAACTATCGAATCTAGTATGCTTTTATCCATATTTAATTATAATACTTCTATATACTATAAATAATTATGTCATACTCCATTTGAAAAAAGATTCAACTTGATGTAGAATGTAGACTTATATAATATTTACAGATATTATAATAAAAGGAGGATAACAATAATGTGTAAGTCAATTTTACTTATAGGATTTTATAACGAAAAAGCCTTAGGTGTAAGATACTTAGCTAATGCTTTAAGAAAAGAAGGCTATACTCCTCATGTATTATTTTTAAAAAGATTTAACAGTGTAAAGCCTGAAAAAGTAAGCGATAAAGAACTGGAATTATTGGTTAATTTAATAAATAAAATAAACCCTTCATATATAGGTCTTAGTGTAATGTCATCTCTATATTTAGAATCAATATATTTAGTAAGTGAAAAAATAAAAGAAAAGTTTAATATACCTATGTTCTGGGGTGGTGTATATTCAACACTATTCCCAGCAAAAGCTCTTAACTATTGTGACTATGTAATTAGAGGTGAAGGTGAAGGAGCTTTGATAGAGCTAATAAATGCTTTAGAAAAAAAAGAAGATATTTCAAGTATAGAGAATATAGTATTTAGGGATAAAGATAATAACATAGTCCAAAATAATATGAGGCCACTCATCGAAAACTTAGATACTTTAGGTTCTCCTGAAATAGGTGGTAAAAATAAGTATCTTATACATGATGATAGCTTAGTTGAAGGCGATCCTCAACTAAATTCTTTCACATATGAGCTTAGTGCTTCTAGAGGTTGTCCTTTTGCATGTTCTTACTGTAGTTCGATAAACTTAAAAAGGCTATACAATGGAAAAGGAAGATATGTAAGATTTAGAAGCGTAGATAGTGTTATAGCTGAACTTAAAGAAGCAAAGAAAAAGATTAAGAATTTAAAGTTAATTCACTTCTGGGATGAGATTTTTTCAGACGAGCCTGGATGGATAGAACAATTTAATCACGAATATAAAAAAGAAATAAATCTTCCCTTTAATATATGGGGACATCCTCTTAAAATAAATGAAAATATAATCAAGAATTTAGTAGATGCTGGTCTAAATCAAATAGTTGTTGGAATACAAAGTGGTTCTCCTAGAATAAGAAAGCAAGTCTTTAATAGACCTGAGAAGCAAGAAGATATCATAAATTCTAGCAAAGTGCTTTCAAAGTGTAAAGTTCCAAATGTGATATACGACTTTATGCTACAACATCCCTTTGAAACTGTAGACGATCTAAAAGAGACATTTGAATTATGTATGTCTATGGAACCGCCATTTCAATTACAAATTCACGGACTTAACTTCCTACCAGGAACTGATATTGTAGATATGGCTATAGATGATGGCCACTTAACTAATGAAGAATTAGAAAAAATTATGTATAGTTCTATACAAGAGCAATACGATATGTACTGGGGACCAGCGGCAGCTAATAATATTAACGAAAATGATATATGGATTTCTTTAATATATCTTACTCAATTTCCAAGTTTAAAACCTACAATTAGACGCTTAAAAAATGATATCGAAATGGGTAAAAAATTAAAAACAACTATTGCTTTACAAAAAATCATGAAACAAACTAGTAGAGCTAAAAGCCTAGCTCGTAAACTAAAACTAGTTGTTTCAAAGTAAATAACTTTTCAAGTTAATATAAGCGTTATAAGTAATTATTAATAGTTACCTATAACGTTTAATAAAATATCCTAATGTAAGTTTTCTATTATCAGCCTAGTTAATTCTATTCACTATAAAAATTGGGTAAATATTATTAATCATAAAGCTACTGATATGATTAATATTGGATATCTTGCTAATAGGCAAGCAACTACGGTTAGGTTCCATACTGCTATATCAGGCATGAGCAATACTCCTTATGTCATAGGATTTCTTAGCTTTAATTTTCATTAAGTGGATGAAAATGTAATACGGTTTCTATATCTGTAGTTCTACTATAGTGATGTTTGGTTATATATATAGTACAATTACCTGTATAAATTTCATCCTCTTTTACCCAAAGCTCATTTTGTACATCTGTTGTTGTAACGCTATTTATAAATTTACTAGTTATAGTATCATCAATAGTTTCTCCTTTTGAGTTAAGTATATAAATTAAATCTTTCTTTAATTTCTCAATGTTAGTTATTTCTTCCCATTTAATTGTGCATATTATCCCTTTACCATTCTCTTTCAATATTAATTCTGTATCATTTGGAACTAGAAATCCATTTATATATAAGTCTTTTGACTTAATAAGCCAATTATGTTTCTCTGCAATTCTATCTAATATAGTTATAACTGCTTCTACTGTTGCTGTACTTTTAGGATGTATATACAAGTTACTATTGCTTATATTAACACCTTTGATTATCCCATTCTCAACAAAGTAAGATAAGGAATCTAGAGCCCATTCACTAATTTCATCTTTGTCTTTACAATAGCTTAAATCATAGTTTGTTTCAGTATCTATTCCTTTTAATTTTAAAAGTCTTGTTACCATTGTTGCTATCTGTTCTCTTGTTATGTTGTCATTTGGGCTAAACGCATCTTTACTTATCCCCTGAATTATTCCCAGAGAATAAGCTCTTTGTACGTCTAAACTAGTCGTATCTTTAAAAGGGTTTTCTTTTACTTCAATATCATCTCTATTTATATTGCTAACCTTTACATAAAACCCTATAACTAACTCGGTGAATTCTTCTCTGGTTATTGGATAATAGTATTTTTCATCTTTTAAAACGTTTGGTGCTTCTATCCCATTAGTTAAAAAGTTAGATATACCTTGTCCAGACCATGCACTATTTTGTGCAAAAGCAAAACTCGTACTTAAAAATATTGCTACTGAAACAATACTACTAACTAATAATTTTTCTAACTTACATTTCTTCATTTTATCACTCCTTTAATACATATTACCAAAGTTGTCTCTTAAATTCCACATTTCTTATAAATGGTTGATTTTCTTATCATAAATCAGATTGTTATAAGTGTAAGGAAAAATAAACTGGCCAGAAGTTTAAACTTACATTTCAAAAGCATACAAAATATTTTTAAATTAAAGGAGGAGTTTTCAAATGGCAAGTTTAATAACAAATGGTACTGTGTTTGATATTTCACATATTGAGCCTATAAGAAATAATAGTAGTGTGCACTTTAGTAATGAATATTTATTTTACTCTAATAGCCCAGAAACATTTGATTCTTCAGCATTAGCTGATTATGGTAAGTGGCTATTTAAAGGTGATGTTGAAGGTAGTGGACAGGTATATACATGGCATGTTAATAAGACAGGTAGAAGAATCACTTCTTGCTTACTCATATATAATCCTAATAGTTTTGAGATTACAGTAACTTCTACTAATAGGGGTTTAACTAACAATTCAGGTGAACCTGATACAGAAGCATGGAAGTCATATTTCTTAGGTAGTCGATCAGAATCAATTACAATTGCACCGTATGGGTATGGTACATTATTTCAACAATCTGTAGCAAATGGAAGAGTATTTGGAATAGTTGCTAGAACAAACGTTACTAGAAGGGGAAGTTCTACTCCTGCAAAAGCTGTATTTTATGATTTAGCATATGATACTAATTCTGGTGGCGCAAATTCTTATGCAATTGCTCAAAGTAGTCATCAGCGTGGAGTTGGTAATTCATTTTATACTACATTCTACTTTAATGAATTAAATATAACTTCTTCTGGTCCACAAGCTTATTCAATAGGCTCTGGTGATGACACATTTTATGGTGAAGATATGGTTACGATTGTCGATGAAAACAGAGTACCAAATCCATTACTAGGTAATTTTGGTCAACAATTAGAAGTAAATTTACCAATAAAAAACTCAACAGGAAGTAGTGGTACATTTTATGTTTTCCTAGGTAGTAGAGGTGGAGTATGCAATCCTATTGTTAGTTTAGACGGTTCTGTTCATTACAAAAATTGGGTAGGTAATGAAGACTATATGAGAGCTGTTGATATGATAAATGTTGGATATCTAGCTAATGGGCAAGCAACTACAGTTAGGTTCCATACTGCTGTATCAGGCATGAGCAATACTCCTTATGTCATAGGAGTTCGTAAGCTTTAAAGCCAAGAAATCCCCATAAATATGGGGATTTCTTTTTTATTATTATATTTTAGTTTTTATATATTCTTATATTGGCATAAAGTATACCCATGCGCTATCACCGCCTTTGCGCACATATATTTTATATTTATTGGTATAAACTTCATCCTTTTCTTTCCACAATTCATTTTCTATATCTTTTACTATAATTCTATTGATAAAATTATTTATTTTATTATAATCTTTAATTTCTTCTTTTGAGTTAAGTATATAAATTAAATCTTTTTTTAATTTCTCAATGTCAGTTATTTCTTCCCATTCAATTGTACAAATTAATGAATCATCTCCATATTCTTTTAATATTAATTCTGTATCATTTGGAACTAAAAATCCATTTATATATAAGTCTTTTGATTTAATAAGCCAATTGTGTTTCTCTGCAATTCTATCTAATATAGTTATAACTGCTTCTACTGTTGCTGTACTTTTAGGATGTATATACAAGTTACTATTGCTTATATTAACACCTTTGATTATCCCATTCTCAACAAAGTAAGATAAGGAATCTAGAGCCCATTCACTAATTTCATCTTTGTCTTTACAATAGCTTAAATCATAGTTTGTTTCAGTATCTATTCCTTTTAATTTTAAAAGTCTTGTTACCATTGTTGCTATCTGTTCTCTTGTTATGTTGTCATTTGGGCTAAACGCATCTTTACTTATCCCCTGAATTATTCCCAGAGAATAAGCTCTTTGTACGTCTAAACTAGTTGTATCTTTAAAAGGGTTTTCTTTTACTTCAATATCATCTCTATTTATATTGCTAACTTTTGCATAAAACCCTATAACTAACTCGGTAAATTCTTCTCTGGTTATTGGATAATAGTATTTTTCATCTTTTAAAACGTTTGGTGCTTCTATCCCATTAGTTAAAAAGTTAGATATACCCTGTCCAGACCATGCACTATTTTGTGCAAAAGCAAAACTCGTACTTAAAAATATTGCTACTGAAACAATACTACTAACTAATAATTTTTCTAACTTACATTTCTTCATTTTATCACTCCTTTAATACATATTACCAAAGTTGTCTCTTAAATTCCACATTTCTTATAAATGGTTGATTTTCTTATCATAAATCAGATTGTTATAAGTGTAAGGAAAAATAAACTGGCCAGAAGTTTAAACTTACATTTCAAAAACAAAATAAATTGTTTTAAAAAATAAGGAGGTATTTATTTATGGCTTGTTCATTACCAAAAACGTTCCAAGGTGGTAACATAAGATATGACTTATGCGGTTATTCATCAGGTACCGATGTAGAAATTAGGTTTGAATTAAGTACAGCTTCTCACATTTCTATAGGAAGACAAGATTGGATAATGTATTTAGATAGAAAGCAATCAGACGGATCATGGTTACAAGCGGGGTCAAGAACGGGTTGGATTTCATCTTCTAGCCCTTCGGATAGAGTATTTACTAACGTTAGAAGCGGAAAACTTCGTGCAACAGTTGAAATGCTAGATCCTGATAATGTTGGTTTTAAGTATATGTCAGTAGAATTCAATCATTAATCTTACTAGGTTAGTATTGAGCAAGTATACGTTTCAATTTTAAAATAAGCAGCAAAGCAAGGTCTATGAGCCGTACTTTATGTATCGCTCTATATCTGAAATTCTCAATATGGCAGTTAATGACTTCAGGATGAAAAGTATTGCTTATAGACAATGAATCAAGAGTATATGAGGAATGATTCTCAAAGTTCTTTCAAAATCAAACTAAATTATTAAAAATAGGTAGTTGTAAAATAGATTAAAAGGATTGTCTGCTGGACATCTTCCTAATGGTCAAACAACTACAGTTAAGTTCCATACTGCTGTAGCAGGTATGAGAAATACTTCTTATGTTATAGGAGTTCATAAGCTTTAAGATTAAGAAATCCCTTTTGCGGGGATTTCTTATTTTATTAACTCTTAATTTGTTTCATATTCTGACAATATTATAAAGTATACCCATGCATTATAACCATCTTTGTGCAAATAAACTTCATAGTTATTCGTATAAATTCTATCTTTTTCTTTCTACGATTCGTTTTTTATATCTGTTATTGTAACTCTATTAATGAAATCATTTATTTTAGTTGAGTATATATTAAATCTTTTTTACTTTCTCAATGTTAGTTATTTCTTCCCATTTAATTATACAAATTAATTAATCTTTATCACGCTCTTTTAATATTAGTTCTATATCATTTGAAACTAGAAATCCACTTATATACAAGTCTTTTGATCTAATAAGTCAATTATGTTTCTCTGCTATTCTATCTAGCATAGTTACAACTTCTTCTACATTGATGTATCTTGAGTATATAAATATAAATCACTATTACTTATATTTACACCTTTCATTATTCCATTTTAAACTAAGTAAAATAGTGAAGTTAGAACCCATTCGCTGATTTCTTCTTTGTCTTTACAATAACTTAAATCATAGTTTGTTTCAGTATCTATCCCTTTTAATTTTAAAAGTCTTGTTATCATTGTCGCTATCTGTTCTCTCGTTATATTATCATTTGGACTAAAAGTATCTTTACTTATCCCCTGAATTATTTCCAAAAAATAAGCTCTTTGTACCTCTAAACTAGTTGTGTCTTTAAAAAGATTGTCATTTATTTCAATATCATCGCTATCTATGTTACTAACTTTTACATAAAACCCTATAATTAATTCTGTAAATTTTTCTCTAGTTATTGTATAAGAATATTTTTCATCTTTTAGAACGTTTGGTGATTCTATTCCATTTGTTAAAAAAGCTAGATATTCTTTGTCCAGATCATTCACTATTTGCTGCAAAAGCAAAATTCACACTTAAATATATAGTTCCTAAAATAATACCACTGATTAATATTTTTGCTAGTTTACATTTCTTCATTTTACTACTCCCTTAATATATATTACCAACATTCGCCCTAAAATACCATATTTTTTTATAAATGGTTGATTTTTTGCAATCAATTTGGATCTTACTATATTAAACGTATATTTAATTATTGTTGTTATCTAAAGTAATTATGGAGTAGGAGGTATCATAAATAATGAAGGCATATTTTTTAAGTTATGTAAAAAAAACAGTTCAATATAGCGCGATAAAATTTAAGCAAAAAAATAGCAATTTGTACAACCATGAAAAAATGATCTTAACTACATCCAAAGAAGATGAGGAAGATAAGATTAATACTCTTATTGATAAAAATATTGACATAGACAAAGATGCTTTTACTGATTTTAATAATTTTTGTGAGACTTTTGAAAACATAGCCTTGGCAAAAAACTTTCAAACACTGACCCAAAAACAAAAAGAAGTTATCTTTGAAGTAATAATAAATGAAACTTCTGAGAGAGATCTTGCAAAAAAACTAAATACAAGTTTTCAAAACGTAAATAAAATAAAAAGAACAGCCTTTAAAAAATTAAAAGTTAATTTATTAAATACTAATGAAGATGCTAAATAAATAATTAAACTAAGGAAGGTGTATTAAGTGGACCTTGAGAACAGTAAATTAGAAAAACTGGTAGTAAAAGCACAGCAGGGGGATGGTGTAGCTATGAGTACTCTAATATCAATGTTCTACCCCTTAATTAGAAAAAATAGTTATATAAACGGAGAGTTAAATGAGGATTGTGTACAAGAGTTAACTATAAGATTAATAATAGCTATACGAAGATTTAAATTTATAAAGAAAAATACATCACAAAGTTTTTAAATTTTTATATTGAGCTATTATATTTTACTTTAGAAGAGGTGTTATTTATATGGAAAATGAAGTTATAAAGTTGGCTTCTAGTCAAGGTATTTGGTCTGTTCTTTCTATTGTTCTTATATTTTACATTATTAAAACACAGGAAAAAAGAGATTTAAGACAAGAGGAAAGAGAAAAAAACTATCAAAGTATTATTTCAGAACTTACGTCGAAGTTCTACATAGTTGAAGAAATAAAGAAAGACGTAGAAGAAATAAAAGAGTCTGTTATAGTTTGAAGAATCTATATGTAACCTTACATTTTAGAGAAAAGTTATATCTTTAGACTTACTAAAATTATTTGATTAATATTTAATTTTACTTTTATTATAGTTAAAACTTATGGATAACATTCATAAGTTTTGACTATAGCCTTATAATGAATAAACATATACTTCTATTCTACCGTCAAAGAGTATAATAAGCTAATTTAAAATAAGCTCTCTGCGCATCCAAGTTATTTGTATCTTTAAAGAGATTATTTTTTATTTCAATACTATCTCTATCTATATTATAAACCTTTATATAGAATCCAATGATTAACTCTTCTCTAGTTATTCGTTGTGTATACTCTTCATCTTGTATCACATTCAGCATATCTATTTTATTTTCTGAGAAATTAGCTATAGATTGGGCTAACCATATACTATTATAAATAAAGAAGTAGCTTGACTACCTGTGATTAAACTAATTATAACTAAACATATTAAAATCTTTGGTAGTTAAATATATTATATCTCACATTTTTCGCCCTCTCTTAAATTTCTTTATAAACAATATTGTAACAATTTTTAAGTATTTTACAATATTATTTTAAAGTGTAAATTTACTATGCTATTACTTAAGTAATAAATTAAAATCAAGTAACTATTATAAAGTAAATACTGTGCAAAAATAAATATCCCATATCGTGTTCAATTAGTAAATAGTTTTACATCTATCTATACCTTAGTTTTTTAAAAAAATCTTTCATTATAGATGAACATTTTGTTTCTAATATCCCTTTTGTTATTTCTACCCTATGATTAAAGTTCTTATTTTGAACTACATTTATTACAGATCCGCAAGCACCCATCTTAGGATCTAATGCCCCTATCGCTACTTTTTCTATCCTAGAGTTTACTATAGCTCCTGCACACATAGAACAAGGTTCTATAGTAACATAAATAGTACACCCTATAAGTCTCCAGCTTTCTAACACTTCACTAGCTCTCTTTATAGCTATGATTTCTGCATGAGCAGTAGGATCATTTAGAGTTTCTCTCATGTTATGTCCTCTAGATATTATTTTTTCATCTTTTACTATCACAGCTCCTACGGGAACTTCTCCTATTCTTTCTGCCTTGTATGCTTCATTTAAGGCCTCTCTCATAAAGTATTCTTCCATATTATCTCCTTTAAAAAATAAAAGATATAAATCCCTTTACCGATTTGAAAAACATGTTTATAAAATTAGATTTTTTGATATTTTCATTTACAACTAAATCCATCTTTTTTATATTATCTCCATATTCAATTATAATCTCTCCTACTACATCACCTTTTTTTACAGGAGCACTTATATGATCGAACATATTTATTTTTTTGGATATGGCTTGTCCTTCTTTTACTATTCCATACATATCTTCCACTGGATACAGTTGCACGTTTTCTTTTATACCATCTATTATGTTGCCTTCTCCTACCGATATATTTTTATCTAGTATCTTCTCTTTTTTATAACTATTATCCATTCCCATATTTATTAACTCTATACTTTTTGCCGTTCTAATATTTTCACTAGGGGCACCCATTATAATTCCTATTAACATTTGATCTTGATTATTCTCTCTATTTATATCTACTGTTGAAACCAAGCAATATTTAGCTATATCAGTATACCCAGTCTTAAGACCATTTGTGCCTTCGATTACTCCCATCAATGGATTTGTATTCTTAAATTCATATCCTCTATCATCTATTATTTCATCTTTTTTAGTTATATCTAAAATCTGAGGATACTGTTGTATAGTATATCTTGTTAATTTGAGAATATCACTAGTATTCATAGTATTGTGAATATCTCCATCAGGATATCCGTTAACACTTGCAAAGTATGTTTTCTCTAGCCCTATCTCCTGTGCTTTTTGATTCATAAGCTTTGTGAAAGATTTTTCACTTCCTGATATATGCTCTGCTATAGCTATGCACGAATCATTTGCTGAAACTATCATAATGGATTCTAATAACTGATCCAAAGTATATTCTTCTCCAGGTTTTAGCTTAAAAGAGGATCCACCTCTTTGAGCTGCATTTTCACTTATAGTAATTTTATCTTTTAAATTTGCATTTCCCTTACTAATCTGATCCATAGTTACTAAGTAAGTCATTATTTTCGTTAAACTTGCAACTTCTAGACTAATATCAGTATTATATGAATAAAGTATGTCCCCTGTTTCATAATCTGCGAGTACTGCAGCACCCACATCTCTATTATCAAAGCTTTGCGCTGTATATGATATATTAGGCAATAATAATAAAAAACTTAATAACAATGCTATTCTTCTTTTCATAAGCTTCCTCCAAATTATACTTTTATACTACAAAAAAACTCATTATTTTTACTCTTTTATAGCTATTATATCAAAAATATATGATAATTGAATGCACTTTATAAAGTTCCAATAAGAGAAATTTCTATGTCTATATAAATTATATTCTAGATATAAGATTTAATTACAAGTTATTTAACTTTAATGCTTTATTTATGAACGAATAGCCAGACTGTAGATTTATCATTAGTCTATTCAAATAAACATATATGTATATTATGGTTCAACTATAAATATTAATTATATTATCAATATATTAATAAATCCGCTCGTTTTTGTGCTTTAATGTAGAAGTGCTTTTTACAACTACATATGTTTAATTTAGCAACATCATTGAAGAGGAGGATTTTAATATTTAAAAAGGCTATTACCTCCTTCTGGAGTAGGACTTCAGAATAGTATAGATTTATCAAATATAAAATATGCCTTAGATAATATCATAAAAATAAAACATATTCCTAGAATAGCTATTCCAGTAGTTACAATTGCTATAACTTTACTTCTTGGTTTAGGCTTAAGATACTTCTTTAAAACTAGAATAATAACTATTATATATCTACTATTTTAGCAGCTTGGGGTCAACTAATTTTCTTACAAAACATGGGTACTTTAAATACTTATGCTGCTCATGAACAAGTTGGACTATTTGCTGTTACATCTTTACTTATAGGCGATGCATCTGTAACTAAAGCAACCTTTGGTCAGGCGCTACTTGGGACTTTCCTCTTCCACTTATTATTCATAATCTCTCCTGTCGCGGGACAAAATCTTATGAATAATGGTCAGATAGGAAAATTCTTTAGAGTATTTATAGCTTATGATGTTATAGGTATAGCCCTTGCACTTCATGCTTGGCATAAAAAAGCTGAATAATTTTAGTTAAAAAAACCTTGTAGTGAAACTTTGAACTGAACCAATAAAAACAGACATTGAAAAAATACCTCTAATTGTAGGATAATAAAACTACGATTGGGGGTATTTTTATGTCAGGTAAAAAAGGTATGAAACATTTTGGAAAAACAATTATAAATGAAGTTAAACAAATGGTTAAGGACGGTAAAACACATAGAGAAATAGCAGAGTATTTTGGATTAAAAGATGGATTAGTAATTAATGAACTTCTAAAGCGTGAAAGGAGAAGAGAAAGACGTATTGCTGAAGGTATAATTCCTAAACCTAAAGGAAGACCAAGGAAATGTGATCTGTCTTCAGATCAAAATAAAGATGCAGAGATACGAAAACTAAAAATGGAAGTAGAACTATTACGTTCTTTTCTTCAAATCGCTGGAAGGAAGTGAGGCCATCAGTAAAATATTTAGCAATATATAGACACAAAAATAAATACTCTATATCTTTAATGTGTAAATTCTTTAATGTATCTCGTAGTGGATATTATGACTTTGTTAAGCGAATGGACAAGCCAAGTAAAAATGAACACTTGATAGAATTAATTAGACAATGTCAAGAGAAAACTAGAAGAACTTATGGCTATCGTAGAGTTAAAATATGGCTAGAACGTAATTATAATATAATCATAAATGCAAAAACAGTACTTAAAGTTATGAACCATAATAACCTACTTTCTCAAATTAGACGACGTAAAAAATATAAGCAGATGGGTAAGCAACTTCACAAATACGAGAACATTCTAAATCGCGACTTTAAAGCCAGTAAACCAAATCAAAAGTGGGTAACTGATATTTCATATATACATACAACTGAAGGTATACTTTATCTGTCTATGATTAAAGATCTATATGACAATAGTATAGTTGCATACAAAACTGGAACAGAACAAACAGTTAACCTTGTACTTAATACAATAAAACATGCCAAAAGAAAGGAAAAAGTCACTACAGAGCTGCAACTCCATAGTGACCAAGGGTTACAATACACTTCCAAAGGATATTTTAACCTACTAAAAGAATACGGTATAACTCCATCTATGTCAAGACGTGGAAACTGTTATGACAATGCATGTGCTGAGAACTTCTTTGGAATATTAAAATCTGAATGTATTTATAGAGCTAAGCCTAAAAGCATTTATGAAGCTCGCCAACTCATAGATGACTACATTTATTTCTACAATTATGAGCGTATACAACTAAAAACAAAGCTGACACCACATGAAAAACGGTGTCAGTTTGTATAAATGAAAGATATTCTACGATAGGGTTATTTTTTTGTGTATGTTAAGCTTGGTTCAGTTCACTTCACTACAAGGTTTTTTATTTACTTCTCTATTTTCTCTAATCCACCCATAAATGGTCTAAGAGCTTCTGGTATCACTATACTACCATCTTCTTGCTGATAGTTCTCTAGTAGAGCTGCTAATGTTCTTCCTACTGCTAATCCTGATCCGTTTAAAGTGTGTACAAACTCTGGTTTTCCTGTTTCCTTAGATCTATATCTCAGATTTGCTCTTCTAGCTTGGAAATCTTCAAAGTTACTACATGAAGATATTTCAACGTATCTTCCATAACTCGGCATCCATACTTCTATATCATAAGTTTTTGCTGATGAGAATCCTATATCTCCTGTACATAGTTCCACGACTCTATATGGTATGTTTAATGCTTTAAGTATTTGCTCTGCATTATCTGTAAGCTTTTCTAATTCTTCATAAGAACTTTCTGGCTTAACTAATTTTACTAGTTCGATTTTATCAAACTGATGATTTCTTATAATTCCCCTAGTATCTCTACCTGCTGATCCTGCTTCTTGTCTAAAACAAGGTGTATATGCTGTATAGTACAGTGGTAACTTTTCTTCATCTAAAATTTCATCTCTATGAATATTAGTTACTGGAACTTCTGCTGTTGGTATAAGGTAAAACTCTCTTCCTGATATCTTAAACATATCTTCTTCAAATTTAGGTAACTGTCCTGTTCCTATCATACTTTGTCTATTCACCATAAAAGGGGGAGATACTTCTGTATATCCATGTTTTGTAGTATGCGTACTTAGCATGAAGTTTATAAGAGCTCTTTCTAAAGTTGCTCCTAGCCCTTTAAAAAGTGTAAATCTAGCTCCAGTTAATTTTGTAGCTCTTTCAAAGTCTAATATATCTAAGTCTGTACCTAAGTCCCAATGTGGTTTTACTTCAAAATCAAAGTTATGAGGCTCACCGACTTTTCTTATCTCTACATTATCCTCATCACTAGCTCCCACTACTATGTCTGCATTTGGTATATTAGGTATTTCTAATATTGCATCATGTAACTTAGCTTCTATCTCTTTTACTTCAATATCTTTTTGGGTAACTTTATCTGATAATTCTTTCATCTCTTTTAAAACTTCCGATGCATCTTTTCCCTCTTTTTTAAGCTTTGGTATCTCTTTTGATACTTGATTTTGTTTAGCTTTCATTTCTTCTACTTCTACAAGAAGCTTTCTTCTACTCTCATCTAGTTCAACTATTAAGTCTATATTATATTCTCCGCCTCTTTTAGACAGTTGGCTTTTTACTTCTTCTGGATTATTTCTTATTCTTTTAATGTCTAACATTTCAATACCTCCTAATATTAGTTTTTATAGTTTCCACAAAAATAAAAAAATCCCGTCTCTAATATATAAAATATTAGGGACGAGATATTACCCGCGTTGCCACCCTAGTTAACCATAAATGGTTCACTTTATGCAGATTAACCCTCTGCAAGGTTTACCTTTTAAGTAAAAGCTCTGGGACGGATTCAATACAAAACATCACCAATTCTCACCAACCATTGGCTCTCTTAAGATATTTATATATCTACTATTTCCCTTCATTGCATGTATATAGTACTCCAAATTATATCATATATTATATCTTTGTTCAATGATTTTATACATATGATCTTAAAAGGACATAACACTACTGAAACCTATTAATAAAACCTATCCTACACTGTTTAATTCAATTGTTTCTATATTTCCATCAATATCTATGCTTACTTTTATTGTTTCATCTTTACTCTCTATCGCCACTCCTGAACCTGAGGACTTTATCTCATAAGTTTTCTCCATTGGTGGATTACCATTATCAAAACTATGAGCTATTGATCCCCCACTAACACTACTTTTATAAGATACTTTTAAGTTTCTTATTGAAGATAGTTCCGATAAATCATTCTTATAAGTTACTGTAAGTATGTTTTTCTTATGACTTTCATAAGACATACTACCATTCTTATCAATAAATATCCCTTCCCCATCTACATTATATTCAGCAACCCAATATTCACTTTCTCCTCTATATGTATAGTTATGTTTAATGACTTCTCTATTTGAACAGCCCGTCAATATCAATATCATCACAATAATTAAAGTATTGATTTCTTTTCTCATTTTATACTCCTATTTTACTTTATAATATGTTAGTTATTATATAGTATATTTTTTGAAAATGTGACTAATTATCTCTGTCACGACTTTTATTATACTATGTATTTCCATAAACTGAAAATAGTTTATAGTACTGACATAGTGAATTAATAAAACTGCCTAAAAAATTCTAGAAGTTATATTTATCTATTATAGATAAAACCATATAAATTAAGAAATATAAATAAATTAATATATAGGCTGTTAAATAATATAATAAGAATCTATAGGATCAAGTGTAAGAACACTTCTAACTATATCTTTATGTTATTTTTTTAGGCATTTTATAGAAAGTTTCTATCAGATATCTCATAAATTTGCTTTTATCCTTTATTTCATTTTGATTGCTCCATTTTATCATTCAACCACATTCACTGTAAATTTATATGAAATTGCTCCTTTATCATACCATCTGGTCATTAGGCTATACTCGTACTTGCCTTTACTTTTCGGGGTGTAAAAAGAATTATCAATAGTAGGTACATTAGTCTTATCTTCATCTAAATTAATTGAAAGATTATATTCATGAGGAGTATCGTCAAATTTAATATTAAATTTTTCATTAGGAGCTACATTCTGAATATTTTCATCAGATATCAATATCTCTTTTGCGCCTATCTTAGAATTAAATCTATAGTAATTAATAAAAGTTTTTATCTCATTCGAATCATTAGATACTTGTATATTAGGTAATGTCTTTACAAAACTTTCATCGTATTGATATTTTTTCACAATAAAAAGAAGTAAAACTATAGATATAAAAACAACAATAAAAATACCATACCTCTTTTTTCTCATATATTTTTTCCTCTCATATTTAACATTATTGAATAATATATATAATATAACTTTTATTTAATATATTGTAAATAGATTTGCAAAAAAGTAATATAACTTAAGGAGACTAAAGTGAAACTTAAATTATCCTCACTGGAAAGTTTAAGTTTCACTTCAAACATTTTCGTAGTTAAAAATACAAATGTATAAATCGAAAAGTAATGTAAAAATTTCTTAGAAAGAATAATTAAAAGAAATTGACATGCAAAGAATATTATTGTAGAATGAATTTAAATAATATGATGATAAGTAAATATAATTCTTGTATATCCTTAGTAATATGGTCTAAGAGTTTCTGGCGGATTGCCTTAAATAATCCGACTACAAGAATAACCACAGCTGAAAGTTGCTATTTCAGGGTTATTCTTATAGTCGGTTTTTTTATTTTCATTATCTTGTTAGATAACTGAAATTACCACCAATTATATATAATGTAAAATATTTTGTTTGAATTATTTTTATATGGGTATTAAAAATCTAGTATTCAGCATACAGTATACATAAGGGGTGATATAATGTTAAATTCGCAAAGTCCTTAAGCAAGCTTTCAAAATCAAAGATTCTATCTACAGTATTTAAATGAAAACGATTTCAAGTATAGTTACTTTTATATGTATGATTGTAGTTATATCTAGCCAACTTGAATTAACAAAAATAGTCATACATGCATAAGTATTGTGTTTAGGTTAATATTATCTAGGCATAAAAAATAAATTATTTTTATACATCATACAAGAGGAGGTAATATAATGTTAAGTTCACAAAGCTCTTTAGACAGACTCTTTAAAATTAAAGATCGTGGTTCCGATGTTAAAACAGAAATAACTGCAGGAATAACTACTTTTATGACTATAGCATATTTACTTGCAGTTATACCTAATCAACTTGGAATACCCGAAATAGGTATGGATAAAAGTTCAGTATTTACAGCTACAGCATTATCAGCCCTTATAGCAACTGCTTTAGTTGGTATAATAGGTAACTTTCCATTTGGATTAGCACCCTCAATGGGGTTAAATGCATTCTTTGCATTTTCCATAGTAATAGGTATGGGTAAGTCATGGCAATTTGCATTAACTGCTGTTCTCATAGCAGGTATAATCCTTGTTATATTAACTTTGTTAAAAGTTAGAGAGGCACTGTTTGATGTAATTCCTAGTAATCTAAAAATGGCAATGATTGTAGGTATAGGCTTATTTATAACCTTCATAGGTCTCAAGAATGCTGGTATAGTGGCATCTGGTGGAGCCATACTTGAAATAGGTAACCTAAAAGATCCAGCAGTATTCATTGCATTAATAGGAATTATATTCACTGGATTCCTAATGCATAAAAATGTTAAGGGAGCATTGCTTATAGGTATTGTAGCAGCAACCCTATTAGGAATACCTTTTGGTGTAACTAAATTACCAACTAGTCCAATATCACTCCCACCTTCACTAGCACCAACTGCTTTTAAATTTGTAGGTATGGATCAAGTATTAACAGCTGATATGGCAATAGCAGTATTTACATTCCTTTTCGTTGCTATATTTGATACTATTGGAACTTTAGTAGGTCTTGCATCAAAAGCAAATTTATTAGATGAAAATGAAAAATTGCCTGGTATAAACAAAGCATATATATCAGACTCTATAGGTAGTATAGTTGCAGCTTGCTTGGGTACTAGTTTTATAGGAACCACTGTAGAAAGTGCCTCTGGTATATCAGAAGGAGGAAAAACTGGATTAACTGCTATAAGTACCTCTGTACTTTTTTTAATAGCATTGTTTTTAAGTCCACTGTTCTTAGTCATACCATCAGCAGCTACATCTCCGGTTCTAGTTATAGTTGGACTTCTAATGGTTTCTGCCGTTAAGGAAATCGATTTCAATGACTTTACAGAAGGCCTTCCAGCTTTCTTAACTATAGTTATAATGCCACTTTCATATAGTATAGCTGAAGGTATTGTTATTGGTATGATTGCTTATGTTGGCTTAAAAGTTCTAACAGGTAAATTCAAAGAGATATCACCTGTTATGTATATATTGTCTATTATATTTATTCTAAGAATCATATTTATGTAAAGTTAATCAAATACTTATAATATAAGTATTTAATTATAAAATTAATTTTAAGGAGGAGTTCTATATGAGTATAAAAGCATACAAAGGTAATATTATCTTTACTAAAGCTTTAAGTGAGTTCACAATTTTAGAAGGTGGATACATTATAGTAGAAAATGATAAAGTTAAAGGTACTTTTAAATCTCTACCAGATGATTATAAAAGCGTTGAAGTAACAGATTATGGTGACAAACTTATAATACCAGGTTTCGTTGATACTCATCTTCATGCACCTCAGTTTCCTAATAGAGGTCTTGGTCTTGATAAAGAACTTTTACCATGGCTTGAAACTTATACATTCCCAGAAGAATCTAAGTTCTCTGATGTAGATTATGCTAAGAGGGTATATTCAAGATTAGTACACGAATTGTGGAGAGTTGGTACTACTAGATCAGTAGTATTTGGAACTATACACAAAGACTCTACTAAAGCCCTAATGGATTTATTTATAGAAGCTGGACTTGGAGCGTTTGTTGGTAAAGTAAATATGGATAGAAATTCACCTGATTATTTGATTGAGGATACTGAGCAGTCTCTTAAAGATACTGAAGAAATATTAAAAGAGTACAGTGATAAATGTCCTATAGTAAAACCTATAATAACTCCAAGGTTTGTACCTACTTGTACTCCTGAGTTAATGAAAGGTTTAGGTGAACTAGCTAAGAAATACAATGCTCCTATTCAATCTCATTTATCTGAAAATAGGGGAGAAGTTGAGTGGGTTAAGGAACTACACCCTGATCAGCCTAATTATTCAAAAGTTTATGATGCTTACGGACTATTTGGTGATCAACCTACTGTAATGGCTCACTGTGTTCACAATAATGATGATGAAATTAAACTAATGGCTAAAAATGGAGTATATGTTGCTCATTCACCTGATTCAAATTATAACTTATCAAGTGGAATAGCTCCTATTAGAAAATATCTTGATAATGGTGTAAATGTAGGTCTTGCCTCAGATATATCTGGTGGTCACACTATATCTATACCTGAATGTATAACAACAGCTGTTCAGGGATCAAAAGCTAGATGGGTATACTTAGAAGAAGGTTATAACTCACTTAGCACTTCTGAAGCTTTTTATATAGCAACTAAAGGTGGAGGTAGCTTCTTAGGTAAGGTAGGAAGTTTTGAAGAAGGCTATGAATTTGATGCATTAATTATAGACGATTCTAGTTTAGCCGATGTTAACGAACGTAGTTTGAGCGAAAGAATAGAAAGATTTTTATATATAGGTGATGATAGAAATATTGTAGATAGATATGTAGCTGGTATTAAAATAAAAGAACCTAGAATCATAAAGTAAATAAATCTTATTCACTATAATAAAATGGAACTATTTTATTAGTTCCATTTTATTATAGTGTTATTATCTTATCGTTTCTTTTCTCTTAGTGAAAAAATCTATTTCTTGCCTAGTTATTATGCCTTTTGCAACTATATAGTTAGTTTGTGATTCTTCAGTTGGTAAAAATCCTTTATTTAATAAATCTTTTATATGTAATTTGTTATATATAAAAGGCATTACTAACCAACTTATTCCAAGTGTTACCCAGCCTAATCCAAATTGTATTGCTGCCCATTTCCAGTCTCCTCTAAATAAAGAAGGAAACATCTAAAGAAAAATGTAGTCGAACTAAATCCAATAGGGGAGGTTTTATATTCTCCAGTATATTCATTTCTGAGTGTCATTTCTTTAAGGTTAATTTATTCCTATTTATCCATTATATTCATGTATGACCCATTAGATATTATATAACAAATTGTTTGTTTAACTCAAATTAATTTGTCATTTAGTGAACATTTTTCTAGTATATTTATCACTTCATTTTCAAATAATATTTATGTAAACAAAATAAGGAGGAGATAATTGTGTTAAAGAATAAAGCGCAGAAAGTTCTTCATGGAAACGAAAACTATAAAGTAGCTTATAGAGATAAAATGGTATGGATTGAAGATATAGATGAGTCAAGTAATGAAGCTTTAGTTTCAGTTATAGGAACTCGTGAAAAACTTAGAGTACCATTATCAGAGCTAGATGGTAAAGGATTCGAAATAAAATAACTATAGATTAAAGGAATAAAGTTTAATTAAACTTTATTCCTTTGTTTTTTAATCATTAAGTAATTTAAATAAAAAGTAATAATAGTATATTTTTACTTTACATACTGCTTATATTTTTATTAAATATATATATAGTATTAGTATATATTTGTATTTAAAGGAATTCATCATTTGCTTATCAAAAGACACTTATGCTTATATTATACTAAGCTGTTCTCTAGTATTATACTAGCCCTATTATAGTATAAATATGGTACTATTGTAGCTTTTAAGTCATAGTATTTAATGATATAATTTAATAAAGTAAGGAGTGATAGTCAATTTATGTATGATGAAGAAATTCAGAAAATATTTGATAAACTAGAAATCTTTGAAAATTTATATGAACAGATACGTTTTGTTGATCCCTTACGAAAAAAAGTATTAATTTATAAAGATAAGAAAATTAATGAACTTAATTCAAACTGTTATGATATATGGCAAAAAAATAAAATTTGCATAAATTGTATATCAATGCGTGCATATAATGAGAAACAAACTTTTGTTAAAATCGAATATACTCCTAAAAAGCTTTATATGATAACTGCAATGCCTGTAGAGTTAAGTAATAGACATATTGTCATTGAATTATTTAAAGATACAACAAACAGTATGCTATTTGGAGATGACGACAGTAACTCAAAGCTTAGTATGTACTCACTTATAGACAGTATGAACATTTTAATATTAAAAGATGCTTTAACAGATGTCTATAATAGACGTTATATTAATGAAAGGCTCCCAGTTGATATTATTGGTTCCGTAATTTCAGATAAAAACTTATCAATTATTATTACAGATATTGATTTTTTTAAAACTATAAATGACAAGTATGGGCATTTGGCAGGAGATCTTATATTAAAAGAGTTTTCATCCATATTAAAAGAATGCTTGAAGTGTGAAGATGATTGGATTGCAAGATATGGTGGAGAAGAGTTCCTAGTTTGTCTTCATAACTCTACACTCGAAAAAAGTGTAGAAGTTGCAGAGCTTATGAGAGCATCAATACAAGATAAAAAGTTTATTTATGATAATAATACTATTAAAATTACTTCTAGTTTTGGTGTATGCAGTGTTCATAGTATAGATCAACCTGATATTTCTAGTTTAATTAACTGTGCTGATAAAAATCTTTACATTGCAAAAAACAAGGGAAGAAATAGAGTTCAATTCTAACGATAATTAAAACTGTTTCATAGAAAACAGTTTTAATTATCAAGCTTCATATCTCCATATTTTATCCATCCTTTTTTTCTCATAAATTCTGATATTAAAAAGGTTATTATTGCTGGTAATATAAAGTGTAGTAAAGCTATACCCACAAGTCCACTATTACCCATAGCATCATACGTTGCGAATTGCCCAACTAATCCACTAGTACCCATTCCCGCTCCAACTTTAGTTCCTTCCATCTTAAATACTACAGTAGATATAGGCCCTAATATAGCTGAAGTTATTATAGGCGGAATAAATATTTTAGGGTTTTTTACTATATTTGAAATCTGTATCATAGAAGTCCCAAATCCTTGAGCTATAAAACCCCCTATACCATTTTCTCTAAAAGATGCTATAGCAAACCCTATCATTTGACTAGAGCATCCTACCGTAGATGCACCTGCTGCAAGTCCACTTAATCCTAATGCTATAGCTATTGCAGCACTGCTTATAGGTAGTGTAAGAATTATACCCATTAAAACTGATACTAATATTCCCATAGGTATTGGACTTTGCTGTGTAGCTAAATTTATAACTTCTCCTAATACTCTCATAAAATTTGATATTATAGGTGCTAGATATATTCCTGTGAATCCTCCGGCCATTATAGATAATGCAGGTACTAAAACTATATCTACTTTAGTCCTTCCTTGAATTAATCTTGAAACTTCAGCACCAATGAGTGATGCTACTAGTGCCCCTACAGGTTCTCCTACATTTATTATGAAGCTTCCTTCTACTTGTGTCACAGTTCCAGCTCCTATTGCCCCTGTAACTGTAGCTGCAAATATTCCTAATGGAGATACTTGTAAGCTATATGCAACTCCTGCGCCTATAGCAGGTCCCATTAGAAATTGTGCTATTTGTCCAAAACTTACTAACTGTTCTACGCCTAGTATCGTACCTATCTGCTTTAATATGAGTCCAATTATAAGGGATGAAAAGAGACCTAGAGCCATCCCGTTTAAAACTTTTATAAAGTAATCTTTTATAGAGATTCTTTTACTGTTCATAATATAAATCAATCCTTTTTCCTATTTGTTATCTCATTTTTCTAAAGTAGTCACCCTTATATGTCTACTATTTATCATCTACTAAATATCCCTTTTCTAATAATACTTTTTTAGTTTAGCAAAGCTTTCCTCATTAGGAACCTCTATAGTGTGAATATGGATTCCATCTGTAAGAGTAGATAAAAATTCAGCATTTCCATTCTTAACTTCCTTTAAGAACTCATTTACTTCATCCTTATATCCTATATCTAGTATTCCTCTCATCTCTCCATATATAGGATGTTCTACTATAACATCTACTATCTTTGCACCATAATCTACCATAGTCACTAGTTCATCCTCTACTTCATCTATTGAAAAGTGTTTACTAACTATAGTTTTAAGTATTTTATTATTGTTATACTTAGGTACTATATATCCTTGAGGAGTAGCTATAACATCAAACCCCTCTGCCCTTAAAAGAGCTATATCCTGTACTATGACCTGTCTAGAAACATCAAATCTACTAGCAAGTTCTGTTCCCTTTATTGGCTTATCTGTACTAATTAATATATTTGATATTTCTCTTCTTCTTTCTTCTGTAGCCATTACTATCATCCTTTTATTACTATAAATTTAATATATTTAAACTAATATCTAAACTCTTAACCGAGTGAGTAAGCGCTCCAACCGATATGATGTCAACTCCAGTTTTAGCGATTTCGATTACATTTTCTTCTGTAACATTTCCTGAAGCTTCAAGTATAGCTTTTCCTTTTGTTATATTAACTGCTTTTTTCATATTCTCTATACTCATGTTATCAAGCATAATTATGTCTGTATTTAAGTCTAGTGCTACTTGTAGCTCTTCTAGATTTTTGACTTCTACTTCTATTTTTGTGGTGTGAGGTATATTTTTTCTTAATTTCTCTACAGCCTGTTTTATTCCACCTGCTGCTATTATATGATTATCTTTTATCATTACTGCATCTGAAAGGTTATGCCTATGATTGAAACATCCACCTATTTTTACTGAATATTTTTCAAATACTCTAAGTCCTGGTGTTGTTTTTCTAGTATCAACTACTCTTACTTTATATTCTTTTACTCTATCAGCGAATATTCTTGATTTTGATGCTATACCTGACATCCTTTGTAAAAAGTTTAGAGCAACTCTCTCTCCTTTTAATATACTAAATAGACTTCCTTCTATAGTAGCTATATCCTCTCCCTTAGTTACCATATCCCCATCTTTCTTTAATTTAGTAAAAGTTAATGTACTATCTAAAGTACTGAATACTAATTCAGCAATATCTAATCCACATATTATACCTTCTTCTTTTGATGTAATTATTCCTTTTCCTATAGATAATTTATCTATTAAATAATCACTAGTTATGTCCCCACCATTCATGTCCTCTCTAAGAGCATTCTTAATAATATCTTCTATCAAAAATTTATCTAACAAATATATCCCTCCAATCAAGTTCATATAATAAAATGAGCACCAAGGCTTTCACTTCTTCCTAAAGCCCCTTCTATTATTAATAATGACACAGAAATCATATTTTTTAATTCAAAATATTTTTTATCTAGTACCTTTTCTTTATTTATTAATTCTTCTAACTCTTTTACCATATTAAAAGCTTTTAATAACCCACCTTTATTTCTAACTATTGAGACATGTTTGTCCATAGTATATTTTAAGCTCTTTTCTATTTCTTTATAATTTATTTTATTGTTAACATTGTTATGTCTCATATACTCTTCTGTTAGGTCTATATCATTTTGACTATTCAACTTACGCTTACTATCCTTTATATTATCATGATTATTATTTATATCCTTTGCTACTCTATTACCAAATACTATACCTTCTAATAATGAATTGCTAGCCAATCTATTAGCGCCATGAAGCCCTGTACATGCACATTCACCACAAGCATATAATCCTTCTATATTAGTTCTTCCTTGTAAATCTGTTTCTATTCCACCCATTATATAGTGCTCTGCTGGAGCTACAGGTATATATTGCTTGGTTATGTCTATATCTTTATCTAAACAGTTTTGATATATATTTGGAAATCTATCTTTTATATATTTAGAATCCTTATGAGTTATATCTAAATACACAAATGAAGTTTTTGTACTCTCCATTTCTTTAAATATACTTCTAGCTACTATATCTCTTGGTGCTAAATCAGCCATATCATGATATTTATTCATAAATGCTTCTCCGTTTATATTCCTAAGTATAGCACCTTCACCTCTTACAGCTTCAGAAATTAAAAATCTTCTATTATTATCCTCTTCATACATTGCTGTAGGATGAAATTGTACAAACTCCATATCCTTTATCCTAGCTCCCGATTCATGCGCTATTGCTATACCATCACCTGTTATCTCCTCTAAATTGGTAGTGTTTTTATACACTTGTCCAATCCCACCTGATGATACTACTATGAGTTTAGACTTACATATATCTATCCCATTATTTTTATTTAAAGTTATTACTCCACTTACACTTTGATTTTCTTTTATAATTTTAATAATAAATGTGTCTTCTAGTATACTTATATTTTTTCTATTTTTAACTTGTCGTATTAATGTTCTTATTATCTCTTTACCTGTTATGTCCTTGGCATAAAGTATAGTTCTATCTCTATGTCCACCTTCTCTTGTATATCTTAGATTTCCATTTTCATCTTTATCAAAGTTCACACCGTATGATATCAGTTTCTCTATATTTTCAATGCTGTCTTCTTCTACAACTTTTATAACCTCTTGATTATTATAATAGGCACCAGCTCTTAATGTATCTTCAAAATGAATTTTAGGATTTATACACGACACTATTCCACCCTGAGCTAAAGTACTATTACCTCTATCTATAGAAGTTTTTGTGATAACTAATACCTTTAACTTTTCATCTATATTAAGAGCAGTAAATAATCCTGATATACCTGTACCTATTATTATAACATCCCAGTTTTTCACACTTTCACCTAGATTCTATTTAAAGTTATTTTAACGAGATTCTTAAAAGCTTTCTAACTTAACTCTAACATTCTATCTAAAGATTTTATAGCTCTTAGTCTTATATCTTCATCTACTTTTATCTCATAATTCTCTTCTTCCAGAGCATAATATATGTCCTCTAGCCTATTTTTCTTCATATTTGAACATATCAATGATGGTGATAACATATAGAATTTTTTATTAGTTCCTTTATTATCATTTTCTAGCTTATGCATTATTCCCATCTCAGTAGCTATTATAAATATTTCATTATCAGACTCTTTTGCAAAATTTATAATTTGTGAAGTACTTCCCACAAAGTCTGCTCTTTTAACCACTTCTGGATCACATTCTGGATGTGCTAATATAAGTGCCGTTGGATATTCTTTTCTTACATTTTCTATTTCTTCTAATTCAATTCTATTATGAGTAATACAGAACCCATCAAAGCATACTATTTCTTTTTCTGGTATTTGAGTTGCTATAAATGCCCCTAGATTTCTATCTGGTATAAATAGTACCTTATCAGCATCTAAGTTTTTAACTATTTTCAATGCATTTGAAGAAGTACAGCAAACATCACTTTCAGCTTTAACTTCAGCAGATGTGTTTACATAACAAACTACTGGTGCTTCTGGATGTTTTTCTTTAAATAATCTCAGTTTTTCTATATCTATCATATCGGCCATAGGACATCCTGCGTCTATATTAGGAAGTAACACTTTCTTTTCTGGAGATAGTATTTTCGCACTTTCAGCCATAAAGTGTACCCCGCTAAGAATTATTATATCAGCATTGGAATTAGCTGCTTCTTGGCTTAATTTTAAAGAATCTCCTACTATATCTGCTATATCCTGTATTTCTGGTATTTGATAATTATGAGCTAAAATAACCGCATTTTTCTGTTTTTTTAATCTTTTTATTTCTTCTATCATTTCTTGTTTATTCATAGTCATTTCCTTCCTTATGATTTATTTGTATAAATCACTTTTAATATTTTATTATATTCTTGTACTGTAAATGTATCTGTCTTGTCACCTGTTAATAAAAATATACCATAGTGTAAATAGATATTCAATAGTGTGATAAAAACTTCTAAAAAAGCCTACTTAATGTTCTACATTAATCTAACTATAAGTCAATCTATTTTAACTTAAAAGCATAAAACCCCAGAAATAATTCTGGGGTTTTGTAAAAAGGAAGTTTATTTGTTTATTTATCTAACTATTTACTACTGTATATAGCTCACTTCTATATATATGATTTATATTCTTATGAACTAAGTTTAACTCTTTATTTCTTAAAACACTACTAATTATTGCTCTTTTAGAATTATCATAAAGCCTAAATACTTTTTGTGCCCTATCATAATTATCATATACTTTCCAGTATCCACAGAATAAGCAATCTTTGTTACTCATGAATCCTAATACATCTTCAATAGGTATGCCTAGGAATATACCACTTTCATCTGGGAATTCTACATCTGCGAATTTATCTTTTAAGCAATTCAAGCAGTGATCTATATTTAAATTTTCTCCATATCCCAATTTACATAAAAAACTTCTATTTTTATCTATTAATAAATGATCTTCTAATAATTTTCTATTATAGATTAATATTATAGCAGTTTCAGATGATTCTTTTAACTTAATACTATCTAATCCAAATTCGTTTAACAAGTCCTCACCATATATTTTCCACGTGTTATACATATTTCTAATATTATTGTTTAACGATACTGTAGAAGATGGTTTAATTCCTGTTATAACTGGTGATATCATATAAGTTATAAAACATCTCATATATTCAAGATCACTTGCACAATTTATTTTTCTAAAAAAGTCTACTTTCATCTTTTCAATACTCATACTATAACCACCCTTCAACAATTCGTATTATTTCATACTTATCACATGTGAGTAGTATGTTTAATTTCTTATTATATCATATGTTATATTTATTGCCATAGTCAAATTTATAAGTTTAAACTAATTATCTCGTGATTACTATATCAAACTTATCTATTTTAAGTCTTGCTCTATATTTAAATAATTATTTGATTTTCTATCATTATAGTTATATAATATATATTAAATTAATGATAATAATTATCATTATCTTCTCATTACATTATACTTGAATATTAACCTTATTTTTTTAATTAATACAATGTTTTTATAAAATAAAACTTAATTTAAGTGAATTTTATTTTAAATTTAATATAGAAGAAGATCTTTAGAAAGGGGTTTTATCTTGAGCTGTAAAGAGTATCATCAATTTGCTATAGAGGATAATATATGTCTTGAATTAAAGTCACATAATATAGACAATGCTATAAATATATACAATGAATACTTTCCTAATAATAATTTTAAAAGTCTTAGTGGAGATTTCTATATTAGATCTCTAAAGAATCATATTATATGTCTTCTAGTTTCTTTAAGTAGAACATTAACTTCTGATAATAATAAACTAATGAAATTAAGAAATAGCTGCAACAGATTTATCTTAAATATAGAAAGTAAGAATTGTATTAATGGAATTGTTAAAGTAGGCGAATGTGCCATAAGAAGTTTTGGACAAATACTAAAATCATGTCCTTATGACTGTAATAATGAACTCATAAGTAGTGCTATTAAGTATATAGAAAACAACTTAGATTCAGATCTTACTTTAGAAATGGTAGCAAAAGAAGTTCACATATCTAAAAACTATTTATCTAGCCTCTTTTATAAAAAGACAAACATGAGGTTTACTGAATTTGTTAATAATTTAAGAGTTTTAAAAGCAAAAGAACTTTTAGTTAATTGTGACTTTTCCCTATCATATATTTCAAATTTATGTGGTTTTAAGAACCAAAGCTATTTTTCTACTATCTTTAAAAAACATACTGGTGTAGGTCCCTTAGATTATAGAAATAATGAAAATAAAAAGTAGGAAAGCTATATAGCTTTCCTACTCAACTAATTTGCGTGATCCTTCTGATAATAAATCTGCAAATATTACTAGTATCATATAAAAAATTAATATTAGTGTTATTTCTGAATATTTAAAGTAGCTCATAGCAAGTTTAAACTCCATACCTAATCCACCGGCACCTATAAATCCTACTACTATAGTTGTACGAATAATTACTTCCCAACGATACAGTATAAATGTTAGAAACTTTTGCATCACTGTTGGTATTACACTATATACAAGAATCTGGCCAGTTCCAGCACCACTTGAAGATAAATTCCGTATTGGCCTTAGGTCTAAATCTTCTACTACCTCAGAACATAGCTTCCCAAGTATTCCAAAGTTATGTAATGCTAAAGCTATTGCTCCTGGAAGAATACCTGGTTTTAAAATGAATATTATAATCATGGCCCAAACAAGCTCTGGGACAGCTCTTGAGAATAAATAAAGAAAACGACATATCCAAAATATAATCCAGCTATACCACCTTTTATTTAAAGTTAATGTACCATTTGCAACATTTCTTGAAGCCGGTATAACAGTTAATATCATACCTATTGTTGAAAACCCTATTGCCATAATGCTCATTTGTACCGTTTCGTAAGTTAGTTTCATTATATTTATCCAACTTTCCATATTCAGAAAAGCTGGGCTTTCTTCTCCAATTCCAATCATACCTTTAATAAACTTTTTTGCATAAAATGCATTTTTCTCAGAGAATAGTGATATAAAATCTGCTTTTTCTACTACATATATATATAACCATGATATAGCTATTAGTAGTGATAGTAGTATAAGAGAGAGTTTAACAAAATCAAGTTTTGATTTTCCTTCCACTAGGTCTTTTCTAATTAAACTACTCCAAAAATCTATCAATACTATTAAAACTAACAAAAAGAACATATACGTCCAAGCCTGACTATAATTTAAATCTTGAAGTGCAAGCTGAATTTGAAATCCTAGCCCTCCAAGTCCTACAAAACTCATTATTGTCGATGAACGAACTGCACATTCAAATCTATACATTGTATAACTTATCATATCCGTTTTAGCTATTGGTAAATATGTATAAAATAAGATTTGTAATCTCGAAGCTCCTGACGACTTCAAGGCTTCTATAGGTTCATGTGGAACATCATTAAGTATATCTGCAAAGATACGCCCTAATATACCCCCATATGGAATTGCAATAGCAAATATAGCAGCATACGGGGTCAATCCAATTGCAGCAACAAACAACCAAGCCCAAACAAGTTCATGAATAGCTCTCATAAGTCCTAATATACCCCTAAATATTCCTTTAGATATATAAAGAATCACCCTATTATTTGAAAGTACACCCGATGCTAATATCCCAAGTATAAAAGCTATAATTATAGCTAATGTCATCCCCGCAATAGCATAAACTAAGGTTCTCCAAGCAGCTATTAAAGCTGACTTGATTACATACTCTGATAAATCAGGATTAAATAAAGATCTTATAATTTGTGCTATAGCATTTTTTCCTCCTGAATGGATAAGATCAGATCCCCAGCTGACTGAAAATAAACTCCATATAAAAGCTGAAATAAGAACCATTGTTAGAAATGTTTTTTTTCGAGTTTCAATAGGAATTTTAAGTTTACTCATTCCCTTCTATCCCCTTCAAATCATAAAGTTCTGACAAAAGCTCATCTGTAATTTCATCTGATCTAAGATCAAAATAAATTTTACCTTCTCTCATTCCAATTATACGATCAAAATATTTCTTTGCATATTCTACTGAATGAAGAACTGTCACGAGTGTCTTATTCTCTTCTTTAACTATTTGTGTAATCATGGATAAAATATCTTCCGCACGTGTTGGATCTAGAGCAGATACTGGTTCATCTGCTAATATAACTTTTGGATCTTGTACCATTAGTCTTGCCATTGCAACTCTTTGTTGTTCTCCTCCTGATAGATTTGAAGTTCTATCATAAACCTTATCTATTAAACCTACCCTTTCTAACGATTTAAGTGCCAGATCTTTTTCTTGTGGAATTAATAATGACACAAATGATTTAAAAAATCCCCATTCATGTAGTCTTCCTACTAATACATTATGTATCACTGGTAATTGACCAACAAGATCAAACTGCTGTCTAATAATTCCCACTTTTTTAGCTAATTGTTTCTCTGTCTTATAGTGAGAATATGATAGTCCATCTATTAGCAATTTACCACCTTCGTCAGGTGAAATTACATTTGCAAGTATATTAAGTAATGTTGACTTTCCAGCTCCACTTGAACCAATTAGTGCCACGGTCTCACATTTCCTTATAACAAGAGAAACAGAAGATAATGCTACTTTTCTATCATAAGTTTTTGATATATTATTTAATTCAAAAATATTTTCTGACGACATAAGTTTCACCTATTATTTAACCATTCCTAAGCTTTTACCAACCTCTTCTATTGCTTTATAGTTTTCATTTTTAGTTTCTACGAATTTATCTGTTTGAAAGAATCTCAATATTTCTTCTTGATCGCTACCTTTTTCTGCACTCATTGCAAGTATAGCTTCTTTTACCTTCTCTCTAGTTCCTTCTCCATAAACTTTATCTATATTATCAGCATTATTTATAGTCCAGTTGTAATCAAAGTATTCTGGTGTTGTATAAAAAACTTTAACTTTTTCTAAATCTACTTTCTTCTCTTCAACTAGTTTATTCCATACAGAAATATTAAGAGCACCTGTTTGGAATGCTCCTGTTTCTACAAGCTTAATAGTTTTATCATGTGACCCTGAGTAATTTGGCGCTCCATCAAAATCTTTATCTGGATCAACTCCAGATTGTGTTAAAAAGTAACGAGGCATTAATGATCCTGAAGTTGAACTTTCGCTTCCAAATGTAAATGTTTTTCCTTTTAAATCCTCTAGTTTCGCAATATCTAAGTCTTTTTGAGCTATGAATACTGATTGAAACTCAGCATCTATAGGTCTTTGAGCAATTGCATTTGATCCTGGTGCAACAGCTCTAGCCTGTACCCCTGTAAGACCTCCAAACCAAACTAACTGTATTTCACCTCTTTCAAATCCTGTTACAAGTGATGCATAGTCAACAGATGGGACAAACTCTACTTTTAAACCTGTCTCCTTGCTAAGATATTTAGCCATTGTCTCCATACTTTTATTTAGTTCTGACACATTTTGATCTGGAATTGCTCCAATTCTAAATACTACCTCTTTACCTGATTTTCCAGTTTGCTCTTTATTTTCACTTGATTCTTGCTTTTCTACTGAACAAGCAGTAAATGAAATTAAAGTTAACATTGATAATAATATTGCCAATACTTTTTTCATTAGTGTTACACTCCTTATTATTTTAAAATTCGTAAAATCTTTTGACATCTCATTTATCCCGAGTATACCAATCACTATTATAATATATATTTTCTGGCTTGTATAATTGATATTATCAATATCTATTAAGAATCAAATTGCTTTTATCTATATTTTCCAACACAAAAAACCTCAGAATTACATCTGAGGTTTAATTTAATATTATTCAAAAAAATAAAAAAACCAGCAACGTCTTACTCTCCCAGGCAGTCTCCCGCCAAGTACCATCAGCGCTGAAGGGCTTAACTTCTGTGTTCGGTATGGGAACAGGTGTGACCCCTTCGCTATCGTCACTGGATTTCTTTGCTTTTTTAAAGATGTTTTGCACCTTCAAAACTACACAGCGATTAGATTATTCTTTAATATATTGGTCAAGCCCTCGATCTATTAGTATCACTAAGCTGAAGACATTGCTGCCCTTACACCTGTGACCTATCTACCAGGTAGTCTTCCTGGGATCTTACTAGGTTAACCCTATGGGAAATCTTATCTTGAGGGAGACTTCGTACTTAGATGCCTTCAGCACTTATTCTTTCCAGACTTAGCTACTCAGCCATGCCGCTGGCGCGACAACTGATACACCAGAGGTCTGTTCATCCCGGTCCTCTCGTACTAGGGACAACTCCTCTCAAATTTCCTACGCCCACGACGGATAGGGACCGAACTGTCTCACGACGTTCTGAACCCAGCTCGCGTGCCTCTTTAATGGGCGAACAGCCCAACCCTTGGAACCTACTTCAGCTCCAGGATGAGACGAGCCGACATCGAGGTGCCAAACCTCCCCGTCGATGTGGACTCTTGGGGGAGATAAGCCTGTTATCCCCGGGGTAGCTTTTATCCGTTGAGCGATGGCCCTTCCACTCGGTGCCACCGGATCACTAAGTCCAACTTTCGTTCCTGCTCGACTTGTAGGTCTCGCAGTCAAGCTCCCTTCTGCCTTTACACTCTTCGTACGATTTCCGACCGTACTGAGGGAACCTTTGAGCGCCTCCGTTACTCTTTAGGAGGCGACCGCCCCAGTCAAACTGCCCAACTGACAGTGTCCTAAAACTGGTTTCACAGTTTCTAGTTAGAACTTCAGCATCATAAGGGTGGTATCCCAACGGTGACTCCACCAAAGCTGGCGCCCTGGTTTCTAAGTCTCCCACCTATCCTGTACATATGATACCAAAATTCAATATCAGCCTGCAGTAAAGCTCCACGGGGTCTTTCCGTCCTGTCGCGGGTAACCAGCATCTTCACTGGTACTACAATTTCACCGGATCTCTTGTTGAGACAGTGCCCAAATCGTTACGCCTTTCGTGCGGGTCGGAACTTACCCGACAAGGAATTTCGCTACCTTAGGACCGTTATAGTTACGGCCGCCGTTTACTGGGGCTTAAGTTCTGAGCTTCGCTTGCGCTAACTCTTCCCCTTAACCTTCCAGCACCGGGCAGGCGTCAGCCCCTATACTTCATCTTTCGATTTAGCAGAGACCTATGTTTTTGGTAAACAGTCGCTTGGGCCTATTCACTGCGGCTGGTTGCTGCTCCAGGTGTGCACCTTTCACAGCCTCCAGCACCCCTTCTCCCGAAGTTACGGGGTTATTTTGCCGAGTTCCTTAACAAGAGTTCTTCCGCTCGTCTTAGGATTCTCTCCTCGCCTACCTGTGTCGGTTTGCGGTACGGGTACCTATTTGCTCGATAGAAGCTTTTCTCGACAGTGTGGATTCAGTGACTTCGCTACTTATTTTCGCTCCCCATCACATCTCAGGATTGTTCTAGCGGATTTGCCTACCAGAACTCCCTACTTGCTTAGACGTACATAACCAACAGTACGCTTCACCTATCCTCCTGTGTCACTCCATTTCTCAAACGCATTTAGGTAGTACAGGAATCTCAACCTGTTGTCCATCGCCTACGACTTTTGTCCTCGGCTTAGGCCCCGACTTACCCTGAGTGGACGAGCCTTCCTCAGGAAACCTTAGGCTTTCGACGGGTGGGATTCTCACCCACCTTTCGCTACTCATGCCAACATTCTCTCTTGTATGCAGTCCACCACTCCTTACGGTATGACTTCTGCCCACATACAATGCTCCTCTACCGATGTTATACACATCCCATAGCTTCGGTGACAGATTTTAGCCCCGGTTATCTTCGGCGCAAGACCACTCGACCAGTGAGCTATTACGCACTCTTTGAATGAATGGCTGCTTCTAAGCCAACATCCTGGTTGTCTGTGTAGTCTTACATCCTTTACCACTTAATCTGTACTTTGGGACCTTAGCTGATGATCTGGGCTGTTTCCCTTTTGACTATGAATCTTATCACACATAGTCTGACTCCCGAGAATCATGAATGTGGTATTCGGAGTTTGATAGACTTTGGTAACGCATAGCGCCCCGCAGTCATTCAGTGCTCTACCCCCACTTCACTTTCTCGAGGCTAGCCCTAAAGCTATTTCGAGGAGAACCAGCTATATCCGGACTCGATTGGAATTTCACCCCTATCCACAGGTCATCCGGTAGCTTTTAAACGCTAATCGGTTCGGACCTCCGCGAGATTTTACTCTCGTTTCATCCTGCCCATGGATAGATCGTCCGGTTTCGGGTCTACGCCATACAACTTAATCGCCCTATTAAGACTCGGTTTCCCTTCGGCTTCGTTGCTTAACAACTTAACCTTGCTGCATAACGTAACTCGTTGGCCCGTTCTACAAAAAGTACGCGGTCGTTCATATAAAGAACTTCCACTGCTTGTAGACATAGGGTTTCAGGTTCTATTTCACTCCCCTCCCGGGGTTCTTTTCACCTTTCCCTCACGGTACTGCTTCACTATCGGTCACTAGGTAGTATTTAGCCTTGGGGGGTGGTCCCCCCTGCTTCCCACAAGGTTTCACGTGTCTCGTGGTACTCTGGATCATAACTTGGAGTTTTCTCGTTTCACCTAAAGGACTATCACCCTCTGTGGTGGAGCTTTCCAGCTCTCTTCGGTTACAATACCTCTCCGTTTATGTTATGTCCGCAACCCCATAAGAGTAAACTCTCATGGTTTGGGCTCTTCCCCGTTCGCTCGCCGCTACTTAGGGAATCGATTTTTCTTTCTCTTCCTCAGGGTACTTAGATGTTTCAGTTCCCCTGGTCTGCTCCCATATACCTATGTATTCAGTATATGGTACTTGAGGTTTGCCTCAAGTGGGTTTCCCCATTCGGATATCTACGGATCAGTGTCTACTTGCGACTCCCCGTAGCTTTTCGCAGCTTATCGCGTCCTTCTTCAGCTCCTAGTGCCAAGGCATTCACCCTATGCCCTTACTAACTTGACCAGTTAGTAAGCAAATATCAAATAAGTTTGACATTCACTACTCAATTTATTATTGAGGTTTAATTTTCCTTAATATATTAATATATCTCGGTTAATTGTATTTTAATCTATTTCGCTGTGTAGTTTTCAAGGTACAATTTGTTTTAGACGCCATTTTATAAAGCATAGGTATCAGATGTTCTATCTGGTCTATCTTTATAAGTGTTCTAAAACTTATTTGAGAGTTTTGGTCTCTCAAAATTAAACAGTAAAAAGCGTTTCTCCTTAGAAAGGAGGTGATCCAGCCGCACCTTCCGATACGGCTACCTTGTTACGACTTCACCCCAATCATCGATCCCACCTTCGACAGCTGCCTCCTTGCGGTTAGCTCACTGGCTTCGGGTGTTACCAACTCTCGTGGTGTGACGGGCGGTGTGTACAAGACCCGGGAACGTATTCACCGCGACATTCTGATCCGCGATTACTAGCAACTCCGGCTTCATGTAGGCGAGTTGCAGCCTACAATCCGAACTGTGATCGGCTTATTGAGATTCGCTCCACCTCGCGGTTTCGCTGCCCGTTGTACCGACCATTGTAGCACGTGTGTAGCCCAACATATAAGGGGCATGATGATTTGACGTCATCCCCACCTTCCTCCGATTTATCATCGGCAGTCCCTCTAGAGTGCCCAACTTAATGATGGCAACTAAAGGTAAGGGTTGCGCTCGTTGCGGGACTTAACCCAACATCTCACGACACGAGCTGACGACAACCATGCACCACCTGTCACCTCTGCCCCGAAGGGAGACTCTATCTCTAGAGTTGTCAGAGGGATGTCAAATGTTGGTAAGGTTCTTCGCGTTGCTTCGAATTAAACCACATGCTCCGCTGCTTGTGCGGGTCCCCGTCAATTCCTTTGAGTTTCAGTCTTGCGACCGTACTCCCCAGGCGGAGTGCTTAATGCGTTAGCTGCGGCACTGAGGTTCGACCCCCAACACCTAGCACTCATCGTTTACGGCGTGGACTACCAGGGTATCTAATCCTGTTCGCTCCCCACGCTTTCGTACCTCAGCGTCAGTATCAGTCCAGAAAGTCGCCTTCGCCACTGGTGTTCCTCCTAATATCTACGCATTTCACCGCTACACTAGGAATTCCACTTTCCTCTCCTGTACTCAAGCCAAATAGTTTCAAGTGCTTACGCCGGTTGAGCCGACGCCTTTCACACCTGACTTATCTGGCCGCCTACGTACCCTTTACGCCCAATAATTCCGGATAACGCTCGCCCCCTACGTATTACCGCGGCTGCTGGCACGTAGTTAGCCGGGGCTTCCTCCTAAGGTACCGTCATTATCTTCCCTTAGGACAGAGTTTTACGACCCAAAGGCCTTCATCACTCACGCGGCGTCGCTGCATCAGGGTTTCCCCCATTGTGCAATATTCCCCACTGCTGCCTCCCGTAGGAGTCTGGACCGTGTCTCAGTTCCAGTGTGGCCGTTCACCCTCTCAGGCCGGCTACCCATCGTCGCCTTGGTGAGCTTTTATCTCACCAACTAGCTAATGGGACGCGGGACCATCTTATACCACCGGAGTTTTGACTCATGCACCATGTGGTGCTAGAGTTTTATAAGGTATTAATCCCGGTTTCCCGAGGCTATCCCTTTGTATAAGGAAGGTTTCCCACGCGTTACTCACCCGTCCGCCGCTCTCCAGTCATTCTTTCACCCGAAGGATCCGTAACGACTTTCCCGCTCGACTTGCATGTGTTAGGCACGCCGCCAGCGTTCATCCTGAGCCAGGATCAAACTCTCAAAATAAAAGTTTTCTGTCTCAGCTTCTGCTGACTGCTCTATTTAATGTTGAGCTTCATTTGTTATTAATTCTAGGAATTAACTTGCTTTTTACTGTTTAATTTTCAAAGACCAAAGTCTGTTTCACTATCTTAACATCCTTTTAACATTCTGTCAAGAAGTTTTTTCGACTTTTTTCTCACTTCTTGTTTTGCTGTGTCGCTTTCTTGCGGCGACTCTTACTACTTTACCAGGTTTCTTTTTCTTTGTCAACACTTTTTTAAAACTTTTTTTATTTCTTAATTTTCCAAGAAATTTAAGTGTCTCTGCATCTGTGTTTGTCTTGTTTCTTTTGACAACTTTTATAATATATCATAATTACATTATAGAGTCAACACTTATTTCTAAAAAAAATCAAATGACTATTTAAATAAGTTAGCCATTTGATTTCTCAAGTTCTCTTCTAAATCTCTCTATTATTTTTTTCTCCATTCTGGATACCGTCATTTGCGAAATTCCTAATTCGTTTGCTATATCTACTTGAGTTTTTCGTTTAAAATATCTATCATCTATTATCTTCTTTTCAACATCATTTAACTTGAATATCATTTTAGAAAGAAAATCATTATTCTCTATTTTATCAAATTGCTTGTCTTCCTCCCCTATTAAGTCGGCTAGTGTAACTTCCTTATCTTCTCCATCAGATTCATATGGAGTATCTAGTGACTGTGGTGTATATACCTTACCAGCTTCCATTGCTTCAAGTACATCCTCTGAAGTAACATCTAGATATTCTGCTAACTCTTTTACTGTAGGAGTTCTTTGTAATTTTTGATTTAATGTATTTCTAGCTAAGTTAACTTTTTGTGAAAGTTCTTGAATTCTTCTTGGAACCCTTATTGCCCATCCTTTGTCTCTAAAGTGCTTTTTTATTTCACCTATTATAGTGGGTGTGGCAAAGCTAGAAAACTCATATCCTCTTGATATATCAAATCTATCTACTGAGTATATTAAACCTAAACATGCTACTTGATATATATCTTCATAATCTATACCCCTATTAGAGTATTTCTTAGATAAAATTTCAGCTATATATAAATATCTATGTATTATTTCTTCCCTTATTGTAGATTCTTTATTTTCACTGTAAAGCTTAAATAATGTTTTACTATCCTTATCTTTTATATTTGAAATATCTTTTCTTTTTTTAAATGCTGGTGTATTCATCTTCACCATCCCTTTTTCTAAACATTTTTTATTTTAGTCATTACTATTTCTGTGCCATTATTGTCACTACTTAATATATTTACTTCATCCATTAGTGATTTTATAATGAATATTCCTAATCCACTTTCATTTAATTCTTCTATATTAGGGTCTTTAATTTTTGAAGTATCAAATCCCTTACCAGTATCTTTTACTATTATAGTTAGTTTATCGTTATATATATTATATTCTATCTCTATTTTGCCTTCCCCTTCATTTAGTCCATGCTTAATTATATTTGTACAAGCTTCTCCTAGTGACACTTTAATATCGTCTATTTCATCTATATCAAATCCTATGTTACTAGCTATAGATGATGTTGTAAGTCTAATTGTACTCATGTATCCTGCTATCTTATCCTTTTCACTGGATATGATCAGCTTTATATTATCAACCAAAAAAATCACTCCTTAATAATAAATACTTTATCTAGACTTGTTAATTCAAGTAGTTTCTTTATGCTAGGCTTTATATTTGTTATAGTTATTGTATTATTACTCTCTTTTAATTTTTTAAGAATGCTTATTAATACTCCTAATCCTGTACTATCTATATATTCTAGTGAATCTCCAACTATAGTTATATCTGTACCCTCTTCTTCTACTAATTGTAATAACATGTTTTTAAATTCATCTGATGTGTATATATCTATTTCTCCTATTGGACTTACTACCCATTGATTATCATCTTTATCAAACTTTTTTAAAATTTCTAATCCCATATTTTCTTTCTCCTCCCTTAATTCATCTTAATTCGATAAAAAATATTATATAATATTATTTACTATTATAATATTATAATATTTTACACACTATGTAAACTTATTGGATATAAAAAAGAACCTAAAGGACTTATAATCCAAAAGGTTCTTTTTTTATTCTTCTTCATTTTCTTCTTCTACTAATACTTTTGCAACTGAAACTACTTTATCATCTTTTGCCATTTTCATAAGTCTAACACCCTGAGTAGATCTACCCATTTGGGATATATCTGATACATTAAGTCTTATAATAGTACCACCAAGACTTACTATCAATATATCATCATCTTCTTCTACTACTCCGGCACTTATAATCTTTCCTGTTATATCTTTAATATTATAAGTTTTTATTCCTTTTCCACCTCTAGACTGAATTCTATATTCATCTAGTGAAGTTCTTTTTCCATATCCAAACTCACTTATTACTAATAATTCTTTATTCGGCTTTACTAAGTCCATACCTACTAGATAATCACCTTTATTTAGAGTTATAGCTTTCACACCCATAGCAGTTCTTCCCATATCTCTAACGTCTTTTTCGTTAAATGTTATTGACATTCCATTAGAAGTGACTAGTATAACATTATCATCACCCTCTGTCTTTCTAACACCTATAAGTTCATCTTCTTCTTTTAAGCTTATGGCTATTAATCCATTTTTTCTTATATTTTGAAGTTCATTCAATCTTAGTTTTTTAGTAATTCCTTTTTTAGTAACTAAAATCAAATAATTATCTTCTACAAAGTCTCTTATAGGAATTACTGCGGTAATCTTTTCTTCTGGATTAAGTTGAAGAAGGTTTATTATAGCCATACCTCTTGCTTGACGTTTAGCTTCTGGTATCTCATATGCCTTCATAGTATATACTTTTCCTTGATTAGTAAAGAATAATAGATTATCGTGAGTTGAAGTTATAAATAGATGTTCTACAAAGTCTTCCTCTCTCGTAGTAAGTCCAGCTACCCCTCTTCCACCTCTTTTTTGAGTTTTATATGTGTCTTCTGGAAGACGCTTTATATATCCAAAGTGTGTTAGAGTTATCGCAACATTCTCTTCTTGGATCATATCTTCAATATCTATATCTTCTTCTGAAACTCTTATTTTAGTTCTTCTTTCATCACCATAATTTTCCTTTATTTCAAGTAACTCTTGTTTTATAATTCCATATACTAACTCTTCACTAGCTAATATTTCTTTCAATCTACTTATTTCTATCATAAGAGCATTATATTCTTCTTCTATCTTTTCTCTTTCTAAACCAGTTAATCTTTGTAGTCTCATGTCTAATATAGCTTGGGCTTGCTTATCTGAAAGTCCAAATTGATTCATCAGACCATCTTTAGCTTCAGCAGTAGTTGATGAACCTCTTATTAACTTTATCACAGCATCTATATTGTCCAGAGCTATTCTTAATCCTGCTAGTATATGGGCTCTTTCTTCCGCTTTATTCAACTCATATTGAGTTCTTCTTACTATAACTTCCACTTGATGATCTAAATAGTGTTTTATCATCTGATGTAAATTTAATACTTTAGGCTGATCATTAACTAAGGCTAACATTATAATACTGAAAGTAGCCTGTAGCTGAGTATATTTGTATAAGTTATTTAAGACTATATTAGCATTTGCATCTCTTTTAATCTCAATAACTATCCTCATTCCATCCCGATCAGACTCATCCCTTAAATCAGAGATACCTTCTATCCTTTTGTCTCTTACAAGTTCCGCTATCTTTTCTATAAGTCTAGCTTTATTTACTTGATAGGGTATTTCTGTAACTATTATCGATGATCTACCTTTACTATTTTCCTCTATTTCAGCTTCAGATCTAACTATTACTTTTCCTCTACCAGTTCTGTAAGCTTCTCTTATATTTTCTTTTCCCATTATAATTGCACCAGTAGGAAAATCTGGTCCTTTTATATGAGATATAATTTCTTCTATAGTTATATCTTTATTGTCTATCATAGCTACTATACCATCTATAACCTCACTTAAATTATGAGGTGGAATAGATGTAGCCATTCCTACGGCTATACCAGATGATCCATTCACTAGTAAGTTTGGAAATCTACTAGGTAACACCTTAGGCTCATTTAGTGTTTCGTCAAAGTTAAGTCTATAATCTATAGTATCCTTTCCTATATCTCTAAGCATTTCTAATGCAATTTTAGACATTCTGGCTTCTGTGTAACGCATAGCAGCTGCACCATCACCATCAACCGATCCAAAGTTACCATGTCCATCAATTAGCATATACCTAGTCGAAAAATCTTGTGCAAGTCTAACCATAGCATCATAAACAGCTGTATCTCCATGTGGGTGATACTTACCTAATACTTCCCCGACTATACGGGCTGATTTTTTATGGGGTTTATCTGGTGTCATTCCTAAGTCATTCATTGCATAAAGTATTCTTCTATGAACAGGTTTTAGTCCATCTCTAACATCAGGCAATGCTCTACTTACTATTACACTCATAGAATAGTCTAAGTATGACTTTTTCATTTCTTCTCTTATGTCTATATCCACAACCCTTTTATTATCATCGCTCATTTAATTCTCACTCCTCAAATAGTGTTTCATATGAAACTATTATATATCTAAGTTTTTTACATTTAGGGCGTTTTCCTCTATAAACTCTCTTCTTGGTTTTACCTTATCTCCCATAAGAGTTGTAAATATATCATCTGCTGCTGCTGCATCTTCTATATTTACTTGAAGCATAGTCCTAGTTTCAGGATTCATTGTAGTATCCCAAAGTTGTTCTGGATTCATTTCTCCTAGACCCTTGTATCTTTGAAGACTATATCCTGTTCTTCCAATCTCGTCTAGTACGACTTCAAGTTCTCTATCATCATATGCATATTTCTCTACTTTTCCTTTTTTAACTTTATACAGTGGAGGTTGTGCTATGAATATATTGCCATTTTCTATAAGAGGTTTCATATATCTATAGAAGAATGTCAATAAAAGAGTTCTAATATGTGCACCATCAACGTCCGCATCGGTCATTATTACAATTTTACCATATCTTATTTTGTTGGGATCAAAATCCTCACCTATTCCGCATCCAAAAGCTGTTATCATATTTTTTATTTCATCTGAACTTAAAATTTTATCTAATCTAGCTTTTTCTATATTCATTATCTTACCTCTTAAAGGCAAAATAGCTTGGGTTGATCTATCTCTTCCTTGTTTTGCAGATCCCCCTGCTGAGTTCCCTTCGACTATATATATTTCACATTTTTCAGGATCTCGCTCTGAGCAGTCAGCTAATTTTCCCGGAAGTGCTGAGCTTTCTAATACGTTCTTTCTTCTAGTAAGCTCTCTAGCTTTTCTCGCAGCTTCTCTTACTCTTGCCGCCTTTATCCCTTTATCTATTATAATTTTTGCTTCTTTAGGGTTCTCTTCTAAAAATCTATTTAAAGAATCATATACTACACCTTCTACAATCCCTCTCATTTCACTGTTTCCAAGTTTAGTTTTAGTTTGTCCTTCAAATTGTGGCTCTGATAACTTAACAGATAATACAGCTGTAATACCTTCTCTTACATCATCTCCTGTTAAGTTTTCATCTTTTTCTTTTAATAAGCTATTAGTTCTAGCATAATCATTTATTACTCTAGTTAAAGCTGATCTTAAGCCACTAAGATGAGAACCTCCTTCATGAGTATTTATATTATTAGCAAATGCAAGTATATTTTCACTATAGTCAGTAGTGTACTGTAAAGCTAATTCTACAACAGAATCTTCTCTTTCTCCCTCAAAGTAAATTACATCACTATGGATAGAATCTTTATTTCTATTCATATACTCTACGAAAGCCTTTATTCCACCTTCATAGAAAAACTCCTGTTCTTTATTTGTTCTTTTATCCTCGAAGATTATTTTTACACCTTTATTTAAAAATGCTAATTCTCTTAATCTATATTCTAATGTTTCATACTTAAACTCTACTTCATCAAATATAGTTGCATCTGGCATAAATGTTATCGTAGTACCTGTTTCATCAGAGTCACCTATTACTTCTAACTCTGTTTGAGGTATTCCTATTTCAAATCTTTGTTTATGAATTTTTCCTTCTCTTTTTATTACTACCTCTAGCCATTCTGAAAGCGCATTTACAACAGATACTCCTACCCCGTGAAGTCCTCCTGAAACCTTATATGCGCCCCCATCAAATTTACCACCGGCATGAAGTACTGTAAGTACAGTTTCTACTGTAGATTTACCGGTTTTAGGATGTATTGCTACTGGTATACCTATACCATTATCTGATACCGTTACTGACCCATCTTCATTTATGCTTATTTTTATAGTGTCACATCTTCCAGCTAGTGCCTCATCTATACTGTTATCTACTACTTCGTATACTAGATGATGCAACCCCTTAGGACCTGTACTTCCAATGTACATACCTGGTCTTTTTCTTACAGGTTCCAGACCTTCTAGAACTTGTATCTGTTCAGCTCCATAAGTTACATTTTGTTGATTTCTAGACATCAAATGTCCTCCAATCTATTTTAGTTTTCTCTATATTATATATTTTCAATAAATCCTGCTCTTTTCTGAAGAGTAACTGTTGATATATTTGAAGTATATATTATACTTTGTCTTGATTTTAGATCACCTTTTTTATGCTTGTTAGATCTTTCAGTTAATATATACGATTTTATTTCCTCATTCGTGCTATTTATAAACCCATCCTCTTCTGCTATTTTAAAGAACTCTTTTGTGTATTCTGATTTAAATGCTGATTCTGCGTCTATTATAGCTATAATATCTTTCAAAGGTATTACTTTATCTTTTCCAAGATGCAACAACATTTTATCACCCCTTTTTATATAAAACTTCACCGTTATTAATTAAAAATACACTTTTAGACTCTTCCCCTATATCATCCACTTCTATATCATCTGTAGAAGTTATTATAGTCTGTATATCTTTAAATGTAGTAACTAGTGACTTTCTCCTGTTTATATCTAGTTCAGATAGTACATCATCTAGCAACAGTATCGGATACTCCCCTATCTCCGATTTTATAAGTTCTACTTCTGCTAACTTTAATGAAAGTGCAGCAGTTCTTTGTTGACCTTGAGAACCATATGTTCTACATGTCATACCATTTATTAAAATTTCTATGTCATCTCTATGTGGACCATACTCAGTAGTACATCTTTCTATATCCCTGTCCAAACTTTTATCTAATAACTTTTTAAAGTTTTCTTTTATTTCTTCTCTTTTTATATTTTCTTCGTCCACTTTAAATGAAGATACGTAGTGTATTGATAAATTTTCATTTTCCGTTGTAAGTTTTTTGTGAATGTCTTTAGATATGTCAGATAAGCCCTTTGTAAAGTTTATTCGGTCAATTATTATTTCTGTACCCGTATCTATTAGTTGTTGATTCCAAATATCTATAGTCTTTAGATTAGTATTGTCATACTTCACCTTTTTTAAAAGATTATTACGTTGAAATAATATCTTATTATATTTGCTTAAATTATATCTATATCTTGGTTTTATTTGAGATATTTCTATATCTAAAAATGACCGTCTCTCTAAAGGACCACCTTTTATTAAGTTTAAATCTTCTGGTGAAAATATCACAACATTTATCTGTCCTATTAATTCAGATAATTTGTCTATTTCTACTTTATTTATTCTTACTCTTTTATTTTTACTTTTTTCAAATTTAATTTCTATATATTTGTCAAATTCACTTTTTACTACTTTTAGTCCTATATATCCTGCATCTTTTTCTATATTTATAAGCTCTCTATCTCTATTAGTCCTATACGATCTTCCACTAGAAGCTATATATATTGATTCTAAAAGGTTTGTTTTCCCCTGAGCATTATGTCCTAAAAAGATATTCAAATTTTTATTTAATTTTATATTTAATTTTTTATAGTTTCTAAAATTAATTAATCTAATGCTCTCTACATGCAATATAGCTTCTCCTTCCCTGATTTTTTATCTTTCTTAAAAATATTTTTCTATATTAACAATTTATTATATCATAAAAAAAAATTATACTTAAGTTTACTTTATTATAAACTTTTCAAAACCGTCTACCTCTACTATATCACCACTTCTTATTTTCTTCCCTCTCTCAAATGCTACTTCTCCGTTTACCTTTACCTCCCCTTCTTTTATTAAAATTTTACTTTCTCCACCACTTTGTGTTATTTCGGCATATTTCAACAGTTGATCTAATTTTATAAATTCAGTTTCTATAGTTATTTCTCTCATCATTCTTCCTCCTTTAAATATAATAGACACCTATTAATAGGTGTCTAAATTTTTATAATGTTTGATAGTTTATATCTTATTATGCTAGTCTAACTGGTAATATTAAGTAAGTATAATTTTCATCCTCTAGTGGTTTTATTATACATGGATTTACGCTACTTACCAAATCCATAACTATTTCTTCACTATCTATAACTTTTATTCCATCTAAAATATATTTAGAGTTAAATGCAATCTCCATATCATTTCCATCTAATTGTATAGGTATTTCTTCATGTACATTCCCTATTTCAGAGTTTGAAGTAATAATTAGTTTATCGTCAGATATATCTAATTTTATTAAATTATTTTTCCCTTCTCTAGCAAGTAATGAAGCTCTTTCTATACTATCTTGAATATACTTAGTCTTAACTCTTACTTTAGACTTATATTCATTTCTTATTATATCTTTATAATTTAAAAATTGTCCTTCTAGAAGTCTTGAGGTTATTATAGTATTTCCTACTTTAAAAATAATATGATTGTCTGCACATATTATTTTTACGTCAGAATCATCATCTTCTAGTATTTTATTAACTTCATTTAAAGTTTTACTTGGTATTACAACCTTTACATCTCCGGAAAAATCCACAGAAATATTCTTAAGAGCTAATCTATATCCATCTAATGCAACTAGAGTGGCTTTACCATCAGTTATTTCAAGTAATGCTCCCGTAAGTATAGGCCTAGTTTCATCTTGAGCTGTTGCAAATACAGTTTGTCTTATCATATTCTTTAATAAATCCTTTGGAATTTGAAAAGAATTTAAATCCTCTATTTTTTCAAGCTGTGGATATTCCTCTGAAGGTTGACCTAATATGTTAAAGTTAGATGGACCACAGCTTATGTGGATATTTCCTTTTTCATCTACTTCCAAGTTTACTGGTAAATCTGATAACTTTCTTATTATATCACCAAATATTCTAGAAGTTACTACGATACTTCCTTCTTCTATTACATTACACTCAATAGATGTCTCTATCCCTATTTCTAAATCTGTTCCTGTAAGAGTTAATACATTATCCTCGGCTTTTAAAAGTATACCGCTAAGTATTGGTAATGTAGTTTTAGATGATACTCCTTTTTGAACAATATTTATTCCCTTTGATAATTCCTTTTGATCGATAATTAGCTTCATTTTGTGGATAACCTCCTTTATAGATAAATAGATATAATAATATACAAAGATTAGTAGTAATAGTAGTAGTACCTGTGAATTTGTGGATAAGTTATGCTAACTATTAAAATTAGAACAAAAAACTATGTTAATATTTTGTTTATATATACTATAAAGTTATCCACATAACTAAGGTTTTCTTCACAGAAATATAAAAACAAAAATATATTAACAATTTATCAACAGACTGTCTACATACTATTGTTAATTATTCACCTTTAATCTCTTCTATTATTTGATTAACTTTTTTTCTAAACTCTGAATCACTTTCAATATCATTAGATATCTTTTCATAAGCGTGTATGACTGTAGTATGATCTCTTCCACCAAACTCATCTCCTATTTTTGGGAGAGACAAATCAGTTAGCTCTCTGGATAAATACATTGCTATCTGTCTAGGATAAGAGATATTTCGAGTTCTTTTTTTAGAGTTAAAGTCCTCCATTTTTATATCCATATGTTTAGAAACTATTTCTTTTATAAAGTCTACATTCACTTCCTTAGGCTTAGAGGATGATAGTATATCCTTTAAAGCCTCTTCTGCAAGATCTATTGTGACATCTCTATTGGTTAACGAAGAATACGCTACTATTCTTATTAGTGCTCCTTCTAGTTCCCTGATATTTGACTTAATTTTAGTTGCTATATATATCATTACATCATTTGGAACGTCTATGTTCTCCATCTGAGCCTTTTTTCTAAGAATAGCTATTCTGGTTTCTAGGTCAGGTGCTTGAATATCTGCTATAAGCCCCCATTCAAATCTCGAACGCAGTCTATCCTCTAAGGTTGGTATCTCCTTAGGGGGTCTATCGCTTGAGATAATAATTTGTTTATTGGCATCGTGTAGAGCATTAAATGTATGAAAAAATTCTTCTTGAGTTCGTTCTTTTCCAGCTATAAATTGAATATCATCTATTAATAGCACATCTACATTTCTGTACTTACTTCTAAACTCTACGTTCTTATCGTCCCTAATAGAGTTTATGAGTTCATTAGTGAATTTTTCAGATGATACATATACTACACTTGCGCTCGGATTTTGGCTTAAAATATAGTGACCTATAGCATGCATTAGGTGGGTTTTACCTAGACCAACTCCTCCATAGATGAACAATGGATTATATGCCATAGCTGGAGCTTCAGCAACTGCTAGTGATGCAGCATGGGCGAATCTATTACTATTTCCTATAACGAATGTATCAAATATATACTTAGGATTTAGTTGAGATTTAGAGGATACAATATCTTGGACTTGATTGTTTTGATGCCCTAAATCATTATTGATCTCTTCACCTGGAATCAAAAAGTTTATATCATAGTCTGTACCAGAGACTTCTTTTATAGCATTTCTTATAAGTGTTAAGTATCTAGCTTCTAGTATGCTCTTAGTAAACTCGTTTGGAGCTCCTAGTACTATATGATTATCATTCATAGTTATAGGCTCTACAGATTTTAGCCATGTATTGAAGCTTACTTCTGTTAGTTCCGTTCTTATTATTTTTAGCGAATTACTCCAGACTTCATCTAAGGTTAATCCCATTCATTTACCTCCAATCATTTAAATTTATAAACAGCTTAATCCACAATTTATAAGTAAACAAAAATAATATAAAGAAATAAAAAATATAAACAAAAAAGCA